>NZ_JBBOYO010000001.1:0-3695000 GCF_038008145.1 Bacillus sp. FSL R9-9530
ATGATTAGACAATGGATGTTGGACTATTGTGATGATGTACTAAGTGGTGAGGTCATTGCCTGTCAGAAACATAAACAATCTTGCAAACGATTTTTAAGAGATATTGAGCGTGAAGGTTCTGAAGATTTCCCTTATGTTTTCAATGAAGAAAAGGCACTTCGTTTTTTAAAATGGATGTCTTTATTTAAACATACAAAAGGGAAACTGGCTGGACAAAGAATTGAACCGCATTCTATACAAATCTTTGTTTTTAGTAATATTTATGGATGGGTTCACCGAAATACAGGATTAAGAAGATTCAAAAAAGCATATTGGCAAGTAGGACGTAAAAATGCAAAGTCACAATCTTTAGCGTGCGTTGGCTCATATGAAGCAATGGCCCTTGGTGAGAATATGTCTGAAGTATATGTTGGTGCCACAAAAACAGAGCAAAGTAAAATTGTTTGGAATGAGATTAAGGCCCAAATGAATGGGTGTGACGATCTAAAAGATAAATTTAATATTGCTTATGGGAAAATTGAACACTTAAAGACAAATTCTTTTATTTCCGCACTTTCAAAAGATGCTGGTAAATCTGGTGATGGATTGAATGTTCAGTGCGGTATTATCGATGAATACCATGCACATCCTACTTCTGAAATATATGATGTTCTTGTATCTGGTTCGGGAGCTCGTCCTAATCCATTAATGATGATTATTACGACAGCAGGATTTAATTTGAGTAACCCTTGCTATCGTGTGGAATATCAATATGTTTCTAAAATTCTAGATCCAAATATTGATATTGAAAATGAAGAATACTTTGTAATGGTCAATGAATTAGATAAGGATGATGAAATTACAAACCAAAATGTATGGGAGAAGGCAAATCCTATTTTATGTAGTTATGAAGAAGGGTGCTCTTTTTTAAAAGGAGAGTTACAATCAGCATTAGATGTGCCAGAGAAAATGCGGAATTTCCTTACTAAAAATATGAATCGATGGGTTGATATGAAGGAAAATGGCTACATGGATATGAAAAAGTGGAAAGATTGTGATGGAACTGTTGAATTATCTGAATTAAAAGGTTTGGAATGTACAGTAGGAGTCGACTTATCAGCCAAAATTGACTTAACGAGCATTTCATTTGAGTTCAAGAAGGATGATAAGTATATTGTTTTAAGTCATAGCTTTATGCCGGAAGATACCTTAGCTGAGAAGAGACAAACGGATAAAGTTCCTTATGATCTGTGGGTACAACAAAAATGGATCACGACAACGCCTGGTGCAGTAGTTGATTATGAATTTATCAAAACACATATTAGAAACATGGAGAAAGAGAATAAGTTCAAAATTAAAGAAATATGTGCTGATCCATGGAATGCAACACAGTTTATGCAAGATATGGAAGCTGAAGGCTATACGATGATAGAGATACGCCAAGGAATGGCGACTTTATCAGGCCCTACAAAAGATTTTAGAGAACAAGTGTATCTAAAGAAAGTCATCCACAATAACAACCCTGTATTAAATTGGGCAACTAGTAATGCTATAACGAGGCAGGATGCTAATGAAAACATTATGTTGGACAAGTCAAAAGCAACAGAAAGAATTGATCCGATTGCGGCTGTAATAAACTCACATGTTCGTTGTATACTCAATTCTGGTGAGATGGACTTAAATTCATATATTTTAAGTCAAGATTTCTCATTCTAGGAGGAATTACATGCGGTTTTTAATGTTCTTTATCAGTATTTTAGAAGATATTTTACTTATTTTGGGGTTGTCCATTATTGTTGGGACGACTTTTTTTATTAATCCGATTTACGGATGGTATTTACTAGGACTCATTCTCACAATTCTGGGGGTGGTGATGATAAGAAGATAGAAAGGAGGTGAAACTTTTGATTTTTCGGCAGTTATTTAGAAATCAGGATGTGACAGATTTAAAAAATCCTTCCCCCTGGTTTAAAAGTCTATTTGGTTATCAAGCCGCAAGTGGTGAAAAGGTTACAGTAGAATCATCTTTAGGTGTTCCGACAGTATATCGATGCATTAACATCCTTGCAAACAGTGTTGCGATGCTTCCTTTTCAGGTTTTTAGAAAGACATCAAAGGGAAGAGAACGAGATAAGATGCACCAAGTGTCGTTTGTTTTAGAAAGACGGCCAAATCCTTACCAAAGCCCATTTAAATTCAAACATTTAATCGAAACACATCGTAATACATGGGGAAATGCTTACATCAATATTCATTGGGGTGTGGATGGCAGACCGAAAGAATTATGGGTATTGAACCCAGCGGTTACTACTCCCACTTTGGATTTAAATACGAATAAATTATGGTATTTTACTAGTTTACCAAACGGTACATATGTAAAAATACCTGATGATGATATTATTCATCTTACTACATTGTCTACTGATGGATTGAAGGGAAAACCACCTATTCAAATTGCAAGGGAGTCTATAGGTAGCTCACAGGCAGCTCAAAAGTTTAAGGGTAAATTTTATACGAATGGGGCCGCCCATAGTGGTTTATTAAAAACTC
This sequence comes from Bacillus sp. FSL R9-9530, assembly GCF_038008145.1. Lineage (NCBI taxonomy): Bacteria > Bacillati > Bacillota > Bacilli > Caryophanales > Bacillaceae > Bacillus > Bacillus sp. FSL R9-9530. Next base: position 2,530 of record NZ_JBBOYO010000001.1, read on the forward strand.
AACAAGCACTTGGTAAAGAAGCAAAAGATGTGCTCCGTGATGCTTGGGAAGAAGCAAATACAGGTTTAAATAATGCTCAAAGGATAGCGATTTTGGATGCTGGATTAGAATTTGAAAAAGTTGGAATGCCTTTAAAAGATGCTCAATTTATTGAAGGTATGAAGTTCGATAAAGCTGAAATTGCGAATATTTTCAACATTCCATTGCACATGATTAATGAGTTAGATCGTGCGACCTTTTCAAATATTGAGCAACAGGCACTTGATTTTATTCAAAATACATTGAGCCCGATACTTATACAGTATGAAGAAGAGTTTTCCTATAAAGCATTTTCTTTTAATGAACAAAAACGTTATTATCTGAAATTCAATTTAGCAAGCTTATTAAGAGCAGATCAAAAATCAAGAGCCGAGTTCTATAACATTATGTTAGATAGAGGTGTGTTTTCTATAAATAAAGTTTTAGAACTAGAAGATATGGACGGTATCGGCGAGTTAGGTGATAAGAGCCGAGTAGATTTAAACCATGTATCGATTGAAATTGCAGATGATTATCAACTAGCGAAAGCTGGTGCTTCTCAGAAAGGAGGTGAGGACAATTAAAGACGTTTTTACTATCAAAAATCAAACAAATTCGTCAGCTGACTTGTACATTTATGGTGACATCATCAATAATTCGGGATGGAAATGGGACGATTCAGATATTATGCCTGATGACGTGAAAAATATACTAGGGCAATTGGATGATAAAAGTAACCTTAATATCTATGTAAATAGCGGTGGGGGTTCAGTATTTGCTGGTTTAGCTATTTATAATATGTTAAAGCGAAATAAGGCTCAAAAAACTGTTTATGTGGACGGTGTTGCAGCTTCCATCGCTTCTGTAATCGCCCTAGCTGGTGATCGTGTTGTTGTCCCTTCTAATGCTTTCTTAATGATTCATAAACCTTGGACTTATGCAGCTGGAAATGCAATTGATTTCCGAAAAGCAGCAGAAGACCTGGATAACATTGAGTCTGGAATTATGAATGTATATAAGGAAAACTTAAAAGAAGGTATTGAAATTGAAGAAATACAGCAATTAGTAGATGCAGAGACCTGGTTAAGTGGTGAACAAGCTGAAAAATACTTCAACATCGAAGTTGTGGAAGCAAAAGAAGTCGCAGCATGTATGAGTGATTACTTTGATAAATATCAAAAAACACCAAGTAAAATAGTAGCAAAAGCTCCTTCTATTCCAAAGAAGGATAATAATGAACAATTAAAAATACAAAATGCACTAGACCTTTTAGAACTATAGGTCTATTTTTTGTGCCAAAACAAGGGGGAAATACCGAATGGATAAACATGAACAAGAATTACGTCAGAGGGTTGCTGATTTAAAAGCGAAGGCAGAAGAGTTTAATAACAGTGGTAAATATGAAGATGCAAAAGCAAAAATTGAGGAAGCGAAAAACGCAAAAAATGAACTAGATAACTATTTAGCAATGAAACAAATCCAAGTTCCTGAACCTGTAAATTCACAAACAGGAGCGTTACCTCCAGCATCAGTTAACAATGAAGATCCATCTTACAAAGAAGTATTTATGAAAGCTATCCGTGGTCAAAATTTAAGTCGTGAAGAAGCAAGTGTTATGGATGAATATAAAGCAGCATTATCTGAGAATGCAGGAAAAGATGGTGGGTATATTGTTCCAGAGGACATTACTACAACTATTAATCAACTAAAACAAACGGTTGATAACTTAGAGCAATATGTAAATGTGCAGCCTGTTTCAACAAATAAGGGATCTCGTACATTAGAAAAACGAGCGGCATCAACACCATTTGCTCCGTTATCTGAGTATGGTAAACCGAATGCAATGCAAGAAATTGCTTCTCCTGAATTCGAACGATTATCTTACGCTATTGAAGATTATGCAGGATTCTTACCAGTACCGAATGATTTATTAGATGATACTGATCAAGCTTTAGAAGAATATTTACGTCAATGGATCGCGAAGAAATCTATTGCTACTCGTAACTATCTAATTTTGCAAGAACTTAACAAATTGACAAAGGTTGATTTTAAGGATTATAAAGGCATTAAAACAGCATTAAATGTTACATTAGACCCGGCTTTTGCAGATGGAGCTAATATTTTCACAAACCAAGATGGATTCAATTACTTAGATCAATTAGAAGATAAAGATGGCCGTCCACTTCTTCAACCAGATCCAACAAATCCAACTCGTAAGTTATTGTCAGGAAAACCGGTTATTCCTTTATCAAATAAGACAATTGCTACAGATAAAGATGGAAAAGCGCCTTTCATTGTTGGTAATTTAAAAGAAGCCATTATTCTTTGGGATAGAAAACAATTATCTATCGATATGACTACAGAAGGTGGAAACGCTTGGAGAACAAATACTTCTGAGTTCCGAGCAATTGAGCGTGAAGATGTTACACCATGGGATACAGAAGCGGTTGTATATGGACAAATTACAGTTGTGGCGAAACCTGGAGCTTAATGATATAGGAGGTGTCCTTCTTGGTACTGACATTAGAAGAAGCAAAAAGGTATGTTCGTGTGGATGGTAATGAAGAGGACATGCTCATTACATCCTTCATAGAAGCAGCTGAAATATATATTAAGAATGCAACAAGTAAAAATGTAGATTTAAAGAGCGAGCTTGCTAAACTAGCGGCTCGCATTTTAATTGCTCATTGGCATGAAAACCGTGAAGCAGTTGGAAAAGCTGAACAACTAGCATTTAGTTTGCAGTCAATATTAGTTCAATTGCAATATTGTGTAGGTGATTCCAAATGAATCCAGGGAAATTAGATAAACGTCTTGTATTTCAAATAAAAGATGAAGATGCAAAGGGCCCAGACGGTGAACCAATAGATGGTTATAAAGATTCTTTTACTGTATGGGGTTCTTTCATTTTTTTAAAGGGCAGAAAATACTTTGAGGCGGCAGCAGCCAACAGTGAAGTGCAAGGTGAAACAGAAATTCGATACCGTGATGGTATGAATGCTGATATGAAAATCAAATATAAGAACACGATTTATGACATTGTTTCAGTTATTCCAACTGAAAAACACACGTTATCAATCATGTGGAAGCGTGGTGGAATGAATGGCTAATGGTGTTGATTTCTTAGGATTTGACCGTTTAGTCTCCGAATTAGAACAAATGGGATTACGTGGAGAAAAGATTGAAGATAAAGCTCTTGCAGCAGGCGGCGAACCTATTCGAAAAGCGATTGCCGAGCGAGCACCAAGAAGTGATAGTCCTAAGAAACCGTCTAAAAGTGAACCGTGGCGTACTGGCCAACATGGTGCTGATCATATAAAAGTTACGAAAGCTAAACTTGAAGGTGGTATTAAAACAGTTAAAATCGGAATCGATAAAGCAGATCGTTCCCCGTGGTTCTATTTAAAGTTTCATGAATGGGGAACGTCAAAAATGCCAGCTGAACCATTTATAGAACCAGGTTTTAATTCTTCAAAGGAAGCCGCAATTCGTGCTATGACAGATATTTTAAAAAATGAAATGAGGCTAAACCTGTGATAAATTTACGCCCGGATATTTTACAAGTTCTTGAGAATAATCAGGAGCTTGTTTCTTTATTGGGTGGCAAGCGTGTTTATTATCGTAAAGCCAAAAACGCAGAAGAGTTTCCACGGATTACATTTTTCGAATTAGACAATAGGCCAGATGGCTTTGCGGATAATGAAGAAATTGAAAGTGAAATCTTATTCCAAATCGATATTTGGTCAAAAGGTAGTACAACAGCAATCCATAAAAAAGTGAATGAAGTCATGAAAAGCATTGGTTTCTCACGTTATGCGGTTGCTGATCTATATGAAGATGATACACAAATTTATCATTACGCGATGCGATTCGCGAAAGGAGTGGAGTTATAGATGGCTGGAGAGATTGTTACAATTAGTTCGACTGTCGGTGTAGATAGTCTTGTATATTCAAAAATATTAAAAGATGATGCGACAGGAGTTTCGTATTCAGACGTGAAGAAAATGGAAGGTGCCGTAAAGGTTAAAACATCTAAAAAGGTAGCTTCTGAGATTATGTGGAGCGATAACAAGAAATCAGAAATCGCTGAGTCTGACGGTGAAGTCGAAGTTGAAATTGAAGTTCGAGGACTTTCACTATCCACGAAAGCAGATATTGAAGGATATCCAGAAGTTAAGGATGGTGTATTAGACGAGAAACGGGAGGGAGAAAAACCATATTTAGCGATTGGATACCGTTTTTTAAAGGCTAACGGTAAGTATCGTTATGTTTGGTTACTTAAAGGAAAACTTTCACAAGAGGAAGAAGAAGCCGAAACGAAAAAAGACAAGCCTAACTTCCAAACAACAAAACTTAAAGGGTCATTCATTGAGCGTGATTTTGATGACAGACCCAAATTCACGGCTGATGCTGATGAACCTACATTTACAAAAGCTATCGGAGATAACTGGTTTAAAAAGGTATACGAAAAAGCAGTTACTCAACCACCATCAGGTCAATAAGAGGGAGCAAAAGCTCTCTCTTTTTTATTAATTAAGGAGGAATAAACTATGAAACTAACATTACGAATCAATAAGGAAAATAAAACTTTTAATTTACCGGGGTTCATTCCAGCTCGTTTAATCCGTCAAGCACCTGAGCTTGCTGACATTCCAAATAATCCTGGTCCAGAGGATATGGATAAAATGGTTCAATTTGCAGTGAATGTTTTCGATGAACAATTTACGTTAGATCAATATTGGGATGGTGTGGATGCTCGTAAGTTTTTATCGACAACTTCAGAGGTAATTAACACTGTTATCAATGAAACTGTGGAAGCAGCTAGTGGTACACCTGGAACTGGAGAAGAAGAAAACCCAAACGCGTAGAGGGGGGAGGGATAACGTTCAGTGAGTTTATGGACGAGCTCTACCTCTCTTTATTACGTCAAGGATATAAACATCATCATATCGATAACGAAATGGATATTTGGCATTATTTAAGGCTAAATCGAAAGCATCGTGAACAAGGTAATTCAAATAGTGAAAATCAAAATTCAAATGAAATAGAAGTTCCAGCTGAAAACATTATCTAACGAGGGGGTGAGACATTGGCAAATGAAATGAATAATTTGGTAGTTAAGCTTTCCCTTGATAATGTAAATTTCCGTCAAGGTATAGCAAATTCAGGACGTGCGGTAAGGACACTACAGAGCGAATTGAAATCTGTAAGTACAGGGATGGGCGGTTTCGCTAGTGCTAGCCAACAAACACAAGCGAAAATGGATACTCTAAGTAGGCTCATTGACGCACAAAAAGAGAAAGTTAAAGCGTTACGGCAAGCATATGATCAAAATAAGGCTAAATTAGGTGAGAATGATGCAGCAACTCAGCGATACGCTTCACAAGTTAATAAAGCTGTTGCTGATTTAAATAGATTTGAAAATGAATTAAAGCAAGTAAATAAGCAAGCTGAACAAAAAGGGATGGATAAATTAAATAATTCTTTAAAATCTCTACAGGCTGAATTTCAGTCTATTACAACAGGCATGGGCGGTTTTTCTAATGCGACTGAACAAACAAGAGCTAAAGTTGATGTTTTGTCTCGTACGGTAGATAAACAAAAAGAAAAAATTAGGGAACTTCAACAAGCCTATAACCGTGCTAAAACAGAAGAAGGTGAAGCAAGCCAGTCAGCGCAACGATATGCTGAACAAATTCATCGAGCCACAAGTGAATTAAATCGATTCGAATCACAATTACAACAGGCAAATCATGAATTGGATCAGCAAGGAAATCGTCTATTGAACTTTGGGAATCGTATGGAGGCAATGGGAAACCACCTACAAAATGCTGGCATGCAAATCGGTATGGTATTTGGTGGTATGACTTATGCAATTGGCCGAGGTCTAAAATCAGCTGTGGAAGAATCAATGAATTTTGAACAACAGATGGCTAACATAAAAGCGGTGTCTGGTGCGACAGGACAAGAAATGGGTAAACTCTCCGAATTAGCTGTTAAATATGGGGAAGACACGAAATATTCTTCTGTAGAAGCTGGAAAAGGGATTGAAGAATTAATAAAAGCCGGTGTTGGTTTAACAGACATCATCAATGGTGGATTAGAAGGAGCTCTAAACCTAGCGGCGGCTGGTGAACTAGAACTAGGAGAAGCAGCAGAAATCGCTTCAACCGCTTTGAATGCATTTAAAAGAGATGGTTTAAGTGTTACAGATGCCGCCAACTTACTTGCAGGAGCCGCTAACGCTTCAGCTACTGATGTACATGAACTGAAATATGGTTTATCAGCAACCGCAGCAGTTGCAGCAGGGGCTGGTATGACATTTAAAGATACAGCAACAGCTTTAGCGGTATTTGCACAGAATGGATTAAAAGGTTCTGATGCAGGTACTTCACTAAAAACAATGCTTATGAGGTTAAATCCTTCAACTAAAGAAGCGTATAACAAGATGGCAGATTTGGGTCTTATCACTTATAATGCGCAGGCTGGATTTGATTTCTTGGTTAAAAACGGAATCACACCAGCATCTAGAAGTGTGGGAGATATTGAAGTTGCATTAGAAAAATATGTAATGAAAACTGAAGGTGTAAAGAAATGGAATGATAAGTGTGATACTACATTCCGTGAGTTAGCAACTAGCTCCGCTTTCTTATCATCGAAATTCTATGATCAAGAGGGTCATATTCAAAGTTTAGAAAACATATCTGGAATTCTTCATGAATCCATGAAAGATTTAACAGACCAACAACGTAGTATGGCTTTAGAGACATTATTTGGTTCAGATGCAGTTCGTGGCGCAACGATTTTGTTTAATGAAGGCTCACAAGGTGTAAATAAAATGTATACCGAGATGTCTAAAGTCACAGCTTTAGAAACAGCTGAAACGAAAATGAACACTTTGAAAGGTCGTATTGAACAGCTAAGTGGAGCGTTCGACACAATGAAAAAGACAATTGGTGATGCGCTTGCCCCTGTGGTTAGTGCTTTTGTTGCTGGATTGCAAAAGCTTGTGGATGGATTTAACGCATTGCCAGGTCCGGTACAAAAAGCTATTTCAATTACAGCTGGTATTGTTCTTGCATTAACAGCGGTGGCTACAGTAATAGGTGTAGTTTTAGCAGCGGTTGGAATGATCATGTCAGGGATTGGAGCATTAGCAACATCATTAGGAATTGTTGGTGGTGCTGCAGGTCTTGCTAGTGCTGCAGTTGGATTCTTAGGTGGTGCAATAAGTTTATTACTTGGTCCGGTCGGATTGATAGCAGCCGCTCTCATTGGAACTGGAGTTGTCGCATATAAAGCATATCAAAAAGCAACTGAAGATAGTATTGCTTCAGTAGATCGCTTTGCTACGAATACAGAAGGAAAAGTTAGTTCCTCCACAAAGAAAGTTCTTAGTGAGTATTTCAAGTTATCTGATGGTATTAGACAAAAGTTAACTGAAATTAGACTAAACCATGAAGTAATAACAGAAGAACAGTCGCAAAAGCTCATTGGACAGTATGACAAATTGGCTAACACGATTATAGAAAAAACAAACGCAAGACAACAAAAAGAAATTGAAGGACTTAAAAAGTTCTTTGCTGATTCATATGTTTTAACTTCTGAAGAAGAAAACAAGAGGATGGAACAACTGAATCAACGTTACGAGCAAGAAAAACTTAAAACACAAGAAAAAGAAAATAAAATCAAAGAAATCCTACAAACAGCAGCTAGGGAAAATAGAGAGTTAACAACATCAGAACGAATATCCTTACAAGCTCTACAAGATGAAATGGACAGAGTTGCTGTTGAACATATGTCTAAAAACCAAATGGAACAAAAGGTTATCCTGGAAAATATGCGAGTGCAAGCTAGTGAGATATCAGCTAGACAAGCAGCTGAAGTTGTTCAACATAGTGCTGAAACTAGAGATAAGGTCATCGCAGATGCGAAGAAAACTCGTGATGATAAAATTGCAGAGGCTATTCGACAACGAGATGAAAATAAAACGATTAATGCTGAAGAGGCAAATGCAATTATTGCAGAAGCCAAACGACAGTATGACAGCACAGTTTCTACAGCAAAAGATAAGCACACTGAAATTGTAAGTGAAGCTAAAACCCAAGCTGGTGAACATGTGAATCAAGTTGACTGGGAAACTGGACAAGTGAAATCTAAGTATGAAGTAATGAAAGATGACGTAGTTCGAAAAATGAAAGAAATGGGATCAGATGTTTCCAACAAATATGAGGATATGAAAAAATCAGCTAGCGATAAAGTAGAAGAAATAAAAAATACTGTTTCGAGAAAATTTGAGGAACAGAAAAAAGCCGTTACAGATAAAATGAACGAGATAAAAAGTGATATCGAAGAGAAGTGGAACACAGTTGAAAAATTCTTCAGTACCATAAATTTACGTTCAATTGGAAAATCGATTATAGAAGGTCTTGGCAAAGGAATAGATGATGCCTCAGGAGGTTTATTTAGTAAAGCAGCAGGAATAGCAAACGATATTAAAAAGACTATTTCTGGAGCGCTTGAAATAAACAGTCCATCAAAAGTAATGATTCCAGTCGGTAGTGCGGTTCCAGAAGGTGTTGGAGTTGGTATGGATCGAGGGAAACGGTTTGTTGTGGATGCAGCAAAAAATGTAGTTGGAACCGTTAAGAAGCAAATGGGAAATATGCCATCTGTTTTTGATTTTGGATTCCAAACTTCTCATTATAGTGTTCCGAATGATGCGGTAAGTGGTTTAACGAATTATATGCAGCCTAATATTCCTAATAACTCGGCTACTAGTAAAAAGGTATTCCCAAATAGACGACCTGAAGAAAAAGAACTAAATCTTACATTGAATATGACAAACGTTTTAGATGGGAAAGAGTTAGCAGGTGGAACTTATAGGTATACCACAGAACTTCAAGATCGTGATCGACAACGAAAAGAGCAATTTTAAGGACGGTGATATTTTTGGGTAAATTAAGCTTTACATTTAATAATATTCGCAAAGATTATATTCAAATGCTTGTAGGGAGGAAACGCCCTTCATGGGCTCCAATTAAAAGAAATCTTGTCAGAGTTCCTCATCGTCCAGGGGCTTTTTTTATTAATACAGAAACGGAGGAGCGTCGTATTGACGTTCCTCTTGTTATTAAGGCAAAAAAAGATATGGCTGATTTGCAAAAGCTTAAAGAGGATTTAGCGAATTGGTTAGTTACAGAAGAACCTGTTGAACTCATTTTTGACGATGAGATAGATAGAACGTATCTTGCTGTAATCGATGGAGAGTTAGACCTTGATGAATTAGTGAGTAGAGGGAAAGGTGTATTAACATTCGTTTGCCCTATGCCTTATAAGTTAGGACCTACCCAAACAGAGGATTTTAAATTAGATGGTCGAGGGCTTATAGCTAATGTCCAAAATAAAGGAAGTGTGGAATCTAATCCAATTGTAGAGGTTGAAATATCGAAACCTTCCACATTTCTTGATGTATGGAATGAAATGAATTACTTTCGCATTGGATATCCGCTTAAAGCAGATCAAGTACCTGTTGAAAGAAATCAACGTGTGATGTGGGATGAAATGTCAACTACTGTGGGATGGACAAATGTTCCTAAAACAGAAGATATGACTGGTGGAGGGAAATTCAGGGTAGATGGTGGCTCTAGATTGATACCGGAGTACTTAGGTGATCCACAGGTAAAAGGGTGGCATGGTTGCATAGCCAAAAAGAATATTCCACAAGGGCCATTACAGGATTTTATTATGCAAGCGTATGTTGGAGTAAGAAGCTTACATTGGGATCAAATGGGACGCGTAGAAATTGGGCTTCTTGACGAAAATAGCGATTATGTTGCTCGTATATCTATGAGTGATGTTCAATGGGAAGCCGAGCAGAATAGTGGATTTGCTAGTGTTGGAAATAGTAAAAAACCGGGTGGGCAAGTCTTTATTAATGAAACAGGTGATCATCCGAATACGTGGAATCAATATCGCGGTCGATTGTGGTTAGCGAGAACAGGTAATAGGTGGGAAGCTTATATTTCAAGATTTAAAGATGGTACAGAAATCGACGACTCAGAACGCTTTGTCGTGTGGATAGATGAAAATAATGTCAATATGGCTAAAGTCGCACAGGTTCAAATTAGTATCTGTCAATTCTCTAACAATATGTTTTCTCAAAATATGAGTATTGATGATTTAAAGATTTGGAAAGTTAATATGAATACGCAAAGTAATCCTCCTTATATTTTTGATGTTGGGGACAAAGTAGCCATTGATACAGAGCGAAGTCTTGTAACGATAAACGGTAAAAATGCTATTAATCTAAAAGATATATTTTGTGATTATCCTGTTGTTCATAAGGGTTTAAATAAACTAGAAATCATGCCTTCCACTGTCGGAACAGCCAAAGTAACGTATAGGGAGCGATTTAGATGAGGACACCAAGCGGAATAATTCATGTTGTGGATTTTAAGACAGATCAAATTATATCCGCTATCCAATCAAAAGATTATTGGGATGATAAACGTCATTGGGAAATTAAAAATAATATTGATATGCTAGACTTTACAACTTTCGATAGAACAAAACACGCAATTACATTACAACAGCAAAATCTAGTTTTAAAAGAAGTACGTGATGGTCGTATTATTCCATATGTTATTACTGAGACTGAAAAGAATTCCGATAACAGATCTATTACAACATATTCTTCTGGCGCTTGGGTCCAGATTGCTAAGTCAGGAATTATAAATCCACAACGGATAGAGAGTAAAACGGTTAATGAGTTTATAGATATGGCACTCTTGGGAATGAAGTGGAAACGTGGTAATACCGAATACGCTGGATTCCATACCATGACCATTGATGAATTTATAGATCCGCTTACGTTTTTAAAGAAAATCGCTTCGTTATTCGATTTAGAAATTCAATATCGTGTAGAAGTGGTAGGCTCTCGGATTGTCGGCTGGTATGTAGATATGGTTGAAAAACGTGGACGAGAAACCGGAAAAGAAGTAGAGCTTGGGAAAGACTTGGTTGGCGTTAAACGTATCGAACATTCACGAGACATTTGCACAGCTCTTGTTGGTTTTGTACGCGGTGAAGAGGAGAAAGTCATTACTGTTGAGAGTATAAACAACGGTCTTCCTTATATCACAGATAGTGATGCTTTCCAGCGTTGGAATGAGTACGGAAAACACAAATTTGGTTTCTATACTCCAGAAACAGAAGAACAAAATATGACTCCGCAACGTTTAATGACTCTCATGAAAACAGAACTTAAAAAACGTGTTAATACTTCTGTTGCTTATGAAGTTGAAGCGCAGTCGATTGGTCGTGTATTCGGATTAGCTCACGAGTTAATTAATGAAGGCGATACAATCAAAATCAAAGATACAGGCTTTACACCTAAATTGTACTTAGAAGCTCGAGTTATTGCTGGTGATGAGTCCTTTACTGATCCTACACAAGATAAATATGTGTTTGGTGATTATCGTGAGATTGTTGATCCGAATGAGGAATTAAGAAAATTATATAACAAAGTTCTTGCTTCTTTAGGAAACAAAGCTAATAAAGAATTGCTAGAACAACTAGAAAAGTTAGCGGAAGAAGCAAAGAAAGAATCTCAGCAAGCCATTAAAGAATCTCAAGTAGCTAAAGATATCTCAGAGAAACTAAAAGAGAACATAGAAAATAACATGGTGGACATTATCGAAGCAAAGAATCCACCGACAACAGGTCTTAAACCAAACAAAACGTTATGGAGAGATATTAGTAACGGTAAGCCTGGTATCTTGAAAATATGGACAGGTACAGCTTGGGAGTCGGTTGTTCCGGATACAGCTCCATTACAAAAAAGTATTAAGGATGCCGAAAAAGATATTAATACTTTAAAAGAGACAGTAAAAGATATGCCTGATAAGACTTGGTTAAATCAACAATTTGAAGGGAAAGCGGATAAGGAAGGCGTTTATACGAAAGATTGGGTAAATAATAACCTTATCGGAAAGCAAGTATACGAAACTAACCGTAAAGGTGATATAGAGAAACTTACTGAAACAACGACGATTGCAGAGCGAACAGCCAAAGAGATTATTAATAAAGCTGAGAAGACGGAGATAACTACTCTAAATAATAACCTTAAACAAGTAACCCAAACTGCTAATACCGCTAAACAGACAGCCGAGGAAAACACTAATACTATCACAAATTTACAAACTACTGTAAATAACATTTCTGTAGGTTCAATCAATCTGGCCAGTGGTTCAGAAACGGGATTGAACAAACCGAATGTGACTGGAACATGGGCAGATAATAAACAAATGACTGTCTCGGATAAGGTAAACTATAGAAACAAGATATTTACTGTCTCATTCTTATTTACTGGGAAAATGACAAAACTTAACACCAATTGTTGGTTTGGCGTAGAAACAGCAATAACGTATGCAGATGGAGAGCAAGAGTGGAAGTCTATACGGGCAGATGGTAAATTATCACTTAATGTTGAATACAAAGATGAGCCCCTATACGTAACGTTCAAAACGAAAGACAAAGATGTTACAAAAATTACTTTTTACTACTCAGGTCGGAACATAGATGGAAACCTTAATTCTCACCATGCAAAGTTTGAAGAAGGAAACATACGAACTACATGGCAAACAGCTAATGAAGAAATCACTTCTAAATCAGATTTCACAAAAACAACTAACGAGATAAAACAAACATTAGATACGAACTCTCAAACAATCTCAAAAGTACAGCAAGATCAAGGTACAATGCAATCAACTCTGAATCAAGTTAAACAAACAACAGATTCTAATTCCCAGACCATTGCGACGTTATCCCAAACGCAAGGGCAACAAGGGGCGATCATTCAACAAAACACAAGCGATATCACACAGTTGAATAATCAAATCAAGTCTAAAGTGTCTGACACACAAATGCAGGAATATGTAGGGGGACTAGGAAGTACAAACTTACTATTTAATGCTGCATTTGAAGATCGAGTAATAAACGCTTCTACAGGAGCTGTAACAAATAGAACCCCAAGTACCACGAAATGGAGCGTCGTAGGTACAGGTTCAGGGATTACAATAGTTCCTGAGAGTGCTAGGCATCATGAAGGTTACAATTCTGTCAAAATTACAGCTACAGGTCAAACTGCTAGTAAGTGGTCTGGTATCATGCAGAAGGTCCCAACTGTACAAAATGGTGGTGACTATGTATTCTCCGCTTGGGTATACGTCCAGGATAAGAATACACTTGATAATGGTGGAGCGATTAAACTTCAATTCTTTAATGGGGCAAATGCAGTTGCAACATTTGTACAAACTGAGTTTAAAGATTTATTAGTAAACAATTCTTGGATACTAGTATCTGTTAAAATCACTTCTCCTAACGTAGCGATAACGCATTTACAAGGTGATATATGGGTTAGACAGAACGGTACAATTTGGGTATCTCAACCGCAATTACAACAAGGATCTACTCGTTCTACATTCATGGAGAATCCAAAAGATTACGCCAACTATGACCAGCTTGTAGGTGAGATTGGCAAGAAAGTGGCCACTTCTGATTTTAACTCTAAAGTATCCACTATTGAAACAAGCATAAATCAGCAATCTAACCGTATTGACTTAAAGGCAGAGAAAAATGATGTATACACCAAAACAGAAGCGAACGGTCAATTTGGAAGTAAGGCAATGGTGGAAAAGCACGAAAGCTCTATTACATTAATGTCTAATGAAATTAATTCAACAGTCAAAAAAGGCGATATTATTTCATCTATCAATCAAACAGCAGAAGCAGTTAAAATTAGTGCAGGTAAAATACAATTAGATGGAACAACAATAGCAAAGTATTTAGAAGCACAAGAACTTAAAGGTACAACTATACGTACAGACAATGGTTCTAATTATGTTCACATTCAAAAGCAATTTATACGCTTAATGGAATCAAATTTAAACAGAATGTATCTTGGTTACTATACAAATTCCGTAAAACAACTCCAACCAACGATTGTATTAGGCGGAGATGCAGGTTTTCAAGATGGTTCTGTTGTTCTCAGTCAACAACCAACGCAAGGTTTTCTAGGTACGGTAAAAGGTAAAGATGCAAATGGTGACCCTAAATTTGTAAGTTACATTTCACTAGGTAAAGATGGAACGACAAGGTTAAAAAGCGATAGCCTAATGTCGTTTGAATCTGCAGCTGGATTAAGCGCAACAATCGCTAACGGGTCTTATTGGGTGGAAGCAACAGGTGGAATTGCATTAAAAGGAGGAGCTAAATCCGTATCGTTAGATAGCCAGTCTGCTATTGTTTTCAATTTAAACGGTAAAAACATGCTTGATGTGGTCGCGACACCAAATAACGAAACTGATCTTCGTTTCCAAACAGTAACTCTACGTAATGGTATCATCGATGGATATACAACACTTCAAGTTAAAAACGGGTCAGGAAGTGCATATAACGCTGTTACGGCATCGGCATTCCAAACGGCATCGAAACGTGAGTACAAGACAAATATTCGTGACGTGCAGTTTAGCGCAATAGAAAAAATTATGGCACTTCAAATCCAACAATACAACTTGAAAACAGATATAGAAGATTTATATGAGAAGCGAATGAATCGTGTTGAAGGGGACCCAATTCTTACAACAAACGATATAGAAACTCACTATGGGTGGATTGCAGATGATGAAAATACTCCTGAGTGTTTTGTTACAAAAACAAGAAATGCAGCTGAAATATATTCTTCAGTAGCAATTCAAATAAAGGCATTTCAAGAAGAAAAACAAGCGAAAGATGCTGAAATTCAAGAGTTAAAAGAAGAAAATAAACAAATGAACAGTAGAATTGAAGTTTTAGAACAACTGTTACTTCAAAATTTAATTGATAAGAAACCAGAGCAGCTATAGGCTGTTTTTTATTTTGCATAAAATACGGCTTTGAGTAAAAATTCAATTCATAGATCAAGAGGAGTGACTTCGCTTCTTTTTTTATTTTGAGGAGATGATCAGTGTGAAACGAATAGTAGACCAAGCAATTTATGAAAAGCATGTTAGCCAAGAAAACAAAAACCTAGTCAAAGATTTTCTTATTGAAAAGAAAGCACAAGGGAAAGCGGCAAGCACTTTACAGCAATACAATTGGGATTTACGTATTATTTTGTTTCTAATACATCAACACTTCGAAAATAAAAATCTGATTGAGTTAACACGTAAAGACATTCGGAATTTATCTATTATTTTTCAAGATATGGGAATGTCAAATGCACGTGTGAATGGATTAATGAGCGCATTACGTTCAGCTCTTGAATTTTGCGCTGATGATGATGACTATGAGTATGAATTTAATGTTGGTTCACGGGTCCGAGGATTACCTAAAAATCCAATAAGAGAAATTACCTTTATAACTGAAGAACAAATTGAATGGCTAATCGATGAGTTAATAGCACAAAAAAGATATATGTTAGCTATGTATTTAGCACTTTCGTATTATAGTGCAGCTAGAAAAAATGAAGTTTACCAAGTTCAAAAAGAGGAACTGACAGAACAATATTATACCAATGTAGTCCGCGGTAAGCGTGGTAAAAAGTTTAGATTATATTACAACCCCCGAGTACAGAAATGTATTCGTTTATATATAAATCAACGAGGTAAAGATACTATTCCAGATTTGTTTGTGCGTGTTTATAAGAATGGCGAGAGAAGACGATTAAACAAAAGTGTATTTAATTATTGGTGCAAGATATTCGCTAAGATGCTGAACGAAAAAGAAGATAAGGATTTTAAAATCAATCCCCATTGTTTCCGTCATAGCAGATTAGATAATTTAAAAGTGCAAGGTGTACCACTAGAAAAGTTAAAGTCGTTGGCAAACCATTCGGATATTTCCACAACTGAATCTTATCTAAAAGATAGAAGTGAAGAAGATATTGCAGAGATATTTGGAATGGATCCAAGTTGCTTTGCAGCTTAAAAAGGAGAGGAAAAGATGGATCGTATTGATTTATTACTGAAAGCATTTGTAGCTACGTTTGGTGGCTTCTGTGGGTATTTCTTAGGAGGATGGGATGCAACATTGAAAATCTTAGTAACGATGGCAGTTATTGATTATTTAACTGGCATGATAGCAGCAGGATACAACGGAGAATTAAAAAGCAAAGTTGGTTTCAAAGGCATCGCCAAAAAGGTGGTGCTTTTTCTTTTGGTCGGAGCGGCCGCTCAACTAGATTCAGCACTTGGAAGTAACAGTGCAATTCGTGAAGCGACTATTTTCTTCTTCATGGGTAATGAGTTACTTTCACTTTTAGAAAATGCTGGACGAATGGGTATTCCACTTCCACAAGCTTTAACAAATGCAGTTGAGATTTTGGGTGGTAAACAAAAACAAGAAGATAAAAAAGGAGATGTTCAATAATGGGTTACACTGTAGATATTTCAAAATGGAACGGTAATATTAACTGGCCTGTAGCAAAACAGTATTTGGATTTTGTAATCGCTCGTGTACAAGATGGCTCAAATTATGTTGATCCTTTATACAAAGGTTACGTACAATCTATGAAACAACATGGTATCCCTTTCGGAAACTATGCTTTCTGTCGATTTGTATCAATCAATGACGCAAAGAAAGAAGCGCAAGACTTCTGGAATCGCGGCGACAAGAGCGCTACAGTTTGGGTTGCTGATGTAGAAGTAAAAACAATGGATGATATGAGAGCGGGTACACAAGCATTTATCGATGAATTACGCCGATTAGGTGCTCAGAAAGTCGGTTTATATGTTGGTCATCATATGTATGCGCCATTCGGTATGGCGAATGTAAAAAGTAACTTCGTGTGGATTCCACGTTATGGTGGTAACAAACCAGCTTATCCATGCGATATCTGGCAATACACTGAAACAGGTAATGTACCTGGTATCGGAAAGTGTGATTTGAACGAATTAATTGGCAGCAAACCATTATCTTGGTTTACAGAAGAGAAGCAGCCAGAACAAACTGTTACCAATGTTGGATATCAATATGTTAAATCTGGTGGTTTCGGCATTTCATTGGTTCCAGAAGTGCTAAACGCCATGAATGAGCGTGGAATTAAAGGAAAGGTTGTCTCTGATCCTTTAACTGGAGTGGCGTACTTAGAAACAGAAGTATTACCTAATACTGAATTAGATAAAATCACTTGGTGGATGGATACTCGACCAGATGGGAAGTGGTATTACGATTATATTAAGAAATAAAACAAAAGAATAGTTTGATTAACAAAAACAAGAGCCGTCCTGTTGGGCGGCTTTTTTTACTTTTTCCATTCAATTACTGTTCGCTTCTTGCATTTATCACAAATGAAATTTCCTGTATTGTGATAGACAAATTGTTCGTGATTACAATTTGGACACTCGGCCATTTGTTTATGTCTTGCTCCATATAAAAACAATAATGATATTAGAAATAAACCAAATCCAGGTATTATACCGACTATAGTAATACATAGAATCAATGAAATTCCAATTCCGAAAAGTCCTAGAAAACGAAATATAGATTTTTTTATTTGTTTACCTTTTTCAATATTTACTTTTTCTAAATCAATAATAAAAGTTTCCCCGTCCGCAGTTTTACGTAGCTCCATAAAATCTCCCCCTTAAATTAAGTAAATCATACCAATTAATGTAAAGTTTTAGAAGGATTATTTATTATCGCCGCACTTACATATTTTTTTGATCTTCTTCAAACCAAATGTCCTCTATATGTAATTCGAGAAATTTTGAAATGCGATATGCAACAGGCAATGTAGGAGTAGCTCCTTTAATTAAGTTTGTCATAGTTGAATTTGAAATTGATGCTTTTTTTGCAACAAAACTATACTTGAAACCTTTACTGTCTAAAATTTCTTTCAAACGACTTCGCATAATATTTTCTCCCCCTAACAAAAAAAGTACTAGGTCTTTCTTTTATTTTTTCGCTTGGACAGGCAAAATCCTTCTTTCTAGTTCATATACCTATATTACTTCCACTTAGAAGCCCACAAGGAAGCAGAGACATCAAGAAGGAGAGGGTTACATGCGTTGGCAGTATAATCATTTGAACACAACTCCATATTTACATCCTTCAAAAGAACTAAGGGATATGTACAATGAATCAAGATCAAGAGCAGAAACGGAATCAATTATGAATCATATGAAAAATTATGAAGTGTTTAATACCAAGGAGTATAAAAGATATTTCAGTTTATCCCAAGTTATCGAAGAGGATCTATACGGTGAGGAAGAAGATATTTTAAAATGGGAAACTCTAATGGATTGTTATGATGTTGTACTTACTAAGTCAGGGATTAAGTTTCGTGAAAAGGAAGAGGAGGAATAAGCATGACTATTGCAGGGGAAGCGATAATTATTTGGACGGCAACAGGAATATCTGTAGTTGCTATGAAAGTAGCAGGGAAAATGGGGAGAAGTGTTCCACATTGGCTTCCACGTGTCACCTTGTACACAACCCTTATAGGCTCGTTTCTATACCTTCTACGTTATGTTCTCGTTGCATTTCTATGAAGGAATACGATGTGGAAATTTTTCATTCTTTATGTCATAAGGGGTTTAGCTTGTATGCATGTATTCTTTGAAACAGGGATATATACCCTCTATAAGAGGGATATAGGGAGTGATTTTATGTTGGAGCTATTATCGGTACCGGTCGCTGGATTAATTTACGCTATATTCGGTGATAAGTTTAAAAGTAAAGATGATGACCGTAAAAAGATACAAGTATTTTTCGAAGTAAGTGGAATTGCAATTCGGAGAGAGGATAGATTGCAGTATCCTGTTTTTCTTGAGCGAAAAAAGGATGATCGAAGCACAACTTATGTATATCGGTTGCCTGTAGGGATGCCGAGTAAAATTATTCAGAAGGTCGAAGATGTTGTCTCTGAAGGGTTAAATAAGCCTGTCCGAATTGTTTACGATAATTACAAATTAAATATTCGTGTGTTTCATAAGGATATACCGAAAAAATGGTCATGGTCTACTGATTTAGTGACAGAAGGAAATTGGCGTGTGCCAATGGGCCAAAGTTTAGAAAAACTTATCTATCATGATTTTGATAAAACACCACATATGACACTAGGTGGTCTCACACGAATGGGTAAGACGGTATTTCTAAAGAATGTAGTTACGTCACTTACTTTAGCGCAACCAGAGAATATTCATTTATACGTTATTGATTTGAAAGGTGGATTGGAGTTCGGACCGTATAAGAACTTAAAACAAATAGTTTCCATTGCTGAGAAGCCCACAGAGGCCTTTATGGTATTAAATGATATTCTTGAGAAAATGGAAGAGAAAATGCAATACATGAAAGATAGACATTATACAAACGTTGTAGAAACAAATATCAAAGAGCGTTATTTTATCATTGTGGATGAAGGCGCAGAACTTTGTCCTGATAAAAGTATGAAAAAAGAGCAACAAAAATTATTAGGAGCATGCCAGCAAATGCTTTCTCATATAGCGCGTATAGGTGGGGCACTAGGTTTTAGGTTAATATTTTGTACACAATACCCGACGGGTGATACATTGCCACGTCAAGTAAAACAGAATAGTGATGCGAAATTAGGATTTAGACTACCTACCCAAACAGCTTCATGTGTAGTTATAGATGAACCGGGATTAGAATCGATAAAAAGCATTCCCGGACGTGCGATTTTCAAAACAGATAGGCTTACTGAAATTCAGGTGCCTTACATTAGTAATGAAATGATGTGGGACCATTTAAAACAATATGAGGTGGAGAAACATGAGAATGCAAACACATATGCAGATCAACCGTCAAATGGCGATACTTGCGACGATTAGAAAGCTACAGTTTGCAACAAGAAGGCATTTAATGAGTGTTCATGACATGGGTGGAATAAGAAATGCAAATCGGATTATGAAAGACCTCTCTTCTTACACGAGTAAAGTAACTCACAACAAAGAGTATGTTTATTATCTAAATCAATCGGGGCATAATTTATTTGGTGAAGGGAAAGTAGTTCATCATAGTAGAGTAGCGCATGCTATTTTACGTAATGAAGCATGGTTACATTTATTTTGTCCAGATGATTGGCAGATTGAAACGGAAATAAGATATATAAAAAATGATAAGAAAAAGAAGATTGTTCCAGATGTGAAGTTTCGTGATGAGGATAGGATACTTCATGCAGTAGAAATAGACCGTACCCAAAAGATGGTGGTCAATGATGAGAAACTAAAATGTTATGAGGAGCTTACTAAAATATATAAGCAAAAATATAAAGGAAAAGTGCCAGTTATCCATTTCTTCACCATAACAAAATATAGAGAAAAGAAATTGGAGCAACTGGCAGCAAAATATGATTTGTTTGTAAAAGTATATGTAATTCAAGAAATTTAATTCTATAGGCGTTAACGGGAATAGTAAATGGGAATATATATAAAAGAGAGTGATCGCAAACGACCACTCTCTTTTGACCACGCAGACCACATTGACCACAACTTGTACCACATTTATTATTTACTTTATGTCCATTTTGTCTAAAATAGAAAATATAGCTGGACAAAAACACACGTTTTAACACATAATGGACGCAATGCCTCTTTAGAGGTGTAAAGAAAAAACATTGACAAATATAAAATGGCTAGCTATAATTTTGTTTGTTGCCTTGAGGTGATATGATATGAAATGGTCCATCCATCAATTGAATAAATTGAGAAATAAAGGATTGACATTAAATGAAATGGTAGATGTAAGTGAGCTAAAAGAGGTCGAGAAAGATATTCGTGAAATTAATCCTGCTCATGTAACAGGAAGAGTTGATTTTGGCTCCGGTAAGTTTACGTTTCATCTACATATAACTGGAAGCATGGTTTTACCATGTTCTCGCTCTTTAGTAGATGTGACATTACCATTTGACATTAAAACAACTGAGGTGTTCCAAACTTCGGAAGAAGAATTTGAAACAGAAGCTGAAATTCATTGTTTAGAAGGAGAAGTACTTGACTTACTGCCCGTAATCAAGGAAAATATACTTTTGGAGATTCCAATGCAAATTTTCAGTGATGATGTTTCTGGTGGAGCACCGATGCAAGGTCAAGACTGGCAAGTGATTTCGGAAGAAAACAAAGAAAAGACTGTTGATCCACGATTAGCAGGACTTGCAAAGTTTTTTGACAAATAATCGGAAGACTGGTTTAGGCCTTCATATGAAAATAACTATTTCTTTTAAGGAGGTGGGAAGAATGGCTGTACCTTTTAGAAGAACTTCTAAAACAGTAAAAAGAAAGCGTCGTACGCATTTCAAATTATCAGTACCTGGTATGGTAGAGTGCCCAAGCTGTGGTGAAGCGAAATTAGCTCACCGTGTATGTAAAGCATGCGGTACTTACAAAGGTAAAGAAGTAATCAGCAAGTAATTGCGGGAAAATAAACGTAGAAGATATCTTCTACGTTTATTTTTTTTTGTCTTATTCTTTATTTGTTGTATTCTATCTTTTCTAGTAACTGCATATGCTTAATAAAAAATGCATAGGGAGGACTAGAGAGATGGCGACAACAAGACAAGATGCTTGGACTGATGATGAAGATTTGCTTCTGGCAGAAGTAGTACTCCGGCATATTCAAGAAGGTGGAACGCAACTTTCTGCCTTTAAAGAAGTGGGGAGACATTTGTCTCGCACACCAGCAGCATGTGGATTTAGGTGGAATTCTTATGTTAGAAAGCAATACAAAGAACGTATTGAAGAAGCAAAGCAACTTCGTAAAGTAGAAAATTATGAAGTGAAAGAGACAAAGGTAGTAGAGCCTACATCAATTACATTGAATGATGTTATTGAATTTTTGCGAAATTATAAAGATGAAAGCTCTTTAATGGTGTTGCAACAACAAATTGAATCGTTACAAACAGAGAAAGAACGTCTTCTGGAGCGATTATCAGTATATGAGGAAGAATATAGAACATTACTTGATTATATCGATCAAAAAAGAAGTGTAATGGTAGCGGAAAGAAATGGCGCTCGCTCGAATGGAGAATTAGAAAAATTAAAGAAATAAAAACAGCTGCGTAACAGCTGTTTTTTTTGTTTCTTATGCAGATTCTTCGTTTGTAATCGCATTCGAATTTGTTTCTGGATGCCAAATATAAAAATCACCATCAGTTACTGATACTGGCTGGAAACTTAATTTATCCCAAAAACCAGATGACTGGATACGTGCTATCGTTTTAATTGGGAATTGTAGTTGTTTCGCATAATTGACAAGCATTTGTCCGAATCCTTGTTTTTGAAAAGTCGGCAATACTTCAAGTTTATAAAGTTCTAGGTAAGTACCTGTAATTTCAAATGGTTCTCCACCGTTCCTTTTCATATATAGACTCATACGTGCGATTAACGATCCACCATAATAAATACCGTAAAATGGAGACTCACTATCATTTTCAATAATGTTTGCTTGTAATTCTTCCAACATGGATAGTTCTTGAGCTCCGCACCCTTTAAATTTTTTAAATTCATCTAATGTTTTATAATTGATGAGCAAGCGTTCAACTTTTGGGAATCCCATTACATCACGTCCTTTTCTTATCTTGTTGAATGCAGAAAAGTTAAAATATTTATAATAATATTATAACTCATTTTTAAATTTTTATGAAGAAGATAGAATATTTCTTTCATTATTTTTTTGAGGATTTGCTAAACTAAGAATAGAACTATGTATATAGGTAGTATATACGTAGTGAAAGAAGAGGTTGCATTTGTTAAAAGGTAATTGAATCCTCAACTATGTAATTGTAATTTAATAAGATATAAAGGGGGAAAGGCAAGGGAACTTATATCACTTGTTAATATGAGTTCTTTGTGTGAAGATGAAAATTGGAATTGTTGGACCGGGAGCTATTGGTCTCCTATATACATTTTATTTACAAAAAAGTAATCAAGATGTTACGTTGTTTACAAGAAACGATAAACAAGCAGAAGAATTAAACTTAACGGGTGTAACTTGTATTAGGAATGGAGAACGTGAAACGGTATTTCCATCTATTTTACCGATAGAAAGTATGCTGGATAAACAGTTAGATTATATATTTATTGCTGTAAAGCAATATCATGTAACTGATATATTACCTTTTGTGCAGGGAGAATCGTCATTAATCTTTTTGCAAAATGGAATGTCACATCTTCACGTTATGCAAAAAATAGGAAATGAACGTATAGCAGTCGGGATTGTGGAGCATGGTGCAAAAAAAGAGGATGGACATACAGTTCGTCATACTGGAATAGGTGTTACAAAGTTTGGTGTAGTGCGTGGTCAATCTAGTTGTTTTAAAAAGGTATTTAATTGTTTTCCTTTTGATTATTTTCCGATTCAGATAGAAGATGATTGGAAGGGGATTATGCGTAATAAATTAGTAGTCAATGTATGTATTAATCCGTTGACGGCATTATTGCGGGTTGAGAACGGGGAGTTAATTTCAAACCCGCTTTTTTATCAAATGATGGAGCAAGTATTTCAGGAAGTTGCATTTCTTGTTAAAGAAGAAGATAAGGAAATGCTATGGAAAATGGTATGCCAAGTATGTGAAAAAACATCCCATAATACTTCATCTATGTTAGCGGACGTAAGAGCGAATAGACAAACGGAAGTTAATGCGATTGTTGGATATGTATTAGAAGAAGCTAAGGAACAACAACAATCTGTTCCGACACTTCAATTTTTGTTCAATGCAATAAAAGGAATGGAATTATAAGTGTTTTTCTTTGCTTTTACGTGAAACATTGAATACAATGTGGGTTGGTGAGAGAACAGGATACGAAAGGAAGAATTATATGGAGATAAAAGAAATCTCTGTTCCACTACAAGGTGTTGTAGCGGACTATATGAACGGTAAAAAAGAGATACAGTCATGTTTTGATTATCTGTTAACAGAGGATGCTTTTAAACAGCGTTTACATGATTTACGTGAGAGAGAGTTTTTCCGTCAAGATTTAGTAACGCATTTATTAGAATATAATACACAATTGCAAGCGGGAGAATTTACAATTCAAAATATAAAAGCGCTTGAAGATGAAAATACATATGTAGTTATAGCTGGACAACAAGCTGGGTTATTAACTGGTCCGCTTTATACAGTTCATAAGATCATTTCAATTTTACAGCTTGCAAAAGAAAAAGAAGAGAGCTTAGGGGTTCGGGTTGTTCCTGTCTTTTGGATTGCTGGTGAAGACCATGATATGGATGAAATTAATCATACATTTGTAACGAAAAATAAAAAAATAAAAAAGACCATTTTTCATGATCGTTATCCGAAAAAGGCGAGTGCTTCTGAGTCTGAGTTTTCTATTGAAGACTGTAGAAAATGGGTCGAAGAGATTTTTAAAACATATCCGGAAACGAATTTTACAAAGGATGTATTACAATTTGTTGATGATGCTTTAGGTAAATCGCATACATATGTAGATTTCTTTGCGCACCTTATTACGAAAATGTTCGCAAATTCTGGTTTAATTCTTGTAGATTCACATCATCCTGCATTAAGAAAATTAGAAGTGCCGTTTTTACAACAAATTATAAGTAAATATAAAGAAATTCAAGTAGGGCTTCGTAATCAACAGGAAGTACTTAAGGAATTAGGATTTAAACCGATTATTGAAACGAAGACAAATGCAGTGCATATATTTATGGAAATTGATAATGAGCGAGTATTGCTTGAAGAGAATCAAGGGAAGTTTATTGGAAAAGATGGAGTGCATTCATTTTCGTATGAAGAATTGATGGAAGAGATGGAAAGAAGTCCAGAACGTTTTAGTAATAATGTTGTAACGCGCCCTCTTATGCAAGAATATGTGTTTCCTACGTTAGCGTTTATTGGCGGTCCAGGGGAGTTAGCTTATTGGAGTGAATTGCAACAAGTGTTTCATACGGCAGGTTTCCAAATGCCACCTGTTGTTCCGCGGCTTACAATTACTTATATGGAGCGAGATATAGCGACAGATTTATATGATTTAGATTTGCAAGAAATTGATCCATTTCTAAATAATATAGATAATCTGCGTGACAATTGGCTTTCTAATCAAATAGAGGAACCGATAGACGAGCGATTTATAGAAGCGAAAAAAGAAATAATGGATATTCATACATCATTACAACAATTCGTGAAAAAAATAGATCCAGGGTTAAATGAGTTTGCGGGGAAAAATGAACTGAAAATTAATGAGCAAATTGAACTGTTAGAAAAAATGTTGAAAAGAAATGTTGAGAAGAAACATGAGGTTCAACTGAATAAATTCCGCCGTTTACAATTCGCGCTTCGTCCATTAGGAGCACCGCAAGAACGTGTGTGGAATGTGTGTTATTATTTAAATCAGTTCGGCCTTAATTTTGTTGACCGGGTAATGGAACAATCTTTTTCGTGGGATGGAAAACATCATGTAATAAAACTATAGAATCTTGCTCTTTTGAGCAGGATTTTATTTTTATTCTGTTGAATTAACTGTGAAGTGAAATATTTCTGAATTATCCATCTTATGTTAATGTAATGAATCGCTATGTATTAGGTATATATATATGACAAAATAGCACAAAATGTAAACGGATTAATATCTTTTTCGACAGGTTTTTGTTTAAATTCCCGCAAAAAATGATAAAATTTAGTATATAATAAAATAAAATAGCGATTTGTATAGCGTACTACCTTGTTGGAAGTTAAATGAGTCGTTCTTTAGTAGCATTTCATCCTCTAGTAGTAAATTGTGTTTGTAGAGTGAGAAATGTATTTAACATAATTAATTGGAAAAAGAGTAGGTGCAGCAATGTTCAAACACGTAACAGTACTTTTGAAAGAAACAGTAGATGGCTTAGATATAAAACCGAGTGGTACATATGTAGATTGTACACTGGGTGGAGGAGGACATAGTTCTTATTTATTATCTCAGCTAACAGATGGTGGAAAGTTAATAGCATTTGATCAAGATGAAATAGCGATTCAAAATGCGAAGGAAAAATTTTCTTCTTATGGTGAACAATTTGTAACAGTGAAGAGCAACTTCCGTTATTTATCTGAAAAACTACATGAATTAGGTATCACAGAAGTAGACGGGATTTTATTCGATTTAGGTGTTTCATCCCCACAATTAGATACACCAGAGCGTGGCTTTAGTTATCATCATGATGCACCGTTAGATATGCGGATGGATCAAGATGCCCCATTAACAGCATATGATGTTGTGAACAGCTGGTCATATGAACAACTCGTAAGAATTTTCTTCCAATACGGAGAAGAAAAATTTTCAAAGCAAATAACAAGGAAAATTGAAGCTTATCGCGAGAATAAGGCTATTGAAACGACAGGAGAATTAGTGGAATTAATTAAAGAAGGTATTCCAGCTCCGGCACGTAGAACAGGTGGACATCCTGCGAAGCGAGTATTTCAAGCGATTCGTATTGCTGTAAATGATGAATTAAAAGTATTTGAAGAAGCGTTGGAATCTGCAATTGATATGGTCAAGCCTGGTGGAAGAGTTAGTGTTATAACATTCCATTCTTTAGAAGATCGTATTTGTAAAACGACGTTTAAGCGAAATAGCACAACGCCGCAATTACCACAGGGACTACCGATTATTCCGGATGAATTTAAGCCGAAATTAAAGCTTATTACAAGGAAACCGATTTTACCTTCTGACATTGAATTAGAAGAAAATAATCGAGCGCGTTCTGCGAAGTTGAGAATCGCTGAAAAACGATAAAAAGGAGAGAGAGGTATGACTAATTTAGCTGTAAAGTATAAACAACAGGCGCAAGAAGAGGTACAAATTCAAGCGCCGCCACAGCAGATGGTTAAGCCAAAAGTTAAAACGAAAATTACAAGAATTGAAAAGCTATTGTACGTAACGTTTATTGGGTTTTTATTATATGCTTGTGTAGCTTTTATTGGGAATAAAGCGGGTCTATATCAAGTTAATGTAGAAGCAGCGACGATAGAAGAACAAATTGTGAAAAAACAAAAGGAAAATCAAGAATTGCAGGCTGAAGTAGAGAAGTTAAGTCGTTATGAACGTATCTCTGAAGTTGCAAAAAAACACGGGCTAGAAATTAATGCGAATAATGTGAAAGGCCTAAAGTAAGGCAAATAGGTGTGAAGAAAAGATGAAGAGAAATATGACCAAATTTCATACCAATAAGGGAGCAGGTTATTTTATGATATTTTTCCTCCTGCTCTTTTTGCTGTTATTAGCCCGATTTTTTTACATACAAGCAACAGGAACAGTGGACAATCATGATTTGAAGAAACTTGCTGAGCAGAAACATAGTAAAAAGGGAGTTCTCGAAGCGAATCGAGGAACAATTTATGATCAAAATGGTCATGTGCTAGCACAAGACGCAAATTCCTATAGAATGGTAGCGGAATTAAAAGGTGCTAAGCCTGTTGAGGATAAAGAGGATACTGCAAAGAAAATCGCTGGAGTACTCGGAACGGGCGAAGACGCGATCTTAGCCGCTTTAAATAAAGATAGAAGTCAAGTGGAATTTGGAACATTGGGTAAGGGCTTGACGAAAGAAAAGAAAGAACAAATAGAAGCATTGAAATTGCCGGGAATAACTTTTATTACCGAAAATGCGAGAGTGTATCCAAACGGTGATTTCGCATCTTACGTCATAGGTCATGCCAGACCTAATGATAATGGAATCGCAGTAGGTGAATTTGGCTTAGAAAAGAGTTTGGATAAGTATTTAGGGGCTTCTAATGGTGAGGTAGCTTATACAGGTGACCGTAAAGGAGTATCTCTTGACGGTGGAAAAGTGAATGTAAAGGCACCTAAAAATGGAGATAATGTGTATTTAACGCTTGACCAACGTATTCAAAGTTATTTAGAAGACGCAATGAAAGAAGCGAGTAAACATTATGAACCAGAAAGTTTAATAGGAATTGTTGCAGACCCCAAAACAGGGAAAATATTAGCGATGTCTAGTAAACCTAGTTATGATCCGAACCAAGAGAATAATAAATATTTTTATAATGATGCCATTGCAAATGCATTTGAACCAGGATCAACAATGAAGATTTTCACATTAGCAGCGGCCGTTAATGAAGGTGTATACAAGGGACAAGACTTTTATCAGTCTGGTACATATCAAGTAGGTAATCGCAAAATAAAAGATCATAACGGCGGCGCTGGATGGGGTTCTATTACTTTTGACGAAGGGGTAGAGCGCTCTTCAAACGTAGCGTTTGCAATTTTAGGTGATCAAAAGCTTGGTCCAGATCGTTTCCGGAAATATATTCATAATTTTGGATTAGATGAAAAAACAAACATTGATTTACTTGGTGAAGGGTCAAATACAATTTTATTTGATCAACAAATACAACAAGTAACAACAGCGTTTGGACAAGGTTCTACAGTTACACCAATTCAACTTGTACAAGCTGCAACAGCGATTGCAAATGATGGGAAAATGATGAAACCTTATACAATTGATAAAATTGTGGATCCAATAACAGGTAAAGTACAGCTAGAGCATAAGCCAGAAGAAGTAGGGAAACCTGTTTCCAAAGATACAGCAGCGCAAGTAAGGCAATTACTAGAACGTGTTGTTACATCACCGAAAGGAACAGGAACTGCATATAAAGTTGATGGGTACTCAGTCGGGGGGAAAACAGGTACAGCACAAATTCCTGACGGGAAAGGTGGCTATATGACGGGAAGAGAGAATTATATATTCTCATTCTTAGGTATGGCACCGATGGACGATCCGCAACTTGTTGTGTATGTGTCCGTTAAACAACCAAAATTAAAAGATGATGAAAACGGGGCTAAACCTTTAGCAGATATCTTTAAATATGTAACGAAAAATAGCTTAGAGTACTTAAAGATTAAGCCGAATGAAGTAAAAGACCCGAAAAAATATGTGAAAGAACAACAAACTGTCGTTCCAGATGTAACCGGAAAAACGATGGAAGAAGCGAAAAAAGCAATTGATAAAGCAAAACTTCGTCCAATCGTATTAGGTGAAGGTAAAGTGCAGCAGCAAGTGCCAAAAGCAACTGAACAAACATTAAAGGGTGATCGAGTCTTCTTAGTAGGAGATAAACCTACAATGCCAAATATACAGGGATGGGCACTGCGTGATGTTATGAATTTAGCAAAAACATTAAAGCTTAACTTAAAACCTTCTGGTACAGGATATGTAACTGAGCAAAGTGTAGCGGAAGGGACATTGTTGCAACCTGGTACAGAATTAGGTGTAACACTCGTACCACCACTTGAACCGCAGCAAGAAGCAGAAAAGCCATAATGGTAATAGGGAAGAAGTTCTAATTAAATAAGTACAAGCATATATTGGAACAAGCTAGGCGTAAGGGAGGCTTGTTCCAATATGCGTGTATCAAATGTAACAGTTAGAAAACGACTTATTTTTATACTTATATCGGGTATACTCATTTTCACCATTATCGATATTCGTCTTGGATATGTGCAATTTTTTCTTGGAAATATGTTAACGGATCGTGCGAAGGATTCATGGAGTCGTAATATTACTTTTGAACCAGAGCGAGGGAAAATTTTAGATCGAAATGGTGTGGAGCTTGCTACGAATAAAAGTGCACCGACCGTCTTTGTTGTGCCGAGGCAAATTGAAAAACCAGCAGAGACTGCAGAGAAGTTAGCTGCAGTATTAGGTGTGGAAAAAGATGATGTTTATAAGCGGATTACAAAAAAAGAATCGATTGTAAGGCTTGATAAAGGCGGAAGGAAAATATCGCATGACAAAGCGAAAGAAGTACGCGGATTAAGTTTAAAGGGTGTGTACATCGCAGAGGATTCTATCCGGTACTATCCATTCGGTAATTTTTTATCACACGTATTAGGATTTGCGGGCAGTGATAATCAAGGGCTTATGGGACTAGAGAAATATTATGATAAAGAGCTAAATGGTGATAAAGGTCATGTGCGATTTTTTGCAGACGCGAAAGGACAGAGAATGCCTAACGTTGGAGATGATTTCAAAAAACCAGAAGCCGGCTTGAATTTAGGATTAACAATTGATTCACGCATTACGAGGATTATGGAAAGAGAAATGAATATTGCGGAATCAACGTATAATCCTGATGGTATGATAGCAATTGCAATGAATCCGAAAAATGGTGAAATTTTAGGTATGTCAAGTCGACCAAGTTTTGATCCAGCAGATTTCCAAAGTGTTTCTCCGGAAGTATATAACAGAAACTTACCTGTATGGAGTACGTATGAGCCGGGGTCAACATTTAAGATTATTACATTAGCTGCAGCCTTGAATGAAAATTTAGTAGACTTAGAGAAAGATACATTTTATGATGATGGGGCAGCTGAAGTTGGTGGAGCTAGATTGCGGTGTTGGAAAGCTGGAGGCCATGGTAGCCAAACGTTTTTAGAGGTAGTTCAAAACTCTTGTAACCCAGGATTTATTGAACTCGGTGATCGTCTTGGTAAAGATCGATTGTTTAAATACATTCGCAATTTCGGGTTTGGACAGAAGACCGGAATTGATTTACAAGGTGAAGGTAGCGGGATTTTATTTAATTTAGATAAAGTTGGTCCAGTCGAGCAAGCGACGACTTCATTTGGGCAAGGTGTTTCTGTTACACCAATTCAACAAGTAGCAGCTGTAGCGGCCGCTGTAAATGGTGGAACTTTGTATCAGCCATATATAGCGAAGGAATTTATTGATCCGAAGAATAATCAAGTTGTCAGCAAAAAGACACCTGTTGCGAAAAGGGAAGTTATTTCCAAGGAAACTTCAGAGAAAGTTCGTTACGCATTAGAGAATGTTGTAGCGAAAGGTTCGGGTAAAGGGGCTTATATTGATGGATATCGTGTAGGTGGAAAAACTGGAACTGCTCAAAAGGTGAAAGATGGAAAATATTTAGATAATAACTATATTGTATCATTTATCGGTTTTGCTCCAGCTGACGATCCGCAAATTGTTGTTTATGTAGCAGTGGATAATCCAAAAGGAGTCACTCAATTTGGTGGAGTTGTAGCAGCACCTATTGTTGGGAATATTCTTCGTGACGCACTTCCTGTAATGGGAGTGGAACCGAGAAAAGAGCAAGTTGAGAAAGAATATAAATGGGGCGATACACCAACTGTGGAAGTTCCTAATTTAATTGGTATGAAAAAGAAAGATTTACAAACGCAACTTGTAGACTTGAAGCTTGATATAAGTGGTGATGGTGGGAAAGTAATTAAACAATCGCCAGAAGCAGGAGCTAAAGTAAAAGAGGGTTCAAAAGTTAGAATTTACTTCGGGAATTAAAGGTAACTGATTGTGTTTTATGGTACAATTGGTGGAAGTGAGTTCTTTATAGAAAAATTGCTTTACTTGAGACGATAAGTGTCTCATTAATAAATAAATCTATTGATTAGACTATAGTAGCACTTACCTCCTATTTTTATATAACTAGGAGGTAACGTGTTACTTGCTAAAATAAGAGATAAATAAACAATGTAGAGAGGGTTTAGTGAAATGAAGTTGCATACACTTGTATCATGTTTGCATGATTTTCCAGTTGTTCCAACAGAAAATCCAGAAATAACATCTATTGAAGCGGATTCACGTAAAGTGAAAGAGGGAAGCTTATTTATATGTATGAAAGGATATACGGTTGATAGCCATGACTTTGCTAAGCAAGCAGCCGCACAAGGAGCGGCTGCTATTGTTGCGGAAAGACCAATTGATGTTGACGTTCCAGTTGTACTTGTGAAAAATACTTTTCGTTCGCTAGCGGTTTTAGCTGATTATTTTTATGGCCAACCAACACACAAGTTACATTTAATCGGTATTACAGGTACAAATGGAAAGACAACAACATCGCATATTATGGATGAAATTATGCGCGCACATGGTCATAAAACAGGGCTAATTGGAACGATTAATATGAAAATCGGTGATGAAACATTTGAGGTGAAAAATACAACACCAGATGCACTAACACTTCAACAGACATTTTCAAAAATGGTTGAACAAGGTGTGGATAGCACAGTAATGGAAGTTTCGTCTCATGCTTTAGATCTTGGCCGTGTACACGGGTGCGATTATGATGTTGCAGTATTTACGAATTTAACACAAGATCATTTAGACTATCATAAAACGATGGAAGAATATAAACATGCGAAAGGGTTGCTTTTCGCACAGCTTGGCAATAGTTATCATCATAATCGTGAAAAATACGCTATATTAAACAGTGATGATCCAGTAGCAGAAGAGTATATGAGAAGTACAGCAGCTACTGTTGTAACATACGGTATAGATGTTGCAAGCGACATTATGGCACGAGATATCGTAATGACGAGTGGCGGTACAACATTTACACTTGTAACACCGTATGAAACTGTAAATGTTACGATGAAATTAATTGGTAAGTTTAATGTATACAACGTGTTAGCTGCTACAGCAGCAGGTCTTGTTTCAGGAGTGAGCTTACAAACAATTATTGATGTAATTAAAGAGCTTGCTGGCGTTCCTGGACGTTTTGAAGTTGTAGATGGTGGACAAAATTACACAGTTATTGTTGACTATGCGCATACACCTGATAGCTTAGAGAACGTACTAAAAACAGCAAAACAGTTTGCAAAAGGCGATGTATATTGTATCGTTGGTTGCGGTGGTGATAGAGATAGAACGAAAAGACCAATAATGGCAAGTGTCGCAACCGAATATGCAACTCATGCAATTTATACATCAGATAATCCAAGAAGTGAAGATCCGAAGGCTATTTTAGATGATATGGTAAATGATGTGAATGGGAATAATTATGAAGTAATTGTCGATCGAAAAGAAGCGATACGTTCCGCTATCTCGAAAGTAAAAGCAGAAGATATTATTATTATTGCTGGTAAAGGGCATGAAACGTATCAAATTATTGGTAAAGAAGTTCATCATTTTGACGATCGTGAAGTTGCTAAAGAAGCAATCACGGAGCGTTTAAACAACGAAGTGTAACAGCATGAGAGGAGGACTACATGTGCTTGAACAAGGTTTATTAGTAACGGCTGGGGTAGCATTTTTAATTTCTGTTGCCCTTTCGCCATTATTTATTCCATTTTTAAGAAAGTTAAAGTTCGGACAGAGTATTCGTGACGAAGGACCGAAGTCACATCAAAAGAAATCAGGGACACCAACGATGGGTGGTATTGTCATATATGTATCTATGATGGTGACTACGCTTATTATGGCGATTAAATTTAACAATTTAGGTGCAGAAGTATCATTGTTATTATTAGTTACATTTGGGTACGGATTAATCGGATTTTTAGATGACTACATAAAAGTAGTAAAGAAAAGAAATCTTGGTTTAACATCAAAACAAAAATTGATTGGTCAGCTTGTAATTGCTATTGCGTTCTTTTTAATTGGAAAAGGGCAAGCATTTCACACGTATATCATGATTCCAGGAACTGATGTTAAATTTGAATTAGGCTGGGCGTATTTTGTTCTCGTATTATTTATGCTTATTGGTGGATCAAATGCGGTTAATTTAACAGATGGTTTAGATGGTTTATTATCAGGAACAGCTGCTATTGCATTCGGAGCATTTAGTATTATTGCTGTAGCTCAAGAACAATTTGGGGTAGCGATTTTCTGTATGGCAGTCGTAGGAGCTGTACTTGGCTTTTTAGTATTCAATGCGAATCCAGCGAAAGTATTTATGGGGGATACTGGTTCTCTAGCTTTAGGTGGTGCTATCGCAGCTGTAGCGATTTTGTTAAAACAAGAATTGTTACTCGTTATTATTGGCGGTGTATTCGTAGCGGAAACTTTATCTGTTATTATCCAAGTTATTTCGTTCAAAACAACAGGAAAGCGTGTCTTTAAAATGAGTCCATTACATCATCATTATGAATTATGTGGTTGGTCAGAGTGGCGCGTTGTTGTAACGTTTTGGTCTGTAGGATTTTTATTAGCTGTGCTAGGAATTTATATCGGGGTGTGGATGTAATTGAAAACTGTAACTGAATATCAAAATAAAAATGTTCTTGTATTAGGTATTGCTAAAAGTGGTTATGCAGCAGCTACTTTATTAAAAAAGTTAGGGGCAAACGTCATTGTAAATGATGGGAAACCATTAGCGGGTAATGTGCTTGCAGCTGAGTTACAAGCGGAAGGAATGGATGTTGTGTGTGGTGGGCATCCATTAGAATTGCTGGAGAGAAACATTTCACTTGTCGTAAAAAATCCAGGAATTCCATATTCTAATCCACTCTTAGTGGCGGCGAAAGAAAAACAAATTCCAATTGTAACTGAGGTTGAATTAGCATATTCCATTTCAGCAGCACCGTTTGTTGGGATTACGGGATCTAACGGTAAAACAACAACGACAATGTTAACGTTTGAAATGTTAAAAGAAGGACAAAAGCACCCAGTTATTGCGGGGAATATAGGTACTGTAGCTTGTGAAGTTGCACAATTGGCGAAGGAAAATGAAGTTGTCGTTACGGAACTTTCATCGTTTCAATTGATGGGAGTGGAATCGTTCCAACCAAAAATTGCAGCCTTTTTAAATTTATTTGAAGCGCATTTAGATTATCACGGGACGAAGAAAGAGTATGGTTTGGCGAAAGCGAATATTTTCAAAAACCAAACTGAAGCAGATTATAGTATAATTAACGCAGATGATGCAGATGTCATGGCGTTATCGGCATATAGTAAAGGACAGAAAGTATTATTTTCGACGACGAAAGAAATTGAAGATGGTGCGTATATAAAAGATAACGCTCTTTATTTTAAAGGCGAAAAAGTAGTTAAAGTAAGTGATATTGTTTTACCTGGTAAGCACAATTTAGAAAATATTTTAGCAGCAATGAGTATTGCTAAATTACTAGGTGTTTCTAATGAAGCAATTACTGCTGTGTTAAAAAGTTTTACAGGTGTAAAACATCGCTTAGAATATGTAACAACGATTAATAATCGTAAATTTTATAATGATTCAAAAGCGACGAATATGCTAGCGACAGAAAAAGCATTATCTGCATTTACACAACCGATTGTATTATTGGCTGGTGGACTTGATCGTGGTAATGAATTTGATGATTTAATTCCATATTTTAAACATGTCAAAGCGATTGTGACATTTGGACAAACTGCACCAAAATTAGTAAGAGCGGCAGAAAAAGCAGGATTAGATGTAATTGAAAGTGTCGATACTTTAGATGATGCAGTAGTGAAAGCTTATGCTCATTCTACCGATGGTGATGTAATTCTTCTTTCACCAGCATGTGCAAGCTGGGATCAATTTAAAACATTTGAAGAAAGAGGAGACATTTTTATACAAGCTGTGCATAAACTTATATAAAGTAAATCAAAACATCAGTAGGCTAACACCTACTGATGTTTTGTTACATAGGGCAAAGGTTCTGCCCAAAGAGGTGGTGTTCATGGGTAATGAAGAAAACGCCTGATTTTATTCTCATCATCGTTACACTTGCGTTGTTAACAATCGGAATGATTATGGTTTATAGTGCGAGTGCGGTTTGGGCCTCTTATAAAATGGGGGATTCATTCTTTTTTGCAAAAAGACAATTGTTATTTGCAAGTCTTGGGGTAGTAGCTATGTTTTTTCTGATGAAAATTGATTATTGGGTATGGCGTACGTATTCAAAAGTAATTTTACTAGTTTGTTTCGTTCTTCTTATTCTCGTTCTTATTCCTGGAGTAGGTCTCGTTCGTGGAGGGGCGCGAAGTTGGATTGGAATCGGGGCATTTTCTATCCAACCGTCAGAGTTTATGAAATTCGCGATGATTATTTTCTTAGCAAAATTTTTAGCGGAACGACAAAAATTAATTACATCTTTTAAACGAGGTTTACTACCGGCTCTTAGTTTTGTATTTCTTGCTTTTGGGATAATTATGTTACAGCCAGATCTTGGTACGGGAACGGTAATGATTGGGACATGTATTATTATGATATTTATTTCGGGAGCAAGGGTCTTTCACTTTGCAATGTTTGGTTTGCTTGGTGCAGCGGGATTTGTAGGGTTAATTGCATCAGCGCCATATCGAATGAAACGCATCACATCATATTTAGATCCGTGGTCGGATCCGCTCGGAAGTGGATTTCAAATTATCCAATCGTTACTCGCAATTGGACCTGGTGGTTTATTTGGGCTTGGACTTGGACAAAGTAGACAAAAATTTCTTTATTTACCTGAACCACAAACAGACTTTATATTTGCAATCTTATCCGAGGAATTAGGTTTTATTGGTGGTTCATTTGTGTTATTATTATTTAGTCTATTATTATGGCGTGGGATTCGTATAGCATTAGGAGCGCCAGATTTATATGGTACGTTTTTAGCAGTAGGTATTGTGGCGATGATTGCGATTCAAGTAATGATTAATGTTGGTGTTGTAACAGGACTGATGCCTGTTACCGGTATTACTTTGCCATTTTTAAGTTATGGTGGATCAAGTTTGACCTTAATGTTAATGGCAGTAGGTGTATTATTGAATATAAGTCGCCATTCTCGCTATTAAACCCTGTTTAAAAGACAGGGTTTTTCGTGTGTGTGTGAAAATACAATATGTATATAGAAATAAATACGATTGAATAAGAACAGGGAAGTGGAGGAATCAGTAGTGCGAGTATTAGTAAGTGGTGGGGGTACTGGAGGACATATTTATCCAGCTCTTGCTTTAATTAGAGAAATAAAAAAACTAAATCCGGAAGCAAGATTTTTATACATTGGTACAGAGAATGGATTAGAGAGTACCATCGTACCGAAAGCGGGTATTCCGTTCCAATCTATTGTTATAAGTGGATTTAAACGAAAAATATCTCTTGATAATGTAAAAACCGTGATGCGTTTCCTAAAAGGTGTTCAAGATAGTAAACGATATATTCGTCGTTTTAACCCTGATATTGTGATTGGTACGGGTGGATACGTATGTGGGCCAGTTGTATATGCTGCGGCTAAATTAGGTATTCCGACTATTGTCCATGAACAAAATAGTGTACCTGGTGTAACGAATAAATTTTTAAGTCGTTATGTCGATAAAGTTGCAGTTTGTTTTGAAGCAGCTGCAGAACATTTTCCACAGTCAAAAGTGGTTATGACAGGTAATCCACGTGCATCAGAAGTAATGGACCAAAATGGAATGAAAGGAAAACGTTCGGTAGGACTATCCCTTTCTAAAAAATCCGTGCTTATTTTTGGTGGGAGCCGCGGGGCTAGACCGATTAACGATGCTTTTGTAGAAGCGATTGAACAATTTGGGAATAAAAGTTACGAAGTATTATATGTAACAGGCGAAGTACATTATGATAAAGTTATGGAAGCCGTGAAACAAAAAGGGAATCCGAATAATGTTATTATTAAACCTTTTATTCATAATATGCCAGAGGTGCTGACGGGTGTAGATCTTGTTGTTTCAAGGGCAGGGGCTACAACGCTTGCAGAATTAACAGCGTTAGGAAAGCCGAGTGTATTAATTCCAAGTCCGTACGTAACAAATAACCATCAAGAAAAAAATGCACGATCAGTTGTTGATAAAGGAGCAGCTAAAATGCTACTTGAAAAAGATTTAACATCTGAAACGCTTATTCGTGACATTGATGAGATTTTATTGGATACACAAACATTACAAAATATGAAACTGGCTACTAAGCAACTTGGTATTCCAGATGCAGCAAATAAGCTATATGAAGTAATGAACAAGCTTATTAAAAAATAACATTAGGTGAACGCCCCGCATATTACTGTAATAAGGAGACTTGATATGGGGGAGATTGTCTATGGAACAATTAGTAAAAGAGCTTTTAGAAGCAAATGTTGGTCGCGTGTTAGTTAATGAACCGTTAGCGCGTTACACGACTATGAAAATAGGCGGACCAGCTGATATTTTAATTGTACCAAAGCATGTTGCTGGTATTGAGAAGACTCTAGAGTTAGTAAAGAAGTACAAGACAAGGTGGACTGCAATTGGTCGTGGTTCAAATCTTCTCGTATCTGATCAAGGTATAGAAGGTGTGGTTATTCGTTTAGGAGAAGGATTAGACCATTTAGAAGTCGAAAAACATAGAGTAAGAGTCGGTGCTGGATATCCCCTTATTAAATTGTCAACTTTACTTAGTCGACAGGGATTAGCGGGCCTGGAATTTGCAAGTGGTATTCCAGGAAGTGTTGGCGGTGCAGTGTATATGAATGCAGGCGCTCATAAGTCCGACATATCGAGTGTATTAACGAAAGCTCGTATTTTGTTTGACAATGGAACAATTAATTGGTTGACGAATACCGAAATGGGCTTTTCTTATCGCACATCTGTACTGCAAATGAAACGCCCTGGTATTGTTTTGGAAGCTGAATTCCAATTAGAGGTAGGCGAACGCGAGGGAATTGTAAGAAGCATGCAAAAGAATAAAGAGTATCGCCGTGAAACGCAGCCTTGGAATCACCCTTGTGCAGGAAGTATATTTCGAAATCCAGTCCCCTATTTTGCAGGAGATTTAATAGAAAAATCAGGGCTTCGTGGTTATACAATAGGTGGAGCTCAAATTTCTGAAATGCATGGGAATTTTATTGTTAATACTGGTGTGGCCTCAGCGCAAGATGTATTAGACTTAATCGCATTGGTAAAGCGTACAATTAAAGATAAATTTGGTGTTGATATGCATACAGAAGTAGAAATAATTGGAAGATAACGGTTGTTCGTTCCGCTCATTATCATTTATGTTATAATAAGAAGATAAGAACGGCATGAGGAACATGCCGTTCTTTATGTTACATAGGGGGATCGTACATGAAAAATAGTAAAGTGATTAAACTACAAGATCGTGTACCAAAATTAAAGAATCAAAATAAAAAAAATAAGAAACCTGTTAATCATCGGTTAATTTTATACATATCGATTTTATTTTTATTAGTACTCTTTTTAATTTATTTTCGGTCTCCGCTTAGTAATATAAAAAAGATAAGTGTCTTTGGAAATCATTATATGACAGATGAACAAGTTATGAAGGAATCAGGTGTGACATATGATACGAGTTATTTCCGAGTAACAGCACATAAAGCAGAAGAAAACTTAACGAAACGAAAAGAAATTAAAGAGGTAAATGTAAAAAAACGTTTCCCAAACAAAATTGATGTTCATATCGAAGAATATTTAACAATTGGCTATATAAACAAAGATGGGAAATTACAACCGTTATTAGAAAATGGGAAAACACTCGATGTACTTCCGAACGGAAAGCTTCCAGTTGCAGCACCAATTTTTGAACCATTTAAAGAGGAAAAAATGAAGGAATTAATTGCAGAACTAGAAAAATTAACGCCAACTATTTTAAGGTCTATTTCTGAAATCCGTTATACACCAACGAACGCAAATGAAGATCATCTTACTTTATATATGAATGAAGGATATGAAGTGAGCACCACTATTCAAAATTTCGCAAAGCGAATGGAAGCTTATCCACTTATTTTAAAAACAATTGAACCTGGTAAGAAGGTTTTAATTGACTTAGAAGTGGGTGCATATACGAAGGAACTAGGTGCTGAAGAAAAGAAAGAATAGAATGATAGTTTTTACTGCGTTATTACGTATGAAATGAAACAAACGTTCTTTTATATGGATGCTAATTTGCAAGAATGCTTAATTTGATGAAAAAAATGTAAATTTTCTTAGATTCATACTAGGATTGGTACAAGTTTCACTTTTCTACAAGTACATCTTAGTGTAGACTTATACTTGGCGGTAATCTTTACACTTGAAATATAATTATTTCAAGATAGAGCAGTTATTCACAGGTTACTGCGATATTCTTAAATGAATGTTAAATAAAAATAAGAAAAATATAGGGTTAAAAAAGGGAAACGTACAAAGACGTTGAATATTTTTCTTATAAATAGTAAAGTTGCGATTGTTGTTCCATATATTGAGTTGTATGGTATAAATAAAGAAGGAGGTGCCAAAGAATGAACAGCAATGAAATATATGTTAGTCTTGACATCGGTACATCCAATGTTAAAGTCATCATTGGTGAAATGGTTAATGATAGCTTAAACATTATTGGTGTTGGAAACGTAAAATCAAATGGTTTGAAAAAGGGATCGATAGTTGATATAGATGAAACTGTTCGATCAATTAAAAAAGCAATTGAACAAGCTGAGCGCATGGTGGGTATCCACATTGAGCAAGTTGTAGTAGGTGTCAATGCAAACCAGGTACAGTTGCTCCCGTGTCACGGAGTAGTCGCTGTTTCAAATGAAGATCGTGAAATCGGGAATGAAGATGTCTTACGCGTTCTAGATGCAGCGCAAGTTGTGTCAATTGCTCCTGAACGTGAATTTATTGATGTGGTACCTCGACAGTTCATTGTAGACGGTCTTGACGAGATTAACGATCCACGCGGGATGATCGGTGTAAGATTAGAAATGGAAGGTACACTTATTACAGGCTCGAGAACTTTACTACATAACCTACTTCGTTGTGTAGAAAAAGCAGGTCTTGAAATTGTTGATATTTGTCTGCAACCTTTAGCGGCAGCGACAGTTGCGTTATCTTCGGATGAAAGAAATAGAGGGGTA
Source organism: Bacillus sp. FSL R9-9530 (assembly GCF_038008145.1). Classification (NCBI taxonomy): domain Bacteria; kingdom Bacillati; phylum Bacillota; class Bacilli; order Caryophanales; family Bacillaceae; genus Bacillus; species Bacillus sp. FSL R9-9530. The sequence continues at coordinate 43,089 of NZ_JBBOYO010000001.1, forward strand.
GCCCTTGTTGATATGGGCGGAGGATCTACAACCTTATCTATTTTTAAAGATGGAGAGTTGCAAGCAACGAGCGTATTGCCATTAGGTGGAGATCATATAACGAAGGATATAGCGATTGGGCTGAAAACTTCAACAGAAAATGCAGATCAAATTAAGCTGAAATATGGACATGCTTTTTATGATACAGCATCTGAAGAAGAGATGTTTACGGTTCCTATTATGGGAAGCGATCAAACAGAACAATATTCTCAGTTGGAATTATCGGATATAATAGAGGCTCGTGTAGAGGAAATTTTAATGTTTGTTCAAGATGAAGTGCATAAGTTAGGAGTAAAGCAAGCTGCTTCTGGATATGTACTAACTGGTGGGATAGCTTCTATGCCAGGTGTTCTTGATCTTGCATACGATATTTTACATGAAAATGTTCGTATAGCAACTCCTGATTATATTGGTGTTCGTGAGCCTCAATATACAAGTGGAGTTGGATTAATTAAACATTCTTATCAAAAAGCTAAATTACGTGGGAAAAATGTGCAGGAAAAGCAAGAACATTTTGAACCAGTACCAGCACCAATGCCGGTACAACAGCAACCTGCGAAACAAAAAACTCGTAATCAAAACAATACTAATCAAAATGATGACCGCATGATGTCAAAAGTAAAACGTGCATTCCGTTATTTATGGGATTAAAATTGGACACGAAAAATGAGGTTCTAGGGGGATTTCGACATGTTAGAGTTTGATACTACTCAAGATCAATTAGCGAATATAAAAGTTATCGGTGTCGGCGGTGGCGGAAACAACGCTGTAAACCGTATGATTGAACACGGTGTACAAGGTGTAGACTTTATCGCTGTGAATACTGATGCACAAGCATTAAATCTATCAAAAGCTGAAACGAAAATGCAAATTGGTGGAAAATTAACGCGTGGACTTGGTGCAGGCGCAAACCCTGAAGTAGGGAAAAAAGCTGCAGAAGAAAGTAAAGAACAGATTCAAGAAGCGCTTCGTGGCGCGGATATGGTCTTCGTAACTGCTGGTATGGGCGGCGGAACTGGAACTGGTGCAGCTCCAGTTGTTGCTCAAGTTGCAAAAGAACTAGGCGCGTTAACAGTTGGTGTTGTAACACGTCCATTTACATTTGAAGGGCGTAAACGTGCAACTCAAGCTGCATCTGGTATTGCGTCATTTAAAGAAAATGTAGATACACTTATCGTAATTCCAAATGATCGCTTATTAGAGATTGTTGATAAAAATACGCCAATGTTAGAAGCGTTCCGTGAAGCAGATAACGTATTACGTCAAGGTGTTCAAGGTATTTCTGATTTAATTGCTACACCAGGTCTAATTAACTTAGACTTTGCAGACGTCAAAACAATTATGTCTAATAGAGGTTCTGCTTTAATGGGTATCGGTTCTGGTAATGGTGAAAATCGTGCTGCTGAAGCTGCGAAAAAAGCGATTTCTAGTCCATTACTAGAAACATCTATTGATGGAGCTCAAGGTGTTATTATGAACATTACGGGCGGCGCAAACTTAAGTTTATATGAAGTACAAGAAGCAGCAGACATTGTAGCTTCAGCTTCGGATCCAGAAGTAAATATGATCTTCGGTTCTGTTATTAATGAAGGATTAAAAGATGATATCGTTGTCACTGTAATTGCAACTGGTTTTGATGATAGTGCTTCGACACAACCACCAAAACCAATTATCCGTCCGACTGCGAATCACACACAACAGCAACAACAACCAGTAGCTCAACCTTCAAAACAACGTGAAGTTAAGCGTGAAATGAAACGTGAAGAGCCGGTTGTGCATGATCGTCATACAGATTCAGATGACATCGATATTCCAGCATTCTTACGTAACCGTCGTAGACGATAAAAGAAAAGGAGCTTTCATGCTCCTTTTTTTTTGTTGTCTAAATGGAAAAGATCTGCTAAGCAGATCTTTTTTTACTATTTTGCATATGGAGAGCCCAGTCCTATTTTTAAGCCATAAGCTGTGATAAATTGAAACTTTAATTAGTCGGGGGTGTTCATCCAAAAATGATTGTTAGCCCGACTCCCACTTAACTTCTGTCCTTTTTTATAGCTGAATTTTGAGGCAAGGTCTTACTGCCCGCAAATAGCAAGATAAACTTTGTATATATATAATTCAATTATTATGTATACAAGTAAAAAATTTATATTATTCTATGAAAAATACACTTTTATTTTTTACCGACAGATTATGTCTAGAAATCACAAAATAACAAAAAAATCCCTCCACCAATTGACACACTTTCCTATTGGATATGCATTATACTAGTCTCAACTTAAAAAAAGAGGTGAATTGTTTGGTTGTTTACGCCGACATTGTCTGGTTGTTAAACGCCTGCATTGATTTTCTTTTACTTTTATTAACAGCCACCGTGTTAAAAAAGAGAATCAAAAGATGGAGGCTTGTGTTAGGGGCATTTATAGGTTCAACTATTGTTATTTTCGCCTTTACGCCTTTTGCTTCTATGATGACACATCCAATTATGAAACTATTGTACTCGTTACTTATTGTGTATACAGCATTTGGGTTTTCGACATTTAGAAATTATACACAAACTGTTTTTACTTTCTATTTTGTAACCTTTATGGTTGGTGGAGGATTAATTGGAACGCATTACTTTTTGCAAACGAACGAAATGGTAAATGGATTAGTTCAATCTAAATCAGTTTCTTACGGTGATCCAATTAGTTGGGTATTTGTTATTTTTGGTTTTCCAGTAATTTATTATTTTTCTAAAAAGCGTATAGAAAGCGTAGAGGTCACAAAGATACACTATGATCAAATCGTGAAAGTGGAAATTCAATTAGCTGGAGAGGAACTAGAATTAGCAGGTCTAATTGATAGTGGGAACCAACTTTATGACCCGTTAACGAAAACACCCGTTATGATTATGCATATTTCATCATTAGAACATTTTTTGCCAGCTTGGTTAACAGAACAAATTTATTCCAAAACAGAAATTCCTCAAATACCAGAAAATGATTCTGGATGGGCGACGAAACTACGTTTAATTCCTTTCCGAGCAGTAGGAGTAGAGAATCAATTTTTATGGGCAATTAAGCCAGATTGTGTGCGAGTTTATCATGAAGGTAGTTCGGTTGTTGTAAACAAAGTACTGATTGGATTAAATACACAACAATTATCTACTAATGGTGAGTATCAATGCATTGTACATCCGAAAATGTTGATTTCGCAAAAGATGGTAATTGCTTAATTATGAGAGGCGGGATAATATGGTGAAATTTAAATTTTATTTGGTATACCTTTGGTATAAAGTATTGCTGAAATTAGGAATTAAGACCGATGAAATTTATTATATTGGTGGAAGTGAAGCGTTGCCACCGCCGTTAACGAAAGAAGAAGAGGCAGTTCTTTTGAATAAATTACCAAATGGAGATCAAGCTGCGAGGTCGATGCTTATTGAACGTAACCTAAGGCTTGTTGTATATATAGCAAGAAAATTTGAAAATACAGGGATTAATATTGAGGATTTGATTAGTATAGGAACAATTGGTCTTATTAAGGCAGTGAATACATTTAATCCAGAAAAGAAAATTAAATTAGCAACATATGCATCTCGTTGTATAGAAAATGAAATTTTAATGCATTTGCGTCGAAATAATAAAAATCGTTCGGAAGTTTCTTTTGATGAACCGCTTAACATTGATTGGGACGGAAATGAACTGTTACTATCAGATGTTTTAGGTACAGATGATGACATTATTACAAAAGATTTAGAAGCTACTGTAGATCGTCATCTTTTAATGAAAGCATTGCATCAATTAAATGACCGTGAAAAACAAATTATGGAGCTTCGGTTTGGACTCGCTGGTGGTGAAGAGAAGACACAAAAAGATGTGGCTGATATGCTTGGAATTTCACAGTCTTATATTTCTCGTTTGGAAAAAAGAATTATAAAAAGATTACGAAAAGAATTTAATAAAATGGTGTGAAGAATAAGACCAGTCGGTATCTAGACTGGTCTTATTCTTTTTTTGTGCATTAGGAAATATGATATTTGTGAAAAATGATGGAAAAACCGTATGCATAAAATCCCCTTCAAAGGAAATACTTTACACTGTACAGCAACTCCCGATAGGAGGGAACACTTTGACGAGAAACAAAGTAGAAATTTGCGGTGTTGATACAGCTAAACTTCCAGTACTAAAAAATGAAGAGATGCGTAAATTATTTCGTGAAATGCAAAGTGGAGAGATAAGCGCCAGAGAGAAATTAGTGAATGGAAACTTACGTCTTGTACTGAGCGTCATCCAAAGATTTAATAACAGAGGAGAATATGTTGATGATTTATTTCAAGTTGGTTGCATTGGACTTATGAAATCCATTGATAACTTTGATTTAGGCCAAAATGTAAAGTTTTCAACGTATGCTGTGCCGATGATTATTGGAGAAATACGTAGATATTTGCGTGATAACAATCCAATTCGTGTATCTCGCTCATTACGAGATATTGCGTATAAAGCGTTGCAAGTAAGAGAAAAATTGATTGCTGAAAATTCAAAAGAACCAACAGCAATGGATATTGCGAAAGTTCTTGAAGTGACACATGAAGAGATTGTTTTTGCACTAGATGCGATTCAAGATCCGGTTTCATTATTTGAACCGATTTATAACGATGGAGGAGATCCTATCTTTGTTATGGATCAATTAAAGGATGAAAAACAAAAGGACGAGCAGTGGGTTGAAGAACTGGCGTTGAAAGAAGGAATGAAGCGTTTAAATGATCGTGAAAAAATGATTATTCGAAAACGTTTCTTTCAAGGAAAGACACAGATGGAAGTTGCCGAAGAAATTGGGATTTCTCAAGCGCAAGTATCACGTTTGGAGAAGTCTGCTATTAAGCAAATGAATAAGACGATTCAAGGATAAGGTCCTCACCAGTTATGGTGAGGTCTTTTTTATATATAATATTTTGCGCTCATAGTAGATTGGGTAGGTTCATATAATGAAAATAAAATGGATGTTCTATTAGTAGCGGTTATATACTGTTTATCCGCTTCGAAATTAGGCTGAAGTAAAAAGTTAGATGGAAGCGGGACTGCCCGTAAAAGTCCGATTGGCATGGGTTAATAATCAGTAGGGATGGGGATAATCCCACTGATTAAGGTTTCACTTTATTTGAGAGCGTACTTACGATTCATGATATAAGGGAGAGGATGAATATGATACGGATTTCGGAGTTTCAAATGAAGGATGTTGTAAATGTTTCAGATGGAAAGAGGCTTGGGAATATTGGAGATATTGATATTGATATAGACACAGGAAAGATTAGGGCGGTTATTATTTCTAAGCAGGCACGAATGCTTGGACTCTTTGGGAAGGAAGTAGAATTTGTGATTCCTTGGGAGCAAATTATGAAAATTGGAGAAGATGTCATACTTGTAAAAGTAGATCATGTTAATTCTGTAACAGAATCAATACAAACACCGACAATTTCATAAAGAATATTACAAATTCCTCTTTTTTTTCTGTTGTCATTATGAAAAAATAAAAGTATGGTAAAATAGACAGGAAGTACCATACTTTTTTCTGTTATTTTAATTAAAAGGAGTCGCTTTATGAGAGAACCATTTAAATATGCGGACGGTATACTGTATTTACAAGCGTGGAAAGAACTTGGAAACATTACTGTTGGATTTACGACAAAAGATGGTGGAGTAAGTACAGGCTCCTTTCATGCGATGAATTTAGGATTACATGTGAATGATATCGTGGAGAATGTTCATGAAAACAGACGCATTTTAGCTAATAAGTTACAAAAACCATTAGAAAAATGGATTTGCTCTGAACAAGTTCATGACCATCATGTTGAGAAAGTAGGACTGCAAGAAAAAGGGAAAGGCGTTTATTCATATGAAGACGGTATTCCAAAAACGGATGGCATTTATACGACTAACAAAGATGTTCTCTTAACATCTTGTTACGCTGATTGTGTTCCGCTCTATTTTTATGCACCATCACATGATATGATAGGACTTGCGCATGCTGGGTGGAAAGGGACTGTAACAGAGATTGCGAAAGAAATGATTCAAAAGTGGAATGCAGAAGGTGTTTCAAGTGATGAAATTCATGTCGCAATTGGTCCTGCAATCGGATCATGTTGTTATGTTGTTGATGATCGTGTATTAACAGCAGCACAGCAAGTAGTAAACGGATCTGTTCCTCATAAAGTAATTTCTGATGGTCAGTATGCAATTAATTTAAAAGAAGTTAATCGTATATTATGTGTACAAGCAGGCATAAAAGAAGAACATATTGTAATGTCATCTCTTTGTACAAGCTGTGAAGAACAATTATTTTTCTCTCATCGTCGTGATCAAGGTAAGACGGGGAGAATGTTGAGTTTCATAGGTTTTAAGGAGGAGTGAAGTAAGTGACAGTGCAAGGGAATTTAGCAGATGTAAACGAAGTAATTAAAGAATCTTGTGTACGAGCTGGACGTTCGATGAAAGATATTAAGCTCGTTGCAGTTACAAAAACTGTAGGGATTGAAAAAACAAGCGAAGTAATTGAAACAGGAATTATTGATTTAGGTGAAAATAGAAATGAAGGTTTCTTACAAAAATACGAGCATTTCGGTTCAAAAGTGAATTGGCATTTTATTGGATCATTGCAAACGAGAAAAGTAAAAGAAATCATTAATGAGATTGATTATTTACATTCATTAGATCGTCTTTCGCTTGCAAAAGAAATTCAAAAACGTGCTGATAAGAAAGTTAAATGCTTCATTCAAGTGAAAACATCATCTGAAGAATCAAAGCAAGGATTGGCGATAGAAGAAACAATTTCTTTTATTCAAAGTTTGCAAGAATTGGATAAGATTGAAGTGGTAGGATTAATGACAATGGCTCCGTTTACAGGAGAAGAGGAAGAGATTCGTCGCTGCTTTAAGGAATTGCGCATGCTACAAACAGAGGTGCAGGAGCTAGAATTATTACATGCACCATGTAAAGAATTATCAATGGGAATGTCAAATGATTACACGATTGCAATTGAGGAAGGCGCTACATATATTCGTTTGGGAACGGTTTTAGTAGGAAAAGCGTAGGAGGAAGGAGAAAGTTATTATGAGTTGGTCAAAAGTAAAATACTTCTTTTTTGACACACCGGAAGAAAAAGAAGCAGCTCAATATAGTTATGAAAAGGAGCAAACAGACATGACAAAGCAACAAGATCCCCCAGAACAACAAGATGTTCCGTTTGCGAAAGTGCAACCGAAGCAAAATGTAGTGAGTATTGAAACAGCGAAGCAATCTTCAAAAGTTGTTTTACTAGAACCACGTACATATTCGGAAGCGCAAGGCATTTCGGATCACTTAAAAGGTAGACGAGCTGTTGTAATTAATTTGCAAAGAATGTCTACAGATCAAGCTGTACGTATCGTTGACTTTTTAAGTGGTACTGTATACGCTATAGGCGGGGATATTCAAAAAATAGGCCCGAAAACATTTATGTGTACACCTGAAAATGTTGATATCGTTGGTGCGATTTCAGAGTTATTCGGTGAAGAAGAAGAGACAAATATAAAGAGGTGGTAATACGCCATGACAACAGTTTTAACAGTGTTACTTACTGCTATCGAGATTTACTCGTGGGCACTAATTATTTACATTCTCCTATCATGGTTTCCTGGCGCAAAGGAATCAGCTTTTGGAGATTTTCTTGCGCGTATTTGCGAACCGTATTTAGAGCCGTTTAGGAGGTTTATTCCACCATTTGGTATGATTGATATTTCTCCACTTGTTGCTATTGTTGCCTTGAAACTTGCTAGAGGTGGTTTAGTGAGTTTATTCAACTATTTTTTATAGTGTGAGGTTAAATACATGAGCATCTATGAGCATTTTAGACCTGATGAAGAGGTCTTTGTGGATAAAGTATTAGAGTGGAAACAGGCTGCTGAGTACCATCAAGTCAAGTTAACAGATTTTCTTGATCCAAGACAGCAACAAATTGTTTCTATGGTAATAGGGCAAGGAGATGTAGCTGTACGGTTTGATGGTGCGATGCCTGAAGCCGAACGGAAAAGAGCACTAATTTATCCAGATTATCTAGAATTAAATGAAGAGGAATTTCAAGTAGAAGTATTAGAAATTGACTATCCTTCCAAGTTTTTTACGCTAGAACATAGGCAAATATTAGGTGCATTCATGTCGCTTGGTTTAACAAGGGAAAAATGTGGTGATATTTTGCTTCAAGAAGACCGTGCCCAAATTGCAGTTGCCAAAGAAGTTGTATCGTATATTGAAATGAACTTACAATCAATAGGGAAAATGAAAGTCACACTCTCTCCTATACAAGTAGAGAAAATTTTGCGTGTAGGTGAAAAATGGGGAGAAAAATCTGGGACTGTTTCGTCACTTCGTCTAGATGTTTTATTAGCTGAAATGCTACATATATCTAGGCAGAAGGTACAGCCTCTTATAAAAGGTGGCTTAGTAAAAGTCAATTGGAAAACAGTAGAGCAAACTTCGTATGAATGTTTTCCAGGGGATGTTTTCTCGGTTAGAGGGTATGGACGAAGTAAATTATTTTCTGTAGAAGGTAAAACGAAGCGCGACAAATGGAGAGTTTTGTATGGTATACTAAAATGATTGGTTTTTTAGAAGGAAATTCTCTTATTTTGTCGAAGAAAAGATATAATTGAAAGAGGAAATTTAGATAACTACTTGGAGGTGGCGTTGTGCCGTTAACACCATTAGATATTCATAACAAAGAATTTGGTCGCGGGTTTCGTGGCTACGATGAAGATCAAGTAAATGAGTTTCTTGATCAAATCATCAAAGATTATGAATTAGTCATTCGTGAGAAAAAAGCTTTAGAAGAAAAGGTTGCACAATTAGAAGGAAAGTTAGATCATTTTTCTAATATTGAAGATACGCTGAACAAATCTATCATTGTCGCACAAGAAGCTGCTGAAGAAGTGAAGCGTAATGCACAAAAAGAAGCAAAATTAATTGTACGTGAAGCAGAAAAAAATGCAGATCGTATCATTAATGAAGCGTTAGTGAAATCAAGAAAAGTTGCTTTTGATATTGAAGAGTTGAAGAAACAAGCGAAAGTATTCCGAACTCGTTTCCGTATGTTATTAGAAACACAACTTGAAATGTTAAACAACGATGATTGGGATAAACTAATTGAATTAGAAGACGAAGTGGACGAACTGTTGAAAAAAGAAGAAACAGTGTAAGCTTGACGTTTTTCTCATTATTACATATAATTTTAAACAGCATATTTATTAAGAAAAACGAAGATAGGGATAAGTACCTTTTTCATACCTTATATAGCGAACTGAGGATGGTGTAAGCTCAGGATAAGGAGATAATGGGAATATCACCCTGGAGTTCCGCGCTGAACAAATTTAGTAAGCGTAGGCGTATATTCGCGTTAAGAATATAAAGAGGACCTTATGCATTTGTATATGGTCTACTAGGGTGGTACCGCGGGAGACTTTCTCGTCCCTTTTTGGGGATGAGAGGTCTCTTTTTTATTCCCTTTTTTAAGGTCTGTCGTTTATATATTTAAGGAGGAATTGAGCATGGAGTACAAAAATACATTACTAATGCCAAAAACAGAATTCCCGATGCGTGGGAATTTACCGAAACGTGAGCCTGCAATGCAAGAAAAATGGGCTGAAATGAATATTTATGAAAAGGTACAAGAACATACGAAAGGCCGTCCTTTATTTGTACTACATGATGGACCTCCATATGCAAATGGTGACATTCATATGGGACACGCACTAAATAAAGTGTTAAAAGACTTTATTGTTCGTTTTAAATCAATGACTGGATACTGTGCACCATATGTACCAGGTTGGGATACACACGGTTTACCAATTGAGCAAGCTTTAACAAATAAAGGTGTAAAGCGTAAAGAAATGACAGTTGCTGAGTTCCGTAAGTTATGTGCAGAGTATGCATATGAGCAAGTAGAACGTCAACGTGAACAATTTAAGCGTTTAGGTGTACGTGCAGATTGGGATAATCCATATATTACTTTAGAGCCAGCTTATGAAGCACAACAAATTAAAGTGTTTGGTGACATGGCGAAAAAAGGTTATATCTATAAAGGACAAAAACCAGTTTACTGGTCTCCAACAAGTGAATCAGCTTTAGCAGAAGCTGAAATTGAATATCAAGATAAAAAATCAGCATCTATTTACGTAGCATTCCCTGTAAAAGATGGAAAGAACGTATTAGAAGGTGATGAGAAATACATTATTTGGACAACAACGCCTTGGACGTTACCTGCAAACTTAGGTATTTCTGTTCACCCAGAACTTGAATATGCTATTGTGAAAGTAAATGATGAGAAATATATCATCGCTTCTGAACTATTTGAGACAGTTGCAAAAACGTTAGAGTGGGAAAATGCTGAAGTTGTGAAAACGGTAAAAGGTAGCGAACTTGAGTATACAGTTGCAAAACATCCATTCTACGATCGTGACTCATTAGTTATGCTAGGAGAGCACGTAACAACAGATGCAGGTACAGGTTGTGTTCATACAGCACCAGGACACGGGGAAGATGACTTCGTTGTTGGTAAAAAGTATGGCTTAGAAGTACTTTGCCCAGTTGATGATAAAGGTGTATTAACAAATGAAGCACCTGGATTTGAAGGCTTATTCTATGATAAAGCTAACAAGCCAATTACGGAAAAATTAGAAGAAGTAGGCGCGTTACTGAAACTAACATTCATTACGCATTCATACCCACATGATTGGAGAACGAAAAAACCAATTATTTTCCGTGCGACAGCGCAGTGGTTTGCATCTATTGAAGCGTTCCGTAAAGAATTATTAGAAGCTGTTGCGGAAACAAAATGGGTACCAGCATGGGGAGAAACTCGTCTTCATAATATGGTTCGTGACCGTGGTGACTGGTGTATTTCTCGTCAGCGTGCATGGGGTGTGCCAATTCCTGTATTCTATGCAGAAAATGGTGATCCAATTATTACAGATGAAACAATTAATCATGTAGCAGATTTATTCCGTGAGCACGGTTCTAACGTATGGTTCGAGCGTGAAGCGAAAGATTTATTACCAGAAGGATTTACACATACAGGTAGCCCAAATGGTGAATTCCGTAAAGAAACAGACATCATGGATGTATGGTTCGATTCAGGTTCTTCTCACCAAGCGGTATTAGAAGAGCGCGAAGACTTACAACGTCCAGCTGATTTATATTTAGAAGGATCTGACCAGTATCGTGGTTGGTTTAACTCTTCATTATCAACAGCAGTTGCTGTAACTGGTAAAGCTCCGTATAAAGGCGTACTAAGCCATGGTTTCGTACTAGATGGTGACGGACGTAAAATGAGTAAGTCGATTGGAAACATCGTCGTACCGAAGAAAATTATGGATCAATTAGGCGGAGACATTTTACGCTTATGGGTATCTTCTGTTGACTATCAATCTGATGTACGTATTTCAGATGATATTTTAAAACAAGTAGCAGAAGTGTATCGTAAAATCCGTAACACATTCCGTTTCTTATTAGGAAACTTAGATGATTTTAATCCAAGTGAAAATACAGTAGCGGTAGCTGAACTTCGTGAAGTAGATCGTTACATGTTAGTGAAGTTAAATGACTTAATTACAAAAGTAAAAGATGCATATGAAACATATGACTTTGCTGCTGTATATCATGCAATTCACAACTTCTGTACAATTGATCTAAGTTCATTCTACTTAGACTTTGCAAAAGACATTTTATACATTGAAGGTGCAGATCACGCGGATCGTCGTGCAATTCAAACTGTATTATATGATGTTCTTGTTGCATTAACGAAACTTGTAACGCCAATCTTACCTCATACAGCTGATGAAGTATGGCCATATGTTCCTGGTGCAGAAGAAGAAAGCGTACAGTTAACTAATATGCCAGAAGCTACAGAAGTAGAGGGTTCAGAAGCGTTAAGAGCAAAATGGGATGCATTTATGACATTACGTGATGACGTTTTAAAAGCGTTAGAAGTAGCTCGTAATGAGAAAGTAATTGGTAAGTCATTAAATGCGAGCATTACGCTATATCCGACTGCAGAAATGAAGGCTATGTTAGAGTCTATTAGCGAAGACTTAAAGCAATTATTCATCGTCTCTGAGTATAAACTTGGTGGTACAATTGAAGAAGCACCAACAGATGCACCAAAGTATGAGCATACAGCTGTAGTTGTAGCACAGGCGACAGGTGAGACGTGTGAACGTTGTTGGGTTGTTTCAGAAACAATTGGTAAAGATGCAGAACATGAAACATTATGTGAGCGTTGTGCAACGGTTGTTAAAGAAAATTATGTAAAATAATGAAAAAAAGCTGACTGCTCATAATAGCAGTCAGTTTTTTGTTGATGATATATCAAAATAACTTTCACTCTCTTTCCTATGAAGGAAAAATGTGTGTGAGGTAAGCGTGGAAATTTCGGACACACTAATTGTACATTGCAGCTGGGAGGAATGTACACGTGAATGAAATTTATATGGAAATAAAAGAAGAATTACAATTGATGAGAAAAGAGTTGCAAGATAGATTGGCGAAAGAAGTAATGCACACATACTATATGGAATTTGGGCAAGAACTTGGATACGAAATAAAGGAAGAGACAAAGAAAAAATTGCTATTACATGATATAAAAGAGGATTTAAAAGATGTAGAACGTGCATTGTTTAAAATGGAAATAGATATGTACGGTATTTGTGAAGAAACTGGAAGAGCGATTTCTACAAAACAAATGAAAACAATGCCGACTGCTCGTACTATTCATGAATTTTTCTATGAAAAGGTAAATGTATGAAATACGCACAACGATATTATGTTACCTTTTTTTAATTTATTTTATTCTTCTACAAAGGTTCATTGTGAAAAGGTAGCAGCTATGCTAAAATTTTGAGGTACACTGTCTTTGTGGGGGAAATGAAAATGATATATTATGTAATAGCGTTATTTGTCATTGCCATCGATCAAATATCGAAGTGGCTAATTGTAAAGAACATGGAATTGGGTACGAGCATTCCGATTATCGATAATGTATTATACATAACATCTCATCGAAATAGAGGAGCTGCCTGGGGTATTTTAGAAAATAAAATGTGGTTTTTCTACATTATTACAGTCATTTTCGTAGCATTTATCGTATTTTATATGAAAAAATATGCGAAAACGGACAAGCTTCTAGGTATTTCATTAGGTCTAATTTTAGGCGGAGCAATTGGCAATTTTATTGATCGTGTATTTAGACAAGAAGTAGTGGATTTCATTCACGTGTATATTTTCTCGTACAACTATCCGGTATTCAATATAGCTGACTCAGCATTATGTATTGGAGTTGTATTAATTATTATTCAAACAGTATTAGAAGGAAAGAAAGCGAAGGAGTAATTGAATGAGTGAAGTAGTACAAGTAACAGTTGCAGAAGAACAAAAAAGCGAGCGAATTGATAAATTCGTTGCAGAAATAAACAGTGAATGGTCACGTTCACAAGTGCAGCAATGGATTAAAGATGCTGTTGTGACAGTAAATGGGAAATCAGTTAAAGGGAATTATAAAGTAAAAGGAAATGATGAAATTACAGTAACAATTCCCGAGCCAGAAGAGTTAGATATTCAACCGGAAGATATGAATTTAGAAGTTTATTATGAAGATGCCGATGTACTAGTTGTAAATAAGCCGCGTGGCATGGTAGTACATCCAGCACCAGGGCATACGAAGGGTACGCTTGTAAACGGACTTATGCATCATTGTACAGACCTATCAGGTATTAACGGTGTAATGCGTCCTGGTATAGTACACCGTATTGATAAGGATACATCTGGATTATTAATGGTTGCTAAAAATGATATGGCGCATGAATCACTTGTAAATCAACTTGTAGCAAAAACGGTAACAAGACGTTATAAAGCGATTGTACATGGTGTAATTCCACATGATAAAGGAATAATTGATGCTCCAATTGGTCGTGATAAAAAAGAACGTCAAAGTATGACTGTTGATGAAAATGGTAAGAATGCAGTTACACATTTCCAAGTGTTAGAGCGATTTAAGGATTTCACACTTGTAGAATGCCGCTTAGAAACGGGACGTACACACCAAATTCGTGTTCATATGAAATATATTGGTTATCCACTTGCAGGGGATCCAAAGTATGGTCCGAAGAAAACATTAGATATGAATGGACAAGCACTTCATGCAGGGATTTTAGGTTTCGATCACCCTCGTACTGGTGAATATATTGAGTTTGAGGCACCGATTCCAGAAGTGTTTGAAGAAGCGCTAAATATTTTACGGAAATAGTATTGACAAATCATAAGAAAACTGAGATACTGACAACAGTTAAATAATGATCCTTTAACACAGCCCCGTGAGGTTGAGAAGGTAACGGTTTGAAATACTTAGGGTATGTTGTACCCTTTTTTCAAAAGTCCTCTCGCACACGCTGAGAGGACTTTTTTTATACCATTACTCTCACGCAAGAAAAAAACTTGGAGGTGTAGAGCATGCAAGAGAAAGCTGTCGTTTTAGATGACCAAATGATTCGCCGCGCTTTAACACGAATTAGTCATGAAATCGTGGAACGAAATAAAGGTGTCGATAATTGTGTTCTTGTCGGAATAAAAACACGTGGAATTTTTATTGCACAACGTTTGGCAGAACGAATTGGTCAAATTGAAGGAAAAGAGATGGAAGTAGGAGAGTTAGATATTACGTTGTATCGTGATGATTTAACACTACAATCGAAACATAAAGAACCACTTGTAAAAGGTTCTGATATTCCTGTAGATATTACGAAGAAAAAAGTTATCCTTGTGGATGATGTGTTATATACAGGAAGAACAGTTCGAGCAGCAATGGATGCTCTTATGGATTTAGGTAGACCATCACAAATCCAATTAGCTGTTCTTGTTGATAGAGGTCATCGTGAATTACCAATTCGCGCTGATTATGTAGGAAAGAACATTCCAACATCTAGTGAAGAGCGTATCGAAGTTGATTTGCAAGAGACAGATCAACAAGATCGAGTAAGCATATACGATAAGTAGAGCCCTTTTAAATGTAGTCCTGTGAGGCTGCCAAAGGGTCTTGGCTTTCATATGTCAAATTTGGCATACGAAAGTGTAGGACTCTTTGTGCACAGGCACAAAGAGTTTTTTTATTGCAAAAATTAAAACTGAAGGAGGATGTAACAATGGAGCAAAAGCCAGTGTTAGACATTCATGAAGTACCGAAACCGGGAAAATGGTTATTATTAAGTATACAACATTTGTTCGCGATGTTTGGATCAACAGTGCTTGTTCCATTTTTAACAGGACTGAATCCATCAGTAGCTTTAATATCAAGTGGATTAGGAACGCTAGCGTTTCTTCTAATAACGAAAGGTCAAGTACCAGCATATTTAGGATCATCATTCGCCTTTATTGCACCAATTATTACAGCAAAAACAGCAGGTGGACCTGGAGCAGCGATGCTTGGAGGAATGCTTGCGGGACTTGTGTACATCTTAATCTCACTCGGAATTAAGAAATCTGGGTCAGAATGGATTATGAAATTACTTCCGCCAATCGTAGTTGGGCCAGTCGTAATGGTAATCGGTTTATCTTTAGCACATACAGCAGTGAACATGGCGATGAACGGTGCGGATGGTAAGTATAGCATTACACACTTTTCAGTAGCATTAGTAACATTAGCAATTACAATCATTTGCTCCATATTCGGGAGAGGATTTTTCAGTATCATACCAGTGCTACTTGGAATCATCGGCGGGTATATATTCGCTTACTTCCAAGGGCTAGTAGATTTAAAGCCAGTAGCTGAGGCAAAATGGTTTGTCATACCAGACTTCACAGTACCGTTTGTAACATATACTCCGGAGTTTTCATGGAAAATTGTACTCTTAATGGTGCCAGTTGCACTTGTAACAATTTCAGAACATATCGGACATCAAATTGTACTTGGAAATGTTATTAAAAGAGATTTAATTGAAAAACCAGGTTTACATCGTTCAATCTTCGGTGATGGGATAGCAACATTGATCGCATCACTAATAGGGGGACCACCGAATACAACGTACGGTGAAAACATCGGTGTGCTAGCAATTACGAGAGCATACAGTGTATACTTATTCATCGGTTCAGCAGTGTTCGCAATCATGTTTGGATTTATCGGGAAGATTTCAGCACTGATTCATTCGATTCCAACACCAGTTATGGGTGGTGTATCAATCTTACTCTTCGGTGTAATCGCATCAAGTGGTTTACGTATGATGGTAGACGATAAAACAGACTTAGGTGACAAACGAAACTTAATGATTGCATCAGTTATACTAGTAATCGGTATTGGCGGAGCGGTACTGCACGTAGGTGAATCGTTCCAAGTAGAAGGAATGGCGCTAGCAGCAATTGTAGGTGTACTATTAAATCTACTACTACCAGAGACAAAACAAACAAATAAAACAAAACAATCTAAGCAGATTGCTTCATAAAAATAACCTTTTAATTCAGTCCTGTGAGATAGAAAAGGGTGGCTACTTTAACGCACCCTAGTCTCAAAGACTAGGGTATTTTTATACAGTTATTGTTATATAAATTCAATGGTGTTATCATAAAAAACAGAAAGATGAGGGATGACGATGAGCCATTTGTTAACGATGAGTGAATTATCGGAACAAGAAATTTCAGAAATCCTAAAAGACGCAGAAGATTTCGCGAATGGAAAAGAGAGAAAAACGACAGAGCAAACATTTGTTGCGAACTTGTTCTTTGAGAATAGTACGAGGACGAGATTTAGCTTTGAAGTTGCTGAGAAGAGATTAGGACTTGAAGTATTAGACTTTTCCGCAGATGCATCTAGCGTACAAAAAGGAGAAACTTTATACGATACGATAAGAACACTAGAATCAATCGGAACAAAAGCGGTAGTCATCCGCCATGAGCAAGATCGTTACTTCGATGAATTAAAAGATCAGGTGAATATCCCAATCTTGAACGCTGGAGATGGATGTGGAAATCATCCAACGCAATGTCTACTCGATCTTCTAACAATTAAACAAGAGTTTGGAAGATTTGAAGGTTTGAAGATTGCAATAGTTGGGGATGTTCGTCATAGCCGAGTAGCACGTTCTAATGCAGAAGCATTAACGAAACTGGGCGCGACAATTTACTTTGCAAGCCCAGAAGAGTGGAAAGATGAAGAGAACACATTTGGAACGTACAAGAGTTTAGATGAACTTGTTCCAGAAGTGGATGTGATGATGTTACTTCGTGTACAACATGAGCGTCATGACCATTATGAAACAGACATTATGAAAGAGTATCACGAGCAACATGGGTTAACAGTTGAAAGAGAAAAACGTATGAAAGAAGGAAGCATTATTATGCATCCAGCCCCTGTAAACCGTGATGTTGAAATTGCGAGTGAACTTGTCGAGTGTGAACGCTCACGCATATTCAAGCAAATGGGAAACGGGGTCTACGTAAGAATGGCTGTACTAAAACGCGCATTACCAAATGTATTAGGAGGAATGAAACATGAATTATTTGTTTAAAAATGGTCGTTATATGAATGAAGAAGGAACAATTGTAGCAACAGATCTTCTCGTACAAGACGGTAAAATTGCGAAGGTAGCAGAAAATATTACGGCAGATAATGCTGAAGTAATCGATGTAAATGGAAAGTTAATCGCACCTGGATTAGTAGACGTACACGTTCATCTTCGTGAACCAGGTGGTGAACATAAAGAAACAATTGAAACAGGAACACTTGCAGCAGCAAAAGGTGGATTTACTACAATTTGCGCAATGCCAAACACACGCCCAGTACCAGATTGTAAAGAACATATGGAAGACCTGCAAAAGCGTATTAAAGAAAAAGCACATGTAAATGTATTACCATATGGAGCAATTACAGTACGTCAAGCAGGTTCTGAAATGACCGATTTTGAAACGTTAAAAGAACTTGGAGCATTTGCTTTCACTGATGATGGCGTAGGCGTGCAAGATGCAAGTATGATGTTAGCTGCAATGAAGCGTGCATCGAAATTAAATATGGCAGTTGTTGCACACTGTGAAGAGAACACACTTATTAATAAAGGATGTGTACATGAAGGGAAGTTTTCTGAGAAACACGGATTAAACGGTATCCCATCAGTATGTGAATCCGTACATATTGCCCGGGACATCTTACTTGCGGAAGCTGCAAATTGTCACTACCACGTATGTCACGTAAGTACAAAAGGATCTGTACGTGTAATCCGTGACGCGAAACGTGCTGGAATTAAGGTGACAGCAGAAGTAACACCGCATCACTTAGTATTATGTGAAGATGATATCCCATCGGCTGATCCTAACTTTAAAATGAATCCACCGCTTCGAGGAAAAGAAGATCATGCAGCGTTAATTGAAGGACTATTAGATGGAACAATTGATATGATCGCAACTGACCATGCACCGCATACTGCAGAAGAGAAAGCGCAAGGGATTGAAAGAGCACCGTTCGGAATTACTGGTTTTGAAACAGCATTCCCGCTTTTATATACAAACCTTGTGAAAAAAGGAATCATTACATTAGAGCAACTGATTCAATTCTTAACAGAAAAACCAGCTGACACATTCGGTTTAGAAGCAGGGCGCCTAACAGAAGGTAGAACAGCTGATATTACAATTATCGATTTAGAACAAGAAGAAGAAATTGATCCAACAACATTCTTATCAAAAGGAAAAAACACACCATTCGCAGGTTGGAAATGCCAAGGTTGGCCGGTTATGACAATCGTTGGTGGTAAGATCGCATGGCAAAAGGAGAGTGCATTAGTATGAAAAGACAACTTATCTTAGAAGATGGAACAGTATTAATTGGAAAAGGTTTCGGAGGAGAAATAGAAAAGTCAGGTGAGGTTGTATTTACAACTGGGATGACTGGATATCAAGAAACTTTATCTGATCCATCATACTGCGGTCAAATCGTAACATTTACGTATCCATTAATCGGAAACTACGGCATTAACCGTGATGATTTTGAATCAATTCACCCATCTGTAAATGGTTTAATCGTAAACGAAATTTGTGATCACCCATCAAACTTCCGTAATGAAATTTCGCTAAATGATTACTTGAAAGAAAGAAATATCCCAGGATTAGCAGGAATTGATACGAGAAAATTAACAAGAAAAATTCGTCAATATGGAACTTTACGCGGACGTCTTTGCAATATGGATGTGGATGTAGAGGACATCGTTAGCCAATTGAAAGCAACTGTCTTTACAGATCATGTGAAACGCGTATCAACAAAAGATCCATATCCAAGTCCAGGCCGTGGACACCGAGTTGTACTTGTAGACTTCGGAATGAAACATGGTATTTTACGAGAATTAAATAAGCGTGATTGCGATGTAATTGTTGTACCTTACAATACAACAGCAGAAGAAATTCTACGCCTTAGTCCAGATGGAATTATGTTAAGTAATGGACCTGGGGACCCAAAAGATGTACCAGAAGCAATTGAAATGTTAAAAGACATTATTGGTAAAGTTCCTTTATTCGGGATTTGCCTAGGACATCAATTGTTCGCCCTGGCATCTGGTGCGAATACAAGTAAGTTAAAATTCGGTCACCGTGGTTTAAATCATCCAGTAAAAAATCTTGCAACTGGAAAAGTAGCAATTACATCTCAAAACCATGGTTACGCAGTAGAAGAAGAATCAGTTGGAAATACAGAACTGGAAATTACACATGTTGCTTTAAATGATGGAACAGTAGAAGGTCTTCGTCATACGAAGTTCCCGGCATTTACAGTGCAATACCATCCAGAAGCTTCTGCAGGTCCAGAAGATGCAAATGATTTATTCGAAGATTTCTTAGCAATGATTGAAAACTTCAAGAAAGAAGGGGAAGAGTTATGCCAAAACGCCTAGACATTAACACAATTTTAGTAATCGGATCAGGACCAATTGTAATTGGGCAAGCAGCAGAGTTTGATTACTCTGGTACACAAGCTTGTCAATCTCTTAGAGAAGAAGGTTACAAAGTAATCCTTGTTAACTCTAACCCAGCAACAATTATGACAGATACTGCAACAGCAGATAAAGTATATATAGAACCATTAACATTAGAATTCGTAAGCCGTATCATTCGTAAAGAACGTCCAGATGCACTCCTACCAACATTAGGTGGTCAAACAGGCCTAAACATGGCTGTTGAACTTGCGAAATCAGGCATACTTGAAGAGTGCGGAGTTGAAATTTTAGGAACAAAATTATCAGCAATCGAGCAAGCCGAGGATCGTGATTTATTCCGTACATTAATGCAGGAATTAAATGAACCAATTCCATCTAGCACGATTATTCATACGCTGGAAGAAGCACATGAATTTGTAAAAGAAATTGGTTATCCAGTTATTGTTCGCCCAGCATTTACAATGGGGGGAACAGGTGGCGGAATCTGTAATAATGAAGAAGAACTAATTGAAATCGTATCAGGTGGATTAAAACATAGTCCAGTAACACAATGTTTATTAGAAAAGAGTATTGCCGGTTGTAAGGAAATTGAATATGAAGTAATGCGTGATTCGAATGATAACGCGATTGTAGTATGTAACATGGAAAATATCGATCCGGTTGGGGTTCACACAGGTGATTCTATCGTTGTAGCACCGAGCCAAACATTAAGTGACCGTGAGTATCAAATGTTACGAAACACTTCATTAAGAATTATTCGTGCATTAGGAATTGAAGGTGGATGTAACGTTCAGCTTGCACTTGATCCACATAGCTTCCAATACTATGTAATCGAAGTAAACCCGCGTGTGAGTCGTTCGTCTGCACTAGCATCTAAAGCAACTGGATATCCAATTGCGAAGCTAGCGGCGAAAATTGCAGTCGGTTTAACATTAGATGAAATTATAAACCCAGTAACACAAAAAACATACGCTTGCTTCGAGCCAGCATTAGACTATGTTGTTTCAAAAATTCCACGTTGGCCATTTGATAAGTTTGAATCAGCAAACAGAACACTTGGTACACAAATGAAGGCAACTGGTGAAGTTATGTCAATCGGACGTAACTTAGAACAATCATTATTAAAAGCGATTCGTTCTTTAGAGCTTGGCGTTTATCACCTAGAGTTAGACCACTTAAAAGAGCTTGATAAAGAAACGATGAAAAAGCGTATTATAAAGGCTGATGACGAGCGTCTGTTCGTTGTAGCAGAAGCAATCCGTCAAGGTGTAACGAAAGAAGAAATCAACGAATGGTGTGAAATGGACTTCTTCTTCTTACAAAAAGTTGAAAATATCGTAAACATGGAACGCGAAGTAAAAGCGAATGTAGGAAATATGGAAGTGTTACAATCTGCGAAAGAAATGGGCTTCAGTGACCATTACATCGCCAATGCTTGGAACAAAACAGAGCGTGAAATTTACGATATGCGTAAAGAAAGCAATATGACTCCTGTTTATAAGATGGTAGATACTTGTGCGGCAGAGTTTGAATCTGCAACACCATACTACTACAGCACATATGGTGACGAGAATGAATCGATTGTAACAGATCGTAAGAGTGTAGTTGTACTAGGATCTGGTCCAATCCGTATTGGTCAAGGTGTTGAGTTTGATTATGCAACAGTTCACTCTGTATGGGCAATAAAAGAAGCTGGATATGAGGCAATCATTGTTAATAACAACCCAGAAACAGTTTCAACAGACTTCAGTATTTCTGACAAATTATACTTTGAACCATTAACAATCGAAGATGTAATGCACATTATCGATTTAGAAAAGCCAGAAGGTGTTATCGTCCAATTCGGCGGACAAACGGCAATTAACTTAGCGGCTAAATTAGAAGCACACGGTGTGAAAATCTTAGGAACATCACTTGAAGATTTAGACCGTGCAGAAGATCGTGATAAGTTTGAAGCAGCTTTAACAAAGCTTGGTATCCCGCAACCAGTTGGTAAAACAGCAACGACTGTAGAGCAAGCAGTAGCGATCGCTGACAAAATTGGTTACCCAGTATTAGTAAGACCATCTTACGTACTAGGTGGACGTGCGATGGAAATCGTATATCGTCAAGAAGAATTACTGCACTACATGAAAAATGCGGTTAAAGTTCACGCAGATCACCCAGTATTAATCGACCGTTATATGGTTGGTAAAGAAATTGAAGTAGATGCAATTTCAGACGGTGAGAATGTATTCATTCCAGGTATTATGGAACATATCGAACGCGCTGGAGTTCACTCTGGGGATTCAATTGGAGTATATCCACCACAGAGCTTATCTGAAAAACTAAAAGAACAAATTATTGAACATACAATTGGGCTTGGAAAAGGTTTAAACATTGTTGGATTACTAAACATTCAGTTTGTAGTATTCAAAGATGAAGTGTATGTAATTGAAGTAAATCCACGTGCGAGCCGTACAGTACCATTCTTAAGTAAAATTACAGGCGTACCGATGGCAAATATCGCAACGAAAGTTATTTTAGGTCAAAACCTTGTAGAACAAGGATATGGAACTGGCTATCACCCAGAAGAGAAGGAAGTGTATGTAAAAGCACCGGTATTCTCATTTGCGAAACTACGCTCAGTTGATACAACATTAGGGCCTGAAATGAAATCAACAGGGGAAGTAATGGGTAAAGATTTAACGCTTGAAAAAGCATTATATAAAGGACTTGTTGCTTCAGGAATTAACATTCCAACGCACGGATCAGTAATCATCACTGTAGCGGATAAAGATAAAGAAGAAGCGCTGGAAATTGCAAAACGCTTCCATGAAATCGGCTATAACTTATTAGCAACAGCAGGAACAGCACAATCGCTAACAGAACAAAACATTCCGGTGCAAGTTGTAAACAAAATTGATTCTGAAGACTACAACTTACTTGATATTATCCGTCAAGGGAAAGCGCAGTTTGTAATCAATACATTAACAAAAGGAAAACAACCAGCGCGTGATGGTTTCCGCATTCGCCGTGAATCAGTAGAAAATGGTGTGGCTTGCTTAACATCACTTGATACAACGAGAGCAATCTTGAGAGTATTAGAATCTATGACATTCTCAGCTCATTCAATGAAAGAAATTACGCAAACGAAGCGTCACGAGGTGGTACATGCATGATGCAAAAGCAAAATATGATCGTCGTTAACCAAAAAGAAATCGCAAAAAACATTTACGAATTAGTGCTTCAAGGGGATTTAGTGCAGCAAATGAACGATCCAGGGCAGTTTGTACACATTAAGGTAGCAGAGGGCATTACGCCCCTTCTGCGCCGCCCAATTAGTATTTGTAATGTCGATCAAGACAAGAACGAATTTACAATGCTATATCGTGCGGAAGGACAAGGGACAAAAACATTAGCGAAAAGAAAACAAGGTGAACTTGTAGATGTGTTAGGACCACTTGGTCATGGATTTCCTGTAGAAGAAGCGGAATCTGGACAAACGGCTCTATTAGTTGGTGGGGGAATTGGTGTACCACCACTATATGAATTGTCACAGCGTCTTGTAGCAAAAGGAGTACGCGTTATTCACATCTTAGGTTTCCAAACGAAAGATGTTGTCTTCTATGAAGAGAAATTCGCAGAACTTGGTGATACGTATGTTGCAACAGTTGATGGTACACATGGTACAAAAGGGTTTGTAACAGATGTAATCGATAGCTATGGAATTGACTTTGACATTCTCTACTCATGTGGACCTTTAGCGATGCTTCGTGCATTAGAAGGACGCTATAAGGAGAGAAAAGCCTATATTTCATTAGAAGAACGTATGGGCTGTGGTATCGGAGCATGTTTCGCATGTGTATGCCATTTGCAAGCAGATCCGAGTGGGCATTCTTACAAGAAGGTGTGTAGCGACGGACCAGTATTTCCAATCGGGGAGGTTGTACTATGAACAGATTGCAAGTTGAATTACCAGGGTTATCATTAAAAAATCCAATCATCCCAGCATCTGGTTGCTTCGGATTTGGTCGTGAGTATGCACAGTTCTATGATTTAAGTGTACTTGGATCAATTATGATTAAAGCGACAACAGAACAACCTCGTTATGGAAACCCAACGCCTCGTGTTGCTGAAACACCAGGCGGAATGCTAAATGCAATCGGGCTTCAAAATCCTGGATTAGAAAAGGTAATGAATTCTGAATTACCTTTTCTCGAGCAATTTGATCTTCCGATTATTGCAAACGTTGCGGGTTCACAAGCTGAGGATTACGTAGCGGTTGCGAAGGCGATTTCAAAGGCACCTAATGTTCATGCGCTAGAATTAAATATTTCTTGTCCAAACGTAAAAACGGGTGGTATCGCTTTTGGTACAAATCCTGAAATTGCTGCTGATTTAACGAAGCGAGTAAAAGAGGTTTCTGAAGTACCGGTATATGTGAAATTGTCACCGAACGTGGCAAACATTGTGGAAATTGCAAAAGCAATTGAAAATGCGGGTGCGGACGGTTTAACGATGATTAATACATTGCTTGGTATGCGTCTAGATTTAAAAACTGCACAACCAATTTTAGCAAACCGTACGGGCGGACTATCAGGGCCTGCGATTAAGCCAGTAGCAATTCGTATGGTACATGAAGTAAGTCAAGCGGTTAACATTCCGATCATCGGAATGGGTGGTATTGAAACAGCGGAAGATGTAATTGAATTCTTCTATGCGGGCGCAAGCGCGGTCGCAGTTGGAACGGCGAACTTTATCGATCCGTTCGTATGTCCGACAATTATTGAAGAATTACCAGCATTACTAGATGAATTAGGATTTGATCATATTTCGGAATGTCAAGGAAGGAGCTGGAAGCAAACATGTCACAGTCGTTAATCGTTGCACTAGATTTTCCAGGGAAACAAGAGGTAGAACAATTCTTACACCATTTTGAAGGGGAAGAGTTATTTGTCAAAGTTGGTATGGAGTTGTTTTACAAAGAAGGTCCTGCAATTATTACGTACTTAAAAGAAAAAGGACATAAAATCTTCCTAGATTTAAAACTTCATGATATTCCGAATACGGTAAAAAGCGCTATGCGTAGCCTAGCTAGTCTAGATGTAGATATGGTAAATGTTCATGCTGCTGGGGGAAGCAGTATGATGAAAGCTGCGATTGAGGGATTAGAGGAAGGTAAGCAAGAAGGAAAAGAGAGACCGATTTGTATTGCAGTTACACAATTAACAAGCACTTCGGAAGCTATGATGAAAAAAGAGATTGGCATTGAGAAAACGTTAGAAGAAGCGGTTGCTCATTATGCAAAATTAACGAAAGAAAGTGGACTTGATGGAGTTGTTTGTTCAACACTTGAAGTACCAAAATTACGTGAAGTATGCGGAAATGAATTTGTAACAGTAACACCGGGGATTCGTCTTGCAAGCGATGATGTAAATGACCAAGTGCGCGTAGCAACACCGAAACGTGCGAGGGAACTTGGTTCAAGCTACATCGTAGTTGGACGTAGTATTACAAAAGCAGAAAATCCGCTTGAAGCGTATAAAACAGTAAAACAACAGTGGGAAGGTGTAACAGTATGAAAAAAGAAATCGCATCGCATTTATTAGAAATTGGAGCAGTATTTTTACAACCGAATGACCCATTTACTTGGTCTTCTGGTATAAAATCACCAATTTATTGTGATAATCGTTTAACTTTATCTTATCCAAAAGTACGTCAAGCGATTGCAGCTGGATTAGAGGAGTTAATTAAAGAGCACTTCCCAACTGTAGAAGTTATTGCAGGAACAGCAACTGCTGGTATTGCGCACGCTGCATGGGTAAGCGATCGTATGGATTTACCAATGTGCTACGTGCGTAGTAAAGCAAAAGGTCACGGTAAAGGGAACCAAATCGAAGGAAAAGCTGAAAAAGGTCAAAAAGTAGTAGTAGTAGAAGACTTAATTTCAACTGGCGGTAGTGCAATTACATGTGTAGAAGCACTTCGCGAAGCTGGCTGTGAAGTATTAGGAATCGTATCAATCTTCACATACGAGCTTGAGTCAGGAAAAGAGAAACTAGAAGCAGCAAACGTAGCATCATATTCTTTAAGTGATTACAGTGCATTAACTGAAGTTGCAGCAGAAAAAGGTATGATCGGACAAGCTGAAACGAAAAAATTACAAGAGTGGCGTAAAAATCCAGCAAACGAAGCTTGGATTACAGCGTAACACGAAAAAAGACGACCGCGGGGGAACGTGGTCGTCTTTTTTATATCATTGCTAAAATTTTATGTAAAGTTCCATCGATATCAAAGAAAATCATATTACAATCTCCTCACTAATAACTACTTATTGTTTTCTGCAACTTCATATCCTCTCACAAACAATAGAGTCATATAAGAAATAATAAATGAGAAGATACTATACATACCGACCCAAAAGAAAAACTTTGGAGGGAAGGCGATAGCACCTACTATTAAAAAACTAGCAAACGTTACAATTGGCATTACATAGTACGTTCTCGTTCTACGTGTTCCAATAACAGAAACGATAAAGATAAGTAATGGACAAATTAATAAGACGAAAATCAATTCATTCATAGTTATGTCCCCTTTTCTAATTGAAGTAATCTGTTGCTCGTAAACGTTTTGAAATAATTACTCTCATAATATAATTTCGCTATGTAATAAATAAACCCTTTTGAAGGTTAGTATATTTCAATATTTAACCTAAAAAGGCGTAAGCAAGTATTATCTTGCTTACGTTACAGGATAAACATCACAACGATAGTGGTGACGATTAAGCCGATAATAACTGGCAAAAAATTTCGGCGTGCGAGTTCAAATGGATCTACTTTACAAATAGCAGCGGCTTCACAAGCTGATGTGGTTATGGGAACAAATAGCGCTATTCGTGAGGCAACAATCTTTTTATTTATTGGAAATGAGTTGCTATCACTGTTAGAAAATGCTGGTCGTATGGGAATCCCTTCACCTTCAGCATTAACGAATGCATTTGAAATTTTAGATTAGTATAATGATATTTGTGTAAAATAAAATCTACTTAATTGTAAATAAAGCCTATGTATATGTGAAATAAAGAAGAGCCGTCCTGTTGGGCGGCTTTTTTCTTATTGATTCTCCTAATGTTTCCTTATTCATATTTAAATCTCGATCTCTCTAAGTTTAAAAATTTTTCAAACCTATTTATCAGATCTTCTTTCGTAGTTGGGACTTCTTGAGGCATATAATTAACAAAACTCACCATATCTTCTGGGTAGTGATGATTTCCATAAAACTCTGCAATTTCATTTAATAATTCATTATCTTCTTTACATCTTTCTTTTATTTCAGATAAACAAACAAATCTTAGTTTTCTATTCTCCTCTACTAACATTGTGCTTTCTTCATCTAATTGAGGAAAATAATTAGTTTTTATTTCTAACATCACCTTATCTAAATCTTCACTAGATACTCCCCATGCAAGTTCACTAACAAACTCACTTTCATCACCAATATCCATCAATTCTACCGCATAATCGGAAATGACGTCTTTATTAAAATAATTTTCTTGGATGCCTATAAAAATAGTTTTCCAGTCATACTTAATATGTTTATTTTTTAAATCTTTTAAGTTCATATTATTTACCTCTTACTTTTTTGGAATTTGATTTGGCTTACCCGTCATAACACCATTTTCAATGAATCTCCTGTGGCTCACATCACCATTGGGCTCAACAATCCATTCAAAAACACCTTTATTACCATTGTTACTTCCTGTTATTTGATATAATTCCCTTTTAATACGGTCCCCTCCTACTAGTGGAAACTCCTCCGCAAATCTTGAATAATTATCAATAACATCAGAAAAACCATGTTCCTTTGATACATGAGGGAACTCTTTTTCTATAAAAGGTTTCCCTTTTTCATCTCTTCCCCAAACTGGTTTTACATTATCAACCTTTTTTCCACTTCCAACTCGTTTTCCATCTATAACAGGTCCTTTAAGTTCTTCAATTACTCTAAGATTAGCTCCGCTGTTTGTCCCAGCAGTGACTTTTTTAGCTGTATTTGCAGCCTCAGTAGCCTTAGCAGTCATTTTAACTCCTTTTCCTACTTTAGCTATCTTTCCAAAGGGTGTAAGGCCGGCTACAGCCATGACACCTGCCCCAGCACGCTCCCACCCCGAAAGTTTTTCGCCAGTAGATGGATCAATACCATCCCAAACACGACGAACATCATATTCACCACTTATTTCACCAGCAATATCTCTAGCTAATTTTTTACCATCAAAGCCATTCTCTTCAGAAGAAGGTTTACCACACATTGCACCTTCTTCCATTGTAACATCTTGATTATCTGTATTGCGGAATTTTTCGGCAATTCGTTTCAGATCTTCTTCCACTTGTATAATTGAATTGATAGATGTAAAAGCTTTTGGTCTCGCTTCATTGAACATTTGAATGAACTGTTGATTAGAGGCACCAATCCATTGAAAACACAAATGATCAATTTCATTACATAAATTATTATGTATAGATTCTAATGCGATTCTGGTATTACTTGCACGATTAGCAACTTCTTCTAGCATTTCAGGTGTCACTTTGATTTGAACCATTTCTTTCCTCCCTTTTCCCAATTAAAATTATGAGATAAAAAGAAAAAAATGTAAACACAGAAATTTTAGACTAGTATAGTAATATTTATATAAAATAAAATTTGCTTAATTGTAAATAAAGCCTATGTATATGTGAAAGAAGAGCCGTCCTGTCGGGCGGCTTTTTTTATTTATATGTAATTAAAATTTACTTTTAGATAATGCTTTTAATATAGGTTTAAAGATTTTACTCAATAAACGAAATGCGTGGAAGATTGAACGAATGACTTTCATAAAGGTAGAATCTCTCCTTATTTTAAACACCTACTTTTTGTGTACTAGTTACACTTTTACTGTAGATCAGATATCTTTCTAACTTCTTTTTCCTTCGCTTTAAATTCTCTTTTATATTGCTTGAAATCCTGTTTATCTACTCTGAACGTTTCCCCAGTGGCAACATTTTTTACTAAATATGTTTTAAATGCAAATTCCCTTAATAAAAAATACACCAAAAATAATAGCAAAGATATCCCAAGTGTTGGTAATAGCTCAGTAATGGCGTAAATGAAACTTTGAAAAATACCGCTAATAGCAAGAGGGAGAGAACTTGTAGCGGTTAATGCTAATAAAAAGATAAAAACAATACAAATAATTGTCGTATCTTTTCGAAGAATAAAAAAGGTAATAATAGTGAGTAAACAAAGAATATAGAGAGCATGTAAAAGCGTTAATTCAACTCCCATAACATTCACATCCTTTAGGCATTCGTGTAGTTCATTGTATGAAAGCGGTGAAGGTATGTGAGTATAGGAAAAAGAAAAAAGTGAAATTTCATGTACTGTAATGGTAAGAATAATAAATGGATGTTACAATACAATTAATCCTAAAAATGGAATTAAAGGAGGACTTATGCGCAAAAAAATTGGATTTTGGGGATTCATCATATCTTGTAGTCTATTAATCATTTTAAATCTGTTTACAAGCAATGAATGGATAAGTATCATACCTGTTTTCGGGTTTGTATTTATACTTTTATATAACTGGGATGGTATGAAACAATATAGTAAGAAAAGTATCGGAATTATGATAGGTATCACTGTTGTTTGCTCATTTTTCGTAGGGTTTCTTTTAATAGAAGGGCAGAAACAAATGGAGAAAATGTCTATTTTTCAAGAATGGATGTCTTCTGCAAAAGGTCTTTATATTGTACTTGTAGTTGTTATTTTTCTAAGAATTGTTATAAGCATAGCAAGTTACATATTAAAGGAGAAGTAGAATGGGGGAGTACGAATGAGAGAGAAAATAGGGTATTTTGGTGTGCTCGTTTGTTTACTATTATCAGTTATTTCAGGGCAATTTCTTAAAAGTGAATGGGTACCAGTTATATTAAGTATAGGAGTATTGATTTTTGCTCCTATGTATCGCTGGAATGAATGGAAAGCATATAGCCGAAAAAAGAAAATTGTTTTCAGTATCGAGTTTGTTATTATAATTAGCACGATTCCGTTTTTGTTATTGAAAGGAAATGAGATAATAGATGGAATTGTAATGTTTCAAGGGTGGTTATTTATTGCGAAATTGCTATATTTAATATGCATTTTAATGTCGGTAGCGGTAGTCGCTAAAAAAGTAAATGAAAAGTTATTCGTTAATGAATAAAAGAAAATGCCACCTTATTCGGTGGCATTTTCTCATTTTACTGAATGTGCTTTTTGCATTTTTTTAATTAAACGAATTTGTCCGCGATGATTGATTTCATCTTCAAATACGTGAAACCATTTAAAGTAGTTATTTGCTGGTTTGTCATGCCAAAAGTCTGTCGTTTTAAATAGCCATTCATCAGGTAACGATTGAAAAGTTTCAATCGTTTTGGAACGTACTTCTTGTAATGTGTTTATGTAAAATTCTATTGGGTTTCCTTTTATTTTCTTGCGTCCAAGATTTCCTAACTCAATAGCAGGTAACCAGCGTTCTAATTCAGCCTCCGTTGGTTCACGATCTTCAAAAGTATGAATTTGGTAGTAAAATTCAATAGCAGCCATATGGTACAATAACATGCCAATTGAATTTGCTTCCTCATCATATAAATAATCAAGTTCTTCAATTGTTAAGCCCTCGACAGCCTGCATTGTTGTATAGCGAGCGTAATTCATCATGGAAACAAGTTTTGAAAATTCAGGCTGTAAACCATCTATTTTATCGATTACAAAGTTCAATTAAAATTCCCCCTCTTTAAACAATTACTCCAGAGAAGGAATTCTATGTGTAAAGAAAAACTCCTGTTAAAAAGCACATGATTTTTAACAAGGAATAACTATTAGTTCCCGATTCGCTTTTGTAATAACTTCATATCCGTCTTTTGTAATGACGATATCGTCTTCAATTCTACAACCGCCCCAGTTCGGAATGTAAATACCAGGTTCAACGGTAACAACCATACCTTCTTCTAAAGTAGCCTTACTTTCTTGGGATAGGCGAAGAGGTTCATGTATTTCTAACCCAAGACCATGACCAGTAGAGTGTCCAAAATATTGACCGTATCCATGTTCTATAATGTAATCTCTCGTTATATCATCGATACTTTTCGCAGTTTCTCCAGGCTTAATTGCTTCAGTTCCACGTTTTAATGCTTCTCGTACAACGTTGTATATCTTTTTGAATTCTTCTGATGGTTCCCCGATTGCTACAGTACGTGTTATATCGGAACAATATCCGTCGTAAAGTGCACCGAAATCTAATGTAACAACGTCGCCTCGTTCGATTATTTTATTTGATGCAACTCCATGGGGAAGTGAAGAGCGAACGCCAGAAGCTACAATAATTTGAAATGATGAGGATGTAGCCCCTTTTTTTCGCATGAAAAATTCTAATTCATCTCGGACATCAGTTTCACTTATTCCTGGTTTTAGAAATGTAAGGATGTGGTGAAATGCTTCGTCAGCAATATTAGCTGCAATTTTCATTGTTTCTATTTCAGGTGTGTCTTTAATAATACGAATATCCTCGATGATTTCGCACACTTGCACCATTTCCGCATGTATGTATTTTTGTAAGTTTTTATATTGTTGTAATGTCATGTTATTTTCTTCAATTCCAAGTTTTTGAATGTTTAATTTCGATACTTGATTTGCAACTTCTTTCTCTAAATTTCCTTTATGCATAACAATTTCAGCGTCTTTTATTTGTGATTTCGCTTGATCTACGTAGCGAAAATCGGTTATAAAAACCGCTTTATCCACAGAGATTAAGACGACGCCAGCGCTGCCTGTAAAGCCTGTTGCATATTGGCGATTTTCTTTTTTTGTAATAAGTAATCCGTCAATTTCATATTTTTGTAGTTGATTTTGGATTTTATTAATTCTTAAAGTCATGTTAATTTCCCCCTTTTCACAGTATTGAATAAAGCAAATAGCGTGCCAAAATGTATATTTGAAGAAAAGATAGTAGGAACTACATATATTTTAGGGGAGATAAAAAATTAGCCGGTTATTTGTGGGAGACGGTTTGTTCATAAAATCAGGATTACTTCAATAATCAGTGGGGGGATGAAAAAATATTGATTGGAGGTGCACTTTATATACATACTGTAAAAAAATTTATACAGATGTGAAATGACACTGTCAATTTTTTTGACAATATTGAAGGGAAGAAAGATGTTATGAATGAGTGAATGGATATATGAACTGAATTGAAACCGTATAAAAAATGCGTCGCTTGCAAGCAACGCATTTTTTAATATTTAAGCTTTTAATTTCATTACAGTATCAGCATCCGGTGTTACATATACGGTTTGCTGATTGTCGTACGTAACAAAGCCAAGTTTTGCGCCACTCGGTTTTTTGACATGACGTATTTTCGTGAAATCTACAGGAACAGAACTAGAATCTTTTGCTTTACTGTAATAAGCAGCGATTTTAGCGGCCTCTTGTAAAGTCTCTTCCGTAGGTTCAAGAGAACGAATGACAACGTGGGACCCAGGTATGTCTTTCGTATGTAACCAAATTTCATCACGACGGGAGAATTTCGTTGTTAAATAATCATTTTGCTTATTGTTTTTACCGACGAAAATTTCTGTGCCATCACTAGCTAAATATTTGTCCAATACTGGTTTTGTCGGTTTTTTCTTTGAGTTTTTCTTCTTACGATTACGTACATAACCTTCTTCGGTCAGTTCTTCACGAATCTCTTCAATATCTTTTGAAGAAGCAACCTCCATTTGTTGAAGTAAGCTATCGAAATAAAGAATTTCTTCATTTGTTTTTACGATTTGTTCTTCTACAATAGCAACTGAATTTTTCGCTTTTTGGTACTTTTGGAAATAGCGTTGTGCATTTTCAGATGGTGTTTTTAAAGGATTTAATGTGATTTTTACAGTCCCACCATTTTCGTCGTAATAGTTAACGACTTCTATCTCTTTATCACCTTTTTTCAAAGCGTACATATTGGCTGTAAGTAGCTCTCCAAATAGTTGATATTTATCTGCTTTTCCGGCATCTTGTAATGTTTTTTCTAGTTTAATTAGCTTCTTTTCGTTTTTTGTTTTTTCATTTTGCATAAAGCGTTCTAAATCGTGAGCTTGTTGTTTTACACGATCGCGCTCTGCTTTACCAAAGAAGAAACGATCTAATAATTCACTAACAGATGAAAATGTTTTTTCGTTTCCTTGTAAGTGAGAAAGAGGGAATAGGTAAAAGAACTCTTTTCCATTTGCTGTTATCATTGCTGGCACGTACTGATGTGTTAGCAAAGGTTTTTGCAAGCTGAAGAAAGCTTCAGATAATGCTTTTTCATTTGCCATACCTGCTTTTTTCACTACTTCTTTTGCGAATAACGGTGATATTCCCGTAAAGGTGCCGACAAGCTGTTTATCCATGTTTCCAGATAGAAAGTCTAGCGGTCTAATAAATTCATCATCTGTTTCAATCTGAAGCGGGTTAATTTTATGTTGTGCTGGTGGTGCAATATATTCAGCTCCAGCGTATACAGTTCGATGTCGGTTTACTGCTAAAGAAACGTGTTTTAAGCTATCTAAAATATTGTTTGTTTTTGTGTCTACTAAAATGATGTTACTATGTCGTCCCATGATTTCAATTACTAATGTCTTTAGCGATTCATCACCAATTTCATTTCTGCTGCGAACTGTAATTTGAATAATGCGCTCTAAATCAATTTGTTCAATCTTTTCAATGAAACCACCTTCTAAATGCTTGCGGAGAAGCATACAAAACATTGGTGGAAGTGCAGGTGAATCGTAATTTTGGTTTGTTAAGTGTAAACGTGCATATGTCGGATGAGCGGAGAGAATCAGTTTTTGATTCTTTCCGTTTGCGCGAATATGTAATAAAATCTCGTATTTTGAAGGTTGATATATTTTGGAAATTCTTCCCGTGTAAAGAGAATTTGCAATTTCATGTGTAATCGCTCTTGTAAATAATCCATCGAATGCCATAAATGAACACTCCTTTCTAACTAAAAGTTAATTATAGCATTTTTTTGGACGAGGCTGAATAAGCTTTCATTAGAGTATGTCTGGAATCAGGAGGTCGATGGCAGGATGAATTGGTATGAAATGCGAGCACATGAAGTGGAGGAAAGAACGAATACGAATGTGGAGGTAGGTCTTACAGAGCAAGAAGCAGAGGGCCGATTAAAGAAATTTGGCACAAATGAATTGCAAGAAGCAAAGCGGCCTTCTGCGCTTATGGTGTTTTTAGCGCAATTTAAAGATTTTATGGTACTTGTTTTATTTGGTGCTACAATTATTTCAGCTTTTTTAGGAGAGTATATTGATTCGATTGCAATTGTTGCAATTGTTATTATTAATGGTGTCCTCGGTTTCTTCCAAGAGAGGAAAGCTGAAAAATCGTTGGAAGCTTTAAAAGAATTGGCAGCTCCTCAAGTTACTGTACTAAGAAATGGGAAGTGGATAAAAGCGCCGTCAAAAGCGCTTGTACTAGGTGATATTATTAAATTTTCTAGTGGTGACCGTATTGGCGCGGATGTTCGCCTTGTGGAATCTTCAAGTTTATATATTGAAGAATCGGCTCTTACAGGAGAGTCATTGCCTGTACAAAAGAAGGTAGATGCGTTACAAGGTCAAGATGTTTCAATTGGTGATCAAAAAAACATGGCATTTATGGGGACGATGATAACGAGAGGTGCTGGAACAGGGGTAGTCGTAGCAACTGGAATGAATACAGCTATGGGGCAAATTGCAAATATGTTGCAAAATGCTGAGCAAATGGAAACGCCATTACAAAGAAGATTAGAACAGCTTGGAAAAATTTTAATTATTGTTGCTCTTATATTGACGGCTCTTGTTGTACTAGCTGGTGTATATCAAGGGAATGAAGTGTATCACATGTTTTTGGCCGGGGTTTCGCTTGCTGTTGCAGCTATTCCAGAAGGATTGCCAGCTATCGTTACGGTTGCGCTATCACTTGGTGTACAGCGTATGATTAAAAAGAGGGCAATTGTGCGAAAGTTGCCAGCTGTAGAAACGTTAGGCTGTGCTTCTGTTATTTGCTCAGATAAAACAGGAACAATGACACAAAATAAAATGATGGTAACACATATGTGGTCAGGCGGAGAATTGTGGAAAGTAACAGGTCAAGGCTATGAGCCAACAGGTTCGTTTATGAAAGGTGAAGAAGTAATTGACCCTACTAAGACGAAATCACTGTATCAACTACTTACATTTGGCTGTTTATGTAATAATGCGAATGTTATTCAAAAGAAAAAGACGTATGTGTTAGATGGAGATCCAACAGAGGGAGCTCTCGTTGCTGCTGCAATGAAGGCGGGAATATCACGTGAAGCTCTTAAAGGAAAGTTTGAAGTCATTCGTGAATTTCCTTTTGATTCAACTAGAAAAATGATGAGCGTTATCGTTCGTGATCGTGAAGGTAAAAAATTTGTTATTACAAAAGGAGCACCAGATGTTCTTTTGCAGATGAGTCAAACAATTTTGTGGGGAAATAAGCAGCAGCCTTTAAGTGAAATGTATCGAAAAGAAGTGCAGGCAGCGATTCATAGTTTAGGAAGTCAAGCTTTACGAACGATTGCAGTGGCATTTAAACCGTTAAAAGCTACAGATTCAATTGAACATGAAAGAGAAGTCGAGCAGGATTTTATGCTTGTTGGAATACAAGGAATGATAGATCCGCCAAGACTAGAAGTGGCGCAAGCGGTGAAAGAGTGTAAGGAAGCTGGTATTAGAACGGTAATGATTACGGGAGATCATAAAGTGACGGCAATGGCAATTGCGGAACAGCTAGGGGTTTTACCGGCGGGTGGACGCGTTGTTGAAGGTGTAGAACTTGCGAATATGGATGTAGAGGCATTAGAAGATATTGTAGAAGATACGTATGTATTCGCTCGTGTGTCTCCTGAGCATAAATTGAAAATCGTTAAGGCGCTACAAAATAAGGGACATATAGTAGCTATGACAGGTGATGGAGTGAACGATGCTCCAGCTATTAAAACAGCTGATATAGGGATTGCGATGGGAATTACAGGGACAGATGTTGCAAAAGAAGCTTCGTCACTTGTGTTGTTAGATGATAACTTTGCTACGATTAAATCGGCGATTAAAGAAGGTAGAAACATATATGAAAATATTCGGAAGTTTATTCGGTATTTGTTAGCATCTAACGTTGGTGAAATTTTAGTTATGTTATTTGCGATGTTACTTGCACTGCCATTGCCGATGGTTCCAATTCAAATTTTATGGGTGAACTTAGTTACTGACGGTTTACCAGCGATGGCATTAGGTTTGGATAAGGCTGAAGGAGATGTGATGAAGAGAACACCACGCCATCCGAAAGAAGGGGTGTTTGCTAGAGGGCTTGCATGGAAAATTATAAGTCGTGGTTTTCTAATCGGAGCAGTGACATTAGTAGCGTTTATTATTGCATTTAACCAGCATCCGAATGAATTGAAGTATGCACAAACGGTAGCCTTCGCAACATTAGTACTGGCTCAGCTTATTCATGTATTTGATTGTCGTAGTGAACATTCTATATTTCACCGCAACCCGTTTGGAAATATATATTTAGTAGGGGCGGTTATTATTTCTTTACTGTTAATGCTTGTAGTTATATATTATCCACCATTACAGCCGATTTTTAGCACAATGCCGATACAAGCACGAGATTGGTTGTTAATTGGAGGATTATCATCTATTCCGACCTTCTTATTAGTAGGATCCTTATTAACAAGAAAAAAGGAGAAAAAGAAAAAGCCGCTGTTATATAAGAAGGGATTAAACTTGAAATAGTCAATGATATGAAAATATGATATAATTTACAGAAGGTAGTAGAGCCTTGTCTCTATTGCCTTTTTCATTGAGTTATTTCATGGCTTGGATGTGATAAAGATGATTTGTAGTATGACAGGATTTGGAAGATCGAAGGTAGAAAACGATACTTTTCAAATAACAGTAGAAATGAAGTCGGTGAACCATCGTTTTTTAGAAATGAGTATTCGGCTTCCGAAGCAAATGATGGCGTTTGAAGACAAGATTCGTAAAATAATTGCAAAGCAAGTTCGCCGTGGACGTATTGAAGTGTCTATTAGTATAACAGGTGAAGGGCTTGTTGAAAGAAAATTAACTGTGAATTGGGAACTTCTCAAGCAGTACCAATCCATTATGGAAGATATAAAAGGGAAATTTCAATTACAAGATTCTATTACACTCGGGCAACTAATGGGAATGCCAGAAGTAACGGCAGTTGAAGAAATAGAAAATGTAAATGAACAATTTGAAACCGGTTTATATGAAGCTGTTCGCCAAGCTGCTCATATGTTGAAAACGATGAGAGATGGCGAAGGAGAACGATTACATAAAGATATAGCATATCGTTTGCAAGAGATTCATAATTGTGTAAATGCAATTATTCCACATGCACCAATTGTTACACAAAAATATCGTGAACGATTAGAAAATCGCTTAAAAGAATTACATAATCAAGATTTAGATGAACAACGATTGTTGACAGAAGTAGCAATATTTGCAGAGCGTTCAGATATTCACGAAGAATTAGTTCGATTACAAAGTCATTTAGATCAATTTCGTGAAGCACTGCAAATTACAGAGCCTGTTGGAAGGAAAATGGACTTCATCGTGCAAGAGATGCATAGGGAAGTTAATACGATAGGTTCTAAGGCAAATGACTTAACAATTTCAAAATATGTCGTAGAAATGAAAAATAACCTTGAAAAAATTCGTGAACAAGTACAAAATATTGAGTAGCTTTCAAAAAATATATAAAGTTATACGTGGTGGAGAAATCGGATAGACTTACTAGGAGGCGCAAACTATGGCCATGCGGTTTTTAAATATTGGATACGGAAATATTGTATCTGCTCATCGAATTATTGCTATTGTAAGTCCGGAGTCAGCTCCTATTAAACGGACAGTACAGGAAGCGCGTGAACATAATGCTTTGCTTGATGCTACGTATGGGAGAAAAACAAGGGCGGTTATTGTTATGGATGATGGGCATGTAGTATTAAGTCCAATTCAGCCAGAGACGATTGCACATCGTTTGAATAATAAAGAAGATTTAAGTGAGGAAGGGTAGGTTTTACATATTTATGAGAAGTAGAAGAGGATTGCTCATCGTTCTTTCGGGACCTTCTGGTGTCGGGAAAGGAACGGTTCGAAAAGAGCTGTTTAGCCATGAAGACACACGTTTTCAGTACTCTATTTCAGTAACGACACGTAAACCGCGTGAAGGTGAAGTAGATGGTGTGGATTATTTCTTTAAAGAGAGAGAAGAATTTGAAGAAATGATTCGTAATGAAAAGTTACTTGAATGGGCTGAGTTCGTTGGTAATTATTACGGAACACCGATTGATTATGTTGAAAAAACGTTACAAGAAGGAAAAGATGTGTTCTTAGAAATTGAAGTGCAAGGAGCAATTCAAGTTAAGAAAGCCTTCCCAGCAGGTGTATTTATTTTCTTAGCACCTCCAAGTTTATCTGAACTAAAGAACCGAATTGTCGGCCGTGGTACAGAAACTGAAGATGTTATTGAAAATCGTTTAACTGTAGCGAAAGAAGAAATCGAAATGATGGACGCTTATGACTATGTTGTAGAAAACGATCAAGTTGAATTAGCTTGCGACCGAATTAAAGCAATTGTGGTTGGTGAACATTGCCGCCGCGAAAGAGTGGCAAAATACTATAAAGAAATGACGGAGGGTCTATAATTATGTTAAATCCATCAATTGACTCATTATTAACAAAAATCGATTCTAAATATACACTTGTAACAGTAGCTGCAAAGCGTGCACGTGAAATGCAAATTGCTGACAATTGTGTTATTGAAAAGCCTGTTTCTTATAAATGTGTAGGTAAAGCATTAGAAGAAATCGATTTAGAAGTATTAAAATATGTACCAAGCGATGACACAATAATTGATTAAGACATTCTTTTCGACAAATTAAAACATAGACTTTATAATTTTCTATGTAACGGTAACAACCTATTTACAAGTAGGTTGTTATTTTTTTACGATAGGGATGAAAAGGAATCGAAAAAGACGGAACGAAATACTGGTACTGACGAGCTGGAAATTCTATTTCAGTAGAATAAGTTTGAAAAAGAAAGAGGACGAGTCATATGCTAAAAGGGAAAAAGATACTTCTATGTGTAACAGGAGGCATTGCAGTTTTTAAGGCGGCTGCGTTAACAAGTAAATTGACACAAGCTGGCGCTCTTGTAAAAGTAATGATGAGTGAGTCGGCAATGAAGTTTGTTACGCCTCTTACATTTCAAGCACTTTCTCGCCATGATGTATATACGGATACGTTTGATGAGAAAGACTCGGCTGTTATTGCTCATATTGATTTAGCGGATTGGGCAGATGTTGTACTTGTTGCACCTGCTACAGCTAATTGCATTGGAAAGTTAGCTGGCGGTATTGCTGATGATATGATTACAACTACTTTGTTAGCTACTACAGCTCCAGTGTGGATTGCACCTGCTATGAATGTGCATATGTATGAAAATAAAATTGTTCAAAAAAACATGATGACGTTAAAAACATTAGGATATACATTTATTGAGCCTGGGGAAGGTTTTTTAGCATGTGGTTATGTAGCAAAAGGAAGACTGGAAGAACCTGAAGCAATTATTGGACGATTAGAAGAGGCTTTCTCGGAACAACAACCATTGCAAGGAAAACGAATATTAATAACAGCTGGACCGACACGTGAAAAGATTGATCCGGTTCGTTTTATGACGAATTTTTCTTCTGGAAAGATGGGGTATGCGATCGCAGAAGTTGCAGCAAGCTTAGGTGCTGATGTCA
The DNA here is from genome assembly GCF_038008145.1 of Bacillus sp. FSL R9-9530. Taxonomy (NCBI): domain Bacteria; kingdom Bacillati; phylum Bacillota; class Bacilli; order Caryophanales; family Bacillaceae; genus Bacillus; species Bacillus sp. FSL R9-9530. Next base: position 82,969 of record NZ_JBBOYO010000001.1, read on the forward strand.
TACTTGTGTCAGGACCGACAGCATTAGAGTCACCATTACATGTCACAACAATACAAGTAGAATCTGCACAAGATATGTTAGAGGCAGTCCTTCAGCATTATCAGAGTGTGGATGTTGTCATCAAAACAGCAGCCGTTGCAGATTACCGTCCGAAATATGTTCATGATAATAAAATGAAAAAGAAAAATGGCGATGCTGTAATTGAATTAGAAAGAACAGTGGATATTTTAAAAACGTTAGGTGAGAAGAAGGACCGACAGTTACTTATCGGTTTCGCAGCTGAAACGACAAACATAGAGGAATACGCAACGAGAAAATTACGTGAGAAAAATGCAAATATGATTGTTGCGAATGACGTGAAAGCGCAAGGAGCTGGGTTTGGTACGGATACAAATATTGTGACAATGTATAGAAAAGATGGAGAAATCATTGAGCTGCCACTTTTAACGAAGAAAGAAGTGGCTCGTGAAATATTAAAGCAAATAGAAATGATGTTAGAAGATGATTATGTATGAAGTTTGCAAGTGTAATTGTTGATGTACCTGCACGTCAAACAGATCGACCGTTTGATTATATTATCCCTAAAAAATGGGAAGATATCGTGCAAACAGGAATGCGTGTAGTAGTCCCATTCGGTCCGAGGAAATTGCAAGGTTTTATTATTGGCATAAAGGATTCGGTTGAACTAGAAAGTAAAAAGTTAAAAGCGTTGTATGAAATATTAGATGTCACTCCGGTTTTAAATGATGAATTATTAAAACTTGGGTATTGGCTTACAAGTGAAACGTTATGTTATATGATTTCAGCTTTTCAGGTGATGCTTCCGACGGCGATTAAAGCAACATATAAAAAGCGTCTGCAACTTCGTAACCGAGAAGAAGTAGCACCAGAAATTCTTTCTTTATTTCAAGGGAAGGAAACGATAGATTGGGAAGTTATCGAAGCACAGCCGCACCTATATCGCACTATTCAACAAGAAATTAAAAATGGTACGACTGAAGTGGTTTATCAAGTAAAGGATAAAGTGCAGAAGAAGAAACAAAGAGTAGTTCAACCGGAGTTGCCGGCAGATAAATTGGAATTAGCAGCATTTGAACTGAAAAGTAAAAAACAACAAGATGTACTCTATTATTTTGTAGAAAACTACAAAAGTGTACCGTTAAAAAATTTAACAGAAGAATTACAAATAACAGATGCTCCAATAAAAGCACTTGTTAAAAAGGGTCTAATCTCAGAAAAGTATGTAGAGGTATACCGGAGTCCGTATGACGATGATGATTTTGAACAAACGAAACCATTTCCGCTTACTGAGGAACAAAAACAAGTAATTACACCGATTTTGTCATCAATTACAAATGAAACTTACAATCCATTTTTACTATATGGTGTTACAGGAAGTGGTAAGACTGAAGTATATTTACAATCTATAGCAGCGGTGCTCGAGAAAGGAAAAGAAGCAATTGTGCTTGTTCCTGAAATTGCGCTAACGCCCCAGATGGTAGATCGCTTTAAAGGTAGGTTCGGTTCGCAAGTTGCAGTTCTTCACAGTGCGCTTTCTGTTGGCGAGAAATATGATGAATGGCGAAAGATATTAAGAAAAGAAGTGAAAGTTGTAGTTGGTGCGCGTTCAGCTATTTTTGCTCCATTCGAAAATTTAGGAATCATTATTATTGATGAAGAGCATGAATCAAGTTATAAGCAAGAGGATAACCCAAAGTATCATGCAAGAGATGTAGCAGTGTGGAGAGGACAATATCATAAGTGTCCAATCGTTCTCGGAAGTGCAACGCCGACACTTGAATCGTTTGCTAGAGCGAAAAAAGGTGTCTATGGGTTGCTTACAATGGAAAAACGTATGAACAAGCAAGCTTTGCCGACTGTAGAAATTGTTGATATGCGTGAAGAGCTTCGTGATGGAAATCGCTCAATGTTTTCAAAGGCACTGCATGAAAAAATAGCAGATCGATTAGAAAAGAAAGAACAAATGGTTCTCTTTTTAAATAGAAGGGGTCATTCTACGTTTGTGATGTGTCGTGATTGTGGGTATGTCGTACAATGTCCGCATTGTGATATTTCGTTGACATATCACAAAATGAACCATCGTTTAAAGTGTCATTATTGTAGTCATGAGGAAAATATGCCAACGGAGTGTCCTGCTTGTAATAGTACGTATATTCGTTTCTTTGGTACAGGGACGCAAAAGGTTGAAGAAGAAATCACAAAACTATTCCCTGAGGCGCGGGTCATTCGAATGGATGTGGATACAACAAGCCGTAAAGGAATGCATGAAAAATTATTAAAGGCGTTTGGTGAAGAGAAAGCAGATATATTACTTGGAACACAAATGATTGCGAAAGGGCTTGATTTTCCGAAGGTGACGCTTGTTGGCGTTTTAACGGCGGATACGATGCTTCATCTACCTGATTTTCGGGCGAGTGAAAAGACGTATCAGCTATTGACACAAGTAAGTGGACGTGCAGGAAGACATGAATTGCCAGGTGAAGTTGTAATTCAAACGTATACGCCGGAACATTACAGTGTAGAATTAGCAAAGAATCAACAATATGATGTATTTTATCAGCACGAAATGCAAATGAGGCAAATGAGACAATATCCGCCATATTACTACGTTGTACTTGTAACTGTATCTCATCCGGAGTTATTAAAGGCAGTCCAAGTGACGGAAAAAATTGTCGGTCATTTACGAACGCATTGTTCAAGGCAAACAATGGTGTTAGGGCCGGTTGCTTCAGCAATTCCAAGGATAAAAGATAGATATCGTTACCAATGCATGATAAAATACAAACGGGAACCAAACTTAAAGAACGTGCTCAAAATGGTAAATGAACATTATCAAGCAGAAATGCAAAAAGAGCTACAAATCTCAATTGATTTTAATCCAACAATGTTAATGTAGCGGAGGGAAATATGGCAGTTTTAGAAATTGTAAAGCATCCAAATGAAGTGTTAGAAACACCATGCGAAAGAGTAATTAACTTTGATAAAAAGTTAGTGAAATTGTTAAAAGATATGCATGAAACAATGTTAATTGCAGACGGAGTTGGTCTAGCTGCGCCACAAGTGGGTGTAAGCTTACAAGTTGCTGTTGTTGATATAGGTGATGATACGGGTAAAATTGAATTAATTAATCCTGTTATTTTAGAAAAACGTGGTGAACAAGTAGGTCCCGAAGGCTGCTTAAGCTTTCCGGGACTTTATGGTGAAGTGGAGCGTGCAGATTACATTAAAGTACGTGCACAAAATCGTCGCGGTAAAATATTTTTATTAGAAGCGGATGACTTCTTAGCGCGTGCAATTCAGCATGAAATCGATCATTTACACGGTGTTTTATTTACATCTAAAGTGAAAAGGTATTATGAAGCAGGCGAATTAGAATAGGTTTAAAAGGAGCGGTTTTTGAATGATGAAAGTAGTATTTATGGGGACACCGGACTTTTCTGTGCCGGTGCTTCGTCGTCTTATCGAGGACGGATATGACGTAGTTGGTGTTGTAACGCAACCTGATCGTCCAGTTGGTAGAAAAAAGGTTTTAACACCTACTCCTGTTAAAGTAGAAGCGGAGAAACATGGTATTCCAGTAGTACAGCCGTTAAAAATTCGTGAAAAAGACGAATATGAAAAAGTATTAGCACTAGAGCCAGACTTAATTGTAACAGCAGCATTTGGACAAATCGTACCGAATGAAATTTTAGAAGCGCCAAAGTATGGATGTATTAATGTCCACGCATCATTACTTCCAGAACTTCGCGGTGGTGCACCAATTCATTATGCGATCATGGAAGGTAAAGAGAAAACAGGTATTACAATTATGTATATGGTAGAAAAATTAGATGCGGGCGATATATTAACGCAAGTAGAAGTAGAAATTGAAGAGCGTGAAACAACAGGTTCATTATTTGATAAGTTAAGCGAAGCAGGAGCACACCTTTTATCTAAAACGGTTCCTTTACTAATTCAGGGTAAACTAGAACCAATTAAACAAAGTGAAGCTGAAGTGACGTTTGCATATAATATAAAACGTGAGCAAGAGATAATTGATTGGACAAAAACAGGTGAAGAAGTATACAATCACATTCGCGGATTGAATCCATGGCCAGTTGCTTATACGACTTTGGCAGGACAAGTTATTAAAGTATGGTGGGGAGAGAAGGTCTCTATTACAGAGAAAGCTGAACCAGGTACAATAGTAGCTCTTGAAGAAGATGGGTTTGTTGTTGCAACAGGGAACGAGACAGGCGTTAAAATCACTGAATTGCAACCATCTGGTAAAAAGCGTATGAGTTGTTCACAATTTTTACGTGGAACAAAACCTGAAATTGGTACGAAGTTAGGAGAAAATGCATGAGACAAAATGTTCGTGAGTTAGCTCTGGATGGCTTAATTCAAGTAGAAAAAAGTGGTGCATATAGCAACTTACTTTTAAATAATTTGATTGAAAAAAATACAATTGACAGAAAAGATATTGGTTTATTAACTGAAATGGTATATGGAACAATTCAACGTCGTGACACACTAGATTATTATTTACAACCATTTTTAAGAAAAAAGGTTGAAGCGTGGGTAAGAGTGTTGCTTCGCCTATCTCTATATCAAATGCTATATTTAGACCGAGTTCCAGAAAGAGCGGCTATTCATGAAGCAGTTGAGATTGCAAAGCGTCGTGGGCATAAAGGGATTTCAGGCATGGTGAACGGAGTATTGCGTTCGATTCAGCGAGAAGGTGTACCTTCGTTAGAAGAAATCGAAAATCCAGTAGAACGACTTGCGATTGCAACGAGTCATCCAATGTGGCTTGTACAAGAATGGGCATCCGAATATGGTTTAGAGACAGCAGAGAAAATGTGTGAAGTAAATATGTTGCCACCTGTACCAACAGCACGTGTAAATGTTGATAAAGTAACGGTAGAAGAAGCGGTTGCGTTATTAGCTGATGAGGGTATAGAAGCAAAACGTGGCGAATTGTCAGAGGATGCAATTCAAATTGAAAGAGGAAATGTCGCACATACAGAAGCGTTCAAAAAAGGTTTCCTTTCTATTCAAGATGAAAGCTCAATGCTTGTAGCACGTGCTTTAGAACCGAATAAAGGAGATACAGTTCTAGATAGTTGTGCTGCTCCTGGCGGAAAAACAACTCATATTGCAGAGCGTTTGGACGGAACTGGTAAGGTAATGTCGCTTGATTTACACGCACATAAAGTACGTTTAATTGAACAACAGGCGAAGAGGCTTGGTTTAGAAAATGTAGAAACGATGGCTTTAGATGCTAGAAAAGTTCAAGAGCATTTTGCAAATGAATCTTTTGACAAAATATTAGTAGATGCACCATGTTCTGGATTTGGTGTTATTAGACGTAAACCTGATATTAAGTTAGGTAAAGATAAGGGCGATAGTGAAAGGTTATCAACGATTCAACTTGCGATACTAGAAAAAATAGCACCATTGTTAAAACAAGGTGGTCGCCTTGTTTATAGTACGTGCACAATTGAAAAAATAGAAAATGAACAAGTAATAAAGCAATTTTTACAAGAGCATCCTGAATTTGAATGGGATACTACGATAAAAGATCGCATGCCAGAAAAGTTAAATCCGTATATTGATGAAGGTCAAGTACGAATTTTACCGCATTATTTTGCAACAGATGGCTTTTATATTGCTTGTTTAAGAAAGAAGGTGTAGCATCATGGAAACGACTGTAAAAAAACAAAAGAAAAATCTAGAAACAAAGAAACCATCAATTTATTCTTTACAACTTCATGAAATGCAAGATTGGTTAAAGGAACAAGGAGAACCTAAGTTCCGTGCAGGACAAATTTTTGATTGGCTATATAAAAAACGTGTAAAAAATTATGAGGATATGTCAAACCTTGCTAAAGGATTGCGCGATAAATTGTCGAATTCCTTTGATATTACTACTTTAAACACTTTAGTAAAACAAACGTCTTCGGATGGAACGATTAAATTCCTATTCCAGTTATACGATGGATACTCTATTGAAACTGTACTAATGCGACATGAATATGGAAATTCCATTTGTGTAACAACACAGGTGGGTTGCCGCATTGGCTGTACGTTCTGTGCTTCTACACTTGGTGGGTTAAAACGAAACTTAGAGGCTGGAGAAATTGTAGCGCAAGTAGTAGAAGTTCAGCGTGCGCTTGATGAAACAGAAGAACGTGTAAGTTCTCTTGTTGTTATGGGAATTGGAGAACCATTTGATAATTATGATAACTTAATGTCATTCTTACGCATTGTAAATCATGAAAAAGGAATTCATATTGGTGCAAGACATATGACAGTTTCAACAAGTGGAATTGTTCCAAAAATTTATAAGTTCGCTGAAGAAGATATGCAAATTAATTTTGCGATTTCATTGCATGCTGCAAATACAGAGATACGTTCAAAATTAATGCCGATCAACCGTGCTTATAAGCTACCTGATTTAATGGAAGCTGTTAAATACTATGTAAATAGAACAGGGCGTCGTATTACATTTGAATATGGCTTATTTGGAGGAGAAAATGACCAAGTTGAGCACGCTGAAGAACTTGCTGCGCTCTTAAAAGGTGTAAAATGTCATGTAAACTTAATTCCGGTAAACTACGTGCCAGAACGTGATTATGTACGTACGCCACGAGAGCAAATTTTCTTATTTGAAAAGACGCTAAAAGATCGTGGAGTGAATGTAACCATTCGCCGTGAACAAGGTCATGATATTGATGCAGCCTGCGGTCAGTTGCGTGCAAAGGAGCGCAAAGAAGAGACGAGGTGACTAGATGAAAGCCGTGTTTCTATCGGATAAAGGAAAAGTTCGTCAACATAATGAAGATAGTGCAGGAGTTTTTCGCAATTTAGATGGAAATATTTTAGCGGTAGTAGCAGATGGAATGGGAGGTCATCGAGCTGGCGATGTAGCTAGCTCGATGGCTATTCAATTATTCCATGATTATTGGAAGCAAACGCATAATATGAATGAGCCTAAAAAGGTAGAAAAGTGGTTACATACTAACGTTGGAATTATTAATGAGCGCATATATGCTTACTCTAAGCAGCATGCAGAATGTAATGGCATGGGAACAACACTTATAATAGCCATTTGTACATCGAATTTTGTGACGATAGGTCATATAGGAGATAGTCGGTGTTATATGGTATCAGAGGGGAAAATGACGCTTGTAACGGAAGATCATTCGCTTGTAAATGAACTTGTGAGACATGGCGAAATTTCAAAGGAAGATGCAGAATATCACCCGAAAAAGAATGTTTTGTTAAGAGCATTAGGAAATGAAGAAACAGTTGGATTAGATGTTAAAACATTGGTGCTTGAAGAAGATGATCAATTACTTCTTTGCTCGGATGGATTGTCTAACAAAGTTTCTATTGCTGATATGCAACAAATTTTACAATTGAATGAACAGCTCGAGGCTAAGGGAGAGAATCTCATTCAATTAGCAAATGATCGTGGTGGAGAAGATAATATTACCCTCGTTATTATTGATTATACGGATTCGACAAACGAAAGTAGGTGAAGTGCAACGTGCTGATTGGAAAACGCTTAAATGACCGTTATAAGCTGCTGAAAATGATTGGCGGTGGAGGAATGGCCAATGTATATTTAGCTCATGATGATATACTCGGCCGAGATGTAGCGGTAAAAATATTAAGACTCGACTATTCAAATAATGAAGAGTTTATTAAACGTTTCCATCGAGAAGCGCAATCTGTTACAACGTTGTCGCATCCAAATATTGTGAATATGTATGATGTTGGGGAAGAGGATGATATATATTATCTTGTAATGGAATATGTACCTGGACGAACATTGAAGCAATACATAATTGATCGAGGGATGTTACCGATAGGAGAGGCTCTTGATATAATGGAGCAGTTAACGTCCGCTATGGCACACGCCCATCATTTTGAGATTGTACATCGTGATATTAAACCGCACAATATTTTGATTCGAGATGACGGAGTGGTCAAAGTAACAGACTTTGGAATTGCGACAGCTACAAGTGCAGCAACGATTACACATACAAATTCGGTGCTCGGTTCGGTGCATTATTTATCACCAGAACAAGCGCGCGGCGGTATAGCGAATAAACAATCAGATATTTATTCACTTGGGATTGTTATGTTTGAATTGTTAACAGGAAGACAACCGTTTTCTGGTGAATCTGCTGTTGCAATTGCGTTAAAACATTTACAAAATGAAATGCCATCTCCAAAAAGATGGAATGAAAATATTCCACAAAGTGTTGAAAATATTATATTAAAGGCAACTGCGAAAGATCCGTTCCATCGATATCAATCTGCTAACGCGATGAAACGAGATATTGAAACAGCACTATACCCAGAACGAATAAATGAACAACCATTTTACATACCAGAAGATATGGAAGCAACGAAAGCGATTCCAATTATTCAACAAGAACAACTATTTCAAAATGTAAGTGATGAAACGATTGTATTAAAAGGAAGTAAAGTGGATGAACAAGTAAGAAAAGAAGAGACCAAATCAGGTAAGAAGAAAAAGCGAAATAATAAATGGCTGAAAGTTTTAATTACAACATTTTTACTTTTAGCGATAGGGATAACATTAGCACTTACTGTTATTCCAGGCTTCTTTATTCCGAAAGATGTGAAGGTTCCTGATGTGGCTGGTATGAAATATACGACAGCTGTAAATACATTGGTTGAAAAAGGTTTTGAAGTTACTGAACCTAATCTTGTCTATACAGATGATGTTGAAGCCGGAAACGTGATAAAAACAGATCCTATAGCAGGAAGAGTAGTGAAAGAAAACTCTAAAATTACTATCTATCAATCAGGTGGGAAAAAGAAAAGTAAGATGCGTGATTTGACAGGAAAAGATTTCGAGAGTATAAGAGCTGAGTTAGAAGAAAAATATAAACAAGTTACAATAAATTATATTGAAAATGATAAGCCGAAAGGTGAAATTGTAGAGCAAATACCAACGCCTGATCAAATGGTTATAGAGACAGAACAAGAGCTGAAAATTTGGGTAAGTAAAGGACCTTATCAAATAAGACCAGGTGATTTTTCAGGATGGACTGAAAATAGTGTAAAAGGTTATTTAAATGAAAGAAAGCTTGTTTCTGATATACAAAGAGAGTATTCAGATAAGGTTGATAAAGGTCTTGTTATTTCACAGTTACCAAAGCCTGGGACACCTTTAAAAGAAGGAGATAAAGTATCGATTGTTATCTCCGATGGTCCGAAGCCTAAAGTGACGAAAACGGTAAAAGTGGATAACATTTCTATCCCATATGAAGCTTCTGCAACAGGTGAGAAAAAGCCGCAAACAATAGAAATTTATAAAGAAGATATGCAGCAAAAAATGGATAAACCAGTTGAAACGAGAACAATTACTGAGTCAGCGATTATTTCTTTAGAATTTGTAATTCAAGAAGGTGCAAAGGGACACTATAAAATTGTCCGAGATGGAGTAACGATTATGGACAAGGAAGTACCATATCCAGCTCAATAATAGGGAATTCCATCGTCCTTATATGGAAGATGGAATTTATTACTCTTGCCTGTTATGCTGTCTACATCGTGGACTGTATAACAGGCAAAAATATATGATTCAAAAAGCTGTAAAAGTGATACTGTTGTAAATAATATTTCAAATTTGATGGTAGATTAAATATATGAACCTGGATATATATTTGGTGGGCTTTGAACTAATTGTTTACAGAACGCTAGTCTATTCATATTTAATTGCAGTTTCATTTTATACAAAATAAAGGAGAATTATATGCCAGAAGGAAAAATTGTAAAAGCTCTAAGTGGGTTTTATTATGTGCAGAATGAGGAAGGGATTACACAATGTCGTGGGCGTGGTGTATTTAGAAAGAATAAAATTACGCCACTTGTAGGAGACCAAGTTGTTTTTCAAGCGGATAATCCGAATGAAGGTTATGTGTTAGAAGTATTTGATCGGAAAAATGAACTTGTTAGACCTCCTATTGCTAATGTTGATCAAGCTATTCTTGTTTTCTCTGCGGTAGAACCAGATTTTAATCCAGGACTGTTAGATCGATTTTTAGTATTAATTGAATATCATAACATTAAACCAATTATTTGTATTAGTAAGATGGATTTAGTAGATGAAAAAATGAGAGAAACTGTTGAATCTTATGCAAATGATTATCGTGAAATGGGTTATGATGTGTTGTTTACTTCTATAAATACATCGGAAAGTATTGATATTCTGAAACCATTCTTAGAAGGTTGTATTTCCGTCGTTGCAGGCCAATCTGGTGTTGGGAAATCTTCAATGCTAAACGTATTACGTCCAGATTTAGAATTGAAAACTAATGATATTTCTTCACATTTAGGACGTGGAAAGCATACGACAAGACACGTAGAATTAATTACAGTTGGAAGCGGACTTGTTGCGGATACACCTGGTTTTAGTTCGCTTGATTTCATAGATATAGAGGTAGAAGATCTTACATATTGTTTTCCAGAGTTGAAAGAAGCGAGCCAATACTGTAAATTTAGAGGGTGTACACACCTTGCTGAACCGAAATGTGCGGTGAAAGCTGCGGTTGAAGAAGGAAAGATTACCGAATATCGTTATAAGAATTACAAACAATTCGTAGAAGAAATTAGAGAGAGAAAGCCGAGGTATTAGTCATGATTAAAATTGCACCATCGATTTTATCAGCAGATTTTTCAAGATTAGGGGAAGAGATTAAAGATGTAGAAAAAGGCGGAGCTGACTACATTCACGTCGATGTAATGGATGGGCATTTCGTACCAAATATTACGATTGGACCATTAATTGTAGAAGCAATCCGTCCTATTACATCATTACCGTTAGATGTACATTTAATGATTGAAAATCCTGATAACTATATCCCAACTTTCGCAAAAGCGGGAGCGGATATTATTACTGTTCATGTAGAAGCGTGTCCCCATTTACATCGTACAATTCAGTTAATTAAATCTCATGACATTAAAGCAGGGGTTGTATTAAATCCGCATACTCCAGTTTCAACGATTGAGCATGTATTAGAAGATATAGACATGGTATTACTTATGACAGTAAATCCTGGATTTGGCGGGCAGAAGTTTATTCATTCTGTATTACCGAAAATCAAACAAGTTGCAGAAATGGTTAAAGAGCGAAATCTAGAAGTGGAAATTGAAGTTGATGGTGGTGTCAACGCTGAAACGGCAAGACTTTGTATTGAAGCAGGAGCGAATGTTCTTGTAGCGGGATCAGCAGTATACAATCAAAAAGACCGCGGTGAAGCAATTCGTGTAATTCGCGGATAAAGAATGAACGAACCTTTATCCTAGTGAAGCTTCTAGTTCATTAAGACTTCACTATTTATACATGTTAGAGTGGCAAATAAGGAGAAAGGCAATCTACCGAATGGCAGATTGCCTTTTTACAATAGAAGGGGAAGGAAAAATGATTATTCATATTTTAGCGGGAGGACCTGCAGAATACTGCGCAGATTTTTCGCGGTATGAAAATGAAGAAGTAGTTTGGGCGGCCGTTGATAGAGGAGTGTACCGTTTGTTGAAAAGAGGAATCACTCCGGCTGTTGCGTTTGGGGATTATGATTCAGTTACTGATGAGGAATTAGCATGGATGAGGCAACAAACAAATGAATTACATATCGTCCCGCGAGAAAAAGATCAAACAGATTTAGAAATTGCAATTAGCTGGGCTTTAGAACAGAAACCAAAATTAATTCGTATTTTTGGTGCTACTGGTGGAAGACTTGATCATGGTTTAGCAAATATTCAGATGCTTTTAAAGGGATTAGAAGTAAATATAGAAATGTGTATTGTGGACAATAAAAATGAAATAATGGTGAAAAAGTTTGGTATGTATATAATTGAAGGAAACGAACATTTTCCATACGTATCATTTGTACCAGTTACTGAAAGGGTAGAAGGTATTACACTTCACGGTTTTAAGTATCCCCTTACTAATAAAACAATAGAGTGGGGATCGACACTTTGTATTAGTAATGAACTCGTTGAGGAAAAAGGTACTTTTTCATTCACTTCTGGCATATTAATGATGATAAGAAGCACTGATTGAAGAAACAATTTTGCTCCTTGCATCATATAGTGAACAAGTGGAGTAATGGGGATTAGGAGGGAAACCATGAGATTTTATACAATTAAGTTACCTAAATTTCTTGGTGGAATTGTTCGTGCGATGTTAAATACCTTCAAAAAAGACTAAAAAAAGCACCTATTACCGGTGCTTTTTCCAATGGTATAATAAAAAAAGAGCCTAGCGGCTCTTTTTTTTATTATTAAACACGTTCGATTTTGCCAGATTTTAATGCTCTAGCAGAAACGTAAACACGTTGAACTTTTCCGTCGATGCGTACGCGAACTTTTTGAAGGTTAGCGCCCCATTTACGTTTTGTAGCGTTCATTGCGTGAGAACGAGAGTTACCAGAACGAGCTTTTCTTCCAGTGATAGCACAAACACGAGCCATTTATATTTCCCTCCCTTAACTACCGTAACATACGTAATTTTTCAATATTAGTCTTTTATGCGATGCTAAAAACACTACTATAATTTAACACAACTAAAAAGAGAATGCAACACCGTAGGAAAAAGAAATCAAGAAAAAATACTTGACACTATATGTCAATGAAGAAAAGGTGAAATCAAGAAAAATTGCTTGACATATTATAGTGGTACATGTTGTATAATAACAATGGACTATTTTGCTCATCATAAAAAAATGTAATTTAAAACATAAAATATGAGAGTGAAAAAGAAAGAACGATGGAATTTTCTTTAAAAAGATTATATGATAGTAACTAAAGTAGTCTAGCTCACTTTCACCATTTATGAAGGGGGAAACGAGATGTCAATTGAAATTAAAACGAAGTACGGTCAAATTGATATTAGTACAGATGTAATTGCAACAATTGCTGGAGGTGCCGCAGTAGATTGCTACGGTATCGTAGGTATGGCATCAAAAAATCAGTTAAAAGATGGATTAACAGAAATTTTACGAAAAGAAAACTTCACTAGAGGCGTTATTGTTCGTAAAAATGAAGATGAAGTACATATTGATATGTATATTATTGTGAGCTATGGTACGAAAATTTCAGAAGTAGCACATAACGTGCAGACTAAAGTGAAATATACATTAGATCAAACTGTAGGACTAGCAGTAGATTCTGTAAACATCTACGTACAAGGAGTTAAAGTAATAAACTTGTAATGTGCATTAAGGAGGAAAATCTGTGTCAATTCAAAAAATTGATGGAAAACGTTTATCACAAATGATCATTCAAGGAGCCAATAATTTAACAAATAATGTTCAGCTTGTTGATGCATTAAACGTATTCCCAGTTCCAGATGGCGATACCGGTACAAACATGAACTTATCAATGACTTCAGGCGCACGTGAAGTGAAAGCAAATCCTTCGCAGCATGCTGGTAAAGTCGGTGTAAGTTTAGCCAAAGGATTATTAATGGGAGCTCGTGGTAACTCTGGGGTTATTTTATCTCAGTTATTCCGTGGTTTCTCTAAATCCATTGAACAAAAAGAAGAATTAACGACAGTTGATTTTGCTGCAGCTTTAGAAGCTGGAGTAGAGGCAGCTTACAAAGCGGTTATGAAACCAATTGAAGGAACGATTTTAACGGTTGCAAGAGAAACGGGTAAATATGCAGTGACAGTTGCGAAAAAACAGCGCGACTTTGTTTTGTTTATGGAAGACGTTGTAAAAGAAGCAAACGCATCGTTAAATCGTACGCCAGATTTATTACCTGTATTAAAACAAGTTGGCGTTGTAGATAGCGGTGGTAAAGGTCTTGTTGTTGTATATGAAGGATTTTTAGCTGACTTAAAAGGAGAAACGATTTCTTCTGATATGCCTGCCCAACCATCTATGAATGACATGGTACGTGCAGAACATCACCGTAGTGTACAAAGCCAATTGAGTACAGAAGATATTAAGTATGGATATTGTACGGAGTTCATGGTGAAATTAGAGCCTGGAAAAATGAAGGAACATAATTTCTCTGAACAAAAATTCCGTGAAGATATTAGTGTGTACGGAGATTCACTACTTGTTGTATCGGATGATGAGGTTGTAAAGGTTCATATTCATGCGGAACATCCTGGAGATCCTATGAACTATGGACAACGTTACGGTAGTCTAATTAAGATCAAAGTAGAAAATATGCGTGAACAGCATACTGCTTTATTAGATGAACCTACCATGGTACCTGAACAAACGAATCAGCCAATAGAGAAACAACCGTATGGTATTGTAACTGTAGCTATGGGATCGGGTATTAAAACTCTATTTGAGAGCATTGGTGCAACGAAAGTTATCGAAGGTGGCCAAACGATGAATCCGAGTACGGAGGATATTGTGAAGGCGATTGAAGAGGCGAATGCTGAAAAAATCATCATCTTACCAAATAACGGGAATATCGTGATGGCAGCAGAACAAGCAGCGTCAGTTGTAGAACAAGAAGTTATTGTTATTCGTTCAAAAACAGTTCCTCAAGGTATGGCTGCAATGTTAGCATTTAATCCAGTTGGAACGCTAGAAGAGAATGAAGAAAACATGAAAGAAGCTTTAGCTCATGTGAAAACAGGTCAGATTACGTATGCTGTTCGTGATACGGAAATTGACGGTGTAGCGATTCAAAAAGATGATTTCATGTGTATTGCAGATGGGAAAATTGTATCTACAAATGCTGAGAAAGTAGGAGCTGCAAAGCAATTACTAGAAGCGCTAATTGATGAAGATTCTGAAATCGTAACGATTCTACAAGGTGAAGATGCAACAGATGAAGAAGTGGCTAAATTAGTTGCGTTTGTAGAAGAGAACTTTGAAGATGCAGAAGTAGAAGTACATGCAGGGAACCAACCGGTGTATTCTTTCATCTTCTCTGTAGAATAAGAAAAGATTCGATTTGAAAATAAATGGGTTACTTACTTGCTAATAGATAAGAAATAGTGATATGAAGTTTATTACTAGTTTTTATTCAAAAGGCTAGCATATTGATGATAGAAAAGAGCCTTGCTGCTAATAGTGAGGCTCTTTTCTTACGTATTGTACAACTTTGTTTTATCCCGCTATTTGTGGGCAGTAAAACTTCCACCCCCTATATTCGGCTGGAGCAAAGAAGTTAAGTGGGAGATTAACTGCCCGTAAGCGCCCACTGATTATAGTTTCACTTTATATAGAGGGATTAGAGTAGTTTCTCTTAGAATGCCTATGATAGAATATATAAGGTGAAAGAGAGCGATTACAGATGTCAATGATAATAATGGATAATCAATAGAATGAATCAAAGAAAATAATGTGACGGAGCGTGAGAATCTTGAATGAAGTTGTACAAGTTCCTGTTACGGATGTAAAGGGAATCGGAGGAGAAACATCTGAGTTGTTACACGAGATGGGAATTTATACAGTTTCTCATCTATTAGAACATTTTCCGTACCGCTATGAAGACTATGCGATGAAAGATCTTGCTGAAGTAAAGCATGACGAGCGTGTAACGGTTGAGGGGAAAGTTCATAGTGCTCCTTTACTGCAATATTATGGGAAGAAGAAGTCACGTCTTACAGTTCGTGTTCTCGTCGGTCGTTATTTAATTACAGCTGTATGTTTTAATAGACCATACTATAAACAAAAGTTAAATTTAGATGAAACGGTAACGATTACTGGTAAATGGGATCAGCATCGCCAAACAATTGCTGTATCAGAACTGAATTTTGGACCGGTTGTACGACAACAAGAAGTAGAACCTGTATATTCAGTGAAAGGAAAACTGACAGTAAAACAGATGCGCCGGTTTGTTGCACAAGCATTTAAGGAGTATGGAGATTCTATAGTCGAAGTGTTACCAGATGGTTTGTTAAGTCGATATAAATTATTATCACGCTATGAAGCGCTCAGAGGGTTACATTTTCCAGTGGGACAGGAAGACTTAAAGCAAGCGCGTCGCCGTTTTGTATATGAGGAGTTTTTCTTGTTTCAGTTGAAAATGCAAACATTACGGAAAATGGAAAGGGAAAACTCGAAAGGGACGAAAAAGGAAATTTCATTAGTAGAATTGCAAGAGTTTACTGATGCGCTTCCGTTTCCATTAACTGGTGCACAACGCCGGGTTGTAGATGAAATAATGAAAGATATGATATCTCCGTACCGAATGAATCGATTATTGCAAGGGGATGTAGGTTCTGGGAAAACAGTTGTTGCTGCGATTGCTCTTTATGCGGCGAAATTGGCTCATTATCAAGGTGCTTTGATGGTTCCTACAGAAATTTTAGCCGAGCAACATTATCAGTCGCTCGCGGAGACGTTTTCACATTTCGGTATGAAGGTTGAATTGCTAACAAGTTCTGTTAAAGGTGCGAGACGTCGAGAAATTTTGTCGAGATTAGAACAGGGAGAAGTAGACATCCTTGTTGGAACGCACGCTTTAATTCAAGACGAAGTTATATTTCATAGGTTAGGTCTCGTTATTACCGATGAACAGCATCGATTTGGTGTGGCGCAGCGCCGGGTTTTACGTGAGAAAGGTGAAAGTCCAGATGTATTGTTTATGACGGCGACCCCAATCCCGCGTACGTTAGCTATCACTGCATTTGGAGAGATGGACGTTTCTATTATCGACGAAATGCCAGCTGGTAGAAAGGTAATCGAAACGTACTGGGCAAAACATGATATGTTAGATCGTGTCCTCGGCTTTGTGGAGAAAGAGATAAAAAAAGGAAGACAGGCATATGTTATTTGCCCTCTTATTGAAGAGTCTGAGAAGCTTGATGTACAAAATGCTATCGACTTACATAGTATGCTGACTCATCATTATCAAGGGAAATGCCAAGTTGGATTAATGCATGGGAGACTATCATCTCAAGAAAAAGAAGAGATAATGGGACAGTTTAGTGAAAATAAAGTGCAAATTCTTGTGTCGACAACAGTTGTTGAAGTAGGCGTGAATGTACCAAATGCGACTGTTATGGTTATTTATGACGCGGAACGTTTCGGTTTATCACAGCTCCATCAGCTGAGGGGGCGTGTTGGGCGTGGTAGTGAACAATCATATTGTTTATTAATTGCGGACCCGAAATCAGAAACGGGAAAAGAAAGAATGCGCATTATGACTGAAACAAATGATGGATTTGTATTGTCAGAAAAAGATTTAGAGTTACGAGGTCCTGGGGATTTCTTTGGAAGTAAGCAAAGTGGTCTACCAGAATTTAAGGTTGCTGATATGGTACATGATTATCGGGCGTTAGAAACAGCAAGACAAGATGCAGCGATACTAGTTGATTCAGAAGCGTTTTGGCATAATGATCAGTATGCTTCGCTGCGTACTTATCTTGATGGGACAGGTGTGTTCCAGGGAGAGAAGCTCGATTAAAAGTAGTCTGCAAAAGTTTTTGTTGCATTCTACTTTTAATGATTATATACTACTTTTAGTACCTAGTCATAAAAATGGATGGTGCGGTATGAAAAAAAGAAGAAGTAAAAAAGAAAGACAAGAATTATTACAACAAACAATAGAAACGAATCCTTTTATAACGGATGAAGATTTAGCGGAAAAATTTCAAGTGAGCATACAAACTGTTCGTCTTGATCGTATGGAATTATCTATTCCTGAATTAAGAGAACGAATTAAGCATGTGGCTACAAAACAACATGAAGAAGACGTGAAATCTTTACCGTTAGAAGAGGTTGTCGGAGAAATTATTGATATAGAATTAGATAGACATGCGATTTCTATCTTTGAAGTAAAGGTAGAACATGTATTTAAAAGAAATCAAATTGCTCGTGGGCATCATTTGTTTGCACAAGCAAACTCACTAGCTGTTGCGGTTATTGATGAAGAATTAGCTTTAACTGCAAAGTCCACCATTCGATATATTCGTCCTGTAAAATTAGGAGAGCGTGTTGTTGCAAAAGTACGTGTTGAAGATGTAGAGAATGATAAAGGACGGACGGTTGTCAAAGTGCGTAGTTTTGTTGGAGAAGAACTTGTCTTTACAGGCACTTTTGAAATGTATCGATCTAGTAATTATAGTGAGGAAGGTAACAACTTATGAAAATCGCAATAGATGCAATGGGCGGCGATCATGCACCAAAGGCTGTAGTATTAGGAGCAATGAAAGCTATTAAGGAATACTCAGATTTACATATTACGTTAGTAGGGAAAGAAGAGGGAATTCGTCAATATTTAACGAGTGAAGAGCGAATTACTATACTTCATACGGACGAAAAAATTGAATCGACAGACGAACCAGTAAGAGCGGTTCGTCGAAAAAAACAAGCTTCAATGGTACTAGCGGCGCAGCAAGTAAAAGACGGCGTAGCGGATGCTTGTATATCAGCAGGTAGTACAGGAGCTTTGATGGCAGCTGGATTGTTTGTTGTTGGTCGTATGGAAGGAATTGAACGACCAGCTTTATCACCTACAATGCCAACTGTTGATGGAGAAGGGTTTGTTATGTTAGATGTTGGAGCCAACGTTGATGCAAAACCAATTCATTTATATCAATATGCAGTAATGGGCTCTGTTTACGCAGAGAAGGTAAGAGGAATTAAAAATCCACGCGTTGGACTTTTAAACGTTGGAACAGAGGATGGTAAAGGAAACGAGCTTTCAAAACAAGTCTTTGCTATGCTCAAGGATGCACCAATTAATTTCGTTGGAAACGTTGAATCAAGAGATTTATTGCAAGGTGTAGCAGACGTTGTTGTATGTGATGGTTTTACGGGTAATGTAGCGCTAAAATCATTAGAAGGAACAGCACTTGCGTTATTCTCTATGTTAAAAGAACAATTAATGAGTTCGTTTACGAGCAAATTAGCAGCAGCGGTATTAAAACCAAAACTTATGGTATTGAAAGATAAAATGGATTATTCGGAGTATGGGGGAGCGGCGTTGTTTGGATTGAAAGCTCCTGTCATTAAGGCTCACGGTTCTTCTAATGACCAATCGATATTTAGTGCGATTCGTCAAACGAGAGAAATGGTAGCGAAAGAAGTAATTCCTACAATTTCAAGTGTAATGGAGAAGGAGCCGCTTCAATAAGAGGAGGATTTGAAATGGGAAAAATAGCATTTCTTTTTCCGGGCCAAGGTTCACAGGCAGTTGGAATGGGTAGACAGTTAGCGGAGAATAATAAAGAGGTTGCGAAAGTGTTTGCAAAAGCGGATGAGGTTTTGCATGATTCTCTTTCAGAAGTGATTTTTGAAGGACCGCAAGAAAAGTTAACATTAACGACAAATGCGCAGCCGGCACTATTAACAACGAGCTTTGCAATTTTAACAGCTTTGAAGGAGTATGATATTACACCTGATTTTGTCGCAGGACATAGTTTAGGTGAATATAGCGCTCTTGTAGCTGCTGGTGCATTAACATTCGAAGACGCTGTATATGCTGTAAGGAAACGCGGGGAATATATGGAAGAAGCTGTTCCAGGCGGGGAAGGTGCAATGGCAGCTATTTTAGGTGCGGATCCGGATATGCTGAAACGAGTTACAGAAGAAGTAACAAGTGAAGGATATGCAGTACAAATTGCTAATATGAATAGTACGAAGCAAATTGTTATTTCTGGGACAAAGCAAGGAGTAGAACTTGCTTCTCAAAGAGCGAAAGAAAATGGTGCTAAAAGAGCAATTCCGCTCAAAGTAAGTGGACCGTTTCATTCCTCGCTTATGAAACCAGCTGCTGAGAAATTCCAAAGTGTTTTAAATGAAATTACAATTCAAGACACGAATATTCCTGTTATTGCAAATGTTACGGCAGATGTTATTACGCGTGGTACAGATATTCAAGCAAAGCTAATTGAACAGCTCTATTCGCCTGTATTATGGTACCCATCTATTGAGTATATGGTGAATCAAGGGGTAGATACATTTATTGAAATCGGACCTGGAAAAGTACTTGCTGGTCTTATGAAGTCGATTGATTCTTCAGTGAAAGCATATGCGGTATATGATGAAGAGACATTAAGAGATACCATTTCAAATTTGAGAGGAGAAAGCTGATGTTAAAAGGGAAAGTAGCATTAGTAACTGGTGCTTCACGTGGGATTGGTCGTGCGATTGCTATTGATTTAGCGAAACAAGGGGCAAATGTTGTAGTAAATTATGCTGGTAATGAGCAAAAGGCGAATGAAGTAGTTGATGAAATAAAGAAATTAGGTTCAGATGCCATTGCAGTAAGAGCAGATGTTGCAAATGCTGATGATGTTACTGCAATGGTGAAACAAACTGTAGATACGTTTGGACAAGTTGATATTCTTGTAAATAACGCTGGTGTAACAAAAGATAATTTATTAATGCGTATGAAAGAAGAAGAATGGGATACAGTTATTAATACAAACTTAAAAGGTGTTTTCTTATGTACGAAAGCAGTATCGCGCTATATGATGCGTCAACGTCATGGACGTATTATTAATATCGCTTCTGTTGTTGGTGTAACAGGAAACCCAGGACAAGCAAATTATGTTGCTGCTAAAGCTGGTGTAATTGGATTAACAAAAACATCAGCAAAAGAATTAGCGAGCCGAAATATTACTGTAAATGCAATTGCTCCAGGGTTTATTGCAACTGATATGACGGATGTATTAGATGAAAATATAAAAGCCGAAATGTTAAAATTAATTCCTGCAGCTCAGTTTGGAGAAGCACAAGATATCGCAAATACTGTAACGTTTTTTGCTTCTGATCAAAGTAAATATGTTACAGGTCAAACGTTAAATGTTGATGGCGGTATGGTAATGTAATAAAAGAATCGATTTCACCTAGTTTTTTTGGACAATATTTTATATAATATTTGAGGGGAGGTGAATAGAATGGCAGATGTTTTAGAGCGTGTAACCAAAATTGTCGTTGATCGTTTAGGAGTAGAAGAAACTGAAGTAGTACCAGCTGCAAGCTTCAAAGAAGATTTAGGCGCAGACTCCCTAGATGTAGTAGAACTTGTAATGCAATTAGAAGATGAATTCGAAATGGAAATTTCTGATGAAGATGCTGAAAAGATTGCTACTGTTGGCGATGCTGTGACTTACATAGAGAGTCATCTATAATGCTTAAGTGAAGTCCCGTTTTTTAACGGGGCTTCTCGGCTTATATCTGGAGGGACCTATGCCGTACCGAAAACATAGAGAAAAAAAATACGAAGCAAAATATCGTGAAGCTTTTAAAGTATTTCAAGAAGAGATAGGTATTACGTTTACAGATGAAAAATTATTGATTCAAGCGTTTACGCATTCATCGTATGTGAATGAGCATCGAAAAAAACCGCATGAGGACAATGAGCGTCTTGAGTTTCTTGGCGATGCTGTATTGGAACTCACTGTATCACAGTATCTGTTTCAAAAATATCCGACAATGAGCGAAGGAGAGTTAACAAAACTACGTGCAGCTATTGTATGTGAGCCATCTCTTGTTCGTTTTGCAAACGAAATGTCATTTGGTAGCCTTGTTTTATTAGGGAAAGGTGAGGAAATGACGGGTGGACGTGAACGACCAGCTTTATTAGCGGATGTCTTTGAAGCGTTTATTGGTGCCCTTTATCTTGATCAAGGGCTAGAAACAGTTTGGGGTTACTTAAAAGAAGTTGTATATCCAAAAATTAATGAAGGTGCTTTTTCTCATGTGATGGATTATAAGAGTCAATTGCAAGAATTGATTCAGCGTGATGGTAGTGGCAATGTTGAGTATCAAATTTTGCAAGAAAAAGGACCGGCCCATAACCGAGAATTTGTGTCCCGTGTAACTTTAAATAATGAGGCATTAGGTCTTGGAAGTGGTAAGTCAAAAAAAGAGGCAGAGCAACAAGCTGCTGCAGAAGCATTGAAAAAATTAAAAGAACAATCATGAGGAATCCCCCTTTGAATGAGGGGGATTCCTTATGCATAGAATGAAACTTTCCTTTTATTTATAAATAAAAGGAGTGGGAAATCCGTATAGTAGTTTGTTTTCGTACAGACAACGTTTACAACAACGGAGAATAGGAGGAAGGCCTTTCGTGTTTTTAAAAAGATTAGAAATAGCAGGATTTAAGTCTTTTGCTGAGCGTGTATCTGTCGATTTTGTTCCAGGTGTAACTTCTGTAGTAGGACCTAACGGGAGCGGGAAAAGTAATATTACTGATGCAATTCGCTGGGTACTTGGTGAACAATCTGCAAAGTCATTACGCGGTGCAAAGATGGAGGATATTATTTTTGCCGGCAGTGATACGAGAAGAGCGGTTAATGTTGCTGAAGTTACATTAACTTTAAATAATGAAGACCAACGCTTACCGATTGAGTATAACGAGGTGTGTGTAACGCGTCGTGTATCTCGTTCGGGTGATAGTGATTTTTATATTAATAAACAATCTTGTAGATTAAAAGATATTATTGATTTATTTATGGACTCTGGTATGGGAAGGGAAGCTTTTTCGATTATTAGCCAGGGGAAAGTCGAAGAGATTTTGAGTAGTAAATCAGAAGAACGTCGTGGTGTATTTGAAGAAGCTGCGGGTGTGCTGAAATATAAACTTCGTAAAAAGAAAGCTGAAGGGAAATTGGCGGAAACACAAGAAAACTTAAATCGTGTACAAGATATTATTCACGAATTAAGTAGTCAAGTAGAACCACTAGAAAGACAAGCTTCTATTGCGAAAGATTATCTTGAGAAAAAAGAAGAATTAGAGAAAGTAGAAGCTGCGCTTATTGTACATGAAATTGAAGAATTACATGAAAAGTGGGAAGCGCTTCGAAATCAATTTGGGCATAATAAAGATGAAGAAGCTAAAATGTCGGCGAACTTACAAAAAAGTGAAGAAGAGCTTGAGGAATTACGCGGGCAATTACAAGCCGTTGATGAATCTGTAAATTCCTTACAAGAAGTTCTACTTCTGTCTAGTAAAGAACTAGAAAAACTAGAAGGGCAACGCGAGCTGTTAAAGGAAAGAAAGCAAAATGCAACGACGCATTGTGCGCAGCTTGAAAAGCTAATTGTTGAGTTAACAGAGAAAACTACAAGTTATGATGGCGAAATTGAAACAAGTACAGAAGCTTTAATGCAATTTGTGAATCAAGTAAAAGAATTGGAGAAGAAATTGCATGATAACGAGCAATTACTTGCGACTTTTGCTGAGAATTTAGAGGAACAAATTGAGAATTTAAAAGGTGACTATATTGAACTTTTAAATCAACAAGCAAGTCTTCGTAATGAATTATCTATGATTGAAGAACAATCAAAACAGCAAAACTCTAAAAACGAACGACTTGATGAAGAAAATGAAAAGTATGTACAGATGCGTGTGGAAATTACAGCGAAAAAGGCGAAACTTGTAGACAGTTATGAGCAAGCGAGAGAGAAAATAGCTGGCATTATTTCTAACATACAGAAGACAGAAACGGCACTTGGGAAATGTAAGTCACAGTATAGTGAAAATGAAACGAAACTGTATCAAGCGTATCAATTTGTGCAACAGGCGCGCTCTCGTAAAGAAATGTTAGAAGAGATGCAAGAGGACTACTCTGGCTTCTATCAAGGGGTACGTGAAGTATTAAAGGCTAGAGAAAATAGACTACAAGGTATTGAGGGAGCTGTTGCAGAACTTCTGACTGTGCCGAAAGAATATGAAATCGCAATGGAAATCGCCCTTGGGGCAGCGATGCAACATATCGTAGTACAAACAGAAGAGCATGCTCGTAATGCAATTGCATTTTTAAAGCAAAATAAACATGGCCGTGCAACGTTTTTACCTCAAGCTGTTATTAAAAGCCGATCGCTATCATTTGATCAATTACGCATTGTGAATCAGCATCCATCGTTTGTCGGTGTAGCGGCAGAACTTGTGCAGTACAATAATAAATATGAGAATGTAGTTTCAAGTTTATTAGGTACAGTTGTTGTTGCGAAAGATTTACGCGGAGCAAATGAGTTAGCGAAACAACTGCAATACCGCTATCGTATTGTAACACTCGAAGGTGACGTAGTGAACCCGGGTGGTTCTATGACGGGTGGAGCTGTAAAACAGGCGAAATCCTCTTTATTGGGACGTCAACGTGAACTTGAAGAGTGGACTAAAAAACTAACTGACATGGAAGAAAAAACAACAAAGCTAGAAAACTTTGTTAAAGCAGTAAAGCAAGAGATTCAAGAAAAAGAAGTACAAATACGAGAGCTACGCCAAGGTGTAGAGACCGAACGTGTAGATGAACAGAAGCTAAGAGAAGAAATTAATCGTTTAGAATTAGATGAACATCGTATTAATGATCGTTTATCGATTTACGATTTAGAGATTGAAGGATTTTTACAAGATCAAGTAAAAATGCAAGGGCGCAAAGAAGAGTTAGAAAAGATTTTAGCGACTCTTCAAGTTGAGATTGGGGAATTAGATAGCAAAATCGTCGTTTTAACGAAACAAAAAAGTGAACAATATTCTTCAAAAGAAAAAGTTCAGAAGGAAATGACGGAGCTAAAAGTACAATCTGCTGAACAACAACAACGTTTGTCTAATCAAAAAGAAAAAGTCGAACGTTTGACGAAGGAAAAGGAAGAGACTGATGCGACGCTTGTAAAAACGAAAGAAGATTTAGCGTTCTTAAAGCAAGAGATGACATCTAATTCAAGTGGCGAAGAACAAATTACGAATATGATTGAGAAGAAAGCGTATGATCGTAATCAAACTTCGGAGTTAATTCGTTCTCGTCGTGACCAACGCGTATCATTGCAAGAAAGAGTCGAGCATTTAGAGCGCGGTGTGAAAGAAACAATAGGTAAACATAAATATATTCTTGAGATGCTGAAAGATCAAGAAGTGAAAATTAACCGACTTGATGTAGAGCTGGAAAATAGATTGCAACATTTACGTGAAACATATACTATTTCATTTGAAGCAGCAAAACTTAAGTATACAATGATGATGCCTGCAGAAGATGCACGTAAAAAGGTGAAACTAATTAAACTATCCATTGAAGAGTTAGGCGCAGTAAATTTAGGGGCAATTGATGAATATGAACGTGTAGCAGAGCGCCATACATTCTTATTAGAGCAAAGAGATGACCTAGAAGAAGCGAAATCGACATTGCATCAACTTATTACGGAAATGGATGAAGAGATGAAAAAACGCTTTTCTACTACGTTCGAAGGGATTCGAACAGAGTTTCAATCTGTATTCTCTGAATTATTCGGAGGTGGAAGAGCGGATTTAGTAATGACAAACCCAGAAGATTTACTAAATACGGGTATTGATATTGTAGCGCAACCACCAGGGAAGAAACTACAAAATTTAGGTTTACTTTCAGGGGGAGAGCGTGCTTTAACGGCAATTGCGCTCTTATTTGGTATTTTAAAAGTACGCCCAGTTCCATTCTGTGTTCTAGATGAAGTGGAAGCAGCTCTTGATGAGGCAAACGTTGCTCGTTTTGCGCAGTATTTAAAGAAATTTAGTGATGAAACGCAGTTTATTGTAATTACACACCGAAAAGGTACAATGGAAGAGTCTGATGTATTGTACGGTGTAACAATGCAAGAATCAGGGGTGTCGAAGCTTGTTTCTGTTCGTTTAGATGATGGCGAAGAACTTGTTGCAAGTAGATAGGAAGGATGGGAAGTATGAGCTTTTTAAAAAAATTAAAAGAAAAAATTTCAAAACAAACGGATACGGTAACAGAGAAGTTTAAACAAGGATTAGAAAAAACGAGAAATTCATTTGCTGATAAAGTAAATGACTTAGTGTACCGTTACCGCAAAATAGACGAAGATTTCTTTGAAGAATTAGAAGAAATTTTAATTAGTGCGGATGTCGGAGTTTCGACAGTGATGGAATTAATTGATCAGTTGAAAGAAGAAGTGCAACGTCGTAACATTCAAGATCCGAAAGAAGTACAGGCTGTTATTTCTGAAAAGCTAGTGGGCATTTACAAAGGTGACAGCGATTTTAGTAATGAAGTTAATATACAAGAGGATCAATTAACAGTAGTTTTATTTGTTGGTGTGAATGGTGTGGGGAAAACGACGACGATTGGTAAGCTTGCACATAAATTTAAATCAGAAGGTAAGTCTGTCCTATTGGCGGCAGGAGATACATTCCGTGCTGGGGCGATTGAGCAATTAGAAGTATGGGGCGATCGTGTTGGTGTAGAAGTAATTAAACAAGGGTCAGGATCTGATCCAGCGGCTGTTATGTATGATGCTGTACAAGCGGCAAAGGCCCGTAAAGTGGATGTATTGCTATGTGATACAGCGGGACGCTTACAAAATAAAGTAAACTTAATGAATGAGTTAGAGAAAGTGAAGCGCGTAATTGAGCGTGAAGTACCAGGGGCTCCTCATGAAGTATTACTTGTTATTGATGCAACAACAGGGCAAAATGGTTTAAGCCAAGCGAAAACATTCCGTGAAGCCACGAATGTTACTGGTATTGTTTTAACGAAGTTAGATGGAACTGCTAAAGGTGGTATCGTCTTAGCGATTCGTAACGAAATGGATGTTCCGGTGAAATTTGTTGGGCTAGGAGAGCAAATGGATGATCTGCAACAGTTTGATCCAGAACAATATGTTTATGGTTTGTTTGCGAACGTAGTAGAAACAGAAGAAGTGTAAGTGAAAGAAGCGGTATTTCCGCTTCTTTTTTTATAAAAATATGTGATGTTAAGAAAAAAACTTGACACTCTTTTATACTCCATGTAAACTAAGTCATGTAAAGGGAAATCACTTAACAAAGGATGATCCAACATGCTCGAGAAAACAACGAGAATGAACTATTTATTTGATTTTTATCAATCGTTGTTAACGCAAAAACAAAGAAGTTATATGTCGCTTTATTATCTAGATGATTTATCTCTTGGTGAAATTGCGGAAGAATTTGATGTAAGTCGCCAAGCCGTGTATGATAACATTAAACGGACTGAAGCGATGCTTGAAGAATATGAAGATAAATTAGTATTACTTCAAAAGTTTCAAGAGCGACAGCGACTTGTTGCAAAGCTAAAACAGCTACTCAGCGAAGAAGAGCATGTGAATGAAGAAATGAAACAAGTTGTTGAAGCTATCGAAAAATTAGATTAGGAGGGCGGCAATATGGCATTTGAAGGATTAGCCGACCGACTTCAACAGACAATGCAAAAAATCCGCGGCAAAGGAAAAGTTTCTGAAGCCGATGTAAAAGAAATGATGAGAGAAGTTCGTCTAGCTCTTTTAGAAGCGGATGTTAACTTTAAAGTAGTAAAAGATTTTATAAAGCGTGTGTCTGAGCGTGCTGTCGGACAAGATGTAATGAAAAGTTTGACACCTGGACAACAAGTAATTAAAATCGTACAGGAAGAACTTACAGAACTTATGGGCGGAGAGCAAAGCAAAATTGCTGTTGCTAATAAGCCACCTACTGTTATAATGATGGTTGGTCTGCAAGGTGCGGGTAAAACAACGACGACAGGTAAGCTTGCAAATTTGCTTCGTAAAAAGCATAATCGTAAACCGATGCTTGTTGCAGCGGATATTTACCGTCCAGCAGCGATTAAACAGCTTGAAACATTAGGGAAGCAATTGGACATGCCTGTTTTCTCCTTAGGAGATCAAGTAAGTCCGGTTGAAATTGCGAAACAAGCGATTGCGAAAGCAAAAGAAGATCATCACGATTACGTTTTAATCGATACAGCGGGTCGCCTGCATATTGATGAAGAACTAATGGGTGAATTAGCAAAAGTCAAAGAAGTTGCGAAACCGGATGAAATTTTCCTTGTTGTCGATGCGATGACAGGACAAGACGCGGTAAATGTAGCACAAAGTTTCCATGAACAGTTAGGATTAACAGGTGTTGTATTAACGAAATTAGATGGTGATACGCGCGGTGGTGCGGCATTATCTATTAAGGCTGTAACAAACACACCAATTAAATTCGCTGGTATGGGTGAAAAACTAGATGCAATTGAAGCGTTCCATCCAGAACGTATGGCATCCCGTATTTTAGGGATGGGCGACGTCTTAACATTAATTGAAAAAGCGCAAGCTACAGTTGATGAAGAGAAAGCAAAAGAACTTGAGCAAAAAATGCGTACGCTTTCGTTTACGCTTGACGATTTCCTAGAACAACTTGGACAAGTGCGTCAACTTGGACCGCTTGACGAATTGTTAGGAATGCTTCCTGGTGCAAATAAAATTAAAGGGCTGAAAAATGCACAAGTTGATGAAAAACAAATTGGGCATATTGAGGCAATTATTCGTTCTATGACTAAAGTAGAACGAGAACAACCGGAAATAATCAATGCTAGTCGTAAAAAGCGCATTGCCAAAGGTAGCGGTACAACGGTACAAGAAATCAATCGTCTAATCAAGCAATTTGATGATATGAAAAAAATGATGAAGACGATGACGGGAATGCAAAAAGGTAAGAAAAAAGGACTAGGTGGATTGAAGTTTCCATTCATGTAAGGAAAAAAGATGGCTCTGTTAAGAAAAAATACTTTACAAAGCAATAGTCTTTTTGCTAATATAATTATCTGTGTGAAATAAATTCGGAGGTGCTTTATAAATGGCAGTTAAAATTCGTTTAAAACGTATGGGAGCTAAAAAAACTCCTTTCTATCGTGTAGTTGTTGCAGATTCTCGTTCTCCTCGTGACGGACGTTTCATTGAGGAAATCGGTACTTACAATCCGGTTGCTCAACCAGCGGAAGTTAAGATCAACGAAGAAGCAGCATTAAAATGGTTAGGAAATGGTGCTAAACCATCTGATACAGTTCGTAACCTTTTCTCTAACCAAGGTATCATGGAGAAAT
The DNA here is from genome assembly GCF_038008145.1 of Bacillus sp. FSL R9-9530. Lineage (NCBI taxonomy): Bacteria > Bacillati > Bacillota > Bacilli > Caryophanales > Bacillaceae > Bacillus > Bacillus sp. FSL R9-9530. Next base: position 111,765 of record NZ_JBBOYO010000001.1, read on the forward strand.
TCCACTTATCTAAACAAGGTAAGTAATTGAGGCAATGACAATGAAAATGTTAGTCGAGACAATTGTTAAACCTCTTGTGGATCATCCTGGAGATGTAAAAGTTACACAGGAACTTTGCAACGGAGAAATAAAGTATCGATTAACTGTACATCCTGAGGATGTTGGAAAAGTCATTGGAAAGCAAGGGAAAGTTGCGAAAGCGATTAGAATGCTCTTGTATTCAGTGGGACATCATAATGATGAGAACGTCACACTGGAAATTCAATAAACGTAAAAAGGGCGAGGAGTTATTTCCTCTCCCTTTTTTAACATTTAAAGAGAAATTGCATGTTCCATATATAAAATGGAAATGCTTAATTTATATAGAAACCAGGGGTGACATACTATTTATGACAAAATGGTTTAATGTAGGGAAAATTGTAAATACTCATGGCGTAAAAGGAGAAATTCGTGTTATTTCTCGTACTGATTTTCCAGAAGAGCGATATAAAGTAGGGAACACGTTATACATATGGGATGAGAAAGGTACAGACTATCTTACAGTGAAGGTAACTTCTCATCGTCAACATAAGACATTTGATTTATTAACACTTGAAGGATACAACAATGTAGATGAAGTAGAGAAGTTAAAAGGTTCTTTAATAAAAGTACCAGAAGAGCAGTTAGGCGAACTAGCTGAAGGTGAATACTACTACCATGAAATTATTGGTTGCAACGTTGTAACGGAAGAAGGAGAAGCGTTAGGGACAATCAAAGAGATTTTATCTCCTGGTGCGAATGACGTTTGGGTGATTAAACGTCCAAAGGGTCAAGATTTGTTAATTCCTTATATTGATGACGTTGTACTTCAAGTTAACATTGAAAATAAATTAGTAACCATTCATGTAATGGAAGGGCTACTATAATGAAAATTGACATTTTAACATTGTTTCCAGATATGTTTACGGGTGTATTTGGTTCTTCAATTTTAAAGAAAGCACAAGAAAAAGAAGCGGTAGAGCTTCGTGTTGTCAATTTTCGTGAGTATACAACTAGTAAGCATAATAGTGTAGATGATTATCCGTATGGTGGGGGCGCTGGTATGGTATTAACCCCACAGCCTATCTTTGACGCAGTAGAAGAGTTAACGAAGGAAACAGACCGTAAGCCGAGAATCGTCTTAATGTGTCCACAAGGAGAGCGTTTCACGCAGAAGAAGGCAGAAGAGCTTGCTGGAGAAGAGCATGTTATTTTTGTATGTGGCCATTATGAAGGATACGATGAACGAATTCGTGAGCATCTTGTAACAGATGAGATTTCTATTGGGGATTACGTATTAACGGGTGGGGAATTGGCTTCTATGGTAGTCACTGACAGTGTTGTACGTCTTTTGCCAGGAGTGCTTGGGAATCAAACGTCACAAGTGGAAGACTCTTTTAGCACAGGTTTGTTAGAACACCCACATTATACACGTCCTGCTGATTTTCGTGGTATGAAGGTACCGGATGTACTAATGTCAGGAAATCATAAAAACATTGATGAATGGCGCCATAAAGAGTCACTACGTCGTACGTACACACGTAGACCGGATTTGCTGGAAGAACGAGAATTATCTAAGCAAGAAGAGAAATGGCTGGAACAGATTAAAGAAGACCGATAAGGGCTTGATATATTTTCTATTGCAACAGTCCTAGCAATATGCTATTATAACATTTGTGCTACTGAAATCAGTAGCCGTATTAACGATGTTCCGCTGTAATTTAATAAGACTTTATAAGAGCATCTGTTTAAAGGAGAGAATTTAATATGCAACAATTAATCACAGAAATCACAAAAGGCCAATTGAAAACTGACCTTCCTTCATTCCGTCCTGGAGACACTTTACGTGTACACGTAAAAGTAGTTGAGGGAACTCGTGAAAGAATTCAGCTTTTCGAAGGTGTTGTAATTAAACGTCGTGGTGGCGGAATCAGTGAAACATTCACAGTTCGTAAGATTTCTTACGGTGTAGGTGTTGAGCGTACATTCCCAGTTCACACGCCAAGAATCGCGAACATCGAAGTACTTCGCCGTGGTAAAGTACGTCGTGCTAAGTTATACTACTTACGTAACCTTCGCGGTAAAAAAGCACGTATTAAAGAAATTCGATAAGACATGTATGGGAGCTTGTAAATACACAAGCTCCCTTTTTCCAATCTATATGAAATTTTGGTATAATACGAGCAGCTTACATAACAGTGGAGGGGAAAGCATGAAGAAAGAGAAGAGCTCACTTTGGGAATGGATCAAAGCAATTTTGATTGCTGTTGTATTAGCGGGCGTAATTAGACAGTTTTTCTTTGCCCCAATTCTCGTAGACGGTGTATCGATGTCGCCGACTTTACATGACCGTGATCGAATGATTGTTAATAAAATTGGCTATCACATAGGTGATCCGAAACGCTTTGATATTATTGTATTCCGAGCGACGGAAGAAAAAGATTATATTAAGCGTATTATTGGCCTGCCAGGCGACGAAATCGAATACCGTAATGATAAACTATATGTTAACGGGAAACCTTATGAGGAGCCGTATTTAGATAAGCAGAAAAAACAACTTGCTGACGGACCGCTTACATATGATTTTACTCTTGAAGAAATGACAGGAAAGAAAACTGTTCCAGAAGGTCAATTATTTGTTTTAGGCGATAATCGTCGTTTTAGTAAAGATAGCCGTTCGATTGGTACAATTTCAATGGACCAAGTGATTGGTAAAGCAAATATGCTATATTGGCCGTTAAAAGATGCGCGTATTGTGAAATAAAAGAAAAAGAAGGTGGCAACATGGTAATTCAATGGTTCCCAGGACATATGGCAAAGGCTAGACGCCAAGTAACAGAAAAATTAAAGTTAATTGATGTTGTAATTGAGCTTGTAGATGCTCGATTACCTTTATCTTCTCGTAATCCAATGATTGATGAAATTATTACACATAAACCAAGGCTTGTTGTTTTAAATAAAGCGGATATGGCGGATGATCGTCTTACAAAGCAGTGGATTGCATATTTTGATGAAAGAGGTCAAAAGGCAATTTCAATTAATGCGCAAGCTGGACAAGGTATGAAAGAAATTGCAGCAGCTTGTAAAGTTCTTGTCAAAGAAAAATTCGATAAAATGGTTGCTAAAGGCATTAGACCAAGAGCAATTCGTGCTTTAATTGTAGGTATTCCAAACGTTGGTAAATCTACACTAATTAATAAATTAGCGAAGAAGAATATAGCAAAAACAGGAGATCGTCCTGGTGTGACAACGGCCCAGCAGTGGATTAAAGTTGGGAAAGAAATGGAATTATTAGATACACCAGGTATTTTGTGGCCTAAATTTGAAGATGAATTAGTTGGTCTTCGTTTAGCGACGACTGGTGCAATTAAAGATTCTATATTAAATCTACAGGATGTAGCTATTTATGCGTTACGTTTTATGGAAAAACATTATCCGGAACGTTTAAAAGAGCGATATAATTTAAATGACATTCCAGAAGAAATTGTGGAGTTATTTGATGCAATTGGAAAAAATAGAGGTTGCTTAATGGGCGGCGGAATGATTGATTATGATAAAACATCTGAGCTTATACTTCGTGAGCTTCGTGGTGGAAGATTAGGAAAAATGACATTTGAAACACCAGAAGAGTTTGCAGAGCAGGTAGAAGATGCGGAAAAAGTAGAAGAAGTATAAGACGTACGTTTGTACGTCTTTTCTTTTTGGTTACGTTTAAAAGGAGTGTAAATAGATGCAAAAAATGACTATTCATGAAGCGGAATGTTTGCTGCAAGAAATTATGAATGAAGAAGACGAGCGTTTTCAAATGTTAGTGAAAGATGAGCGAAAAGGTGTTCAAAAACTAATTTTGAAGTGGTATAAACAAAAAGAGTTAGCGCAAAAAGAAAGAGAAAAATTTCTAGAAATGTCAAAGTACGAAAATGAGTTACGTGAAAAAGGGCTCACATACATTGCTGGTATTGATGAAGTGGGTCGTGGGCCGTTAGCAGGACCGGTTGTGACGGCGGCAGTCGTCCTTCCGGAAGATTTTTATATTCCAGGATTAAATGACTCGAAAAAATTAAGTGAAGCGAAACGTGAGCGTTTTTATGATGAAATTAAAGAGCATGCAATTGCGATTGGAGTTGGAATTATATCACCACAAGTTATTGATGAAATAAATATTTATCAAGCGACGAAGCAAGCGATGTTAGATGCCGTTGCTAATTTATCATGTACACCAGAATATTTATTAATCGATGCGATGAAGCTTCCTACATCAATTCCGCAAACATCAATCATTAAAGGTGATGCGAAAAGTGTCTCTATTTCAGCTGCATCTATTATTGCGAAAGTGACGAGAGATCGCATGATGAAAGAGTTAGGAGGAAAGTATCCTGCATATGGATTCGAACAACATATGGGATATGGGACGAAACAGCATTTAGAAGCGATTGAAGTACATGGAGTATTAGAAGAACATCGAAAATCATTCGCGCCAATTAAAGATATAATTCAAAAATAAGCTGTATATTCACAGCTTATTTTTTATTTTGGTATATAAACATTATTATTTTCGAAAAAGAATAAAGCGATTTCAGTTTTCTGACACTTTATTGTAGACAGCGTGCCAATCATCTTATACAATGGCAATGTAATGTTTTTTAAACATTAAAAAACTTTTCGAGTAAAACAGGAAAACAGGGGAGGATGGGACCATGAATATCCATGAGTACCAAGGTAAGGCAGTCCTTAGAAGCTATGGGGTTAGCGTTCCGAACGGGAAGGTTGCATTTACAGTAGAAGAAGCTGTAGAAGCAGCGAAAGAATTAGGAACGGAAGTATGTGTAGTTAAAGCGCAAATTCACGCTGGTGGACGCGGCAAAGCTGGCGGTGTAAAAGTTGCGAAAAATTTAGAAGAAGTTCGTACATATGCAGAAAGCATTTTAGGAACTACACTTGTGACGCATCAAACAGGTCCTGAAGGTAAGGAAGTAAAACGCTTACTTATCGAAGAAGGTTGCGATATTAAAAAAGAATATTATGTAGGTCTTGTATTAGATCGTGCAACTTCTCAAGTTGTTTTAATGGCATCTGAAGAAGGTGGAACAGAAATTGAAGAAGTAGCAGAAAAAACGCCTGAAAAGATCTTTAAAGAATATATTGATCCAGCAGTAGGTTTACAAGGTTTCCAAGCGCGTAGAATCGCGTTTAACATCAATATTCCAAAAGAACTTGTAGGACAAGCTGTGAAGTTTATGATGGGCTTATACAGTGCGTTTATCGAAAAAGATTGCTCTATCGCTGAGATTAATCCACTTGTTACAACAGGTGACGGTAAAGTTATGGCGTTAGATGCAAAATTAAACTTTGATTCTAATGCGTTATATCGCAATAAAGACATTTTAGAACTTCGTGATCTTGAAGAAGAAGATTCAAAAGAAATTGAAGCTTCTAAATATGATTTAAACTACATTCCTTTAGATGGAAATATCGGTTGTATGGTTAATGGTGCAGGTTTAGCAATGGCTACAATGGATATCATTAAACATTACCATGGTGACCCGGCTAACTTCTTAGATGTTGGTGGCGGCGCAACAGCTGAAAAAGTTACAGAAGCATTCAAAATTATCCTTTCTGACAAAAATGTAAAGGGTATCTTCGTTAACATTTTTGGTGGCATTATGAAGTGTGATGTTATCGCAGAAGGTGTTATTGAAGCGACGAAGCAGGTAGGTCTTGAGTTGCCTTTAGTTGTACGTCTTGAAGGTACAAACGTAGAGCTAGGAAAGAAAATTTTAAATGAGTCTGGTTTAAATATTGTTGCAGCAGAATCTATGGCAGACGGTGCACAAAAAATTGTTTCACTAGTGGGCTAATAGAAAGCGGGGGAGAAAAATGAGCGTATTAGTTAATAAAGATACAAAAGTTATTGTTCAAGGTATTACAGGTTCTCAAGGGTTATTCCATACAAAGCAAATGATTGAATACGGTACGAAAATTGTAGGTGGTGTAACACCAGGTAAAGGTGGCACTGATATTGAAGGCGTACCAGTATTTGATACAGTAGAAGATGCTGTGAAAGCAACAGGCGCAAACGCTTCAGTTGTATACGTTCCACCCGCTTTTGCGGCTGATGCAATTATGGAAGCTGTTGATGCAAAGGTTGATTTAGTAGTATGTATTACTGAAGGAATCCCTGTATTAGATATGGTAAATGTAAAGAGATATATGGCGGGTAAACATACACGTTTACTTGGACCAAACTGCCCTGGTGTCATTACACCTGACGAATGTAAAATTGGTATTATGCCAGGATATATTCACAAAAAAGGTCATGTTGGTATCGTATCTCGCTCTGGTACATTAACGTATGAAGCTGTACATCAGTTAACGCAAGAAGGTATTGGTCAATCTACTGCTGTAGGTATCGGGGGAGACCCTGTTAACGGTACGGACTTTATTGATGCGTTAAAAGCATTTAATGAAGATGAAGAAACGCATGCTGTAATTATGATTGGTGAAATCGGCGGTACGGCAGAAGAAGAAGCAGCAGAATGGGTACAAGCTAATATGACAAAACCAGTTGTAGGCTTCATTGGTGGTCAAACAGCGCCTGAAGGCAAACGTATGGGTCATGCTGGGGCGATCATTTCTGGCGGCAAAGGAACTGCTGCTGAAAAGATTAAAACAATGGAAGCTTGTGGTATTAAAGTAGCGGAAACACCAGCTGTTATGGGTGAAACATTAATCTCTGTTTTAAAAGAAAAGGGATTATTTGAGACTTGTAAAAACTACTAATCTTTTTGAAAGACACCTTCTTATTAGAGGGTGTCTTTTTACACATTTTTTGTTTACATAATAAAAATTATGGGTAAGGAGAATTGAGATGAAAAGAGAACGTTTATTGCACCTTCATTACATGTTGGCGGATCATTGGAAGGCGATGGAGAGACTACTATATGTTGATCCAGAACTGAAGGGAATATACACTTTTAGTCCGAAACAATTTGAATATTACGCTGGAATATCCTCGAAAAAATCTTTAGAACTAGTAAATTTTCTTCAAATTTCAAATCTCCAACAATATGTATCCCAGTTAGAAAAAAAGAGAATATTTTATATAACAATATGGGATAAGGACTATCCACAATTACTGCGAGAAATACAAGATCCCCCTTTTGTTTTATACGGAAAAGGAGAAAGAGATTTTCTAAATAAAGTAAATAAATTAGCGATTGTTGGAACGAGAGAACCGTCTTTATATGGAAAGGAGAGTATGAAGTTTATTTTACAACCTTTACTTGAAAAAGAATGGCTTATTGTTAGTGGGTTTGCAAGAGGGATAGATACAATTGCTCATGAAGTTACAGTAAGGCAGCATTGCCCGACCATTGCAATATTAGGACATGGATTATCTTATATGTATCCAAAGGAGAATAGAGGTTTATATGACACGTGGAAAGATTATATATTGTTATTGACAGAGTATCCGCCCCATTATGTGCCGAAAAAATGGTATTTCCCAAAAAGAAATCGAATTATTAGCGGTATAAGTAAAGGTGTTTTAGTTGTAGAAGCAAAAACGAGAAGTGGATCCCTTATTACTGCAGACCTTGCGCTAGAACAAAATAGAGAGGTGTTTGCGCTTCCTGGACCTATATTTATAGAGAGTGCAGCGGGAACGAATCATCTAATTCAACAAGGCGCAAAGCTAGTAAGAAATGCGGAGGATATCCTTGAAGAAATTTCAAATTAACCATATATTTTTATGTTTTTATTAAACAATTATTGACAAATGGTAGATTGTCGCTGTATGGTATATTCATTCTTGATTGACAAAAACAAGAGAAATCAATAAGATTGATGAAGACTTGAATCCACCTCTTAAGGAGGCACTAGCATGTCAGATTACCTCGTAATCGTGGAGTCGCCTTCTAAGGCGAAGACCATTGAAAAATATTTAGGGAAAAAATACAAAGTCGTCGCGTCCATGGGACATGTCCGCGATTTACCTAAAAGCCAAATGGGGATAGAAGTAAAGAATAACTTCACCCCGAAGTATATTACCATTCGTGGTAAGGGTCCCGTTTTAAAAGATTTAAAATCAGCGGCAAAAAAAGCAAAGAAAGTCTATCTCGCGGCCGATCCGGATCGTGAAGGAGAAGCAATTGCTTGGCATTTAGCAAATACGTTAAATGTGGACGTTGAATCAGATTGCCGAGTTGTATTTAATGAGATTACAAAAGATGCAATAAAAGAATCATTTAAATATCCTCGTGCAATTAATATGGATTTAGTAGATGCACAACAGGCAAGGCGTATACTCGATCGTCTTGTTGGTTACAATATTAGTCCTTTATTATGGAAGAAAGTAAAAAAAGGATTAAGTGCAGGACGCGTACAATCTGTAGCAGTTCGTTTAATCATCGAACGTGAAAAAGAAATTCAAAGTTTTGAACCTGAAGAATTCTGGACAATTAAAACAGAATTTGTGAAAGGGAAAGACACATTTGAAGCAAGCTTTTACGGTGTAGATGGTGAAAAAGTTCAATTAACGAACGAAGCACAAGTGAACGAAATAATCGAAAAGATGAAAGACAATGCGTTTTCGGTTGAAAATGTAACGCGAAAAGAGCGAAAGCGTAACCCTGCATTACCGTTTACAACATCTTCCTTGCAACAAGAGGCAGCGCGTAAGTTAAATATGCGAGCAAAGAAAACAATGATGCTTGCACAGCAGCTGTATGAAGGGATAGATCTTGGAAAACAAGGGACTGTAGGTCTTATTACGTATATGAGAACTGATTCAACACGTATCTCAGAAACAGCTCAAACAGAGGCTCGTGATTACATTACTGAGGCGTTTGGTGCGGAATACATAGGAACAGAGAAGAGGAAAGAAACGAAAAAGTCGAAAGCACAAGATGCGCATGAGGCGATTCGTCCTACTTCGGTAATGAGAAAGCCAGAGGAACTAAAAAGTTTCTTAAGTCGTGATCAACTCCGTTTGTATAAACTGATTTGGGAGCGATTTGTTGCAAGTCAAATGGCATCTGCTATAATGGATACTGTTACAGCGAAACTCATTAATAACAATGTTCAGTTCCGTGCAAGTGGATCAGTTGTAAAGTTCCCAGGATTTATGAAAGTGTACGTAGAGTCGAAAGATGATGGTGCGGAAGAAAAGGATAAGATGTTGCCACCGTTAGAAGTAGGTGAAACTGTATTTTCAAAAGATATAGAACCAAAGCAACATTACACACAGCCTCCGCCGCGTTACACAGAGGCTCGTCTAGTAAGAACACTTGAAGAGCTTGGAATTGGGAGACCGTCTACTTATGTACCGACACTTGAAACAATCCAAAAACGAGGATACGTTGCTTTAGATAATAAACGCTTCGTTCCGACTGAGCTTGGTGGAATAGTAATCGAACTTATTTTAGAGTTTTTCCCAGAAATTATTAACATTGAATTTACTGCCAATATGGAGCAAAGCCTTGATGAAGTAGAAGAAGGAAATGCAAATTGGGTGAAAATTGTTGATGATTTCTACGTAGGATTTGAACCGCGCTTAGAAAAAGCGGAAAAAGAAATGCGTGAAGTGGAAATTAAAGATGAACCAGCTGGGGAAGACTGTGAATTATGTAGTCACCCGATGGTCTTTAAAATGGGTAAATATGGGAAGTTTATGGCTTGTTCAAATTTCCCGGAATGTCGTAATACAAAACCGATTGTAAAAGAAATCGGTGTTACTTGTCCGAAGTGTGATAAAGGGCAAATTATTGAACGCCGTAGTAATAAAAAGAAACGCCTTTTCTACGGATGCGGTACGTATCCAGAATGTGACTTTGTATCTTGGGATAAGCCGATTGGTCGTAAATGTCCGAAGTGTGAAGGTATGCTCGTAGAGAAAAAGTTAAAAAAAGGCGTGCAAGTACAATGTATTTCGTGTGATTATGAAGAAGAACAACAAATGTGAGCGTAACTGCTCACATTTTTTTCGGGAAGAAAAGGAAAGGTGATATATATGACAACACAAGTAGTAAACGTCATTGGCGCAGGTCTTGCAGGAAGCGAAGCAGCTTACCAAATTGCAAAGCGTGGTGTCCAAGTAAAATTATATGAAATGAGACCAGTAAGGCAAACACCAGCTCATCATACAGATAAATTTGCTGAATTAGTATGTAGTAACTCACTTCGCGCAAACACATTGACAAATGCTGTTGGTGTTATTAAAGAAGAAATGCGTCTAATGGATTCTGTCATTATTCGTGCAGCTGATGAGTGCTCTGTACCAGCAGGAGGTGCTTTAGCTGTAGACCGTCATGAATTCGCGGCGAAAGTGACTGAATATGTGAAAAATCATCCGAACGTAACTGTAATGAATGAGGAAATCACTGAAATTCCAGAGGGACCAACTGTTATCGCGACAGGTCCACTTACGTCTCCGGATCTTTCTGCACAATTAAAAAAACTAACAGGTGAAGATTATTTTTATTTCTATGATGCTGCAGCGCCAATCGTTGAGAAAGACAGCATTGACATGAATAAAGTATATTTAAAATCCCGTTATGATAAAGGTGAAGCGGCATATTTAAACTGTCCAATGACAGAAGAAGAGTTTGATCGTTTTTATGAGGCTTTAATTGCTGCTGAGACAGTGCCTTTAAAAGAATTTGAAAAAGAAATTTTCTTTGAAGGTTGTATGCCAGTAGAAGTTATGGCAAGTAGAGGAAGACAGACGTTAGTATTTGGACCGATGAAGCCTGTTGGGTTAGAAGATCCGAAAACAGGGAAAACACCGTATGCGGTTGTTCAATTACGTCAAGATGATGCAGCAGGAACATTATATAATATTGTAGGCTTCCAAACACATTTAAAGTGGGGGCCACAAAAAGAAGTGTTACAGCTAATTCCAGGACTAGAAAACGCAGAGATTGTACGTTATGGTGTAATGCATCGTAATACGTTTATTAATTCGCCTAATTTACTTCGTCCAACATATCAATATAAACAACGTGATGATTTATTCTTCGCTGGTCAAATGACTGGTGTAGAGGGTTATGTTGAATCAGCAGCATCAGGATTATTAGCGGGTATTAACGCTGCTCGACTTGTAAAAGGTGAAGAGCCAGTTGTATTACCACCTGTAACTGCAATGGGAAGTATGGCAAATTATATTACTGCGACAAATGCGAAAAACTTCCAGCCAATGAATGCAAACTTCGGTTTATTTACACCGTTAGAGAAGAAAATTAAAAAGAAACAAGAGCGAAATGAAGCATATGCTACACGCGCTTTGGAAACAATTCAAAATTTTGTAAATATTTAATTAAATTTCTTGCAAAGGCTACTAAGTTGTGATACGATTTAGTAGCCTTTATTGAGGTGAATTATATGGATGTGAATGTGAAGAAATTGTTACAATTATTCGTTGGATATTTACAAATTGAAAGAAATTATTCAAAATATACAATTGCAAGTTATCAAAATGATTTAGAACATTTTGTGCAATTTATGGAGCGAGAAGGCATATCCTCTTTTTTAGATGTTACATACGCGGATGTTCGTTTATACTTGACGACGTTGCACGATCAGAAGTTAGCCCGTAAATCTGTCGCAAGGAAAGTATCAAGCTTACGAAGTTTATATCGTTTTTTGATGCGTGAAGGTTATCAAAAAGATAATCCGTTTGCACTTGCGTCACTTCCCAAGAAAGAATTGTCAATCCCAAAGTTTTTATATGCTGAAGAGTTAGAGGAATTGTTTGAAGTTTCTGATACAGGGGCACCATTAGGTCAAAGGAATCAAGCTTTATTAGAGTTGATGTATGCAACTGGGATTCGTGTAAGCGAATGCGTTAATTTGCAACTTACCGACATTGACTTTGCAGTGGGAACAATTTTAGTGATGGGAAAAGGGAAAAAACAAAGATATATTCCGTTCGGAAGCTATGCACAAGATGCTTTAATTACTTATATAGAGAACGGGAGAAAACAGTTAGCTCAAAAGACTGAAGAACAATCTCATATGGTATTTTTAAATGCGAAAGGTAAGCCGTTAACAGATCAGGGTGTACGTTATGTTTTGAACGAACTCATTAAGAAAGCTTCACTTACAATGCGGATAAGTCCCCATATGTTAAGGCATACATTTGCTACACATATGTTGGATGAAGGAGCGGATTTACGTACTGTGCAGGAGTTATTAGGTCATGAGAATTTGTCAACCACACAAATTTATACGCATGTCTCTAAAGAAAGATTGCGTTCTGTGTACATGAAGCATCACCCGCGGGCATAAATTGCTTTTAAGGCTATAAAAACATATAAAGGAGTTTTTTCTATGGGAAATTTCCACGCTACAACGATATTTGCAGTTCATCATAATGGAGAATGTGCAATGGCTGGAGATGGTCAGGTAACGATGGGAAATGCTGTTGTAATGAAACATACAGCTCGCAAAGTTCGCAAACTTTTCCAAGGGAAAGTTTTAGCTGGTTTTGCAGGATCAGTTGCTGATGCATTTACTCTTTTTGAAATGTTTGAAGGAAAATTAGAAGAGTATAATGGCAACTTGCAGCGCGCTGCAGTTGAGATGGCGAAACAATGGCGTGGTGATAAAATGCTACGTCAGCTAGAAGCAATGCTCATTGTCATGGATAAAACAACGATGCTCCTTGTTTCAGGTACAGGAGAAGTGATTGAACCAGATGATGGTATTTTAGCAATTGGTTCAGGCGGACATTATGCACTTGCTGCTGGTCGTGCTTTAAAGCAACATGCAAGTGAACATTTAACAGCGAAACAAATTGCGAAGGCCAGTTTAGAAATTGCAGGCGATATTTGTGTTTATACGAACCACAACATAATTGTTGAAGAATTGTAGAATCGTAAGGGAGGCATTTTATATGCATTTACATTTTACTCCGCGTCAAATTGTGGAAAAATTAGATCAATACATCATCGGTCAAAAAGATGCAAAGAAAGCGGTTGCTGTAGCTCTACGAAATCGATACCGTCGCAGTAAATTAGTTGAAAATTTACGTGATGAAATTGCACCTAAAAACATTTTAATGATTGGACCGACAGGTGTTGGTAAAACAGAGGTAGCACGGCGAATGGCGAAACTCGTTGGAGCACCTTTTATTAAGGTTGAAGCGACGAAATTTACAGAAGTTGGATATGTGGGTCGAGATGTAGAGTCGATGGTCCGTGACCTTGTTGAAACGTCTGTTCGCATTGTGAAAGAGGAAATGGTAGTTAAAGTTCAAGATAAAGCAGAAGAGCAAGCGAATCAACGTCTTGTTGAAATTTTAGTGCCGAGTCCGGAGAAGCAATCTGGATTTAAAAATCCATTAGAAATGCTTTTTGGTGGTAATCAAAATTCAAACCAAACATCTGATGCACAGGAAGATGATGAAATCGAAAAGAAACGTCAAGATGTGGAAAGAAAGCTTGCGGCAGGCCTTCTTGAAGATGAAGTGATATCAATCGAAGTGACGGAACAACAGTCTTCTATGTTTGATATGTTGCAAGGAACTGGCATGGAACAAATGGGAATGAATTTCCAAGATGCACTAGGAAGTATCATGCCGAAAAAAACGAAAAAACGTAAACTTTCTGTAAAAGAAGCAAGAAAACTCTTGACAAATGAAGAGGCACAGCGCTTAATTGATATGGATGAAGTTACACAAGAGGCTGTTTATCGTGCTGAACAGCTCGGGATTATTTTTATCGATGAAATTGACAAAATTGCTGGTAAGCAGTCGAATAGCGTAGATGTATCGCGTGAAGGTGTGCAACGTGACATTTTACCGATTGTAGAAGGATCGAATGTAGCAACGAAATACGGATCAGTAAAAACCGATTATATTTTATTTGTTGCAGCTGGAGCGTTCCATATGTCTAAACCGTCGGATTTAATTCCGGAATTGCAAGGGAGATTTCCGATTCGAGTAGAATTAACAAAATTATCGGCGGATGATTTTGTTAAAATATTAATCGAGCCTGACAATGCGCTAATTAAACAGTACACGGCGTTATTAGCGACTGAAGGTATAGAAATTGAATTTTCAGACGAAGCTATTCGTAAGATTGCTGAGATTGCTTATCAAGTTAATCAGGATACAGATAATATTGGAGCGAGAAGACTTCATACTGTTATGGAGAAGCTCCTTGAAGATTTATCGTTTGAGGCATCTGAAATTACGTTAGAGAAAATAACGATAACACCTCAATATGTTGAGGAAAAATTAGCGACAATAGCTAAAAATAAAGATGTGAGCCAGTTTATTTTGTAATAGTGTCATCAGGTGACTCGCCCTAGTTTCCAAGTGATGAAAAAATATGTAAGTAACATGTAGGAGGAAATTTTGAAATGGAATTATTAGCAAAAACGAGAAAATTAAATGCGTTATTACAGAGCGCAGCAGGAAAGCCTGTAAACTTTAGAGAGATGTCTGACACAATGTGTGAAGTAATTGAAGCGAACGTGTTCGTTGTAAGTCGTCGCGGTAAATTATTAGGATATGCGATTCACCAACAAATCGAAAACGAACGTATGAAGCACATGCTTGCAGAGCGTCAATTCCCAGAAGAGTATACGCAAAGTTTATTCAATGTTACAGAAACATCTTCAAATTTAGGTGTGGATAGTGACTACACAGCATTCCCAGTAGAAAATAGAGAATTATTCGGTCAAGGTTTAACTACAATCGTACCAATCGTTGGTGGCGGTGAGCGTCTAGGTACACTAGTATTAGCTCGTCTTGGTCAAGAGTTCTTAGACGATGATTTAATTCTTGCTGAATACAGCTCAACTGTTGTAGGTATGGAAATCTTACGTGAAAAAGCAGAAGAAATCGAAGAGGAAGCACGTAGTAAAGCTGTTGTTCAAATGGCGATTAGCTCATTATCTTACAGTGAGTTAGAAGCAATCGAGCATATCTTCGAAGAATTAAATGGAACAGAAGGTTTACTTGTTGCAAGTAAAATTGCTGATCGCGTAGGAATTACTCGTTCGGTAATCGTAAATGCACTACGTAAATTAGAAAGTGCTGGTGTTATTGAGTCTCGCTCTTTAGGTATGAAAGGAACATACATTAAAGTGCTAAACGACAAGTTTCTACAGGAACTTGCTAAATTAAAAACAAACTAATTTATAAAAAAAACTCTCCTCGCTTGAGGAGAGTTTTTTGTTTTTTTAAGTGAATGATTTTGCTTACGTAAGGCGTCATGACAACATTCATTAGAAAACTATTAATTAACCTTCAATTCCTTGCTTAAAGGAATTGAAGGTTGGTAATACTAGGATTTGAGCGTGAAAAAAAGAAAGTTTTACATTGTTCGCATTTTCGACTTGATTGTAATATTTCAGTATGATATAGTAAGCAGTGGTGTCAGTACAAAGTACACACGTTTACTGATTTAAGTGTTGGTGCTACGTTCGTAGTTTCGCTTAGAGATGAAGTAAACGGAGGATATCAAAAAAACCATTTAGGAGGAACTAAATTATGTCAGTAATTTCTATGAAACAATTGCTTGAAGCTGGTGTTCATTTCGGACATCAAACTCGTCGTTGGAACCCAAAAATGAAGCGTTACATCTTCACAGAGCGTAACGGTATCTACATCATCGACTTACAAAAAACTGTGAAAAAAGTTGAGGAAGCTTACAGAACGATGCGTGACATCGCTGCTGAAGGTGGAGACATTTTATTCGTAGGTACTAAAAAACAAGCACAAGAAGCTATTAAAGAAGAAGCAACTCGTGCTGGTATGTACTTCGTTAACCAACGTTGGTTAGGTGGAACTTTAACAAACTTCCAAACAATCCAAAAGCGTATCAAGCGTCTTAAAGATATCGAAAGAATGCAAGAAGATGGTACTTTCGAAGTACTTCCTAAGAAAGAAGTTGTTCAACTTAAAAAAGAGTTAGAGCGTCTTGAGAAATTCTTAGGCGGTATTAAAGATATGAAAGGTCTTCCAAGTGCATTATTCATAGTAGACCCTCGTAAAGAGCGTATTGCAGTTGCTGAAGCACGCAAATTACACATTCCAATCATCGGTATCGTTGATACAAACTGTGATCCGGACGAAATCGATCACGTTATTCCAGCAAACGATGATGCAATTCGTGCTGTAAAACTTCTTACATCTAAAATGGCAGACGCGATCCTTGAAACAAAACAAGGTGAAGAAACTGTTACTGCGTAACAAATTTGGAAAGGTGATAAGGGGTTCGGCCTTTTATCACCTTTTTTAAGGTATAAACACCTTTATAAAAGGTATAAATACATATTTTAGGAGGATGAAAAATATGGCAATCACTGCACAAATGGTAAAAGAACTTCGCGAAAAAACTGGCGCAGGTATGATGGACTGCAAAAAAGCTTTAACAGAAACTAACGGCGACATGGAGAAAGCAATTGACTTCTTACGTGAAAAAGGTATTGCGAAAGCTGCTAAAAAAGCAGACCGCATCGCTGCTGAAGGTTTAACTTTCATCGAAACAAACGGTAACGAAGGTTTAATCTTAGAATTAAACTCTGAGACTGATTTCGTTGCGAAAAACGAAGGTTTCCAAGCGTTAATTAAAGAATTAGCTGCTCACTTATTAGCTAACAAACCTGCTAACGTTGAAGAAGCTATGGCTCAAACAATCGAAGGCGGCAAAACAGTAGAAGAGCACATCAACGAAGCAATCGCTAAAATTGGTGAAAAACTTACACTTCGTCGTTTCGAAATCGTATCAAAAACTGATGCTGATGCATTCGGCGCTTACCTACACATGGGTGGACGTATTGGTGTATTAACAGTTCTTGAAGGTTCTACTGACGAAGCAGCTGCTAAAGATGTAGCAATGCACATCGCAGCAGTTAACCCTAAATACATCGACCGCGATGCTGTAACAGCTGAAGAAGTTGAGCATGAGCGTCAAGTATTAACACAACAAGCTTTAAACGAAGGAAAGCCTGAAAAAATCGTTGCGAAAATGGTAGAAGGCCGTCTTGGCAAATTCTTTGAAGAGATTTGCTTACTTGACCAAACATTCGTTAAGAATCCTGACATGAAAGTTCGTCAATTCGTTGAGTCTAAAGGCGGAACATTAAAAGGATTCGTTCGCTACGCTGTTGGTGAAGGTATCGAAAAACGCGAAGACAACTTTGCTGAAGAAGTAATGAACCAAGTAAAAGGTAACAACTAATACAGATTAGGGAACACATTGTGTTCCCTTTTTTAAAATAAAGATGTAAGCAATTGGAGGTTCATTATGAGTAAACCGAAATATAATCGTGTCGTTTTAAAGCTGAGCGGAGAAGCTTTAGCTGGCGAGCAAGGATTTGGAATTAACCCAGCTGTTATTAAGTCAGTTGCGGAACAAGTGAAAGAAATTGCAGAACTTGATGTAGAGGTTGCTGTTGTTGTTGGTGGCGGTAACATTTGGCGTGGGAAAATTGGAAGTGAAATGGGCATGGATCGTGCAGGAGCAGATTACATGGGCATGTTAGCAACAGTTATGAATTCATTAGCTCTTCAAGATAGCTTAGAGAATATTGGAATTCAAACTCGCGTACAAACTTCAATTGAGATGCGTCAAGTGGCAGAGCCTTACATTCGTCGTAAAGCAATTCGTCACTTAGAGAAAAAACGTGTTGTTATCTTTGCTGCAGGTACAGGTAACCCATACTTCTCTACAGATACAACAGCAGCATTACGTGCAGCTGAAATCGAAGCGGACGTTATTTTAATGGCGAAAAATAATGTGGATGGCGTATATAGTGCAGATCCATCTATTGACCCAACAGCTACGAAATACGAAACACTTACTTACTTAGATGTATTAAAAGCAGGTTTAGGTGTAATGGATTCTACAGCTTCTTCTTTATGTATGGATAATGATATTTCATTAATTGTATTCTCGGTTATGGAAAAAGGTAACATTAAACGTGCCGTTTTAGGCGAAAATATTGGAACAGTTGTAAGGGGGAAATAAATTATGGGACAACAAGTATTGAAGTCTTCAAATGAAAAAATGGAAAAAGCAGTTGCTGCTTATTCTCGTGAATTAGCAACAGTTCGCGCTGGTCGTGCAAGCTCGTCTGTATTAGATAAGGTACAAGTTGATTACTATGGTGCACCAACACCAGTTGTGCAATTAGCGAACATTACAGTTCCAGAAGCACGTTTGCTTGTAATTCAACCTTATGATAAAACTTCTATCGGTGATATTGAAAAAGCAATTTTAAAAGCAGATTTAGGCTTAAACCCTTCTAATGATGGAACTGTAATTCGTATTGCATTCCCTGCATTAACAGAAGAGCGTCGTCGCGATCTTGTAAAAGTTGTGAAGAAATATGCTGAGGAAGCAAAAGTTGCTGTTCGTAACGTACGTCGTGACAGTAATGATGACCTTAAGAAGCTTGAAAAAGCTGGCGACATTACAGAAGATGATTTAAGAGGATATACTGAAGATATCCAAAAAGAAACAGATAAATATATTGCAAAAGTTGACGAAATCGCAAAAAACAAAGAAAAAGAAATTATGGAAGTGTAATAGCGATAATTTCGCAAATATGACCCTCTTCTTAAGGGGGTCTTTTTACACTTTTAGGCATACGTCTGCTTGTTGGAGGGTATGAATGATGTTTAAAAAGTTTCCTTTTTTTAAAAGTAAAAAGGTCACATCGTTTGATCATCTCATTGAAAAAGTGAAAAAAGGATATATCCCAGAACATATTGCTATTATTATGGATGGTAATGGAAGATGGGCAAAGAGAAGAGCCATGCCTCGCATTGCTGGTCATCATGAAGGTATGCAAGTTGTGAAGAAAATCACAAAATTTGCAAGTAAGCTTGATGTGAAAGTATTAACTCTTTATGCTTTTTCGACTGAGAACTGGAAAAGACCGAAAAAAGAAGTTGATTATTTGATGAAGCTTCCAGAAGAATTTTTAGGTGCATTTTTACCAGAGTTGATTGAAGAAAACGTACAAGTCCGAGTAATAGGGCAAAAAGATCGTCTTCCTACGCATACGCGCAGAGCGATGGAAAAAGCCATGGAAGATACGAAAGAGAATACGGGATTAATTCTTAATTTCGCGTTAAACTATGGAAGTCGAGATGAAATCGTTTCTGCTGTGCAACATATGATGAAAGATAGTGAGGAAGGAAAAATTCGTTCGGAAGAAATAAGTGAAGAAAAGATTTCTTCTTACTTAATGACGAGTTCTTTACCTGATCCAGAGTTGTTAATCCGTACAAGCGGAGAGCTACGTATTAGTAATTTCATGTTATGGCAAATTGCTTATTCGGAATTTTGGTTTACAGATGTGTATTGGCCAGATTTTACCGAGGAACATTTGCTAAATGCGATTACAGACTTTCAACATAGAGGGCGCAGATTCGGAGGCGTGTAGAAAGAGAGGGTTTGGTAGTGAAACAGAGAATTATTACTGGAGTGATTGCTGCCGCGCTATTCATTCCCATCGTAATTTACGGTGGCGTGCCTTTTACAGTTTTAGTGTATGCACTTGCTTCTATAGGTTTATATGAATTAATTCGTATGAACAAGCTTACGCTTATTTCGGTACCAACAGTTTTAGCTGCAGTATTATTGTGGATTATTTTAATTCCGAGTAGTGCATCAGAACTGTTTACGTGGATTGGGTTAGGTAAATTAGAAATCACATTTGTGATTGTTTTATTACTTTTATCATATACAGTCCTTTCTAAGAATACATTTACTTTTGACAATGCTTCATTTTTACTTATGGCAACGACATATGTTGGAATGGGATTCTTATATTTAAATGAAACGAGAATATTAGGAATCAAATATGTGTTCTGTGCACTATTTGTCATATGGGCAACTGATTCAGGTGCATATTTCATAGGGAAAGCATTTGGAAAAAGAAAATTATGGCCAGAAATTAGTCCGAATAAAACGATTGAAGGTTCATTAGGCGGTATTGTTTGTGGAATTGTTGTTGCACTTGTTTACAATATGTTCTTCCCAGTTGAAGCGAATGTAGGAGTTTTAATCGTTCTGACGATTATCATTTCTATTTTTGGACAAATTGGTGATTTAGTGCAATCTGCATTTAAACGCCATTATGGTGTAAAGGATTCAGGTACAATTTTACCTGGACATGGTGGTATTTTAGATCGAACAGATAGTTGGTTATTTGTGTTACCAATTCTATACTTCTTATTACAATACAATTAATAAATGAACGAGGGGGTGGAGTCATGAAAAACATTAGTTTACTAGGTGCAAGCGGATCAATCGGTACACAAACATTAGATGTGTTACGCTCGCACCCAGACCAATTCCGTCTCGTTGCTTTTTCTGTAGGGAAAAATGTTGATTATGCAGTAAAGGTAATTCAAGAATTTTCCCCGCAAATTGTCTCTGTGCAAAGAGAGGAAGATGTTTTAAAATTACAAGCTGTTTCTGGTAATACAAAAGTAGTATATGGTAGCGAAGGCTTATTAGAAGTAGCGCTGCACCCAGATACAGAAATTGTAGTGAATGCTGTTGTAGGTAGCGTAGGGTTGTTACCGACACTCCGCGCAATTGAGGCGAAAAAAACAATTGGAATTGCAAATAAAGAAACGTTAGTAACTGCAGGGCATCTTGTAATGGAAGCAGCACGAAAACATAATGTATCGTTACTTCCAGTAGACAGTGAACATTCAGCTATTTTTCAATGCTTGAATGGTGAAAATGAAAAAAGAATCTCTCGCTTAATTATAACTGCTTCAGGCGGAAGTTTTCGTGATAAAACGAGAGATGAATTGCATCAAGTGACCGTAGAAGATGCACTTCGTCATCCAAACTGGTCAATGGGTTCGAAAATTACAATTGATTCTGCTACAATGATGAATAAGGGGCTAGAAGTAATTGAAGCACACTGGCTTTTTGGTATCCCTTATGAGCAAATCGATGTTGTTCTACATAAAGAAAGTATTATTCATTCTATGGTTGAATTTGAAGATCGTAGTGTAATGGCACAGCTTGGCTCACCTGATATGCGAGTACCGATTCAATACGCGCTTACATATCCTGATAGATTGCCTCTTTCAGACACGAAACAGTTAAATTTATGGGAAATGGGAACATTGCATTTTGAGAAAATGAATCAAGAGCGTTTCCGTTGTCTACGTTTTGCGTATGAAGCTGGAAAGACAGGTGGAAGTATGCCGGCTGTAATGAACGCGGCAAATGAAGTAGCTGTTGAAGCTTTTTTACAAAAGAGAATTGGTTTCTTAACAGTGGAAGACCTCATTGAAAAAGCAATGCACCATCACACTGTCATTGCACGTCCGAGCTTAGAGGAAATTCAGGAAATTGACGCAGCCACAAGACGGTTTGTGATGGAACAAATTTAGCAAAGGTGGTTATGGAATTGAATACAGCGATTGCCTTTATATTAATTTTCGGTGCACTCGTATTTTTCCATGAGCTAGGGCATCTATATTTCGCAAAAAGAGCAGGTATTTTGTGCCGCGAGTTTGCGATTGGTTTTGGTCCGAAAATATTCTCATTTGAAAAGAATGAAACGGTGTATACGATTCGATTACTGCCCCTTGGTGGCTATGTAAGAATGGCTGGCGAGGATGCGGACACAGTTGAGTTAAAACCTGGAAAAAAGGTTGGACTTGTATTAAATGAAAAAGACGAAGTTGTGAAATTAGTTTTTGACGGACATGAAAAATATCCAAATGTTCGTGTCATTGAAGTCGAACAAGCTGATTTAGAGCATAATCTTACAATTTTGGGTTATGAAGAGTACGAGGAAGAGCTGCAAACATTCCGAGTAAATGAAAAAGCTCGTATCATTTCTGCGGGAGAAGAAATTCAAATCGCTCCGTACAATAGACAATTTGGCTCTAAAAAATTGGGCCAACGTGCTCTAACAATCTTTGCAGGTCCTGCAATGAACTTTATTCTAGCATTTGTTATTTTTGTGATTCTTGGATTTGTACAAGGAGTTCCTGTTGACAAACCAATGGTCGGAAAAGTAATGGAGAATAGTGCTGCAGAACAAGCTGGATTAAAAGAAAACGATACAATTCAAGCAATCAATGGGAAAAACACTAGTACATGGAAAGATGTTGTAACGATTGTACGTGAAAACCCAAATAAAGAAATTACGTTACATGTAAAGCGTGATAGTGAGCAATTTAATGTGAAAGTAACACCAACGCTTGATAAAGAAGGAAAAGACGAAGTTGGTAGAATTGGTGTTTATTCTCCTGTAGAGAAAACAGTGATGGGTTCTATTAAATCAGGGTTTGAACAAACATACGAATGGACGAAACTAATTTTTGATTCTCTTGTGAAATTAGTAACGGGTCAATTTTCTATTAATGAGTTGTCAGGTCCAGTAGGAATTTATAATCTAACAGATCAAGTTGTAGATTATGGATTTACGCGTGTACTAAGTTTAGCGGCAGTTTTAAGTATTAACCTTGGTTTATTTAATTTATTACCAGTCCCAGCTTTAGACGGTGGACGTTTGTTCTTCTTCTTAATTGAAGCATTACGAGGAAAACCAATTGATCGTCAAAAAGAAGGAATGGTTCACTTTATTGGGTTTGCATTATTAATGTTGCTTATGTTAGTTGTAACATGGAATGACATCCGTAAGTTTTTCTTGTAAAATAAGAAGAAGTTTATAATGAAATAGAGCTCATAGAATAAAATCCCTCACCTAACTCGAGGTGAGGGATTTTATTGCGTGTAAGAGTAAAATGAAGAGGTGCGAATAAATGAAACAAAGTATGGTATTCAGTCCTACATTACGTGAAGTTCCAGCAGATGCTGAAATTAAGAGTCATCAATTATTACTTCGCGCAGGGTTTATGCGTCAAAATGCTTCTGGTATTTATAGTTTTCTACCATTTGGTTTAAAAGTGTTACACAAAGTAGAACGTATTGTTCGTGAAGAAATGGAGCGCGCAGGGGCAGTAGAACTATTAATGCCAGCTATGCAAGCTTCTGAATTATGGCAAGAATCAGGTCGTTGGTATTCTTACGGATCAGAATTAATGCGTATGAAAGATCGTAATGCTCGCGAGTTTGCGCTAGGGGCAACTCATGAGGAAGTAATTACAGATCTTGTACGTGATGAAATTAAATCATACAAAAAACTACCATTAACATTATATCAAATTCAAACAAAATTCCGTGATGAGCAAAGACCACGTTTCGGTTTATTACGCGGAAGAGAATTTTTAATGAAAGATGCGTATTCTTTCCATGCAACACAAGAAAGTTTGGATGAAGTATATAGCGGTTTATACAAAGCGTATTCTAATATCTTTGCTCGTTGTGGTTTGAATTTCCGTGCAGTTATCGCTGATTCTGGAGCAATGGGTGGAAAAGATACACACGAATTTATGGTGTTATCTGATGTAGGTGAAGATACAATTGCGTATTCTGATACATCTGATTATGCGGCAAATATTGAAATGGCTCCTGTTGTTGCTACGTATACGAAGAGCGATGAAGCCGAAAAAGCACTTGAAAAAGTAGCAACTCCAGATCAAAAAGCTATTGAAGAAGTATCTGCATTCTTAAATATCGCAGCGGAAAAATGCATTAAATCTATGGTGTTTAAAGTAGATGCGAAATTAGTAGTAGTACTTGTTCGTGGCGATCATGAAGTCAATGATGTAAAAGTGAAGAATGTATACGGAGCTTCAGTCGTTGAGCTTGCTTCACATGAAGAAATAAAAGAGTTATTAAACTGTGAAGTGGGTTCTTTAGGACCGATTGGTGTTACAGGGGATATCGAAATTATCGCTGACCATGCTGTAGCATCAATTGTCAACGGATGTTCAGGAGCGAACGAAGAAGGGTTCCATTATGTAAATGTAAATCCAGAACGTGACTTTAAAGTAAGTCAATATACAGATTTACGCTTCATCCAAGAAGGAGACCAATCTCCAGATGGAAATGGAACAATTCTTTTCGCACGTGGAATTGAAGTTGGTCATGTATTCAAATTAGGAACTCGTTATAGTGAAGCAATGAACGCAACGTTCCTAGATGAAAACGGAAAAACAAAACCACTTATTATGGGTTGTTACGGTATCGGTGTATCTCGTACAGTGGCAGCAATCGCAGAGCAGTTTAATGATGAGAACGGTTTAGTTTGGCCAAAAGCTGTTGCACCGTTCCATGTGCATGTAATTCCAGTAAATATGAAATCTGATGCACAACGTGAAATGGGTGAAAATATCTATAACTCATTACAAGAGCAAGGATACGAAGTATTACTAGATGATCGTGCAGAACGTGCAGGTGTTAAATTTGCAGATGCAGATTTATTCGGCCTTCCAGTTCGTGTTACAGTTGGTAAAAAAGCAGATGAAGGTATTGTAGAAGTGAAAGTACGTGCTACAGGCGAGTCTGAAGAAGTGAAAGTAGAAGAACTTCAAACATATATTGCTAATATTTTAAAATAAGAAGAGGTACCTCGTAATGAGGTACCTTCTCTTTCTTTGTAAACGTATTTTGTAAAAGAAGAAGGAAGAAATCTTTCTTTGTAGTACGTTTCAATTTATAATAGCAAATGGAAGGAGAGTGCTTATGTCATTAACAAATGAACAACAAGAGCGATTTCAAATTTTGCTCCAACAGTTGCAAATACCAGAAGACCTTATAAATCAATATTTACATGGCGGTGGTATTGAAAAGCTAGTTATTGATAAAGCGAATAAAAGTTGGCATTTTGACTTACAAGTGCCACGTATTTTGCCGACAGAATTATATGAGTTGCTAGAAACAAAGCTTAAGCAATCATTTTCTCATATTGCAAGAACAACATTTGCATTAGAAGCAGAGAATAAACAATTTACAGAAGAAGAAGTAAAGGCATATTGGCCGCTTTGTACAGAACGAATTACATTTTCACCTATGTTCGCGTACTTAAAGAAGCAACTTCCGCAGGTCAATGGCGTGAAGTTGCTATTAAATGTAAATAATGAGCTGGAATCTACTACTTTAAAGAAAAACGTTGCGAAACCAGTAGGTGATCAATACGAAGCTTTTGGATTCCCGCGTTTTCAGTTAGACACACATATAAAGCAAAATGCAGAAGAAATGCAAAAGTTTCGTGAGCAGACACAGGAAGAAGATCGTCAACGAGTTATACAGGCTATGGAAGAGATGGCTAAAAGGCAAGCTGAAGAAAGTGATGTTGTTCATGAAGGACCAGTTGTGCTTGGTTATCTTATTAAGCCAGATGAAGAGATTACGCCGCTGCGTGAAATTCAAGATGAAGAAAGAAGAAAAACCGTTCAAGGGTATGTTTTCCATGTAGAGACGAAAGAACTTCGTAGTGGACGTACATTATTAACTTTAAAGATAACTGACTATACGGACTCTATTATGATTAAGATGTTCTCACGTGATAAAGAAGATATCCCGATGTTACAATCCTTGAAAAAAGGAACTTGGGTAAAAGCGCGTGGTTCAGTTCAAAATGATACATTCGTGCGTGATTTAGTTATGATCGCAAATGATATAAATGAAATAACGGGACCTTCTCGTAAAGATAAAGCAAAAGAAGGAGAAAAAAGAGTAGAACTTCATCTTCATACTCCAATGAGTCAAATGGATGCTGTTACTTCTGTTTCTAAGCTCGTTGCCCAAGCCGGAAAATGGGGGCATGAGGCTATTGCAGTTACAGACCATGCTGTTGCACAGTCGTTCCCAGAAGCATATTCTGCTGGTAAAAAGGCTGGAGTTAAAGTTCTATATGGTGTAGAAGCAAATTTAGTTAATGATGGTGTGCCGATAGCATATAACGAAGCACATCGTCTACTTGCAGAAGAAACATATGTTGTCTTTGACGTTGAGACAACAGGGTTATCTGCTGTATATGATACAGTCATTGAGTTAGCTGCTGTAAAGGTAAAAGGTGGAGAAATTATTGATCGCTTTGAATCTTTCGCAAACCCTCATCAACCATTATCGGCGACGATTATTGAATTAACAGGTATTACAGATGATATGTTAACTGATGCACCAGAAGTGGACGAAGTGTTTAAAAAGTTTGAGGAATGGATGGGTGACCATACACTTGTTGCTCATAACGCAAGCTTCGATATGGGCTTTATTAACGTAGGTTTTAAAAAGGCTGGGATAGAAAAAACGAAAAATCCAGTTATTGATACGTTAGAACTTGCACGGTTCTTATTCCCAGAAATGAAAAATCATCGATTAAATACGATGTGTAAAAAGCTTGATATTGAATTAACGCAACATCACCGTGCGATTTATGATACAGAAGCAACGGGATATTTACTTGTGAAGATGTTAAAAGATGTGATTGAAAAGGGATTTGAATATCACGATCAACTAAACGATAGTATGGGACAAGGGGATGCGTATAAACGTGGGCGTCCAAGTCATATGACGTTACTTGCCACATCAGATGTTGGGTTGAAAAACTTATATAAACTTGTTTCATATTCTCACTTGAATTACTTTTATCGTGTACCACGTGTACCACGATCACTATTAAAAAAATATCGCGAAGGCATTTTAGTAGGAACAGCTTGTGACAAAGGTGAAGTATTTGAAGCTATGATGCAAAAAGCGCCTGAAGAAGTAGAAGAAATTGCACAGTTTTACGATTACATTGAGGTTATGCCTCCAGAAGTGTTACGTCATTTAGTGGAACGTGAACTCGTTCGAGATGAAGGACAGTTAAAAACAATAATTTCTAACTTAGTAAAACTAGGTGAGACGTTAGATAAACCAGTTGTTGCTACTGGGAATGTGCATTATTTAGATCCTGAGGACGCGATATATCGGAAAATTTTAGTCAGTTCGCAGGGAGGAGCTAATCCGTTAAATCGCCATTCATTACCGCCTGTACATTTCCGTACAACAAATGAAATGCTAGATTGTTTTTCATTCTTAGGTGAAGACAAAGCAAAAGAAATTGTTGTGACAAATACACACAAGATCGCATCATTAATTGGTGATGTTCGTCCAGTAAAAGATGATTTATACACACCGAAAATTGAAGGTGCTGACGATGAAACACGTGATATGAGCTATATAATGGCAAGAAGTATCTATGGAGATGAACTACCGGAAATTGTAGAAGCTCGTTTGGAAAAAGAATTGAAAAGTATTATTGGACATGGATTCGCCGTTATTTATTTAATTTCACATAAGCTTGTGAAAAAATCGTTAGTGGACGGTTATCTAGTAGGTTCGCGTGGATCGGTAGGTTCATCATTTGTTGCAACGATGATGGAAATTACAGAAGTAAACCCATTACCACCGCACTATGTATGTCCAAAGTGTAAACAATCAGAGTTCTTTAATGACGGTTCTGTAGGTTCTGGTTTTGATTTACCAGATAAAGAATGCCCAACATGTAATGTTCCATATGTGAAAGATGGGCATGACATTCCTTTCGAAACGTTCCTTGGATTTAAAGGGGATAAGGTACCGGATATCGATTTGAATTTCTCCGGAGAATACCAACCACGCGCCCATAACTATACGAAATTACTGTTCGGTGAAGATTATGTATACCGCGCAGGAACAATTGGTACGGTTGCGGAAAAAACCGCTTATGGGTATGTGAAAGGTTATGCTAATGATCATAACTTAACAATTCGAAATGCAGAGATTGATCGCTTAGTTGCAGGATGTACAGGTGTAAAGCGTACGACCGGACAGCATCCAGGTGGTATTATCGTTGTACCAGATTACATGGATATCTTTGACTTTTCACCAATTCAGTTTCCGGCTGATTCAATAGGTGCTGAGTGGAGAACAACGCACTTTGACTTCCACTCAATTCATGATAATTTATTGAAACTTGATATATTAGGACACGATGATCCGACTGTTATTCGTATGCTTCAAGATTTAAGTGGTATTGACCCGAAAACAATCCCAACGGATGATCCAGAAGTAATGAAAATTTTCTCTGGTCCAGAATCTTTAGGGGTAACGGAAGAACAAATTAACTGTAAAACAGGTACACTTGGTATACCAGAGTTTGGTACGAAATTCGTAAGACAAATGTTAGAAGAAACGAAACCAACGACGTTTTCAGAGCTTGTCCAAATTTCTGGACTGTCCCATGGTACAGATGTATGGTTAGGTAATGCGAATGAATTAATTTATAACGGTACGTGTACACTGAGTGAAGTTATCGGTTGTCGTGATGACATCATGGTATATTTAATTTATCAAGGCTTGGATCCATCATTAGCCTTCAAAATCATGGAGTCGGTGCGTAAAGGTAAAGGTGTACCTGAAGAATGGGAAGAGGAAATGAGAAATAACAATGTACCAGGTTGGTATATTGATTCATGTAAGAAGATTAAGTACATGTTCCCTAAAGCCCATGCGGCTGCTTACGTACTTATGGCTGTACGTATTGCATACTTTAAAGTACATTTCGCACTTTTATTCTATGCGGCATATTTTACAGTTCGTGCAGATGACTTTGATGTAGAGGCGATGGCGAAAGGTTCAGCATCCATACGTGTAAAAATTGATGAGATTGCACAAAAAGGATTGGATGCAGCACCGAAAGAGAAGAGTTTATTAACGGTATTAGAAATGACACTTGAAATGTGTGAGCGTGGTTATTCATTCCAAAAGGTTGATTTATACCGCTCGCATGCAACCGAATTTATAATTGATGGGGATACTTTAATTCCTCCATTTAATGCAGTTCCCGGTCTTGGTACAAACGCAGCTTTCAGTATTGTTGAAGCTCGTAAAAATGGTGATTTCTTATCAAAAGAAGACTTACAGCAGCGCAGTAAGGTTTCTAAAACGATTATTGAGTATTTAGATGGTCAAGGTTGTCTAGGAGATTTACCGGATCAAAACCAATTGTCACTGTTCTAATAGGTAGGAAAAATCTTTGCAAATCAACATTTGCTATGGTATACTATAAACCGAGATAACCATGTCATGTATATTTTGTGAAAAAGAGAGTGGGGAAACCCACTCTTTCGTGTTACTATCTACATTTTGCTGATGTAGATAGTAAAGATATTTCTGTCGTATATACATATTTTGTTACAAGTTTTACTTCTTAAATTTGGTAATACTAAGACAGATATTCCCTGCTTAACGGCAGGGGCTTTTGTTAGCTAACGAGAAAGAATAAGATAGACCGTCTTTATGAACGGGATCTTTTCTTGTAAATGGTACATGGCGGCAGGAAGGAGGCTGTTTATGGATAAGAAAGTCACAGAAATTGTAGAAGCATTTGCGCAGCCAATCGTTGAAGAGTTAAATCTTGAACTTGTAGATGTAGAGTATGTGCAAGAAGGACAAGACTGGTTCTTACGCGTATTCATCGATTCTGAAAAGGGAGTCGAAATTGAAGAATGCGGTGCGGTAAGTGAACGTTTAAGCGAAGCTTTAGATAAAGAGGATCCAATTCCTCATCTTTACTTTTTGGATGTATCATCTCCTGGAGCGGAACGTCCATTAAAGAAAGAGAAAGACTTCCAGCAAGCGGTAGGAAAACAAGTGGCGATTAAAACATATAAGCCGATTGATGGTGAGAAGATGTTTGAAGGAAAGCTACTTTCCTACGACGGTAATACAATTACACTACTATTAACAATTAAAACACGTAAAAAAGAAATCCAAATTCCAATGGATAAAGTTGCAAATGCGCGACTTGCTGTTACGTTTTAGTAAGAAGGGGGATCTTCATGAGCACTGAGTTGTTAGATGCTTTGCTCGTATTAGAGTCAGAAAAAGGTATTAGCAAAGATATTATTATTGATGCGATTGAAGCAGCATTAATCTCTGCTTATAAACGCAATTTTAACCAAGCACAAAACGTTCGTGTGAGCTTTAACCCAGAAGTGGGAACAATTCAAGTTTTAGCACGTAAGGACGTTGTAGATAATGTGTTTGATCCACGTCTTGAAATCTCTGTAGAAGAGGCAAGACAAATTAATCCAAACTACCAAGATGGTGACGTACTAGAAATTGAAGTAACGCCAAAAGATTTTGGTCGTATTGCAGCGCAAACTGCAAAACAAGTTGTAACACAACGAGTTCGTGAGGCGGAACGTGGTGTAATTTATTCAGAATTTAGTGATCGTGAAGAAGACATTATGGTTGGTATTGTACAGCGCCAAGATGCTCGTTTCATCTATGTAAGCTTAGGTAAAGTAGAAGCTTTATTACCTGTAAGTGAGCAAATGCCAAATGAGCAATATAAACCACATGATCGTATTCGCGTATTTATTACAAAAGTAGAAAAGACAACAAAAGGACCACAAATTTACGTATCACGTACACATCCTGGTCTTTTAAAACGTTTATTCGAAATGGAAGTTCCAGAAATTTATGATGGAACTGTAGAAATTCGCTCTGTAGCACGTGAAGCAGGCGACCGTTCTAAAATTTCTGTATATGCAGAGAATATCGATGTTGATCCAGTAGGTTCTTGTGTAGGACCGAAAGGACAACGTGTACAACGCGTTGTAGATGAACTAAAAGGTGAAAAGATTGACATCGTTCGCTGGTCGAATGACCCAGTTGAATATGTTGCAAATGCTTTAAGTCCATCACAGGTTGTTAAAGTACTTGTAGATGAAGCAGAGAAAGCAACAACTGTTGTTGTTCCAGACCACCAGCTTTCATTAGCGATTGGTAAGCGTGGACAAAATGCGCGTCTTGCAGCTAAATTAACAGGCTGGAAAATTGATATTAAAAGTGAGTCTGATGCGAAACAACTTGGTATTGTGACAGAAGAAGATAGCGTAATCGCATTCGGATTCGATTCAGCTGAAGACGAAATCGAATAGAGGTGATGAGTATGAGCAATCGAAAAGTTCCGTTACGAAAATGTATTGCGACGCAAGAGATGAAATCAAAACGAGAGCTAGTTCGCATTGTTCGTTCCAAAGAGGGCGAAGTGTCTATTGATTTATCAGGAAAAAAATCAGGACGAGGTGCATATTTATCAAAAGATAAAGAAAGCATTATTCAAGCCCAAAAGAAAAACATTTTGGAACATCATCTAAAAGCGAAAATCGACAGTTCTCTGTACGAAGAGCTTCTTGAGCTTGTTGAGGAGGAGTCGAAATAAGTGTCTGATTGGAAATCATTTTTAGGACTAGCAAACCGCGCTCGAAAACTTATTTCGGGTGAAGAACTCGTTTTAAAAGAAGTACGAAGTGGCAAAGCAAAGCTAGTATTGCTTTCTGAAGATGCGTCAGCGAACACTACAAAACGTATCATTGATAAAACCACGTACTACAACATACCAATGAGAAAAGTCGAAAATCGACAACAATTAGGGCATGCGATTGGGAGAGACGAGCGAGTCGTTGTAGCTGTTTTAGATGAAGGCTTTGCGAAAAAGCTACGTAGCATGCTCGATACAAATTACCGGGGGTGAAGGTATGAGTAAAATTCGAGTACATGAATATGCAAAAAAAAATAATATCTCAAGTAAAGATCTTATGACAAAACTAAAAGAGATGAATATCGAGGTTTCGAATCATATGACAATGTTAGAAGATGAAGTAGTAAACAAATTAGATAATCAATATAGCGCTGGAGCGGAAAAACCTTCTGTTGCAGATGAGTTTGAAGTAGAAGAGAAAGTTGTTCGCAGTAAAAAGAACAGCAATAAGAATAAGAAAAAAGGCAAAGCAAATGAAGATAAACGTCAAGATAACTTTGCTGGAAGACAACAAACACCAATAGTAGAAACACCAGATAAAATCACTTTCTCTGGAAGCCTTACAGTAGGTGACCTTGCTAAAAAGTTAAGCAAAGAGCCATCTGAAATTATTAAAAAGCTCTTCATGCTAGGAATTATGGCGACAATTAACCAAGACTTAGATAAAGATACAATTGAGTTAATTGCTACTGATTACGGTATTGAAGTAGAAGAAGAAGTAGTTGTAAGTGAAACTGAATTTGAAACATTCATCGATGAGCAAGATGATGAAGAAAACTTAAAAGAACGTCCAGCTGTTGTTACAATTATGGGACACGTTGACCATGGTAAAACAACATTGCTTGACTCTATCCGTAATTCAAAAGTAACTGCTGGCGAAGCTGGTGGAATTACTCAGCATATCGGTGCATACCAAGTTGATGTAAATGATAAGAAAATTACGTTCTTAGATACACCAGGTCACGCGGCATTTACAACAATGCGTGCTCGTGGTGCACAAGTAACAGATATTACAATTCTTGTTGTTGCAGCTGATGACGGTGTTATGCCACAAACAGTTGAAGCGATTAGCCATGCGAAAGCAGCTGGAGTACCAATTATTGTTGCTGTGAATAAAATGGATAAACCAGCGGCAAATCCTGATCGTGTAATGCAAGAATTAACAGAATATGAATTAGTTCCAGAAGCTTGGGGCGGAGACACGATTTTCGTACCAATTTCTGCAATTCAAGGCGAGGGAATTGACAACTTACTAGAAATGATCCTTCTTGTGAGTGAAGTAGAAGAATATAAAGCAAATCCAAATCGCTATGCAGCTGGTACTGTAATTGAAGCACAGCTTGATAAAGGTAAAGGAACTATCGCGACATTACTTGTTCAAAACGGTACACTTCGAGTTGGAGATCCAATTGTTGTTGGAACATCATTCGGTCGTGTTCGTGCAATGGTAAGTGATATTGGTCGTCGTGTAAAAGTTGCTGGTCCATCAACTCCTGTTGAAATTACAGGTTTAAATGAAGTGCCACAAGCGGGAGATCGTTTCATGGCATTCGCTGATGAGAAGAAAGCTCGTCAAATTGGTGAATCACGTGCACAAGAAGCGTTAGTTGCACAACGTGGTGAGAAATCTAAATTCAGCCTGGAAGATTTATTCCAACAAATCCAAGAGGGCGATGTAAAAGAAATTAACTTAATTGTGAAAGCAGACGTACAAGGTTCTGTAGAAGCAATGGCAGCATCACTTCGTAAAATTGATGTTGAAGGTGTAAAAGTAAAAATTATCCATACAGGCGTAGGTGCGATTACAGAATCTGATATTATTTTAGCTTCTGCATCTAATGCAATTGTAATTGGATTTAACGTACGCCCTGATGTGAATGCGAAGCGTACAGCTGAATTAGAGAAAGTTGATGTTCGTTTACACCGTATTATCTATAAAGTAATCGAAGAAATTGAATCAGCAATGCAAGGTATGCTGGATCCAGAATTCGAAGAAAAAGTAATCGGTCAAGCGGAAGTTCGTCAAACATTCAAAGTAACAAAAGTTGGAACAATCGCAGGTTGTTACGTAATAGACGGTAAAATTACACGTGATAGTGGCGTTCGTATTATCCGTGATGGCGTAGTAGTCTTCGAAGGAAAACTTGATACGTTAAAACGTTTCAAAGACGACGTAAAAGAAGTTGCACAAAACTATGAGTGTGGTATTACAATTGAGAGATATAATGATCTTAAAGAAGGGGACATCATTGAAGCATACGTTATGGAAGAAGTGAAGCGATGATTATCGCTTCACTCTCATTCGAGTGTATGATTTACGATGTGCATTCTTTAAAAGAGAAACGAGCAATTTTGCAACGTGTGTTAACTCGTGTGAAACAGCGCTATAATGTAGCTGTTTCTGAAGTTGGGCATCAAGATGTATGGCAACGTACAGAAATTGCAATTGTTTCCGTATCCTCAAATCGTGTTGTCTGTGAAAAAGAAATGAATCGTGTACTTGAGTATATCGATTCATTTCCTGAAATTGAACGTACGATAACACATTTGGAATGGTATTGAATGAGGTGAAGAGTTATGAAATTACGTGCGAACCGTGTGGGCGAGCAAATGAAAAAAGAATTAGGCGACATTATCAGTCGTAAAATTAAAGACCCACGTATTGGATTTGTTACAGTAACAGATGTACAAGTGAGTGGAGATTTACAAATTGCTAAAGTATACATTTCTGTTTTAGGTGACGAAGAACAGAAAGAAAATACATTAAAAGGTTTAGCGAAGGCAAAAGGCTTTATTCGTTCAGAAATTGGCCAACGTATTCGTCTTCGTAAAACACCAGAAATTACCTTTGAGTTTGATGAGTCTATCGGATATGGTCATCGAATTGATACACTTTTACATGAAATTAATAAAGACGGTAAACGTGAAGAATAATGGATAGACATTTGTCTATCCATTTTTTCAATGTAAAATAAGTTTTGCATAATTGCAATTACTACAAAAGAATAATGATGAGGTGAGTATATGGAAGGTGTAGTATTATTACATAAGCCAAAGGGAATGACATCACATGATTGTGTGTTCAAATTAAGAAAGATATTGCGTGAGAAACGAATTGGTCATACAGGGACACTGGATCCAGATGTAACAGGAGTATTACCTATTTGCGTTGGGCGTGCAACAAAAATTGCGCAATTTTTAACAAGTGAAACAAAAACATACGAAGGTGAAGTGACATTAGGATTTTCGACAACAACAGAAGATGCTTCTGGTGAAGTTGTGGAGAAACAAGATGTAAATCGTGTCATTACACGTAAAGAAGTAGAAGAGGTACTAGCGGAATTAACAGGGACAATTGAACAAATGCCGCCGATGTTCTCAGCTGTAAAAGTTAACGGGAAAAAACTATACGAATATGCAAGGGCAGGACAAGAAGTTGAACGTCCAGTTCGTACAATTACAATTCATGAATTTGTATTACTTGATGAACGTGAAGTTTTTGAAGGGGAAAATATTTCATTTCGTTTCCGTGTAACGTGTAGTAAAGGAACATATGTAAGAACACTAGCAGTAATGATAGGTGAAAAACTTGGATTTCCATCACATATGTCTCACCTTGTAAGAACAGCATCTGGTGAATTTTTACTAGAAGATTGCATATCATTTGAAGAAATTGAAGAAAACGTGCAAAATGGAACAGTAGAGTCTATTTTCATCTCAATTGATGAGGCGCTAAGTAAGTTTCCAAAAATGGTTGTAGATGAAAAGCAAGCTGAAAAAATAAAGAACGGTATGTTCTTAAAGAATGAATTAGAAACAACAGCACCATTTATTACAGTATTTGATAAAAATGATCGTTGCTTAGCAATTTATGAACATCACCCAAAACACCCTGGAATGCTAAAGCCAATGAAAGTACTTGTGAATAATCAAGAACTAAAGCTATAATGAATTATTGGAAGGATTATTACAGAAAAAGGTGAATTCAAGCGTGAAACTTATTCATTTAACTCATCCACATGAACAAAATAAAATAGAATTACCACCTACTGTAATGGCATTAGGATATTTTGATGGCATTCATTTAGGACATCAACGTGTGATTCGAACAGCGAAAAAAATAGCGGATGAAAGAGGATGTAAAAGTGCTGTCATGACGTTCCATCCACACCCATCTGTTGTATTAGGAAAAAAAGAAGCGCATGTGGAGTATATTACACCGATGCGCCTTAAAGAAGAAATCATCGCAAGTTTAGGAATTGATATCTTATATGTGGTGAAATTCGATGAGCCATTTGCTGGATTATTACCACAGCAGTTTGTCGATGAGTATATTATTGGTTTAAATGTAAAGCATGTAGTAGCAGGCTTTGATTATTCATATGGACGTTTAGGAAAAGGGAAGATGGAGACTTTACCATTTCATGCAAGAGGGGAGTTTACACAGACCGTGATCGAAAAAGTTGAATATCAAGAAGAAAAAGTAAGTTCTACTTCATTACGAAAGTTAATTCGAAACGGTGAAATGGAACAAATTCCATCTATTTTAGGGAGAGCTTACACGGTAGAAGGAACAGTTGTACACGGTGATAAGCGTGGACGTCAAATTGGTTTCCCAACTGCAAATGTAGGTTTAAGTGATGAATATTTGTTGCCACCTGTAGGTGTATATGCGGTAAGATTGAAGGTTCATGATGAATGGCATGATGGTGTATGTAATATCGGATATAAACCAACTTTCAAAGAGAATGAGCGTCAATTATCTATTGAAGTGCATCTATTTGAATTTAATAAAGACATATACGATCAAAGTGTTACAGTGGAATGGCACATGCGTATAAGAGAAGAAAAAAAGTTTAATGGAATTGATGAGTTAGTTGCTCAAATCGCTCAAGATAAAAAGGTTGCCCAAGAATATTTTGCGAGCGTAAAGAATATACTTGCTTTTTCAAATGAAAAGTAGTATTCTATGTTATGTACTTTATGACAACCATTACTTGGCATTGCGACTCACCGATGCTTGCTAGGTAACTGGGGGTTTAATTATTAGGAGGTGAAATAGGATGGCTTTAACACAAGAGCGTAAAAATGAAATCATTGCACAATTTAGAACTCATGAGACTGATACTGGTTCTCCAGAGGTTCAAATTGCTGTCCTAACGGAGCAAATTAACACTCTAAACGAGCACTTACGTACTCACAAGAAGGATCATCATTCACGTCGTGGTCTATTAAAGATGGTTGGTAAACGTCGTAACTTACTTACTTACCTTCGTAATAGCGATATCACACGTTACCGTGAATTAATCACAAAGCTTGGCTTACGTCGATAGTCAAAGAAGCGGGAATATTCCCGCTTTTTTGTTAGGTAAAAATATATCTTCTACTCTTTATAGCTTACTTAATTTTCGGCAATACTAGAGGAAAGAATATTGTGATATACTATCCATTTACATAGAAGAATTGAATATTTTAAATTGAGAGGGGTACTTAAATGAGTCAGGAAAAGCAAGTCTTCTCGATAGATTTAGCTGGTCGTCAGCTAACAATTGAAACAAGTCAGCTTGCAAAACAAGCAAACGGAGCAGTATTAGTAAGATACGGCGACACAGCAGTTCTATCTACAGCAACTGCATCAAAAGAGCCAAAAAATGTAGATTTCTTCCCGCTTACAGTAAACTATGAAGAGCGTTTATATGCAGTTGGAAAAATCCCAGGCGGTTTTATTAAGCGCGAAGGCCGTCCAAGTGAAAAAGCAATTTTAGCAAGTCGTTTAATTGACCGTCCAATCCGTCCACTTTTCGCAGATGGTTTCCGTAATGAAGTACAAGTTGTCAGCATCGTAATGAGTGTTGATCAAGACTGTTCTTCTGAGATGGCAGCTATGCTTGGTTCTTCATTAGCATTATCTATTTCAGATATTCCATTTGAAGGTCCAATCGCAGGTGCGACAGTTGGTCGTATTAATGGCGAGTTCGTTATTAATCCAACAGTAGAACAGCAAGAACAAAGTGATATGCACCTTGTTGTAGCTGGTACGAAAGATGCAATTAACATGGTTGAAGCAGGAGCGGATCAAGTACCTGAAGAAACAATGTTAGAAGCAATTATGTTTGGACACGATGAAATTAAACGTCTAATTGCATTCCAAGAAGAGATTGTACAAGCTGTCGGTAAAGAGAAAACAGCAGTGAAACTTTATGAAGTGGATGCTGATTTGAACCAAGCTGTACGTGAAATGGCTGAGACAGATATGCATTCTGCAATTCAAGTGCACGAAAAACATGCACGTGAAGATGCAATTAGCGTAGTGAAAAAGCGTGTAATTGAGCATTACGAAGCTGAGGAAGCTGATGCTGATACATTAGGACAAGTAAGTGAGATTTTATATAAAATTGTAAAAGAAGAAGTACGTCGTCTTATTACAGTTGAAAAAATCCGCCCAGATGGTCGTAAAGGTGACGAAATTCGTCCTTTAGCATCAGAGGTTGGCATTTTATCTCGTACACATGGTTCTGGTCTATTCACACGTGGACAAACGCAAGCATTAAGTATTTGTACATTAGGTGCATTAGGCGATGTGCAAATTTTAGATGGTCTAGGTGTAGAAGAGTCAAAACG
This sequence comes from Bacillus sp. FSL R9-9530, assembly GCF_038008145.1. Lineage (NCBI taxonomy): Bacteria > Bacillati > Bacillota > Bacilli > Caryophanales > Bacillaceae > Bacillus > Bacillus sp. FSL R9-9530. The sequence continues at coordinate 149,601 of NZ_JBBOYO010000001.1, forward strand.
CTTTATGCACCATTATAATTTCCCTTCATTTAGTGTTGGTGAAACAAGACCAATGCGTGGACCAGGTCGTCGTGAAATTGGTCACGGAGCACTAGGAGAACGTGCTCTTGAACCTGTACTCCCATCTGAAAAGGATTTCCCATATACAGTTCGTCTTGTATCTGAAGTATTAGAGTCAAATGGTTCTACTTCACAAGCGAGTATTTGCGGTAGTACATTAGCGATGATGGATGCGGGTGTACCACTTAAAGCACCAGTTGCTGGTATTGCAATGGGTCTAGTGAAATCTGGTGAGCATTACACAATTTTAACAGATATTCAAGGAATGGAAGACCATTTAGGTGATATGGACTTTAAAGTAGCAGGTACTGCAAAAGGTGTAACTGCACTACAAATGGACATTAAAATCGATGGTTTATCTCGTGAGATTTTAGAAGAAGCATTACAACAAGCGAAAGTTGGTCGTATGCACATTCTAAATCACATGTTATCTGTTATCGCTGAACCTCGCATTGAGTTATCTGCGTATGCTCCGAAGATTATTACAATGGCAATTAACCCAGATAAAATTCGTGATGTTATTGGACCAAGTGGTAAACAAATCAATAAAATCATTGAAGAAACTGGCGTTAAAATTGACATCGAGCAAGATGGTACAGTATTCATTTCATCAATTAATCAAGAGATGAATGAAAAAGCGAAGAAAATTATCGAAGATATCGTTCGCGAAGTACAAGTAGGCGAAATCTACTTAGGAAAAGTTAAACGCGTTGAAAAATTCGGTGCGTTCGTTGAATTATTTAGCGGTAAAGATGGACTTGTTCACATTTCTGAACTTGCACTTGAGCGTGTAGGTAAGGTAGAAGACGTTGTGAAAATCGGTGATGAGATTTCAGTTAAAGTTATCGAGATTGACAAACAAGGTCGTGTAAACTTATCTAGAAAAGTATTGCTAAAAGAAGAGCAAGAAAAAGAAGCAGCTAAAGAAGAAGCAGCTAAAGAAGAAAACGCACAAGAGCAACAATAAGTGAAAGCCAGTTTAGCTGGCTTTTTTTGTTATGTAAAAAATGTGATTCATTTAGATTTTTATGTGAGTATAGGTATAGTTTTCATCATAACGCTCAAATTAACAAAGATAAGAAGAAAATGGTTTCTTTTTTTATAGTTAATGGGAGGGTTTATATGAAAGCTCGTATATTAGCGTACATATTTATATTTTCTTTATATATGGGTTGTGGCTCTTATTCCGTTTTTGCGCAGGATAACTTGCATGAAGAGATTCAAAAGCATGTAAAACAGTACGAGATTATGCCGCAAAATGCGATGATTGATAAGATTTGGAAGGCGACGCCTGGGTATAATGGAAAACAAGTGGATATAGAAGCGTCCTATAATAATATGAAGAAAATCAAGAAGTTTGATCAAAAACAACTTGAATTTAAGGAAGTATCACCGAGTGTTCACTTAGAAGATTTACCACCAGCTCCCATTTATCGAGGACATCCAAATAAAAAGATGGTGGGATTAACAATTAATGTGGCCTGGGGTAATGAGTATTTGCCACGTATATTAGAGATATTGAAAAAACATGATGTGAAGGCGACTTTCTTTTTAGAAGGACGCTGGGTGAAAGAAAACTTACGATTTGCCAAAATGATTGTCGATGCAAATCAAGAAGTAGGAAATCATTCTTACACACACCCTAATATGAAAACGCTGTCTACAGATGAAATACGAGATCAATTACAAAAAACGAATCGAATGATAGAAGCAGCTACAAATCAGAAAGTGAGATGGTTTGCTCCGCCAAGTGGAAGCTTTCGGGATGAGGTAGTAAAAATAGCGGATGATTTCCAAATGGGGACGATTATGTGGACTGTAGATACAATTGATTGGAAGCGGCCAGAACCGGGTGTGCTATTGCAGAGAGTAATGCGAAAAATACATCCAGGTGCTATTGTGCTAATGCATCCTACTTCACCTACAACAGAAGCGCTAGATACTATGATTAAAAATTTAAAGGAACAAGGATATAAAGTGGGGAATATTACAGAATTACTAGATGAAAAACGTGTGGATTAAATACATTTGCATGACATTCATCTCTAAACTTGTTATCATTAAATAATAGCAATTATTTAGAGAAACTGGCATTAGGAGGAAAGTTTTTGATTAAAAAATATACGTGTAAAAATGGTGTAAGAATTGTTATGGAGAATATACCAACTGTACGCTCGGTTGCGATTGGTGTATGGATCCACGCAGGTTCAAGAAATGAAAATGAAAAAAATAATGGGGTTTCACACTTTTTGGAACATATGTTCTTTAAAGGGACAGAAACGCGAAGTGCAAGAGAGATTGCAGAATCATTTGATAGCATTGGTGGACAAGTAAATGCTTTTACTTCAAAAGAATATACATGTTACTATGCGAAAGTGCTAGATGAGCATGCTAAATATGCATTAGATGTTTTAGCAGATATGTTCTTTAATTCAACATTTGATGAGGAAGAACTGAAAAAAGAGAAGAATGTTGTATGTGAAGAAATAAAAATGTACGAAGATGCGCCAGATGATATTGTGCATGATATGTTAACGAAAGCAACATATGAAACGCATCCGCTTGGATATCCTATTTTAGGAACAGAAGAAACGCTTGAAACATTTACAGGTGATACGTTACGTCAATATATGAAAGATCATTACACACCTGAAAATGTTGTTGTATCAATTGCAGGGAATATTGATGAAGCATTTTTACAAACTGTAGAGCAATATTTCGGTAGTTACGAAGGGACAACAAATCGTGAACAAGTACATAGCCCAATCTTCCATTTCAATAAAGTAGCACGTAAGAAGGAAACAGAACAAGCTCATTTATGTTTAGGATATAAAGGCTTGCAAATGGGACACGAAGATATTTATAACTTAATTGTATTAAATAATGTTTTAGGCGGTAGTATGAGTAGCCGTTTATTCCAAGAAGTACGTGAGCAACGTGGATTGGCGTACTCAGTGTTCTCTTATCACTCTTCTTATGAAGATACAGGAATGTTAACACTTTACGGTGGAACAGGTAGTAAACAATTAGATACACTGTATGAAACAATGCAAGAAACGTTAAATACGTTGAAAAATACAGGTATTACAGAAAAAGAGCTTGTTAACAGTAAAGAACAATTAAAAGGAAACTTAATGTTAAGTTTAGAAAGTACGAATAGTCGTATGAGCCGTAATGGTAAAAACGAATTGCTTCTTCGTAAACATCGTTCTCTTGATGAGATTATTGAAAGTGTAAACACTGTAACAAAGCAAAATGTAGACGAGTTAATTCGCAATATGTTTACCGATGAATTCTCTGCGGCACTTATTAGTCCAGATGGAAAACTGCCAAAAGGAATGAAACTTTAATCGATCTTGTAATTCATTCGCTTTCGGAAATAACCGTATCTCTTTTATATGAGATACGGTTATTTTTTTTATATATGCAGAATAGGTACTTATTATAGGATAACCTTCATAAAAAGTAGGATAGGGGGAGATTTAATGCGTTTAAGTGAATTAAGTGGCAAAGAGATTGTGGATTTAGAAAGAGCAGAAAAAATGGGAGTTTTAGGTCATGCAGATTTAGAAATTGATGAGAGAGATGGAAAAATACAAGCGCTTATTATACCTGCTGGGAAATGGGGAGGTTTTAAAAGAGAACAGCAAGAAGTGAGAGTAGAATGGAGCAAAATAAAGAAGGTTGGAAATGATATGATACTTTGCGATCTTACGAACCATTCAAGATCATAGTGAAAGATGACCATTTTGGTTGTCTTTTTTTTATCTTTATATAAAGAAGATAAATCACGTGTGCTTTTTGTTTTTCAATCACCTCAAACTCGTACATTACATATGATGTGGAGGAAAAAGAAAAAGTAGGCATTTTTCTTATAAATGAAAGAAAAAGAAGGTGAATTAGGGAATGTTGACTGAGATGCATATTGCTGTCATAGGAGGAGATGCACGGCAGCTAGAAGTAATTCGCAAGCTAGTCGAACTGGACGCGAAACTTTCATTAATAGGGTTTGAACAGTTAGATCATGGCTTTACAGGGGCAGCAAAGGAAAGTATACAAGATTTAAATTTCACTTCTTTAGATGCAATTATTTTGCCGGTTGCAGGGACGAATGCCAGAGGAGAAGTAGATACTATTTTTTCAAATGAGAAAGTTTCCATAACGAAAGAACAAATTGAAAAGACGCCAGAAAACTTCACTATATATTCAGGTATTGGTACACCTTACTTGGAAAATCTCGTAGCTACTACAAATCGCAAACTTGTAAAATTATTTGATCGTGATGATGTTGCAATCTATAACTCTATTCCGACCGTAGAAGGTACACTAATGATGGTTATTCAACATACTGATTACACAATTCATGGATCGAATGTAATGGTTTTAGGATTTGGTAGAACTGGTATGAGTGTTGCAAGAGCCTTTCAATCATTAGGAGCACATGTCAAAGTTGGAGCGAGACGTTCGGAACATATTGCTCGTATTACAGAAATGATGTTTTCTCCTTTTCATATGCAAGACATAGAGAAAGAAGTAGGTAATATCGATATTGTTATTAATACAATTCCGCATCTTGTTGTGACAGCGAATGTTCTTTCAAAAATGCCAGCTCATACGCTAGTTATTGATTTAGCTTCTAAGCCAGGTGGCACGGACTTTCGCTATGCGGAGAAGCGTGGAGTGAAGGCACTATTAGCACCTGGTCTTCCTGGGATTGTTGCACCGAAAACAGCAGGACAAATATTAGCGAATGTTCTTTCTCAGTTATTAATAGCAGATGCAATCGCAAAGGAGGATGATGAGAAATGAGTTTGAAGGGAAAACGAATTGGTTTCGGATTTACAGGGTCACATTGTACGTATGAAGAAGTTATGCCACATTTAGAGAAGTTAATTGCAGAAGGTGCAGAAGTACGTCCCGTTGTTTCTTATACTGTCCAATCAACAAATACTAGATTTGGCGAAGGGGAAGAATGGATTAAAAAGATCGAAGAAATAACCGGTTTTAAGGCAATTAATTCAATCGTTGGCGCAGAGCCACTAGGACCGAAAATTCCACTAGATTGCATGGTGATTGCACCACTAACAGGGAATTCGATGAGTAAATTTGCAAATGCAATGACAGACTCTCCAGTATTAATGGCAGCAAAAGCGACGCTTAGAAATGGGAAGCCTGTCGTATTGGCTGTTTCGACGAATGATGCTTTAGGGCTTAATGGAGTAAATCTCATGCGCCTAATGGCTACAAAAGACATCTACTTTGTACCATTTGGCCAAGATGCACCAGAGAAAAAACCGAACTCAATGGTAGCTCGTATGGAGTTACTTGAAGATACAGTATTGGAAGCGCTACAAGGAAAACAATTACAACCTGTTGTTGTAGAAAAATTCAGATATATGAATTAAAAAACGAAAAAAACGTACAATTTTTGTTGAAACCATCATTCTTACTGTAGAATATGATAAAATTAACGTTATTAAGATTAGAGGGGGCATTGTAAGCTCCTTCTAATTCTAAGTTATAGAAGGATTGGTATCTAGAAAGGGGCATAGTGATGGAAAAGCAAAAAACTTTTCATGTCGCTGTAGTTGGAGCAACCGGCGCAGTTGGTGAACAAATGTTAAATACTTTAGAGAAACGAGAATTTCCAATTGGGAAGTTAACGTTACTTTCATCTAAACGATCTGCAGGTAAGAAACTTGTATTTAAAGGCGAAGAATTTACAGTTCAAGAGGCAACTCCTGAAAGTTTTGAAGGAGTAGATATTGCACTATTTAGTGCAGGTGGATCTGTATCGAAACAATTAGCGCCAGAAGCAGCAAAGCGCGGTGCAATTGTTGTTGATAATACAAGTGCATTCCGTATGACAGAAAACGTGCCACTTGTTGTACCTGAAGTAAATGAAAATGATTTAAAAGAACATAATGGTATTATTGCAAATCCAAACTGTTCTACAATTCAAATGGTAGTAGCTCTTGAACCAGTTCGCCAGCAATATGGTTTAAAACGAGTAATCGTTTCCACATATCAAGCTGTATCAGGTGCTGGTGCGGCAGCTATTGAAGAACTTCATGAACAATCACAAGCAATCTTAAATGGCGAAGAAGTAAAGGCGAATGTTTTACCTGTATCAGGTGACGAAAAGCATTTCCAAATCGCTTTTAATGCTATTCCACAGATTGATAAATTCCAAGATAATGGATTTACATTCGAAGAAATGAAAATGATTAATGAAACGAAAAAAATTATGCATATGCCTGAATTAGAAGTAGCTGCGACATGTGTACGTTTACCAGTTGTATCGGGTCATTCCGAGTCTGTGTACATTGAAGTAGATAAAGAAGGCGTAACAGTAGAAGAAATGAAAAACTTACTTGCAAATGCAGAAGGTATTGTACTGCAAGATAATCCAGCAGAGCAGTTATATCCAATGCCAGCTACTGCAGTAGGTAAAAATGAAGTATTCGTTGGAAGAATCCGTAAAGATTTAAATAATGATAAAGGATTCCACCTTTGGGTCGTATCTGATAACTTATTAAAAGGCGCTGCATGGAATTCTGTTCAAATTGCAGAGCGCTTAGTAAAATTACAATTAGTGTAAACGGCTAAGAGAAGGTGCAAAATATGAAAATTATTGTTCAAAAATTTGGTGGTACATCAGTACGTGATGACAATGGGCGCAAGCATGCGCTTCACCATATAAAAAAATCGTTAGCTGCTGGTTATAAAGTAGTTACTGTTGTATCAGCAATGGGCCGTAAAGGTGAACCGTATGCAACTGATACGTTATTAAGTCTTGTAAATCAAGAGGAACCTAATATTTCTAAACGTGAGCAAGATTTATTATTATCATGCGGAGAATTAATCTCAGCAATTGTTTTCTCTAACATGTTGAATGAGAATGGTATAAAAGCAGCAGCATTAAATGGTGCGCAAGCTGGTTTTGTAACGAATAATGACTTTACGAATGCTAAGATTATTGAAATGAATTGCGATCGTATACATGAAGAGTTACAAAATGTAGATGTTATCGTCGTGACTGGATTCCAAGGTCAAACGAAAAATGGAGATACGACAACACTTGGACGCGGAGGTAGTGATACCTCAGCTTCAGCATTAGGTGTTGCGCTTCATGCTGAATATATCGATATCTTCACAGATGTTGAAGGTGTTATGACTGCGGATCCTCGTATCGTAAAAGATGCACGTCATCTTCAAACTGTAACATATAACGAGATTTGTAACATGGCTTATCAGGGTGCGAAAGTTGTTCATCCGCGTGCGGTTGAAATTGCGATGCATGCAAAAGTACCACTTCGTGTACGTTCTACGTATTCTGATAGTGAAGGTACGCTTATTGCGGCATATGATGGTGCTACAAAAGGGCAGGATGTAGAAGAACGTCCTGTTACAGGGATTGCCCATGTGTCAAACGTAACGCAAATTAAAGTGCTTGCAAAAGAAACTGCATATGATTTACAACAACACGTGTTTAAAGAAATGGCTAATGAAGGGATTAGTGTGGATTTAATTAACATTTCTCCTACTGGTGTAGCTTACACAGTAAAGGATAGTGTATCAGCGCGTGCAGTTGAGGTTTTAAAGCAACTTGGATATGATCCAGTGGTGACAGAGCATTGTGCGAAGGTTTCTATCGTTGGTGCTGGAATGGCAGGTATTCCAGGGGTTACAGCGAAAATTGTCACAGCTTTAGCGGAAAAAGGTATTCAAATTCTGCAATCAGCAGATAGTCATACGACAATTTGGGTTCTTGTAAAAGAAGCCGATTTAGTGGAGGCTGTGAATGCATTACATAGTGCATTTGAGCTTTCAAAAGAAAAGCAACTGGAACAATAAGGAGTGAGATCATGATAGATTTTGGGACAATTGCAACCGCGATGGTAACACCGTTTGATAAAAATGGTAATATCGATTTTGCAAAGACAACGAAATTGGTAAATTATTTAATTGATAACGGTACAACAGCAATCGTGGTAGGAGGGACGACTGGAGAATCTCCTACATTAACATCAGAAGAAAAAGTAGCGTTATATCGCCATGTCGTATCTGTTGTCGATAAAAGGGTGCCCGTCATCGCTGGAACAGGTAGCAATAATACGCATGCTTCTGTCGATTTAACAAAAAAGGCAACTGAAGTTGGTGTTGATGCAGTTATGCTAGTGGCACCGTATTATAATAAACCGAGTCAAGAAGGGATGTACCAGCACTTTAAAACAATCGCTGAAAGCACTCCGCTTCCGGTAATGCTATATAATGTTCCAGGACGATCTATTGTACAAATCTCCGTTGATACAGTTGTTCGTTTATCAGAAATAGAAAACATTGTTGCGATTAAAGATGCAGGCGGCGATGTATTAACAATGACAGAAATCATTGAAAAAACAGCGGACGACTTTGCAGTATACAGCGGTGATGATGGTTTAACATTACCAGCTATGGCAATTGGAGCAAAAGGTATTGTTTCTGTAGCATCTCATGTTATCGGGAATGAAATGCAAGAAATGATTGCTGCATTCCAAGCTGGAGAGTTCAAAAAAGCGCAGAAATTACATCAATTACTAGTAAAAGTAACGGATGCACTATTTATGGCGCCGAGCCCAACACCAGTAAAAACAGCATTACAAATGGTGGGATTAGATGTAGGTTCTGTACGTTTGCCACTTCTTCCATTAACGGAAGAAGAAAGAATAACGTTACAATCCGTAATGCAATCTATTCCTCGTTAATAAAAATGACCTAGTGTGAAACTAGGTCATTTTTATTTTGACTAACTATATGTAAGTGATGAAAATTAGCTATAGTTAATAGGCTGTAATAAGAAGGGGATGGCAGGGGGGAGAATTAGTAAGAAACTGATTACAGAGATAAGATTTTTTTAGTGAATATCGTTTCATGTTTATGTAAAGAATTTACATGAATATTTTTCCATCAAACTCTTATTACGTAGGGAAAATAGTAAAACTGATATGAATTTTGCCCTCTTAAATTATAATCTCATTTTAGTGTCTTCTCTTGTCTTTCGCATAATTTAACTTGTGTTCTATTTCTTGTATCAGTTATAATATGGCTAAGTAGCTTAGTACGGGTATGCTTAGCAAAATTGGTAAAAATTAAGATTTAATGAAATTTTCATATCATATCGAATAAGATATTTGATTTATATAATGAAAGAGAGGTGAAACCTGGTTTAAAAAATTAACAAGGACATGATATCGCATAACGGTAAGGACATTCGTCTTGGACGGTGAATATATGGTGGTTGTAGAGTTTCCCCTGGTGTCTCTGCAATTTTAGTGAAATCAGTGTTTGCAAGATTTTTAAACCAGGCAACAACATGAAGAGAAAAGAGAATGAGTCTGTTAAAGTATTTGCTCTTGGCGGAGTAGGTGAAATCGGAAAAAACATGTACTGTGTTGAAATTGATTCTGAAATCTTTATTGTAGATGCCGGATTGATGTTCCCGGGAGATGAAATGTTTGGGATTGATATTGTTATTCCTGACATTACATATTTAGTAGAAAATCAAGAGCGAGTAAAAGGACTATTTATTACCCATGGTCATGAAGATCATATTGGTGGAATTGTTTATGTGCTTCGTAAATTATCTATTCCAGTATATGCGACGAAATTAACGGTAGGACTTATACAAGAAAAGCTTGGCGAAGCAGGAATGTTAGGCCGTGTAGACTTAAAAACAATTGACTCGAATTCAACAGTAGAGTTTAATTCAACAAATGTGTCATTCTTCGGAACGACACATAGTATTCCGGATTCTGTGGGTGTTTGTTTCCATACATCAAAAGGTGCTGTAGTATATACAGGAGACTTTAAATTTGATCAAACTCCAATCGGAAATAGTGGAGCAGATCTTGGGAAAATGGCGCAAATTGGAAATGAAGGCGTACTTTGCTTGTTATCTGATAGTACAAACGCTGAACGTCCTGGTTATACAGGTTCGGAAAAAGAAGTTGGTATAGAGATTTCTAAAGTATTCTATAGTTCAGAAGGACGTATTATTGTTGCTTCATTTGCCTCCAATGTACATCGTATTCAACAAGTGTTTGATGCAGCTGCTGAAACTGGAAGGAAAGTAGCGGTAGTAGGACGTAGCATGGTGAAAGTGGTAGATATTGCAAGACGTCTTGGTTATTTAGATGTTCCAGAAGGTATGGTTATTTCATTACAAGAAATAGACAATTTCCCGGAAAAAAAGGTAGCTATCTTAACGACTGGTAGTCAAGGGGAACCGATGGCAGCCCTTTCTAGAATGGCGAAACAAGCTCATAAACAAATTTCAATTCGTAAAGGTGATACTGTTATTATTGCAGCTTCTCCAATTCCAGGAAATGAAGTATCTGTATCAAAAATTATTGACTTGTTATTTAGATCTGGTGCTGAGGTTATTTATTACGGTGAAAGAAAAGTTCACGTTTCAGGTCATGGTAGCCAAGAAGAATTAAAGCTGATGATAAATTTAATGAAGCCGAAGTATTTTGTACCCGTACATGGTGAGTTCCGTATGCAAAAAGCACATGCGTATTTAGCGGAAGATGTAGGTATTGCGAGAGAGAATATCTTTATCGTAGAAAAAGGCGATGTAATTGCTTTTGGTGACGATGAAGCAAAATTAGCTGGTAAAGTGCAAGCTGGTAATGTTTTAATTGATGGATTAGGTGTAGGTGACGTCGGTAACATCGTTCTTCGAGATAGAAAGATGTTATCTCAAGATGGAATTTTAGTTGTTGTTGTAACACTTGGTAAGGATGAAAAGAAAATAATCTCTGGTCCAGAAATTATTTCACGCGGCTTTGTATATGTTCGTGAATCAGAAGCATTAATCGAACGATCCACAGATATTGTACGTATGATTGTTGAACAATCAATTAAAGAATATACAATTGAATGGTCTATGTTGAAACAAAATATTCGTGAATTATTAGGGCAGTTCTTGTACGAAGAAACGAAGAGAAAGCCAATGATTTTACCGATTATTATGGAAGTATAAAGAAGGTCACCTTTACAGGTGATCTTTTTCTTTTTTAACCCTATCGAATGAAATTCATAACTTAAGAAATAATAGTTATATACGAGTGAAAGGGGATGCGATATGACAGAACGTGATCGTTATACAAATGAAGAAAAAGAAGCTGAGCCGAAAGAAGTTCCAAAAGAGGCTTCTATAGTGGAGAAAATTCAGCAACTTGGACAGACAAATGTACCACAAATGAATGAATCGCGTATTCATTGCTTAACAATTGTTGGGCAGGTGGAAGGTCATATTCAGTTGCCACCACAAAATAAAACAACAAAATATGAACACATCATTCCGCAAATTGTCGCGATTGAACAAAATCCAAAAATTGAAGGTTTACTGTTAATATTAAATACAGTTGGGGGTGACGTTGAAGCTGGATTAGCGATTTCTGAAATGGTGGCTTCGCTTTCAAAACCAACTGTATCTCTTGTTTTAGGAGGAGGGCATTCAATCGGTGTACCGATTGCGGTCTCAACTGATTATTCATTTATTGCCGAAACAGCGACGATGACAATTCATCCAATTCGTTTAACAGGTCTTGTTATAGGTGTGCCACAAACATTTGAGTATTTGGATAAAATGCAAGAAAGAGTCATTCGATTTGTGACAAAGCATTCGAAAGTAACGGAAGATCGTTTTAAAGAGCTTATGTTTGCAAAAGGGAATTTGACGCGAGATATTGGGACGAATGTAATAGGTGGAGATGCAGTGAAGTATGGTCTTATAGATGGTGTCGGTGGTATTGGTAGCGCACTTCGAAAATTAAACGAATTAATTGATGAACGCAAGGATAATAGTACAGAAGGGACAATGCTACAATGATTTTATATACAATTATGCCAGAGCAACTTGTGTATCCGGCCGATTATTCACAATGCGAAAGCCAAAAAGTTGTGAATATAAATGGCGTGGAATTAGTGGTTTCTGAGGAGGATAATCAATGTTACTCTATTGTACGTGTATTAAGTACGAATCCGTCTCACTACCTAGAGTTTGAGCCTGGACAGAAAGTTACCTTTTAGCAAAAAGAAGGATTTTGTTTAGGAGCTATGGTATAATATAAAAAACAAGACGGTTGAGCAGCCATGAGTAGGCTGCTTTCTTCTGTTTATTTAACATTTTACAAGAAGTGTAAAAATAGAAGATATAAAGACCTGAAAAATAGAGAGAAAGACATGTAAGTAGATCTTTTTTATAAGAAAGTTGTACTTAATTTCTAGAACACGAGGTGAAGAAATGGCAAAACAAAAGCAAAGAGGGACGAAGGCTAAGGCAAGACGTACGATAAAGCCAACTTTGTATTATGAAATCGTCGGGTTGACTCTTTTTGCACTTTCGATTATTACGATTTTACAGCTAGGTGTTGTAGGGAAATCGTTTGTGTTATTTTTTCGCTTCTTCTTTGGTGAGTGGTACATAATTGGTGTGTTAGGTGTAATAGCTTTATCTGTTGCGTTTGTAATAAAGCGGGGATGGCCCAACCTTTTAAATAAACGGCTAATAGGTGTTTATTTAATTGTACTAGCAATATTAATGTTTAGTCATATTACATTATTTAACCTGCTTACGAAAGATGGAGCTGTGCAAAATACTTCTGTAATTGTTAGTACAAAAGATTACTTCTTCCTTGAAATGAAAAAGGGCCCGGATAGTGTTCATTTAGGTGGTGGTATGTTCGGTGCATTGATGTTCGCAACGTGCTACTTCTTATTTGACGAAGTAGGGGCATATATCATTGGAATTATTTTAGTTATTCTTGGAATACTTTGTATAACAAATAAACATATTGGAGAAGTACTTGCTCCGGTAGGGAGAATTCTTAGAAGTCAGTTTCAAGTAATGCAAGGGGATTATAAAGATTGGAAATCTCAAAGGGTCGCCGAGCAAACTGAAAAGAAAAAAACAACAAGAAGCAAGAGGCGTGAACGTGTTGCTGAACAAGAAGAAGCTATTGAGCCAGTAGAAGAAATAGAAATTGGTCCACCAATTATTTCGAATTTTACTGAGAATTATCCAGTACGTGAAGAGACGGAAAAGCAGATAGAAGAAAATGATTTAATCACTCCTCCGTTTATTGAAGAGGCAGTTCCGCCTGCGCCAGAAGAACAACCTCACAAGAAACGAGGAGAAAAAATCGTTGAATCGCTAGAAGGTGAAACGAAAGCACCTCCTATGCAATTTTCTAATGTGGAAAATAAAGATTATAAGCTTCCTTCGCTTGATATATTAAAGTTTCCCCAAAATAAGCAAGTTACAAATGAAAATGCGGAAATTTATGAAAATGCTCGTAAATTGGAACGTACATTCCAAAGTTTTGGTGTGAAAGCGAAAGTAACAAAAGTACATAGAGGTCCTGCAGTTACGAAATATGAAGTGTATCCTGATATGGGAGTAAAGGTAAGTAAAATTGTTAGTTTAAGTGATGATTTAGCGCTTGCTTTAGCAGCGAAAGACATTCGTATTGAAGCACCTATTCCCGGGAAATCAGCTGTAGGGATTGAGGTTCCGAATTCAGAAGTTTCTATGGTAACGCTGAGAGAAGTTCTTGATTCAAAGGCGAATAACCACCCAGAAGAGAAGTTATTAATCGGTCTTGGACGTGATGTTACAGGAGAGGCTGTATTGGCACGTTTAAATAAAATGCCCCATTTATTAGTAGCTGGTGCGACTGGTAGTGGAAAGAGTGTATGTATTAATGGAATTATTGTAAGTATTTTAATGCGTGCAAAACCGCATGAAGTAAAATTAATGATGATTGATCCGAAAATGGTAGAGTTAAATGTATATAACGGTGTTCCGCACTTATTAACACCAGTCGTAACTGATCCGAAAAAAGCATCACAGGCTTTGAAGAAAGTTGTGAGTGAAATGGAGCGTCGTTATGAATTATTCGCGCATAGCGGTACGCGTAACATTGAAGGATATAATGATTATATTAAAGAACATAATAGCCAATCGGAAGCGAAACAACCTGAATTACCATATATTGTAGTAATTGTGGACGAGTTAGCTGATTTAATGATGGTTGCTTCTTCGGATGTAGAAGATGCGATTATGCGTTTAGCGCAAATGGCACGTGCTGCTGGTATTCATTTAATTATTGCGACTCAGCGCCCGTCAGTTGATGTCATCACAGGTGTTATTAAAGCGAATATTCCATCGCGTATTGCATTTGCTGTATCTTCCCAAATAGATTCTCGAACGATTCTTGACGGTGGTGGTGCAGAAAAGTTGCTAGGTCGTGGAGATATGTTATTCATACCAATTGGTGCATCGAAACCTGTTCGTGTACAAGGGGCATTTTTATCAGATGATGAAGTTGAGAGAGTCGTAGAATCTGTTATCGCGCAGCAAAAAGCGCAATATCAAGAGGATATGATTCCACAAGATGTTCCTGAAACAAAGCAGGAAGTAGAAGATGAATTATACGATGAAGCGGTTCAGCTTGTAGTAGAAATGCAAACAGCATCTGTTTCTATGTTACAACGTAGATTTAGAGTAGGATATACGCGAGCAGCTCGTTTAATTGATGCCATGGAAATGAATGGTGTAGTAGGTCCTTATGAAGGTAGTAAACCAAGGGGAGTACTCATTAAAGATGTGCAAGAAAAAAGTTCTTAAAAAAAGCCTAATTGTTTTTACAATTAGGCTTTTTTATATGCTGTTTTTGTTATATACTATAGTCACCGACTAAGAAAGGGCTTACATTTTTAAGGGTCCTTTAGAATACGAATGCTTATCGTTTTGGTTTTCAAAACGTTCGATATTTAATGTAGAAAAATGTTGAAATCTGTTGACACATATGGGAGCAAGTGGTAAGATTACTTCGAAAAGAATCACTGCCTCATATAATCTTGGAGATAAGGTCCATAAGTTTCTACCTGGCAACCATGAATTGCTAGACTATGAGGGGAAAAGTGTGTAACAAAGGATGTAAGGAATCTTTGTGCCGAACTTTTTCTCTATATGAGAAATGTTTATGGTACAAAGTTTTTTTTATGGAATAAAGTGTGAAAATTTCATCTTGAAAAATTATTAATATTTATTCGATAATTACGCTTATTTTTAGTATTTAGTAATTTATACTATGTTGTAAGTTGAAAAAAGAGAAAAGAAGTCTTACATCAGAGGTCGAATAATTGAAATGCGGGGGAGTCTTATGTCAGTAAAATCCGATAGTCGTCACCTATATTTGCGGGTGATTGATCACATCAAAGGAAAAATTAAAGATGGGGCTTACAAAGAAAAACAAAAGTTACCTTCAGAGTTTGATCTAGCGAAAGAACTTGGTGTAAGTAGGGCAACTTTAAGGGAAGCACTACGTATTTTAGAAGAAGAAAATGTTGTTATTCGTAGACATGGTGTAGGGACATTTGTAAATGCGAAGCCGTTATTTTCTTCCGGAATAGAGCAACTTTCTAGTATTACAGATATGATTTCTAGTGTGGGGAAAACACCAGGAACAATCTTTTTATCATCATCTACAACAACTTTAACAGAAGAAGAAAAAGAGAAATTTAATTGTGAAGATGCTTTTAGCGCAGTAATGATTGAACGTGTTCGTACAGCGGATGGGGAACCAGTTGTATATTGCATTGATAAACTGGCAAAAGAGATATTACCAGATTTATCGGGATACAATGAGGAATCGCTGCTTACAGTAATACATAATAATACGCACAAGCGTATCACATACGCAGTTGCTCACATTGAACCGATTGGTTATCACCCGAAAATTTCACCGATTTTAGAATGTGAACCTGAAACGGCACTGCTAGTTTTAAAACAAATGCACTATGATCAAAATGATGAGCCAATCTTATATTCTATTAATTACTTTAGAGCTGATAAGTTTAGCTTCCACGTATTAAGAAAACGTATGTAGGGAAGTTCCTTTTTAGGGAGGTGACAGCAAGAAGTAAGGGACAGCAGCGTATGAATCATTAGACAAAACATTTCAGGAGGGGTTTCTAGTATGAAGAAAAAAACAGGTCTTTTATTATCGTTAACGTTAGCAGCAAGTACAGTGTTAGGTGCATGTGGTAACTCGGATAAAGCGGATAGTGACAAAAAAGGGGATAAAGAGTTTAAGGTTGGTATGGTTACAGATGTTGGGGGCGTTGATGACAAATCATTTAACCAATCTTCTTGGGAAGGATTACAACAGTTTGGTAAAGATAATGGATTAAAAGAGAAGACAAATTATCGTTATCTTCAATCTGAAAAAGAAGCGGATTATATTCCGAACTTAAAGAAATTTTCAAAAGATAAGTATGATTTAGCTTTCGGTATTGGGTATAAATTAGAGGGAGCAATTAAAGAAGTAGCAAAAGAATCTCCAAAACAACAATTTGCAATTGTTGATACTGTTGTAGATGCACCAAACGTAACAAGTATTACATTTAAAGATCATGAAGGGTCATTCCTTGTAGGTGCGGTGGCAGCTATGTCAACAAAATCGAATAAAGTAGGATTTGTTGGTGGAATGAAGAGTGATTTAATTAGTAAATTCGAGAATGGATTTAAAGCTGGTGCTAAGGCAGTGAATCCAAATATTGAAATCGTATCTGAATATGCTGAAGCATTCGATAAGCCTGAAAAAGGTACAGTTCTTGCGTCAGCAATGTATGGTCAAGGCGTAGATGTTATTTATCATGCTGCTGGTGGTACAGGTAACGGTGTATTCACTGAAGCGAAAAACCGTAAGAAAAAAGGTGAAAACGTTTGGGTAATCGGTGTTGACCGTGACCAAAATCAAGAAGGTATGCCTGAAAACGTAACATTAACTTCAATGGTAAAACGTGTTGATATCGCTGTACAAAAAGTAGCAAAAGAAGCGAAAGATGGAAAATTAAAAGGTGGTAAAATTGAAGCGTTTGGCTTAAAAGATGACGGTGTTGGTATTGCAAAAACAACTGATAACGTGAAAAAAGTTAACCCTGAGATTTTAACAAAAGTAGAAGAATTTGAAAAGAAAATTACAGCTGGAGAAATTAAAGTACCAGCTACAGATAAAGAATATAAAGAATATGAAGCTTCTCTAAAAAAATAAAGATAGAGAAATAGCAAAGGTTAGTTCTTAGAACTAACCTTTGTATGTATAAAACTTCCAAATTGCTTAATAAGTTAATAGTGTAATAGGGGAATGTTCCCTGTTAAAAGGAGGAACGAAATGGAATACGTAATTGAGATGAATAATATTACGAAAGTATTCCCAGGCATTGTAGCGAATGATGATATTACGCTGCAAGTAAAACAGGGAGAAATACATGCTTTACTTGGAGAAAATGGTGCAGGGAAATCCACATTGATGAATGTACTATTCGGTTTGTATCAGCCAGAACAGGGTGAAATTAAAATTAAAGGAACACCTGTAAAAATTACAAATCCGAATATTGCGAATGATCTTGGTATTGGGATGGTCCATCAACATTTTATGCTTGTTCATAATTTTACAGTTACAGAGAATATCATTCTCGGTAATGAACCGAAGAAAAAAGGGAAAATAGCTGTTGAAGAAGCTGCTAAAGAGATTCAAAAGTTGTCTGAACAATATGGTTTAGCTGTAGATCCATACGCGAAAATACAGGATATTTCTGTTGGTATGCAACAGCGTGTTGAAATTTTAAAAACACTTTACCGTGGAGCGGAAATTTTAATATTTGATGAACCGACTGCAGTGTTAACACCACAAGAAATTCATGAATTGATTCAAATTATGAAAAAGCTTGTGCAAGAAGGAAAATCTATCATTCTTATTACTCATAAATTGAAAGAAATTATGGAAGTTTGCGATCGTTGTACAATTATTCGCAAAGGAAAAGGGATTGGAACTGTTGACGTTGCAAATACGGATGAACATAAACTTGCAGAATTAATGGTCGGACGTCAAGTGAATTTTAAAACAGAAAAAATAGACGCTACGCCCAAAGAAGAGGTACTTTCTATTGCAAATCTTGTTGTTCACGATGCACGCCAACTGCCTTCTGTAAAAGGCCTTGACTTAACTGTTCGTGCGGGGGAAATTGTTGGTATTGCAGGAATCGATGGAAATGGACAAAGCGAATTAATAGAAGCAATTACTGGTTTACGAAAAGTTGAGTCAGGTTCTATTGCAATTAAAGGGAAAGAAATAACGAATTGGCCTGTTCGAAGAATTACAGAAGAAGGAATTGGTCATATTCCAGAAGATCGTCATAAGCACGGACTAGTTCTTGATTTTTCTGTTAGAGACAATATAGTTTTGCAAACGTACTATAAAAATCCATTTTCAAAGAAGGGGATTTTAAACTTTAGCAAAATCACAGGGAAAGCGAAGGCACTTATTGAACAGTTCGATGTACGTACACCTAGCGAACAAACATTAGCGCGTGCTCTATCTGGTGGGAATCAGCAGAAAGCTATTATTGCACGTGAAGTAGATCGTAATCCGGATTTATTAATTGCAGCACAGCCAACACGTGGTTTAGATGTAGGTGCAATTGAATTTATTCATAAAAAATTAATCGAGCAGAGAGATAATGGGAAAGCGGTTCTTCTTTTATCTTTAGAATTAGAAGAAATTTTAAATGTGAGTGATCGGGTTGCGGTTATCTATGAAGGGAAAATTGTAGCAATTGTGAATGCGAAAGGCACAAATGAACAACAGCTTGGTTTGCTAATGGCTGGAGGAACAGAGAAAGAGCAGGTGGGTACAAATGGCTAAAAAACTTTTAACAGAGCGAACGATAAATATTTTAGTCCCAGTACTATCCGTTATTTTTGGTTTAATTGTTGGAGCGATTGTAATGCTGGTTAGTGGCTATGATCCAATTGTTGGTTATAGTGCGCTTTGGACAGGTATGTTCGGCAGTGCTAGTGCGATTGGTGAGACACTTCGCACTATGATACCACTTATTCTTGCTGGATTATCGGTGGCGTTTGCATTTCGTACAGGTTTATTTAATATCGGGGTAGAGGGTCAACTATTAGTTGGTTGGCTTGCGGCAGTTTGGTTCGGTTATGCGGTCTCACTACCAGCGTTTCTTCATATTCCATTATCTATTTTATTTGCAGCAATGGTGGGTGGAATATGGGGCTTTATTCCTGGTTATTTAAAAGGGAAGTTTAAGGTTAATGAAGTTATTGTAACAATAATGATGAACTATATCGCGTTATATGTAACGTATGACATAATTAAACGCTTTTTACATGAGGGCAATGATAAAACATACGATATTAAAGCGAGTGCATCTTTATCTTCAGATTGGTTAGCTGCAATAACTGATGGTTCACGTCTTCACTGGGGAATTATTGTTGCAATTTTAGTAGCAATCTTAATGTGGTTCTTATTAGATCGAACAACTCTAGGTTATGAATTAAAGTCAGTAGGATTTAATCAACATGCTTCTCAATATGCAGGTATGAAGGTTTCTCGTAATGTAGTATTCTCCATGACAATTGCTGGTGCATTTGCTGGGATTGGTGGAGCAATGGAAGGGTTAGGAACATTCCAAAGCATGACAGCAATGTCTTCATTTACAGGGATTGGATTTGACGGAATTGCCGTAGCGCTTCTTGGAGGAAATAATCCATTTGGTATTATCCTTTCAGCATTGTTATTTGGTGGTTTGAAAAGTGCTTCCCCTCAAATGAACTTTGAGGCAGATGTACCATCAGAACTTATTAACGTAATTATTGCATGTATTATCTTCTTTGTTGCATGTAGTTATGTTTTAAGATGGGCGCTTACACGCATGAGCAAGGAGGGGAAATAAATGAGCTTTTTAGATATATTAGCCATTCTTGTGACAGGTACGTTATATACATCAGCACCTTTAATTTTTACAGCATTAGGTGGTGTATTTAGTGAACGATCAGGTGTTGTAAATATTGCGTTAGAAGGACTAATGCTATTTGGTGCATTTGTTGGAATTGTTACAACCTTATTAATGGGTGATACTTGGGGAACGATGACTCCATGGATTGCATTACTATTTGCGGCAATTGGTGGTGGATTATTTGCATTACTTCACGCGGTAGCATCTATTACGTTCCGTGCTGATCAGGTTGTAAGTGGTGTAGCGATTAACTTCTTATCTCTTGGTTTAACAGTATTTGCGATTAAGAAGATTTTTGATAAAGGGCAGACAGATTTTATTCAATACCGTATTGAAAAAATCGATGTCCCAGGTCTATCAGATATTCCAGTTATCGGAAAAATATTTTTCTCAAACGTACCGTTAACATCGTATATTGCCATTATTTTAGCATTTGTTGTTTGGTACATTATTTATAAAACACCGTTCGGTCTTCGTCTACGTGCTGTTGGTGAACATCCAATGGCAGCAGATACGATGGGGATTAATGTATATAAAATGCGTTATATTGCAGTTTGTATATCTGGAATGTTTGCTGGAGTGGGTGGTGCGGTCTTCGCAATGTCGATTTCTGGTAACTTCTCAGGTGCTACAATTACTGGACAAGGTTTCTTAGCACTAGCAGCTATGATCTTTGGTAAATGGAATCCACTTGGTGCTCTTGGAGCAGCATTGTTCTTCGGATTTGCTCAATCACTTGGGATAACAGGTGGTACAATTCCTATATTAAAAGAAATTCCAAGTGTATTCTTAACGATATTACCGTATGTATTTACAATATTAGCACTTGTTGGTTTTGTAGGCCGATCTGAAGCTCCGAAAGCATTAGGAACGCCTTATGAAAAAGGAAAACGATGAGTATTTAGAAAGTATAAAAAAAGCTCGCACATTAGTGCGGGCTTTTTTACATAGAATATATTTAATACGGAATTTTACTATGTTCCTTACATATTAAAGTTTTTAGAAAGACTCAAATGTAAGCATAATAAGGAAGAAAAGTTGATTTTTTATTTCTAAAAACTGTATATTGAAGAGGAATATTCCTACATACGTAAAGGAGGGCTATTAATGAAACTAATGGAACAGCAACTGCATGAATTAGGTGGCTTGCGAGTACATATTATTCCGACTGATAAATTTAAAACAAATACCTTTGTATTTCGTTTTAAAGCACCTTTAAATGAGGAGACGGTGACAGAGCGTGCCCTATTGCCGTACGTATTGCAAAGTGCGACAGAAAAACTGCCTTCTGTAATTCGTCTTCGTCAATATTTAGAAGAATTATATGGATCTTCTTTAGCGGTAGATGTAAGTAAAAAAGGGGAAGACCATATCATCTCTATTTATGTAGACATTGCAAATGAAACATATTTACGCGATGCACCACCGTTATTTGAAAAAGCGCTTTCTATGTTATCTGATATTGTTTTACATCCAGCAACAGAAGGGGACGGTTTTCTATCTTCTATTGTAGAAAGTGAGAAACGAGCACTCTTGCAACGAATTGAAGCTACTTATGATGATAAAATGCGTTATGCAAATGAGCGTTTAATTGCAGAAATGTGCAAAGTAGAACCATATCGCTTAAGTGCAAATGGAAAAAAAGAAAGTGTTGCTTCTATTACAAATGAAAGTTTGTATCAATATTATAAAAAAGTGTTAGCTGAAGATGAAATGGATTTATATATCATTGGTGATATTTCGGAAGATGCTGTGGAGCTTGTAAATAAGTATTTTTCGATCTCACCTCGCGCTATGAAAGAGAGAAATGTACTTCTTCATAAACGAAATAATGAAGAAAAAGAAATTGTTGAAAAACAAGAACTAAAGCAAAGTAAATTAAATATCGGCTATCGCACATTCATTACGTATAAAGATGAAGATTATTTTGCATTACAATTGTTTAACGGATTATTTGGAGGGTTTTCTCATTCGAAGTTATTCGTAAATGTCCGTGAAAAAAATAGTTTAGCGTACTATGCAGCATCGAGATTTGAAAGTCATAAAGGTTTGCTCTTCGTTATGTCTGGAATTGAAGCGAAGAACTTTGAAAAAGCTGTTGAAATTATTAAAGAACAGATGAAAGCAATGCAAAGCGGTGATTTTTCAGAGGAAGAGATTCAGCAAACGAAAAGTGTAATTCAAAATCAAATCTTAGAGGCAATTGATACACCACGTGGTTTTGTTGAAATGCTTTATCACGGGGTGATTTCAGAGCGTACGCGTCCAGTTGAAGAATGGCTAACGGGCATAGAAAGCGTGACGAAAGAAGAGATTGTGAAAGTTGCTAATAATATTGAACTAGATACAATTTACTTTTTACATGGAACGGAGGGAGAATAAATGGAGAAAATTGTGTATGAGCAATTAAAAGAGACGCTATATTATGAAAAACTTCCGAATGGATTAGACGTATATATCTTACCGAAACAAGGCTTCAACAAAACATTTGCAACATTTACGACGAAGTACGGTTCTGTTGATAATACATTTGTACCGCTTGGAAAAGAAGACATGACTCGTGTACCAGATGGAATTGCTCATTTCCTTGAGCATAAATTGTTTGAAAAAGAGGACCATGACGCGTTTCAATTGTTTAGTAAACAAGGTGCTTCAGCGAACGCTTTTACATCTTTTACAAGAACCGCTTATCTCTTTTCCTGTACATCAAATGTAGAGAGAAATTTAAATACGTTGTTAGACTTTGTACAAGAACCGTATTTCTCTGAAAAAACGGTTGAAAAAGAAAAAGGTATTATCGGTCAAGAAATTCAAATGTACCAAGATAACCCAGACTGGCGTTTATACTTTGGGTTAATCGATAGTTTGTTTGTGAAACATCCAATTAAAATTGATATTGCAGGGACGATTGAGTCTATTAGTAAAATTACAAAAGACCTACTGTATGAATGTTATGAGACTTTTTACCATCCGAGCAACATGTTATTATTTGTTGTTGGAGCGATTGATCCTGAAAAAACAATGGATTTAGTTCGTGAAAATCAAGCGAAAAAAGATTACGAAAATCAACCAGAAATCGTTCGCTCTTTTGAAGAGGAACCAGAAGAAGTAAATGAAAAGAAAAAGATTATTTCAATGCCTGTTCAAACTCCAAAATGTTTAGTTGGTATTAAGGCAACGAATTTAAAAGAAAAAGGGCAAGCTCTGTTAAAACAAGAAATTGCACTTACATTACTTTTAGATTATTTATTTGGAAAAGGGTCAGTTCATTACGAATCTTTATATAATGAAGGTCTTATTGATGATTCGTTCTCGTATGACTATACAGAAGAAAATAACTTCGGTTTTGCAATGGTTGGTGGAGATACGAAGCACCCTGATGAATTGGCAGAGCGATTAAAAGGTATTTTACTACAAACGAATTATGATCAGTTAGATGAGACTGCGCTGGAACGGGTGAAGAAAAAGAAAATTGGCGGATTTTTACGATCGTTGAATTCACCTGAATATATTGCAAATCAGTTTACACGATATGCGTTTAATGAATCTAGTTTATTTGATGCTCTTACAGTGTTAGAAGGATTAACTGTTCAAGACCTACAACAAGCAGCAAAAACATTATTAATTGAAGAGAAAATGAGTGTCTGCCAAGTGTTACCAAAAAAATGAAGTAATATGTGAATAAAAAACGCAGTATCTATATCCCTCATCTAACGTTTGGTTATTGCCAAATGGTAAGATGAGGGTATTATTTATTTATATATAAAAAGATAAGAGAGGGAATTTATGAAAAAGTATGCATTAGTAACTGGAGGAAGCGGAGGGATTGGCTCTGCTATTTCGAAGCAGTTAATCGAGGATGGTTATACAGTCTATATTCATTACAATAAAAGCGAAGAGAAGATAAGGGGGTTACAAAAGGAGTTTGATGCAGTGATTCCTGTGCAAGCAAATTTAGCTTCTATCGAAGGAGCAGAGAAATTGTGGGGACAAATCGAACATCCTATTGATGTTATTGTATACGCAGCTGGAAAGAGTATATTTGGATTAGTAACGGATGTTACGAATGAAGAATTAGATTATATGGTGGAGCTTCAAGTGAAGAGTGTATATAGACTTTTATCGATGGCGCTTCCACCGATGATCGGGCGGAGAAGTGGTAATGTTGTTGTTATTTCATCCATTTGGGGGCAAATAGGAGCGTCTTGTGAGGTGCTGTACTCAATGGTGAAAGGTGCACAAAATTCATATGTGAAGGCTTTAGCGAAAGAAGTTTCTCTAAGTGGATTGCGTGTTAATGCGGTAGCGCCAGGTGCGATCGAAACAGAAATGTTAAATGTATTTTCAGAAGATGATAAAAATGAAATTGCTGAAGATATTCCATTAGGTAGAATAGGACTACCCGAAGAGGTAGCAAAAACAGTATCATTCCTCGTTTCGCCAGGAGCTTCTTATATTACGGGGCAAATTATCGGAGTGAATGGCGGTTGGCATTGCTAAAAAATTCTTACATAAAAAACAAGAAATTGTACAAATTAAGCATGATTCTATTACTAAAATAGTGAGGTGCTTAAACATGTCAGTGTTAGATAATTTTGATCAGTGGAAGAGCTTTTTAGGAGAACGTTTAGAACAAGCGGGGGGAAAAGGGCTTGATGGTGGTGCCGTATCAGATATGGCATTTCGTGTTGGTGATTATTTAGCAAATGAAGTAGAAGCGCGCAACGATCAAGAAAAATTATTGTCTGAGCTTTGGAAAGTTGCTGATGAACAAGAGCAACATACAATTGCAAATTTAATGGTGAAGTTTGTACAACATAAGTAAAAGTAGAGAGGAGCTTCTCCTCTCTACTTTTTTTGTATAGTAATTAGGAGGAATAGATTATACATTTAGCTTCCCTATTAAGGTGAAATCATATAATATAGTACGTAGGTGTAAAGTAAGCGTAGGGGAGTGATCTTGGATGATTGAATGGTATTTTGAATATGAAATACATAAAAACCGACCTGGCTTACTTGGTGACGTTTCTTCGTTAATCGGTATGCTTGGCATCAATATTGTCACAATTAATGGTGTAGATAATGCACGACGTGGACTTTTGCTTATGTGTGATAATCAAGAGCAAATCTCTAGACTTGAATCAATTTTAAATACGATGGATAATATAACGGTAACGAAATATCGTCCGCCAAAGCTTAGAGATAAGCTAGCAGTTAGACATGGTAGGTACATACAACGAGATGCAGATGATAAGAAAACATTTCGATTTGTGCGTGATGAATTAGGATTGCTTGTAGACTTTATGGCGGAGATAATGAAAAAAGAAGGTCATAAATTAATTGGGATACGAGGAATGCCTCGTGTCGGAAAAACAGAATCTATTGTTGCCGCAAGTGTTTGTGCAAATAAGAGATGGTTATTCGTATCATCTACTCTCATTAAGCAAACTGTTCGTAGCCAATTGATTGAAGATGAGTATAGCGACGATAATATTTTCATACTAGATGGAATTGTGTCGACAAAGCGTGCAAATGAAAGACACTGGCAGCTCGTTCGTGAAATCATGAGATTGCCTGCAACGAAAGTTGTGGAACATCCGGATGTGTTTGTGAGTCAGTCAGAATACACATTGGATGATTTTGATTATATTATCGAATTGCGTAACGATTATGATGAAGAAATTCAATATAATTTAGTAGATGAAATTGAGCAAGGTACGCAAAACAATTTCTCTATGTTCGACTTTTAAAGAAATATTGAGGTGTTAGTAGTGACGGAATTAGGACAAAAGCTGACAGAAGCAAGAGAAGCGAAAGGCTTATCTATTGATCAGCTGCATGAGATTACAAAAATTCAAAAACGCCATTTAGTAGCGATTGAAGAAGGCAATTATGATGTGTTGCCAGGAGCTTTTTATGCGCGTGCATTCATTAAACAATATGCAGATGCTGTTGGATTAAATGGAGAGGAACTGCTTGTGGAATATCAGAGTACGATACCACAGTCTGAAAAACGTGAAGTTCCACAAGTATCAACTGGACAAAAAACACAAGAAACAATGCAAAAATCTTCATCATGGCCAATTGCGGATCATATGCCCAAAATTTTGATTGCGTTGTTAGTAATCGCATTTGGAGTGGTAGTCTGGTTTGTTATTCAAGCGTTAACTGGAAAAGATGATAGGCAAGTTCAAAATGCTCAAAGTGAGAAAATTGAGGTTCAAAAAGCAAAAAATTCTCCGTTAGATACGAAGAAAGATGAAGCGAAAGCGGAAGAACCAAAAAAAGAAGAACCAAAAAAAGAAGAACCAAAGAAAGAAGAGCAACCAGCGCAACCAACTGGACAACAAGAAGTGAAGGTAGTTGGAACGAGTGGTAAGGTATCTACTTTGGAAATTCATAATAATAAAACATTAGAACTGGAAATTTCAGCGAAGGGTGCAAGCTATGTAGATGTTAAAGATGATGCGGGTAACGAAATTCTAAACACTACAGTACAAAGTGGTCAAACAGAAAAACGTGATTTATCAACAGTAAAAGAAGTGCGGCTTAATATTGGAAGTGCACCGAATGTTGAAATTAAACTGAATGGCCAAGTGGTTACTTTCCCATTAGATCCAGCAAAAGAATATCACCAAAGATTGGTGATAAAAAACCAAGGGATAGGGCAAGCTGCGCAATAACAGTCATCGCTTCGATGACTTTTTTCAATGAACAAATGTTTTTGACATGATGGAGGAATAGCTGTGAATTTACCAAATAAAATTACAATATCTAGAATCTTCTTAATTCCAATTTTTATGGTAATTATGTTAGCGCCCTTTGAGTGGGGCTCATTTATAATTGGTGATGTAGAGTTACCAATTCAACATTTAGTAGGGGCACTTATCTTTATTATTGCTTCGGCTACAGATTGGATTGATGGACATTATGCAAGAAAGTATAATCTTGTAACGAATTTAGGGAAATTCCTTGACCCGTTAGCAGATAAATTACTTGTTTCGGCAGCACTTATCACATTGGTAGAAATGCAATATGTACCTGCTTGGATCGTTATTGTAATTATAAGCCGTGAGTTTGCAGTAACAGGTTTACGCCTTGTACTTGCTGGGACAGGGGAAGTAGTTGCAGCAAATCAGCTAGGGAAAATTAAGACATGGACACAAATTATTGCAATTGCAGCATACTTATTACATGATGTACCGTTAAATCTACTTCATATTCCAGTTGCAGATATTTTCATATGGATTGCATTATTCTTTACCGTTATTTCAGGATGGGATTATTTCTGGAAAAATAAAGATGCTTTTGTAAACTCAAAATAGAAGTTTATGGGGGAATTGGGATGAATGCTGAAATTATTGCGGTTGGAACGGAATTATTACTTGGACAAATTGCAAATACAAATGCCCAGTTTTTATCTGAAAAGTTAGCTTCAATCGGAATTAACGTGTACTACCATACTGTTGTTGGGGATAATAACAAGCGATTACAGAAGGCAATTGAATTGGCTGAAGAACGAGCTGATATGCTCATTTTTACAGGTGGATTAGGACCGACAAAAGATGATTTAACGAAAGAAACAATAGCGTCTAGTTTAGATGAAGAGCTTGTGTATGATGAAAAGGCATTAACATCGATAAGCGATTATTTTAAGCGTACAGGCCGTGAATTTACGGAGAATAATAAAAAGCAGGCGCTCGTTTTAAATGGATCGACTGTATTTGCGAATGATCACGGTATGGCGCCTGGTATGGGATTAAATACGAATGGAAAAGTGTATATTTTATTACCAGGACCACCAAAAGAAATGAAGCCGATGTATATAAGTTACGTAGAGCCTTTTTTATGTAAGTTTACAACGGGGGAAAATATTTATTCTCGTGTTCTTCGTTTTTTTGGTATTGGGGAATCTCAATTAGAGGTGAAAGTTCAAGATTTAATTGATGGACAAACGAACCCAACCATTGCACCACTTGCAAATGATGGAGAAGTGACATTACGTTTAACTGCCAAACATCATGATGCTGATGAGGCGGAGAAACTGATTCAGCATGTGGAAGATTTGATTTTAGAAAGAGTAGGAGAATTTTTCTACGGATATGACCAAGATTTCCTTCATTACAAGGCAATAAGGCTATTGAAGGAAAAAGGGTTAACTTTAGCGTGTGCAGAAAGTTTAACAGGTGGTCTTTTTGGAAATCAAGTAACAGAAAATGCTGGTGTTTCGTCTGTATTTAAAGGCGGTGTCATTTGTTATCAAAATGATGTGAAGCAACAAATTTTACATGTACCTGAAGAAGTGTTACGTACTGATGGCGCGGTTAGTAAACAGTGTGCTCGCTATCTTGCTGAAAATGTAAAGGAACTGTTAAAAGCAGATATCGGAATTAGTTTCACTGGGGTGGCAGGACCGGATGCTTCAGAGCATAAAGAACCAGGAACAGTATTTATTGGATTGGTGATTAAAGATGAACCAGCTGTAGTCTTCTCGCTTAATTTAAGTGGAAGTCGTCAACAAATTAGAGAACGCTCTACAAAATATGGATTTTATCATTTATTTAAAAAACTAGAAGAGATATAAATTTCTTCTAGTTTTTTTTGTTGGAAAACCTAGTTTTATTCGATATAAAATAAAAAAATCGAATAAATGTTCGATTTTTGTTGGCAAATTGAATTGAAAATAGGTATAATAAGATTAGCAATTTAGTTAAGGAGGAATTTTGAATGAGCGATCGTCAAGCGGCATTAGATATGGCGTTAAAACAAATAGAGAAGCAATTCGGTAAAGGTTCAATTATGAAATTAGGAGAACAAGCGGAGCGTAGAATTTCTACAATTTCAAGTGGTTCTTTAGCACTTGATGTGGCACTAGGGGTAGGCGGATACCCACGTGGCCGTGTTATTGAAATTTATGGACCTGAAAGTTCAGGTAAAACAACAGTTTCATTACACGCAATCGCGGAAGTACAGCGTCAAGGTGGACAAGCAGCGTTCATTGATGCGGAGCATGCAATGGATCCTGTATATGCACAAAAATTAGGTGTTAACATAGATGAATTACTATTATCACAGCCTGATACAGGGGAGCAAGGACTAGAAATCGCAGAAGCACTTGTACGAAGTGGAGCGGTTGATATTATCGTAATTGACTCTGTGGCAGCTCTTGTACCGAAAGCTGAGATCGAAGGGGACATGGGTGACTCTCACGTTGGTTTACAAGCACGTTTAATGTCACAAGCACTTCGTAAACTTTCAGGTGCAATCAACAAATCAAAAACAATCGCAATCTTTATCAACCAAATTCGTGAAAAAGTTGGGGTTATGTTCGGGAACCCAGAAACAACTCCAGGTGGTCGTGCGTTGAAATTCTATTCAACTGTCCGTCTTGAAGTACGTCGTGCTGAGCAGTTAAAGCAAGGTAACGATATTGTTGGTAATAAAACGAAAGTAAAAGTAGTTAAAAATAAAGTAGCACCGCCATTCCGTGTTGCTGAAGTTGATATTATGTACGGAGAAGGTATTTCAAGAGAAGGTGAAATCTTAGATATGGCTTCTGAACTTGATATCGTTCAAAAGAGCGGTGCTTGGTACTCTTATAATGAAGAACGCTTAGGACAAGGTCGTGAAAATTCGAAGCAATTCTTAAAAGAGAATACGGATTTAAGAGAAGAAATTGCCTTCTTTGTTCGTGAACATCACGGAATTGGTGAAAACTCTGGTGTTGAAGACACGGAAGAGTCAACTCGTCAAGATTAAAAAATAAAAGACACGGTCCCGTGTCTTTTATTTTTTAATCCACTATGAAAGCGTTATATATAGCTGGAGATAAAATATTTATTCTATCCAAAAGGCTATGTGTAAAGGGGAATATTCATATATTTTAAGTGAATGAATTGGGATTTTCTAAGGTTTTCCAGGATAATATGCTGTCT
The DNA here is from genome assembly GCF_038008145.1 of Bacillus sp. FSL R9-9530. Classification (NCBI taxonomy): domain Bacteria; kingdom Bacillati; phylum Bacillota; class Bacilli; order Caryophanales; family Bacillaceae; genus Bacillus; species Bacillus sp. FSL R9-9530. The sequence goes on from NZ_JBBOYO010000001.1 coordinate 179,471, forward strand.
GTTTTTTAAATCCATATAAGATTCAGGGCTTAAGGTAAAGAAAGTAAAAGTAGACAACGCTTGACAATGAAAATTGCGATAGATACAATGAGAATGTATATTTTTTCTTATATACGATATACTCTTCTCAAGAAGAGAAGTAATATTCGGAGTAAGACTTAAATCTTGCCGAAATAATAATATGACATTTTAATTGTGAAATGAAGAAAGTCCCTTAAAAAAGCGGGACGACGGTCTTTGCTGTACGTTGTAATTCAATGTACATGCCGACAGTCTTTTTTCATTCATAGCAAGGGGAGGTGAAATCATGAGTAGTAGTACAGTTTGGATACTCATCTCCATTTTGCTTGCAACAGTCGGTGCAGTTGTTGGCTTTTTTGTTCGAAAGTCTATTGCTGAAGCGAAGATTAATGGTGCAGCTAATGAAGCAAAACGTATTCTAGACGAAGCGAATCGTGATGCTGAAGCACTTAAGAAAGAAGCGCTTTTAGAAGCAAAGGATGAAATTCATACACTTCGTACAGAAGCTGAATTAGAAATTCGTGACCGTAGAAGCGAATTACAAAAACAAGAAAATCGTTTAATGCAAAAAGAAGAGAACCTTGATCGTAAAGACGAAACGCTCGATAACCGCGAGCGACAGTTAGAAAAGAAAGAGGAATCTCTTGTAGCGAAACAACAACAGATTGAAGAGTTGGAAAGCAAAGTGGGAGAGTTAGTTCAAAAGCAACAAACAGAATTAGAGCGCATTTCCAATCTGACCCGCGAACAAGCGAAAGCAATTATTCTTGGTAAAGTGGAAAGTGAAGTTTCTCATGAAATTGCCGTTATGGTAAAAGAAAGTGAAGTTCGCGCGAAAGAAGAAGCGGATAAGAAGGCAAAAGAGATTTTATCTCTTGCAATGCAAAGATGTGCAGCTGATCATGTTGCTGAAACAACCGTTTCGGTTGTAAATCTTCCAAATGACGAAATGAAGGGACGTATTATCGGACGTGAAGGTCGTAACATTCGTACGTTAGAAACGTTAACAGGTATTGACCTTATTATCGATGATACACCAGAAGCTGTAATTCTATCTGGATTTGACCCGATTCGTCGTGAAACAGCTCGTATCGCTCTTGATAAACTAGTACAGGACGGACGTATTCACCCAGCGCGTATTGAAGAGATGGTCGAAAAATCAAGACGTGAAGTGGACGAGTATATTCGTGAAGTCGGAGAGCAAACAACGTTTGAAGTGGGTGTTCATGGCTTACATCCAGATTTAATTAAAATTTTAGGTCGTTTAAAATACCGTACAAGTTACGGACAAAACGTCTTAAAACACTCTATGGAAGTTGCATACTTAACTGGACTTATGGCAGCGGAGCTTGGTGAGGATGAAAAACTAGCAAGACGTGCTGGTCTATTACATGATATCGGAAAAGCAATCGATCATGAAGTAGAAGGTAGCCACGTTGAAATTGGTGTTGAACTCGCAACGAAATATAAAGAGCATCCTGTTGTAATAAACAGTATCGCATCTCACCATGGTGACACAGAACCAACTTCTATCATTGCAGTTCTAGTTGCTGCAGCAGATGCATTATCAGCTGCAAGACCGGGAGCTCGTAGTGAAACGCTTGAGAATTACATTCGTCGTCTTGAAAAGTTAGAAGAAATTTCAGAGTCTTATGAAGGCGTAGAAAAATCTTTCGCAATTCAAGCAGGACGTGAAGTTCGTATTCTGGTAAAACCAGATACAATTGATGATTTAGAAGCTCATCGTTTAGCTCGTGATATTCGAAAACGTATTGAAAATGAACTGGATTATCCAGGACATATTAAAGTAACTGTTATTCGTGAAACACGTGCAGTGGAATACGCAAAATAAAGTGGTGAAACACCACTTTATTTTTTTGTGTTGGAATTGGGTAAAATAAAGAAAATTATTTATGAGCAGTATGCAAGTGAAAGAAACTTATAATAGATAAATTGTAACTGTTGTAAGGAAATAGCTTTAAGGTTATAGTATGGTAATAAAAAATGTAGTACATAGAAAGGGTAAGACATATGAGAATATTATTTGTTGGGGATGTAGTAGGATCTCCTGGTAGAGACATGATTCAACAGTACGTACCGGCATTAAAGAAGAAATATACACCGACAGTAACAATTATTAATGGAGAAAATGCTGCGGGTGGACGTGGAATTACGGAAAAAATATATCGAAACTTTTTAGAGTGCGGGGCACAAGCGGTTACGCTTGGAAACCACGCTTGGGATAACCGTGAAGTATTTGAATTTATCGATGATGCAAAATATCTTGCAAGACCAGCTAACTTCCCAGAAGGAACGCCGGGAAAAGGGCTTATCTTTGTAAATTGTAATGGAACAGAAGTTGCAGTTATTAACTTACAAGGACGTACTTTCCTTCCTCCAATTGATTGTCCATTCCGTAAAGTGGATGAGTTAATCAGTATTGCAAAAAAACGTACAAACATTATCTTTGTTGATTTTCATGCTGAAACAACAAGTGAGAAGCAGGCGTTAGGTTGGTATGTAGACGGTCGTGCTACAGCGGTAGTAGGTACACATACACACGTTCCTACAGCTGATAATCGTATTTTACCAAGCGGAACAGCTTATATTACAGATGTTGGTATGACAGGCCCATATGATGGGATTTTAGGTATGGATCGCGAAGCGGTATTGAAGAAGTTTTTAACGAACTTACCAGTGCGTTTTGAAGTGACGAATGGTAGAACACAATTAAGTGCAGTGTTAATTGATGTGGATCCTAATACAGGGAAAGCAAAGAAAATTGAGCGCATTTTAATTAATGATGACCAGCCATTTTTTGACTGATTTTTAACGAAAAGTTAGAGAATTCGTTATATTTTAATTTTTTAGAAAAATTACAGAAATTTAGCAGGAATACGTGCCATTCCTCGTGAATATAAGTTAAAGTGAAATAATTGCTATTACTTTTTATAGAAACGAGGAGGAAACGCGGAATGGAAATATTAAAAGTTAAAGCAACGTCGGTCCCTAATTCTGTAGCTGGTGCACTTGCAGGTGTTATTCGCGAACGCGGAACAGCAGAAATTCAAGCTATTGGTGCAGGTGCATTGAACCAAGCGGTAAAGGCAGTAGCAATTGCAAGAGGATTTGTAGCGCCTAGCGGTTTGGACTTGATTTGTATCCCAGCGTTTACAGATATTATGATTGATGGTGAAGAGCGTACAGCGATAAAATTAATTGTAGAACCTCGTTAAGTTGAAACAACCTGTTTGCATGTATGCAAACAGGTTGTTTTTGTAATGGAGGAATGAAAATGAAAATTTTTGATGCACATTGCGATGTACTCTTTCAGTTATGGAGTGCAAAGGGAAAAAAAGACTTTCAAAACGATTCACAATTACATATTACATTTGAACAATTAATGAAAAGAAAAGGAAGTATACAATGCTTTGCTATATATATACCAGAAACAGTAGCGTATGAAAAGCGTTTTGAAGTTGCGCTGCAAATGATAGATATTTTTCATAATGAAATTCTATCGCTACCAGGAATGAAGTTTATTCAGACAAAAAACGATATTAACATGCTAAAACAGGACGAGATTGGAGCATTATTAACATTAGAAGGATGCGAAGCAATTGGAAAAGAAGAGATGAAATTACGTTTGTTTTATCGCTTAGGTGTACGTTCCTTTGGATTGACATGGAACTATGCCAATCTGTTAGCTGATGGAGCGCTAGAGGAACGTGGAGCAGGTTTAACTACATTTGGTAGACAAGTTGTACAAGAACTTAATACGTTACATTTATGGACCGATGTGTCTCACTTAAATGAAAGAAGCTTTTGGGATGTTATTGAAATTGCTAAAAACCCAATTGCATCTCATTCAAACTGTTATCAACTTTGTGGGCATCCACGCAATTTAACCGATGAACAAATAAGAGCCCTTATAAAGAAAAATAGCATTATTGGTATTACTTTCGTACCGCAGTTTTTAACGAATGAAAGACAAGCGAATATAGCAGATATATTAAGGCATGTGGAATATATTTGTTCATTAGGTGGAGAAAAAAATATAGGATTCGGTTCTGATTTTGATGGGATTTTAGAAACTGTTGTAGGTGTAGAAGTATATAGGGATTATGAAAATATAATTAATCAACTGTGTAAAAAGTATAATGAATCAACTGTAGAACGATTTTTGTATAAAAATTTTGTTGACTGTATAACGTTCTAAAGAATATGTTTTAAAAATTCAGAAGAATTAAAATAAATTCACTTGAATTTATTGATTTTTTTAAGACCTAATACTAGAATGGTAAACGAAATAGCATTATACTAAAGATTCAGGGAAAACAGAAGAGGCATAATTTGCGTCCATTGTAGTTTATTTGCATAAAAAATGCTAAACTAATACTGTAAAAAAATACACTACAATGAATGCAGCCAAAAGGGGTGTAGGAGATGATTAGTCAACTTTCATGGAAAGTTGGAGGCCAACAAGGTGAAGGAATTGAAAGTACAGGGGAAATCTTCTGTATTGCATTAAACCGATTAGGATATTACCTATACGGTTACCGCCACTTCTCATCACGTATTAAAGGCGGCCATACAAATAATAAAATTCGTGTAAGTACAACAGAAGTACGCGCGATCTCAGATGATTTAGATATTTTAATTGCTTTTGATCAAGAAACAATTGATTTTAACTTCCACGAACTACGTCCGGGCGGAATTGTAGTTGCGGATGCGAAATTTAATCCGACAATACCTGATAATACAGATGTAAATCTATATGTGATACCGTTTACAGATATTGCTTCAGAATTAGGCACATCTTTAATGAAAAATATGGTTGCTGTTGGGGCATCTAGTGCGGTATTAGGATTAGACGAAACAGCTTATTTAGAGGTTGTTGAAGAAATCTTTGGTCGTAAAGGAGAGCAAGTCGTTCAAAAGAATATGGAAGCAATTAAACGCGGCTCTCAATACATGAAAGAATTGCTTGGTGAGAAAGTAAACATGATGCAGCTTGAAAAAGCTGACGGTAAGAAACGCATGTTTATGATTGGAAACGACGCAATCGCATTTGGTGCGGTAACTGGTGGCGCTCGCTTTATGTCTGCATATCCAATCACACCTGCATCTGAAATTATGGAATATTTAATTAAAAAGTTACCGAAAGTCGGCGGAACAGTAATCCAAACTGAGGATGAAATCGCAGCTTGTACAATGGCGATCGGTGCAAACTACGCTGGTGTTCGTACATTAACAGCATCTGCTGGTCCTGGTCTTTCTTTAATGATGGAAGCAATTGGTTTAGCAGGTATTACTGAAACACCGCTAGTTATCATTGATACACAACGCGGTGGTCCAAGTACGGGCTTACCAACAAAACAAGAGCAGTCTGACTTAATGGCTATGATTTACGGAACACATGGTGAAATTCCAAAAATCGTAATGGCGCCAAGTACAGTTGAAGAAGCTTTCTATGATATTGTAGAAGCGTTTAACTTAGCAGAAGAATATCAAGTGCCTGTTATTTTCTTAACAGATTTACAGCTTTCTTTAGGAAAGCAAACAGTAGAACCACTTAAGTTAGATAAAGTGGAAATTCGTCGTGGTAAGCTTGATTTAGAAGTAGAATTACCAGAACGTGAAAATAAAGCATACTTCAAGCGTTATGAAGTAACAGAAGATGGAATTTCACCACGTGTTTTACCTGGTATGAAAAATGGTATTCACCATGTTACAGGTGTAGAACATGATGAAACGGGTAAACCATCTGAATCAGCGTTAAATCGTAAAGATCAAATGGACAAACGTTTCCGTAAAATGGCGAATTTACAGTTTAATACCCCTATTTACAAAAATGCTAAGCATGATGACGCAGACGTATTGTTAGTAGGCTTTAACTCAACTCGTGGTGCAATCGAAGAGGCAATGCAGCGTTTAGAACAAGAAGGAATGAAAGTAAACCATGCCCATGTACGTTTAATTCATCCGTTCCCAACAGCTGAAATCGATCCACTTGTGAAAAAAGCGAAGCGTGTTGTAGTAGTAGAAAACAATGCAACTGGTCAGCTTGCTAACATTATGAAAATGAATCTTGGCAATGGCGAGAAAATTTCTAGTCTTTTAAAATACGATGGAAATCCATTCTTGCCGAAAGAGATTTACAACGAATGTAAAAAAGGGGTTGTATTAAATGGCAACATTTAAGGACTTTCGTAACAGTGTAAAACCAAACTGGTGCCCAGGTTGCGGAGACTTCTCGGTGCAGGCTGCGATTCAGCGTGCGGCAGCTAACGTTGGTTTAAATCCAGATGAGCTAGCTGTTATTTCTGGTATCGGCTGTTCCGGTCGTATTTCAGGGTATATTAATTCATATGGTTTGCATAGTATTCATGGACGTGCTCTTCCAATTGCACAAGGTGTGAAAATGGCAAATCGTGATTTAACAGTTATTGCATCCGGTGGTGACGGTGATGGTTTTGCGATTGGTATGGGACATACAATCCATTCTATTCGTCGTAACATTGATATTACGTACATCGTAATGGATAACCAAATTTACGGATTAACAAAAGGGCAAACTTCACCACGTAGTGAAGCTGGATTTAAAACGAAAAGTACACCACAAGGTTCAATTGAACCATCACTAAATGTTATGGAAATGGCTTTAACAGCTGGTGCGACATTTGTGGCGCAAAGCTTTTCAAGTGATTTAAAAGAATTAACGCAAATTATTGAAGCTGGTATTAACCATAAAGGCTTTTCATTAATTAATGTATTTAGTCCATGTGTTACTTATAATAAAGTAAATACTTATGATTGGTTTAAAGAGAATTTAACGAAACTAAGTACAGTAGAAGGATATGATCCATCTAACCGCATGATGGCTATGCAAACATTAATGGAAAAGAACGGGTTAGTAACAGGTTTAATTTATCAAAACACAAAGCAGCCTTCTTACCAAGAGCTTGTAAAAGACTATAGTGAAAAACCTTTAGTGCAAGCTGATTTGAATATGGATCAGAAAATGTTTGATGAGCTTGTTGCTGAATTTATGTAATAATCGGAGAGAAGGTTGCCGCTTGGTAACCTTCTTTTTGAGTGAATAAAAATAATTAATAGATTTGTTTACTTAGAAAATTCAGAATGATAAAATAATATATAAATCGTTGTATAAAAATAGCATGTTCAATAACTGTGAAATGAAATATAGGATAAGAAGCCTTCTTCGTTAAAGTTGGCTAAAGGCTCTATACTATGATAATGTGTATAGGGATAAAGCAATATACTTTTGGGTAGGACAAGATGAAATAAAAAAAGGGAATGTCTATTTGTGTGGGGAAGACTTCATTCTTACGGATGATTAGATCGATTACTCAAGTTTCAAAGGGCAAGTTATCTCTCATGCTATCTAACATCATTGAGATGGGTCTAAGCGCATTAAAATGGACTACAGAGTGTGTGTATAGTTAAGGGTGAAAGGAGATTACCGATGAACGAGCAACAACGATTAGCAAGTCGACAAGCAAATTCCTCTACGAAAAAAGAAGAGAAAGATTATAGTAAATACTTTGAAAGTGTATACCAACCACCTTCCTTGAAATTGGCGAAAAAGCGTGGGAAAGAAGAAGTTAAAATTGAAAGAGATTTTGGCCTACCTAAAGAGTTTCGCGATTTTGGCGCAGGAAGAAAGTTTTACATTCGTACATATGGCTGTCAAATGAATGAGCATGATACAGAAGTAATGGCTGGGATTTTTACAACACTGGGATATGAGCCAACCTTTTCAACTGAAGAGGCAGATGTGATTTTATTAAATACTTGTGCAATTCGTGAAAATGCTGAAAATAAAGTGTTCGGTGAACTTGGTCATTTAAAATCATTAAAGCGAAGAAATCCGGATCTTATAATTGGTGTATGTGGTTGTATGTCTCAAGAGGAATCTGTTGTAAATAAAATTATGCAAAAAAATCAGCATGTAGATATGGTGTTTGGTACACACAATATTCATAGATTACCGTATATCTTAAAGGACGCAATGTTCTCAAAAGAGACGGTAGTTGAAGTTTGGTCAAAAGAAGGGGATGTAATTGAAAACCTTCCGAAAGTACGTCGTGGTGATATTAAAGCTTGGGTAAATATTATGTATGGCTGTGATAAGTTTTGTACATATTGTATTGTACCGTATACACGCGGAAAAGAGCGTAGCAGACGTCCAGAAGATATTATTAAAGAAATTCGCCATCTAGCTGCGAACGGTTATAGAGAAATTACGTTACTTGGACAAAACGTAAACGCATACGGTAAAGACTTTGAAGATATACAATATGGTCTTGGCGATTTAATGGATGAACTTCGTAAAATCGATATCGCGCGTATTCGTTTTACAACGAGTCATCCACGTGATTTTGATGATCATTTAATTGATGTTCTTGGAAAAGGTGGTAACCTAGTAGAACATATCCACTTACCGGTTCAATCTGGTAGTACAGATATGCTTAAAATTATGGCGCGTAAATATTCGCGAGAACACTATTTAGAGCTTGTACGAAAAATTAAAGAAACCATTCCGAATGCAGTGCTAACGACTGATATTATCGTTGGTTTCCCAAATGAAACGGATGAGCAGTTTGAAGAGACGATGTCGTTATATCGTGAAGTAGGATTTGATACGGCATTTACATTTATTTATTCTCCGCGTGAAGGTACACCAGCTGCAAAAATGCAAGATAATGTTCCGATGGAAGTGAAGAAAGAGCGATTGCAACGCTTAAATACACTAGTGAATGAATATGCAGTTAATAAGAATAAGCGTTATATAGGTCAAATTGTAGAAGTATTAGTTGAGGGAGAAAGTAAGAATAATCCTGAAGTACTTGCGGGATATACACGTACGAATAAACTTGTAAACTTTGTTGCTTCAAAATCTTTAATTGGTCAGCTTGTGAAAGTAAAAATAACGGAAGCAAAAACTTGGTCTCTTAACGGGGAATTGGTTAAGGAGCCGATTGAGGTGAAATAATAGATGAAAGTATATACGAAAGATGAAATTGTTGAGCAAGCGAAAGAATTAGCGAAAATGATCTCTGAAACAGAAGAAGTCGATTTCTTTAAGCGAGCAGAAGCACAAATTCATAAAAATGAAAATGTAAAGCGAGCAATTGATGAAATAAAAGCTTTGCAAAAGCAAGCAGTAAACTTGCAACATTATGGGAAATGGGAAGCTTTGAAAAAAGTAGAAGCTGAAATTGATGCACTTCAAGATAAGTTAGATAATATCCCAGTTGTACAGGAGTTTAAATCTTCACAAACGTATGTAAATGACTTACTACAGCTAGTTGCTAGTACCATTTCTAACAATGTAACAGATGAAATATTAGTTTCAACTGGCGGCGATGTGTTGAAGGGTGAAACTGGTGCAGCAGTAGAAAGTAAAAAAGGAAATTGTGGTTGTTAAAGAGATGTCTTATTGACATCTCTTTTTTTTAGTGGGTTATATCGGAAATTCTTCTCAAAAAAAAGAATGACACATTCCGCTATTGTCACGCATATGATTAAGTGAATAGTGATTGAGGAGGGTTACGAATGTCCGAATTTAGAGAGATTATTACAAAAGCAGTGGTTGGAAAAGGACGTAAGTATACAAAGTCAACGCATACATGTGAATCGAATAATGAGCCAACAAGTATTTTAGGGTGCTGGGTAATTAACCATTCGTACGAAGCGAGAAAGAATGGAAAACATGTGGAAATTGAAGGTTTCTATGATGTAAACACTTGGTATTCATTTGATGGAAACACAAAGACTGAAGTTGTAACAGAACGTGTTAACTACAATGATGAAGTAAGTATTGGGTATCGTGATAAAAACTTCTCTGGTGACGATTTAGAAATTATCGCTCGTGTAATTCAGCCGCCAAATTGTTTAGAAGCTCTTGTATCGCCAAATGGTAATAAAATTGTTGTGACGGTAGAACGTGAATTTGTAACAGAAGTAGTTGGGGAAACGAAAATTTGTGTAAGTGTAAATCCTGAAGGTTGCGTAGAATCAGACGAGGATTTCCAAGTCGATGATGATGAGTTTGAAGAATTAGATCCGAACTTTATCGTCGATGCAGAAGAAGAGTAAGAGAAAGCTAGGGAGAAGTTCTTCCTAGCTTTTTACAGTACATAAGTGGTTCTGCATGAACATGATTCCTTATGAAATGTGCTATAATGAGGAAAGACTCCTGGAATAGGAGATATGGATGTCCGTGAAGTGTGACATATATGAATATAGATTATTATGTAAGAATTATGGAGGAAAGACATGACGCAATATACGCCTATGATACAGCAATACTTAAAGGTTAAGGCAGACTATCAAGATGCCTTTTTATTTTTCCGATTAGGTGATTTTTATGAAATGTTCTTTGAAGATGCGGTTAAAGCAGCTCATGAACTTGAAATTACATTAACGAGCCGAGATGGTGGTAGTAGTGAACGTATACCGATGTGTGGTGTACCGCATCATGCAGCTAAAAATTATATTGAACAACTTGTTGAAAAAGGATATAAAGTAGCTGTTTGTGAGCAAGTGGAAGACCCAAAAACAGCTAAAGGTGTAGTACGTCGTGAAGTAGTACAACTAATTACGCCAGGAACGATGATGGAAGGGCGTACAATAGACGAGAAGGAGAATAACTTCTTAGCAGCATTAACACATTTCGAAGATGGATCTTATGCGCTAGCTTGTAATGACTTAACGACTGGACAAAATACAGTGACGTTATTAACTGGTTCAGTAGAAGATATTTTATTAGAAGTGTATGCGACTGGTTCAAAAGAAATTGTTGTAGATTCTACATTTTCAAAAGATGAATTAAATAAGTTAACTGAAACATTAAAAATGACGATTTCGTATGAAGATACAATAACTATTCCAGAAGGATTAGAACATCTTGTGAAAAGTGTTTCCCAAGCAAAATTAATTAAAGCAATTGGACGCTTATTTAACTATGTGATAAGAACACAAAAACGTTCGTTAGATCACTTGCAACCAGTAGAAATTTATTACACGAATCAATTTATGAAAATTGATGTGCATTCAAAGCGAAATTTAGAGCTGACAGAAACACTTCGAACGAAAGAAAAAACAGGATCATTATTATGGCTATTAGACAAAACAAAAACGGCTATGGGTGGTCGTATGTTAAAACAGTGGATGGAACGTCCGCTAATCCAAAAAGAAAAAGTAGAAGAGCGTTTAGAAATGGTTGAAACATTTGTAAATGATTACTTCTTACGTGAAGATTTAAAAGAAAAATTAAAAGAAGTATATGATTTAGAGCGTTTAGCAGGGAAAGTTGCATTTGGTAATGTAAATGCACGGGACTTATTACAATTAAGACGTTCTTTACTGCAAGTACCAGCTATTTTAGAAGCGATTAGTCTGTTAGATAATGCTTATGCTGCAAGGTTAATTCAAGGTGCGGATCCATGTGAGAGCTTAACTGAATTACTAGGAAGAAGTATTCAAGAAAACCCACCGCTTTCTATTAAAGATGGAGATATTATTAAAGACGGTTATAATGACAAGCTTGATCAATATCGTTACGTTAGTAAAAACGGGAAAACGTGGATCGCTGAGCTTGAAAAACGAGAGCGTGATATTACAGGAGTTAAATCGTTAAAAATCGGGTACAACCGTATTTTCGGTTACTACATTGAAGTAACGAAAGCGAATCTTGGAGCACTTCCAGAAGGGCGCTATGAGCGTAAACAAACGCTTGCTAATGCTGAACGTTTCATAACAGATGAATTAAAAGAAAAAGAAACATTAATCTTAGAAGCAGAAGAGAAAATTGTACAATTAGAATACGATTTATTTACAGCGCTTCGCGAAGAAGTCAAAGTATTCATTCCGAAATTACAGCATTTAGCGAAAGTAATTAGTGAACTAGACGTACTGCAAAGCTTTGCGACAGTTAGTGAAGAAGAGCAGTTTGTAAAACCTGTTTTAACAAATAAGCGCGAAATCTTTATTAAAGATGGTCGTCATCCTGTCGTTGAAAAAGTATTGAACGGGAAATTGTATGTACCGAATGATTGTATTATGCCGGAGAAGATGGATGTCTTTTTAATTACAGGACCGAACATGTCTGGTAAAAGTACGTATATGAGACAATTAGCACTTGTTACTGTTATGTCACAAATTGGTTGTTTTGTACCAGCGACAGAAGCAGTATTACCTGTCTTCGATCAAATCTTTACGAGAATTGGTGCAGCGGATGATTTAATCTCAGGTCAAAGTACATTTATGGTTGAAATGTTAGAAGCGAAAAATGCAATTGCAAATGCATCAGAGAGAAGTTTAATTTTATTCGATGAAATTGGACGCGGTACATCTACGTATGATGGTATGGCACTTGCGCAAGCAATCATTGAACATATTCATGACCAAATTGGTGCGAAAACATTATTCTCTACACATTATCATGAATTAACAGTGTTAGAAGAAAGTTTAGACCAACTAAAGAATGTACATGTTTCAGCAATTGAAGAGAATGGAAAAGTAGTTTTCCTTCATAAAATTCAAGATGGAGCGGCTGATAAAAGTTACGGAATTCACGTTGCTCAACTTGCCGAGCTTCCAGAGAGCTTAATCGCTCGCGCGAAAGAAGTGTTAGCACAACTAGAAGGACAGGAAGAAATTGTTATTCCGAAACGAGTAGAAGTGAAAGTGCCAGAAGTCGCTCCAGAACCAGTTGTTGTAAAAGAAGAACCAGCAGAAATACAAGAGACGAAAGTAGAGACTGAGGAAGAATCGCAATTATCATTCTTTGGTGGAGAACAGTCTTCGAAAAAACAAGACAAGTCAGTTCTAGATGCAAAAGAAACGGCAGTACTTGCACAAATTAAAAAGATTGATTTACTCGATATGACGCCTTTAGAAGCGATGAATGAACTGTATCGTTTACAGAAAAAGTTAAAGAAAGGATGAGTAAGTAGATGGGGAAAATTCGCAAACTCGATGATCAACTCTCTAACTTAATTGCGGCAGGGGAAGTAGTAGAGCGCCCTGCCTCAGTTGTAAAAGAACTCGTGGAAAATTCCATCGATGCGAATAGTACATCTATTGAAATCCACTTAGAAGAAGCTGGATTATCGAAGATTCGCATCATCGATAATGGAGATGGTATTGCTGAAGAAGATTGTATCGTTGCATTTGAACGACACGCAACGAGTAAAATTAAAGATGAAAATGATTTATTTCGTATAAGAACGCTCGGTTTCCGCGGAGAGGCCCTGCCGAGTATTGCCTCAGTGAGTGAATTAGAGTTAATTACGAGCACAGGTGATGCGCCTGGTACACACCTTAGTATTAAAGGTGGAGACATTATAAAACAAGAGAAAACGGCAAGCCGAAAAGGAACAGATATTACTGTACAAAACTTATTTTTTAATACACCAGCGCGCCTTAAATATATGAAAACGATTCATACAGAGCTTGGGAACATTACAGATATCGTGTATCGTATTGCAATGTCACATCCAGAAGTATCGTTAAAACTGTTTCATAATGAAAAGAAATTGCTTCATACATCAGGAAACGGTGATGTAAGACAAGTACTTGCATCGATTTACAGCATTCAAGTTGCGAAGAAGCTTATTCCGATTGAAGCTGAGTCTCTAGACTTTACAATTAAAGGTTATGTAACATTACCAGAAGTAACGAGAGCGTCGCGTAACTATATGTCAACGATTGTAAATGGCCGTTACGTTCGAAATTTTGTATTAATGAAAGCAATTCAGCAAGGATATCATACGTTATTGCCAATCGGAAGATACCCAATCGGCTTCTTATCAATTGAAATGGATCCAATGCTTGTTGATGTCAACGTACATCCAGCAAAATTAGAAGTACGCTTTAGTAAAGAACAAGAATTGCTAAAGCTTATCGAAGAAACATTGCAATCGGCATTCAAAAAAATACAACTCATTCCAGATGCTGGTGTAACAACGAAGAAAAAAGAAAAAGATGAAAGTGTGCAAGAACAGTTTAAGTTTGAGCATACAAAACCGAGAGAATCATCTATGCCTAACATCGTTTTACCAACAGGAATGGATGAGAAACAAGAAGAAACAACGACTGTAAAACAACCAGCACAACTGTGGCAACCGCCGAAGCAAGAATGGCAACCACCACAGTCACTCGTAAGAGAAGAGCAAAGCTGGCAGCCATCCTCTAAGCCGGAAACGGTTCGGGAGGAAAAGGAATGGACTAGCAACGATGACGATTTTGAATTAGAGGAATTGGAAGAAGAAGTCGGGGAGATAGAAGAGATTGAAATGAACGGTAATGACTTACCGCCGCTTTATCCAATTGGACAGATGCACGGAACATATATTTTCGCTCAAAATGATAATGGGTTATATATGATTGATCAGCACGCAGCGCAGGAACGTATCAATTATGAATATTTCCGTGATAAAGTAGGAAGAGTAGCGCAAGAAGTACAAGAACTACTTGTACCGTACCGTATTGACTTATCTCTTACTGAATTTTTACGTGTCGAAGAGCAGCTGGAAGAACTAAAAAAAGTCGGACTATTTTTAGAGCAATTCGGCCATCAATCCTTTATTGTCCGTTCGCATCCAACGTGGTTCCCAAAAGGACAAGAAACAGAAATCATTGATGAAATGATGGAGCAAGTCGTAAAACTGAAAAAAGTAGACATAAAAAAACTACGCGAAGAAGCAGCGATTATGATGAGCTGTAAAGCTTCAATTAAAGCAAATCAATATTTAACGAACGATCAAATATTCGCTTTACTCGAAGAACTACGTACAACAACAAATCCATACACATGTCCGCATGGAAGACCGATTCTGGTGCATCATTCTACTTATGAGTTGGAGAAGATGTTTAAGAGGGTTATGTAGGATTAATGTCCAAAGAGAAAAAGTTCGTTCCTAGTTATTTGAAACGGTTTGAAAGTGCCTAGTATTATTTATATGTGTTAAAATAAATATGTAATAGCAATGTTCTCTACAGTTATTTTAATAAAATATTGAGAGAAATAAAAAGGAGCGATAGTAACAAGTCGCTCCTTTTTAATATAATTCTTTTGCAACTATATTTTAAAAATTCATTTATAAACTAGAGATAACCTATTTGTAATTTATATGTGCTTCCTCATTTTTTTGTAAGGAAAGGGGTTTTAATTTACAGATTTATCAGAATTATGTAAAGTGTATATAAAACCATAAAATGGGGTGTTCTTTATGTGTACTAGTTTGACATTACAGACAAAAAACGGTCAGCACCTTTTTGCAAGAACGATGGATTTTACATTAGATTTGAATCAAGAAGTAATAATCATTCCTCGACATTACCAGTGGAATAATATAACTGGTGAAATCATTAATACGAAACATGCTACGGTCGGAATGGGGATTAATCATCAAGGAAGGGTCATTATGGCGGACGGAGTAAATGAAGCAGGTATGACATGTGCAACACTCTATTTTCCAGGATTCGCTACTTATAGTAAAAGTATAGATAATAACAAAACGAATTTGGCTCCATTTGATTTTGTGACTTGGAGTCTCACACAATTCAATTCTGTCAAAGAGTTAAAGAAATCTGTAGATAGCATTACCTTTTTGGATATACCATTACCGGATTTAGGACTTACGCCGCCACTCCATTGGATTTTAGCGGATAAATGGGGAGATTGCATTGTACTGGAGCCAACAAATGAAGGATTAAAAATGTATGACAACCCACTAGGAGTGATGACGAATAGTCCGGAGTTTAGTTGGCATTTACAAAATTTAAGACAATATATTGGCCTTAAATCGCAGCCATTCGCGCCAACAGAGTGGAGTAATGTACCATTAAGTGCTTTTGGTCAGGGCTCAGGTTCAATGGGACTTCCAGGGGATTTCACCCCGCCATCAAGGTTTGTGCGAGCAGCATATGGCAAACAAAACATTCAAGGTATAGATAGTGAAGAAGAGGGAGTATCGGCCCTTTTTCATATCTTATCAAATTGCGAGGTTCCTAAAGGCGGAGTAATAACAGAAGAAGGTGCATTAGATAATACCATTTATACAAGCGTAATGTGTATGGAGTCCGGAACATATTATTATCATACTTACGATTGTAGACAAATTATAGCCATTCATTTATTTCATGAAAATTTAGATACAGATGAGATTAAAGCCTATCCGTTCCAACGGAAACAAAAAATATTTTATGAAAACTAAGTAGCTTTGAAACAACGCTTAGTAAATTTTCAAATATATATAATAGAGCAATAATGACCTATAAAAAGTAGGAATCGGAAGGAATATAATTGATAATCTAATAAGTAACCCGAATAAATACCCCTTAAGAAAAAATAGACGCAAAATATTCAAGGTATTATATAAATTCAATCCAATGACTCCTACCAGTAAAATTCTGCTGGTAGGGGCAGGGGCATTGGCTAAGAAACTTATTTTTTCATTAAACTAGCTTTTATTTCTTCTAGAAGGCCCATTAAAGTGCTATTAGGTAAAATAAACATGGACGTACTACTCCATTTATAAATAGCAAAGCACAAAAAAGGTGTGGAAAATATCCATACCTTTTTTGTGCTTCTATTATCTATGTATAAAAAAGCGCCGTATATCAGCACTTTTTAAAGGTACGTAAATTGTATAATAAGGATTTCTACATTATTAAACACATAACTATGCATGGCCAAATATAGATTCTTATTTATTTTTATTATTATTAATTTTTTCAGTATATAAAACCTGCTCTTTATAATGCTTTTTAATTGGGAAGTTATGTGTACCAGAGCCGTTTTTGAAAGTTTTATTGATGGGGTTTTTTAGAGGGACTGTTGTAGTTTCAGTAAATTCATATGGGTAATTTATTTTAGATTTATCTTCAAACATGAAAATGCCTCCTTTTTAGGATTTCCTGAATTCTTTACTATAACATGATATGCATATAGATTTTTTTTGGACTAGTTATTTATATAGGTTAATGGAATTTAATTACGTAACTACTGAAATATTTCAAAGGAAAACAATGTGAGAAATATATTATAATGATTTCTTTTATTTATTAGCGAAGGGAATCTTGCATATATATTCGTTATAGATTGTTTTTATAATGTAATATATATATAGTTTTCCTGATAATATAATGTGGAATATTATAGTGTTATTAGGTTATTAGGAACATTTAATGTTGTTTCACAACTGAAAGGGAATTGAAAAAAAACTGAAACTTTTCTCATAAAAATTCAATCTTACTTGAAAAATGAAAGGAAAATGAAATTTTTCAAAAGGAATTCTTTGTTAAGATAAAAAGCATACATACAAAAAAGTATTGACATATCTCAAAAATGTATTTTCGAGATATAGTGGGGGAAAAGATGAGATTAGAAAAACAATTAATAAAAAAGATGTATTATGAAACATTCCTAATGGAGAATGAAACACACCCACCTCTTCAAGTACTTGGAGAAGCTTATGTAAACGAAGAAAAAAATGAGATTTCTGATGGATCTTATATTCGTTTTGCACAAGGTGAATTTTATTATCACCATCAAGATTTTGAAGCAGCTATTTTTAAATGGGAGAAAGTTAGTAATGAATTAGCGCCATGGGCACAAAAAAATATTGCGGATGCTTACTTCGAACTTAACCAATTATCAGTTGCTGAAAACGTGTATACTTCCATTACTACTGATAATAAAATACTTATGACTGAAATTGTACTGCAATTACTGTCTCTTTACATCGAGCAAAATAATTTTGATTCAGCTTTCGCTGTTATAAAAGAAGCGGTTTCTTTAAATCCCGATTATCCAAACGTCACAACAATTGCCCGTTCCTTTTATGAAGAACAGCAAGATTTTGATAGTGCAGTAGAGCTTGCTGTGAACGAGTTAATTCGAACAGAATCTTATCCGTGGTTTGAGGTTCTAAAAGAATATATCGATAAAGGATTTACTAAAAATATTTCACCAGACTATTTTTATAAAGTATTAGTTACATTAAATAATGTAGATCAAGTACAATTTACGCAAATTGTTTCATCACTTTGGCACAGCTATAAAGATGAACAAAATTACTTATTATGGCTCAACACAATAAATGAATTTTTCATACATATCGAAATACATTCGTCCGATATATGGGACGAAATTTCTTCTCTTTACGAAGAAACATACTTTGAATTAATTCAAGGTCAATATATGCTTAGACAATTACACGATATCATTCCAAACCTGTTAACAAATTGGTTAAAGGTAGTCAATCCATCTCATGCTGTATTTCCATCTGCAGCAGTATTGGCATGGGATGAGATTTTTCCTTCTAAAATAGATTCAGCGGATATAAAAGATGCAGAAGACCTACTGTCATATTCTATTAATCATGTGAATGGCTTAGAGTATAGTTTACATCTTTTTGAATCTATTACACACTGGGCACAAGAACATGATTTAGAAATGGGTAACCGATTTAGCTGGTTAGTTGGTGAGCTTGCAGATTTAAGAACAAATCGCCTATTAGTAACTGGAACTTCAGGGAACGGAAAAGCTTCATTTATTAACTCTATTTTAGGAGAAAATATATTAGAAAACTCAATCTCAAATGTAGTTGTTTTTAAAAATGACGCTTATACAGAAATTAACGCTATAACAGATTCGGAAATTACAACAACTGAGAATTTCTCTGATTTCCATAACATGATGGCAGTGCATCGTCAAACATATAGAGATAGAGCGTGTGTTGAATTTAAATTACCATGCAGGTTTTTAAGTAAAAATAAACTTACATTCGTTGTTACACCTAGCTTTAATAGGAACAATGACGCGAGAGATGAGGTGTTTGAATATTTAAACTCTGTAGATGAATTATTATTCGTATTGAATACGGATTCACCTTTTACTGACAAAGAACGTGACATTCTATTAAGTATCCAAGAACATACACCAAATCTACAAGTTCATTTCTTATTAAATAAAATCGATAACATTTACAATGAAGCAGAAGCAAAAAGAGTTATACAAGATACGCAAGTGAGAATAAATACATATTTCCCTAATGCAAGAGTTTTCCCTTATTCTTCGTTATATACAAATAGTAAACAACTAAACGATTTAACTGAGTTTATTCATTTTAACTTTAACCATAAAAATATCGATGCAGAACGTACTGAAAAGCTATTGTTTTTCATTCGAAAAACAATTACATATCTTTTGGATAAACGCGTCGAGAGGGAAAATAATCTAGTGGATTCTATTAATTGGAATGAAGATATGTTAGTTAAACTAAATGCTTGTATTAATAACCTTACTGCTTTTGAGAAGGAAAAAATTCATTTAATTACAGAAACATATCGTACAATGAAAAACGAAATTACTAATGATCTTACAGAACATATTCCGAAATTATTGCAGAGTTGTTCCGATTTAATTAGTGAAGAAAGTGATTTTGGGCACATTGATATTGAACTAAATACAGCGATGAATGAAAGGGTGCAACAATATCTAGAACAAACTGTATTACCTAATCTTGCTCGCTCGATGCAAAATTGGATTGCGACTTCTAATAACGAGCTCCTTCAAAGTCAATTGTACTTAGCAGAAACCAGTGAAGGACTTAATTCTTTATTTGGAGAAAATCGAATACAGTTAGAATGTGACTTTAAAGTAATTGATGACTGGCGAAGAGATACTGATAGAATGACAACTAGAATACAAATGGAAGAAGTAAATATTTTACGCCGATTTACGCCAGCACAATTTTTACTGAAAAGTGCCGGTAAATTATTTGGAGTTCTTCCTAAAAATAAAGCTATGCTATATAACAAATACAAACAGTATTTAGAAAATGAAGATTATACCGATGTAACGGCTTCTATTATGAAGAAATTTTTCTTGCAGTTTGAGCTATTTGAAAACACACAAGAGCGGGATATTAATATGTTCTTTAGAAATCCATTTGGCTCGTTGGAACAAGCTGTAAAAAACACTCATTTAGAAATAAAAGAAAAACAAGATAAACTGCATAAAATGAAATCAAACCCTGAAGTTTATCATGATCCTATAACGCTCTTTGAATTGAGATTACGTCAATGTGAAGTAATCTTAAATATAGGTGAGGATAATGCCTATACAGATTTAACTTTAGAAACAAGCGTAGAATAAAAGTAAAACATATCAAGTTTTTTATATGAAATTGCATCATGTGTTATAAGAGGGGAAAAGGGAGCAACCGTAATGAGTTGCTCCCTTTCTTTATATAGATTACTTTTCAGTTTCTTTAATTTTAGTTTTTACTTCTCCAGTTTTAATTTTATTACTTTCTGAGAAACGTAATAAATCGCCTTCAATAATTTTGTCAGACATTCGTAATTCATTTTGTGCACGGTTAATCATTTCTTGAGCTTCTTTTTTTGGTAAATCTACAACCTCACCTGTTTCTCGATTATAAAAAGTATGATTTGTATATGCATACTTGTCTGTAATAAAGCTACCATCACGTAAAACAACAAAACCGGTATATTCATCTGAAAACATATCATGGCCAAAACGGATATCGTTAGTAGTATCAATCCCTAATAAATTTAGAATAGTAGGTTTCATATCGATTTGTCCCGTAGGCTTTGAGATAGTTTGACCTTCTGTTTGGCCAGGGATATGAATATATAAAGGTGTGCGTTGTAAATTTAAAGTATCAAATTCTGTTATTTGATCTTTTTCTAAAAACTGTGCCATTGCGCGATTATGTTTTTCAGAAATGCCGTAATGATCACCGTATAACACAATAATAGAATCATCATACATTCCCTCGGCTTTTAAACGCTCAATAAATTTTTTAATTGATTCGTCTAAGTAACGTGCTGTTACGATGTAACGATCAAATACGCCATTACCAGAGTTGTATGGTTCAATGAATTTTGTATCTTCATCATACGTAAATGGATAATGGTTTGTTAAAGTAAGGAAACGAGCGTAAAATGGTTGATCAACAGTTTTTAATATATCTACTGATTGATCAAAGTATTCGATATCTTTTAATCCCCAATTTAAATTTGTTTCTGGCGTAATTTTGTAATCAAGTTCATTATAGTAACGATCATAACCAAGAGCGGAGTACATAATATTACGATTCCAAAATGTTGCGTTATTCGCATGGAATACAGAAGTGAAATAGCCTTGCTGACGTAAAATTTCTGGAGTCGCAGTATAATCGTTGTTACCGTGCGTGAAAAATACAGCTCCTCGATTTAATGGATACAACGATGTATCTATTAGAAATTCAGAATCTGATGTTTTTCCTTGACCAGTTTGGTGGAAAAAGTTATCAAAGTAATAGCTTTCATTTATGAATTCATTCAAGAATGGCGTAACTTCTTGACCATTGACGGATGCACCTATTAAAAAGGTTTGCAAGGATTCAAGAGTAACGACAATTACGTTTTTTCCTTTAGCTGCACCAAACATGTTAGGATTCGGCTCGCTATGGTTTGCCTTTACGTAGTTTTCAGTTTCTTGTAATTTACTACTATCTGCGAGTGCCTTTTGGGATCCAGCTTTTACTTGTAGTGTTAAATCATATACTTGATGAGTATATAGTCCTAAATTTTTAACAAGCATTACTCGGTCGAAGGATCTCGTTAATAATTCAGGGCGCTCTTTTTCTGCAAGATGTAGATTCGCAAAAAATACAGCAATCGTTAAGAGAAAATATAACAAGCGTGCAGAATGAGTTACACGTCCTGTTTTAAAGACTATCGATTTCTTCTTTAACAAAATAAAGAAGAAAATAATGTCTACGAATGCGAGTATAATTTTGTAGTTTAATATTTCTTTAATACTGCCGCCTAACTGTGTAAAGTTAGATGTTTGTCCAAGTACTGGTAACGTAACAAAATCGCTATAAAAATCATAGAACATTACATTTCCAACGAGAACTATAGTTAATAAGAAATTAATACATAGCGCTATATAATTTCTCTTTTCACCGGTTGCAAATAATGCTAATCCAACAAATGCTAATGATGCAGCTAGAGGGCTAATAAACAAAATAAGTTCTTGTGTGGAAGACTCAATTTTCAAATCAAAACTGAATCGCGTAATAAGATATGTTTTTAACCATACTGCTAAAGCAATTATTAAAACAAAGCTTATATTTTGCATTTGTAAATTTATTTTATTCTTCATTTTTACACCTTCTTTATAGAGTTTATTTAACTAAGGTTATATATTATGTTTTTATAACTATTAGAGTGTGGTGAACCATTTAGATTATATTTTTCTAAAGGTAATAATTTGAAGTATTCATATACATACAATGGAGAATTTTAAAGCGAAGTAACATACATCTAATTTTTTTTGAAACAGAGCAGAAAAAATCATAGTCGTAGTAAAAAATACTTATAGACATCCTAACATATTAAACACTACGGCGATGTTACAAAATATCGAACAAATGAAAGTGAAAATGAATAGATGATTTTTAAACTATTGACATTCAATCAGTTTAAATTTTCAGAAAAGTCAACTTGAAGAAAACGGTTATATTAATTAGTAGAAAACTACATTCTATATAGAATGTAGTTTTTCATGTGTTTTCAATATATCCCGTAAAATCCTGATTCTTTGTGGCTTAATCATCAGCGGGGGAGGGATAATAATTTCGTTAAAGCTATTATTAGATAAATAAAGTGTTGGTGAAACTTAAAACATTTGACTGGCATCTTAATTAAAAAGTTTAAATACCTGATAAATATTTTCCAACATACAGACCACTTGCAGCTGCTTGAGATAATGAGTGAGTGACGCCTGAACAATCTCCAATTAAAAATAGCCCATTCATACTTGTTTCAAAGTGGTTATTGATTTTTATTGTAGGAGCATAGAACTTTCCATCAATTCCATATAATAAAGTATCTTTATCGATAGGTTCTTGGATAAATTGTTCTAAACGTAATAAAAATTTTTTGAGTCCTTCAATATATAATTGAGGAATTTCTTCATTCAAATCTCCATAATCTCCGTGTAGTGTAGGCTGTATACGATTATGTTTCATGTTGTTCTCCGCTGTAGGTTGTTTCTTTATTAAGTCCTCTAAACGCTGTATAACAATCCGATCTCGTCCCTGGTTAATGCTTTTAATAATTGAACTTGCGTATACATTGGCTTCTTTGAGAGTTGGAAAATAGAGTGGGATAAATAAAGTGAAATTTAAGTTAGAAGTGCCAGTTCCTTGCTCTCGAAAATTTTGACCGTCAGGCATAACTAAACCTTCTTCGTACTTTCGAATAATGCGTCCTTTTGGATTCATACAGTAAGTAGTAGCCGTGAAATGTTCATGCTGATAAGAAAGTTTCGTCTCAAATGTATCTTTTAATATAGAACGTAATTGATGTTCTTTCATCTCTACCCTAATACCTAAATCTATACGGGTTTGTTCCTGTGCAATTTCAAGGGAAGAGCACATTTCTTTTAACCAATCAGCCCCGGAACGTCCTGTTGCAAATACGAGTTGCTTAGATTGAACTATCCCTTGATTTGTAGCTATTCTAAAATGATCTTTCTGCCTTATGATATGCTCTACATCTATATGAAATCGGATATTTATTTTCGTAAGTAAAAATTCGTAGAGCTGCTGAAAAATGTTACTTGAAAGTGTAGTGCCAAGATGCCTTACTTCTGTTGTGAGCATTTGTAAACCACACGCTTCAGCTCTCTTAGTGAGATTTAGATTTTCTGTAGAATATTTTGAAACGGAACTTCCACCAAACTGACATAGAATTTCATCTACTTCGGCCATGAGTTGTATAAAAGCTTTTTTACCTACTTTTTGCTCAAGTTCCCCACCAAATCCATTTGTATAATTAAATTTCCCTTCGGATTTTCCTAAACCACCAAATCCGAAATATTTATCACATGTAGTACAATTACACACTTTTCCTTGGTCTAAAGGACAATGGCGATCTTTTAGCGCTTTACCTTTATCAAGAATTAAAATCTTTTTGTTACTTTGGGCTAATGAATAAGCCATAAAGATGCTACTTACTCCAGCTCCGATAATTGTAACATCATACATATTCTTTCACCTGCTAACGAATAGTTTGTTTTTTATTTTCTTAGTGTATAACACTTTTATGAAGTTAAGAAATAGCTTTTATTAATAAAGAGGGAGTTTTTGAACTTGATGCTTTTTTAATTTCTCCGAGTGGTGGAGTAAATACAAATGTTTTTATTTGAAAGAAGAAATAGTTTTAAATGATCACTATGTCATATGATTAATAAAATCTTACATATAAAAAACAGACCTTTTAAGTGAAGAGGTCTGCTAATCATTTGAAATAGTTGTTAAGTGCATAAATTTGAAGAGAATTATAGTTTTATTTAGCGAAGACGTGGTTACCGATTACCGCTACTGTTTGACGTGTCGTAATCCATTTGTTTGTTGAAGTTTTTGGATTGTAAAAATAAAGCCAATCAGAATGTATTCCATTTGTAGAGATAGCCTCTTCTACTGCCATTTTTGCTTCTGCGCTTGCAGGCTGATTAATTCTACCATCGGTAACAGGAGTAAATGCATATCCGCGTTTAATAGGTTCATAAATAACACCTGTTATTGTATTTGGAAAACTATTTGCATTTACACGATTCAAGATAACTTTCGCCACCGCTACTTTTCCTTTATATGATTCGCCACCTGCCTCAGCAGTAACTAAGCGTGCCATTAAGTCTTTTTCTTTTTCTGAAATACTTGAATTGATTTTTAAATGTTGTCCTGTATAAAGCTTGTTTCCGACTGTATTGTTAATTTGTTTTATAGATTGAACGGTAACATTGTAACGCTTTGCTATAATTTCTAATGAATCTCCCGGCTGTACTTGATAAATAATTTGTCCAGAGATGTTCTTAGGTTTGTCGTTTTGATGAACAGTGACCTCATTTGATTTCATGGATCCTGGAATATGTAACTGTTCACCAATAAAAGTTTGATCTTTTCCTTTATTATTTGCTTGTTTAATAGATTGTATTGAAACTCCATATTGTTTACTGATACCCCAAAGTGTATCATTCTTTTTTACTGTATGAATGGTGGAAGCCTCAGCTACACCTTGATTACATACGAATGTAATTGCTGCCGCAGATAAAGGAATTATATGTTTTATTTTTAATAATTTCATTGTAAATCCTCCCAATAAAAAATTAAGTTTTAACTGTTGAGTAATGTAGTTCAGAGTATATAAGGTATGTATTTACATTTTAATATAAGTATATTAGCACGTATGGAATAAATAATCATTATAAGTTTTTTATTTATATCATGTAGGACCCAAATATGAAATATTGCATATGAAAGCCCATTGAAGTCCGAGTTGTTGATTACTATAATTTATCTAGTGAAAAGGGATATTAAATTTTTTTAATGCATTGAGATGAGAATATGTGGATGTTTTTAAATTTTACTTATATGCAATATTCCATATTTATGAAATGTTATTTATTAAGTAGCTTATGTTATATTCAATAAGTGTGATATAAAACGGAAAGAGAGAGGAATAAAAATGAGCAATAAGAAGTTTATTTTGAAATTATTCATATGTAGTACTATACTTAGCACATTTGTATTTGCTTTCAATGATAAGCAAGCAGTTGCTGCTAGCGCTGGTAATGGGCTTGAAAACTGGTCAAAATGGATGCAACCTATACCCGATAACGTACCGTTAGCACGAATTTCAATTCCAGGAACACATGATAGTGGAACGTTCAAGTTGCAAAATCCGATAAAGCAAGTATGGGGAATGACGCAAGAATATAATTTTCGTTACCAAATGGATCACGGAGCTAGAATTTTTGATATTAGAGGGCGTTTAACAGATGATAATACGATAGTTCTTCATCATGGGCCATTATATCTTTATGTAACATTGCATGAATTTATAAATGAAGCGAAACAATTTTTAAAAGATAATCCAAGTGAAACGATTATTATGTCTTTAAAAAAAGAGTATGAGGATATGAAAGGGGCAGAAGATTCATTTAGTAGTACGTTTGAAAAAAATTATTTTCTTGATCCTATCTTTTTAAAAACAGAAGGGAATATAAGACTTGGAGATGCTCGAGGGAAAATTGTGCTACTCAAAAGATACAGTGGTAGTAATGAATCTGGAGGATATAATAATTTTTATTGGGCAGATAATGACACGTTTACGACAACTGTAAATCAAAATGTAAATGTAACAGTACAAGATAAATATAAAGTGAGTTATGATGAGAAAGTAACATCTATTAAAGATACTATAAATGAAACGATTAACAACAGTGAAGAGTGTAATCATCTATATATTAATTTTACAAGCTTGTCTTCTGGTGGTACAGCATGGAATAGTCCATATTATTATGCGTCCTACATAAATCCTGAAATTGCAAGCTATATGAAGCAAAAGAATCCTACGAGAGTGGGCTGGGTAATTCAAGATTATATAAATGAAAAATGGTCCCCAATACTTTATCAAGAAGTTATAAGAGCGAATAAGTCACTTGTAAAAGAGTAAAGATTGTCATAGTAAGAAGCGATGAAATACGTCGCTTCTTTTTTGTTTTCTAAAAATTAACATCAAATATAGTTTTACATATCGTATGTTCATGATAGAAAAAAATCGAAACTTAAGCTATAATTACTACATATAAAATTTGTACCTATAAATTTTATATGTAGTAATGAATTTGATTTGTTGTAATGAAACGGAGGTATATATTATGAAGTTTCCACATGATTTTTTATTCGGAGCTGCTTCAGCTTCTTATCAAGTAGAAGGTGCATGGAATGAGGATGGAAAAGGTGTTACGAATTGGGATGAGTTTTCAAAAATTCCTGGCAAAACATACGATGGAACAAATGGTGATGTAGCGGTTGATCATTATCATCGATATAAGGAAGATGTTCGTTTAATGGCTGAGATGGGATTGGAATCGTATCGTTTTTCGATTTCTTGGGCGAGAATATTGCCGACTGGAGATGGAGAGGTAAATGAAAAAGGAATTGAATTTTATAATAATTTAATTGATGAATGTTTAAAGTACGGGATTGTACCGTTTGCCACTTTATATCATTGGGATCTACCATTACCGTTAGAAAAAGATGGTGGGTGGACGAATAAACGAACAGCAGAGGCTTTTGTAAAGTATGCAGAAATTTGCTTTAAGGCATTTGGTGATAGAGTGAAACATTGGATTACTTTTAATGAAACAGTGATGTTTTGTGGATTAGGCTATTTAAAAGGTGCACATCCACCAGGAATACAAAATGATGTTCCAAAGTATTTTCAAGCGACTCATTATGTATTTTATGCGCATGCGAAAACAGTTGCGGTGTACAAGCAGCTGAAACAGTATGGGGAGATAGGGATTACACATGTTTTCTTACCTGCTTATAGTGTGGATGATCAAAAAGAAAATATACTAGCAGCAAATCATGCGAATGAATATGAAACGTATTGGTACTACGATCCAGTTTTAAAAGGTGAGTATCCGTCTTATGTTGTACAACAATTAAAGGAAAATGGGTGGACTCCTAATTGGACGGTTGAAGAATTAGAAATCATTAAACAAAATGCCGAAAAAAATGATTTTATCGGCTTGAATTATTATCAGCCAATACGAGTAGAAAGATATGATATGGATATAAAGAGCGAGGAGCATTCTCGAGAAAACTCAACACTTGCTCCAGGTAATCCTTCTTTTGATGGTTTTTATCGAACAGTAAAAATGGATGATAAAACATATACCAAATGGGGTTGGGAAATATCTCCCGAAGGTTTCTTAGATGGATTGCATATGTTGAAAGCGCGTTACGGTGACATAAAGATGTATGTAACGGAAAATGGACTTGGTGATGAAGATCCAATCATTGACGGAGAAATTGTAGATGTTCCGCGAATTAAATTTATTGAAGAGCATTTAAAAGTAATGAAGTGTGCAATTCAAGAGGGAATTAATTTAAAAGGTTATTATGCATGGTCAGTTATTGATTTGTTAAGTTGGTTAAATGGATATAAAAAGCAATATGGCTTTATTTTTGTCGATCATAATGATAACTTAAAACGTAAGAAGAAACTTTCGTTTCATTGGTATAAACATGTGATCGAAACGAGAGGAGAAGAGTTATAACAGATAAAAGAGTATTTTAGGAGAAAGTGTATGAGTGCAAAGTATAAACAAATTGCAGATGTGTTAGAGCAAAACATTCGAGATGGGCTTTTTAATGAAACGAAAAAATTACCTACAGAAGAAGCGTTGATGAATCGATTTGAAGTAAGCCGTAATACGATACGTAAAGTAATTAGTCAACTTGTGAATAGAGGTTATATTTTTCAAGTGCAAGGTAGTGGTATGTTTTTACGTGAAACTTCTGTAACAGATTACATTAATTTAGGAAGTTTACGTGGATTAACGAAAAATCTCGTTTCACAAAATATTGAAACGAAAGTGCTAGAGATTGAAGTAATAGAGGCAAATGAAGAGATAGTAGAACGGATGCAATGTGAGATTGGAACTAGACTATATTTTTTGAAGCGTTTAAGAATTGTAGACGGTAAACCATTCTCTATTGAAGTAAGTTATTTCAAAAAAGATATCATTCCTTATTTGAATGAAGAAATAGCATTAAGTTCTGTATACAGTTATTTCATTGAGGATTTACGATTAAATATTGGCTTTGCCGATAAAGTTATTAGTTGTGAAAAAATAAATAAAGAAAATGCAAAGCTTTTAGAACTAAATGTAGGTGATCCAGCGCTTCTTATTGAAAATACAGTTTATCTTGTAAATGGAACAATTTTCGAGCTATCTCAATCAATGTTTCATTATGAAAAGACCAAACTTTTAAATCGAATTAATTTTAATTGAAAATGAATATAAGTAGCCTTGTAAAAAAGCAACTGGTCCTAAGTGAGCAGTTGCTTTTTATTTTTAAAGTGGATGAGCAAAAAAACACAAAAGTGGTTGGTCCGTTTTTTACAAACTTCTATTATGATAAGAGAAGAAAGGTAGTATTTTATTCATGCTTTAAAATAGACTGGCCTTAGAGAGGTGGAAGACAATGAGTTTTGCGATTTCACTAGTTGTTATTATTGTAGTTGTATCACTGTTTGGGACCGTACTAGTCGCACGAAATGTAGAGGAGAATTACGGTAAGTCTACAAAGAGGAATGTGAAAAACTTATCCGCTATCTATGTCATTCTTCTTTTAGTGCTTCTTGTAGGAGTTACTTGGTATGCGGTCGTTATTTTATAAAGTTTGTATATGATGAAGGAGTTAATATATTGATGAAAAATGAGCGCCACGTTTTAGTTGTTTTCCCGCATCCGGATGATGAGTCGTATTGCGTGGCTGGAACAATTTTGGCTTATACTGAGCAGAAAGTCCCTCTTACTTATGTTTGCTTAACACTTGGTGAAATGGGGAGAGCGATGGGGAATCCACCTTTTGCAACTCGTGAATCTTTATATACAATTAGAGAGAAAGAGTTAAAGCGAGCTACAAATATTTTAGGGATTGAAGATTTACGTATGATGGGATATCGTGATAAAACTCTTGAATTTGAAGAGCCTGGAAAATTAAGAAGCTTGATTCAAAACTGTATTGAAGAATTGGATCCTTCTGTAGTTATTTCTTTCTATCCTGGGTATGCAGTTCATCCGGATCACGATGCAACTGGGGAAGCAGTAGTAGAGGCCTTAGCTAATATTTCGGAAAGTAAACGACCAGCCTTTTATGCTGTAGCTTTTTCGAAAAATCATGAAGACGAAATAGGACCTCCAGATTTTAAAAATGAAGTGAAAAAATATGTTCCGAAAAAATTGGAAGCATTACGAGCACATGCATCACAATTTACAACTAAAGTGGATGAGCTGGAAAGGGAGTATGAAGACGGTATTTCAGGCACAGTTGAGTGGTTAGAAAGAGAACCGTTTTGGATATATTCATTCAAAGATAAAAATATGTGATGCTACATCTGAAGGTGATGAATATGTATTTTGAATATAAGAATCGAAAGATTTTTTACAATATAGAAGGATCGGGTCCTGTCATATTGTTTTTACACGGTCTTGGAGGAAATTCGAATAATTGGTTATATCAAAGAAAATACTTCAAGAAGACATGGACCGTAATCTCACTCGATTTACCTGGGCATGGGAAATCCGAAGGGATGGAAATTAGTTTTAAAGAATATTCAAATGTTTTATATGAGTTATGTAATCATTTAAAGCTAAAATCAGTAACAATTTGTGGTCTTTCAAAAGGAGCTAGAGTGGGTATCGATTTTGCTATTCAATATCCACGTTTTGTTTCTAGCTTAATTGTTGTAAATGCATTTCCCTATTTAGAACCGGCAGATCGTAAAGAACGACTTGAAGTATATGATTTACTTAGCTTGCAGGATAAAGGGAAAACTTGGGCTGATACGTTATTGAGAGCAATGGGAGTAGAAGATAATGATGCAATTGTCCGAGGATTTCATCAATCCCTACAAACGATTCATCCGACGCATATTCAAAGGCTATTCGCTGAATTAGTTGATTACGATCAAAGACCATACCTCTCTAACATTGCATGTCCTGCATTAATAATACGAGGAGAGAATGATTATTTTGTTCCGGAAAAGTATGTGAGAGAATTTGAAAAACACCTGAGAAACGTGACTTTCGTTGAGTTGAAAAATAGTGGGCACTTGCCTTATTTAGAACAGCCTACTAGCTTTAATGTGACGGTAGAGGCATTTTTAAATCATGCGCTTGATTAATACCATTTTTGCAGTGAATACTGTTATTAATGAGTTCAGGACACCAGCTTGGAGAGGAGGGAACTAAATGGAATGGCAACCGAATCGTGAAGATAAGATACCAGTTTATAAACAAATTGCTGATTACATTGAAAGAGGCATTTCTACCGGTGAATTCCCTTCTGATAGAAAATTACCTTCCGAGCGTATGTTAGCACAGAATTTACAAGTGAACCGGAGTACGGTCGTAGCTGCTTATGAGGAATTGAAATCACTTGGGGTAGTAGAACGGAAAAAAGGAAGCGGCACTCGGGTGAATACAGATATATGGGGTGTGTCACATAAACGAATACCGAACTGGGGTAGGTACGTTGAGGATGGATCGTTCTTACCTAATGTACCACTTGTTCAACAAATTCGAACGGAAACACAAAAAGATGATTTAATCAATTTAGCGAGTGGTGAATTGTCATCAGATTTAATTCCGAGTGATAGATTTCGAACAATTTTGTCGGAGAAAACATTTATGGGAAATCTCGGTTATGACCATCCGCTTGGAAATGAAATGTTGCGAAAAACCATTGCGGCACATGTCGAGCAATATAAACAAATAGAAGCAGATTCAAGCTCTATTCTTATTACATCTGGAGCTCAGCAAGCACTTAATCTTATCGTTCAATGTTTGTTAAAGCCTGGAGATGCGATTGCAATTGAGGATCCCTCCTATTGTTATTCACTTCCGATGTTTAAATCAGCAGGTTTAAAAATATTCCGTTTACCAGTTGATCAGCATGGTATGAATCCAGATGACTTAATCGATTTGCACAAAAAGCATCGCATTCGTATGGTGTTTTTAAATCCGGATTATCAAAATCCAACTGGAACGGTACTTTCATTGGCAAGACGTAAAAAGGTTTTAGAACTATCTTCTGAATTTGGTATACCGATTGTAGAAGATGATCCGTATAGTTTGACTTCTTTTACTGGAGAAGTGAATCCAACATTGAAATCGATGGATCAAAATGGGAATGTTCTTTATGTGAGCTCATTATCAAAAATTGTTGCATCAGGATTACGTATTGGTTGGGTAATTGGCCCCACGCGCGTAATTGAGAGATTGGCAGATGCGAAGCAGCAAGTTGATTTCGGTCATAGTGTATTTACACAGTGGGTAGCGAACCAATTTTTAGAATCTGAGGATTTTCATACGCATATTACGATGCTCCGTGGACAACTGAAACAAAGAAGAGATGAGTTAATTAGAAAGCTTGAAGAAATATTAGGGGATCAGATTGAATTTTTTGTTCCTGAGGGCGGAATACATTTATGGTGCAAAGTGCAAGGAACGTTTGATGAATATCATTTACTAGGTGAATCTATACAAAATGGTGTAGCATTTGTCCCAGGAAGCGTCCTAGGTTCGAAAAGTGAATATATCCGATTTACTTTTGGCAGAGCGAATGTAGAACAAATTCAGCTTGGAGTTACAAGGTTTGCGGAAACATTAAATGAGATTTCATAATAGCGAAGCGTAATATGGAAATGAGGGAAAGAAATGAAGTACGTGACGCTTTTACTTCAAGTAGGCGTGCTATATGTGTTTAGCTTAGCTGGTACGTGGATTCAAGGAGTATTCCATCTGTCGATGCCAGGAAGTTTAATAGGGATGTTAATATTGTTTCTACTCCTTTCTACTCGTATTTTTCCATTAAAGTGGTTTGAGGTAGGGGCAGAAAAGTTAATAGTATTTTTACCGTTATTTCTAATTCCTTCGACAACAGGATTAATGGAATATGGATCTTTTCTTTTAAGTAAGGGGAGTGTTATATTCCTTTTAGTAATTGCAAGTACGGTAGTAACATTGATTGTTTCAGGGTATGTAAGTCAATTATTAGTAACATCAAAAAAATAAAATCGACAAGGTGCACGATTCAAATGGTCTTAATTATTATTACTGTAGTAATTTATTTATTGGCGACAAAGTTATATGAAAAATTTACGTTTCCATTTACGTTACCGGTATTAACAGTTACAGCAATTATGATTTGCTTATTTTTGATATTTGGTATTTCTCATCATGAGTATAAGGAAAATGGGGGAGACATTCTTTCAGGTTTTTTGAGTCCTGCAATTGTAGCGTTAGCCATACCTCTATTTAAAGAGCGAAAGATACTTATGAAAAACTTTTTAGCGATACTAATCGGCGTAGTGATAGGTATAGTGGCTTTAACGAGTATGAATATAGTGATTGGTGGAATTTTAAATATAGATAAGGAACTTATATTAACAACTTTACCACAATTAGCGACAATGCCTATTGCCATTTCATTAGCGGATCAAATTGGTGGCATTCCATCTATGACTTCTAGTTTTGTAGTTGTTGCAGGAATAACAGGTGCTATTATCGGACCGACAGTACTTAAGTTTTTCCGAATAACAAGTACGATTGGAAAAGGAGTGGGGATGGGCTGTGCATCACATATTATTGGTGTGAGCCGTCTAGTGAAAGAAGGAGAGAAAGAGGCAACTATCGGTTCGGTAACGATGATTGTAACAGGGATACTTATTAGTATATTAGTACCTTATGGAGTGAAATTTTTATTTTGAAAATTAATGAATCGTAATAAGGAGCATAACACTACTCATTTTAGAGCGTAATGGAGATGATTAAAATGACAACATGGTTTATAGTTACATTATTTATTTTTGGTGCTCTTAAAGTACTAGTTTCTAGTATGCCAACTTCTGTTGTAGAATCAATTATTAGTAGATTTGAGTTACACCAAAAACTTGATGAGGAAAATACTACTGTAACGGTAGATGGGGAAAGTATAGAAGGAGAAATGAAACTGCAAGTTATTCATGAATTTAACGAGGCTTTATTTTTAGATAAACATTATTTTCCGCCGCAAGGGAATGGTACACCGATAGTCATGGAGACGAAGAAAGGAAAAAGAGAGATTAGATTTTCTATATATAGCTACGAGGAACACGTTGATGTAGTAAAGCAATATAAGAAGAAAGTAGTTGCATATCGTTTGCGATCAAAAAGCCTTCAAAGTCGTTCAGTAGCAGTGACTGAAGATTATGCTTAAGGAGAGACCGTTATTATAACGGTCTCTTTATTTTTGCATCCAAGTATATAATTTCCAAATAAGAGAAAAGAAAATGATATATCCAAATAAAGAATAAGCATGATGCCAATTCCCGTTATGTACAAATAAACCTAACCTCTCAGCAACTTGTTCAAAAATACTAGCACAAAGCCCTATTAAAATAATAAATAGAGTTCTAGAAACTGCAGATAATGTTTTTGAAATTTGTATGAAAATGATTGTTAAAATTGGTAGCACAAACAACGTAAAGCCTATGTTAACTGAAAATATAGATGAGAAAGGTCTAACTGGAAAGGAATATATTTGTGTATGCACAAAGAAAGCATCTAAGCAAGTTCCAATAATAGAAGAAAGTAAGACTGTAACTAATAATGCTAAAAAATCATTCTTCTTCTCGAAGGAGGACATTTTTCTTTGCGAGAATTGCGAGTTCAATTTTTTCGAGTGTTTTGCAGTAGTCTTCTGTAATTTGTCCATTTATATTTTCCTCCTTATCAACTAAATAATTTACAACTTGCCAATCGTTAAACCAATCTTCATTTTCAACTTCTTCATGTTTCATATCCCGCCATGCATAGATGAGTGCAGGGCTGTATATACGATACGCGTCACTACGTAGCTGGCATTTCTTTATTCGGCGTTTATAAAACTCACGCGAAAAAGATTCATTTACACTAGAAAATAAATGAGGCCAGTAATCTTTTCTTGAGCCTGTATGTGGATGGTGATGGACCCAGTTTATTATTTGAGATAAAATATGTGTATCCCGAAATAACAATGAATACAACCGTTTTCCAAGTGAAATTCGTTCATGCAAAGAAGTGAAATGTTTCATTGTATCACCAAATAGTAATACTTTTTGCTTTTTATCATTTTCGTAAAATGGGAAAAGGATATGATTAAACTGAAAAAAATCAAAGAGTTTAAATCCAATACTATTTAATACAGTCTTTTTAAAGTGTGCATTTTGAATAACTCTTTTTTCTAAGTAGTTTTGTTCATTAACAATAGTTGCGATCGCTAATGTTTTTTTGTTACCTGTTTTCCAAAAATCGTTCCACATTGTTTCCATAAATGTAGAAACATTTAAGTGAGTGAGAAGGTGAAATAGCTTTTTTGATTTTTTTACACTTTGCTCATATAGTAAAAATTGAGGATATACATCTTGAAAAATGAGCCAATTTCCTCTTTCTAAAAAAGAGAAAAATGTAATTTGATCTTTCTCGGATAAAAGCCTCGTATATAAATCTCCCTTTAAATCTGTCATATTCCAGCCACCGTTACGTGATACGATATGCCCAAGTAGTGCCCAATGTATTTCTGGATATTGAATGTAAAATTGGTAGTATGCACGTGTTCTTGTGACGTTATTTTTATTTAGTTCTTTTGTCTGAGCTTTAATTTTATCGATGATAAGTTGCTCTTCTTTCGTTAATTTATATATGGTAACAGAAGAGATGAGATCGCTTTTTTGTTGTAACTCGTTTTTCACGTCGAATAGGGAGAGAGGGAGTGCTTTTGAGAATTCTTTAGATGTATTGTTTGAATTGCTTTGGTACATTCCATTACCTCCCTTTTCTATGAGTTTAAATGTGGTATTGGTTATGAATCATTCCATTTATCTCGCTATTAACGAGCAGTAAGACTCCCATCTCAAAAGTCGGCTAAAGCAAAGAAGTTAGGTGAGGGTGGGGCTGCTCGTAAAAGCCCGATTGATTCAACTAATAATCAGTGGGGGATGGACAAAATCCCCACTAATTAAAGTTTCACTTTATTTTATTACGAGTATAAGAAATAAATGAGCGGTGTTTTTTAAACCAGTAATATAGTTATCATTCAAACAGTATAAAGAAAATCTAATTGCTAAGAAGTGAAATGAAAAACAGAAACTATTAAAAAATAGTTTCTGTTTTTTTATTTTGTCAATTAAATGTAACAAACGACGATTATGATTTGAATCAATTGAAAATAATTCAATAACCTTAATAAATACAATTTGAATTGAAATGTATGGTAGGAGGAAAAGGAATGCTTAATAAAATAATTTTAATTACTGGTGGTACAGGTTCGTGGGGACACGAACTTATAAAACAACTATTAGAAAAATCACCGAAAGAAATTAGAGTTTTTTCAAGGAATGAAACGGTTCAGTTTGAAATGCAGCAACAGTTTATAAATGAAGAGAGATTGAAATTTATTATTGGAGATATTCGTGATAAAGAGCAACTAGTATATGCTTGCCAAGGTGTACATTATGTATTTCATCTTGCAGCTTTAAAGCATGTTCCAGTATGTGAATATTATCCTTATGAAGCTATAAAAACAAATATACATGGTACGCAAAATGTAATTGAAGCATCTATCCAGAATCAAGTTGAGAAAGTTATATATGTTTCAACTGATAAAGCGGCGGATCCATCAAATACGTATGGGATGACAAAAGCAATTGGTGAAAAATTAATGGTTCA
Organism: Bacillus sp. FSL R9-9530; assembly: GCF_038008145.1. Lineage (NCBI taxonomy): Bacteria > Bacillati > Bacillota > Bacilli > Caryophanales > Bacillaceae > Bacillus > Bacillus sp. FSL R9-9530. The sequence continues at coordinate 215,880 of NZ_JBBOYO010000001.1, forward strand.
TGCGAATGTGCAAACGAAGAAAACAAAATTCATTTGTGTTCGTGGCGGAAATGTTCTAGGAACGAGTGGAAGTGTGGTACCGCTTTTTAAAAAGCAAATTAAGCAATCTTCAAAAGTAGGGATTACCGATGCAAATATGACTAGATTTTTCTTAACCATTGAAGATGCTGTTGGATTGTTATTTAAAGCAGCATCTGAAGGAAGAGGAGGAGAAATCTTTGTTATGAAAATGCCAGCATGTAAAATAACGGATTTAGCAAGAATATTGATTGAAGATTCGAAAAAAGAAAGCGTGAAGATAAAAGAGGTAGGGATAAGACCTGGTGAAAAATTAAGTGAAATGCTTTTATCTGAGGTAGAGAGTAAAACAAGTATTAGTTTTGATCAAAATTATTTTGTGGTACTACCGACTATTCCTATAGAAGGACTTCAAGAATATTATGCTAGTTATCCGCTTGTGGATGTGAAGAGTTTTAGTTCTCAACAAGACTTACTTACAAAACATGAGGTGAAACAAATGTTAGAAAAAGGAGGGTTTTTACGATGAAAAGAAATGCGAGCCTTTTAATAACTGGTGCAAATGGCTTCACAGGACGTCATGCTTGCCAATATTTTTTAGAGCAGGGCTTTCATGTAATTCCTATGTTTCAAAATCGTTCACATAGAGAAAAAATCGAAAATGGTATTACTTGTGATTTAACAAATAAGAGTGAAGTAATGAAGGTAATTAAACAAATAAAACCAGACTATGTATTGCATTTAGCAGGAAGAAACTCAGTTAATGAGTCTTGGACAGCTTCTTTGGAATATATAGAGATTAACGTAATAGGGACTTTATATTTATTAGAAGCCATTAAGCAGGAAGCCTCGCATTGTAAAACATTAGTTATAGGATCTGCATTGCAAGCAGATAGTATGAAAAACATAAAAGTTTCAAATCCATATAGTTTAAGTAAAACTATGCAAGTCATTATTGCGGAGGCTTGGGGCGGATTAATGGATTCAAATATTATCATTGCAAAGCCCTCAAATTTAATTGGTCCAGGAGTATCGAATGGTGTTTGTTCAATTCTCGCAAAAAAAATGATAGATATAGAATCGGGTAGAAGTAAAGCGATTATTGAAGTAAACAGTTTGAAAGATAGTAGAGACTTTCTAGATGTACGTGATGCAGTTAAAGCGTATCATGTGTTATTACATGATGGTATAAATGGAAAACAATATAATATTGGATCAGGAGTAAAACGCTCTTTATTAGATGTATTGGAACAATATAAAGGATTAACACAGTTGAATTTTACTATAAAAGAAACAGAGAATAGTGAGAGCGGCTCAAATGAAAGTTTAGTATTAGAGGATATAAAAAAGTTAGGTTGGGTTCCAGAAATCCCATTTCAGCAATCATTAAAAGATGTACTTGAGTATGCGAAGTGTAGTGACATCTGCATTTAATGAAAAATATAAAAGGATGTAAGAAATATATGAATTGTTATGAGACTATAAATAATCAAAATATGCTATCGCTTTCGATTGTTGATACGCTGGATTGGAAAGATGAAGAAGGACATGTTTTGCGCATCTATGAGGCGATAAATACATGTCGAGCATATGTGGAAAAGGTTAATCGAAAACCCAAAACAATATATACAGGAACTAGGCCTGTAATCCAAGTCTTTACTCAGTATGAATGTAGTGAGTATGGAAATGATTTTTATGAACTCATCAAAGATCTTTTGCAAGACATAGGTCTGGAGTTAAAGATTTATATAAATCATAGTAAGTTAATGTACATTTGAAAGATTACTATAAAGCTAGACTTTAAATGATAAAGGTGGATATAAGTTATGAATAAAAAGATTCTCTTTACTGGGGGCGGTACAGCCGGACACGTAATGATTAATATGGTATTGATTCCTAAATTTATGGAAAAAGGATGGGGAGTTGAGTATATTGGATCTCAAAATGGAATTGAAAAATTATTAGTTCAAAATGTTAAGTACAATAGTATTTCAACGGGGAAGCTCCGGAGATATTGGGATTGGGAGAACTTTAAAGATCCTTTTAAAATTATAAAAGGCTGCTTACAAAGTTATAAATTAATTAAGAAAATAAAGCCTGACGTTATCTTTTCGGCAGGAGGATTTGTTTCAGTTCCTGTAGTAATAGGGGCATGGTTAAATAGTGTACCTATCGTAATACGTGAACCAGATAGCACCTTAGGACTTGCAAATAAAATAGCATTACCTTTTGCTACAAAACTATGCACAACATTCCCTCATACAGGGAAGAATGTAAGTAATGAGAAAAAGGTTTATGTAGGACCAATTGTAAGGGAAGAAATTGAGAGAGGTAACGTATTACGAGGAAGAAGGTATTGTGAATTTCAGCAAGATAAACCGGTATTGTTAATAATGGGTGGGAGTCAAGGTGCTAAGTGGATAAATGATATGGTAAGGAAAAGTTTAGATACATTATTATTAAGTTTTAATATTGTTCATATGTGTGGTAAAGGGAAGGTGGATCCTTCTATCGGAATGGAAGGTTATATGCAATTTGAATATATAGGGGAAGAGTTGCCACATATACTGAATATGGCAAGTGTTGTAGTTTCCAGGGCTGGTTCTACTGCTATTTCTGAATTGTTATTTTTGAAGAAACCGATGTTGCTTATTCCGTTAACTAATGGTTCCAGTAGAGGGGATCAAGTTTTAAATGCTGACTATTTTTCTAGGCAAGGATATGCGGAAGTATTACTTCAAGATAGAATAAGCACCAGTACATTTACAGATGTGGTAAATAAGTTGTATGTAAATAAGGAGAGATATATTCAAAACATGAATGGATTTAAGAAAACAAATGAGGAGGGAATTCATCAATTAATAGATTTAATAAATGAAGTAGTTAAATAATAAAAAAAGGAAAGAAATTATTTTCTTTCCTTTTTACTATAGTTGTTCAAATTCATTATTACCTATAACGATTACATTCCGTATAGAGTTATATGCATTTTGATTTACTATGGACGAATACCGTTTTCTAACAGCTTAGTAAATGCATTGGCATAAATAGGTTTACTGTAATAGTAACCTTGAATAAACTGACATTTATTTTTTTGAAGGAAATTTACGTGTTCTTTCGTTTCTACGCCTTCAGCAATGACAGACATTCCTAATGTATTTGCTAATGTGATGATTGTTTTAATGATTTCCATTCCATCTTCACACGTTTCAGACATTGTAATAAATTCTCTTGGGATTTTTAACGTATCGATTGGATATAAAGGTAAGTAGGCTAGGGAAGAATAGCCTGTACCAAAGTCGTCGATTGAAATGTGAATCCCTAAACTTTTTAGTGTACGCAGTTTTATCAATGTTTCTCTCTCATCCATCATTGCAATTCGTTCTGTTAATTCTAGATCAAGGGAACTTGCTGGTAAGCCTGTAGTTGCTAAAGTAGAAGAAATAGATTTTACAAAGCCTTCTTGTTCAAATTCTTTAGCAGATAAATTTACCCCTATTTTTAAATGCGAATATCCGAGTGCGTGCCAACGTTTCATTTGCTCACAAGCCTGCTGTAATGTCCATTTTCCTATTGGAATAATTTGTAGTGTTTCTTCTGCAATCGGAATAAACTCGTATGGAGAAATAACACCTAATTCAGGATGATTCCACCTGATTAAAGCTTCTGCACCGATAATTTTATTAGATTCACTATCAACTTGAGGTTGATACAAAAGGAACAATTCTTCATTTTGTATTGCGTTTGGTAAATCTTTTTCTAATCGTAATCGTCTTTCGATTTTTTTAGCGATTACATCGTCATAAATAGAGACAGAGTTAAGCTCTTTTGCCTTTGCATCATACATTGCAACATTAGCGTTTTTCAGAAGTGTAGCGGTATCGATTCCGGAATGTGGATAAATGGAGATACCGATACTCAGTGATAAAGTTAATTTATGCTCATGTATGACAAACGGCTTTTCCATGCTTTCAAATAATTGGTTACATAACTCGAATAAGGAATCTTCGTCAGTATAGTTTTCAATTAAAATTGTAAACTCATCACCACCGATTCTTGACAGATGAGTATGTGATGGAAGACATGATTGGAAACGTTTTGCTACTTCTTCTAGTATGTAATCACCTGACGAATGTCCAAGTGTATCGTTAATTACTTTAAAGCGATCTAAATCTAAATATAATAATGCAAACTCACTTTGTGTTGTTTGAGCATTTTTTATAAATTTTCTTAACTTCCTATGGAAAAAGGATCGGTTCCCAATTTTCGTTACAGTATCGTGGAATGCTAAATATTTTATTTCTTCTTGTTGTTTTTTTAGTGCGGTAATATCCTTTACCATAATATAGCTTCCTGAAATTTGTCCATCTATCATAATAGGAACGATGGTAACGTATAAAAAATAAGTAAAGCCATCTTTATATTGAGAACTAAGTTGTAAGGATGCTGATTCTTGTTGTTTAACTTTTTCTAATGCAGATATCAGTTTATGTTTATCTGCATCTAAAATAATAGAAAAACATGTCTCACCAAGTAACTCGTTCGTTGGTGCTCCAAGTAGTATGCTTCCTGCTTTATTTACATTTAAGAATATTCCATTTAAATCAATCGTAAAAATGGGATCAGGATGATATTCATATAATGATTTGAATTTTTGTTGTTTCTGAGATAGGGCCTCTGATTTATGGACTAAATCAGAAGTTCTTAAAGTAACTTTTTCTTCTAGTTGAGCATTAAATACTTGTAAACGTTTTGTTAGGGTGTCGTTTTGCATACGCACAATAGAATGGCGAATAAGTACGAAAACAAAAGCGATACAATTTCCTGTAATGAGAGTTGAAGACGATGTTTGTTCTTTTAATGTAAACCCGATTAGTATTGCAACAGCAAGATAGGGAAATACGACTAATACTTTTTTTCCTAGTATAGGGTTTACAATGAAATAATTTTTATGGCTATTATCATCTTCTGAAATAGACCCAGCTATTGCGATAAGCAATATAGGTATTCTATATAAAAGACGTAAAAATGTTATAGTGTCAGTTGATAAATGGGTATTTAAGTAAAAATAAATATAGTTAAAAGTTGCAGAACTAATCAATACAAAAATAAAGATATAAATTTTCCGCTTGGACTTAAAAATTGTTGGGCGGAAAAAGAGACTAACACCTAGTAGAAGAAATAATAGATCTGCAATTGGATATAGAAATGAAAGGAAAATATCTCCGAGTGAAAGTGAAAATATATTTAAATTTGGCTGATTAAATAAATACCATTCTAATGTGAATATGGAAGTAAGTACTATACATATATCACAAATAAAGAAAGCTTTTTCCCATTTATTGCATTCTTTTAAAATCTTATAGCAAAAAGCGATAAGGCAGAAGAATAGAAAAAACATGTAAAATACATCAGAAATAGTAAAATGATGTATTGGAAGTTCGAAAAAGGTATCTTGATACGTATATACTACTTTTCCTAATAAAAAACTACCAATTGCAATTGTAATACATATCCAAAAAGGATTTGAACTAACTTTTTTAGAGTATATAGAGTAAATTAGCGATATAAATGTAATGACTTCAACGATGAGTGAAGCGAAGCGTACATTGAAATTTGAAAAATTAGTAGGGAACAGAAAGAAAAACATAAAATAGATTGAATAGCATATTAATGTTGTGATTAATATACATAGCTGTAAATTTTTATTTAATTTCAAAAAAATCACCTTCTTTAAGTATGTACTATATTCGTAATATCTGTACATAATAATATCACTTAAGGATTGTATCAGATTTCCTTATAAAAAGCATGCTTATAAGGAAAAAATAAGAGTGCAATAATTCTTGAAAATGAAAAAACACTACATTTAATGATTTTTAGTGTATCAAGATTTTAGATGGGAATTGTATATTTAGTCATCCAGTATATTTTAAAGGTTTTTTAGTGCTTTGCAAGTGGAGATGCAAATTTGCATATAAAATGATGGGATTTTCTTTCTAGGTGAGTTTTTGATTGTTATAGGCTAGTAAGTAACACCTTTGTATGTATCTATTTTCATACTAATGAGGGATTTCAAAAATGTTTTAAGTATATACAATAAAATATAGTCATTCATTACGTTTTTAGTATGGGAGGAAAAGCATGAAAAATTGGGTGAAGTTTCGAATAGCACGTCCAACAGATAAGTTTGAAGAGGTTATAGCATTCTATGAAAAAGGATTAGGTTTAAAGCGTATAGGTGAATTTTACGGTCATGAAGGTTACGATGGCGTCATGTTTGGACTACCAGATGAAGAATATCATTTAGAATTTACAAGATATATAGATGGGAGCCCATGTTCAGCTCCAACAAAAGATAACTTACTTGTATTTTACATGCGAGAAGATAGTGAAATGAAAAAAGTGAGTAAAAGGCTGCATACAATGGGGTATGGTGAAGTAGAACCAGAAAATCCGTATTGGAAAGAAAAGGGGATAACGATAGAAGATCCGGATGGTTGGAGAATTGTATTGATGAAAATAGAAGAATGAGGTGTGGCGAAACTAGAGGAGAAAGACGTTTCGAGTTTTGATAGTGTAAAAGAAAATATATATAAGCTTCCTTGAATGGGATAAAATCAAGGGGAAGCTTTTTTGTGAATTTATCTGAAGATTAACATTTGATAATTTGTTCTGGAAAGATATGAAATAAGAACGTATATTCTTATGAGTTGATAGTCATGTCTTTAAAGAGGGATATAGAAAAGGGAGGAATTATGAATACATATATCTATATGGTTAGGCATGGTGAATCGCCAAAATTAGAAGGAAATGAAAGAACACGTGGATTAACTGAGAAGGGAATTTTAGATGCTCAAAGAATAACTGAGATATTAGAAACAGAGGGAATTAATACTTTCATTTCAAGTCCGTATAAGAGAGCTATGTTAACGATAGAAGAGTCAGCGAATCTCCATGAAAAAGAAATGTTAGTATATGAAGATCTTAAAGAGTGTAAGTTTTCAAATGAAAATAAAATTATATCGGATAAGGAAGTGTACCCACTTGTAAAGGAGATGTTTTTTAATCCAGAATATGCACTGACAGATGGCGAGTCATATGCGGATTGTCAGCGAAGAGTAGTGAGAGTGTTAAAAGAAATATTAATGAATTTTCAAGGACATAAAATTGTAATTGGTACACATGGGCTTGTAATGACACTAATGATGAACTATTTTGATAATCAATATGGACTTGAATTTTTAATGAATATATCCAAACCGGATATATATAAGCTAGAATTTAAAGAAGAGCAATTAATGAATGTAGAGAGATTATGGAGAGAAGAATGAAATGGGATATATGGAGTGTGTTTTAAAAATTACTTTTAAAACACACTCTTTTGCATTAAGTTGAGTTTTAAATATTTTCACTAATACGTTCTTTGTTTTTGTTATTTAAAGTATGTAAGAGTTTTTGAAATACCTTAAATGAATGCTGGAATATTGGACTTTGAATAAAAGTGTATAGAAAAGTTACGATAAAAACAGGACCTCCTAGCATGAATCCAATGACTAGTACAAAGCATTCTACAATGATTCGAGCACGGCTAATAGATAACCCAGTTTTGTCAGAAATGGTAAGCATGAATCCATCGCGGGGTCCAGCACCAATGCCAGCCGCGACGTACATGCCGCCCCCAATTCCTGTAATTGCAATACCAAAAAATAAAATGAGTAAGTTTATCCATAAATAATCACTAGCGTTTGGAAGGATTTTTGATTGTAAGAAAAAGTCCATAATAGGACCGATAAGTAGTGCATTTAAAAATGTGCCCACGTTTATATATTTTCGATCTACTAGTAAAGAGATAAGAACGAGACATAATCCACATATGACACTCCAAGTACCAATTGTCCACCCAAACCGTTGGTAGAGAGCCATATTTAAAACTTCCCAAGGATGTAAACCGAGGAATTTAACTTTGACTGCGAGAGCATTTCCAAGTCCAAAAAAAATTAATCCTAGGAAAAAAAGAAAATAGCGAAAGAGAGTTAGCCTCATCTTTAAAACCTCCCAATATATAATGATGTATATTACATGTTTGAATTTCAATGTACAAATATTATGTCTTTTTATGATTTATTAAAAATGTAAATGGATATATATTTCCACAGTCAAAAAAGTTAAAATATTTCGTTATAAGGATTATAATAGAGAGAGAACTATAAAAGGAGTGAACGAATTTGAAACAAGAACTTATTGAAAGATTTACGAGATATGTAAAGATTGATACACAATCAAATGAAGAAAGTCATACAGTGCCTACAACACCAGGGCAAATTGAGTTTGGTAAGTTATTAGTGGAAGAGTTGAAAGAGATTGGGTTATCAGAAGTGACGATGGATGAAAATGGTTACGTAATGGCAACACTGCCTGCTAATACAGATAAGGATGTTCCTGTAATCGGCTTTTTAGCTCATTTAGACACAGCAACAGATTTTACAGGGGAAAACGTAAAACCACAAATTCATGAAAATTTTGATGGTAATGCGATTACGTTAAATGAAGAATTAAATGTTGTGTTAACACCTGAACAGTTCCCGGAATTACCATCATATAAAGGACATACAATTATTACAACTGATGGTACAACACTTCTTGGAGCAGATGATAAAGCTGGTCTTACAGAAATCATGGTCGCAATGAATTATTTAATACATAATCCGCAAATTAAGCATGGGAAAATAAGAGTAGCGTTCACACCGGATGAAGAAATTGGCCGTGGACCATCGCATTTTGATGTAGAAGCGTTTGGTGCATCGTTTGCTTATACAATGGACGGAGGTCCATTAGGTGGTTTAGAATATGAGAGTTTTAACGCTGCAAGTGCCAAATTAACTTTTAGAGGGACAAATACCCATCCTGGAACAGCGAAAAACAAAATGCGTAACGCAAGTAAACTCGCTATGGAATTCGATAGACAGTTGCCAGTAGAAGAGGCGCCAGAATATACAGAGGGATATGAAGGTTTTTATCATTTACTCTCTTTAAATGGTGATGTCGAGCAAAGTAAAGCTTACTATATTATTCGAGATTTTGATCGTAATCATTTTGAAGCGCGTAAAAATAACATTAAAGATATTGTGAAAAACATGCAAGAGAAGTACGGCGAAGATGCAATCGTTTTAGAGATGAATGATCAGTATTATAATATGCTTGAAAAAATTGAACCGGTGAGAGAAATTGTTGATATTGCGTATGAGGCAATGAAAAGTTTAAATATTGAACCGAATATTCATCCAATTCGCGGTGGAACAGATGGATCGCAATTATCATATATGGGATTACCAACGCCAAATATTTTCACTGGTGGTGAAAACTATCACGGTAAATTTGAGTATGTTTCGGTAGATACTATGGAAAAAGCTGTTCAAGTAATTGTAGAAATCGCAAGACGATTTGAAGAACAAGCTTAAAAAGAGAACCAAGTAGTAATGAAGTGCTACTTGGTTCTTTTCTATAGTAAAAAATACAAAGTGAAACTTGTTACAAGACGTTTGTAAAAGGGGGAAATGTTATGAGTGAAAATCAGTTTCATGGTTATATAGGGACATATACCAAAGCAGAGAGTAAGGGGATTTATAAATTTATACTTGATACGAACATCGGAGAACTTAAAGGGATTGAATTAGCAACTCATATAGGAAGTCCGACATATGTAACGATTAGTCATAACAACGAGTACCTTTATTCTGTTGCGAAAGATAATGGGTTAGGTGGAATTGCTAGTTTTTCTATTCATAATAAATCCGGTAATCTAAATTCGATTAGCATGCAAGTTTTAGAAGGGGCATCGCCGTGCTATGTAAGTGTGAATCGGGAGAATAGTATAGTAGTAGCAGCTAATTATCATAAAGGAACAGTAGAGTCCTATTTAGTGAAAAAGGATAATGGAAGTTTAAATGCTGCTACGGTAATTGTAGAACATAAAGGGTCAGGACCAAATAAGGAAAGGCAAGAAAAGGCACATGCTCATTATATAGATTTTACTCCTGATGAAAAATATGTAGTAGCAGTTGATTTAGGAATAGACAAGGTGATTACATATAAAGAAAGTGATGGAGAACTAATAGAAGTTACACGGTTATCTGTAAAACATGGTAGTGGTCCAAGGCATCTTATATTTCATCCAAGTGCGCAGTATGCATATGTTATGACAGAATTAAGTTCAGAGATTATTGTACTTCAATATGATGCAAAGAGTGGCAGTTTTAAAGAAAAACAATACATTTCTACATTACCTGAAGATTTTAGAAAAGATAGTTACGGAAGTGCAATTCACATTTCTTCTGATGGCAAGTTTGTTTACGCAGCAAATAGGGGACATAATAGTATCGCGGTTTTCCGAGTGAATGAGCACAATGGAGAGCTCGCTTTTATTGAAACAGTATCGACAGAAGGTGATTGGCCACGTGATTTTTCTTTAGATCCTGATGAAAAATTTTTAATTGCAGCGAATGAAAGATCTAATACTTTGACTTTATTTGCTAGGGATGAAATGACAGGGGAGCTAACGCTTGTACAGACGGACGTAAATGTTCCAGAGCCAGTATGTGTGAAGTTTTTACATGTGAAAAAATAGATAGGTTTCCCTATCTATTTTTTATTAGGAAATTTTAATATAGCACCCGCCACAAATAAAAAGTCGCGTAAGACTCCCAATTTGTCCAATTTGATGCAAATTCTTTTATTTCATTTTTAGTCGGTTTCTTTTCGGAACCTGCTATAAATTTAATTGCATTATGCAAACCAACATCATCAATTGGAAAAGCTGAAGGGAATCGTAAACAACGCATCAAAACATAGTGAGCTGTCCATGGCCCTATACCGCGAATGCTAGTTAATTGTTTTTCAGCTTGCTTCACATCTTGTATTTGTAATAGAGATTCTTTTGATAATTTACCTTCTGTAATGAGCTGCGCGACGTCAATTAAGTATTCGCACTTTCTTGTAGTCATTTTTAATGTTGCGAGATCTTCTACATCTAAATTTGCTATTACTTCAGGTGATGGGAATATCCAATGTTTTCTACCGTTCCAATCTACATAATCGCCAAAATTTTCGACTAATCTTCTTTTTAGAGTATAGGCATATGTGAGGTTGATTTGTTGACCTAGAATCCCCCAGCATAGTGCTTCAAATAAATCCGGAATTCCCAAAGTACGAAGACCGTAAAATTCTTTAATGGGTTTTTGAAGGAGTGGGTCGTGTTTAGCTAATTTATAGAAGGGAGCTAAATCAGTAGTTAAATCAAACCACTCTTTTACATAGTTAGATACGGCATCGTGTGCCCATTTTTCAGAGACATATGATTCTCCTAAAAAACGTATTTGAATATTACTATCGGCATTAAAACCAATTTCAACTAATGGATTTATGTTTTGAACAGGAATGACTTTATAGATTTTATTATTTTCAATATGAAACATACATTCATTTTTAGAACGCGATAGATAGCGTAAGTTTTCTTGAAAACTAAATTCTTTTGGAACGACTAAAGACAATATTTCATTACAATCCTCTGTCATATTTACTCCTCCCGAAGCGCTTCTAATTTGAGCAATTCTTTTTTCATTTCTAAACCACCTCTAAAACCGGTAAGTTTACCATTTTTCCCAATAACGCGGTGACAAGGAATAGTGATAAGCAGAGGATTTGCCCCAACGGCAGTCCCAACTGCACGTACAGCGTTAGGTTTTTGAATTCTTTCCGCAATCTCTGAATAAGAATGTGTCTCCCCATAAGGAATTTCACGTACCGTATTCCAAACAGCTAATTGAAATGCAGTTCCGTAAACATCGATAGGAATTGTAAAGGTTTCTAGTTTGGTTTCCAAATACTCGATAAGTTCTTTTGTATATGTTTGCAGATAATCTGGATTTTGGATGAATGTATGTTGTGGCAGTTTTTTGCTAGCCCACGTATTTAGTTCTTCAAAAGTTTCATTTTGCGATCCGATGAAGCATAATCCATTTGAAGTAGCTGCAGTATGCATACGCCAATGTTTATGAATAAGCAATGTCCAATATATAGTTTTATTTTCATGTGGTTTCATTATTTCATACCTCTTTTATTCCGTTCTTTTTTCGATATTCAGTAGGGGTAAATCCTGTCTTCTTTTTAAATAAAGTCGCGAAATACTCCGGATTTTCTATCCCGACATCAGTACTAATTTCCATAATGGATTGATTTGTATGTGAAAGGTATTCTGCCGCTTTTTTAATTCTGAATTGCTGTATATATTCTATTGGACTAATCCCTACAATTTTCTTGAAAGTGCGTTGTAGATGATAAGGGCTACCATGGCATATTTCTGCGAGTAAGTCGAGGGTTAGCACGTCACAATAATGTTTTTGGATATATTCTTTAATTTGCTCTACCCATTCTTCATTAGGTAAAGTTAGCCCGTTTGGTTTACAACGTTTACACGGACGAAAATTTTCATGTAATGCTTGCTCTGCCTTAAGAAAAATACGTACATTGTTTTTATTCGGTATTCTCGATTTACATGATGGTCGGCAAAAAATACCGGTTGATTTTACAGCGTAAAAGAATTTGTCATCATATGTGGAGTCATTATGAATAATTGCTTGCCAATACTCATTTGTTACTGTGAACTCTTCATTATGCACAGAACATCACCTCTGGCATTAGTATAACCTGAATAAAGTACGTATGTACGTATTTACGAATGTAAGAGCAAGATTACAAAGATGAAACTATGATAGGGTATCTATTTTGTGTTAGCATGAAAATTGAAAATGCACATCAAGAGGAGGAACATAGATGAAGTTGATTTCATGGAATGTAAATGGTTTGCGAGCAGTTATTGCAAAAGGTGGATTTCTAGAATATCTAGAAGAATCTAATGCAGATATATTTTGTTTACAGGAAATTAAATTACAAAGTGGACAAATTGATTTAAATCCCGAGGGATATTATACATATTGGAATTATGCTGTGAAAAAAGGCTACTCAGGAACGGCTATTTTCACGAAAAAAGAACCGATTTCTGTTACATATGGTTTAGGGATTGAAGAGCATGATCAAGAAGGACGAGTTATTACGTTAGAATTTGATGATTTTTATATGATAACGCTGTATACACCAAATTCTAAACGAGGATTAGAACGTTTAGATTACAGAATGGAATGGGAAGATGATTTCAGGGCCTATATTAAGCGATTAAATGAAAAGAAACCAGTTGTTTTTTGCGGAGATTTAAACGTCGCACATAAAGAAATAGATTTAAAAAATCCAAAAAGTAACCGTAAAAACCCTGGATTCTCTGATGAGGAGAGGGAGAAGTTTACACGTACTTTAGAAGAAGGATTTGTTGATACGTATCGCTACCTTTATCCTGATCAGGAAGGAGCATATTCGTGGTGGTCGTATCGTATGGGAGCGAGAGCAAAAAATATTGGATGGCGTTTAGATTATTTTGTTGTCTCGGAAAGAATGAAAGACAAAATAACAGAGGCGAAAATTAACAGTGAAATAATGGGATCAGACCATTGTCCAGTTGAATTACATATAAATTTCTAAAAAAGGAAGTATCTCGCTAATAATAGGCGGATACTTCTTTTTAATTCAGTTTGTTAAAATTTTTCAAATCATTCTTGAAATAATTGCATATTAAATATATACTTAGTAACGATAATCATTATCACTGAAAAAGGTTATCGATGGATGAAGTGTAAAAGAATTATAGTTTAGGGGAAGTGAATGAGAATGAGTTCCGGATAAAATTATTAATCTAATGAAATATATGTTTGGGACAAGTTTCATGTAGTTAAGTTTTCATATAAAAATAATCTATTTACAAGTTTTGAGAGGAGATATATAAAGATGAACAAGAAGTTATTTACATTAGGGATGGTTACAGTTTTAAGTGTAGGTTTAGCAGCATGTAATAGTACGGATAAAACTTCAGGGGAACAAAAGCAACAGACAAAAGCTACGGAAACAAAAAAAGATGAAAAACGAAAAATTACATATGTAGGTAAAGAATACACAGTACCAGCAAAAGTAGATAAAATTGCAACAGCTAGTTTAGAGTCAATGGAAGATGCAGCAGTACTTGGAATTAAACCAGTCGGTGCAATTACTGTAGGTGGTAAATTACCAAAGTATCTTGAAAAAGAATTAGAGGGTGCAAAATCTGTGGGTGAAAAAATGCAACCTAATTTTGAAACATTACTTCAATTAAAACCGGATGTTATTACATCTAGTACGAAATTCCCAGCAGAAACAGCTGAAAAGTTTACGAAAGTAGCTCCGACGTTCCCGGTATCACACGTTTCAACAGATTGGGAAGATAACTTAAAGTTAATGGGAGAATTAACTGGTAAAAAAGATAAAGCAGAAAAAATTATTAAAGATTACAATGCGGACGCTGAAAAAGCAAAAGCAAAATTAGGAGATAAGTTAAAAGACAAAAAAGTACTTGTAATTAGACTAAGAGCAAATGAATTATTCCTATATCCAGAAGGAGTATACTTCAACCCTGTAATTTATAAAGATCTTGGACTAACTGCTCCAGAACAACTTAAAACTGTAAAAGCACAAGAGAAAATTTCATTTGAAAAACTTGCTGAACTTAACCCAGATTATGTTTTCTTACAATATGAGGCAAGTGAAAATAAAAACCCGAAAGTGCTAGAAGAAATTGAAAGCAATCCAATTTGGCAAAGTATGAATGCTGCGAAAGAAAAGAAAGTATTTGTAAACGTTGTAGATCCAATGGCCCAAGGTGGCACAGCTTGGAGTAAAACAGCATTCTTAAAAGAAGCAGTGAAAAATTTATCTAAATAATACAATAAGTAAGGTGCGTTGAATGATATGCAGAAAACGAATGCGGTACCAGTAACCATTTTATGTATAGCACCCATATTGATTTTATTTACAGTTATACTTTCTGTTTTATATGGGGCGAAAAACATTGATGCTGAAACAGTGTGGAATGCTTTATTTCATTTTGATTCAAGCGATGTAAATCATAATATTATTATTACTTCACGTTTACCAAGGGTAGTTGCAGCTCTTTTAGTCGGAGCATTTCTAGCCATATCAGGAGCACTTATGCAGGGGATGACAAGAAACTATCTTGCATCCCCTTCTATTATGGGTGTGACGGATGGTGCAGCCTTTGTTATTACACTTTGTATGATTTTTCTTCCAGGAATGTCATCGATTGGTATGGTTTTATGTTCAATGATTGGCTCTGCACTAGGAGCCGGTATAGTGTTTGGTTTTGGCTCACTCCTTCAAAATGGCTTATCCCCAGTTAGATTAGCAATTATAGGGACAGTTATTGGAACATTTTTAAGTAGTGTATCGGCTGCAATGGCTTCATATTTCCAAATTTCTCAAAATGTTAGTTTTTGGTTTAATGCAAAGTTAGATCAAGTGGACCCTAATATCATTAAAATCACGATACCATTTGGGATAATTGGTATAATTTTAGCACTGTTAATATCAAAATCTATTACCATTCTTTCTTTAGGAGAAGAAGTTTCTATTAATCTAGGGCAGCGTACAAAACTAGTTAAGGCGATGGCAATTTTATCAGTTATTTTTTTAACAGGAACAGCAGTTGCTTTAGTGGGGAAAGTTGGTTTTGTAGGTTTAATTATTCCACACATTACGCGCTTTATAATTGGAGTAGATTATAAGTGGATTTTGCCTTGCGCAGGCGTTATTGGTGGAGTTTTCTTAGCATTATGTGACATTTTAAGTAGATTTGTAAACTATCCATTTGAAACGCCAATTGGAGTCGTTACTTCCTTAATTGGAATTCCTTTCTTCCTTTATTTAATCCGTACAAGAGGAGGAGAGAGACATGCTTAAAAGTTCAAGTCAACGTTTTGGAATGACAATGGGGATTAGTATATTTTTAATATTATGTGCTATTTATATTAGTTTAACGAATGGTACGTTTGATATTACGATTACAGATGTATTTAAAACACTCTTTAGAATAGATCCAGTACCAGACCATGATTTAGTTATTTTTGAGTTTCGCCTTCCGCGCATTGTAATTGCTGGATTAGTAGGATTAGGCCTCGGTGTTGCGGGTGCTGTAATTCAAGGGATTACGAGAAATGGATTGGCGGACCCAGGTATTTTAGGAGTGAATGCCGGAGCAGGTACAGCCATCGTAATTTTCATGTTCTTCTTTCAAGGGCAATTAAAGAGCACAGACTGGGTTTCTATTATGATGATGCCGATGTTTGGTTTAGTCGGTGGGCTAGGAGCCGCTATAATAATTTATCTGTTTTCTTGGAAAAACGGTAAGTTAGACTCGCAACGTCTTTTATTAACAGGGATTGCAATTGGATCTGGATTTGGAGCGTTTTCTATGTATTTATCGCTCAAAATGAAGTCAACTGATTTCGAGATGGCTGCAGTTTGGGTGTCTGGAAGCATATATAGTGCAAACTGGAAGTATATTGTTGCTATGTTGCCGTGGCTTATCATATTAATTCCGCTTATACAAAAGAAAGCTTATTTATTAGATTTATTTCAATTGGAAGAAACGAGTATTACAAGTCTAGGTGTTTCAGTAGAAAGAGAGAAATCTATTTTACTATTAAGTAGTATCGGACTTGTGAGCGCATGTGTTGCTGTTTCAGGAAGTATTGGTTTCATTGGACTAATGGCACCGCATATAGCGAAAAGACTTGTCGGTATTCAGCATAAGCATATAATTCCTACGTGCGGAGTAATCGGAATGTTCCTTGTAATTGCTTCAGACTTTATTGCAAAAACAGTTTTCACACCTGTAGAGTTACCAGTTGGAATCGTTATTTCTATTGTCGGTGTACCGTATTTCTTATATTTACTTTATAAGGCGAAAGCGTAAGAGGAGGAATAAAAGTGAGTATTTTAAGTGCAAAAAATTTAGAGACGAGTTATGAAAAGCTTACAGTGTTTCGCGATTTAAATGTGGAAATACAAGAAGGAAAAGTAACGACAATTATAGGGCCAAACGGGTGCGGTAAATCGACATTGTTAAAAACAATGGGAAGAATCTTAAAGCAAAAGAGCGGTAAAGTATATTTGCAAGGACAGGATTTAAATACAATTCCAACGAAAGAAATTGCGAAGCAGTTAGCTTTACTTCCGCAAACTCCAATTGCACCAGGAGAGCTTAAAGTAGAAGAGTTAATTTCTTATGGACGCTATCCACATCGAAATAACGTAAATAAGTTAACTTCAAAAGATAAAGAAATGATTGATTGGGCATTAGAAATAACGAAAACTTCTGAATTTAGAACGAGACAAATTGCAAATTTATCAGGTGGTCAACGACAGAAGGTATGGCTAGCGATGGCTTTAGCACAAGAGACAGAAGTGTTGCTATTAGATGAGCCAACTACATATCTTGATATGTCTCATCAATTAGATGTATTACAAATTGTGGAGAAGTTAAATAAAGAACATAATTGTACGGTCGTTATGGTATTACATGATATTAACCATGCAGCAAGGTTTTCAGATGAAATTATTGCAATGAAGGAAGGGGAAATCGTTACAACTGGTAGCCCAGAAGAAATAATTACAAATGAAGTGTTAAAAGAAGTATTTCATATTGATGCACGTGTCATGATTGATCCGTATAATGGGTCTCCTGTTTGTTTCGGTTACGATAGCGTTGTATCTCAAAAAGAGAAAGTAGAAATATATGTAACGAGTTAAGAAGGGGGGATATAAGATGAATACTACTATTGAAAAACAGCAGATTATTACATTTAATACAGAACAGTGGAAAATGTATTCAAAATTAGAAGGTAAAGAATATCAAATTCATATTTCAAAGCCGAGGCAGCCAGCACCAGAGTCAGGATATCCTGTTATATACGTATTAGATGGCAATGCCTTTTTTCAAACATTCCATGAAGCGGTTAAAATACAATCGGTAAGAGCAGAGAAAACAGGTGTTTCACCAGCTATTATAGTAGGTATTGGTTATCCAATTGAAGGGGCATTTTCAGGAGAAGAAAGATGCTATGATCTTACACCTGTCGTAATTTCAAAAGATGCCCCGTTAAAACCGGACGGTAAACCGTGGCCTAAAACAGGGGGAGCGCATAATTTCTTTACTTTTATTGAAGAAGAATTGAAACCACAAATTGAAAAGGAATTTGAGATTGATAAAGGAAAGCAAACGTTATTTGGACATTCTTTAGGTGGTCTATTTGCTTTACATATACTATTCACAAACGTAAATGCCTTTCAAAATTATTTTATAAGTAGTCCATCTATTTGGTGGAATAACCAATCCGTGCTTGAAAAAGAAAAGAATCTTATAAATGAATTAAACAATGCTAAAGTTGAAACGGGAGTATTCCTTACAGTTGGGGCATTGGAACGAGAGCATATGGTTGTAGGTGCAAACGAATTATCAGAGCGCCTTCTCCAAGTAAAACACGATCAGTTTAGATTTATGTTTTATGAAGCTGAAGGGGAGAATCATGCATCTGTTGTGCCGACTTCTTTAAGTAAAGGATTGAGATTTATTAGTCAAGTGTAGAAGACGTATATGAAAAAAGGTAAGCAATTGCTTACCTTTTTTCATTATTGTTTTATTGCTACGTATCCATCAATTAAAAAGCTTGTGAAAAAGCGATTGATTTGAGTAAATCCACATTCCTCCATGATAGCTAGTAGATTCGTTTCGGAAATAGGAAATATTTCTGTTTCAAAAGAATTTTCAAATCGGTTCCAATCTTCTAATGGAATTTGATTTTGCATCATGTGGTTGCGCCAAGCATTCAATTGTGCAGAAAACATACTTGTATGGGGTACACCATTTATTGTAGAGAGAAAGAATGGAGCACCAGGTTTTAAGCGACTACTAATTTCATTAAGAAGCTCTTTTTTCTCCTTAATAGTTGGGATGAAGTGAAGAACAAGCATACAAGTAGCAGCGTCAAATAATGGATTGGTTAATAATGAATGGACAGTTCCATGTACAAAGTGAATTTGATTTTGTATGCCTTCGCTTTCAATTCTTTTTTTAGCTAGCTGTAGCATGCTTTCAGATGGATCAACACCTGTAAAAGATAAGTTGCTATTTTGTTTGCCTATTGAGAAAATTTCTTGTCCACCACCAGCACCTATAACTAGAAAATTTGGATTCATATTTTCTTTAGGGAGTGTAGTAAACAAGAAATGATTCATCATTTCATATAGGTTGTAGTAGCCTGGGATTTTACATGGAATTCTTTGTTCATATGAATTTACGGTAGTATCATTCCAATTCATTTTTAACCTCCTAAGTATGTGTGTTATAGGTTTATTATGGAATGAAATTATGAAGGGAAACAATCCCGTAAATCTGGGGGGAAGAGGATGTATGAAAAAATAACGAAAGAAATTACAATGGTAGCGAATCGTATAAGTTCTATAAGGACATTTCAAGAGTCATTTCTCCACTTAATACGTAAAGTCATTGATTTTGACGCCGCTTGTTTTACAGCTATAGACCCAATTTCTTTTTTATCTACTGGGGCATTTACGGATGAAAGTGTTGAAAAGATTCATCCACAATTGTTTATGAATGAATTTCTAGAAGATGATTTTAATAAATTTAAATATTTATCAGAACACTATCCTCATGTTGCTTCTCTTAGTATGGTGAACAAAAGAAAAGCTCTAGATACCGAAATATTTTAAAACCAGCAAGTTTTGGAGATGAATTAAGGGGCGTTTGTATGAGTAAGGGGAACTGTTTTGGGCATCTTAGTTTATTTCGAGGGAGTACAAGTCCCGCTTTTCATATAGATAATTGTAAGTATTTGGCAATGGTAGTCCCGATTGCTGGAGAGGGTTTAAAAAAGGCATTTCCTAAACCTTTTTCAGAAGAGAAGGTAATAGGGACAGGTACGATTATATTAAGTGAGGATTTTAATTTATTATATTGGAATCAAGATGGCAGCGATTGGCTCTCAAATCTTAGAAAGTATGAACAGTTAAATATAAAAGAAATACCAAGGCCAATACGTGCGGTTTGTTCGAAAGTAAAGGCTAACGAATATAATGTAGGTTGTATGAATAGAGAAGAAAAAGTTTGTATACCTTTAGCCTATGGACATTTTTTAATCATTCGGGCCAGTAAGTTAGAACGTACAAGTAGTTTTCAGGGTGGTTATGTTGTTCTATTCGAAAGAGCAAGACCGGAAGAAATCTTTCCGCTTATTACGGAAGTGTATAGTTTTACAACACGTGAGAAGCAAGTAATACGTAAAATTCTTACAGGTATGTCGACAAAGGAATTGGCCCATGAACTTTGTATATCTATATACACGGTACAAGATCATTTAAAATCCATTTTTGAAAAGACTGGGGTAAGTAGTAGAAATGAACTCGTGTGGGAAGTTTTTTCAAGATTTTGTTTTGATGGCGATGAATAAAAATAAAATAACTCTACAAAAATCACATGAAGTACGGTGGATGAGTTGTAGAATAGGGCTGAAAAAAGGTTATGGATGAAACATTCCATAACCTTTTTTATAAGTAGAATTGTCCTTTTTGAAAGTTTTGTTTCAACTTTTCGTCTAAATAGACAAAAAGTTGTCACAATTCGGTCACAATTAGCATAAACATAAAATAGACGAAATGAACTTATTTCCAAAAAGGCTTGATTCATTCCATTCATGATTAGTAGAGCTGAAAAAGCATGGATTAAAAGTTCACTATATTCTCAAGGAGGTAGATCGTATGAAAACTATTCTTGCTATCGCTGGGTTTATTTGGGTTTTATCACATGGCATTCCAATTTATGAAGGAGAACAAATTCGCAGTGCTCTGAATAAAAATTTTAATGAATACCATATCATTGATCGGCAAGATAATGTTGTGACAGTTCGTGTAAATGACTGTTTTCATACGGTAACCGTTGAAGGAACTTCAGTAGTGAATGATACAAAAGTATGTGATCAGCAATAATTATATATAGGAAGAAAAAAGTCTCAATTTACACGTGTGAAAATTGAGACTTTTATATTTGTGGATGAATAATAAGCGGGGATGGACAATCCCTGCTTATTATTGTTTTTTTGAAAAAAAGAAAGGGTATCATATTAATTGAGACTGAGAAGCTAATGATGTGTTAAGAATAATCATAAAGCGAAAATATACTCATATGGGGTATCCTACATAGATATTTGATGATATAATTGGTATACTCATAAAAGCAATTGTTTTATTGGATGAAGAGAAACTTTAAGAAGGTGATAATATGGATCATAAGGACCATGAATCAGTAACACATAGATCAGAAAAAGAAAAAGAACAAATTATAAATAGATTAAAGAGAATTGAAGGCCAAGTCCGTGGTATTCAAAATATGATTGAAAATGATCGTTATTGCGTGGATATTTTAGTTCAAATTTCTGCGATTAATGCAGCGATGAAAAAAGTAGGAATGGGTGTCTTAAAAAATCATACGAGTCATTGTGTTTCAGGAGCTATTAAAAATGGTAATGGTGACGAAGCAATTGAAGAATTAATGACAGTATTTGAACGTTTTTCAAAAGCATAAAAGCCAAGCTAGTATTTGACTAGCTTGGCTTTTGTTTATATAGGAGAAGATATATAAATTCATAATTGGAGCAAAAAAATAAAGATTTTAGAAAAAAATAAAAATCATGATATAAAACCATTGATTACCTTAGGGGGGTATGGTAAGATGTAGTTGTGATTAATAAACAATGAATAAACAAGAGGAGGATTTTAAATGGAACAGTTAACATTAAAAGTTGAGGGTATGTCTTGTGGGCATTGTGTAAATTCTATTGAAAGTAATGTGAAAGAACTAAACGGCGTTGAACAAGTAAAAGTTCAATTAGCAGAAGGAACTGTTGAAGTTACTATCGACTCATCAGTTGTAACGTTAAAAGATATCGTTGCTGTAATTGAAGATCAAGGCTATGAAATTCAATAATAATTTTTAATATAGAAATAAATCGTACTTTATATGGAGTACGATTTATTTTGCTAAAAATTATACCTTATAAGGGTATATAGAGGTGAGAGACATGAATGAGCAAAAAGAGGCCAATCTCCAAATATCAGGCATGACATGTGCAGCCTGTGCAAATAGAATTGAAAAAGGCCTGAAAAAAGTAGAAGGTGTTCATGATGCAAATGTAAATTTTGCACTTGAAAAAACAAAAATAATGTATGATCCCCATAAAACAAATCCACAACAATTTAAGGAAAAAGTTGAGTCGCTAGGATATGGAATTGTAAGTGATAAAGCTGAGTTTACTGTTTCAGGGATGACATGCGCAGCATGTGCGAATAGAGTAGAAAAGCGTTTAAATAAGTTAGAAGGTGTGAACGGAGCGACAGTAAATTTCGCTTTGGAATCAGCTACAGTAGATTTTAATCCTGATGAAATTAATGTAAATGAAATGAAGAGTGCAATCACGAAATTAGGATATAAATTGGAAGTGAAATCAGATGAGCAAGATGGATCAACAGATCATCGCTTACAAGAAATTGAACGACAAAAGAAGAAATTTATTATTTCGTTTATTTTATCATTCCCGTTATTGTGGGCAATGGTAAGTCATTTCTCATTTACATCGTTTATTTATTTACCTGATATGCTAATGAACCCTTGGGTGCAGCTAGCTCTTGCAACTCCTGTTCAATTTATCATTGGTGGACAGTTTTATATTGGAGCGTATAAAGCGCTACGCAATAAAAGTGCAAACATGGATGTTCTTGTGGCACTTGGAACGTCCGCAGCTTATTTCTATAGTGTGTATTTAAGTATTAGGTCGATTGGTTCTTCAGAACATATGACAGATTTATATTTTGAAACGAGTGCGGTACTTATTACTTTAATTATTTTAGGTAAATTATTTGAGGCGAGAGCAAAAGGGCGTTCATCAGAAGCTATTAAAAAGTTGATGGGACTACAAGCGAAAACTGCCACAGTTGTGCGAGATGGAACAGAGATGAAAATTTTAATCGAAGAAGTGGTAGCTGGTGATGTTGTCTATGTTAAACCTGGTGAAAAAATCCCAGTAGATGGAGAAATTGTAGAAGGAAAATCAGCGATAGATGAATCGATGTTAACAGGC
Organism: Bacillus sp. FSL R9-9530; assembly: GCF_038008145.1. Classification (NCBI taxonomy): domain Bacteria; kingdom Bacillati; phylum Bacillota; class Bacilli; order Caryophanales; family Bacillaceae; genus Bacillus; species Bacillus sp. FSL R9-9530. Next base: position 239,042 of record NZ_JBBOYO010000001.1, read on the forward strand.
GAGAGTATTCCAGTTGATAAAACAATTGGGGATGTAGTAATTGGCTCTACAATGAATAAAAATGGATTTTTAAAAGTTAAAGCAACTAAGGTAGGAAGAGATACTGCATTAGCTCAAATTATTAAAGTAGTAGAAGAGGCTCAAGGTTCAAAAGCTCCTATTCAAAGGGTAGCAGATCAAATTTCAGGTATTTTCGTACCTGTTGTAGTTGTAATTGCTATTATTACATTTGCGGTGTGGATGATATTTGTTACACCTGGTGATTTTGGCGGAGCACTTGAGAAAATGATAGCAGTACTTGTTATCGCTTGTCCGTGTGCATTAGGTCTTGCAACACCTACATCTATTATGGCGGGATCAGGAAGATCAGCTGAGTATGGTATTTTATTTAAAGGTGGAGAGCATTTAGAAGCAACGCACCGATTAGATACAGTTATTCTAGATAAAACAGGTACTGTGACAAACGGGAAGCCTGTTTTAACAGATGTAATTGTAGCAGATGGATTCCATGAAGAAGAAATACTACGTTTAGTAGGTGCGGCAGAAAAAAATTCTGAACATCCACTTGCAGAAGCGATTGTAGAAGGAATTAAAGAAAAGAAAATTGATATCCCAAGTTCAGAAACGTTTGAAGCGATTCCAGGATTCGGTATCGAATCAGTCGTAGAAGGGAAACAATTATTAATTGGTACACGTCGATTAATGAAGAAATTCGATATTGATATTGAAGAAGTTTCTAAATCGATGGAAGAGCTAGAACGAGAAGGAAAAACAGCAATGCTTATTGCGATAGATAAGGAATATGCTGGAATTGTTGCTGTTGCAGATACTGTAAAGGATACTTCAAAAGCCGCAATTGCAAGACTTAAGAAAATGGGTCTAGATGTCGTTATGATTACAGGAGATAATACACAAACTGCTCAGGCAATCGCTAAGCAAGTTGGTATTGATCACGTAATTGCAGAAGTATTACCAGAAGGAAAAGCAGAAGAAGTGAAGAAACTTCAAGCTAGTGGTAAGAAAGTGGCTATGGTTGGAGATGGAATTAATGATGCTCCTGCACTTGCTACGGCGGATATCGGTATGGCAATTGGAACAGGTACGGATGTAGCGATGGAAGCGGCAGACATTACGTTAATCCGTGGTGATTTAAATAGTATTGCTGATGCAATTTTTATGAGTAAAATGACGATTAGAAATATTAAGCAAAATCTATTCTGGGCGTTAGCTTATAACGGCCTAGGAATTCCAATTGCGGCGCTCGGTTTCTTAGCTCCTTGGGTTGCAGGTGCAGCAATGGCATTTAGCTCTGTATCAGTCGTATTAAATGCATTAAGATTACAAAGAGTTAAATTGAAATCTTAAACACTTTCAGCTATAAAGCGAATTTAATATGCTTTTTTACAATAAACAATACTTTGTATGAGTATTGTTTATTGTTCGTTTAGAAGGAAAAGTCGATATAATATAGAAAGAGCAGAAGTAGAATCATATATAGTGGAAGAAACTGTTTCGAAAATAAACACGAAATAATTATCCGGATAACCGAAATAAAAGAGTTAGTTTGATAAGGAGTTTTACATATGTTTAAAGATATTAAAATTAGAACATTCCAGAAGGAGGATTTAGAGCAAGTATTACAATTGTTCTATGAAACGGTTCATACGGTGAATGCAAAAGATTATAACGAGTTACAGCTACAGGCGTGGGCCCCGGAGCGACTAGATAGAGAGAGATGGCTACAGTCTTTAGAAAAGAATATTTGTTACGTTGCTGATTATAAAGGTGTGATAGTGGGATTTGGGGATTATAATGATGATCATTACGTAGATCGCTTATTTACGCATAAAGATTATCAAGGAAAAAGGATAGCATCATACATACTACAGAAGTTAGAAAAAGAAGCAGTGAACTTGCAGCATAGGGATATGTATACAGAGGCGAGTATTACAGCAAAACCTTTCTTTGAAAGCAAAGGTTTTATTTGCATAAAGGAACAAAATAAGCAGCATAATGGTCAGATTTTTATTAATTATGTCATGAAAAAAATAGCCTTCTCATAAATGAGAAGGCTATTTTTCATTATTTTACAGCTTCTTTTAGTTCTTTACCAGCTTTAAAAGCAGGTACTTTAGAAGCTGCGATTTGCATTTCTTCACCCGTTTGTGGGTTACGGCCTGTACGAGCAGCTCTTTCACGAACTTCGAATGTACCGAATCCGATAAGTTGTACTTTTTCGCCAGCAGCTAAAGAGTTAGTGATTGATTCTACTACAGTTTGTAAAACTACAGTAGCTTCTTTTTGAGAAATCTCAGCGTTTTGTGCTACGTTTTTAATTAATTCTGTCTTATTCATGTTTTTCACCTCATATGTAAATAATGCTATTTAAGTTGTTATTATAACGTATAAAACATTCGAGAACAAGTGTACGTACATATATTCGCAAAAAAAATGAAATTTGTAATATTTTTAGGACCAATTTATAGACATTCAATTTAAGCGGATACAGATTTTTTCTTTAATGCAGTTTGCTCTTTATTGGAAGGTAGTTTTTTATTATAAGATATGAAATAAGGTAATGCTACAAATAACATACCCCCTACTAAATTTCCGAAGAAAACAAAAATGAAGTTTGGAAAATATTCAACCCAAGTTAAATGACCAGAAAAAATTGCAGCTGGGATGACAAACATATTGGCTACAACGTGTTGAAATCCAATCGCAACAAAAGTCATAACAGGGAACCAAATACCGACAATCTTTCCGATAAATTCTTTACTTCCCATACTGAGCCAAACAGCTAAACAAACGAGCCAATTACACCCGATTGCAGAAATGAAGGCTTGCAGTGGTGTATCTTGTAGTTTAGCTTGTGCAATAGAAACTGTTTTTGCTAAAAAAGCTCCCTCCGTTAAGCCGACGATATGACCAAAAAAATAAGCGACGAATATAGCACCTATGAAGTTGCTAAACGTAACAATAACTAAATTTCGTATGAAGTGAAATAAGTCGATTTTTTTGTGAAGCCATGCCATTGAAACGGTCATCATGTTGCCAGTTACTAATTCACCGCCTGCAAGGATAACGAGTATAAGACCGATAGGGAATACGGCAGCACCTAAAAAGCTAGTAAATGATCCCCAAGATTTTGGCATTGTTCCGATAACATGGATATCAAGTAAATATCCTAATGCTATGAAAGCACCACCAAAAAAACCGAGAATTAGCATAGGGAGCAATGATAAATGAGCTTTTTTTCTTCCAGAATTAGCAGCAAGTTCCGTAATTTCTTCTGGTGTAAATACAGACATGAATAACCTCTCCTTAATAGAATGATGGAATGAATAGAAGAAACATTTTAAAGAATCTATGTATGATAAAAATATGATATGATTTCTGTATAAATTTGTCAAAGTGAGTGGGGCTGAAATTGGATATAACGAACATTGTTCATGTTGTCACATTAATGTAACAATAAGGATTTAAAGTGATTTTAGAGGTGAAAACATGAATACGCATCATGTAAAAAAAGAACGAAAAAAATCAATCGTAAAGATATTTATTATTAGTTTCATAAGTATATTAATGATACCAGTAAGTTTGTATTTCTATGCGACTGAAATAGAAAGAAGACTAGTAACAGTTACGTGGAATGAAATAGAAGCTCCTACAATTCCTAAAGAGTTTAATAATAAAAAAATATTGCAGTTCTCAGATGTACATTTAGGACCAGATTTCACATTGAAACAACTAGAAAATTTGGTGGAGAAGATGAATGAATTACATCCAGATATAGTAGTTTTTACAGGAGATTTAATAGATAAGTTTGGATCCTATAGTGCGGAAAGAGAAGAAGCAAAGGTTATTTTGCAGAAAATTAAAGCTCCCCTAGGAAAATATGCTGTGTTTGGGAATCATGATAGAGGTGGGGGCGGTAGTTTATTTTACAAAAAGTATATGGAGGAAGCTGGTTTTTCTGTGTTAGTAAATGAAGTGCAGAAAATTAAAGGGGAAAACGGCAAGTATATTACAATATCAGGTTTGGATGATTTTTTATTAGGGAAGCCACAAATAGACTCGACTTTAAAAAACTTAAGACAACAAGATTTCAATATGCTATTAATACATGAGCCGGATGTTGTAGATAAAGTATCTCGTTATCCAGTCGATTTTCAAATGTCAGGACATAGTCACGGAGGACAAGTTCAAATTCCTTTTGTAGGTCCTTTAATTACTACAAAACTAGCTGAGAGTCATGTTGAAGGTATGTATGAATTAGAAGGGAAGAGTAAGCTGTTACATTTATACGTAAATCGTGGTATTGGAACGACTCGAATGCCTGTTAGATTTTTAAGTGTACCGGAACTTTCACTATTTGTATTGAAGCAAAGTAGTGACTGAAGTAGAACGTTTAATATTTTGAAGAATTAAGAGTACTTTTAAAGAAAGTTCTCTTTTTTTTATTGATTAAATACAGAATATTATGTATTTTTTATTTAAACTGTTAAAAAGAAAGGGGAATTTCTATGATAGAAACATGGCATAAAGAATTGGAAAGTTTATATAATCAAATGGTTTCGTGGCGAAGAGATTTTCATCAATACCCAGAGCTATCGTTTCAAGAAATAGAAACACCGAAAAAAATAGCTGAAATTTTAAAAAGTTTTCATATTGATGTGAAAACAGATGTCGGGGGAAGAGGGGTAATCGGCGTAATTGAAGGTGGAATACCTGGGAAGACGATGGCGCTACGTGCTGATTTTGATGCACTACCTATTCAAGATGAAAAGAAAGTTTCATATAAATCAAAGGTTCCTGGTGTAATGCACGCTTGTGGCCATGATGGACATACAGCAACACTTTTAGGAGTTGCAAAAATATTAAGTGATAACAGAGACCAACTTTCAGGAAAAATAGTCCTTATTCATCAACATGCAGAAGAGAAAGAGCCTGGCGGAGCAATTGCCATGATTGAGGATGGTTGTTTAGAAGGAGTAGATGTTGTTTTTGGTACACATTTATCTTCTCAGATGCCTTTAGGAATTGTTGGAACGAAAGCTGGAGCAATGATGGCGGCAGCTGATACTTTTGAAGTGAAGATTCAAGGGCGAGGCGGTCACGGCGGTATGCCACATCATACTGTAGATGCTATTATCGTTGCAACACAAGTTATTAATCAGTTGCAACTTTTAGTGAGTAGAAAAGTCGATCCACTTCAATCAGCAGTTTTAACAGTTGGTACATTCCATGCCGGGCAAGCCGATAATATTATTGCGGATACTGCTACGTTTACAGGAACCATTCGAACGTTAGATCCTGAAGTGAGAGAATATATGGAGAAGGAATTTAGACGAGTTGTTGAGGGGATTTGTCAGTCCCTTCATGCTGAAGTTAATATTCAATATAAACGAGGTTATCCAATATTAATAAATCATGTAGCTGAAACACGTCATTTTATGACGGTCGCGGAACACGATCTTGGCAAAGAAAGGGTCATGGAAGTACCACCTATTATGGGCGGAGAAGATTTTGCATACTACTTAGAACATGTTCCAGGAGCATTTTTCTTCACAGGTGCCGGTAATGAAGAAATAGGGGCAACATATCCACACCATCATCCTCAATTCGATTTTGATGAACGTGCGATGTTGGTTGGTGGGAAGTTGCTTTTAAGTCTTGTGAATAGTTATTCAAGAGATGGAAAAGAATTTCTTCATCATGTAGAAGTGAAAAAGTAATTTACATAGATAAAAAACAACAATAGGTCATATAAAACCTATTGTTGTTTTTTATTATTTTTGCAAGGAAAGACTATCAAAATATGTTCTATAGTTATTAGAGAATTCAAAGTTGTTTTTTGCATCCCAATTAATAGACCAAGACATTAGGCCACGGAATGCAGGATAGCCACTCTGACTTGAAAGTTTATACTTTCCTCCGAAAGGAATTCCTTTAATGATATAATCTAAAGCTTTTTTCATTTCAGTGGGGGAAATATATCCGCCACTTGGAGCGGCCGCTGGTGCTGCAGGAAGTCCAATCATGACTTGATCCGAACGAAGAGGCGGGAAAATGTTATTTGCATTACCACCTACAGGAAAACCATGTAAGAGCATATCTGCCATAGCGACTTCGTAGTCTGCAGTACCTTGATTGTAGTTATTACCGTCCATTCCAATCCCGCTACCAGCGTTGTAGTGTTGAACGTGAATGTATGTTAGTTTGTCTTTCACTCCGTAAATAATCGGTAAATATGCACCCCAGATGCTTCCATATGCGCTATAGCCGCCTTGAACATAAGCTGTTTCAGGAGCCATGCTTAATAGAAAATTTGGACCATAATGATCTGAGATTGCCCGAATAGCCGAAATAAGATTTACGATTTGAGGAGTCGTTGGGTTTTTGAAATTAGTGTCATTACCGTTTAAGTAAATTCCTGATTCAAGGTCAATATCTATTCCATCAAAACCGTATTTATCAATTAGAGATTGTATGGAATTAATAAAACGTTGCTTAGCGGCATTATCAGGAAGTAAAACGACCCCATTTTGTCCACCTATTGAAAGAACTACTTTCTTTCCTTTACTTTTTAAATAAGCAATATCTGATTTGAATTCTGCATCTGTACCATACACAGGAGAAAATTCAACAGTGGAACGATCACCACCAGTTTCACCGAAAGATACATTGAGTACATCCCATTTTGGTGAAACGTCTCTTAATTTAATAATGCCAGTACCGTTATCAAAGTTATGCCAGTATCCAACGAGTAATTTTGATCCTAAATTGTTTGCTGCTTGTGCTTGAAAGGGAGCTAGCGGTAGCAGTAAGAAAATTACTAAAGTACAACAAATGAATTTGAACTTGTTTAACATATCAACACTCCTATACAAAAAGTTGTCTAGATGTATAATCTTGTTTATTTAATGATATCTGAAAATTCTTTCTCTTGCAAGGTGACTATAATTTTCTCAACAATTGTGTATGGGAAATTATTAAACCTAATGAAATAATTTTTGAAGGAGGTCGAATTACGATTGTTAAATTCAGAATATTTTGATATATTTTAAAGTATAGGATAAGATTTTTCACATAATACTCTTACATAAATTTCAAAATTAAGTTTGGAAGGGGATGTACAAGAGTTGGATAAAAATCTTAAGAAAGACCTCAAAATACGCCACATTACAATGATTTCCATTGGTGGCGTAATAGGAGCTGGTTTGTTTGTTGGAAGTGGTGCGGTTGTGCATTCAGCAGGTCCAGGTTCTATCGTTTCATATGCATTAGCAGGACTTCTAGTTATTTTCGTTATGAGAATGCTAGGAGAAATGGCAGCTATTAATCCGACAAGTGGTTCATTTGCAACATATGCAAGAGAGGCAATTGGTCCATGGGCAGGTTATACAATTGGGTGGCTATATTGGTTTTTCTGGGTAATTGTTATTGCAATAGAAGCTACAGCAGGTGCTGGTATTATTCAATACTGGATTCCAGAAATCCCACTCTGGTTATTAAGCTTAATATTAACGATATTATTAACGTTGACGAATGTTTTCTCGGTGAAATCATTTGGAGAATTTGAATATTGGTTTTCATTTATTAAAGTAATAAGTATTGTTTTGTTCCTTTGTCTTGGACTAGCTGTTATTTTAGGATTTGTACCAGGAACGGAAGCACCTGGCACTTCGAATTTGGTAGGTCAAGGAGGATTTATGCCAAATGGTATAAGTTCGGTGTTACTTGGAATCACCGTCGTTATATTTTCATTTATGGGATCTGAGATTGTTGCAGTGGCCGCTGGAGAGTCTGCCGAACCTGTAAAGGCAGTCAAAACAGCAACAAATAGTGTAATTTGGCGTATTCTCGTATTTTTCATTGGATCGATCGCTGTAGTTGTTACACTCCTTCCGTGGAATTCGGCGAACATACTAAAAAGCCCATTTGTGGCGGTACTGGAACATATAGGGATACCAGCGGCAGCGCAAATTATGAATTTTATCGTTTTAACAGCTGTACTTTCTTGTTTAAATTCGGGTTTATATACGAACTCAAGAATGCTTTTTTCAATGGCAGAAAGAGGAGATGCGCCAAAGGCATTTTTGAAATTGAATAGTAGTGGTGTTCCAGTTCGGGCGGTTTTATTTGGAACTTTCTTTGCTTACATTGGAGTTGTTTTTAGTTACATATCTCCAGATAAAGTATTTTTATTTTTAGTGAATGCATCTGGCGGGATTGCGTTACTCGTTTATCTCGTTATAGCAGTTTCACATTTCAAGATACGTAAAAAAATGGGGAAAGCGGAACAACAAAATTTGAAAGTGAAAATGTGGCTTTTTCCATATGTAACATATGTTACAATTGCTGCGATTATAGCAGTTTTAGTTGCCATGCTCGCAATTGAATCTTTACGTTCACAAGCGCTTTTAACAATGCTTGTTACTGTTCTTATAATAATTTCTTATTTTATTTTTAATAGAAATAAAAATAGTACATTGTTGAATCCTAAAAGTAAGAATGAGGAATCTGTTCGATTCTAATTTCTTGTTTTAGAAGAGAGTTACACCCAATCATTGCTATAAAAGAATCATATATAATCATAGAAACAAGTAATTACTATTGTCATAGTGAATATAAACTTTTTTCTTGACTTTTTATATGAAGGCGAGCAAAATGGTAAAAAAGGAAGGGGGGATGACGATGGAAGAGTACGTATTAGAGCTGTATAACTTTTTATATACGACAGAATGGCAAGATATTGTTTCATTTCTAGGAATAATGTTTTGTATGAAAATTGTAATTGTATATATGGAAGAGCAAGGTATGTTCTATTCCTTCTCATCTCCGTTCGATGTGCAGCGCGAGCCGTTGCCAAACTATGCCAAGGTAAATTACGAACAATTTCCTTTTGTGATTTTCTTTATGATTCGATTTATAACAGCAATTGTAAAGAAAAAGGAAAGTGACGATGAAGAGTGCCACTCAACTTGTAATATAGCGACTGCTTTTTAAGCTAAATACAAGGAGGAGATTTATATGTGGTTTCGATTTCTTATGATTGGTTTCTTTTCATTAACAGCAATTTCATTAATGGGATATCAAGTGTCTGAAATATATCAAGCGTATAGCAGTACGTTTTTTAACAAAAACTAATTACATTGCTATTTAAATAATAAAGCGATAAAATCCTTCTTAAGAAGTTTTATTAAGAAGGATTTTTTTCTTTGCTTTGTCTTACTGTGTCAAACTATTGTCACATTTACACTGTGAATAATATGTTAAAATAGTGAGGTTACGTATACATATTTGAAGGAAGAGGAGTGACCATTTTGGTAGATCAATCAACGAATCAGAAAAGCTATGCTCCTATTGTGATAACGCTTTCTGTAATTGTAAATGCGATTATTTTATTTTTGTTCTTTGGACCTGTTGGCTATGAAGGAGAAGTACATTTTGATGTAACAATTTTACCAATGTTAAATGCAATTTTTAATAGCTTTACGTTCGTATTCTTATTAGCAGCTTTATACTCTATTATTAAGAAGAATGTGAAAATGCACCGTGGTTTCATCCTAGCAGCATTTACAACGACGTTGCTATTTTGTGTTTCTTATTTATCGTATCATTACTTGGCGCCGGCAACACATTTTGGTGGGGAAGGATTCATTAAATATGTGTACTTCATTATTTTAATTACACATATTATCCTGGCAGCTATTATTGTACCACTTGCATTGTTTGCACTTGTGTTTGGTTTTACGAATCAATTAACACGTCACCGTAAAATTGTACGTTGGACGATGCCGATTTGGTTATATGTAAGTTTATCTGGTGTTATTGTTTACTTAATGATCTCACCTTATTATCAATAAAAAAAATCTCAGCCTGTAGGCTGGGATTTTTTTTATTAGGCAAATATTTTTGTGAAATGAAAAAATTGTGGTATACAAAAGTATAGTTGCTTTTTATATAGAAGGGATGGTAAAGATATATGCAAAATTTTGTATTTCGTAATCCGACAAAACTTATTTTTGGTAAAGGACAGTTAGAGCAGTTAAAAACGGAAATTCCACAATTCGGTAAAAAAGTTCTTCTCGTGTATGGAGGAGGCAGCATTAAAAGAAATGGTATTTATGATAATGTGATTTCTATTTTAAAGGATATAAATGCGGAAGTATTTGAGTTGACAGGAGTTGAACCGAATCCTCGTTTATCAACAGTAAAGAAAGGGATTCAAATTTGTAAAGACAATGGAGTCGAATTTATTTTAGCGGTTGGCGGAGGAAGTGTAATCGACTGTACGAAGGCGATTGCTGCTGGTAGTAAATATGATGGAGATGTATGGGATATTGTAACGAAAAAATCATTTGCTAGCGAGGCGTTACCGTTCGGTACTGTACTCACTCTTGCGGCAACAGGTTCTGAAATGAATGCAGGATCTGTAATTACAAACTGGGAAACGAATGAAAAGTACGGCTGGGGCAGTCCAGTTACATTCCCTCAGTTTTCAATTTTAGATCCACTACATACTTCGTCTGTGCCGAGAGATCAAACGATTTATGGTATGGTCGATATTATGTCGCACGTATTAGAGCAATATTTCCATCACGGCATGAATACAGAATTACAAGATCGTTATTGTGAATCTGTTTTAAGAACAGTAATTGAAACAGCTCCTAAGCTTTTAAGTGATCTAGAAAATTATGAGCATAGGGAAACAATTTTATATTGCGGTACTATGGCGTTAAACGGCATTTTAGCGATGGGAGTAAAAGGAGATTGGGCAACTCATAATATTGAGCATGCAGTTTCTGCTGTTCATGACATACCGCATGGGGGCGGACTCGCGATTCTATTCCCAAATTGGATGAAGCATGTTATAGATGAAAATGTGAGTCGCTTTAAACAGTTCGCTATTCGTGTATTCGATGTAGAAACAGATGGGAAGACAGATAAAGAGGTTGCATTAGAGGGAATTGAGGCGTTACGTCAATTTTGGACTTCAATTGAAGCTCCAGTAACATTAGCTGATTACGCTATTAGAGAAAGTGAAATTGACTTAATGGCGGATAAAGCGATGGCTTATGGTGAATTCGGTAACTTTAAAAAATTAAATAAAGATGATGTTCTTGCAATTTATAAAGCTTCTTTATAAGTGAAGCGAGAGAAGAAACCTATTTGATTGTTGTATCAAATAGGTTTCTTTTTTTGTTTATAACCGGTTTTGATTGATAGTGATTATTTTTGACTGTTTATGGTTGATTTTTGTGATCGTTTTCATTATACTGTAATCAAAGAAGAGGTGAATAAAATGTTAACTCCTGAACGTCATCAAATGATATTGCAACTTGTAAAAGAGCAGAAGGTTGTTAAATTACAACAATTAGTTGAAAGAACAGAAAGCTCTGAATCGACAATTCGTCGTGATTTAGCACAATTAGAAAAACAAAGGTTATTAAAAAGAGTTCATGGTGGTGCCTCTGTTTTAACAGGAAAAGGACAGGAGCCAACGATGATTGAAAAATCATCCAAAAACATTCAAATAAAACAACAAATTGCCAAGTATGCGGCTAGTATTGTTGAACAAGGGGATTGCGTTTATTTAGATGCAGGAAGTACAACATTTGAAATGATTCCATTTTTAATAAATAAAGATGTTACTGTCGTAACGAATGGACTTATGCATATTGAAGCTTTAGTTGAAAATAATATTCGTGCGTATTTACTAGGCGGGATGATGAAGAGTAGGACGAAAGCTTTAATTGGTGCTATGGCACAGGAAAGTATGCAAAAGTACCGTTTTGATAAATGTTTCTTAGGAGCAAATGGTGTACATGAACAGCTTGGTTTTACAACTCCAGATCCAGAAGAGGCACTTTTAAAACAAATGGCATTAACATTTGCGAACGAAGGATATTTCTTAATTGATGAAAGTAAGTTCTCAGAAGTTGCATTTGCGAAAATTGCCAATGTTGAAGAAGCGAATATTATTACAAACCATTTAGAAATTGATTTAGAAAAATATAAAAGACAAACCAATGTAATTGAGGCTGATAAACAATGATCTATACAGTTACTTTAAACCCATCTATTGATTATGTAGTACAAGTTAATTCCTTCGATTTAGGCGCAGTAAATCGAGCAGAGAAAGATATGAAATTTCCTGGAGGGAAAGGCATTAACGTTTCTCGTGTTCTTCATCGTTTAGGTGTTGAAAATGTAGCGCTTGGATTTACTGGTGGATTTACCGGTCGATTTATTAAAGATGTATTACAGGCGGAAGGTGTAACAACAAACTTCGTCCAAGTAGACGGTGATTCCCGAATTAATGTGAAAATAAAAGGGCAAGAAGAGACAGAATTAAATGGGCAAGGTCCTAATGTGACAAATGAACAATTTGAACAATTAATGAAACAAATCGAAAGTATGAGGCAGGGAGATTGTGTTGTACTAGCTGGAAGTGTACCGGCGTCTATCTCAACTACTTTTTATGAATCAATCGCAGCGCTCGGAGCTGAGAAAGGTATTCGTGTAGTAGTCGATGCAAGTGGAAGTGCGCTGCAGCATGTAATTAAAAATAAACCATTTTTAATAAAGCCTAATCATCATGAACTTGGTGAGTTATTCGGAGTAGAGATTTCAACAGTAGAAGATGTTTTACCGTTTGGAAGAAAATTAGTTGAACAAGGTGTAGAGCATGTTATCGTATCAATGGCTGGAGATGGGGCTTTATTATTTACGGCACAAGGTATATATGAAGCAACTGTTCCAAAAGGTGTTGTAATTAATTCGGTTGGGGCCGGAGATTCTCTCGTTGCAGGATTTGTAGGTAAATATGAACAGACAAAAGATATTGAAAAGGCATTTCAATATGGCGTTGCAACAGGGAGTGCAACAGCATTTTCAGCTGATTTATGTGAAAAAGAAAAAGTAGAAGAATTATTGTCGCAAGTAATGGTAACTAAGCGATAGGGGGAAGTAACATATGAAAATTACAGAACTATTAAAAAGGGATACAGTTATTATGAACTTGACAGCTTCAAATAAAGAAGCTGTCATAGATGAATTAGTTGAGAAATTAGACGGAGCAAATCGTTTAAATAGTAAAGCTGAATTTAAAGAAGCTATTTTAAAGCGGGAGTCACAAAGTACAACTGGCATAGGGGAAGGGATTGCTATACCTCATGCGAAGACGAATGCCGTTAAACAACCATCGATTTGTTTTGGTAGAAGTGTAAGCGGTATCAACTATGAGTCGCTTGATGGACAGCCTGCACATCTGTTTTTTATGATTGCTGCGAGTGAAGGGGCGAATAATACTCATTTAGAAACGTTATCTCGTCTCTCTACGTTATTGATGGATGAAGGGTTCCGCAAGCAATTATTAGAAGCAAAGGATGAGGATGAGCTTCTCCGTTTATTTGATGAAAAAGAGAATGAAAAAGAAGACGAAGAAGTTGAAGTAGCAAAGCCGGAAGGGAATGAGCCATACGTATTAGCTGTTACAGCTTGTCCGACTGGTATCGCTCACACATATATGGCTGCGGATAGTTTGAAAGCAAAAGCAGCAGAGTTAGGAATAGCGATTAAAGTTGAAACGAATGGATCAACAGGTGTTAAAAACGATTTAACGAAAGAGGACATTGAACGCGCAACGGCTATTATTGTAGCTGCAGATAAACAAGTAGAAATGAATCGTTTTGCTGGGAAGCATGTCATTCAAGTACCAGTCGCCGATGGGATTAGAAAAACTGAAATCCTTCTTAATCGAGCTATAAAACAAGATGCACCAATCTTTAAAGGGGTAAAAGAGGATGGGAAGGCAGAAAATGTAGAGAAAGAAAAAGGGCTAGGAATTTATAAGCATTTAATGAGCGGTGTAAGTAATATGCTTCCGTTCGTTGTTGGTGGTGGAATTTTAATTGCACTAGCGTTTTCGTTTGGTGGTATAAAAGCGGAAGGTCCTTTAGCTGAATTGTTCATGTCTATTGGGGGAGGAGAAACAGGTGCGTTTTTATTCCTTGTACCAATCTTAGCTGGATTTATTGCGAGTTCTATTGCTGATCGTCCTGGTTTTATGCCTGGTGTTGTAGGTGGGTTTTTAGCAGCACAAGCGAATGCGGGATTTTTAGGTGGATTAATTGCTGGTTTCTTAGCTGGATATGTTGTTTTAGGATTGAAAAGATTATTTTCAGGATTACCAGTACAGTTAGAAGGAATTAAACCTGTTTTGTTATATCCAGTCTTTGGATTGTTGATTACAGGAGTTGGTATGCAAAAAGTAGTAAATCCGCCTGTAGTAGCATTAAATGAAATGTTAACAGGATGGTTAAATGGTTTGAACGGTACGAATGCTATATTATTAGGACTTATTTTAGGCGGTATGATGGCAATTGATATGGGTGGTCCAATTAATAAAGCGGCATTTACATTTGGTATTGCTGCAATAGAAGCACAGAATTTTGGAGTGCACTCAGCAGTTATGGCTGGTGGTATGGTACCACCACTTGCGATTGCATTCGCAACCACATTCTTTAAAACAAAATTTACAGAAGCAGAACGTAAATCTGGTTTAACAAATTATATTATGGGAGCATCATTTATTACAGAAGGTGCGATTCCATTTGCAGCTGCCGATCCGGTTCGAGTAATAGTAAGCTGTGTTGTTGGTTCAAGTATCGCGGGTGCCTTATCTATGTTATTCCAAATTACATTGCCGGCACCGCATGGTGGATTGTTTGTTATCGCATTAGTGAATAAACCGTTGCTATACATTTTCTCTATATTAATTGGGACGATTGTTTCAGCTATTATGATAGGTGTTTGGAAGAAGAAAGTTAAATAAAAGATAAAAAGGGACAGCTAATAGGAGTTGTTCCTTTTTCGTTACAAAAAGTAATTTAATAATTGGATTATGATGGATTTTGGTAAAAGATGTAATGAAAAGTGGTTTTTTTGTAACAAAAAAGTAATACTGTAATTTTTTCTGGAAAAAAATTCTTATACTAATTTGTGAGAAATATATGAAAACTATTGCTAATTTTGGTAGAAATACAATTCTTTAATATGGAAATTTATGTTACAAATCATTAATCGTTTATTACGAATGCTTTGTAATTGTGTGATTTTCGAAATTCTACAAAAAACTGTTGCTATAATGAGAACACGAAAACAAAGCAAATGGAGGCTATTCATGAAAAAATTATTAGGTATAGCAACAGCAGCAGTTTTTGGTCTTGGGATTTTTGTAGGTTCTGCTAAAGCGGAAACGATTGTAACAACAGATGTATTAAACGTTAGAGAAAACCCAACTGTAGAATCAAAACTTGTAGGTAAAATGTTAAGTGGAAATAAATTAGATGTTATAAATACAGAAAACGGATGGTCCAAAATTAAATTAGATGGTAAAGAAGCTTTTGTAAGTGCTGAGTTTACGAAAAGTTCTTATTATGTAACAGCAAACGTATTAAACATTCGTGCTGGAGCGAATACTGATTCAGAGATTCTTGGCACGCTTAAAAAAGATGACTTGATTGAAACGACAAATCAAGTACAAAACGAATGGTTACAATTCGAATATGGCGGGAAAGCGGCGTATGTTCACATACCATTTTTAACAGGTACAGCACCTGTTATTGAAAGAAAAGAAGTTCCAGCTCAAGATGAAGCGCCAACTAAGGTGAAAACGGCGGTTAAAAATGATACATCAGTTAAGGTGAAAGCGCCGGCTAAAAATGATACGGTAGTTAACGGAAAGGAATCAGTTAAAAGTGGAGCATCAAGTAAACCAGTAGCGCAAGCGAAGCCGGCAACTAAGCCAGTGGCGAAATCTACTGAAACAAGTGAACCTGCTGGTCGTGAAATAACAGTAGAAGCGACAGCTTACACAGCTCACCCGAGTGAAAATGGCACATATGGTGGTCGTGTGTTAACTGCGATGGGGCATGATTTAACAGCGAATCCAAATATGAAAGTTATTGCTGTTGATCCGAAAGTAATTCCTCTCGGATCAAAAGTGTGGGTGGAAGGATATGGAGAAGCAATTGCTGGAGATACTGGTGGCGCGATTAAAGGAAACCGTATTGATGTTTTAGTTGGTTCAGATAGCACTGCTGATAGTTGGGGGCGTAAATCCGTTAAAGTGAAAGTTATAAAATAATTTATTAAAATAAAAAACGGCTGCTTGAAAATGTCTAAGCGGCCGCTTTTTTTATATAAGAATTATTGAAAAGGGTAAATTGTTTTACCTGTAATAATTTTATACGCGGTGCAAAATTGAGTTTGTATATACTCTGTATTTTTATTTTCTGGATGTAACGTTGTTTCTTGAAGAGTAGAATGAAAGGAACGTAGTAAACAATTTAGTGCGAAGTATAATTCTTCTTGTGAACAATTTTGTTCTTTTGTAGCAGTAGCTAAAATAAGGTCTTTTATTAATAATGGAAAATCGATAGTCGCTTGTTTCATAGTCATTGCACCCTCTCCGAGCTATTTTTTATCATGTATATGCAGAATTGGACAAGCTATGCTCTTTTTTTTGTGTAATTTCATGTACTGGATTCAAAGAACTTGCAATCATGCCGTTAAAATTGGTAAGATTGGGTATAATCAATAGATGGAGTATATTACATAAAGAGAGTTGAATGATATGGGAGAAGTGCAACGTGAAAAAGTTGCTGTCATCATTGGGCCAACTGCTGTCGGAAAGACGAAATTAAGTATCGATCTTGCAAAAGCGTTGAATGGTGAGATTATTAGTGGTGATTCCATGCAAATTTATCGTACGATGGATATCGGGACTGCAAAGGTGACGACAGATGAGATGGACGGAATTCCACATTATATGATTGATATAAAAGATCCGGAAGATTCATTTTCTGTGGCGGAATTTCAAGAAAGTGTCCGTAAGTGCATTCGAGAAATTACAGAGCGCGGGAAATTACCAATTATTGTTGGTGGAACCGGTCTCTATATACAATCTGTTCTATTCGATTACCAGTTTACAGATGAGGCTGGGGACGCTACATACCGAGAACAGATGGAAAAGTTAGCATTAGAACACGGTGTGGAATATGTACATAAAAAGTTGCAAGAAGTAGATCCAGAAAGTGCGGAGCGTATTCATGCCAATAATGTAAGGCGTGTTATTCGGGCGTTAGAAATTTTTCACACGACGGGTGAAAAAATGAGTAACCAGCTCGAAAAACAAGAAAATGAGTTACTGTACGATGTTTCATTAATTGGCTTGACAATGGATCGAGAAATGCTATACGATCGCATTAACTTACGTGTTAACCTAATGATTGAACAAGGTTTATTAGAAGAAGTAAAAGGTTTACATGAAAGAGGAGTGCGAGATTGTCAATCTATTCAAGCGATTGGTTATAAAGAGATATATGATTATTTTGAGAATCGTGTATCTTTAGAAGAAGCGGTATCACAATTAAAGACGAATTCACGCCGTTATGCAAAACGTCAATTAACGTGGTTCCGTAATAAGATGGATGTCGCGTGGTTCGATGTTACTGATGGTGAAAAAACGTCAGAAATTTTACGATACATAGAAGGAAAGCTACAACTAAAGTCGAATAATAGTAAGTAGAGAAAAAGAGGAGGATTCGACATGAAGCAATCAATCAATATTCAAGATCAGTTTTTAAATCAACTCCGTAAAGAGAATACGTTCGTTACGCTGTACTTATTAAATGGTTTCCAGCTTCGTGGATTAATTAAAGGATTTGATAATTTTACAGTCCTGCTGGAAACAGAAGGTAAGCAACAGCTTATTTATAAACATGCAATTTCTACATTTGTACCACAAAAAAATGTTTCAATTGAATTAGAGTAGTAATGAATTATTGTACATAACAAAAAAAGAGCGAGTTTCTCGCTCTTTTTTTTATTTGTCATAAACAATAAATAGTGAAATTTAAGCGATTCTAAATACAGTAAGACGAATGTTAGTGTTTCCTGTTGCAGGGATCGTAATCTCGTTAAGAGTAGATTGGACAGAAATGTTTGCTCCAGCAGCTAATGTTTCGATTGTAGTAAATGAAAGTGAGTCGCCTATTAGATTTGAAGAGAAGTTGTCAGTAGCAACTGCTCCATTAATTGAAATTCCTACTCCAAGTGGAGCGCATCCTGGCGCAGTTGTAGAAATAGATACGCTAATTACATAAATACCAGCGTTAATAACAGTAACTGTATTTGTGCCGTTAAAGATAATATTGTTTACGTTAATTGCAGTACTAAAAATAAAGTTATTAAATTGGATTACTGTTTGTTGGATGTTGTTTGTTACAACGATTGTTGCTACTGGGAAGCTAGGTCCAGTAGGTCCGGTAACTCCTATACCAGTCGCACCCGTTGGTCCTTGAACACCTTGAGGTCCAGTCGCACCCGTGTTACCTTGAGGTCCAGTAGGTCCGGTAACTCCTATACCAGTCGCACCTGTGTTACCTTGAGCACCTTGAGGTCCGGTAGCACCCGTGTTACCTTGAACACCTTGAGGTCCGGTAGCACCTGTGTTACCTTGAATACCTTGAGGTCCAGTAGGTCCAGGAGGCCCACCAGAAGGTCCGGTAGGTCCGGTAACTCCTATACCAGTCGCACCTGTGTTACCTTGAGCACCTTGAGGTCCGGTAGCACCCGTATTACCTTGAGTGCCTTGAGATCCGGTAGCACCTGTGTTACCTTGAACACCTTGAGGTCCGGTAGCACCCGTGTTACCTTGAATACCTTGAGGTCCGGTAGCACCTGTGTTACCTTGAGCGCCTTGAGGTCCAGTCGACCCGTGTTACCTTGAGCGCCTTGAGGTCCAGTCGCACCTGTGTTACCTTGAACACCTTGAGGTCCGGTAGCACCCGTGTTACCTTGAATACCTTGAGGTCCGGTAGCACCTGTGTTACCTTGAGGTCCAGTCGCACCCGTGTTACCTTGAGCACCTTGAGGTCCGGTAGCACCCGTGTTACCTTGAGCACCTTGAGGTCCGGTAGCACCCGTGTTACCTTGAGCACCTTGAGGTCCGGTAGCACCTGTGTTACCTTGAGCGCCTTGAGGTCCGGTAGCACCTGTGTTACCTTGAGCGCCTTGAGGTCCGGTAGCACCCGTGTTACCTTGAGGTCCAGTAGGTCCAGTAGGTCCAGGAGGCCCACCAGAAGGTCCAGTAGGTCCGGTAACTCCTATACCAGTAGCACCCGTGTTACCTTGAACGCCTTGAGGTCCAGTGGCACCTGTATTACCTTGAATACCTTGAATACCTTGAATACCTTGAGGTCCAGTGGAACCAGTGGCACCTGTGTTACCTTGAGCGCCTTGAGGTCCAGTAGCACCTGTGTTACCTTGAATGCCTTGAGGTCCAGTAGCACCCGTGTTACCTTGAGCACCTTGAGGTCCAGTAGCACCCGTGTTACCTTGCGCGCCTTGAGGTCCAGTGGAACCAGTCGCACCCGTGTTACCTTGAACGCCTTGGTCCAGGCACCCGTGTTACCTTGAACGCCTTGGGGTCCAGTGGAACCGGTAGCACCCGTGTTACCTTGAACGCCTTGGGGTCCAGTGGAACCGGTAGCACCCGTGTTACCTTGAACGCCTTGGGGTCCAGTGGAACCGGTAGCACCCGTATTACCTTGAGTGTTACCTTGAACGCCTTGAGGTCCAGTGGAAACCAGTACCTTGAGTGCCTTGAGGTGTTACCTGTGAACGCCTTGAGGTCCAGTGGAACCGGTAGCACCCGTATTACCTTGAGTGCCTTGAGGTCCGGTAGCACCTGTGTTACCTTGAACGCCTTGAGGTCCAGTGGAACCGGTAGCACCCGTATTACCTTGAGTGCCTTGAGGTCCGGTAGCACCTGTGTTACCTTGAACGCCTTGAGGTCCAGTAGCACCCGTGTTACCTTGCGCGCCTTGAGGTCCAGTGGAACCAGTAGCACCTGTGTTACCTTGAACGCCTTGAGGTCCAGTAGCACCTGTGTTACCTTGAACGCCTTGAGGTCCAGTAGCACCCGTGTTACCTTGAACGCCTTGAGGTCCAGTGGAACCAGTAGCACCCGTGTTACCTTGAACGCCTTGAGGTCCAGTGGAACCAGTAGCACCTGTGTTACCTTGAACGCCTTGAGGTCCAGTGGAACCGGTAGCACCCGTATTACCTTGAGTGCCTTGAGGTTGACCTGTGTGCCTTGAGGTCCAGTGGAACCGGTAGCACCCGTATTACCTTGAGTGCCTTGAGGTCCGGTAGCACCTGTGTTACCTTGAACGCCTTGAGGTCCAGTGGAACCGGTAGCACCCGTATTACCTTGAGTGCCTTGAGGTCCGGTAGCACCTGTGTTACCTTGAACGCCTTGAGGTCCAGTGGAACCGGTAGCACCCGTATTACCTTGAGTGCCTTGAGGTCCGGTAGCACCTGTGTTGAACCTTGAGGTTGAACCTTGCGCGCCTTGAGGGTGGAACCAGTAGCACCTGTGTTACCTTGAACGCCTTGAGGTCCAGTAGCACCTGTGTGAGCACCAGTAGCGCACCGTGTGTTACTTGAACGCCTTGAGGTCCGGTAGCACCAGTAGCGCCCGTGTTACCTCTAGGTCCGGTAGCACCAGTAGCGCCCGTGTTACCTCTAGGGTCCGTGTAGCACCAGTAGCGCCCGTGTTACCTCTAGGTCCGGTAGCACCAGTAGCGCCCGTGTTACCTCTAGGTCCGGTAGTGTTACCTCTAGGTCCGGTAGCACCAGTAGCGCCCGTGTTACCTCTAGGTCCGGTAGCACCAGTAGCGCCCGTGTTACCTCTAGGTCCGGTAGCACCAGTAGCGTGCTAGGTCCGGTGCACCAGTAGCGCCCGTGTTACCTCTAGGTCCGGTAGCACCAGTAGCGCCCGTGTTACCTCTAGGTCCGGTAGCACCAGTAGCGCCCGTGTTACCTCTAGGTCCGGTAGCACCAGTAGCGCCCGTGTTACCTCTAGGTCCGGTAGCACCAGTAGCGCCCGTGTTACCTCTAGGTCCGGTAGCACCAGTAGCGCCCGTGTTACCTCTAGGTCCGGTAGCACCAGTAGCACCAGTAGCGCCCGTGTTACCTCTAGGTCCGGTAGCACCAGTAGCGCCCGTGTTACCTCTAGGTCCGGTAGCACCAGTAGCGCCCGTGTTACCTCTAGGTCCGGTAGCACCAGTAGCGCCCGTGTTACCTCTAGGTCCGGTAGCACCAGTAGCGCCCGTGTTACCTCTAGGTCCGGTAGCACCAGTAGCGCCCGTGTTACCTCTAGGTCCGAGCGCCAGTAGCGCCCGTGTTACCTCTAGGTCCAGTAGGTCCAGTAGGTCCTCTGCCGAACGAAGCTGAATTAACTAGAGTAGTTTGTAACTCTGCAATTAATTTAAGGAGTTCTTGGAGTGTACAAGGATCAATTCGGAATAACTTTGTAATGTAAAGTAAATAATTAATTAAAATTTGAAGTTCAACAAATACAGCACTTGCTACGAAGGTTGGATTTTTTAATATAGTTATTAAGTTTTTAATGATGGCTAATCCTTGTGCTTTCAGAGCGGAAGTAGTGTCTAGTGAACAGATGAATTTGCTTAATAGGTGCAATGTATCTATTAGATTCTCAATGTTTTTGGGAGATGGATTGGCGAAAAGTTTAGGGATTATTTTTATTAAATCGTTAATGATTGCACGGAATGTTCTAATTTGCGCTTTAGTAATTGGAATCGTTGGGGTAGTTGGAATTCGTCCAGCGCTAGTTGGAAAGCATGGATTGGAGTATTTATTTTGATTGTCGTTAAAGCGAGACATTAAATCTCTCCTTTCTAATAAGAATGTGAACGAAACTCATCATAGTAGATGCAGAGAGTAGTTAAATGGTCATAGTGAAATGGATTCTTTCGAGAAAAAATAAAAAAAACGCCTTATTATAGGGCGTTTTTTTTATTTTCAGCATATTGATAATATCGCTTTAGTGAAATTTTTGATTTGAAGCCAACTAATTTTATGATTTCTGGCTCTGGGGTTTGTTTTTTTATTAGGCGTAAAATAAACGTGTTCCGGAAATGTTGTCCAGAAATGCCTTTACGTAAATTGGCTCTTGCTACTTCAAGTCGGATCATTTTTTGGATAGCGATTTCTGTTAGTGCTTTTGGTGCATCGTTTTCGTATACCCATCTGTATGTTCCGCGGTTAAAATCGAATGCAACAAACAACGGGTCATTACTATGGTATTTAGGACGAACTGGTTCTGGAATACTTTTATAATATGTGTACAGTTGTTTTTTGTCTTCGATTGCTAATGTGATTGTTCTTTCTACTCCTGCGGTTGCTGGAATAGAAAGTGTATTAGTTTCAAAATGAACGTGATGCATAGTTAATGCTGTAAGCTCTTGTAAGGATAGTCCGTAGTCGATTAATATACTTAAAATGGCGATATTACGATCCATTAATAATGGACGAACGGGACGTTGTTTTTCTGAAAGTCCTTCTAATGAAGTGACTATATGCTTTAATCTTTTTTCTTCATCGGATGAAATGAAATCTTCATTACGCAATGCACGGTTTGGTTGAATAGTAATTTCCATATCATTCAATGGATTTGGAATGTTAAGAAAATGATGCATTCTATTTAATACAATAAATACACGATGCATTGTTTTCTCAGAGTAGTGTCGATTCTTTTTTAAGTCTGAAAAGTAATCTTCATAGTCTTTTGTACAAAGTGTTGCCCATATATTACTGGAAGGGAGCTTTTTGTTTTTTTCTAACCAATGTCCAAAATCTTCAATGTCATAAACATAACGTTTAATGGTTGAAGACTTTCGGCCTTTATTCAATAAAAAAATAGAAAAGGCTTGTATTGTATCATGGAATTCCGTTGTTTCCATAGTCCCACCACCTTGATTATTTCTTATATTATAGCAAACTTTTCTGAAAATAGGCATTTGCAAGAGGGACTGGAATAATAATATTTGGTGAGTGGATAAAATGAGGTGATTGTATGGAGCAATCGATGCGTAAGAAAAATAACAATCAAATTAATATTGTATTAAACCATCGAAAGAAAATTTCGTTACCGGCATCAGAAAATAAAACGGTAATTTCAAGTGAAACCACTACTAAACATGAGATGTTGCAGAGAATTGAAGAAGAGATGGGAAAGCTTGTTGGGATGGATGAAATAAAAAAGATAATAAAAGAAATTTATGCTTGGATTTATGTAAATAAAAAAAGGCAAGAGATGGGGTTGAAATCTGAGAAGCAAGTGCTTCACATGTTATTTAGGGGGAATCCCGGTACTGGGAAGACAACCGTTGCTAGAATGATAGGGAAATTGTTGTTTGAGATGAATATTTTATCGAAGGGGCATTTAGTTGAAGCAGAACGTGCTGATCTTGTGGGGGAGTATATCGGTCATACAGCGCAAAAGACGAGAGATTTAATAAAAAAGGCCATGGGAGGTATTTTGTTTATTGATGAGGCGTATTCTTTAGCGCGGGGGGGAGAGAAGGATTTTGGGAAGGAAGCTATTGATACACTTGTGAAGCATATGGAAGATAAGCAGCACGGTTTTGTATTAATTTTAGCTGGATATTCAAGAGAGATGAATCATTTTCTTTCATTAAATCCAGGGTTACAATCTCGTTTTCCATTTATTATTGAATTTGCGGATTACTCGGTAAATCAGCTGTTGGAAATTGGAAAGAGAATGTATGAGGAGCGTGAATATCAGTTATCTAAAGAAGCGGAGTGGAAATTTCGAGATCATTTACATGCGGTAAAGTATTCGTCGCAAATTACATCGTTTAGTAATGGGCGATACGTACGGAATATTGTTGAAAAATCGATTCGTACACAAGCTATGCGATTGTTACAAGAGGATACGTATGATAAATATGATTTAATTGGGATATCAAGTATGGATTTAATGCTTGAAGAGGAGACGCACAGTACGTAAACTGTGCGTCTGTTTTTATGCATAAGTTCGTTTACTCTTTTTTTGCTTTTTCTTGGTGAGTTTTATGAAGACGTTCCATTTTAGCGCTCTTTTCGTGCGCTGAATTTGGATCATGTCCAAATTGGTTTACTGAGCTTTTTTGAGCTCCTTTATTAACATGGTTTGTCATTTGCATTCACCTCGCTTTAAAAATTAGTATAAACATTATGTAAAGAAAAACTCGTTAGAAAAGAAAAACCTCTTTACGATATGTAAAGAGGTTAGATTGCTATTTATGCATTGAGCGCTCCTTTGTATCGATGCGTCTATGCGGTAAATGCCATTTGTAATGAATAGAAACCATGCGGAAGCAAACAATTAAAATGAATAAGGTGTATAGAGCCCAATCGCTAACGATGACTTTAGCGCCAATCAAAAAACCGGCTAAAATCGTCCAAAACGCATATACATCAGCTCGAAGGACGAGAGGTTTTCTACGTGCTAAAAGATCACGAATAATACCGCCGCCAATGCCAGTTAAAACAGCAGCTACAATTGTAGCGCTAATTGGTAAATTTAATTTTTGGGCGTATAGAGCTCCTTGTACGGCGAACGCTGATAAGCCGATGGCATCTGTGATGTTTTCCCACTTTTTCCAATGCTTAATTAATTTATTAGGAAAAAGAAAAATGATCGTCATTGATAATAGTGCGATTTGGAATAACATGTCTTGTTGCCAAAACGCGACGATTGGATAACCGATTAATAAATTACGAAGGGCACCTCCCCCAAATGCGGTTGCCATTCCTAAAATATATACCCCGAAAATATCATAATCCTCTTCCATTGCAACAATGGCTCCGCTTAGTGCGAAAGCGATTGTGCCTATGATGCTAAAAATCTCCCATGCCATGAATTTTCTCCCCCGCTAACTAGATGAAATGTGCTTCCTCTGCTATTATATTAGAAGGTTTAAATTTCGAAAAGGATGAGTGAACATATTTGATGGAAGAAAAAGAAAAAATCATATTAGTTGGCTGTCAATTGCCACAAGATGATGATGAAAAATTTATGCATTCCATGAAAGAGCTTGCATCGCTAGCGAAAACTGCGCGAGCGGAAGTGTTAGTATCAACGACGCAAAAGCGCCCGAAGTTTCATCCGGCGACTTATATAGGAAAAGGTAAACTAGAAGAGCTTGCAGCGTTGACGGAAGAATTAGAACCAGCTGTTATTGTTTTTAATAATGAGTTAACACCAAGTCAAATTCGGAATTTATCTTCAGTATTAGATGCGAGAGTGATTGACCGAACGCAGTTAATACTAGATATTTTTGCGCAACGTGCGAAATCGAGAGAGGGTAAGCTTCAAGTAGAATTAGCTCAATTGCAATATACAATGCCGCGCCTTATGGGACAAGGTCTTGCTTTATCACGTCTTGGTGGTGGAATTGGTACAAGGGGACCAGGAGAGACGAAGCTTGAGACAGATCGTCGTCATATTCGATCTCGTATTGATGAAATAAAGAGACAACTTGCGGTTGTTGTGGAGCATCGAAAGAGATATCGTGAGAGAAGAAAAGATAATAAAGTGTTTCAAGTTGCGTTAATTGGGTATACAAATGCAGGGAAATCTACGTTGTTTAATAGATTAACGGAAGCTGATACGTTTGAAGAAAACTTATTGTTTGCAACGCTAGATCCGACGACAAGAAAGATGCCGTTACCTTCTGGTTATACAGTGCTTTTGACTGATACGGTTGGTTTTATACAAGATTTACCTACGTCACTAATTGCTGCTTTTCGATCTACGTTAGAAGAAGCTGGGGAAGCGGATGTTATTTTACATGTTGTTGATTCTGCAGATCCTAATTATGTAGGGCATGAGCAGACAGTAAAACAATTATTGTCGGACCTTGAAATTAATCATATTCCTATTATTACGTTATATAATAAAAAAGATAAATTGCATCAAAACTTCATTCCATTTCCGAAAAGTGATTTCTTAATGACTAGTGCTTTTGAAGAAAGTGATTTATTGCGTATAAAAGAAGCGCTAGAAACGAAGATGAAGGAAGAAATGAATGATTATCAAGTGGAAATCCCTCCGAGTGAAGGTAGGTTATTAACGCTTTTAAAGACAGAAACAATATTAACTAAAATGGAGTTTCTAGAAGATAAATTTGTATATGATTGTACAGGGTATATATTTGCTCATTCATCGCTTAAGGGGCAATTAAAGAGATTTTTAGTGGAAGAAGGAGAAAATAATGTTTGATCGTTTGAAAAATGGAGAAAAAATTGATCCAATTGTAAAAGAAGTAGAAAGTCAAATTACAGAAGTACATAAACATGTGGATGAAGTGATTGAGAGTAACCAATTTCGTGTATTAGAAAGTTTTCGTAAACACAAAATTAGCGATTCGCATTTTATTCCGACGACAGGTTATGGTTATGATGATATTGGTCGTGACACGTTAGAAAAAGTGTATGCTGATGTATTTGGGGCAGAAGCGGGTCTTGTTCGTCCACAAATTATTTCAGGTACTCACGCAATTTCGACAGCTCTATTCGGTATTTTACGTCCAGGAGATGAACTGCTATACATAACAGGAAAACCATATGATACGTTAGAAGAAATCGTTGGTGTACGCGGAAAAGGTGTAGGTTCATTTAAAGAATATAATATTGGCTATAACGCAGTTCCGTTAACTGAAGAGGGATTTGTAGACTTTGAAGCTGTTGCAGCTGCGATCCATAGTAATACGAAGATGATTGGTATTCAGCGTTCAAAAGGATATGCTACTCGTCCGTCGTTTACTGTTTCACAAATTAAAGAGATGATTGCGTTTGTGAAAGAGATTAAACCTGATGTTGTTGTATTTGTAGATAACTGCTATGGCGAATTTATTGAAGAAGAAGAGCCATGTCATGTTGGTGCGGACTTAATGGCAGGCTCTCTTATTAAGAATCCTGGCGGTGGAATTGTTAAAACTGGTGGTTACATTGTTGGTAAAGAGCAGTATGTTGAAGCATGTGCATATCGTCTAACATCTCCAGGAATCGGTGCGGAAGCAGGGGCATCTTTATACAGTTTGCAAGAAATGTATCAAGGTTTCTTCTTGGCGCCGCATGTAGCGGGACAAGCGCTAAAAGGTGCGATTTTTACAGCTGCATTTTTAGAAAAGTTAGGGATGAATACATCACCAGCTTGGAATGCACCAAGAACAGATTTAATTCAGTCTGTTCAATTTGATGATAAAGATCGTATGATTGCGTTCTGTCAAGCGATTCAATATGCATCTCCAATTAATTCTCATTTCACTCCATATGCAAACTATATGCCGGGTTATGAAGATGATGTAATTATGGCTGCGGGGACGTTTATTCAAGGTGCAAGTATTGAGCTGTCGGCTGATGGTCCGATTCGTCCGCCTTATGTTGCTTACGTGCAAGGTGGGTTAACTTATTCTCATGTAAAGATTGCGATTTGTTCTGCGATTGATGCGTTAATTGAAAAAAAACTATTAACAATTTCTTAAAGGAAAGCTGTCGATTTCGGCAGCTTTTTTCGTGTGAAAGTAATGATTTGTGCCATTAGAAAAAAATGAAAAAATCCACAAAAAAATCATGTAAGAAAAGCTAACATCTATTGACACTAAACATAACATGGTATAAAATGAGAAACAGTTAAGGCGAAGGAGGAACTGAAACAATGAAAGAAGATAGACGTTCTGCTCCGCTGTTTCCAATTGGTATTGTAATGGATTTAACACAATTATCTGCACGTCAAATTCGCTACTATGAAGAGCATAATCTTATTTTTCCAACCCGTACAAAAGGGAATCGTAGATTATTTTCATTTAACGATGTAGATAAATTGTTGGAAATTAAAGATTTGTTAGATCAAGGCTTAAATATGGCCGGAATTAAACAAGTATTGCAAATGAAAGAAAATCAAACAGAAGCAGTGAAAGTAAAAGAAGAAACGAAAGAAATTTCAAAATCCGAGCTTCGCAAAATTCTTCGAGATGAACTACAACATACAGGTAGATTTAATCGGACCTCATTGCGACAAGGTGACATTTCAAGGTTTTTTCACTAAAGATAACTGATTCTGAAGGTGTTTAGAGGGACTAAGGAGGAATTTATAATGGCTAGGTACACAAAAGAAGATATTTTCCGTTTGGCGAAAGAAGAGAATGTAAAGTATATCCGTCTGCAATTTACGGACCTTTTAGGGGTAATTAAAAACGTAGAAATTCCAGTGAGCCAATTAACAAAAGCTCTTGATAACAAAATGATGTTTGATGGATCTTCTATTGAAGGTTTCGTACGTATTGAAGAATCTGATATGTATTTATATCCGGATTTAGATACTTGGGTAATTTTCCCTTGGACAGCTGAAAAAGGTAAAGTAGCTCGTTTAATCTGTGATATTTACAATGCTGATGGTACTCCGTTTGATGGCGACCCACGTAACAACTTAAAGCGTGTGTTAAAAGAAATGGAAGCATTAGGATTCTCAGATTTCAATCTTGGACCAGAGCCAGAATTCTTCCTATTTAAAGTTGATGAAAAAGGAAATCCAACATTAGAATTAAACGATAACGGTGGATACTTCGACCTTGCGCCGATGGATCTAGGGGAAAACTGTCGTCGTGATATCGTTCTTGAACTTGAAGAAATGGGCTTTGAAATTGAAGCATCTCACCATGAGGTTGCGCCAGGTCAACATGAAATTGACTTTAAATATGCAAATGCAATTCGCTCATGTGATGACATTCAAACATTCAAGCTTGTTGTAAGAACGATTGCTCGTAAACATGGTTTACACGCAACATTTATGCCGAAACCATTATACGGTGTGAACGGTTCAGGTATGCACTGTAACTTATCATTATTTAAAAATGGTGAGAATGTATTCTTCGATCAAAACGGTGATTTACAATTAAGTGATGATGCTCGTCACTTCATCGCAGGTATTTTAAAACACGCACCAGCATTTACAGCGGTAGCAAACCCAACTGTAAACTCTTACAAGCGTTTAGTACCTGGATATGAAGCACCTTGTTACGTAGCATGGTCTGCACAAAACCGTAGCCCATTAGTACGTATCCCTGCATCTCGCGGTATCAGTACACGCGTAGAAGTACGTAGTGTTGATCCAGCTGCAAACCCGTATTTAGTAATGGCTACATTATTAGCAGCAGGTCTTGATGGAATTAAAAACAAATTAACTCCACCAGCTGCAGTAGACCGTAACATCTACGTAATGACAAAAGAAGAGCGTGAAGAAGCAGGTATCGTTGACTTACCAGCAACATTAGCGCAAGCGTTAGTTACTTTACAATCTAATGAAATCGTATGTGGCGCATTAGGTGATCATTTACTTGAGCACTTCATTGAAGCAAAAGAAATTGAGTGGGATATTTTCCGCACGCAAGTTCACCAATGGGAACGCGACCAATATATGTCTCTATACTAAGAGAGAAAAAAGCCCTAATACTACGGTATTAGGGCTTTTTCGTCATTTATCTACAGTGAAAAAACACGAATATTGTCGCATTTTTTTTAGTGTCATCAGGAAGTAATTTAGTGAAAATAATTTGTGTTGACTCGTTCTGTATAAAGAACTAAAATGGCATTAACTAGAAATGTTTGTATATTAAAAAGAATGAAAATATTGTTTTTTTCTTAAGTTTTCGATGTCAATTTCAAGTTGAAGCTCATTGGTTTTAAATGAGGAGGGAAGTTATGGATAAGGAAATAAATTTGAAAAATCTATTTACTATTATACGGAAAAGAATTTGGATCATTCTATTATTTACAACTCTCACAACAGTAGCAGGAGCGATGTATACTATATATGTAAAAACACCATTATATGCCTCTTCAGCAAGGGTTATTGTTCAAGCTAATGCTGAAACGATGAATACATTGAAAGCGATGGTAAATGAGCCTGTAATATTAGAAAAAGTGGCTGCTGAATTGAATATTAACAGATCTGCAGGTGCATTAAGTGGACAAATAAGTACAGAAAGTGTGCAAGGGTCCCAGATTATGAGAATAAATGTAGTGGATATAGATCCTGTGCTTGCTCATAAAATTGCAAATACTACAGCCGTTGTTTATAAGAAAGAAGTAGCGAATATACTGAATTTTAATAATGTGAGTATATTACCAGAAGACCCAGTTCAAAAACATTCTATGCCTATAAATATAAATCACTTTAAGACGATACTAATTGCATTCTCTATAGGTATGGTGCTCAGTATTGGATTCATTTTTTTATTGGATTCACTTGATGAGAGAATCAAATCGGAACGGCGAATTGAACAATTGTTAGATGTTCCTGTTTTGGGCGGAATATCTAAAATGAATAGAAAAAATGTGAAAGACAAATTCAGTAAAAAAAATACGGTATTATTGGGGGAGGGAACGGAGTGGCTTACAAAAATAGACGAAAAACAAATAAAGTTAAAGGAGAAAGTATAATTGTACATACCGCTCCAAGATCGAAAATTTCGGAGCAGTATCGTTCGCTTCGAACAAACCTTCAATTATCTTCATCTATTCATAAAAGCAGAACTATAGTTATTACTTCTCCGAGGTATGGTGAAGGAAAATCAACGATTACAGTTAATTTAGCAGTCTCAATAGCACAAAAAGGTGAAAAAGTATTGGTAATAGATGCAAATTTACGAACACCAACGATTCATGAAATGTTTGGAGTAGAAAATACAATTGGATTAATTGATATATTGAACGGAAAAACAACTTTAGAGGGCGCCGTGAAAAAAACAGAGATGGAAAGTCTGGATGTATTAACTAGCGGACCAGTACCATTTAATCCATCTGAAGTGCTTAGTTCAGATGCAATGGATATGTTAATTCAAAAGGCGCTGGAACGATACGATATTATATTATTTGATTCTTCTCCTGTACTAGAAGTAACGGATACGAGTGTATTGGCTGATAAATGTGAAGGTGTATTATTGGTGATCCGTTATAATCATACTGTGAATGAAGATGCGCTTGAAACGAAAAGGGCGTTAAGTTTTACGAAAAGTAGGATATTAGGTGCGATTTTGAATGGAAAAGTATAAATAACATAAATGTACTTTAGAAAAATGAATTTAATATCCTTATATCAGGATGTTCTTTATAAAGAATTTTTTAAAGGGATACGATGTGGTGATGTCTCCTTACCGCTATCAACGGAGGCACTCGATTATGCTGTGGGTTGTGAAAACAACCTTAGATGCGAGTCATCAAGAGTGTAATGTGAGGGAGGGTTAGATGCCCCTATTTTATTAAAGTTTCTAACTATGTGTTTTTAATAAAGAGAATATAGTTAGAAACTTTAAATTTGAAAGAGTTAAGTATGGAATTGATTAAAGGAGGAAGTTACATGACGTATCGACGGAGGATATCGTTATTGCTTTTAATGGATTCAATGATTGTGTTAAGTGCTATTTTCTTTAGTTATTTCTTTGTAAATGCTAGCTTTAGTGTTATCACTTTATCATCAATTATTAGCTCTATCACTCTATTAGTCAGTCATCATTTATTTGCTTTAATATATAAGTTGTATAATAAAGCTTGGGAATATGCAAGTATAGGAGAATTACTCATTATATGCAAAGTTGTTACATTTTCTATAATTGCTACAGCAGTTGTGCAGCAACTAATCATGCCAAAAATGTATTTTCGGCTGTTAGTTGTAACTTGGATGATTCATATTTTATTAATTGGTGGTTCACGTTTTATATGGAGAATGTACAGAGATATTTATTATGTAAAAAAGGGTGATAAAAAAAGAACGTTAATTGTTGGTGCGGGATCTGCTGGGACAATGGTTGCAAGGCAGTTGTTGAAGAATAGTGCCGCTGAATTAATGCCAGTCGCATTTATCGATGACAATGCAAAAAAACATAATCTTGATATTTGGGGTATTCCAGTAATTGGTGGTATGAATCAAATTGAGTACACTGTTAAAAAACTGAATATTGAAATAATTATTTTAGCAATTCCTTCATTAAACAAAAGAGAGCAAAATGTTATTTTGAAAAGATGTTTAAAAACAGAAGTGAAAACTCAAATTCTTCCGATGTTAGAAGACTTAGTAACGGGTAAAGTATCGGTGAACGAATTCAGAGATGTTCAAGTAGAAGATTTATTAGGGCGCGATCTTGTAGAACTTGATGTGGATGTTATTTCAGATTATATAACTAACAAAGTTATTTTAGTTACTGGTGCAGGAGGTTCAATTGGTTCGGAAATTTGTAGACAAATTGCAAAATTTAGGCCGAAAAAGTTGATTTTACTAGGGCATGGGGAGAATAGTATTTATTCTATAGAAATGGAATTAAACAGAAAATATGGAGATATGAAAGGCACGTTTATTCCTGAAATCGCAGATATACAAGATGAAAAAAAGATGAATTTAATAATGAATAAACATCTTCCAAATGTTGTATATCATGCAGCTGCACATAAACATGTACCACTAATGGAGAATAATCCTGAAGAGGCTGTTAAAAATAATTTGATTGGAACTATGAATGTATCAGAGGCAGCGAGAGCACATGGAGTAGGAACGTTTGTTATGATTTCCTCTGATAAAGCTGTGAACCCGACGAGTGTTATGGGAGCAACAAAGAAATTAGCTGAGATGGTAATTCAACATAAAGATAAAATAAGTCATACAAAGTTTGTTACTGTACGCTTTGGGAATGTCTTAGGAAGTAGAGGGAGTGTTATACCTTTATTTAAGAAGCAAATTCAAAATGGTGGACCAGTTACAGTTACTCATCCTGATATGGTTCGGTATTTTATGACAATCCCGGAAGCATCAAGACTCGTAGTGCAAGCTGGTGCTTTAGCTAAAGGTGGAGAGATTTTTGTATTGGATATGGGAGAACCAGTGAAAATAGTCGACCTTGCCAAAAATCTTATTCGATTATCAGGAAATTCTGTGGATGAAATAGGAATAGAATTTACTGGTATACGCCCAGGGGAGAAACTTTTTGAAGAATTACTAAAAGAAGATGAAATGAATGAAAAGCAAATTCATCCGAGGATTTACGTAGGACAAGAAATGAATGTTCGTATAGAAGAAATTGAAGAGTTTATTTCAAGTTATACAGATTTAAACGAAGTAGAATTAAGAAAACGATTGTTAAAGTTAGTAAATCAGCGTAAAACTTTAAAACTGTTAATACCTGTATCAGGTCAATAGAAAAAAATTATATAAGACGGGTGCGTGGGATGGTGTCTAAAAAAGTTCTGTTTTGTGCAACTGTAGATTATCATTTTAAGGCTTTTCATTTACCGTATTTGAAATGGTTTTCAGAACAAGGATGGGAAGTACATGTTGCAGCGAATGGGAATATACATCTTCCGTACGTAACTCGAAAATATAATATTCCTATTCAAAGGTCACCTCTTAGTATACAAAACATCCACGTATATAAAAAACTAAAATCAATTATTGATCAAAATAAATATCATATCATTCATTGTCATACGCCTATGGGAGGAGTAATTGCTCGTTTAGCTGCTCAGAAAGCCAGGCGGCAAGGAACGAAAGTCGTATATACAGCACATGGATTTCACTTTTGTAAAGGATCACCGTATATGAATTGGTTGCTTTATTATCCGATTGAAAGAATTCTAGCTTCTCATACGGATTGTCTAATAACAATTAACCAAGAAGATTATGATTTAGCAGTTAAACATCGCTTTCCAGTGAAAGATATTAAGCTAGTTCACGGTGTAGGAATAGATGTACAACGGTTTACTCCTGTAACTGAAATTGAGAAACGAGAATTAAAGCTACAATGTGGCTATAAATCACAAGATTTTTTAATGTTTTATGCTGCTGAATTTAATAAGAATAAAAATCAAAGCTTTTTAATCCGTGTATTAGCACAATTGAAAAATGAAATGCCACATGCGAAGCTTTTGCTTGCTGGAGAAGGACCGTTAATGGAAGAGTGCAAAAAAATAGCGACTCAACTAGGCGTGAGTAATATGGTTCACTTTCTTGGTTATAGGAATGATATAGCCTCTTTGTTACAGATGTCTGATCTTGCAGTTGCATCGAGTTACCGGGAAGGTTTACCAGTTAATATTATGGAAGCTATGGCTTGTGGACTTCCGGTTATCGCTACGGACAATCGGGGACATAGGGAGCTAATTATTAGTAATAAAAATGGTTGGATTATAGATCGTGATGATATAAAGACGATGTCTGAAAGAATAAATACTATTTCTAAAAATACTAAATTACAAGCTCAGTTTGGACAGTGTGGACGTACTATTATTACAAGTGAATATTCAGTTAATGAAGTGTTGAAAGAGAAAAAAGAAATTTATACAACATATATGGATGGAATGGAGGATTTAAATTGGGCACTCCATTGAGAGTATTACATGTAGTCGTAAATATGAATAGAGGCGGAGCCGAAACTTTAATTATGAATTTATATCGCAATATAGATCGTTCCAAAGTTCAATTTGATTTTTTAACATGTAAAGAAGGAGTGTTTGATGAAGAAATAGTAAAGTTGGGCGGAAAAGTTCATAGAATTCCATATGTTACGGATGTTGGTCATAGAGGCTATATAAAGGCATTAAATACCTTCTTTAGCTCTCATCCGCAATATAAAATCGTTCATTCACATATGGATAAAATGAGTGGATTGGTACTTCGTTCAGCTAAAAAAGCAAGGGTGCCAGTTAGGATTGCACATAGTCACAATACTAGTAGTGAAGGTGGTGCTACTGCAAAAATCTATAAATGGTATGCAGGAAAATCTATAGGTACATGTGCAACGCATTTGTTAGCATGCTCAAATGCAGCTGCGAGATGGTTATTTGCAGATAAAGCTGATACAGCCAAAATCTTAAAAAATGGAATTGATTGTGATAGATTTTTGTTCATTCCAGAAATGAGAAAACATGTAAGAGAAGAATTACAGCTTGAGCAAGACGCTCTTGTTATTGGCCATGTTGGAAGATTTGCTCATCAAAAAAATCATGCTTACCTTATAGAATTATTCGCGCAGTTAACTCGATTTAGGCCGAATTCAATTCTTTTATTAGCTGGCGAAGGGCCACTTCGTATGGAAATTGAAAATCAAGTGAGGGAATTAAATTTGGAGAAGCATATAATGTTTCTTGGGATACGAGCTGATATAGAAAGGATACTTCAAGCATTTGATGTATTTGTTTTTCCATCCATACATGAGGGATTGCCACTTACTCTCATAGAGGCGCAAGGAGTTGGTTTGCCTTGTATTATATCGGATGCTATTACGAAAGAAGTGGATTTGGGAATGAATCTAGTTGAACATGTTCCTCTAGCAGATAAAATGGCTTGGATAGAAAAAATGAAAAATATAGAAATTAGTAATTTTCCGAGGGAAATACCAGCTCAAGTATTTTGGGAGAAAGGCTACGATATAAAACATACGGCAGAATTAACTCAAGACTATTATTCCGTACTTTCGAGGTGAGTAATTTGGAGAATTTAACGATTTTCACCCCTACTTATAATAGAGCATATTGTCTTACAAATTGTTATGAGAGTTTAAAACGTCAAACATGTAAGAATTTTATTTGGTTAATAATAGATGATGGATCTAGTGATAACACAAAAGAATTGGTGGATAGCTGGATTGCTGAAAAATATATAAAAATTATGTATCATTGGCAACAAAATCAAGGGATGCATGGTGCTCATAATACAGCATACGAAATGATTGATACGGAGTTAAATATTTGTATTGATTCTGATGATTATATGCCAGACGATGCTGTAGAAAAAATCCTTTCTTTTTGGAGTAGATATGGGAATGATGAAGTGAGTGGGATAATTGGATTGGATTTGTATACAAATGGGCAAATAATTGGCTCAAAGTTACCAGAAAACCTTAAATATTCCACGTTGTTTAATCTTTACAACAAACATGGTGTCACAGGTGATAAAAAATTGGTCTATCGCACAGAATTGACTAAGAAATATCCATACCCAATTTTTAAAAATGAAAAATATGTTGGGTTAGCATATAAATATTATATGTTAGATCAGCAGTATGAGATGTTACTGATGAACGAACCTCTTTGCTATGTTGAATACATGCCTGACGGTTCATCAATGAATATGCTAAATCAATATCGTAAAAATCCAAGAGGTTTTGCTTTTTATCGTAAGGAACTTATGAAATTACCATTTACTAATCGAGTATTCAAGTATAGGCAAGCTGTACATTATGTATCTAGTAGTTTTATAGCGAAAAATAAAAGATTTATGCAAGAGTCGCCATGCAAAGGTCTTACGATTTGCGCATTGCCATTTGGAGTTATTCTTTATAGTTACATTACAATGAAAACAAGAATGGAAGTAAATATATAGGGATTTACTTAGTAAGTAAATGAGAGGACATAATAATGACTATACTTTGGATGAATCTTTTTATCGTATTCATACTCGCATTTTTTGCAAGGTATTTTGCTATACCTGTAACTAATAATTTTACATTGATAAAGCCAAATAGATTATTGGTTTTAATGGCGGCTCTATCACTTGTATTGGTAGCGGGACTTCGGAATAATATTGGGGATACTTATTTTTATATGCATGCATATAAAATAACGGAGTTTAATTGGGAGTATGTTCAAACTAACAAAGACATGGGCTTTAATATTTTTCAAATGGTTTTGAAAAAATATGCGGATGATCCTCAAGTAATGGTTTTTACTACAGCATTGATAACAAATGTACTCATTGTAGCAACACTATATAAATATTCAAGACTAATTGAATTAAGTTTATATGTTTATATGACGTCGGGTATGTATTTAACATCAATGAATGGGATTAGGCAATATTTAGCCGCTGCAATTATTTTTGCTGCCACAAAATATATTTTTGAAGGAAAATGGAAAAAATATATGGCAATTGTATTATGCGCATCAACATTTCATGCAAGTGCATTAGTTCTTATGCCAATCTACTTTTTTGTAAGAAAAAAAGCCTGGTCAGGAACGACATATTTGCTTCTTTTTTTAGCAGTATGTGTAGTTATAGGTTTTAATCAGTTTTCGGAAGTTTTATTTTCGGCAATTGGAAATACTCAATATGGTCAATATAAGGAATTTCATGAAGGTGGTGCCAATATACTTAGGGTTGCTGTGAGTATAGTGCCAATTATACTGGCTTACCTTGGGAAAGATAAAATGAGGGCGTTATTCCCTGAAAGTGATTATATTGTAAATATGTCTATATTAGGTCTTGTTTTTATGATTATTTCAACACAAAATTGGATATTTGCTAGATTCTCCATATATTTTGGATTGTATCAGTTAATATTAATTTCTTGGGTTGTGAAGTCATTTACAGATAAAGATCAAAAGTTGATTTATTATGCAGTTCTAGTGTGCTATTTTATTTATTTTGTATATGAACATGTAATTACTCTGGGAATTATCTATAAGAGCAACCTACTTTGATAATAAAGTGCAAGATGCTGGGAGAGGATTGTTAAATGGGGATAGATTCTAAGCTTAGACCTAAAAATAAAAAGAAGGTTTTACACATTGTCAGCGCTCTGAATCGCGGGGGAGCT
This sequence comes from Bacillus sp. FSL R9-9530, assembly GCF_038008145.1. Lineage (NCBI taxonomy): Bacteria > Bacillati > Bacillota > Bacilli > Caryophanales > Bacillaceae > Bacillus > Bacillus sp. FSL R9-9530. Next base: position 276,574 of record NZ_JBBOYO010000001.1, read on the forward strand.
GAAACGTTACTAATGAATATATATAGGAAAATAGATAAGAGGCAGCTTCAGTTTGATTTTGTATCTCATCGAAATGAGAAAAATGATTATGAAGATGAAATAATGGCGTTAGGTGGGAGAATATATAAGGTACCTAGTTTAGGACAAATAGGACCTTTTTCCTATGTTAAAGAACTTGTGAAAATTATGTCGGATAATCAATATGAAGTTGTACATGCACATACGGATTATCAAGGTGGTTTCGTTGCTGTAGCGGCAAAAATAGCTGGTATAAAAAAGAGGATTTGTCATTCGCATAGTAATAATTGGCCACAAGACTCTGGAATAAAAGCAAGAGTTATCCTAAAGGTTTTGCAATCTATTATTAAATATGCTGGAACTAATTATTGTGCGTGCAGCGTTGAAGCAGCACGTTTTTTATTTGGCGAAAGGATGCTTCATAGTGAGAGGATAGAACTAATTAAAAACGGTATAGATATTAATCAATTTACTGATATAGACGCTGGGAGTAGTGTCAGCGTAAGAAGGGAACTTAATATACCGAATGCAACAAAATTAATAGGACATATAGGAAGTTTTTCAGAGTCAAAGAATCAAATTTTTATCCTAAAAGTTTTAAAGAAAATTTTAAAACGAGATTCAAATTTTGTTGCTATTTTAGTAGGAGATGGCCCGTTAAGGGTTTCTATTGAATTAAAAGCAAAGCAATTAGGGATTTTTGAAAATATTAGATTTTTGGGGGTTAGGAAGGATATTCCACGACTCATGAAGAGTTTTGATGTTTTTATTTTTCCTTCTTTGTTTGAGGGGTTTGGTATTGTAACTTTAGAAGCGCAATCTGCAGGTGTACCATGTGTTGTAGCAGATACGCTACCTAATAATACTGATATGGGGTTAGGGATAATGTCATTTGTTGACTTAGATGAAGAAATTGAAATATGGTGTAAAGAAATTTATAAAGCCTTGTTAAAAGAAAGACCTGACAGGGAATTCATAATTAACAATATATCGAAATTAGGCTTTGATATTAACGATAACATCTACGAGTGGCTATCGTTATATGGAATTGTGCGCAAGGAAGAAATAGGATAATCTAATTTATTTTCATTTTATATGTCTGATGTATAAGGAGATTTGTTGAGCGTAACAGCAAAATACAAATATAAAATGAGGAAGAGAAATCAATAATAGATTTTGTGAGGTATCCTATAATGAAAAAGAAAAGAATATTAATTACATCTTTTGATATGGAAATTGGTGGAGTAGAAAGAAGTTTGATTGGTTTATTAAATACAATTGATTACAGTAAGTATGATATAGATTTAATGTTATTTAAACATGAAGGTGGATTTTTCTCTTTACTACCTAAAGAGCCGAATTTATTAGAGGAATTGCAACAATATACTACTTTTAGAAAATCAATTAAGCAGATATTACAAGAAGGGCATTACTCAATTGGGATTACTAGGATAATAGGGAGAATTATGGGCGTTATGCATGGGCGATATGTAAATAGTAAAGAACCTGGATACTTCGTCATTCAATATGGATGGAGAATATCTCTTCCATTTCTTCCAAAGTTGAGAGAAGAGTACGATGTTGCGATAAGTTTTTTATGGCCGCATTATTTTATAGGGGATAAAGTTCGAGCGAAAAGAAAAATTGGGTGGATTCATACTGATTATTCGAACATACAACTTAACAAAGAAATGGAATGTAAAATGTGGAGGGAAATGGATGATATTGTGGCGGTTTCCGAAAGTTGTAGAGATACATTCCTGAATAGTCTGCCTTATATTAATAAAAAGGTGCAAGTGATAGAAAATATAATAGATTCTGAATTTGTTCGCGAACAATCTAATGAAGGAGATATTACTCAGGAAATACCAATAAATAGAGAGCGAATCAAGTTAGTTACTGTTGCTAGACTTTCTCATGCTAAGGGAATTGATGACGCTATATATGCGCTTAGAAAACTATTAGATCAAGGGTATGATATCGAGTGGTACATAGTTGGATATGGGCCTCAAGAAGCGGAACTTAAATTGTTGATAGATAAATTAGGACTTCAAGATGAATTTGTTTTACTAGGTAAGAAGATTAATCCGTACCCGTACATAAAAGCATGTGATATTTATGTACAACCTTCTAGATACGAAGGGAAGGCAGTAACAGTTCGGGAAGCGCAAATTCTTAAGAAACCAGTATTAATAACTAATTTTTCAACTGCCAAAAGTCAGCTGGAGAACGGGGTAGATGGATATATTTGTCCAATGGGTATAAAGGGAATTGTCGAAGGAATAAAAAAAATGATTGATGATGTTGAATTCAGAAGTGAAATTGTTAATAATGTAAGCCAAAAAAATTATGGTAATGAAATAGAAGTGGAAAAGATATATAGGTTAATTGAATTAGAATAGATTAAGTTATAAAACTAAAAAATCTTTTACTATTTATAAAAGATACTTGGGGGAATTATTTTTATGGAGAATGTTTTAGTATTAGATACATCGGTAGGTTCTCTTAACAAGGGTGACGATATAATAATGAAGTGTGTAAAGCATCATCTTTCTGATATAACTAAAAATGCATATGTTTTAACATTACCTACTCATGTTTCACCTTTTCATTGGTACCAAGTAGCGAGAAAATCAAATAGGGTAAAGATTTATAGTGATGCGAAATATAAGTTTGTAGGTGGTTCGAATTTGCTAGCAATGGATATGTTTACGCACTTTCCGCAGTGGAATATTAATATATTTAATTATGGTCCTTTAAAGGGGAGTATTCTGGTTGGAGTTGGTGCAGGAAAAGGGAATAAAATAAATCCCTATACAAAAATGTTATATAGAAAAGTTTTATCACATGAATATATACATAGCGTTAGAGATGAAAGAACAAAAAAAATTTTAGAAGAAATGGGCTTTAAAGCTCTAAATACTGGTTGTGCAACTTTGTGGTCTTTTACGCATGATTTTTGTAGGGGAATTCCAAGTGGAAAATCGGAATCGGTTGTTTTTACACTAACCCATCATTATAAAAATCGTGAAAAAGATCAATTATTGATAGATACACTTAACAAAAGTTATGAAAATGTCTATTTTTGGATACAAGACGCTGATGATTTTGAATATTTAAAAACTTTAGAGGGTATACAGGACATAAAAATTATACCTCCTACTATAGAGGCGTATGAAAAAATCCTAAATACAGCCGTCGATTATATTGGAACACGTTTACATGGCGGCATATTTGCTATGCGTCATAAAAAACGTGCAATAATTATCTCCATAGATGAAAGAGCTAAGGGGATGGGCGAAACGTATAATTTAAATCTGATTGATAGGGAAGATTTAAATAATCTTGAAAAAATGATAAATTCAGAGTTTATCACGGATGTTCAAGTGAATTTTGATGTAGTAAATCAATGGTTAAAACAGTTCTCTAATTAATAAATGTACTTTGATAAAAATGGCGATTTATTAGGAGGCTCAAATGAATAGTATAATTCTCGATAAAATTGTCGTAAGAAATAATAGAGTTGATTATTCTTTTAGTATTAAGGGGGATTTACAAAAGTATTTTAAGACAAGTAATCATATGTTTCTTGAATATAACTATGATGTATCTGATATCCCTTTAAGTATTTTGGCTATTCCGTTTGTTGCAAATGTAGTTCCTCTTGTATGGATTACTAATTCAACAATAGTAATAAATGAACTAGATAAATCTTTTTATATTTGTTTAAATAATATAAAAAATGCATATCAAAACATGTTTCCTGGTGTGAAATTTAAAGGATCCGTGGATGTAGGAGAAATTATTGATAATGTTTACATTCCGGAATTTGAAGCGGCATCTTTATTTAGTGGGGGATTAGATGCACTTACTACATTTATAAGAATAAAAGATAAAAACCCCTTGCTAGTTACTGAATATGGATGGCATGAAAATGAAATAGAGGGTAGTAAAGTATGGGAGGCAGATAAAGAAAATGCCATAAATTTTGTAAAGGATAATGGACTAGAAAATATTTTTATACAATCCAACTATGGGACCTTTATAATTGCAGGGAACATTGACCATGATTTTAGAGAAAAGTTAAACGATACATGGTGGCATGGATTGCATCATGGTCTAGCAATAATATCTGCAGCTATTCCAATAGCTTTTAAACTTAAGATAAAATGTATATACATTGCAAGCTCTAATTCTCCATTATATCAAGTTACTTGTGCATCTGATCCAACTGTGGATAATGAAATAAAATATGCATCTGGAACAGTATTTCATGATGGATACGAACTTACTAGGCAAGAAAAGATTAAAGTTGTTGTGGACCATTATTCAGCTAGTAAAGAACCTGTTAATATCAGGGTATGTTTTAAAAATGAAGAAAATTGTTGTAAATGTGAAAAATGTTTAAGAACAATTATGGGAATTATTGCTGAAGGGAGAGATCCTCGTGAATATGGTTTTAATATTCCAAGTAATCTTTATCAGTACGTTAAAACTTCTTTAAATAGTGAGGTGAAGTTTTTTACTAATACATTCATTGAAATGTATTGGAATTTAATCCAAGTGCGAATGAAACAAAATTGTGATTGTATTACAGATAAAAATTTACTAAATTGGTTTCTAGATTATGATTTCAAGGCGCAACGAAGAAAAGCGTTATTAAAATACAGGATAACAAAGTTTTTCCCTATTTTAAAGAGGAAGATTAGTGCCAAATTTAGTAGAGTGGGTACGCAAAACAACTAAAATATAGAAGGTATTACGATGAGAATACAAAATTCCTTAAAAAATATTTTATTCGGTTTGTCTGGACAAATAATTAGTATTGGCATGGGATTTGTTGTTCGAACTGTTTTTATTTATACACTCGGTATAGAATATTTAGGTGTGGATGGGCTTTTTACAAGTATACTATTGATGTTTTCCCTAGCTAATTTAGGCTTTGATACAGCTATAATTTATAGTTTATATAGGCCATTAGCTGAGAAGGATATCTATAAAATACAGGCATTAATGAATTTATATCAAAAAGCATACAGATTAATAGGAGTAGTAGTTTTATTATTAGGGTTATCTCTATTACCATTTCTTGATTATTTAGTGAATGCAGATACTATGATTAAAGACATTAACATTATCTATCTTTTATTTTTAATAAGTTCGGTGTCCTCATATTATTTTGTATATAAGCAATCTATTATTATTGCTGATCAAAGTAACTATATCATTTCTAAAATACACACTTTGTTCATAATTATATCTAACGCATTACAAATTGTTTTATTAATAATTATTAGTGATTACATTGTAGTACTGATAGTTCAATTAACATTGAAAGTAATTGAGAATGTATATATTGCAAATAAGGCAAATAAATTATATCCATTTTTAAAAGAAAAAAATAATGCGAAATTATCTAAGGCAGACAGACGAGAGTTTTTTGAGAATTTGTATTCCTTGTTACTATATAAAATTAGTGGTGTAGTAATTAATGCAACAGATAATATAATTATATCGAAATTCATTGGAATTATTTGGGTTGGTGTGTATTCAAATTATTTGTTGATCTTAAATACATTAAATACCTTATTAGGCTATTTGTTTTATTCTATCACTGCTAGTGTTGGAAATTTGAATGTGAAAGAAAATGCAGAAAAAAAATATTTTATTTTTCGTGTAATTAACTTTTTTAATTTTTGGATATATGGATTTTGTACAGTTTGCCTTTGGAATTTGATAAATCCATTTATAACACTCTGGTTAGGTGAGGAATATGTGTTTAATAAGTATGTATTATTTTTCATATTACTTAATTTTTTCACTTCAGGAATGCAAAATACAACTACAATTTTTAGAGAAACCACAGGTTTATTTAAAAAAGGGAAGTATAGACCTATCATAGCGGCAATTATAAATATTGTAGTTTCTATAATTCTCGCGAAACAAATAGGAATAGCAGGAGTGCTTTTAGGGACTGTTATTAGTAGATTATGTACTTACTTTTGGTATGATCCTTATATTATATTTAAAATGATTTTTAAAAAATCTGTAAAAGTATATTTTATTAGATATATTTTGTTTGTAGTGCTTGTATTATTTTCTGTTATAGCAACGGATTTTATTGGTTATATTTTTCACATAAATATATTTATGGACATGGTAATACGTAGTATTTTGTGCCTGATTATTCCGAATTGGATCTTTTGGATGGTATTTAAAGAGGCGGAAGAGTATAGATATTTCCTTAATTTAACCCGAATATTAATAAAAAAAATAAAGTCGAAAATATTAACTCGGAAAGTTTCGAATGATAATTATCCATAAATTATTATTTTATTTTTTCCATATCACAGTAAAGAATGTTTTATTTACGGAAGAGATTTTAGGTTGTTCTGAAAATAATAGTAGGGGAGTTATGTATAAAGAGCATAGTGTCTTTTTAATAAAATTGTAAGTTTAAATAGTATAAATAAAATGGTATTGAAATAAAAACAGCTAGTAAGAATAGATCTATTTAGGAAGGAGAAAGGAATTGTGAAAAGACTTTCTAAATAATGGATCTCTAAAAACAATAAAAAGTGATGTTACTTCTCTTATATCCAATCAATTTACCTTATGAAACATAAGATGTAGAAAAGCAAAAAAGAGGTGTGAATTGATGTGGAGAAGAAGGGATAATCTTGGGAATTTGAATGATTTAGATTTGGTGTCCAAGCCTCCTTTTCATAATGACATTTTAACTTATGATAGTACGCAATTAAAATGGATTCCAAAATCATTTGAAGCTACAAATTCTACAAGTATATATGTATTAGAATTAGATAGATGGGATGTTAAGAATGATGGGACTGATGCTATCAATACTTCCAAAGGTATTAATAATGCTTTAGTTTGGGCGACTCAACAAGGTTATACGGAAGTTGTGTTACCTAGAGGAATATATTTGATTGATAAACAAACACCCATCGAACCACCAAGTCATTTAACTTTGAATCTAAACGGTTCAACATTAAAAATGGAAACAAATAATTTGACTGGATATGCAATTATAAGTTTTCGTAGAAATCAAGTATATTCTAGGATAACAAATGGTATTATCCAAGGAGATAGATATACACATGATTATTCTAGTGGGGGAACACATGAGGCAGGGTACGGCATTGAATTGGGGAGTTTTACTCCACCTGCTGATGGGGGGAACAATACACGGTTTGTATCTTTAGATAATCTAGATATTTTAGATTGTACAGGAGATGCCATTACACTGAACAGTACTTTTGGGCAGATTTCACCTTTTCCTACAGCATTAGCAAGTTCATTTGAACAGGGAGCAATTAATACAACAGATGGTTCATTAGTAAGTAGTACAACAAAGATACGTTCCAATTTGCAAATTGATATGACCCAAGTGGCTATTGTAAAGTATGGTTACTTTGGATTATATGGAAATGGATTTGGAGCATTGGGTTCTGAAATAAAATGCGATTATTATGATGTCATTTTTTACACTTCAAATAATATATTTTTATCTTCAAAAACCAATGTACAATTCTTTGATGAAGTAGAAGTCCCTAATGGAGCAAGTTATGCTAAAATTGTTTTGCATCAAGGGAATGTTCCTGCTCCTGCAAATTGTTTAATAAATGTTCGGGTGCCTTCTTTTTCACAATATACTTATATAGAAAAATGTAATTTACATGATTGCCGTAGACAAGGGATTAGTGTATGTGGGGCAAAGAATGTATATATTCGAGATAATGATATTCATCACATCGCAGGTACCAATCCACAAAGTGGACTAGATATTGAAGATGGATATGATTTAAATCAATATATATACATTGAAAGAAATAATTTTCATGATAATAAAAATTATAATATTATTGTTGTAAATGGGAAATTTATCTATATATCGAATAATTCTATTATGAATACCATTTCAAATGCTTATGTTGGGCTATCTATTAATGGTGGTGCAGATAGGGTAATCGTAACAGGGAATAATATCCGATTAACCAAGGTCTCTTTGTTAGGAGATGTTATTTTTTCCAATAATTATGTATACGGAGCGCAAGTAAATGTTCAAGGTGTATATGTAAATCGACCTATTAATATATTAGATAATATTTTTTCTAATAGTAAAATGATTATTGATACCCCCTTTCCATATGCGGTTAAAGTTGATTCCTGTCGCTTTATAAACGATGCAGATAAACTAAATTCCTTGTCATCATTGTATCAGTGGACATTAGAGATGAAAAATGAGCCGCAAACTATCTCAAATTGTATATTTGAAGGACAAGACGTTTTGTATTTAAATTATGTACCAGTAGGAACAGTTAAATCAGGATGGATATTTGAAAATATTATATTTAATAATGTTAAAAACCCAACCTTAGTTGCAGGGACATATACAAATTGCTTTTTTAAGGACGTAACCTTTTTGGGGATAACAAGTACAGGAAGCACTTTAGAATTAAAAGATTGCAAGTTCTTTAGTATAGATAGAAATAACACGTTATTTACAGTGAATAACCTCAAAGCATTCAAGATGATGGATTGTCATATAGAAAAACCAAATGGTACGGTCTTGAATATTCAAAATGTATCTGATGAAATAGTGTTAAGGGGAAATACTATAAAAATTACAAATGATACTCTTCAGAGAGCTATTATTGTTTTGGATGCAGCGTTTACTGGTAAGCAAGTGATAATTCAAAATAATATTATAAATTCCACAAATTTGATGCAAGTTGGGATAGATAATAGAACAACGAGTATTACACCCCTAGTAGTAATTCAAAACAACGTGTTGAATAATGCGAAAATTACAATTACAGGGAGGGAATTTCTGCAAGGGAATATAGTTAATGGTGTAATAGATCCAAATTAATGCATGGTGATAATTAAATTTGAATAGTTTCAAAAAATTATGAGAAATGAAGTAGAGTGGCTCTTAATAAATATGTCCATAAGGTATTATATAATGGTACATGGAAGGATTTTGTCCAATGTAATTATTCGAAATAGTCTAATTCCTAATAGATAATAGGTTTATTGACTTTTAGTTACTACTATAGAATAGAGAAAAGCTATTATGTTTTTTATAAACATAATAGCTTTTTATTATTACGTTAACTGCATACTAAAAAATAGTGTGTAGGAGAATTTTTAAATAATAAATGGATTTTTTAATATACTACTAAGCGTTGTTTATAAAACTGTGTTTGTGAATATATTTTTTGAGATTTTTACAGTGTGTAATAGTCTCTTGGATAAGCATTTGAAAAAATATATTTTGCACCTATGTGTATTGCTTTCTTCTACTTATTAAGTTTTAAAGCTGTGTACTATAGAAAATGTTTGCAGGTGATAAGTAAAGAGAAATTGAATACAATTCTTTAATTACAACTTAAGAATACTTGATTTCAATCCGTAATGAATACTTTTTAGATTATTTAACTTTGGAAAAGCATTTGTAATAATTTAAGATGGGGGAATGATTGGTAATGAAGAGACTGTTTGATATCTTTATTTCTTTATTATTATTAATTTGCTTTTTTTTCGTTATTCTTTTAGTAGCAATTATAGTTAAAACTCAGATAGGATCACCCATTTTATTTAGACAACAACGTCCAGGGTTACATGGAAAACCTTTTTATCTTTATAAATTTCGTACGATGACCAATGAGCGAGATAGTAATGGGGAGCTGTTACAAGATCACGCTAGATTAACTAAAGTTGGAAAATTTCTTAGAAAATATAGTTTAGACGAATTACCACAATTAATAAATGTGCTAAAAGGTCAATTAAGTTTGGTGGGCCCCCGCCCATTATTAATAGAATATATGCCTTTATATTCGAAAGAGCAAGCTAAAAGGCATAATGTAAGACCCGGAATCACTGGATGGGCTCAAGTTAATGGAAGAAATAGTATCTCATGGGATGAGAAATTTAAATTAGATGTATGGTATGTTGAGAATCAAAGTTTTCTTTTAGATTTGAAAATTTTATATCTAACTTTTAGTAAGGTTTTAAAGTCGGAAGGGATAACAAATAATAAGCATGTGACTATGCCAGTTTTTAAGGGGGGAATCGAGCATGGGGGGGAATAAAATGAATATTTTGTTTACTAGCTCTGGTAGGAGGGTCACCTTAATTAAAAAATTTAAGGAAGTACTTAAACAAGAAGGAATCAAAGGAAAAATCTTTACTGCAGACTTAAAAGAAACTGCTCCCACCATTTACTTTAGCGATAAGCATTTTATTGTTCCGCGTGTAAATGAAGAGGGATATATAAATGAATTATTAAAAATATGTAAATCTGAAATGATAAATCTAATAATTCCGTTAATTGATACAGAATTAACCCTTATGGCTAATAATTCGAAGGTTTTCGAAGGTATTGGTGTAAAAGTATTAGTTTCTAGTATGGAATTAAATAAGATTGCTAATAACAAAAAATACACATATAACTTTTTTGCATCTAATAATATACTAACACCTAGAGTATATAGTGATGAAGAGATTGGAAGAAAAGAATATCAATTTCCACTATTAATTAAACCTTATGATGGCAGTTCTAGTAAAGGTGTAACAAAAATAATGAATGAAAAGGAATTGGAATTTTTTAAGGATTATATACCTAACGCTATGATACAAGAGTACGTTTCAGGAGAAGAATACACTATAGATGTCATGGTAGATTTCTGTGGGAATATAAAAACAATCGTTCCTAGATTGCGTATAGAGACACGAGCAGGTGAGGTAAGTAAAGGTATGACCAAGAAGGATTTTGATATCATCCAAGCAGCAGAAACTGTAATAAAAGCTCTTCCTAATCCTATTGGGTGTATTACTTTACAATGTTTTAAAAAGGAGGATGGACAAATTACGTTTATTGAAATAAACCCTCGTTTTGGAGGAGGAATACCACTATCAATAGAAGCAGGAGCGAATTTTCCACTTTGGACAATTAAAATGTGTCAGGGGGAAGTCTTTATAGATAAGGACTTTAATTGGAGAGAAAATTTAACAATGCTTAGATATGATGAAGCGGTTTTTATGGAGAGTATTTAAGATGATGATTAAAGCAATTGTTTTTGATATGGATGATACTTTATATAAAGAGAAAGATTATGTTGTAAGTGGTTTTAAAGCAGTGGATAATTGGATTAAAGAGAAGTATAAGAAAACCGGATTTTATAATATTGCAATTCAATTATTCGATTCGGGGGAAAGAAGGTTCGTGTTTAATGAAACACTAGAAAAGTTAAACATTCCTTACGATGAAAAATTGATTAGTAATTTGATAGAACAGTATAGGTTTCATAAACCAGATATTCAATTGTTGGATGAAGCAGATTGGGTACTAAATAATTTAGTTAATACCGTTAAAATAGGACTTATTTCAGACGGATATTTAGTTGCCCAAGAAAAGAAAATTAATGCATTAAAGTTAAAAGAGAGATTTCATTCGATAATTCTCACTGATGAGCTGGGAAAAGAATATTGGAAGCCGAGCCAAATTCCTTATGAAAAAATAAGTAAGGAACTACAGGTGCCTCATCAGCAATGTGTCTATATAGGAGATAATTTAAGTAAGGATTTTATAACAGCCAAGAAATTGAAATGGTTAACGATCCATATTAATAGAGAAGGTGGAATTCACCATAATCTTATAGTTGAGCAAGCTTATAAAGCACATTATACAATTGATAATTTAAGGAGATTATCTGATATATCTGTATTAAAGCATATGTTTTTAGATACATAGTATTTAAATATGTATAAAGGATGTGTTTACATGCACACAGTTCAGCATAAAAAGCGAATTTACCTTTCCTCTCCGCACATGAGTAGGAATGAACAAAAATATATTCAAAATGCATTTGATACAAACTGGATTGCCCCTCTTGGCCCAAATGTTGATGGATTTGAAAGAGAACTTGCATCTTTTGTAGGAGTGAAAGGTGGGGCTGCAGTTAGTTCAGGTACGGCTGCTATTCATTTAGCTTTGCAATTATTAGATGTCCAAAAGGGAGATACAGTGTTTTGTTCAAGTTTTACTTTTGTAGCGAGTGCGAATCCGATTGTTTATTTGGGAGCTGAACCAGTATTTATTGACTCAGAACCGGAAACATGGAATATGTCACCGAATGCATTGGCACATGCATTGTATGAAGCTAATAAAGTGGGGAAATTACCAAAGGCTATCATTCTTGTTCATTTATATGGTCAGAGTGCTAAACTAGATGAAATTCTTTCACTTTGTAATCAATATAATGTTCCTATAGTTGAGGATGCAGCAGAATCTCTTGGATCTACATATAAAGGAAAAGCAAGCGGTACATTTGGGAGGTTTGGGGTTTATTCATTTAACGGAAATAAAATCATTACAACTTCAGGTGGTGGAATGCTAGTTTCTAATGATGTAGAAGCATTAGAAAGAGCGAGGTTTTTAGCGACACAAGCAAAGGATCCAGCTCCACATTATGAGCATAGTGAGATAGGATATAATTATCGAATGAGTAATATTTTAGCTGGTATTGGTAGAGGACAATTAGAAGTGTTAGAAGATAGGGTGAGAGCTAGAAGATTTATATATAAACGGTATTATGAAGCGCTATCTCACATGCCAGGATTTTATTTTATGCCTGAATTAGAAAATACTCGCTCTAATCGTTGGCTTACTACATTGACAATTGATGAAAAGGAATCCGGGATCTCTATTGGGAAATTGTTGAGAACTTTAGCAGAAGAGAATATTGAAGCGCGTCCTATGTGGAAGCCACTTCATATGCAGTCGCTCTTTAAAGAGAAGAAGTATTATCCGCATAGTAAAAATGAAGATGTGTCGCATTCCTTATTTCAAAGTGGAATTTGTTTGCCTTCAGGATCTAATATGTTAGCTGAAGATCAACAAAGGGTAATTCAAAGCATTTTAAAAGCAGTAGAATGGAAGAATTAAAAGAAAAGTAAGTAAAATTGGAATTAGATTTGTATATGTAGCACTATTTGTTCTTTATAGTGAATTCCAAAGGGGATTGTTTGGGAACATTCAGTTTCAATTGATATAAAAAAGAGATGATTATAGGTTTTAAATATTTATATCTTAGTCTGTAAGTAAATTAAAGCATGTAATTCAGAAAGTAATAAAACAAATAACTTTGTTCGTTAAAAAGAATGATAAAGGGGTATGTTTAACGAATTTAATATATAAATAGTATTTGTAGTGACTTTCTATATATTAGGAGGAAGAAATGAGCGCTATAACTGGTATTATTCACTTTACTAATGAACCTGTATCAATTGAACATGGCACACGATTAATGAGTGATTTACAAAAGTACCCTGCTGATGATATTCAAATATGGCATAAAGAAAATGTTTTTCTAGGATGTCACGCACAGTGGATCACACCAGAATCTGTTGGTGAACAATTACCCTTTTATAATTACGAAAAGCAACTGGCAATTACAGTAGATGCTATTATTGATAATCGTAATGAGTTATTTGAAAAATTACAAGTGAATTATGCAGATAGAAAAAACATGACAGATAGTGAGTTGATTTTACTCTCTTATCAGAAATGGGGGGAAGCGACTCCAAAATATTTGGTAGGCGATTTTGCCTTTATGATTTGGGATGAGAAAAAACAAACCCTTTTTGGAGCCAGAGATTTTTCGGGAAGCCGAACCCTTTATTTTTATCGTGGTGAGGAAAAGTTTGCTTTTTGCACTATTATAAATCCGTTATTTACTCTACCATATGTTGAGAAAAAATTGAATGAGCAGTGGATTGCTGAATTTTTAGCTATACCTGTAAATTTCGAATCAGTAGATTCACAGCAAACAGTTTATAAATATATAGAACAGGTGCCTCCATCACACACTATTTCGGTAAAGAATGGCAAAGTTAATTTTTCGCGATACTATACACCAACTACTGGGAAAATGCTTAATTTAAAATCAAATGAAGAGTATGAAGAGGCATTTCGAGATGTGTATCAAAGTGCAGTGAAGGCACGTTTAAGAACACATCACAAAGTAGGAGCTCATTTGAGCGGAGGGCTAGACTCTGGTTCTGTCGTTAGCTTTGCTGCTAAGGATTTACGTGCTGAAAATAAAAAATTACATACGTTTAGCTATGTCCCAGTAGAAGGGTTTGTAGATTGGACACACAAAGGTAGGATAGCCGACGAAAGACCATTTATTCAATCAACTGTAAAGCATGTAGGGAATATACAGGATTATTATTTAGAACTGCCGGAGAGAAGCCCACTATCGGAAATTGATGATTGGCTGGAAACAATGGAGATGCCATATAAATTTTTTGAGAATACTTTTTGGTTGAGTGGAGTTTATGAAAAAGCATCTCAGCATGGAATAGGGGTACTCCTTAGTGGTCAAAGAGGTAATTGGACAGTATCGTGGGGGCCTATTTTAGATTATCAGGCAATGTTGTTAAAAAAGCTACATTGGATGCGTTTTTATCGTGAACTATATTTGTATAGTAGAAATCTAGGCGTGAAAAAATCACGTGTTTTTGAAGTGGTAAAAAGAAAGGCATTTCCATTTTTACATCAGTTACTTTCTTCAGAGGAACAAGATGTTTTTCCTAGGATAATCAATCCGGAATTTGCAAAAAAAATGAATATTTTTGATAGACTCAAAGAACAGGATATTGATATAACAGGTACCTCTATCTCAAATGCATATGACATGAAAAGAGAACAGTTTGAAAAAACATATTATTGGAGCATAAATGGAACGTATGAAACGAAATTATCGTTACGTTATGCTTTATGGGATCGCGATCCTACAAATGACTTACGGATTGTTCAATTTTGTTTGTCAGTCCCGGAAGAACAGTATGTTCAAAATGGTGTAGATCGATCTCTTATTCGGAGAGCTACAAAAAATTTACTTCCTGATAAAGTACGATTAAATCAACGGGTTCGGGGTGTTCAAGGTGCAGATGGTGTTTACCGTATGGCTCCTTTTTGGAATGAATTCATTGAGGAAGTTGAAGAACTTAGTGTAGATCCAATAATCTCTGAATTTCTAAATGTAGAGGTAATTAAGAAAGCTATCTCGAAAATTTGTAAAGAACCTCGACCAGAGTATGCATTTGATCTAGATTTTAGAGTTTTAATGCGCAGCTTAATCTTCTATCGATTTATAAAAAAATCAATATGAAAGGAGGTGATACGTATGAAAAAGGAATGGAAACAACCTGTATTAGAAGTACTTAATATTAATATGACTATGGCGGGGCCTGGACATAAATATCCTGACTCGATTCAACCTGATCCAGATGATCCGGTGAAGTATAGTTAAGTCACTGGAAAATAAGCTCTTATATAACTTTGTTATATAAGAGCTTTCAAAAAATTGACAATGTGGGGTGAATAGGATGATCAATTCTATGGAGAATGTGTTATACAAAGCCTTCGGGTTAAAAATAGTAAGTGAAATCCCATTACCCGAATTGTCTCAGCTGAATGAAAAGAAAGAAATGGCGGATGTTCAAATTGAAATAACGGATTTATCTGAACAATGGGATAAATATAGCGAAGAACAGCAAAAAACAATTGTAGTGGAAGATGATGTAGTGATGTTTCATGTTCCTCAGACTGCAATATTTTCTGTCCAAGCGGGCGAGAAAATTATTTTTTCACCTATGCCAGGGGCGGAAGAAAATAAAATCCGACTATATATTCTGGGGACTTGTATGGGTGCACTTTTAATGCAACGCAAAGTACTTCCGTTGCATGGAAGCGTAATTGCTATAGAAGGGAAAGCATATGCTCTAATTGGTGATTCAGGAGCCGGAAAATCAACTTTAGCCTCGGCTTTTTTAAGTAAAGGATACCAATTTTTAAGTGATGATATAGTCGCTGTGTCTCTTTTATGTAAGAATACCCCAATAGTCCATCCATCTTACCCACAACAAAAATTATGGAAAGAAAGTTTAGATGAGTTTGGAATGGGAATAACGCAATATAGCTCTTTGTTTGAAAGGGAAACGAAGTATGCTGTTCCTGTGAATTCTCAATTTTTTCCTGAGCCTTTACGTCTTGCTGGTGTTATTGAATTAGTAAAAACACAGGGGAAAGATATAGAGATGACTCAGATAGAAGGGCTTACACGTCTGTTTAAATTATACCGACATACTTTTAGGAGCTCTTTGATTTCTAAATTAGGATTGATGGAATGGCATTTTGAAACTTCATCTGATATTGCAAGTGGAATGGAAATGTTTCAAGTAAGCCGCCCGGCTTCAAGATTTACAGCGCATGAGCTTGTGGAAGTTATTTTAAATACTATACAGAAAGGGAGTATGGTTGATGGTTGTCCACTCGAGAAAAATATCATTAGAACATAACGTTGTCCAAAGTAAGGGTAATATAGTAAGCGATATGGATGGAGAAAAAGTTATGTTAAATGTCCAAAAAGGAAATTACTATAACTTGGGTGAAATAGGCGGAGAAATATGGGAGCTTATTGAAAATCCAGTAATAATTAATCAGCTTGTTACTATGTTAGTATCTAACTATGATATTGAACGAAAAGATTGTGAAGAGCACGTTCTTTCCTTTTTAGAGTGTTTATTTCAAGAAGGTTTAATTCAAATAAAAGATCAATCTAATAGATAGATTCGCAATTTCAAGAGAACTGTTAGGAAGGGATTAATAAATATTGTGAAAAGGTTAAGGATGTTTTTATCACTGAACATGAAAACAAAGCTCTTATTTTTAGAGGCTTTTATTTTTTTAGGATGGGCACGTGTACTGAAAAGTATTACCTTTTCCAAAGTTGCACCTTCTTTAGGGGATTACATGAACGAAACATCAGTTGCTCAAATTCAGCCACACGGGGATACACTAAAGAAGGTGTCTGAAGCTATTTCTATTATGAGTCGTTATACTTTTTGGGAAAGTCAATGCCTTGTTAAAGCTATAGCTGGGATGAAAATGCTCGAAAAACGTCACATTGAGAGTACTCTTTATTTAGGAACTGCTAAGGATAGTCATGGTGAATTAATTGCGCATGCATGGTTACGGAGCGGTTCTTTTTATGTTACTGGATCAGAAGGAATGGAGAAATTTACTGTCGTTGGATCATTTGCAAAGAGGTTAAGTGAGGACACTATTAAAGGAGAATAAAATGGAGAAAGATTTTGGTCTTAATGTAGAGTTCATGTCTAAAGAATTGAAACTTCTTTTTACAATTTTGAAGTTACAAGATGACGAAACACTGCAAACTTATAGTAGTGAATGGTTCACAGATATTGATTGGGAGGTTTTTCTTGAGCAAGCCATGCATCATCGTGTTTATCCGGTGATTTATCAAAAACTTAAACAGGTAGATGAGGAACGAATTCCTTCACATGTTGTACAAACTTTAAATAGAAAATATAGAAATAATACATTTCAAATGCTTTATTTAAGTGCTGAAATGGAACGAATAAATAAATTTTTTAATGAAAATGAGATTCGTACGATGTTTCTAAAAGGACCTGTACTATCTCAGGACTTATATGGAGATATTTCTTTACGAACATCTTGTGATTTGGACGTTCTCATTCCTGTTCAAAAATTAGAAAAAGTAGAAAAACTACTTTTAGAGCAAGGATATGTGAAAGATGATTATATTCAAACGATATTAAGTGATTGGAAATGGAGGCATCACCATATAACATTTTTCCATACAACAAGGCGGATCAAACTTGAAATTCATTGGAGGTTAAATCCTGGACCGGGTAAGGAACCTGGGTTTGAAGAGCTTTGGAAGCGAAAGAGAAAAAGTGCACTTACAAGTAATTCGGTATATATGTTAGGAAAGGAAGATTTATTTTTATTTCTTGTCTCTCATGGTGCTAGACATGGTTGGTCTAGATTGCGCTGGTTAGTGGATATAAAAAAAATTGTCAATCAAGATCTTAACTGGAGTGAGATTAACAAATTAATGAGAAAATATCAAATGTTTCATTTAGGAGGACAAGCATTAATTTTGGCATCTCAAATGTTAGGTGCACGATTAGATAAGAGGATGATGGAATTAGTAGCGAAAAAACGTTCAAAGCAGTTAGCTCAAGAAGCGCTGTTTTATTTCAAGCAAATGATAAACTTGCATACCGATCCTGTTCCTGAAGAAGTACTTGCTTATCATAGTAGGCATTTATTTTCACTGATGTCTAATCAGCAAAAAATTTTATTTATTATGAGCCAACTCTATCCTTATCCGATTGATGCAAAAACATTGCCGTTACCTAAATTCCTTCATTTTTTATATTTTCCTTTACGTCCGTTTCTATGTCTTTGGAGGAAAACAAAGAAGCTTGCTTTGTCATAGGGGGAACATCGATGAATCATATTATATATTTTATGAAGAAATTATATTCTTCTGCAGGGAAAATTCTGTATGTGAATTTGTTTGGTATGGTTTTAATAAGTTTACTTGAAGGGATAGGTATTATTTTATTAATTCCTATGATAAGTATGGCTGGAATAATTAATATAGGTGAGGAGACTGCTTTTATTGCACCTGTTTATAGATTTTTGCAGGATTTCCCTAAAACAACAAGCCTAATTTCTATTTTAGGTATATATATACTAATAGTGTTAGGGCAAAATCTATTACAACGAAACATAACGCTAAGGGATGCGAGAACGCAACAAGCTTTTGTACGAGAATTAAGAATAGAAACATATAGTATGATTCTAAAAGCGAAGTGGAGTTTTTTTTTAGAGAAAAGGAAAACAAATCTAATAAATATATTAACTACAGAATTAGCTCGCGTAAGTTATGGGGTTAATTTAATTTTACAATTGTTAGCTGTTATTCTGTTTACATTCATACAGGTGGGGCTTGCGTTTTTATTATCTCCCCAAATAACTATATTTGTTTTGGTCTTTGGCTTATTATTCTTAGTAGCTTCTCGTGCTTTTATAAAAAAAGCACGAATACTAGGCGGTAAGACCTCGAAATTAGCACAAGACTATCTTTCTGGTATAACAGATCATTTTAATGGAATTAAAGATATAAAGAGTAATACTTTGGAAGCATCACGTTTAGATTGGTTACAATCTATAACAGAAAAGATGAGTAATGAACAAATGGAGTATATGAGAATAAGGTCGAACTCTCAATTGTTTTATAAAGTTTCAATGGCTATTTTAATTGCATTTTTTATATTATTATCAGTAAGTATATTTAAAGCTCAACCCACCCAATTACTATTAATCATACTCATCTTTTCGAGACTATGGCCACGATTTATGACAATTCAGTCAAATTTAGAACAGCTTGCTGCAAGCATTCCTGCTTTTAAGTCATTATGGGACTTACAAGGGGAATGTAATGAAGCAATTGAAATGCAGGATATACATCAGCAAAAACATATAAAGCCGATTTGTATAGAGCAGGGTATTGAATGTAAGGGTATTTATTTTCGATATAATAAGAAGGAGCATTTGTATGCACTTCAAAATATTAATGTGAAAATACCAATCAATAGTATGACGGCTATTGTGGGACATTCGGGAGCTGGGAAGAGCACATTAATCGATGTTTTAATGGGATTGATTCAGCCAGAGAAAGGTCAAGTATTAATAGATGGAACTCCTCTTACAAGTGAAAATTTATTGTCATTGAGACGGGCTATTAGTTATGTGCCACAAGATCCTTTTTTATTTAATGCAAGCATAAGAGAAAATTTATTGATGATTGAGCCGAATGCGAGTGAAGAACAAATTTGGACTGCATTAGATTTTGCGGCGGCAGCTGAATTTGTACGAATGCTTCCAAAAGGGCTTGATACTCTCATTGGAGATCGTGGAGTGAGACTTTCAGGTGGTGAACGTCAACGACTTGTACTAGCTCGAGCTATTTTAAGACAACCATCCATTTTAGTATTAGATGAAGCTACGAGTGCATTAGATACTGAAAATGAAGTAAAAATTCAATCAGCAATAGAAAGGTTGAAAGGAACGATGACTATTGTTGTTATTGCGCATCGGTTATCTACGATCCGCAATGCAGATCAAGTTATTGTTTTAGGAAAAGGTGAGATTGTTCAAAAAGGTGAATTTAATCAATTGGCTAAAGAGAGAAAAGGTGTATTTCGAAATTTATTAGGGTCACAAATGGAAGTGGGTTCATAGAGGAGAAAGATTGAATGAAATCTTGTATTATTGTAATTCGAGTTGAATGATAGCCCGGATAATGGTCAGTTACAAAAGGTCTTATTCGGGCTTTTATATTTGCGTTTTCTAAATTTAGGGAATAAATATAATTCAGTACCTTGCAATAAACAATACTAAGTGGTATGTTATGGATAAAACAGGTATCGTGTACTGAACAGTACTAAAATGAGAAAGGGGGATTGTCCTTGAACGTTCAGTTTAAAAAAGGTGTGTTAGAACTGTGTGTATTGGCACTTGTAAAACGTAAGGATTGTTATGGATATGAACTTGTTCAGCAAATCTCTAATAAATTTTTAATATCGGAAGGTTCTGTATATCCGTTATTACGTCGTTTAACGAAAGAGGGATATTTTCAAACGTATTTAAAAGAATCCACGGAAGGACCGCCCCGTAAATATTATCAACTAACAGAGCAAGGAGAGATGCAACTTACTTTATTAGTAACAGAGTGGCGTGATTTTGCTAAAGGTGTTCAAGAAATTATTGAAGGGGTGGAATGGGATGAGTAAAGAGCAGTTTCTTAAAGAATTATCAAGTCATCTTAGAAAGTTACCAGAAGAAGAGCGACGAGATATTTTATTTGATTATGAAGAGCACTTTCAGTTTGGGATGGAAGAGGGGAAAACTGAATCAGAAATAATAAAGGGACTTGGCTCTCCGAAAGTAATTGCGAAAGACTTACTTGCGATGTATCGATTTGATGAAATGAAAAAAGATCCGTCGACTTCAAATGTGACAAGAGCTGTCATGGCAGCGGTTGGACTTAGTTTGTTTAATTTTATTATTGTGTTAGGCCCGTTAGTTGCAATTATAGCTTTTATATTTTCCTTTTGGGTCGGTGGGATTGCTAGTGTAGTGACACCATTTTTCGTTATTGTAAAAGTATTTATGGGCACTTTTATATGGTTGGATCTTTTCGTTAGTATAACGTTTGTCGGAGTAGGTTTGTTGTTATGTATTGTAGCTTATTATAGTACGAAGTGGTTTAAAAGATTATGTGTATGCTATGTAGTCTGGAACTTCAAAATGATAAAAGGGGAGTAGATGATGAAAAAGATATTATTAGTAGCTATCGCTTGTATCATTATTGGAGTAATAGGGATTTCACAAACATATGAAAAAGCAGTACAAACTGCAGAAAAAGGAGATAAAGAGGACGTAATTAAAAACGAAACGCTAAAAAATGTAGAAGTTAAGTTAGATGCAGGAGATATTGTTGTCCAAAAATCTCCTGATTCCTCTTTTTATGTAAAGCAAAAAGGAGACGTAAGTAAACAGGAGATTCGTATTGCTGAAGATGGTGATACATTAAAAATCATAGGGGAAATAGAAAAAGGTGTTTCATTTGATTTTTCATTTTACAATTTCGGATTTCAAACGCCTACATTGACTATATTAGTACCTGAACGTTCTTATCAAGAGATAAAAGTAAATTCATCCGCTGGACAAATAGAAATAAGTAATGTGAAAAGTGACCGCGTAAGTGTTGAAACACTCGCCGGAGAAGTGGATTTGAAACATGTAACAGCAAAGAGTGTGGAGGGGTCTACAAAAGCTGGTGAGGTGAATTTTAAAAAAGTAATAGGGAAAGTAACAGCAAAAACGGCTAGTGGGGATATAGATATTATTGATCATGATTCTAAATATGATTTAGAGGTAAGTTCAACTGCTGGAGATGTAGATATTACTTTATTGGAAAAACCACAAGATGCAGTTATAACTGGGCAAACTGCTGCTGGAGACGTGACAATTTTTAATGAAGACAATAAAAATATAATGATTGGTAATGGTAGTAAAAAGATTAGCGGTAAAACCGCTGCTGGAGATGTTACTATTGAAACGCGTTAATAATTAATGAAACGCATTCTTTTGAATGAACGGAAATCTATCAAAATATAAAAAGAAGATAATTACCTATATAAATAAGGGAATTATCTTCTTTTTATTATTTTTAATGTAAATCACGATATACGCCAATTACTTTTCCAATAACTGACACTTGTTTTAAAATAATAGGTTCTAGTGAAGAGTTTTCCGGTTGTAGACGGAAATGATCTTTTTCTTTATAGAAACGTTTAACGGTTGCTTCGTTATCTTCTGTTAAAGCAACTACAATTTCACCGTTGTATGCAGACTGTTGTTGGCGAACAACAACTAAATCACCATCAAAGATACCGGCTTCAATCATGCTATCTCCAGAAATGCGTAACATAAACACTTGATCTGCTCCAGCAACGATACTAGCTGGAAGTGGGAAGTGATCTTCTACACTTTCGACTGCTGTAATCGGTAAACCGGCAGTAACTTTTCCGATGATTGGAACTTGAATAACAGATTGTGTTTCCGTTCGGTTGTCACCTAAAATTTCAATTGCGCGTGGTTTTGTTGGATCGCGTCGAATATATCCCTTTTCTTCTAGTCGTGATAAATGTCCGTGCACTGTAGAACTAGAAGCAAGGCCGACTGCTTGACCGATTTCACGTACGGAAGGTGGATATCCTTTTTCTTGTACTTTTAGCTTAATAAAGTCGAGAATGTCTTGCTGGCGTTTCGTTAACTTTTCCATGTTTTCTAACACCTCGTTTTCTTTCATTTTTCTTATTATTAAGTATAACATGCGAAAAAACATTCTACAAACATAAGTTCGAACGAAAGGCAAATTTATGATACACTATAAGGAAAATATAGTGAGAAAGAAGGGTTCAAAATGAATGCAATTATTTATGCACGTGTGAGCACAACAAAAGAAGAACAGGAAACATCATTATTGCGTCAAAAAGATGAATTATTGCATTTAGCTGAGCGCTATCAAATGGATGTTACAAAGGTAATTGAGGAGCAGGCTAGCGGTTATACAATTGAACGTGATGGCATATTAGAAGTGCTAGATACAATTCGAGATGAACAAGTTGATGTACTACTTATACAAGATGAAACGCGTCTTGGTAGAGGAAATGCAAAGATTGCATTAATGCATTGTTTACATAAAGAGGGGATAAAAGTTTATACGCACACGCATAGTGGTGAATTACAGCTTTCAGATTCTGATTCGATGGTGCTAAATATAATTGGGATCGTTGAAGAGTATCAAAGAAAGATCCACAATTTAAAAATTAAACGTGGCATGCAAAGAGCAGTGGAGAAAGGATTTCGTCCAGAAAATAATTTGAAAAATCGTCATTTAAGCGTAGGACGTGAGAAAAAAGAAGTGCCAATTGAGGAAATTGTACGTTTGCGCCGGAATGAATTAACTTTTGAAGAAATTGCAGCAACACTTCGTGGTTTTGGTCATGATGTTTCAAAAGCAACTGTACATCGAAGGTATGTAGAATATACAAAGCAATTGCTTGATAAAGAGGAATAACTATTGTATGATAATAATCAGTTTTGAGTAGAAGGGGGATTCGAGATGCCAAGTCAAGAACTCATTGAACGCATTAACTTCTTAGCGAAAAAAGCAAAAGCTGAAGGCTTAACTGAAGAAGAACAACGTGAGCGCCAATCGCTTCGTGAACAATATTTAAAAGGATTTCGTCAAAATATGTTAAACGAATTAAAAGGAATTAAAGTCGTTAACGAAGAAGGCACGGACGTTACACCGGCGAAATTAAAAGCTTTAAAAAAGCAGGATAATGCAAAATTAAATTAAAAGATGGGCATAGCCCATCTTTTTTTATTTGTTAAAATTGTTATTTAATAACTTTCCAGTTTTCATTTTTCGTTGCTTCTATCCTTTTATGCTTCAATATATAGTTAGCGATAAGTTCAGACATATCTGTTGGTATGTCTTTTACTACTGGTTTATTTTGAAACATAAAGAAGTTCCCGCCACCGCTTGCACGATAATTATTCATAACAACGTCATATTCTTCATTCATATTAAGAGGAGTGCCTTTATACTGCAAAGACTCTACTCTCTCTCCAATTGGTTTTGAAATGTTTAATACATACGAAATCCCTTCCCACATATCGTAATTATAGTGTTGTGGTTTTGGTTCTATATAGGTAGGGTTTACGATGATGGTTCCATCTGCTTTTAATGTGAAATAAGAAGCAGAGAGTTCGAGAGCATCTTTTATATCCGCTCCAGTTATTCTAATTACTTTTAATGTATTTGGATAAATATAATTAGAAACGATGTCACGCATTGTTACATGTTTCGGGAAACCTGGAGATGTATTATGAAACAAACTTGTACAAGAAATTGAAACATTAGCTATATCCATCTGTATTTTATTTATGAATTCAATAAAAGGATGGTCTTGCAAACGTGTTTGCATAGCATCGGAAATTTGCATATCCCCATAAATTATTCCAATAGGTTTATCAAGCCAATTTTGTGTTTTCTCTTCATAATTGGCAACCAAGGAAAGAACATCTTGGTCTGCCGCAATTCCTTGTACGGGCAATAACTCTGAATAACTCTCTTTTTTTACCCATTTTTGTTCTGCTTTTTCGAATGTTACTGTTACTTTTCCAACTGAGTGTCCATTGCATCCGGTCTGTAAAATTGTTACACCATTAATCACGGTGTGAGCGATTTCTCGGTGTTGGTGGCCTGTTAGTAAAATATCTATGCCTTCAATTTCATGGCACATTGCATATCCTTGGTTTTCACCTGTTAAAACTTCAGTCGGTACTCCGGTTTGTAAATCACGTTCAAATCCCCCGTGATAGGCTACGACTAGTAAATCTGGTTTTTCATGTTTACGGATGTAAGAAACCCATTTTTTTGTTGTTTCAAATGCATCTTCAAATTGTAAATCTTTAATATGATGTGCTTGTTCCCAATGGGGGATGTAATGCGTTGTCACCCCTAAAATAGCAATTTTTATATTTGATTCAATATGTTTTATTATATATGGTTTCCCGAAATAAGGTTCTTTTCTGTTTTTATCTAAAATGTTTGCTGATAGATAAGGGGAATTTGCAGTAGCCACAGCATTATTTAATATATCCATTCCGTAATTAAATTCATGATTTCCGATAATTGCAATGTCATACTCTAAGTAGTTGGCTAATAAGGACATTGGGTTTTCCATATCTTTTTCGTATGTAGCGTAATGATAAGTAAATGGTGTTCCTTGAATGAAGTCCCCGTTATCAATCAGAAGAACGTTTGCATTTTGAGAACGTTCTTTTTTTATGAGAGTAGAAATTTTAGCTAAACCAATTTCTGCTTTGGAGTTATCTTGGTAGTGAATTGGATACACAGTACCATGTACATCGCTTGTTAATAAAATATTTAAAGTTACAATTTGATTTTGATTCAACGCCATTCACCTTTTCTATAGTTATCTTTCAATTAATCATATCAAATATATGAAAAGAATTTTAATGTGAATGTATAGAATGTGTAAAGATTCTGTAAATAAGCAATTATTTGTAAAAATATGTGATATATTTCTTCATGTTTATGGAAGGTTATTTTATAACAACGAAAAATGGAGGCATTAACATGTTGAAAAAAGTTTTTGCAATGAGCACAACAGTTGTACTAGCAGCGGGATTATTAAGTGGATGTGGAACGAAGGAATCAAGTGCAAGTAAAAATGAAGATACGAAAAAAGGTTATGTACCGAAGACACTAAGTGTTCAATTTGTTCCTTCTCAAAATGCAGATACGCTAGAGGCGAAGGCAAAACCATTGGAAAAGCTATTAAGTGATAAATTAAACATTCCGGTAAAAGTTAGTATTTCAACGAATTACAATACAATTGTAGAAGCGATGGCATCTAAGCAAGTAGATGTAGGCTTTTTACCTCCAACAGCGTATGTGTTAGCGCATGAGAAAAAGGCTGCAAACGTAATTTTACAGGCGCAACGTTTTGGGGTAGATGATGAAACTGGAGCTCCGACAAAGGATTTAGTAGATGTTTATAAATCAGAGTTTGTTGTTAAGAAAGATTCTAATATTAATAGTGTAAAAGATTTAAAAGGTAAAAAAATTGGCTATCAAGATGTAACATCATCAGCGGGTTATGTATGGCCTGCGGCTGTATTGTTAAAAGAGGGAATCGATCCGTTGAAAGATGTGAAACCTGTTACATTAAAAGGTCATGATCAGTCACTTATTGCTCTTTTAAATGGTGATGTAGATGCAGCTGTTGTATTCCAAGATGCTCGCAATATTGTAAAAAAAGATTATCCGAATATATTCGATCAAACGAAAATAGTAAAATTTACGGAGAAAATTCCAAACGATACGATTTCTGTACGTTCTGATTTAGATGCAGAGTGGAGCAAGAAATTACAGGATGCTTTCATTGAAATAGGAAAGAATGAGGAAGGGCACAAAATCATTAAAGAAGTATACTCACATGAAGGATACGTTAAATCTGATGATAGTAAATTTGATATCGTTCGTGAATATGGAAAGAAAGTGAAAACGCAATAATACATATGGAAATGGCGACTAACTGGAAAGTGTGTGATTTCAGTTAGTTTGCCGTTTTTCAGTTATTGATAATACATAGAAGGTAGGTAAGATGTGTGATAGAGTTTCGAAATGTTTCCAAAGTGTATCCGAATGGTACAAAAGGATTGAATAATATAAACTTGAAAATTCAAAAAGGTGAGTTTGTTGTAATGGTCGGGCTATCCGGTGCTGGAAAATCAACACTTCTCAGATCGGTAAATCGCCTTCATGAAATCACAGAAGGAGAAATCATTATTGAAGGGGAGTCTATTACTGCTGCAAAAGGAAAAGGATTACGACGCATGCGCCGAGATATTGGTATGATTTTTCAAAGCTTTAACCTTGTGAAGCGATCAACGGTACTGAAGAATGTATTAGCTGGGCGGGTTGGATATCATTCTACATTGCGTACAACGTTAGGTCTGTTTCCGAAAGAGGACGTGGAGCTTGCATTCCAGGCGCTGAATAGAGTGAATATCTCAGAAAAAGCATATGCACGAGCTGATGAATTATCAGGGGGACAACAGCAACGTGTATCAATTGCTAGAGCATTGGCACAAGAAGCGAAAATCATATTGGCAGATGAGCCTGTTGCTTCGTTAGATCCTCTGACAACAAAGCAAGTAATGGATGATTTGAAGAAAATTAATGAAGATTTTGGAATTACGACAATTGTAAACTTACATTCTATTGATTTAGCGAGGCAATATGCTACTCGTATTATTGGATTACATGCTGGTGAAATTGTTTTTGATGGATTAGTAGAAGAGGCAACGGATGAAAAATTCGCTGAAATTTATGGGGACGTAGCTCAGAAAAGCGCATTATTAGAGGTGGCAGCTAAATGAATGAAGTGACGATATATTCGAAATCGATACCGAAGCCGCCGAGTAAATTTAAACATATGTTAACGGTTATTTTAGTTATTTTACTGTTGTGGGGTAGTAGTGTACAGGTCGACGCATCATTTTCAAAACTAGTAGTTGGTTTTCCAAATATGATGGATTTATTGAAGGAAATGGTGCCACCAGATTGGAGTTATTTTCAAATTATTACAACAGCAATGTTAGATACAATACGTATGGCGATTATTGGAACGACTTTAGGGGCGATTTTAGCCATTCCACTTGCACTATTTGCGGCAAGTAATGTATTTACTAGTGTATTTTTGTACAGTCCAGCTCGATTGATTTTAAATTTTATACGAACAATACCAGATTTATTATTAGCGGCTATTTTTGTAGCGATTTTTGGAATAGGACCACTTCCAGGTATTTTGGCTCTTACTTGTTTCTCTGTTGGACTCGTAGCGAAATTATTGTATGAGTCAATTGAATCAATTGATCCAGGTCCATTAGAAGCGATGACAGCTGTAGGAGCGAATAAGGTGCAATGGATAGTTTATGGGGTCATTCCGCAAGTGAAAGCGCACTTCGTCTCCTATGTACTTTATACATTTGAGGTGAATGTACGTGCAGCAGCTGTTCTAGGTTTAGTAGGAGCAGGTGGGATTGGATTATATTATGATCGTACACTTGGATTTTTACAATATCAACAAACTGCTTCTATTATTATTTATACCCTTGTTGTTGTATTGCTAATTGATTATATAAGTACAGTGTTGCGGGGGAAATTATAATGAGTAAAACGACGATAATCGTACCAAAACCGAAGAAACCGAGTATATATCGCTGGATTATTTTTATAGCACTTACAGTTGTATATGTATGGGCCTTTTCAGGAGTCCCGTTAGAGGGAATAAAGAATACGGCGGGAGAAATTACAAAAGCAATTATGACAGGCGTATTGAACCCAGATTGGTCGTATGTATCTTTGCCAGATGGTGAAGATTTATTACACGGTTTAATTGATACGTTGGCAATTGCGATATTAGGTACATTTATTTCTGCTTTTTTATCTGTTCCATTTGCTTTTTGGGCGGCAACGAATATGAGTAGTGGAAAATTAACTTCAGGAACTGGGAAATTTGTACTTAGTTTTGTTCGTACATTTCCTGAATTAGTTATGGCTCTTTTATTTATAAAAGCTGTTGGTCCAGGCTCTTTTGCCGGAGTTCTAGCTTTAGGGTTACACTCTATCGGAATGTTAGGGAAACTATATTCGGAAGGAATTGAAAATATAGATAAGGGACCGACGGAAGCGTTAATAGCAACGGGTGCAAATCGGTTTCAAATACTTTGGTATGCCGTATTACCACAAGTGTTACCGGATTTTCTATCGTATACGTTATACAGGTTTGAAATTAATGTACGATCCGCTGCGATTTTAGGTGTTATTGGAGCAGGTGGTATTGGTACGCCATTAATTTTTGCACTTAGTTCACGTAATTGGTCTCGTGTGGGAATTATTTTATTAGGTATCATTTTAATGGTAATTATAATTGATTTTATTTCAAGTTCTATTCGTAAGCGGATTATTTAATTTGTTTTAAAAGCATCTAATTCAGATGCTTTTTTGTATTTTTAAAGGTTATCAAAAAGGAGATATATCAGAAATTAGTATATTTGTATAAAAATACAGATAATTATATTTATTTTTAAAATAAAAACAATTA
The DNA here is from genome assembly GCF_038008145.1 of Bacillus sp. FSL R9-9530. Classification (NCBI taxonomy): domain Bacteria; kingdom Bacillati; phylum Bacillota; class Bacilli; order Caryophanales; family Bacillaceae; genus Bacillus; species Bacillus sp. FSL R9-9530. The sequence goes on from NZ_JBBOYO010000001.1 coordinate 305,797, forward strand.
AAAAGTATGTCATATTGAATGCCCATACATTCCCTAAATCACTGTGTTTTTTATGAAAAATCAAAAAAACATCAACATATTTGTCGATACATGTTGTATAATCTTGCGTGGGAAGCTATCATATAAATGTATAAAACGTTTACTAACATACGCGAAGGGAAGAATAGCATGTCACATTCAATCGAACAACTTTCTATCAACACGATTCGCACATTATCCATTGATGCGATTGAAAAAGCAAACTCTGGTCACCCAGGAATGCCAATGGGTGCAGCACCAATGGCTTATACATTATGGACTCAATTTATGAAACACAATCCAAATAACCCAACGTGGTTTAACCGCGATCGTTTCGTATTATCTGCAGGTCATGGCTCAATGTTACTATACAGTCTACTTCATCTATCTGGTTATGACTTAACAATGGATGATTTAAAGAACTTCCGTCAATGGGGAAGCAAAACTCCAGGACATCCTGAGTATGGTCACACAGCAGGTGTAGACTCAACAACTGGTCCACTTGGACAAGGTATTGCAACTGCTGTAGGTATGGCAATGGCTGAAAGACATTTAGCGGCTAAATACAACCGTGATGCGTATAATGTAGTAGATCATCATACATACGCTATTTGTGGTGATGGAGATTTAATGGAAGGCGTTTCTGCTGAAGCATCTTCATTAGCTGCTCATTTACAATTAGGTCGTCTTGTTGTACTTTACGATTCAAACGATATTTCATTAGATGGCGATTTAAATCGTTCATTCTCTGAAAGTGTAGAAGATCGTTACAAAGCATACGGATGGCAAGTAATCCGTGTTGAGGATGGAAATGATATTGAAGCAATCGCAAAAGCAATTGAAGAAGCGAAAGCTGACGAAAAACGCCCAACGCTAATTGAAGTAAGAACGACAATTGGTTTCGGTTCTCCAAACAAATCAGGAAAATCAGCTTCACATGGTTCTCCACTTGGTGTAGACGAAACAAAATTAACGAAAGAAGCATACGCTTGGACTGCTGAACAAGACTTCCATGTAGCAGAAGAAGTATATGACAACTTCCGTAAAACAGTACAAGATGTTGGTGAAACGACGCAAGCTGCGTGGAACACGATGCTCGGTGAATATGCACAAGCATATCCAGAATTAGCAAACGAACTGCAAGCAGCAATGAACGGTCTTCTTCCAGAAGGTTGGGAACAAAGCTTACCAACTTATGAATTAGGATCAAAAGCAGCAACACGTAATTCTTCAGGTGCTGTAATTAATGCAATTGCAGAGTCTGTACCATCATTCTTCGGTGGATCTGCTGACCTTGCTGGTTCTAACAAAACATACATGAATAACGAAAAAGACTTTACAAGAGCTGATTACAGCGGAAAAAACATTTGGTACGGTGTACGTGAGTTCGCAATGGGTGCAGCAATGAACGGTATCGCACTTCATGGCGGTTTAAAAACTTACGGTGGTACGTTCTTCGTATTCTCTGACTACTTACGTCCAGCAATTCGTCTTGCAGCATTAATGCAATTGCCTGTAGCGTATGTATTTACACATGACAGTATTGCTGTTGGTGAAGATGGTCCAACACATGAACCAGTTGAGCAATTAGCAGCGCTTCGTGCAATGCCAAATGTATCTGTTATTCGTCCAGCAGACGGTAACGAATCAGTTGCAGCTTGGAGACTAGCTCTAGAATCTACAAAAACACCAACTGCATTAGTGTTAACTCGTCAAGATCTTCCAACATTAGAAGGTGCAAAAGACGATACTTATGAAAAAGTAGCAAAAGGTGCATATGTAGTTTCTGCAAGCAAGAAAGAAACTTCTGATGTAATCTTAATTGCAACTGGATCTGAAGTAAGCTTAGCAATCGAAGCGCAAAAAGCTCTAGCAGCAGACGGCGTTGATGCAGCTGTTGTTAGCATGCCATCTATGGATCGCTTCGAAGCTCAAACTGCTGAGTACAAAGAATCTGTACTACCAAAAGCAGTAACGAAACGTTTCGCAATTGAAATGGGTGCTACATTCGGATGGCACCGTTACGTAGGCCTTGATGGAGATGTACTAGGTATCGACACATTCGGTGCTTCTGCTCCTGGTGAGAAGATTATGGAAGAGTATGGATTTACTGTAGAGAACGTTGTTCGTAAAGTAAAAGAAATGCTTTAATGATTTTAGAAAAATCTCTCCAGCATGGGGAGATTTTTCTATGTAATTGAGTTTTTTCGACAGGAAAAGTTTTTTCTCTCTCCGTAGTCAGACAATCATTGCAAATCTTCTCTTATATAATGTAGGGAAAAGGTTGTCCAGATCGGGAGGGGAAAAATGAAAACGTATGAATTGTATTTAATTCAAGAGGATATTGCGAAAGCTTACTTTGGTCGTGAATATTTGTTTTTTGATTTATTTGCTCGATTTTCAGAATCTGGGTTCCTTTCGGAGAAGAAAGTATTATATAAACAAATGACGTATATTACGATGCCGTTACAAGTAATGAAAATTCATCATAAATTAGAACAAGCTTTGCGTGTTCTTGGTAAATATGAAAGAACAAATCATACTCATACGCTTTATACAGGAGCCGAATATGGAGAAATAATGGTGAAACCACAATATATTCGAATAAATACTTCTGGAAATGTATCCATGGAAACAACTTTCTTTGAGGTGCTTAGAAAGTGTGAGTTAACATTTTTAGCGATGGATTATGAAAATAAAAAGTACGGTTGGTTAAATCCTCTCAAACAAGTACGAACATATGTGTAAAAAATGTCGAATAGTATCTTGTCTTATTGAAAAGGTTTTAGTACACTGTAAGGTAGACAACATGAAGGAGGAAAAGATATGCCAATGTGGTTAGGTATTCTAGTGGGCGTAGTAGCACTAGTAGCAGGCGTGGCGTTAGGATTTTTCATTGCCCGCAAATACATGATGAATTACTTACAAAAAAATCCACCAATTAACGAACAAATGTTAAAAATGATGATGATGCAAATGGGACAAAAACCTTCCCAAAAGAAAATCAATCAAATGATGAGCGCGATGAACAAGCAACAAACAAAATAAGCGCAAAAGGGCACTCTTACCGAGTGCCCTTTTCTTTTGGTTATAAAACATATTTAAAACTTTTAAATATTCTGTATTTTTGTTACACTGAAAACATCGCTCATTTTAAGGGAGGAGGATAAATATGAAAGTGTTTTTTAATTTAGCTTGGTTTTTTAAGCAAGAAAAACGAGCGTACATAATCGGAATTATTATGTTATTTGGTGTCGCGCTTCTTGAACTTGTAGCGCCAAGAGTACTAGGGATTGTAGTAGATGAAATTAATAGTGGAACATTAACGTCTGAAAAATTGTTGAACTGGGTTATTCTATTAGTAGTTGTAGGAATTATGATGTATATATTACGTTACTTATGGCGTATTATGATTTTTGGATCTTCTTTAAAACTAGCTCGTCAACTGCGAAAGAATCTATATGAACATTTTACTAAGATGAGCCCATCCTTTTATCAATCACGTCGCACAGGCGATTTGATGGCACATGCGACAAATGATATTCAGGCGATTCAGCAAACTGCGGGGGCAGGTGTTTTAACACTCGTTGATTCATTAGCTGTTGGAGGATGTGTACTCGTAGCGATGGGATTTACAATTAGTTGGAAGTTAACGTTATTAAGTTTAATTCCGATGCCAATTGTAGCTATTTCTACAAATTATTATGGAACTTTATTGCATAGAAGATTTCATAAGGCACAGCAATCGTTTTCTGAAATCAATGATAAAGTACAAGAAAGTATGAGTGGGATGAAGGTAATTCGCTCACTTGGACAAGAGAAAGAGGATTTACAAGCGTTTCGGAAAAAATCTGAAGATGTCGTACATAAAAATATGTTAGTTGCACGTATTGACTCGTTATTCGATCCAACGATTTCCCTAATTGTCGGATTTTCATTTTTGATCGCAATTTGTTACGGATCATTATTAGTCGTACGAGGTGAATTAACTGTAGGGGAATTAGTAACATTTACAACGTACTTAGGGACACTTGTATGGCCAATGTTAGCTTTTGGATGGCTATTTAATATTATGGAGCGTGGACGTGCTTCGTATGATCGTGTGGAGAAAATATTTTCACAAACTTCAGATGTAGTGAATAAGGAAAATGCTATACATGCTATAGCAAGTGGTGATGTTTCGTTTGCTGTTGATTCGTTTTCTTATAAAAAGAATGAACTATTAAACTTAAAAGATATTTACTTTAACTTAAGAAAAGGTGAAACGTTAGGAGTTGTAGGGCGTACCGGTGCAGGGAAGACGACGTTATTAAAATGTTTAATTCGAGAGTATGATCATTTTAATGGTGAATTAAAAGTTGGGGAGCGGGATATTCGAGATTTAACACTTCACGGTGTGCGTTCTGCAATTTCATATGTACCGCAAGATCACTTTTTATTTTCAGCGAGTATTGGGGAGAACATTGCTTTTGGAAAGGCCGATGCTACATATAAAGAAATTAGCCGAGCTGCTGATATTGCTTGTATTCATAATGATATATTTCAATTTCCAGAAGGGTATGACACTGTAGTAGGTGAAAGGGGCGTTTCACTATCAGGAGGTCAAAAACAGAGAATCTCTATTGCGCGTGCATTATTAACAAATGCTGAAATTTTAATATTAGATGATTGTTTATCAGCCGTAGATGCAAAAACAGAAGAAACTATTTTAACTGCATTGAAACGAGAAAGGGCAGAGAAAACGACGATTATTACCGCCCATCGTTTAAGTGCTATTCAGCATGCAAATCTTATTCTTGTTGTTGATGAAGGTAGGGTTATGCAGCGAGGGACACATGAGCAATTAATGAAAGAAAATGGTTGGTATAAAGAAATGTACGAAAGCCAGCAGTTAGAGGCGTTAGTAGAGAAAGGAGGCGTATGATGGCTGAGAAAAAACGGAGTGATTTAAGAAGGTTGCTTTCTTATATGAGGCCCTATAAAGGGTTATTGGCGTTAGCATTTTTATTTCTAGTTGGTGCAACTGTAACTGAAATGATGGGTCCTTTTTTAATTAAACAATTTCTTGATGAACACTTAGTGCCAGGTAACTTTGAACAATCAGCACTTGTAACCCTATTTGTAGTGTATATTATTGCTCATTTATTAAAAGTATTATTTACTTATTTAGACTTATTGTACTTTCAAAATATCGCTTTTAAGATTGTCCAAGATATGCGAGTTGAAGTGTATGAACATGTTCAAAAATTGTCATTAAGCTTCTTTGATCGTACGCCGATTGGTACGCTCGTATCTCGCATAACGAATGATACAGAAGCGATTAAGGATTTTTATGTTAGTGTACTATCAACATTCGTGAAAAATGTAGTCTTTTTAGTAGGGATTTTAGTAGCGATGTTTTTATTAGATGTAAAATTAGCGCTATTCTCGCTCATATTAATTCCGGTAATGTTTGCAATTATGGTGTTGTATCAACGGAAAAGTGCAGCTTTTTATTTAGAGGTACGTAATCAGCTGAGTATATTAAATGCAAAGTTAAATGAGTCCATTCAAGGTATGAATATTGTTCAGGTGTTCCGGCAAGAAAAGCGGATGAGAAAAGAATTTGAAGAAGTGAACAATAAACATTTTAGTGCTGGACGTCGTACATTGAAATTAGATGCATTACTTTTACGTCCAGCAACAGATCTTGTTCATATTGTAGCAATTGCGTTAGTACTTGGTTTATTCGGAATCGATGCTTTAAAGAGTCCTGTTGAAGTAGGGGTTTTATATGCTTTCGTTAACTATATTCATCGTTTCTTCCAGCCGGTAAATGAGATGATGATGAAACTATCTTTCTTCCAGCAAGCGCTTGTTTCATCATCGCGTGTATTTCATTTAATGGATGATAAAGATTTAGCTCCTGTTCAAATGGGGAGTGAACAGCCACGAGTAGCTAACGGGGAAATTCAGTTTAAAGATGTTACTTTTTCATATGATGGAAAGCGTGACGTTTTAAAAAATGTATCTTTTCACGTAAAGTCAGGGCAAACGGTTGCTTTCGTAGGGCATACTGGTAGCGGAAAGAGTACGATTATGAATTTATTAATGAGATTTTACAATATTAAATCAGGAAATATAGTAATAGACGGAGTAGATTTAGAGAAGTTCGAAGAACAAGAAATTCGAAAGAAAATTGGTCTTGTGCTGCAAGATGCATTTTTATTTGCTGGAAATGTAAAGCAAAATATTCGTATGTATAATGAAGAGATTACGGATGAAGAGATAGAGGAAGCGGCAAAGTTTGTGCAAGCGAATACGTTTATTGAAAAATTACCAGAGCAGTATGATACAGAAGTTGTCGAAAGAGGAGTTGCATTTTCTAGTGGTCAAAGGCAATTAATTGCTTTTGCTAGAACGATAGCAACCAATCCGAAAGTATTAGTGTTAGATGAAGCGACGGCAAATATTGATACAGAAACAGAAGAGGCTATCCAAACGGCATTGCAGCAAATGCGAAAAGGTAGAACAACGATAGCGATAGCGCACAGATTGTCTACAATCCAAGATGCGGATCAAATATTTGTTATGCATGAAGGGGAAATTGTAGAAAGCGGAACACATCAAGAGTTACTTAGTAAACAAGGACTTTACTATAATATGTACTTGCTACAAAATAAAGGGAGTTTGCAACAGGCCTTGTAGAATTACAAGGTCTTTTTTCTATTCTCTCAGATATTAAAATGTAATAAAATCTTCGAAATATGTGAGAGGTTTGTCGTGTCCTTTAACTAGAGTTGTACATATTGTATATAGAATAACAAAATTTGATAGGAGCTTTTATATGCAAAATAGATCCAGTTCAAATATTACGTTTATTGATGTGTCTCATTGGGAAGGAAACATTAATTGGAATGCTGTGAAGTCATCTGGCATTCCAGCGGCGTACGCAAAAGCGACGGAAGGTGTGAACTATATTGACCCGACTTTCGTTCAAAATGTACAAGCTGCGAGAAATGCGAATGTATTAATTGGTGCATATCATTTTGCTCATCCAGAACAAAATGATGCAATTTCAGAAGCGAAATATTTTGTGAGTATATTACAGAGTAATCAGACGGACTTAATTCCTGTTTTAGATTTAGAATCGCCAACGGATACTAGCAATAGTAGTTTAACGGGTGCGACTATATCGAATTGGGCAAGAAGTTTCGTAAATTATGTGAAACAAGCTACTGGGAAAAATGTAATGTTATATACAGGAATTTGGTATATTAATGAATTTGGAATTAGCGGGTTAAGTGACATTCCACTTTGGATTTCCAAATATTCTAGTATACCGCCTGCTGATGCTGGTGGATGGACAGAGTGGACAGCATGGCAGTACACAGATTCTGGGCAAATTTCAGGTGTAGGAAATTGTGACGTATCAGCAGCTGTTTCATTAGAAGCTTTACAAGGAAATGGAGCAAGTGGTGGAGGGAATGTTTCCACGCCTAATAATGCGACTCCAGTATACGGAGTTGCTGTAATTAATGGAGATAATGTGAATTTACGAAGTGGACCATCTTTACAGTCTAGTGTAATTCGCCAATTGAATCGTGGCGAATCATATGAAGTTTGGGGAGAACAAAATGGATGGCTCTGCTTAGGGACAAATCAGTGGGTATATAATGATTCAAGTTATATTCAGTATAAACATTATGTAGCAACTATTACTGGCGATAATGTGAATCTGCGAGATGCTCCATCATTAAGCGGGAATGTTATAAGACAGTTACATCATGGTGAATCATATCGAGTATGGAGTAAGCAAGATGGATGGCTTTGCTTAGGGACAAATCAATGGGTATACTATGATTCAAGTTATATTCAGTATGGTGTACAATAAAGTGAATCTAAAAGGTATCTCGACTGAGGTGCCTTTTATGAAAAATATATAATTTTTACAAAGTATATATTGATAACATAGTATAATGTAATTGATATATGTTTAAAAATAATCGGAAATGAAATAAAGGAGTAATAATATGGAGTATGTGCTAATAGGTGGGATTTTAATATTATTAGCTGTAGTGTTTGTACTGTTTTATAAAAATAAACAGTTAGAATCAGAGAGTCAGCAAGTAGAGTTTGAAAAGAAACAAGCGATTGAAACGTATGAAAGTGAGATTGCAGCTACGATTACAGAGCATAAAGAACAACAGGATACTTTAAAGAATATGGAACAGAAAAAATATAATGATTTACAAGTGAATACAGCTAGAGAACTTGAAAATATGCGTATGATGAAAAATCAATTGGCTGTTCAACATAGTAAAGAACGTAGTGAAATGCAAGATAAGCATAGTAGTGAAATACATATGTTTCAAAATTTAATTGCGGATTTACGAGAATATACCAAAAATGGTGCTGAAGTGAATGCGCATGAAATATTACATTATATGAAGCGAGGTTTCGTTGAGCAAGGAATAATACTAGAAGAAGAGTTTCATATTATACCGAACGTTTTTATGATAAGCAATAAATATAGAGATAAACGTGACATAAATGATAATCGAATTCAACACCTTATCTTATGTAAAACTGGTATTTATCTACTTGAGACGAAAGAATGGACAGGGAAATTAATCCATGGCTTAACGAAAGAAAATGCGGGTATATATTCATTTATGATTGAGGAAATTGGTAAGTATCAACATGAAATTGAAAAAGAAGAGACATTTGAATTTATTACGGATGGAACTTCATTAACTTTGCAAGTAAGAAATGAAGGGAATCCAGCGTATAAAGCGAAAATGCTATCTCAAACTTTATATAATTGTTTGGAAGAAATGCAAGTAGATATTGTAAAGGAAAAAGTAAAACCAATTGTATATTTTGAAAATGAGAGTGGAAAAGAAGTTATTGATCTTTCTAATGAAGAATTGCCGAGATTTAAAGATAGAGAGCAAATTGTAACGTTTTTCAGAAATGAAGTTTTAACAAGTAAAGTAATATATACAGCACGAGAACTACAAAAGATTAGAGATATGATTGGCAAGATGAATTATGTTGCGAAGTGAAAAATAAAGTAAAACTTTAATTAGTGGGGGTTTATGGGCAACCCGACTTCTACCCTTTACAGCCGAATTTTGAGGTGGGAGTCTAACTGCTCGCAAATAGCGGGATAAAGTAGGTGTTATTTGGGTGGAGAAAGGTAAAAGCTCTATATTGTGGGGAATGTTGTACATTTATATTTGTTTGCATATATTAATGTACATTGCGTTTATTTTCGTTATTGATATGGTTCATGTGTCATTGAGTGTAATGAGTATTTTGGTGGTAGTAATGCCTTTTATTTTATTAGTTATTATTCAAAAGTCTATCTTACATGTTTCGGCAAGACGTGATAAAGGTAAGAAACAACTGTTCACTATAATGATGGTAGGTCTCATTCCATTGCTAGTATGCACCGTACAATTAAGTATAAATAAATACACTTCAAATTTTAATCGGGATCGGTGGTTAAATTATGAAGAAAAACGAGTACATATGGTAGATGACCTATTACAGGAGCATAAATTGATAGGGAAATCAAACGAGGAAATTACAAAATTGTTAGGGGCCCCTACGAAAACAAGCAGTTTGGAAACGGGAATTACTACACTATACTATCTTGGGAATGAACGTGGTTTCATTCCTATAGATAGTGAATGTCTTGTTTTGCAATTTGATAAAGATGGTAGAGTTATAGAGTATAAGGTACAACGAGATTGAAATAGTGAGAGGAGAAGCTATATCTTTTATAGCTTCTTTTCTATATCCCAATATAGAAAAAGTAGGCAAATAGTAGTCATTCCTATCTATACGAATGAGATAGAGTTTGTTATATTGTAAAGGGTTATTTAGTTTAGAAGTCTGCTAGATAGCCTTAAATATTTTAGATTAGGGAGGGAAGTTAACACGAATTAAGATATAAACGTGTTAAATAATTAGTATGAAAAAAGAATTTTATAATGTTTTAGCTGCATCAATTGTATTTAGCATGGTAACGATTCCAAGTTTTTCCTATGCAGACACAGTAGAAAAGACCGTAACAATTTCAACAGACGAGCAAGCATTAAAAAGTATTGAAAGCCATATGAAAGATGAAGATGGACGTGGAGAGAGCAAAGGAATAACAAATGAAGTACAAGGAGATTTTTTTGTACATATAATAGGTTCAGCATCTTTATTTGATTCTGCTGAGTTACAAAAAGCGACAGGTGTTCAGCTTTCTAATCAAGTAGTGAAAGCCGAAAAACAAAAAGGAAACGCTTACTATATACAAACAGAATCTGGAACTGGGTGGATACAAAGTAGTGAAGGAAATGTAGAGGTTAAGGAAGTTTATCACTTGGCAAACGAAAAGTTAGTAATTAATGAAGAGACAGCTACATATTCCGCACCATTTAATTCATATAAAGACGAGAAAGTGTTACAACCGCAAACAATTATTGCAATTGGACAAGTTGGAGAGTGGTTCCAAGTCCAAATAGATAATGAGGTGAAATGGATTTATTCACCTTCAGCAAAATTTGAGGGTACAAAAGCATCTCTTATTCAAAGCACAACTCCAACTCGTACGAAACGTGCAGCGGTTATGTATACTGCACCAATAGAAGAGAAAACAGCGGATATTTACGGTGTACCATTAAAGGAAATGATTGTACCAACAGGTAATGAAAATATTCGTCCAGGTTATGCGATGAAACCAAAATACATTACAATTCATGAGACAGATAATTATAGTGTTGGAGCAAATGCTAGAAACCATGCACAATATTTATACAGTCAAGCAACAGGAACGACTGACCGTTCAGCATCTTGGCATTTTACAGTAGATGATAAAGAAATTTATCAACATCTACCATTAAATGAAAATGGTTGGCATGCTGGAGATGGATCAGAAGGAACCGGTAACAGAGAATCAATTGCAATTGAAATTGCTGTCAATCAAGATGGTGATTATAATAAAGCTGTGGAAAATGCTCGCAAACTAGCAGCCTATTTAATGGGGGAATTAAATATTCCTTTAGAAAATGTGAAAAAACATCAATTTTGGAGCGGAAAGAATTGTCCGGCCATTATGATAAGGAATAATGCGTGGGAGCCATTTTTACAGGGAACGAAAGCTTATTATGATGCGAATCATAAAGATGATATAACTGGCGGTTGGTATGAAGCAGATATTCGTGAATTAGATAAAAGAGGTATTATGGTTGGAGACGGTAAGGGTTCTTACTGGCCAGAACGTCTTGTAACACGTGGTGAATTTGCGAATTTAGTTTCAAGATCATTGCAATTACCAGAGGGGAAATCGAATTTCAAAGATTTAAGCACAGCTCATCCATCGCTAGTAGATGGTATTAATCGTGCAGCTAGTGCTGGGATTATAAGTGGACGAGGAAATGATATATTTGCTCCGAATGATACGATTAAACGTGATGAAGCTGTCATTATGATTGATCGTGCATTGCAATACAAAAATATTAAAGGTAATTTAGTTCCATTACCATTTACGGATCAAAATTTAGCGTATGATAAACAGGCGGTTCAACGTGTTTATGGGTTAGGTATCGTAAAAGGGAATGAGAATAATGAGTTTATGCCAAAAGGTTCTGCAACACGTGGGGAATCGGCAGCATTTATTAATAGAATGTTAAAAGTAATAGAGAGTAAATAATGGAAAGGCATTCGCTTTGGCGAGTGCTTTTTATTTTTCAATATGTTATAGAAAGGGGATGTGAATTTTGGCTGGAATAAGGAATGAAAGTGGAGGTGATGCATATATTTAGATGCATTGGGTAGTTTTTTGTAATTTCGTATAAAATGAAAAGGAGGTAGGGCGGTGAAATCAATACCGACTGATGTCCTGAGTAAGGAATTGATGGAAAGAGAAGGGGTTATATCTATTACAGTGATGGAATTTGAAAAGATAGAAGTGGCCGGAGTAGTTGTTTCTGGTCCAGCTGTTATTTTGATTAATCAAGAGTAAGTACATATTATTAATATAGAAAAGTAGAAAGAGCATCCATTTAGGATGCTTTTTGTTTGTATAGAGGTGCGCATGTGATAGATAATTGGAATATTGGAGGGGGAATATGTGGCAATTATTATAACAATGCTATTAATGGGAGTTTTATTAGGGTTTGTCGGAGCAGGAGGAGCTGGATTTATCATCGCGATACTCACTGTAGTATTCCATATCCCTATTCACGTTGCTCTTGCAACATCTCTAACTGCCATGGCATTTACGACATTATCTGGGGTAGTAAGTCATTATAGAGAAGGGAATGTTGTATTTGTAATAGGCGGAATTGTTGGGGGATTTGGAGCGATTGGTTCCTTTATTGGTTCGAAGTTTGGTTCGCTAATACCAGCGAATCTTCTACATTGGTTTACAGCGGGAATGTTATTTTTATCTGCAATTTTTATGTTTATTCGGTTGATTATGTTTCAAAAAAGATCACAGTCGTCTTTAAAAGGGCATAAAGAACTTTCGAAAGATAACGTGATTAAATGTATATTCCTCGGATTGGTGACTGGAATTTTAGCAGGTGCATTTGGTATTGGCTCAGCACCTTTTATCCAACTCGGATTAATGGTTCTATTAGGTTTAACAATCCGTCAATCTGTAGGGACGACAATGCTCGTTATATTACCAATCGCAATTGGAGGTGGGTTTGGATATAGTTCGGAAGGGTATTTAGATTATGTATTATTAGTACAAGTTTTAATCGGGACAATGTTAGGAGCATATATAGGAGCTAAGTTTACAAATTATGCACCTCGCATGCTTCTAAGGTTTTCGATGATTATGACACCAATATTAGCTGGATGTATGTTGTTAGTAGAGTAAAGAAAACTATTAATATATTTTACGAATGAATTATATAAGTAATTCATATTTCTCATATAAAAGGATTTGCTTTAATATAATGAGTATAAAGTTCGAGTATTCGAAGTATTACTTGAATTATATCCCTATCCCTTTTCTAAAAATGCGAACAAGTTTTGCCCTATTCTATTCAATAGTTTATTGTATAGAAATATATTGTTCGATGACCATTATGGAACGCACATAATGGGTAAATCCCGATCCTTAAAGAGGATGCCCCTAATCTTCATGTGAAAATATGATCGGATAAGAAAGCTGGCCAATTTATGGTCAGCTTTCTTTTTGTTCAATGAGTAAGTCTTCTTTAATTTCTGTTTGCAGTAATAAAGTTTTTCCGAAGCGACGTTTACATTCAGCTCGTACTTTTTGAATGGCTAGTAGCTGAGAAGTAGCAGGCACTGTGACAATGGCTTGCCGAGGTTTTCGGTTTTCTTCACAAAAAACACATTCCACAACATATTTAGAAATCATAATTTCATCCTTCCGGTTTGAATTTCTAAGAAGGGACTGCTCATGAAGTTGATGTAAACTTTCGGCATCTTTTTACTTATTTCCTCTTTTTTTTCAAAGGGGAAATAAAAAAGAAGGTGAATTTTAGTAGGGGAGGGATGTATATGGAGAGATGGATAGGTACGGCAGCTATTTGTATGAATGAAAGAAATGAAATTTTAATGGTATTGCAAGGAAAAGAAGGGGAAGAAAAAAGGTGGTCTGTCCTAAGTGGAGGACTTGAAAAGGGAGAAACACTAGAAGAATGTTGTATCAGGGAAGTTTGGGAGGAAACAGGCTACAATGTGGAGGTTATAAATAAAATATACGAAAAAGAAGGTATTACATACGGGATTCCGGTGTATGTTCATTATTACTTTGTTAAAAAAATAGGCGGTAATATGAAAATCCAAGATCCGGATGAGTTAATACATGAGATTGATTGGAAAGGGATACATGAAGTTGGAAAATTATCGTTAGCTTTTCCGGAGGATTACGAGCTAATATACCGATATATAAATAAAAAAGCAAGTGTGTAAATACTTGCTTTTTTAGTGTATCCAAGATAAGAAAAGTGGAACGATAACTAAACTAGCTCCAGCTGTTAAAAGCATTGATAAACTTGCAATTGTACCTTCTACAGGACCGATTTCAAATGCTTTTGATGTTCCGGTCCCATTCGCGCTAGTACCTAGCATTATACCTTTTGCGAGCGCTGTTTTAATACGGCATATGCGTATGAGTGTAGGGCCGAATAACGCTCCAGTTAAGGCAGTTAATACAACGAAAACTGCTGTTAATTGTGACATGCCGCCAATCATTTCTGAAATAGCCATTGCAATAGGTGTTGTTACAATGTGCGGTGCTAAACTTTGTTCTATTGTAGAGTCAATTTGAAAAAAATTAGCTAGTAGTGCGGAAGTAATAACAGATAGAAAAGAACCGACAATGACATTAATTAAAATAGCAGTGCCGTGTTTTTTTAATAGATCAAAATGTTTATAGATTGGCCATGCGAAAGCAACTGTTGCAGGTTTTAATAATTCTGTTAGCCAATGACTACCAGATTCGTAGGTTTCGTATGGTGTATCTAATCCAAGTAATAAAGCGATTAAAATGATTGGGCATACAAGAAGGGGAGAAAGCAAACTCCAATTCCAGCGTTGATACATTTTTTTAGATACCCAATATGTGAATAGTGTTAATAGTAAACAAAGAAAGCCGATCATTGTGTTGATCCTTTCCGCTTTAATAGCAATTCTGTTAAAAGTCCTGTTACGAGAGTGACACAAAGTGTACTAATCACGATAATTAAAATGAGATCGATTCCATACTGTGATAATGTATCTTTGTAACGAATGACAGCGACTGCAGAAGGGATGAAAAATAAAATAAGTTCTTTTAATAAAAAGTCTGCACCGTCTTGTATCCATTCTTTTTTCACTATATTAAATTTTAATGAGATTAACAATAAAAAAATACCGATTATACTTCCTGGAACTGGGAGGTGTGCCTGTTTTGCAATCCATTCACCTGTCCAAGCGAAACAAAATAATAATAAAATTTGTCCGCTTAACTTCCACCATTTCATACAGTAACCACCTCTTTGTTTTTTACATAAAAATTGTAAAAAAGAATTAACAATTTCTACTATACGTTCATTCGAAATATTTGTCTAATATATAAATTATATGTTATTAATATATTAGATGTATTAATCGAAAGTGAAAAGGGTGTCCAAAATGGAATTACGGCATTTGCAATATTTTGTTGTAGTGGCAGAGGAATTACACTTTGGACGAGCAGCTGCTCGTTTACAAATGACACAACCACCGCTTAGTCAACAAATTCAGCAATTAGAAAAAGAAATGGGAGTTATGTTATTTTCAAGAACGAAGAGAAAGGTTGAATTAACAGAAGCAGGAGAAATGTTTTTAAAAGAAGTAAAAAAAGCGTTTGAACAAATTGAAAAAGCAGTAGAAGTTGCACAAAGTGCTCAAAGGGGAGAAGTTGGATCACTTTCAATTGGTTTTGTAGGTGCGGCGATATATGATATTTTACCGTCAATCGTCAGAGAGTATAGAAAGAAATTTCCGAGAGTGTCTGTAGCATTACATGAATTGTCCACACCGGATCAGGTGCATGCACTTCATGATAATCGAATTGATATTGGATTTTTACGTCCGCCAATTCCAACGCAATTACTTGAGTTAGAACCAATTCAAAAACTTTCATGTACGTTATGTTTACCGAAGGCACATCCTCTTGCTGAAAAGGACGAAATACATATCGAAGATTTAAGGGATGAACCGTTCGTATTTATTACGAGACCAGTATGGCCAGCGTTATATGATACAATTTTATCGCTTTGCCGTGATGTAGGTTTTAGTCCGCACATTGTACAAGAAGCAACGGAGTATCAAACTGTTATGGGGCTTGTAGCGGCAGGTATTGGAATTACGGTAATACCTGTATCCGCAAATAAATTGTATAAAACAGAAGTTGTATATAAAGAGTTATGTGATTCTAATTTTGTTGCAGAAATGTCAGTGGCTTATAAAAAAATGAATAACAATCCAGAGTTGTTAGAGTTTTTGAAAATTGCAAGAGAGAAAAAAAGGATTGAAGTGGAAGATGCGAAGGCTGAATAGTTGATGAAGTTACAAGGTAGTCATGATAATTAAGTTGTATAAAGATTCACCTCGTTAAACAAAAAACGGAAATGTAACTAAAGTGCATTTCCGTTTTTTGTTTTTTTGTTCAATGCTAAAGAGGTAAATATGCTTGGTTTCTAGGACTAAAGGCTTAGTAAAGATTCCGATTGAAGTGCGATGTTTAAAATGTCATATTCTTATACACTAGTAGTATAGAATGCGTATGTTATGAAGTAAGGTAGGGGGAAATTATGTCTTTATTTCGGTTAGCGAGAAAAAATATACAAATATTTGCTACCAAAAGGTTAAAACAATTTATGTGGATTGCTATGAATACAATGATTTGTTTTTTTATGATATCATTCCGATTTAATGAAGCTGTAATAAGTAAAGCGGAATATACACCTATGTTTGTAAAGTGGTTTTATGCTATGTTTCTATTTATAGTTTTTGTGTGTATTTTCGTTACATATAAAATGACAACCTCTCTTTTACAGGTAAGAAGAGAGGAGTTTAAATCGTATGAAGTAGTGAAGATGACAAGAAAAGAAATGTTATGTTTATTATGTCAGGAGCAATTATTAACTTACGGAGGAGCTTTTGTTTTCGGATTAATTCATGGTATGTTATTTTTGAAATTATTTATTATTATTTTTATGAAAGCAGTAGGAATCCAAGGGATAACCAATGCACCGATTACGATGTATGCGGTAGTGATAACAGCAGTTGTTATGATAACCGTCATTATAATATCAATGTGGCAATGTTGTAGGTTTACACAAAGGTTAAAGGGTGAAAAGTCATATGAAACGAGGAGAAAGGCATGAGAAATCATGGCTTTTTCTTCATTTTACACATGTTATTAATCATGATACAGTGGGAAGAACTGAAAAAAAGAGTTAAGAAGAAAGGTTGTATGGAATGATAAATGAGCAAGCGATCGTAAAAGTTGATCGATTAACAAAGCGAATTGGTTCAAAGACGTTAGTAGAAAATATTAGTTTTGAAGTGAAAAAAGGTGAAGTAGTTGGCTTATTAGGACCAAATGGTGCTGGAAAAACGACATTAATGCGAATGATGGTCGGAATGATCCGTATGACAGAAGGGGAAGTATGGATTGATGGTCAATCTGTAAAACAGCAATTTGAAAAAACTGCTGCGAAAATTGGTGCTGTAATTGAGACACCAGAATTTTATCCTTTCTTAAGCGGCTATGAAAATTTAACATATTTCGGACGAATGAATGGGAATGTGACTGAAGAGCGTATCGATGAAGTAGTACAATTGTTAGGAATGGGACAAGTAATTGACCGTAAAGTAAAAGCATATTCACTCGGTATGAGACAGCGTTTAGGAATTGCTCAGGCACTTATACATAATCCAGATGTATTAATACTAGACGAACCGACGAACGGATTAGATCCTAGTGGTATACATGAAATGCGGATGTACATAAAGAAAATTGCGCATGAACAAGGAAAAGCTGTCCTTGTTTCTAGTCACTTACTCTCAGAAGTTGAATTAATGTGTGACAGGGTTATTATTATTCAGCATGGAGAATATGTCGCAACACAAAATATTCAAAGTGATAAAAAGGAAGAAACAGAAGAAATACATATACGTGTAGATGATGCGAATAAAGCGGCAGAGGTTTTAGAATACGATGTTTTAGTAAAAGAAAACGAATTAATTATAAACGTGAAAGATGAAGAAGTTCCAAATATTCTTCGTACATTGATGGAGAAAAACATTCAAGTTTATCGTGTATATGAAGAAAGAAAAACGCTAGAAGAGCAGTTTTTAGAATTAACAGGAGGAAAAGATATTGTTTAATTTAGTTTATAACGAGCTGTATAAAATATTTAAGCGAAAGCGAACGATTATTCCTTTTGCAGTTATTGCGGTATTAATTATTGGATTAGGATGGGTTACGGTAAAATATTTAGAGCCAGAAACAAAAGGGTGGAAAGCGGATTATACAGAACGCACTGTAGAAATTGAGAAAAAGCTCGGCATGAAAAAAGAGGATATTTTAACAGAAAAGTCAGGAGACGAGCTTGTAAAGGAATACCAGCTTAAAATGAAGCATTTAGATACGAATACAGCGCCAGCAAGTAGTTCTCCGCTTTCATTTATGAGAGATACAGGTTTTATCGTATTTCCAATTTTACTTCCGTTTATTCTCGTATATGCGAGTACGATTTTTGCGAATGAATATAGCTGGGGAACATATAAATTTTTAACAATTCGTCCAGCGAGCCGATTTAAAATTTTAACATCTAAGTTTTTGGCAATCGTTATATTTGCGGCATTATTATTTATATTTAATATGATTTTTTCCGTATTATGCGGGTTGATTATTTATAAATTCCAACAACCAGCTTGGGCTGAATTTGTCGTTCAAAATGGAAATATAATAAAACAAAATATTTTCGTAGAAGCAAGTAAATATTATATTTTATCTTGGTTACCAACTCTTGTGTATGCTGCATTTGCCTTTATGATTTCCGTTTTAACGAGATCGAGCGGAGGTGCAATCGGGATTTCTTTATTTCTTGCATTATCAGGGGGAATAGCGCTAATTCCGGCAGCAAGATATGAATGGGCGAAATATTTATTACCAGCGAATACAGATTTATATGGGCTTTTAAAGGGTGGAAGCTTTATTGATGGAGTAACATTCCCATTTGCTTCTTGTATGCTTCTTCTATACTTAGCTGTATTTTTAGGGGTTTCCTATACTGTATTTATAAAACGAGATTTAACAGCATAAGCAAAAGCCGTTAAGGGTAACTTAACGGCTTTTTGTTTGTAATAATTGATGAATAGCTTCTTCGGCTAATAGGGCGAAATACTCTGCGCTAATAGGCAATGCTTTTTCATCTACTGTAAAAGCTGGATGATGCCATTCATGTGTACCACTTGTTCCCATAAAGACGAATGAACCTGGTATTTCTTGTTGGTAAAAAGAAAAGTCTTCTCCTGCCATGGATGGTGTAGGAGAGATAACGTTTAGATTCATTTTCTCTGCAATATGAATAGAAAAATCAGTGAGTACTTTATCGTTTTGAACGGCAGGAGGACCTGGATAAAATCGGAATTCTGTTTTTACACCTAGTGCATCAGAAACGCCTTTAATGATACGTTTCATTAATGCCGGAATCTTTTCACGTGTTTCAGCTTGGAATGTACGGACAGTTCCTTCTAATATTGCTTTTTCGGGAATAACGTTCCACGTATTCCCTGAATGAATGTTTGTTACACTTACGACAGCGTTATGAGAAGAACTAATATTTCGGCTTACAATCGTTTGAAGTGCCATAACGATTTGAGATGATGCAACGATAGGATCGACGCCGGCATCAGGCACAGCTGCATGTGTACCAACACCATGGATTTCAATTTCAAATCGATCAACTCCGGCCATTAGTGGCCCATCTTTAATACCGATTGTACCTACTGGTAAATCAGGTTTATTATGCATACCGAAAATAGCTTGCACGCCACGTAAATGCCCAGCTTCAATAACTTTGCAAGCACCATTACTACTTTCTTCAGCTGGCTGGAATATAAGGCGGACAGTTCCGTTAAGAGAAGATTCTTTTTCCTTTAATAAATAGGCTGCACCAATAATAGCAGCTGTATGAAAATCATGCCCACAAGCATGCATTTTACCTTGTATTTTTGAAGTGTATGGAAGGTCTGTTTCTTCCTGGATAGGAAGGGCATCGATATCAGCACGAAGCGCTACAACTGGTCCGTTTTTATTACCAGAAATTTCAGCGATAACTCCTGTTTCTAAATTGGAATTAATAATAGTGATATTGGCCTCGTCTAACCAATTTTTTATCGCTTTTGTCGTTTCAAATTCTTCGTATGATAGTTCTGGATTTTCATGTAAATGCCGGCGAATGGAAATAAGTTTTTCTGTTAATTGATCAGGAATAGATGCCACTTATTATGCCCTCTTTCTTAAGTGAAATATTTGTATTAATTATACAATAATAAAAGAGAGGATTCTCAAATGAAAATCCTCTCTCGTTTTATGCTGCAATTTTTTTATGAGTATGCAATTTTTTATAACGTCCACGCATTGCGTATGCAATTTGCGGAATTGCGATACCGATTAAAATAAGTGATACACCGATCCATTGTGAAGATAGTACAGCTTCTTTTAAAACGAATACAGACATAATTGTTGTAACTGGCAGTTCTGCTGCACCAAGAATAGTTGCTAATCCAGAACCGATTTTTGGAATGCCAATTGTAAAGGCAATAGATGGAATAACGATACTAAATATTCCTAATCCTAAGCCGTATTTCCAAAGGCCTTGAGAGATCGCCCCATTAAAAATAAATGTTGGCGGGAATACGATCATGACTAAAGTTAAAGCGCCAGCCATTAAAAGGACACCGCGTGTTAATGAAGGTACTTCAACGGCAACTTTCCCGCTTACGAAAATGTATGTTGCAAATGTAACAGCAGATAATAAGCCTAAAATGATTCCAGTCGTATCGAAATCACCAGCTGATGTTTCTAATAACCCACTTGATAAAAATGTACCTGCAAGTAAGAAGATTACTGAAATAACTTTTTCTCTTGAAGGTAATGTTTTTGTTGCGACTGCTTCAATGATAATCCCAACCCAAACGAACTGGAATAAAAGTATAATTGCAATAGAAGCTGGTACAGTTTTTAAAGAAGCGTAATAAAAAATTCCAGTAAAACTTGCAGACGTTCCTGCGACGAATAAAATTAACATTTGTTTTAGTGGAACACGATGTCTAGAAAATAGAAGTGTAATAGCAAGTAAAATAATCCAACCGAACAAATACTGGCTACCAATTACCTCTCCAAGTGAAAACCCTTCTGCATATGCAAGTTTAACAAAAATAGCTAAAACCCCATAACTACACGCTCCTAATAAAACTAAAAGAGAATAACGAAGCATGAAAAATTCCTCCCATCTATATGAAATTGTTCCGTAACGGACATATATAACTAGAGGGAAGTATACAAAATTAAAAATGAAGGGTCAAATGAAAGAAAAGTGCAAAATTTTATAGAATAATAATAAAAGTATGATATTTATGCATAATCTTGAAATTAATAATAATTAAAGTATTGTAAAATCAGCTTTATGTTGTATAAAGACAGCATTTGAAAAAAATTTTTAAGGCCAATAGGTGTGAAGTCAATTGTAATGTGCTAATCATTTGAGAAACTGTGGAACCTTTGTTATGTTAGTAACAATTAGAAAGAGTTTCATAATTCAATTGAGATTTTTCTATATAATAGAAGGGAATGAAAACGTTTTATTAGAAAATGTGTGAAAGGGTAGTTTTTCTTATTGTCATGTTGGAAAAGTGAATTCATGAAATGTCCATAGTATTTTCAATTGTTTTTGCTACAATATTGAAGAGGAGAGGAGAGGAGTGGAATAATGCAAGATATTAGTATTTTTTTAGCGTTTGGAGCTGGGTTCTTATCATTTATATCCCCATGTTGCTTACCGCTTTATCCGGCATTTTTATCATACATAACAGGTATGTCGGTTTCTGAATTGAAAGAAGAAAATGCAATGCTTCGCAAAAGAAGTATGATACATACAGCGTTTTTCTTACTTGGTTTTTCAATTATTTTTATTGCAATTGGATTTGGTACAAGTTTTATTGGAGGCATCTTTACAAATTATAAAGATTTAATTAGACAGTTAGGCGGTATATTTATCATCGTGTTCGGTCTTATTATTGTCGGTGTGTTTAAACCGAAGTTTTTAATGCAAGACCGTAAATTTACGTTTAAAAATCGTCCGAGTGGCTATTTTGGATCCGTTCTAATTGGGTTGGCCTTTGCTGCAGGGTGGACGCCTTGTACTGGACCTATTTTAGTGTCTGTCATTGGATTAGCAGCAACAAATCCAGAATCAGCAATGATTTATATGATAGCATACATACTTGGGTTTGCTATCCCGTTTTTCGTACTTTCATTCTTTATTACGAAAATGTCTTGGATTAAAAGAAATAGTATGAAATTCATGAAGATTGGAGGATACGTTATGATCGTCATGGGTATCTTCCTATATTTTAACTGGATGACGAAAATTATCGTATATTTCTCAAGTTTATTTGGTGGTTTTACCGGTTTTTAGTATTATTCTGTGAAAATGTTGGAAATACTAACGGAAAAGCATATAATAAAATTATATTTTGCATATAGCCACAAAAAAGGATGAGAAAATATGAACATAGTTCTGTTATCAAGTATCGTTGCTGTTTGTATGGCTGTCGGTGCGATGTTTATTCGTTTAAAAGCAGCTAAGAAACCTGCAACATTGAAAAAAATTATACTTCCCCCATTTTTTATGAGCACGGGAGCGTTGATGTTTGTTTTTCCTGAATTTCGATTAACTCCAGCAGAAATGTTAGAAGCAATTGGCGTCGGTTTGTTTTTCTCTATTTTTCTTATTAAAACATCTAAATTTGAAATTAGAGGACAAGAGATTTATTTGAAGCGTTCAAAAGCATTTGTTTTTATACTAATTGGATTACTTGTCGTGCGGATTGTATTTAAAACATACTTAAGCCAATCTCTTGATTTAGGACAACTTAGTGGCATGTTCTTCTTACTTGCGTTTGCAATGATCGTTTCATGGAGAATTGCAATGTACCGTTCCTTTACGAAATTACAAAAGGAAATGGAAAAAGAAGACGGTTTTTATAATGAAAAAGATATGAAGTTAACGTAAAGAGTGTTATATGTATAAAGAAACAACGTCTGATTAGACGTTGTTTTTTGTTAATCACTGAAAGGTAACTTCCTCAATTCTAGTTGTGATGTATAAATTGTCGACCATCGAAGAAGCAATTTAAGTTTGACGTTACGAATGGACCGATATAAGGAATACTATTTGGTTTGAAGTTTTATCATCGGTAATTGGTGGCTAAGTTAGATTAGGTTGGATCGTATAGGAGACGTTCCTTCATTAACAATTACTCCACTTGATGGTACTGATACAACATGAAAGTGGAATGTTAATGACGAAATTTCGCTTAGCTTAAGTGTCTTGAGCCGAATCTAATATTGCAAATATAAATGCAACAGGATCAATTGCTGCGAATACAACATATACCTCTGTAAATATTACAGGTACTGGTGATACGATTTATACGAGTGCTGTAGGGTTACAGATAGATTTAGCGAAAGCGAGATTAATTGCTACAAAATCAGTAACTGTAAGTTGAGCTTATAAAAAAGATTGCTATAAAATAGCAATCTTTTTTTACGAAGGGTATTTTGTTAGTAAAGATTGATAATGAGAATAATCAATCTTTTTTTCTTGTAGTTTTTTAACTAAAAATTTATGATCACGCTTCGGTGTGGCGATGATATATCCTTTAATAATTAAATCTTGTGTAATTTTAGAGGCATTTTCTTGTAATGCTAGTTCTCCGATTTTGCCAGCAATTTTTGACTTAGCAACATCGCGAAATAATTCCGGAACGGGACTGACTAGTTCTTCTAACAATTGTTTTTGTTCGTCAGCCCATAAGTGTCTTGTTTTATTAATATAGTGATCTTCCCAATCCAAAATGGACATACCGTCTTCTTTCGGTAACCGTTTTAGGAATTTTCTGAACATGAAATATCCACCAATGGACATAAGCCCTAATAATACAACAGTCCAAACGACTATAAACCAACTAAACCATCCTTCAAGCAATTGTATGCCCTCCTTTAACGAAAGCAATATTTTGTATTTTATTTATATTATAAGCAATGAGATTCATAGAAAGCAAGAACGCTTGATCATTTTGACCAAGCGTTGTGATTTAAACGAAGTATAGTTGTTCAACACATAAAATATCATTGTCATTTTCTACATATTCAATGATGAGTGTGCCAACTTTACGATCTTTATCTTCAGTTGTGAAAATAGAGTAAGAAGTAAAACGTGTTGTTGATAGGCCGCTTATATGTGTAGGTAAAGGAATGTAGTCGTTATCGCGGAAGAATTCCATCAGTTCAATATCTTCAAATTCTTTTCGGTCAACTTGTTTGTTTGTATAGCGGCGTTGAAGTTGTTTTAAAGATGCATTCCAAGAAATTGCTTTTGTGTCGTATACCATTGTTCTATCTCCTTACTGTATGTAATTATTAAGAACATACGTTCTAATCTAGTATACTCTTTTTATAAGAAAAGGGAAAGCAAAAAATAATGTAAGCTTGGATTTCCAAGCTTACATTATTTTGCGTCCGTCATAATCTCTATTTTTTATTATAAGTTAGATAAGAATAAGAAACAAGATGATATATATCTTGTTGATAGTTTTCAAAATTCTGTTTATTATTCATGTAATACAGTACAAGGGAATGAGAGGGATGACATACGTAATTTCACTCCAAGGACCGATGGCAAGTGGGAAAACAACATTGGCAAAAAGGTTAGAGCAATATGAGCTTTCAATTATATACGAAAATCCATATCCAATTGTAGAAAAAAGAAAAGAATTACATTTAGATATGAACTCAAAAGAGGGGTTTATTACAAATCAAAAAATGTTTATTGAAGCAAAAATAATAGAGTTTCAAAATGTGAAAAGCTCAGTCGTGATTTTTGATCGTGGACCAGAAGATATTGAATTTTATACACTCTTTTATCCGAAGATGATAGGGAAAGAGTGGGGTATAGAAACAGAATTAAAAGATGAATTGTATAAATTAAGAGAATGCCGTTCGGATGCAATTTTTTATTTAGATGTTTCGAAAGAGAGTTTGTATGATAGGAGAAATAATGATAGGACAAGAAATCGAAGTACATTTGAGGAACAATTTAAATTAGTAGAAGTTGAAAAAGAATGGTATAAACAATTTCCGGTAACTTATGTGGACACTAATATATTATCAGTGGACGAATTAGAGGCATATTTTATAGGGTGGCTAAGGGAGAAAAGGCTATGAAAAAAATATTATTATTCGTATATCCGACATTTGCAGAGTTTGAAATAACGGTAGCAACAGCATTGCTGAAAAAGAAATATGAAATCATTACAGCGAGTTTAACAAAAGAAATGATTATAAGTGAAACAGGCTTACAAGTACAGCCGCATATAGAATTAAGTGAAGTGCGTGTAGAAGAATATGAGGGGATTATCATTCCGGACGGAGATGAAATACATATGAAAGAGGCGAAACTGCTTTTTTCAGTTATTCGTCAATTTTCTGAGCAAGGAAAATTAGTGGCAGCGATTTGTGCTGGACCGTATGCGTTAGCAAGGGCAGGTTTACTAAAAGAAATCTCTTATACAGTGACTATAGATTATCAAAAATTAGATTGTTTTCCAGTAGAAAATTTTGTGTATACAGAAGTTGTACAGCACGCAAATATTATTACAGCACAAGGACATGCATTTGTGCCATTTGGACTAGCGATTGCCTCCTATTTTGGAGTAGTGAATGAACATAATACAAATTTTTATAGTGGAAAGGGCAATATAATGATGGAGAATCTTTTACCGGAAAACGTGTAAAAGCTAGCGAATGCTAGCTCTTTTCTTTTTTACATCGATAAATAACTAACGTTTTCGGATCGCGCCATATACCGTTATGAAATGATAAATCATTTTCTATTTCTTCTTTTAGCCATTCCTTCATTTCGGTGTGAAGGGACATATTATCAGGTATATTCAGCGACGGGAACATGCTAGAAATATAGTTAACGATTGGAGTGGCATGATGAAAAACAAGTGCATTATGAATAATTGTTTCTTCAACAGTTGAAAAAACAGAGTGTAATAGATCTTTACCATTTTCTAAACAAAATGGAGCTACTGACGGTGATGTTTTCGGTAAATCAAATGTGACTAACATTTTGTTACACATTTCATCTATACGAGGTAATGAAACTTTAGAATTTGTTGTAGCTAAAAGGGCGCCGCCAGGACGAATTATCTTATGGAATCCTTGAATAGTTTTTTCGACATCTTTCATGTGGTATAACATATGCCTTGCGATTAGCAGGTCATAACAATTAGCTTCGAAAGGAAGTTTACTAGCGTCACCGAGTTTCCATTCAATCATATTATTCGTTATAGCAGCTTCAGAAAGCATAGTTTCGGATTGATCAAAACCAGTTAGATGTCCTTTATGACCATTAGTTTGCAAAAGGGAAAGAAATTTTCCGTTAGCACACCCGACCTCTAATATTTTTTCTTCACCTTGGAGTTGTAAATGTTCAATGACGACTTCATCTACATTCACTTGTTTTTCTTCGTAATGTTTATGCGTATCGATACGTGTTTGTAAATGGTTACTTACGTTGTATTGGCGTTTTACATCATTCATTTTTTCACATTCCACCTTTATGCAAAATTGCTGAATCGCATGTGTTAATACATCTGTTTTATTTAAACCTTCGTAATGGAGTGCGTCTTCAAACCTTGTAAGTAATTTTTCTTCAATTCGAAAATGAATATCTTTTCGCTTCGCCACTGAAATTTCGCCCCTTTGCATCTGTTAGTGAGACTATAGCACGTCTGAAAAAAATCTGTAAATAAATTGTGTACACAAGTACAAGTATGAGAGGGATAAAAAATTGCTTGAATAATATTTTAAACTATTGACGATTTAACCGTTTTCATATATTCTTAAATTAAGTAATATTCAAATAATTCAAAAGAAATGAGAGAGTCACATGCTTCTTCAAGGAACACATCGAATTGGTCGTATGGCCATGCTGTTGGCACTTGCGGATGAGAATGAAAGTCCCGTATTATCTATTCCGAAAGGTTGGAAATATTGTACTGGGAAAGTTGGTTCTATGAATTCGCAAAAAGTAGTAGCAGCAATGGAAACAGCGGCTAAGAGCAACCGAGTTATTGAAACAGATGTTTACAGAGAAACACATGCACTTTATCATGCGATTATGGAAGCTTTGTACGGAGTGACGAGAGGTCAAATTCAGTTAGCAGACGTTCTTCGTACAGTAGGACTTCGCTTTGCGATTGTGCGCGGTACACCATACGACGGAAAAAAAGAAGGCGAATGGGTTGCTGTTGCACTTTATGGAACGATTGGTGCACCTGTAAAAGGATCTGAGCATGAGGCGATTGGTTTAGGAATTAATCACATATGATTTGCCCATAGTCTATTAGTTAGAAGGGGGCCTTATTTTTTAGGACAGAAGTCTGTCTTAAAAAGATAAGGTCCCCTTTTGCCTTTATAAGGAGGAAAAAGAATGATTACGTTAACAGGACACACATTGACAGTTGAAGAAATGAAGAGGTTGTTACTTGAAGGTGAAGGTGTAACAGCTTGCCCAACTAGTATGCAAAAAGTGGCAGAGTGCCGCGAAGTTGTCGAGAAAATTGTAGAGGACGGAAAAGTCGTTTACGGTATTACAACTGGATTTGGAAAGTTTAGTGATGTGCTTATTCAAAAAGATGATGTAAAAGCACTTCAACACAACTTAATTCAGTCACATGCGTGCGGAATAGGCGATCCATTCCCTGAAGAAGTATCACGCGGTATGTTAATTTTACGAGCTAATACGATGTTAAAAGGAGTATCGGGTGTTAGACCACTTGTTGTAAACATGCTTCTTGAGTTTGTAAATCGTAAAATTCATCCAGTCGTTCCGCAACAAGGATCACTAGGAGCGAGCGGTGATTTAGCACCTTTATCTCATCTTGCTCTCGTTTTATTAGGTGAAGGTGAAGTGTTCTACAAAGGAAAACGAGTTCATGCGATGGTTGCTCTTACAGAAGAAGGACTTGAACCTATTGAACTTGAAGCAAAAGAAGGTCTTGCGTTAATCAATGGTACGCAGGCAATGACAGCACAAGGGGTTCTTTCTTATATAGAAGCTGAAGCAAGTGCTTATCAATCAGAATTAATTGCATCGATGACAATGGAAGGATTACGCGGCATTATTGATGCATTCGATGAAAATGTTCATAAAGCGCGTGGTTATAAAGAGCAAGTCGAAGTGGCAAGCAGAATTCGTGATATTCTTCATGATAGTAAACTTGTGACAAAACAAGGAGAACTTCGTGTACAAGATGCATATTCACTTCGTTGTATCCCGCAAGTTCACGGTGCTTCTTGGCAAGTTTTAAATTATGTGAAAGAAAAATTAGAAATTGAAATGAATGCAGCAACAGATAATCCACTTATTTTTGATGGCGGTGAAAAAGTAATCTCTGGTGGTAATTTCCACGGACAACCAATTGCATTTGCAATGGACTTCTTAAAAGTAGGGATGGCGGAGCTTGCAAATATTTCAGAGCGCCGTATTGAACGCCTAGTAAATCCGCAATTAAATGACTTACCACCATTTTTAAGTCCAGAACCAGGACTTCAATCAGGTGCCATGATTATGCAATATGCAGCGGCTTCACTCGTTTCAGAAAATAAAACGTTAGCTCATCCAGCGAGTGTAGATTCAATTCCGTCTTCAGCTAACCAAGAAGATCACGTAAGTATGGGAACAATCGCTTCACGTCATGCGCATCAAATTATTCAAAATGCAAGACGCGTTCTTGCAATTGAGATGATCTGTGCGATGCAAGCAGCAGAATATCGCGGAATTGAAAACATGAGTACAGTTACAAAAACGTTCTATCATCAAGGTCGTCAGCAAGTGCCTTCTATTACAAATGACCGTATATTCTCAACGGATATTGAAAATATCGCGCATTGGTTAAAAACGAATTATTCAATAAAGGAAAGATTGGATGTAAATGCAGCACTATAAAACGAGAAAAGGGAGAGATTGAAATGGAAAAAGTACAACAAACAATTCGTGCGGCAAGAGGTACTGAGTTACAAACGAAAGGATGGGTTCAAGAAGCTGCACTTCGAATGTTAATGAACAATTTAGATCCTGAAGTAGCTGAAAAACCAGAAGAATTAGTTGTGTATGGCGGAATTGGCCGTGCAGCTCGTAATTGGGAAAGCTACCATGCAATTGTTGATTCATTAAAAACGTTAGAAAACGATGAAACGTTACTTGTTCAATCAGGAAAACCGGTAGCAATTTTTAAATCACATGAAGATGCGCCTCGCGTTCTTTTAGCGAACTCAAACTTAGTACCGAAGTGGGCGAACTGGGATCACTTCCGTGAACTAGAGAAAAAAGGTCTTATGATGTACGGACAAATGACAGCGGGTAGCTGGATTTACATTGGGACACAAGGAATTTTACAAGGAACATATGAAACATTTGGTGAAGCGGCACGTCAACATTTCGATGGTTCATTAAAAGGTACTGTAACGATTACTGCTGGTTTAGGTGGCATGGGTGGCGCACAACCGCTTGCTGTAACGATGAACGGCGGTGTTGTAATTGCTATTGATGTAGATAAGCGTAGTATCGATCGTCGTATTGAAAAGAGATATTGTGATAAGTATACAGAATCATTAGAAGAAGCATTGGCTATTGCAAACGAATATAAAGAGAAGAAAGAGCCTATTTCAATTGGATTATTAGGTAATGCAGCAGAAATTTTACCTGAGTTAGTAAACCGTAATATTATCCCTGACTTAGTTACGGATCAAACTTCTGCCCATGATCCATTAAACGGTTATATTCCAGTAGGTTACACAGTAGAAGAAGCAGCGAAGCTTCGTGAAGAAGATCCAGAACGTTACGTACAATTATCAAAAGAAAGTATGAAAAAACATGTAGAAGCAATGCTTGCAATGCAAGAAAAAGGCGCGATTACATTTGATTACGGAAATAACATTCGCCAAGTTGCTTTCGATGAAGGATTAAAAAATGCTTTCGATTTCCCGGGATTCGTTCCAGCATTTATCCGTCCATTATTCTGTGAAGGAAAAGGACCATTCCGCTGGGTAGCACTTTCTGGTGATCCAGAAGATATTTATAAAACAGACGAAGTTATTTTACGCGAGTTCGCGGATAATGAGCATTTATGTAATTGGATCCGTATGGCACGTCAGCAAGTTGAGTTCCAAGGTCTTCCATCACGTATTTGTTGGCTTGGTTATGGTGAGCGTGCGAAATTTGGCCGCATTATTAATGAAATGGTGGCTAATGGTGAATTATCAGCACCGATCGTTATTGGCCGTGACCATTTAGATTGTGGATCAGTAGCATCTCCAAACCGTGAAACAGAATCTATGAAAGATGGTAGTGATGCAGTAGCAGACTGGCCAATTTTAAATGCATTAATTAACAGTGTAAACGGTGCAAGCTGGGTATCTGTTCACCACGGTGGTGGCGTTGGTATGGGGTATTCACTTCACGCTGGAATGGTTATCGTTGCAGATGGAACAGAAGCAGCAGCAAAACGTATTGAACGCGTATTAACTTCTGACCCTGGTATGGGTGTTGTTCGTCACGTTGATGCTGGCTATGACTTAGCGGTTCAAACTGCGAAAGAAAAAGGCGTTAACATCCCAATGATGAAATAAGGAGGAAGAAACATGCTGGACACTTTACTAATAAATATCGGTCAATTACTAACAATGGATCAAGAAGATGGCTTGTTAAGACAGGAAGCGATGAATACGCTTCCTGTTATTGAAAACGGTGCGGTTGGAATTGAAAATGGTGTAATTACTTTTGTTGGAACAGCGGAAGAAGCTAAAGGATTACAAGCGAAAGAGGTTATTGATTGCGGCGGGAAAATGGTGTCTCCTGGTCTTGTTGATCCGCATACTCATCTTGTATTTGGTGGATCTCGTGAAAATGAAGTCGCGCTAAAACTACAAGGAGTTCCGTACTTGGAAATTTTAGAACAAGGCGGAGGTATTCTTTCAACTGTAAATGCAACGAAACAAGCGTCGAAAGAAGAACTTGTTCAAAAAGCTAAATTCCATTTAGACCGTATGCTATCTTTCGGAGTTACAACTGTAGAAGCGAAGAGTGGTTACGGATTGGATGATGAGACAGAATGGAAACAATTAGAGGCAACTGCACAATTACAAAAAGAGCATCCAATTGATTTAGTTTCAACATTTTTAGGTGCTCATGCAGTTCCGAAAGAGTATAAAGGAAGATCGAAAGAATTTTTACAATGGATGCTAGATCTATTACCAGAAATGAAAGAGAAGCAATTAGCTGAGTTCGTTGATATTTTCTGTGAAACAGGTGTGTTCTCTGTAGAAGAATCAAAAGAATTTTTATTAAAAGCGAAAGAGCTTGGCTTTGATGTGAAAATTCATGCAGATGAAATCGACCCTCTTGGTGGTGCGGAAGCAGCGGCTGAAATTGGTGCAGCATCAGCGGACCATTTAGTTGGCGCTTCTGATAAAGGAATTGAAATGCTTGCGAATTCTAATACAGTAGCAACTTTATTACCAGGAACAACTTTCTATTTAAATAAAGAAAGCTTCGCACGCGGCCGCAAAATGATTGATGAAGGTGTTGCAGTTGCCTTAGCTACAGACTTTAACCCAGGTAGCTGTCCAACTGAAAACATTCAGCTTATTATGAGCATTGCGATGCTGAAACTGAAAATGACACCAGAAGAAGTTTGGAATGCGGTAACAGTGAACTCATCTTATGCCATTAATCGAGGCGATGTAGCTGGGAAAATTAGAGTTGGTCGTAAGGCGGATTTAGTTTTATGGGATGCTTATAATTACGCTTACGTACCGTACCATTACGGCGTAAGTCATGTAAATACAGTATGGAAGAATGGGAATATCGCATATACAAGAGGTGAACAATCGTGGAGCACGGCCACTATTTAAAGAAAAATGCAAAGTTTATCGATCGGGAAGTGACGAAATGGAGCGAAATGATTAAAAATTGGGAGGAAGGTGTGGAAATATTCGGTGCTGCCTTAATTGGAGCGCCCCTTTCTAAACCATCTATTAGTCATTCAGGAGCATGTTTTGCACCAAAAACAATTCGTTCAATGTTGGATGCATATAGCACGTACGCAATTACAGAAGAACACGATATGAAAGAAAGTGTTCTTCATGATTGTGGTGATATTACGATGCATGTGACAGATATAAAAGAGAGTCATAACCGAATTGCGAAAACAGTTGGTCACTTGACGAAAGTAAATCCGAAAATGATACCAATCGTTCTTGGTGGTGACCACTCGATTAGTTTTCCGAGTATAACTGGTTTTGCAAATAGTAAAGGGAAGGTCGGTATTATTCAATTTGATGCCCATCATGATTTACGTAATTTAGATGATGGTGGTCCATCAAATGGTACACCGTTCCGTAGTTTGCTAGAAAATGATGTGATTACAGGAAAACAGCTCGTTCAAATTGGGATTCGTAATTTTTCAAATGCACGAGCGTACCATGAATATGCAAAAGAGCATGGCGTGACAGTGTATACAATGAAAGATGTAAGAGAGCGAAAAATAAAAGATCTTATTTCAGAAAGTATTGAAGTATTAAGAAAACAAGATGTGACTTCTATTTATATTTCTCTTGATATGGACGTACTAGACCAAGCGTTTGCGCCGGGCTGTCCAGCAATTGGCCCTGGTGGGATGGATAGTACAACTTTACTTGATGCAATTGAATTCCTTGGTAAAGAGCCACTCGTTCACGGGATGGATATAGTAGAAATTGATCCAACTCTTGATTTTAGGGATATGACGAGTAGAGTAGCTGCGCAAGTGATTATGAGTTTTCTTTTAGCGCGAGAAACGATTAGTAAACAGGTTAGTATATAAGCGAAGGATCGTGTGTGAAGTTTTGAAGCAACCGTTTTTGTCATTATATAAAAATACATCGCTACTTATATGTAGTGATGTGTTTTTTTTGTTTTACAAGGTATATAAAATTGGAGAAAATGGGTGTAGAAATGTAACAAAATCGCGGGTTTTTTAGTGTTTCTGTACAGCTTGAATTTTTATGTGTAAATAAATTGACATAGAAAATAATTTTGTGATATTATAAAAATTTTGCTAAAAAAATAAATGTGTGTTAAGATTGAGAAGGTTACCATATATGGAGGTGGATTATTTGTTTCAAATTGGCGATAACATCGTTTATCCAATGCACGGAGCAGGTATAATTAAAGCCATAGAAGAAAAGGAAATCTCAGGAGAAAAAAGACAGTATTATGTTATAAAAATGTCGGCTAGTAATATGGAAGTAATGATTCCTATGGGGAAAATATTGAGTTCAAATATACGACCAGTTACAGATATAAAGGCATTAACAAACATAATAGATATTTTTCAGCATGGGGAATCAGATAGATTACTTACGTGGAAACAAAGGTATAAATTAAACACTGATAAAATAAAAACGGGTAAAATACAAGAAGGTGCTGAAGTTGTACGTGATTTATTACGTATGCAGAAAGAAAAAGCACTTAATGCAAGCGAAAAGAAAATGTTAGATAACGCACATGAATTTTTGATTAGTGAGCTGGGATTAATTGAAGGTATCACAGAAAATCAAATAAAAAGCTTTTGTTAAGATTCATTGTAGATAATGTATTACATCCCAAAAAAGATCTTGAATTTTTTGGGAATATAATTATAGAAAATCAATCATTTCAAAGACATTCAACTCTTTCAAACCACTTTTAGAGCATTAACCTCTTTTGTTATTACTACAATTTAATCCATTTTTATTTTTTAATTTCTTTTACGAATGTTCGAAGTTTAATTAAATAACTCGATAAAATAGTTACTTGATTTTTGCAATCCTGATTCACACTGGCACGGACGAGGAGCCGTAAGGATGAAAGAGAGGTAGGGCTTTCATTGTTTTAGGTATATAAGTTATTATTTTTAGAAGAATACTGAACCACTCCCACTTCTATTGTTAAGAGATTTTCCATATGTGAGGAGATAATAATTGTTTATTTTCTTTATTTAAAAGAGATAAACGAATTGTTAGCCTTATATGGTCAACTAAAAAAGGTTTCCTACTTAGGAAACCTTTTTAATTTTATTTATTTCATTTCAGGATATTTTTGTTTTGTTAGTTATCGGGAAAAAGTAAACAAATGTTACTCCATTACGATAATAGGTTTAATCGTTTTTCCTGTTTTAGAATCTTCAAATGCTTGAGCAATTTCTTCAAAAGAATAGAATTGTACAAACTTATTGAATGGGAATAGTCCTTTTTGATAGAAATTAATTAATTTTGGAATGAATAGTTGCGGTACTGCATCACCTTCAACTACCCCTTTAATTGTAATAGCTTTTACGACAATTTCATTTGTTACGTTTAAAGTTAAATCCTTTTTACCAACAGCAACAGTTGCCATTGTACCTTTTACTCGTAAGCATTGAATGGATTGCAGTGTAACAGTATTTACGCCAGTTGTTTCAAATGAGTAACTAGCTCCACCGTTTGTAATTTCTTTAATTTTGGCAACTGGATCTTCGTTTAAGCTATTAATCGTGTGTGTAGCCCCTAATTCCTTCGCTAATTCTAAACGACTATCATGAATATCAATGGCAATGATTGTAGTACATCCAGCAATTTTAGCTGCCATTAAGCCACTGAGGCCAA
This sequence comes from Bacillus sp. FSL R9-9530, assembly GCF_038008145.1. Taxonomy (NCBI): domain Bacteria; kingdom Bacillati; phylum Bacillota; class Bacilli; order Caryophanales; family Bacillaceae; genus Bacillus; species Bacillus sp. FSL R9-9530. Next base: position 340,334 of record NZ_JBBOYO010000001.1, read on the forward strand.
CAGCACCGGTTCCAAATACAACTAGGCTACTACCTGGTTTTGGCTGTAATGAATTTAGGATCGTACCGCTACCAGTCATAATTCCACAACCAAGTGGTCCTAACAAACGTATATCAACATCTTTTGGTACTTTTACAGTATTATTCTCATTAACAACGGCATGGTATGCGAATGAAGATTGGCCGAAGAATTGAGAAATGTCATTATTGTTAAGATCGTGTATAGGTGTTACGTGGCGTTTGTTTTTTCCAGAGAAGTTTAATTCAATCATATTTTCGCAAGCAGCAGCATTACCATCTAAGCAATTTTCACAATGACCACAGTAAGAAAATCCAAGTACAACATGGTCACCAGGTGTAACCGATGTTACATTACTTCCCACTTTTTCCACGATACCAGAACCTTCATGTCCTAAAACAACTGGTTTTGGTGTTGGCATTGTACCGTCTAAAACTGTTGCATCTGTATGACATATACCCGAAGCGATAATTTTTACTAATACTTCATCGTCTTTAATCTCGTCTAAGTATACTTCTTGCATATTAAAATCTTTTTCGGGTGTAGAAACGATAGCTTTTGTTTTCATTGTTATCCTTCTTTCTAAAAATTAAATAAGAAAAAATACTTTCAACTATCTAGGAGTCTTTTATTAGTTCCTAAAATTTCGTTGGTATAATTAAAAAACAAATGAATTATTGAAACCTCGTTAGTGTAAGTTTGAACATAGTACATTGGAAACAGGTTCTTTTTGGTTAGTAAATAGTTAAATAATTAATTACCGATATATTCTATAGTAATAAAACTAGAAAAAAAGAAAACATCCACTTAATAAGTATTTTCCTCATCCACTTACTGGGCATTAGAATAAACAGTAGATTCCTGAATTTCAGAATCCTTAAAGTTAAAAACGGTTAGTTTTATTATACGAATATTCCTACGTAAGAGCGTATAAATTGACGTTACTATCTAAAAGTAAGTATGATGCGATTATAGTTAGATTTTTTTAGGGGGAAGAAAAATGACAAGTTCAAATAATAAAGCGGCAAGTATTTATGAAGGAACAAATATAAACGCTTGGGGGTCTTTTGAAAATATTGAAGAAACGAAGTTATTTCATCCGATTCAAATTGGATCTTGGTCTCTTCGTAATCGCATAGCGATGGCACCGATGACGAGATGTTTTGCAAATAATGAGACTGGGGTAGTTGGTACTGATGTAGTAGAGTATTATCAAAAACGTGCTGCTGATGGGATTGGATTAATTATTACAGAAGGAATTGTCATTAGCCCGAGAGCCAAAGGGAATCCGGGAGTACCAGGTATTTATACACAAGCGCAAATTGATTCTTGGAAACCTGTTACAGAGGCAGTACATAAAGAAGGCGGAACGATTATTGCTCAAATATGGCATGTTGGACGTATGAGTCATCACGAAATAATTGGTGGTCAAATGCCGCAAGCACCTTCTGCTATTGCTGCGGAGGGTAATGTTCCGCGTTTTCGTAAACCGTTTGATACACCAGAAGCAATGACAATAGAAGAAATAAAAGAAGTTGTCGATCAATATGCACAGGCTGCAAAAAACGCAATCGAAGCTGGATTTGATGGTGTAGAAATTCACGGTGCACACGGATATTTAATTGACCAATTTACTTATGAATTTGCGAATAAACGTACTGATAAATACGGCGGTGACTTAAAACAAAGGTTAACGTTTATGAAAGAAGTTGTTCAGGCTGTAATTGAAGCAGTTGGAGCTGATAAAACGCTTCTTCGCTTCTCTGCCTTTAAAGGTGATAATCCTACTTATATGTGGGAACATCCTGAACTTGCAATTGAAACGTTTGTAAATATGTTTAAAGAAGTTGGATTAACGATGATTCACCCTTCAACGATGAATTATACGCAAGTTATTGCTGACGGTAAGAATTTTCATCAATTAGTAAGAAAGTATTGGGATAGTACTATCGTAGGAGTAGGTAATTTGAATCCGAAAGAGGCAGAAGAAGCACTGCAAGAAGGAACAATTGATGTAGCGGCGTTCGGAAGACCATTAATCGCTAATCCAGATTTTGTTCAGCGAATTAAAAATGCTGAAAATTTGGTTGAATATGACGCGAAAGAGCATCTTGCTACATTAATTTGAATAAAGATAAAAGGAGAACACATCAGGTGTTCTCCTTTTATTATGGATTTTCATAGGAGGAAGCGGGATGAGTGAAACGCTACTCGTTATTATTAGTATATTGCTCTTATTGATGTTACTATTAATCATTTTTTTTATTATTACATTTTTTATTAAAAAACGGACGCATCATTCTATATTAAAGTTACATCCATACTTAGGAAGGATGCGTTATTTACTTGAAAAGATAGGACCGGAATTTAGGCAATATTGGTTTGATCATGATACGGATGGAAAGCCCTTTTCACGTTATGATTTTCAAAGTGTAATGTTTCTAGCAAAATACCGTTCAGAAATACTCGGTTTTGGATCAAAACGAGATTTTGATGCATCTGGATATTATATCGCTAATACATTATTTCCGAAATTAACAGATGAATTAAGTGTGAATGTAACGAAAGAACGTGAAGGGAAAAAGTATGTGATTCATAAAGAAGGGTTATTTTCACGAAGAGAAAAATTGACAGCGGATACAACGAATCTTTGGTTATATGAAGAAGGTGATGCAATTATCGTCGGTGAAAACCGCAAATATCCGTGGAAACTGTATGGCATGTTTGGCGCATCAGCAACTTCTTACGGTGCGATTGGCGAAAATTATATTTTGGCAAGTGGATTTGGCGCGAAGATGGCTGGCGGTTCATGGATTAATACGGGGGAAGGTGGTGTAATACCGGAACATTTACATACGGGTGCAAATATCATTGCCCAAATTGGTCCGGGATTATTTGGATACCGTGACGAGGACGGGAATTTTTCGATGAAGGAATTTATGGAGAAGGCGAAAGAAAGTAATATTAAAGCGTTTGAATTGAAATTTGGGCAAGGAGCAAAAATACGTGGTGGTCATTTAGAAGGACAGAAGGTAAATGAGAAAATCGCTTCCGTTCGGAAAGTACGAGAAGGAGAAACGATTAATTCACCGAATCGATTTCCATTTTTAAAGAATGCAGTAGATACACTTTATTTTATTCAACGTTTGCAAGAAAACGGTGGTAAACCAGTTGGGATGAAGATTGTAATTGGACAGCAGGAACCGTTGGAAGATTTATTCAAAACGATGAAAGAGTTAAACATTTATCCAGATTTCATTACAATTGATGGTTCAGAAGGTGGATCAGGTGCTACGTATAAATCAATGGCAGATAGTATGGGAATACCGCTTATTCCAGCATTACTGACATGTATTGATACAGCGAATCATTACGGTGTTCGGGAAAAATTCAAAGTGTTTGCCTCAGGGAAATTAATTACACCAGATAAAGTGGCAATTGCTTTAGCCATTGGTGCAGATGCCGTAAATTCAGCACGCGGATTTATGATGGCAAGCGGTTGTATTATGGCACTTCAATGTAATTCAGGGCAATGCCCATCGGGGGTTGCAACTACGAATCCACACTACCAAAAAGCATTAGATCCGTATGAGAAAAAATGGCGAGTAATGAACTATGTTATTAGTATGAGATATAGTTTGTTCTCACTTGCGGCAGCAGCGGGAGTAAAGAGCCCGCGCCATTTAACGAGAGAGCATATTGTGTTTAAAGATGAGGTGGGGCGGGTAGTTCCTCTTTCAGAATTGTTTCCTACTAGTAAATAGAAGATAAGCTATGTTTAATAAATTAAAAGTCATACATTCGTATGGCTTTTTTCTTTTAAAATTCAACTAATAAACGAATGAAAATAAGGTGTGAAAAAACGCCATTTTTTTTCTGAATATTTTTACTTTAATTTCTTTTAAAAACCTGGTAATCCACTGGGATAAAGGCGTTTATAAAGGTTTTCACATGTAGTGAAAAGGGCTTGTTCACTTGAAAGAACAAAAAATGTTTGTTAAGGTAGGGAACCATAAGCGAAAACAAGAAAATAGAAAAAGTCATTTTTCGAAATTTTGAATGGCTTATATAACTAAGGGAGAGATTTGGTGAAGATTGAGATTATGGTTTCGCTTGCTATTTATATGGCAGGTATGTTGTATATCGGTTATTGGTCTTATAAGAAGACATCCGATTTATCAGATTATATGTTAGGCGGAAGGGGACTCGGTCCAGCAGTTACAGCTTTATCAGCTGGTGCTTCTGACATGAGTGGTTGGATGCTAATGGGATTACCTGGTGCGATGTATGCAACAGGATTATCAAGTGTATGGATTGCGATAGGTTTATTAATAGGTGCTTATGCAAACTATTTAATTCTTGCCCCGCGTTTGCGAACGTATACAGAAATGGCAAATGATTCAATTACGATTCCAGATTTTTTAGAAAATCGGTTTAAAGATCGTACGAAAATACTTCGTTTTGTCTCCGCTATCGTCATTTTAGTGTTTTTCACATTTTATGCGTCAGCTGGTTTAGTTTCAGGTGGACGTTTGTTTGAGAATTCTTTCAATCTTGATTATAAAATTGGTTTATTTGTAACTGTCGGTGTCGTTGTTGCTTATACATTATTCGGTGGCTTTTTAGCAGTAAGTTGGACCGACTTTGTGCAAGGTTGTATTATGTTTATTGCTCTTGTGTTAGTGCCAATTGTAGCTTTTACAGATGTCGGTGGTGTAACAGAAACATTCAATACGATTAAGCAAGTTGATGCATCGCATTTAGATATGTTTAAAGGTACTACAATTCTTGGTATTATTTCATTTTTAGCATGGGGTCTTGGGTATTTTGGTCAACCGCATATTATTGTTCGCTTTATGGCAATTACCTCTGTTAAAGATTTAAAAACTTCTCGTAGAATCGGTATCGGTTGGATGACGATTTCAATTATAGGTGCAATGCTTACTGGTCTAATTGGTATTGCTTATTACGCTAAAAATAATGAGAAATTACAAGACCCAGAAATGGTCTTTGTAACATTCTCAAACATTTTATTCCATCCGTATATTACTGGATTTTTATTGTCAGCTATTTTGGCTTCGATTATGAGTAGTATTTCCTCGCAATTACTCGTTATTTCAAGTGCTGTAACGGAAGATTTCTATAAAACATTTTTCCGTCGTAACGCAAGTGATAAAGAACTTGTATTTATCGGTAGACTGTCAGTATTAGTAGTAGCTATGATCGCAGTTGTTTTAGCGTATCATCCAAGTGATACAATTTTAACACTTGTCGGTTATGCTTGGGCAGGATTTGGTTCAGCATTCGGACCCGCCATTTTATTAAGTTTATATTGGAAGAGAACGAACAAATGGGGCGTTCTTGCTGGTATGATTGTAGGTGCAGTAGTTGTTATTACTTGGGTACAAATTCCAAGTTTAAAAGCGACTATGTATGAAATGGTACCTGGATTCTTCTGTAGTTTATTAGCTGTTATAGTTGTAAGTTTATTAACGAAAGAACCAGTGAAAGCAATTCATCGTGAATTTAACGAGATGGAAGCAGTGTTGGAAGAGGAAACGAAATAATTAGCGAAGAGAGTAAATGCTAACTAGCATTTACTCTCTTTTGATTTAAAATGAAAATAAGTGCTTGTTGACAACTAAAAGTAAGTAACTTATAATAAATATTGAGTTCGAGATAATTTATTTCCGAATAAAGATTTTAGATGGAGTAAATATTTTTTGGGATTATCTCGAATTCGAGATGAATTCAGTGATATAGAAGATAATGCGTAACTTCACAGCTTATATCTCGAATTAAAGATAAAATCATAACGATGGATTTTACTTTGCAGTATGGACAAAATGAATAATGAATTTTAATGTATAAAAGTTTTTAAAATGAAATAAAAAGGGGTGGAGAAAGTGGAAAAGAAAACGATGGGAATTCATCACATTACAGCAATCGTGGGTCACCCACAAGAAAATGTAGATTTTTATGCAGGTGTATTAGGATTGCGTTTAGTAAAACAAACAGTTAATTTTGATGATCCAGGTACGTATCATCTTTATTTTGGTAATGCAGGAGGAAAGCCTGGAACAATTATTACGTTTTTCCCATGGGCAGGTGCTCGTCAAGGTATTATTGGGGACGGTCAAGTAGGCATTACGTCTTATGTCGTACCAAAAGGTGCAATGGAGTTTTGGGAAAATAGATTAGAAAAATTCGGTGTGCTGTATACAAAGATGACTCGATTTGGCGAACAGTATTTAGAGTTTGATGATCCACATGGTTTGCATATAGAATTAGTTGAAAGAGAAGAGGGCGAATTAAATAATTGGACTTTTGGGGAAGTTACGCCAGAAGTAGCAATTAAAGGATTTGGCGGTGCTGTTCTTTTATCTGCACAACCTCAAAAAACTGCTGAATTGTTAGAGCATGTTATGGGTCTTGAGAAAGTAGGAGAAGAGGGAGAGTTTATGCGGTTCCGTTCTTCTGCTGATATTGGAAATATTATCGATTTGAGATTATCAACAATTGGACGTGGGCAAATGGGTGTTGGTACAGTTCATCATATTGCTTGGAGAGCGAGTGATGATACTGATCAATTAGACTGGAAAGAGCATGTGTCTCGCTTTGGATATGGTGTAACCCCTGTACAAGACCGAAACTATTTTAACGCAATTTATTTTAGAGAACACGGCGAAATCTTATTTGAAATTGCAACAGACCCTCCTGGTTTTGCCCATGACGAATCTTTAGAGACGATGGGTGAGGAGTTAAAATTACCGGATCGATATGAACAACATAGAAAACAAATTGAACAGACACTCTTACCATTTGAAGTGAGAAATCTAGATTAAAGTGATTGAAAGGGGAAAAGGAATATGATGAAACATGTTTTTCAAAAAGGAAAAGATACGTCAAAACCAGTGTTGTTATTGCTTCATGGTACAGGAGGAAATGAATTAGATTTATTACCGCTTGCAGAAAGAATTGATCGGGAAGCTTCTGTATTAAGTGTTCGTGGAAATGTATTAGAAAATGGGATGCCTCGTTTCTTCCGCCGATTAGCAGAAGGTATTTTTGATGAAGAGGATCTTGTTTTCCGTACGAAGGAATTAAATGAATTTTTAAATGAAGCAGCAAAAACATATGAATTTGATAGAGATAATATCGTAGCTGTTGGGTATTCAAATGGAGCAAATATTGCGGCGAGCTTATTATTCCATTACGAAAATGCATTAAAAGGTGCAGTCCTTCATCACCCAATGGTGCCTAGAAGAGGAATAGAATTACCTAATTTAGCAGAGAAATTCGTATTTATCGCTGCTGGAACAAATGATCCAATTTGTTCACCTTCTGAGTCAGAGGAATTGAAGATGCTATTAGAAAATGTAGATGCTAATGTAACAATGCATTGGGAGAATAGAGGACATCAATTAACGATGAATGAAGTAGAGAAGGCAACAGAATGGTATGAAAAAATATTTTCACATGCATAAATAGTAGACTAAATCGAGTGTAAAATCATAAAGATTTTATGCTCGATTTTTTTGTTGCAATTTAAGGGGTTAAAAGGGAATAGGAAAGTTATGTTAAAATATAAAGAAAATGTAGAATAATGGAGGGGAACTATTAGATGTCAAACTACGAAAATGAAGAAATGCTAACGGGAGGGAATGTCTCAAACGTATATCGTTCGGAAGATACTGTTCGACGAGAATTAAAGCAAGGCAGTACCAAAATTCATAAGCTATTAAATCATTTGGAAAACAAAGGTTTTAGTTATGCACCAAAGTTTTTAGGTATTGATGATAAAGATAGAGAGATATTATCATTTATTGAAGGAGAAGCTGGTAATTACCCTTTAAAAGAGTACATGTGGTCTAATGAGGTTTTAAAAGAAATAGCGAAGATGCTCCGTCTTTATCATGATGCTGTGAGTGATTTCCCGTTATCAGATGATTGGAAACCGATGGATAATACTCCAAATACAATAGAGGTTGTATGCCACAATGATTTTGCAATATACAACATTATTTTTAATAACGAAAAACCAGTAGGTATTATTGATTTTGATGTTGCTGGTCCTGGACCCAGACTTTGGGACATAGCCTATACTCTTTACACTTGTGTCCCATTAAGTAGAGTTTATTATAAGGAAACAGGTGCGGCGGTTTATTATAATTCATTACAGCATGCAGACCGCATAAAGCAAAGAGTTAAATTGTTTTTTGAGTCCTATAAAAGTGATGGCATCGCCGAGGATTATTTGGAGATGGTACTTCTACGATTAGAAGGATTATGTAAATACATGAAAAGAAAAGCACTAGAAGGCGATATGAACTTCCAAAAGATGATAGATGAAGGGCATCTTGAACATTATGAAAATGATATTCAGTTTATTCGTAAACATGGAAAAGAGTGGATTTAATAAAATAAATCGTATACAAAAATAAAGCTCAGAGTCATATAGGGACTTTGAGCTTTTTAACGTATTAGTGTAGATGTTTTCCACAATAACTCGACTACTTATAACAGATGTCTTTTACTATATTAATGTAGCATAGTTAAGAGTTTGTTACAGGCTGAGCTGTAGCAATCGGTAATTGGATATCGACAGTTGTTCCTATGTTTAATTCACTGGAAATGAATAATTTTCCGTGATGCTCTTGAATGATTTTATAGCACATCATTAAGCCGAGGCCAGTTCCTTTTTCTTTCAAGCTATAAAAAGGTTCGCCAAGACGAGCCATGCGCTCTTCAGGAATCCCACAACCTTCATCCATAATGCGTATTGAAACAAAATCATTTTCTAACGAAGTTGTTTGAATGAATATGTTACCACCATCAGGCATCGCCTCGATTGCATTTTTTAATATGTTAATCAAAACTTGTTTTAATTGATTACTATCACATTGAATGTCAGAAATATAATCGAAATGATCCATGATGATATGAACGCTATGCATAATTGCTGTTGGTAAAATAAAAGTTACAACTTCTTCAATTAATGTTTGTACGTTGCATGTATGAATAGATAACACTTGTGGTTTAGACATCGCCATAAATTGGCTTGTTATAGATTCCATTTGTGAAATTTCACTCAACATAACGTCCACATACCATTTGTTTTCCTCATTTATTTCTGGATGTAATAACGTTAAAAATCCTTTTAATGAAGTGAGCGGGTTTCTAATTTCATGGGCAATTCCAGCTGTCAGTTGTCCTACTACTGCAAGTTTTTCGGATTTCCGTAATAACTTTTCAGTTTCTTTTAGTTCGGTAACGTCTCTTCCCATCACTATAAGACCTTTGCGTGAGCCATCAGGATGGAAGAGTGGGACTTTTGAAATGCTTAAAACTAGGTCGAAATCATTTCTATGTATAATAAATTCCTCTCCGTGAAGAATTTGTCCTTTTTGCCATGTTAGTTCATCGACTTCTTCACAATGCAAAAAAGATTCGCGGTATGCTTCGTTATATTGAATGAGTTCATTATCTCTTTTTCCATGATAAGGAACGTTATGGAAATTGAAACAAGAAAGCGCATAGTCATTCGCTTCAAGCCAGCGTCCTTCATGATCCTTAAAAATAACAAATGCAGGCATTGAATTCATTAATGTGCGTAATCGTTTCTCACTCTCTTGTAATACTTTCTCAATTCTTTCTGATTTTTCAAGGGGTTTCATAATGGCGTATACACCTGTTAAACGGTTTTTAACAAAAATAGGAACTAATTTTGTTACGGCATCTAGTAAATATCCGTCTTTATGATAAATAGAGACGATATACTCTTTTTGATTGTCAGCTGCAGCATTTTTTATGTATTGTAGCACTTGATCAGAAATATGTGCTTCTAAAATAGAAGTGATTGTTTTTCGCTCTAATTCGTTAGAAGTATAACCTAATATTCTTTCCGCAGAGGGGTTAATATGTAAAATAACTCCTTCTAAATTCAATGAAATAATACTATCAGGGTTATGTTCAAAAAGAGATGCATACATTTCTGCTAAAGAACGATTTTGTATATGGTTTCGCAAGCGCTCCGATACGTTTGGGTGAAGCTTTTTTTGAGTAGATGAATGTTTTTTACGACTCATAATATTTCCTCCGTACAACTAGCATCTAAAAAAGATGAATCTAGTACTAACTATAATATAGGTGCAATGTGTATTTCTATAAAAAATGGAAATTATATAATAAATTTTCTTTTTTATTTTTAGTGGAAGGTAAAAAAGGGTAGTAATAAGAGAATCTTATATTGCTTTATTAATATTTTCTAAGTTACATGAATGTATTTTCGTTATAACATTAGAATAGAAGAGGGGGAAGGAATATGAAAAATTATGTTCAAGGAATTGATCATGTACAAGTAGCGGCGCCAGTAGGATGTGAAGAAGAAGCACGAGAATTTTATGGTAATAAAATTGGTATGGAGGAAATCCCAAAGCCAGAGGAATTAAAGAAGCGTGGTGGGTGTTGGTTTAAGTGTGGAAATCAAGAGATTCATATCGGAGTTGAGCAAAATTTTAATCCAGCTAAAAAAGCGCATCCAGCTTTTTATGTTTTGAAAATTAATGAATTTAAACAAAGGTTAATAAAGCAAGGTATTGAAGTAATAGATGATCATGCGTGACCAGATGTAATCAGATTTTACGTGTCAGATCCGTTTGGAAATCGAATTGAATTTATGGAAAATAAAAACTAGGTGAAGGTCCACCTAGTTTTTCACACTTTTCTAAACAATCCTAATACTTCAACAGTCTCCGTAATATTAACGAATGCATGAGGATCAATTTCCGAAATCGTTAGTTTCATACTTGCTAATTCTTCACGTGAAACGACTGTCATAAGTACACGTTTTTTCTCGTTTGAATAAGCACCTTCACCATCAAGTAACGTAATTCCACGTACTACAGTTGAAAGAAGCTTTTTTTTCATTTCTTCTGCTTGATTTGTTACAATCATAAGTGTAACTTTACGATGTTTCGTATGAACGGCATCAATTACTTTACCAGTTACATAAATTGAAAGTAAGCTTGTAAGGGCAACATCCCAAGTGAAGAAAAATCCTGCAATGACAACAACAACAGTATTTAATGCAATAAGGAATCCACCAAGTTTAATATCTCGCTTACGAGATAACAACATACCGATAATATCAAATCCACCAGTTGAACCATGGCAGTTAAAGACAAGACCAATACCAGCTCCGGCGATGACACCGCCAAATACAGATGATAAAAGTGGATCTGTTGCTACGACTTTTACTGGAACATAGTATAATGCAACAGATAATACAATTACAGAAACAACCGTGTTAAAAATTACTTTTTTTCCAAGACCTATGTATCCTAAAATAAGGATAGGTAAGTTCAATACAAAGTTAATAATACCTGTGTTTACAGGGGTTACAATCCCTAAAATAATAGCAATTCCGCCAATTCCACTACTTAAAATTTTATGGGGGATAAGGAAAAGATTAAAGGCAATTGCGATAATAATAGAACCAAAAATAACACCAAGAAATCTGACCATCTCTTTCCCGTCCTTCACTAAATAATCATATTATTTCAAGATTATATATGAAATTGAAAGTTTTCGGGGAAAACAGTTTATTTTGGAAAAATAGATTAATCTAAATAGTTCGAGTGTTTGATAAATTGGGAGGGGATACAGATATGAAGATAACAACATATCAACAGAAAAGTCCTTTAAAACAAGAGTGTGAGGATTCATTTTTTTGTAATGAAGATAAAATGATTTACGGTGTATGTGATGGAGCAACTCCGCTCGTCCCGTTTTGTGATGAAGAAGGACATAATGGAGCATACATCGCTTCGCATTTATTTGCAAGTCATTTTACTTCGTTACGGGAGATTAATAGTTTACAAGGTGAAGTTGCAAAGGCGAATGAATTATTGCAAAACAAGATGCTAGAGTACAAGGTTGATACGAGAAAAAAAGACCATCTTTGGTGTACATGTATTGCAGCAGTTCAAATAGAAGGCGAAAAACTTGAATATGCACAGTTAGGTGATTGTATGATCGTTGTAATACTTCAAAATGGAGAGGTGAAAGCAGAGGAGGTTACACCACAAACGAATCATACTGTTGTATTCAAAGATGTTCCAAAGGGGCACTGGTCATATGAGGCGATTCATCAATTAACAGGTGAGAAAATTATTTTCGGCTATGATGATGGAAGATTTGGTTTTGGAGATAACGTAACACGCGAACAAGTTGCAGCTTTAATGTATCGTTATTTTAATATGGCAGAAAACAAAAATTATCAGAACCCATATGGGGACGTAAGCGAAGATTCGACAAGCTATATAAAGGAAATCTTGTCTTTAACAGAAATGGGTGTTTTTAAGGGTGATGAGTATGGGAACTTTAGACCGAAGGCATCCTTAACACGTGCAGAAATGGCACAGGTTCTTACAAATGCTTTTCATTTAAAGGCAAAGAGTGATCATACTTTTAATGACGTTTCAACGAACTCATGGGCAAGAAATGCAATTAGTGCTGTTCAAACAAATAATATTGCAAAAGGAGTAGGAGGAGGGGAATTCGCTCCAAGTATGGATGTGACGCGTGAACAGTATGCACAATTTTTATACAATGCAATACAAGAAACTCAACAAACGAAAGGGCAGCTACTAGCTAGTATACTTGGTGAAACAAACTGGAAAGGGACAAAAGTCTATGACAAAGATCATAATGATTTAACGAAAGAAAATCAAAATTTCATCGGGCTTGCAAAATATGATGCTAAAACTGCAAGGTATGAATTTTTTAATGCAAATACAGGAGAGAGTCGTAATGATAGCGGTACCTTTTTTATAACCAACGATGGAAAGAAAAGAGTGTTAATTTCTGAAACGCAAAATTATCAAGCAGTTGTTGAATTAACGCAATTAGACAAGGAGAAATTTACATATAAAAGAATGGGGAAAGATGCAAAAGGGAACGATGTAGAAGTATTTGTTGAGCATGTTCCTTATCAAGAAAAAGAGCTTTCTTTTACCCGACCTGATAAAAATTTAGAAAGCTCGACGGGGAAAATAGTTACAGACGTTGATGGAGATGAAATCTTATCTAGTACTCTATGGAACGGAACAGTGGTATTAGATGAACAGGGTAATAATGTAACAAACTACAACTCTAACTTAATCAGTCTAGCAAAATATGATAAAAATACAAATAAATATGAGTTTTTCAATATGAATACAGGGATAAGTCGTGGGGATTATGGTTTCTTCGATGTTGTACATGACAATAAAATAAGAGCTCACGTTTCGTTAGGAAATAATAAATATGGTGCGGTCCTTGAACTTACAGAGTTAAATAAAGATAAATTTACGTATACAAGAATAGGGAAAGATGCGAATGGAAAAGATATAAAAATCTTTGTTGAGCATGAACCGTATACAGGTGACCTAAAACCAAATTTCACAAAGTAAGATGTAAAAGTAATCTTATACTCTAGCAAAGGCATTATGTTAGAAAATGTTAGTAAGGAAAAACCTGAGTGATTAGGATTAGGTAATTATACAATAGAAGTAAAATAGTTCTTTATAGACAAATAGATGCCTTGAGGCATCTATTTGTCATTTTAAAATGATCTTATGGGTAAATGTAAAATACAAACTCTCTTACTTTCTCGGTTGTATTTTCATTTTTGAGTAGCTGACAATCTTCTCAGATCTAGTAACTTACTACTTGCACGACCATACATCGTGGCTCTTTTTTATTTGTTCTCTTTATATTCATGTATTTTCTCTTTTACATTACCGACAGTATCTTTAGCAGTGCCTTTCACCTTATCCCATTTTCCCTCGGCTTGTAATTTTTTATTGTCAGTTACTTTCCCGACAACTTCCTTTACTTCACCCTTTACCTTATCAATGGCACCTTCTACTTTTTCTTTTAAACCATGATCATGTTTAGTCATACATTTCTCCTCCTTGTAGTTTGAGTAGAATTCTCTTTTCATATTGCAAGTTGAATGATGTATCTAGTAATAGCGTAACAAGCGTAACAAATTTAGTTTGAATATTCAAATGAGTAACAGGATAGAAAGGTAATTGTCATAAAATGTATACATTCGTAATGGAAAGAAAAAGAAAGTTAATTATATGTCTTTCGCAGTCCATATTGATTTTGTATAAGCAATTTTCATATGGGCACGTTCCATATTATTTTGACTGCCGCTACCGAATCTTGCTTGTCCAACTATTAAATTGCAATTGGATGCAACAGCGGTCTCAATTCGTTTTTGAATTAATGCGGTATGACAACCTTTACGTTGAAATTCTGGCAAAGTAGCAGAAGCAGCTAATGAAGCAACACCTTTATTTATATAAAGTACCCCTATACTAGCAGGAGTGTTTTGAACTTCGGCTATGAAAAAATACCATCCTGGTTTATTGTAAAGAATTTCGTTATTTTGGTGCACACCATATTTTGTAAAGGATGGCATGTTAAATCCACGTACATATATGTCTGCAAAAATATCAAATTCATTTTCTTTTAGTTGGCGTACTGAAATGTTAGAAGGCAGCAGCGATGAGTCTTCTCTTGGTAAACTATATAAAGCGGTATGGAAGTTAGATTGATAAAAATTTTTTTGAGATAAGTATTGAAATAATTCAGTTGTACCTTGCGCTGGTGTAATTTCAAAACGGCAAGGGATTTGTAGTGATTGATAATAAGCGATGATTTCATCTATCTCATCTGTATTTGTAAAGGTAACGCCTTTTACTGTGTTAAAAGCAGGACCAGCAATTATTTTTGATGAAAAGGCAGTGGCACTCCCGAACTTTTTCGTTTGTACTTGCATTGGGTTGCCGCTTATTGTTTGTAGTGCCTCTAATCTAGAAGAAAGCATCTGTATTTCTGCGTTTTCAATTTCTTGTGCTGTATTGACTGTCATAATTGTACTCATGCGATTCCTCCGTCAATTAATATAGTTCATAGTACATATACGATTTTTCTTCTGAGATTCCTGTTGAAATGTAAGAGAATAAGAGGTTTTTTGGAAGGGAAATGGAAGCGAACTGTCGAAGGGAGTGGAAACAGATTAAAGGTGGTGCTCTCATGAAACAGAAAGACGTGCAGACATGCTCTCATTGCGGTTCTCAAAACATAGGAGAAGGTGAGTTTATCGGTTATGCACAAATACGGAAAAAGGAAACGATGTTCACATCTTCACCAGTGGATGCTTATATTTGTACAGATTGCGGGAATATCCTTTCATTAAAGGTACGGAATTATGAAAGGTTTAAGCAGAAGCCGCTATGATTGTTGAGAAGTGGTCATATCCAGCGTTGTATACGAAACGTCTTATATTAAGGGAAATTAATATGAGTGGTATTTTACATATATATGAGTATGCCTCAGATAAAGAAATGTCAACGTATACAGTATGGGATGCTCAGCAATCGTTACATGACACACAAAAATATATAAAAGAAATTGTGAGTCAATATGAGAAAGAAAAGGTAGCTCCCCTTGGAATTGTATTAAGAGAGGAACAAAAACTCATAGGGACTTGTGGATTTATAAAATATGATGTAACTGAACATAAAGCGGAAATTGCATACGCCTTATCACGAAAATATTGGGGTAGAGGATTAGCTACCGAGGCGGCTTCAGCTTTTTTTAGCTATGGTTTTAATGAGTTACGTCTTAATAGTATTGAAGCAGGATGTAATTAAGAAAATGAAGCATCTGAAAAATTAATGAAACGTTTGAATATGGAATACGATTGTACAATTCAAAAGGATTTGTTCATTAAAGGTAAGTATCGTGATACGAAAAGGTATTGTATATCTAGGAAAAGATATATGAATCAATGAAATATTTTATATTGAAAACTCCTTTAATTGAATAAGGGGGTTTTTGTTTTGCGTATAACAATAATTACCTTTAATTGTTATAATTAGGTATTGAGAAATATTGTTTTTCTCAATACCACAATCATAGAAGAAAACTAGCTAAATCGTATACAAAACCGCTATATAACACAATCGCAACCGTAAGTTGACAAAGTGCAACTACAGGAAGATAGAGATAAGAGCAATGTTTACATACAATTTAGTTAAGAAAACAAAGGGGGACACACATATGGAATTTGGTGAGAAGCTTTTTAAATTAAGAAAGGAAAAAGGCCTTTCTCAAGAAGCGTTAGCTGAGAAATTAAACACAACAAGACAAGCGGTTAGTAAATGGGAAAATGGTCAAGGTTTTCCTGAAACCGAAAAACTAATAATGATTGGAAATGTATTTGAAGTATCTCTTGATTATTTATTAAAAGAAACTGCTGAGCAAAGTAATGAAAAGGAAAATGGTTATTATGTAAGTAAGGAAATGGCGGAAGGGTATATAGTGTATGGGCAAAAAATTTCTAAATATATCGCATTAGGATTTAGCTTGCTTATTTTATCTACAATACCGTATTTATTATTTAAAGAAAATGCAACAATGTCTACATTCCTTGTCATTATCATTGCTGTCCTTGGAATTGGAGCGATGATGGTACCTGTAACGATAGAAGAGAGTCGATACAATGTATTAAAAAAAGAAGAATTACTATTTGATCAAAACTTTCTAAAAGAATTGACAAAAAGATATGAAGTAATTAAGAAGAAGTATGCTGCAGTAATGATCGTTGGATTTTGTTTTATAGCAGCAGGAGCGATACCATTTTTATTTGAGAAAAAGCATATCACTTCAGGAGAATTAGTGCAGTATTATCCGTACTGTGTTGTACTTATTGCTATTGGAGTCTATCTTTTTGTTCGTGTTGTAGGAGTGTGGGAGATGTATCGAATTTTAGTAGAGAATAAAGAATATAGCAATCGTATTATTTTTAAACTAAAAAAGAAAGTGAGAGATAAAGTGGATAATTTTTAATAGGAGAAAATCTATTTTATTAAAAGTTAAGATGGGAGTGAAATGATGTCAAACATTCTAGAAATTAAAAATTTAAGTAAATCATTTGGAAGCAAAGTTGTTTTAAAAGATGTTACATTCAATGTGCCATCAGGGTCAATAGTGGGATTCATTGGTGACAATGGGGCAGGTAAATCAACAACATTTAAAACAGTATTAGAATTAATTTCTAAAGATAGCGGTACAGTAAAAATATTAGGTGAAGAAAATATAAATAAAGATGCCAAGATTAAGGGAAAGATTGGAGTCGTATTTGATGCTATGAATCTACCGGCTCATCTTACAATAAAACAACTAAATAAGGTTTTTGAAAAGATGTTTGAATCTTGGGATAGAGAAAATTTTTACCGATTAGTTCATTCTTTCTCTTTACCTACTAATGAAAAAGTAGGTAGATTTTCCCGTGGAATGTCGATGAAACTATCTATAGCTGTTGCATTATCGCATAATGCAAAATTATTAATCCTAGATGAAGCGACGGGAGGTCTTGATCCTTCATCTAGGGAGGAGGTATTAGAGGAATTAAAAAGTTTTGTGAATAAAAGTAATGGTGGTATATTACTTTCTTCACATATTATGAGTGATGTAGAAAAAATAGCTAGTCACCTTATTGTGATAAAAGATGGAGAAATTTTATTGAATGAAGAAAAGGATAAGGTTTTGGACAATTATGCCATTGTAGATGTTGATGAGGAACAACTAACTTTAATCAACAAAGATATAGTTGTGGTGAAAAGGAATAATGGTTCTTATTTCAATGTACTTGTATCAGATGTGCATAAATTACCAAGTGGGATTGCTCATAGAACCATTTCGATAGAAGAAATAAGTGTTTTATTAACGAGGAGTGAAAAATAAATGAAAGGTTTATTATTGACAAACTATTATCTAGTGTATCGAACTTTCTTTATGTTCATGGGAATAGCGATATTAGGAGCGGGATTTGTTTTTTATTTTGGTAATGCTTCAATGTACCGTTTAATTGCTACGTTCATTATCTTATTTGCTGCGATTCCTGCACTTGAAGTTATTAAATATGAGAGTAAGTCGGGGTATGAAAAATATGTACTTACTTTACCGGTTACTAGAAATAATATTGTACAAAGTCACTATCTTTTCTATTTTTTAGTTGTAATTATTGGTACTTTATTATCGTATGGCATATTTTATGTACATGGTTTAGTTTCAGATACACCAATTGATGATGGTATATTTAAGAGTGTTTCTTTAGGGACGTTCATCATTCTTAATGCCGGAGCAATAGCTTATCCGCTTCTCTATGTTTTTGGAGCAGAAAAATCTGATGCTATTACAATTGGAGGCGCATGTGGGGGACTTGCTACTTATTTTGGATTACAAAGTGTAATTGGATATCTAATAGAACAATTTCCAATATCAAATTTAAATTCATCTGTATACGTTTCAATTCTATATACAATATTTGGCGTTATCATATATATCTTTTCTTATTTCATTTCGGTATTTATATATCGTAAGAAGGAATTTTAATATATTTTCTCTTAGTATTTTCTGAATTATTTCCAAAGAAATAATTCAGAAAATACAGAAAAATATCGTAATTATTTGTGGAAGTCTGTTATAATAAACAAAAAATGAAAACGCTTTAAAGGGGGATGTAACCAATATGATGATGAATGTACCGCTAACAATTAGTTCTATGATGGAAAGAGCAGAAAAACTGTTTTCAAAGAAAGAAATTGTTTCACGGACACAAGATACAGTTACGACGTTAACGTATAAGCAGTTAGGTGAAAGGACGAGAAGGCTTTCTAGTGCGTTAAAAAAATTAGGAATTAAAGAAGGCGAGCGTATAGGAACGTTAGCGTGGAATCATCATCGGCATGTGGAAGCATATTTTGCTATTCCTGGTATTGCTTCCGTTTTACACACAATTAATATTCGTTTATCTCCTCAACATATTTCATACATTATTCAGCACGCAGAAGATCGAATTCTACTGATAGATGAAGATCTCGTACCACTTGTTGAAAATATTCAATCACAATTATCAACTGTACAAGCCTACATTATTATGACTGATAAAGATGAACTTCCCAATACTACGCTAGAACCTGTATATCATTATGAAAAGCTATTAGAAGAAGGCGATCCAACTTTCCAATTTGTAAAAGATATTGATGAAAATACACCTGCTGGTATGTGTTATACGTCAGCGACTACAGGAAACCCAAAAGGTGTTGTATATACGCATCGTAGTACTGTATTGCATTGTATGGCACTCGGTTTAGCGGATACAGCTGCTTTATCGGAAAGTGATGCGGCGATGGCAATTGTACCGATGTTCCATGTGAACGCTTGGGGGCTTCCTTTTGCAGCTACTTGGTTTGGAACTAAACAAGTTCTGCCAGGACCAATGTTTACTCCAAAAATTTTATTAGAGATGATTCAAGCTGAAAAAGTAACGATAGCAGCAGGTGTGCCGACAATTTGGCTCGGTGTATTACAAGAGTTAGAAAATAATAGTTACGATTTATCTAGTATAACGAGAATATTATGCGGTGGTGCAGCTGCACCGAAAAGCGTTATTAAAGCATTTGAGCAAAAATATAATGTTCCTTTCGTACATGCATATGGTATGACTGAAACAAGCCCACTCGTAACACTTGCACGTTTAAAAAGTTATGAAACAGAATTATCATATGAAGAGCAATTAGAAATCCGCTCAAAACAAGGATATCTTGTCCCTGGTGTAGAGATGAAAGTAGTCGGTACAAATGGTGAAGTGAAGTGGGATGGTACTGAGATGGGAGAGTTATGTTTACGAGCACCTTGGATCGCTGAAAGCTATTATAACGATGATCGTACTGTCGAAGGATTCCGAGACGGTTGGTTATATACTGGTGATGTTGTTACAGTTGATGAGGAAGGCTGCGTGAAAATTGTTGATCGTACGAAAGATGTTATTAAAAGCGGGGGAGAATGGATTTCTTCAGTGGATCTTGAAAATGCTTTAATGGCACATGATGCTATATTTGAAGCGGCTGTCGTTGCAATTCCTCATCCGCAGTGGCAAGAACGCCCAGTTGCCTGCGTTGTTCAAAAGAAAAATAGTACGGTTACAAAAGACGAAATATATGAGTTTTTAAAACCGCAGTTTGCGAAGTGGTGGTTACCAGATGATATTGTATTTATGGAAGAAATACCGAAAACATCTGTTGGGAAGTTTTTAAAACAGGCACTTCGAAAAGAACTTGAGCATTTGCATAAAGAGAAATAATTGAATTTATATTTGTAAACCGATATTAAAAATAAGTTGACAAAAAGCTAGTGAAAAGATAATATAACTCCTATAATATGTTACCTAAAAATCATTTTAAGTTTACAAATAGGAGAAGCAAATATGAATACAAAAAACTTAGTTTTCGTCGCTTTATTTAGTTCTATTATGGGAGTGTTAGGATTAATACCCCCAATTGCTCTTGCTATTACACCAGTTCCGATTACATTACAATCACTCGGTGTTATGCTTGCTGGTGGATTGTTAGGATCACGTCTTGGTGCGTTAAGTCAGCTTATTTTCTTACTTATAGTTGGAGTTGGAGCACCATTACTTGCTGGTGGACGCGGTGGTCCAGGCGTATTTGTTGGGCCAAGTGCAGGATATTTACTTGGTTATATCGTTGGAGCGTTTGTCATTGGTTATTTAATTGAGCGTTTACGTGAAGTTTCTATAATAAAGGTATTATGTATTAATATAATTGGTGGTATTTTCGTAGTTTATGTATTTGGTATTATTGTACAAGCTTTCTTTATGGATGTTTCTATATGGCAGACGATGAAAGTAAGTGCCGTATTTTTACCAGGTGATTGTATAAAAGCGATTATAGCAGCAATTCTTGTAACGAAATTACATCGTTCATTGAAACATATTATTACGCCTGCTCTCAAGAGTGGGAAATATACAAATGCGGGATAAGAAAGAGAAGAAACACGTTTATTGCGTGTTTCTTTTTATTATTTTGTAAAGAAAGGACGTCTCAAATGGGGATTACAAAAGAATATAAAAAGTATGCCTCTTTACAAACAAATAAAATAGCAATAAAGGAAAATGATCGAGTATTAACATATAAAGAATGGTTTGAGTCAGTATGTAAAGTAGAAAACTGGTTGAATGAAAAAGAATCGCAGAATAAAACGATAGCAATTGTATTAGAAAATAGTATGGAGTTTTTACAACTATTTGCGGGTTCCGCGATGGCTGGATGGGTTTGTGTGCCGTTAGATATAAAGTGGAAAGAGGGTGAGCTCAAAGAAAGAATTGCAATTAGTAATCCGGATGTGATTGTGACAGAGCGATATAAGGTAAATGATCTACCGGATGAAGAAGGAAGAGTAATTGAAATTGATGAGTGGAAAAGAATGATAGAGAACTATCTTCCTACATATAATCCTGTAGAAAGTGTACAAAATGCTCCGTTTTATATGGGATTTACATCAGGATCGACTGGGAAGGCAAAAGCATTTTTACGTGCACAACAATCGTGGGTTCATAGTTTTGATTGCAATATACATGACTTTCATATGAAAAAAGAAGATTCTATTTTAATAGCTGGGACGCTCGTTCATTCTCTTTTCTTATACGGCGCAATAAGTGCATTATATGTAGGGCAAACGGTGCATATTATGAGAAAGTTTATTCCAGATCAAGTACTGGATAAGTTAGAAACAGAAAATATTTCGGTCATGTATACAGTTCCGACAATGCTAGAATCTTTATATAAAGAAAATAGAGTAATAGAAAATGGGATGAAAATTATTTCGTCAGGAGCAAAATGGGAAGCTGAAGCGAAAGAAAAAATAAAGAGTATATTTCCTTATGCGCAAAAATATGAATTTTACGGTGCATCGGAACTAAGTTTTGTAACAGCACTTGTTGATGAAGAGAGCGATAGAAGGCCAAATTCAGTAGGGAAGCCTTGTCATAATGTACAAGTTCGAATATGTAATGAAGCAGGAGAAGAAGTACAGACAGGTGAGATAGGAACTGTGTATGTGAAAAGTGATCAATTTTTTATGGGCTATGTATCGGATGGAGCTATAATCCCGCAATTGTCCGAAGGTGGCTGGATGACAGTGCAGGATGTGGGCTACCAAGATGAAGAAGGCTTTATATATATTGTTGGTAGAGAGAAGAATATGATTTTATTTGGAGGAATCAATATTTTTCCAGAAGAAATAGAAAGGGTATTACAGACACATCCAGCTGTTGAAGAAATAGTTGTGGTTGGTGTAGAAGATAGTTACTGGGGTGAAAAGCCTGTCGCTATCGTAAAAGGAAGTGCTACAAAGCAACAATTAAAGAGTTTTTGCTTACAACGATTATCATCTTTTAAAATACCGAAAGAATGGTACTTTGTTGATGAAATACCTTATACAAATAGCGGGAAAATAGCTCGCAATGCAGCAAAAAATATGATTGAAAACCGGGAAAAGATATATGAATAGAGCGGTTATTGTAGAAGCGAAAAGAACACCTATTGGTAAGAAAAATGGGATGTTGAAAGATTATGAAGTTCAGCAATTAGTAACGCCGCTTCTTACGTTTTTAAGTAAAGGAATTGAGAGAGAAATAGACGATGTCATATTAGGGAATATTGTTGGACCGGGAGGGAATGTTGCAAGATTATCTGCTTTAGCGGCAGGACTTGGTTATCATATTCCTGGTGTAACGATTGATAGGCAATGCGGCGCTGGATTGGAAGCGATTCGCACCGCATGTCATTTCATTCAAGGCGGCGCAGGTAATTGTTATATTGCAGGAGGAGTAGAGAGTACAAGTACATCACCTTTTCAAAATAGAGCGCGATTTTCACCAGAAACAATTGGTGATCCAGATATGGGATTAGCGGCTGAGTATGTTGCAGAGCAATATAACATAACAAAAGAGATGCAAGATGAATATGCTTGTCTTAGCTATAAAAGAACGCTGCAAGCATTAGAAAAAGGATATATACAAGAAGAGATATTACCTCATTATTTTAATGGATTATTAGATGAATCTATAAAACGAGAAATGAATTATGAAAGAATGATTAAAAGAACAAAGCCCGCATTTTTGAAAAATGGTACAGTAACGGCAGGTAATTCGTGCGGTGTAAATGATGGAGCATGTGCTGTTCTTGTAATGGAAGAGGGGCAAGCCCGAAAATTAGGATACAAGCCTGTACTTCGTTTCGTTCGTAGTGCTGTAGTTGGCGTGGATCCCAATCTTCCAGGGACTGGTCCGATATTTGCGGTGAACAAATTATTAAACGAAATGAATATGAAAGTAGAGGACATCGATTATTTTGAAATAAATGAAGCATTTGCTTCAAAAATTGTTGCTTGTGCAAAGGAGTTACAAATTCCTTTTGGAAAATTAAATGTAAATGGTGGAGCAATTGCGCTCGGTCATCCGTACGGTGCATCTGGAGCTATGCTTGTAACGCGCTTGTTTTATCAGGCTAAAAGAGAGCATATGAAATATGGAATTACGACGTTAGGAATTGGTGGTGGAATAGGGCTTGCGCTATTATTTGAGAAAGTAGAAAACTAGAAAGGGACTAGTTTTCTACTTTTTGAGGAATATAAGCATTACTACCAGGTTTTGCTTTTATTTCATTCCAAGCAGCGATAGCATCAGCTTTTGATTTCCCTTTGTTATTTGGATCTTCGAAAAAGTCGCGAGTGAAACGATTGTATTCAAACTGCGCGCTGATAGTTGTTTTGTATGTAGGATCTTTTTTTCGTTCGTTTTCTTCATACCAAAACGTTATCGCGTCTTCATATGTTTTTCCAATATTCTCTTTAAAAAACTTTTGAAGAGCTACTGTAAAGCGAAAGTTTGCTCCAATTTTTTCTTTGAAAAAAGCACGCACATCTTCACTACAGCGGTGATTTTCAGTAATAATTGTTTGAAGAGAAAGATCTTTATAAGAGAGGGAAGCTTTACTCACTTTTTGATGAGAACTGTTTTTTAATACTTTACCCGTAGTTAAATAATGTGAGATACGCCCGCTTATTTCAATCTTAGAGCCACTAGCTGGTAAATCATGCTCACGACAAAATGTTTGCAGTTCTGTTTTTAACCAATAATAGTTTTGGAAATCTTCAAGAGATATAGACTTTGTTAAAGGTGGGTGCATGCATATAACAACTTCTTTCTTCCATAATTTTCTTTAATTATAAAACGTATGTTCTTTGTGTGGAAGGATTAATTTATAAATTTAATGGGAAGAGGAGATTACATATGGAAAATGTAATGCAAGTTCGTGTTACTGGAATTTTAATTGAAGATGAAAAAGTATTGTTAGTAAAACAAAGAGTCGCTAATCGCAATTGGTCTTTACCTGGAGGAAGAGTAGAGAACGGTGAAACGTTAGAAGAAGCGATGATTCGAGAAATGAGAGAAGAAACCGGATTAGAAGTTAAAATTAAGAGACTACTCTATGTTTGTGATAAACCAGATGCTATCCCATCTTTATTGCATATTACGTTTCTGCTTGAGAGGATTGAAGGTGAAATTACGCTACCTTCTAACGAGTTTGACCATAATCCGATTCATGATGTGCAAATGGTACCGATTAAAGACTTAAGTCATTATGGTTTTTCGGAAACTTTTATAACTCTTATAAGTGAAGGTTTTGCAAGTGCAGGGAGTTATCAAGGCTTGAAACAAAATATAGGCCTGTAAATAATTGAAGGATAGCCGTTAGCTACCCTTCATAAACATGTTTTACACTGCTGACTGTAAAGAAGAAACAAGTTGATTTAAAAACTCATCCCCACTCATAATCGCTTTTCCACCACCACGAGCACTCTTTTTATTGCCTCCGCCTTTGCCTTCAATTGTAGGAAGGGAATCTTTTAAAAGAGCATTCATATCGAGTGTCACTGCTTTACCACAAGCGAGAATACATTGTAATTTGTCCTCATTTTCAATAACGAAGTATGTAATTGCATGTTCTTGTTGTTCCGTAATAATAGCAGCTAGTTTTGCGACTTCTTGCATAGAGCGATTTGTAAATGCTCGAGAGATAAGTGTTCCAGCGTATATTTCTGCAGGTTGTTGTAATAGTTCATTTGCTTCTACAAATAATAGTTTTTCATTCATTGCTTGTACTGCCTTTTCGTTTTCTTTTTGAGAGGTAAGAAGTTGTGCTACTTTTGCTGGAATATCAGTGTCGCTACTGTTCAATTGCTTAGAAACATCTGTTAATATTTGTTGATGTTGTCCCATTAATTTAAGAGAACGCCAACCAGCAATAAATGTTAAGCGTATACCACCTTTATTGCGCTCCCATCCTAGTACTTGAATAGGGCCTACTTCACCAGTGTGTTTCGGATGCGTTCCGCCACAGCCGTTGTAATCATAATTTGCGATAATAACAACGCGTATATTTTCTGTCATAGTTGGTTCTTTGCGAAGGGGTAATGCTTTGGCCTCTTCTAAGTTCATCCATTTAATACGAATAGGGTGGTTTTCAAAAACAATTTGATTAGCAATTTGTGCGGCCTTCTCAACAGTTTCTGTAGAAAGATTGGCAGTTTCTAAATCAATGGTTATAGTTTCTTTTCCAAGATGGAACCCGATCGTCGGTATGTTAAAGTGATCCCAAAAAGCAGCGGATAAAATGTGCTGAGCCGTATGTTGTTGCATATGGTCAAAACGGCGCTCCCAATCTATTTTACCCTCTACTTCTTCTGTATGTAATTGTTCTATTATGAAATGACGAATTTCTCCATTTACTTCTTCAACGTTACTTACCGGAATACCATTTAAAGTTCCAGTGTCATGTGGTTGTCCGCCGCCTGTTGGATAAAATGCAGTTTCATTTAAGACAACATATAAGTTTCCTTCTGTATCATGCTCTTGTTTTATAACTTTAGTAGTAAAGTCTTTCTTATAAGCGTCGATGTAATATAATTTTTTCTCCAATTTTCTTTCCCCTTTCGTGTTAGCTAGTTTCATTGTAAAGCAATTGAAATTAGTTTCCTAATATTTCAGAAGAAAGAAACTTTTTTTAGAATTTTCTTGCTATAATAAGAAGAAAATGCGGGGGGGGAATGAAAATGCCATATGAAAACGGCGTAGATAAGTTGCTTAGTTTAAGCAGAAATATTTCCGAATTATATCGAGAATTAAATGAGATGACCCGGATTTTAACGGATTGTAATCGAGAAAGTGTGAAATTTGATCGGTTATATGTAAAGGAGTTACTTTGGAAAAAAGAAGATGTCATAGAGAAGTATGAACAATTACTCGTCCAGCTTTGTATTAATGAATGCTTTGATTTAAAAAGTGTAATTACTGGCGAATATAAGTATACATATGAAGAAGTAGAAAGCATTGTTTTAGAATTTAATGAAAAGTATAATGTAGCTATTTTAATTAAAGATGTTTGTAAAGAACTACAGTTTACATACGGAATTGATATGGAAATAACGAGAACAGCTCGGGTATAAACATCTCAAGTGTAGAAAAAGGAAAAAGAAAGCAGATCCTTTGCTTTCTTTTTTTATGTAAGAAAAGGGAGAGTAGGTTTAAAGATGAAGGGGAAGTTACAAAATATTCATCCACTTGGAATGAGTATCATTATAGGGACATTATTTGCTAGGTTTGCAACTTCAATGAGCATTCCTTTTTTAGCGATTTATTTAACGACTGTTAAAGACGTATCGGCTGGAATGACCGGTGCTATCATTGGAACGAGTGCGCTTGTTGGAGTGTTTGCTAGTTTTATTGGAGGCAATTTATCGGATCGATTTGGTCGAAAGATGATTATAATATGGTCCATGATTGTTTGGGTGTTTGTATTTATAGGATTTTCAGTTGCAGATCATGTTTTGAGTTTCTTTCTATTAAACGCTTTGAATGGATTATGTCGTTCTTTTTTTGAACCGACATCAAGAGCTTTATTATCAGATTTAACGAAACCAGAGTATCGTTTACTCGTATATAATTTGCGTTACGGTGCAATAAATGTTGGAGTAGCGATGGGTCCACTTGTTGGATTACAGATTGGAAGTGCAAAATCAACGATTCCTTTTTTAGTAGCCGCTGGAGTGTACATTTTATATACAGTTATATTAGCGTTTCAATTTAAGAAATATCCACTTGATAAAAAGAAAGTAACTACAGAAAATCCGGTCACAATGTTAAGTGCGGTTCGGATTTTGCGAAAAGACATAGTATTTTTAGTTGCTTTAGTCGGAATCATTTTGAGTAATAGTGGTTTTTCACATTTAACGACGACACTATCTCAATATTTTGCAAACGCACATATATTTCAAGATGGAGTAAAGTTGTTCTCATATATGCTAACTTTAAATGCGATTACAGTAGTAGTTATTCAATACCCTGTTATTCAAATGTGTAAAAAATATACGCCGTTAGCATCTATTATGGTTGGAACGTTATTTGTGAGCGGGGGATTGTTTGGATTTGGACTAGTAGAATCTATGTTAGGGGCTGCTATATGTACAATTATTTTTACATTCGGAGAAGTATTAATGTTTTCAATGACAGATGTATTTATTGATGAGATAGCTGTTTCACATTTGAAAGGGACATATTTTGGAGCTATGGGCTTTTCAGGAATTGGAGTAGTAATTGGTCCTTGGTTTGGCGGGATACTTCTCGATCATTATGGATATCAAAATGGCTTTATAGTATTTTTAACATTAGCTATATTTTCAAGCATAGCGTTCCCAGTTCTTTTAGTGACAAAAGGTTTAATGAAAAAAAGATATATTAGAAATTCTAAAATAGAAATACATGCGAAATAACATGAGCCCGAGCAAACTAAAATGTTGCTCGGGCTTATATTTATATCAATCGTTAATTCGAAAAAAGACTTTCTCTTCATGCTTATTGGCAACTTCGTTTTTGGAAATATGAATGGCTAAATATCCATTCTCTAAACAGGCTAGCATCTTGTTATAAATGATATTAGTAGGTAAAGGAACAATCCGCTGTAAAGAAGTGTTTTTATAAAGTATACAAATGTTTAGGCCTGTCTCCATCTTTTTAATGAGTACATTTTGTGCAGTTGCATTTGGTACATCTGTTTCCAAAATGTATTCTTGCTCTGTTTCACAAAGGTCAATATGAATTTGATTTGGAAAACTAAAGTTACTACAAGAATCAGAACAAAATTGATCCATCCATTCTTCGAAACCATCAACATGAAAAAGACAATCCTTCTTTTTCTTGCCCATGAAAGACACCCTCCGTAAAATCTCAATTCATACTATGTTATGCATGAATGAAATAGAGGTGAAGAACAAATAGAAAAATATAAACATTTTATGTGAAAGATACAGTGTGTGTGAATACTTTTGCTTTACATATCATGATGTGCATGATTTTTTTGACGTGAATGATTACGATTTTTAACTTTGTGAGATCCACTTAAAGGTTCGGGCTGTCCAGAAGATTGCCCTTTTTTCTCGTTTTGACGATTAGATTGATTATTGTTTTTACCCATTGTATTTTACACCTCCTCTCCCTATTTAGAATGAGAGAAGTTTGCGAATTTATACGAGAATGTTTTTTGAGAAACGGGTAAAGATAAGTAGGACTAACTCATATAGGAAGGGGAAAGTGTTATGCCATATCATAAAGATAAGCAACAGGCTTTTCAGGCTGCGCAGCAAGGGGTTGTTCAAGCGGAAAATATATTCAATAATATTGTGAAAAATGACCCGAATTACGGCCATGATTTAAAAGAGTTACGCCAAGAAGTGCAAGAGGCGTACGAACAGATTCAAAATGCACTTGAAGTAGCATCAGAAACGCAGCGTCCACAACTTGAGCAATATGAAAGTAATCTCCAAAATATTATGCGAAATGTAGATCAAATAGAAAAGTGAAAAAGGTTGTTGTGAATTCAACAACCTCATTACTTTTAGTGCTACTATGCTGAAACGAAAAATTATTCTATCAATTTTTTCTTTAATTTGTGCAGTACATATATTTCAAGTGGACAAAGTGGAAGCTAAAATGTTGTTAAGAAAAGAGCTAGAGCCAACTGGCTATGTAACATGGGAAGTGCCAAATAATGAAAAAATTATCGCAATTACATTTGATGATGGACCGGACCCAACTTATACACCGCAAGTATTAGAGTTATTACGTCAATATAAAGCGGAAGCGACTTTTTTTATGATTGGCTTTCGAGTTCAGCGTAATCCGTACTTAGTAAAGCAAGTGTTGAAAGAAGGGCATGAAATCGGAAATCATACGATGAATCATTTGTATGCTAGTAATTCATCAGATGAAAAATTAGAACATGATATTTTAAATGGAAAGAAATATTTTGAAAAATGGGTGAAAGAACCTTTATTGTTCCGTCCACCAGGTGGATATATTAATGATGCTGTATTTACTACGGCAAAAAAAGCTGGGTATCAAATTGTTCTATGGTCATGGCATCAAGACCCTCGTGATTGGGCGAATCCAGGTACAGAATCCATAGTAAATCATGTTGTGAAAAATGCTAAAAGTGGAGATATTGTACTGTTGCACGATGGAGGAAGTGATCGTAGTCAAACAGTGGCGGCATTAGCAAAAATTTTACCTGAACTGAAAAAGCAGGGTTATCGATTTGTAACAGTTTCGGAGTTGTTACGATATAAACATTAGAGAAAATCCCAAAAGGTATACCTTTTGGGATTTTTCGTTACTGATTCTTTTTTCGTTTCTTATTATTTTGTCGCTCTGCCGGAGTTAAAGGTTCATTTGCGAACTCTTCATTATAGCCAGTTCCTTGCCCTTGGGCGGATGCAGCATTCATTCCTGAAATAATATGATTGGCTTTTCTTTTACCCATTTTTCTCACCTCTATAATGTTTTTTATAGACGAACCATGAGTCGTTCATAGCATATATGAACGTAAAGTAAAACGCTGAAAGAGTGCTTTACTTTATAGTAATAGTATTAATAAAGAGCATGGACACTATTCAAATTTAGAAAGATAAAGAAAACTTATGATAATCCATAAGTTTCTTATTATTTACTTATTTAGAAAGTTGTAATAAGATATTATCGTAAGGTATTGAAAAGTTTGTCTACATTTTATATTCAGACAAATTAGTCACGTTTAACAGGGGGGAAACATAATGGTCAAACATAATCCATTTCAATCACGTGCAACTTTTGAACTAGATGGAAAGACGTATCATTATTATCAATTGAAAGCGCTTGAAAACGCAGGGGTTGGCAACGTATCTCAATTACCATATTCCGTGAAAGTTTTACTTGAATCTGTACTTCGTCAAGTAGACGGACGCGTAATTACAGAAGAACATGTTACAAATTTAGCGAAATGGGGAACGAAAGATGTTCAAGATATCGATGTTCCGTTTAAACCATCTCGCGTAATCTTACAAGACTTCACAGGTGTTCCAGCTGTTGTAGATTTGGCTTCGCTTCGTAAAGCAATGGCAGATATGGGCGGAGATCCTGATAAAATTAATCCAGAAATTACTGTAGACCTTGTAATTGACCACTCTGTACAGGTTGATAGAGCGGGTACAGCGGACTCGCTTGCATTCAACATGGACTTAGAGTTTAAACGTAATGAAGAACGTTATAAATTTTTAAGCTGGGCACAGAAATCATTTGATAACTACCGTGCAGTTCCACCAGCAACAGGTATTGTACACCAAGTAAATCTTGAATATTTAGCACCGGTTGTTCATGCGGTGAAAAATGCTGAAGGTGACTTAGTTGCATACCCAGATTCATTAGTTGGAACTGACTCACATACAACAATGATTAATGGTATTGGTGTTCTTGGATGGGGCGTTGGTGGTATTGAAGCAGAAGCAGGAATGCTTGGACAGCCTTCATATTTCCCAGTACCTGAAGTAATCGGTGTGAAATTAACTGGTACACTTCCAAGTGGTACAACAGCAACTGATGTTGCATTAAAAGTAACACAAGTGTTACGTCAAAAAGGTGTAGTTGGTAAATTTGTTGAGTTCTTCGGTAGTGGACTAAAGAGCATGCCTTTAGCTGACCGTGCAACAATTTCAAATATGGCACCAGAATACGGTGCAACTTGTGGATTCTTCCCAATCGACGATATTTCATTAGAATACTTACGTTTAACAGGTAGAGATGAAGAGCAAATTCGCGTTGTTGAAGAATATTGTAAAGCAAACGGTTTATTCTATACAGCAGATAGTAAAGATCCAATCTATACTGATCTTGTTGAAATTGATTTAAATACAATCGAATCTAACCTTTCTGGACCGAAACGTCCGCAAGATTTAATCCCGCTTTCAAATATGAAAGAGGAGTTCCATAAAGCTGTTGTAGCACCAGTTGGAACACAAGGACTTGGATTCAATGAGCAAGAGTTTGATAAAGAAGTGAAAGTTACATTGAAAGATCAAGAAGTAACGATGAAAACAGGTGGAATTGCAATCGCTGCAATTACAAGCTGTACAAATACGTCAAATCCGTACGTGTTAATTGGAGCAGGGTTAGTTGCGAAGAAAGCAATTGAAAAAGGGCTTAAAGTACCTGGTTACGTAAAAACATCGTTAGCACCAGGATCTAAAGTTGTTACAGAGTACTTAGATAAGTCTGGTTTAACAACGTATTTAGATCAATTAGGTTTCCAAACAGTTGGTTACGGCTGTACGACTTGTATCGGTAACTCTGGTCCATTAGCAGAGGAATTAGAAGAAGCAATCGCAGCAAATGATTTATTAGTAACATCTGTTTTATCTGGTAACCGTAACTTTGAAGGTCGTATTCATCCACTTGTAAAAGCAAACTACTTAGCATCACCACCACTTGTTGTGGCATATGCACTTGCAGGTACTGTTGATATTGACCTAAAAAATGATGAAATCGGTAAAGATGTAAATGGTAATGCTGTTTACTTTAATGATATTTGGCCAGCAGCTAAAGAAATTGAAGATGTAGTTCAAAGTGTTGTTACATCTGAATTGTTCAAAAAAGAATATGCGCAAGTATTTAACAGCAATGAGCGCTGGAATGAAATCCAAACTTCAAATGAAGCTTTATATACTTGGGATAATGATTCAACATACATTCAAAACCCACCGTTCTTCGAAGGATTATCTAAAGAGCCGGGTGAAGTTGAAACGTTATCAGGTTTACGCATAGTTGGTAAATTTGGTGATTCTGTAACGACAGACCACATTTCACCAGCAGGTTCAATTGGTAAGCACACGCCAGCTGGACGTTATTTACTAGAAAACGGCGTACAACCAGTCGACTTTAACTCTTACGGTTCTCGTCGTGGTAACCATGAAGTTATGATGCGTGGTACATTTGCAAACATCCGTATTAAAAACCAAATCGCACCAGGAACAGAAGGCGGATATACAACATATTGGCCAACTGGTGAAGTAACATCTATCTATGATGCTGCTATGAAGTATAAAGAAGATGGCACAGGCCTTCTAGTTGTTGCTGGTAAAGACTACGGTATGGGAAGTTCTCGTGACTGGGCTGCGAAAGGTACAAACTTATTAGGTATTAAAGCAGTAATCGCAGAAAGCTTCGAGCGTATTCACCGCAGTAACTTAGTGTTAATGGGCGTATTACCATTACAATTTAAAGATGGCGACAGTGCTGAAACATTAGGTCTTGTTGGTGACGAGTCATTTGAAATTCAAATTGACAAAACAGTTAGACCACGCGATCTTGTAAAAGTAGTTGCAATCGATGCAGAAGGAAAAGAGAAGCAATTTGAAGTAGTAGCTCGTTTCGATAGTGAAGTTGAAATTGACTACTACCGTCACGGTGGTATCTTGCAAATGGTTCTTCGTTCGAAAATCGAAGAGTCTAAAGTGTCAAACTAAAAGGATTCAACAATATTTGTTGAATGTATATTTTAAAGAGGGATGAGATTTTCTCATCCCTCTTTAGTATGAAAAAACATCGGCATATTTAAAGACCTCTAAGTGGAAAACTTATTGTCAGTTAATGTGGGATGGATTAAAGTGTTTTGTGAAATTAAGGGAGAATTAAAGTTGCATATCCTATGTTAATGGTAAAATTAAATGAAAGAAATATTCAGATGATAAAAAAATTAAAATGCTAGTTACTGTAAAAAAGGTGGAATATGCCAAAAAGATATTGGGGAGTCATAATTACTTACATACTGTTTTACTTGTCCATTTATTTATTCGAACCGATTTTTATAACTTTATTTAATTTAACAATGGAAGCGGCCAATGCCTATGGTAGAATCTTAGGTTATTTTTTAGCTTTCATAGTAATTTTAATATTAATGAAACCAGATATTGAAAGAGGTTCTTCTGATGCTTATCCGCCCAAAAAAACTGTATTATGGTGTATCTATGGTGTTCTTATTTATTTTTTAGTTCAAGCTATTTATGGATTAATAGCTATTGTTGTATTTAATATGGATCCTAACTCAGAACACTCAGAAATGATAAAAAATAATGTTATATCTTTCCCATTTAGAATAGTGAATATTGCAATTTTGGGACCTATAATGGAAGAGATTCTAACAAAAAAAATCATTCTTGATACGTTACGTAAACGAACAAATGTCTACATTGCTTGCTTAATTACGTCTCTTGTATTTGCATTACTTCATATGGAGTTAGCAAGTGTTATTCCTTATACTTTAGCGGGATTGGTGTATGCTTTTTTATATGTAAAAACGAATAGATTAATTGTTCCTATCGTTGTTCATATGACAATAAATACACTTGCTATTTTAATGAAACTTATATAGTAATACATATCGGCATTTAATAGGTCGTTGGCAGAAGAATATCCCTAGATAAAGTAGTGATTTTTATTTTATGTTTTGGAACTTAGGTTTTTAAAAGAACATGAGTAAACAAAGAGGAAAGGGATGAAACCATTTGGTTTCATCCCTTTCCTTTTATTATGCAAAATTGGGGGAATGACAATGAATGAGTATAGAAGAATAATGTTGCCGCTGTTGCAAGAAAAGCTATTGCTAATTAGTGCGATTTGTAGCGGAATAGTAGCTGCCATTTTAAATTTATCCCGTCCGCTATTTATGGGGCTAATTGTAGATAACATTATTCAGCGGGAGTTAAAAGGTACGTATGTATATATTGCTTTGTTTGCGGGGAGCCGCTTTTTGATGTGGGTGAACAATCTGTTATTTGATTATGTAAGCTCAAAAGTAAGCCAGCGAATATTACGAGAGAAGCGTATAGATGTATTACGTCATTTTTTCTTATTACCATTTGAAGAAAGTGAGAAGGTAAAACAAGGGGAGTTAGAAACATTAGTCGTTTCTGATATTCCGAATTGGGTAAGGTTATATGGATCTATATTAATAGAATACATCCACGCCATTGCACAATTTATTGGTGCGTTCATAGCTCTACAACATATCGATGTACAGTTCATATGGTGGATAACCCCGTTTTTATTTTTAAGTGCAATTGTTCCAATGCCTATGGGGGGAAAAGTAAGAAATATTGCAAGTATCGCTCAAAAAAATCAATCAAGTGTTGTAGAGATGATGTCACAGTTTGTAAAAGGTATACAAGATTTACGTAGTTTACAAAAAGAAAAATGGGCAATTCATTTGTTTAAAGGAGTGACGGCACAATCTTATAAAACAGAAGTAAGGAAGACGATGATACAACATTGTATTGGGATAGTTGGAACGGTAATAGAAACAGGAGCATATATAGTTGTTCTTATTATAGGAGCAAAAAAAATAATAAAAGGGGATATGGAAGTCGGTTCGCTTGTGGCGGTATTAGCTACAATTGAGATGTTATTTTTCCCCGTTCGTTATGCGAGTGATTTATTGATGATGACACAAGTTGCTATTGCTTCGGCAAATCGAGTTTTTGGCTTTTTAGATATACCGGCTGAATACAGAAATGTAGAAAGAGCGATGGGAATGAAATTAACAAACGTTTCATTTCAAGAGAACGGTGAAGAGAGATGTAGAATTAAAAATATACATTTGCAAATTAATCCTGGCGAACTCGTTATTATTGTGGGGGAAAGTGGTGCAGGAAAAACGACGCTTTTAAAATTAATCACGGGTTTATATAAACCATCTAATGGTAGTATTGCTTATTACGGTAATAAAGCTCGTATGACTACCATATGGCAGGAACCTCGTTTTTTTCGGACGACAGTAAAAGAGAATATGTATTTTGGGGAAGGGGTCTTAGAAAAACAGTTAGAAAAAAATATTGAACTTGTAAATGCGAAGTCAATTATTAGGAGTTTATCTAAAGGGATTCAGACTGTACTACATAAAAGCGGTGAAGAGTTTTCGGGAGGAGAGAGAAAGCGTCTTGCGTTATTGCGAGCGATTGTATCAAATCCGAATCTCATTATTCTAGATGAACCGACTGCGGGATTAGATCTGAGCAATCAAGAAGTGGTTTGGAATATGCTTAAAGGGCTAGGGGGGAATGTAACGAGAATTGTGACGACACATGATGTTGAGAGGGCGATGATAGCGGATCGAGTTGTGGTCATGAAGAATGGAATTGTTGTGGAATGCGGGGATCCTAGAGAATTATTAACGTGTAAGTCATTGTTTAAAGAGATGCTAATAAAAAGATAAGAGCTATATAGCGCTCTTATCTTTATTCACTCTTATTAAGTTGATACGTATAAGACTCAGTATCGTTAGTGCTAAACTCTTTGACTAGAGTAAGTTGATTTGTATCCGGATTATATTTGAAAATTTTGACCGTACGTTCGCTACTTAGTGATGGATTATATTCTTGAATAGCAAATGTATTTTCAGCAATCTGTGTCATATTACTGGTTGAAACGTTTTCTACGGCATCATGATTTGTAGAAATTTCAACAACTCTTTCACCGTTGAAAAATAAAAGAACGATTACTAAAACAACTAAACATATTCGTATATAGCGAAGTTCTTTACTTATAGGATGTTCTCCCAAAATAATCATCCTTTCTATAACTATTGTATAGTAGTGGTAGTCATCGTGAAGAAACTAAGAATACCAAGACCGGCTAAAAGGATAAATGAGATTAAAGCGATAAAGAGACAAATACGCCCAACTTGCTTTTTTTCAGGATCTTTACTGAAGAGCGAGATGATCCAAGTGATAATCCCGATTGGGGAAAATATAAAACTAAGAATATATAATAGTATTTTTTCAAATAGATTCATAAAAATCCCCCTTTTTGAAAGTTCTACATGTGCAGTTTTCTTCGTATTAGCGCTAGCGTTATGTAGGAAAGTACAGAATAAACAGCACTATAAACAATCCAAGCGTCTAAGTTTTGTAAAACTAGGTGTATATCAAATCCTGAGACGATAATGAAAAATATAAGTGGAACAGTAAAAGAAATAATAATTACAGCCCATTTGAATTTGTATAGTAAGGTGCTAAAAAAAATACATAATAATGGTAAAGTGAAAAAAACAAAAGTGAAAGGGTTGATAAGTAATTGTAAAATACATATCACCTCGCAAGTTTTGTATTTATTTCTAATTATATGATAAAAAGGGAAATATTTCATCCGGACTATAAATATTCTAACTATTTCGACTGTGAATATTTCCAAGCTTGTCCGTATAAGCTAAAATAAGGTATATAGTATTTTGGTGATTATGTAATAAGAAGATAAACACGTAAGGGTGATATAATATGTGGCGGAAGCTTACCATTATTGTAGTGTTACTTTGTTTAGCGGGATATGCAGCTTATGAACAGTTTGGTAAAGAGGATCAAGTAATGCAAGAAAAGCCTGCCAAAAGTGAAGCTGCTATGAAAGAGATTTTCGCAAGGAACGGTATTGAAATTGGAAAGAGCGCACCAGATTTTGAATTAGCAAAGATAGATGGAACGAATGTAAAGTTATCCAATTTAAAAGGAAAGAAAGTTATTTTAAACTTTTGGGCAACGTGGTGTGGGCCTTGTCAGCAAGAAATGCCTGATATGGAGGCCTTTTATAAAGAACATAAAGAAAACGTAGAAATTTTAGCTATAAACTATACTCCTTCAGAAAAAGGAGGGGGAGAAGAAAAGGTAAGGAACTTCGCTAAAGAAAAAGGAATTACTTTTCCTATTTTATTGGACAAGAACATTGATGTGACAACAGCGTATAAAGTAATTACCATTCCAACTTCTTATTTTATTGATACAGAAGGTGTCATTCAAGATAAGTTCATTGGACCGATGACGCAAAAAGAGATGGAGAAACGGATTGCTAAATTAAAATAACGGTGAAAAGGTAGAGGTGGAAAGTTACCATTTCTGCCTTTTCTTTTTCACGTAGTGATAGCAGCATGTTATGATAAAAGAAATATAAACGTTTAGAGGTAAAGGAGTGTTTGGAGTGGGGAATATATCCTTACCGTTAGATTATGTTGTAATTGATTTTGAAACAACAGGATTTAACCCTTATAATGATAAAATTATTCAAGTCGCAGCAGTGAAATATCATAATCATGAACTAGTAGATCAATTTGTTTCTTATGTGAATCCAGAGCGTTCAATTCCGGACCGAATAACAAGTTTAACAGGTATTACAAATTATCGTGTTTCAGATGCACCGACGATTGAAGAAGTATTACCTTTATTTTTAGCATTTTTACATACAAATGTTATTGTCGCTCATAATGCATCTTTTGATATGCGTTTTTTAAAAAGTAATGTAAATATGCTTGGACTACCTGAGCCTAAAAATAACGTTATTGATACTGTGTTTTTAGCGAAAAAATATATGAAGCATGCGCCTAATCATAAACTTGAAACGTTAAAACGAATGCTTGGAATTCGATTAAGTTCTCATAATGCATTTGACGACTGTATTACGTGTGCGGCTGTTTATCAAAAATGTGCAGCGGTTGAAGAAGAAGGAAAAAGAAAAGCGAATAAGGAAGTACTTGATGAAACAGCGGTATTTGAAGCAGTAAAAGAAATGCTTGTACGAAATAAACGTGATATTGAGTGGATTCGTTGTATGAATGTTGGGAGTTATTTAGATATAAAAGCCTTTTACCCAATTATAAGGTTAAAGGTCAAAGGGCGAAAGAAATATGTGTTAACAGAAAAAATGGAAGACGATGTAAGAGAAATTTGTACGAGCTTAACATACGAGGCAGCATTGAAAAGTGAGATTGGCAACACGAGAATTATGATTGACAGTGTAGAGGACATTTTGAAGCTAGAGAGCTACATTGTAGCAGAATACGATTCTGTATTACGAGCGCTGGATGAATATAGAGCAAATAAAGTAAATGCGGATGAAGAAATTAAAAAATATTTAAATACGATGGTGTAAAAAATCCCATGTGCAATATATGCGCATGGGATTTTTTATCAAAACATAAAATTTTCTTGCAAATCTGATTAAAGAGTTTTTCATTTGCTCATACTATGTAATAAGAAAGCGTAGAAGAAAGGGTGAGCAACATGAGAAGAAGTCACCGTAGATCGTTTGAAGAACTTGTAAATGAAAATAAACAACAATTATTAAGCGATCGTGATGCAATGGATCGAATTGAAAAACGAATTGAAAAACGTTATGAAATGAAACTTTTTAAGCAGGCTGAATAATTCTTAACACTAGTACGATACTAGTGTTAAGGAGGCGATAGTAATGGGTAATCCGAAAAAGAATTCAAAAGACTTTGCACCAAATCAAATTGGAACACAATCGAAAAAAGCTGGTGGCAATAAAGGGAAGCAAATGCAAGACCAAACTGGCAAACAACCAATTGTTGATAACGGTTAAAAAAAGGAGAATGTCATCATTCTCCTTTTTGTGTGTTTGGATAATATTATAAAAATATTTAAAAAGCTGACTTTCGTCAGCCTTTTTTCGTAATTGTAAAGTTTTCAACGAGTAAACGCCAATTTTGTGGGAATGGTAGACCAATCTTCCAGTAACTAATACCGCCAATGCCTTGTTCTTTCATTAAATTGAATTTACTTTGAATAGACCTCGAATCTTCAAACCAAACCTCGTGTTGTACGCCGTTTTCATCAAAGTAATTAAAATGTGGAGCTTGGGCTGTGAAATCATAGCGGATAGGAACATTGTATTTACGAGCAAGTGCAACAGCTGCGACAGAGCTAACTGCTTTTGCGGGTGGATTCCCTTGTTTGAAAGGAAGTTTCCAATCAAATCCATATAAATTTTGCCCCATCATAATTTTTTGTGGAGGCATTTGAGATTTTGCATATTGAAGTACTTCTTTTACAGGACCAATAGGGGAAATCGCCATCGGTGGTCCACCTTGCCAACCCCAGTCGTATGTCATAATGACGACGAAATCTACAATTTGTCCTTGTGCTTTATAATCGTGAGCCTCAAAAAATTTCCCTTTTTGATTTGAGCTCGTTTTCGGTACAAGTGTTGTACTTAATGTGTACCCGCTAGGTAAGCGTGTTTTCACATTTCGTAAAAAACGATTATACGCTTCGCGATCTTCAGGTGCCACACTCTCGAAATCGAAATGAATGTCTCGCATGCCATATTTTTCAGCTGTTTGCAAAATGTTAGTAATAAACTTGTTTTGAATTGTTGCATCGCGTAAAATAACCGAGGTCAGATCGGCACTGAAATTTCCATTTTCAATATTTGTAATAACGAGCATAGGGATGGTGTTACCTTGCGTTGCAATATTAGCGATTTTCGCTGTTTCCGTCGGTTCTTTTAAAGTGCCGTCTCTTTTTGCTTCAAAGCTGAAGTAGGCTAAATATGTTAAAAATGGATTAATAGCACGTGTAGCATTTACTAAACTTTCTTTTATCGGTATTGTTGAAGGCTGTAAATAAGCAATGGATTCTACTGCTCGTTTTGTTCCTTTCGGTATATATAATTGCTGTCCGACATGGAGAATAGATTTTAATGAAAGGTTATTAACTTTAGCTAAACTGGCGAGAGGGACGTTATACGTTTGAGAAATTCGATAAAGGCTGTCACCTGGCTGTACATAATAATTATTGCCTTTTGTATTAACGATAAGTGCCTGACCAACAACGAGTGTTTCAGCTGGATTTAGTCCATTGTCTTTTACAATTTCTTCAGGTGTAGATCCGTACTTTGATGCTAAACCATAAACACTATCACCGCTACGAACAGTTACAATTTGGATCATGTGCTTGCCCCTTTCGGTAAAAGATTCACTGTTTTTATTTTATTTTTGATTCCACTGTATTATGATTAAATGTATGCAAGGTAGCAGAAGTGAAAGAAGGCGAATAGAAATGTTTGTAGCAGAACATGAAGTTGAAATCCGCTATGCGGAAACAGACCAGATGGGTGTTGTTTACCATTCAAACTATTTAGTGTGGCTGGAACTTGGGCGCACTAAACTTATACAAGAATTAGGATTTTCATATGTTGAAATGGAGAAAGAGGGAATTATTTCTCCTGTATTAGACTTGCAAATTTCATATCGTAAAGCGATGCGTTACGGCGAAAAAGCTATTGTGAAAACGTGGGTTGATACTGTGAGCCCGCTCCGCGTTGTATATGGATATGAAATTTATAATAGTGATGGCGAACTTTGTATTACTGCAAGCACGACGAATATTTGTGCGAAAAAAGAAGGTTTCCGCCCTGTATCATTTAAAAAATTATATCCTGAGTGGTATGCGAAATATGAGGAAATTAAAAAGAAATAAAGTGAAACTTTAATCAGTGGGGGTCTTACTACCCGCAAATAGCGGGATAAAAAAAGCGTGGCAGAAGCCACGCTTTTTTATTTTTCATAATTAAATTGAGGGAAATCATCACCGTCGTTAAGTGTAACTAATAAATTATGTCCATCGAAGAACCACTCATCATCGCCTTCAATAAAGAAGTTAATACCTTCTTCTTGAGTTTGAACAGCAGGGTGCGCAGGGTCATCTTTACGAATACCTAAAGAAAGTCCTTTTTGCACAGTACTGCAACCGCCGTATTGTACGAAAAGGCGTATTGTTTCACCCGATTGTAAGTTTAATTCGTTTTTATACCATTGTGCTGCTTCTTTTGTTACGGAAAGATTCATGTATAGTTCCTCCAAATTATGTTGCCTTTTCTTTTAGTATAAAAAATAACGCAAAAAGACGCTATTAATATGCTTCACGTTTTCTTTTTGCGTTATGTGGGTTACGATCTTATTTTTGCTTTTTTGAAAAGTTTGCTTTTGGTTCAGTTTTATTTATAATTCGTCCGATATTTGCACGGTGTTTATAAATAACCATACCTGCTAATAAACACATCGCAATAATGAAGATTTTATCCCCGCTAACAATGGATGCAATAACAGCAACGACAGCTGTTATCATAGAAGAAAGTGATACGTATCTTGTTGTAAATAAAAGGCTGAAAAAGACAACAGCTAATATTGCAAAAACAACTGGTGAATAGCATAATAGCACTCCAGCAGAAGTTGCAACTGCTTTCCCCCCGCGGAATTTTGCGAAAATCGGATAGACATGTCCAAGAACAGCGGCTAACCCAAACCATAGTGGGTGAATATCTGACCCGAAAATAATCGGTAGACCTGTTGCTAATGTACCTTTTAAAATGTCAGCAATTGTTACGATAAAACCTGCTTTTTTCCCTAATGTACGGAATGTATTTGTTCCGCCTAGATTACCGCTTCCATGCTCACGAATGTCGATTCCATAACCAATTTTTCCAACGACTAATGCAAATGGAATCGAACCGAGTAGATAGGCAACGATAAATAAAAGATATGTAATAACCATGAGTTCAGTCTCCTTTATACAAATGTGTTGATAAAGGGTAAAAAGAGTTTTTCCCATTTATTGTACCATACATTTGTAAAGAGCACATTTCTTTTTTATAAATGAAAAAGTCATTAATTTTTAAAAAAACTTTCACAGGAATGTTACATTTT
The DNA here is from genome assembly GCF_038008145.1 of Bacillus sp. FSL R9-9530. Lineage (NCBI taxonomy): Bacteria > Bacillati > Bacillota > Bacilli > Caryophanales > Bacillaceae > Bacillus > Bacillus sp. FSL R9-9530. The sequence goes on from NZ_JBBOYO010000001.1 coordinate 382,186, forward strand.
TCACAGGAACAGAAGAACTATATGTTGTATGATTTTAATCAAAAGACAACAACATGTTGGTGGAGGGTTATGAATGTTGAAACAAAATGTACGTGGAGAAGAATTAATGAAAGTATTTGAGACAATTATCCACGGTAATGAACAAGATTTAATGCAGGAAAATGCAAATGTAGATGGTCGATCTCCAATGGGAGTAATGGGAACGTTCGCATCTGAGAGCGCAAAGTATTATGCAGTAGAAAAATTATTATCAGATCAAGTGAAAAAAGCGATAGATCAAAATATATTATATCCACATGATTTAGATTTTTATGCAACAGGAACGACGACTTGTTCGCAAATTCCGTTAGCGCAAATGCTAGCTAACGGTTTTCATACTGGACATGGACATATGAGACAACCGCAAGACATTAAAAGTGCGTTGGCGCTTTCTTCAATTATTTTTCAGGCGAATCAAAATATGCAGCACGGTGGTCAATCGTTTGCACTCTTTGATATTGATTTAGCTCCATATGTGAGAAAAACAGTAAAGAGACATAAAAAACGACTACAGTCATATCCGCTTACGAAAGAACAAATAGAGGAATTTGCATGGAAAGAGACAGAAAATGATACGTATCAGGCGTGTGAGGCTTTCGTTCATAATTCAAATAGTATGCATAGTAGGGGCGGGGGACAAGTACCATTTATTTCAATTAATTACGGAACAGACACATCGAAAGAGGGAAGACTTTTAATTAAGCAACTTTTAAAAGCGACGCAAGCTGGACTTGGTAAAGGAGAAACACCGATTTTTCCTATTCAAATTTTCAAAATGAAAAAAGGCGTGAACTTTGAAGAGTGTGATCCGAACTATGATTTATTTGAATTAGCGTTAGAAACGACCGCTGAGCGATTATTCCCTAACTTTTCGTTTTTAGATGCTCCGTTTAATGCTGTGCATTATGATGGTCGACCTGAAAGTGAAGTATGTTATATGGGGTGCCGTACTCGTGTTATGTCTAATATACATGGGGAAGAAACAGCAATTGGAAGAGGGAATTTATCGTTTACTTCTATTAATTTAGTAAAATTAGCGCTAATTAGTGGATCGAAAGAAGCGTTTTTTGAAGCGCTAAGTTATTATTTAGATTTAGGCGTTAAGCAATTATTAGAGAGATTTGCTTATCAATGTACAAAGAGAGCAAGAGATTTTCAGTTCTTATATTCACAAGGTGTATGGCGTGGTGGAGAGACGTTACAACCTGAAGATGCTGTGGCACCGATTTTAAAACAAGGGACGTTAAGTCTTGGTTTTATCGGTCTTGCAGAATGTTTAGTAGCGTTAACTGGAAAGCATCATGGAGAAAATGAAGAATCGTGGAAGCTTGGATATGAAATTATTTCCTTTATGAGAGAGAGCATGGATAAGGCGATGGAAGAACATCAACTCAATTTCTCTGTAATTGCAACGCCTGCAGAAGGTTTATCAGGTAAGTTTGTGAAAAAAGATAGAGAAGAATTTGGTGAGATTAGCGGTATAACGAACCATAATTACTATACGAATTCATTCCATATTCCAGTTTATTATAACATTCAAGCGATAAATAAAATTCGTTTAGAAGGACCTTTCCATGCCCTATGTAACGGGGGACATATTACGTATATTGAACTAGACGGAGCAGCTATGCATAACAAAAAGGCATTAAAGCAAATTGTGCAAGCGATGGCAGAGAATGGCGTTGGGTACGGTTCAATAAATCATCCTGTTGATCGTTGTAAGTGCTGTAGTTATCACGGAGTTATTGGGAATGAATGTCCAAGCTGTGGAAATGAAGATGAGGCTAATATAGAAAGAATTCGCCGTATAACGGGCTATCTTGTAGGAGATATGTCGAAGTGGAATAGTGCGAAACGTAGTGAAGAGATGGATCGGGTGAAGCATAAATGAAAGTTATGAATATCATTCATGATAGTGTAGTAGATGGAGAAGGGTTGCGGACAGTCGTGTTTTTTGCGGGCTGTCCGCATCGTTGTTTCGGGTGCCATAACCCGAAATCTTGGAATGTTTGCAATGGAACTGAAATGACGGTAGAAGAAATTGTGAAAGAGATTGAAAGTAATTCATTAACAGATGTAACATTTTCAGGTGGAGATCCATTCTTCCAAGCTGCTGAAGTGAAAAAAGTAGCAAAAGCTGTGAAAGATTTGAAAAAAAATCTATGGATGTATACAGGTTATACGTTAGAAGAGATACAGAGTTCTCGAAATAATGATATGATAGAGTTGTTACAGTATGGGGATGTTTTAGTCGATGGAAGATTTGAAATCGAGAAAAAAGATTTAACACTTCCATTTCGCGGAAGCTCCAATCAACGTATTATTCGATTGAAAGAGTAAAAAGGCGGGATAGATTATATGAATAAAACAGTATTACTTGTTGAAGATGAAAGAAGATTACGTGAAATTGTTAGTGATTATTTTCGTAATGAAGGCTTTGAAGTAATCGAAGCAGAAGACGGGAAAAAAGCGTTAGAATTATTTGCAGAGCATGAAATTGATTTAATTATGTTAGATATTATGTTACCAGAAATAGATGGATGGTCTGTTTGTAGACGAATTAGAAAAGAATCAGCAGTACCAATTATTATGCTAACAGCACGTTCGGATGAGGATGATACATTACTAGGTTTTGAATTAGGTGCAGATGAGTATGTAACGAAACCATTTAGCCCGAAAGTGTTAGTAGCTCGCGCGAAGACGTTATTGAAACGTGCGGATGGAGCGGTAGGAGTATCGGAAGAAAATACTATGTCTTTAGCTGGAATAGAAGTCAATCGACTATCTAGAACAGTTTTAGTAGATGGTGAAGAAATTATATTGACACATAAGGAGTTTGAACTTCTTGTTTATTTAATGGAGAACAAAGGAATTGTGTTGTCACGTCAACATTTATTAGATCAGTTATGGGGATATGATTACTACGGTGATGACCGAACGGTTGATACACATATTAAAAAACTGCGAAATAAGCTAGGAGATAAGGCGAAGCATATCGGCACTGTTATTCGAGTAGGTTACAAATTCGAAGAATAACCTTTAAGTTACTATGCATCTCGGCTTTGGGATATAGCAAATTTACACTCTCCTTTGTAGGTGGAATGTACAAAAAATACTTTTCTTGTCTACAATGGTAGATAGGAGTATTTTTTTAATTGGATTTCACGATGAGTTCACAAGAAGGACACAAAATGTGACTATACTGAAAGTACGAATTCACCAGGGAGGGGAAATAAAACATGGGATATTACGACGGACCGAATTTGAATGAAGAGCATAGTGAAACGAGAGAAGTGAAAAAATCAGGTAGTAAAAAAGGATATTTTTTCACAGGTTTAGTTGGAGCTGTAGTCGGGGCGGTTTCGATTAGTTTTGCAGCACCGTACATGCCATGGGTGCAAAATAATAATGCAGCTGTTTCGTCATTCAATGCTAATAAACAAGTAGAAGGAACTGTAGTTCCAGTTGTAAATAAAGCGAAAAATGAAACTGATTTACCGGGAATGATCGAAGGCGCGAAGGATGTTGTTGTAGGTGTTATTAATATGCAACAAAGTGTTGATCCATTTGCAATGCAACCGACAGGCCAAGAGCAACAAGCTGGCTCAGGATCAGGTGTTATTTATAAAAAAGCAGGAAATAAAGCGTATATTGTAACGAACAACCATGTAGTAGATGGAGCAAATAAACTTGCTGTAAAACTAAGTGATGGTAAAAAGGTAGATGCAAAGCTTGTAGGGAAAGACCCTTGGTTAGATTTAGCGGTTGTAGAAATTGATGGATCTAATGTAAATAAAGTTGCCACTTTAGGTGATTCAAGTAAACTTCGTGCGGGTGAAAAAGCGATTGCAATCGGTAACCCACTAGGGTTTGATGGAAGTGTAACAGAAGGTATTATTAGTAGCAAAGAACGTGAAATTCCAGTAGATATTGATGGCGATAAGCGTGCAGATTGGAATGCTCAAGTTATTCAAACAGATGCAGCGATTAACCCAGGTAATAGTGGTGGTGCGTTATTTAATCAAAACGGTGAAATAATTGGGATTAATTCAAGTAAAATTGCACAACAAGAAGTTGAAGGAATTGGATTTGCTATTCCAATTAATATTGCAAAGCCAGTTATTGAATCCCTTGAAAAAGAAGGAGTGGTGAAACGTCCAGCACTAGGAGTCGGTGTCGTTTCATTAGAAGATGTGCAAGCTTATGCAGTAAATCAATTAAAAGTGCCAAAAGAAGTAACAAATGGAGTTGTATTAGGTAAAATCTATCCAATATCACCAGCGGAAAAAGCTGGTTTAGAGCAATATGATATAGTAGTAGCGTTAGATGATCAAAAAGTAGAGAATTCACTTCAATTCCGTAAATATTTATATGAAAAGAAAAAAGTAGGCGAGAAAGTAGAAGTTACATTCTATCGCAATGGCCAAAAAATGACGAAAACAGCTACATTAGCAGATAATTCAGCTACAAAGAATCAATAATCGGAATAAAAGAAAGTCTCTTTCATGTTGAAAGAGACTTTCTTTATCGGATATACTAAAGAAATAGGAGGGATAAATTATGATAATTGAAAACCCAACTCGTACGGAAATTGGTGAAGTATTAAAGAAAAGTAAAACGATTGCAGTTGTTGGATTATCAGATAAGCCAGAACGCACATCGTATATGGTCTCAAAAGCAATGCAAGATGCTGGGTACCGCATTATTCCAGTAAATCCAACAGTAGATGAAGTACTCGGAGAAAAGGCGGTTTCTTCACTGACGGATATTAAAGAACATGTTGATATTGTAAATGTGTTTCGTCGCTCAGAATTTTTAAAGGATGTTGCGAAAGAGTTTGTAGAGATTGATGCAGATGTTTTCTGGGCACAATTAGGAGTACAAGATGAAGATACATATAAACTTTTACAAGAAAAAGGCTACACAGTAATAATGGATCGTTGCATTAAAGTAGAGCATGTAATGACAAAATAGTATAGATTTTAAAGATAGAAAGATTGATTCAGCCCTCGCTTTTTACATAAGTAGGGCGGATGAACGAGGTGTTCATCATGAGATTTTTTAAAGGCTGTTTTTGGGGATTGTTACTTGTTATCCCATTTTGGATATTGATCATTTGGATCATGATAAAGGTTTGGAATGTATAATGTTGGAATACATATCCATTTCTCGTTGACAAACGATTATTTTTCTGAAATAGTAGCCTAGAGGAATCCTTGTGAAAAAAAACAAGGATTTTTCTATTGAAAATAGTATATAAAAGAGATAAGATAACTTGCCAAAACTATAGTCGAGGCGTTATTCTATAATAGAAACATATGTTCTGATTTGATTAGGAAAGGGGCAAGGAGTTTGGCGAAGCATCAGTTCCAATATAATGAAGATGCAATTCAAGTGTTAGAAGGACTTGAAGCCGTTCGAAAACGCCCGGGTATGTATATCGGGAGTACGGATAGCCGTGGATTGCATCATTTAGTATATGAAATAGTAGATAACTCCGTTGATGAAGCATTAGCGGGATTTGGCGACGAAATTTCTGTCGTAATACATAAAGATAATAGTATTAGCGTAATTGATAAAGGGCGAGGAATGCCTACGGGAATGCATAAGCTTGGAAAGCCGACACCTGAAGTTATTTTAACAGTACTTCATGCTGGTGGTAAGTTTGGCCAAGGAGGCTATAAAACGAGTGGTGGTTTACACGGTGTTGGGGCATCAGTTGTAAACGCCTTATCAGAATGGCTAGTAGTAACGATTAAGCGAGATGGTAGCATTTATGAACAACGCTTTGAAAATGGTGGTACTCCTGCAACGACGTTAGAGAAAATCGGGAAAACGAAAGAGTCTGGTACAACGATGCACTTCAAACCAGATACAACTATTTTCAGCACAACAAATTATAATTATGAAACATTATGTGAGAGATTACGTGAATCTGCATTCTTATTAAAAGGAATGAAAATCTCGATAAAAGATGAACGTAATGATTTAGAAGATGTGTTTCATTATGAAACAGGAATTGAGGCTTTCGTTTCATACTTAAACGAAGAGAAAGATTCGATTCATCCAGTTGTATATTTCTCGGGTGAGCAAAATGGAATTGAAGCAGAGTTAGCCTTTCAGTTTAATGATGGTTACTCAGAAAACATTCTTTCGTTTGTAAATAATGTACGTACAAAAGACGGTGGTACACACGAAGCTGGATTTAAAACAGCAATGACACGTGTGTTCAATGAGTATGCTCGTAAAGTTTCTTTATTAAAAGAAAAAGACAAAAATTTAGAGGGTACAGATATTCGAGAAGGATTAGCTTCGATTGTTTCTGTACGTGTACCAGAAGACGTACTCCAGTTTGAAGGGCAAACGAAAGGGAAACTAGGTACAAGTGAAGCTCGTTCTTCAATTGATGCAATTGTATCTGAGCATTTAGCTTACTTTTTAGAAGAAAACCCGGATGTAGCTACACTTCTTGTGAGAAAGGCAATTAAAGCAGCACAAGCACGTGAGGCTGCTCGTAAAGCGAGAGAAGAAGCGCGTACTGGTAAGAAGAAGAAAAAATCAGAAGGTACTTTAAGCGGGAAGTTAACACCTGCACAATCACGTAATCCTCAGAAAAACGAATTGTATTTAGTAGAGGGTGACTCGGCTGGTGGTTCAGCAAAGCAAGGGCGAGATCGTCGTTTCCAAGCGGTACTACCATTACGTGGTAAAGTAATTAACACGGAAAAAGCAAAGCTTGCTGATATTTTTAAGAACGAAGAGATCAATACGATTATTTACGCAATTGGCGGAGGCGTAGGGAATGAGTTCGCTGTTGAAGATATTAACTACGATAAAGTTGTTATTATGACCGATGCAGATACGGATGGAGCACATATTCAAGTGTTACTACTGACGTTCTTCTACCGTTATATGAAACCACTTATTGAAGCTGGTAAAGTATTTATCGCACTTCCACCTTTATATAAAGTAAGTAAAGGAAAAGGGAAAAGTGAAGTAATTGAATATGCATGGTCTGATGAAGAATTAGGTGATGTAACGAAAAAGGTCGGTAAAGGCTACATGTTGCAGCGCTATAAAGGACTTGGCGAAATGAATGCCGATCAATTATGGGAAACAACGATGAACCCTGAAACACGTACGTTAATCCGTGTGAAAATTGACGATGCATCAAGAGCTGAGCGCCGAGTTACGACATTGATGGGGGATAAAGTAGAACCTCGCCGTAAATGGATTGAGCGTAATGTACAATTTGGTATGCAAGAAGAAGGAAATATTTTAGAAAATGAAATGATTATGGAGACGGAGGTGGAATAACATGCAGGCAGAGAAGTTTCATGACCTCCCGCTTGAAGACGTGTTAGGTGACCGCTTTGCACGTTATAGTAAATATATTATTCAAGACCGCGCGCTTCCAGATGCGCGTGACGGTTTAAAACCGGTACAAAGACGTATTTTATATTCTATGTATGTAGAAGGAAACGTACATGATAAAGCGTTTCGTAAATCAGCTAAAACAGTAGGTAATGTTATCGGTAATTATCATCCACATGGTGATTCCTCTGTATATGAGGCGATGGTCCGTTTAAGTCAAACTTGGAAAGTACGTAATGTTTTAGTTGAAATGCACGGAAATAACGGTAGTGTTGATGGGGATCCAGCAGCGGCAATGCGTTATACGGAAGCACGTTTATCACCAATCGCATCTGAGTTATTACGTGACCTTGATAAAGAAACAGTAGAATTCGTGTCAAACTTTGATGATACGAGTGAAGAACCTATTGTATTACCGGCAATGTTCCCGAACTTATTAGTGAACGGATCTACAGGGATTTCCGCTGGTTATGCAACAGAAATTCCACCGCATCATCTTGGAGAAGTAATTGATGCTACAATTATGCGTATCGATCAACCGAATAGTTCTGTGGAGGACTTGTTAACAGTTATTAAAGGACCAGATTTCCCTACAGGTGGTATTATACAAGGGATAGATGGCATTAAAAAAGCGTATGAAACAGGTAAAGGTAAAATTATTATTCGCGGAAAAGCAGAGGTTGAAACGATTCGTGGCGGGAAGCAACAAATCGTTATTACAGAAATTCCGTACGAAGTAAATAAAGCGAATCTTGTTAAGAAAATGGATGAATTGCGTATAGATAAAAAGCTAGATGGAATTGCTGAAGTACGTGATGAGACAGATCGTACAGGTCTTCGTATCGTTGTAGAATTAAAAAAAGAAGCGAATGCTGAAGGTATTTTAAATTATTTATATAAAAATACAGATTTACAAATTCCATACAACTTTAATATGGTAGCGATAAATAATCGTCGTCCGACACTTATGACATTACCTAAGATTTTGGATGCATATATTGGACATCAGAAAGAAGTTGTTACAAGACGCTCACAATATGAATTAAGAAAAGCAGAAAATCGTCAGCATATTGTAGAAGGTTTAAAGAAAGCATTATCAATTTTAGATGAAGTGATTGAAACAATCCGTGGGTCTAAAGATAAGCGTAATGCGAAAGATAATTTAAGTGCGAAATTTGGATTTACAGAGGCGCAGTCAGAAGCAATTGTTTCACTGCAATTATATCGTTTAACAAATACAGATATTACAGCGCTAGAGCAAGAAGCAGCGGAACTTAGTAAGAAAATTATAGAGTTACAGTCAATTTTACAAAGTGAAAAAAGACTTTTTCAAGTTATTAAAACAGATTTGAAGAGAGTAAAGAAAACATATAGTGATAATCGCCGTGCGATAATTGAAGAGGAAATTGAAGAAATTAAAATCGATGTGGAAGTTATGATTCCGCAAGAAGATGTCATCGTTACTGTAACGAAAGAAGGCTATGTGAAACGAACAGGTTGGCGTTCGCATAATGCATCGAACGGGAAATACTTCGGTATGAAAGAGGGTGACATCTTACTTGAGCGTTTCGATACAAACACGACAGAAACCGTTCTTTTATTTACGAACAAAGGAAATTATATTTATCTTCCTGTGTATGAAATGCCAGAAATTCGTTGGAAAGATTTAGGTCAACACGTTGCGAATCTTGTTTCACTCGAGCGAGATGAATCGTTAATTTGGGCAACAGTCGTACCGAATTTTGAAGAAGAAAAACGATTTATCGTATTTGTTACACGAAACGGTATGATTAAGAAAACAGAATTAAACCAATATAAAGTGCAGCGTTATTCACGGGCATTCGTTGCTGTAAACTTGAAAAAAGATGATGAAGTTGTTGATATATTTGCGACAGATGGGACAAGTGATATTGTTCTTGCAACACATGGTGCATATGCACTTGTATTCAATGAAGAAGAAGTAAGTCCAGTTGGTGTCAGAGCAGCTGGTGTGAAAGCAATTAATTTAAAAGAAGATGACTATGTTGCTTCTGGTAAACCGTTAAATGGTGAAAAAGATCAACTTATTCTCGTTACGCAGCGAGGTGCTGTGAAACGTATAAAGGCATCGGAAATTGAGAAATCAACGAGGGCGAAGCGAGGCCTTGTAATTTTTAAAGAGTTAAAACGTAATCCGTACCGCATTGTCGGTATTGAAATTGTTCGAGATGATGAATTAGTTTACATGAAGACAGAGAAACACATTGTAGAAGAAATTGATCCGAAAGCGTTTCGAAATAAAGACCGGTATAGTAATGGTAGTTTAGTACTAGATGTTAATGATACTGGTGAAGTAATTGAAACGTGGACAAAGAAAAGAACGGAATAAAGTGAAACTTTAATTAGTGGGTTTTTTTCCATCCCCCACTGATTATTAGCCTTCACCAATCGGCCTTTTACGGGCAGTTGGTCTCACGCCTAACTTCCCTCGCATTCGCCTTATTTTGAGGTGGGAGTCTTACTGCGCGTTAATGCGGGATAAAGGGAGCATCTTGCTATGAATGATAGTAAGATGCTTTTTTCTAAGCAAATCATTATGTATATAAAAATAATCTTGTTATAATGATGAAATGAAATCGTTCTCATAAAGTGAAACTTTAATCAGTGGGGATTTTCTTTATCCCCACTGATTATTAGTTGAACCAATCGGGCTTTTACGAGTAGTTGATTCCTCACCTAATTTCTTTGCTTTCGCTGAATTTTGAGTTAGGAATCTTACTGCCCGTTAAAGCGGGACAAATGGAGGGGCAACATGAAAAAAATAGGTGTAGGGATTGTAGGATTTGGATTTTCTAGTACAACATTTCACATCCCGTTATTACAAACGATAGAAGAATACGATATTCGTGCTATTTTATCATCAAAAGAAGAAGTAGTGAAACAAGCATTACCAAATGCTGAAGTTGTTGGTACAATTGATGAATTAGTAAATCGAGCTGATATTGACTTAGTGGTCATTACTTCGCCGAATACAACCCATTTTCCATATGTAAAAGAAGCAATTGTACACGGTAAGCATGTTGTTGTGGAAAAACCATTCGTTGTTTCAATTGAAGAAGGAGAAGAACTTATTTCATTAGCGAACCGACATAATGTCGTTTTAAGTGTGTATCATAATCGCCGTTTGGATAATGATTTCTTAACGATAAAGAAATTATTACAAGAAAAAAGAATAGGGAATGTATACGCATATGAAGCGCATTTCGATCGTTTCCGCCCACATGTACGCGATCGCTGGAGAGAAAAGAACTTACCAGGATCAGGTATATTATATGATTTAGGATCGCATTTAATTGACCAAGCATTATCATTATTTGGGAAACCAGATGCGATAAGCGCAGATGTAATAAAACAACGACCAGGTGCAGAAGTGGATGATTACTTCCATGTTGTACTTCACTATGGAGTGAAGCGCGTTATTTTACATAGTAGCAGTTACGTAAAGCAAGCTGGACCACATTTTACACTGCATGGAGATAAAGGTTCTATCGTGAAGTATGGTATGGATTCACAGGAAGAACAATTAAAGACTGGAATGAAGCCAGGGGATAATGGTTATGGAGCAGACTCTGAAGAGAATTTTGCTACTTTAGAAACAGAAGAAAGCTTAGAGCGTATTCCAACAGAAGTCGGCTGCTATGACATGTATTATAAAGGCGTGCGAGATAGCATATTAAATGGTGAAAAACTACCTGTAACTGCTCAAGAAGGTTTAGACGTTATTAAATTGATTCAATTGGCGACTGAAAGTAGTGAAACGGGTAGAGTCATTGCGGTAAAATAAAAAAAGACACGAATTTCGTGTCTTTTTTTATTAGGAATATGCGAATATGACTCATTATTTAGTTTAGTCGTTTATCATACATTAACTGGATTTGTATGCCGTAAGGATCTTCAATAATACCATATGCTTCACTAAATATATTTTTTTCTAGTGGAGAGATTATTTTCACATGCTTATCGGAAATTAAATTATTATAAAATCTTTGTATTTCTTCTAAATTAGCACTTTGAATGCAAAGTGACATGTTATTTCCAACGCTATAACGTTCAGTAGGGTTCATTGTATCTTCGGCTATCATTAGCTTTGTATTCCCAATTTGTAAAACAGAGTGGGCAATATGATCTTTATTTTCACTTGTAATTTCAAAAGAACTATCTCTTTTGGCCAGTTCTTCATACGTAACAATCATTAACTTCTTGGCCTCTAAATTACGTGTATAAAAATTAATTGCCTCCTTTGCTTGCCCATTCATTGAAAGAAAAATAGCTATTTCTAATGTCATAAATATATAACTCCTTTATTAGTTAATAATTATAATATAGACTAAAAAGGTTTCAATACATGACACCTTTTATGGAGGGAAATATGAAAAAAACTGAACGAATAAATGATATGCTTATCTTCTTAAATAATAAAAGATATTTTAATTTAAAAGATTTAATGGTTAGATATGATATTTCTAAAAGTACCGCTCTACGAGATATTCAATCATTAGAAGAAATAGGTGTACCAATATATTCTGAACTAGGTAGAAATGGGAGTTATAAAATTATAGAAAATAGTGTGTTATCACCAATATATTTTAGTGTGGATGAAATGTATGCGTTATACTTTTCGATTCTTACATTAAATGGTTACAAAACAAAGCCATTTAATATAGAAAGTATTGCGCTTGAAAATAAATTTAAACATGTATTACCTGATAATGTGAGTAAAAATATTTCAATTATGGAACGAACACTTTCCTTTGAAGTAACAAATCATAGTAACTTTAGTCCGTTCTTAAAAGAACTTTTACAGGGGATTTTTGCTGAGCGAGTTTATCATTTAACATATTTAAAAAAAGATGAGGAGAAAGTATTGGTCGCCCAATTTATTCGAATAGAATCTAAATTTGGCCAGTGGTATGCTAAAATCTTTAATTTTGAGACAAATCATGTTCAAATAATTAGATGTGATAAAATTCTTTCTATTGTGGAAACAAGCAATACGAATTCAAAAAATCTTGAAGAATTGTTAAGTTATCTTACTAATTTTCATAGAAGGCCTGATGCAACTGATTTTATTGTCGTTGTTAATCAAAAAGGAAAAGACATTTTTGATAAAGAGAATTATCCCTCCATGAAGATACAAAAAGAAAACGAAAATTACATTATAACAGGCTATTTTAACAAGAAAGAAGTTGATTTTGTTTCAAGTTATTTTCTGAATTTCGGTGAAACGATTATCTCAATTCAGCCTGTTATGCTAAAAGAGTTAATTTATAATAAGGTATTATCTATAAAGCAGCATTTAACTTCGTTAAGATAAAGTTAGTATTAATAATTTTTTTAACACCAAAAAGCCCTTGAAATCTAAATATCCAAAGGGCCTTTTGGTGATTTTATTTGTTCTTTAGAAAAAAATTATTTTTCTGGGACGGACAGTCCATAAAAGAACATCGTAACGATATCTTGTATATGTTTTTCGCGATCTCCTTCAAGAAGCTGTGCCCCGAAATCATCACCTAATTTAGTGAACATTTGAATGTATAGCAACATCATTTCTTTAGTAAGGTGAGGGTTAATTTCATTTTTTTGCTGTGCTTGTTCTAGTATTTCTAAATACCAAGGCAGGATTTTTTCGTTTTGATAACTATAAATAAACTCTCGGAGCTCTTCATCTCTTTGCATCATTTGTAGCAACATATCAGGTTGGAATAACCCGCCAGTATTCATTTTTCTAATGATCATCTTTTGCATCATCTCATGAAAAGGTAATTTTTCTTCTGCAAGTTTTTTATAATATTGAAATTCAGATATTATAAATTCTTGTATAAGCTCCCTAAATAACGCATCTTTACTTCCGAAATGATTATAAATTGTCACTTGAGAAACGTTTGCTTTTTTTGCAATATGTTCTATTTTCACTTCATTAAATCCACGTTCTGAAAATAATGTAAAGGCCGCATCTTTAATGGCACGTTTTTTCTTTTCTTTCACTTTTTCAAAGCCGTTCAATACAATCACCTCAATTAAAATATACAAGAAAAAATAATTGAAAACAATATTTTTGAAATATGGACATATAAATATTTCAAAAAGTTGTTGCGAATATGAAAGATGAGGAGTACAATAATTTTGAAATATCACATGTTAAATATTTCAAAAAATGAGGTGGGTTTATGATTTCAGTTCAAAATGTTACAAAACAGTTTTCAAATGGAAAAGGCTTGTTTGATATTACATTTGAAGTGAAAGAAGGAGAAGTTTTTGGCTACTTAGGACCAAATGGTGCTGGGAAATCAACAACGATTCGTAATTTAATGGGATTTATAAAACCGACGGCTGGTAAAGCGACAATTTTCGGATTAGATTGTTGGGAAGATGCTGCGAAAATTCAAAGAGAAGTTGGCTATTTACCAGGAGAAATTTCTTTTATTGAAGGAATGAATGGATTAGAATTTTTAAATTTGATGCAAGGAATGCGTGGGTTAAAAAATATAAAAAGACGAGATGAATTGATAGAACGTTTGCAGTTCGATGTGAAAACACCAATTCGAAAAATGTCTAAAGGAATGAAACAAAAAGTAGGTATAGTTGCGGCATTTATGCATGATCCAGAAGTGTTAATTTTAGATGAACCGACATCAGGACTCGATCCACTTATGCAACAAGTATTTATAGATTTAATATTAGAGGAAAAGCAAAGAGGAAAAACAATCCTTATGTCATCACATATTTTCACTGAAATTGAGAGAACTTGTGACAGAGTAGCTATTATTAAAGATGGTTGTCTTGTAACCGTTGAAAACATTCATGATTTACAAGGCATGAGAAGACAGGTGATAGATGTAACAGTATCATCTCAAGAAGAAATCGAATCTCTTAAACAATGTGATTTGCAATTTGCAGGAATGAAAGGTAGAGAGGCGTCAATTATTGTGCAAGGAAACTATCAAACTGTTTTACAAATACTTTCAAACTATAATGTAACTGCACTTCAAACGAGAGCGACGGATTTAGAACATTTATTTATGCATTATTACGAGAAGAGAGAAGGGGTAAAGCATGAATAAACAACTATTTTTAGCTAGTTTGAAAGAAACGAAAAAAAGTATATTCAGCTATGCTACTGGTGCAGCTCTTTATTTATGGTTATTAATTTGGATATTCCCATCGATGGTTTCAGCCAAAGGTTTAAATGAATTAATAAGTGCCATGCCTGATAGTGTGAAAAAAATTGTTGGAATGGAAAGTCCGATTCAAAATGTAATGGATTTTTTAGCTGGTGAATATTATAGTCTATTGTTTATTATCATTTTAACAATTTTTTGTGTCACGGTTGCAACGCATCTAATTGCTCGTCATGTAGATAAAGGGGCGATGGCATATTTATTAGCAACACCTGTATCCAGGGTGCAAATTGCAATTACACAAGCTACTGTTCTCATATTGGGGCTACTAATAATTGTAATTGTCACTTATGTAGCTGGTATATTAGGTGCAGATTGGTTTTTAAAAGATAATAACTTAAATAAAGAATTATTTTTGAAAATAAATGTAGTTGGAGGGCTTATATTTTTAGTAGTTAGTGCCTATTCATTTTTCTTTTCTTGTATATGTAATGATGAAAGAACGGCACTTAGCTACTCAGCCAGTTTAACAATCTTATTTTTCGTATTAGATATGGTAGGGAAATTAAGTGATAAGTTAGAGTGGATGAGAAATATATCTTTATTTACATTGTTTCGTCCGAAAGAAATTGCTGAAGGAACATATAATATATGGCCAGTAAGTATAGGCTTAACTGCTGGAGCACTTTGTATCTTCATAGTAGCAATTGTAGTGTTTAGGAAGAGGGATTTACCGTTGTAAATTAGAAAGTCCACTGAGAAAGTGGGCTTTTTTTGTTTTTGTAGGAAAGAGATCTCTAGAATATACATTATTTATTAACGACAATTTACAGTCTATTTATTGGAAAGTATCATTAACACTATTAAATTAGTGTATATGTAACGATAATAAATGATGTTAAAAAACTATATGGAATTTTTATGAATATTACTGTAAGAAAATAATTTTTTAATAATTTTCAATAATAACACTTTACAAATTTTAAAAAATTAGTAGAATAAGAAGTAGTAAGAATCGTCTGATAAATATATAAAGAAAAACAGAATTATCAGAAAATTCTTAAATAGCTATCGTTTAGAATTAGGGAGGGTACAAAAATGAAAAAGAAAAAAATGAAAAAACTAACAGCAGTTGTAGTACCGGTTTTAGCAATGAGCATGGCATTAACAGCATGTTCTACATCAGGCGGAGATAAAAAGACAAGCACAAATTCTAGCTCTAGTGGAGATAGTAAGTCAGGGGAAAAATTAGCGGCAAAACAAGTGTTGAATCGAACAGTAAACCAAGAGATTCCAACGATGGATTCTTCTAAATCAACAGATACAGTATCTTCACAAATGCTAGGGAATACGATGGAAGGATTATATCGTCTGGATAAAGATAATAAGCCTATTCCAGCGGCAGCAGAATCTAGCACGAAAAGTGAAGATGGTAAAAAATATACATTTAAACTGCGTAAAGATGCAAAATGGTCAAATGGAGATCCAGTAACGGCGAAAGATTTCGTATATGCTTGGCAACGTCTATTAGATCCAAAAACAGCTGCTGAGTATGCATTTATCGCATTCCCAATTAAAAATGCAGAAGTGGTTAATAAAGGTGAAAAACCTGTAGCTGAATTAGGAGTGAAAGCGGTAGATGATCTTACGCTTGAAGTTGAATTAGAGCAAGCGGTACCGTACTTCTTAAACTTAGTAGCATTCCCATCGTACTACCCATTAAATGAAAAATTCGTAAAAGAAAAAGGGGAGAAGTTCGGTATAGAGTCTGATACAACAGTTTATAATGGACCGTTCGTTCTTAAAGATTGGAAGCATGAACAAGGATGGCAATTAAAGAAAAATGATCAATATTGGGATAAAAAGACTGTAAAACTTGAAGAAGTTAACTTCAGTGTTGTTAAAGAACCAGCAACTCTTATCAATTTATATGATAGCGGTCAAGTTGACTTTGCTTTATTAACTGGAGAGTTCGTAGATAAATACAGAAATAAGAAAGATGAATTCGGAACATATTCACAAGTGAGTACGTATTTCATTCGTATGAACCAAAAACGTGATGGACAAGACACACCATTAAAGAGTAAAAAGTTACGTGAAGCAATTGCACTATCAGTTGATAAAAAGAATTTAGCAAACGTAATTTTAAATGATGGATCAAAAGAAGCTGACTTCTTAGTACCAAAAGGTTTAGCAACTGGACCAGACGGTAAAGACTTCCAAGAAACGTTTAAAAATGGTTTAAAACCAAATGCTAAAAAGGCTGCTGCAGCTTGGGAAGAAGCGAAAAAAGAGCTAGGTAAAGACCAAGTTACAATTGAATTCTTAAACTACGATACTGGTAATGCGAAAAAAGTTGGAGAATATATTAAGGACCAAATTGAGAAGAACTTAAAAGGTGTAACAGTTAACATTAAACTTCAACCATTTAAGCAAAAACTAAAATTAGAATCTGAGCAACAATATGATATTTCATACGGTGGTTGGAATCCAGATTATGCAGATCCAATGACGTTCTTAGATATGTTTGAGACTGGACATTCTCATAACCAAATGAGCTTCTCTGACCCTAAATATGACGGCATGGTGAAAAAAGCTGGAACAGAATTAATGAGCGATGCGAAGAAACGTTGGGAAGAGTTAGGAAAAGCTGAAAAAACATTACTTGAAGAAGATGTAGCGATTGTACCTTTATACCAACGTGGAGATTCTTATGTTTTACAACCAAATGTAAAAGGTGTAGTAAAACATAATATCAGTCCAGAATTTAGCTTTAAGTGGGCATACGTGACTGAAAAATAATAGAGTTAAAAAAGCATTTCAAAGTAGCTTAGCTACTTTGAAATGCTTTTTTTTAGCTCAGTTAAATAGAGAAGAATAAGGCGTATAGTACGTACATATAGTAGATGGGGGATAAATCATACTAATTTATGAAGATAAAAATCAGAATATTTAAAATAAAACTATTTACAAATACGAAAAATAGAGTAGAATAATATTAGTTATAATTTTCAGAAAATTAATCGTTAGCAAGGGGTCTCTCAAGGGTTGGTAATGTACATATAATTAGGGAGGGTACAAAAATGAAGAGAAAAAAGATGAAAAAGTTAACAGCGGTTGTAGTACCAGTTTTAGCAATGAGTGTTGCATTGACAGCGTGCTCTGGATCAGGTGGGGAGAAGAAAACGACTACTACATCTAATAGTGGGGAAGAAAAAAAAGCTGATATTAAATATGCAGCGAAGCAAGTATTAAATCGTACGGAAAATCAAGAAATTCCGACGATGGACACTTCTAAATCTACTGATACGTTAGGGGCACAAATTTTAGGGAACACAATGGAAGGATTATATCGTCTTGATAAAGATAATAAGCCTATTCCGGCTGCTGCAGAATCAAGTACGAAAAGCGAAGATGGTAAAAAATATACGTTTAAACTGCGTAAAGATGCAAAATGGTCAAATGGAGAGCCTGTAACAGCGAAAGATTTCGTATACGGATGGCAGCGCTTACTTGATAAAAACACAGCGGCAGAATATGCGTTTATTGCCTACTATATTAAAAATGCAGAGGCAATTAATAAAGGTGAAAAACCTGCAACGGAATTAGGTGCAAAAGCGGTAGATGATTATACACTTGAAGTAGAATTAGACAAACCAGTACCATATTTCTTAAACTTATTAGCATTCCCGTCATATTATCCTTTAAATGAAAAGTTCGTAAAAGAAAAAGGAGAGAAATTCGGTTTAGAAGCAGATACAACATTGTATAACGGGCCATTTGTAATGGCATCGTGGAAACATGAACAAGGTTGGCAGTTGAAGAAAAATGATAAATATTGGGATAATAAGACTGTGAAATTAGAAGAAATTAATTATAGTGTAGTAAAAGAAGTTGCTACAAAAGTAAATTTATATGATACAGGATCAATTGATTTCACACTACTATCAGGAGAATTCGTAGATAAATATAAATCGAACAAAGATGAATATGGTGAGTATTCAGAAGCAAGTACGTACTTCTTACGTTTAAATCAAAAGCGTAACGGACAAGATACACCGTTAAAGAGTAAAAAGCTTCGTGAAGCAATCGCATTATCCATTGATAAAAAAGGTTTAGCAAACGTTATATTAAATAATGGGTCAAAAGCAACTGATCAATTGGTTCCAAAAGGGCTTGCGACGGGACCGGATGGTAAAGATTATCAAGATACATTTAAAAATGGTCTGAAATATGATGTGAAAAAAGGCGCAGCAGCTTGGGAAGAGGCGAAAAAGGAACTCGGAAAAGATCAAGTTACAATTGAATTACTAAGCTATGATGATGGAACTGCGAAAAAGATTGCCGATTATTTTAAAGATCAAATTGAGAAAAACTTAAAAGGTGTAACAGTTAACACGAAAATTCAGCCATTTAAACAAAAATTAAAATTAGAGTCAGCGCAAGATTATGAAGTTTCGTTTGCAGGTTGGAGCCCAGATTATTCGGATCCAATGACATTTATTGATATGTTTGAATCGAAGAGTCCATATAACCAAATGAGTTATTCAAATCCGAAATACGATGAAATGGTACAAAAAGCAGGTAATGAATTATTGTCTGATCCGAAGAAGCGCTGGGAAACATTAGGGAAAGCAGAAAAAATATTCCTTGAAGAAGATGCAGGATTAGTTCCTTTATATCAAACAGGAAGATCATATGTAATGAAACCGAATGTAAAAGGAATTGTGAAACACAACATTAGTCCAGAATATAGCTTTAAGTGGGCGTATGTAACTGAGGATGGCGGAAAGAAATAACATGAAAGCATTTCAAAAGTGGCTAATATGCTTTTGAAATGCTTTTTTTGTATGAATAGGAGAATAAGGCACATGGAAATTAGAAAGGAGTTCAACAATTGGATAGATAAATGATAGCAGAGATTTCATATTGATGAGAAAAATATAGAACATAGCAATAGAGAAGAATAAGAGGGGATATGTTTACATATAGTAGACGGGGGATAATTCATATAGTAGTAATAGTAAAATAGCAAGTTATTATCATAAAAAAATAAATATTTAGAAAATTTACAAAAATACTTTACAAAACCGAAAAAAATAGTAGAATATTAATTAATAAGAATTTTCTGATAACGAAAGTTAATAGAGAATCTCTAACTGTTAATATCGTACATATAATTGGGGAGGGTACAAAGAAATGAAGAGAAAAAAGATGACAAAATTAACAGCGGTTGTAGCACCAGTTCTAGCAATGAGTATGGCATTAACAGCTTGCTCGGGATCAGGTGGAGAGAAGAAAACAACTACAACGTCTAATGGTGGGGAAGAGAAAAAATCCGATACTAAATATGCAGCAAAACAAGTATTAAATCGAACAGAAACGAATGAAATTCCGACGATGGATACTTCGAAAAGTACGGATACACTTGGTTCACAAATTTTAGGAAACACGATGGAAGGATTATATCGTCTTGATAAAGATAATAAGCCAATCCCAGCTGCAGCAGAATCTAGCACAAAAAGCGAGGATGGTAAAAAATATACATTCAAGCTACGTAAAGATGCAAAATGGTCAAATGGTGATCCAGTAACTGCAAAAGATTTCGTATTTGCATGGCAACGTCTGTTAGATCCAAAAACAGCTGCTGAGTATGCATTTATTACTTACTATATTAAAAATGCAGAAGCGATTAATAAAGGAGAAAAACCTGTAACTGAATTAGGAGTAAAAGCAACCGATGATTATACGCTTGAAGTAGAATTAGAGCAAGCGGTACCATACTTCTTAAACTTAGTGGCATTCCCATCATACTATCCATTAAATGAGAAGTTCGTAAAAGAAAAAGGAGAGAAGTTCGGTTTAGAATCTGATACGACAGTCTATAATGGACCGTTTGTACTTACTGATTGGAAACATGAGCAAGGCTGGAAATTGAAGAAAAATGACCAATATTGGGATAAAAAGACTGTAAAACTAGATGAAATTAATTACAGTGTAGTAAAAGAAGTAGCTACAAGGGTAAATTTATATGATACAGGTGCAATTGATTTCGCGCTTTTAGCAGGAGAATTCGTTGATAAGTATAGAAATAAAAAAGATGAGTTTGGAACATATTCAGAACCAAGTACATTCTATTTACGTTTAAATCAAAAGCGTGCTGGTCAAGATACACCATTAAAAAGCAAGAAATTACGTGAAGCAATTGCATTATCGATAGATAAAAAGAATTTAGCAAATGTCATCTTAAATGATGGTTCAAAAGGAGCCGATTATTTAGTTCCGAAGGGTTTAGCAGCTGGACCTGACGGTAAAGATTTCCAAGAAACATTTAAAAATGGTTTGAAACAAGATACTAAAAAGGCTGCGGCTGCATGGGACGAAGCGAAAAAAGAACTTGGAAAAGATCAGGTGACAATTGAATTACTAAATTATGATACTGGTAATGCGAAAAAAGTTGGAGAGTATGTAAAGGATCAGATTGAGAAAAACTTAAAAGGTGTAACAGTAAATATTAAACTTCAGCCGTTTAAGCAAAAATTAAAATTAGAATCAGAGCAAGAATATGATATCGCATATGGTGGTTGGAGCCCAGATTATGCAGATCCGATGACATACTTAGATATGTTTGAAACAACGAATTCTCAGAATCAAATGAGTTACTCAAATTCAAAATATGATGAGAGTATTAAAAAGAGTAAAACAGAATTAATGTCTGATGCAAAGAAACGTTGGGAAGAGTTAGGGAAGGCAGAAAAAGTGTTACTTGAAGATGATGTAGCACTTGTACCTTTATATCAAAATGCTAGATCATATGTTATGCAACCAAATATAAAGGGAATTGTGAAACATAATATTAGTCCGGAATATAGTTTCAAATGGGCATATGTAGAAGAGAAATAATAACAAATAAAAGCATTTCTAAGGTGTAGTAAAGCACTTTGGAAATGTTTTTTTTTGCACCACTTTTTTATGAATGAATATAAGTATTATAGAAAAATGAAGGAGAATCCCATGAAAAGAAATTCGTACATTGATTTTTTAGCTTATTACGGAATAGGGAGTGCTCATCCTGGTGGTTTTACGTTAACGAAGCAATTACTATCTCAATTGCCACTTAGACACGGAGCGAATGTTCTTGAGATAGGTTGCGGCACGGGGAAAACAGCGGCGTATATGACAAAAGAATTGGGTTATAAAGTGACAGCGGTTGAAAAGAATGAAATTATGATTCAAAAAGCGAAAGATAGATGGTTGTTTGATGGTTTAAATATACAATTGATTCAAGGAGATGTAGAAGGGTTACCGTGTTTAAATGATTCTTTTGAGCTTGTACTTGGAGAATCTATACTCGCTTTTACAAATAAAGAAAAGGTTATTTCGGAATGTTATCGTGTATTACAAAAGGATGGAAAGCTTGTTGTCATTGAAATGATTACCGAAAAACATATTGAGAAGAAAGAGGAGGAAAAGATTGGACAGTTATACGGTATGAAAGAATTATTAACTGAGAATGAGTGGATTCATTTATTTAAAGCAGCAAATTTTAAAAGAATTACAATTGCGGGTGGCGGAACTATTGCAGAAACAGTTGCAGGACATGTGGAAGAGCCAGAGTGGAATGTATCACCGTTTATTCCGGAAGAATTGTATGAGGCGTGGGTGCAACACGAACAAGTACTGCTTATGTATCAACATATTTTAGGGCATCGGATTTTTATATGTGAAAAATAGAAAAAGAGTTGGCTAAAGATAGTCAACTCTTTACTATGTTAGATGAAAAATAATGCAGCCAAAGTAATTCCAAAAATAAAGCCAAATCCGAGTTCAAGGCCCCAGCCACCGCCGCCACAACCACCGCAACCACGACCGCCGCATCCACAGCCACTAAATCCACCATCGAATCCACCACCGCATCCAAATCCACAGTTATCACATCTGCTAATACCACCGCAAATATCACATCCGCCGTTTGAATATGCGTTATAGTACCCGAATCCTGTATCAAAAGATGAGCGCTGTTGCATTGGTTCAATCCAAACAGAATCGTTTGTTACATCTATTATTTTGCCTAAGTGAATGCGACCATCCCGATCTTCAATTCGAACAACTTTACCGAAATAACGTTGGCATGTATCATAACATCTTTTTCTATGCATGTTCTTTCCTCCTTCCGTATTACCGTAATACGATATGTAAGCAGGACAAGTGCGGCTTGTACGAATGACCTATCTATCATAATTGTTATACGAAAGGGGAAATATACGAACAGGATACATAACGAGGAGGAAGAGAAATGAAATCTACAGACCAATTTCAGACGTACGAAGTTCCTTGGGAGGAATTAATAGAAGCACTGCGAGGTGAAATGAAGAAACAAGTAGGGGCGGATATTATTGATACGGTCGTATGTAATTTGAAAGATGGTTTTGAAGTGTATACATATGTGCAGGGTGATTTGGATTTCGAGTATACAGAAGCTCTTGAACGAAAATATGGAAGTGACGGGAAAACCCCTAATTTGTTAACAGTTATGCTGGTAGCTAGCATTTATAATACGGGTGAAGAGAATATACGTTTACATGCAGATCAAAAGGAAAATCCGATTGTTGAAGTATATGTGAAGAAGTAAAGAGTGCGCTAATTATAGCGTGCTCTTTATTTCTTGTATTGAAAAGAAAATCAAACTTTAATGGTGGAATTTATAGCGGGAAAAGTATGAAATCTATGTGTTATTTCAGATATATAATAAGGGAAAAATTCGAAATAAAATATGGGAGTAGTTCATTTTTGTTTACATAATGTAATTGCTGTGAACTGTTGTCCTAAAATACAAGTCATATATCTTGTTTCCTCTCATAAATTTAAACATAGGAATTTGTCTACAAAGGTGGCGAAGCCTCATCATGAAAATTCGAATTTGTGCCACGTTCATGCTGTTTCTATTTATATGTTTACCTTTTTCAGTTTTTGCAAAAGGAGAGGAGGCAAAGGAAAGGGTCGTTTCACTTGTATATGATGATTCGGGCAGCATGAGAAATAACGATCGCTGGAAGTATGCCAATTACGCCTTGCAAAGTTTAGTTGCGCTATTAGATGAGAAAGATAAATTTTCTTACGTTCCAATGAGTAAGCCGGATGCTCCATTAAACATTTCATTAACAAAGGATCAAAGGCAAACAGAAATTGAGGGGATTGGGGCGTGGAAAACATATTTAAATACTCCATTTAGCGCAGTAGAAACGGCGATGCAATCTATAAAAAAGGAAGCAGATATAGATGGGAAACGTGAATTTTGGCTTATTGTATTAACTGACGGGGCATTTAATGATTTGGAGAAAGATAAGATTGGCGGAAAAGAACAAATTACACAGAAGTTAGCACAGTTTAAGAAAGAGATGGATTCTAAAAAGATCTCTTTACACCCAGTCTTAATCACGATGGAAGAGGATTTAGGGCAGCAAGAGAAGCTGCAGTTAAATACGTTTAAAGAGATTTGGAAAAAAGAAATGAATGGAGTTGTCATGCCGTCTAGCGGTGAGGATGGTATTGTACAAAGTGTGAATCAAGTGGCAGCATTAGTTGCAAATCGTGATCCATTTTCTTCTGTTGAGTCGATTGTCAAAACGAAAATAGTAGGGAAAAAAGTAGAGATTACAACACCGTTTCCATTAAAGCGTATGACGCTTGTACGACAATCACCTTCTTTGTCTAATTATAAAGTTATGCAACTTTCCAAACCGTTACAATTGCAGTCTTCTTTTTCTATACATGCACCAGGAGAAGCTAAATTATTCGGAAATATAGTGCATGTAAGTACAGCGAACCAGGAAGTGATTAAGCCAGGGACATATACGATAGAAGTGGATCAGGACATTGAGAAAGAGGGATTACAAGTACTTGTTGAACCAGCGCTTAATTATACTGTTTCTACGTACGACAAAGATGATAAAGATAGAAAAAATGTTGAGAAAATGTATGAAGATGTGACAGCTGTTATTGAAGCGAAACCTACTGAATTACCAATTCAAACTTCTTATTTCGAAGCAGAAGTAGAAATAGACGGAAAGCAGTATCCGATGAAGTGGGACGATAAAAGACATGTGTTTTATTACGAGACAAAGGTTGGTAAAGAGTTAGTACGCGGGAAAGTCCATATGAATATAAAGGGATTTTATAGACAGACGAAAGAATTCAAGATTGAACCAGCTGAAAAACCAAAATTAACACTTCAAGCTGTTACGAAAGATTATGAAGAAAAGGTAACAAATTTAGAACATAGTAAACCATTTATTTTACAGCCCCAGTTAAATGGTAAACCGATGACAGAAGAGGCTGTAAAGAAACTATTAAAATCTACTGGTGTCACATCGAATCAATCGATCAACTATGAATTAAAACAGCATGGTAGTCAAGTTTATGTTTATCCTCGACCTTATTACTCCGACACATTCAATTTTACAGATACCGGCACCGTAGAGGCTACCATCACGATCAATGATTCAAAATTACAAGAAGTAAAGGAAAAGATTGTACTGCACATTGAAAATGCGCCGTTTTTTGAGAAGTATGCGCTCATTTTTAAATTTGTAATTCCTATTACTTTATTACTTTTAATAGTAGGAATTATTATTTTAGGATGGATTGTTCGTCCGAGATTTCATCGGAAAGCATTACTATATTACGAATGGGATCAAGAAGTAGCGAAAGATTGGCTTTATCAATCTGAACCAGAGTTACTTAAAAATAAATGGTGGAAGCACTATTTTGGCATTCCATTCCGAGCAGAAAGAAAGACGGTGCAATCTGTAACATTAATAGCGAAAAAAGGATCGAAATCTATATTTGTAGCAAAAGAATCGCAAGTGGTTGGGATGATTATTGATGGGCTGTTTATAACAGAGGAAGAGGTAGGAATGGAGCATAAGACGTTGTATCCAAATGAACTTTTAGTAATTGATAGAGGATATGGTAAGGAGATTTACCGGTACGAATGTGAATAGTAGATAGGGTGTAAGAGGGGCGGAGGAGGCCCGGCTCTCTTTATTCTTCTTTTCAAACAAGCAAGAATAGGAAGGTGGTTCACATGACATTACAAGTTCCAACAATTTTAATTGGCTTAGGTGGAATCGGTAGTACTGTCACACATCAAATATATGAAAGATTACCTGAGGAGCGTCGTAAAAAGGTAGCGATGCATGTATTTGATACAGATGTGAATACATTGAGTAAATTTGATCATATTCGGAAGTTTAAGACGCAAACGAGCTCGAGTAAAACACCGAGAGAGTATATTGCGGGAGATCCAACGATTCCAGAGTGGTTTCCGATGGACCCGACTATACTCGATAAACCGTTAACAGAAGGGGCTGGGCAGTTACGCGTCATTTCACGATTAGCGTTACGTGCTGCGATGAAAGAAGATAAACTCACATCGTTTTGGCAAGAAATCGAGAAGATTTTTCCAGTTACAAGTGATCAGACCGAATATGGTGTACGTGTCATTATTGTAACGTCACTAGCCGGCGGAACAGGTTCAGGGATGTTTTTACAAATCGCATTATATTTGCGTGAGATGCTCCGGAAGAAATTGCAGCATCATAACATTTTAATTCGCGGTGCTTTTTTAATGCCGGATGTTTTAGTTAAGACGAGAACGGTTAGTGCGAAAGAGTTTGAAACTGTGCAAGCGAATGGTTATGCATCGTTAAAAGAGTTGCACGCTATTACGCTTGGGTCGACTGGTGAATTATCAAAACGAGGCGGCGTAACGATTGAATTAGAATATCGTCCTGATCAAGTGGATGAAGATGGAAGAACAAACCATACGATAAAGCAGCATCATTTACCGTACAATTATTGTTTCTTATATGATTATGAAAATTTACATGGGCACCATTTGCACAATTTATCGGATTATATGGAGCAAATGGCAAATACGATTTATTTACAGTTATTTAGTCCAATGTCTGCAAATCATTTTGCCCAAGAAGATAATCAAATTCAGCAATTGGCAGAATCGAGTGGGAAAGGGAGATATTGCGGAGCAGGAACGGCAAAACTTATTTATCCGTATGAGCACGTTTTGAAATACTGTGCTTTAAAATGGGCGGTTCAAGGCTTAGATGAATCTTGGCTTCATTTAGATCAACTATTTCAAGAGAAGAGGCAAAGATACGATCAAGATGTAAAACGCGGTATGCAGCGTGAAAAGCCAGAGCGCGGGAAAAGTTATTTAGAAGACTTAGAGCATCTTGCTACTCGGCCAGAACAAGCTCATATTTTTTATAGACAAATGTACCATGAAACACGTGAAGGGGCAGAGGGTGGTAAGCTCGGTGTTGCAAAATCAAAATTGTTTTTAGATGCTGTAGAGAGTTACGTACACCGTACAGTGCAAAAAGATGAGGAATTAAACCGCCTGCAGCATGAGTGCAAAATATCGGCTGCGAAGCTTAAAATGATGGAACAAATGAAGGGGGAAGTAGCGAGAGTTGATCATGCGGTTCGTTTATATGCTTATGCCATTCCGAGCCGTGTACATGAGCATGTTACTACCCTTTTATATGACATGATCGAATCAGACCGCTTTACACCGAGTGGCTCAGAAGGACAGTCTTACCAATTAAATACATGGTTTTTAAAGAAAACGGATCCAGTTCATCCAGTTGCAGCACGTTTTATGCTGTATGAAATTCGTAAGCAGTTAGTAGAGAAGATGAATCGACTACATGAAAATAATGAACAAAAGCGTAATTTAATTCAAAACTACGATAAGAAATTTAATGTGAGCAATATTGATGGAACTGTAACGGCTGTTCGCCGCGTTGAAATTGCGCAGCAACAAGGCTGGTTTGGAAAAATGATTAATAATCAGCAGCGTTTGTTTAAAAAAGAATTTGAAGATATTGTAACGCAGTACGTACACAAATTAAGTGAGTATCGTAAAGAAATGTTGTTAGAACTCGTGTATCAATCGCTATACCAAGCAGTTGATAAAATGATTCAATATTGGGAAAGATTCTTTGATAATTTATACGAAACACGTGAAAATTTATTGTTTGAAATCCAAAAGCGAAGCAAGGAATTTGAGGGGAAAACGAACCCGACGAATGTATACGTATTAGCTGAAGAGAAATTGCAAGAAAAGATTTGGCAAGATATGCAGCAACATTTAAATTTAGGTGTATTACCGAAAGATATATCGTCCGAAATTTATATGAGCTTGTACGGGGAATATTGTCGTGATGCGAAAGCCGAAGAAATTCAGTCGAAAAAGGTGGAAGACTTCTATCGTGAACATATATTGAGTTATTGTTATGACGAACTTCAAGTGCGCTATCGTGACAAATTAGAGCTTAATATCGTTGAAGCATTGGGAAAAGAAGCAGATTTCAAGAAGCGTGATCGTGATGAATACGTTCGTGAAAAAATTGAAGATCTTTTCCATTTAGCAAGTCCGTTCGTTCCGAAAGTTTCTCATCATAGAGAATTACAATATTGGGGCGTACATCCATCTTTAAAACAAGAATTGCAAGAAGAGTTATTGCAAGAAATGTTTAAAGAAAAAGATACGGTAAACGAGGCGTTTTCACCATTTGAAGTGATTTGTTATCGTGCTCATTACGGATTATCGCTACAAGATTTTCCTAAGCTTTCATCTGGACATATTGCGAATGGTTTTATGAACGATAAAGGTGATTATTTTCAATCGTATTATCGCCGCGTGAACAAATTAAATAGTAAAAAATCTAGTTTGACGCCGCATTTAGATAAATATTGGCACTTACCAGCCTTTATGCCAGACTTGAATGCAACGCAAACGAAGTTAGATTACGATAAATGTAATCGTGCTCTTCTATACGCGTATATGTATCGCTGGATTAGCTTAGTTGCTGTTGATGGACAGTTCGTGTATCAATATAACGGTGTCGGCCGTAGCTTTTTAATCCAGTCGATGGGGAAAAATATTTCAAGTGAAAGTTATAAGTTGCACAGAGCATTGCTTCATAATCCGTTTATTTATGAAAACATCTTGTCACGATTTGAAGAAGAACAAGAAAAGGCAATGATACAAGGTGGACATTTATATACACATGCATTTGTATTAGGCGCTCAAGATATAAGATGGCTCCGTAAAGAGCATGTTCATAATATTTTAGATATGATTTTAATGTATGACCGTGAGGCAAAATATGACCCGACGTTAGAAGAAACATCTGACGATTTGTTAAGGCTATTCCTTGATGAAATTGAGCTGTATTTCCAAAACTATTACGGAACAGGTGCAGATATGGTTGCGAAGAAAGAGAAAGAGATGTTTATGAAACAATTGTGGGATCGTTCGTATGCGAAAGGGTATGTGGATCCAAATAGTGCGCCTTATAAAAAATGGCAAAATATATTACATGTTCCCGATGAAGAAGAAGTGCCAAAAACGAATGTATAATGAGTGAAAAGGGAATCCTTAAGAATGACAATACAACTTTAGAAATGAGGGATTCCGATGCCATTTTTAGGAAGTGTATATCAAATATTTGGATTATATCCAGAAATTTATTATGGAATGATTTCAGCGGAAATCGCTGAACAACAAATGGAAGAACAGAAAGAACAAGAAAATCAAGAGACTGAATTATAAAACCATGCAGGCTACTCGCCTGCGTGGTTTTTTCGTGTTACAATAAAGCGAATTTTTTAAGGGAGAGAATAAGATGAAATGGATATACTTTATTATTATTAACGTTATAGCATTTAGTATGATGGGGCTTGATAAGCGAAAAGCAAAGAAAAAACAGTGGAGAACGCCAGAAAGTACGTTGTTTTTATCAGCTGTAGCTGGAGGAGCGGTTGGAGCTTGGATTGGTATGTATATGTTTCATCATAAGACACATAAAAGTAAATTTGTCTTCGGTATTCCAGTGCTCGTTATTATAACAGTAGGAGTGTTTTTATACATATAAAGGATTTGCAAGAGGAATGTCGAAAGAAATGCAGATTGAATATTGGTAAAGTAAGCATGTGAGACTTTATAATGAAGAAAAAAAGAGAAGAGGAGAAAAAGGAAGATGGGGAGTCAAACAGCAGAGCAAAAGCAGGGGATTATATATGCAGCAGGTGCGTATACGATGTGGGGAGTCCTTCCGATTTATTGGAAATGGGTGGAGGAAGTACCGGCAGATGAAATATTAGCGCATCGCATCGTTTGGGCATTTGTTTTTATGTTGTTAGTTTTAGGAGTAACGAAGAGGTTTCGTCAGTTTGGTGGGGAGTTAGTGGCCCTTTTTAAACGACCTAAATTATTAATGTCATTAACAATTGCTTCGGTACTTATTAGTGGAAACTGGTTTGTATACATATGGGCCGTAAATCATAACCATGTAATCGAAGCAAGTCTTGGGTATTATATTAATCCACTTATAAGTATTTTACTTGGTACAGTTGTTTTAAAAGAGAAGCTTAATTTTTGGCAATATGTTGCGGTTGGTTTAGCTGGATTGGGCGTTGTTATTTTAACGATACGTTTCGGATCAATTCCATGGGTTTCTCTTTCACTTGCTTTTTCATTTGGATTATATGGATTAACGAAAAAATTATTAAATTATGATGCAACAATTGGGCTTACGATGGAAACGATGTTAGTGACGCCATTTGCACTTATATATTTGTTTATGACAGGAGTTCATGGCTTTGGTTCGTTCGGTTCTATTTCGGCAATATCAACGTTTCTTTTAATAGGGGCAGGTATTGTTACAGCGTTACCACTCTTTTATTTTGCTAAAGGAGCACAACTTATTCCGCTCTATATGATAGGATTTTTACAATACATCGCGCCGACTATTAGTTTAATTTTAGGTGTGTTCGTTTTTGGTGAACATTTTACATCTACTCATATGATTGCGTTTTTCTGTATATGGATTGCTTTATTTGTCTTTTCAATGGCGAAAACAAAGTTTCTACTACAGAAGCAACCAAAATTTATTAAAAATAAATCAGCAAAAGTATCATAATGCGTAGTATTTTCTACGCATTTTTCTTTATACTTATATTATATAGAAATTCCATTATAGTCAGTGAGGAGCTGAAAAACATGGAAACAATTTTACATAATGATCCACTTATAGCAGCTATAATTTCTTGGTTTTTAGCACAGTTAACGAAAGTCGTTTTTAAATTAATAAAAACAGGCGAGTTTGATTTTGCTAAGTTCTTTGCTTCAGGTGGAATGCCAAGTTCGCATGCTTCGACTGTTACTGCACTTGCTACAGGTGTCGGAGTGGTGGAAGGTGTGGAGAGTCCAATATTTGCGGTTGCCGCTATTTTTGCCATTATTGTTATGTACGATGCTTCAGGAGTAAGGCTTGCGGTAAGTAAGCAAGCGAAAATATTGAATGATTTTTTTCATGGTAGACAAACAGAATATAAAAAGTTAAATGAGCTCGTTGGACATACACCGTATCAAGTTGTTGTTGGTGCACTATTAGGAATTGTTGTCGGGGTTGGGTATTGTTTGTAAGCAGAATGTGTGTAATGCACGTTCTGCTTTTCTTTGCTTTCATACATATTTAGATGAGTTTTCGAATATCGTATACGGACTTAGAAAGGGTGGGTGAGCGGTGTGCTACTATATGACAAAGTGCATGAGGAGATAGAGCGGAGAACGACTGCACTTCAAACGATGCAAAGGCAAGAAGGAACGTGGCAATTTTGTTTTGAAGGAGCTTTGCTAACGGATTGTCACATGATTTTTTTACTCAAATTATTAGGGCGAAATGACGAAATAGAACCGTTTGTGAAAAGGTTAGTATCTCTTCAAACAAATGAAGGGACTTGGAAATTATACGAAGATGAAAAGGGAGGGAATTTATCCGCGACGATTCAAGCATATGCTGCTTTACTTGCTTCGGAAAAATATTCGAAAGAAGATATGAATATGAGGCGAGCTGAAATGTTTATTAAGGAACACGGGGGAGTTTCTCGTGCCCATTTTATGACGAAATTTTTATTAGCGATTCATGGAGAATATGAATTTCCTGCGCTTTTTCACTTTCCAACACCAATATTATTTTTACAAGATGACTCCCCCCTCAGTATATTTGGGTTAAGCAGCTCAGCGCGTATACATTTAATTCCGATGATGATTTGTATGAATAAGAGATTCCGTGTAGAGAAAAAGTTATTGCCAAATTTAAATCATATTGCAGGCGGGGGTGGGCAATGGTTTCGAGAGGAGCGGTCTCCGCTGATTCAATCGTTTTTAGGCGATGTGAAAAAGGTAATATCTTATCCATTATCGTTACATCATAAAGGATACGAAGAAGTAGAGCGCTTTATGAAGGATCGTATAGATGAAAATGGAACATTATATAGTTACGCCAGTGCTACGTTTTATATGATTTATGCTTTGCTTGCATTAGGGCACTCTATTCAGTCTCCAATTATTGAGAAAGCTGTGACAGGATTAAAATCTTATATATGGAAGATGGACAGAGGAAGTCATTTGCAAAATTCTCCTTCTACCGTATGGGATACCGCTTTACTTAGCTATTCATTGCAAGAAGCTAAAGTTACAAATGAAAATAAGATGATTCAAAGGGCGACGGAGTATTTATTGCAAAAACAACAAACTAAAAAGGTAGATTGGAGCGTACATGCATCATCACTTGTAGCTGGCGGTTGGGGATTTTCAGATGTTAATACGACGATCCCTGATATAGACGATACTACAGCTGCCCTTAGAGCGTTAGCGCGAAGTAGAGGGAATGATAGAGTAGATGATGCGTGGGGAAGAGGTGTGGAATGGGTAAAAGGATTGCAAAACAATGATGGAGGCTGGGGAGCTTTTGAACGAGGGGTAACGAGCAAGTTACTATCGAATTTGCCGATTGAAAATGCGAGTGATATGATAACCGATCCGTCCACACCAGATATTACAGGTAGGGTGTTAGAATTATTCGGAACGTATGCACCGAATGAATTGCTTGAAGAGCAAAAAAAGAAAGCTATCAAATGGTTAATGGATGTACAGGAACAGAATGGATCATGGTATGGAAAATGGGGGATATGTTATATATATGGGACATGGGCAACGATGACAGGCTTACGTGCATTAGGAGTGCCTTCTACTCATCCATCGTTGAAAAAAGCAGCTTCATGGCTCGAACATTTGCAGCATGAAGACGGAGGGTGGGGAGAATCCTGTCAAAGTAGTGTAGAGAAAAAATTTATTTCTTTACCTTTTAGTACGCCGTCACAAACAGCGTGGGCACTTGATGCACTCATTTCTTACTACGATCAAGAAACACCGATTATTCGAAAAGGAATTTCATATTTGCTCGCGAAGTCTACTATGAATGAAAAATATCCTACTGGTACAGGGTTACCGGGGGGCTTTTATATTCGCTATCATAGTTATGGGCATATATATCCGTTACTTGCTTTAGCGCACTACGTAAAGAAATATAGAAAATAAACCGAGAGATACTCTCGGTTTATTTTGATGGGTAGTAGGTCCCTGTTGAAAAGAATAAGGAACGTTGTAGTTCCTTATTTTTCTGTTGATTGGCGTTTTTGACGTGCATCAGCGGCATTTGCACGTGCGTTTGCTTCTAAGTCATTGTGGTCAGCGAGTTCGCGAGCGAACTCAACATCAATGCCATCGGCAGCTTTGTTTTGATTTACATTCTTTTTTTTCATTCGACACAATCTCCTTGTGTTTTATGCGGCGTTGCAAAGTTAGTTTGACACAAATAGACTTTTTTATACAAAGAGGATTTGGAAAGCATAGAGCCGAAATATACAATATAACTAATAGAAATGGGGGATAGAGATGGAATTGTTGAATGGGAAAACAGCTGTTGTAACGGGTGCTGCGCAGGGGATTGGAAAAGAAATCGCACGAGTTTTTGCAAAACTAGGGGCCAAAGTATTAATTAGTGATGTAAATGAAGAGAAGCTACAAGAAACGACACGTGAATTATCAGATGAAGGGTATGATGTGAGTTTATATCGATGTGATGTGAGTAATCAAAATGAAGCGAAGTCGTTAATTGAATATGCGGTGCAAAAATTTGGTACATTACATATTTTAGTGAATAACGCTGGGATTACAAAAGATGCAATGTTACATAAGATGGAGAAGTCTGCTTGGGAACAAGTATTACAAGTGAACTTAACTGGCGTTTTTTATTGTATGCAGCCAGCACTTCTTTATATGAGACAACAACAGTATGGACGGATTATTAATATTTCTTCTATTAGTAGGGAAGGAAACATTGGACAAGCAAATTATGCGGCTACAAAAGCAGGGGTTGTAGGCTTAACAAAAACAGCAGCGAAAGAGGTTGGAAGTTTTGGTATTACGTGTAATGCGATTTGTCCAGGGTTTATGGATACTGATATGACAAAAACAATACCGGATAAAGTAAAAGAGAAAATGGTTGGAGCGATTCCAGTTGGAAGAATTGGAACGCCGGAAGATATTGCAAACGCAGCTGCCTTTTTAGCATCAGAGTATGCGTCTTACATTACAGGAGAGGTATTAAATGTGAGCGGTGGGTTGCAAGTGTAAATGAATACATAATGAAAAGAACCTGACCGAGTAGGTCAGGTTCTTTCTCGTTAATTTAAGTTAATCCAAACGCTCTTCACTTCTGTATAGTTGTTCAGCGCGTAAGATCCCATTTCGCGGCCAAGACCGGATTGTTTAAATCCTCCAAATGGAGATGCTGCATCAAAGACGTTATAACAGTTTACCCATACAGTACCAGCACGTACTTTACTTGCAACATAGTGTGCTGTTTTAACATTTTCTGTCCACACACCAGCCGCTAAGCCGAATTGTGATTTATTTGCACGTTCAATTACTTCATCAATATCGTTAAAAGGTATTGCAGAAATAACTGGACCGAAAATTTCTTCTTTTGCGATCGTCATTTCGTCATTTACGTCAGCGAATACTGTAGGAGAAACGAAGTAGCCTTGATCGAATGGATTACTTCCTCCGCAAAGTACTTCAGCGCCTTCTTCAATCCCTTTTTCAATGTAGCTCATTACACGTTTTTGTTGTTCTTCGGAAACGAGAGGACCGATTGTTGTTTCAGGGTTAAGACCGACACCTTGATTTAGTTTTTTAGAATAGAGGACGAGATCAGCCATGACATTATCATACATTTTCTTTGGAATAAATAAGCGTGATCCAGCAGAGCATACTTGTCCTTGGTTAAACATAACACCAGAAAGTGCACCAGGAATCGCGCGAGATAAGTCGGCATCTGGTAAAATAATGTTCGGTGATTTACCGCCAAGCTCTAAAGTAACACGTTTCAATGATTCAGATGCTTGTCGCATAATTTGTTTACCGACTGGAGTAGAACCAGTAAATGCAATTTTATCAACGAGTGGATGATTAACAAGTGCTTGTCCAGCTGATTCACCGAATCCAGGAACGATATTAATAACACCTTTCGGGAATCCAGCTTCTTCAATTAATTCAGCTAAGTATAGAGCGGATAGTGGAGTTTGTTCTGCAGGTTTTAAAACGATTGTACATCCTGTAGCAAGCGCAGCTCCCATTTTCCACATTGCCATAAGAAGTGGGAAGTTCCAAGGGATAATTTGACCGACGACACCAACAGCCTCATGGCGTGTATAGTTAAAGTAATCACCGGAAACAGGAATTGTTTGACCAACAATTTTCGTCGCCCAGCCAGCATAATAGCGCATATGCTCAATTGCAAGTGGTATGTCTGCCGCCATTGTTTCACGGATTGGCTTTCCGTTATCTAACGTTTCGAGCTGTGCGAGCTCTTCTTTATGCTCTTCCATTAAATCAGCGAGCTTGTACATAAGACGGCTGCGTTCAGCAGTGCTCATGCGTGACCAAGGACCTTCATCGAAAGCCATTCGAGCAGCTACCACAGCTTTATGAATGTCTTCGCGACCAGCTTCAGCAACGATAGCGAGTGTTTCACCAGTTGCTGGGTTAGGCGTTTTAAATGTTTTTCCGGAAGCGCTTTCAATGAACGCTCCGTTCACATATAGTTTCTTTGTGCCTTGAAGAAATTTCTCTACCTTTTCATGAAGATTTACAGCTAGTTGACTCATTGTATAACCCCCTTGAAAATATAATTTAAACGCGGTACGAGACGGCGTTTATTCCGAAATCAAGGATGTGGGAACTAGATGAAAAGCCTCTACTTAAAATCATAAATAAAAAATGCTGAAAATTCAAATTTCATTTTCGTTACAATTGTAAAAAATATGTAATGAAACATTGTATTCTATATAATTACAAAAAATCCTGCGCGTTTTTGTTTTCTAGTAGGAAAAACTAGAAAAACAGTGGTACAATTATACATCGTGAGAGGAGGGGGAAAATGAAGAATTATCATGATGATCCGCGCTTTCGAGTTGCCCATAGAGAAGCGTTAATTGGTCTTGGATTAGCTATTATTAATTTTATAATATGGTATGGATTTGCCTATGGGCTTGGAAGTAAGGATCCGAGTGAATATACATATGTATTAGGTTTTCCAGCATGGTTTTTTTATAGCTGTATCGTTGGATTTATCGTAATGGTTATTTTGCTTATTTTAGTTGTTCGTTTTTTATTTCAAGATATTTCACTCGATGAGGAAGAAAAAAGTGAGGAATGATAGATGAATTGGTATGTAATAATCCCAATGATAATTTCTTTTATCGTTGTGTTTTTAATTGGTGTATATGCGTCAAGACGTGTACAAGCAACCGCTAATAATAAATTTTTACAAGAATATTTTCTTGGTGGGCGTGAACTTGGTGGCTTATTATTAGCTATGACGATGATTGCTACGTACGGTAGTGCAAGTAGCTTTATCGGCGGGCCTGGTATTGCTTACAATATGGGTCTTGGATGGGTGCTGTTATCAGCGATTCAAGTTGTAACAGGATATATCGTTTTAACGGTTATTGGTAAAAAGTTTGCTATTATCGCTAGAAAGATGGAAGCAATTACGCTTATTGATTATTTAAAGGGCAGATACAATAATAAAGCGGTAGTTGTTCTTTCTGCGTTATGTATTATAATCTTTTTGTTCTCAGCAACAGTAGCCCAGTGGGTTGGCGGCGGACGATTAATTGAGTCGCTAACAGGACTTTCCTACACAACGGCACTATTTTTATTTACATTTTCTGTACTTGTGTATGTGTTAATTGGTGGATTTCGTGCAGTCGCTTTATCAGATACGTTATTAGGAATCATTATGTTAGTCGGAACAACAATCATTTTAATTGCTACTGTCATTGCTGGTGGCGGAGTTGAAAAGATTATGCAGGAACTTATTCAAATTAATCCGAATCTAATAACACCGTTCGGAGCGGATGGAAGTTTAACGAAATCATATGTCACATCATTTTGGATTTTAATTGGGATTGGTGTCGTTGGATTACCGCAAATTAGTGTGCGTGCTATGTCTTATAAAAATTCAAAAGCTATGCACCAAGCATTAATCATTGGAACGGTTGTCGTCGGTACAATTATGATTGGTATGCATTTAACAGGTGTGTTTGCAAGAGTAGTCCTTCCAGGCATAACGGTACCAGATAAAGTAATGCCGCTACTCGCGATGGAAGTGTTGCCACCTTGGTTAGCTGGAGTTTTCTTAGCTGCACCAATGGCAGCGATAATGTCTACTGTGAACTCATTATTATTACTTGTAAGTTCGTCAATTATTAAAGATATATATGTGAACTACATAAATAAAGATGCCGCGGATAGTACGATAAAGAAAGGTAGCCTATTGATTACTGG
Organism: Bacillus sp. FSL R9-9530; assembly: GCF_038008145.1. Lineage (NCBI taxonomy): Bacteria > Bacillati > Bacillota > Bacilli > Caryophanales > Bacillaceae > Bacillus > Bacillus sp. FSL R9-9530. Next base: position 419,545 of record NZ_JBBOYO010000001.1, read on the forward strand.
TATCGTAGGATTACTCGTATATGCTGCCGCTATTAAGCCACCAGACTTTTTAATTTGGTTAAATTTATTTTCTTTCGGTGGTTTAGAAGCAGCGTTCATTTGGCCGATTGTGTTAGGTTTATATTGGAAAAAAGGAAATGCAACTGGAGCTCTCGCATCTATTTTAGTTGGAGTAGGTTCCTATATGTTTATTCACCTTTGCTACCCTAATCCATTCGGTATACATACAGTTGTTTTCCCGATTTGCTTTGCATTTATTTCTTATATAATTGGTAGTATGGTTACGATGAAAAAAGTAGCATGAAAATATAGAAAAACGTAGGAACTTCTAATATGAAGTTCCTACGTTTTTTGTTTATACAAAATTTATCTTTTTCATTCTGTATTCCGTCATGTATTCATAAAGTAATAACAATTGATGGGATGGAGTTGAGGTCTATGAAAAAAATATTATTTTTAGGAGACCCAGGAATTGATGACTCTTTAGCAATTATGTATGGATTATTGCATCCTGATATTGATATTGTTGGAGTAGTAACAGGATATGGGAATGTAACACAGGAAAAGGCGACGAGTAATGCGGCGTATTTATTGCAAATGGCGGGCCGGGAAGATATACCTGTTATTAATGGAGCGAAAATTCCTTTATCTGGGGATTTTGTAACATATTATCCGGAAATTCATGGGGTAGACGGTTTGGGACCTATTAAGCCTCCTAAAACTTTTTCTCCCAATATTAAACCTTTTTGTGCATTTTTCGATATCATTGAAAAATATAAAGGAGAACTAATCATTGTTGATGCCGGCAGATCAACAACATTAGCGACGGCATTTATTTTAGAAAAACCAATGATGAAGTATGTGAAAGAATATTATATAATGGGCGGAGCTTTTTTAATGCCCGGAAATGTTACACCAGTCGCGGAAGCCAATTTTCATGGTGACCCAATTGCATCACAATTAGTTATGCAAAATGCAAAAAATGTGACATTAATACCGCTTAACGTTACATCAGAAGCGATTATTACACCGGAGATGGTGAAATACATTACGAAACATTCTAAAACGAATTTCAAGAAATTAATAGAACCGATTTTCAATTATTATTATAAAGCTTATAAAAATCTGAATCCTAAAATAACAGGGAGCCCAGTGCATGATGTAGTAACGATGATGGTAGCGGCAAATCCATCTATTTTAGATTACGTGTATCGTCGTGTTGATGTAGATACGGTTGGAGTTGCGAAAGGGGAAAGTATCGCTGATTTTCGCCCGCAACCTGAAGCAAAAGCGTTGAAAAATTGGGTTAAAATTGGCTGGTCTTTACATTATAAAAAGTTTCTAGAGGATTTTGTGAAAATTATGACGTAGACATAATAGTAGCATACAAGTTAAAATAATGGAGATGATTATTTAAACAATCATCTCCATTATTTTGTTTTTAAGAGATAAATAGAGAAGAGTTACACAATAGGAGAGGAATTTTACTTGAAAAAAACTATAGTATGCGCAGTGATTGTGGGTATTTTTGTTTTGCTGATATCAGGTAACTTTTTAGTGAAAAAAGTGTGGAGTTCAAATAATGATGATGCGCAGTACATAGCATCCTTTATTGAAGAACATAAAGATGAAAAGAATAGTGCACTTTTAATAAAAAGAAATGATAAAGTCGTGTATTCTGTAAATCCGGATGTTGTATTGCCAGTTGCTAGTACGATGAAGTTAATTGTGGCGCTTGAATATACGAAACAAGTTACAGAGGGGAAAATCGATCCGTCTAGTTTCGTTTCAATTAATGATGTGAATCGTTATTATGTGCCGGGTACAGATGGTGGTGCACAAGATAGATGGCAAAATTATTTGCAAAAAAAAGAAAAGATAACTGAAGGAGCGGTTTCTTTAGAAGAAGTTGCAAAAGGAATGGTTAAGTTTAGTTCTAATGCAAATGCTGAATATTTAATGGAGGTATTAGGATTAGACAATATTAATCGGAATTTACAAAGTTTAGCACTTCCTGCACATCAACCGCTATTTCCGATTGTTTCATCTTTATACATTCCGGGATATTTGCATAAAGAATTACATGTTCCAAAATATAAAATAGAGAAAAAGTTAAAAGAAATGTCTCAAGAGCAATATCGTGAATATGCTATGATTATTCATGAACGCTTAAAAAAGAAGGGACCATTATTACAGAAGGAAATTCCTCTGTATTTAGAGGAACGTTACGACAAAATTTGGTCGGATAGATTGCCGGCTGCTTCCGCTAACGATTATATGGTACTGCTTCAAAAGGCAAATCATCAAGGTGGTCTTACAGAAGCGGAAGAAAAAGTGTGGGCGAATATCGTTGAAACAGATATGAGCGCAAAGAAATATCGTAAAACATTCAGGCATGCTGGACAAAAGAATGGTTATACACCATGGACGGTAACGAAAGCAGTTTATGCAATGGATAAACGCGGAAACTGTACAGAAATTGTTTTCTTGGCAAATAATTTAAATGAAGATGACAGTGCTGAAATACGTAAACATTTAGCAAATCTACACTTTCAAGTGTTGCAAAGTGATAAGTATGATGCGACTTTTATTAAATAAACTCGGTGCTATGAGCGCCGAGTTTATTTTTATGTACAAACACTTTTTCACCATCCTTGGGTATGATGGGTAGTAACACTTAGGCGAAAGGGGAAAAGGTGATGAAACAGAGTAAAGAAGAGTTTATTAAGAATGAAGGCGCTGATTTCCCTGGGAAAACATATGTAGATTGTGTATTACAGCACGTATTTAATTTTCAGCGTAATTATTTATTAAAAGATATGTTTCAAGTGCATAGGGCACATATTGCTATGTTAACTGAAGAGAAGTTAATGAAAAGAGAAGAAGCGAAAGTTATATTAATCGCACTTAAAAAAGTAGAGGGGATTCCAAAGGAGAAGTTGCTATATACAGAGCAACATGAAGATCTTTTTTTCTTAGTTGAACATTTGCTTTCTCAAGAAGCAAAGTGTGAATTTGTAAGTAATATGCATATCGGTAGAAGTAGAAATGATATGGGTGTAACGATGTATCGCATGAGTTTACGGCAATTTGTATTGCGGTTAATGGAACATCATTTATTGCTGCAAGAAAGTATGCTGGAGCTCGCCGGTGAACATATGGAAACAATTATGCCCGCGTATACACATACACAACCGGCGCAGCCGACAACATTTGGTCATTATGTTTTGGCAATTTATGATACGATGCAACGAGATTTAGAAAGAATGAAAAAAGCGTATCATCTTTTAAATCATTCTCCAATGGGGGCAGCTGCCCTTTCTACAACAAGCTTCCCAATTAAGAGAAAACGAGTGGCACAGTTACTTGGGTTTACAAATGTAATTGAGAACTCATATGATGCTGTTGCTGGAGCAGATTATTTATTAGAAGTTAGCTCGTTACTAATGGTTATTATGACGAATACGAGTAGATGGATTCATGATTTTTTACTATTAGCGACGAAAGAATATGATGGGATTACTGTAGCGAAGCCATATGTGCAAATAAGTAGTATTATGCCGCAAAAACGAAATCCTGTTTCAATAGAACATGCCCGTGCTATTACGAGTAGTGCTTTAGGGGAAGCATTTACTGTATTTCAAATGATTCATAATACACCATTTGGCGATATTGTCGATACGGAGGATGACTTGCAGCCGTATTTATATAAAGGAATCGAAAAGGCGATTCGTGTTTTTTGTATGATGAACGCAGTTATTCGAACGATGAAAGTAGAAAAGGAAACGTTAAAAAGTCGTTCATATAAACACGCGATTACGATTACAGATTTCGCAGATGTTTTAACAAAAAACTATGAAATACCATTTCGGCATGCACATCATGCAGCAAGTGCGATTGCGAATATGTCTATGCAGCAGAAGAAAGAATTACATGAATTAAATTTCAAGGACATAAATGTATACTTACAAGAAAATTTGAAAGTGAATTTATTAGAAGAAGAGTGGAAAGAAATTATATCACCAGAAGCTTTTATTCAAAAAAGAAATGTATATGGTGGACCGAGTAAAAAAGAGATTGAGCGTATGATTAAAAATCGAAAAGAGTCATTTCAAAAAGAAGAAGAGGTATTTGAAAAGGAAAAACAAAGAATTTTACAAGCTGAAAATGATTTGAATACGTTAGCTTCGAACATTATTAAATCGTAAAAGAAGGATTTAATGAATTAATCGCCAATACTTAATGAAACTATAAATAGAGAGAAGAGATTGTCGATGATTCAATTACATGTATATGAAGAGATTCTTAATTTTACAGAAGAGGTTACACCATTTTTAGAGAAGAATGAGCAGGAAAATAATCTCATATTAGGTGTATTACAAATGGTCCAAGAACCGATATTTATAGGAGTAGCAAAACAAGAGGAAGAAATTGCAGCTGTATTTCTTCAAACAGAAGAAAAGAAACAAATAATTGTTGCTACGTCTGAGATTTCGGCAGTAGCTATTAAGGAACTTGCAAAAGAGTTAACGAAAGTATATCCAAATATTCCTGGATTGATTGGTAATAAAAAAATCGTACAGAAATTAGCGGAAGAGATTGCAGTGTTAGAGAATAAGAAAACTAATGTTGCAATGGAGCAAGGTATATATGAATTAAAACAAGTAAAGAAAAAGTGGAACGGAGATGGAATCTTTCGAGAAGTAAGTAGTGATGAGCTAACATTAATAGAGCAGTGGATATATCAATTTTGCGAAGATGTGAAGCTTCCTACTACGAAAGAAGAAGCGAAACAAACTGCTCATACATTAATTACTAATCATCGTCTATTTGGTTTAGAAGTAGACGGGAAGATTGTTTCTGTAGCTGCAAAAACGAGACCGACTACAAACAATATAACAGTTAATTTCGTATATACACCGAAAGAAGCTCGGAAAAAAGGGTACGCATCTAGTTGTGTCGCTGCACTTAGTCAACGTATGTTAGATGAAGGTTACAAAACAACGACATTATATACGGACCTGGCAAATCCAACATCAAATAAAATTTATCAAGAGATTGGTTATGAGAAGATGATGGAGTCTGTACTCATATTTTTAGAGAAATAGAATGAAAAGGCACGCTATTATAGCGTGCCTCTTTGTTATTCATCAATTCGAATTACTTCACCCTGCGGGAAATTCTCAGTTTCTAGTAAGTTACGAATAGCTTTCGCAACATATTCAGGTGACAGTAGCTTTCCTTCTTTTTTTAATGCGGTGAATCGATCTAAGTTAATAAAGTCTTCCTTATTTGTTTCACGAATTTGTGTTTGCATATTTGTATCAACAACACCTGGTGCAAAAGAAACGATTTTTACAGGGTATTCTTTTTCTACTTCTTCAGTAGCTACGCACTGTGTAAACATATTTACACCGGCTTTCGTTGTACAATAAGCGCCCCATCCAAAATAAGGGTTTTTCCCTGCTCCAGACGAAATATTTATAACTCGTTTATCTATTTTCCAGTTTTTCGTATGTTTCATGAAAGTAGATGTAAGAATCATAGGTGCAAGTAAATTAATGTGAACGTTCGTAATGAATTGTTCGCTTTCTGCTTTTTCAATTGGCATCATTGGTGCGACTGTGCCTGCATTATTAATTAAATGAATAGATGAAACTTTGTCTTCTTCTATAGATGAAACGACTTCGCTAAAACGAGTTTCTAAATTATGTACATCTTGAAGATCTACGGAATGGAAAATACAAGTACTGTTTTTTTGCTCTGCGAGTTTAGTAAGCTCTTTATTTTCTCTTCTAGAAATAGAGATGATGGTTGTGTTTTCTTCTAACAATTGTGCGGCGATTGCCTCACCTAAACCTTGTGAAGTTCCTGTTACGATAACGTAGCGCATAGTTTTATAAACTCCTCTCGTATGTGCGGAATTTTTTTGGACAACGTACACTCTATAGTTTGTCTACATTTTATAGTATAGAGCACTTTTTACTATAAATGAAATGAGATGATTACGTGCCTTTTTTGAATCGCTTTACAACAACAGTAACTGGTGCCGTCACGTTCACTGGGAATACGTTGGGACTTAGTCCTACATCGCCTGCGCCAGGTAATATTTTTGGTACACTTGCTGTATTTACGACAGTAAATACGTCGTTACAAGTACCAGGATTCCCAGCAGGAACAACGGATGACTGGCAATTGAATTCTTCAAGTGCAATTTTAAACCTTCCGGCAGGGAGTAGTATTTTGTATGCAGAGTTGGTTTGGGCTGGTACTTTCCGGACTGATACGGAAGATGTATTACCATTTTTAAATGATAATATTACATTTACAACACCAGCAGGAACATTTTCAGTTACGCCAGACCCTGCTACCGCGCAGCAAGGTTCGGTAGGAAACCAGTTTTATTATGCTCGCTCTGCTAATGTAACGAATCTTGTAAGTGCAGGTGGGGCAGGCACATATACAACAGGTGCCGTGCCAGCTGCAAGAACTTCAGCTGATCCAACAATCAGTCGTTCAGCTGGCTGGACGCTTGAGGTAGTTTATCAAAATGCAAGTTTACCACTTCGGAATTTATCAGTATATGCAGGTCAAGAAATTATCGATGCTTCATCCCCTCCAGTTGATGCTACTATTTCAGGATTTGCTACTCCAGCAACAGGAGCTGTTACAGGAAGATTGCTCGTAACTGCTCAAGAAGGTGATTCTAACATTGTTGGAGATCAGCTTCGCTTTGGACCGAATGCAAATGCTACAGTCGCATTATTCGGACCGAGAAACCCCGCGAATAATTTCTTTCAATCACAAATTTGTAATGATAGTGGCAATCTAGATACGAGCGGCACATTTGGAGATTTGAATCAGCCGTTAGGAATCGCTTTAGCAGTCCGAAGACAAGGGTGGGATATTACGAATGTAGACGCCTCATCTTCTTTAGTAAACAATCAGACGTCAGCAACTGTTCGCTTTGTCACAAATGGAGATGGATACGCTGCAGCTGGTTTTGGTGTTCAAATTGATGCGACAGGTCCAATCATTAATCCTGTTAAATCGGTTAATAGAACAGTTGCAGGGGTAGGGGATACTCTCACCTATACGATTACGGTCCCGAACACAGGAACAGGAAGTGCAGAAAACGTTGTATTACAAGATAGTATTCCGAACGGAACGACATTTGTAGCAGGTAGTGTAACGGTAGGTGGAGTAACACAACCGAGTGCGAATCCAGCGAATGGAATTAATTTAGGTACAATCCCAAATAACACGCAAAGAATTGTTACATTTCAAGTTCGAATAACATCGTTCCCGAACCCAAACCCTATTCCAAATCGTGCAATGGTGTCATATCAATTCCGTCCTTTTGTCGGTAGTCCCCCTATTACAAGTACGTCTTCTTCAAATACAGTACAAACGACAGTGAATCAAGCAACTATAAGTATGCAAAAATCTGTAGACCTACAGACGGCAACGCTTAATGACGTATTAACGTACACAGTTAATGTCACGAATAATGGGAATGTTGCTGCAAACAATGTTATTTTTGTTGATAGTATCCCTGCAGGAACAACATTTGTCGCAAATAGTGTTACGGTAAATGGAGTAGCACGTCCAGGAGCGAATCCATCAAGTAGTATTAATCTTGGAAGTATTAATGCTTCACAAACGACTGTAGTGCGCTTTCAAGTTCGAGTAACATCTAATCCTCTTGTAAATCCAATTCCGAACCGTGCAAGTGTAACATTTAACTTTACTCCAGTGCCTGGCCAACAACCAATTTCAGGTCAAGCGACAAGTAATACTGTATTTACTACTATTAATATAGCTGATATAAGAACGAGAAAAACAGTGGATAGAGCTTTTGCGACAGTTAATGACGTTCTTACGTACACCGTTACAATTGAAAATACAGGAAATGTACTTGCGACAAATGTTATTTTTCAAGATCCGATCCCAACTGGAACGACTTTTATTCCAAATAGTGTGACTGTAGATGGGGTTTCACAGCCTGGAGCAAATCCTGCGACTGGGTTTACAGTAGCGAATATATCTCCAGGTGGAAGTAGGACAGTGACTTTTCAAGTACGAGTCACATCTACGCCATCAGGAGGGACGATTGCGAATCGTGGAAATGTATCGGCTAATTTCGTCGTTATTCCGAATCAGCCGCCAGTAACGATTAATAGACAAACGAATACAGTTGTAACACAAGTTAATACAGGTGGTTTAAATGTAATAAAGGAAGTGAATACAACGCAAGCGGCAGTAGGGGACACTTTAACATACACGATTGCCGTCCAAAATACAGGAAACGTTCCGTTAACAAATGTGTTTTTCCAAGACACTATTTCTTCCGCTGTTTCATTTGTTGCAAATACTGTAACGATTAATGGAGTACCGCAAAGTGGATTGAATCCGAATACAGGATTTTCTCTTCCAAATATTCCTGCGGCTCAAACCGTTGTAGTCACATTTGACGTATTAATTGTACAGGATCCAGAAAATGAAGATATTTTAAATCAAGCAAATGTAACAGCAAGTTTTCAAGTGAATCCGAGCGAACCGCCAGTAACAATCAATGTTCCTAGTAACATTGTGAATACAACTGTACAATCAGGGAATTTTGAAGTTGTGAAAGCAGTGAATACGGATGTTGCAACGGTAGGGGATGTTTTAGTATATACAATCGAAGTCATAAATGCAGGTAGTGTACCAGCTACAAATGTATTTTTCCAAGATTCAATTCCACAAGGGACATTATTTATTGAAAACAGTGTATTTGTTAATGGTGTTTTACAAGAAGGGGCAGATCCAGAACTTGGATTCCCATTAAATAATTTGCCTACTGGCGCGAGTGTAATTGTTACGTTTGAAGTATTGATTGATGAAATTCCCCAAGGAAATAATGTCGTAAATAATGCGAATGTAACTGGAGATTTCCTTGTAAATCCAACAGAGCCACCGATTACTGTAACAGTACCAAGTAATACTGTTATGACAGTCGTGAATTCTTCAGGGTTAAATGTAATGAAAAGTGTAAGCGCTACTGAAGCAGGTGTAGGAGATACGTTAACGTATACAGTTCGTATACAAAATAGTGGAACAGTAGCAGCAACAAATGTATCATTCCTCGATCCTATTCCATCTGGAACAACGTTTGTAGCAAATAGTGTAACAATAAATGGAACACCTCAGCCAGGTTTAAACCCAACGACTGGATTTCCGCTTGCCAATATTCCAGTAGGAGGGATGGTAACAGCTGCTTTTCAGGTGACAATCACGAGTGTACCACCAAATAGAGTTCTTCCGAATAATGCAAATGTGACTGCTGATTTTCAAGTAAGTCCTTTGCAGCCACCAATTACAATTGTAACAATTAGTAATATTGTTGTGACGCGAGTGAATGTAGGATCAATTAATGTAATAAAGAGTGTAAACACACCGCAAGCAGGTGTAGGAGATACGTTAACGTATACGATTCTTATTCAAAATACAGGAACTGTTCCTGCAACAAATATTATTTTTCAAGATCCGATTCCTGTTGGAACTGCGTTTGTAGCGAATAGTGTCACGATAAATGGAGTTGTTCAGCAAGGTGCAGACCCTGTGGTAGGTTTTCCAGTTCCGAATATTCCAGTTGGGCAAACCGTTACAGTTACGTTTCAAGTTATAGTGACGAGTGTCCCGAGTGGTGGAAATATTAGAAACCAATCAAACGTTACTGCAAGTTTTCTTATAAATCCAGCTAATCCTCCAATAACGACTGTTACGAATAGCAATTTCGTCGTGACGCAAGTAAACACAGCACAGTTAAATATACAAAAATCTTCATCTGTACAACAAGCGGCACTTGGAGAAATTTACACGTATTCTGTTGTCATTAGAAATAATGGAACGGTAACAGCAACGAATGTCTCTTTCATTGATCCAATTGCTCCAGAAACAACATTTGTAGCAAATAGTGTAACGATAAATGGAACTCCTCAACCTGGATTTGATCCAAATATAGGTTTTACGCTTCCTAATATAGCTGCTGGAACATCATTGACTGTAACGTTCCAAGTAACAGTAGTTGCGCCATCCACGCGCGGAGCCGTACTAAACACCGCATCTGCAACAGCCACTTTTTTATTAAATCCTTTACAGCCCCCTGTAACAACGACGAATACAAGTAATACGACAGTAGTTACGATACCGTTACCTCCTCCTGGTGAAGTAACAGCAACAAAAACAGTTGACGTTGCAACTGGAGCGGTTGGGGATGTATTAACGTATACCGTGCTAATTTCAAACGTAGGAATTATACCTGTTACAGATGTGTTCTTCCAAGATGTCATACCAGAAGGAACGACATTTGTAGAAGATAGTGTAACGATAGGTGGGGTGCAGCAACTTGGTTTAAATCCAGAAATAGGATTTACAGTTACTCCATTATTAATTAATGGTGGAAGTATTGAGGTAACGTTCCGAGTGACGATTACAGAAATTCCAGATAATGAAGTCATATTAAATGATGCAGACGTTACATTTACTTCACAACCAAATCCGCAGGAACCACCGATTACGGAAACGATATTAACAAATTTAGTCGTTACGACAATTAATATAGCGTTTATTTTTCCGTTAAAACTAGTAGATAAAGAAGTAGCGACTGTAGGAGAAATTTTAACGTATGATGTATTGATTTTTAATTTTGGAACAGTGGCAGCGACGAATGTTCAATTTATAGATACTACTTCCGCGGGTGTAGCATTTGTACCAGGAAGTGTGAGCATAAACGGGGTACCAGCACCAGGATTAGATCCTTTTATCGGTTTTACAGTTCCAGATATACCTGTAGATGATTTTGTACTTGTCACATATCAAGAGATGGTAACGAGCATACCAGAAGGTGGAACAGTTGTTAACTTTGTAGATGTTACGGCTACATTTGCTGTAAGTGAAACAGAGCCGCCTATTACTGAAACAACGACAAGTAACACGACATTAACCGAAATAAATGAACCTGGTTTGAATGTTTTAAAATCAGTAAGTGAGCCAATTGTTGCAGTAGGCGATACAATCACATATACGACAGTAGTTCAAAATACAGGGACAGTGACAGCGACGAATATTCAATATAGTGATGTATTACCTTCCTCTATAGCATTCGTGCCGAATAGTGTAACGATAGGTGGTGTGATACAACCTGGGTTCAATCCTAATAATGGATTCCCACTTCCAGATATAAATTCAGGGGGAAGTGTAGAAGTCACGTTCCAAGTAACCGTTGTTAGTGTTCCATCAAACGGAACAATTGCCAATACGGCAAATGTTACTGGAAGCTTTATATTAGTACCAGGAGAACCACCAGTTATAGTAAATCAGCCAAGTAACACAACGCTCACAACTGTAAATAGAGGACGCTTTAATGTTATTAAACAAGTCAATAGAGCTGCTACCTTAGTTGGAGATGTATTAACGTATACAGTGCAAATAACGAATACAGGAACAGTAACAGCTAACGATGTTCAGTTTATTGATACGATTTCAGCAGGAGCGTCATTTGTACCAAATAGTGTAACGGTAAATGGAACTCCGCAACCTGGTTTGAATCCGATTACAGGGTTTGGAATTGGCGATATACTTGTTGGCAATACGACTATAGTGACGTTCCAAGCGACAGTGACAAATATTCCATCTTCAGGAACGATAACGAATGTTGCAAATATAACAGGAAGTTTTACTTTAGTACCAGGAGAACCACCAGTTGTAGTAACAGAGCCGAGTAATACGACAATAACAAGGGTAAATAGAGGGCGATTCAATGTTATAAAAACTGTCAACAAACAGGCGACACGATTAGGAGATACGTTAACGTATAGTGTGCAAGTTACAAATACAGGAACGGTAACAGCGACAAATGTGCAATTTATTGACGTTCCATCACCTAGTTTAGAATTCGTTCCAGGGAGTGTACAGATAAATGGGATTCCACAAGTAGGTTTAGATCCTTTTGTAGGCTTTTCATTACCGGATCTTGCAGTAGGAGATAGCATACTAATCACATTTGAAGTAAATGTAATCGTAATTCCGCCTTCTAGTAGCATTATGAATACAGCGAGAGTAACTGGTGATTTCGAATTGATTCCAGGAGAACCACCGTTTACAATTACGAATTCAAGTAATACGACAGTCACACCAGTAAATAGAGGCAGTTTAGATATGCTGAAAGAAGTAGATCATTCAATTGTTGGAGTAGGAGAAACGGTAACGTACCGTGTTCGCATATTAAATACTGGTACGGCTGATGCAATGAATGTTCAATTTATTGATGTGTTATCTCCGGAAGCGGCTTTTGTACCAAATAGTGTAACGGTAAATGGGGTAGCACGTCCAGGAGTAAATCCGCAGGTTGGATTTACGATTTTAGACATTCCAGTCGGTGAGACGGCGATTGTAACATATGAAGCTACAATTACAAGTTTTCCAGATGGTGGTACAGTGGTGAACGTTGCTGGGGCGTTAGCTGAGTATATTTTAGTACCAGGAGAGCCGCCAGTTACAGTAATGGACACGAGTAATACTGTGATTGTAACGGTAAATACTGCAATTTTATTTGTTGCAAAAGGAGCAAACTTTGAAGTAGCGATGGTAGGAGATGTTGTCACTTACGGAATTGCTGTTATAAATGATAGTACAGTTCCTGTGACGAATATTGCTTTAACGGATATCATTGATCCGAATACGTTATTTATAAATGGCACGGTAACAGTAAATGATGTACCTTTTCCATTTGCTAATCCGAATACTGGTATTCCGTTAGGTGATTTTCAACCAAATGATGCAGCAATTATTAATTTCCAAGTTGTAATAACAGGAGGGCAAATAAATAACTTAGTTACAAATACAGCGACAGCGAGTGGGTTTGCAACTGTGAATCCAAATGAACCGCCTGTAGTAGTTGAAGGCGATAGCAATACAGTTGTTATCCCGTTTATTCCTCAAAATGTTTCAACAACAGTCGTAAAAACGGCAGATCTTCAATCAGCAACGATAGGCGATGTTATTACGTTTACGACAGTTATTACAAATACGGGAGATACAGCGATACAAAATATTCGTTTTCAAGATATGTTAGATAGTAGTGTTCAATTTGTTCCTGGAAGTGTAACTGTTGATAATACGCCAGTGCCAAATGTAAGCCCAGTATCAGGGTTTCTTATAGGAAGTTTAAATCCAGGTGAAGCACGGACAGTTTCGTTCCAAGTAACAGTTCAGAGTGCACCAAGTGGTTCAGGAAATTATATTAATCAAGCGAGTATTCGCTTCGAACATCAAGTAGGCACAGTATTGCCACCTGTTACACAAATAATAGATAGTAACATAGTTGTCATTCCATTCGTTCCAACGATAGAACAAATTTGTGAAACAAACTTTAATTGTTTAGACAAAATTCCATTTCACTGTTCTCCGTGTAATCAGTTGCGAATAAATAAAAAATAAACACAAAAAGAGCATCCTGAAAGAATAGGATGCTCTTTTTGTTTAGATCAAGTAGCTTCTTCTTCGGGAGAAGTGAAAAATTCGTTGACTTTGTTGGAGAGTAGAAATGGAATAGCTCCTTTTATAACGGAAATGTCCCAGTCCCACCATGCAAGGTTTTCTAGTTTTTCAATGATTTCTTGCGGGAAACGATATCGAACTAGTTTGGCAGGATTACCAGCGACGATTGCATATGGAGGTACGTCTTTTGTAACAACACTCTTGGCCCCGATAATGGCCCCGTTACCAATTGTAACACCAGATAAAATGCAGGATTGATAACCAATCCATACATCATTGCCGACTACGACATCACCTTTTGAAGAAGGATGACCAGTAATGTGTGCTCCTTCTTCGAAGAGGACATTAAATGGATAAGTTGTTATCCAATCAGCACGATGTTCACCGCCAAGTACGAAAACGACTTCTTCTCCTAATGAACAAAACTTACCTATTTTTAATTTTGTTTCATCATTCCAAGAAAAAATAATAGGGCCTACTTTACTGTAAGTATAATCACCGATATCATATTTATTATATTCAGGTTTTTGATTTAAATATAACATACTAATTTTATCATCCTCTCTAAAGAAAGTAATGGATATGGAACATTATATGCAAGGTGAAGTAAGGCGAACTATGTTGTATGAAATAGTAATGTGCAAAAATGTTAGTAGGCAAGATGAATAAAAGGGAGTGAAATGTATGAGATACGAAATGGGATTATATAATAAACCTTTTCAGTCGATTCAATTAGGAAAAAAAGTATATGAAGTACGCTTATACGATAAAAAACGTCAACTTATAAAACAAGACGATGAAATTGTATTTACGAACCTTACGACAGCAGAAACGATGGCTGTAAAAGTAACGGAGATAGAACGATACGAAAGCTTTAAAGCAATGTACGAACAAATTGATAAAAAATTATTTGATTGTGAAGAACTTAGTATAAAAGAAATGTTAGAAAGTACATACGGAATATATACGAAAGAACAAGAAAAAGAATGGGGAACAGTTGCGATTGGTGTTGAGGTAATAAAGTGAGAAGAAATCGCGGTGCAGCTATAATTATACAAGGTGGTAAAATCGCTCTTATAAAACGTGTTCGAGAAGGTGAGCTGTATTTTGTTTTTCCAGGCGGGGGAATTGAAGAAGGAGAAACGCCTGAAGAAGCAACGAAGCGAGAGGTTTATGAAGAATTAGGGGTACATATACAAGTGGAGCATCGGATTGCAAAGGTGGAGTATAAAGGTACGGAGTATTATTATAATGCCCATATTATAGGTGGAGTTTTCGGAAGTGGTAAAGGCGAGGAGTTCGAGCTGAAAGATAGAGGGAGTTATATTCCTTTATGGATGCCGGTAAATGAGTTGCCAAATTTAAATGTAAAACCTTATGATGTGGCCAAATGTGTATTTGATTATTATGGAATATAAGGTCTGACAACATACAAAAAAAACCATTGACATAGCCTTCTGATTTAAGTATTGTATTCGAGTATGTTTATAATCAGGAGGTTTATATGAGCAATCAAACTACTACACATCATGTGAAAATGACAACAGCAGATCCATCTGGAATCGGTCTATTTGGATTAGCGATGGTAACACTTGTAGCATCATCTCAAAAGTTAGGCTTAACAGATGGCGTTTCACTTGTATTACCATGGGCAATCTTTTTAGGAGGATTTGCACAAATCTTTGCATGCATTCACGATGCAAAGCACAACAATACGTTCGGTACAACAGCATTTGGTGCGTACGGCCTATTTTGGTTAGGTGTTGGAATGACTTGGTTAATTCAACTTGGAGTATTTGGTGAAAAATTAGCCCAAACTGCAGATTCAAAACAGCTCGGTGTAGCCTTTATCGGATACTTGATTTTCACGATCTTTATGACAATTGGTGCAATGGAAACACATAAAGTATTATTTATGATTTTCGTCCTTATTGATTTCTTATTTATCGGTCTTTCATTAAGTACTTTAGGTGTTATGCCGCACGCAATGCATAATTTAGCAGCGTATTCTGAACTATGTATTTCATTATTATCTTTCTATGGTTCAGCAGCAGCTGTGTTAAATACACACTTCGGAAAAGTTGTATTACCAGTTGGAAAACCCTTTGGTATTTTTAAAAAGTAATAAAAAAGAACAGATGATTGTATAGTCATCTGTTCTTTTTTTTATGGAATAAAATAAAATAGCAAAAAATATAATTGAAATTGATTCTCATTATTAATATAATGAGAATGAGAATCATTTATTGTAAGAGGGGGATGCCAAAGTGGCGAAAATTTTAATAGCGTATGCAAGTATGTCAGGGAATACAGAGAGTATTGCTGATTTAATTAAAGTAAGTTTAGATGCCTTTGATCATGAAGTAGTATTACAAGAGATGGAAGGTATGGATGCTGAAGAATTATTAGCTTATGATGGAATCATTTTAGGATCTTATACGTGGGGTGATGGTGAATTACCATTTGAAGCGGAAGATTTCCATGATGAGTTAGAAAATATAGATTTGACGGGTAAAAAAGTGGCTGTTTTTGGATCAGGTGATACGGCGTATGAACTGTTTTGTGAAGCGGTAACGATATTTGAAGAACGTCTTGTAAAATGTGGGGCAGAACTTGTACAAGAAGGATTGAAAATTGAATTAGCTCCAGAAGATAAAGAAGACGTTGAAAAATGCAGTGATTTTGCAATTGCTTTTGCCGAGAAGTTCTAGGAACGGGAGTGTCAACGTGGAAACAATGTTAAGTGCAACTGCTATTACAAAGTTAAGAGATGGAAAGCTTTTGTTAGCTACTACATATAATGGTTTATTCATTGAAAAAGATGGAGAATGGAAACAGGCTTTAACTGGTTTCCAAAAACGAATTCGAGATTTACATAGTGAAGGTAACGTAGTTTACGGAGTAGGGGACGAAGGAGTTTTTATTCGTAGTATGAATGGTGGAGAAACGTGGACGATCCAGCGCTTTCCAACGAAAGCAACGAGCTGGAATGTATGTAGTAATGAGAATGGAACAGTAATTGCTCATGGAGATAAAACACTATATCATTCTAATGATTTTGGTTCCACATGGGAGATTATTCAGCCATTTCTTAATTACGGTAGTGAGGCACCATCTATTCGATCATTATTTTTATATAAACATTACTTATTTATCGGTACGAAAATACATACTAAATATGGTGGTGTTTGGCTTTTTGATTTAGAGACACGTAAATTAAAAAGGATTAAAATAGCGATGAATCAGATGATTTCTGCGTTGACTATACATAATTCCTATTTAGTAGCGGCAAGTGGATCGTGCAAGGGGATTAGCGGAAATATTTCTTTTTGCAGAATAGATGAGAGTATCGAAAGTGATAAAATAGGTTGGCATACATGTCAAAGTGAACAAAAAGCGAGTAGTTATTTAGATTTAAGTGTGGATCAACATGTGTTATATACAACGTCAACGCAAAATAAGGCGGGAATTAGCACTGTTTGCCGTGTGCTTCTTGAAGAAGGAATTGTTACAGTATGTGATTCGGTTAAAGGGCATGGTTGGCGCATTGTTAATGAAAAAGAAGGATATGTTGTAGCTGGATCAGGTGAATTAAAAACGATGCAGTGGAAAAAAAAGCTGTATAACTTTAAAAAAACTTTACTTTTATTATATTGGTATGATATAGTTACTTTAAACCATTTTACTTTTAATAATATAGAGATTTAAATGAGCTGTAACTTCCGAGGAGGATAGCAATGTTAAATCTCCTCTGGGGTTGCAGTTTTTTAATATATGATGTATTATTGTAAAGTGGTTGAAAATGAATATGTACATATAGGTACATTGTAGGAGGATTTTTTAAATGCAAAACGGTAAAGTAAAATGGTTTAACGCAGAAAAAGGTTTCGGTTTCATCGAGGTTGAAGGCGGAGAAGACGTATTCGTTCATTTCTCAGCTATCCAAGGCGACGGCTTCAAATCTTTAGAAGAAGGTCAAGAAGTTACTTTCGAAGTAGAACAAGGTAACCGTGGACCTCAAGCTACAAACGTAAACAAGAAGTAATTATGAAAAAAAGAAGGGCTTGCCCTTCTTTTTTTTTGCGTTTTTATTGAATATCCTCCTATGTACATGTAATAATAAGACTGAATTTTTGATTTTTATGCGAAGTTTTTCATGCATAAAGTGCATTAATAAATAAATACTGAAAATAAAGTATGTGTGTGAAAAGGAATTTAGAAAGAGGTAAATAAATTGAAAAACGCTACACACTTCATTGTGTTTGATATTGAAAGGAATTTTAGGCCGTATAAATCAGAAGATCCGTCAGAAATAGTTGATATTGGAGCTGTAAAAATAGATGTGAGTACAATGAAGGTTATTGGAGAATTTTCAGAGTTAGTAAAACCAAGTGCCCCATTAACTCGTCATACAACAAAATTAACTGGAATTACAAAGAAAGATTTAATAGGTGTAGGGAATTTCCCTCAAATTATAGAGAAATTTATTCAGTTCATCGGAGAAGATTCAATATTTGTTTCATGGGGAAAAGAAGATTACCGTTTTCTATCTCAAGATTGTACATTATACGGTGTAGAATGCCCATGTATGGAAAAAGAGAGCAGATTTGATGTGCAAAAATTTGTTTTTCAGGCGTATGAAGAATTATTTGAGCATACACCAAGTTTACAATTTGCAGTGGATCAGCTCCGCTTAACGTGGGAAGGGAAGCAGCACCGGGCTTTAGCAGATGCTGAGAATACAGCAAATATCTTTCTGAAAGTATATGGCGAGAGAGATATTAACAAGCGATACAAGAGACATGGTGAGCTTGAACTTGTAAAGAACGGAAAACTAACAGAAAAAGCGAAAAAAAGGATGCGGAAATGGGTGTTTAAAGAACTGAGAAAAAATACAGAGCGTCCTTTTGTATGGAATGCATTTGAAAGTAGTGACACGTGGGAAAGTATAACGGAAAGATATTATATAAGTGAATCAGCAGTAGAACTTCTGAAAAAACACTTTCCTACTGCGGTGAGAAAAGCGGAGCGGCAGCTTAGGTATTTGGCTGAGATGGAGAAAGTAGTAGAAGAAAGTTAGTAATAAAATTTATTTTATTCATATGTACAACTAGACTTCAGGATTAAGTTGCTGAAGTTTAGTTGGAGAATTCACGGCTTGTCCTGTATTATTAATGGAATATTTTGTTGTTTTTAGTACGGATATACATAGAAAAGAGTGTAGTTTAATGGAAGTAATCTTTAACATTTTAACCGTTTTAGTTTTTTTGATAATATTTACCACACTATTTGAACTAATTACACTTCCTTTCATAGCAAAGAAGAAGAATTGGAAAAAGCTTAATATATCTTTAGCTCGTGGTGTATTAAAGATTAAAATCGAAGAGTAAGGTAAGAGTCTTATACAAGGGAGGTGTGATAGTGATAGACTTGGAAATCAAAGATGTCACCGTACAGATGGAATTAAATGGTGTCTTTTGGAATGAGGATGGAATTGCTGAAATGATGGTGACTACAAAAGCGGAGCATTCTCTTATTCTTCGTCTAGTAGTTGACTTAGAAAGTAAAACGATTCGTGCGATGAATGCCGAGATAGTGGGTGGGTTCTGTCCTCTATGTAAACAGAAAAGGAACGAATGTAGTGAACTTAATGACGTGCAAAATAAAATGGATATTTTAGAAGAAGCCTACGATTGGGTGAGAGAGCATCCGGAATATCGTTTTCAATTATCTTTTTACGAGTACAATAAATTTGAGGTAGTAAAGTGAAATTTTCATTTTAACAACATACATAATGACTAAAAGGAAAAACACCAAAAACTTATAGAAGGACTTGGTCAACTAGGAATATTGAAGTAGATGTCTCTCATGGAAATACGCTTGTACAACAAGGAAGGAATCTGCTTGATTCTACAAGAAATGTCATCTTGGACCAAAAATATTTTTTGAAAATAAGCATATTTGTTATAAAGAAGAAAAACCGATTCTTAGTAGAATCGGTTTTTAGTATAAATGTCAACTATGTCCCAAATAAAAGAGCGCTTGTTAATAGAGCTCAGTAAAAATAGGTATATGGAAGCATTTATTCGATCCCATTCGGATCATAAGAATACTGCTGTTTATTCTCAATCCGCTCAATTACGTCTTGTAATTCATCCGGCTTCAAAAACTCAATTGGAGAGAAGCCTTTCTCAAACGTAAGTGTATCAGCCTCAATCATTAATACATATCGGTCGTTTACCTTTGCAATATGTATTAGGTCTCCGAAATCAGCAAGCAAAGCCTTCACAGAGATATGATCTGCTTTTAGCTTTAATTCCACTTCAGGGGCGTGCTCGACGATTTGAGCGGTAGCTTCCATTACTTCTTCTGTTGAAAATTGTTCCATAATTTCGCGTTTCGGACTGGCAGCCCATACTTCCATCGCTTGGTCGAACTGTTCACGTTCTTCAGTACCTTCTTCAAATACATCTTCAATTTGGTCGTATACCATGTCCATTACTTGTGTTTTCATAATTTCAGGCATAGAGCGTTCGTATTCGACGAATTTTAAGAAGTCTTCAAAGTAGCGGGCGTGTGATGCTTGGTGTATTTTTAGTTCGCCAGGCTCCACCATACCTTCTTCAGGCATGTATGGGTACTGGATAGATTTCATATTCTTTGTTGTGATGGCCATTTCAACGTTACGAATAAGTGTTGATTCATCAGAAATGGAAGCAACCTTTGGTTCGAAGTCACATTTCATTACGAATACGAATGGATCATCAAAGTATTTGCGTAGTTTTGCTTGAGCGATTAAAAACACACCACCACGTACAGCGCTTGTGTCAAGGTATGTATAAACGAGAGGTTCGCTCATATCTTTGAAGTTTTCTTTTGTTTCTGCAAAGCGAATACGATTAAATAAGTTGTAATGAGGGTTTGAATCGAGTTCATGCCCTTCTTCTACAATAAAGCGACCGATCTTCGTTGGGGCTTGTTCTGTTTTTGCGTGACGTTCTACTTTTCGCTTTGAAATTTTTAATAATTCACCATTCAAAAATTCTTTTAAAGAGCTATCTTCATACTCTTCAGCGTCTAATGTTTGAAAATGTTTATAGCGCTTATCAACTGCTTCACCTTTTCCTTCTACTTGTACTACATAAAAGGAAAGAAAATTTATTTCAAAATCCATATTTATCACCTTGTTTCATTTCATTAACTCTTATCAGTATAGAGATGGAAAAAACTTTCGTCAATTTATATAAGGAAGGGGGAGCCCCTTCCTTATATATTTGTTATTTTCGAAATTAAAATCCGTCTTCTAATGCTGAAAATGGAATATTTAGCCTATTTTCTACTGTACGTAAACGCTGATTTAAGCGGTTTAATCTACGCGTATGACGCTCAACTGTGTTTTCTAGTTGACGTACTCTTTGCTCAAGCTCATTTACTCGTCTTTCTAATTGACGGTTTCCAGTACCAGGGAAAGAGATTGGAAGTTGAAATTGTCGATTTTGATCATATGGATTAACTTGTTCTGTTTGATCTATATATTGTTGGTATTGTGCCTGTAAATCATACTGAGGTTGGTAACCATATTGGTTATATGGATCATAAGGATTGTAGGGATACATAAAAACATCCTCCATTTCTTTATAATAGGTTAAATTCATCATAATGTATGTGCAAAAGCGGAGTAGTGGCACGGCAAATACCTATATACCTGAAGTGAATGATTGTTTTTACCGATAAAAGCTCGGTTTAAGTTGTTAATAATGATCACATATGAGAAAGCGGTATTGCGGTTTCTGAAGCATGCAGGTGAATAGAGAGGTGAAATGAAAGGGTGTTACATTTGTATTTCATCTGTTGAATGGTATATACTGGATGGAGATAGGTTGCATAAAAGTTACAATTTTATCAAACTCGAAAATTTATATAAATATGTATAGACATTTACAAAAGAAAAGAGTAATTTTAATAGAGTAAAAAACAACTTGTAACATTTTCTGAATATATTGTAAAATGATTGTAACAAAAGATACATAAAAATGAAATAATACATAAGAAATAATGTTGGGGAAAAGGAGAGAGTATATTGTTCCGAAAAATAAAGGGTATATTAGTAGGGGTGCTATGCGTAGCTGTAGTAAGTGGTTGTGGTACAAAAGTAAGTGATGTGGCATTAGTAAGTGATTTTGGTGGGAATGTTGTAGAGGCTAAGGCTGATGTGCAGGATTCAATTAGCTTAGTGGATGGGCGTACTGGTACTGAAGTGAAAAAAATAGACTTATCGAGTTTAGGTTATTTTGAAGATGAGGCGAAATTCAAAAAATCCGTAACGAAGGTTGCAGGTGAAGTCGGGAAAAGTGTTGACAAAAAGATGGTCCCTTCACGTATAGCATCTGATGGATCATGGCAAGAAGGAAAGCCTTCTTTTGAATTAATGGAAAAAGAATTAGTAGATAAATTATTAAACGTTGGTATGTGGGATTCTTCATATCAGTTACCTATCGTTGAGAAAAAGCCTACCGCAACATTAAGTGATGCGCAAGGAAGTGGCACGGTAATTGGTAGATATGAAACGAATTTAGGTGGATCAGCAGGTGGCCGTATTGAGAATATTCGTTTGTCGGCAGCGAGCATAAATGGAGTTGTATTAGCAAAAGGAGACAGTTTCTCTTTCAATGCATTAATCGGTGATACAACGCCAGATAAAGGATATCAATTAGGTAAAGAAATTGTAGATGGTAAATTAGTAGATGGTTATGGTGGTGGTGTTTGTCAAACATCATCAACGCTATACAATGCAGCAGATCAAGCTGGTTTGAAAATGGTAGAGAGAACTACACATTCTAAAACAGTAGGTTATGTCCCTCAGGGAAGAGATGCAACAATTGCTTATCCATATTTAGACTTAGTATTTGAAAATACGAATGATGCTCCTGTTAAGCTTTATATGGGCATTCAAGGTGGAAAGTTAGTTGCTGAAGTACATAAGATGAAATAAATATGTAGTTAAAGGATAAGAAAGTAAAATATTTATAGTTTCTATAATTGAATCCATCTCTTCTGAATTTCAGAGGAGATGGATTTTTGTCATTAATGGCCTTCCTTAAAAAACTATGAATTCTGATTTTTCTTATTTACATAGTGTGTTTTTAGTTGTATCCTTCATAGTAACGGCGATGTTAGTTTGTTTTGAAATAAAGGATTAGGAGAGGAAGTTATTCATGGTACAAATTCATCCGAAAACACGTATTGGTCATGTCGAATTTAAAGTAAAAGATTTAGAGCGTCAAATTGCTTTTTATGAGAATGTAGTAGGGTTAGAGGTAAGTAAGGAAGACGGGAATAAAGCATATTTAACAGGAAAAGGTGGTAAGAATACGTTACTTGTTCTTGAGCAGTTGGAAGATGCAGCGCTACAAGAACCGCGTACGACGGGTATATATCACGTTGCCTTTTTAGTTCCGACTCGTGAAGCTTTTGCTTCGGCACTATTTGGTGTTATTCGCAATAAAAAGGTAATTGATAGTCCGGCTGAGCAAGAAGGACGTTATACATATTCAAATGAAATTTTGCCAATTTCAAGATTTAATAGTGCAAGTGATCATACGTATAGTGAGGCGTTTTATTTACAAGATTTAGAGGGGAATGGTATCGAGATTTATGCAGATCGCCCTCGAGGTCAATGGAGAGAAGGGCCAGGGGGAAGTACGCCACTAGATTTAAAAGAACTGGCAACGCTCGTTAATTATGAGTTTGATGGATTACCTGCTGACACTGTCGTTGGGCACGTCCATTTACGAATAGCTGATGTAGAAAAGTCACATGAGTTTTATGTAGATACAGTAGGTTTTGAAGTACAACAGCGTGAAGATGATTGCTTATTTATTTCGGCAGGAGGGTATCATCACCATATTGGTGCAAATACGTGGAACGGGGTAAATAATCCACATCCACCAGCACATGCAACTGGACTAAAAGTGTATACGATAGTACTACCGCATAAAGAAGCGTTAGATGAAGTGAAAGAAAGATTAATAGAAAAACAACATGAAATAAATGAAACTACAAATGGATTTACTGTAGTAGATCCAAGTGGTATTACAGTGCAGTTTGAAATAGAAGCAGTATAAAAGGAAAAAGGAGCCAGAAAGTGTTTAATCACTTTCTGGCTTGTTTTTGATTATTTAGAGCTCAATCCAATACCTTCTCACAACATTCCCATCTTCTTCAGTGAAATCATCATCACGGAGACCGCCGTTATGTAAAATCGTTTTCTCTGAAGCAGTATTCACTTCGTCGCAAACGACAAGTGCTTTCGTGATGTTTAATTCTTTCGTTTTTTCTAATGATAACTCTAGTAACTTTGTAGCATAACCTTTTCTTCTTTCAGAAGGGCGAATACCATAACCGATATGGCCTCCAGCATTAAATAAATGCTCCGTCAAACTATGACGAATATTAACAGCTCCTACAATTTTATTTTCATTTGTAACAAGCCAATAAGTAGAATCTGGTACCCAAGTTTCAGGAATATTTATTCCGTTATGTGCGTCGTGTAATTCTTGAATCATTGCCGTGAAATTAGAAGGATTTTTTGAAATAACCCATGGAATCATCGTTTCACCGCTATCTTTCCATTCGTTATAAAAATCTAAGTATTCTTCTTGTAAATCAGTAGTAGGTGTAAGTAAAGAGACGTTCATTGTTAGTAAGCTCCTTTTATTTATGTTTTATTTCACAAAAATTATGATATAAAATGAAAGCGTTTCCTGATTTTCTCAACCTCATTTCATGCAACTCATATACCATTTTTAACTGAAAATAAGTTAGACGTTGAACTTTAAAGTTTTTTTGTATGAGAAGTAGGTTGTTTTATTTATGTTAATATTTAAAATATTAACATAAATAAGTTGAGATATTAAGTATATTTTAATGAAATGCTTTTATATCGATAAACGGATGTTTGTGATAATTTTTGTTTTATCTATCTATAATGAATGAAAGGGGGAAATGCCCGTGAGCTTACATATTGATTTTATTA
Organism: Bacillus sp. FSL R9-9530; assembly: GCF_038008145.1. Lineage (NCBI taxonomy): Bacteria > Bacillati > Bacillota > Bacilli > Caryophanales > Bacillaceae > Bacillus > Bacillus sp. FSL R9-9530. The sequence continues at coordinate 444,122 of NZ_JBBOYO010000001.1, forward strand.
TACGAATCGGTGTTGCCGGTTTATTAGGAGCAATAATTGGAATTGAAAGGGAAATTCGCTCAAAAGAAGCGGGATTAAAAACACATTTCCTAGTAGCCGTAGGGAGTGCTTTAATAATGGTCGTTTCGAAATATGCTTTTTCGGATATTGTGTTTGAAGAACATATGGCTCTTGATCCGAGCCGGATTGCAGCGCAAGTTGTTAGTGGAGTTGGATTTTTAGGTGCAGGTACAATCATTATTCAAAAGCAGGCAGTGAAAGGATTAACGACAGCGGCTGGTTTATGGGCTACAGCAGGAATAGGGCTAGCAATTGGAGCAGGTATGTATGTTGTAGGGATTGGAGCGATGATTCTCGTTTTGATTGGTTTAGAGATTGTAAGTCGTATTTTTAAGGTGCAATTTTTATTTCCGCAAAATATAACGGTGCAAATGTGTATAAATAAACACGAAGCGGTACAACAAATAGTAGAGACGCTACGAGTGAAAGGTATTCCAATACTTTCATATGAAATTGAAGCCTTACAGCAAGATACAGAAATAGTTTATAAGGTAGGAATGCAATTGAAAAATATATCGTCAGAAGAAAAGAATGCATTTATTCAGCATATGCAAACATTGCCGGAAATTACGTTTATAAAGTTAAAATCATAGTGTTGAAATAGAGGATAGATGTAGCAGGAATTTCGCTATTATCTATCCTTTTTTGACATAAATCACATGTGAAGTCAAGTGTTAATTTCGCTTTGAATGGATACATGTGTGAACGTTCCCTTCTTTTTTCTCAATACAGAATAAATAGTCAGAATAGTAAAATAATGGAGCGGGACACTAAAAAATGTAAGGTAGGGGAGAGCATGAAAGGCTATTCAAAAAAAGTTTTAGTAGGGGTAAGTTTTGCTAGTTTAATGTTAGGGAGTTTTCAAGGAAGCATATTGGCGGAAGATACTAAGGGAGAGCAAGTTTCATATCGAAATGTGCTAAAAATGGAGCCGGTTGGTGTACAACTGCCCGTGGAAGAATTAGCTCATTCATCGAAAGTATTAGAAAGCAAGTCTTTTGAGAAAAGGCTACAATTTGCTGATTTATCGCAAAGACCGCCTGAAGTAAAAAAGGAAAGTAAGCAATTAGCTGTAGCAAAAACTTATACAATTGCTGAATTAAATCAATTAAGCAATCAACAATTAGTAGATTTACTTGTAACAATCGATTGGGAGCAAATTACGGGGCTATTTCAGTTTAATAAGGACAGTCTTGCATTCTATCAAAATGATAGTAGGATGCAGGCAATTATTGATAAATTGAAGCAGCAAGGACAGGCTTATACGCAAGACGATTCAAAAGGGATTGAGACATTAGTGGAAGTTTTGCGATCAGGGTTTTATTTAGGGTTTTATAATACAGAATTAAGTAAACTAAATGAACGTAGCTATCATGACAAGTGCTTACCTGCATTAAAAACGATTGCGAACAATCCAAATTTCAAACTCGGTACGTTAGAACAAAATAAAGTTGTATCATCATATGGGAAATTAATAGGAAATGCTTCGAGTGATGTGGAAACGATAACATCGGCTGCAAAGATTTTTAAGCAATATAATGATAATTTTTCTACATTGGTAGATAATCTTTCAGCTGGAAATGCGATTTACGATATTATGCAAGGTGTTGATTACGATATTCAATCGTATTTGTACGATACGAGAAAAGCACCGAAAGATACAGTATGGTACCAAAAAATAGATAGCTATATTAATGAATTAAGTAGATTCGCGTTAATGGGAACGATTACAGAGAAAAACGGATGGCTTATTAATAATGGGATTTATTATACAGGTAGACTCGGCACATTCCATAGTACAGGGACAAAAGGATTACAAGTTGTAACAGATGCGATGAAAATCTATCCTTATTTAGGTGAGCAATATTTCGTAGCAGCTGAGCAAATTACGACGAATTATGGCGGGAAAGATGCAAACGATAACGTTGTAAATTTAGATCAAATACGAGAAGATGGGAAGAAAAAGTATTTGCCGAAAACGTATACGTTTGATGATGGTGCAATTGTTTTAAAAGCGGGAGATAAAGTGACTGAGGAGAAAGTTAAACGTTTATATTGGGCAGCAAAAGAAGTGAAGGCACAATTCCATCGTACGGTTGAAAGTGACCAACCGTTAGAAAAAGGAAATCCAGATGATGTATTAACGATGGTTATTTATAATAGCCCGGCTGAATATCAATTTAATCGTCAATTGTACGGGTATGAAACGAATAACGGCGGTCTTTATATAGAAGGAACAGGTACGTTCTTTACTTATGAACGTACGCCAGAAGAAAGTATTTATAGTTTAGAAGAATTGTTCCGACATGAATTCACGCATTATTTACAAGGTAGATATGAAGTGCCAGGACTTTGGGGACAAGGTAAGATGTATGAGAATGAGAGATTATCTTGGTTTGAAGAAGGGAATGCTGAGTTTTTTGCAGGTGCAACGAGAACGGACAACGTCGTTCCAAGAAAGAGTATTATAGGAGGGCTATCTTCGAATCCAGCAGAACGTTATACCGCAGAGCGAACGTTAAATGCAAAGTATGGAACGTGGGATTTCTATAATTATTCCTTTGCTTTACAATCGTATATGTACAATAAGAGATACGATATGTTTGATAAAGTTCATGATCTTATTAGGAAAAATGATGTAACAGCATATGATGCATATCGCTCTGCTTTAAGTAAAGATGCGAATTTAAATAAAGAGTATCAAGACTATATGCAAATGTTAGTAGACAACCGTGAGAAATATAATGTTCCGTTAGTGTCAGATGATTATTTAGCAACTCATGCACCGAAACCAGTTTCAGATATTGCCGCAGAAATTACAGCGGAAGCAAAATTAAGTAATGTATCAGTAAAGAAAAATAAATCACAATTCTTTAATACATTTACACTGCAAGGAACGTATACAGGTACTGCTGCAAAAGGAGAAAATGAAGACTGGAAAACAATTACGCAAAACGTTAATGATACGTTAAAACGTTTAAGTGCAAAAGAATGGACAGGCTATAAAACTGTAACAGCATACTTTGTGAATTATCGTGTGAATGCATCAGGGCAATTTGAATATGATGTTGTGTTCCACGGTATTAATACAGAAGAAGGTGCAGTGAATAAAGCGCCGGTCGCGGTTATAAATGGTCCGTATAGCGGACATACGAATGAAGCGATCTCGTTTAAAAGCGATGGATCAAAAGATGAAGATGGGAAAATTATTTCTTATAAATGGGAGCTTGGTGATGGTACTGTAAGTAATGAACAAAATCCAACTCACGTTTATACAAAAGAAGGGACGTATACAGCGAAATTAACAGTAACAGACGATAAAGGGTTAACTAATACTGCTACAACAAGTGTAACGGTTCAAAAGAAAGAAGATAACAGTGTAGAAAAAGAGCCAAATAATTCATTCCAAACGGCAAATAAACTGCAGTTAAATCAAGTTTTACGTGCTAGTTTAGGAAACGGTGATACGAGTGATTACTTTGAAATAAATGTAGAAACTGCGAAAAACCTTCAAATTAATGTAACGAAGGAAAATAATATCGGAGTAAACTGGGTTCTTTATTCAGAAGCAGATTTAAATAATTATGTTACGTATGCACAGCAACAAGGAAATAAATTAGTAGGTAGTTACTATACGTATCCAGGGAAGTACTATTTACATGTATACCAGTATGGTGGTGGAACAGGGAATTATACGGTAGAAGTGAAGTGAAAAAAAGGGTCGCCATGAATGGCGACCTTTTTTGTTATGCGTTATACCCGAATAATTTTAGATTTTCTCCTGAGTCTGAAATTATTTTTTCGAATCGCAATCCTACTTTTTCTAACAGCGTGCCTGAAGCAACATTATCTATAGAAGTAATTGCTACAATTCGTTTCAGTCCGAGCTTTTGTACACCGTATTCGATTACTGCAGCAGCTGATTCATAGCCGTACCCTTTTGAACGGAATTTTTCTAAAAAAGCAAAGCCGATATCAACATCTTCTAATGAATCTCTTTTAATAAGGCCGCACATACCAAGTGGAGTGAGATCTTCTTTTCGTTCAACTAAGTAAAGACCAAAGCCCATTTTATTGTACATATCGACGGGTCCGTTTAAGATGTATTTTTTTGCATCTTCTAAGTTTTTAATGCCTTTATCACCAATAAATTGAATCCATGCAGGATCATTTACTAATTCAAGAATAAACGGAGCATCTTTTACATCGAGCCAGCGAAGAGTGAGTCTTTCAGTTTCAAGAACTATCAATCTATTGCACCACCTTTAAAAGTTATAACAATTAGTATGGATTGTGCGAAATAAAAGTGCAAGTTATTTTAATTGAGAGTTACTGTTCACATAAAGTTCGATTGTTTTGTATAAAAGGATATTTTATAATTAGGATTAATTGTAAAGAGTGAGATACTTATACAATGACTCCTAGGAAACTAGGAGTTTTTACTATATAACTATCATTATTACTAAATATGACACACTACACATTCTACTCAAGGAGGTACATAATGAAGAAATTATATAATGCATCGTTTACTTATTTGATTATCGGTTTATTGTCAGGAATATTTGCTAGGGAGTATGGGAAATATAAAGGGATTTTAGGCTCTACTTTATTAAATCTTTTGCATACGCATACGTTAGTACTTGGCTTTTTCTTCTTTTTAATTGCTTTAGGATTAGCGAAAGTATTCGCGTTTCATGAAGTGAAAGGATTTAATAACTGGTTTATTTTACATAATATCGCATTAACTTTAATGTTAGGATCGCTGGCAGCGAGAGGACTTCTTCAACTAAATGGAGCGGACTTTAAAGGGTTAACTTATATTGTAGGGTTCTCTCATTCTATGATGGCATTTACTTTAGTTTGGTTTATGATTTTATTGAAAAAATCGTCTAAAATATAGTTTTAAAAAAGAACTTGTAGGGAATATTATCTAGGGTAAAATATTTATAATCAAACTACTAAAAAGGTATTACATTTTAATGATGTAGTGCCTTTTTTATTGTAGTTACATTTAAATATCTACGGTATTATATGTAATATAATAATCAAAATGTAGGTATAGGAGGATATATAGGAGGTTATATATGAGATATGTTCAGGTATCTTCAAAAACATATAGGGATAATACAGGAAGGAGTATAGACTTTCCTACTCTTCTAGTTGAGTATAATGGAGAGACAACGCAATTACACAGATATCAAATAAAGAATCGCAGTAAAAGCAGAACTTGGCATAAGAAGTTAGTACAAGCTGTTGGACTATTGCTTGATTATATGGAAGCTAATCAGAAATATTATTCTTCTCCAAAAGAATTCTTTGATACATTTACGGAGTCTGTTTATTCAGGAACAATAAATGAAGAAGGTTTAGACCCTTCGGGGCTTTATTGGTTACCTAAAAGAGTTGAAACAGCAAATATGCTTTTATCTGCTTTAAATGGGTTATCAGATTGGTTATATGAAGAATATGGAGCTGTTCAATTAAACCCTTGGAGAAAAGCCACAAGATACGAAGAACGACTTAACTGGATGGCACAGATAAACAAAAGTCAGAACTCATTTCTAGGACATTTAAATGATGTTCATGAAATCTCTGAAACTGCAAAGTTAGCTCGCAATGCTGTTAGAAGAAGAAAACCATACTCATCAAAAGGAGATACAAAAGCCTTCCCCGAAAATAAAATACATGAGCTCCTATGGGAAGGGTTTAAGAATACAAGAAAGAACTATGAATTAGACCTTGTTGACCGTTATAACTGGCGTGATATTGCCATTACTATACTGATGCATGGCGGTGGACTTAGGCATAGTGAAGTATTTCATTTATGGGTACAGGACGTATTCCTTGACCATGAAGACCCAAATCTTGCTGTGGTACGAATCTATCATCCAAGCGAAGGAAGAGCCCCGCAGGATTTCAAGAACCCTACTACTGGTAAATATATAACAGACAGAGAAAGCTATCTGCTGTTAAAATATGGTTTACTTCCACGCAATATGTATTCCGCACAGGACAAACGATTTGCAGGGTGGAAAGAGCCAAGACTTGATAACGATGAAGATAAATACATGCATGTTTACTGGTTGTCAAAGGAATGGGGATACATCTTTATGTATGTATGGAAAATGTATATGGCAAAAAGGTTAAGAGATGGAATTAAGGATACTCACCCATTTGCCTTTGTCTCACATTCGCCTAAAACACTAGGAGAAATGATGCCACTTAGGACTCAGAGGGAGTCTCACGAAAAAGCGGTTGAAAAGATTGGTTTGACAGTCGGAAAGAAAGATGGCACTACTCCACACGGACATAGACACGCATATGGTCAAAGACTTAAAAATGCCAATATACCTGACGGCATCAAACAAATTTCCATGCACCACAAATCCATAGAGTCTCAGAACGTATACACAGAGCCAACAGTTGCAGATGTTACAGCTTCACTAAATAATGCCACTGCATCTTTGGATAATGGTTGTGTACTTCCAATGCAGACTGATAGCAGATGATGGCGGTCCAAGTGAACAAGCACTTAGAAACAAAAATGCCGAGGATTACAGGGTTTTGATAAGCAAGTGGGCTGAATACTATAAAACTACCACTAAAAAGCCTAAAAAAGAAAAGAGAACAACCGTAAACGATGATATCTTAGCAAGTATCTCCGAACCACCAACTAAAGCATTGGTTGGTATGCTTATGGCAGAGAATAAAAAGCTCAAAAGATAAAACTCTCTGCTTAAGGAACAAACAACCTTTACGATTGATTTGCGTCCTATAAACGATATAAGTAAAAATAAGGATGTCGTTATAGTCGAGCCTTCTTATAATCTGACAGATACCGAAATAGATGCGCTGAGAAATGCCATATCAAACGAATTTATGAACCATCAGGGATGGACTACCGATAAATATGGCAGAGTAAAAGAAAACGGCATTCAGGTATATAAGGCAGGATATATAACTGCCATACAAAAAATTCTTAATGAAAAATAAAAAAAATACATCCATTATCTCAAAAAAGATTGATTTAATGGATGTATTTTTACATACAGGGGTCACGCCACATTGCCATCAACCTAAGCTTTTGAGATACCCCCATACCGAAATTTTCACCTTTTTACAGTTATTTATGAGAATTCAGCTCATTTTTTCGTTTTGGGGAACAATCAATTTCTTAAGTTGATGGGTATGTGATAATGCTTCCATTTGAACAAATTTTCCTTTTCCATACCGATCACACACCTTTTGTAGAGTAATAGTATCAGCATATCCCAGTTTAAGAGGTTGCTTACAAAATATTTAGAATTTTTTTGCGAGAATCCTCCGAAATGTAATACGGACTTTAAATATTTTCATTTATAATTCTCTATTTGTCTATACTTTTCATACCGCTGTTGTATAAGCTCTTCCGAGGATAATAGTATCAATTTTTTTAGAGATGATTCGATTACAGATTCAATCACTTTTGCCTGTGATTTTATATCATTTTGTGCTCCACCTTTAATTTCAGGAATGATTTCATCAATAATTCCTAAATGTTTTAAATCTTTTGCTGAAATTTTCATATGTTCAGCAGCTTCTGGAGCATACTTAGCGTCCTTCCATAGGATAGATGCTGCTCCTTCTGGCGAAATTACCGAGTACCATGAATACTCTAACATATGGATATGGTTACCGACACTAATGCCAAGAGCTCCACCACTTGATGCCTCTCCAATTACAATACAAACAATTGGCACTTTAAGTGTAGCCATTTCAAATAGATTTCGAGCTATCGCTTCAGAAATTCCACGTTCTTCAGACCCTTTCCCTGGATAGGCGCCTATTGTATCAATAAATGTAATAATAGGGCGATTAAATTTATCAGCTTGTTTCATAAGTCTTAGCGCTTTTCTATAACCCTCTGGATGTGCCATTCCAAAATTTCTTTCTATATTTTCCTTTGTATTTCTACCTCTTTGATGACCAATAACCGTAACGGGCATCCCTTTAAATTTTGCAATACCACCTATCATTGCTTTATCATCACCATATAATCGATCACCATGAAGTTCGAGAAAGTTTGTAAACAATAAAGGTATATAGTCCAATGTCGTGGGCCGGTTACGTAGCCTTGCAATTTGAACTCGTTGAAAAGGTGTAATATTAGAATAAATTTTATCTTGTATTTTATTTAAACGTTTTTCTAATACATGAATTTCTGGCGATAAATCTACATTATTTTCTTTCATAATTTTCTTTAATTCATCAAATTTCTCTTTTAATTCAATAATAGGACGTTCAAAATCCAAACTCATTTTACCCTCCAAATGTTATGATTTACCTCACTCTAATCAAAAGGCTTAGAAATAGAATCAATAAATAATTCAAAACCATCCACAACTATTTTTTGTTCTGATTCTGATAAATTATTGAGAATACTTTGATAAAATGTAATGGATTGCTCTCTTAAGCAATTAACAGTTATGTGACCTTTTTCTGTGAGATGCAGAAAAAGTTCTCTTCTATTTTTTTCATTTACTTCACGATAAATAAGCCCCTTTTTTACTAACTTATCTACCAATCTACTTACAGTTGAAGTCTCTAATCTAAGTTTATTGGATAGTTGCCAAACAGTTAATTTTTCCACCTCTAGTTCCTCTAACGCCATCATTTGAGAAGTTGGTAAAGGTTTTTCAAATGGTCCATTGGGCAAATTTTGAGATTCAAAAACCCCAGTTATTATAATCATTTTCTTAATATCTGCTCTTAGTTTTAAGGCATCTTCTCTTTTCAAATAGGTCACCCTCCTACAACTAATGTATCATACATCAATTGTATTATACAAGAATATGTTTTTTTCACAAGCTTAACGTAAGCCAATATTACAACATGGACGAGATATTTCTTCTTGTTAAAATGGTATAAGTGGATTGTTTTCTACAAATGGCAGAACATCAATTATGTATCAGGGCCTTTATGGGGTACCGCTCATCGCAATCAAGCTAAGAAAATAAAACTACCCAAAAAACGAAAATTTTGTGATAACTTGTAACAAAAAACTCATAATTTTTTGGGGGAGTTCTAAATTCTTAAGTTGATGGGCATGGGGTAGCACCAACATAACGCGGATTCTGTACGTTAAGACAAATATTGTAATATTAAAGATGATATAATTGGAGAAAAAATGTGGGGGGTTCCTTAGTGGAGATAAGAAAATATAATTCTGATGACATCAAACAATTTACAGATTTAATGCCAGATTTAGGTTATCCCAGTTCATTAGATGAAATGAAAGTAAGAATGCAACGTATCGAATCCAATCCAAATTACTACACCTTTGTTGCAATAAATGATAATAACTTAGTAGGGATGATAGGAATAACAATTCATACAACGTACACAAACAATGATGAAAAGATTCAAATAACATCGCTAGTTACAAAGAAAGAATATCGTGGTCAAGGTATTGCGAAAGCATTGATTAAATATGTGGAAGAATGGTCTTTGAAAAGGGGTTCTAATTTTATTTATCTTCTAAGTGGAAAAAGTGAACAGAGGATAAAGGCACACGAACTATATAAATTCCTTGGTTACGAGATAACAGGTTATAGGTTTGTAAAGCGTATGAAAAAAATAGATATTATTTAACAGTTGAGTGCAATTGTTAAATAATTAAATCCCAATTTCTTATGTATATCACTGAGAGATTGGGATTTTTTATATTGGATATCCTTAGCGTACGAAATTCGCGTTTTGTTTGTGCTACCCCTATAAGGTAGCACAAAATTTCGGTCTGGGGGGTACTATAAAATTTTAGCTTGATGGGTATGTGGTGCTACCCCATACAAATAAAAAGTTTGATTATAAAGTTTGATTATATATAATCAAACTCAAAAACTCTAAATATAAGGTCTGGTTTTGTTTTATTATACTATTTACCCTATATTCTAATATACTGCAAGTTCTTTTTTAATATAAAACCTCAGGAATCTAACTATTCTGATTATTATGTATAAAAATGGTATAATTAATGTAGAGTAAATAATATAAAAGGAGAGTATGTAATGGAAATAACAATTGAGCGTTTAGTAAATGAATTAAAGGATGTACTTCCTGAAGATCAAGTAGTGGTTAATAAGACAGTAAGAGAGTTACATAGTAAAGATGAATCTTACCATAATAGTAGTTTACCTGATGTAGTTGTTTTTCCGAAAACGATGGAAGAGGTTAGAGCAATAATGAAAATAGCGAGTGAGCATAAAAAACCTGTCATTCCATTTGGAGTAGGTTCTAGTTTAGAAGGTCATATAATTCCTTATGAAAAGGGGATTACAGTTGATTTTTCATTAATGAACAAAATACTTGAAATAAGAGAGAAAGATTTTCTTGTGAAAGTACAACCAGGAGTGACTCGTTCTCAGCTCAATAAAGAATTGAAAAAGTACGGTTTGTTTTTTAGTGTAGATCCAGGTGCAGATGCAACGTTAGGAGGCATGGCTGCTACGAATGCGAGCGGAACGACAGCGGTTAAGTATGGCGTAATGCGTGATCAAGTTCGTGATTTAGAAGTGGTGCTTGCTGATGGGCAAGTGATACATACTGGCAATTTAGCGGCGAAGTCATCATCAGGTTATCATTTAAATGGTATTTTCGTAGGATCAGAGGGTACGCTTGGATGCTTTACAGAGCTAACATTAAAAGTATACGGCATACCAGAACATGTTATGGCTGCGAGAGCATCGTTTCCAACTATAAATGATGCAGTAGAAGCTGTTATTAATATACTGCAAGCTGGCATTCCAATTGCGAGAATAGAACTTGTTGATGAATTATCTATGAAACAAGTAAATCATTATAATGAGACAAATTACAGAGAAGAACCAACACTGTTTTTAGAGTTTCACGGAAATGAAGCGGGATTAACGCAAGATATCGAGTTTACGAAGGAAATTGTTTTTGATCATAAATGTAAAGAAGTTGCTTTTGAAACTGAAACTGCGGCAAGAAATAAATTATGGGATGCAAGACATAACTTAGCTTATTCTTACGTTCATAGTTACCCTGGCAAAAAGCTAATGAGTACAGATGTATGTGTGCCAATTTCAGAGTTAGCTGGCGCGATTCAAAATGCGAAAGAGACGTTAGATAAGGTGGGCCTTGTTGGTGGTATTCTTGGCCATGTAGGAGACGGGAATTTTCACGTGCTCTTAATGATTGATCCAAATGATAAAGATGAAGTGAAAAAAGCGGATGAAATAAATGAAAGTATTGTACTGTATGCTCTTAAGCGTGGCGGAACTTGTACAGGAGAGCATGGCGTTGGAATAGGAAAGCAGAAGTATCAAGAAGAAGAACATGGTGCGGCATTATTGGTAATGGAGAAAATAAAGAAAGCTCTTGATCCGCAAAATATTTTAAATCCGAATAAAATTTTCAAGCTAACAGATAAGGAATGATGAAGTTTGGAGAAACGAATTATACACTTTGAAGGATTGGTGGTCTTATTAGTTGCAATTTATATATATGGATTATGTGGATTTAGTTGGTTATTATTTATTGTATTACTTTTTGCACCTGATTTAGCAATGGTGGCGTACGCTATTAACAAACGTATCGGTGCACAAATTTATAATCTATTTCACACATATATCATATCAATATTACTTGTTTTAATAGGGGTCTATTTAAAGATGGATACGATTTTAATGATTGGTTTAATATGGACAGCACATATTGGAATGGATCGAATGCTTGGGTATGGATTGAAGTATGAAACTGATTTTAAGGATACGCATATTCAGAGGTTATAAAAGTGATTTGAGAAGGGTGGTCAATTGAAACAATTTATTACTGTTGAGAAATATAATACACAATGGGAAAGTGAATTTTGTAAATTACAGACGTTGATTAATAACGTAATGGGAGAACTCATTTTTTCTATAGAGCACGTTGGGAGTACATCTGTTAAAGGCCTTGCTTCTAAACCGATATTAGATGTCGATGTTGTAATAGAAGACTATGATGTTTTTCCAAAAGTAATAAAGAGACTTGAACAGGTAGGTTATTTTCATCAAGAAGAGTGGAGTTTTAAGGGGAGAGAGGTTTTTGGGAGAAAGGGTCAATATGTTCCGAGGGACGGGAAGAATACAATTTGGATGGAACATCATTTATATGTATGCGATAAGAATAGTGAAGAGTTAAGAAGACATGTAGCGTTTCGTGAGTATCTTCGTGGAAATCCAAACGTTGTTATTGAATATGGAAAGCTAAAGAAAGAATTAGCAGAAACGGCGGAAAATCGCTTAAATTATAGCTTAGGTAAAACGGAATTTATTGAATATGTATTAGAAAAAGCTATGAAGGATCGTTGAATAAGGGAGTTTGTATAAATAAAAAAATTGACTAAGGTGGCAGAAATCATATAATGCCACCTATTATTTTTGAAACAAAGGTTTTACTATATGCACTGACCTTATAAAACAATTATCATCTGTCCCTGCCCAATAATAAATCTCGTAAATATAATGGGAAATAAGAAGATAAGAAAAGAGGGAGCTTATGTACATACCAAAACATTTCACTATACAAGATGAAGAGACGAAGTACGAAATGATTGAACAAAATAGCTTTGCAACTTTATTTTCTCAACATAACGGAGCACCGTACGCAACGCATTTACCGTTATTGTTAAATAGGGAAACACTTACTTTATCCGGGCATTTTGCACGTCCAAATGAGCAGTGGAAAGATAGTGGAAATCAACAAGTGTTAGCTATTTTTCAAGGGCCACATAGTTACATCTCTCCGTCATGGTATGAAACAAATAAAGCAGTACCAACATGGAACTATGTTGCGGTGCATGTATATGGGGAGTTAGAAATTGTTGAAGATGAACAGGAATTAATAGATTCTCTTCAAGATTTAGTACATAAATATGAAAATCCAAAGAGCACGTACTCACTGAATAATGTAGATCCGAATTATATGGAAGGATTAAGTAGGGGAATAGTTGGGTTCAGAATAAAGATAAATAAAATAGAAGGGAAAGCGAAGTTAAGTCAAAATCATTCTGTGGAGAGAAGAGAATTAGTTATAGAAGAACTTGAGAAAGTTGGGAGTGAAGGGAGCAGGGGGATTGCAGGGTTGATGAAGGAAATAGAGTGATTTCATATGAAACAAAGGGATATTTCTATTTTTGTAGAAATATCTTTTACTTGAAAGAAAAACTGCCTCCGTAGCTCTAGAAGGGAAGAGCGCCGGAAAACAGTGTAGAACCGGGTCGCAAGGCGAAGGTTTCAGAAGCACCGAAAAGCAAATAAGCTGAGACAGGTGAAACTCCTGTCGGTGAAATTCCGTAGGGAAGCGTGTTCCCCTTAGCCTATGCTTACGAAAGGAGTGCGGGTTCGAATCCCGCCGGAGGCATAGCTTATTAGAGGAATGGGATATCAATTCGGAATTGTATTACTTTATTAAGTGTTGTAATAATAGGTGGTTTAGTATCTCTTGCGCTACCATTTGTTTATTAAAAAGTACTCGATACATCAACAAAATAAGCGCATTTAAAACGACCTTCTTAATCGAAGGTCGTTCATTTCTTTGGTATTAAAATGTTTTTTCAGCAGTTGTTGGATTGTAGTCTTTACTAACGTCAACTGATTGAACAAAATCAGGTCGTTGTGGTGCAGGAAGATCGGCATGACTTGCTTGATATGTAAATGAACTATTTATTCCAATAGACACAATACCAATAACAGATAATCCTAAAACGAGAGAACTAATTTTTTTAATCATTTTAGAGCTCCTTTCTCAAACGTTTTTTCTTTTGCTTGTAACGCTTTATGAAAATATTCACTCGCCTTTATATGATTATTTTCATCATAAAATTTAACAGCTAGTTTCTCTGAATACTCTTGAGTGTAGTTATATAAAGATTCTTTGTCGAAATAAGTAATTCCTTCAAGAATAATTTTTTCTAGATCTTCAGTTGACTCATTATTGTTAAATGAATTTAAATTTTTAAAATGAAGTATATATTCTTCATTATTTAGTTCTGTACAAATTTTTAATCCTTTTTTAATAAGTTCTTCAGCAATATTTATTTCACCAAGTTTAGAATGTTCTCTAGCTTGTAAAAAGGTCGCTTTAAAATGTGTAGGTATTTTTGTTGTAACTTCTGATAAATGTCGAATTGCTAGAGGAGAAAGGTTTTGACTTGCATAGAGCCAACCTAGATTATTGCGAACACTTAAAACTAAAGCATTTTCGTTGAATTTTTGTAAAATAGAAAGAGCAGAATTGAATTTTTCCTCTGCTTGTTCATATTGTTTTAAAAATACACATGAAGAACCAATTATGTTGTCACAAAGGGCTAATTTTATTTCAAATCCTTTTTCAGTAATGAAAATTTCTCTGGCTTTTGTTGCTTGCTGAATTGCTTCAATAGGTTTATAAAAATGTTGATTAAAGATAGCGAATCGATAATTGAATTCTGCTTCCTCTAATTTATCTGAAATATTGACTAATAGTTTCTCTGCCTTTTCATAATGTTTACTCGCTAAGTTATAATTTGTTGTTAAAGTAGCATAAATCGCTTTAAACAAATTATAGTAATAAGAAAGTGGATGATTAGATGAGATAGTATAAGAATCTATCTTATCAAAACTATCTTTTGTAATACTTAAACTAGCTGTTAAAATTTTATAGCGAAAATCTAGTAAGGAATAGTATAATGCTAAATTTTCGTCTTCTTTAAAATGTAGTTCCTTTTCCTCAATTTCATGCTTTAAATTCGTCGCCTGTGAAACATCTTGCTTTAGCATAGCTAAATACCAATCATTAAATAGTTTTGTAATTTGTTCATTACCTTGTAGTTGAACGTTCATGAAATCCCCTCACTTTTTGAATATTCTTATAAAACATATTATCAAAAATAACAATATTTAGAAATGGGGTTTTATATTTCTCAATATTTGTTTAGTGGATTTATTATTAAACAAATTGGAATAAAGTTAGTTTTGTTCTTTAGTTTAAGGGAGGGGAGTGTGGAATATAGTAAGGATAACTATAAGATGCTTCAATCTGTCTTTTTAAAAGGGAAGTGTATAAAAAAGGTGTGTTCATACAATTTGTATGAACACACCTTTTTTATGTTAAATAATCACGTCCCGCAAAAAGTCCGATAAGGGCGATTCGACGGCGCTGGAGGCATGCAGTAATCCGCTTGTTCTTGAGAATATTCATAAGGATTTGCTAAAGCTTGAAGAAGTTTCTCCATTACGCTATAGTCTCCATCTTTAACAGCTGCTTCTAGTGCTTCTTCTACTCGGTGGTTTCGAGGGATGATTACTGGGTTGTTATTTTTCATTAATTTGTATGCATCATCTTTCGATTCTTTTTGTCTTTCTAACCGAGATTGCCATAGCTCGTACCATTCTTTAAATTCAGGACTTTCAAATAAAGGTGCATTTTCTAATATATTGACAGTTAATGCACGGAATGTATTTGTATAATCTGCTTTATATTTTTCCATTGCTTTTAAAAGTTTCTCAATAAGTGATTGATCTTGCTCTTCATTGCTAAATAGTCCTAATTTCTTCTTTATTCCGAGGAACCAATTGTTTTCGTACTGCACGCTAAACTTTGAAATTTCATCTTGTGCAATTTTTAGTGCTTCTTCTTCATCTTCATGCAGTATCGGTATTAAAGATTCAGCTAAACGTGCGAGATCCCATGCAGCCATATATGGTTGATTTCCGTATGCATAACGGCCTTGTGTGTCAATAGAGCTAAATACTGTTCCTTGATTATAACTATCCATAAAGGCACATGGACCGTAATCAATCGTTTCACCGCTAATCGTTATATTGTCAGTGTTCATTACGCCGTGAATGAAGCCAACGAGTTGCCATTTTGCGATAAGGCTTGCTTGTCTCTTAATGACTTCTTGTAGTAGTGCGACATATGGATTTTCAGTAGATTCAACCTCTGGATAATGTCTTTTTATCGTATAATCAGCTAAAGCTTTGAGATCTTCGATTGAGCCTCGAGCTGCGGCGTATTGGAATGTTCCAACGCGTATATGACTGCTTGCAACTCTAGTTAAAATAGCTCCAGGTAACTTCGTTTCGCGATAGATTGGTTCGCCAGTTGAGACTACTGCTAAACTGCGAGTAGTTGGAATATCAAGCGCGTACATCGCTTCACTAATAATATACTCACGTAGCATTGGACCGAGTGCAGCACGACCATCACCGCGGCGTGAATATGGAGTTGGACCGGAACCTTTCAATTGAATATCAAACCGTTCGCCTGAAGGAGTAATTTGTTCTCCAATTAAAAGGGCACGACCATCTCCTAACATGTTGAAATGACCAAATTGGTGCCCAGCATACGCTTGAGCTAGTGGATGAGCTCCTTCTGGAATAGTATTACCAGCTAAAATGGCGATTTCAGCGTCCTTTTTTAGTTCCTCAGGATTAAAGCCAAGAGATATTGCTAAAGAATTATTTAGTTTAATTAACTCCGGTGAGTGTACAGGAGTTGGGGGGATTTCTGTATAAAATGATTGTGGTAAAGTCGTATAACTATTATCTAAATTCCAACCTGCTTCATTATTTTTAGTCATTTTATCTCCTCCTTGTTTATTTTTTTATTATGTATTTGTACGTATGTATTCTTTGTAAAATTAGCTAAAAGTATAATATGATATTTCCCCTTGAAATCTATTGTAAGGACTTCATTGCACTATGTCTATTTAACAGCAAATAATAAAACTCCATTTTAAAAAAATGGAGTTTTATTATTATTTAATTTTTACAATTATCTTTCCTTTTGCTCTTCCAGACTCTGAATATTCCATTGCTTTTTGAGTATCTTCAAAAGGGAAAATGCGATCGATTATAGGTTTGATTTGTCCAGATTCAATATACTTTGCAATTATACGTAATTGATCTCCGCTTGGTTTCATAAACAAAAATGAATATTGAGCATTATGCTTTTTTTCAAGTGCAGTAAGTTTTTTGCTTGCTAATGAAAATAAGAGTGTTTTGAAAAATCCTGAACCAAATTCTTTACCGAAGCGAGCATTCGGCATTCCTGAAATGGAAACAATGTTCCCTTCGCTTTTTATAATATCGAATGATTTTTCAAGTGTTGTACCGCCAAGTGTATCAAATACCGCATCATAATTTTTCAGTATATCTTCAAACTTTTCATTTTTGTAATTAATAATTTCATCTGCGCCAAGAGACTTTACTAAATTTTCACCAGCTTCACTAGCAGTTGTTGCAACAGTGGCACCCATTATTTTTGCTAACTGAATTGCGAAAGTACCAACACCGCCGGATCCAGCGTGAATCAAAATCTTTTGTCCTTTTTGTAATTGCATGATGTCATGTAATGCTTGATATGATGTTAAGCCAACGAGTGGAATCGACGCCGCTTCCTCAAAAGTTAAATTTTTCGGTTTTAAGGCTATATCATCTTCATGAATGGCTATATATTCCGCAAAAGTACCGATCTTATCTTTTCTTGGACGTGCATATATTTCATCACCAACTTTAAATTGAGTCACCTTTGTTCCGACTTTTACAATGACACCAGAAAAGTCATTACCAAGAATAAGGGGCATTTTATATTTAAGTAACAACTTCACTTTTCCATCGCGTATTTTAAAATCAATTGGGTTAATGCTAGCTGCATGAATTTCTGCGAGCACCTCATACTGATTTATTTCAGGGGTGGGCATCTCAGTCATACGCATTGGAACTTTCCCGTACTTATCAATCACCATTGCTCTCATTTCTTATACCTCCAAAGTTCAATAAAAGTTTTGCAGTAGCTTCTCAATATCTAATACAAGATTTTTTAATAATCCTAATTTGGTACGTATGTCAATATAATAAAAGTTCTTTGTACCTTCTTTACGCATTAAAATAATACCAGCTTCTCGTAAAATCTTAAGGTGATGTGATACTGCTGGTCGAGAAAGGTGTGTTTGTTTAGTGATTTCGCCAACACGTAATCCAGTTTGACATTCTGTTTTCATTAGAACTAACAAAATAGCTTGACGAGTTTCATCGCCAATTGCTAATAATACTTTTTGAGAATCAATAAAACCTTTTTTTATAACATTTAATTGCTCTTGTTTATTCATTTCAATCACTTTACCTCCAATAAGTAGTCGAAAGGTTTAAGATGATGAACCATTACATCGATACGGTAATGCTACATGAATGTTGTATGAGCTGCAATATTGAGAAAGAAAATCGAGACGAATCTATTTTTACGTATTGAAAATTATGGAGTAGTTATTATAGGGAATAGAAAATAATGGAGTTGAAAGGTAGAAAATGATTTAACAATACGATGTCTGCCGAGGATAAAGGGTAGCCATTTAACAATAAAATAAGCGGTCGTAACCTTGTATAATTTACAAGGTTACGACCGCTTATAATGTTTTTATTATTTTTGATGTCTATATCAGAGAATAGTTCAAAGTAAAGCCTTCTTTTTTATTCTTTCATACACACACAAATTAAGTGACTTGTAGATGTATGAAAGGATAAAAGTAATTTGGGGCGTAATCTATCTATATGATAATTTAAAATGAAATATAAGTCTATATCTTTGTTGTTTTTTTGATTATATTTATGTCACTGAGCTCAGAACAATGATGTGGAGGGGAAATATATGAAATCGAATTATATACCAGTTTTAATTGTTGGAGGAGGATTATCAGGATTAGCATCTGCTTTATTCCTTGCAAAACATAAAATTGATTATTTACTGATTGAAAGGCACCCGACTACTGCAATTCATCCAAAAGCAGGTGGAATCACTTTTCGTACGATGGAGTTATTTCGAGAATTAGGTTTAGAACAAAGAATTAAATCAGCGGGTAAAGCATTAGAAAATTGCCGAGGAAGACTAGCAGTTCATACAATAGCTGAGGTGGAAAAGGAAGAATTGGCAAAAATGAGGACCGCTCAGTATGGAAACGATGAAAAGTTACTTCAAAAAATAGAAGAGATTAGTCCATCAAAACAAACGGCTTGTTATCAAATTATTTTAGAAGAGATGATGTTACTAGAAGCGAAAACATTAGGTGGGCAACTATCTTATTATCATGAATTAGTTTCATTTGAACAAAAGGAAAACGGAGTAATAGCAACGATTCGAGATCGTGACACGGAAAAAGAGAGCGTTGTTCATTGTGACTATGTAATCGCAGCAGATGGAGCGAAAAGTAAAATACGTGAGCAGCTAGGGATAAGTACCGAGGGGCGAGGTACAATCGGTGGCTATTATATGAATATTTATTTTGAAGCTGATTTAAGTGAGTTTATACAAGGAGATGCATTTGGTTTTTCTATGATACTTCATCCAGAAGTAATTGGTGCGCTTATTCCAGTCGATAACGAAAGTAAATGGATTTATCATGTAGCTTATGATCCAGTAAAAGGGGAGCGACCAGAGGATTTCTCTATAGAACGCTGTAAACAAATTATTCAAACTGCAATTGGAAGTACGGATATTAAGCCAGAAATAGTAAGTGTTTTGCCGTGGGAAGCGAGTGAAAGTACAGCGGTAAAATTTCAGGACAATCGCATCTTTTTAGTTGGTGACTCGGCGCATATTATGCCGCCAACAGGAGGATTCGGTTCAAATACAGGAATACAAGATGCACATAATTTAGCTTGGAAATTAGCGGCTGTTATAAAAGGGAAAGCAAATCCAAAATTGTTAGAAACGTATCATGACGAGAGATATCCTGTTGCAAAATTAACGACGGACCATGCGAGTAGTATATTATTTCGTGCTGCGAATAGAGAGGAAGGTAATTTGAGTAATATGGATAGTTTAGCTGTCACTGCTGGTTATCAGTATTGCTCAGAAGCAATTATAGACGAATGTAACACACCGCATAGAATGAATATAGTTGATTTGAACGGACGCCCGGGAACGCGTGCGCCACATTTTTGGGGAACTTATGAAGGAAAAGAAGTTTCTATACTTAATCTATTTGGTAGCAACTTTGTGTTACTTACTGGAGCAGAGCCTAGTACTTGGACTGAAGCTGCACGTGACGTTTCATCTAAATTAGGAGTAAATATAAAAGTGTATCGTGTTGGTTTAAGTGGAGACTTTGTTGCTCAAAAAGATGTTTTGAGTGAACTATATGGGATAGGGCATGGAGGTGCTGCATTGATTAGACCAGATGGCTTTATAGGATGGCGTTTGGAAAAAGAGGTAGTAAATCCAGATGTAGTGCTTGAAGAAGTAATGGGTAATTTATTATGTGATTTTTAAGTAACTAAGGAAGTATTGTCTTATATAGGACGATACTTCTATTTTTTTAGCTTACAAAATAAAATTGTTTAGTGAAGAGCCATTATTATTATAAAAATATATGTAAATTAATTCCCTTTCTTTTTGTTATTATTAGAATTTTTTTAGTTTTTAGTTATAAGTGTTGGCAATTACTAGATTGAATCATTTTTTTATTGTATTATATTTCTTAGGGATTACATATTACGCTAGGGAGTGGGACTGTTTGACTATTGAACCTCTTATTTTATCAAATAAAGAAGTATATGTATTAACTGGTATGTTTGACCGTGAAACTATGATTGGAATTGAGAACCCCTTTGAAAATTGGTCAGATGAAGAAATAGACAAAGAATTAGATGTAATGCACGAGCATTGGACAAACGAAGAACTACTCATAATAAAAGAAGATGAAACATTATGTAACAAACAACTTTTAGAATATTTCCGCATTTGTTTAACTACAGGATTTGTTATTGAAGTACAGATAGGTAAAAACAGCGCTTTAGAAAAAAATATTTTCTATTTTAGTGAAAAAAAAGTTATACAAAATGTAATAACAGATGCTAACGGTGATAAACAATGTACATTTAAAGAATGCGGGACACCAGAGGTAGCTTGGCAATATATATATCAAGCATTACAGCCTAAAAATACTTTCTCTTGTCCAAATTATACATTTAAAATCCCTTCTTCTGCATATAAGGAAACTATTTTAAATCAATCAAACAAGCAATTAGTAGATTACTTGAAACTTTACTTAGATGATGAAGCTTCCTTAGAGTTAGCAAACATTATACATAATCGTGAAGAATTAAATACTGTTCAAGTTCATTATTATATAAAGGACTCATGGTCTACAGATTGTATTCAGTTTTTATATAGTCAAAACCAATATTGGCTAATCCAAAAAGTATTAGATAATGAACAAACACAAACAAATTTTATTTGTCTTGATACCTTTACTCTTACTGAAGAGATAAAAAAGATGGTGCTTTATCTTAAATCATTAGGCGGTGAAACAAGGTGAGCGGTGAAATTAAGGTTACTCCTGCCCATTTAAGGAAACTGGCTTCTAATATAGAACAAACAGCTCATGAGCTATCTGAAACATATCAACGTATCAATCAGCAGTTATTCGATCTGCCTTTCCAGATATCTGGAAGAGATGCTGTGTTAAATCAATCCCAATACGCAGGATCAATGTTAGCTACTATAACGACCGCTTTAAAAGAACATAGTGATTCATTAAGAAAAGCTGCTGATCGTTTTGAGAAGGCTGATCAACAAGAAGTTTCATTTGGAGAAGAAGCAATTGATATAAATTGGTTCGCACCGTTTGGTGGCGATATTGGTGATTGGAAAGATAACCCTGCAGGGTCTGCATTTACTTTACTGGGTACTGTAACGGAAGGTGCAGCTGCCTATAAATTGGCATCTTTACATAATAAAGGCTTGCGTGTAACACCCTACACAGATAGAAAAGGAAAAGAAATGGTAAGATTTCAAAATCGGACCGTACTAAAGGATAAAAATGGACTTAATGTGATAAGGCGTACAAAATTACCTTTAGCCGAAGTAAAGCAAATAGACGATGTAAAAAGACATGTTTTATCACCAAAAGAATTTCTTAAAGATTCATTGAAATTAAAAACAAATGCTTTAGGCTATGCAGCTGTAGGATGGGATGTAATTAATGATACAAAGGAAAATATTGAAAATAAAGCGTCAAAAACTAAGATAGCTGGTGATATTATTGGTGATGCAGCAATTGGGGTTGGTACAACTGCTGTAAGTGCCTTTGCGGGAGCCAAGCTAGGTGCAGCTGTTGGAACTGTTTTTGGCGGTCCAATCGGAACTGTTGCTGGAGCTTGTATTGGCTTTGGTGTTTCTATAGGAGCTAGTATAATAACAGATGGAATTAAGTTTAACAAAGGTGATTGGAATCATGATGGTAAACAGGATTCAATAAAAGATAGAGTTAAATCTGGAATCGGAGCAACTTTAGATAAAATTTTTTAGTTTTTAGGAGAGTAATATGGAAAAATACCACGGAAAAAGCACAGAACAAATTATTCAGAAATTGATGCCTGGCAGTGTAAGATCGAGTGTCGTTATGGTATGGGTAGTTATTAATTTTATGATTTTAACCCCATTTTTATTTCCTCCAACCTTTACTATATACTTATATGTAATTTTACCTTTTCTTTTGATTGCTAATATATGGGGGGTATGGGTATTTTTTTGTAAACCAAATGAGCCAAGGTTGGCACACATTTTATATAATGGATTTATGGGGCTAACTTTTTCTTTTGGAAGCTTTATAGTGATTCAAAAGATTGCATATACTTTTATTGAAATTGAAACACCTCTGTTTTTTATTGTTACTTTTGTGCTTTACATTTTTACAATTTATAAATTGATTTCTATTGGAGTGAAAAGTTTTTTAAGGAGATTAAACAATGAAGAAAATGACAATATAAAAATTTCTCCAATTGTTTATTTATCAGGATTGGGATATGTTATTGGACAAATATGTATAGGTACATTATCACAAAACGGTTTAGCGACGGTCTTAATTTTAGTCTTTTCTTTATTGGCTGTTGTGTCTAGTATATATGGTGTATATATATGTATATATATTGATTTAAAGAGATGGAAAACCAATCTAGATTCCTTAAATTCTTAAAAAAACAATTAATAAGGAGGAGGACATACAATGAATTCGCAACTTTTTCCTATAGGATCTATTGTAATTTTAAAAGAAGGTACAAAGAAACTTATGATTTTTGGGCGAAAACAAAAAGTAGCAACAGATGAGGTAAGAAAATTCGATTATATGGGATGTCCTTATCCAGAAGGCTATATTAATCCAGATTTCACTTATTTATTTAATCATGATGATATTCAAGAAGTTGTTTCAACTGGATATGAAGATCAGGAAGAGCGTACTTTCCAAAAAAATGTATTATCTAAAATAAAATAAGAAATAATGTAAAAAACTGTTTAAACAAGCAGTTTTTTTTACATTATTTCTTATTAGTGATGCAGCAAACGGATCTTTTATTGGAGTGGAATAAGCTTGGATGTTTTTATAGAAATTAATATAGAAACTGATGGAATCAAATTTAACAAAGGTGATTGGAATCATGATGGTAAACAGGATTCGATAAAAGATAGAGTTAAATCTGGAATCGGAGCAACTTTAGATAAAATTTTTTAGTTTTTAGGAGAGTAATATGGAAAAATACCACGGAAAAAGCACAGAACAAATTATTCAGAAATTGATGCCTGGCAGTGTAAGATCGAGTGTCGTTATGGTATGGGTAGTTATTAATTTTATGATTTTAACCCCATTTTTATTTCCTCCAACCTTTACTATATACTTATACGTGATTTTACCTTTTATTTCCATTTCTAATATATGGGGAGTATGGGTATTTTTTTATAAACCAAATGAGCCAAGGTTGGTACACATTTTATATAATGGATTTATGGGGCTAACTTTTTCTTTTGGAAGCTTTATAGTGATTCAAAAGATTGCATATACTTTTATTAAAATTGAAACACCTCTATTTTTTATTGTTACTTTTCTGCTTTACATTCTTACAATCTATAAATTGATTTCTATTGGAATGAAAAGTTTTTTAAGGCGATTAAACAATGAAGAAAATGAAAATATAAAAATTTCTCCAATTGTTTATTTATCAGGATTGGGATATGTTATTGGACAAATATGTATAGGTACATTATCACAAAACGGTTTAGCGACGGTCTTAATTTTAGTCTTTTCTTTATTGGCTGTTGTGTTTAGTATATCTGGAGCGTATATATGCATATATATTGATTTGAAGAGAGAGGAAATGGATGGGATGCATAATGGACAAATATAATGGCAACAACATAGTGGATTGTATACGAATATTAATACCATTTGATATAAGGAATGTTGTAGGGGCCTTTATGTGGGTTATCATGAATTTTATGCTACTTATCATTTTATTCATATTTCCACCGTTCAATATATACTCTTACGTAGCCTTACCATTTTATGTGATATGTAATCTATGGGGAATTTGGGTTTCTATTCATAAGCCTCGGCAGCCTCAATTGCAACATTTACTATATTCTGGATTTGTTGCTTTAAGTATTTCATTTTGTAGCTTCATAGCTGTACAAAAGTTAGCTTACGAATTCGTAGAAATAGAGTCACCTTTATTTTCTATTCTATCGCTTATTGCATATAGTTTAATTGTTTATAAATCTGAATTATTTTGGATTAAATATTTTACAGCCCGCTTAAGGGGGACAACTGATCAAGATGTGAAAATTCCTAAAATTGTATATTTTTCGGGTTTAGGTTATATGATTGGTCAAGTTATTATTGGGATTTTGAGCCAAAAAGCTATGGCGATTGTGCTAATCGTTATTTTGTCATTTATTTCAGTTGTTTTCCTAGCGCTAAGTACACATTTGTATTTTTACTTTGATTTCAAAAAACAAGGTATTACTTCGCGACATTTAAAAGAATTATATTCTCAAAAGAAGCCTAAACTGTCAAGGAAGGAAAGGAGACAATCCACGGCTGCTTCGGGACATGTAAATATACCCTATTCTCAAAAGAAACCTAAACTTACAAGAAAGGAGAAAAGACAATGAATTCGCAACTTGTTCCTATAGGTTCTATTGTAATTTTAAAAGAAGGTACAAAGAAACTCATGATTTTTGGGAGGAAACAACAAGTAGAAACGGATGAGGTAAGGAAGTTCGATTATATGGGGTGTCCTTATCCAGAAGGCTATATGAATCCAGATTTCACATATTTATTTAACCATGATGATATTCAAGAAGTTGTTTCAACAGGATATGAAGATCAAGAAGAACGTACTTTCCAAGAAAATGTATTGTCTAAAATATAATAAGAAATAATGTGAAAAAACTGTTTAAATAAGCAGTTTTTTTTACATTATTCCTTAATTCCAGTTTGGATGTTTCATTCCATGTAAACTAGTACCACCTGTGACGATAATTTGTGCACCTAAACCTTGTTGATAAGCATGTAAAGGAGTTTGCCAATTACCAGGATGGGAACCACCGAAAACGAAAATTGCATCACACTGTTGTGGTGTTGATTCTTTTAGGAAAGCGATTTCGGTTATTTCTTCAATTTGTTTTTTCGTAAGATGTGGGACTTCAGGATATTTAGGGATTACCATATGAAAACCTCCTATATAGTGAAATGTTAAATTCATCATATAGCGATGTTGTTTAGTGGAAAAAGGGAAGTTTTTCATTTGACAGTTCCCCTTTTATGATAACTCTCCTATAAACAAAAGTTCTCCTTCATCATAAAATCCATCTTCATCATGGATTATCTCTTGGAAATGCAATGTTTGGACACTGTTAGAAATTGATATTTTCCATTCATGCCCGAAGTCGGAAGCATTGGAGAGGGGAATCCATTTTTGAAATTCGTTATCTCTATTGAAAAAATTTTGAAAGTAGTCATCGTTTTTAAATATGATGATTTGTGAGTTCCATAAGCTTGCTATTTTGATCATAACAACGACTCGATATGTATTTGTATCGTTCGGTTTCATTGTCATTAATTGATTCGCTTGATTTAACAGGGTTTGAATGCACAATCGCTTTACTTTCCTAGGTGTTGTACTAGAATCGATAAAAGCTTGAGAGCCTGGTAAAGACATATGCCAGTATTCATCGTTATAGAAAGTAGACGGAAATGCTTTAGTAGAGTCTTCAATTCTTTTTATAAGAGTTTTTGTTTTTCGTTTCATTCCGCGTATTTTTTTTTCACGCATTGTTGATCATCTCCATAAATTTTTGCAAGGCAGCTGAGTGGAAAATATCTTTTCGAATAATAAAAGTAGTAGGAACCTTTCTAAAGTGATTTGGTAATGTATTTAAAGATAAACCATGTTCGTAATCTGGAATAATAGATTTCAGCATAATAGCCGTACCCATACCTGATTTTACACATGCAAGTATTGCTTCAATTGTTCCGAACTCTAGTATTCTTTTAGGTGAAATCCCTTCTTCTTGAAGCCAGTTTTCTAATAGTTTTCTGTAATAACAACCTTGACTAAAAGCGAGTAAATTCAGTTCTTCTATTGTTTTAAAGGAAGATAGAGGAGTCTTGCTAATGAGAACGAGTTCTTCTTCTCGAAATGAAAGTGTATGAAGTTCAGTATGCTGAATATTTCCAGCGATAAGAGCCCCGTCTAGTTTTCGCTCTAAAACGAGCTGAGTTAATTGGTCTGTCGTATTTGTTTCTAGAATCAATTCAACTTCTGGATACTTTTCATAATAGGTCGTTAATATAGGCGGGAGACGAACGGCTGTTGTCGATTCTGTACACCCGATTTTTAACGTGCCTTTTGGCTCGGTTCCGTTACTTTGGACAGCTTGAATGGATTGATCGATTAGATGGATGATTTGTTTTGCATATGTTAATAAAATTTCTCCGTTAGAAGTTAAAGTAACGCCTTTTCCATTTCGATAAAATAAAGGCACACCTAACTCAATTTCTAGTTGTTTTATACGCATCGTTACACCTGATTGTACATAGTTTAAGTTTTTAGCAGCATGAGATATATTTCCTACTGTCGCAACTTCGTAAAAAACCGTTAAATCTTTTATGTCCATTTATTATCACCCCGAAAAAGGTATCAATTTTTTTGATGGATTCTATTATTAACACTTATTTTACATGATATCAGAACCTTCATACAATGAAAGGGATATGGGGGAGATAACGTTGATAAGTGAAGAAAAAATTGAAAAGTACAGTAGTTCTAATAAATGGAGCATGTTAACTTTGGCAACGGTAGCACAGGCAAGTGCAACACTTATAACATATGGAGTAGGGGTACTCGCTTTATTTTGGAAACAGAAATATGTACTTTCGAATATGCAGGTTGGGTTGTTAATAAGTTCGGTAAATATTGGTCCGCTGTTTTGTATGCTTTTTGCCGGAAGGTTACTTGATCGATATAACGAAAGAATATTAATTGGAGCGAGCACTGTATTACTTGGCGGGGCGCTTTTACTTGCTCATATGGCAAGGGGCTTTATTGGGCTATTATTTGTCCTTCTTTTAATAGGAATTTTTTATAGCGTATCTCAGCCAGGGGGAAGTAAAGTAATCTTGAAATGGTTTCCGAAAGAAATGCGCGGATTAGCTATGGGAATACGGCAAGCTGGTATACCTATTGGCGGGGCATTAGCAGGAGTAACGATCCCTTTGCTTACAATTAAATTTAGTTTATCTTATACGATAAATGTTATTGCAACTATATGTATAATAGGCGGGTTATTGTTTTTCATATTTTATAAGGAATCGTACGTACGAGAACACACGAGCAAAGAAAATGTAAGTATTTCTTTGTGGATGCAGTTAAAAAAGGTAATATGTAAAAAAAAGCTGTATCCAATTTTTATTACAGGTATTTGCATGATTTCTTTACAAATGATATTAGTCGGACATTTTATAAAATTTTTAGTCATTGAAAAATCGATAACACCTATTGTAGCAGGGAAAGTATTTTCAGTTATGCTAGTTGCAGGAATGATTGGGCGAATTATATTAGCTACAATAAGTGATACATATTACAAAGGTGATCGTCGTACACCTTTATTAATAACTGTATGTATATCTTTTTGCTTAATTTTAGTTGTTGTAATGAGTATAAACACAATGAAACTTGAGGCATTGTTTGTGATGAGCGGACTGCTAGGGTTCTTTGCGATCGGTTGGTTTAGTCTTTTTATGGTTGAAGTTGCTGAGTCTGCAAGTGAGGAATTGGTAGGCCTAACAGTGAGTTTTGCGCTTACACTTAATCAAATTGCTATTATCTTTGCACCTGCTTTGTTTGGTTATATAGTAGATGGAAAAGGCTACACATATGCATGGATGGGGATAGCTGCATTACTAAGCGTTTCAGCAGTGAGTTTATGTAAAAGTAAACGAATATTAAAAATGTAAATCTTTTATGAAGAAAATCTAAAGAAATGTCGTGGGAGTGACATTTCTTTTTTAATATGTTGTATAATCAAGTTATAAATGAGATTCGTTTTCATTAACGCTCATTTCCTCTTTTGAAATTACCTGTAATTTTAGCCATAATAAGCTGTTTTTCTTTTTCGTTACTTGCCCGATTTATTTTGTTTAAAAATTTTTCAGCATCATTTCCTTTTAAAATCATAATCTGTTTTCCGTAATATTAAATTAAAGCTATATTGTTTTTTGTTACTCGATAATGAAACATCATATCATCTAAACGATTGCGCTTATCGGTCTTTTTCAAATTAACGCCTCCATTCTTGTTAATGTGTAACGAATGTTACATAAAAAATTTAAATTAAGGTTGGATGTATCCGATTGTAAGGTGGAAATTTTGTAAAAAAGAACTACAATAGAGAGTAGTTAAAATTTGAACGTTAGAAAAAGGAATCTAGTTTACTATGAGGAATAATAGAGTAGATAGATTATAAGATATTTAAAAACTAAAAGATATAGAATAGAATGGAAAAGTATAAAGTGAAACTAGATAAAAGAGGGTTCTCATATGTTTAAGAAATGGTTAATCGCTTTCTTTGTTTTTGCTATTTTTTGTGGGAGTGTCGCTGCACTCATACATGCAAATAAAGAAAAGAAATACAGTTTGAAGGCATTTTCAAATTTTGAGGATAAAGTTGGAAATGTTCAACCGAAAGTTGATGCGAATCAGCAAAAACGTTATGATATTGCAGCAACGAAACTCGATCAATATTTAAAAGATAAAGGATTTAACGGAACGGTTCTCGTAACGGATAAAAATAATGTGGTTTTACGAAAAGGCTACGGGTATGCGAATATAAAAGATAAAGTTTTAACAACGCCAAGAACAAAATATCGCATCGGTTCCATAACGAAAACAGTAGTTGCAATATCTATATTACAGCTAAGAGAAAAAGGGGAATTGAATATTGAAGACAATGTAAATAAGTATATTCCATCGTTTCCAGCAGATAAAAACATTACGTTACGAAATTTGTTAACACATACGTCCGGGTTGCCAGATCAGGGACAAGGTAGTGTTGATGCGGCATCACGTTTAAAGTTAGTAACGTGGATTGGAGCGCAAAAGTTGCAATTTCCTGCAGGGACAGGATGGAAATATACAGATTATAATTATATGGTACTTGCGTATATTGTAGAAAAGATATCGAATAAACCGCTTGCTGAATATGTGAAAGAAAACATTTTTACTCCTGTTGAAATGAATGAATCTGGTATGGGTGCAACTCTCCCTGAAGATATTTTCTTAGCAGAAGGTTACACGAAAAAAGATAATGAGTTAATAGCTGCACCCCGCTTAAAAATGAACTGGCTGTATGGTTGTGGTGAAATGTATACGACCGTTGAAGATATGAAAAGATTAGATGAGGCTATTATGGATGGAAAGCTGATTTCTAAACAAAGCTTATCAGATATGTTTACAGTATCACCTGCGAGAAAATATGGATTTAGCTTCTATATTTACCCAGATTATTATCATAACCACGGTGTATTAGCTGGCTGGAACACTTTTAATAATTTTAACTGGGATAAAAGAACGTTTGTAATATTATTCTCTAACGTACAAAATGGTATGAATGATACATTTAATCAAGAGTTTAGGAAATTAGCGAATGATTTAATAGAAGGAAAATAATTATTTAAAAATCGGTATTGATATAAAATTATCAATACCGATTTTTTTATTTAGTGAACAAGCATGTATAAGAGGGGATTAGTATTAGAATAAATTTATGAAGGAAGTTAAATGATATGGATGTTAAATATAGGAAGTGTATTTTGTGAATGTCATCTATTTGTATTGAAATTATGTGATTATCATGCGGAAGAATAATTGGTAATTTTTACATTGATGAAAAAGCTTGAGCTTCACACTATGTTAAGCCTTACAGTATTGTAGACATGAACAGGAGGTTGAAAAATGAAAAAAATAGTAAAGTTTTGTTTAATAGTTACATTATCTACAACGATTATTAGTGGATGTTCTTTTGAAGGGAATAATGAAAATGCCAAAGGGAAAGAGAAAGAGGATAAAAAAGTAGAGGTACAGAAAAACGCTGGAAAATATACGATGCCGGATGAAAAAGATAAACATGAAGGTACATGGCTACAATGGCCTCATGAATACACATATGGTCAAGAGTATAAACAAGAAGTTGAACCTATTTGGATTAAGATGGCAAGTGCTTTAACTGAGGGTGAAAAAGTCCACATTGTTGCATATGATGAGGAAGAGAAAGAGCGAATCAATAAGCTTTTAATAGATAAAGGGCTGAATATGGATAAAGTTGATTTCTTTATCGCTCCTACTGATGATGTGTGGGCAAGAGATAGTGGACCGATTTTTGTTTATGACAATAATAAAAATCTGAAAATATTAGATCCAGCATTTAATGGTTGGGGAAAGAAAACTCCATATAAAAATGATGCCCGTATACGTGAGAATGTTAGTAAACAATTAGGGATTGAAAGAATTGATTGGGGGAAATTTGTCCTTGAAGGTGGCGCAATTGAATTAGACAGCAATGGGACTGCTTTATTAACTCGAAGCGCAGTAACGAATAAAAATAGAAATCCTGATTTATCAGAAGCGGAAATTGAAAAATATATAAGTGACCTTGGGGTGACAAACTTTATTTGGTTAGATGGAGTGCCTAATTTAGATATTACTGATTTTCATATTGATGGATTTGCTAAATTCCATGATAAATCTACAATCGTAACGATGGCAGAAGATGACTTGGCTGAATGGGGCTTGTCAAACAAAGATATGGATAAATTGTTAGATGCAAAAAATGCTTCAGGACAGAAATATAAGTACGAATACTTACCGCTTAGTAAAGATAAAGTTACTTTAGAAGGTGGAAAAACTCTAGATTATAAGGGGTCGTATATCAATTATTATGTTGGGAATACAGTTATATTGGTGCCTAACTATAATGATCCAAATGACAAAATCGCAAACGATACGATTCAGAAATTATACCCGGATCGTAAAGTAGTGGGAATTGATGTGAGAGAGCTTTATAAAAATGGCGGAATGATCCATTGTGTGACACAGCAACAACCGATTCAATTGAAGTAATCGATTATAGTTTCGTTATGTTGCTTTATAGACAAAATAGGTGAAATGCTATCTTTACTTATTTTGTCTTGTTTTAACATCTGTAACAAGAATAGAATGTATAATTTCAATGTAACGATAATTAAATGAAGGTATATTGTCATTATTGTTTTATATGGAAAAGGAGAAAAATGTTTGTGGTAAAGAATTTAAAAAGAGTATTTTCGTTTTTCCCTATCGTTCTACAGTACATTATCAATGTAGCTTTGATCTGCTTGGGAATTGTTTTAAGTGTGTTTCTTATGAAAGAAGTCATTCAATTTATACAAGAACTTAAATTAAATAGTGAGGAATCTAGTTATCATTTAATTGATAGCATTGTCGTATTCTTTTTATATTTTGAATTCATCGTAATGATTATAAAGTATTTTCAAATGAACTTTCATTTTCCATTACGATATTTTATATATATAGGTATTACGGCTATTGTTCGTCTAATTATTATAGACCATGATAGTCCAATGGATTCATTGATATATGCTTGCGCGATTCTTGTATTAATTAGTGCTTTATTCATTGCAAATTCTAAAATAATGCGTCGTGATTTAGAAGAGTGAACGTTTGTTGTTTAAATCACAAAAGATGTTTTATCTTTTGGTAAAAAGGAGTAACAGTATTGAAAGAAATAATCTTAACCAGTTTTATAATAATAGGGTTTATGATTCTACTATTTAATTGTATACTTTCATAATTTAAAAGAATAAAAGGTTAATAAGGAAAGAGGTTTTTGTAAATATGGTTCATTACAATAATCAAAATAGTTTACATCAAATATTTACATTAAAGGGAACAGTTATAAGAGATATTTTCCCGCAAATTTTATTATATATATGTATTTCAACGATAGTAACTGTGATTAATTATTATTATGTAGAAATAAAAATTAATCAAACTCCTTGGGTAATTGTTGGAGGAGCTTTAGGTCTACTGTTAGTTTTTCGTACTAACACTGCCTATGATAGGTATTGGGAAGGTAGAAAGTTATTTGGCACGGTTGGTGCTTGTACTAGAAATTTGGCAGTTAGTTTTTTATGTTATTGGGAGTCTGAAGGGAAAAAGACGGATCAGGAAAAATTAAAATTTTTACATTTGTTAATTGCTTTTCCAAAGATAGCGAAAGGACATTTGAGAGACGAAAAAGATTTATCCGAAATAAAAGCATTGTTTGATATTTGTTCTGAGAAGGAAAAAGAAATGTTGGCTGAGTCTATTCATTTACCGATTAGTATAGTTTTTATGTTAAAAACTATACTATCAAAAGGTTTGAAAACGGGTCAAATTCACCCAAATACAATAATTAATATGGAAGCTGATTTGAAAACTATGCTTACGGCTGTGGGTGGATGTGATCGGATCAAAACAACGCCTATTCCTTTTGCATATTTTGCTCATATTAAAATTTTACTGCTCATATTTTGCGGGACTTTATCGATTGGTCTTGTTGATAGTCTTGGATGGTTTACAGTACTTGCAACTACGTTCATAAGTTTTGCATTTATAGGGATTGAAGCAATAGGGGTTGAAATTGAGGATCCATTTGGTCAGGATCCAAACGATCTTCCGCTAGAAGGGATTTGCATAGGGGTAGAAACACATTTAGTGAATTTATATAATCAAAACGCCCTGTTAGAAGTAATGGATTTGAATCTTGATAAAAAAATCATCTAATCCGTCATTGTGTACGGCGATTAAAATTTAAAAATCTTGTCAAGAGTCAGTTTATGGCTTAACGACGGCTTTATATTTTTTATATAAATATATAATATTTCTCCGTGCTATAATCCATTCATGAAATGTGCACGTTTCAAAAATTGTAATGAAAAGAGAAATGAATTGGGGAATAGTTAGCTTATTGAAAACAGTTATTCAATCATTATTAAAAAGCGAGGTAAGTAATATGGAACAAAAACATAGTGGCATTATTTTTACTGCAATACCAGATGAATCGAATGAATATTATCGACCATTTTATGAAGACATTATTTATTTTAATGAATACTTAAATGAAAATAAAGCATTTACCGATCAACTTATATCTTTATCTGTTGAAGAGCAAGACTTTCATACAAACTTTTTTGAGTATGATGATATTTGGCTAAGAGATGTTGCACCAGTTGTAACAAATCATCTAGTTAAATTCAAATATCAACCAAATTACTTACCGAAAGATCAAGGACGATATTTAGATCAACAATTTAATAAATGGTTGAAAAAAAACGACTTTGAATATGTGACATCTCCATTGATATTAGACGGTGGAAATCTTATTTGGAATAAAAAAGATACCGTTATATTAACGGAACGCATATTTGATGATAATTATGATTGGACGGAAGAAGAAATTATAGAGCAACTGGAATGGGATTTAGATGTGAGTCGGGTTATTATTATTCCTGCTGAAGAGGGAGATGTACTTGCACACGCAGACGGGATGGTTAAATTTATTGATGAACATACAATGTTTATTAGTGATTTTTTAGGGGATCATGAATTTAGATATAAGGTTCAAGAGATTATTCAAGAGCAAATGCCAGAGGCTGAATTTATAGTTGTTCCTTCGTCATATACAGAGAAGGGTCAATACGATGAAGAGATAGCGTCAGCAAAAGGTTTGTATATAAATATGTTAGAAACATGTGATACGCTTTACGTTCCTAAGTTTGGATTAGCTAAAGATGAGGAAGTTTTACGATATATTCAACAGCATACTGAGAAACAAGTTATTCAAAGTCATGTAGGAGAAATATCGACAATGGGAGGCGCGATGAATTGTTTAACGTGGTATTGTCCTAGTCATTTGTTACCTTCAAAAATGAAAAGGCTGAACGATCAGAATGAAGGTTCTTCAATCAGAAAAATATTTGATTGGTTTTAATAAATAAGCTTATATATAAGAAAATGTATTCAAGGGGTATTTATATGTATACAATTACTGAGTTTTCGCGGATTTGTAAAATGAGTACACGGATGCTAAGGCATTATGACAAAGAGGATATATTAAAACCAGCATATGTGAACCCGGAAAATGGGTATAGATATTATGAGCAAGGGCAGCTTGAAATAGCGCTGAAAATTAAAAAGCTAAGGGAGTATAAGTTTCCTTTACCGAAAATTAAAATAATTCTTCAATCATCAGATCAAGATTCATTTATTAAACATATGCAATCACAAATTATAGAGTTGTCTCATGAGGTGAAACAAAATTTACAGGTTATTTCAGAAATGAATGAAATGGTAAATATGAATCATGCTTTAAATACTGCTTGTCATAGAAATTACGATATATTTATTGGAATGAGAAATGAAATAACAGTAATTGCTCAAAGACTGCAAATAAATATAGATGATATGGATGATTATTTTTATGACTTATATGAAAAAGTACAAAAGCATAACTTACAAATGGTTGGTTCGCCCTCTACGGTCTTTTATGATGAAGAGTATATTCCAAATGAAAGTGATGTTGAATTAAGGATTCCGGTCATGCATGGGAACAATAAAGATGTAGTACAAGAATATGAAATAAAAAAATTAAATCCACATCAAATCGTTACTACTATGCATTATGGAAGTTATGACTATATAGGCTACGCTTATATTGCGTTAGAAAAATGGATTGAAAGAAATGGTTATGTAATAGATGGTTCACCATATGAGGTCTACATAAAGGGACCTGAATGTGATTGTTTAGTAGAGGAGTATGTGACACAAATTTGTTTTTTAGTTATGAAAATAGACTGAGAATAAGGATTGACATTAACATTATGTCAATCCTTATTCTATTTATGTAAGTAATTCATCATAATAAAAAGGAGAAAGAATATGAAAAGAACAATCATGATTATTTGTCTGATTCTAAGTATGACATGGGTTTCAGCGTGTACTCCTGGAGTAGGAGAAGGGGAGAATGGTAGCTTCGTTCTACCAAATCAGTTGCCAAAAAATGTAGTGTTTAAAAATGGTACAATCTATACTTCAAATGACAAGCAAGACATTGTAGAGGCTGTAGCCGTTAAAGAAGGGAAAATTACATTTGTTGGTTCAAACAAAGATGTAGAAGGATTTATAAATGAAGATACGAAAGTGGTGGATTTACAAGGGCGTTTTATTCTTCCTGGTTTTGTGGACAATCACAATCATATATTTGAGGCGAAATCACCAGCAGCAGGGAATTGTAGTGTCTCGCCAGATGCTGCGCTGCAAGAACAACGCTCGTATTTAAAGGCTTGTAAAAAAGATGTGAAAGATGGCGAATGGATAAGCGGAACAGGATTTAGTTTGGAAGAGCTGTTAAAAGATATGGACGAAAAATCAGAACAACAAACGCCATTACAAGTTCTTGATGAGTTATTTCCTAATAACCCTGTATTAATTATGGAAAGAACTTCTCATTCTGTATGGGTTAACTCAAAAGCATTGGAATCAGCAGGAATAAATAAAGAGACGAAAGATCCGCAAGGCGGAAGAATCATCCGGGATCCAGAAACAGGAGAACCTTTCGGGCTTCTGTATGATACAGCAGGGGATATCGTGATGGAAAAAGCATGGAATTCCCAGCCCAATCTCTTTGAAAAAAATTATGAAGGTTTGTTAGACGGTTTAGATGAGGTTGCGAAGAATGGTATTACTACAGTCGGCGATGGACGTCTTTATTGGAAACGAGGCTGGTTAGATGTTTGGAATAAAGTTAATGATGAGAAAAAGTTAACGTCGCGAGTAGTACTTCGTCCGTGGGTATATCCGAACTTAAATGAAGCAGAGCAAATGGAGTATTTCAAAAAAATTAAGCGTGATGATGTATCATCTAGAATGCTTATTAATCAAGTGAAGATGTATAGTGATGGAATTAGCATTAACAGCACAGCTAAAATACTAGAAAAATATAAATTTGAGTGGTTTAAAGGAACACCGTACGGTTTGAACTATATTCCAGAAGAAAAAATGAAGTGGTGGTTGAGTGAACTCAATAAAATTGGTTACGGTGCACTCATCCACACAATTGGAGATGGCGGAGTAAGAGAAAGTTTAAATGCAATTGAAGCAGCGAAAAAAGAAGGGGCGAATCAACCTTATACGCTTACACATGTGGAAATGGTAGAAGATAGTGATATAAATCGTTTTGCTAAGTTAGGTATTAGCGCTGATTTCCAAGTAGGTCATGATTTTGCAGAAGATCCTAAACAAAGCTGGGCAAGTGCGTATTTTACAAATCAACAGATGAAACGAATTATGCCGTTAGGACGCATTTGGAAAACAGGAGCAAACGTATCACTTAGTAGTGATTGGGATGTAAATGAACTAAATCCACTTGTGACGATTTCGAATGCACTAAGTATTGATGAAAAGGGCTTGTCTGATGTATACGCAGCTATTGATGCATATACAATTAAGCCCGCCAAAGCATTAGGTCTTGATAATATTACTGGTTCAATTGAAGTAGGTAAATCAGCCGATATGGTATTACTAAATGAAGATATTACTAAAATGAGTGCCGATAAGATTCCGAATGCGAAAGTTTTAGTGACGGTTTTACAAGGAGAAGTAGTGTATCACAAGGGAAAATAAAGAATCGGTTTATGAAGTAGTTAATATATTTCTGTTGACCTTAACATGATGTCAAAGTTTAGACTGAACTTACATTCGAAGAAGGGGTGAACACGTATGAGAAATATAGAAAATAGTTTGTTTTATATGCCTGCTGAGTGGGAAAATCATGAGGGGACATGGCTCCAATGGCCTCATGATAAGGCTCATAGAGGCGAAGGTTACAGATCTAAGCTAGATGATATTTGGGTAACGATGGCAAAGGAGCTTCATTACGGAGAGAATGTGCATATTGTTGTATTTGATGAGGAAGAAAAAGTACATGTACAATCGAAGTTAACTGAAGCGAATGTAGATATGGATAAAATTGATTTTTTAATTGAAGAAACGGATGATGTTTGGATAAGAGATAATGGACCGATCTTTGTAAAAGATAAGGAAGGCAATCTCTGTTTAACACACTGGGTATTTAATGGTTGGGGGGATAAATATCCGTATGAAAATGATGCTATTATTCCGGAAAAAATAAGTGGAATGTATAGCATTCCAAAAGTTAAATCTAGTGTCTGTATAGAAGGTGGAGGAATAGAGATAAATGGAAATGGCACCTTAATGGCGGCAAAAACTTCTATTATAAATGAAAATCGAAATCCCACACTAAATCAGGAAGAGATTGAAATAGAGTTAACGAAGTATTTGGGAGTAACGAATTTTATATGGATAACTGGTATTCGCGGAGAGGATAATTATGATGAAGATACAGATTACCATATTGATGGGGCAGCGCGTTTTGTAAATGAAAATACAATTCTTTATGAATATGATCCTTTTGGGGAGAGTGAATCCTACCTTTTGGAGGCGTACGAAAAGCATTATCAAGAATTGAGACAAGCGAGAAATATAGATGGAAATCCATTTCAGCTCATACCAGTACCGGTGACAAGAAAAGTGGTAAAAGAAGCAGACTGTAAGGGCTCGTATTTGAACTTTTATATTGGAAATGAAGTTGTATTAGTTCCTATATATGGTGATGAACATGATAAGTTAGGACTTCAAATCATTGAAGGGCAGTTTCCAGGAAGAAGAATTGTCGGTGTTTATGTAAATGAACTGTTTGCGTATGGTGGTATGATTCACTGTGTGACACAGCAACATTTAGCATAAAGTAACCGAAATGAAAAAAGCATGCAGATTCTATAATCTGCATGCTTTTTTCTATAATGCTGAAAACTCTTCAACAAGTTGGGTGAATCGATTTAATGCACTTTCAATCGGTTCTGGTGTAGTTAAATCAACGCCAGCTTTTTTCAGTAGGTTTAATGGATAGTCAGAACTTCCGCCTTTAAGGAATTCAATATAGTTTTTCTGAGCATTTGGATCGCCGCTTAATAATTTATCGGCGATTTGAATGGCAGAAGCGAATCCAGTTGCGTATTTGTATACGTAAAATGGACGGTAGAAATGAGGGATTCTAGACCAGCCATATTTTACTTCTTCGTCAAATACGAGGGAGTCGCCATTATATTCTCTAAATAAGTTTTCATAAACTTCGCTAAAGACTTGGGCATTTAATGGTTTACCTTGTTCGGCCATTTCATGTGTGATTTTTTCAAATTCTGCAAACATGATTTGTGTAAAGAAAGTACCTTTAAAGCTATCGATAAAGTAGTTAATTAAATGATTACGTACGTTCGTTTCTTTTGCTTCTTTTAATAAATAATGAATTAATAGCACTTCATTTACTGTAGAAGCGACTTCTGCAACAAAGATAGTATAGTGTGCAGAAATTCTTGGTTGGTATCCGTGTGAGTAATGTGTATGCATGCCGTGTCCACATTCATGAGTAAGAGTGAAAAGGCTATTTAAATCATCATGATGATTTAAAAGAATGAAAGGATGAACACCGTATACACCAAAGTTATAAGCGCCAGAACGTTTTCCTGGTGTTTCTCTCACGTCTATATAGCGTTTATCTTTAAAGTTTTTTAATGTTTCGATATATTCTTTACCTAAAGGAGCTAGTGACGCGATCATTATATCAAACGCTTCGTCGTATGGAATGTCTTGTTTTACACCTTTTACTAAATCAACACTCAAGTCGTATTGTCGTAGTTCATCTACATTTAATTTTTCTTTTCTAAGTTCATTATACGTATGTAATGATTGAATGTTTTTTTTCGTTGTCTCAATTAAATTTTCATATACTTCTTTCGGAACCATGTCGCCAAATAATGATTTTTCTAAAGCTGATGGATATTTTCGTAGCTTTGAGACAGTAACATTGTTTTTAATAGCTGCGGACAAAGTAGAAGCGATAGAATTCTTTAATTGAACGTATGGTTTGTAATAAGCTTTATAGGCTTCTTCACGTTTCTCACGATTCTCATCTTCTATTAGCTTTGAATACATTCCACGTGTTAAGTTTACTTTTTCTCCATCATCAGTAGTCACTTCACCAAAAATTATATCTGCATTATTTAACATGCCAAATGTATGCTGCGGGGAGGAGAGTGCTTCACCCATTTGTGATAAAATCTCTTCTTGGTCTTTATTCAAAACGTGTTTTTTATAACGGTATAGCTCAAATAAGTCTTCTTTATAATAGTGTAAGCCTTCGGTTTCTTCTATGTAAGAATGTAATGTGTTTTCATCTACACTAAGTAAGAATGGGGAAAAGAAAGATTTAGCCGCACTTACTTTCACATGTAATTGTGATACTTTATCGACAAGGGATTGAGCGTCAGTATCGCGTGTATCAAGATCAGATTGTAATCGTGCATAAGCGAACATTAAAGATATTATGCTAGATATTTCTTCACTCTTTGTTAAATAAGCTAATAAACTATTGCCATCGTGAATATTTCCATTAAACTTGTGTAATTCATTCGTTAATACTTCAATTTTATGAAAATCGCTTTCCCAATCTTCAATTGTATGATAAATATCCGTTAAATCCCATTTTTCTTTATCAGCTACTTGTAGTCGATCTTTAAGTTCAGTCATAATCATTTCCTTTCTAAATATGTAGTTATATTCCTATATAACTATGAAATACAACAAATTGCAAAAAATCCCTGCTGGAAAATGAAAAGCCTTGCCGGAAATGGCGAGGCTTTAAAAGTTATAATGTAATGCCGAACGTTGAATGAAGGAGGTTTGTATATTGCTCTTTTGTAATTGTTTCTTTTGTTTTATTTCTATTTTTCGTTACTGTAAGGCTATCTTTTGTTAATGATGCGTGCCCGTCATGAGTAAGTTTTACAACAAGAGGTACTTTGTTAAATGGTGAACCTTCATGTTCAACAATAATTTTTTGTGCTGCATTTGCTTTCGTTTCATCCACTTCTTCCAAGTAAAATGCATAACCTACTGTCCAATCATCAGTAGAAGATTGATCTAGAAACTCATTGTTTTTACTCATTTCTAAAATATAATTACCTTTTTCAGTCGTTTCTTTACGAATACGATAGTCGCCTGTTACAGAATGAACGATCTCACCTGAGAAAGGAACAGGGGAAAGGGGTAAATATGATCCGAAACCTACTTCAATTAAGTAAAGTTCATTATGATGTTGTAAAACAGTTGCGATATGCCCTGAATCTACAGCCCATATAGAATTTGCAGCGTTATAAACTGTTCCTGAAACGAGATGGACATCGAATTTAGAGTCTTTAAGGAAGTAATACATAGCCGGATTCAATTCATAACAAAGGCCGCCACGGTTGTTTATTAAAATTTTTTCTTTTAGATTTTCTTTTGATATTTCTTTAAAGTTGTTTTCGAGAATATTTAAGTTTTCAAAAGGGACAGTTTGTGCCATTGCGTACATAATGTTAGGTAAATCTTCAAATGAAACTTTGTGTTTTTCTTCTATATTTAATCTTGCAAAAAATTGTTTTTGAAAGTCGGTCATAGAAATCCCTCCGTTATGCTTTTATAGATAAATTGTAAACAATTTTGAATCCGATGTGAATTTTAAACTATATGGGGTACTTGTGGAATAGTTGAATTCATATTTTGAAAAATAATGTGAGAGATTAAAAGATTGTTACTTTACTAACTGTAGAACGAATATTATAATAACTTTAACAAATTATGCAAACGTTTTCTTGAAAGGGATGGTGTAAATATGTTGAAAAGGATTACGGTAGTCTGTTTATTGTTTATTTTGCTTTTTCCTAATATATATGAGGGAAATAAGGCAGAAGCAGCAACAGTGAACAATGGAACATTAATGCAGTATTTTGAGTGGTACGCTCCGAATGATGGGAATCATTGGAATCGTTTGCGTTCCGATGCTGAAAGTTTAGCTCATAAAGGAATCACATCTGTATGGATACCACCTGCATATAAAGGGACTTCGCAAAATGATGTAGGGTATGGGGCCTATGATTTATATGATTTAGGGGAGTTCAATCAAAAAGGAACGGTGCGGACGAAATATGGGACAAAAGCACAGTTGAAATCTGCAATTGACGCTTTACATAAGCAAAACATCGACGTATACGGTGATGTAGTTATGAATCATAAAGGTGGGGCTGATTATACTGAAACCGTAACAGCTGTTGAGGTAGACCGTAACAATCGAAATATTGAAGTGTCAGGTGATTATCAAATTAGTGCATGGACGGGGTTTGATTTTCCAGGGCGCGGAGATGCTTATTCTAATTTCAAATGGAAATGGTATCATTTTGACGGAACGGATTGGGATGAAGGAAGGAAATTAAATCGAATTTATAAATTTAGGGGTGTAGATAAAGCGTGGGATTGGGAAGTGTCTAGCGAAAATGGAAATTATGATTATTTGATGTATGCAGATCTTGATTTTGATCATCCTGATGTTGCGAATGAGATGAAAAATTGGGGAACATGGTATGCGAATGAATTAAATTTAGATGGCTTTCGTTTGGACGCTGTTAAACATATTGATCATGAATATTTACGCGATTGGGTAAATCATGCCAGACAGCAAACGGGGAAAGAAATGTTTACAGTAGCTGAATATTGGCAAAATGATGTTCAGGCTTTAAACAATTATTTAGCGAAAGTCAATTATAATCAATCTGTGTTTGATGCACCGCTTCATTACAATTTTCATTATGCTTCAACAGGAAATGGGAATTATGATATGAGAAATATTTTAAATGGAACAGTAATGAAAAATCACCCTGCACTCGCAGTTACTCTCGTTGAGAATCATGATTCTCAGCCTGGGCAGTCATTGGAATCTGTAGTAAGTCCGTGGTTTAAGCCACTGGCATATGCATTTATTTTAACTCGTGCAGAGGGCTATCCTTCAGTTTTCTATGGTGATTACTATGGGACAAGCGGAAATAGTAGTTATGAAATTCCAGCGTTAAAAGGTAAAATTGATCCAATTTTGACGGCACGAAAAAACTTTGCATATGGTACGCAGCGTGATTATTTAGACCATCCAGATGTGATTGGCTGGACAAGAGAAGGCGATGGTGTACATGCTAATTCTGGTTTAGCGACATTACTCTCGGACGGACCAGGAGGATCAAAGTGGATGGATGTTGGAAAGAATAACGCTGGGGAAGTATGGTACGATATTACGGGTAATCAAACAAATACTGTAACAATTAATAAGGACGGATGGGGGCAGTTCTATGTAAGTGGAGGCTCAGTTTCCATATATGTTCAGCAGTAAATTGGTGATGAAAAGAAGAGGTAGACTGAAATATAAGTTTCCTCTTCTTTTTACATTGTTATCATTCCTAAATCTTTATTTTAATAAATGAACTAGTCGACTTTTGAAACAACAAGAGATGCATTGGAATAAATAATGTCACCCGTGGCTTCTCTTATTCGTACTCGAAGGACATCTCCTTGGTTTAAAGGTAATAGATCAGTTCTAGCGGATGTAGTTCTTACCCCAGAACCACCACCAACTCGTGTTTCAATGGCGAATTGAATGGAATCATTTATTGTAAGGTTTAATATACTAGACGAAATAGCTTGTATCACAAATACAATTGAAAAAGATACAGAGTACACACCAGTGGTATCAATTGTAATGGAGTTGTCTACTGGGGTTAGAGTAGTTCCACTAACAGGTCCTGGAATTGTCAAATTAACATTTGTATTAACTACTGCTGAAAAACCGATACCTACTTCAGAAGTTATTGTTCCAAATACCGGGAGAATTCCTAAACCGGTCGCTCCAGTGGGACCGGTTATTCCGATTCCTGTCGCGCCGGTAGGTCCAGTTATTCCGATTCCAGTAATTCCTGTAACACCAGTAGGACCAGTTATTCCAATTCCAGTAGGTCCTGTAATCCCAGTGGGACCAGTTATTCCAATTCCAGTAAAACCTGTCGCACCGGTAGGTCCTGTGATTCCAGTAGGTCCGGTTGGGAATGTAAATGGTGGAATTGGTGGTAGTGTGGGGCCAATTAAATTTGGTTCAAGAGCAGGTCCATGTAAAATAATATATTCTTCGCTCATATAGTAACCTCCTATGATTGCTTGT
The DNA here is from genome assembly GCF_038008145.1 of Bacillus sp. FSL R9-9530. Classification (NCBI taxonomy): domain Bacteria; kingdom Bacillati; phylum Bacillota; class Bacilli; order Caryophanales; family Bacillaceae; genus Bacillus; species Bacillus sp. FSL R9-9530. The sequence goes on from NZ_JBBOYO010000001.1 coordinate 487,736, forward strand.
CATAATTATTAAATGTATTAGGGTAAGTAAATGACATTCGCAATAGCGGAGGCGCTTATTTAATTATTCTACAACGAAATTAAAGTTGCTACTTTAAAATTGGATACGATAAAAACCGTACTGTGATTGCTATAGAACTAAATATTAGTATGTTTTTAACGTGATTTTAATAGATGTTATATTTGCTTTACGATAAAATGATTATAGTGTAAAAATACACTATAAGTGTAAAGTAATAACAAATGGGTGTTTTTACACTTTTGGTTATTAGTTCTTTCTAAAGCAAGATGATGAGTTTTTATTATTCAAGTCAGCGAAGACAATTTGATGTAGCGGTTATTAGAGGAAGTTCTTTATATAAATCGTAATTTAAAATTTTTAAGGGTATTTCTGTATAGGAAGTAGTAGCAAAAGGAGAGGCAATATGAAAAAAACAAAAATGAAATATAGCATATTTTTTAGTTTATTACTATTAACATCATGTGATATATCGGATGAAGAAATTGAACAAAAAGCACAAAATTATACAAAAGCGGAATATGGTATGTCTGTTAAATTAAACGGAGTTGAAACACTGGATAACGGAAAGGATTTCCTTGGTCCAAAGGGGCGGATAGCTTCTGTGCAGCAAGTCGATGAACCGCATTTGCAATTTCAACTTTATTTTGATGGACAAATCTCTCCAGAAGTAAATAATGACAATTATAAAATGAAAAAGAAAACATATGATTTACAAAAGAAATTTAATACATACTATGGAGAAAAAGAGAATAACACTATACTTACTTTTGATCAAATGCAGACTGGGGATAATGTTTCCGATAAGAATGCTGAGAAAGAAATAGCGAAGAAAAATTTACAGCAGTATTATACGGTAGTTTTTAGAAGTAATACTGTTTTAGATGTAAATAATCCTGTACATATGGAAACATTAGCGGAGGTTGCAAGAAGTATTCAGGAATTTAATAAAACGATTGAAAATAGTAAAAGTAGTGTAGAAGATATAACGATTCAGCTGCCAAATACTAATAAAGATGTATTACAAAATATTGCTGTAGATTATATAGTAACGGCTGAAGATGCGAAAAAGACCCTTGAGAAAAAGGTTGATTATATGAAAGTTTTACAGTCTACAAAGTGAAAAAAGCATTATCCGAAAAAATTGTCCTTCCTCAGGTGTGAAGGGCAAAAGTCTGACATCTTTACTTATTACAAAACATATAGTATGATGATTTCAATAAATTAGATTTCAATGAACATAAAATATAAATTAATGAGAGGTGCTTTTTGTGAGTGCGGTAGGTACTAAATAGGAAAAATTTAATGAAATAAATCGGATAAGACCAGGGGATTTTTATGTATATCATACCCCTAATTTTGTCATGCATTTATTTCGAAACCTATGAAGATACCTACAATACTTTATAAAGCGTGTAATAAGGGGATTGCCATTTGTTTTTATGGCTTATTTTCTCATATGTTATTACACATGCCTTGTAAATGTAAAAGCTGCGGTATCCCCGCAGCTTTTTTGTATATGTTTTTAATGTATAAAAATGATAATTGAATAATGTAGAACTCATTGGAATCTAATGAGTAGGTATCTTCATTGATGATAAAAACCAATCATAGTGAGGAGAAACAAAATGAATACGATGACTTTTGAAAAGTTACAATATAACGAATTAAAGGATATAGTGAAATCTTATTGTGTAAGTGGATTAGGTAAAGAACTATTAAATAAATTAGAGCCGAGTACGAGTATAAAAGTAGTGAGGAATCGCTTGAATGAAACGACAGAAGCACGAGCTATAGTAGATGCAGAAGGGCATGTGCCTTTCTTCGGAATTTCTAATATCGCTAGTACAATTCAAAAATTAGAAAAAGGGATGATTTTAGATCCAGCAGAGTTAGTAAGTGTTTCAGACTTTTTACGTGGCTGTAGAAAGATTAAAAATTTTATGTTAGATAAAGAATTTTTTGCGCCAGTATTAGCTTCTTATGCGAATTCAATGACTGAATATAAAAGTATTGAAGAGGAAATTAACTTTTCAATTAAAGGAAATAGCATTGATGCAGCTGCGAGTAAAGAGTTAAAACGAATTCGAAATAACATTGATTCTGTAGACGGAAAAATAAAAGAACGTTTAACGAAGTTTTTAAATAGTAGTGCAAATAAGAAATATATTCAGGAATTCTTTATTAGTAAGAAGGACGATAGGTATACGATTCCAATTAAATCTTCTTATAAAAATCAAGTTGCGGGAAGTATAGTTGAAGCTTCCGCTAAAGGTTCAACTGTATTTGTAGAACCGCATACGGTTACAAAGTTAAATACGGAACTCGCAAGTTGGAAAGCAGAAGAAGCGATGGAAGAGTATCAAATTTTAGCGACTTTATCAGGAATGGTATTAGAAAATATTTATCATATAAAAATTAATATGGAACTAATTAGCCAATATGATATGGTATTTGCGAAAGCGAAGTTTAGTAAATCAATCGATGGAATAGAGCCGAAATTAAACGATCATGGCTACATTCAGTTAATGAATTGTAAGCATCCGCTTTTAAGTGGAAAAGTAGTACCATTAAACTTTGAAATCGGTCAAGAATACCGTAGTTTAATTATTACTGGGCCGAATGCAGGCGGGAAAACAATTGTGCTAAAAACAATTGGATTGTTAACATTAGCGACAATGTCAGGCCTTCACATCGCTGGAGATAAAGAAACGGAAATTGCTATTTTCGAAAATGTATTTGTAGACATTGGTGATAACCAAAGTATCGAAAATGCACTAAGTACATTTTCATCTCATATGAAAAATCTTTCTGAAATTATGAGGATGTCAAATAATAATACGTTACTGTTATTTGACGAAATAGGAAGCGGTACAGAACCGAATGAAGGTGCGGCGCTTGCGATATCTATTTTAGAAGAATTTTATCTTGCGGGATGTATTACAATTGCGAGTACGCATTACGGTGAAATTAAACGCTTTTCAGAAATGCACGATGATTTTATGAACGCAGCAATGCAATTTAATAGTGAAACACTAGAGCCACTTTATAAATTAGTGATCGGTAAATCAGGTGAAAGTAATGCACTTTGGATTGCGAATAAAATGAATGTGAGAGAACATGTACTGCAAAGAGCGAAAGAGTATATGGGAAATAAAGAATACGCTATAGAAAAAGTGAATGAAAGTAAGATTAGAAAACCGAAAATGGTGCAAGAAAAAAGAGAAAATGACTATGAATATAAAATCGGCGACCGTGTGAATTTGTTAGATCATAACGATTTCGGGATTGTATATAAGGAAAAAGATAATTTCTATAATGTCGTTGTATATTATAACGGTGAATTCGTTGAAGTGAATGTGAAACGTATTACTTTAGAGGTAGCGGCGAAAGAATTATACCCAGAAGGATATGATTTAAATACACTATTTGTTGATTATAAAGAAAGAAAAATGCAACACGATATTGAGCGCGGATCGAAAAAAGCGCTTCGTAAAATTGAAAAAGAAATAAGAAAGAATAGAGGATAATATAGAATGGTAACGATTAGACAAGAACAAAAAAATGATTATAGTAAGACAGAAGAAGTTGTAAAACAAGCATTTTTAAATGAAGAATTTAGTGATAAAAAGGAACATGAACTTGTAAAACGTATTAGAGAATGTGACGCGTTTATTCCTGAATTATCAATCGTTGCAGTAGATGAGGAAATAGTCGGGCATATTATGTTATCAAAAATTACGATAGAACAGGATGGAACTTCTGTAGAATCATTAGCGCTCGCACCAGTTTCAGTTGTTAGGGGCCATCAGAAAAAAGGAATTGGTGGAAAACTTATTGGAGCTGCGTTAGAAAAAGCGAAAGAACTTGGATACGGGTCAGTTGTAGTATTAGGACATCCAGAGTACTATCCGAAATTCGGATTTAAAAAAGCAAGTGAGTGGAATATAAAAGCACCATTTGAAGTGCCTGAAGAAGTGTTTATGGTAATGGAATTAACAGAAAATGCTCTTGAAGGTGTAGAAGGGGTTGTACAGTATTCGAGTGCTTTTGCTGAGTAGGAGAATCGATTAGGAAATGTAATCATAAAAGATGCTATCTTTTTGTAGGGATATACAGAAAGATAGCTTTTTTTATTAAGCAGATCTACTTACGTATATTTTGCTCAATGAATAATTGAGATGGTAAAATTGATATAGAAATGTAAAGGGAGAGAATATGATGAAGAATCGAGAAACAGATAGCAATGAGAATGTAGTTACGTTATATGTTACAAGACACGGTAAAACAATATTAAATGCGAATCATCGCGCGCAAGGTTGGGCAGACTCTCCGTTAGTAGAAAAAGGTGTGGAAGTTGCCTCTAATTTAGGAACGGGATTAAAAGATGTTCATTTTGCGAATGCGTATAGTAGTGATAGCGGCCGAGCGATTCAAACTGCTAATTTAGTATTAAAATATAGTGAGCAATCAAAATTGAAACTTGAGAAAAGAAAAGATTTACGAGAATTAAATTTTGGTGTTTTTGAAGGTGAAAAACTTGAAAATATGTGGGATGTGGTTGGAAAAGCTGCGGGCGTTGCATCTCCAGAAGAACTCATGAAGTTTTCTATTCAAGAAGTGATTAATCTTATTAGAGCAGCAGACCCTACGAAACAGGCGGAAGATTGGGAATTATTTTCTACTCGTATAAAAGCAGAGATTGATAAAATTAGTGAAGAAGCTGCTAAAAATGGAGGCGGCAACGTCTTAGTTGTCGTTCATGGGCTTTTGATTACTGCATTAATTGAAATGCTAGACAGTAGTAAAACAAAACTTGGAGTGGAAAATGCTAGTGTGACGAAGATTGTATATCAAGATGGAACATACACAGTCGAGTCTGTTGGAGATATGAGTTATGTTGCAAAAGGGAAAGAAAGTGTGGAAATTTAACAGGGTGTATTACGATTCCTTTTAGATTTTCAAAATGGGGGGGAATAATGGATTTTCAAGATTTGATGGAATTTAAAGGATATATATATTTAAACAAATTGTTTGAACCTGAAGAAAATTCACTGAGGGTACTTATTGATAGGTGTAAAGTTAACAAAACTAAGGGACTCGCGAAAATTACAGATGAGGTTGAAATAGAAGCATCATCCATTGATGTTGATGACAATCTGCCAATTGTGCAATTGGATTTTGAATCGTATGTTGCTTACTCCGTTACTAATGAATCGTTTACTGTAATGGATGACTACGAAATTTCAGAAGGTAGAATTTTTAGAGTTTACTCAAAATCAAGATATTTGGATTTCGTTAAAACAGGAACAATTGCTGAATTTATATTTCCTGAAGAGCAGTTCGTTCACTATCAAATTCCTTGTTTGAACCATATCATCGACATTATTTCATATGATGAGCCGAAAATTACTGGAATAAAAAGAAACTAATAAAATTCCATACTAAAAGAGCATCGGAATCGATGCTCTTTTAGTATGCTTATCTTTCCTTTTTAAAGTGGAACGATTACGGAATTAATAAAATCTTCCCAGTACTTTTACGGCTCTCTAATAATTCATGTGCAAGAGCACCATCTTGTAAAGCGAATGTAGTTGGACTCGCGATATTTAATTCTCCTGCAGTGATCCAATCAAATAATTGAGTAGAGCGTTGCTTGCGTTCTTCATACGTAGTAAGAACGTTCCAAAGGTCTCCGCCAGTTAAAGTTTTTGAAGTATCCATAAGCATACGTGGATCTACAGGCGCGGGATTACCGCCAGCCATTCCATAGAATACAACGGTACCACCAACTTTAGTAGCTTTAAAACTTTCTTCTAAAGTAGAACCTACTGATTCATACACAACATTTACTCCGGCACCATTAGTTAATTCAAGTACTTTTGTATGCCATGCTTCAGTATATAAAAATACGTGATCAGCACCAGCTAACGTAGCTACTTGTGCTTTTTCTTTTGATGATGTAAGACCGATTACTGTTCCGCCCAGTAGTTTAATCATTTGGATGAGAAGCTGACCAACACCACCAGCTGCGGCATGTACTAAAGCTATATCACCCTGTTTTATTTGATAGCTATCTTTCGTTAAATAATGTGCTGTTAATCCTTGTAATAAGACAGAAGCGGCTGTTTCAAAAGAAATAGAATCTGGAAGCGTAATTGCTTTTTCAGATGGAACGGCAACTAATTCTGCATTTGAGAATGGAACGTCAGCAAATGCAATGAGGTCTCCAGGATTGATAGTGGTAACGTTAGCTCCTACTTTTTCAACAATACCAGCGCCTTCATAACCTAATATATAAGGCGGATTGCCAGCAAGATGATAATCACCGCGGCGTCTATAAATATCAGCGAAATTTAAACCGATTGCTTGCATGCGAACAAGAACTTCATTTGGATTTATGATTGGATCATGTATTTCTTTATATTGTAGTACATCTGGACTTCCAAACTGTTCGAAACAAAGTGCTTTCATATGGAATACCTCCATTTTATTGTTTGTCGATGCTATTTATCATACAATACAAATATCAATAGACAAAGAGGATTATTTCGATGAAATCAATCGGAAATACCGATTGAAAAGAGGGATGATAAATGGAGATAAAACAATTAATTACATTTAAAGTAGCTGCAGAGACTTTGAACTTTACACAAACTGCGAAGAAATTAAACTTTGCACAATCGAGCGTAACGGCGCAAATTAAAACGTTAGAGGCTGAGCTCGGTACGCCATTATTTGAAAGATTAGGAAAACGTCTTTTCTTAACTGAAGCAGGCAGGAAGTTTCAACTATATGCTGATAAGATGATTGCACTCAGTAACGAAGCGAAAATGGCTGTGAAAGATGATGAGGAAATAGCGGGTACGTTAATAATCGGTGCACAAGAAAGTCAATGTACATATAGGCTTCCATCTATATTAAAGAAATTTAAAGCACAATTTCCCCAAATAAAGCTTATATTTAAACCTGCACATTCCAATAAAGATGCGAAGGAACAATTGATGGAGGGGAAAGTAGATCTTGTATTTATTTTGGACGAATGTAAAACAGAGGATGTTTTGCATGTGGAGCCACTTATGAAAGAAGAATTAAAAATAGTAGCTGCTCCTACGCATCGTTTACTTGAACAACCTTCCGTTTCTACAAAAGATTTAGAAAGCGAAACACTTTTACTAACAGAACTAGGTTGCTCGTATCGGACTTTATTTGAAGAGTTATTCCGTGCGGAAGATGTATACCCAGCAAATAAGATTGAATTTGTTAGTGTCGAGGCAATTAAACAATGCGTTATTGCAGATTTAGGTATAGCAGTTTTGCCAGCAATAGTAGTAGAAAAAGATATACGAGAGGGAACGATAAAGGAATTAGTCTTAAAGAATACAATCACTCCGATCTATACGCAAATTGCTTGGCATAAAGATAAATGGATGACAGCGCCACTGCAGCAATTTATTGAGGTAACGAGGGAGTCTTTTAATTAATAGATGTTATAGGTGAACAAGTAATATAATAAACGATTAAATTATTTAGGGATAGAAAGAGCATGTTTTGAAAAAGATTAATCAAAACGTGCTCTTTCTTTTTGTGTTTATCCCGCTATTTGTGGGCAGTAAGACTCCCACCTTAAAATTTGGCTGGAGCAAAGAAGTTAGGTGGGAGTCTTACTGCCCGTAAACGCCCGATTGGTGAAGGCTAATAATCAGTGGAGGACGAACAAAGCCCCCACTGATTATTAGCCTTCACTTTATTAAGTTCAGTTGCAGTAATTAATTAACTAAGGTCTGTGTCAGGAGGAGTGTATCCGTGGTGACGAGCCATTGATACAATTTGACCTTTATGATGAAATTCATGTGTTTCCGCATGAGTTAAAAGCCATAGTGGAGTTGTGCTCCAAGGTTCTTTTTGCCATTTCACTTCATTTGCTATATTTTCGAGCCAACGGTCATTGTATTCATCTAAAAAACGCATTACAACCTCATCGACTAACTTAAATCTAGCACGAACTTTCTCGACATCTGCATGCTCAATTTCATAATCACTAGCGAATGAAAAATCTGCTCGTTTTTGCTTGAATGCGAATGATCCAAGCCAGTATCGGTAGCAATCGGCTACATGAATATGGGTTTTTAAAATGCTGCCACTTCCGAAATTAGGAACTGTACTGTGCAATTTTTCTCGTGGAATTTCTTCCAAAAATGTAAATAGATTTTCTCTTGTAGAACGAATAAGATTATATTGTTGTTTTAAAACATGTAACATGTAATTACACTCCTCTTTTGTTTACTGTAATATTTGTGCAGTAAGTATTTCTATATTTATGAGGAGTGGTCCTTTTTTATTGTTTTCAGTAAGCATATTAGATGTATTTTTTAATTGTTTCTGATAGATTAAACAAGGTGAAACTTTAATAAGTTTAACATCCTTAGTTCATAATAAATTGTACATAAAAAAGGAGACGATAAAATGAATAGAATAATTGGTTTAAAACAATTTGAAATAACGCGTGGGGCATTACTTCAATTTATGGAAACGTTAGATGACAAAACTGCGGATACGCAGCCAGAGGGTTTTAACAATACAATTCGTTGGCATATCGGTCATGTGTTAACGGCAGCAGAAGTTTTCATGTTTGGAAAAGAATTTAAACAATTACCAACTGAATATCCAGGTATGTTTGGATATGGTTCAAGACCGTCTAAATGGAAAACAGAAGGACCAACGTTAGAAGTGTTAACGGCTCAATTAAAGGAACAAGCTAAACGTATTAACGAAATTCCAGCAGAAGCATTTGAAAATAAACTTCCAGAGCCATTCCTAGGATTGGAAACAGTAGGAGAGCTATACGGTATGATGCTTTATCATGAAGCAGACCATATTGGGCAAATGAAGGCGATGGAACGTATTATTAAGGCTCTTTAGTTTTGGGTAAAGTTAAATAATATATAGACAAAAAAGGGTAGATAATTTATTATCTATCCTTTTTTGTTGTTGAACTTCTTGAAGGATTAAGGATTATGAACGCTAATCATCGTGATGCTGATGAAGAAGGAAAGAAAACCAACCAACCAATTAGGATAAAGAAACATCCTAAATTTTATGGTAGTTATTATTTTTTTGTATTACTTAATAGAAAAATATTGAAAATAATACAGAAGAAAGTATAAGGTTGCAAAATCTGTATGAAATAGGGTATTCCTAAATATGGAATATACGTATAATAAAAGAGAGGAACTAGAAAATGGGGGAATACTATGATTACATTGGAACAAAAGTTAGAGCAATACACACATACATATGCACAGTTAAAGGGAGAACTAAAATGGAAAACGAGTGATTCTCGAACAGGTATGATGATTGCTGCTATGTATGCAGGTAGTGATAAACTGTTTGATCTCGGACGTTTTTTAGAAATTAGTAGTTATATTAAGAATCAGGTAGGGATGTTTTCATACTTAAAGTCTTATCATCGCTTTGTGGTGGCCGCAACATTAGATATTCACTTTACAGATTACAAGGAAGCTTTTCAGAGGTTTTTAGATTTATATGAACAATTGGTCGCTGGTGGCTTTAGCCGGAGTATATTTACTTATCTCGCAGCAGCTGTGCTTTTAACAGAAGAAAATGAACAACAAGGTACGCACATTCAGCGTTCGATACAAGTATATAAACGCATGAAAAAGGATCATCTCTTTCTTACAGGTACAAATGATTATCCGCTCGCGGTTTTACTAGCAGGACAATCAGAGAATGTAGAAACACTTATGGACCGAGTAGAACGTCTTTATCAGAAACTAGCGAAAGCTGGTTTGCGTAAAGGGAATGATCTTCAATTTTTAAGTCATATTCTTTCACTAAAGAAGGATGTCCGTGAAGAAATATTAGTTGCAACATGTACAAACATATGGAATTTGTTAAAACAAGAAAAGATAAAAGTGAAACAGATGCATTATCCAGCTATCGGGTTACTAGCGTTACTTGAGGATGGAGAAAAAGAGATTCATTCTATTAAAGCGTTGATTGAAAAATTGCAAGGGGAGAAATTTTTCCGTTGGCATACAGATACGAATATTCTTATTGCTATTCAACTGTTCGTAAGTCAGAAAGGTGAGGAAAGTAAAGCTACCAACGCAGGTTTACAAACAATGATAGAAGTCCTCATACAGGCACAACAGGCAGCTATGATGGCAACGATCGCCGCTTCATCTGCAGCAACCTCTTCTGCTAGTAGTAGTTCATAATGTGCAACTGCTTATGCGCTTGTAAATTATGATGAACCTATAACCTCTTTGATGAGAACGGTTTAAAAAATATTAATAAAAAAGGCCCATCACTCTCTAATGAGTGATGGGCTAACTGTTTTTACAGAGTGGATTTTTTATTGGGTAAGGAAGGAAGATAAGTTGTTATTTTAATGTTTTTACATAATTAGCATTATCTTTTCGATTCCTTCAAATGTTTGAGTTGTGTAACAATCATAATGCTAATAACAACGAGTAAAAACCATGAGCTAATTTTGCTTAAGTGAACGAGGCTCCATGTTTCCCGTTGATTTGGATATTGCCATGCTCCGAAGAAGGTAGCGATGTTTTCTGCAATCCAAATAAAGAATCCGATAAGGAAAAATGAGAGTACGAGCGGCATTTTATATGTAACGCCTCGTAATGAAAATTCCACAAATGTGCGAAAGAAAACAATGAATAAAATTAAAGTTAATACGCATCTAAAGTCATATAGAAAATGATGTGTAAAAAAATTAAAGTAAATCATTGCTCCTAGAGGTATTGCAAAAATAGCTTTCGGCCAATGATGCATTTGTAAATGCAATCTTCTCCACGCTTGGCATATGTAACTTGCGACACTCGCATACATAAAACCGCTGTAAAGCGGAACTCCGAAAACTTTTGAATACGCCTCTTCAGGATAACTCCATGAACCGAAATGTACTTTATATATTTCTAGTAAAAGGCCGATGAGGTGGAAGACAGTAATTACTTTTAGTTCATCTTTTGTTTCAAGACCTGTTTTGTACATAATCCACTGCATAAGAAGACATACGATGAGTATGAAATCATATCGGTACAGCCCTGGAATCGAAATGATTTTTGAAAGAGCAAGTGTTAAAAAAATAACGACAGGGAACAAACAGGATAATGCTTGTTCATAAGTAAAATAGAGTAGTTGTTTTACATAAAACATGTTTTCACCTTCGGGATTATTATTTGAAAAATCAAAATAATAACTTAGTATACTACAAATTTGAAAATAAAACAGTACATCATTTTGCATGTATTTGGAAGTTTTAGAAGGGAATTGTAATAAGTATTTTGATAGTTTAACAAAGTAAAAAAATAGTTTGCTATTTAAAAAAAGTGGGGATATAATATCTAAATGAAAATGATAATTATTATCAATAATGATTATAAATAAAAAATAATTATAAAAAAGAACTGAATATAAAGGATGAAATGAAACATGTTACATAAGTCTACTGTACATGCTGGCAATAATCGCTGGATACATATTAAGTTCATATGTTTCATGAGCTTAACAATTATATGTTTAATTGGAGCTATATTTTTAGCCGTTGCATTTGGTGCAAAGGATATCCATTTGCAAACTGTGTGGGCAGCGGTTTTTGATTATAATCCGAAATTAACACAGCATCAAATTATTTATGAATTAAGGCTCCCAAGGGTAATTGGCGCAGCAGTTGTAGGAGCTGCTTTTGCAGTCGCTGGAGCTGTTATGCAAGGGGTAACACGAAATCCTTTAGCTGATGCAGGTGTACTTGGAATAAATGCAGGTGCGATGTTTGTAGTAGCACTTAGCTTTGCTTTTTTCCCGCATATGCCGTATTCCTATTTAATGATTGTCTCCTTTATTGGAGCAGTTTTAAGTACAGTACTCATTTTTATTATTGGATCAGCAACATCAGGCGGGCTAACGCCGATGAGGTTAACGATTGCAGGGGCAGTTATGGCCGCGCTTTTACATTCGTTAAGTTCAGGTGTCGCGATTTATTATGACTTAAGCCAAGATTTAGCGTTTTGGTATGCTGGTGGTGTTGCGGGAGTTAAGTGGGAACACTTGAAATTTTTAGTGCCTATTATTCTCATAACAATTGTTTTTGCGACAGCGCTAGGGCGATCTATTTCACTCATATCCATGGGGGATGATGTCGCTACAAATTTAGGTGTAAAAACGAACCGAACGAGAATACTCGGGATGATTATGGTAGTGATTCTAGCAGGTGTTTCTGTTTCAGCTGTTGGTTCCATTGGATTTGTAGGATTGGTCATCCCGCACATTGCTAGAAAATTAGTAGGTGTTAATTATCAACTTATTATTCCTATGTCAGCATTATTAGGAGCTATTTTATTAGTTTTAGCTGATTTAGGAGCAAGAACAGTAAATCCTCCTAAAGAACTTGCGATAGGAATTATGGTAGCTCTTGTTGGAGTTCCGTTCTTCCTCTATATAGCACGTAAAGTTGGGAGTGAGCTATAAGTGAAGAATCTTTTTAGCACGGATAAAAAGAAAGCTATTACTGTAACTACAATTTTCGGATGTATAAGTATTGCTATAGTTTTGATTAGCTTAAATACGGGAACGCTGAGCATCGCACCGCTCAAAGTAATTCAAACGCTTTTTGGCTATGGTGATTTTGAGAGTGCAACCGTGCTATACGATTATCGTATGCCAAGAATTATAATCACAATGTTAGCTGGTATTGGCCTTGGAGTTTCCGGTGCGATTTTGCAAGGATTATCTCGGAATGCTCTCGCAGATCCTGGTATTCTCGGATTACACTCGGGTGCATCTTTCGGGCTTATTGTATTTGTTACTTTCTTTCATTCTATTAACGAGAGTGCATCGATTTTAATACCGTTATTTACATTTGGCGGAGGAGTGTTAGCTGCATTTCTTATTGTTTTGCTTGCGAGTGATCGGTCGAAAGGTTTACTTCCCATTAGACTTATTCTTGTTGGTATTGCAGTTTCAGCTGGTTTTAGTGCACTTTCGTTATTTTTCTCGCTCAAGTTAAATGATGAGACGTATACATTCGCTTCTAGGTGGTTAGTTGGTAACGTGTGGGGAAGAGATTGGATTCATGTCCTAGCATTATTACCTTGGATTTTGATACTAACTCCGTACGCATGGCTGAAATCCAAAACGTTAAATGCACTGTCACTAGGTGATAGTGTAGCAGCAGGACTTGGTGTATCTGTTCAAAAAGAACGGTTACTGCTTTTAGCTACAGCGGTAGGATTGTCTTGTGCAAGTGTATCAATGGCAGGGGGAATTGGCTTTATCGGCTTAGTTTCTCCGCATATCGCAAGAAAGTTAGTAGGTAGTACATATCAACATTTCCTTCCGTTAGCTGGCATAATTGGAATGATTATTTTAGTACTCGCGGATACGATAGGGCGATCTTTATTTGAGCCAAACTCTATTCCAGCTGGCGTAGTAGTAGCGGCTTTAGGTGCGCCATATTTTCTTTATTTACTTACAAAAACAAAATAAATACTTCAAAGAGGAGAACATATGAAAAAGAAACTTACTATTTTATTTAGCATTATGTTTATTTTAGTATTATCAGCATGTGGTCAAACGAAATCTAGTGAAGAGGCAACTAAAAAAACTGAAAAAAGTAATGATCCAAAAATTGCTTCTATGTCTATTCATTTAACGAATAACTTACTTGCATTAGGAATTACACCGGTAGGTTCTGTAATTGGTGGAGATTTAAAAGATTTCTTACCTCACGTGAAAGAACAGTTGAAAGATACGAAGAAACTTGGCGTTGTAACAGATCCGAATATGGAAGCGTTACTTCAATTAAAGCCATCTGAAATTTATGTTGATGAAAAATATGCTGGTAAAGATTTAGCGAAATACGAAAAAATTGCAAAAACACATACTTTTAATTTAGATGAAGGTACGTGGAGAGATCATTTAAAAGAAGTAGGTAAACTTGTAAACCGTGAGAAAGAAGCAGATAAATATATTCAAGACTATGAAGAACAATCAAAACGAGTAAAAAGTTTAATAGATAAAGAGTTAGGTACTAACGAAAAAGTAATGGCAATTCGCGTTACTGCAAAAGAATTACGTGTATTTAGTACGAAAAGACCGATGGGACCAATTTTATTCCAAGACTTAGGATTACAACCTGCAAATGGTGTAGAGAAAATTGATGGAAACCGTCCTTTCGAAGTAATTTCACAAGAAGTATTACCTGACTTTGACGCAGATGCTATTTTCGTTGTTGTAAATAGAGATGATAAAGCGAAAGCAGCATTTAAACAACTGCAAGAAACACCAATTTGGAAAGACTTAAAAGCTGTTAAAGGTAAGCACGTATACATTATTAATGATCAACCATGGCTTGACTATTCTGCTTTAGGTAACAAAATGGCAATGGATGAAGCAGAGAAAATGTTTACGAAATAATACAGTTTTGCTATTAGGAAAGGCCCTCTAAATTTGGAGGGTCTTTTTATCGTTGTTATTGTTAGAATAAATGAAAAATTATACAATGAAGTTAATTCAATGCAAGGGAGATGTGCCAATGTCAGCGCTTATTGTAAGTATCCCGTTAATACAACAGTTCAAAGGACAAGGGGATAATAGGCCAGAATAATTGTCCCCGCTATTTTAAAAAAAGGGGAGTTTTAGATGACAATGAATCTTTTTCAAAATAAAACTATTAAATTATCAGCTATTAGAGCGACAGATGCTGAAGTAATGGCTGTGTGGCAAGAAGATAGTGAATATTTAAGAAATGTAGATACAGACTTAGCATTCCCGCAATCGTTACATGAAATAGCGAGTGATGGGCTATTAAAGGGACGGAGATCGAATAGTATTTCTTTCATGTTAAGAACAGTTCAAGATGATCGTTTAATTGGTTTTGTTGCAATTCACGGCATAGAGTGGAATAACAGAACAGGTCTATTAGCAATTGGTATAGGAGAGGCAAATGATAGAGGGAAGGGATATGGGAAAGAAGCGATACATATTATTCTAAAGTATGCGTTCTATGAAATGAATTTACACCGCGTCGGTCTCGATGTTATTTCTTATAATAAAGCAGCCATTGCGTTGTATAAAAAGATGGGTTTTCAGATGGAAGGGTGTATGAGAGAAGCAGTTCAGCGAGACGGAAAGTGTTTTGATCGTATGATTATGGGGATATTGCGGGATGAATGGATAGAGCTGCAGAACTAGCAAAAACATACAGAATAATTGTGTAGTGTAGAGTGAAAAGTTGTAATATTTGGGTAATTATGAGCGGAGGAGTGTACTAATGGAAGGTTTATCTTCATTAAGAGAGTGTTTATATCAGCTAGAGGAACGATTACTTAAACCAGGGGTTCGCACATCTCAAAAGGAGCTTAAAAAGATACTTGCCGCTGATTTTTTTGAGTTTGGGAGTTCTGGTAAAGTTTTATATAAAAATGAGGATATCGATAAAAGTGGAATTGGTGTGGTAAAAATGACTTTGAGTGATTTCGAAGTACATCCATTATCCAAAGATGTAGCATTAACTACTTATCGAATATTCAATGAAATAAATAATCAACACTCGTTACGTAGTTCGATATGGAAATTTAGAGAAGGAAGATGGCAAATGTATTTTCATCAAGGTACACCTGCTAAATTTTAGTGAAGCTTTTTGTATGAAAAAGAAACTATAAAGAATAGAATTGTTGAATATATTAGTCCTTTATATATATAAAGAACTAATGAAAGTTGTCTTTTTAAAATATCTAAATTTTTTCTTAACAGGGTCTTGTTAATAAAGGTACATTCCATATTATATATGTAGTATGCAGGAGATATAACGATAATTGGCGAAATTTTACAGTGAACTGATTGAATTTATAAGGAGTTATGCGAGATGAACTTAGAAAAAAGTAAGCCAGTAAATGAAGAGGTCGCTGAATTAAAAGAACTAATTAAAGAACTACACGGAAGTGTACATCAACTTCAAAGTGAAGTGCAGCAACTAAGGCACGAAAGACCAGTTGTTGAAGTGAGAAAAGGTGTTCAACTATCACCAACAATCATCGGACAAATTGGTGGTATGATTTTAGGTGGATTAGCAATTATAGGTATATTTTGGTGATGAAAACAGGTATGCGGCGTAGTGCTGCATACCTGTTTTACTGTCGTTATTTGTCGACAAGTCGATATTCGTTGTCGAATCGCCGATATATTTTAAAAATCGCCGATATAATTTCATGCAATACAACTTCTACATTAAATAACGTAAATAAATGTAAGCATGTGATAACAATAGCGCAATGATCGTTAAGGGGAAACCGATTTTTAAGAAGTCCATATAAGAGAACCCATGTCCTTCACGTTTTGCAATACCAGCAACGACTACGTTTGCTGATGCTCCAATTAATGTTCCGTTGCCTCCTAGGCAAGCTCCAAGTGATAACGCCCACCATAGTACTTCAATTTGCGGAGAATCGACAGATAGTCCGAGTCCTGTAGCTAAATCTTGAATAAGTGGAATCATCGTTGCGACAAATGGGATGTTATCAATTGTCGCAGATGCGATGCCAGATACCCATAAGATAAGTATAGCAGCGAAACCGATATCGCCATTTGTTACGTCGAGTACTTCTTTTGCAAGTGAAGAAATAAGTCCGATATCAATTAATCCGCCAACGAGAACGAATAGTCCAGCGAAGAAGAAAATTGTTACCCATTCAACGTGGGCAAATACATCTTCAATATCATGTTCTTTCACACCGATTAACATAAGAAGTGTAGCACCTGTCATCGCAATAACGGCAGCGTCTACATGAATAATAGAATGAAGTACAAAGCCTAAAATAGTTAGTCCTAAAATCGTAATGGATTTTAAAAGGAGGCTCTGATCTTTAATATAATCTTTTTCATTTAATGCCATTAGCTTTTCGATTTGCTCAGGTGTTGTTTTTAGTTTGTTGCGATACATGAAGTAAATAATGCCAAGTGTAACGATAGAAATAATGATTACGATTGGAGCTAAGTTTAGTAAAAAGGCATTAAAGTCTAAATGTTTATTAGCTGATCCAATCATAATGTTCGGCGGGTCACCAATTAATGTTGCTGTTCCACCTATATTTGAAAATAGTACTTCTGAAATTAAATAAGGAACAGGATTTACTTTTAAAATACGTGTAATGGATAGTGTAACAGGTACGATTAATAATACGGTTGTTACGTTGTCCAAAAATGCAGAACCGACAGCAGTTAATAGGGATAGTAATAATAAAATGCGGATTGGTTTTCCGCCAGCTGCTTTTGCTGCTTTTATGGCTACAAATTCAAATACGCCTGATTGACTCGTAATATGTACGAGAATCATCATCCCAATTAAAAGGGTAATCGTTTCCCATTGAATATGCGATGTGAAAGCAGTATGTAAATCTACAATTCCAAAAATAATCATAATAGCAGCACCGAATAGTGCGATTACAGCACGATTCAATTTCTCAGAAATAATAAAACCGTACGTGACTAAAAATACGGAAATTGTAAAATAATATTGCCAATTTGCTACTTCATGTGCTGATTGTTCCAATCATATCACCTTCTTTAAAGTATGTATTCAATTGTCGAAATGTATCTCGCTGTATTAATACGGGATAAAATATATTGTAGCAAATTCAAAAAAGAAAGAAAACTATTTAACAAAGTGAAGGAAAAAACATCAATTCTACATATGATATAAAAAAATAAAAAAACACAGTGCAAATTATTAGGAAAAGTGGGCGTTGTCCTCTAATATAGAGATAGCAATTTACATTATTTTTGCGTAAAATGGTTTAAAGAGGTGAATTCCGATGGAAATAGTAAAAGATAGTTCTCTTATTCAAAATGAAATTGAACGTTTTGTAAATAAAGATGTATATATTCATTTAGAAACGACGAATGGAGCGTATGCGTCACACTTTAATGAAAAGATGATGACAGTAGGAGCATTCATTCGAAATGCAATTATTCGCTTTGAGCGTGGGAAAATAACTGGAACAAACCCATACCGAGTTGGTTTGAAAATGGATCATGGCTGGGTATATGCAGAAGGCATTACGCACTGGGAAGTAGACGATAAAGAGCGTTTATTACTAGCAGGGCATGATAACCAAGGCCGCTTAGCGGTAGCGCTTGAGCTAAGCTTAACGCCATTTAAGTAAGAAGGAGGGAAACTTATGGAGAGACATGTACTTGTTGTATTTCCGCATCCAGATGATGAAGCATTTGCTGCGGGAGGAACAATTCGCTTATTAACAGATCAAGGAGTACCTGTAACGTACGCATGTGGTACTCTTGGACAAATGGGACGTAACATGGGGAAAAACGTATTCGCTAACCGTGAAACGATTCCAAATATACGTGAAAAAGAATTAAAAGATGCATGTGAAGCGATGGGGATTCAAGATTTAAGAATGCTCGGTTTCCATGATAAAACGTTAGAATTTGAAGATGTTGATTTTGTTGCCGATAAAATCGAAGCGATTATTCAAGAAGTAAATCCATCTCGAATTATTACATTTTATCCAGAACACGGCGTACATCCGGATCATGATGCATTTGGCCGCGCTGTAGTTCGCGCTGTATCACGTATGCCAAAAGAAGAACGTCCAGCCATTCATGCGGTTGCGATTACAAGAAATCGCGAAGCAGTACTCGGTGAACCGGATGTTGTAAATAATATTAGTGAAGTATTTGAACATAAATTAGCTGCACTAGGCGCGCATCGTTCACAAACGGAAGCGATGCTAGAAGAAACGCATGCAAAAATAAAAAACAAAGACGCAGCAACATTAAAATGGCTGCAACTTGAACAGTTTTGGACTTATAAATGGGAGTAGGCTAGAAGGGTACCTTCTAGTAGCTCTTACATAGAAAAAGCGCCGTCACTTGTGATGGCGCTTTTTGTGCTATTGTTTCGTATTAGCCAAATACATGAGCATGTGGAATTTTTCGTCTCTTACATGATAATCGAAATAAGGTCCTGGATCTGTACAGTAACCGATATTTTCATTTTGCATGATTTGAAATCCGTTAACTGATAAATTTTCTTCTAAGTATTTTGGATGTAAAATATGCTCATGGGAATTTGGATATAAGGCTGAAATATTTTTCAAGGATTTGGCCGAGTTATCATAATACGAGTATCCACCGACAATTGTTGAACTGTTATGTAAATAGTTTTTTAGAACATGACTTGGGAACTCTGGGTTGAGCAGTGAAAAATCAGTTATTGTAAAACTATCCACAAAAACATCGATGCTAAGCGGTTTCAATGGTAGATTTAAATCTGAATTCAAAATATAAAGGACGCGTGGCTTCGGATTCATACGCTCAATTCTATTTCTCACCTTCTTGAGCATTGCAAGCGAATAGCCACTGAATACATAGTTTGCGCTTGGTTCAAGAACATCGATATATTTGGGTAGTGATACAAAAGCATCAACGTTTGTTTCCACAATTAATTTGTTTTTCAAATCTATATTTTGTAGAACTTTTTGAAATCGAAAATTACTTTTTTCAAATAAGTTAATCATTTTGGGATTGATCTCTTTAATCGTTTCTTTATCGTAAAAATAAGATGGATAAGGAGACGTCTCGTACAAGTTCGCGGTAATGATAATACCCTCCTCGATAGCTGCTTCGTATCCACAGCTAAAAGTTAAACTCCCCGTGTGAATGTAGACTTTTTTAATCGTTACATCTTTCATTTCAAGTGGAATGCGGCATTTTGGACAATAGAGAAAATTTACAAAGTCAAGCGGGATTCCTGTAATACTTTCTTCTTTGGATGAAGGCGAGCTAGTTTGAACCGCTTTTTCAATCAATTGGATAGCTTTTGATATGTCTTCTTTTTTCTTGGTTAGCTCGTCCTTTTTATCAATGAGCGAGTTGTTGTAGTAGTCGATATCCTCATGGTCCGAGAAGTTTGTGACACGCCGATATGATAAAATTCGTTGGATTTCTATCAATGAAAAATGAAATTTTTTCAGCTCAGTAATAAAAGTCATGTCGTCGAAACACAATTGGTTCATTTTATACTGAGTGTTTTTTTTGTCTGGTATTAATAATCCTAGTTCAATGTAATAACGAACGGTATCAGTCGTAACATGAAAAAGCTTCGCAAATGTACCAATTTTCATAGATGTACCCCCAATGAAAAAAGTGGAGTTACTCCACTTTTTTCGCAAAATGAATTCAAAAAACTCTCAAATAGCTATTGACTTGGAGGAAACTCCAAGTCATATTATTAACTCAATAAGTTTGAATATTAAGAATATTTTTGACTGTATTGTAACATACATGTCACGAAAGGAGAAGGATTAGCTATGGATAAGATGGATCATATGGATACACTCTCACTATGGACAGCGACTGCAAACAGATATGACAAAGGAAAACCTCTTGAAGGAAATGAAGAGGCGGATGTTGTCATTATTGGCGCAGGTTTCACAGGTCTTTCTTCTGCATATCATTTGCAAAAGTTAGGGAAGAGTGTCATTGTCCTTGAGCAGGAAACAATCGGATATGGCGCAAGCGGTCGCAACGGCGGGATGGTATTGCCAGGCTATAAGTCAACGATGCAGGAGCTTGCCAAGAAGTATGGTGCTGAAGAGGCGAGGCAACTTAACGATCTTTCTCTGCTTAGTGTTGAATTAGTTAAAAACATTATTGACGAGCATCAAATCAACTGTAACTTCAGAAAGACAGGTCACATTGTGGCGGCTTACAAAGCCAAGCATTTTGAAGGGTTGAAACTTGAAAGCGAATACTTAAACAAAAATTTTGGATATGAATGTAGCGTGCTTAATCGAAGTCAGTTGCATCAAGAAATTGATTCCCCGCAATATTATGGTTGCTTAGTCGACGACTCGAGTTACTCGTTCCAACCACTGAACTATGCAATTGGTTTGGGAGAAGCAGCTAAATCGATCGGTGCAAAAATCTTTGAGCATTCGAAAGCACTATCTATTGAGTACGGCCGAAATAGTGTGAAAGTTATTACAGAAAAAGGTACTGTTACAGCGAAAGACATTATTGTTGCTACAGATGGTTACTCCGGAAAAATTATGGCTGAATTGAATAAAGGCGTACTGCCAATTTCGGCACGTATTATTGGTACTGAACAGCTGCCAGAATCACTAGTGAATAGCGTCATTCCTAAAGATCGCATGGTTTTTGATACAAGCAGTTTCCTTTACTATTTCAGGCGTACACCAGATAATCGGATCATATTTGGCGGTGGCGATATTCGTCCAAACTTAGGTGATGCTGTTTATCAAAATGTTTACGATGCCATGGTTAAAATAATGCCAAAACTAGAAGGAAGCAAGATTGATTACAGGTGGGGTGGATTTATCGGGGTTACAATTGATACGTTCCCTGTTATCGGTAGATCCAAAGAAGGCGCATATTTTGCAACGGGTTATACGGGACATGGCGCGTCTCTCTCGACATTGTTTGGTAAGTTATTGGCACAATGGATCGTTACGGGGAGTGCAGGTGGATATCGATTTGAAAAAGAACGCCTTAAATCATTCCCATTTTATAATCAGAAAACGATGCTGGTCAATATAGCACATATTGGTTTCAAACTGGTAGATATTATCGCGTAAAGGAGAGGTGTTTATGAAAATTAACATGTTCATTGACGGGAAATGGGTAGAAGCATTATCGGGTGCTAGACGAAACATTATCAATCCTGCAACCGGAGAGGTTATTGCAACGTCTGCTCATGGATCAGCAGATGATGCGAAGATAGCAATTAAGGCGGCTCGTAAAGCGTTTGATAGCGGGATCTGGTCGGGTTTATCGGCTGATGAAAGAGCTGACTATCTATATAAGATTGCAGACCGTCTTGAAGAGAATACAGCTGAAATTGCCCGTTTGGAAACTGCAAATAACGGTAAGGTTATCCGTGCAACAACCTATATAGATATTCCTGTATCGATTCAATGCTTCCGCTATTATGCTGACTTGATTAAAGGTATGAAAAAGGAATCTTACACTCGTGATGATGCTTCAGAAACGATTATTATTCATGAACCGATTGGTGTTTGTGGACTTATTGTACCTTGGAATTTCCCGCTTATGTTAGCTGTTTGGCAAATTGCTCCTGCACTTGCCGCAGGGAATACAATTGTAATTAAGCCTGCTGACGTCACTCCTGTAAGCGTATTCAAGTTATTTGAAATTATCGAAGAGGTTGGACTTCCGGATGGAGTAGCAAACTTAGTATTGGGACCTGGTTCAAAGGTTGGGAATGAGCTTGCAGAGAGCCATGATGTCGACAAAATTGCCTTTACTGGTGGAACAAAAACAGGTCAAAGTATTATGCGCGCAGCTGCAGGCAATATGAAAAAAATCACACTTGAACTAGGTGGTAAATCTCCACTTATTGTGTTCGACGATGTGGATTTTGAAACCGCAGTCGATAATGCGATGTTTGGTATTTTCCACAACGCTGGGCAAGTTTGTTCAGCTGCATCTCGTTTACTTGTACAAGAGATTATTTATGATAAGTTTGTTGAAAGATTGGCCGAGCGTGCGAACAAAATTGTAGTTGGCAACGGGGAAAGTGAGAATATTGAAATGGGAGCGCTCACAAACGAGTTTCATATGAATGAAGTTTTACATTATATTCAGAGAGGAATCGAAGAAGGTGCAAAATTAGTTTGTGGTGGTAAGCGCTTAACAGAAAATGGGCTTGATCGAGGGTTTTTCATTGCACCAACAATCTTTGCTGATGTAAATGAGAATATGTGTATTGTGAAGGAAGAGATTTTTGGCCCAGTCCTTGTTGTACAGAAATTTAAAGATGAGGAAGATGCCATCCAAAAAGCGAATGATTCTATTTATGGATTAGCCGGTGCTGTATTTACGGAAGATATGGACCTGGCAAAACGTGTCATTAGTAAATTGCGTGCGGGAATTACTTGGATTAATAGTTATCATCTCGCTTATGTGGAAGGTCCTTGGGGAGGGTATAAGCAAAGTGGCATCGGCAGAGCGTTAGGTGTTGCCGGACTGGAGCACTTTATGGAAACGAAGCAAATCAATATCCACCAGCATGCAAATCCGGTAGGGTGGTATGCGAATTAATTGAGCAAAACGTGCTATATAAATTATTAATAAGGGGATATGCTCATGAAAATAGTGGACAACGGTCCGTCATCAAAAATAGAGCAACCAGAAGTAATGAATAAGCCGGTGGATGATTCAGTGCTAGGAACCAAAAGTATTCCGTTACTATATTTACGGTTTGCTTTGGCGGGAATTATGGCTAACGTAATTTTAGGAGTTGTATCGGTTGTTGATGGCTATTTCGTCAGTGGCTTTCAGGAGCTGGAAGTCGAAGGGATCGGAATTGGATTTACGGTCATGGTTATTACCCGTATGATTGGTGTTCTTTTAGGTGTGGGAGCCGGAGCGGTCATTTCACTTCGACTGGGGAAAGGGAAAATCGAAGAAGCTAGAAGTATTATGGGACAAACTTTATGGTTTACTCTTTTCCTGTCTTCTTTGTTAGCTATACTTGGGTTGGTCTTTGAAAATGATATTATGATTTTATTCGGAGCAAGTGATGAAGCACTTCCGTATGCGGTGCAATATAGCCGACTGCTATGGATTTCGTTGCCATTAACGATATTGGCCGTTGTATTAAGTATTTTAGCTAATATCGATGAAAAGCCTATATTATCAATGAACAGTTGGTTAGTCGCAGCGGTCGTTGCTGGGACTATGGAATGGATTATGGTAGTGAAGTATGACATGGGGATGATGGGTTCTTCATGGGCTAATACGATTTCGCAATCGATTCCTGTTCTCCTAATCTTTTATTTCTGGTTTGGTAAAACAAAACTTAAGCCAAAAATGAAAGATATGATGATTAATCTCAAGAAGATTGGTGAAGTGGTTTGGACGGGCTTTGCATCTTTCTCGAGTCAGTTCATGATGTTTATTGCAATTATTTTCACCAACAACTTACTGCAAAGCTACGGTGGTGGTCTACACGTTGCAGCTTTCACGATTCAAAACGGTTACATTACAAATCTCCTCGCCCTAGCAGCGCTTGGTGGGATGACAGGGCTTCAACCGATTATTAGTTATAATTACGGTGCGGGCAACCTTGATCGTGTGAAACAAGCAATTAAGATGGGACTCATTTTTACAGTTTCCTTCTTTGTAATCGTGACAGCCATACTAGTCATTTTTGCAGATCCAATTGTGTCATTTTTTTCCGGTGGTAATCCTGAATTGCAAAAACTGGGGATTTGGACGACAGTTGTATTCAATTGTTTGTTTACGCTTAGTGCAGTTAGCCTGCTTATCTCCGGTTATTTCGAATCGCAAGAGAGAAACTGGTCCGCAACGTTTATTAGTGTAAGCAAAATATTGTTGTTCATGTTACCGTTTCTATTTATTTTCCCGAAATACTGGGGTGTAGAAGGTGTATGGTACGCTGCTCCTGCTGCAGAAATTCCAGGTGTTCTCATTGCCATATACTTTATGAAAAAAGAGTTTAAACGTTTAAAAAATACAAATGTTAAGACAGTAGATTTATAGACTTATTCCTTCAAAATTACCAATAAGAAAGAGAAAGAGAGAGGATTGTCATGTTTTTTGCGAAAAAACTTACAGCAGAAGAAGCAGAGCAACTAGGTGCCAACGCATGGGAACCGTGGGTAGGCGAACCGAATAAAGGAACGTGGCATGTAGAAGAGCAGGAAGTTTTCTATGTGACAGATGGTGAAGTGTTTATTACTGTTGATGGGGAAAAGTATCATATTACAAAGGACTGGATCGTTTCCTTGGCTAAGGACCTTGTTTGTGAATGGGATTGCCCAGTATTTTTGAAAAAGAATTATAAGATGAACCATGAGATCCATCTGAAATAATGTGAACTGGGGAGTGGACAAATGCTAAGCAGATGACTGCTCCTGCGTATTCAATGAATAAGATTAATAATGTTGAAGAAATGTATGTAAATAAGTTTACATACCGTCAAATGAATGCGCTTTCTTTTTAGGGGCGATAACATAGGACGGTTATCTTAAAATAGGAGGCTTCACCATGGTAGTAATGAAAAATGTACAAACGTTGAAAAATTATATTGGCGGACAATGGATAGAATCCACAAGTAAGCAAGTTGAAGATGTACCAAATCCAGCAACAGGAGAGATTATTGCTCGTGTGCCTCTTTCGACTAAAGAAGATTTAGATAGAGCTGTAGCAACTGCGAAAGAAGCATTCAAAACATGGAGAAAGGTCGCTGTGCCTCGGCGTGCTCGGATTCTATTTCGCTATCAACAGCTATTGATTGAAAACTGGGAAGAGTTAGCTAAACTCGTAACCTTGGAAAACGGAAAAAGTTATAAGGAAGCATATGGTGAAGTGCAGCGGGGGATTGAATGTGTTGAATTTGCCGCAGGCGCACCCACTTTAATGATGGGAGAGCAACTTCCCGATATTGCTACTGGTGTTGAATCAGGGATGTATCGTTATCCGATCGGAGTAATCGCAGGAATAACGCCATTTAACTTTCCGATGATGGTGCCATGCTGGATGTTTCCACTCGCGGTTGCATGCGGGAATACATTTGTATTAAAACCATCTGAAAGAACACCGCTATTGGCTAATCGCATAGCTGAACTGTTTAAAGAAGCAGGTCTTCCAGATGGAGTACTAAATATTGTGCATGGTGCACATGACGTCGTTAACGGCATTCTTGACAATGAGGATGTGAAAGCTGTATCTTTCGTTGGTTCTCAACCTGTGGCTGAGTATATATATAAAACAGCAGCAGCTAACGGTAAACGTGTACAAGCTCTTGCAGGGGCAAAAAATCATTCGATCGTATTAAAAGATGCGGACCTTAGTTCTACAGTGAAAGAAATTACAAGTGCTGCCTTCGGTTCAGCTGGTGAACGATGCATGGCAGCGGCTGTTGTTGTCGTGGAAGAAGACGTTGCAGATGAGCTCGTTAATAGACTGCTTCAAGAGGCTAATGCAATTACGATTGGTAATGGTCTGGAAGAAGGTGTTTTCCTTGGTCCTGTTATTCGTGAAGGACATAAAGAGCGGACACTCGGATACATTCAATCCGGTGTAGAGCAGGGAGCGACACTTATTCGTGACGGACGTGAAGACGATGTAGCAAACAGCCAAGGTTATTTTGTTGGCCCAACGATTTTTGACAATGTGACACAGGAAATGAAAATCTGGCAAGATGAAATTTTCGCACCGGTTCTTTCTATTGTACGCGTAAAAGACTTGATGGAAGCGATTCATGTTGCTAATGCATCGCCATTCGCAAATGGTGCATGTCTGTACACAAATAGCGCGAAAGCTATTCGTGAATTCCGTGAAGAAATTGATGCAGGTATGCTTGGGGTTAATCTTGGAGTTCCTGCTCCAATGGCATTCTTCCCGTTCTCAGGTTATAAGAAATCTTTCTATGGTGATCTCCATGCAAATGGAAAAGATGGCGTAGAATTCTATACTCGCAAGAAAATGCTTACGGCTCGTTATTGAAAGCGTGATGTAAAACCATAAAAAGATAGAATGGAGCTGGTGATTGTGCAAGCGACGGAGCAAACACAAAGTTTGAAAAAAACAGATGAAAAGTACCTTTGGCATGCGATGAGAGGAGCAGCCCCTAGTCCAACGAATTTAATTATCACAAAAGCAGAAGGGGCATGGGTGACGGATATTGATGGAAACCGTTATTTAGACGGTATGTCCGGTCTTTGGTGCGTGAATGTTGGGTATGGTCGAAAAGAACTTGCAAGAGCGGCGTTTGAACAGCTTGAAGAAATGCCGTATTTCCCTCTGACTCAAAGTCATGTTCCTGCTATTAAATTAGCAGAAAAATTGAATGAATGGCTTGATGATGAATACGTCATTTTCTTTTCTAACAGTGGATCGGAAGCGAATGAAACAGCATTTAAAATTGCTCGTCAATATCATCAACAAAAAGGTGATCATGGACGCTATAAGTTTATTTCCCGCTACCGCGCTTATCACGGTAACTCAATGGGAGCTCTTGCAGCAACAGGTCAAGCACAGCGAAAGTATAAATATGAACCACTCGGGCAAGGATTCCTGCATGTAGCACCGCCTGATACGTATCGAAATCCAGAGGATGTTCATACACTGGCAAGTGCTGAGGAAATCGATCGTGTCATGACATGGGAGTTAAGCCAAACAGTAGCCGGTGTGATTATGGAGCCAATCATTACTGGGGGCGGAATTTTAATGCCTCCTGATGGATATATGGGAAAAGTAAAAGAAATTTGCGAGAAGCACGGTGCGTTGCTCATTTGTGATGAAGTTATATGTGGATTTGGCCGGACAGGGAAGCCATTTGGATTTATGAATTATGGCGTCAAACCAGATATCATTACAATGGCAAAAGGTATTACAAGTGCGTATCTTCCTTTGTCAGCAACAGCAGTTAGACGAGAGGTTTATGAGGCATTCGTAGGTAGTGATGATTATGATCGCTTCCGCCATGTAAATACGTTCGGAGGAAATCCTGCTGCTTGCGCTTTAGCTTTGAAGAATTTAGAAATTATGGAGAATGAGAAACTCATTGAACGTTCCAAAGAATTGGGTGAACGACTGTTATATGAGCTAGAGGATGTAAAAGAGCATCCAAACGTAGGGGATGTTCGCGGAAAGGGCCTTCTTTTGGGCATTGAACTAGTGGAAGATAAGCAAACAAAAGAACCGGCTTCCATTGAAAAGATGAACAAAGTCATCAATGCTTGTAAAGAAAAAGGCCTAATTATTGGTAAAAATGGTGACACTGTCGCAGGTTACAATAATATTTTACAGCTTGCTCCTCCATTAAGCATCACAGAGGAAGACTTTACTTTTATCGTTAAAACAATGAAAGAATGTTTATCCCGCATTAACGGGCAGTAAAACTCCCACCTCAAAATGCGGCTGGAGCAAAGAAGTTAGGTGGGAGATCAACTGCCCGTAAAAGCCCGATTGGTGAGGGCTAATAATCAGTGGGGGATGAACAAAAACCCCCCCACTGATTAAAGTTTCACTTTAGCTCAACTTTAATTAATTATTGATAAATCTTGTTAAAAAGCGGATGAGCCTATTAGGAGATGTAACTTTAAATACTGAATGAATTACTCGAAAAGAGTAATTCCGAAAGGGTTGAGTTTATGAAAGCTGATGTTGTATTGATAAATGGAGAAGTTATTACAGTAGACCAAAAGAATACAGTAGTCGAAGCTGTAGCAATAAAAGATAATCATATCGTAGTTGTTGGCTCAAATCAGGAGGTTAAGAGTTTTATAGGAGAAAATACGGATGTAATTGACCTGCAAGGGAAAACGATTCTTCCTGGATTCATTGATTCCCATCTTCACATCATTTCTCATGGACTAAATCAGTTGGCTGTCAGTTGTAAAGCTGAACATATTGATTCTATCGATGCTTTATTAGATGATCTGAAAAAGAAGGCCTTAGAAACGCCAAAAGGTGAATGGATACGTGCTTGGGGCTTTAATGAAACCGCTGTGAAGGAAAAGCGTTATCCAACAATTACTGAGTTGGATGGAATTTCAGTTGAACACCCTATTATTATAACTCGTACTTGTCACCATATAAGCGTGGTGAACAGTAAAGCATTAGAAATTGCGCAAATTAACGAGAACACACCGGATACGAATGGGGGAGTTATTGAAAAGAATCAGGCAGGAAGGCTTACAGGAAAGTTAATTGAAGCAGCAAATATGAGTATGAGCGAGGTTGCAAGTTATACAGAAAGTGAAATGATGAAGGCTGTGAAAATTGCATCAGATCATTTCGTTGCAGCTGGCATAACAAGTATACATGACGCAGGTGGAGATGGACCGGAGAGTTTTCGTTTACTACAACGAGCTGTGAAGAGTAGGGATATTCGTGTCCGAATATATGCAATGATATGTCAAATAAATAACTCTCATGAATTTGTTAATAAAATGGTCGAGGCTGGTGTGGTAACTGGTACCGGGGATGAAAGATTCAAAGTCGGACCAGCTAAATTGTTTACAGATGGAAGTAGCACGGGGCCTACAATTGCAACCCGTAAGTCATATTCAAGTGACCCTAACAATTACGGCATTCTTTATTATAGTGAGGAAGAAATCTATAAGGTTTTAGGTGAAGCGCATAAAAAAGGCTATCAAATCACTGTACATGCACAAGGTGATAAAGCTATTGAAATGTATTTGAATTGTGTAGAAAGGGCGCTAGAGGAATCACCAAGAAAAAATCACCGTCATCGAATCGAGCATGCGGGAATTTCTTCACCAGATTTACAAGAGAGAATGAAAAAACTCGAGATGGTTCCAATTCCAAATCCTCCATTTCCATATGAATTCGGAGAGATATATGTAGAGCACTATGGTGATCGTGTTAATCACATGTACGCTGCTCGTGATTTTATTGATCGTGGCATCATTGCAGCAGGTAGTTCGGATGCACCAGTTACTGACTATAATCCTTTATTAGGAATTCATGTTGCTGTCAATAGAAAAACTAAGTCCGGAATAGAGGTTGGTGCTAATCAATCTATAAGCGTAATGGAAGCTATTAAACTGTACACATGGAATGGTGCTTATGCGAGTTTTGAAGAAGAGATAAAAGGAAGCATAGAGGCCGGAAAGTTGGCGGATTTAGTTATATTAAATGACAGCATTTTAAGTGTCAATCCAAACCAAATTAAAGATTTAAAAGTAGAAACAACAATTATTGATGGTGAAATTATCTATCAAAAAGAACAATCAGTGAAAATGTAGCAATAAAAAAACGCCCCTTCAATTGTGAGAATGATTTTAACAATTGAAGGGGCGTTTCAGTTGTTTAGTTGCGCTTTTCAAATCGTATTAATTTTCCAAGAGAATTGAAAGGATATTCGTCTACTAACAAATATTCAGATTATGAACACTAGAAAACGAACACAACCTATCATATAATTGAAAGACTATATTTTAAAATCAATGTTAATATTACCCTCCTATAAGTATTAACATGCGTAATTGAGGTGTTTTCTTTGTTGTTTTATGATCGAATTTCTATTATGGCCCCTCCTGTTCCGTAGCTAAGGAAAGTCTATTCATTTCTGAGATTTTCAAAGTTATAGGAGGGTATTAAAAATGAAAAAAGTCTCAGTACCATCACTTTTGTTAATGATCATTCTAGTCGCATTTCCGCAAATTAGTGAAACGATTTACACACCGTCTTTACCTGATATTTCAAAGGCGTTACACGTAAGTAATAATGAGGTGCAGTTAACACTTAGTGTGTATTTTGCTGGATTTGCTTTAGGTGTATTTTTTATTGGGTGGTTATCGGATATAATTGGCCGTCGCCCGGCAATGTTATTTGGAATTGTTGTATATGGCGCTGGGAGTTTCTTATGCTTTATTGCAAATTCCCTTGAAGTTTTATTGCTAAGTCGTTTTATTCAAGCGTTTGGAGCAAGTGCTGGCTCTGTTGTTACACAAACGATTCTTCGTGAAAGTGTAGAAGGACATAAGAGGCATGTTATGTTTGCTCAAATCTCGGCAGTCATTGCTTTTACACCAGCGATAGGACCGTTAATTGGTGGCTTTCTTGATCAGATGTTTGGATTTAAAATCGTATTTTTAAGTTTAGTTGTTATGAGTGTTGGGATTTTGTTATATACGTTTGTTTCGCTTCCGGAAACAAAAACGGACGCAATAACGGGTAAAATAAATGTATTTTCTGTATTAAAACGGTTGATTACAAATCCGAAAGTAGTAACGTATGGATTATTAATTGGAGGAGCGAATGGTGTTTTATTTAGCTACTATGCAGAAGCGCCGTTTATCTTTATTGAATACTTTCAGTTATCGCCTAGTATGTACGGATTTCTAGGAATTGTTGTTGCTTCCGCTTCTATTATTGGAGCGAAAGTTTCAAAGCGGTTACTTGCTACTTATAAACCAGAGAAAATTATATATATCGGTTGTCTTGTAATGATAGGGGGAGCTATCTTCTTAACTGTTATTAATTCATTTGGATCAAATCCAAACATAATATATATGATTGGATTTTTAGTAGCGATGTTTATATTGCTATTAGGAATTGGGGTAGCATTGCCTAACTGTTTAAGTTTAGCATTAGTAGATTTTCAAGATGTCATTGGTACAGCTGGAGCATTGTTTAGCTTAGGCTACTATGTAATTGTAACGATGATAATTTGGGGAATGAGTCAGCTTCATACGGGCTCGTTAATGGTGATGCCGCTTTATTTTCTGGCTATAGTAGTTATCATGATGGTATTTACTAAAGTGTTTATTTTAGGTAAACAAACTTCAAAAATGATTTAAATATGAAATTGTAAAAGAGTCTCATTTTTTAATGAGACTCTTTTATATTTTATGAAAATAACTATAGGTATGAATATGTAATTAATGTTAAAATACAACAAAATTGTATAGTTATAGTTTTTAGGGAGGGTAAAAATATGTTAATGAATTTAGCATGCGCTCTACTAATCATTTCCGGACTTACAGTAGTTATACGAAAAACTTTCATTGTAAACCACTATCTTTGTAATTTAATGGCATTCTTTTGCGCTTATATGACAACATCTTCCTACGTATTAGAGCAACTTTCGTTAACAAAAACCATATTGATACTATGTTTGTTGCTGATAACTTTTATTCTTATATACTCATATTTCGAGATTAGAGGGCTCGCTTTTAACGATTATACGGTATTTAATCTACCTTCTAGCCGAGTGAATATATTAGTGAAAGACGGGTTAACCGAAGCGAACATAGAATTTACATTGGATAAAAATAATATATATTTATCAGGATCTCCTGTTAAAATTCGAATATTGAATAGACCATTACATACAACTAATATTTTATTTAGAAAACGCCCAGAGGATATAAAGACAAAAATTAAAGGTATTATTAAGGAAAAGATAAAAGCTGAGGAGAAGAGTTTTCCTCTTTCCGGTGTATTGTTGATTGTTTTAAGTGCGGTTATATTTTTCTTAAAGTAGGAGATGGGAAAGAGAATTTTCAGCTGTGATAATGGGGTAATCAAGAGAAGTAGAAGTTAGTGACTTTGTAGTTCTACTAATATATTAAATTTCTGCGTGATACGTTAATCGCATGTGTAAGCAATTACAGTACAAACTATAAATAGTGAAGTATATACAGTATGAAACCGAGGTAGATAGGATCTCCTCGGTTATTTATATTGTAATAATATTTATACCGGAATCATATTGAATAGATGTATTTTATTGTTAATTTAGTTAAAAATTAATCAAACTAATATATAATAATTTACTGAAAAAATAATTGAACTTTTCAGATAAATGAATTAATATGAAGTGAGCAATTTTAAATTTTATAGAAAATAGGAAGATGAGGGGTTTTGGAAATTTTATAAGAGGCAAAATGAGATTTTAGGATAGCTTTAAAGTTAGTCTAAAATGACGTTTGTTTCATCATTTTCAGGGCCAAACAGGAATTAGGGTACACCATCTTACTTTAAATGCGGCTATGAATCATCTAAGAGGGGGAAATGAAGTGGCAAACAAAGAATTGAAACGAGGTTTAGAAGCACGTCATATTCAAATGATTGCTTTAGGCGGAACAATTGGTGTTGGTTTGTTTATGGGGTCAGCCAGCACGATTAAATGGACAGGTCCGTCAGTAATGCTTGCATATGCAATCGCAGGTGTTTTCATCTTCTTCATTATGCGTGCCATGGGAGAAATGTTGTATATGGAGCCAAGCACAGGTTCATTTGCGACATTTGGTCACAAATATATTCATCCGTTAGCTGGTTATATGACAGCGTGGAGTAACTGGTTCCAGTGGGTTATTGTTGGGATGTCAGAGATTATCGCAGTTGGAGCGTATATGAAATATTGGTTCCCGGATTTACCGGCTTGGATACCTGGTATTATCGCGATGGTTATTCTTGGTGCGGCCAACTTAATTTCTGTTAAGTCATTTGGTGAATTTGAATTTTGGTTTGCGATGATCAAAATCGTTACGATTCTATTAATGATTATTGCGGGATTTGGACTTATTTTCTTTGGAATTGGTAACGGCGGAGAAGCAATTGGCATATCTAACCTCTGGGTAAATGGCGGTTTCTTTACAGGTGGTTTTTCAGGATTCTTCTTTGCATTATCACTTGTAGTTGGGGCGTATCAAGGTGTGGAATTAATCGGGATTACTGCTGGTGAAGCGAAAGATCCGAAGAAGACACTTACTAGAGCAATTCAAAGTACAATTTGGCGTATTTTAATTTTCTATATTGGTGCTATTTTCGTTATTGTAACTGTTTATCCTTGGGATCAATTAAGTTCAATTGGTAGTCCGTTCGTAGCAACTTTTGCGAAAGTTGGTATTACGGCAGCTGCGGGACTTATTAACTTCGTTGTTATTACAGCCGCAATGTCTGGTTGTAACAGTGGTATTTATAGTGCTGGACGTATGCTTTATACACTAGGTGTAAATGGACAAGCACCGAAATATTTTACGAAAATCTCTAATAACGGTGTACCTTTATTCGGTACAGTTGGTGTAATTATCGGTTTAGGGGTTGGTGTTGTTTTAAGTTATATTGCACCAAAAAACTTATTCGTATATGTATATAGTGCGAGTGTACTTCCTGGTATGGTACCATGGTTTGTCATTTTAATTAGTCAAATTCGTTTTAGAAAAGAAAAGGGAGCAGAGATGAAAGATCATCCGTTCAAAATGCCATTTGCTCCTGTTACAAACTATTTAACAATTGCCTTTTTAATTATGGTATTAATCGGAATGTGGTTTAACGATGATACACGTATTTCACTAATTGTAGGTATTGTTTTCTTAGCTATCGTAACAATTAGTTTCTATGCTTTCGGAATAGGGAAGCGAGCTCCGTTAGACGTTCAAAATGATCAAGAGATTTCAAGTAAATAAAGGTAATAAAAAAGTCCGATTTCTTATTTAGAAATCGGACTTTTTGTTATTAAAATTTCTCTAATACAATCTTCCCAATTGTACGTCCACTCTCAAGCAATGCATGTGCCTTTTTAAGATTTTCTGCATTAATTGGTGTTAACGTATCATTTAAAGTAGTTTGAAGAATACCTTCATCTAATAGCTCGCTTACTTTATTTAATAGTTCGTGCTGCGTACTCATATCACCAGTTTCATACATCGCTTTTGTAAACATGAACTCCCAAACGAATGTGGCACTTTTATTTTTTAAAATCCCCATCTCAAGAGGGTGCTCATTTTCTACGATAGAGCAAATTTTTCCTTGTGGTTTAATTATGTCACCCATCGCATGCCAATGCTGATCAGTATTGTTTAAGCAGAAGATATAATCTACATCTTTTAGCCCAAATTCTAATATTTGATCTTTTAAAGGTTGGTGATGATTAACTATATAATCGGCACCGAATTTTTCCACCCAGTGTATAGTTTCGTTGCGGGATGCGGTTGCGATTACGTTTAGTCCAGCCCATTTAGCTAACTGAATAGCAATCGAGCCAACACCACCAGCTCCGCCGATAATTAAAATGTTTTTAAATGAATTTTCATCTTTCTTATTATAATCAATCCCTAAACGTTCAAACAAACCTTCCCATGCGGTAATGGCTGTTAAAGGAAGTGCTGCAGATTCAGCATCACTTAACGTTTTTGGTTTTTTACCAACAATTCTTTCATCAACTAAATGGTATTCACTGTATGTACCTTGCCTTGTAATGCTTCCAGCGTAAAACACTTCATCGCCTTCTTTAAATAACGTACAACCATCGCCAGTTTGTACGACAACACCACTAGCATCCCAGCCAAGTATTTTTGCTATATCTTCTTTTTTATCTTTCGGAGATCGAACTTTTGTATCAACTGGATTAACGGAAATAGCGTTAATCTTTACAAGTATATCTCTTCCTGTGGCAACAGGTCTTTCAACTTCAATATCAATTAAACTGTTTTCTTCTTCAATAGGTAAGTATTCATGTAAACCAATTGCTTTCATTTTTATTCCCTCCATTAAAGTAAGAGTCTTTTTCTCTTTTATTATAGATGCAGAAAGGTTGTTATGTAAAAAAGTACACTCATTTTTATACTGTCATTTGATTGGTTTTAAAATTCTGATAAATAATATACAATTAGTATAGAAAATATTGCGAGGTGAATGACTAATGACCGCAAAAATAAGAAAAAGTGATTATGTAATCGTAATGGCAATTATTATAATGTATTCGTTAATTGGTCACGTATTAAATTTAGATATCTTAAAAGTGATGGCTATTCAACAAAATGGAGTTAGTATTAGTTTTGTAGGTATTGCTATATGTTATATCACAGCTAGGTTATTGTTTTTTTGCTATTCGGAAATTAAAAAATGATGAGTAATGCTGTAATGAAGAAATTGTGAACAACCTAAAAATAATAGTTGAAACAGTGGAAGAAGAGAAGGAGTTTATTTCTAGTAGGAAGAATTTTTTACTGTATTGTTTTATTCAAAACTAAATGTAAAGGTGGATACATAATGACAGTAAAGAAGCTTTATTTCGTCCCAGCAGGTCGTTGTATGTTGGATCATTCGTCTGTTAATAGTACGCTCACACCGGGCGATTTATTGAACTTACCTGTATGGTGCTATGTATTGGAGACAGAAGAGGGGCCTATTTTAGTAGATACAGGTATGCCAGAAAGTGCGGTTAATAACGAGGATCTTTTTAACGGTACATTTGTTGAAGGACATATTTTACCGAAAATGACTGAAGAAGATAGAATCATAAATATTTTAAAACGCGTTGGTTATGAACCGGAAGACCTTCTTTATATTATTAGTTCCCACTTGCATTTTGATCATGCAGGAGGAAATGGTGCTTTTACAAATACACCGATTATTGTGCAGCGTGCTGAATATGAGGCGGCACAATATAGTGAAGAATATATGAAAGAATGTATATTGCCGAATTTGAAATACAAGATCATTGAAGGGGATTATGAAGTTGTACCAGGAGTTCAATTATTGTATACACCAGGACATACTCCGGGGCATCAGTCGCTATTAATTGAGACAGAAAAATCCGGTCCTGTTTTATTAACGATTGATGCATCTTATACGAAAGAAAATTTTGAAGATGAAGTGCCGTTCGCTGGATTTGATTCGGAATTAGCTTTATCTTCAATTAAACGTTTAAAAGAAGTTGTTAGGAAAGAGAACCCAATTGTTTTCTTTGGACATGATATAGAGCAGGAAAAGAGTTGTAAAGTGTTCCCTGAATATATATAAATAGAAAAAGTCATGGGCCTAGTAGCTCATGACTTTTTCTATTAAATAACCTTTTTAAATAAGTTATATACTTTTTTTGAATTACCTTCATTTAATTGATAATAAGTAAGGTCTACGTCATCAGGAGTGTTTTGATGGGCAATCATAACTTCACTACTGTTGTTATCTACTATCCAAATTAAATATTGTTTATAAGTTCCATCTTGGAAAGTAATCCACATGTTACAATCTACTAAATCAGAACCTTCTTCATCTAGCGTTAAATCGCCTTTTTTTGCTGTATCCATACTGTTAATGAATGTTTTTAATTCATCTGTTTTTGTAAGGAAGATAGATTTTTTTGTCTTAAGCGACTCTACATGTATATCTTTTATTTCCTGTTTTCCTAAAAAAACAGGAGGTGCATTTGGGTCTCTTTGAGTTGAAATAATAGTAGCTTTTTTCTTTGGTTTACTTGCTGTATAGAGATCTTGAATAGATTTTCCAGAGTTTAAAAACCATACGGTTCCAAAAATAATCAATGCGCTACCTAGCAGTAAAATGATTTTCTTAATAGAATATTCTCCTCTCTATTACTTCATGTGAAGAGCTTTTCTACTAATATATGATAGGTAAGCGTAAAGTATTATAGTTGAACGTGATTATGCTTCACGGTTTTTATAGGGCGATCAATGAGTAAATTGTAAGTGAGCCCTGTTAATACGAGAATTCCACCGATAATTTTTCCGGTTGATAGTTCGTGTGACAGGAAGAAATCGATGATAGTCCCCGTAAACAATTGTCCGATAAAGATGAGTAGCGTTAAATAAAATGCTGATATTTTAGGAGTAATATAGTTTGATAATGAGATAACGATAACGCCTACTAATCCGCCTAAGTATACAGCGATAGGTATGGATTGTAACGTATGACTAGAAATATACAACGAATCTGAACTGAAAATTAAAAATAACATGGAGAAAAATAATCCAGTAATATAATTGAAAAATGTGCCTTCCCAATTTCCAATTTCCTTTGCTAAATTCGCGTTAATAATTCTAGCAACAACGATAGAAACACCAGCTAAAATAGCGATACAAATATATAACATTTTCTTACCTCCATTAGTAAATTGTCATGACTATAATTCCAGAAGAGATGAATGCTAATCCAATTAATTTTTTCTTATCAAACTTCGAAACTTTCATTCCTAATAAACCGAAATGATCAATAACTATGGAAGCGATGGATTGACCAAGTAAGCTTAATGCAATCGTAATAGAGGCACCAAGAGCAGAGAAACTTATGTTATTAAAAAGAACAGTGAATACTCCAATTGCTCCAGCGCTATATAAAAAAAGTGGAATACCTTTATCGAAATGGATTTTATTTTTGTTAAGGATTAAAACGAAAATAACTGCAATTAAACCGACAAGGTGAATGACAACGCTCGCTGTGTACTTGCCAATTAACTCAGATAAGATCCCATTCAATGGAAGCATAACGGCAATGAGCACACCAATAAAGACAGAAAGAAAGTTATACAATGTAATAGCCCCTTTATATTTCATATTTGTAATGACTGTATCATGCTGAAATTGTGTATTACTATGACATATGTCATAGTGGAAGAAGAAAATTTTGTTTACAATTGGGATGAGTTGTAAAGGCGGGGGAACTATGAAGAAAGTATGTAATTCTATTAAATTAGCAGAGTATATGAAACAAAATAATATTGACTCATTTTTTAGTAATGATATGAAGCCATATATGGACCTTTTATTTTTTAAAAAGAATGAGTTTATTTGTAGAGAAAATGAAGAGATAGATTATTTATATTTTTTCGTTGAAGGAAAAGCGAAAGCATTTAACACATTAAGTAACGGGAAATCTGTATTATTATGTTTTTATGACAGTTTGCAGTTGTTAGGAGATGTGGAGTTAATTCATTCTCAAAAGACTGCTTCAAACGTACAAGTGATGGCAGATTCGTATTGTGTTGGGCTACCTTTAGGGAAAGTGAGAAGCCAATTATTTCATGATGCGAAATTTTTAAGATGTATTTGCGGTTCTTTAGCCCATAAATTAAATCGACTTTCAAAAAATAGTACAATTAATTTACTGTATCCACTTGAAAATCGACTTGCGAGTTACATGTTAGCAGCAGGGGAACGGGCGGTTCAGCACGGAAATAGAATTGTGTTTAGTGGGAATTTAACGGAAATAGCTGAATTGTTAGGGACGAGTTATCGGCATTTATTACGTACATTAAATGTTTTTTGTGATAAAGAAATTATAAAGAAAAATAATGGTTGCTTTGAAGTGATGAATGTAGATGTTTTGCGGGAATTGGCGGCGGATGTTTATAAATAGGAGGGAATTATAAATGATTACACCTATATTTAGAATTTTTGATATTGAAAAGGCTCAGTTATTTTACTTTAATTTTTTAGGATTTAAACTGGATTGGGAACATCGGTATGAGGAAAATATGCCATTATATATGCAAATTTC
This sequence comes from Bacillus sp. FSL R9-9530, assembly GCF_038008145.1. NCBI lineage: Bacteria > Bacillati > Bacillota > Bacilli > Caryophanales > Bacillaceae > Bacillus > Bacillus sp. FSL R9-9530. The sequence continues at coordinate 526,598 of NZ_JBBOYO010000001.1, forward strand.
GTTAAATGATACTGTAATACATCTATCTGAACATCATGGGGATGCTTCACCAGGCGGTGCAATTCGTGTGAAAATAGAGGATTTAAAAAGTTATTATGCTATTTTATCAAGTAAAGATTATGCGTATTCAAAACCTGATATAGAGAGAACACCTTGGGATACAATTGAATTAACTGTGATTGATCCGTTCTCAAATAGAATTACATTTTATGAGGAAAGGGTTTAGAAATTGAGGTGTTATAAATAATTTATCAAAGTAGGGGTTACAATGAAGAGAAAAATAGCGATGATTTCAGATATTAATGGGAATAGTCACGCTTTAAAGGCGGTATTAAAAGATATTCGAAATGATAATAAATTTAGGTGATAGTGTGTATGGGCCGTTAGATCCTTTGGGGACAATTGAAATATTAATGAGTAACTAGATGATACATATTAAGGGGAGTTTACTTTATAGTGAACTGCTCTTTTTTATTTTGGATAGATATTGAATTATAAAAAAATAAAATGTTATGATTATGGAAACGCATGAACATATGAACATGTATTCATGTGTTTGTGAGAAGGAGGAATTGGAGTGAAAGATATAATTATCGTTGGAGCTGGTCAAGCTGGATTAACAATGGGATACTACTTGAAGCAGGAAGGATATAGTTTCTTATTACTTGAGGCGGGAAACCGAATTGGCGATTCTTGGAGAGACCGCTATGATTCTTTGCAGCTCTTCACACCAAGGGAATATAGTAGTTTACCAGGTATGATATTAAAAGGAGAAGGGAGTGGATTTCCATGTAAAGATGAAATTGCAATTTATTTAGAAGAATATGCAAGGTATTTTCAATTGCCGGTACAATTACAGACTCAAGTTTTAAAAATAAGAAAAGAGAAAGAAATATTTGAATTACACACTCCTACAGAAATTTTACAATCGAAAAAAGTTATTATCGCATCAGGTGGTTTTCAGCAACCATTCATCCCCTCATTTTCACAACATCTTTCATCACATATTTTTCAAATACATTCATCCCAATATAAATCACCATTACAAATTCCAAAGGGAAAAGTACTTGTAGTAGGTGGTGGGAATTCAGGCATGCAAATAGCAGTAGAACTTGCAAAAACTCATGAAGTTACAATGTCTATAAGTCATCCGTTAACCTTTTTACCGTTATATCTTTTTAGAAAAAGCATTTTTAATTGGTTAGAAAAAATGGGTTTATTGTATGCCGAAATACATACAAAGAGAGGAAGGTGGTTTCAGAAGCGAAAGGATCCCATTTTTGGTTTTGAAGGTAAGGAACTTATTCGTAGTGGAGCAATAAAACTACAGGGAAAAGTGGTAAGTGCATCAGGAAATAATATTATGTTTCAGAATGGTGGCACGTATAGTGCACAAAGTATTATATGGTCAACTGGTTTTGTTCAAGATTATAAATGGATTGAAATAGAAAAGGCAGTGAGTATGAATGGATTTCCTAATCATACAAAGGGAATGAGTCCAGTAAGAGGATTGTATTATATTGGACTGCCGTGGCAATCTCAAAGGGGTTCTGCGCTTATTTGTGGTGTAGGAAAGGATGCGGTGTATTTGCTTTCTGAAATCAAAAAATAGATCAGTAGCAACAGCTACTGATCATCCATATGTACATGAATTAGGAGAGGTCAAACATTTCAAACGTTTATTAGCTTTAGTATAATAGATTTTCATGAAATAAAAAACTGAAAATTATAATTTTTTTGTTGAGAAAGTTTTTTGTATCGAAATATATAAAAAAACGGGGATTTCTATTGAAAGAAAATATGATATTTATATTTTAGTAAATTATGATATAGTCTATATAAGATTCTTTTCCTTAAATTAGGTTTTTTGTATAGTAATTACATTCGTAGTTGGAAAGGGGAAAAAATTGTGAAGTTTGATGATCAACGTCTACTAGGAATACGATTAGGTTCTGTACTCATAACAGAAGAAAATCAATATTTAGTAATTAAGAAGAAAGATCATTATGCACTATTAAACATACATAATTTAGAATGCACACATGTCGAAGTGCAGTTAGAACATATTGAAGAACTGCTGCATGAAGATTTCCAGGAAAGTATAACGGAAATTATCGCACCAGAACATATTAAAATTGTGGTGAAAAATGTTATATAAAGAAAGAAGCTGGGAGAATCAGCTTCTTTCTTTGTTTTACTTCGTTAATTATAAGGATAACATTTTTAAAATCTCACCAATAATCCCATCCTTTTGATGAACACCTAAATCCGAGTTCGTCATAATAACAGCGCCATTACCTCGGTATGGATTACATACCATCATACATTGAAATCCAACACCCCAGCCAAGTGAATGAATTTGTAAGTCTTCATTAGAATACTCTAGAAAAACACCTAACCCAGTCCATTTGGTGAATCCTTGAGGAGAAATCATATCTTGTACTGTTTTTTGAGAAAGTTCCAGTTTGCTATTTCCCTGTAAGGACTGAATGATTTCAATAATTAAAGTTGATAAGTCAGTTGGTGTTGTCCAAATGCCTGAAGCAGCTGCGAATGGATAAAATGGATACTTCTCATTTGTAACGGTGCCATCTTTATTATGTCCACAAGCAAATGTATCTAATTTATTTATATCTTCAGTAGGGAATACCGTACTATTCTTCAGTTGAAGTGGTTGAAAGATATATTCTTCAAGTAAAAGGTTGAATCGTTTTCCAGTTATATTTTCAAGTATTAGTTCGATAATACAAAAATTTGCGTCAGAGTAGTGGAATTGGCTTTCTGGTGCATAAGTTACTTCTATAGGTACTGGGCAATATAATGTTTTACCAGCAAGGAGCTTAGGGATTTTAGGTATTCCTTGCACTAGCTTATAATGTTCAAAACTATTGGGAGGATCAATGATTCCAGATTGGTGACTTAATAAGTTTCGCAGCGTGACTTTTTTCTGTGAAGTAAATAGATTGGTAGGGATGTTCCAAGATGTGAGTCTATCATTTACGTCTTCATCTAAATATACGATTCCTTGATCTGATAACGTTAGTACAAGCATTGAAGTGATGAATTTGCTAATAGAACAAGAATTGAATATGGAATCCGTAGTGACAGTTCTAGTTGTTCCAGATTCAAGTGTTCCGAAAGCAGTAGCTTCATCAAGTTTACCGTCACGTATAACGGCAAAGCTTAACCCTGCAACAGAATATTGGTTCATTTTCTCATATATATTGTTAATTTTTAAGTTCATAGTTGCTCCTTTCTTTTAAAGGCAGAATATTAACTTTATTATACAGTAGTAAATAGAGAGAAAAGGAAAACACTTCATCTTTTATCGATGAAGTGTTTTCTTAGTTTAAGTTAATTCGAAGTAAATGCTTTAAAAAATTTATCTCTGTACATGTACATAAGCCATGAGGCTGTTATAAAGGAAATAAAGATTTGTTTGTTTTTAATTGGTGCATTGAAAACAAGCCAACCAACTATATCAAATAACAAATGTAGTGCAATTGAAAGAACTACAAATTGTAGTAACGTCTTAAAAAATCTTTTCATAAAGTGTCCCCCTAAAATAAAAGGTTTTATCCCGCATTAACGGGCAGTAAAACCCCCACTGATTAAAGTTTCACTTTTTCAACAGTGTTGTATATTACTATTATACATTAAATGTGTCCCGTGGTAAAATTTACATAAGTTACTTAAATAAAACATATGAAAGCTAGTGAGGAGGAATAGTCATGGAATTTTGGATGATCATACCGATAGCGGTCTTTGGGTTTATTTATATCGTTGAAAAATTAAATAAAATCGAAAAGAAAACGGATGCGCGTTTAAAGCGGATGGAAGATAGATTACAGCTAGTTACGAAAGAAATGGGAATTATAGATAGAGAACCCGAAATTAATAAAGAGTTGCGGCAGCTTATGGAAGAAGGAAAAACAGTTACGGCAGTTAAGAGAGTAAGAGAGGCTTTTGGGTTTTCCTTACTAGAAGCGAAGCAATATGTTGATAAATTATAAAAAAGATCATCCATTTGGGTGATCTTTTTTCACTGCACCATACGTGTATTTACATAAGCAGCTATTATAACGTGGCCAATTATAATGATAGGAAATACGATTTTTGCATTAGGGGTAGTGAAGACACTACCAATTGTGGCGATAACACCAGCGGTTAAATTATAAAGACCAACTATCTTCGATAACTTAAATTTATCTGACACACGGCGTTCATTGAAACCTGATAAGAGCCAAGTGTATTGTTTTACTCCGATGAAATAAGCTAGTGCAAATGAAATGATTGCTAGTATGAATAATGATGGGGAAGCGAAGAGAGTCATTGAAAACACCTCCGTTAATGGGCTATAAATAAATTATAGTATGAATGTTATAATTTAACAAAATACAATTTTGATTTTAAGTTTATTAAAAATGAGATATTTATGATGAAGGGAGATTATATATGAATATTTCGGAATTCCAGCAATATGTATCGAGTTTCAGTAAAGAAAAAGGATTTCAAGATACAACAATTGAAGAGCGTACGATGTATGCGATGGCGGAATTAGGTGAATTAGCGGAAGTTATATTAAAGCGTGATAAAATACAAGATTCGAAAAGAGAGATTGGTTTAGAAATGTTTGATGTAATTTGGAATGTATGTGATTTAGCAAACAAGTTAGAAATTGATTTAGAGAAGGCGTTTGAAGAAAAAATGATGATTAATAAAAAACGTGAATGGTAAAAGAAAAGTTAAAAAGCGCACAAAATTTTGTGCGCTTTTTATTAATGGTATGAAAAATATGTAAAAAAAGATGGAACAAACATTTGAGACGAATTGTCTAATATAGGAAATAACTATTTAGTTTGAAAGAAAGGGTGGAGAAAATGAAAAAGAATATATTATTAAAAGTAGGGGTATGTGTTAGTTTACTAGGAACAATTCAATTTGTTAGCACAATTTCTTCTGTGAAAGCGGAACAAAAGCTAGAGCAAAAAGTAATAAAGAATGAGACAGGAACTATTTCAATTTCTCAGTTAAACAAAAATGTATGGGTTCATACTGAGTTAGGTTATTTTAATGGAGTAGCAGTTCCATCGAACGGTCTAGTTCTTAACACTTCTAAATGGTTAGTGCTTGTCGATTCTTCTTGGGATGATAAGTTAACGAAGGAACTAATAGAGATGGTAGAAAAGAAATTTCAGAAGCGCGTAACGGATGTCATTATTACACATGCGCATGCTGATCGAATTGGCGGGATAAAAATGTTGAAAGAAAGAGGTATTAAAGCGCATAGTACAGCATTAACTGCGGAACTAGCAAAGAAAAATGGATATGAGGAGCCACTTGGAGACTTACAAACAATTACAAATTTGAAGTTTGGAAATATAAAAGTAGAAACGTTCTATCCAGGGAAAGGGCATACAGAAGATAATATTGTCGTATGGTTACCGCAATACAACATTTTAGCTGGAGGCTGTTTAGTGAAATCTGCGGAAGCTAAAGATTTAGGGAATGTTGCTGATGCATATGTAAATGAATGGTCGATATCGATTGAGAATGTGTTGAACCGATATGGAAATATGAACTTAGTAGTGCCTGGTCATGGAGAAGTAGGGGACAGAGGATTACTTTTACATACATTGGATTTGTTGAAATAAGAAACTGTGGGAATATAAAAGCGAGGAGAAACAATTTCCTCCTCGCTTTCTTCTAGCTATATTTAAATGCGAAGCTATCAATTACGCCTGCATAAGTTACTGAGATTTTAATTCCAAGTATACAAATACCAGTACCGTCATAATTGCTATAACAACGTAAGTAACATCAAGCATTATAAGTGTCTTTAATGTTTCAGTCATCCTAATTCACCCCTGTTATAAAAATATAACATGATCTCTTATCAATTAAATAAGAGATCATAAAGATAACAATGTACATGAAATTTCTTAAGTAGTTTCTATATAAATATATCATATAAATAATGTAAAAAATGTTAAGATGGTGTAAATGTATTGTAAATAAAGAGGTTTCCTATAAAATCTTTAATCAAAAAATTGATAGTTCTTCAAAATGAAAAAACGCTATTCTTTCTGTTGAATGATAGAAAGAATAGTGTTGTTGTATGCTTATTAGTTGCTAATAGTTCTCTAAATCAATTATCTAGCTATTTGAAGGCATCAACAAAGGTGTCCATTTTTCTGTATGTTTTTTAGTGTCAGTAAAAATATTATGTCAACAATATGAACTGTCACAAATTTATATATATTATTGTGATTCATATCACATCCTTTTTTCCTAATGGGTATTATGCTTGATTTGTAATGAATGATTGGGAGAGGGTGGGATGATATGTTTTGTTATCAATGTGAACAAACGCCAACAGGCGGATGTAAAGTGATGGGTGTTTGTGGTAAGAATGAAACAATTGCAAGTTTACAAGATACGATTGTGTTTGGATTAAAAGGAATAGCTGCTTATCGTACGCATGCTGCGCAGCTAGGGTATACAGATGCATTTGTAGATGCTACAACTCAAGAAGCGCTATATATGACATTAACAAATTCTAACTTTAATGAACAAGAACATATTGATATGGCTATGAAAGTAGGGAAATCGGCTTTACGAGTAATGGAGTTATTAGATGAGGCACATACGAATCACTTTGGTGTTCCGGAGCCTGTTCAAATTACGCAGAACCATGTAGAAGGTAAGGCAATTGTAGTTACTGGTCATAATTTATTTGCATTAGAAGAGTTATTAAAGCAAACAGAAGGAAAAGAAATTAACATTTATACGCATTCTGAAATGCTACCAGCACACGGATATCCACAACTGAAAAAATATAAACATTTAAAAGGAAACATCGGTAAGGCATGGTATGATCAACGACGCCTTTTCGAAAAATTTACAGGTGCCATATTAGCTACAACGAACTGTGTTATGCCAATTAAAGGATCATACTCTGATCGATTCTTTTCATATGATATTGCAGGTTTAGAGGGTGTACAAAAAATTGAAAATGATGATTTTGCACCATTGATTCAAAAAGCGCTTGAACTTCCAGAAGTACATATGGAGTCGGATGAGCAGTTAGTAACAGGGTTTCATCATAATACAGTATTATCATTAGCTCCGGAAATTATTAATGCAGTAAAAGAAGGAAAGATTAAGCGTTTCTTTGTCATCGCAGGTTGTGATGCTCCGGGAAAAGGCGGAGAATATTATCGTGAATTAGCAACGTCACTTCCGCCAGAAACGGTTATTTTAACAACTTCTTGCGGGAAATTCCGTTTTAATGATGTGAGTTATGGTGTTGTACCTGGTACGGAGATTCCGCGTTACATTGATTTAGGACAATGCAATAATTCAATTTCTACAGTGAAAATAGCGGCCGCTTTAGCAGATGCTTTCCAATGTGAAGTGAATGAATTGCCAGTAAGTATTGTCTTATCATGGTTTGAACAAAAAGCGGTTGCTATTTTACTTGGGCTATTTAGTCTTGGAATTCAAGATATTCGCATTGGTCCAAAGGCGCCTGAATTTATTTCACCTGGCGTGCTTGATGTATTACAAGAGACATTCGGTTTAAAACTAATTACAACCGCAGCAGAAGATATGAATATGATGTTATCGTAACAAAAGGATGTCCTATATGTAGAGTTGACTTTATAAAGAGTTTGTATGTATTCGCAAGCTCATGTATTAGATGCACAGGTGCATTAGTAGAAGAACAAAAAAATGATCCGTCTTTTTAATAAGGAGAGCTATCTACATTCATTAACTTCGGAATATTATAACGCCCAAAATAAAAATACGGAATTTTTGTTTTGGGTATTTCCTTTTCTTAGCTGGATAGGTATGTGGTGAGATTTCTTAAGAAGAAAATAGGCAGTATCCAATAGATAATAGCGGATTTAAGAAAAAATTTAAAAATCGAGTTGACATTCCATCTACTTAGTCATACAATGTAGTTGTAATAAGTAATACTGAATAGTGAGATTTCTCAAAAGCTATTCAGTAAAAATTAGCCTTAGTACTCTGTGATACTGAATATAAGTCAGACAGAATAGGGGGTAAAGGAGGATCAGAATATGGAAAATTTAACTGAAATGCTGAAAGGTTCGCTGGAAGGATGTGTTCTGGAAATCATTAGCCGCCGTGAAACTTATGGCTATGAGATTACCCGCCACCTGAATGAGCTTGGGTTTACTGAAGTCGTGGAAGGAACGGTCTATACCATCCTTGTGCGATTAGAGAAGAAAAAACTTGTGAATATTGAAAAGAAACCGTCAGACATGGGGCCGCCTCGCAAGTTTTATTCACTAAATGAGGATGGCCGTCAGGAGCTTGAATTATTTTGGAGAAAATGGGATTTTGTATCATCAAAAATTAACGTCTTGAAGTCAAACTAGCCTCATAAGATTAAATATTCGGCCGATATTTTGGGAGTTTCTTGTTCTGCTTTATAAAAAAGGAGGAAAAATAATATGTTGGAAATGTTCAAAAAATTAATTGGTGATAAAAAAGAGTACAAAATGATGATGGCACGTGTTGGAGCTCTGCCAGAGGACTATCAGTTTGTGTTTAAGAAAATTCAAAACTACATGTGGAATTTCTCAGCTGGTAACGGGATGGATATGCTACACATACAGTATGAACTAATCGATTTGTTTGAAGCCGGTGCGGCGGAAGGCAGACAAGTGCTAGAAATCACTGGGGAGGACGTGGCATCCTTTGCTGACGAACTAGTGGCAAACGCTAAAACTTATGTTTCCAAGTATCGTGAAGATTTGAATGAAAGTATCATGAAGCAATTGAGAAAAAAATAAATGCAACAGGTAATACTGACTGATTAGCTGGTTACAAATGTGAATTGCCGCCATCGCTATTCAGTTATATTTTTAAATCAGTACTAAGTAATACAGATTATCAGTAATACTAAATAGAGGAGTGTAGGCAGTCTAGCTTTACAAAACATTTTTTTAGGAGGAAAAAAGCATGACCAATACAGCGATTTCTGTAAAAGGATTAAAAAAATCCTTTAAAGATAAGGAAGTGTTAAAAGGGGTAGATTTTGAAGTGCAGCGTGGCGAAATTTTCGCACTGCTGGGCTCAAATGGAGCGGGCAAGACGACGATAGTCAATATCCTCTCGACGCTGATGAAGCAAGATGGCGGCGAAGTAGGTATTTGTGGTTTTGACGTTCAGCGTCAACCGGATCATGTTCGTCAAAGTATCAGTCTGACAGGGCAGTTTGCAGCTTTAGACGGAATGCTCACGGGGAGAGAAAACTTGATAATGATTGCCAATTTGCGTGGAGTTTCTAGTCCTGCTCAAGTCGCTGATAATTTGCTTGCAAGATTCAGCCTGACTGATGCAGCCAACCAGAGGGCAGACCAGTATTCAGGTGGGATGAAGCGCCGGCTTGATATCGCCATGAGCTTGATCGGGACGCCAGCAGTCATTTTTCTCGATGAACCGACGACAGGGCTTGACCCTGAAGCGCGTATTGAAGTGTGGGATACCGTCAAGGAACTTGCTGGCGGCGGCACAACCATCTTGCTCACGACCCAGTACCTCGAGGAAGCCGAACAACTGGCGGACCGTATCGCTATCTTGCATGGCGGAAAAATTATTAAGACTGGTACTCTTACAGAACTTAAAGAGATGTTCCCGCCAACAAAAGTGGAGTATATCGAGAAGCAGCCGACATTGGAAGAAATTTTCCTTGCGATTATTGGCAAAAAGGAGGAGATGTAAATGAAGAGCAAAACAGGGGTATTATTAGGGCGTTTAATGCGCAACATTATGCGCAGTCCAGATACAATTATTACGGTAGCGATTACGCCGATTATGATGATGCTGTTGTTTGTCTACGTATTTGGCGGCGCCATAAAGACAGGAACGGATAACTACGTCAATTATTTATTGCCGGGAATCTTGCTGATGGCTATCGCATCCGGTGTCGCTTACACTTCCGTACGGTTGTTTACGGATGTAAAGAGCGGGCTGATGGCACGTTTCATTACTATGCCTATCAAGCGTTCGTCGGTATTATGGGCTCACGTATTAACATCACTTGTTGCTAATGTGCTTACTATCGTGGTGGTTATTCTTGTTGCGCTCTTAATGGGCTTCCGTTCCAGTGCTAATATTCTGGATTGGCTCGCGGTAGCTGGAATACTCGGGATGTTTACGCTGGCGCTGACATGGCTGGCTATCATTCCTGGGTTGACAGCGAAGTCTATGGAAGGGGCGACAGCCTACTCGTACCCACTAATTTTTCTGCCCTTTATTAGTTCGGCCTTTGTTCCTACCGAAACTATGCCAAAAATTGTTCGTGCGTTCGCTGAAAACCAGCCTGTGACTTCAATCGTGAATGCGATTCGTGCCCTCTTATATGAAGGGGCTGTCGGCAACGATATTTGGATTGCACTTGCTTGGTGTGTGGGCATTATGGTTATCGCTTACTTCTTCGCCGGCAAAGCATTTAAACGTCAGTTAGGGTAACACCACCAGTTAATGGCAACTAAATCTTCTGGAATAATATATATATGGGAAAATGGATTTAAATCACATTAATCTTAGTTATTGCTATAATTGTTAGTATTCTTACTGGTTATGTAGTTGGTACGTAAGTAGGCTCAGACGTTGAGAAAAAGCAGACTGAGAGGAGTTAAAAGGGAAGAGGTAATATTTTGATCTCAATTCTAATTGCCATATAATAAATGCAATTTTTATACATGAAAAGCCCACCTGTTTCCGTAGGTGGGCTATATCTTTATTACACAATTCGAAAGTATACTCTCTTTTTCTAAGTATGTAATTATGCATATTTAGAAAAAACTACACTTAATAAATATTACATATAGTAAATGGAAACTTATGGTGTAATTCTTTTAACAGGCTTAACATGATAACCATTATATAAGGTGCGTAGGCTCCTTTGGAAAAGTTCTTCTTTTCTGAAAAATGAATGTTAATTCGTTATATGTAATAAAAATTCATGAGAATAATTTTATGTTTTCTAAATTTATTCCTTTACATCAATGTGTATTATTTATTACAACAGCTTCATGTCAAAGATAAGATGTGAAAGCAAAGGGAAATATAAGTATCTTTATAACGAGTTCCTAATATAATCAATGTGTTAACGAAAGGAACTCTGTATTATGTTTATTTTTCTATTAACTAATACAGCTTCAAAAAATAGACACAATTGCTACATACCAATTGTAATTTATTATCTATTCATAATTCTGTTTATTCTGTCTTTCTAAAAATAAAAAAATATTAGACTCGCAAATATAAACGTTATAATGAGGGCGTCGAGAGGTAACCGATTACCTACGAAGAAAATATCAAACATTTTAAAATTGGACAGACTGAAACGATTAATTACAGAAAGGTGTGTGACCAGAAGGGGGATTTCTTCAAAATAGTTTAGCAGCAGCGGATATCGTATTAGCTGGTGTAAACAATATCATCAATGGTAAGTATAGGGTTGGAGGATAAATGCCTCGCACATTAAGAGAGACAGCTTTAGGTGGAATCGTTTACAATATGGTGCATCAAGTAAGCGGTTCATTTTTTAAGAATGGTCTATATTCTTAAGCCTAAAAAGAGACGTAAAAATAGGATACAAGGGGGATTTATTATATGAATGGGAATACTGCAAAAAAAATAGAATTTCAAGCTGAAAATACTGCAGTGAAAAATGAGAAATATCTAGATCCTAAAAAGTGGCATAAACAAGATACTACCTGGGCATTGAGCCTTTTTGGAACAGCAATTGGAGCAGGGGTGCTCTTTTTACCGATTAATGCAGGTTCAGGTGGTTTATTATCATTACTACTAATTACATTGCTTGCATATCCAGTTATGTATTACTCACATAGGGCACTTGCTAAAATGATTTACACTTCTAATTCTGCTGATGAGGGGATTACAGGCACAATAAGAGAGTATTTCGGAAATAAGGCAAGTATCATTTTTAACATCGTATATTTCGGCTCAATTTATACAATCGTATTGATGTATTCGGTTGCGCTTACAAATACCGCAAGTAGTTTTATCGTGCATCAATTGCACATGCCGGAGCCTCCAAGGGCCATTTTATCTCTTGTATTAGTGCTCGGCCTTATTGCTATACTAAATTTTGGTCAAGATATTACTGTGAAAATCATGAGTATGCTCGTATATCCTTTCATAGCTTCTCTACTTTTCATCGCAATATCTTTAATTCCACAGTGGAATACGTCAATGCTTAGCTTTTCAAGTGTTTCTACTGCTTCAACAGGAACAGGATATTTTGGAACGATATTAATGATTTTACCAATCATCGTATTCTCATTTAATCATTCACCTATGATTTCATCATTTGTTGTGAAACAGAAGGCTACTTATGGAATAGAAGCTACTGATGCTAAATGTGCACAAATACAAAAAGTTTGTTATATCATGACATTCGTTGTAGTTATGTTCTTCGTTTGGAGTAGTACACTGAGTTTGACTCCAGAGGATTTAAAAATGGCAAAAGAGCAAAACTTATCAATCCTTTCATATCTTGCTAATGAGCTTAATTCACCTGTAATCACGATTGCAGCTCCAATCATTGCTTTTGTGGCTATTACAAAGTCTTTCCTTGGCCATTATATAGGAGCATTTGAGGTAATGCGTGACGTGATTATGAAGTTCGGTAAAACACGTGGAAAAGTTATTGAAGAAAAAACAATTAAGACAATGATCCTTACTTTTGTTGTATTAACATGCTGGTTTGTCGCTTATACAAATCCAAGTATTCTTGGAATTATTGATTCTCTGAGCGGTCCATTAGTTGCTGCTATCTTATGTCTATTACCGATGTATGCGATTAGTAAAGTACCAGTACTAGCTAAATACAAAGGGAAAATGAGCAATGTATTTGTTATTGTTGTAGGTATACTTACTGTCCTAGCAAGTATTAAGTCATTATTCTAATTCGCTATTGTTAGTTCAAGTGCTAAAATAGTGGGATATGAAAAAAGAATGAAAGAGATTATGGATAAGATAAGTCCATATTCGAATTTTAAACAAGCTGTTTTATGAGGGTTAAACTCTAATATAAAAAGACATGAACAAAGATTAGTTCATGTCTTTTTTTGTGTTGGCGTTATTCTTAGAAGAGCGTTTAAAGTAGGTAGCGAATAAAATGTTTTTACTAGGTATTTAAATAGAGGTAACTGACATCTAGTCAAAATCAATATTATTTTGGGTTTAACTGGCCACTGCTTATGGGCAGTATAAACATAATCTCTCTTTTAAACCTTCTAACACTTCTTCAGGAACTTCCCTGATTTTGATATCTTTACCTAGGAAAAGTAGCCAATTTGTTATTTCTATCAATTCATCGAGATTGTTAACATTGATAAAAGTTTTTAGAATGGCTGTGGATTGGTAAGGATTTGTATAGGAAATAGAAATTTTTATAGGATGGTATTTTTTGAACTGGGTAATCGCTTTTGGACCAAGTTCAAGTACAAGGTTGATTGCTTCGTCCTTCTTACTTAGTTTTTCTGAAATTTTTTTCTTACTTAATCTAGTTTTCGTCGTATAGGGTTCGGCATTAATGAGATGATCGACAAGAAACATCTTCTTTTTTTCTTCTTTTATGTCAAAGCCTTCAATTATCCAATGGCTTTTTTCTTGATAAAGGTGCAGTAGATAAATTGGATAAGACTTGGTTTCCTCCTCTTCTTTTACGGTAATCAATAAATGGCTATCTAAAAGAAGGATTTGGATGAGTTTTTCTAACATAGGATGGGGGAGGTCAGAAAGCTCAAGTAGGTCAGGATTATGAGGGTTAGTCCCTTCAAAAAGAAAGATTTGATTTAAAAGAACAAGGTCATCCTGCTGGATTTCTGAGATGAGTCCTAGTAGTTTTTCGGCTAAAGACTGACGACTCTTTAGATAGGGAAGTTGTTGATTTCTTGTGGCCATAAAGGCAATAAAAAGAGCTTTGACCTCATTATCAGTAAAGCGAACAACGGGCAGGATAGAGTTATGCATGACAAAATATCCCCCATCCCTTCCAACTTCAGCGACGAGCGGCATCCCCATGGCTTCAATTTCTCTAATGTCTCTAATTGCTGTCGATCGTGAGATGTTAAATTCTCGTATGATTTCAGAAATTGTAAAGTGGGAGCGGTTGTTAATATAGCGCATGATCGTATTAATCCGTTCAACTTTTTTCATGGTGGTCTCCTAAACAGTATCATTTTTTGACATGATTTAAAGATATTATAAACTCATCAAGTGAAAAGATAAATCGTTTGATTAATTTAAAAGTGAGGAAGGTTTTAAATATGAAAAATTATACAATAGAAGAAAAAGATAGCTTTATCGTGTTAGGTATTGGAACTGAACTTAAGAGCCACTATACAGACTTTGCGGGCATAAACAAGGAAAAGGCAGACTTTTGGCTGGCTGTTGAACAAGATGGAAGGTTGGACACTTTAAAAGCTTTAGCTACAAATGATTACATTTTTTCTGTGAGTGAAGCGGTGAATAACAAGATGATGTATTACGCTGGTGTCATGACAGAGGCAACGATACAAGAAGAATCTAGAGTTATCCAGTTTCCGAGGGGAGAATACCTAGTAGTTAAAGGGGAAGGCAATACAGCTGAGGAGCTAAGTAATAAGCTTACTGGTATTGCATTTGGTCAAGCATTAGCAGAAGAAAAAGATTTTGCCTATGTTGGTGGGCCAAATACAACAGTTGAGATGGGGCAGCGAAACGGCTTAGTATTTGGTGAAATATGGATTCCAGTTGTTAGGAAGTAAAGTGTTAAAAGGAGAGATGGAATTGTCCGGTATAGTTGATTTTAAAAACGTAACTACAGCTGGCATGGAGTCTTCACCTGTAGCAGAAGCACTTGCTGGTTTACGTGCCCATGAAGCACGTTACTTTATGAATAAATACAAGCATGAATTTACGGTTGTACCAGCTAGTGAAAGCGAGAAGACTCTTGATTATGTGAACCGCATTTTGAAAGAAGAACGTGATATTGAGTTTGCGGCAAAACCTTTAGAAACATCGTGTTTTCAAGTGGAAAATATTAAATTTGCCTATGTCTTCTATGAGGATGGTCTTGCAGTCAACGTCATGTATACGTTGGATAACCCAAAGAAGCGGGCCGTTGGATTTAAGCTTTCTGAGGGAATGGAGATACCAACGGAGTTAGTAGAGAAGTTTAAGTTTGCTAGACAGAAGTCTAAACTTGCTGGAACAATTCGAGGTTCGTTTTTTGTAATTAAAGGAGAATATATTGCAAGTTGAAGAATCAGTCATTTGTTGTATTGAATTATTCTTTTAAAAGGCGCGATTAAGGCTAACAATCTTGAATTGTTAGCCTTTTTTTACATAAGTATAATATTCATAGTCTGCTACACACTACGTTCAGATAAAATAAAACGAAAGGAAATTACTGTAGAGTGGTGGTGTGAGCAAAAAAAGGCTATTTGAGTTATTCTTAGTAACTTTTACTTTACTGTTCCTTCATGTAAGCACATTTACCAATGAAAAATTGACCGATAAATTTGGTAACTTTACCTTCTTTGTTGTATTTCTCATGTTTTATATCAACGTTGCATTTGTAGAACGGTATTTTGATGATATACAAAAGTGGATTCGAAATATCATATTTCTTCTTGTCCTGTTAGTAGTAGCTTTAATATCACTATGGATAGGTTACTTTTAAAGCCTTGTGATCAAGAAAGTCCCCCAGTTTTAAAAAATGTAGGACTTTTCATAGTCTTCTAAATACAGTGAACCCCGATAATAATAGGCTATGTTAACCTTATATGAATAGGCATACATTAATCTTTTTTCTCCTCAATCATGATAAAATGGACGATAAGAAATTTATGTAAGATAAAGGGGTGGAAGATTCATGGTCAGTTTTAGCACTTTGCTAGCTTTTGCAATTGTTTCACTTAGTATGGTTTGTTCACCTGGGCCTAACATGATTTATCTCATTTCTCGCTCGATTACGCAGGGGCGTATGGCAGGATTCATTTCTCTTTTGGGTATCATGCTTGGCTTCATAATTTATATAATCGCAACAATGTTCGGACTTACAGCCCTTTTCCTAGCTGTTCCGTCTCTCTATGAAGCAGTTAAGTGGGCAGGTGCTGCTTACTTACTCTGGCTCGCATGGAATTCGATTAAGCCTGGTGCTACATCTATTATGGAACCTCGTACTATTGCTATTGAGCCGCCACGGAAATTATTTTTAATGGGACTTATGACGAATCTGCTGAATCCTAAGATTGCTATTTTGTATGTGTCACTTCTACCTCAATTTGAAGATCCTGAGAAAGGATCGTTGCTTCTACAAGGTGCAGTTCTGGGCTTTACACAAATAACGGTTAGCTTTATAGTCAACCTCCTAATTGTATTTACAGCAAGTAGAGTTGCCAAATGGTTTGGCACACGCCCAACGTGGCTGCGAGTGCAGCGTTGGCTTATGGCAAGCGTCTTGACAGGTCTTGCTGTACGTCTTGCTTTTGAACGTCGACAGTAAGAGTCTTCTTGGGGAAAGTTACTATCTTTTTGGAACGATTGTAAGGGGAATAAGAATGATATTAAAAATAAAGCCAGCTACTGTATGTTCTTACTTTTACCTAACGTTTTTTCAAAAATGCTAGTAGATGCTGTTTCTTTTTTTAGAGGATACGGTAGGAATACCGTCTTTTTTATTATAGGGGAATTTTGTTTTGTTAGCTTGAGAGCAATGTGAAACCTAAAATAATATGATCATATTATTTTAGGTACTTTTTTTATAATATGATCGTATTATAAAAAGGGAGGAGGATATGAGTGCCTAAAATTGTTGATCAAATACAAAGGAAGAATGAGATAGCCACCGCTACTTGGCGTGTAATATTAGAAAAAGGTATTGATAAAGCTTCCATACAGCAAATCGCTGACGAGGCAAACATTTCGGTTGGACTTGTTCAGCATCATTTTTCGTCTAAAAATGAATTAATTCATTATGCAATGAATTTAGTATTGAATCGAATGGAAGGACGGGCAAACACTCGTACAAGTGAATTTAAGGGAACGAAAGAAGAAGCACTTAGAAGATTAATGAAATTTATTATTCCTTCTAATAAAGAAGAAATGTTGGAAGGGAAGGTTTGGATTACATTTCTGGGTATATCCTTTAGTTCTCCAGAACTTATTGAACTTCGGAAGAAAATGGATGACCATACGAGGTATCTTATGGGAATAATTCTAGATTTAATGAGGGATCTAGGATACGTCACACCAGGTCACAATAGAGAATTTGAATTAGAGATACTGTACGGATTTATTGATGGGCTAGTAATTCATGTCCTTCAAACACCAGAATCATATCCAGAAGAAAAAGTAAATCAACTTATTGAGTATTATTTAAAAGAAAAAAAGAGGGATTAATCGCATGAATAAAGTTTTCATTATTATTCTTGTAGTCGTTATTGTATTGATTATTAGGCAGCTTATCCCGAAGAAAGTAGATAGCTTCGATCTTCTTGGTATACCAATCATGGCTATAATCAGAACTTATATGGGTCTTCCAAATAGATTGGACTATATTATTACAATTGAATTAATTAGCTTGCTTATATTAGGAGCGATAGTTGGTTATTGGCAAGCTAAGAGGGTGAAAGTTTTTCATCATAATAATCAATTATGTAGTGTTGGAGGCTATACGTATATTATCGGATGGATTATTATGCTTTTGGGCAGGAGTGTTATTTTATTGTTGTTCAATCTTAACTCGCTCGTATCGACATTTCAAGCGGGACAGGAACAGTTTACGAGTGAAATAATTAAAGTTCTTTCTCATGCTGGAGATTGGTTAATATGGTCTACTATTCTTGCATCTTCCATCATGTATACCGTTACCTTATATAAAGATCACCCGGATATCAAGAAATTAATACATGATCGTTTTAAAGAAATAAAACAACGAATAAAATATTAATTTAACTAATTGTTGTTATATGGGCCATTGCCGCATGCCCATCAACTTAAGAAAACAAATCAGCCCCAAAACGAAAAAATGAGCTTTTTTGTTACAAATTAGCACAAAATCTCGTTCTGGGGATAGCTGTATTTTCTTAGCTTAATAGCGATAATACAAAATGATTACAACAGTATTAACAGGGCACTCTTTTAAGTACAGGAGATTATTAACAGGTGGAGAAAATGTTGAAGATGTACAGACAGATAAACATATTCCATATGAACAAAATGAATTGTAACAAACCCTAGAAAAGTACGATTCGAAGAAATTTGAGTTATAAAAAGAAAATAGATAAATATAGTGAAAATAGATAAATTGACAAGAGAAAAGCACTTTGTGTATATCACAGGTGCTTTTTATTTTCATTTTAATATAGGGCTTGAATTAAATTTTTACACTAAAATATATACGGCAAAAAGGGGGGGAGTTCATTGCACAAAGTTATTTATGGAATATTAATTTTAATTTATACTTTGTATTCATTTTTTGTAAGTGATGGAAGTGAAGTAGGGTTTATTATGGTGTTAACTATAGTACTTATCTTTTCTGTAGTTTTAGAAAAAGGAAATGCAAACAAAACGACTGATTAAAGGTCGTTTTGTTTGCATTTTTTTAATTGGATATTAAAGTCCAGATGTTTTAGGGATAGCACCGAATCGCCATCAAGCTTAAAGAACGATTTATCCCCAAACAATAAATACGAACAACATGCATAAAATTTTCGTTCTGGAGGTGGTATGAGATTTTGATTTGATGGAGATTTGACGCTACCCCTATAAAGGTATAGTTTTCGTACTTTCATATACAATCATGTCACTTAAGTAATGTGAGCGTCGCTGCTATTACATTGTCGACAAATGAACGTTGGGGGCGAGATTTCATCATAACCGTTAGACCGATTAACGCTACAATCAGTGCCTGTGCCAAAGACTTTGCATCTGTGTTGAATTCCAGCTCACCTGATTGGATTCCTCGTTCGATCGTCTCCTGAAAAATGACGGCGAGGTACATTTGATGTTCTCTGGTCAAAATTTCAAATCTCTCATCATGAGGTGCTAGTTCAACCATTGTATTGATACAAAAACAACCTTTACTAAGATCCCCTGCGTATTCTTCATTGACGACATCGGCAAAGAAAATAGAAAATGCCTCTTTTACAGAGGAGTGACTTTGAAGCCTATTTCGTATATCAGAGGCCCGAGACATTGTATACCTGCGAAGTGCGGCTTCAAACAATTCTTTCTTATCTCCAAAAGTCGAATAAATACTAGGGCGTTGAATGCCCATTCTAGAAGTAAGATCACTTAATGAGGTAGCCTCATATCCCTTCTCCCAAAATAACTGCATTGCTGCATCTAAAACTTGATCCTCATCAAATTCACGGGTTCTTGCCATTAAGAATTCTCCTCCTCAAACTTTGATTTTATTAATTGTTTTAGGATAGGTGTGTAGGTAATTACAATTGTTTTTTTTTATTACCAAACAGTATGTAATTATTATATAATTAGCTATTCTTCATGTCAAATCAAGATCCATTCATTTAATGAAACATTAACTTTAGTGCAAAAAAATCGTTGACATCATGAACAAGGCTAAGTTATATTTACCAGTAATCATATCGTACTGAACGGTATGTTATGATTAAAAATATAATGTGATTGGAGGTTAAGGTATGTGCAAAACAGAGACAAATATAGAAGATGATCCACTCTACACTAAGATAAGTCATAAATCTTCCATAACAAAACCTAATTTGAATCAACAGCCATCCATGTCTCACGCTTTGGCATTATTGTTTGCGACTGCCTGTGGAATGTCTGTTGCCAATATTTACTTTGCACAGCCGTTGCTTGATCAACTATCTAATGAGTTTAGTATTAACCATTCCATTATTGGTATTGTTATTACCGTTACACAAATTTTTTATGGAGTGGGCTTACTGCTACTCGTACCGCTTGGAGATTTGCTAAACCAGCGACGTCTAATTGTCGGTCAGATGCTATTATCTACAACAGCTCTGGTTATAGTTGGTACTGCTTCCTCCAGCATGGTACTTTTCGCAGGTATGGCTTTGGTGGGTCTGCTTGCAGTTGTGACACAGACTCTCGTGGCGTTTGCAGCGACCATCGCTTCCCCTACAGAAAGAGGACGTGTCGTTGGCATTGTAACAAGTGGGATTGTTATTGGCATACTTCTTGCACGTACTTTTGCTGGTATATTAACAGATGTTGCGGGATGGCGTTCTGTATATTTATTTTCTGCTGCGCTCATGCTTTTGATGGTTTTTATGTTTATAAAGATGTTGCCCAATGTTGAGCGCGAGGTAAAATCGCTATCTTACCCTCAGTTGATTAGATCGGTGCTTGCTTTGTTTATTCAAGAACGAACGTTACGCGTTCGCTCTGTTCTAGCCATGCTGATTTTTGCTGATTTCAGCATTTTGTGGACTTCACTAGTACTGCCACTTAGTACACCTCCAATTGCTCTATCTCATAGTGCAATTGGCGCATTCGGTCTTGTAGGTGTGGCTGGAGCCTTAGCTGCGGCACGGGCAGGGAAATTGGCCGATCAAGGTTACGGACAACGAACGACAGGTATTGCTTTAGCTCTATTATTGATTTCATGGTTGTTCATCAGTTATATAGAGCAGTCATTAATCGCATTAGTGATAGGGATAGTTCTACTTGATTTGGCCGTACAGGCAATACATGTCACGAATCAAACCATGATCCTTCCATTGCATACAGAAGCACGGAGTCGACTTACTGCTGGATATATGGTGTTTTATTCTATCGGCAGTGCTGGTGGTTCAATTGCGTCGACTCAAATATACGCACACTTTGGCTGGGGAGGGGTTTCCTTACTCGGAGCCTCTGTCAGTGCTTTCGCTCTTCTTTTTTGGGCTATGACCAGACGAGTTAAGATTTCATGAAATAAACGTGTGTTAGCCAATATGAGAAACACGTTACTACCATAAAGGAAATGATTAATTTTTTTGACTTAAAATCTAATTGGACTAGGAGAGATAACAAATGGAAATAGGTATTACGTCTTTTGTAGAAACGAAACCAGATGTACATAGTGGTGAAGTGATAAGTCACGCACAGCGATTACGTGAAGTTGTTGAAGAAATCGTTCTTGCTGATCAAGTAGGACTTGATGTGTTTGGTGTTGGTGAGCACCATAGGAAGGATTATGCAGCATCCTCTCCGGCGATGGTTCTATCAGCCGCGGCACCACAAACGAAAAAGATACGGCTCGCGAGTGCAGTAACTGTGCTTTCTTCAGCTGATCCTGTGCGCGTTTTTCAGGATTTCTCTACACTGGATGGCATTTCAAATGGACGCGCAGAGATTATGGCGGGTCGTGGTTCCTTTATCGAATCTTTTCCATTGTTTGGCTATAACTTGAAAGACTATGAAGAACTGTTTGAAGAACATTTGGACCTACTGCTCAAAATACGTCAGTCCGAAAAAGTGACTTGGGAAGGCGGACATAGACCAGCAATCAATAATTTAGGTGTGTATCCAAGACCTGTTCAAAATCCTTTACCGATATGGGTTGGTAGTGGTGGGAATCAGGAATCTGCTATCCGTGCCGGTTTTCTGGGATTACCACTTATGCTGGCGATTATTGGTGGTAGCCCAATGCACTTTGCACGAATTGTACAGCTATATAAGAAAGCGGCGGCTCACGCTGGTCATGATGTATCAAAACTTCAGGTGGGATCTCATTCAATTGGATTTGTTGGAGAGAATACGGAATTAGCAGCAGATACATTTTTCCCTTCCACTCAGGCAGGCATGAATAAACTTGGTAAAGAGCGGGGTTGGCCTTATTATGATCGTTCCAGCTTTGATGCTGCACGAAGTTTTGAAGGGGCGTTGTATGTTGGTGATCCAGATACAGTCGCTGAAAAAATCATACATCTTCGTAAGCATGTAGGGATTACACGCTTTATGATGTATGTACCATTAAGTACCATGCCACATGATCAAGTCATGCGTGCCATAGAATTGCTTGGAACAGAAGTTGCCCCTCGTGTACGAGAGGAAATTGCCAAATGGGAAGCTGAAGGAGAACAGGAGACACATCTATTCCGTTAATCATTCCATAAGAATTGAATCAAGTCTCATTATTTACCTGGAGGAATTTATATGAAAATTGACAGTCGAGTATTACCAGAATTAAAACAGGCTTTCTCACAATTTCCAGGCTTTCAATTAGAGGAGAATTTAGAGTCGAGTCGAAGTCTCTTGTCGAATCCACATTTGGAAAAATCAGAACTTGTACACATGACCAAGCGAATGATTCCTCGCGCTGCCGGCGAGATGTTAGTTAAAGTTTACGAACCAGTTGAGAACAATCTTGATAAACTTCCAGCTATGCTGTGGATTCATGGTGGCGGATACGTAATGGGACACCCCGATATGGACGATGTTTTGTGTGAACGCTTTGTTCAGACTGCTAAATGCGTTGTTGTGTCTGTCGATTATCGACTTGCTCCCGAACATCCTTATCCAGCGGCTATCGAAGATTGTTATGCAGGCTTGGTTTGGATGACAAATGAGGCAGACTCGCTTGGCATTGATGTGAATCGAGTTGCGATCGCCGGTGCAAGTGGAGGCGGTGGACTAACAGCAGCGCTTGCGTTAATGGCTCGGGATAAAGGAGGTCCATCTATTATATTCCAGATGCCGCTGTATCCGATGCTTGACAACCGCAACATAACACCATCAAGCTATGAGATTACAGAAGACCACGCAACATGGAATAGAGCAAACAATTTGGCGGCTTGGAGTATGTACTTGGGAAAGAAGAACGATACTAACGAACCATCTCCCTATGCCGTACCTTCGAGAGCAGACAACTTAGCAGGACTACCGCCAACTTATACATGTGTAGGTCAACTCGATTTATTCCGAGATGAAATTATTGAATATGTAACACGACTTGCACAAGCAGGAGTAGATGTTGAATTTCATCTCTACCCCGGCTGCTTCCATTGCTTTGAAGTACTTGTGCCTGAAGCCGAAGTGAGTCAGCGTGCCAGTCAAAATTATTTTGATGCGATGGCACGGGCGCTTCATCCATAACTTATCTTAGTTCAGTCATCGGGGTGTTCAACTGAAGGCATGAGTGATAGCTCTAAATTTATTCGATGAGTAGAGATTACAGAAAGAAGTACAAATAGTGCCACCATATACTTTAAATTTTGCCCCTTACTCATTGATTAAAAACAGGAAATACTTCAAAGTTGGAATAGTTAACCAAGGTTTCAAAATAGTGTGCTAGCAATTCAACTTTTTTACTGCAGTTACGATGATAAGCACAATCAACACTTTGGAGCGTTTTTTTTCGTAAGTCGAGTTACTTTTTTAATCGCATTCATACTAAACAGCAGCAGGAAATGGCGCCAATTGAACATTGGCACCGTTTATAAGAAGCGATAGACTGCATCCTTAGCTGGATCTTCATTTCAAGCTCGGAAAAAATAGAATTAAGTTCTTTTGGTAGTTGATGATATTGGTTATTTTGAGCTATTGTAGTTAAGGCACCTCTTCTGTGGTAGTGATTTCTAGGTAATCTCACTATACCAAGGATCGAGGTGTTTTTCATTTTACTCAAGTTGTACAGTACACAATTGATAGACTCTAAATTCAATATAGCTAAATCTCCCCGCTTATTTTATAGGTGCGAAAGTTGAGTTATTTAATTCCCATCTTAATGAAGAATTATTGAAATATATTTCTCCATTAGAATGGGAACACATTAATATTCTAGGAAAATACCGATTTAGTATAAAAGAAATTGCATCATTAGACTCCCTACAATCACTACAAACAACTTAACAGTAAAAAGCCAATTATTCTCTTAGAGTACCGGAAATCGGCTTTTTCTTATGAAATTTTGCTTAGCGTACGAAATTCGCGTTTTGATGGTGCTCCCCCATTATGTTGAAAAGGAAAAGCACATCTGTGGAACTAGTGGTGACAATAGAGTTGTTCCACAAATGAGACAGAAGAATAGTGTGCTCTATCTGGGAAATTGGAATATTTATGATTATAGAAACTGTAGCTATTGAAAATAGAACAAATAAAAGCTAAATAACAATAATATAATCTCTTTTCTAGATATGCCTTTATCAAGAATCAAAGAATTTAATACCACTTAGTACAAAAGCATCAGAACTTGGGCTATAACCAACTAACTTTCTTGTTCCTTCAATATCAATTCGTTTAAACCTGTTGTTAGATACACCATGTAAAATTGAAAATGGAGGTAAGTTCTTTGCCGTCATCGACTTTAAGAGAAGGTCCATAAAATCTTCTGGGCTTAAGTATGCACTCATATCTCTAGCTGTTAGTGGTTTACCGTATGGATTATAATCATCATATGCACCTATACGAATAGCAAGACTTTGTAACCCTTCTTCATAAGCAAAATAAGAAGCAACAGCCTCTGCAAAACACTTACTTACCCCGTACATATTTTTGGGTCTCGTGGGTGAATAAGTATGTGGTTGATAATCCAAAGGATAGCCTTCAATTGTTTGAGCACTGGAAGCAACTATCACTTTGGATACATTATTATCACTAGCAGCTCTAAAAATATTATAGGTTCCCTTTATATGATTTTCTAATAAGGAGCCATAAAAATCAGCATTTGGCGAAGGATTACCTGCCAAGTGTATAACTATATCTATACCTTTCGTAAATTCTTGACAAGCAGCTAAATCAGAAACATCTAAATATATGATTTCATGATTTGTATCTTTAAAAGTTTCTAAAGCAGATAAGTTAATATCTGCTAGCCGTAACTGGTAATTCCCTTGCTTATCTAGGAATCTTGTAACATCTTGGCCAATCTTACCTGCAGCACCTGTAACTAAAATTTTTTGCATTTCACTTCATCCTTCCATAAAAAATACATCCCTTGTCAAGGGTCATATAATAGAGCATGCACTTATTGTATGTTGGTAATGGCATTAAATAAAACGAAGAAATATAATGGAGACATGAATAAAATTCATGAGGAGGACCATAGTGACTTTAACAAAATATGAAATATTTAACAAAGTGGCAGAACTCAATAGTTTTACAAAAGCTGCAGAAGTGTTAGGTTTCACCCAATCTGCTGTAAGTCATGCAATTAGCAGTTTGGAAAAAGAGTTTTCCTTTCCTTTATTTATTCGTAATCACTCTACTTTAACATTGACCAAAAATGCAGAGGAGCTTTTAATTACCGTTCGGAAAATTTTATACTATAACAACATGCTGAAGCAGGAAGTAGCCGCTATCAATGGGTTCCAAAAAGGAACAGTAAGAGTGGGGGTTTTTTCGAGTATTTCTAAAAACTGGATTCCTGGTATTCTTAAAAAAATGGAGGAAAAGTTTCCAAATATTGAAATCGAATTACTGGAAGGAAACTATGCTGAGGTTGAGAATTGGTTACAAAACGGGAGATTAGATTGTGGATTTATTAATAATGATACTTACTTTGAATCATTTGAAAAATCCTTTGAAATCGTACAATTGAAGAGGGATCGACTTTTATGTGTCGTATCTAACCAATCCCCATTATGTAAGGAAAACCAAGTATCAATGCAACAAATAGAAAATGTACCTTTTATTATGCCAATATATCAGTGTTATGATGATATTCAAAAAATATTTAGGGAGAATAAAGTTAGCCCCAATATTCGATTCGAAAATATGAATGAATACTCAGTGATCTCCATGGTGGAGAATAATCTAGGAATTAGTATATTGCCAGAAATGATTATACCGACATCAAAAATTTCTTTTGCAGCCATTCCACTTGAAAGTGATAGCTATCGAACTATTGGATTAGCTATAAGAAAACCAACCTCACTCGCGACTAAGAAATTTTCTGAGATTACTAAAAGGTGGGTATCATTTGAATCAATTTAATTTTGTCAAAATCTGAGTTATTTAAACTGATATGGTTCTTCTTGAACGGAGCAGATTAATTCAATAAGCAATGAGAAAAAGTTATATATTATGTTTCGATGTAGAACTATAATATACAAAAATCAGGAGGTGATTATATAGTAATATATAAATTGTACGACAGAACACCCTAATAACTTTGACTAATTACTAAACCTATATGAATCTTTATGATGGAATTCACTTAAATTAACAAGTAATGATTTGGAACGAATGTGCAATCAAAGTTGATACGCCATACACATTTGATGAAAAATAATTAGTGGGTATGGGACGTGTTATTTCAGATGGTGTAATTACTGGAGTAGTTTGGGGAATATGCGTTCTATCAATCTATCTGTCCGAAGGAATCGCCACCATGTACAAATCGCGCTGGGCAATTGGCGTGTCCAGATAAGGACACATTATCTAGTTGGTGAAAGTCCAATCGGGAGAATAGACTCCACTCCCGTAGCCTGAGAGGCGCCATGAAGTGAAAGCGACACGGCGAAGCCCTCTGACATCACATGCAAAAGGCATGTGGGCAAATCTCCAGGTTGTAACGTACAGTGAACGTAGACGTAGCCTCGTTACACGCAATTCCGGTGGCTGAGACGGTCGATAACGTGCGAAAGCAGCAAGAACTGACCGAAACGAGTCTGGAACGGCAGTTCTCACCGGCGGGGTATCAGCGGCGACATGGAGAGAAAGATAATGTGGAAACTGGAGAAGCCCTCGACACCCGATGAAGAAACCTCATCGAGGAGACCGTCTCTATAACCGCGATCGGGAAGTGAGAACGGTAGGTGTCAGGGTGGCGGAACGGATCGTAGTACCAGAGATCTGCGTGCAGCAAAACGCGCGGGGAGGGAAGGGTCCGAACCTGTAAATATTTCGTACGACCAAAGGAGGCAAGGGTGCCATGATAAAAACACCTATTACTTTGCAGGAACTAAGGCGACGAATCTATCAAAAGGCGAAGTCTGAACCTACGCATCGGTTTTGGGGACTATTTTCCCACATTACCAAACTAACAACCCTTCATGAAGCATATCAGCAAGCGAGAAAAAACAACGGTGCCCCAGGCATCGACGGGAAAAGTTTCGCTGATATAGAGCTAGAGGGAGTTATGCCGTTTTTAAAGAATATCCAAGCAGAACTACAGGCTGGAACATATCAACCACAAGCTAATCGTAAAGTAGAAATCCCAAAAGAAAACGGAAAAATGCGGACACTACAAATCCCGTGTATACGGGACCGCGTGGTCCAAGGAGCGCTAAAACTCATATTGGAAGCCATCTTTGAAGCTGATTTCTGCCCAAATTCCTACGGATTCCGACCAAAACGCTCCCCACATCAAGCACTGGCAGAAGTGCGACGTAGCATATTGCGCCGGATGACTGTAGTAATCGATGTTGACTTGTCACGCTACTTTGATACAATTCGACACCACATACTTTTGGAGAAAATTGCAAAGCGTGTCCAAGATTCGCAAGTTATGCATCTTGTAAAACAGGTAATCAAGGTGACAGGAAAGATTGGTGTCCCGCAAGGGGGACCATTTTCTCCCCTAGCCGCAAACATCTACCTCAATGAAGTAGATTGGACATTTGATGCCATTCGACGTAAGACAACAGAAAACCATTACGAGGCTGTAAACTATCACCGTTTTGCTGATGATATAGTTATCACTGTAAGCGGACACTCTAGTAAACGTGGATGGGCTGAATTGGCATTGCGACGACTGTGGGAACAATTAAAGCCTTTGGGAGTTGAACTGAATCTGGAGAAAACCCGAGTGGTTAATGTTTTAAAAGGAGAATCCTTCGGATTCCTAGGATTTGATTTGAGGCGAGTACTTAATCGAAATAAGAGTAGATACTTTGTTCTTATTACCCCGAAGAAGAAAGCCTGTACGAAAGTGAAAGCAAAAATCCGAGAATTAATCAGAAACGCAGGCGCCAGGCCTGCACAAGATTTAGTAAAACAAATCAATACTGTACTGATTGGATGGGTGAATTACTTCCGGGTTGGGAATTCTAGTCGAGCTTTTAGTAAAGTACGGGACTATACAGAGATGAAAGTCCGTACGTTATTGACGAGAAGGAAACGGCGACAAAAGCGTAGCATTGGATGGCAGAGATGGAGTAGTGAATATCTCTATGGTGTACTAGGACTCTATTGGGACTGGAAAGTTCGTCCTCTCGAAAGCTCAGGAAGACATTGATGAAAGTGTCTGCCATCTGATAGGTCTCATAACCCTTTTGATGAAGTTTATGGGGTGAGCTGCTTGAGGGAAAACTTCACGAGCAGTTCTTATGGGGAGGGGCTGGAGACGGGTCATAACTGATACCGCGCCAGTTCTTTACCCGACAATCATTTTTTCGCTGGATTTAGCTGAATTTGAACGTTCCCGTATTGTTTGGCACAACATCCAATGCGTTGTTCAATCAGTTATTCACAGCTATAATTGCCTATGCTTTGCTGAAATTTCTTCGTGCACAAGGCCAAAAGACAAAATAAACGCTTGTCATTTGCAGGTTTCACATGCCTGTTTCTTTGTGAAGCCTTGTCAATTGAGTGGCAAATTAGTTTGAAAGAAACACTTGAATTCTACAGGTCGATAAATCAAGAAACTGTATTACTTTGGTTAATCAACATACGTGTTAATTTATAGTATAATGATTGCTTGAAATAATGCGGTGGAAAACAGAGAAAAGAGGGAACCGATGCCTACTATACTAGTTGCTGACGACGATGCGAACATTCGCGAACTCGTCTGTTTATTTCTACGCAACGACGGATTCGCAACAGCTGAAGCAGCGGACGGCAAGGAAGCACTGGCCGTCTACATCTCAACGAATGTCGATCTTGTCGTACTTGACATTATGATGCCGATTATGGATGGTTGGACGTTAAGCAAGGAGCTCCGAAGAGCCAATCCTGATCTACCTTTACTTATGCTGACTGCGAGAGGAGAAACATGGGAGAAAGTGAAAGGTTTCGAACTTGGGACGGACGATTATTTAACCAAACCATTCGATCCGTTAGAGTTGACGGTTCGTGTTAGGGCACTACTCAAACGATACAAGATTGGCTCCACGCAGAAGATCCATTTCGGGAACGTCATCCTTGATCGACAGACCTATAAGGTGATGAACGGGACGGAGTCGCTTAAGTTGCCGCTAAAGGAGTTCGAATTGCTGTATAAGCTCGCTGGAACACCCGGACAAGTCTATACGCGCGTGCAGTTGATTGATCAGATTTGGGGTATCGATTACGCCGGAGATGATCGAACGGTAGACGTACATATTAAACGGCTGCGTGAACGGTTCGCGACAACACCCGATTTTCGGATCGAAACGGTGCGCGGGCTTGGGTATCGGCTTGAGGTTTATGAATGATCAGATCCTTATATATACGTGTTGTCCTGACATTTTTAGTCTCCATCATCGGGGGCACGATCATTTCTTTTTTTGTGTCAACTTGGATATTCGAAGATAAATTGAACGAAAACGCTCAAATCAACTCACGTAACTTTGGCCAAGACATCGTCCGGATTTACAAGACCTTTCCGTTACGTGAAGCGGACTTGTTCGTAAGTGAAATGAAGCAGCTCGATTCTTATTATATTCGAATTTACGAAGCAACGGGTCAGTTCAAGTCTTACGGTAAAATTCACGGACACAAACCTGCGCCTGTGACGATGGAGCAACTAAAGAAAGTATTAGATGGAGGTGTTGTTCAGGACACTCCTAATGGTATTGCCACGGTCCTCTTAGGGTTGCCATTGAAAACAGAAATGGGAACGAAAGCGATATTTTTGGAAGCGCTCGCCCCTCCTTCAGCCTCTTTTGTCACAAAGTGGGCATTGGTCTTTGCAACATGTTCGTTGATTGCAGGAAGCTTATTGATTCTAGTTGCCTCTGTATTCCTGGTAAGACCGATAAAAAAGCTGACAAAAGCGACCAGGCGGATAGCATCTGGAGATTTCAACGTCAAGTTGAATATTAAGCAAACGAGTGAGCTGGGTACTTTGGCTCGCAGCTTCGAAGAAATGATGCACGATCTGCAGCAACTTGAGCAGATGCGCAGGGAATTCGTAACGAACGTGTCGCACGAGGTTCAGTCTCCGCTCACTTCGATATCCGGTTATGCTCTAGTGCTTAAGCAAGTTGACCTTTCAGAATACGAACGAAGCCGTTATCTTGATATTATCATCGCTGAAGCGAAAAGGATGTCCAAAATGAGCGATAACCTGTTAAAGCTGAGTTTTCTTGAATCGCAGTCAAAGCAACTGCGGCTCGTCACACTCAGCCTCGATGAACAAATCCGACGGATAATCGTGGCGCTCCAGCCACAATGGTCTGCTCGCGATATACATTTCGAGCTTGATTTACAGACAGTTAAAGTAACGGCTGATCATGACCTGTTAAATCAGGTATGGACGAATATCCTCAGAAATAGCATCAAATTTTCCGAGGATGCCGGCGTGATTAACGTAAGCATCAAACAAGATATCAAAAACGTGACAATCCTAATATCCGACACTGGTATTGGTATTCACCTTGATGACCAGAAGCGTATATTCGATCGTTTTTTTAAGGCCGATCGTTCCCACAGTCTTAAGTATGACGGAAGTGGTATGGGACTCGCTATCGTTAAACAGATCGTGTCGCTTCATCAAGGTGACATCCGAGTGAAAAGTGAACCTGGTCAAGGAACGACCTTCATTGTCACCTTGCCAATCACTACACCAACAGATTAGTTAGATTCATTCTCTATGCTACGGCTCTATATGCAAGCTTACTTGCATATAGAGCCGTAGCATTTTTTTGGGCAGTTCATATTCAGTTCATATTGTCGTCATGGTGAGTACATCTTCATTGGTTAAGTTTTCATTACAGGCACATGAAGGAAGGCAAACAGATCAGGACAGGAGAAGATGACAGTGACACAACAAGAGGAAAAGAAAACGCTGAGCGGAATGAAAATAAAGAAAGTGCGAAACATCTTACTTAAAATCATAGGAGCAATCGTTCTAGCCATTGTACTTTTTTTAGGTATTGTTTATATCGTAAATGTGATGAGTAGTCATTCGGAGCAAAAACGAATAGTGCCCTACGGGCAGCACGTATCTGTAGACGGGAAAAACATGAATGTGTTAATTCAAGGCGAGGGCGAGGAAACGATCGTGCTCCTGCCTGGTTATGGAACAGCTACTCCAGGGCTTGATTTTAAGCTTCTTATCGATGAATTATCTCCATTTTACAAAGTTGTTGCGGTAGAGCCTTTCGGTTATGGATTAAGTGATGAAACTGTAAAAGAGCGAACCACGGAGAATATGGTAAGTGAAGTTCATGAAGCTCTACAGCAGCTTAATATTAACAGATACATGCTCATGGGCCACTCCATTACAGGTATTTATGGAATTGATTATGTGAACAAATATCCAAACGAGGTGACTGCATTTGTCGGAATCGATAGCAGTGTTGCAACACAACCGGGTATGGATATCAATTTCCCATTAAAAACGTTTGCATATCTCAAAAAATCAGGCCTCTTAAGATTGGCTATGAAAATCA
Source organism: Bacillus sp. FSL R9-9530 (assembly GCF_038008145.1). Taxonomy (NCBI): domain Bacteria; kingdom Bacillati; phylum Bacillota; class Bacilli; order Caryophanales; family Bacillaceae; genus Bacillus; species Bacillus sp. FSL R9-9530. The sequence continues at coordinate 558,184 of NZ_JBBOYO010000001.1, forward strand.
GTGCTGACCCCTATGCTGGACTGGCATTTGATGAAAAAACCGTAGAGCAAATGAAAATGATTTCGAATAAAAACATGTATAATGACACAACCTTGAATGAGATGGACCATATTTCGTCTAATTTTAAAGGGGCTCAAGGTTTAATCTTCCCTAAATATCTTCCACTTCTTCTCTTTGTACAAGCGAATAGTGAAGATGTAGCAGGATGGATACCTCTGCATGAAGGGCAGATCAAAGACTCGGTACATGGAAAAGTAGTAACCATGGATGGATCACATTATTTACACCATACCAAATTCAAAGAAATCGCTGAAAACGTTAGACTATTTATGAAAGAAGTAAAGTAAGTGTTCAGAGAAATGTTCATCCGTTATTTTATGCATTTGTCTACAGTCTGCAAGACCATCATTTCGATGGTCTTTTTTTATGTCCAAACAGTTGTATATTTCCAAACCAAGATTATACTTTCGCCTGAAAGACATTGGGTTTCATTTTCATATTAACTAACGAGGCAGGTGTGCGGCCAAGCCTAGGTCGTATCATATAACGGGTGGGATTCCCGTCGAGTAAGAACTAGCCATTCGCTCGTAGCGAGTCTTGGAGGGCTAAAGGTAACTTTAGTCTTTAAGCGTAGACAGTTAGGTGGCGGATTTGCTTTACTGATCGTTCTATTCATCCTGTTAATCATTATAGGATGTAGTTGTTGGGGCGGCGGTAGCGGCGGATTCGGTTACTAAAAAAAGGGGCACTCATAAGAGTGTCTTTTTTCTCAATATAAGAACTCTAAGAATATGATATCATTTTAATGCAAATTCCCTTTTGTGCAATGAGATAGTAATGCCCAACAAAAAACCCACCTATTTCCGTAGGTGGGCCTTATCTTTATTACACAATATCAAAGTATACTCTCTTTTTCTCGTAAATTTTATGTAATTATACATATTTGTAAAAATTACATAAAATAAATATTACATGTAGTAAAATATAAATTGTGGACACGTTCTATAAAGCTGATTTTCCGATTAGAAGGCGTAACACATCTCAACCATATAGGTGTGGTGTGGCGTTGCTTTAATCTAGCCAAACAAACGATCTCGATTCTCTTGTATTTGTACACTAACAATCTGTTGAAAATAAATGATTCTGTTTTATAGGACGTGTTTACTTAATGTCCAATACATATTATTAAATTAAAGTGGTTCAAGTCGGAGGAAGGCACCTTAGGGTGTCTTTTCTTTATGGGGTCTCATCACATCGGTATCTGACTTATTTTTTATGTTTATCATGCAATTTTTTGTTGTTGCATTTCTTTTTATTAGCTTGATAGCGATGTGGTGGTACCCTATGCCCATCAAGCTAATATTTTGAGGAACCCCCAAAACAAAAAAAATTATCTCTTTACAGTTATTTATGTAAATTCAGCTCGTATTTTTGAAGATTATCGTTTTCTTTAACGGCATGAAGATTTTATCTTATTCAGCCTTGTTGAAAATTACTTCCCTAACGAATAAATTCTACATCTTTTGCGAGCTTTTAAAGAATCTGAAGTCATAAATGATGGTGTAATTCTTGAGAGAATAGTTGAAACTCTTTTGCTAGTGAAATATCAATAAAAACATCATCCTTTTCATTGACTCTACTAAAGAGAAAGTGTAAATGTTCTTTAGGAAATATATACTTAAGTAAATTAGCACGTATATTCTATTTGGTAGTTATAGAAAAGCAAAAATAAAGATAAATTCTATATTAAAAGAAGGATTTTATTTATTACGTTGACTCAACTATAGTATTAGGTGACATGGGACAGTAGGAACCCATGTTGGCGTCATTTGCTAAATGTAATTCCTTTTGCAGCGCAGTGCCTCCTTATACAAGTGGGCTTTTTTGTTGTAAACACATAATATATATGGAGGCATAAGAGAGATGACGGATGAGTATAAACACTTAATTTCGTATGTAGATAAAATAAAAGAACTTAATTATAGTACAGCTTCCGCATTAATAGTTATTCATAATGATAAAATTCTAGTAAACCATTATAACGGAAGGCATTCAAATGTTGTTTCATCATCTCAAAGAGAACTTGTAGTAATTACTACAAGTTCTCTTTGTTTTTCTGATAAAACCGAAAGTAAAACTTTTATCTAGTAGTTTACTTTCATACTATTGATTTTTATACGTGTTTGGTAAAAAAAAACAATGAGTTACAAAAAATACTATACCGAAATCTAGTTCGGTATAGTATTGTGCATATAAAAGATCCCACTTTGCTATATCCCCCAAAAAAGAGTCATTGCTCCGAGGATTATAAATTGTATTTTCAGAAAAATTACGAGCGTGTAAGAAAAATGTAAGGTAATTCAATATGAGAAAAATAATCTAACTACTACAATGAATAACAGATACATTCATGAGAAAATCTGTGTTGGGATATTAAGTTGTTTTAGTTCTTAAAGCATTCGACCAATTATTGTAGTTTAAATAAGGAAATATGAAACTAGACCATGAATTGTGACAAGATAAATGATGATTCTATTTTTCTTACAGATTGTAGTGGCTATGATTCACAGCAATTGTACATTTCTAACTTTGCACCAATTAGGGCAAATAACAAATAGGGAAATGTCTGTGATTCAAAGTTCGATTGTTGTATTAGTAATCTATATTTGCATGCAAATTATTTACTTCATTATTATTAGAGATCACTATATAAAATGCATATGTACAAAATTATATTCATAAAAACAGAGGTGTAAAATGAACATTATTTTCAGTCTAATCGCTAGTTATGCGATTCCTATGATACTACTCACATTTTTGTTACTACTTGTATTTGTTTTTAGTTATTTTGTAGTATACAAAAAGATATGTAAAAGAGAAAAAAAACTTACTGTAAAACAAATTATATTGTTTGTTTTAATAGCGGGATATTATTCCCTTGCATTATCAGCTACTTCATTTGGTCGTTCAGATGATATGGCATTTGCAAGAACAATTGACTTTGATGTACTTAGTGTTTATAAAAAAGCATGGAATACATTTTCATTTACTTCCTTCTTCCATATCTTTGTGAATATAGGTATGCTTTTTCCGTTAGGAATTTTATTCCCTTTATTTAGTAAGGTTTTTCAAAAAACAAAATGGATGTTAATCATCTCAATTATAGCAAGTTTATTGATTGAAATTCTTGAATTTACACTGCAACGAGGAAGTATGGAACTAGCAGATTTACTTCATAATACTTTAGGTATGATGCTAGGATATTCTGTGTTAAACATAGTTCTTATATTTTTGAAAAAAAATAAAACAGATACAAAAATAATCAAATATTTATACCTTCCCATTACAGTAAGTTTCGTCGCACTCGGAATAATGATTTCGTATCAAATGAAGGAATTTGGAAATATGCCTATTGATCCCATTACAAAAACTGATATGTCTCAAGTTGCTATAAAAACATCAATAGAGTTAAAAGACGAAGGGAAAAAAATGCCTGTTTACAAATATTACGGTACAAAAAAATCACATGTTCGAGATGTTGAAATTCTTTCTCCAAAGGAAGCATTTCAAAAACTGAAACAAGGAGACTTCGATCCTATAGTATCTTTCAAAGCAGGTGATACATTATCCATTACAAAATATAGTATAGATTACTACACTGATACAAAAGGTTTCTCTCAGCCTATATATGTTTTTGAAGTACACTTAAATGGTAAAGATAGTTGGCTTCAACCTATTTCCGCAAAGAAATAACGTAAATTTGGTTCTGTTGCAAAGTTTTTTAAGAAATATTTTGAAGAGGCTACTAGTACTGGCTGTAATTCATGATACATCGAAAAGGCGGAGTCTGTTTGAAGACTTTGCCTTTATTTGTATAGTGCTTGCAAGGGTACGGAAATGATTTAGGGGATAAGGGGCATCATCTATCAAATCTCATTTTTATTGTGTAAATTTGGAGGGGATTCCTCATATGAAAGTAGTAAAAATAAAAGTGAAAGATCTTAGTAAAGAATATACAGGAAATGTTTCACACATGGCACTTTCAAATATTAATTTAACAATTACAGAGGGAGAATTTGTTGCGGTTATGGGCCCTTCGGGTAGTGGGAAAACAACGTTATTGAATATGATATCTACTATTGACTCGCCAACATCAGGTAGTGTATTCATTAATAGTAAAAAACCATATCAACTTTCGGTAAATGATTTGGCCTTATTTCGCAGACAGGAATTAGGGTTCGTTTTTCAATCTTTTAACCTGCTGCATACATTAACAGTAAAAGAGAATGTGGTTCTTCCGCTTGTAGTAGATGGCATGAATGTGAAAAGAATAAATAAACGAGTAGAATCTATTTTGGGGAAATTAGGTATTAACGAAATTTTAAATAAACGAACATATGAAATATCAGGAGGACAAGCGCCGCGAACAGCGATTGCCCGTGCACTCATTCACTCTCCTAAATTGGTTCTTGCAGATGAGCCGACAAGAAACTTAGATTCTAAAGCCTCTCAAGACGTAATGGAGATATTAACACTATTAAATAAAGAAGAAAAGGCAACAATGATGTTAGTAACGCACAATCCAGTTGCTGCAAGTTACTGTGACCGCATTATTTTTATTAAAGATGGACAGCTATACAATGAAGTTCGCTACAATGATAATCGTTCATTATTTTATAAAAACATAATAGATAGTTTTTCTATGTTAGGGGGGAATAAACATGACTTTTAGACAGCTCGCATTCAATAATGTTTTACGGAATAAACGAATATATCTTGGTCATTTTTTTAGTAGTACATTTGCGGTATTGATTTTTTTCACTTATGGACTACTTGTCTTCCATCCGAACCTACAAGGCGAACTGACTCATGTAAGTACCATCATGAGTACATTTGGGAAAATAGGATTTCATTTATCGTATTACTTAATCTTTGTCTTTTCTTTCTTATTTATTTTCTATTCTGTTAGTGCATTTTTAAAAAATAGAAAAAAAGAGTTTGGATTATTAATATTACATGGAATGTCTCATCAACAGCTTCATCGATTAATTTTTTTCGAAAATATGTTGATTGGAATCCCTTCTATAGTAGTAGGCATCGGACTTGGGATGGTTTTTTCTAAATTGTTTTTACTAGTTAGTGGGTCTTTATTAGGAGTAGAGCAAACGTTAGCATTTTATTTTCCTTTAAAGGCAACGCTAGTAACAGCAATGTCCTTTTTTGTTTTATTTCTACTCATTTCATTGTTTACATCAAAAATGGTGAAAATGAATGAGCTTGTAGAACTTATAAAATCAGAGGAAAAACCAAAACCAGAGCCGAAAGTCTCTAGTTGGATATCTCTGTTGGTACTTATTTTATTTGGGGCAGGTTACTCCAGCGTTCACTACAGTATCGTCGCGGTGTATTACATGGATTTAGATCAATTATTACTACTTGTAGGAGTGGGCGTCTTATTAATTGTATTTGGAACCTATTTTTTCTTTAATCAATTGTGTGTCTATGTGTTATATACTTTAAAAAATAAAGAAGCTACATTCTTTAAAAGAACCAATCTCCTTGTTATTTCAGAATTGATGTATCGAATGAAGGATAATGCGAGAACGTTCTTTATCGTTACAATTATATCTGCCGTTTCTTTTACAGCAATTGGAGTTTGTACAGCTATTGGAAATCCAGAATTAGCAAAACATGAGACCCCATATGCATTTACGTATCGATCGGATAAGGGGAATATACAAGAAAAAGCCCATATTGAAGAGATAAAGAAGCAATTAAAAGAATATGGATTTTCTTATAAACTTGTTGCAACAGAATTTAAAAGGACATTAAACGGATTGGCGTTAATTAATCTATCTACGTATAATGAATATGCAAAACAATTAGGGTATGACATAGAGAAATTAACAAATGAAAATGATAGCATTGCAATACGACTAAATAAGAACGAGAAAAGTGCGGAGGATATAAAAACTTTTGAAATAATACATGGTCAAATAGAGGTTCCACTTTCTGTACAAAAAACAATTTATATCCCAGAATTATCGTTAATCGAAAAGCCTGTTATTGTCTCTGATGCTGTTTATAATAAGGTCCAAAATGCTCAACAAGAAAACGTACTTCGAGATTACACCATATACGGTTTTATCGTTAAAAATTGGTCTGAAACGAATGCAGTTTCTACTAAACTTATGAAGATTATTGGTAAGAATCAAGATGATTATTATATGTTTTCATCTTTGTATTTAAGATGGCTTGAATTAAAGCAACAAAACGGATTACTTTCTATCTCAAGTGTAATGGTGGGGATTGTATTTTTCGTATTTACGCTAAGCTTTTTATATTTCCGTCTATTTACTGATTTAGAACGGGATCAAGAGCAATATCAAATGATTTCAAAATTAGGTTTAAGCCAAAGTGAGTTAAAGCAAATCGTGACAAGACAAATGATGCTACTATTTTTCTTACCGATTGTAGTGGCTATGGTTCACAGCAGTTTTGCATTTCTTACTCTGCATCAATTAGGACAAACAGTAAGTAGGGAAATGTCCGTTATTCAAAGCTCAATTATTGTATTAGTAAGCTTTATTTGTATGCAAATTATTTACTTCCTTATTATTAGAAGCCACTATATAAAACGCATATGTATAAAAACATATTTATAAAAAAATAATCTGAAAATTGAAGGTGCAGGCTCAGTCACTAAATATGATTGAGTCTGCACCTTCAGTATGTTGAAAAATATATCAAGACTAATCTGTGTTTGTTCTAAATTCTCTTGCTACTGTTGACTCAATCATTTGTGAATGGATCTAAAAAGAAGGAATGTTTGCCGTACCCCCCTTACATTCAGAATGTAATATGTATTATGAATTTTTGAAATAAAATCCCGTATTTTTCAATTTTACATTCGGAATTTCATTCCAGATGTAAAATTCTAATCATAATAACAAGACGTCTCCAAAGTGAATTTTTATCCAAAATTTTACTTTAATTTCCCCTTAAACATTGACTTTCATCTATTTTTATTTATATTCTAAAAATAATAGAAAAAGTATACATTCAAATCATTGAAATCAAAGGTATTGAAAAACAGATGGATAAAAAGCAACATTTAATTGATGTACAACCAATTCGAAGCAAAGAACAGCTTGAAGACATGAAATGGTCTCTTAAACGTCATTGTTCAGATCGTGATTACATTTTATTTAGTAGGTGATTTTAATGCAGATAAGCCAAGAAAAATTATTGGAGATTTTCTAGGTGAACATCTTCCCTGTACTACTATGATTTATGTGGTGGCATTAGCAGCTCCTGTATTTAAAGTAGAGATAGACGCTTGGGCATGTAAGGAAATTATTTGATTTTTTTTGATAGACAATAATTAAATATATGATGAATCTTATTGTATTATCAGGAGTTTTAGCTGAATAGATCAATCTAAAAAAGTCGAGTCCTTAGCGTACAGGAAATCGGCTTTTTCTTTATGGATTTTTGCTTAACGTACGAAATTCGCGTTTGGTTGGTGCTAACCCATCGCTATCAAGATAACAAGACAAAATCCCCCTAAAATGAAAAAGACGTTATTCTTTCTGAGAAATCATAGGAAAGGATGGCAGTTTTTTATGTCTATTTCTGTATCTAATGAATTACCACTATTTGCTCAAGAGATTCAAGGTTTTTTATCTCCAAATACCTTACGGGATCTTGCTAGAGATGTTGGTTTTGTACAACGAAACAGTAAGTACCAAGCAAAAGATTTAGTCACTTTATGTGTATGGGTGAGCCAAAATGCAGCTATGACTTCTTTAACTCAGTTATCTAGTTGTTTAGAAGCATCAACCGAAGCACTCATCAAGTCCTGAGGGACTGAATCAAAGGTTTAATAAGGCGGGCCGCCCTACTTTTACAACACCTACTAGCCGAACTACTAAGCAAAAAATTGGCCGCATCTATGCCGATTTCTTCTCCATACACTTCTGTTTTCAAGCAAACTCGTATTTTAGATTCAACTGTATTTCAACTCCCAGATGTATTTTCATCGGTTTATCCAGGTGGACAGTTCCTACATATTCATACAGGTCCAGGTAAACAACATGATCGCACTTACGGCTCTCTGTGTGTTTCAACTGTAACAGCAAATGATTTATGTATCCGAGATTTAGGTTGTTTTCATTTAAAAGACCTTCAATACATACAATATAAAAAGGCAAGCCAGTATGGAAAATAAAATTAACCCAGAATTATTGGAATCATGAAATGAGGCTTTTAAAAGGAATGCTTATTTCTTCAATCACTATCAATTTTGTTTTTGAAATATCCCTATTTAATCAAAGGGTTATTAAAAATCATATAACGGGAGGATTTATATGAAAAAAAATACAATTTTGATATTATTGATATTTATTCTGTCTATTTCCCTTACAAACCATCCCCTTGCAGCCGAAACTTTAAACAACCTTGAGTTTATAAAAGAACAACAGACTAAAAATGAAAGGCTTATTCATATTGATATAAGAGGAAATAATGTGGAAGAATATCAAGAGGCACAACATATGGTTGATAGAATAAAAAAAATAAAAAGCGGCATACTTGATAAGTTAGTGGCAGACGGAACATATGTAAAACTTGTTAATTATCCTATCACTGAGTCTGACGAATACAGGGACCTAAAAGGATTAATTCCACGAGGATGGGAAGGGCGAACCAATGCCGAAGGAAAACAATTGACCTGGGATGATGTACCAGGTGTGGGATCTGATATTGGTGGAAAACCTGTAATGGCTAGAATAGGTTTTAGTGAAAGAGGGAAGGGGCATGGTTCCATTAATTTAGAACTTCATGAAATAGCGCATGCAATTGATCGAGTGGTTTTTTTAAATATAAGTCATACTGATTTGTTTGATGTTCCTTTCAGTCAAGAGAGACAGAAAATTTTCCCGGATAAATATTACGAAAATAAGGAAGAATATTTTGCGGAATGTTTTACATATTATTATTTTAGCGAATCATCTAAGCAAGAGCTAAAAGATAAGGCTCCATTGACTTATAGATGCATAGATTTATTAATTAAAACTGTTCAAGGGGATTCCAATTCAACAGAACCTATTAATGAACTATTAGACGGAAATCAATTTGCTTGGTCTTTAAAAGGATATAGTGATCGAGAATTCGCAAAAGTAGATTATAACAAGAAGGCAGAAGAGATGAAGATAAAATTGGAAGCTGGCTTACCACATTCCTACTTTAACAGTACGTATGCAAGTATTAAAGTCCAGAACTCATCGGGTATTGTTTTGTACAATAAAAAAATCGTGGGTAATAGACAACAAAATGTTGGAACTCAAACAGTTCCCGTAAAAGTGGGAGATTACATTGAATTAACTCATATAGAAGGAGACGCAGTAAATGAAAAGACACGCGCAACATTAACGAATCTTGAAAATAACAAAAATGAGACTATTGGAAAGACAGCAAGGTATCAGGTTACAAAAGAAGGCTTGAAGAAAGTCGGAAAAATGCCAGAAACAACAGTTTTAGACGGAAATCAATTTGCATGGTCCTTAAAAGGATATAGTGATCGAGAAATTGCAAAAGTAGATTATAATAAAACAGCAGAAGAGCTGAAAATAAAATTAGAAGCTGGCATACCACATTCCTACTTTAATAGTACGTATGCAAGTATTAAAGTTCAGAACTCATCGGGTATTGTTGTGTACAATAAAGAAATCGTGGGTAATAGACAACAAAATTCTGAAATCCAAACAGTTCCCGTAAAAGTGGGAGATTACATTGAGTTTACCCATATAGAAGGGGAAGCAGTAAAGGAAAAGACACGCGCTACACTAACTCACCTTGAGAATAGTAAACAGGAATATATAGGTAAGAAAAGAACCTATCAAGTTACTTCTACGGGATTAAGAAAAATAGATTAATATGAAGAACCTTCGAATTATTAGTAAGATGCTAAATAGTCGTTAATTATGAACGACTATTTAGCTTTTATTTAAAGAGAAGTGGAATGAAAATACTCTCTTGTTTATATATACTCTTATTTTCATCAACTACTATATTTTTTAATGTAACTTGTAAGCTCTCTCATCTTTTATCTATTAAGATAGTTTGTAACAGAACCTAAAAATATATATGAAAATTTGGGTTCTGGTGCAAAGATTGTATTTATTTGAAAGAGTTATATAAATTCCTAATGGAATTTATTCTTATGCAGTCATTCCGAATAGTTGATGAATAAACTTCACTTCATTTTTGACAGACTTGTCCCGTAAAATAAGTTGGCCTTTTTTAATGATATGCATCGCTTCTATTCCTGAAAGAATAGATTTAGCTGTACGAAAAGATTTCAATCCTAGCATTGAACGAACTCTCTTTTTAATAAAACGATGATCTTGCTCTACAATGTTATTAAGGTATTTTACCTGCCTTATTTGGATGCCCACAGGCATCTTTTTCTCTGTCTTCAACTCTTCAATCGCTATAGGATAGGCCGGGTTTTTGTCCACTGTAATCACACGGGGATTTGAAACATGAAAAGACTGCAAAGCTTTCTTGAAAAAACGCTTTGCAGCCCTATGATCTCTTGTTTTGCTTAAATGAAAATCAATTGTATATCCTTTTGAATCAACAGCACGATATAGGTACATCCATTGACCTTTGACTTTCACATACGTCTCATCGACTCGCCAAGAATCATTGGTTGACTTAAGATGACGTCGTACTCGCTTATCTAATTCGGGACCATATTGATGAACCCATCGCATGATAGTTGTATGAGCCAGGGATAGCCCGCGTTCTTCCATCATTTCGACTAAATCAAGAAAACTGAGGTTGTACCGTAGGTACCATCTCACGGTTAATAAAATAACATCCGGTTGATAATGTTTCCACTTGAATAGATTTTGCTTTTCCATACCAATCACATCCTTTTTTAGAGTAATAGTATCAGTATGTCCAAGTCTGAAAGACTTTTTTTAGATATTTTGAATTTTTTGCACCAGAACCGGTTTTTGTGTATATGAAAAGTTTAAAAATGTTTTTTGATGTATTAATAGTTAGGAGGGCATAAATCTGGAAATAAAACTTGATATTCCGGATTTAACCGAAGATCAGTAGTTGAGGTTGTAAAGTGTATATAATTTTTTTCTAATTTAGCTAGTGTTGCCAGGTGATGAATACCTAAGCCATGCTGAATGCTATGTTTAGAAAGAGTAGGACCAATTTGTAATTTTCGGTTTTTCATAGCTGTATTCCATGGGCTGTAAAAGAATTTTAAAACGAAAGCAGGATACATGTAAACGATAAATGGATGAGGTGACCAATGCCGCCCTGCCCAATAGTTACCATGCGAATAATTGTGGATTAATCTACCGCCATAGTAAGGGGCAGGTGGATTAGGGGGGATTATTCTCCCGTGATAACGCTGTTTGACAAGGGGAATTCCGTATCTCGGATTGGTATAACCGTGAGTAGGGTCATCCACCATCAGAATAGTCCTAATAGCATACATGTTTTGCCCTAAAGTAGCAAGAGATGAGAAAAAAGATTCCTTATCAATACAGCAAAGAAATTCAGTGGTATTTAACACCATTTTCCATCCTGTAATTTCTTTTTCTATTTTCATTACTTCTTGATCAACTAATATGGCATCAAACTCTAATACTTTTGAATCACGGATTTCCCAATGAGGTGCAAGTAATTTGCATATTTCAACCGAACGATCAGTAGACCCACGATTAATAAGAATGCCATGATCAAATAGTTTTGTGTGGTGCATTAACCACCACGGAAGCAGATACTCTTCGTTATAAAAATGAGAAATTAAAGTTGTATTAATAAAGAGTCCTCCTTTCAAAAATTTGTGGAATATATCCTTATCTAGTATGATATGCTACTTGATCTAAAAAGTTTTCTTTAAAAATTATAATGGATATTGAGATTTTAAAATACTCGTGAAAATTTCAAGGGTCTGGAATGATGGATAATAAAATGGATGCATTAGATGAAAAATATTCTTTATACAAATCCTAGAATTAAAGATTGGGAAGTTAATTAAATTAATGGCTGATGGTGAATATGAAATTGAAACTATTGATAGTAAGGTAGTCAAATGGCGGAATATAGAGTTAAGTTAAGTAAGGTATGGAGTAAATATATGAAGAATAAAAGAGAAACCGTACTGTTTGAGTAAAAGAACAGTACGGTTTTTCATTTATGGGGTAATAAAAACTGTATTCGAAGGGATATTTTTATTAGTTTAATTTAGGGATGGTTAATTCTATAGCATTTACACCACTAGCACAGGTTACAATATTTTGGTTGTTAAAGGGGCTGTTATTTCGAATTTGAAGTGTTGAATTGACTCCTATTCTTCCTGAATCATTTCCAAATGGAATCGTAGCGATCACACTATTTGTTGCACCATCAATCACAGATACAGTAGCATTATTAGTATTTGCTATATAAATACGATTGAAGGCTGTTAATTACAGTCCTCCGGTAGGACCAGTAGGACCCGTTTCACCAGTAGGACCCGTTTCACCAGTAGGACCTGTAGCTCCAGTAGGACCTGTTGCTCCACTAGCTCCAGTAGCTCCACTAGCTCCAGTAGGACCTGTTGCTCCAGTAGCGCCTGTAGCTCCAGTAGGACCTGTTGCTCCAGTAGCGCCTGTAGCTCCAGTAGGACCTGTAGCTCCAGTAGGACCTGTTGCTCCAGTAGCGCCTGTAGCTCCAGTAGGACCTGTTGCTCCAGTAGCGCCTGTTGTTCCAGTAGGACCTATTACTCCAAAACCTGTTGCTCCGGTAGGACCCGTTCTGCCAGTAGCGCCTGTAGCTCCAGTAGGACCCGTTCCGCCAGTAGACCCTGTTGTTCCAGTAGGACCAGTAGGACCTGGTTGCTCTGATGATAGCAATGATATATCATCCACTACTACATCGGGACTTCCAATCTGCCCTAACTTAAAAATAGATACAAGGGCTTGGGTAGCTGTAGGTGGTGCTAAAGAAGTAGTTTGATACACTTTCAACCAGGTATTTTGACTGTTATCTGGAAGACGATCTGATGGAATTATAACAGACAGACCATACCCTAAAAAATTTGCTGGAATAACTGCCCCTGCGTAATAAGCTATTGTAATCGAGATAGTAGGGCTTGCGGCTGCTCCAACTTTAGCAAGAGAAGCGAATAGTTCATAACTTTGATTTGAGGAAACAGGTACCTCTTGAACGATCACGGCATTCCCTATTCCGCCCGAAAGAGTTGCACTGAAAAGGCCAGAATGACTATGTGTACCATCAATTAAAGCATTCACCGTTAAAAATGGTAAGAGTGTTCCATTTTCAAATCCACCATTAATAATGAGATTAGTAATCAAAAAATCACCTCTCTTCTTTACATAAATTAGTGAAAATCCCTTTTTGTACATGAAGCTAGATAAGGCATCCCTAGAAAAGTTAAACTATTATATTGTATGAAAATAATAGAGTTCATGAGTAGACTTTTATAACCTTTAAATAAAATAATTTAAAAGATAGATGGAATTATATTTCAAAAATGTGTGGGAACTAGAAGTGGTTTGAACAAAATCTTTATGACTAAAACTAATATTGAAAAAGAATACTCAGGATAGGGTTCTGGTGCAAAGATTGTATTTATTTGAAAGAGGTATATAGATTCCTAATGGAATCTATTCTTATGCAGCCATTCCGAATAGTTGATGAATAAACTTCACTTCATTTTGGACAGACTTGTCCCGTAAAATAAGTTGGCCTTTTTTAATGATATGCATCGCTTCTATTCCTGAAAGAATAGATTTAGCTGTACGAAAAGATTTCAATCCTAGCATTGAACGAACTCTCTTTTTAATAAAACGATGATCTTGCTCTACAATGTTATTAAGGTATTTTACCTGCCTTATTTGGATGCCCACAGGCATCTTTTTCTCTGTCTTCAACTCTTCAATCGCTATAGGATAGGCCGGGTTTTTGTCCACTGTAATCACACGGGGCTTTGAAACATGAAAAGACTGCAAAGCTTTCTTGAAAAAACGCTTTGCAGCCCTATGATCTCTTGTTTTGCTTAAATGAAAATCAATTGTATATCCTTTTGAATCAACAGCACGATATAGGTACATCCATTGACCTTTGACTTTCACATACGTCTCATCGACTCGCCAAGAATCATTGGTTGACTTAAGATGACGTCGTACTCGCTTATCTAATTCGGGACCATATTGATGAACCCATCGCATGATAGTTGTATGAGCCAGGGATAGCCCGCGTTCTTCCATCATTTCGACTAAATTACGAAAACTGAGGTTGTACCGTAGGTACCATCTCACGGTTAATAAAATAACATCCGGTTGATAATGTTTCCACTTGAATAGATTTTGCTTTTCCATACCAATCACATCCTTTTTTAGAGTAATAGTATCAGTATGTCCAAGTCTGAAAGACTTTTTTTAGATATTTTGAAGTTTTTGCACCAGAACCGATGAAAGAATATAGGGTAAAGTTAAATATGTCCCAAGAAGATTTAGCTAATAAGGTTGGAGTTAGAAGAGAAACAATTGGTAATCTCGAAAACGGAAAATATAACCCTTCATTAAAATTGGCTTACGATATTGCACAAGTTTTAAAAGCACCCATTGAAGTGTTATTTTGGTTTGAAAACTAGTTTAATTCTAGTACAAGTAAGTAAACTTTTGTAACAGATATGTCCATGAGTTTTGATCCATCTTTTTTATAAAAACTAAATCAGTCCTTATAGCTAAGGAAACCATTTTGACCAATCTTTGTTCAAAAAAGGTTTCCATTTAAGTATTGCTAAATCGAGCTTCCATCAACATTTATAATTAAACTTTATTTCAAAGCTACAGAATAAATAAGAAAAGTAAACACCCCCAAAACAAAAAAATGAGTTGACCTCTCAAAATAACTAACTGTAGAGAAAGAAAATTTTCATTTAGGGGGTACTTCAAAATCTTAGCTTGATAGACATGTGGCGGTACCCCATTAATAGAAAACTACTGCAAGAGTTATAGTTTTATGTTTTCATTTCCCTTTTGGCATTTATCTTTTAATCAGATGAATGCTTTTTTTAGTACATAATAAAAAAAATAACCAGAAAAACTGTCACAAAATCGGTTTTTCTGGTTTCTCTATAATACAGGCATCAAATTGAAAGTGAGGTTTAAACTAACATGTTAACCATAGAAAATGAAGAAAGTTATGCTTCTGATATGCCTTTTGAAGATTTATTTAAGCAGTACTATGCTTATGCTGTGAAACAGATTATATGGATTGTTAAAGATCAATCTATCGCTGAAGAGTTAGCACAAGAAGTGTTTTTACAATTATATCGTAGCGACTGGAAAGTAATTGAAAACATACCTGGATGGTTGATTAAATCTTCTACTTATGTAGCTTATAACCATTTGCGATCTGAAAAAAGGCAACAAGCGAAGATTGATAAAGAAATACAATACCATGAAGTACAAAATGTTTCATCATTAGACGATGATTGGATAAGAAAAGAAGAAATTACAAAGGTACAAACGATACTAAATAAAATGAATGATCGAGAACGAACCCTTTTACTAATGAAATTCTCTGGTTTTCAATATAAAGAAATTGCAGAAATACTTCAAATTGAAATATCTTCTATTGGAACATTATTGGTCCGAGCCAAAATGAAATTTCGCAAGATTTATAAACAAGTGGAGGAGGCATAACAAATGAAATGTTATGATATCGGATTTATTCAAACATATATTGATGGAGAACTTTCTCATGATATAAGAAAGGAATTCACAAAGCACCTAGATACATGTGAAGCATGCCAAGATTTGTTGGTAGAAATTAGCAAATTAAATCAATGGGAAAACGTAATGCTAGATGAAGAATCTGCAAGTTCACCACAAGAAATCAAAATTGATATAGAACAAGCATGGAAAACATTTGAAAGTCGTTCCAAGCTAGACAATGTTTCTAATATAAATCACAAAAAACAACAGAAGAAGGGACTCTTTACAAACATGAGTAAAAAATCAAAACGTTTCATGTATACAGCAGTAGCTGCAGCAGCACTGTTCACAACAGCAATGATTCCACAAGTACAAGTAGCGGCTACAAATGTTGCCTCATATTTTTCTGATGCAATTACAAATGATAAAGTTGTAAATGAAGGAATACAAGATGAAAATGGTGTCACACAAGATATGATGAAGAATGGTGAATATATTCCTATTGATGAAAAAATTACAGATCAAGGTATTACTGTACATTTCAAAGAATTATATATCGCAGATTCACGTATATCAGTTCATTATAGAATGGAAAAAGCTGACGGAAGTTTAGTACCATTTGAATTTGATACATCAGGATTAGAGCTCGAAAGTGATGGTGAAATTAATGGGCAACAAGAGGAAAACCCTGAGATTAAACATGAAGGGAGACTATCATTTATCCATGATTCAGATGACCGTCTTCCTTTTGAACTTATGGCAGCAGGTAAAAAATTAAATGATGTAGGTATTCGTGATAATGATAAACCCGAAGGTGTTGCTACATTTGTTATAGTTTCTGAGGGAAAAGACGATTTTAAACAGCCCCTTACTTTAGATGTAAATATAAATAGAATTGGAAAAGTAATTGGATCTTGGAAAGGTGAAATTCAAATTGATACTTCACATCTGAAAAGTAATACTAATTAAAATGAAAAAAAGAATAGAACAATATGTATCTAATGCTCAGTTTATATGTTTTCTTGTTTTCGTTACATTTATTTCTTATATAGTTTTTACTCTATCTTTTATTTATGATTTAAGTTTATAACCTTAAATCAATCATTTAAGACCATTACGAGAAAAACCTCCCTAAAAAAGTAGGGAAATAAATAACCGGTCCCTTAACGTATAAGGAATCGGTTATTTTGTATCTAAAATGTGTCTAAACTTACAATTTTCTTTTTTGATATGGTGCCCCTATAGAGAAAGAATTTTTTCGTTTAGGGGGTACTTCAAAACCTTAACTTGATGGCGATGGGGTCCCGCCACATACCCATCAAGCTAAGATTATATAAGTTTAATTTCACGTGAGATTTTTTCTTTTTTCTAAAAATCCAGTGTAATTTCTTTAAAGATTTGCATACCAAATAAACCCTATCGGGTTTCAATTTTTTAGATTACGCTACATGATTGTGAGACATAGAAAAGTTGTATACGACGCCTAAGATATCAAAGATTGTTTTCTTCTCATACCTATGGGATTTTCGTCCGTTTTTCTGTAAGAGATTGAACAGACGAAACAATATCTTTGTTAATTCGTGGGCGTCTTTTTGTAAAGATTGATAGATGAGTGAAAAATAATCTTTTATGATATAAATCGCTTTATATTCGCTTAATTCTCGTTTCTTCTTGATGAGAAGTAATTGGCGCATTTGAAACATGGTGGAGGAACAAAGAAGGATGCTTATTAATCGTCCGTATAAATGACACTCTAAACGTTCTAATTTTACAGAATTACAGTGATGAATACGAAAAAATGATTTCCATGTTTTAAAGATCAATTCAATTTGCCATCGTAAGGAGTAAAAATCATATACTTGTTCCTTTAGTAGATATTCCGAAGGGATATTCGTAATATAAAAGTTAATTGCACTAAGCCGCTTACTGCGTTCTGTATAGGTAATTTGCTTCTTATGTTCTTTAGATGCTAAATCCTTTTGTCTACGTTTCATTTGCGTTTCAGTTAATTTGTACACAATTAGTCTTGCAGGAAGTTTTTGATACATTCCAATATAAATCTCAGGAATTTCATATGTTTCGCCTGACTGTAATTGGTCAATGAATTGCTCCATATCTAATTGGACGTACTCAGAGTGCTTTTTTATGGTTCCATTTTGAAAATATTCAGGCTCTTTATTCCTCTGATATATACGTGTATTGAGCTTTAATCTTGAAATAAAATAAGCATTACACTCTTCTATCGTATGTAAGTCTTTTAAGTCGAAGTATCCTAAATCACGTATACATACATCGTTCGGTTGAAGGGATGTTAAACAAGTAGAACCATAAGTTTTATCGTTGTGCTTTCCTGATCCTACATGAACATGTAGAAACTGACCACTTAGCAAATCATATTCTAGTTGAATTTTCACGCCAGCATTTTGACCACTACCACCTGAACCTTGATATGTAGAAGTGAATTTATCCGGAATCTGAAAATGCGTAGAATCCAATACACGAATACGTCGAAAGTAGTTTGTATACAAGGTTGGAATCTTGCTCGAAGAACAAAATTGTTGATGAAGTAAATGTGCTAAGAGTTGTTGTAAAAACTGGACAGCTTGAGAATTAAAGCGTTGATTGAGTCCTTCTGGACTCATAGAAATGCCTGTGTTAGCTTCTAATCGACTACATAATTGTGTCAATGAAGTGTTTGCTATGTTTTCGCTTAACCAAATACATAGAGCCACTAAATCTTGTGCACGGTATTTACTTTTTCGTTTCACAAATCCTACATTTCTAGCTAATTGCTCTAAAGCATCAGGTGACATATATCGTTGCAACTCACTAGAAAACAATTCTAATTCATCAAAAATCGATAAGTTCATATCAAACACGCCATCCTTTCCTATGATTCTACAGAAAGAATAGCGTATTTTTTTATTTTAGGGGAATCTTGTTTTGTTAGCTTGATAGCGATGTGGTGCTACCTCTATTAGATATAGTGTCTTGTTTATAAAACATGGTTAACCTAATTCTTGTGAAATACTATCCTATTGAAAAATAGAAAGATAACTCCGGAAATGTAAGTTTTAAGTAGTGAGAATAAAGAAATTATTATTGGTCGTATTTGACAAATAAGAAAAATCATCCTTGTTGAAGGATGATTTTTTGTAAGAATTTAAACTAATATAAAGAAAATAGTTGTTAAGATTATAGAAAACCCTAATATCGCTACTGTCACAACGCTATGACGTTTACCATTCATCACAATACTAGCAATATATTTCTGAATCATTACAGTGAGCAAGTAATAAAAAGTTGTTTTGGAACCGATTCCTTGACTCGTTATCCCTGATTGTTTTACCGTTCTTTTTTTATGATTTAATCACTTTAATACCTTTTACAATATTCCAAATAAAGAAGTATAAACTAATAATACTACAAATACATACTGCGATAATTGCCCCAATACCCAGTGTTACATCTGGCTCTTGGGAACCGGTTCCCATAATTCCTAACACAATAAGTGCTATAAAAGTAGCAATACTAGGAATAATATGTGTCCACAAAGCACGTTTAGCGTGCTTTTTTGTTTCAGGTTCTCCAATAATCCAAACAATAATTGGGAACAAAATAGGTGCAAATAGAACACTCCAGTATGAAAAAGCAGCTAATAATCTATTTCCATTCATATGTATCACCTCATGACATAATATTTGTTATTTCACTAATAAAATACAGGGAAATCCATTTTGTCACTATCGATAAACCTTTCGACAATCTTACAAAAATGTAAGGTTAGACTGCACTTGTTGTAAGAGTAGATTCTTTGTATAGATGTTATATTAACATAGCACTGAAAAACAGACAAAGAAGGAGTAAAAAAGTTTTTGTTTATTAATTTTAACTGTTTTATTTAGTATTGGATTAGCTGGTTGTGGACAATGGGATCGTTATAGTCCTTTTGCAAGTAAAACAGACGTGTATGGTGTAGTCAAAGAAGATGCACAACGAGATTCTAATGCACCTGAAAATGTAGAACATTATGGTTATGATTTAATTGGATATGATAAAGATTTAAACAAAATTGACTTAGGCTTTAGTTCTGGTCAAAATTTTCCAATTGGGACATATATCAAAGCAGTGAAAAAAGGCAGCGATACAAGAATGCATGATGTGACGGTTATTAAGAAAGAAGATATTCCAGAAAATATATTGAAAAAAATTAAGTGGAAATCAAAAATAATATCGATGAAAAAGACACAGCGTGCTGTACCTTTTTCTGCAAATAATGAAGAAATGATACATACAATGATGTCCATTAGATAGTGTGGATACACTACTATTCATGCAAAAACTAGTTCGACCCAAATAATAAAAAATTCTTAACCCTCAATGTTGACTACAGAAAGGGATGGAATTCAAATTATTTCGGATGATTTTTAGTATATTACAAAAATGTAAGGTGAATGTAATGTTAATTGATAGCGGATTATGTCGAAGTAGAGCAAAATGACGAAGGAACAAACAAAGCGTAGGAGGATAAGATTATGAACAAACCAGTTGTAGATGTTAAAAATGTTCAAAAAGTATACGGTAAAAAGGGGGAGAACCAATCGCATGCATTAAAAGGTGTTTCATTTTCAATTCGAGAGGGTGAATTTGTTGGAATTATGGGACCATCGGGTTCAGGAAAAACAACGTTATTAAATGTAATTTCAACATTAGATAACGCAACTGGCGGTACAGTTGAAATTGCAGGTACGGATATTACAAAAATGAAGCAAGGAGAACTTTCTGATTTCCGTTCTCAAAAATTAGGATTCATCTTCCAAGACTTTAACTTGTTAGAAAACCTATCAATTTATGAAAACATTGCTCTACCACTTTCACTTCAAGGTGTTCCATCACGTAAAATTGGACCAAAAGTAGAAAAGGTAGCGGAGATGTTAGGGATTTCAGCAATCCTTCAAAAATATCCATCTGAAGTATCTGGTGGACAAAAACAGCGTTCAGCAGCAGCGCGTGCGCTTGTACATGAGCCAGCGATTATTTTAGGAGACGAGCCAACAGGAGCGCTTGATTCTAAAAATGCAACAAGTCTATTAGATGCAATGACAAGCTTAAATGAAGAACAAGATGTTTCTATTATGATGGTTACACATGATCCATTTAGTGCGAGTTACTGTCAACGTATTTTATTCATTCAAGACGGAGAGCTATATAAGGAACTTCATCGTACAACTGATCGTGAAATATTCTATAAAGAAATTTTAAATGTACTGGCAGACTTAGGTACACAAACAGCATAAAAACGGAGGTGAAACCATGTTATTCAAACTATCTATGTCAGGTCTAACAAGTAAGCTTAAAGATTATATTGTCTTACTTGTTGGCCTTATCATGTCGATTTCTATTTTTTATATGTTCCAAACGCTAGCACTGAATGAATCTTTTCTTAAAGAAAGTTCTACACTTGGCCCTATTGTTTTCGTCTTTTATGCAGGTTCAGTCTTACTTGCGATTATTACCTTCTTCTATATTTTATATGCGAATTCTTTCTTATTATCGCTCCGTCAAAAAGAGTTCGGTATGTATATGATGTTAGGCGCAAAAAAACATAAGGTGACAATGCTTATGTTTATTGAAACAGTTGTATTAGGGATCGCATCTCTTGTAATCGGGATTACGATGGGTATAGGCCTTTCACAAGGTGTTGGTCAGTTACTGATGAAACAGCTTGATTTTACTGCCAGTGGTTATCAAGCACTTTATATTCCATCAGTAAATGTTACTTGTCTTTTCTTTTTTGTATTATTTGTTTTTTCCGCGATTATGAATAGTTTTAAACTATCACGTATTTCCGTCCTGCAACTTGTTCATGCAGGTTCTAAGACAGAACGTACATCTGTAGGAGGAGCGAAAACAGTTGTTATTGCAGTCCTAGCAATTATTTTGTTAGCAATTGGCTATGCTTCTATGATTTACATGGATAAGTTAAAGCAAAATGGAATTATTATCGCTTTAATCACAGTAACATCAGGAACTTACATGTTATTTGGAACATTCCTACCGCTCATTATTAAAAAATTAAAGGGTAATAAAAAACGTAGTGAAAAAGGACTGAATGCCTTTACTTTTGCACAGTTAAACTTCCGTATTAATAGCCTAACTAAAGTACTAGCAACAGTCACAATGTTAGTAGCTCTGGGGGCTGGAGCGATCGCTGGCGGTATGGCGTTTAAAAATAACGTTATGCTTTCAGTAAACAGTTTTAATCATTATGATGTAGTGATTCATAATCCAAACAAAGAAGAGAAGAAAATTTTAGATGGTATTATATTTAAAGAGAAAAATGAATATCGTTACAAAACAGATGATAAATTTGTTTACTATTTAAAAGAAGACTTAGATAAAAATCGCCCGCTTGTACGAGACGGCGAAGGACAAGAAAGTGCAGGTAAATTCAAACGTATTTCTGAAGAGCTTCCAATAGGAGCGATTTCAGGAACAAATGTAGAACAAGGGCCTGATGTAAAAGAGATGCCACAAATGTGGAATGAGGGATTCCGTACAATTGAACCTGAGTATGTTCACCCTGATCATACCATTAAAATTGTAAATCAAAAAATGTATGATAGCCTACAAGGTGAAGAAGGTATGGTATTAATTGGGGAATCTGATGATTTTGTAACACATACAAAAGAATGGAAAAAACTTGACGAGTTACAACTAGCTAAATATAACAATGTAAAAGATGAGTTGAATTTATTCAGTAAGTACTCTGGGTATTCTGTAATTTACGGTATCTCAAGTGGAACTGTATTTATGGGGTTCTTCTTAGGCATTGCTTTCCTAGCGATGATGGCAAGTTGTTTAATGTTTAAAGTTCTATCTGGGGCATCCAACGATATTACACGTTATCAAATGCTTCGTAAAATCGGTGTTCGCCGTGAATTATTAACGATGTCAATCTATAAAGAGTTATTCTTAGTATTCTTATTTCCAGCAATGGTTGGTATTGTCCACGTATTAGTTGGTATGAATATGTTTTCGTATTTCTTAATTAATCCGTACTACCGTGTATGGCTTCCAATCGTTATTTTTGTAGTTATTTACGTGATTTACTACTTCATTACAGTTCAATTATATAAAGGAATTGTTCTTCCAAAAAAAGATTAAGATTTCAAAATGAAGCTGTCCTAAAGGTTTGTTGAATAACATCCTTATTGGGACAGCTTTTTCAGTTCTGGTGAAAATATTAAGTGAGGAATAAAAAGAATGGTAAAATTCTAATGAAATTATACTTCTTATTATAGAGAATAGCACCACACATCCATCGACCTAAGGTTTTGAAATAAACTAAAACGGATTTTTCTCTCTATTATTTATTTATGAGAATTAAGTTCATTTTTTTCGTTTTGGGGGTACTCTAAAATATTAGCTTGATGGGCATGTGGTCCCGCCAACATAACGCGAATTTCGTACGCTAAGGAACTTTTTATTTAAAAAACTTGGTTTTCCGTACATTAAGAGTGTTCCATAAACGGTATTTGATGTTTGATATAAAACTTTGTTTTTGGTAATGAGTTTTTGAACTGAATTTTAAACATATTTCAGTCAGTTTTGATAGATATAAATAAAGTTCCTTAAACGACCGTTTTAGGGACTATTTGGACTGGTTAGTCAACATGTGATACCGCCAGCATTTCGAAAAAAAACACGCTAAGCAAATTAAATAAGAAATAAGCAGGTTTTTATCACGTTAAGAGTAAACCTATTTATGAAAAATAAAATTCTTAAAAAATGGAGAGCCGATACCATAAACCTGCATTATTAATGTAGAATTTTGATGTTGGCTCTTTATTTACTAAAATAGCAAGTTAGTGAATAAATTGTTCATATTTTTTCGAGAGGAGGTTAAGCAATGAGAGCGCCGTATCAAGTATTGATATTTCCTTATATAAAAACTGATGATTCCATTCAATATGGCATTTTTAATCGAAGTGATTATGGTTATTGGCAAGGAATAGCTGGTGGTGGAGAAGATGGTGAGACTCCTATTGAATCAGCAAAACGGGAAGCGTTTGAAGAGGCTGGTATTATAAGAGAATGTCCATATATAAAACTAGATTCTGTGTCTTCACTACCAGTAGAGGATGTAGTTGGTGAATTTCTTTGGGGAGAAGATGTTTATGTAATAAAAGAATTTTCTTTTGGAGTTAAAGTTCCTACAAAAAATATTAAATTATCTAAAGAACACTTCAAGTATAAATGGTTGTGCTTTGAGGAAGCCGTAACGCTTTTAAAATGGGATAGTAACAAAACAGCTTTGTGGGAATTAAACAAAAGGCTGTTAAAATAATTTAAGTGTTAGTTAACAAAGCCGATAATAGAAATCACACATTAAACATATATTTATACGCGTCGTTACTACACGCTAAGGAATAGTAATAAAAAGATGATGCCGATAAAACTATATAAAAACCAAAAGAATCCTAAGATGGGGAATGTTTTATGAAAATTAAGCATAGTAAACCTCCTTGGATATATAAAGTATTATAATACATCGTTGGTCTATTTAGAATACTAACCATGAATTGGATGACATTAGGCATGGTTAAACTAATAGAAATGATACATTAAACGTATTTAATGAGTCTGCTAGGTATAAAGATAATTGATAATCATACAATGATATGGAAGGGCCTTTTCTAACGTGTTAGTTACCTCAACGTATATGTATCTCTTGGCGCCTGGGCGAGGGTGCTTTTTTTATTGCACATTATAATATGGACAAGCATAATATTATGTAACAGGACGAGTTCTTCGTGTCCTATTCAATGCTCAGGATAAACCCCAATTCACATTGAGAGCACCAATAGCGAGGGTACTCTCTTTTTATTGAATCTACATTTATTTTTATGCCTAATGAATTCGCTAAGTGGATACTATTTCATGTGAAATGGTGATTTTATTTATATTCTGGATAGATTTCTTGCGAAATATGTAACTAGAGCCGTATTTAAATTGAAATATGATACGATAGTTGTATATATACATTTAGATGGTAAGAGGGGATAAAAGTTGATGAAAAACCATATAAAAGTAAATGGAAAACTCCTTCAAACAAATATATAAAATTTTAATTTTTTTGGAGGCGTTCTTCAATAAGTTTTGCTTTTTCATTCACTTTTGTTGTATATGTGAAATCACCGTAACAATATGGATATCTAAAATTTTGTTTATTTCCACCACAAGTGTATGTAGCTGGATTCTGATCAACTTTCAACTTAGAAAACTGTTTAGCTGTATCTTCCGAGTGTTGTTTAGCTTCTTGATTGGCAATAAAATCAATATAGCCTGGCCCCATATTATAGCTTTGAATAATTGTATCCATGCTAACACCTTTTTCTTCTCCATATCTATACATTTGAACAAAGTGCTTTACCCCTTGTTTAATGCTCAAGTTTATCTCTTGGATTTCATTTGGCTTTAATCCAAGTGATTCGGAAGATTGCATAGGGTCGTTGCCCTCACCCCTACTCTCGTGGTACATAATTCCTAGTAAAATTGCTGTTTTTTCTCCCAAATTATATTTTTCTAATTCTTTTTTCATGATGGGCTCATATTGCAATAAACGTTCCTCGGTAGCAAACGCTTTATTTTTTTGAGTATTGGTTTTGTCATTAAAATATAGTATCCCGATTATTGTTCCTAACCCTAAAATACTAATAAAGAATAATATAATAGTTTGTACTTTTCTCTTATTCTTCAAATATTACTCCTCCTTTTACAAGAAACCCTATTTTCAATGGTGGCTGGTTATTAAAAAATTCAATAATTCTCTATTTCCCAGCTTTTTTAGACTCGAAAAATTTTTTCTAAATGCTAAGTTTAATAGAAAAATTTAAAGATAAGGTAAAGATAAGATAAAGATAAAATAAAGTCCATTTTTTAGGGTATCTATTATGTGTTCTAAAGGCTCCAGATTCAAGAGATATATTATCTACATAACCCATAAGAGAGAAGGAGGTAAGCAAAATATCACTTGAAACAGATATAATTCTTTCTTTATTAGATATAAAACTGTGGATGGCCCATCATTCGGAAATTAGTCGCTTAAAAATAAAAAAAAAATTAAAATCAGAACCGTACCTCAATAAGTCTTCAAGTGTTAATAAAAGAAAGCTATATAAGGTGAGGGAATAAAGATTCAACACCAATGATTATCAATAATTGAAGTGCTAATGATTATAATAAAAAGAACCTTCAATAGGCTCTTTTTTATAGTTGGTAAATATGTTATCAACAATAGATGGTAATAAAGATAGAAATTTAGACACTTTTTATTAATGGGCTAAGTTTTCTTAGGAAGAAATCTATTTCTCATGACTGATCGCTAGATATAACAGGATATATCATTTATTAATTTGGGTGGGTGATTTAGCTTTTTGAGTTTACCACACTAAAATTTAAATTTTGTTTAGGGACAAAATGTTAAAGTGTTACATTCTGAATTAACAGAAAATTAAAGTGGTAAAAATCCTATTAAATCTTTTATCAGGTAACTCATATTTCTTTGGTCTTATTTTCATGGTATTACCGAACGTTTATATGTCTCTAAGGGAAAGAAATACTTTAAGTTTTATTACCATCTAATGTTTGATTAAGATGGTAACATGAAAATAAAACGTTTACAACTAGAAAATAAAGAAAAAATATAAAAATTCGACTTTTTTCGACATTACGACTATGAGAGAAAGAATCTAAATTAAGTAAATCTTATATTTAGAGGGGATATTTACCTTATACATAACGGTTAAAACATTTGCAAATGTTTCACGAGTAATTAAAAACGTCGAATATAAAATTATATTGTGACAATTTTAAACGAATATACTTTATAATTCATACTTAGACTAATAAATTAATTACTAATAAATTAAATACGCTATATTTAATAGAGTATAATACGGAATATTTAACTTTAATATTCCGTATTATATATAATTATGAATAATTTAACATATTTGTTGCGGAAAATTTTTACATAAGATATTTTAAATATTAAGCACAGAAACATTTCAAAGAAAAAGAGCTATTTTAAAATGTACCCTAAAAACGTTTTTCCTAAAAGTAGTAAGATTTTGCAAAATGTTTCTGTGCCTAATTAGATGAAAATAATATGATAAATTGTTTAAAAGAGATAAAAATAAGTTGCTTTTATGGAGAAATATACATCCCATACTATTAGAATTATGTCAAATTGTAGTTTGTAAATTACATTTCAAAGTATAAAAGGGGCATTTATTGCAGCGCGAATATCTATTACTGATTTATTGCATAAAAAGGTAGCTGCACAAAAGTACAGCTACTTTTTTCTTGAAAACATTATTATGCAAATAGCATACTTAACGTAAACTTGCGCTTAACGGTACTTGTGAATAAATTGTGAAATTGCTACTCTATGTTTCTAACTAACATTTTTGCACCAGAACCATATAAAAAGAGGACGAATAGTTACGTCTTCTTTTTATATGGTTCTGGTGCAAAATAATATCATTTAAATAAATCTTCTATTATATTAGCAGGGGATAGTGATAGAAAAGTGTGTTCCTTTTCCTAGTTCACTTTCTATCTCTATATCTCCGTTTAATTCTTTAATAATACTGTACGCAATCATAGTACCAAGCCCAGTACCTTTTTCTGTTGTTGAATAAAATGGCAAGGCAATACGTTTTATTTGTTGGGAAGACATTCCTATTCCTGTATCAATAATATCAATTACAATATTATCTTTTATTTTTTGTATATTTATTTGTAATACGCCACCATTTTTCATAGCCTCAATTCCATTTTGTATGATGTTGGTTAGACATATTTTTAATTTTTCAGTATTAGCATTTATGTAAAGGGAATCTGTTGTAATATGCTGTTTTATTTCAACATTATATGAAAGAGCGAGTGGTGAAATATTATCTTTCACTTGATTTAATATGTAATTAATATCTAGTTCCTCTTTTATAATGTTTTGTGGTTTGGTTAAAGATAAATAGTTATTAATAGTAGATTGTATTTGCTGCATTTCAAGTAACATAATTTCTAAGTACTTATCTTGAGACATCTTAGCACTCTCATCTTCATTTAGTAATTGAGTGAATCCACGTACCGTGGTCAGTGGATTATGAATTTCATGCGCGATCGATGCAGCTAGTTCGCTAGCTATATAAAATTTTTCTGCTCTTTGCATTCTTTCTTTTATTTTATATTTCTCGATCATTCCTTCTATTAAATAAACTGATAATAATACTGTGAAAATATTTATGATTATATAATTGAATAAAAATTCAATGAGAGTAGAGTCAATTTTACCACCTGTATTTATTTGCGTTACAATACCGCAGATAGAAAGGGAAGTTGTACATATCAAAATAAGTAGAATACTTAATAATATCTTCTTTTCCTTGAAATAAGTAGGTGACAAGTAACGAAACATGATTGTAATAACAGAAATAACAGTAAAGATAATAAATGATGGGAAGACTCCGCTTCCACCTAAGTAAAATCTATAGGAAAGATATAAAACTCCAATACAAATAATGCTCTTTGTATTTCCATATAGAAAAACTAATATAATGGGAATAAAACGTAAATCATAAATGAACCCAGCGTGTAAATGAAAAGGAAAAGTCATACAAAAAATAATTGCAATGGAGGAAAGTACAGAAATTAATATATTATTACATGCCATTTTTTCTTTATGTTCTAGCCAAAATACTTGGTAACTAAGGATACAAATAATAATAATAAATGTATTTAATAATAGTGTAGGAATTCCCATAGTTTATACCTCTCTGAGAGTTTGTAAGTAGGATTATGTATGTGTTTAATCTAGGTGTTTGATTTTATTAGATTTTCTATCTTTAAAAAAGAAAAGGAAGGGCACTTGAAAAAGTGCTTTTTTACCATTTATATTAAAATCGATGAGGAAGATAGAATAAAAAGTTACTTTTATTTATGAACAAAAAAATTGAAAGTAGCCCTTGTATAGGTAAAAGATGAAGCAAATTACTGAAATAGTTACGTTTCTCTGGAGTGAATATTCCGAAAAAACATTGTGTATGGCGAAATCCATTTTATAACCTTCGCCATATTAACATGCAACTTATTAAATTACAAAGAAAAAATTAAAAATTATTATTTTTTTGTTATTTTAATTTATTTAAAAACGTAAAAGTATTCAAGAGGTTACCATTGAGATGCTAGGCTAGGGTACTTAGACCAATATTCGAACTTAGTAATAACGTTGTTACTTTTATACTAATATTCTTAATACTAATTTTAGTATAATTAATCGATTGAAAGTTCCGATAATTACCCACGTACCCCTTTTTTTATATCATTTTATATTAAATACAATGATATTTATTGTCACATAATAATGCAAATTTCCAGTAAACTAATAGAAAAACTCCAATAAAAACATAATTTACTATCTTTTATATAAACATTGCAGGTGTAAATGCAATAAAATTTCATTATTAATACATATATTCAATCTGAAAATATCTTTGTAGTGGTCCTTCATGCGAAGAATCGTTTCCGTACTCCAACTACCGTTATTCTAGTATTTTACCAAGTTTCTTATTTTGTTAAGGTATTCTAATATTGTTACTTTTGTGAAATGAAATGTTTTAATATTATAATTTATAGTGAATGTTGAGAAAATAAATAATTTGTAAAAATAATATAATATTTGTAACTTTATGTCTTATAATATGAAATATCTTTGTTGTGATTATTTTAAATATTTGAATAATGCATCAGATTCATTTTATCTAAGGAGGTTTTAAAATTGGGGAAAAGAGTTGTTAAAAGAGTTTTTGCATTATTATCAGTACTAGCATTATTCTTTAATGTGTTTCTACCGAAGGCAAATGCGGAGGTTATGACGCATGAAAAGTATTCAATGAACTGGAGTTATAGCAACAGTTTAGGAAAGGATATCCGAACTGAAATTATCAAAAATTCAAGCGGTCAAATTGCTTATTGTTTAACTCTAGGTTTAAAATCACCAAATGGTGAAGATCTTCCTGAAATGGGGAAAACAGATAATGTAGTATATAGGGTTCTATTAAATGGTTTCCCACAAAAAAGTATAGAAAAACTGGGAGTAGCTAATAAGAATGAAGCACATTATGCAACTCAGCTTGCGGTTTGGAATGCATTAGGTCAACTTGATGTAAATGAATTAAAGCATGAAAATAAAAATGTTGAAAAAGCGGCTAAGACAATTATTAATGCTGCAAATACAAGTGAAGATACTCAAGATATTTTTATGAATGTGATTCCTGCTGAAAAGCAAAAGGCAGAATTAAAGGGTGAGTTTTTTGAAACAAACCTATACACAGTACAAACAAATGCTAAGAGTGGTTCTTATAAAGTAGTAGCGAAAAATGCACCTAATGGAGTTAAAATTGTTAGTGAAAATGGAGAAGTGAAAGATCAGCTTTCACTTGGGGAAAAATTTCGTATCCAAATTCCTAAAGATACAAAAACAGGTGAATTTAATCTAAGTGTTGCTGCAAATTTAACTAAAGTTCAAGCAATTGCTTATCGCGGTACTGATACTGTTCAGAATGCTACAGTGCTACTAGAAAGAAATGAGGAAAAGCTTAGTAGTGACCTTGCAGTAAATTGGGAAGCTGCTGGTTCTTTAAAAATTAAAAAGGTTGGGGAAAATGGAGAAATATTAGCTGGTGCAGTATTTGAAGTCTTTAATGCAAATAATGAATCAGTTGGAAAAATCACGACGGGTGCTGATGGTACTGCAGAATTAAATAACCTACCAATTGGTACCTACACAGTAAAAGAAATTAAAGCACCAACAGGTTATGTTTCAGGTGATAAACCACAAACTATTGAAGTTAAGACAGGGGAAATAGGAGCTGTTCAAGTAGTAAACAACAAAGTAAAAGGTAACATCGAAATAAAAAAACTTAGTGATTCAGGTAAGATGTTGCCTAATGTTGAATTCACGGTCTTTACTGAAGATGGAAAAGAAGTGAAAAAAGTAGTAACAAAAGAAAATGGAATTGCAAATGTTGATGGTCTTACGTATGGTAAATATTATTTCTTAGAGACAAAAACACCTAATGGATATATTGGAAATAAAACAAAGTATCCTTTTGAAATTAAAGAGCACAATAAAACACTTACTTTTACAGTGGAAAATGCAGAAGTGAAAGGTAGTGTGAAATTACTAAAAGTAGATAATGAAGATATCAGTAAAAAATTAGAAGGTGCAGTATTCGAGCTAAAAGATGCAAGCGGGAAAGTAATTGGGGAATATAAGACAGATAAAAATGGTGAAGTTAACGTCAAAGATTTAGCGTATGGTAAATATTCATTTGTAGAAAAGGCTTCTCCAAATGGTTACGTTCTTATTACAGAACCAATTGTGTTCGAAATAAAGGAACACGGGAAAATTATTGAGCTATTAGCAGTTAATCATCTTATCAAAGGTGATCTAGAAATTACAAAAGTTGATGTAGCTGATGGAAACAATAAGCTTCCGAATGCAGAGTTTACTATTTATAATGAAGCAGGAAAAGAAGTAGTTAAAGGGAAAACAGACGATAAAGGTATCGCGAAGTTTGAAAAGTTACCATTTGGAAAATACACATATAAAGAAACTGTTGCACCAAAAGGTTATGTATTGAATGAAGAAATATTCTCTTTTGAGATCAAAGAGAATGGTCAAATCATTAAACATATTGTCAAAGATGAAAAGATTCCATCAGTAAAAACAACAGCTACTGATAAAACCGATGGTACAAAAGAAATGCACACTTCTAAGTCTGTAACAATCCAAGATAAAGTGGAATACAAAGACCTACAAGTAGGTAAAGAGTACACTTTAAAAGGTAAATTAATGGATAAAGAGACTAATAAACCATTAGTTGTAAATGGTAAAGAAGTAACTGCTGAAACTAAGTTTACACCAAAAGAAGCAAATGGTTCTATTACACTAGATTTCACTTTTGATGCAACTGGTTTAGAAGAAAAAGAAGTAGTAGTATTCGAAGAGTTACTGAAAGACGGAAAAGTTGTTACTACACATGCTGATATCAATGATAAAGGTCAAACAGTTAAGTTCGTTAAGCCATCAGTAAAAACAACTGCTACAAACAAAGCTGATGGTGGAAAAGAGATTCATTCAAAGGATTCTATCACTATTCAAGATAAAGTAGAGTATACTAACTTAGTTGTTGGTAAAGAGTACACTGTAAAAGGTAAATTAATGAACAAAGCTATTAACAAACCATTATTAATTGATGGTAAAGAAATAACAACAGAGACTAAGTTCATTGCAAAAGAAAAGAATGGTTTTGTAACATTAGACTTTACTTTCGTTGGTGCTGAACAGCAAGGAAGAGAAGTAGTTGTGTTTGAAGACTTATTGCATGAAGGTCAAGTAATTGCAACTCACGCTGACATTAACGATGTAGGTCAAACAGTTCGATTTGTAGAGCCTTCCATTAAAACAACAGCTACAAACAAAGCTGATGGTTCTAAAGAGTTAGACGCTTCTAAATCTGTAACAATCCAAGATAAAGTGGAATACAAAGACTTAATCGTGGGTAAAGAGTACGTTGTAAAAGGCAAACTAATGGATAAAACAACAAAAAAACCATTATTAGTTGATGATAAAGAAGTAACAGTAGAATCTAAGTTTACTGCAAAAGAAAAAAATGGTTCTATCACACTCGATTTCACATTTAATGCATCTGCATTACAAGGTAAAGAAGTAGTAGTGTTTGAAGAATTGTATCAAGATAATGTCTTGGTTGCTATTCATGTTGACATCGAAGATAAGGGTCAAACGGTGAAATTTAAAGAGGTAAAACCGGAACAACCAAAACCAGAACAGCCGAATCAAGATAAAAATACTCCAACATCAGAGCAACCTAAAGAGCAAGTAAAAGAGCAACCACAACCTAAGAAAGAAATTCAATCTAAAATTGGATGGTTACCGCAAACAGGCGCTGACCTTACAAGCTGGATCTCTATGGCTGCAGGTGCATTATTGTTAATTGTTGGTGGAGTGATTTTCCTAAAACGTAAAAATGCATAAAAATTAAAAAATAATTTAGTCCTATTTACAGTATTTTAATCTAGTTGCTTATTTTTGAGTTGTTGTAATAATTCCCTGTTTTCTTTTCCTTAGCTTCCAAAGTGTCAGCTTCTAAATTCACTGTGAGACAAAATCCCTTAGCTATTTCAAAAGGTCTCATAGAGAACTGGGGGATATAATGCTCTTTTTTTACAAACTGTGTTTTTTCTGCCGTGATAAAGCAACAAATCCTTTCCTGCTATCATTATAGAGATAATTTTATCAAAAAAGAGAGCGTTATCTCTTCAATTTAGATAAATGGGACACAAAGTAGTATGGTGTGACAGAAGTGGCTTTGGCCTTACTGAAATGTTAAAGGGAATTTTCATTCATATAGATTGTTTTAAAAAAGGTGCGAAGTCAATTCTATGACTTTGCACCTTTTTATTTCACTTGAACTTTGTTTAAGCGCGTTTATCTACTCATTGTTACGCGTGAATTGCGTTTAAAATCGACACTTTATTCGTAGTAAATAATACATAATTTTGTTTTACAGTTCTAATTAATATACGATCAGTTGTCCCATATGCTGTTCCGATACGGATCGCACTTGGTTCTTCAACACCCGCATAGGTAGCATCTTCGGTAACCTCAATCACATCAAGTAATGGAATCGTGACCTCCGCAAATTGCCATGAAATAATTAACTCTTCTTTTGTTTTTTTGACATCAATACCTAGCATTATACCAAGACCTTTCTATAATAGAATGCTACACTTCTTATCTTATTATACGAATTTTTAGATTATTTTTCTACATGTATGAATAGAGCTGATTTTTTAAGGGTGCCAAAAGAAAGGGAAGATATACTATCAATCTATTAAGGAATACGTTATGAAGAAAAGTTCACAGGGAATTAATATGGATTTGATATGGTTGAAGTATGATGAATGAGTAACAGTAGGAGTTGCAGGAAGGAAATGAATGATGAGACTTAAATTAGTAGGAACCTTAACTTGTATAGTAGTAATGTTAGGTATCTTTATCATTTACACCAATATATCTATTGGTAAAGAACCATATAAGACAAACCATGAAACTAGTGAAAACTCCATAAATAAAGAAAAAAATAGTAAGCAAAATGGGACTTCAAATAAGATAGCAAGTTCCTTTGCTAGTATACAGGCTGTAGTAAATAAGGAATATGGTTTACCCGAAGACTATATGCCAGAGGATTTAGTTGTACCAAATGTACCGTTCTCATTTAGTGGAACGGTAGAAAAGAGTCATCTTCGTAAAGAAGCAGCGGAAGCGTTAGAAAAACTATTCCTTTTAGCTAAGCAAGATGGGATCCAGTTGAATGCTGTTTCAGGATTTCGTTCCTATGAGTATCAAAAAGGTCTGTATGCCAACAATGTTAAAAAGAAAGGGCAAGAGCATACGGATCGCTTCTCTGCAAAGCCAGGGCATAGCGAACATCAAACAGGGTTAACGATGGATGTTTCTTCTAAAAGTGCGAACAATGAACTAGAGCTATCCTTTGCGAATACGAAGGAAGGAAAATGGCTGAAAGAAAACGCGCATCGTGCAGGGTTTATCATTCGTTATCCTAAGGGGAAGGAAAGTATTACGGGTTATGCATATGAACCTTGGCATATTCGCTATGTAGGAGATATTGCTGAAAATATATATAAGGAAAAACTGACTTTAGAAGAATATATGAATCTGTGAAAATAGAATTGAAGAGTTAAACTGTATTCATTGTTTATGAATGCTACTTTTTCTATTAAAAAGCCTAATTTCTCAATGTTTTGTAGAGAAATTAGGTTTTTTTCATCACTTCATTAGAGTTTTTTAGGCTTCGTTCGTTGGTATACTTCACACAATATTATAAAGGAAATAGAACTTACTGAAGATAACATATGAATGTTTTATAAATGTATCAAAAAAGTGAACAAAATCGTTATTTTGCACAACAAGATAGTCAGCGTAATGAAATAACTGCTTGTAAAAAAAGAAGCCCTATAGGAAATATTACAGGGCTTCACCAAGTTGAGTTATGTCGTATTCAAAAGGGATTTTAACATGATATTTGTGTTGAATAAACTGGTAAATGTGTCCAAGTAATTTGGAGCTATTTTATAAAAAAAGAGAAGCGCTTAATCAGGACGCTCCTCTTAATGCCAATACACAATAACTATCCTATTATACTGTATAAGCGTAAAATATTTAACAATTACCTTCATGGTAAATATTTCATTTTGTCTTAGTACCTTTAAATCACGAAAAAAAGGTTCCGCTGTTTCCAACAGAACCTTTCCTAAAATGGCAAAGAGTAACTCTTACCTTACTCTTTGTTCATATACTACAGGAGTTTTAATGAAAATCCAAGGCTCCTTATATTGAGAAATAAAGAAGAATCATTATAAAAATTTTTATCTTTTTTCATAAATAAAAGAGCAGCTAGCAAAAACTAACTGCTCAATACAAGGAGATACAGAGAAAACTAAATGGATTTTGGCATACAGCCTATCAACATTATGGACATAATATTGATTTTTATTCGAAGGAATTCATGTTTTACAAATCAGATTATGATAGTCGATATTCTCCATATTGACCAGAAAAGAACCAAGAATTCTAGTGAAATTCCAAGTGTTCTTTTCCTAGTTTTTTGAAATTCTTTTACTAAATAGCCAATAGCGCTAATTGCTAGAAGAATGAAAAGAATAAGTTCTAGTGTAACTGGCATTTGATCTACTCCTAATCCATTATTTTAATTTAGTATATAACGATTATAAGATGTTTTTTGTGGTTAGTGGTGAGAAATTAAACAAAACCATCTCTTTACGAAAAAAGGTCCTGTTGTTTCCAACAGAACCTTTCCTAAAATGGCAAAGAGTAACTCTTACCTTACTCTTTGTTCATATACTACAGGAGTTTTAATGAAAATCCAAGGCTCCTTATATTGAGAAATAAAGAAGAATCATTCTAAAGAATCTTATCTTTGTTATAAATATAAGAGCAGTTAGCAAAAACTAACTGCTCATCTCCAAGGGGGAACAAGGAGAAAAATCTAATGTCATCTATATTATTGACGGAATATTGAGTTTTAATCATAAAAAACTACGTTTAACTTAATGCATAACCCACAATCAAAGTTAGTGTTAAAAACACTGATAATAACAATGTTAGTAAGACTGTTGCTACACTCCTAAGCATCGCAATCCAATTATTCATCTTAGAAAATCCTATAATGCCAGCAAAAAAAGTTCCTATTGTTAAAACTAGTAATATAAATAAAGGGTGAATGTGTAATGAATCCGTGAAAAATTTGAATAATTCAAGTGGAATTTCAAAATATAAACGGAATAGTCCAACGCAAATCAAAGAGCATATAAAGGACCATAGATTGAGGTTATGTTTCATAGCTTTCTCCTATGTTATCAAAATAGTTTTACTCAATTTTAATGGGAAATAAAAGAAAAAGATAGAGGTTATAAATTAGAATCAATTTTTTAACAAAATAATCCTTTTAATAGAAAGCGAGGAATAACAATGGGACTCGGAAACCGTGGGATGGCATTTGAAATGCTTATCAATCTAGCGAATGAAATGTATCATAGAAACAATTAAAGAAAAAGGCGCTTCTATTAAGTCGTTAAAAGACAATTGGCTTGATACTACAAGCGATAATCCATACAGCACTTTCCTACTCACTGTAATGGCTGGTGTTAATCAGTTAGAACGTGACCTAATTCGAATGCGGCAACGAGAAGGTATTGAACTAGCTAAAGAGCGTGGTGTTTATAAAGGGCGCCCTAAGAAGTACGATGATGATAATCCTAATATGGAACATGCTTTAGATCTGCTTGCAAACCGAAAGGAAAACAAGTTTACAGTAAAGAAGATATGTGAAGTTACAGGTGTAAGCCGCACGGTTCTTTATGAGAGAGCAAAAGAAAAGGGAAGTATGTAGATTTTAAAGTAGCGAATGCGCTGCTTTTTTATTTTATCAAATAAATTGTTCTTGAGTAGAAATGAAAATAGGGGTTTGCCTTAAACATTTATTATTAATCAAGAATATGAGTATAGAAACAGG
The DNA here is from genome assembly GCF_038008145.1 of Bacillus sp. FSL R9-9530. Taxonomy (NCBI): domain Bacteria; kingdom Bacillati; phylum Bacillota; class Bacilli; order Caryophanales; family Bacillaceae; genus Bacillus; species Bacillus sp. FSL R9-9530. The sequence goes on from NZ_JBBOYO010000001.1 coordinate 595,148, forward strand.
TCTAAATTCTGTAATGGTGGAGGGGATTGTTGTGGACATAACTCAAAGTGTGGTAAGAATAGTGGTTAATGGAAAAGACCTTCCGTTCACTTCAGTTCAAACCTCTGCATGGAATCATGGACCTGTAAATGATTTAATCGTTTCGACGAATCAGAGAGTGAATGAGCTTTATCAATTCATGTGGTCACAAGTACCAGTTACGATCTCGGTGTATTTTCTTCAAGGGGCGGACTTAATGAGATTCGCTAGGATCGCTGGAATTAATGAACGTGTAACGGGAGAATATATATCATTTCATTTGGGGATAAGAAGAATTCAAAGTAGCTTAACAGCTGCTTTTTTATTTTGCATAGAAAAAGGAACCATAATAGGCTCCTTAATTTGATTCAGAAGTTGTGTAGTTTTTCTTGATGATATCTTTTATGTTGATAATTAAGGATATAAAGAATCCAGCAGCTAGGATACCGTTTACCCAGTAATATGTATTCCCGGATGTAAATTTATTATAAAAGGAATCGATATTATAATACACTAAGCCTGCTGAAATGACGGTAGAGATTACTAACGTACCAAAACTTTTCATGACGCTGCCCTCCGATTCTGAAATTTTAGGCTTTTAATACAATTGTACATTTAAATAAAAAGGTTTACAAAGGAATTACCATAAGGAGGAGTTATAACGAGTTTCTTCCAATTGATGGTTTTTATTTTTGAAAAAATAACTATTTTATAAAAAAAATTTTTTGACCCCCATAAAACTATTTGTTCCTTCGAATATATATAAGTAGAAGAAAATAAATGAAAGAAAAAGCTAAAATTACCAAAAATATAGCGAAGAGTTATTCAAAGATTGCAGCTAAAATAGAAAAGAGCAAGAAGAACAAGTGGTATTGCAAAAGAAAACAAGAAAGTAATACAAAATACAGACGTCACTTTAGTACAAGTGGAAAAAATAGTCATATAAAAAGTCGGCCTCGAAAAATATGAGCACCAGCAAGTAGACAAGCCCAAAGAAAAGTACTAAGAAAATGTGGTTAAATGGTCACTTGTTTAGTGACCATTTTGCTATTTGAAGCAGAAGGAGGCAGGGAGATTACTAGTGTTGAGTTTAGTAATGAAAATCTTAAAAAAAACGAAAATAGAAGATATCGTATTTAACATACAAAACAACGGTGGAGATAAGGAAGCTTTTATCGTACAGTATCAGCCGTTTATTAGAAAATCAATATCGTCTGTCTGCCGCAGGTACATTACAGAGCAGGATGATGAATATAGCATTGGATTATTTGCATTTAACGAAGCAATTGAACAGTATTCATATAAAAAAGGAAAATCTTTTCTAGCGTTTGCTGATCTTCTTATAAAAAGAGATGTAATTGACTATATACGCAAGGAGTCTAAGCATAATCTTGTCTTTTTAAAAGAAGATAAGCAAGAGGAAATATTAGAAATACAAGTATCGCTTACGGAGTATATGAAAGAGATGGAAAATAGTAACCGTAAGGAGGAAATTCTTCATTTTCAAAGTGTGCTAGCTGAGTTTAAAATTACATTTTCAGAGCTTGCTAAGGAATCCCCTAAGCATCGTGATACGCGTGAGCACTTAATAGAAATTGTAAAGATTATTATAAAAGACGAGAAAATGATGGAAGAGCTGTTCCGAAAGAAAAAGTTACCCCTTAAACATATTGAACCACGTGTTAGGGTAAGTCGTAAAACGTTGGAGCGACATCGAAAATACATTATTGCGATGTGTATTATCTTTGCAAACAACTATACATATATTCTGGATTATATAAGAGGGGAGAAGCATGATGAATAAAGGAATTGTGATGGATATAAAGAAACATAACGTAGTTGTTTTAACTCCAAATGGAGAGTTTATTACGTTTAAAAGAAAAGTACACTCTTACATGATTGGAGAGGAAATCTCGTTTAACGAACAAGAGCAAAGAGCACCGCGTTTTTCAATGCCGCGTTTTTCAATGCCACCTTTCTTAAAGCCTACAACAGTAATTGTTGCTGGTTTTCTATGCGTATTGCTGTTTTTCTACAATCAACCGGAAGAAAAAGTGTTTGCTTATGTCTCAGTTGATATAAATCCAAGTTTAGAGGCGAGCGTAACGGAAGATCTTCGTGTTATAGATTTGCGGGCTTGTAATGATGATGGAAGGCGTATTTTAAAAGAAATGAAAGGGTGGGAAAATAAGCATCTGCAAGACGTAATACGTACTATTATAAAGCAGAGTCAAAAGGATAAGTACTTAACGAATGATAAGCAAGTTATGCTAACAGCTGTTACAAAGGACAAGTCGTTAGAACCTCAGTTGGAAAAGGCTATGCAAGAATTAAAGAAAGAGTATGAGATAAAACATATTACAGTTGAATATCAAAGCAGTACGATGCAAATGCGGGAGGATGCCAAGAAAGCAGGGGTTGGAACGGGCGTTTATATAAAACAAGAGAATGAGAAGCAAAAATCGCTTACTCCACCTGCACCTCCGTCTAATCAAGAACAACAAAAGTCATCTTCTGATGCATCATCGGACGCATCTCCTGTAAAAGAAGAAAGCAACGAGAAGAAAGAGCATATAGAACAAAAGCAATCTAAGGAACAACAACCGAAGCAAATAAAAGAAAATAATGGGAATCAGCAAGAGAACAACGGAAGAGGATCACAAGGAAATAATGGGAATGGGCAAGGAAACAACGGCAGAGGGTCCCAAGGAAATAATGGAAATGGGCAAGGAAACAACGGCAGAGAGTCACAAGGAAATAATGGAAATGGGCAAGGAAACAACGGCAGAGGGTCCCAAGGGAATAATGGAAACCAGCAAGGGAACAACGGAAGAGAATCGCAAGGGAATAATGGACATCAGCAAGAAAACAACGGTAGAGGTCCACAAAAAGAAAATAATGGACACCAGCAAGAAAACAACGGTAGAGGATCACAAGGGAATAATGGGCATCAGCAAGAGAATAACGGAAGAGAATCGCAAGGGAATAATGGGAATGGTCAAGGGAACAACGGAAGAGAATCGCAAGGGAATAATGGGAATGGGCAAGGAAACAACGGAAGAGAATCGCAAGGGAGTAATGGGAATGGTCAAGGGAACAACGGAAGAGAATCGCAAGGGAATAATGGGCATCAGCAAGAAAACAACGGTAGAGGATCGCAAGGGAATAATGGGCACCAGCAAGGGAACAATGGCAGAGGGTCTCAGTAAGGAAAGCTCCTACCACATAATATTTAGTGAAAGAAAAATCTATAGAATATTGAACGGAGGGGAGATTCCTTCCATCTGAAGATATTTTTTAACATTTTTTTAAAATGACGGACATAAAATCGTATATCCTTTCGAATTATATATATGGATATCATTAATGTTTATATAAAAGGGGAGAAAAAATATGAAAGAAATGTATGAAGAAATCACTGAAGTATTGAAGGTATTAGCACATCCTGTTCGTTTATCATTAGTAAAAATAATGCTTGCAAAAGGTCCTATTAACGTAACGACAATGTATGAAACATTACAAATGCCTCAAAGTACAATTAGTCAACATTTATCTAAACTAAAAGCTACAAAGGTCGTTACAGGTACTCGGAAAGGGTTAGAAATTTATTATGAAGTAACAGATAATCGTACAAAAGCGATATTATTAAGCTTGGCTTAAAGGGTAACTGTTTAGATTTCAAAATTAAGTAAGCAATTCAGCGACTATAATTTTCTTATTAACATTAGTCGTATGTGTTGTTGTTTTTAATTTGTTTAATACATTTCTTTATTAGGGTCTTGCCGTATCACTATCAAGCTAAAGTTTAAATGGATTATAAAAATGAAGGTTTTCTTATTAGGGTCTTTTTGTTAGCTTGATAGTGATGTGCCATTCCCACTAGTATGTAAAGAATTTGGTAGTTTTTTTAGTCATGTAATCTTTTGATCTGATGGTCTTTTCCCCATTCAAATAGTTCATCCATAATTTGCATTAAAGATTTTCCATGTTCGCTTATTGTGTACTCAACCTTTGGTGGTACTTCTTGATATACAGTACGATGGATAATCCCATCAGCCTCAAGTTGCCGAAGTTGCTGTGTGAGAACTTTTTGTGTAATGTTTGGAATTTCTCGTTTTATTTCATTTGTTCGCATTTTTCCATCCGCCAAAACACATAAAATATGAATTTTCCATTTTCCACCGATCACGTCGAGTGTCGTTGCGATTGGGCAATTATCATTTTGATTCATATAACACCTCCAAAGGTACTTTAAGGTTCCTATAGCACTTTAAAGTACGTACTTTTCAATTATATGTGACTCATTCATACTAATACTAAAGCGTTTGAATTATTTATAAGGGGGAAGAAAATATATGAAAACACTTGTAATTGTAGCACATCCTGATATTGAAAAGTCTCGAATTAATAAAAGATGGGTAGAAGAACTTGAGAAATATCCAGATGAAATAACGGTGCATGAATTATATAAAGTGGCACCAAATTGGCAATTTAATATTGAAGAAGAACAAAAGCTGTTAGTAGAGCACGACCGATATATATTCCAATTTCCACTCTACTGGTATAGCTCACCACCATTATTAAAAAAATGGTTCGATGATGTATTAACATATGGATTTGCCTATGGATCAAAAGGGGATAAAGTGAAGGGGAAAGAATTTGGTGTAGCTATTTCTATAGGTGGGTTAGAAAAAGACTATAAAAATACCGGAATTACAATGGATGAATTAACGAAACCATTCCACGCTACGAGCTTATATACAGGAATGGAATTTATACCATCATTTTATTTATATGGTGCGGAATATGAAATCAGTGATGAAGAGATTGACAAAAGTGCACCTGAGTATGTGAAATATGTGATGAATAAGGAGTTTTCTAATATATAAGGAGAAATAGCCATTTACTTGTTAAGTAGATGGCTATTTTTGTTTATCCCGCATTAACAGCCCGTAAGGTGTGGACTAATAATCAGTGGAGATGAACACCCCACATCGACTAAAGATTTACTTCATTTAAATTCACCAAGTTTAATCTTTAGTAAATTAATAATTAATCTGGTAAAATAAAAATCCTAACATATATAAAGGGGAGTTTTACTTGAGAACGATGCGACAATTATTACAAAAAAGAGCAATGCAGTCACCAAATTTGGAAGCGCTTATCGGTGGAGAGAAAAGGTATTCGTTTCAGCAGTATAATGAACGAGTAAATCAGCTTGCACATTATTTGTTACATACCGGTGTGAAAAGAGGGGATCGTATAGGAATTCTATGCAAAAATAATCATCCGTTTCCAAGCGTTATGATGGCAAGCTTAAAAATTGGAGCGATATTTATTCCGCTTAATCATCAGCTTACAGCTTATGAATTAGAATCGATTGTAAAAGAAGCGAGATTAAAAGTATTAGTTATTGATGATGAATTTAGTGAAGTTGTATTAAAGATTAATGCAGTTAAAGAAATTCCTTATGTAATTGAGACGACAAAAGAAGGATTTGGCTCATTTGAATTAAAATCAAAGGAACAGCCAATAACAGAGCCGAATGTGGAAGTTCATGAAGATGATGATGCCATTTACTTATTTACTTCAGGAACGACTGGACAGGCAAAAGCATGTGTAATTGGTCATAAAAACTTACACCATTATTTTACTGAAATTGCGGGGCAAAGAGAAATTCCAGCAGGTGAACGCTTTTTATCAGTGCACCCATTGTTTCATATGAGTGGCGTGCTTTCTATTTTAAATTGTATTTATCATGGCGTTACGATGGTCTTTTTAGCTGATTCGAATCCTACTCTTATTTGGGATAAGATTGAAGAAGAGAAAATTACTACGATGCTTGCGTTCCCAGCTGTTTATAGTTACATGCTTGATGAATTAGATAATAAAGAGCGCAACATTTCGGCCTTTAAAGTAGCGCAAAGTGGTGGTACAAAAGTGCCAGAAACACTCATTCAAAAATATATGGAAAAAGGCATTTATATGGTGCAAGGTTATGGGAGTACAGAAGGTTGGGTAGTAACTTCTTGGCATCCAAATATGGGAAAAGAAAAAATGTCTTCTGTAGGGAAAACACTTAAGCATGTTGAGTTGAAAATTGTTCATCCAGAAACAGGTGATGAGCTAACAACAAATAAAGTTGGAGAGATTCACGTGAAAAGCCCGTACATGTTTAAAGGATATTGGAATAATGAAGAGGCAACAAAGAAGGTAGTAAAAGATAATTGGTTTAACATGGGTGATGCCGGTATGATAGATGATGATGGATTTCTACATATTATGGGAAGATATAAAGACGTTATCGTACGCGGTGGTGACAACGTATATCCAGATCAAGTAGAAGATGTAATTCATGAAATAAATGGCGTTTTAGAAGTTGCAGTAGTTGGGATTCCAAATGACTTTTGGGGGGAGGTCCCAACAGCTTACATTGTAAAGGACAATCAAACGTCTTTAACAGAAGAAGAGATTATTCAGCATTGTAAAGAAAAACTAGCAAGCTATAAAATACCAGAAGTTGTATTTATGGACGAATTACCGAAAAACGCTTTAGGGAAAGTGTTGAAGAGGGAATTAAGGGATGTTTTTCTTGTGAAATAAAAGGTTATTAAATAATGAAGAATCCAGTTATGTAAAAAGCATAACTGGATTTTTGTTTATAAAAAACATAATGATTTACTAGATTTTGTATTTTGTGTAAGATAATAAAGAATATTCAATTAACAATTAAAGGAAGAGATATAAATGAAGCTGCCACTATTACAAGTAGAGACAGAGAGACTGATTATTCGTCCATTTCAAAAAGAGGATTATGAAAGTTGGTTAGATGGATTCAATAAGAGGTTACCATCTCAATATAAATACGATGATGGCTATCATGACATGTCGTCTTCAACGAAAGAGTGGTTTACGGAATGGATAAGAGGATTTGATGAGGCGGCACGACGGGATGAAATGTATGTGTTAGGTATTTTTCAGAAAGAAGATGGCGCCAATATTGGAAAGCTAGAACTTATAAAAATTTTACGTATGGACTATCAATGGGCGATGATGGGTTACTCTATTCATAATCAACATTGGAAAAATGGATACGGAGTAGAAAGTGTAAAAGCTGCGCTGCCGTTATTTTTTAATGGCCTTCAATTTCATAGAATCGAATTACATATACATATCGATAATGAGCCATCCGTTCGTCTTGCAGAAAGAGCTGGTTTTTCATTTGAATGTACGAGAGAGGCATTTTCTATGGGGAATGGTAAGTGGGCAGATTTTCTTATTTATTATAAAAATAATGAAACGAACAAATAAGGGGTTAAAAAATGAAGACTATAAACGTATTTCATTACGACGCATTTACGAATAAACCAAATATGGGAAATCCAGCAGGTATTGTATTAGAGGTGGATGGATTAACGGAAGAGGACATGCAGCGTATTGCTGAAAAAGTTGGATTTAACGAAACATCTTTCGTTCTTTCTTCAGAAGTAGCAGATATAAGAATGCGCTATTTTACACCAGGGTTTGAAATGGATTTATGTGGTCATGGGACAGTTGGAACTATATATGCCTTGCGTGAAAGAGGTTTATTAGAAGAAAAAACAAACCTTACGATTGAAACGAAGGCAGGTATTTTACCGATACAAATAGGTGCAAATGAAAATGGAGAAACCTTTATTAAAATGAGGCAGGCAGCACCTCAGTTTAAAGATTTTGCAGGTTCAAAAGAAGAATTAGCTCATAGTATCGGGTTAGAAGTAACTGATTTAGATGCAAGTGTACCAATTGTATATGGAAGTACGGGGAACTGGACTGTAATTGTACCGATTAAAAATCTAGATGCATGTGAAAGAATGAAACCTAAAAATGAGGCGTTTCCATCGGTATTAAAAGAAATACCTAAGGCTTCTATCCATCCAGTTTGTCTAGAAACTTATGATGAACAGGTGCAAATGCACGGTCGTCATTTTTCATCACCTTATGCTGGAACGATTGAAGATCCTGTGACAGGAACAGCTTCAGGTGTGATGGGAGCGTACTATGAGAGGTATTTGAAGAAAGATTTTGACCATGAACTGGAGTTAATCGTTGAGCAAGGACAGGAAATAAATAAAGATGGTCGTGTAATGGTTTATGTAACGAAAGATGTAGAAAATGAGAAGTTACAAATAGATATTGCGGGAACAGCGGTGTATGTGAAAGAGTTTGAAGTTTCAATATAAAGTGAAACTTTAATCAGTGGGGGTTTTGTTCATCCCCCACCTAACTTCTTTACTTCCGCTGAATTTTGAGGTGGAGGTCTTACTGCACGGCAAATAGCGGGATAAAAAAAGAAAGCCCGGAATACATCCAGACCTTCATTATCTGTTCAACACTTCAATATACGAAGCATCTCCAGTTGTTCTTAAAGCAGAGCGGAAATTGTTGTTTTCTAACGTTTTAGCGACTTGTTGTAATTGCTGTGCATCATCATGATGGATAAGTAAGCTGTCGGCACCGCTTTCTTCTATATGAATGTGTTCGACACTTCCAATGGCATCATGTACTGCTTTTAAAAATTCAGGTTTCATATTGTCCTCCTAATATGTATGTAACGTTGTTGATAGTATTTCCTTATTTTTGAAATATAAAAGTAAATGATTTTTTGTTATATTAAGATTTTGGAAGGGGTTTCCTATTCGTTTGTCAAATAATAGTAAAGTTGTCTTTTGAATTGGGGGAATCTTCGGAATTAAAGGGTGAGAGAATGGACATTTCAATAATTGCTGCACAACTAGTTAAGGAGAAAGTTATTTCACATGATCCAAATAGCGTAAAAGCGTTGAACGGAGGAACGACAAGTACTGTATATTTGTTGGACGAAAAATATGTAGTAAAGCTGAATGAAGCGGAAGTAATACGTGAAGAAGCTAATTTTCTCTCATTTTATGAGGAGAATAGTTTATTTTCAAAGCTTTTGTATAAGGAACCTTTACATACATATTTCGTGTATTCTTTCCTTGAAGGTAATACTTCGTGTAAACAAGGATATAAACGAAGTACGCTTCGTACACTTGTAAAAGAAGTTATCAATAAGTATAAAATGGTTCCAGGGGCAGAAGGCTGGGGATGGAAAGAAAGTCCGATTCAATCTTGGAATGAATTTTTAACGGCAAATGTGATGGAAGCTTATGAAAATGTAAGACGTTACATAAGTGAGGAACATTATAGAATTGTTCTTAAACTAGCAAATAGGGACGCTGGAGTAAATCAGCCATTTTTATTACATGGTGATTGCGGATTCCATAACTTTATATTTCAAGAAAACAAGTTATATGGCGTGATAGATCCGTTACCAGTGTTAGGGGATCCTCTATATGATTTAATTTACGCGTTCTGTTCAACTCCGGAAGATTTAACAAAAGAAGTGATTGGTTATGCGATAAAACCATGTATATTTCATAAAAAAGAACGAGATTTATATGAGGAAATAGTCATAGGTTTATATTTGCGTATAGATACATGTTTGAGACACCACCCGAAAGATTTAGAAGATTACTTAGTAGCTTGGTGTTATTGGATGAACGAAATTGAGCCGGCTTTATAGTACAAATAGTTTGGGGGAGATAGTGAAATGAACATAGCAGAAGCAAAACGAGATTTAGCACAAAGAACGAAGAGGGGAATTCCTGTTATAATAGCTGGTATTTTGTTTTGGATTGTAGTGAGTGTAACGGGTATTCTTCTTTCAGAAAAACAAGTTGTGTGGGTGTATTTAATTGGTATGGGTTGTGTATTTCCTTGTGGCTTAATGATAGCTGCTATATTGAAAATTGATATGTTTGCGAAAGGAAATTCGCTAGGGACTTTAGCTGGAATAATTGGTGGGATAAATGTATTAAATATTCCGTTAGTGTTACTTGCATATTTTCAATTTCCAGAATGGTTACCTTTTGTAGTAGCAATGTTAATAGGTGTTCATTTTGTACCGTACGTATGGATTTATGAAAGTAAAAGTTATGGTGTATTGTCAGTAGGAACCGTATTTGTGACGTCAGTTTGCGGGATTCTTTTTGCAGACAATGGACTTATTGTAATTCCATTGTCAGTTACAGCTGTCTATTTACTGACTCTAATAGGTTTAGTAATCGAAAATAAAAAAGCAGAAAACTATCAACAAATATCAGCTTAATAAAAAATTAAAGGGATAGGGGAATGACTATGAATAATTTCGTTTGTACAACGTGTGGCGTGCAGTATGCAGCGAGTGTGGAAGAACCGGTAAGTTGTGTTATTTGTGATGAGGAGAGACAATATATTAATCCGAAAGGGCAGTCTTGGACGAGTTTAGAAAACTTGCAAACGAGTGATACATATAAAAATGAAATTATAGAAGAAGAAAATGGGCTTTATAGTATTACGACAAAACCAGAATTTGCGATCGGTCAGACGGCATTTGTAGTAAAAACAGAGTCATATCGTTTGTTATGGGATTGTATTACTTATTTAGATGAAACGACAATTGAGAAGATAAAAGAGTGGGGCGGATTAGATGCGATTGCACTATCTCATCCGCATTATTATTCAACACAAGTAGAATGGGCAGAAACATTTGATGTACCAATTTATATACACGAAGACGATAAAGAGTGGGTTATGCGCCCGAGTAGTCGTATTATTTATTGGACTGGTGAGTCTTTACAATTAGCAGATGGAATTACTGTGCATCGTCTCGGAGGACATTTTAGTGGCGGTTCTGTATTACATTGGGAAGAAGGAAATGATGGGAAAGGTATATTATTAACAGGTGATATCATTCAAGTTGTAGCGGATCAACAGTGGGTGAGCTTCATGTACAGCTATCCAAACTTAATTCCATTACCGGCGAGAAAAGTTGAGGAAATGGCGAATCGAGTGAAACCGTTACAATTTAATCGTTTATATAATGCTTTTCACCGAGTAGTAAAAGAAAATGCAAATGAGGCAGTTGAACGTTCTGCGGAAAGATATGTGAAAGCGATAGAAGGAAAGCTGTTTCGTACGTAAAGGAGTGTTAGATTAATGAAAACGTCAGTATGCAGCGGCGGAAGAGGAAGTAGCAAGAAAAACAGGGAGCCATTTTCTCAATTTATATGCTGAGATGATTCAAGAAGAAAATTATAAAATATTCGTAGAAGATGAAGAAAAAGATGGATTACACTTTGTAGCAGAAGTCTATGCGTATTTAGCGAAGTTAATTTATGAAAAGTTAAAAGGGATTTTGTAAGAAGCAAAGCGTGGGCGCTTTGCTTTTTTTGTATTCACATAAGTAAAATATAGTATCTTTTCGCAAGGGCATTGTAGCAAGGCAAAAATGCAAACACCTTAATATATTCTAATTAATCACAGAAATAGACAATTCCTGTACTAAATGTTTAGTACCTATAGCACTTTAAAGTACATACATTTTTAATGTGTTAAATATAATTCATAATAGCACCAGTAAGAAGAAAACAAGCGTTACGGTACTATAGAATCTGGTAATTCTAAAAAAAGCCAATGTGGTATAAGACAATTAGGGAGGTTAAAGATATGAGTACTTCAAATTTGAGTGAAATAAGTAAACAAATATTAATAGAGGAGGAAACACTTCAATTTTCCTCTTTTACAAATGAAGATGCCTTGCAATTAGGTTTATATATCGTTGAAACAGCAAAGCGAGAGGGGAAATTGATTGCTGTTGATATAGCCAAAAATGGTGTGCAATTATTTCATTTCAAGATGACGGGGACAACTGAGGAAAATACGAAATGGATTGAGCGTAAAAAACGGGTCGTTTCCCTGCATAATCATAGCTCGTATTATATGCAGATAGAAAGTGAAATAAGCGGAGTTCCATATCATGAAAAATACCGTTTAGATGGATCGGAATATGCTGCGTTTGGTGGATGTTTTCCTATCCAAATAAAAAATGTAGGGGTTATTGGAATGATAACAGTCTCAGGATTACCACCAGAAGTAGATCATGAATTGGTTATAAGAGCAGTTAAAAATCATTTGAATCAATAATAGAAGTAATTTTAATAGTTAAATAAAAAGGCAAAAATGAACATATTCCTGTTCGTTTTTGCCTTTTTATTATTTCTTTTTCGGCCTACGTACTAACTCGCCGCCACAATTCGGGCAAACATTTTGCCTTTCCTCTGTACATGGTGCACAAAATGTACATTCATACACGCATATGTATGCTTCAGAATCGGGCTGAAGGGAATGGTCGCAAATTTGACAGTTTGTTTTCATTTCTAATGCCATAGTAATCCTCCTTGTTATTCGAAAGTTCATAATTTAATTATAATTAACATTGTAGTGGATGTCCTTTTTAAATGAAAAGAAATAAAAGGATTATGTTGTTGTTTGAAATGAAATAGGTCTATTTATTTTAAAATTGATTATTTATTGTAGTTGGAATATTATGAAATAGTCAAAAGACAACAGGGGGTATATATTTTGACTAATAATAACGATTATTTTCATGTAGAAGAGGATACAAATCACAATAGTTTAAAAGCAGATTGTGAAAAGTGTTTTGGTTTATGTTGTGTAGCATTACCGTTCGCAGCGTCAATAGATTTTGCGGTGAATAAAGATGGTGGTAAACCTTGTACAAATTTACAATCAGATTATAAATGTAGTATACATAGAAATCTTAGAGGAAAAGGGTATAAAGGTTGTACAGTGTTTGAATGTTTCGGCGCCGGACAAAAGATTTCTCAAGTTACGTTTAAAGGAATTGATTGGCGGACAGATGCCGAGCATGCGAGAGAAATGTATGATGCTTTTCCGGTTATGCATCAGCTTCATGAAATGCTTTGGTATTTGAAGGAAGCTGTTCTTTTAAAGGCGACGCAGACAATTCATAAAGAGCTGAAGGAAGCAATTGAAGAGACAGAGCGTCTTTCTAATTTAAGTTCAGATGAGTTAATGGAAGTAAATGTGCCATTACACCGTGCAGAAGTGAACATTCTCCTTTTAGAGACGAGTGAATTAGTTTGGAAAGAAATGAATGCTGCACGTAAAAAACGAATCAGTCACCGCGGAGCAGATCTTATGGGAGCTAACCTTAAAAAGAGAGATTTACAAGGAGCCAATTTAAGAGGGGCGTATTTAATTGCGGCTAACCTTAATGGTACAGACTTACGCGGAGCTGATCTCATTGGAGCAGATTTGCGTGATGCAGATATTAGAGGGGCAGATTTTACGAATAGTATTTTTCTTACGCAAGTCCAAATTAATGCGGCGAAAGGGGACAAACATACGAAATTACCGAAAGTGTTGTCTCGTCCAGCACATTGGACTGTGTAAAGTGTAGGGAGTTGTAATAGTGTGGATATTTTTCAGTATTTAGAGGAAATGCAGGAAGATGTATTTTTGTTATCAGTATCTCAAATAGAATTGAAGTATTATGATATTTGTCGCACACTAGCGTCAAGTGAGGATGCGGAGCGCATTAAATTGATTCCATTAGATTCATACAAGGAAAGTATGAGGATAGGTTTGAAAGAAGCGTTAGAAATTGCTGAAAGTGAAGAAGCAAAGGCGATTTATTTTGAGTATGATCTTGATAATGAGTGGGATAGTCAGTTTTATATTTGTGACGATTATATGTTTCTTGAAGAAGAAGATGAGGATTGGGCAAGTGATTGGACGGATGAAATAGAAGGACCATCTTTAGGAGAGTTAGCTGATATTTATGGTGAAAATGGCTTTGATTCAGATAAAAAGGCTGTAGGTATTACTTTATATTTAATCGCAAGAACGGTGTGTAGTTTTATAAGTGCATGCAGTGGATTACAAAGTAATATACCAATTTGCATCGGTTTTCACGACCAAGACCCAATTATGCGAACAGGCAGAGACTAAGTCTCTGCCTGTTTTTTTTATACTATTTTTGCTTTTCAAAAGTAGTAATTATAACACTGCATATAATAAGGATACCACCAATGAAAAAGTTACTGTTTAACGTCTCATTTAACAGGAGCCAGCCAAGTAATGATCCTACGATCGGTTGAAAGAAGAAAAATAATGAACCGATGCTAGCATCCATTAATTCTAACCCTTTATTCCAAAGAAAAAATGCACCTGCGGTTGAGACGATTCCTAAATAGAGTACGCCTAATAATACGTACATGTTTATATGTTCAATAGGACTTGATTGGAGTTCCCATACCATGCACGGTGTAATGAAAAAGAGTGAAAAGAATATTGCGTGCGTTGTAATAATTAAAGATGAAAATCGAGCGGAAGCGATTTTTACATAAATGGATAGTAAAGCCCACGTAATAGCGGCTCCAACTAAAATGATTGTACCGATAAAATAGGAGCCGATTTCAATATCCCATCCGATAACGATAATGACACCGATTGTCGCTATTATAGTTGATAAAAGTCTACGAGCAGTTAGTTTCTCTTTTAAAAGGAGCGCTGCAAATATAACCATAAATGCAGGTGTAGCTGATGTTACTAAGGAGCCTGTATGAGCATCGGATAATTTCGTTCCGATAAATTGACATGTGATCGAAATGAAATACCCGATGAATCCAATCCAAGCGAATAATAGCCAATCTTTTTTGTGTATGGTTACTTTTTTCTTTTGCTTTTTTTCAGTTGTTTTCAAAATCGCATATAAAACAACAAAAGCGATAATAAAGCGTAGCCAAACGAGTGTAAGTGGCGGAATAAAGTCGAGTACGTATTTACTAACGACGTACATACCGCCCCAAATACTTGCTGCTAGTGATAAACATATAGCTCCTAAAATGGTTTGTTTCATTTGAATGACCTCCGTCTATTTTTAGGGTTATGATTTATTCCCTAAGACGGGGCATGGTGCACTTGTTATATGAATGCCCGTCTTAGATTATAGACGGACTACAGGTTGATCGTTTTCGAATGAAGTGTTGTAGTACATGAGTGCATTCCTCCTTCATAATTTTATAATGATATTATAACTTAATTTTCAGTTTATTGGGATGTTTCTTTAGAAAATGGAAATGATGGTTGTCTAAGAAAGCATAGTATATGGTAGAAAAACATATTTTTAAAATAAAAGAAACGAATTACATAACTGATAAGTATATTAAGAGTAGGATAAAAAAGTAGATTAATAGAAAAAGAGGAGGAGATTGTTATAACTACGACCGTTATTTCTCATTTTTACAATGAAGAGTATTTATTACCGTGGTGGCTTTCTCATCATACGAAACTGTTTGATCATGGCATTTTAATTAATAAAGGTTCAACAGATCGTTCGGTTGAAATTTGTAAAAAATTCGCACCACACTGGGAAGTACGAGATTCTGCAAATCCAGAATTTGATGCACTAGCGACAGATCATGAAGTGATGAGGATAGAACAAGAAGTAGAAGGATGGAAAATGATTTTAAATACGACTGAGTTTCTTTGTGTGCAAGATAAAAATCAGTTTTGGAAATCACTAAATGAATTGGGAGGGAGGATGTATTGGCTGGAAGGGCTTATTATGGTCGATGATCTTAACTATAATTATCCGGACCTTAACTTTGGAATACCTTTAATGAAACAGCGATTTCACGGTTATTTACCAGAAGATTGGGCGTTATGGAGAAGGGGTAGATTTATTCATAATCATGAACACGGAAGTTATACGGTTGGAAGACATTTATCTGTGCATGAATCTATGGCTTACCCGCCACTTGCGTGTATTGCATGGTTTGGTTTCAGCCCTTGGAACGATGCGATGAGAAAGAGGAAATTACAAATTGGTCCGACTCTTTCTGAAGCTAGTAAGCATGGGGGAATGGGAACGCATCATATTATTACACCTGAAAGATTAGAAGAATGGTATAAGGATTTAGCAAGAGGGACGAAGGATTTACGTTTTAGTGATGCGTATCGTTATGCTTTTTTATAAATGATTCCCACCATAAAATTGTTTCTTCGATTCCAATATTTAGATCGTATGTCGGTTTCCAGTTTACTTCAGTTTTTAAACGTTCTACATTAACGCCGACGAATAAAGGTTCATCTTTAGAGAAAGGAATCGCACCTAGTTTAATTAAATTTTCTTTTCCTATCTTTTTAGCAATGATAGAAGCTAATTCTTTAATTTGTACAGATTGACCAGAAGCGATATTGATTGTGCCTGTAACGTTGCGTTCTAATACTGTTACGAGAGCATCAGCGACGTCACTCACATGGAGGAAATCTCTTGATTGTTTTCCATGTGTACATAGTGCGTCCTCATTTTTTAATAAGGACGTGATAATGTTAGAAACGAGTCGATTCCCTTGTTCGTGAGGGCCATACATATGAAAAATGCGGCCCCAACATATGCTGAGGCCGGTTTGCCCAGCGTATGATTGTAGCCAGGAATGTAGTGCGTTTTTACATAATGAATACGGGGTTTTATAGGAAAGAAGCGGTGAATCTTCAAATAATACGCCGTTAAACCATTCATACTCTGCGCCAGTACCGGCAACGATGACTCGCTTTCCGCCGCACGTTGTGAAGTGTTGAAGTAATGAGATACTGGATATAAGCCAATAGTAATTATTAATAGATACATAACACGCTGGCGGCACTGCTTCCCAAGCTAAATGAATGAGATGACTAGGCTTAATGTCGTAAATGAGTTTTTTTACTTCTTCATCGCAAAGTAAGTTTACTTTATGCCAATCGCAAGAAAGGTGAGAAGGCTTATTTGTATGGAAAGTGGCGTGCACTTCATAGCCCTTTTGTATAAGAGAATTTACAACATATTTACCAATCCATCCACTACCGCCTGTTACAAGGATTTTTTTCATGGCTCAATTACCTCAACTTCTGGAATCGTTACTAAAAATTTGCCGCCCCATTCACGAATGAAAGAGCATTCTTTCATAATTTCGTCTTTCAAGTTCCAAGGAAGTATGAGAATGTAATCAGGTTTTGTACGTTTTATTTCTTCCGGAGATTGTATTGGAATGCGGGTTCCTGGTAGAAGGAGATTTTGTTTGTGAGGGTTTTTATCTACAGTATAATTTAAAAATTCTTTTCCTATCCCGCAATAATTTAAAAGGGTGTTTCCTTTAGCTGGAGCGCCGTAACCGATAATTTGTTTGTTTAAAGCTTTTGCTTCGATAAAAAACTTTAAAATACTTATTTTCAATTGTTCTATGCGTTCAGAAAAAAGGAGATAGCAATCTAATGTATCTAGCCCGTGATCTACTTCTTTTTGGATTATATTTGTAACACTGGAATGGATAGTGGATGAGTCACTGTGATGGTTTACAAAAATACGCAATGAACCACCGTGCGTTGCAAGTTCTTCTACATCGACAATTTGTAAATGATGATGAGCTAAAACTTTTTGAAGACTTATAAGTGAGAAATAGGAGAAATGCTCATGATAGATTGTGTCAAACTGTTTAAAGGATATGAGGTTTAATAAGTGCGGGAATTCAATTGTTATCGTGCCATCTTGTTTTAATAATGTTTTTAAACCGGCAACAAAATCATGCAAGTTCGGAACGTGTGCTAATACGTTATTTGCGACGATTAAATCTGCTTGCGGTAATTTTTTTGTTAAGTCATTGCTGAAAAAATTCACTTCAGTAGGAATTCCTTTTTGGATAGCGATTTCTGCTACATTTTTTGCTGGTTCAATTCCTAACGTTTTGATATTTTCTTTTTGAAAGTATTGTAACAAGTACCCGTCGTTACTTGCGATTTCAATCACTTTCGAATGGTTTGTTAAGTTGAAACGCGTAATCGCCATTTCTACATATTGCTTAGCGTGTAGTAGCCAACTGGAGGAGTAAGAGCTAAAGTATAAATAGTCATGAAAAATATTGTGCGGAGATTCAAATTCATCTAATTGTACAAGTAAACAAGAGTTACAAACAAACGTGTGCAGCGGATAAAATGGCTCCATTTTATATGAGTGTTCTGGAGCTACAAATGAGTTAGCGAGAGGAGAAACGCCTAAATCTAAAAAAGTATTTGTGAGTAATGAGTGGCAAAAACGGCATTTTTTCTGTTCCATTTTATAGCCCCCTTATAAATTTTTGAATGCATCGATTTGTTGTCGCGTGAAAGATTCCATATTTTGACCAGATGCATATTTTTTGTACCAATCAACAGTCCAAGCGATAGAATGATCTGTTGATAATTTAGGAGTCCAACCGAGTTTATTTACTGCTTTTGTACTATCAAGTGTTAAAATAGGTGATTCATAAAGAGTATTTGTATGAGGGGAAAGGATTGTTAGTGGTTGATTCCATAATTTTATTATAGATTGAATGACATCATGAACGGTTCTGTTAAGTTCATTCATCGGGCCGAAATTCCAAGCTGCTGCATATTCGGCGTCTTTCGAAAGGTTTTCAGCTAAAAGAATATAGCCATGTAAAGGATCTAATACGTGTTGCCATGGGCGAATAGCGTTTTTGTTTCTAATATTTAATGTATTATCTTGTAAATATGCACGAATGATATCTGGGAATAATCGGTCTTCTGCCCAATCACCGCCGCCGATGACATTACCTGCTCTTACTGAGGCAAGTTTAGGAGTGTTAGTGTGGAAGAATGATTTTTGATATGATGTTGCAACTAGTTCAGCACAAGCTTTACTAGCACTATAAGGGTCGAAACCTCCTAGTCGGTCAGTTTCCACGAATGCCCGGTTACCGCTCCCGTCATTTTCATAGCATTTATCACTTGTAACATTAATGATGCCACGTATACTTTCTATATGCTTTGCCGCTTCTAATACGTGAACAGTACCTAAAACATTCGTTTTAAATGTTTCGATAGGATTTTTGTATGAAGTGGTGACGATTGGCTGAGCTGCTAAATGAAATAGTATGTCAGGGTTATGTTGTCTCAGGGCATGGAATAAAGAATCGTAATCTGTAATATCGCCTTTAATTGTTATGCACTCTTTTGATACGTTACATTGTTCAAAAAGGTTAGGGATGGATGGGGGGTGAGAAGAATAGCCAACTACTTCTGCATCTAATGAAGTTAAAAAAAGGGTGAGCCATGAGCCTTTAAAGCCAGTATGTCCTGTAATAAATACTTTTTTCTTATTCCAAAAAGATGATGAAGCCATATTACCAAACCTTCCACGGAGCGTTATTACTTTCCCATAGCTCGACTAATTTATTTTTATCGCGCAATGTATCCATTGGATGCCAAAAACCAGTATGTTGATATGCTGCCAATTCGTTTTTATTTACTAACTGAACTAAAGTGTCTGTTTCAAAAATGGACTTATCTCCGCTAATATAATTGAAAATGTCATGGTTTAAAACAAAGAATCCACCGTTAACCCATCCACCATCACCTAAAGGTTTTTCTTGAAATGATGTAACTGATTGCTTATCTATAACAAGGGAACCGAATCTACCAGGGGGTTGTACGGCAGTTACAGTAGCCATTTTCCCATGTTTTTTATGAAACGTAAGGAGTTCTTTTATATTTACATTACTTAATCCATCGCCGTAAGTTAAAAAGAAAGGTTCGTTCCCGACGTAATTTTGTATCCTTTTCACTCGGCCACCTGTTTCTGTATTTAGACCAGTATCGATAAGAGTAACTTTCCATGGTTCTATACGATGTGAATGGCTAGTGATTGTGTTGTTGCTTAATTGTATTGTGAAATCTGACATGTGTAAGTTGTAATTTAGAAAGAACTCTTTAATTGCATAGCCTTTATAACCTAAGCAAATAATAAATTCAGTAATACCGTAATGACTGAACAGACTCATAATGTGCCATAGAATAGGCTTTGTCCCAATTTCAATCATAGGTTTTGGTTTTAAGTGTGTTTCTTCCCCAATCCTTGTACCGTATCCACCAGCAAGAATAACAGCTTTCATTTTGTCCTCCTAAAATAAAAAGTTATAGTAATTACAGTATTCATATTTTATGCGAATGGTTTTATATTTTTTGCTAAGTAGGAGGAATTGTGTGAAAATATGCCAGTGCGTACAACATTACGGTTTGAATTTTGGGAATAATTCTTGATATTCAGGATGATTACGAAGGTCTTGTGTTACGTTACTAAGCTCTAAAAAACGGGTTTCGAGTTCCTCAGGAGATTGTCCATAATGAGTTTGGAGTCCCATTTGAACACCCATTTTTGAAAGGGTGGGTGTAATTTGTAATTTTCTAGCCTTTGTATGTTCATTCCAAGGGCTAAAATAAAATTTTAAAATAAATGAAGGATAGTCATAAACTATGTTCCCGTGCCGCGAATAATGTCTACCAGGTAAATATGCTCCATCTAGGTGGTTGTGAATAAATCTCCAGGCACATCCGAGTTTTGGGTTATAAGGGAAGACGCCGTGGTATCGTTGCTCTACTAATGGGATAGAATATCTTGGCTTCGAATAATTATGGTTATCAATCATTAAAATCATTCTAATTGCATACATATTTTGTCCTAGTGTATGAAGAGATGAGAAAAACTCTTCTTTATTATTACAACAAAAGAATTCCGTAGTATTTAAAACGATTTTCCAACCTGAAACTTCTCTTTCAATTCCCATAACTTCAATGTCAGTATTTGTTGGGTCAAACTCAATAAATCTTGAATCTCGCACTTCCCAGTGGGGGGCGAATAATTTACAAATCTCAACGGAACGATCAGTGGAACCTCTATTAATTAATATACCGTGATCGAATATTTTTGTATGGTGCATAAGCCACCAAGGAAGCAAATATTCTTCGTTATAAAAATGAGAAATAATAGTTGTGGTAATTTCAATCTCCTCCTATAGAATAAATAATTTATATCGATATTATTATGATATGTTCGTAAATAAGAAAGGTTGAAGGAACGGGCTATTCAATGGCTACATTTCGGTAGTGGTGGTTTAATAAAAATATTGATTTTTATATATAATTAAATTAATAGATTATATGTTTATGGATAGTATAAGATGAGACGAGAAATTTTATATAAATTGTGAATAACAAACCGTCACGTTTGACTGTACAGTTTATGTATTGTATGATAATAGTAATATAAACAAGGGGGGAAGATCGTTGGGAAGGTGTATCGAATCGGACAGTTGGCTCTCATGGCTCACGTGTCGAAACGAACGATTGATTATTATACGAATCTAGGAATCTTAAAAGCGGAGCGATCTCAATCTAATTATCGCTATTACGACGAAACAGCATTTGAGACATTACAATTTATTGAGAAGTGCAAAGAAATGCATATGCCGCTTTGTGAGATTAAAGAGAAGATCGAGGAGAAGAAGCTGCTCGGTATCAATGAACACGTTTCGAAACATGTGAATGAAGTGACAGACCATATTCATAGATTAGAAGCAGAACTAACAGAGTTAAAGCCTCTTTTAGATGAATTGACTGATTCACAACGTGAAAAAATATCGAAATCTTTATCAGGTCAAACGACAGCTTTAATACAGACACTTGCTCTATTATTATAGAATAAGTGAAATCCGACCTCTTTAATTTTTGTATCGGGCTATGTTTTCTAACGAACAAATAAGAAAACATTATAGTATACAGGAGGTGGACACCTTAGTTTTTTAACTAAGGGGATTCATTGGAAATATTTAATTTAGTCATGGTTGCGATTTTAATCGCATTTACTGGATTTTTCGTAGCAGCAGAGTTTGCGATTGTTAAGATACGTTCAAGTCGCATTGATCAGCTTGTTGCGGAAGGGAAACGCGGTGCGTTAGCAGCGAAAAAAGTAACAACAAATTTAGATGAATATTTATCTGCTTGTCAATTAGGTATTACAGTTACAGCGATGGGACTTGGTTGGTTAGGTGAACCGACAATCGAAAAGTTATTACACCCGTTATTTGAGAAATGGAACGTAAATCCTTCTATCTCATCAGTATTAACTTTTGGTCTTGCTTTTATGCTAATGACATATTTACACGTTGTAGTAGGGGAATTAGCTCCGAAAACGCTGGCAATTCAAAAGGCTGAAAAAGTAACGTTGTTATTGGCAACTCCGTTAATGATGTTCTATAAAATCATGTATCCATTTATTTGGGTATTGAACGGTTCAGCTCGTGTTATAACTGGTTTATTCGGTTTGAAGCCAGCTTCTGAACATGAAGTAGCTCATACAGAAGAAGAATTACGTCTTATTCTTTCAGATAGCTATGAAAGTGGCGAAATTAATCAAGCTGAATACAAGTATGTAAATAATATCTTTGAATTTGATAATCGCATCGCGAAAGAGATAATGGTACCGCGTACAGAAATCGTTGGTTTCTATCTTGAAGATTCAGTAGAAGAACACATGAAAGTAATCCAAAATGAACGATACACACGTTATCCGATTTTTGGAGAAGATAAAGATGATATTATCGGTATGGTCAACGTAAAAGATTTCTTTATTCGATATATGAACAACGATCAAGAAGATTTATCATCGATTCGCACGTATATGCGTCCGATTATTGAAGTTATGGAAACGACTCCAATTCATGATTTATTACTGCAAATGCAGAAGAAGCGAATTCCAATGGCTGTTTTATATGATGAGTACGGAGGAACAGCTGGAATTGTAACGCTTGAAGATATATTGGAGGAAATCGTCGGCGAAATTCGTGATGAATATGATGAAGATGAAGCACCACCAATTCAACATGTGAACGAGTATCATAAAATTGTTGATGGAAAAGTGCTTATCTCAGAAGTAAAAGATTTGTTTGGATTACACATTGAAGAAGACGATGTGGATACAATCGGTGGATGGATTATGATGCAAAATCATGAAATCGAAGAAGGACAATACGTTGAAGCAGAAGGCTATGAATTTAAAGTGTTAGAAAAAGATGCTTATCAAATTAAACGTGTTGAAATTCAAAAAATGGAACAAGAACAAGAGAAAGCAGCAACTGTGTAAGTTGCTGCTTTTCTTCTAACACATAATAAAATGTGAAATTAGGAGCGGATATTTTGATTCAAGTAGCCTTACGTGTATATCGATTACAATTGTATACGATCTTTAGTGGTTTACTACTAATGTGGGCGGTTACTCCGTTTGGGAAACAAGTGACAGGGTTCGGTATCGGTTTAGCAGTTAGCGCATATTGTCTTTGGCTATTAGCTCGCAGAGTGGAGAAATTAGGAAGAAGTATCGTGATGAAAGAAAAGGCTCCTGGATTAGGAGTTCTAAACCGATTTGCAGCCGCAATATTAGGGGCTATCATTATGTTTGAAATTGAGCATGAAATGGAAATGTGGGCATTCGGTACTGGAATATTGGGTGGACACTTTTTAATGATTGCGAATTTAGCCTATGCAAATATGCAGCTAGTAAAAGAAGAAGAGAAGCAAAAGGAAAATGCTTCGAAAAACATAGAGCTCTGATGAAAGGGACCTAATCAGGTTCCTTTTTTGCGTTTAAAAATAAATGATATAATACGAATGATTTACTGGTACTTATCGAATTTATGCCAAATATAATACGCTTATTTTTGGGGCATTTCAATAGTATGAAAAAAAATTAAAAAAAATTAAAAAAAATTAAAAAACCCATCGATTTCTAAAGCTTTTGTATGTTATCATGACAAAAGAATTTGCGAAAGAGGTGGATACCAATGTTACAAGCTTTACTTATTTTTGTGCTTCAAATTATTTACGTTCCAACTTTAACAATCCGTACGATTTTGCTTGTAAAGAATCAAACAAGATCCGCTGCAGGTGTAGGATTGTTAGAAGGAGCAATTTATATTGTCAGTTTAGGTATTGTGTTTCAAGATTTATCAAATTGGATGAACATTGTTGCCTATGTCATCGGCTTTAGTGCGGGACTATTGTTAGGCGGTTATATAGAAAATAAATTAGCAATTGGATATATTACGTATCAAGTTAGTTTGCTAGACCGTTGTAATGAATTAGTAAATGAATTACGCCATTTTGGATTTGGCGTTACAGTATTTGAAGGTGAAGGAATAAATTCTATACGTTATCGCTTAGATATCGTTGCAAAGCGTTCTAGAGAAAAAGAACTGTTAGAAATTATTAATGAAATTGCACCGAAAGCGTTTATGTCTTCTTATGAAATCCGTTCGTTTAAAGGTGGATATTTAACGAAGGCGATGAAAAAGAGAGCATTGTTGAAGAAGAAGAAAGATGAACATGCATCGTAAAGAAAAGGGAGTAGTGCAGCTTTAAAAGCACGGCATAATCCCCATAGAAAAAAGAGAGGAATCTATATTGAAAAAGATTCCTCTCTTTTTTCTGCGTTATTTTTTTCTGCTTTTTCTCAGATTAACAATTAACCATACAACTTGAATAATTAGTGGTAATATAAATGCAATTAATAAAACGATAAATGCTATTAATTTCAGCTCAGGTGTTTGAGTAACACCAGCACCATCAACCTCTCTTAGCCAAATGATAGCTGCCAATATCCCAAAAATGGTAATCCAAAATATGTTACCAATCCACCAATAAATCCATCTACTTTTCATGCTAGCACCTCTTATATTTACCCTCTGTTAAAAGTATATTTTCGGTTGTTATATTTAAATGAAATAACTATAAAACTACTTTTTTTCAACTGTATATCTAACTTGTTTAAAGGTTGCCATGTCTCCATCTTCGTTATCATCTTTCGTTTGCAAAAGTTGAACTCTTGGCTTGTAGTCTGTCCTATGAGCGTGCTCGATATTTTTAATGTTAAGTTTGTAGGATTCACCATTATTTATTTTTTGTTCCAATACTTTTTTATTGGCAACATAAATAAAAGTTACTTTATTTTCATCAATACCTTCAGTCTTAATTTCTAATTCATTATCTTTTGTTGTAATCGTTGGTGTTAATAATTCAATACTGCCGCTTCCGGTTTCTAAAGAATTTTCTACTATAGTTGAACATCCGGATAAAATGATTCCGATGAATAGAAGAACAATTAATTTCTTTTTCATAACATCCCCCAATTTCAAGTGATTTTTGATTTTGGTATTGTTAGACTGCTAGTGTGGAACGTAAATGTTTAGCTAGCACTTTTTTATTGTACCATAATATGTAAATTAAAATAGGTTATATATCCAATTTAAGGGAGATTGAAAAATTTACTTATTGTTGAGAATCAGTATTTTTACAGTAGGTATTTATTTTCTTTACAAAGCGGTGTTGATAAAATCATTACGAATTGGATATCCAAATATATGATGAAATGTAGACAGGAGAAAGAGCTTAATACGAAGCAATCTTATTATTATAGAAATTACAATTTTTGTATATTAAAATGATGATAGGGAATAGATGAATTCATTCACTTCGGAGGTAGTTACTTGAACATTAAAGAGAAGGCAATTGAAATGTTTGAACAAAATGAATATGAGGAAGCAATGGAACTGTTTCAACAAGCAGTACATGAATCTAGAGGTGTACAATCTCTCAATAATCTTGCTTGGATGTACTTTTATGAGGAAGAGAATGATGGTAAAGCTCTTGAATTAATAAAAGAAGCTGTTAAGTAGAATCCTTCCTCATACTTTCCTTATAACATCTTAGGGGAAATTTACATGAAACAAGAAAAGTGGGAAGAAGCGAAAGATGCATTACAAAAATCTATTTCGATTCAACCATCCGATGAAGCATATCACAATGTAGCTGTAGCTCATTATAATCTTGGAGAGTTGGAAAAAGCTTCGGAATTTTTCTTGCGAGTTGCAGGGGATTCAGACATTATAATGTATAACTATGTAAAGTGTTTAATTGATTTAGGGCGAAAAACAGAAGCGAAAGAGAAGTTGGATGCTTTTAACAGGAAATCTGATGATTTTGTAGGAGAAATTAATGTAGCAGATTTATATGTTGAGTTGAATTGCTATAAAGAAGCAATTGAATGGTTCGAAAAGGGATACAAAGAATACTGGAAAAGTCCCAATTGGATTGGTAGATTTGTTTATGCTCTATATAAAGCTAATAATTTCTCCCGTATAAATGAAGTTATACGGGAATCTATCGAAGTGAAGACAGCAGAAATAGAAGATGTTCAGAATGAAGAAGTAGAAGAAAATTGGACAGAAAACGATAAGAAAGAGTTAATTGAGGAATATATAGAAGAGAACAATTGTTATAAAAAAATGATAGAACGTATCGAATCTGGATATGTTCCAGGGTTAGAATTTGAAACTGATTATATAGGGGCTTGCTATTTATTTGGTTGTAAAAGACATAATCATCTTGAATATGAAGAATAAAAAAATTCGACTGTCACATATGATGGTCGAATTTTTTTATTATAGGCTGGTTGTCTAAAGGTACCATCTCAATTGTAATGTGTTAAAGGTGTTTTGTATTATTACATAGGTATATATCTTCTTTAGGGAATCCTTTTTTTATATTTAAAATATGTAGTGAAATAAAACCAATAAGTCCTATTCCACCGAAAATAAGCCATGGTGTATACATTCCGCTTAAGTTGGCTGTAAAAGATGTACCGGTATAATTACCGATGATAAAACCAAATGCGAGTGATAGTTGATAAAATCCGAAGTAAGTAGCTGTATATGATTCGTTACTGTAATTTGCAATAGCAATATCAGCGTTAGGTAATACGAGTGTTTCGCCAATTGTAAATAAAATTACACAAATAAATAGCCAATATGGGTGTGGAAATAAAGGAATGAGTAAAAAAGAAAAACTCATTAATAAAACACCGTATTTAATAATCGAAAGTGTATTGTATTTATGAAATAGTTTACGAAATAATACCATAAATATGACGCCTGTTATTGCATTTATCGTAATAACGAGTGTAGCAAGCGGATTGCTATTACTAATGTTTTTCATATGAAGTGGAAGTGCGACAGTAAGCTGAGTAAACATAATATAGAAGAAAATCATGATAAATGAAAACAGAAGAAAAGGCTTGTTTTGTAAGATAGCCTGTATTCCAAATGCAATAGACGTGTTTTCAGTAGTGACTTGGAAGTGATTTTTAAGTAAGTAAAAGATAAAAGCGAATAACAGCATAAGTGATCCTGTTAGAGAGAAAGCATAGATGGGATTGAGTAAGAGTAAGAACCCTCCTGCAATTGGTCCGATTATTGCACCGCAATTAAAACTAAGGTTTAAATATGTAAATAAATTTTTTCTCATATGAGCTGGTTGTGAGCCGAATATGGCACGAGCAGCAGGTTCATAAAATGCAGTTCCGAAGCCAATAAGTGCAGAAGAAATAGAAATTGTATAGAAATCAGAGCATATTCCTAAAGCGATAAATCCGATTCCTCTTAAAAATAATCCGGCTATCATCATAATGATATAGCCTATTTTGTCAGCAATTAATCCTGAGAATAATGGGATAACTCGTGATGTGATTGTCATAACCGTCAAAACTGTTCCTACTTGAACAGCAGAAAAATGAAGAAAGCTTAATAGATAAATAGCTAAAAATGCGTATACTGCAAAATACCCAAAAGACATAAAAAATGAAGAAATAAGCATGAAACGTATCGGTATTGAGAAACTTTTCATAGAACTCCTCCTAATGTTGTAACCGGTAAAATTTTTTAATGGTTAACTAGTTTATATTATAATTATACATAAAGTCAGAAAAAAGTAAATTTTAAGAAGAAGGTGGATGGAATTGAATCAAAATGCACCAAATGAATTAGAATATATTCGGGAATTTTTAAATACATGGAAAATACCAAACGATACGAGAGAGCCAATTGACATGCTGCAAACAGAAGAGGATATAAAGCTCTTTATGAAAGAATATTTTCATGAAGAGGTTCCATTTCATACGATAGAGGAATTAAAAAGTTTTCGAGAAGATATTCGGTTAACGGTTGAAGGCGAAGGATCATTGCAAAAGTGGTTAGAGAAATACCCATTTCATGTACATGTAAAGGAAGATATGAAAGGTATTACATATGAGCCTGTGCACGAAGAGAATGTATATACAAAAGTATTAAGCGTTGTTTTAATGGCGATTCAAGAAAATTTGTGGGGAAGGTTAAAAGCATGCCCAGATTGTCGCTGGGTATTTTATGATCATTCGCGAAATGGAAGTAAAAGATGGTGCGGTATGTATGCTGGAGAAACAGGAGGAAGAGCGTGCGGTACGATTGCGAAAGTGAAAAATTACCGGGCGAAGAGAAAAGGGAGATCGGGTTATAATGTGTAATTTATATTAGGGGAAGAAAAGTGGATGGGGGAATGTAGAATATGAAAGGGACACAAATGTTAGCTTTAAATAAAAAGTGTTGGGATACAGTTGCACCTTATTTCTTTCAAGTGGATTGTTTACCGAAATATGGTCCGTATACAGCGTCTGAAGATGAGATTCATTTGTTCGATTCAATTAGAAATAAAAAGGTTCTTGATATTGGATGTGGAAGTGGGCATTCGTTGCAATATATGGCAGAACACGGGGCAGAGGAAGTATGGGGGCTTGATCTTTCAAGTGAACAAATTAAAACAGCGAGTGAAACGTTAAAGTGTTGGAATCCAAAGTTAATATGCGGAGCAATGGAAGAGGAATCGGATATTCCGAAAGGGTATTTTGATATTGTGTACTCCATTTATGCATTAGGTTGGACTTCAGATTTAGGGAAAACGTTAGAGCTGATTTATTCATATGTAAAGCCAGGAGGAAGTTTTATTTTTAGTTGGGAGCATCCAGTGTATTCAAACTTACAGTATGGTACAGAAGAAATTGTTTTAAAGTCTTCATACCATGAGGAAACTCCTATTACGTTTGAAACATTTAAAGGAGAAAATGTACAAGCGACATTATATAAGAGAAAAATAAGTACATACATAAATGAGTTAAATAGAGCGGGATTTACAATTGAGAGAATAGAAGAACCTGAACCATCTAGCTCATTTGATGAAGAACGAGCTGAGCCGTCTACGAAATATTATTCTTTATATAAAGCTAGAATGGTGCCAACGACTTTTATTATTAAGGCGAGAAAGTAAAGTGCTTTATAAAAAGAAGCCTATCATTTCAAATAAATGAAATGATAGGCTTCTTTATTTTTAAAAAATGAGTTCAGAGGTGTACTTTTCATATGAAAATGCATTTCATATAAAAAGTGTAATTATTTTGGGGAAGGGGGATTGTTGTGCGTCATCATAGAAAGTGCAAAAAATTTGGAGTGGCACTGCCTCTTCCGCTTATAGGAGCAACGGGTCCTACTGGTAATAGTGGTCCAACGGGTCCAACTGGAGGGCATGAAGGTCCGGTCGGGCCTCCGGGAATCACTGGACCTATAGGAGCAACGGGTCCACAAGGTCCTCAAGGTATTCAAGGCATACAAGGTTCGCGAGGAACAACGGGAGCTCAAGGAATACAAGGTGCCATTGGTGATACTGGAGAGCAAGGAATTACTGGTCCGGTCGGCTTACAAGGTCCTCAAGGATTAATTGGAGAGCAAGGCCCTGTTGGCGATATTGGATTACAAGGACTAGAAGGAATACAAGGAATTACAGGCCCTGCTGGTAGTCAAGGTATACAAGGCGCCCAAGGGATACAAGGAGAAATAGGCGAGCGAGGACAAACAGGAGCACAAGGAATGCAAGGTGTGATAGGTGAAGCTGGTATTACAGGTGTAACAGGTCCGCAAGGTCCCCAAGGAGCGCAAGGAATACAAGGGGAGGACGGAACTACAGGTATACAAGGAGAAGAAGGTCCACAAGGCATACAAGGAATTACTGGAGAGCAAGGACACCAAGGTGATCAAGGGATACAAGGTGTAACTGGTCCAACTGGTTCTACTGGAATACAAGGGTCTCAAGGTATAAGTGGAATAAAGGGGATAACAGGTGTAATAGGCCCCCAAGGTCCACAAGGTGTTCAAGGAATACAAGGAATAAACGGATCCACAGGTTTTCAAGGAGCAAAAGGAGTACGAGGGATAACAGGAGCAACAGGGAGTATTGGTACGCAAGGCCTAGAAGGACCACCGGGTGGTCCGATGGGCACTACTGGTCCAATTGGTCCATCTAGTGGAGTGACAGGTCCATCTGGCCCACCCGGTCCACCTGGGGGTCCAACGGGTCCAACGGGTGGACCAGGTGCACGGGGTGTAACAGGGGGAC
The DNA here is from genome assembly GCF_038008145.1 of Bacillus sp. FSL R9-9530. Classification (NCBI taxonomy): domain Bacteria; kingdom Bacillati; phylum Bacillota; class Bacilli; order Caryophanales; family Bacillaceae; genus Bacillus; species Bacillus sp. FSL R9-9530. The sequence goes on from NZ_JBBOYO010000001.1 coordinate 625,214, forward strand.
CAGGTGCAGTAGGAATACAAGGGTTACAAGGTATAACTGGTCCCACTGGCCCTCAAGGTGTAAGGGGTGCACAAGGTTCTCAAGGAGTAATTGGTGTAGCTGGCGTACAAGGTGCACAAGGTTCTAAAGGTAACCAAGGAATAACAGGAGCAACCGGTGTAGAAGGTCCAATAGGCATACAAGGTCCGCAGGGAGAAATCGGTCCAACTGGTGCAGAAGGTTCTAAAGGTGTGCAAGGAATACAAGGGGTAACAGGTCCAACAGGAGCGCAAGGAATACAAGGGTTACAAGGAATAATAGGTCCCACAGGCACAACAGGAGCGGCAGGAGTCCAAGGACCACAAGGAATACGAGGGGAAACAGGAGCAGTTGGAGCACAAGGTATACAAGGCCCTCAAGGGATAAGAGGGGAAACAGGAGCAGCTGGCGTTCAAGGTCTACAAGGTTCACAAGGAATACAAGGGGAAAATGGATTGACTGGTCCACAAGGTGCTCAAGGTATGCAAGGAGTTCAAGGAATAACAGGTCCGGCAGGAGCAATTGGTTTGCAAGGGTCTCAAGGAATACAAGGTATAGTAGGCCCAACAGGAGCGCAAGGCTCTCAAGGTATGCAAGGAATACAAGGAATAACAGGTCCGGCAGGTGCACAAGGAATTAGAGGTCCCCAAGGGGATTTAGGAGAAATCGGGATAACAGGTCTACAAGGAGTGCAAGGTGCGCAAGGTATTGAGGGACCCGAGGGACCACAAGGAAATGTTGGGGTTACGGGGGAAACTGGAGAAACAGGAGCGACAGGAGAAACAGGGGCGACCGGGGCACAAGGAATACAAGGAGTTCAAGGGATTATAGGTATACAAGGAAGTACAGGAATGACAGGACCTACCGGTGCAACGGGAGTAACCGGAATACAAGGTGCTCAAGGTATTCAAGGTCTGCAAGGCCCAACTGGAGTAAGGGGAATGACAGGGGTTAGTGGTAGTATAGGGCCAGCCGGAGCGCAAGGTAGTCAAGGGCCGATTGGAGCTGTGGGACCTACCGGAGCCACTGGTAGTATAGGGTCTATAGGTTTCTTAGGAATAGTAGGTGCAACAGGGGCGACTGGTTTACCTAGCGGGGGCGGTTATTTCTTTTCTACTTCAACGAGTGCAATTGCAGCGAATGCGTTAATACCAATTAATTCAGGAGCTACAACTTTTGGTTCTGATGTCAGTTTAACAAATGCAACAACTGTAACGTTAAGTACGGCGGGAATATATTTAGTAAGCTATTATTTTCAAGGTGATCCAAATGGGGGGAATGAAACGATTTCTGTGAGTCTTACTTTAAATGGAACGCAAGTCGCAGGGAGTTTTATTTATTATGTTACAGGAGGTACCTTTGTATTAGAACCAGCGATTTCTAATACGATGGTCATTAATGTTGCTTCTTCAAATGCCACTTTATCTTTGCAAAATGGTCCATTAGCTATTGGGCATGTAACGACATTATCTGGTGTGATAACAGCTAGTTTAAATGTATTAAAAATAGTTTGATACGTTAGTCATAATGGGGGGAGATGCTTGTGAAGGATCAAGATAAGTGTAGTAAGTTTCAAGCACCTATTCCTTTTCCGGCGTCAGGTATTACGGGACCAACTGGTCCAACCGGTCCGACAGGTTCTTTAGGTGGACCGACTGGCCCGCAAGGAATACAAGGCGTACAAGGGCCAATTGGTCCAACCGGTCCGGCCGGAATTCAAGGAGTGCAAGGGGTGCAGGGAGAAATCGGTCCAATAGGCCCAACAGGTTTAACTGGGCCACGAGGTTCTCAAGGGAGTCAAGGACTGATGGGGGAACAAGGTCCACAGGGAATTCAAGGTGTTCAAGGTATACAAGGAGAAAGGGGGCCAGCCGGTCCAACCGGAATTCAAGGAATCCAAGGAATACCTGGTCCAATGGGAGAAACAGGTCTAACAGGAATACAAGGCATTCAAGGTATACAAGGGGAAGTCGGGCAGGCGGGTCCAACAGGAATACAAGGTATACAAGGAGTGCAAGGCGAATTAGGTCCGACTGGTCCAACAGGAAATACTGGTATACAAGGTATGCAAGGGGATTTAGGGAGTAGTGGTTTACAAGGTGTAACAGGTATACAAGGCATTCAGGGTCCGATTGGTCCAACGGGTCCAACAGGCTCTCAAGGAATTCAAGGGGAACAAGGGCCAATGGGATCAACAGGAGCAACTGGCGTTCAAGGTTTACAAGGGCCACAAGGTGAGATGGGTCTAACTGGTCCAACAGGCTCTCAGGGGATACAAGGAGTGCAAGGTGTAATAGGACCAACAGGAGTAACGGGCTTGCAAGGGGATCCAGGTCCAACAGGCTCAACAGGCTCAACTGGGGGAATCGGCCCAACTGGATCTGCAACTGGTCCAACAGGAGCAACCGGTCCAACCGGTCCGCCAGGAGGCCCAACCGGCCCAACTGGTCCAGCAGGATCTCCAGGAGGTCCAACTGGTCCGACGGGAGCAACTGGGGCAACCGGAGTGACAGGAGCAACTGGGACGACTGGAATACAAGGCGTACAAGGAGTGATTGGCCCAACCGGAGTAACTGGTTTAACAGGTTTGCAAGGAGTACAGGGACCAATGGGGGCAACTGGTCCAACGGGTGACCAAGGCATTCAAGGTCCGCAAGGAGTAATGGGAGTAACCGGTCCAACTGGATTACAGGGTTTACAAGGAGTACAAGGACCGATAGGAGCAACAGGCCAGGCAGGTCAACAAGGAGTGCAAGGGGCACAAGGTCCAATTGGTCCAACAGGCCCGCAAGGAATACAAGGAATACAAGGTGAGCAAGGAGTAATGGGAGCAACTGGACCAACAGGCTTACAAGGTCTGCAAGGAATCCAAGGTCCACTCGGTCCAACCGGTCCTCAAGGCTTACAAGGAGTGCAAGGGATAAGTGGTATAACAGGTCCAACTGGTCCTCAAGGAATCCAAGGAATACAAGGTCCACAAGGAGATATAGGTCCAACCGGTGCGACTGGAATACAAGGAGTGCAAGGTCCAGAGGGTCCAACTGGTCCAACGGGTGCAACAGGCCCGCAAGGAATTCAGGGAATACAAGGAATCCAGGGGCCAACCGGTCCACAGGGCATTCAAGGTCTTCAAGGAATTCAAGGTCCGATTGGTCCAACAGGCCCAACTGGACCTCAAGGAATACAAGGAATAACCGGATCAACAGGTCCAACCGGTCTAACAGGGGCAACAGGACCGACGGGAGCAACTGGTCCACAAGGCGTGCAAGGAATACAAGGTCCACAAGGGGTAACGGGGCAGGCAGGAGCAACAGGACCGACGGGAGCAACTGGTCCACAAGGCGTGCAAGGAATACAAGGTCCACAAGGTGCCACGGGAGCAACCGGAGCAACCGGTGCAACTGGAGTAACAGGTTCTCAAGGAATTCAAGGAGTGCAAGGTCCACAAGGAGTGACCGGATCGACTGGAGCAACTGGATCGACTGGCTCAACAGGTGCGACTGGACCGACAGGGATACAAGGAATAAGAGGAGTAACCGGTGCAACCGGTGCAACCGGAGTAACGGGTCCAACTGGTGCTACAGGTTCAACTGGATCAACCGGTCCAACTGGATCGTCTGCAATATCAACAGGTGGCGGCTATTTCTTTTCTACCTCAACAAGTACAATTGCAGCAAATGCCAATATTCCAATTAATAGTGGGTCTACCGTATATGGAACAGGTGTATCTTTAACTAGTTCCACAACCGTTACCGTATCTACGCCAGGAATATATTTAGTAAGTTATTATTTTCAAGGTGATGCAAGTGCTGGGAATGAGACAGTATCTGTCAGATTACTATTAAATGGAAGTCAATTAACAGGGAGTTTTATACAAAACGTAACGACATCAACTGTAGTAATCGAGCCAGCCATTTCAAATACGCTTCTTGTGAATGTAGCGAGTGCAAATTCAACATTAGTATTACAAAATGGCCCGTTAGGTGTAGGACATGTGACCACTATAGCAGGTGCGATTACGGCAAGTTTAAATGTGGTGAGGATATTATAAAAAGTATAGGGAATATAAAAAACACAAGGAATGTCTTTACAGACACACCTTGTGTTTTTTAATATTAAATAAACATTTTCTTTATCTTTTCGGTTGAAAAATATGCTGAAAGAAGTATTTGTGATGTAAGTTATCTACAACTTTATTTGCTTGATATGTGCGGTGTTGTTCGAGTCGAAGTCTTTGCTCCATCATTTTTATTGCGTGATCTGATAAACGTAACATTGTACCAGTCTCCTTTTCTATAAATATAGTTTTCTGATTGATATCGATTCCATATTTATAACTAAGGAGGCAAAGTGTGTAACATAGGCAAAAAGCACCTTCCTCTCCCATTACGCTTACGAGGTTAGCTGTCGGACTCGGGAAGTGAGAGTTTCCCTACTTGAAAAAGATTCGCCCCAAGTAGCATAGCTACAAAAATGGTTCCCCCGCTCCAAAATTTGGACTCAGCAAAAGGTTGTATAAAGTAAAAAATAACATAAATAAATAATCAAGTCAAACTATTTTGTGTTTTCTGTCTTTTAAGTTGCGTAAGAATCATGCCATCAGGTAGTGTTATATCTGTTACTTCAATGAAGCTGTGTTTTTTATATAATGCGAGAGCTGGAGTATTGGCTTTACCTGTTTGTACAATGTATGTCATTGAAGACGAGAACATGTTAAATATATAAAGTAGCAGTTTCGTTGCGATTCCTTTTTGAAAAAAATCGGGCGATACAACTAATCTGTGGATATCGATTAGTTCTTCTTCTTGTATAAAAGAAATAAAGCCGACGAGTTTATTTTCAGAGAAATATCCATAGAATGTTTCATCACAATTTTGAATATCGTTTACAGTATCATATAAACGAGGTATTGCAGTACTGTTTAAAAAGTCTGCTTCAATTTTATAAGCTGGAATTTGAACATTTAAAATGGATGTTGCTACTTCATAAGAAGTGGGAAGTAATTTATGAATCATAGATAATAACGCCTCCTTTAAATATGATATATTAATATAATTGATTTGTGGGTAAGTTTGACAATTTTTTTCTTTTTTGCATATAATATATGTATCTCCATACATAAAATGTTCGTAGGTATATTTCTATAGTAGGATATGGTTAGCGTAGATAAATACGTAATCTTATATAAGAGTTTAGCTACTCTTGTATTTGATAATACAAACTATAATAGAAATGAGGGACTAAAAATGGGATGGATTATTACATTAATAGTTGGTGCTATTATAGGTATAATTGCTAGTTCTATAACGGGTAAAAATTTTCCAGCTGGTATGTTTGGAAATATAATTGCTGGTTTACTAGGAGCTTGGTTAGGTAGTAGATTATTTGGATCTTTTGGGCCATCGTTTGGTGGGATTCATGTCGTACCAGCATTATTAGGTGCAATTGTGTTAATTCTTATTGTATCATTTGTAGTAAAAGCTGCAAGAAAATAAAGGCTATTACTGATTGTTTTATAAAGCCCTTTTAGGGCTTTTCCTAATTAGAGAGGTGGTACACTTGGAGAAAGTAAATATAAGAAAAAGAGATAAGTTGAAAAAATTTTTTAAAGAACAAAATTATTTAGCTGTACTACTTGGATTCGCGTTGCTGTTTGTAAATATATTATTACTTACAAAAATATCATTCGTCTTTACACCGTTCGTCGTATTTTTAAAAACAATCTTTTTCCCAGTATTATTAGCGGGAGTACTATTTTATATATTGCATCCATTCGTTTCTCTTTTAGAAAGAAAAGGTGTGTCGAGAATTGTGTCAATTGCCTCGATATATATAATTGTTCTTGGATTATTTGTTTTTCTTGCGGTCACGGTTATTCCAATTATTAAAGATCAAGTAAATGCTTTAATAGATAACTTGCCATATTTCGGGCATGAAATCGAAAGGGCAGCACGTAAATTTGGAGAAAGTAATGTAATTGGTAGAATGCAGAAAAGTTTAAATATTGATTTTGCTAATATCGTAAAAGATTCTACAATGAACTTTACAAAATCATTATCATCAGTAACAGGAAATGTAACTGGATTTTTAAGTACAATTACTGAAGTTGTTTTAACATTTGTAATGGTTCCATTTATTTTGTTCTATCTTTTAAAAGATGGTGAGCAATTACCGAATCATTTTTTAAAGTTTATATCTGAGCAAAGACAACCAGCTGCGAAGAGAATACTAGATGATATGCATTATGCGATTAGTTCGTATATTAGAGGGCAAATTATTGTTAGTTTATTTATCGGTATTATGCTATTAATCGGTTATCTTATTATTGGTATTAAATATGCGGTACTACTTGCTATTTTAGCGATGATTGTAAATATCGTTCCGTACGTAGGACCAATCATTGCAATTACACCAGCTTTAATTATCGCATTTATCGACTCGCCATCAATGGTGTTAAAAGTAATTATCGTTATGATGATTGTACAATTAGCAGAAGGTAAATTTATTTCTCCGCAAGTCATGGGGAAAAAGTTAGATATTCACCCTATTACTATTATATTTATCATTTTAACTGCGGGAAATTTATTTGGAATTATGGGGATTATTTTAGCAATTCCAGGGTATGCGATATTAAAAGTTTTAGTTACGCACGGTTATAGATTTGTGAAGTTGAATACGTGAAAAAAGAGCTAAAACAGAGAAACCTGTTTTAGCTCTTTTTCATTAACAATTGATTTGCGTATTGGCGTGCCCATTGATCAGCTTCTAATATATCATCGAGTGAAGGATCTTTTACGTTATGATGAGCTTCAACTGTATTGTAAATTGTTTTTTCGATATCGAAAAATGCAATTTCATTTTTAAGAAATAGTGCATTTGCAATTTCGTTCGCTGCATTTAATACGGCTGGAGTTGTACCGCCAATTTTTCCACATTCAAATGCATATTGTAGACAGGGGAACTTCTCTAAATTTGGTTTTTCAAAATGCAAACTACCAATTTCTAATAAATTTAATTTTTCATAGGATGAAGGTAGTCGAGTAGGGTAGTGAAACGCATATTGAATCGGCATTCTCATATCAGGAGCACCGAGCTGTGCCATGACTGATCCATCAATAAATTCCACTAAAGAGTGAATGATACTTTCTTTATGAATCATAACATCAATTTTTTCATAAGGAATATCGAATAGCCACTTAGCTTCCATCACTTCAAACCCTTTATTCATTAACGTGGCAGAATCTATCGTTAGTTTTGCGCCCATTAACCAGTTTGGGTGTTTTAAAGCATCCTTCGCTTGTAATATTTTCATTTCTTCACGTGTTTTATCACGAAAAGCGCCGCCAGAAGCTGTAACAATTAATTTTTCGATTTCCTTATTATTTTCCCCATTTAAACATTGGAAAATGGCTGAATGTTCACTATCAACTGGAATTAGGCGGCATCCGTTTTGTTTCGCTAGTTCGGTGACGATATGTCCAGCTGCAACTAAAGTTTCTTTGTTAGCGATAGCGATATCTTTCTTCGCCTTTAATGCTTCAATTGTTGGGAGTAAACCTGAAACACCGACAACTGAACTTAATACAAGATTTGTATCAGGATGGGTAGATACTTCAAGTAAACCATCAGTTCCATATGTAATTTTTGTATTTGTTGAAATACGAGAACGTAATGTATCCGCTAATTCTTTTGTCGCTACGCTTACAATACGAGGCTGAAACGATTCGATTTGTTTTTCGAGAAGATCGATATTATAATTCGCGGTTAAACCGACGATTTTAAAATGTTCAGGATGAGCGGAAACGACATCTAATGCAGATGTGCCAATGGATCCTGTTGAACCTAAAATGGATATATATTTTACCATGAAAAAACCTCCAAAGTTGTTTCGAGTATTTCTGCAAACCTATATACTATTAGACAATTAAGGTGGAAATTCCTGCTATATAAAACAGAAAATTAGGGTTTAATTGGAAAGGGAATGTGATAAACTGTAAAAAACGAAAAAGCAATGAAAGAGAAGAGTACATATTCAAAACTTTTCAGAGAGCTGATATGTGGTGGGAATCAGTAAGTGATGAATATGGAATGGGCTCTGGAGCTTCTAGCTGAAATGAGTAGGCGAAGACGGTTACTTCACGTTAAGAAGTTGAAGTGAGCTATAATATAGCTAATTAAGGTGGTACCGCGGGAGTCTCTCGTCCTTTTTTAAGGATGAGAGGCTCTTTTTGTTTTTTATTTTGAGAAAGGAGGAGTTAGGATGAGCGAGAAAATTATGTTAACAGGAATTAAACCAACAGGTTACCCGCATTTAGGCAATTATATTGGTGCGATTAAACCTGCATTACAAATGTCAAAAAACAAAGAAGGAAAAGCATTGTACTTTATAGCTGATTATCATGCGTTAAATGCAGTGCATGATCCAGAGAAGTTCAGTAGTTATACGAAAGAGGTAGCTGCTACTTGGTTATCACTTGGGCTTGGAGAAGATGTTATTTTTTACCGACAAACGGAAGTGCCGGAAATTCTAGAATTAGCTTGGATATTAGCTTGTCTAACTCCGAAAGGGCTTATGAACCGTGCCCATGCGTATAAGGCGAAGATAGAGCAAAATAAAGAAGCGGGATTAGAAATTGATGCAGGTGTGAATATGGGATTATATACGTATCCGATTTTAATGGCAGCTGACATATTACTATTTCAAGCTACTCATGTACCAGTTGGAAAAGACCAAATTCAGCATATTGAAATTGCGCGTGATATTGCGACGTATTTTAATCATACATTCGGCACGACATTTACACTTCCGGAGTATGTCATACAAGAAGAAGGTGCAATATTACCTGGTCTTGATGGAAGAAAAATGAGTAAAAGTTACGGAAATGTGATCCCGTTATTTGCAGAGCAAGAAAAGCTGCGAAAGTTAATATTTAAAATCAAAACAGATTCTTCACTTCCGAATGAACCGAAAGAACTGGAAACGTTATTTATGATTTATAAAGAATTTGCGGCAGAAGATGAAATGCAGTCAATGCGTGAAAAGTATGAAACTGGTATTGGATGGGGCGATGTGAAAAAAGAGTTGTTTCGCGTTGTAGACCGTGAATTAGCCGGACCTCGTGAGAAATATGAGATGTATATGAATGAGCCGCATTTATTATATGAAGCGTTAGAGAGAGGTGCTGAGAGGGCACGAGCTATCGCAAAGGTAAATTTAGCGGAAATTAAAAAACGGATTGGATTTGAGAGGGAACGTTAAGCGTTCCCTTGTTTTTGCTGGTAATCTGTAATAATCCTATCAATAACAGGAGGGAGATTACTAGGTAATTCATCAAGTGAAAAGAAGCGCAGTTCTTTCGATTCCGTTTGATCGCATACAAGCTCACCGTGGAATTCTCGGCAAATATAAACAACGAGTACACCGTGTACTTGATCGCCGTTTGGATAGATTTGAAAGAAATCAGGTCCTGAGTATGTACGGAATAGTTCTGGATTTTTAATGATAAGTCCAGTTTCTTCATATACTTCTCGTTGTAAAGCGTCTTCTAACGTTTCGTTATATTCTAAGGCGCCACCAATAATGCCCCAACGATTAAAATCTGTACGGAGCTGCAATAATATTTCATTTTTCTCATTTAATATAATGGCGTGTGATCCGATTAAAATGAGTGGATGATTTCCTACTAGATTTCTCATGTCTTCAATATAGTCCATAATTCTTCTCCTTATATTTAATAATAATTAGGCAGTTCTTTTAACATTTTTTCTGTTTTACGTGCTGTAAATGCTAAGTTATGATCATCTTTTGTTCTGAAAAATAATGTGCGTAAAAAGATTTTAATGTTTGCGCATAAAATACAATACTCATTAAGGGAAAGGCGTTTTCTAATTTGAGGAAGCCTTTTTATTTTTTTATAAATAATTGAAATTAACTCATCTTGCGGGAAGTCATGATATAGCATAGATAGTAACGGTGTAACAATTCGTTCATCTTCATTATTATGAAAAAGATCCGATGGGATGAAAATTTTATTTAATAAACAATGAATTAATTCCTCGTACCATTCAAAGGTCGTATAGGAATTGTGAACAATTTCAGAAAAGGCATCAGATACGTGGGCAAGACAATGAGCCCATCCTTTATTTTCAATATAGCCTCGAAAATCCATTTCTAAGTTTGTGTATGTAATGAGTTTGTTTTTTATTTCTTCGATATCCTCCTCTGTAAAAAAGTAGTGCGAGTTAGCGAATTGGAGTATTAATGCAAGTAATGAAACAGTATAAGAACGTGTGAAAACCCCATCTGTAAGTGGGGAGTGAATGTCACAATATAAATACTCATCACTTAAACAAGTTTGTAGAAGTAATTTCAGTTGATCGTCCATAAGGAATTCATGATGAATGAAATGTGCAAAACATTTATATATAAGTTGGTAACGAACGTAACTATCAGTTGTTCCGATATACTGAAGCATATTGAGCGTTAACTCATTAATATCTATATGTTGCAGTTGCGTATAGTCATTTTGTTGTATAAGCTCTAACTGTTGTTGCAATGCTGTAATATCCAATGGAGAACCTCCTCCGCACTTTAAAGATGCGATGTTTTCTAGTATTCTATATATTCAAGGACAATCCTGCTCATGCAAGGAGAACAAGTAGAAATTCGAGTATGACATAGACGAGGGAAGTATATGATGACTATAGAACAGTTAGAAAAACATTTTAAAATAAGAAAAAATGCTTCTTCTATAATGATAAAAGAAAATGATGCAGAGGTTTTTACAGAAGAGCAATTAGAAGAGATAATGCAATATTGCGTTGCTGAAGCTGAAAAAGATGGAATAGAAGAATTGCAATTTGAGATTTCTTCAAAAAGCCCAAATTATGATGTGTATAAGAAATGTTTCGAAATGTATTCATTTGAATATATTACTGAAAACATAATTGTATTTAAGGATATATATGAAGTAGAAGATATAGAAAGTGAAATTGATTTTAAGCTTATTGAAGAGATAGGCGAAGCCGCTTTTTATTCACTGTGGAATGAAGTGACGGGAGAACAAATCGATTATGATCAATTTGTAAATACGATGCTACAAGAAATAGGTGGGCAATGGAAAGAACATTGTTTAACAGCAAGTATCGATGAAGAGCCAATAGGAATTGTAATCCCGCATATTGAAAGAGGTACGTTAGAAGAAGGAAAACTTATGTATTTCGCAGTCGCTCCAAATATGCGAAATAAAGGGTATGAAGCAGCATTCTTTACAGGGGCAATGTTTGTCTTAAAAGAAATAGGCGCATCTTATTATATTGGCGAGACAAATGTACAAAACGAGTGGATGAAGGATGTCTTTGAAAAGAACGGATGTCAGCAGCTGAGCTCTACTGAGCGATATGTGAGAAGGTTTTAGAAGGATGGATGGCTTACTCTCTCGAACTCATTTAGCGGGAATCCATGTACAAATTTTGAACAAGTAAAAGAACTTTTTGCATGTTTGTAAGATAAAAAGAAAAATCGAAACGACAAAGTAAGCTTTCCTATAATACAATAGAGAAGGATTAGACTATACGAAGAAAGCGTTGGTGAAAGTATGAAGCAGCAAAGAAATTGGCTACAAGCAACTGTAGAACGAAATGAAGATAATACGTTACATATAAAGTGGGAAAATAATATAGAAGAAGTTCGTATTTATTGGAGTACTTCACCAGATCATATTGAAGAAAATGGAGAATTACTTGTAACAGTAAGTGGGGATGCATGTACAATTGAAAACCCGAGTGAAAATGAGCGTCCATATTTTAGGTTAGTAGGAAGTAATGGACAAGCAGTCACAGTAGCTGAGCGTAGATTACCATTACAAGGTGCGTTTAACTTCCGTGATATGGGAGGATATGAAACGACTGAAGGCCGTAAAGTAAAATGGGGTAAATTGTATCGTTCTGAAGAATTAGCAGGATTAACAGAATGGGATATCGAGTATTTACAGAAGTCGGGCTTAAAGTTAATTTGTGATTACCGTACAGATTTTGAAGTAAAGCATAAGCCGAACCCAGGCATTACAGGTGCTCGCCAAGTATGCTTACCAGTAATGCAAGAATTAGCGAAAGATTTAAATATAAATGAATTTTTCCAAGTTGGTGACCTTTCTATGTTAGGGAAACCAGGCGAGTATCTTGTGAAAATGAATCAAGATTTCGTAAGTGGTAATGAAGCATTCGTGAGCTTCTTAAAACTGGCGCAAAACCCGGAAAACTTACCGTTAGTAAACCACTGTACAGCTGGAAAAGACCGTACAGGATTTGGCTCAGCATTATTATTACTTTTACTAGGTGTACCGGAAAAAACAGTAATGGAAGACTACTTACTAAGTAACGGTTTCCGTGAAAAGTTAAATGAAAAAATGATGGCCTTTTTAGGTGCGAAATTACAGAACGACGAAAGTAGAGCAATATTAGGTGCAATGTTTGAAGCACGTGCTGAGTATTTACAAGCTGCGATTGATGAAGTTAAAAAGCAATATGGATCAGTTGAAGTATACGCTGAAAAAGCTCTTGGCTTTACGAAAGAATCGTTAGAGGAAATGAAAGTGTTATTGCTAGAAGATAAAGTGAGACTTTAATCAGTGTGGGGGGGCATCCCCACTGATTATTAGCCTTCACCAATCGGACTGCCCATTAATGCGGGATAAATAATGAGGAGGGAGGCTGATTGGATTAGCCTCCTTTTATTATTGTTGCTATAATTAAGCTATGAGAAAATAGGAATTGAGGCGAACATCATGAAATACAAAGTAATACTATTCGACGTAGACGATACATTATTAGATTTCCCTGAAACAGAAAGAAACGCATTACATAACGCGTTTGTACAGTTCGGGATGCCTACAGGATATAATGATTACCTTGCAAGTTATAAAGAGATTAGTAATGGATTATGGAGAGATTTAGAGAATAAAATGATTACGCTAAGTGAATTAGCGGTAGATCGATTTAGACAATTATTTGCTCTTCATAATATAGAAGTAGACGCGCAGCATTTTAGTGACGTATACCTTGAAAACTTAGGAAAAGAAGTACATCTTATAGATGGTGCAGTGCAATTATGTGAGAACCTTCAAGATTGCAAGTTAGGTATCATTACGAATGGATATACAAAAGTGCAACAATCTAGAATTGGAAATTCCCCTTTATGTAACTTCTTTGATCATATTATTATTTCTGAAGAAGTCGGCCATCAAAAACCAGCGCGTGAGATTTTTGATTATGCTTTTGAGAAGTTTGGGATTACGGATAAATCAAGTGTACTAATGGTTGGAGATTCGCTAACTTCTGATATGAAAGGCGGAGAAGATTACGGTATTGATACGTGTTGGTATAATCCGAGCCTGAAAGAAAATACGGCAGGCGTTAAGCCGACCTATGAAGTGGAGAACCTGCTACAAATTTTAGAAATTGCGGAAGTGGCGGAAGAAAAGGTAGCTTCATTTTAATAGAGTTAAGATTTTTCGATTAGTTGATATATATTAAGTTACGGTAGATATATTTGAAAAATCGTTCATATAAGTTCATATACTATGATATGGAACAAAAAAAGATGGTACCAAGTCAAAATAATTTTACTGAAAGAAAACAGAAATAACACTAAATAATATATTTAGCTGTTTGTAATTGGTCATTACAAACAGCTAAAAAAAACGATTGCCTCTTAGGATCCAAGCAATCGTTTTTTTATTTTTTTCGGAGATGAAATTTGTATTTTTATACCCTATCTCCATCAAGTTTAAAAAATGTTTGTTCCCCAGTAATGAAAAAAATGAATTTAATTCTCATAAATAACTGTAAAGTGGTAAAAATTTCGTTTTGGGTGTAATTTAAAATCTTAAGTTAATGGGCATGGGGTGGAACCCTTTCCTTGTTTAGACCGGATATCCGCCTGTTGGCGGTGGCCAAGCACTAAATAATCTGCGAATCAGCACAATTTCTCCTAAATGGTAGGAGTTATGAGATGCAATATTCCGTAGAACACCGCCAGGGGTTTCACCAGGCCATTCCTCCAATGTTTTGTCCAATTGAACAGTTTGGGCGATCGTGCATGCCTGTTCAATCCCTTGAAGAAAATACTGAATAATCTGTTGCCACTCTTCCTCACTGCCAGGGCATTCTTCTTCAGGCCAGCTCTCTTTTACATGGGTAGGCAATGCAGGCTTCTTCCCCTGAGCGGATAATAAGAGAAAATCTTGCCAATAGGTCATGTGTTTCACTAATTGATAAATAGAATAAGGCAGTTCCTCTCTGCGTTTTCCCGCAAGCGCCACGTCTATATCCGACAAAGCATTCTTGATGGGAAGATGTCCTCGTTCCCCTCTTAACGATTTTACTAATGCCTGGCTAAACGCTTTATTTGATTGCTCCATAATAACTGACTCCCATCCTGTTTTATTTTCTAATTTGCTGATTTTATGATTCCGTCTTTTTTATATGTACTAAATAAATTATAGAAGCTTTACGACTATTAAGAGAAAGTAAAATAAGGCAAGAATCACTGACTTCTTAACGTACAGGAAATCGTAGGTTTTTATTTAATTAGTACCTTAATGTACAAATGTATTAACAGATAAATCAAAGGTTCGAATGACAACATTCAGGTCTGCGTTAATATCAGCCACTTTTGATTTTAGCTTTTCCGATCCCTCCTGAATTTTATCCAATTGATTTTATTGTGAATGAACTATGAGTTGATTATAATAATTAGAGTGAACTCTAAGTCAAGAAAAAAATAATAAAAGGATAGTTATTCTATTATGAGGGAGTTCGCGAAGCAAAAATAGCGCTACTATACTAAGGTCATTCACGTGTTATAATGCGATAATTAAATATTTATATATACATAGTTTCTCAGAGTGATGCGATGTCATGTATGAGCTGTGTAACAACTAGAGGTGAGTGAAGGATGTTAATGTTTTTATTTGAGTTAGACAAGGCTATCCCGCAGAAGGATGAGCCACGGTATGCCGCTTATGCAAATGGCTTTATTGAAGGGGATTTAACGATTCGCGTGAGTGACAGCGTATTTTTTCAGAAGTCATGCATGAAGGTTGCAGAGCTTGGCATTTATTTAGGACAGTGGATGGAACAAGTGCAACATGGGCAGAAAGAACAATTGAATTATGAAACGAGTGACCGTGAGGAAGTAATTCTCGGATTCGTATATGAAGAGGAAGATCAGTGGAGAGTTTTTTCCAGTTGGCAGCAATTTGAACTTCAAGAGCGTATATCAACTACAACATTAGTAGAGAGCGTTCAACGCTATTTATATGAGCTAAATAAGGAACTGCGCGCGATAGGATATCCTGTGACGTTTGATCAGTACTTAAGAGGAGAGCGAATGATGCAGCTTTCTTATAAACGACTGTGTGATAGTAAAGCGGATACGACTTCAATAGAGGTTTACAATGGAAGCGAAGGAGTAGGCGCAGTACGGGGCTATTATAAAAATACGTTGATGAAAGTGCTAGACTTCATTCCGAAAGTCGGTAGTAATATCATTTATGAAATAATGGATAGTAAGAACAATGTTCGCGTCATTGCAAAGGATGTAAGTAGGCAGCGTCAAAGAAGGATTTTAGTAACGTACATCGATAATAATGATGCAGAGCATGAAATACTTGTATGTGACGGAAAGTTATTAGATGCAAATTTCTTATTTACTTTTACATATAAGACAGAAGAATATGTTGTTCACAAAACTTCAATTGGGCTTGGAAAATTATTACGAAACGGCTATGTAATCGCAGATTGGAATATTCGTCTTGAGGAAGATATGTATTATATCGAGATGGATGTATATGATGAGGATTATATAGAGAATCAATACTTACTGTTAGGTGTATTTCATGCGGTTTTGTATGGGTGATAAATGAAAAGTACTGGTATTCTTCATGGGAAGGATACCGGTATTTTTTATGTGGTTCTGGTGTGAAGATTGCATTTTGTCACTTTTCTTTTTTTAGGAATTTACAGTTATAACATCTTATGTTTTGTTTATAATTGTAAATGGTTATTAAAATGTATAAATGTTATTTCTTTTTTAATAAATAAAAAATATAAAAAGGAAAAATAATGCAACTTTATAACACGCTTATTCGTGTTATATATGAAAGGAGGAGGGGGATGGAAATTGAAGAAATATATAAGGTTTATATAAACGATGTGTACCGGTATTTATTTTCCCTTTCTCGTAGCCATCACGTAGCGGAGGACTTGATGCAGGAGACTTTTTATCGGGCGTATCTTTATCTAGAAGACTATGAAAACCAAAAGGTAAAATCATGGCTTTTTAAAGTGGCATATCATACGTTTATTGATTTTGTAAGGAAAGAGAAAAAAGTATCTTTTGTAGGAACGGAGGAATTAGAGACAATACAAGCAGGGGAATCTACAGAAGAGTATGTAGTCGCAAAAAATAGTTACGAAAAATTAATTCAGATTATTCATACTTTACCAGTGGTAGAGGCACAAGCTATTTTATTATGTGACGTACATCAATTAACGTACGAAGAGGGTGCTACTGTATTAGATTTAAAGGTAAATACTTATAAAAGTCACATATTTCGTGGGAGAAAGAGATTAAAAGAATTGTTAAAGGAGGAAAAGAGTCAAAATGACAAATGATAAACCTCATTCTGAACAAGATGATTATAAAGAATTATTACAAGAAGCTCTTCATCAAAGACCAGATTCACTTCCTGATGGAAAACAGCAGCAAGTGTTGAAAATAGGTAAAAAAAGAGCTCGAATTACGAATGTGTTGATTGTATTTACTTTTTTATTACTTATTCAACCTATTTTATATATATCTACACTTTTATATTATACATTGGCACCTACAAACGCGATGGAGATACGGAATGTAGTAAATCAAACATTAAGTGTAACAGAACCTAATGTATTTATGAAAGAAAGGGATATGGAGCAAACATTGTTACCGCTTAGTTTACAATTGCATTTTGATTTGTATAAAAGGGTAGGAAAGAAAGATATTCGAATAGGAGAAGAGAAAACAGATTATTTATTAAGTAGAGCAACGAAAGTAAGCCGTGAATATACAACAGATGAAAAAATTCCAGAAATCCCGTATATAGATAACGAAGTGTTGTCTCATCCTAATAATTATAATGCGTCTTATAATAGTGGCGAAGAAGCGCAGATATTAAAGGGCCTGCCGCAAGAATCTGTTGTAGAAGCATATGTATCTTTTAGAGAATTATTAAGTGTACAAGAGGTAACGGATACGTTTCCTACTATTGATATTGTTTGGTATGCCGTGAATACAGGATTAGAGGAGAAGCAAAAGAATGATGAGGGTCAGTATGTTGCCCCAATCGGTTTTCCAGCAGATATGATTTCAAGTCCAAGTGGTCCTTTTTTAAGTGACTCACCTCATGAGGAACAATTTATTGATGTGTTAAAGTCATTACGGAAGCATGAAGATTTAGCGGTGAAGCTATCTAGAGCGAAAACATTAGAGTTGTCACAGCGCATTTCTTTCCTTGAAAAAAATGGGATAAAAACATACGGGGCAGTTGTAACTGGACCTAAAGGAGAAGTTGAAAAATTGATGAGCCATGAAAAAGTTAGAAACTTGAAAGTAGGTGAAGCGAGATTATGGAATTGGCATTCTTAAAAAAAAGAAAGAGTCATATTTATAAACAGGAAACGTGGATGGGTATTATTTCATTAATTATTGCCTTTCTAGCGTTATTGTATTTGAACATTACATTGCTTATTCAAGAAATATTTATAGGCGAAGGTTTTCGAGAAATAGTTGGAGCTGGATTGATGTGTTCAGTCGTAGGCATGCTCACAAAAAGCAAAAGTCGAAAATATGCATTGTGGGCATGTAGTTTATTTGTTTTTATGTTACTGTTTGCTGTATTTGGATTTATGTTAGGTTGGATGATAAGCTTTACGCCATAAATATGTGGAAAAGAGCGAATGTAGATTCGCTCTTTTTTAATGTGTAAAAAGTAAACTAGATAAGAGAAGAACCTATCAAATTTGAAAGGAGAGCACTATGCATCTAGGCTGTGGTTTTGTTGATATGTTTTCCGCTCACGATTCAGTATTATATATTAAACTTGGTGCTCTTAATTAATCCTCAAAAATAAAAACCTCATCAATCGTACTATGTAGTGCCCTCGCTATATCGTGAGCAAGCTGTAAGGAAGGGTTATACTTTCCTTTTTCAAGATGGCTAATCGTTTCACGACGTACACCAACCTTTTTCGCTAAATCTTCCTGCGTCATATGTACTTTGGCACGGTATTCTTTTATCTTCGTTACGAACGCCATGGTGCATCTTCCATTTCATCAACTGGTTTATCGTAAAAGAAGGTAGAGAATCCGAATGTAAGAATGAGTGTGCTGAAAATAAGAGCAATATCAATCTCTTGTAGTGTAGGATTCGGAAATAACATTTCAATAAAGATAATGATAGCGGTAGTTAATAACGTAACGATAAAGGCGTTGCGGCAAGATTTATTGACGATTTGTTCAAAAAGCTCATCGTGATGAACTTTTCTATACGTCGTGAAAAAGGAGAAAAAACAAAACATAGTAAACAATCCTTTTTCATAAAAAAATCCGAGAAACCCAAAGAAACCGAGAAATCCTAAATATTTAATCCAAGTCGTTTTCATGATAGATTCTCCTTTCGATGTTAGAAATAAAGTGAAACTTTAATCAGCGGGGGGTGTTCATCCTCCGCTGATTATTAGCCTTCACCAATCGGGCGTTTACGGGCAGCAGGGCTCCCACCTAACTTCTTTGCTCCAGCCGAATTTTGAGGTGGGAGTCTTACTGCCAGTTAATGCGGGATAAATCACTATATGTTATAAATATATCACATATGGAAATTCATAGTAATAATAGTTTTGCGATTTATTTCATAATAATAGTAAAAAAGGTTAAATATTCTGTAAAATAAAAAGGGAAATATCGTAAAATGGATGTAAGGAGGGGGAGGACGAAATGTTAACTGGGATAATGATCGTTATATTACTTGTAGTTATTACTGTAATTGGAACGGTGTTAATTGGGCGAAATGGTGATGCGAATTATAGTAAAGCGACAAAAGGAAATATTAAACGACTTACGATGATTTATATAATACTAGCCGTTGTTTTAATCGTTGGATTAGGAGTTTATATTTATTTTAAAGGTTAAAAAAACTGAAAAATGTAAAAATCTAAAAATCTAAAAATCTAAAAATATAAGTATGCTATAATCTTAATATAGTTAATTGGTAATTAAGGAAAGGATTGGATGTAATGATCGAAATTTTGAATGTGTCAAAAAGTTATAATGGATCTACCTATGCAGTAAAAGATTTAAGTTTATCTGTACCGAGCGGAGAAATATTTGGGTTTTTAGGACCGAATGGTGCGGGTAAATCAACGACAATTAAGATGATTACTGGTATTCATGGGGTGGACAAAGGAACCATTACAATCAACGGTAAAGATATTATGAAAAATCCGATGGAAGCGAAGAAAACATTTGGATATGTTCCAGATAGCCCGGATATGTTTTTACGATTAAAAGGGATTGAATATTTAAACTTTATGGCTGATATGTATGAAGTACCGAAGGAAGTAAGACAAGAACGAATAGAGTCATTAGCGAAGAAGTTTGATCTGTACAATGCTTTATCTGATCAAATTCAAAGTTATTCACACGGTATGAGACAAAAGATTGTTATTATCGGTGTGCTCGTACATGAACCAGATGTGTGGATTTTAGATGAACCGTTAACAGGTCTTGATCCGAAATCTGCCTATATTTTAAAAGAAATGATGAGAGAACATGCAGATAAAGGGAAGATTGTATTTTTCTCGACACACGTATTAGAAGTAGCTGAAAAAATATGTGACCGCGTTGCTATAATTAATAAGGGGAATTTGCAGTTTAAAGGGAATTTAAATGAAATGAGAGATCATTTTGAATCCAATGAATCACTTGAAAAAATGTTCTTGGAGATGACGGGCAATGAGTAAAATTTGGACGTTAACGAAAGTATTATTGAAATTAAATTATGCAGATTTCATAACAGATAAAAAGAAAAGATGGGCGTATTTATTTTCATTTGCAGCCATTTTATTTGTAGGTTTTTTAATATTCGGTTCGATGACCCATGGAATATATGAAGGAATGATACACCTCGGACAGGATCCAGGGATTGTTATTGCGATGGGATTAGCAGTTGCTAGTATATGGGTATTTTTGATGAGTATTATGAACATTTTAACAGTGTTTTACTATAGTAATGATGTTGAAATGTTGCTACCGTTACCGTTAAAACCAGCGCAAATTATTTCGGCAAAGTTCTTTACAGTGTTAATTACACAATACGTAATGAGCTCGTTTATTTTATTGCCTATCTTTATTACTTACGGTTTAAAGAGTGGTGCTTTCATTACATATTACATTTATATGATTGTCATTTACTTATTCTTCCCGATCATTCCGCTAGTTTTAGCTTCGTTAATTATGACAATTATTATGAGGTATACGAATATAGCGAAAAATAAAGATCGAGGAAGTATATTTATTGGAATCGTAAGTATACTATTTATCGTCGGAATCAATGTATTTATGCAATGGAGAAATAAAAGTGCAGTATCTGGAGCTGGAGATTCAGTTGCGAATTATCTTACAAATAATCAATCCTCCCTTTTTATACAAATGACAAATTATTTTCCAACTACATATTTTGGTGCAATGGGATTAGTAGAAAATGCATCGTGGAAGGGAATATTATACGTACTAATATACATTCTTATTTCTATCGCATTTTTCGGTTTGTTTTATTACATTGCAGAGCGTACATATTTAAAAGGGGTTATTGGACTTTCAACGAGTACAGCAAAGAAAGAGGTAATTTCAGCAGAAGGTTTACAGAAATCAACAGTACAAAGTTCTCATTTAAAAGCATATGTGAAAAAAGAATTTAAAACGTTATTCCGTACACCACAATTTTTCTTAAATTGTATTGTGCAAACTTTCGTTATGCCAATTATGCTGTTCTTTGTTTTGTTTGTACAAGATGGAAATTTAAAATGGATTACAGGGTATATTGATAATCCAGAATCAGCAGGTTTCGCAATTGGTGTTGGCCTTTGTGCATCCTTATTTTTAATGGGGAGTAACGTTATTGCAACAACGTCATTCTCACGAGATGGAAGCTCTTGGTTTGTGAATCGTTACTTACCAGTAAAGGCTTCGGATATCTTTTTTGCGAAAGCGATAACGGCCTGGTTAATTAATGTAGTCATTTTAGGAGTATTCGGTATTACAATGGCATTTGTAGCAGGTATTTCGCCAGTCTTCATGATACTTTGGTTCTTACTAAGTGCGAACGGTTTATTGTTAATTAATTTAATCGGTACACGCTGGGATGCACAAACTGCAGATATTCATTGGGATACAGAACAGAAATTATTTAAAAGTCGATATACAACTTTGTGGAATTTTTTAGCTAATATTTTAATAGCTTTAGTTATTGTAGCGGGTGTAAGTGTATTATACTTCTTCCTTCAAGTAGGACTTTGGATTATGTTTATCGTTTTATTTGTAATGTTTACGATTGTAAATTATATCTTTATTAAAATTTTAAAATTAGGCGCTGAGCGTATATTGTCAAATATTAATTAAAAAGGTAGATCCTCTGTATTCGTGCAGGGGATTTATCCATAGATGGAGGAGAAAAGGTGAAGAAAATAGCAATTGTAACAGGGGCAACTCGTCTGAATGGAATTGGTGCAGCTGTATGCAAGGTGCTTGCTCAAAATGGGATAGACATTTTTTTCACGTACTGGCCTCGGTATGATAAAGCGATGCCATGGGGAATGAATGATCAAGAGCCCTTTTTGTTGAAAAAGGAAATTGAAAGTTACGGCGTTCGATGTGAAATGGCAGAAATAAACTTATCGCAGTCTTATTCGCCTAATCGTGTATTGTATATGGTATCAGAACGTTTAGGGGATCCATCTATTCTTATTAATAATGCGGCGTATTCTACTCCTACGAAAATTGAAGAGTTAGATGTAGAACAGCTAGATAAACATTATACGGTTAATGTTCGTGCTCCTATGCTATTAAGTTCATTATTTATTAAACATTTTTCACTTAAAACGAGTGGAAGTATTATAAATCTTACTTCTGGGCAGTCATTAGGCCCGATGCCAGATGAACTAGCATACGTAGCAACAAAGGGAGCAATAGAAGTATTTACTAAGTCAGTTGCACCAGTAGCTATGGAGAAGGGGATTACAGTCAATGCTGTTGATCCAGGACCGACGAATACAGGATGGATTACAGAGGAATTACAGCATCATTTAGTATGGAAATTCCCGCAAGGAAGAGTTGGAGAACCGGTGGATGCGGCACGCTTAATTGCTTTTTTAGTAAGTGAAGAAGCGAAGTGGGTTACTGGGCAAGTCATTCATTCGAACGGTGGTTATTCATAAAAATATTATGTTAACAATTGTTGAGAAATAAAAAAATTAGTAATTATTTTGTTTTTTGTATAAATAAAATGTCAAGAAAGATAAAAAATTGATAGGGGAGTATGTTGTCATTTGTAGATTGTAAATCTTCATGTGACAACATACTCTTTTTCTTTTGCTACAGAGGAGGAAAATGTAGTAGAAAAAACTCGAATATTAAAATGAATTTATCGTTTTTTGTACGTATTATTATGAAGATTACTGTCGGAAAGATGGTGATTCGTATGAAAAGGGATTTTTTAAGGGGAAATAGAATCGTAAAGAGAAGGATAAAATTGTAAACATAGGGGGATTTTTATGAAAATGAAAAAGGTCGCTATCGCATCAGTAGCAATTGGTACAATGCTTACAATGGCAGCTTGTAGTACCTCCACAGATAAAGATGCAGCAAAGAAGGATCAGGTAACTGCACAAAATGAAGAGCAATCGAAAACGACAAGTGCAGATGAAGCGTCAAAAACAACGAAAGATACTGAAAAAGACACAAATACTTCTTCGAATGAAAAAACAGATAAGGATGCAAAAAATACAAAGGAATCATCAGGAACAGAAAGTAACGACAAAACAACAAAAGAAAAAGAAACGACAGGAAAAACGAATGATCAAACTACTAGCGGAAAAACAACAGATCAAAGTACAAGTACAAACAATAACGGAAAAACAACGAAAGATCCGAAGAAAAGCGTCGCTGTGAAAACAAATGTAAAAGAAGTCGTTACATTAATTGAAAGCTTGGACAAGCAATTAGCTGCAAATCCTAAATTAGAAACAGTTAATAAACTCGGAAAACAAATTAATGAGAAGTGGGATGTCATTGAAAAAGAGTTAGAAGCATCACATCCGACTGAATATAAAACAATTGGCCAAAGTATGTATCCGTTAATTGTAGGAGCGGAGAAAGAAAAGATCGATATTAATAAAATGAAGTCATTAACGACGAAAACGAAAAAAGATTTAAATCAATTATTAACGAAGCTTTCATAGTTTCAAAAGCCTACTCGTGTGAGTAGGCCTTTTTAGTTTGTTGTACACTCTCGTTGGGTGTTAAGAAATAAAGACTTCATTTAAAAGGAACATCACAATGATAAAAAAGAGTGATAACTATTAAAGATATTTTTTGATAGGAAGTCATATAAAACGCTCCCTTGTATTTATATTTGCAATTTAGTAGTTTTTAAAGTTCATTATTTTCTACAAAAATTTCATTTTGTTATAAAAAAAGACACTAGCATGAGTGTCTCAATTGGAGTTATATTTCTCGGCGCGGGTCGCTGCTTTTTCTCGATTTACTTGCGCACTTAATTTAATCAATAAGTCGCGGTCTATAAGTAATACATCGTTAGCATGCGCTAATTTACGTGCTGGTTCTGTAAAATAGTTATTAGTTACAACCCAAGCATGAGCGACATCATAGTACCTTTTAGCTCCAACAACTTCTTGTACAGACTGGATGCCAACCTTATTTTTATAGCGTTTTGCCTGGACGATTATTTTTTCATTATTATTTCTTAAAATTAAGTCTGCTCCAAAGTCTCCGGATCCCTTAGTAACTTCTGTATGGTATCCAAATGATTGATATAGTGCGCTTAAGTAGTGTTCAAATTGTAGTCCGTTCATTCGATCAATTTCATAAATACTGGATTGGCGAAGTTGTTCCATAAAAAACTTTTGAGCTTTGACCTGTTTTTTTTGTTGAAATATCATAAAAATAATTAATAATGCAGGAATAAGCATTAAGGGGGAAGTTAAAAAGTGGATTAATATCCCAATGAAAAACATAAACAAATTAGTACATCTCCTTATAGTTATATTAATATAGTCATCAATAACATTATACAAAACTTATCTGTTTAGAATAGATAAAAATTGTAACAAAATAATCCTTTTACTCAAAAAAAAATCGCCTGTATCCTAAGAGGCAATCTTTTTTGAGTTGTTTGTAATGGCTAATTACAGGTTTTAAATACTATTTAGTGTTATTTCTACTTTCCAAAACCTGCTCCATATTATTAGTCGCCCATTCCATCATTAAAAGGATAATTGGACGTAGCGACTCGCCTAGTTCGGTTAGCGAATATTCTACTTTAGGAGGTACTTCACGATATACCTCCCGATGTACCATGCCATCTGCTTCAAGTTCTCTAAGTTGAAGTGTTAACATTCTTTGGGTGATATTAGGTTTTAATCTTTTTAATTCATTAAATCGTTTCTTACCATCTAATAAATGATAAAGAATAACACCTTTCCATTTCCCGCCAATAACCTCGACGATAGCTTCTACTGGACAAGAATATTTATTTAAAAATGGATAATTTACATCATCTTCTTTTGAACTAATCATAAAAAGACTCTCCCTTAACAATAGTATCTTTTTTGATACTATAGCACATAAATGTGCGTACTTGTATCATTGTTACTTTAAAAATATAATTTGGTTAAATAATAATTTAATGAAAAGGGGATCTTTTATGACTAACACAAAACAAAATACAAAACAAAAAATTATTGAGGCTTTTAACTTTAGACATGCATGTAAAGAATTTGATCCTATGAAGAAAATTTCAGAAGATGATTTTAAATTTATTTTAGAAACAGGAAGATTATCTCCTTCTTCTTTTGGATATGAGCCTTGGAAATTTATTGTGGTACAAAATAAAGAATTAAGAGAAAAACTATTACCATATTCATGGGGAGCAGGTGGGCAGCTTTCAACAGCAAGTCATTTTGTCATTGTTCTTTCAAGAACCATCAAAGATATGCACTATGATGCAGAGTATATTCAGCACATGATGAAAGATATTATTGGATTGCCTGAAGAAGCCCAACAAATGAGATATGAATTCTTCAAAAAATTCCAAGAATCGGATTTTAAATTATTAGACTCCGAACGTGCTGTATTTGATTGGTCATCGAAGCAATCTTATATTGCTTTAGCTAATATGATGACTAGTGCAGCTCAAATCGGTATTGATTCTTGTCCAATGGAAGGATTCGATAAAGAAAAAGTAGATTCTTTACTTCGTCAAGAAGGAATTTTAAAAGATGATAATCTTGAGGTATCAGTTATGGTTGCATTTGGATACCGTAAAGGAGAACCAAAATTTAATAAAACAAGACAAACTATGGATACTATTGTTGAATGGATTTAATAAGATAAATTTGTATCCATATAACGAAAAAAACGCTACCCTTTCTATAGAAAGGATAGCGTTTTTTTATGTCTGTTTTTAAATTTAGCGAGAATGCTTTGTGAATAGTTGAATTGCTTTTTCAGGGACATAGAATTTCCCGTTGCTTTCTACAACAACACTTCCTAATTCATAATCTTTTTCACCGATACAGATAATATTTTTATTAACAAACAATTTGGCCGCCGTATTATTGCGTTTTACTACAAGCACCGGGTTTCGTACATCTTTTTTGTCAATCGTTACAGTTGCACCAATTTGTTTAAAGGATGTTTCAGCATCTAAGAATAATTTCTTAGATAATTCTCCTAATTGAAAGCCCATTGCTTTGGCCATTATTTTCGCAATGTCTGTATTTTGGACTAAACCGTATGGCTTTTGAGGACCGTAAGAGTATAAGAATACATCTTCACCCGTATGACCACCAGTTGTAAAACCGATGTTCGCACGGTTGGCCAATAATTTAGTAAGGATTGGACCTACATCAGCTTTCTTTTGTGCAGCTTTTAACTGTTCTTTTTCATTAGCAGTTAGGTCGTCTAAACCGTAAAGTGCAGCGATCTCTTTTATATTAGATAAATCATCTTTTAGTTTATTTGTAGCACCCTCAAGTGTCATTTTCGCCTTTTTCAGTGGGGCAATGTAAGCTGATACTGGTGTGGTATCATATCCTTTTGTGGTATTGCTGTTGCCAATGGAAATACCGCTATTACCATGATCCGCTAATGCAATGACCATAGTGTTACCGTCTTTCTTCGCAAATTCTAATGCTTCTGTAACTGCATCATCAAATGCCAATACATCGCTAATCATCCCGATTGGGTCATTTGCATGTGCTGCCCAATCTGCCTTACTACCTTCTACAAATAAGAAGAAACCATCTTTATCTTTTGATAATGTTTGAATTGCTTTTCTCGTCATCTGGGAAAGAGTTGGCTGCTTAGGATTGGTTATTATACGATCCATATCGAACGCAAGGGCAGTATTAGAGAAAGAACCCCAGATTTTCTTTGATTTGGAGTTTAATAACGCATCTTTTGTTTCGACAAAGTCATACCCTTTGTCTTGAATCACTTTTACTAAATCTTCGTTGTCTTTACGAATTCCGTTGCTTGTCGTAGGCTGAAGTGCTGCTTTTCCACCACCTAATACAACTTCTATATTTTGATAAACTTGCTGTTCACCAAGTACTTCGAAATCTTTACGGTTAACGTGGTGGGCAGAGAAACTAGCAGGAGTAGCATGTTGAATTTCTGATGTAGCAATGATTCCTGTCGCGCGGCCGGAACGTTTTGCGCCTTCTAATACGTTGGCAACTGGACGAAACTTGCATTCTTCTTTCACTGGTTCTAAGCCAGGTGAATTCACAACAGAAGGTAATACGCCCACGTAGCCTGAATTTGATTTATTTCCTGTCGCTAAAGCTGTGGCTGCTGGTGCAGAGTCCGTAATAGCTGATTCTGCGGAATACGTACGAACACCTCCGGATACAATTTGATCTAGTGCAAGAGGTGAACCTTTATACCAGCGGGCTAATGTTGTAGCAGAAGAACTTGTCCCATCTATAACCATGAAAATCACATTTTTAGGTTGCTTTCCTGCTTTTTTTACCTCAGCTTTTACCTCAGCTTTTACCTCGTTATCGTTCATTATGATTCCTGTTGCTAATGTAAATATTGCTATCGTTCCCGCTAATGTTAGTCCCATTATTTTTTTTCGAAGAGTAGTCATTGTGGTTCCTCCATAGGTCGTTTTCGATATCCAAATCTAACGTTCGTATGTAAACAAGATTTATTATTAGTAGTACCCCATTGCAACGAAACTAACAATAACTATGGAGTCGAAAAGTTAAATTTAAGCTACTTCTTCAGCAAAATATTCTCCTCATATAAAACTTCTTTGCACCCTTAGTTACATGGTCTTTCCTATAAAAAGAATCTTCTCTTTATTTTATGGGAAACATTTAAAAAAGGATGGTGGGGACATGACAATTGATCGAGTTTGTACAATTGGGCCAGCGAGTAATAATGAAGAAACGTTAGCGCAGTTAATAAACAATGGTATGAAAATTGTTCGGTTAAATTTATCACATGGTACGCATGAAAGTCATAAAGACATCATTCGTTTAGTAAAATCGTTAGACGATTCTATTAAAATTCTAGGGGATGTACAAGGTCCTAAAATAAGATTGGGTGAAATGAAAGAGGAACAAATTACACTTGAAGCAGGGGAGTTATTTACTTTACATACCAATCCAGTTCAAGGGAATAAAGAAGAAGCAAGTGTTGATTATGTAGGGATCGCGAATGACGTGAAAGTTGGAAGTAGAATTCTTATTAATGATGGAGAAGTTGAGTTAATCGTTGAAAAGATAAGTTCGGAAAAAATAGAAACAAGAATAAAAACAGGTGGCAATATTTCCTCTCATAAAGGGGTGAACTTACCAGGTACAATTGTTAGTTTGCCAGCTATTACGGAGAAAGATAAAAAAGATATTCAATTTCTTCTAGAAGAGGAAGTTGATTTTATTGCGTGTTCTTTCGTTCGAAAACCTAGTCATATAAAGGAAATACGAAGTTTTATACATGAACATAAAGAAACATCTCCTAATTTAATTGCAAAAATAGAAACGATGGAAGCAATTGAGAATTTTCAAGACATATGCAAAGAAGCGGATGGCATTATGATCGCAAGGGGAGATTTAGGTGTGGAATTGCCGTATCAATTTATTCCACTGTTACAAAAAATGATGATTCGTGAGTGCAATCGAACGAATACATATGTCATTACAGCGACACAAATGCTTCAATCTATGGTAGATCATTCTATTCCTACAAGAGCTGAGGTGACAGATGTATTTCAAGCTGTACTGGACGGGACGAATGCTGTTATGCTTTCTGCTGAAAGTGCGTCAGGAGATCATCCAATCGAAAGTGTGAAAACGTTACGTCTCGTTTCGGAATTCGCTGAGCATGTAAAAAAAGACGGTCCTTTTGCGATGAAAGATGTATTGGAATTGCTGCATAAGTCTCTTTAGTTTATATAGAAGGATTTATCTCTCATCCTAAAAACGTACGGAAAGGAATCAGGATAGGAGGTGCCATTTTAGTATTTACTTACAGATTGAAAGGTGGCATTCCAGCTGCCTATATGAAAGAATCATTATGGAACATGGAGGTCTTTCGGAAATCTAAAGAAGGATTTTAAATTAATTAATCCAATTATCTCATTTAAAATATGTTCATTCCTATTCATAAATGATATCCTTATAGTTGAATACTTTTGCTGAATCAGCAAGAATTTGTTGTTCTTTCTGTATGAATTCAACTTTTTTATGGAAAGATATGTTAGTAAGTGTGCAATTTGAACGTTTTATTTTTTAGAGTATGATAGGAGGAGAATGAATATGGAAGCAATTGAAGTAGGCGAAATTTTTAGTCTTACCGATGAGAATAATGAAGAACAGGAAGTTGAAGTGCTTGGAGCGATGGATGTCGAAGGTGCAGAATATATTGCGGTTGCCTTTGTAGAAGACATTCAAACAGAAACTGAGGAAGACATTGATATCTTCTTTTTAAAAATAGAAGAAGATAATGAATTCTCATACATAGAGAATGACGAGGAATTTGAAAAAGTATCTGCGGCGTTCGAGAAGATTATGGACGAGCAAGAACAAGAATAATAATAAAAAGAGTTAGACAAAAGAGGGAGATGCATATCTGCCCTCTTTTGTTATATGGTTGAAAATTACATTTATAGAAATCAATAATTATATTATGTAAACTGAATGACTCTTTATTTATGCACTAGAAAAACCACCCAAATGAGGGTGGCGCTTATTATATATAGTTATTAAATGTGTTATTTTCCAAGGAAGAGAGGGGAATCTTCACTTCAGTACCTTCCTTCATATTACGCAATACAACTGTTTCTGTAGATAGTTCCTCTTCACCAATTATTAGCACATACGGGATATTTTCTTTATTTGCATAATTAAGGGCACGTTTCAATTTACGTCCAGCTAGTTCAAGTTCGACTTTTAAAGAAGTAGTAGAGCGCAATTGCTGGGCAATTTGTAAGCATTGTAATTCTGTCCCGAGTGGGATGATAAATAAATCCGCTGTAGATGATATGGTTTCTTTCTGTGATAGTGCTGTATAAATAACGTCTAAACCGAATGAAATACCGACTGTTGGATAGTTCATATTATCACCACGGAATGCTCCGATAATATTATCGTATCGACCACCGCTACCGATGCTAGATGTAATCGTGCCATCTTTTAGAAAGATTTCATACACAGTGCCTGTATACATTGTGAGTCCTCTTGCTAAAAACGGATTGAATATCGTATTTTCATTTATTCCGAGAGCGAGTAAGTATTGCTGTAGTTTTTGTAGTTCCTCTACTCCATCGGCGACAAGTGTATTATTGAAAGTGTCTTTAAAGTCGGCTATAGGGAGCTTTAGGCAAGATAAAACAGTATTACATATTGTATCGGCCATTTCTACAGTAACCCCGCGCTCCAATACATCTTTTCGTACACCATCAATCCCAATCTTTTCGATTTTATCCAATGATAAAATTACGTCACTCGTTAGTTCAGTAGGGATGTTAATAGACTGGAGAATACCGTTTAATAATTTTCGGTTATTATATTGAATTGTTACTTCTAAGTTTAACGTTCGGAATAGTTCAAATGCCATGCTCATGAGTTCAGCTTCTGCCATGACAGACTCTACACCAACTATATCAACATCGCATTGAATGAACTCACGGAATCTTCCTTGTTTAATCGGACCATCTCGAAATACTTTCCCAATTTCATAGCGTTTAAAGGGTAGGCGGATGTTCGGATTCATCGCCACGACTTTTGCGAATGGAATTGTTAAATCATAACGTAAGGCAAGATCGCGTTTTCCTTGATCCTTAAGTGTATATATTTCTTTTAAAATTTCATCGCCACCACCGTACTTGTAAGACATAAGCTCATACATATTTAACGTTGGTGTCTCTAACGGTTTACAGCCATAACGTTCAAACGTATCTTCACAAGCTCTTTTAATTTTATTTCGTAGTACTTGTTCCTCTGGTAAATAGTCTTTTGTCCCTTTTACATTTTTCATTTCCACCATAATCACTCCTCTTTTAAATTAAAAAAAGCTATGCGGGTATAAAAATACCCACATAGCTTTATGAACGCTTCGTGGGTCAACAGGAAAAGCCCTGTACCCACGAAGAAAAATTTTTCTTCGGATACACGGCGTTACGTATGATGATGAAGTTGGAAAGACGTATTAAAAGTTCGCATTAAAAATCTCTCCTTAACATAAGTTTTTCCAAATTATATCAGATGAATTTGGAAATATCAATATTTTCAGTTTTGAAGAATATGTGAAGTTATGTAGGAGAAATTGAAAAGAGTGTATAATAAAAGAAAACTTAATAATATGAAATAACTTTTTAAGGAGAACACTATGAAAAAAGATAAAACAAATGCGATGCGAATATTAGATAAAGAAAAAATTGAATATTCGATGATGTCATATGATCCGGACGATGGGAAAATTGATGGCGTATCAGTTGCTGGGAAAATTGGTAGAGAAGTGAGAGAAGTATATAAAACACTTGTTGCTCAAGGGAATAGTAAAGATTATCATGTGTTCATTATCCCAGTAGATGAGGAACTAAATTTAAAAGCAGCCGCAAAGGCGGTCGGTGAAAAGAAGATAGAAATGATTCCTGTTAAAGATATTACGAAAGTTTCAGGGTATATTCGCGGCGGTTGTTCACCAGTAGGAATGAAGAAGTTATTTTCTACATGTATTGATGCGAGTGCTCAATCGCTTGAAACGATCATTGTAAGTGGCGGGAAAATTGGAGTACAAATTGAGCTTAAAGTTGATGACTTGGCGAAAGTGACGAGAGCGCAGTTTGGTGAAATAACGAAATAAGTATACATAGGAAAAGAAGTTCTAATTTTATTAAATTTAGATAAAGATTTATAGGATAATTAGTCCATTATGAGGGCGGATTATCCTTTTTTATTTACATAATGAATGAAATAAAAAGAAATTGAATTTTTAGTTTAATCAGTATAATATGGATGTGTGATTTTAATCATTTGTTTGGCTTTAGGAGGAGTACAAAGCCTCGTTTCAAGGACTTTAAATAAACAGCAGAGTTACTTTTAAAGATAGACAAAGGACGGGAAAGTGTTTTAATGAGGGTTCAAGAAATACCCATAAGAAAGCACATATTGGGGGATGCCAGTATTTTGGAAAACCCCCACGCTAAGAGTATGCAAGATTTTATACAGTTTTTTGGCTAATCCAGTAACAAACAAGAACCCTAAAACCGTGCCAGGATAGGAATGTATAAAAAAATGTATAGATTCATAGAACTAAAAAAGAAGGTTCCCTTGTGAGAGCAGGGTTCTCCTTTTTCCTTGCTACCGATAATGAGACGTTATGTTAACTGATCATGTATACAATATGCATTGTTCCTTCTTCAACTAAAGGGCAGATTAGTTGAAGAAGGAATTTCTCTAAATTTGGAAGAATTAATATTAAAAAATATGTTAAGGAGCTTGTGAATTATATGGAATCCATTAGCAAAAGCGAAGTGAAGCTACGAGATATCACAGAGAAAGATCTACCTATCTTTTTCGAACAACAACTAGATTCAACGGCGAACTATATGGCTGCTTTTACAGCTAAAGACCCCACTGATAAGGACGCATTTTTTGACCATTGGAAAAAAAATATTGCTGACGAGACTATTACAATTAAGACTATATTATTCAATGGTATTGTCACTGGACACGTCTCGAACTTTGAACAGTTCGGCGAACCCGAAGTAAGCTACTGGATTGGGAAGGAATATTGGGGTCATGGTATTGCAACTAAAGCGTTGTCAGAGTTTCTGGAGTATATTAAGGTACGCCCGCTCTATGCTCGTGCCGCTAAAGATAACCTCGCCTCCATTAGGGTATTGGAAAAATGCAGGTTTAAAATCATCTCTGAAGATAAAGGTTTTTCCAACGCAAGAGGCAAGGATGTTGAAGAATTTATTTTGAAGCTCGAACCTTATGATATGTAATTTAATACCGTAATACGATTGGAGCGGTTCTTGACTAAGAAACCTTCTGTTGTTTAACTAAAGGGTGGCTTTAATTTAGCAAGAAACTAAGAATTTTTAACTTCCGCTAACGAAAATTATGTAAATAAGCTGTTCACTGGATTCTCATAGAAAACTGTGGTGAGATGAAATTTTTGATTTTGAAGCACTTCAAAATCTTAGCTAGATGGCTATGTATCGGTACCCCACAATAAAAAGGCAGGAACATATCAAATATGTTCCTGCCTTTGATTTTATTAAGTTTAATATCTATGACCTAAATATAATAAAATTTGGAGCTTCTTTTATTTTAGAGAGATGTTTCCTAACAGTTGATTTTGTTAACGAAAGTCGACTTTAAATCTATATTTTGTGTGAAATAAAGTACATATAATAAAAGTATGAGGTGATACAGTGAGAGAAATTCATATTCATAAAATCATTGCGGATAAGAGAAAAGAAAAAGGAATTACACAGGAAGAGTTAGCGGCGTATATCGGTATTACGAAAGCATCTGTTTCCAAATGGGAGACTGGGCAGAGTTATCCGGATATTACATTTTTGCCACTGTTAGCATCGTACTTTAACATAAGTATAGATGAATTAATCTGTTATACACTGCAAATGAACAGGAAGATATTAAAAATTTATATCATAGACTAGCGGAAGCTTTTAGTGAAGAACCGTTTGATGAAGTAATGATGGAGTGCAGGGAAGTGACAAAAAAATATTATTCTTGTTTTCCATTATTAATTCAAATGGGGCTACTTTTTATTAATCACCACATGTTAACAGAGGATATGGATAGAAGAATTGAAATTTTAGAAGAGGCAATGTATCTCTTTAGCCGAGTGCAGGGAGAAAGTGAAGATGTTTCTCTTGCGAAAGAGGCGGTATCGTTTAAAGCAACTTGCTATCTTATACCCAATAGACCAAATGAGGTGCTTCAATTACTTGGTGAAACGATACGTCCTAACTTTCCAGAGGAAGATCTAATTGCGCAGGCGTATCAAATGCTTGGAAATGCTGAAAAGGCGAATGAAATGATGCAAATTAGTATGTATCAACATTTAATACAATTCGTTGCGACAATACCGAATTATGTAGTAGTAAATGCCTCAAACGCTGAAAAGGTAGAGTAATTGTCTGTAAAAGATCGGTTGTTGTAGGTTAATCTAGTTTAGTATATGGGTTATGAGTTTTTTAGCGTCGTTATCCATTTAGGAATGATAAATCCTAACTATTTAAGTTGTAAAAACGAACATTTTTATTATTTTCATTAAAAACGTTCACTTTTAGATTGCGTATACACTAAAAGTTTGTTATATTACCAATATAATAATTTTAAATAACATCACTCGTATATACTCGGTAATATGGTCCGAGCGTTTCTACCTAGTTCCCAATGAAAGAACTGGACTACGGGTTAAAGTATTCGGTCGCTTTCTGTATTGAGCCGCTACCGATCTATAATTTAGCATTGGCCTCATCTTTTGCTTAATTAGCTTTGACTACCGTAGTTCTAGAAAGTAGAGATTCTTCTACAATTTCTAGAGCTTTTTTCTTTGGACCAAAACATCGAGTATAGAAAACAACAAGAGAAAGAGGAGAGATTATTTATGAAGAACAATATGTTGAAAAAGTGTGCGGCGCTAGTAACTACTACGGTATTGTCATTCTCAATACTTGCGGGATGTAATGCGAGTCCAAAACAAGTAGTAGAGGCAAAAAGTAATCAACAACCTATTTTAATTCAAGGGCCAATGCCGATAGAGGCTGAGAAGTTTGCAAAAAGGTTAAAAAATGTGAAAGAAGAAAAGTCTGGAACTTTCGTATTTTATAAAGGAACTGTCGACAATTATCCTGTAATCGTTGCGAAAACAGGTAAAGGAATGGAAAATACAGCAGCCGCTACAGCGGTGGCTATTGAAAAATATAAGCCTATAGCGATTATTAACCAAGGAACATCAGGTGGACATGATCCTAATTTAAACGTATTTGATATTGTTTTAGGAAAACAAGTCGCGAATATAGGTTCACTAAAAACAACAAATATGAATGAGAACCAAGGAATTGAACCGGAAAAATGGATATCTATGGACCTGATGGCTTCTGAAGGGAGTGCAGGAGAAGATCCAAATGCTGAGAAAATCCGATACTACGAGGGAGATAAGGATTTACTTGCAGCAGCTAATGCAGTAAAAGATAAATATACAAAAGGTAAAGTGGTCGAAGGTACTATAGGTTCAGCAGACGTTTGGAATAATGAAGTTGATAGAATTAAATGGTTCCATACAAAATACGGTACATCTGTAGAAGAAATGGAAGGTGCAGCAGCAGCACAAATCGCAAAAGCTTATGACGTACCATTTTTAGGGATTCGCGTATTATCTAACAATAAAACAAACGGCGGAAAATACAATCCAAATACAGCGGCGGCAAATCAAGAATATGTATATGAAGTAGTTAAAAAGTATATAGATTCGATACCAAATAAATAGTAGTAGTTCTGTCTCAATATAAAAATGTTATCATTACTGCACAATGTGTTGTGAACTCAGAATTACCAAAGTTTCTTTAATTAAAATAGATTGGTGCCTTACATGGTATCCAATCTATTTTTGTACGTATTCTACAGAGGAAGAAGGGTTTTACACAAAAAATAAAGACAGTTATAGAAAAAAGAAAAGTCGAACGATTTATCAAATATGCATAATTGCATAAAAAAATTGAAATTTATAAGTTAACATTAAACTACTTTTTAATTGTAAAGAATATTTTAATAATCTTTACTAGAGAAGGATATTCCTTGTGAAAAGTAGATAAACAAAAAGTGTGGAAATAATACAGACTCAATAGAGTTTTGTATTAAATAAAAAGAAAAGGATGGGTATGGCTTTCTAAAAGTTTTTGGGGGCTAGAAAGCATTTTTTAGTTAATAGCTTCAAATTATATTTTAAAGGGGAAATGGGTATATGAAGTTTAGAAATACAAGGCTTGCTATGGTTACACTATCTTCATTTTTTATTTTAGGTACTGCATCTCTATCATTCACAGATATCATACACGGTGAAGTAGCTTCTGCATCACCACAAGAGATTATTGTAAAAAGCTATGACGATACATATTATAATAATGCAATAGGAAAAATGGGTTTAGAATTAAAGAAGGAACTTCATAATATTATTGATGATCATACAAAGTTATCATACAGTGCGGTTTGGGAAGCACTAAGAGATACTGATGAAGATCCAAATAATAAAAACAATGTGCTACTCTTATATACTGGGCGTTCGCAAGGGAAACTTACGAATGGTTCAGGAGTTGATAATTGGAACCGAGAGCATGTTTGGGCAAAATCTCACGGTGATTTTGGAACGACTGCAGGAGCTGGAACAGATTTGCATCATTTAAGAGCGACGGATGTATCTGTAAATAGCTCACGTGGAAATCTGGATTTTGATAATGGTGGTGTGAATCATTCAGAAGCGACAGAATGTAAGTACGATAGTGATTCTTGGGAACCTCGTGATAGTGTAAAAGGAGATATCGCTAGAATGCTATTTTACATGGCTGTTCGTTATGAAGGAGACAACGGCGAAATAGACTTAGAATTAAATGAAAAGGTGAATAACAATAAAGATCCATACATGGGTAAACTATCCGTTTTACTAAAATGGAATGAACAAGACCCTGTCGATGATTTAGAGCGAAAGCGTAATGAAGTGATTTTTACAAAATATCAACATAATCGCAATCCTTTTATTGATCATCCTGAATGGGTAAATAAAATTTGGAATTAAAATATTTAAAGGTATTTTGCTTTGAGAGAAGGGATTGATCACTATGATCAATCCCTGTTTATATCTATACTAGAATAAGTGATTTTTATAGGATTGGAGAATAGGATAGATATTTTATCAAGTTAAGTATAATAAGAGTCTTTTAATACGGTCCCCATTCAATATTCACACCAACAATAAGAAAAATAAGTCCGATGATAAACCAAATGAATGCAAGTGGAGCCATGAAGCGAATCCATTTTCCATAAGAAATGCCGCTCGCTGCGAGAACGCCCATTAAAACACCAGAAGTTGGATTGAGGCAGTTCACTACACCTTCTCCAAGCATAACAGCCTGTACTGTAACTTGGCGTGTAATATGCATGAAATCGGCTAATGGAGCTAATATCGGAATGAAAATAACAGATTCTCCTGTCCCGGATGAAATGAGGAAATGTAATGCGGCACTACTTACATACATGCCGAGAACGCCAAATACAGGGCTATGTCCTTCGAGAGACTGTGCGAGTTGATTAACGATTGTATCAAGTAATTTGCCTTGTTCTAAAATGACTGAAATACAACGAGCCATTCCGACGATCAAAGCACCGTATATGAGATTTTGGCAGCCTGCTAGAAAAGTAGAAGCGATATCGTTTGCTTTCATACCACCTATTATTCCCGCTGTAATTGCTATGAATATAAAAGTAGCGGTCATTTCTGCGTCCGTCCAATGTAGACGAAAAGCGCCTATTAAAAATGCAATTAATGATAAAGCCGAAACGAGTAAAATTAATTTATGACGTATTGTCCAAGGAACTTCTGTTTTCTCTGTTTCTTTCTCACTTGAAAGAGCATTACTTGGAAACCAGTTATCTCCGAGTATGCTTCCTTTATTCGATTTTTTTAAGCGTTTTACATACCAATTAATATACAAAATGGTAGCAATTAAAAAAGAGATATAAATTGCCGTACGTAAACCAATTCCTGAAAACATCGGGAGTTCTGCGATTTTTTGTGAAATGCCTAAAGGTGAGGGAGATAAAATAGTAGCATTAAAACCAGCATAAGTGCCTAAATAAATAATTGCTACGCCGACGATAGCGTCCCATTTTAATGTGCGCGCAACGATGATGCCGATGGGGATAAAGCCAATAACTGAGTTAACGATAATGCCAGTCGTGCCGAGAATAGAAAAGAGTGCGGCGACAATGCAAATGAAAAGTAATTGCTGATTACGAAATTTGTTAATCACATGATAGATTAAACCGTCAAGAGCACCTGTTTTTTCAAGAATTGCAATAGCTCCACCTGTAAATAAAATTAAGAAGATGATCGGAGCAGCAAGTGTCATTCCTTTTTCAATAGCGGTAAAAAAAGAAACAAACCCTACCGGCGATTGTGGAACAGAATGATAACTTCCTGGTATTGTCGTTGTAACAGTACCGTTTGTAACTCTTTTAAATTCTCCAGCAGGAACGAAATATGTAGCAATGGCACAAAGTAAGGCGATAAAAAATAGTAGTACGTACGCGTCAGGCATTTTAAACTTTCGTTTACTCGGCTGTTTTTTTACCTCGGTCTGTAATTGCATAAAACCCCTCCTTTTTCACCTGGTTAATTTTCAATATTCTGAAATTTATCTGTGAAATAGATTATAATAAAGGTGGCTTCTTAAGGCAATAGTTTTTCTATCCTTTTTCTGCACATACAAATTCTTGCAGCATTAGACAGGGAAACGAAAAAAATCCAAGAATATGTAATATAAAAGGAAAAGAAAAGAGGGAAAGAGATGTGGAAAACTACGGATCTATGTGATGAATTTGAAAAGGAATTACAAATATGTCGCCAGTCTTTTCGGTCTTTCGGGAAGAAAAAACAATTCTATGGGAAAATCGCAACGGTAAAAGTGAAGGATGATAATGTACTAGTGAAGGAAGGATTGCAAACATTACCAGAAGGAACGGTATTAGTTGTTGATGGCGGAGCGTCTACGAATTGTGCGTTACTTGGTGATAATTTGGCAGCTATTGCGGAGGAAAGAAAGCTAGCGGGGATTATTGTGAATGGATATGTTCGTGATTCTAGTGAACTAAAGAATATAGATATTGGTATTTTAGCGTTAGGGACGATGCCAAATAGAAGTATAAAAGAAGGAAAAGGAGAGCGTGGTATTTCATTGCAATTTGGACAAGTAGAATGGAAGCCAAATGAATATGTGTATGCGGATGAAGATGGCGTCATTATTAGTGAAAAGAGTTTGCATCGTTAAAGGTTAGTAAGTTACTATTCTTAGAAAATAAATCCGATAAAGCATGGACAAAATTCTTTGTCAATAGTAAAATAATACAGAAATTTAAAATTAACAGAATGTATAGGTTTATCGTTTTACGATAACTTAAATGGAAGTAAGTTGTGCCTAGAAAAGTGAATGTTATCACAATGGTGCGTTCATAAACGAAATTATTTTTCCTATACAAATATAGCCGCGAATAATGCGGGTAGGAGGTGTTGTACATTTTTGTTCGACACTTACAAAAAGAGAGTGTCAACCGCATACCCTTAAAGGGTCTTTTTTTGTGTGAATGTTAGTAAAGGGAGGGAATTTTTGGATGGCAATGTTAAAGAAATGGCTGCTTACATCATTAATGGCAGTGGCACTTGTATTTGTTTCTTTTGCGAATACAGTACATATTACGTTTGCTGAAGGAAAGACAGCGAAACTTGCAATTATTGGTGAATCACAAAAAGGAATTATGTTATGTCCGAAAGAAGTTTCCATTGAAGATGGAGAAACAGCTTTTAGTTTGCTACAAAAAGTTATGGGTGACAAAGTAACATCTGAAAGTATGTCATTTGGAACGTATATAAAGGGCATCGATGGATTAATGGCCGGAGCAACGAGCGGTTGGTTGTATGATGTAAATGATAAATCTGCAGAAGTTGGGGCGGATAGTTATAAATTAGAGTCTGGGGATGTTGTTGCATTTCGTTACGTTGCAGACTGGAGCAATATGAGTCAACAAACGTTGCAACAAACGTTAGATAAATTTGGCACTTGTAAAACTGTAGAAGAGCCAAAACCAGAGGAACCGAAAACAGAAAAGCCAGATGGTAAACCAGAAGAACCGAAAACAGAAAAGCCAGATGGTAAACCAGAGGAACCGAAAACAGAAAAACCAGATGGTAAACCAGAAGATAAAGTAACAGAACAACCAAAGGAAGAGAAAGTTGAAATTCCAGCAGCACAATTAAACGAAGCGATTTCTAAAACATCAGAAAAGATGTTACAAGATGGAATTGGTAGTGATTGGGTTGCGATTGGACTTGCTCGTTCAGGTGTAAATGTTCCGCTTGAAACGAAAATAAACTATGTTAAGCCAGTAGCTGAAAAGGTTAAGAAGCGTTTAAATCGTTTTTCAGCAACAGATTTAGCTAGAACGATTATTATGATGAATGCAATGAATGTTGATCCTACAAAGGTAGAGGGACAAAATTTAGTACAAAATTTATTTGAATCAGATAAAGTGAATTCCGTTACAGGATACGCATTTACATTACTTGCATTAGATACAAAGAAATATGAGATTCCGGCCGAAGCAAAATGGAATCGAGCTGCTTTAGTACAAGCACTTTTACAAGCGCAGCATACAGACGGTGGCTGGACATATGATAGTTCAAGTAGTAAAGAAAGTGCTAGTAACGTTGATGTAACAAGTATGGTATTAGCAGCATTAGCTCCTTATCAAGATCAAGCAGATGTAAAGCCAGCTATTCAAAAAGCTGTTGATTATTTATACAAGCAGCAGCTAGGTAATGGTGGTTTTACCGCTGATGGACAAGAGAATTCTAATAGTACTGCACAAGCAATTATTGGACTATCGCTAGTTAAAGATGTAGATCACGATCGTCTTAATAAAGCAGTACAAAATTTAATGTCATACCAGCTTCCAAATGGTGAGTTTAAATGGTTACCAAGTGATCAAAAAGGTAGCGGAATGGCTACAGAGCAAGCATTTTTAGCGTTACTTCAGTTTAAAGATCTTGGAAAATCGATTTATGATTGGTCAAATGTAGTAGAGAATGAAATTGATACGAAACCAATTGTAGAGCCAGAGACAACTGTAGAAGAAAAAGAAGTTGTAGAACAGCCGAAACAACAAGAAGAGTTACAAAAACAACCAAAAGATGAAAATCTAAAAGTTGTTGTAGATAACGAACGAGTTAATAAAGAAACAAACAAGAATAAGAATCAATTACCACAAACAGGAGCATCTTCTCATAGTGCAGCAACACAAGTAGGTATGGGTGTATTATGTATCGCTTCTGCATATGTATTATGGAGACGTAAAGCAGCTTAACAAAAATTAGGAGCAATCATTTGCTCCTAATTTTATTATAAAAGTGAGGGCTAATAATGAGTGGGGATGAACAAAATCTCCACTCATTAAAGTTTCACTTTAATATGAAAGGTGAGGGACAGCATGAGTAAGATGAAATGGTTCATTTCTTTAGTTCTTTCATTGGGATTATTAGCCGGATGTGAAGAAACGGCTGTAAAACCTGAGAAGAAGGCAGAACCGAAGCAAGAAGAGCAAAAAGAAGTAGCGAAACAGGAAGAACAAAAAAATGTACCGAAACCGGAAGAGAAGCAAGCTGAACCGGAACAAAAACCACAAGAAGAGCAGAAAGATAAACAAGAACAAAAAGTAGAAGAGAAACCGAAAGAAGAAAAAGCGCAGGAACAACCTGAAGTAAAGAAAGAAGAGAAACCAAAGGAACAGCCTGCTGCAAATAAACAACCAGAGCAACAAAAAGTACAAGAAGAGAAACCACAGCAGCCGAAAGCACCAGAAGTAAAAGAAGAAGCAAAGGTTGTTAATCAGCCAAAAGAAACACCAAAGCAGGAGCAAAAGAAAGATCCGAATAAAGAGGAGAAAACGATACCGACTCCGGTAGTACCAACTCCTGAACCACCAAAACCAGATCCAGTATCAGTACCGAAACCGCAATCGAAACAAGTTACTATCTCCGTAAAAGGTCATGAAGGATACTTATTAGGTGCGAAAAAGGTTGATGTACAAGAAGGCGACACAGTTTACAGTGTGCTCACGGGCACAGGATTAGAGGTTGATGCAATGGGCTCTAAAGGTGATATTTATGTAAAAGGTATTAATGATTTATACGAGAAAGATATTACTACTACTAGTGGCTGGAAATATCGTGTGAACGGTGCTTTTCCAAACTATAGTGCTGGTGTAGTTAAAGTAAAACCAGGCGATACAATCGAGTGGGTGTTTGTATTAAAATAGGAAAGGATCTTCGGTAAAGGACTATGAAAATAAGCTTTTCTTCTTTACATCCTTTTGTTAATTTTTTCTATTATATTGGGGTGATGATACTATGTATGATGTGTCTTCATCCTCTTTTTTTAATTGGAGCTATTATACTAATAGTAATCTTAAATATAGTACAAGGAAATGGCGAGAAAATAAGAAACATGCTGCCAAGTACTATCGTATTCTTTCTAATGGTTATTTTATTTAACTCTTTATTAACGCATAGAGGAGCGACTACGTTATTTTATTTAGGAG
Organism: Bacillus sp. FSL R9-9530; assembly: GCF_038008145.1. NCBI lineage: Bacteria > Bacillati > Bacillota > Bacilli > Caryophanales > Bacillaceae > Bacillus > Bacillus sp. FSL R9-9530. The sequence goes on from NZ_JBBOYO010000001.1 coordinate 667,486, forward strand.
ATAGCCGGATTAAGCTTGAGGCCTGTATGTATGGACTTGTTATGGGATTATTATTAGTTGCGATTATGTTTACATTTGCTTCTTATAACGATATTATTTCGAGTCATAAATTTTTATATTTGTTTTCGAGAATTTCACCGAAAGTTGCATTGTTAACGATGATTACAGTACGATTTGTTCCTTTGTTTATTAGGCGGTTAAAGAAAATTACACTCGTCCAAAAAACGAAAGGTGTACAATTAGATTCAGGTTCACTCATTGAGCGTATAAAAAATGGAATGAAATTACTGCAAGTGTTATTAGTTTGTTCGTTAGAAGATGCACTTCAAACGGCAGATTCTATGCAAGCTCGTGGATTTGGTGTAACGAAACGTACGACTTATATTCGGTATAGAATGGAAAGACGCGATTGGTACACGCTAAGTTATTTAAGTATTCTATTTATAGCCGCATTCATATTTAGTTATTATGGCGGAGGGAAATTGATCATTTATCCGAAAGTGGAATCAATACTATTCCAGCAATACGATGGAATGATGTTTTTCCTATTTATGATGTTTATTAGTTTACCAATTATGATGGAAGGAAGTGAATGGATATGGTGGCGCATGCAGAAATAAAGAATTTATCATTTATATATGCTGATGAAAATGAAGAAGCGTTACAGCATATTTCTCTTTCTGTTCAAAAAGGAGAATTTATAGTACTTGCTGGCGGTTCAGGTTCTGGGAAGACAACTTTATTAAAACATTTTAAAAAGGAATTACTGCCAATTGGCACGCGTTCAGGAGAGATATTTTATGATGACGTTTTATTAGAGGAAGTACCTGATTTATTATCTGCACAAGACATTGGTATGGTATTTCAAAACCCAGAAAATCAGCTCGTAATGGATACAGTGATTCAAGAATTAGCATTTTCTTTAGAAAATATCGGGTTACCATCACATATTATTCAAAAAAGAATAGCGGAACTTATTAGCTTTTTAGGATTTCAAGATTTGTTACATCAATCTGTTCATACTTTATCTGGTGGTCAAAAACAACTAGTAAATTTAGCAGCAGTATTAGTCATGCAGCCGAAGTTATTATTACTGGATGAACCGACAGCGCAGCTAGATCCGATTGCTGCAAAAGAGTTTTTAGGATTATTAAAACGTATTAATGAAGAACTTGGAATTACGATCGTTTTAAGTGAACATCGTCTGGATGAAGTGATACCACTTGCAACACGCGTTATTTGTATGAATAACGGCCGAATCGTTTATGATGGTAGTCCTAAAACGGTTATAGCTAACATGTGGGAAGTTGAAAAGTTCCGTCCATTTATCCCGCAAATTCCAAGATTGTTTTTAGAGTGGAATGTAGAAGATATTCCGTTTACAGTGCGAGAAGCGCAAATGAAAATGAATGATTTTTCAGCGATATCATATAGGGATGGGCAAGTAGAACAGTGTGAAAAGCAAGAAGTGATCTTAAGTGCAGAACATATATCTTTTCAATATGAGAAAAATAGTCCCCTTATTTTACGAGATTTAACAGTGAACATCGAAAAAGGAAAATGGACAGCTCTAGTTGGGAAAAACGGAACCGGGAAGTCTACACTGTTAACGATTTTAGCAGGATTACAAAAAGCTAGAAGAGGGAAAGTAAAGTGGAGTGGAAAAGTGATACATAAAATTGATTCGAAAGAACGATTTAAAAGTATAGGATATGTATCGCAGCACCCATACTATCATTTTACATTTGATACAGTGTGGGAAGAAGTGTATGAACGTGCAAGTGAATTATACGGAGAACAAGGAAAAGAAATAGCAGAAAATATGCTAAAACAGTTTTGGTTATATTCGCTTAAAGAACGTCATCCGCATGATTGTAGCGGCGGGGAACAACAATTACTCGCATTATGTACAACGTTATTATCAAAGCCGACTTTATTATTGCTTGATGAACCGACAAAGGGTAACTAACTGTTACGATTTATTTAACCAATTATAACCAAAGTTAATTAAATATATCAGTAAGCCCTGCTAGTCAAGTGATTGGCTAGTAGTGAGGGTTAACTGCGGGCAATCCCTAAAGCTGATTGAACTACAACGTGGCTAGAAATAGCGAGCGTGAATGTCGCGAAAGCAGAAAAAATCAATCAGATCGTGCACGGTTAAATCCTAAACACTAGAATAATGGGTCTTCCGCATCGAATCGTCTAAGTCAAAATTGATAAGATGAACGTTCAACGACTATCTCGTATAACTGACGAGAGTACATCACAAGCCTATGGTGATGGAAAAATCCTCTATCTCTAAAGAGATAAACATATAGTCTGCGCTCATGTGAAAACATGAGAAGTTCATAAGAGAACTGGCCAAGGAATTGCGCCCTTAGTTGAACGAGATAAATTTTATTGAATCTATCAAACTTCATTGAATACACTGAACGTATGTGCAATATTGGATTCAATGAGGTAAGAATAATAATGAAATTTTTACGAGTTAGTCAAGTATCGGAATTAACAGGTTTGTATCCTAGTAGTCTTAGGAGAATGCTGGTGGAACACGCTACTATTCAGAAGAACAAATCTTTCATTATCTGAAAGGTGAGTGCCGAATAATCGCACAGTAAAGGAGTTAAATTCTGATGATATTGGCGAAGAAAGTCAGACTGATTCCAACGCCTGAACAAGAAAAAGTGCTTAGAAACCATGCTGGTGCTGCAAGATTCGCTTATAACTATTGTAAAAGAATGAGTGATAGATACTATAAGTTATTTGGAAAATCTGTTTCACAGTTAGCTTTACAGAAACGATTTACAAAGATCAAGAAGCGAAAGCGATATGAGTGGTTAAATGACATCAACGCACAAGTTCCCAAACAGGCTTCAAAAGATTTTGATAAGGCGAGGAAAAATTCGTTCGAAAAGTACAAAAATGGTTATCACACTTCTTATAAATCTAAAAAAGATTTAATTCAAGGATTTTATGCCAATTATGAAAGACTGATTATAGGAAAGAAAGTAGTTCATATTCAGTCTATTGGAGAAGTGAAAACAAGCCAACAACTACCAAGAAACAAAAAACCATCCAATCCAAGAGTTACATTTGATGGTCGTCACTGGTGGATTAGTGTAGGGTTCCAAGAAGACTTTGAATCACAAGAACTAACCGATGAGTCGATTGGTGTGGATGTTGGTTTAAAAGAGCTTTTTGTAGCTTCTAATGGTATGAAAGAACGAAATATAAACAAAGATGCCAAGGTTAAAAAACTTTTGAAAAGGAAAAAGTCAGCACAGAGAGATATGTCTAGGAGATTTAAAAAAGGTGTAAAAATTCAATCTGCCGGATATGAAAAAGCTAAAACTGAGCACCTGCGGTTATCTAGGAAAATTACGAATATCCGAAATAACCATATCCATCAATCAACAGCTAAATTGGTGAAAACCAAACCAATGAGAATTGTTGTGGAAGACTTACCTATCTCAAACCTGTTAAAAAACAAAAAACTATCGAAAGCATTTTCCTTTCAAAAATTAAACTTCTTCTTTCAATATTTGTCATACAAGTGCGAGAAGTATGGCATTGCATATGTAAAAGCTGATAAATGGTTCGCCTCAAGCAAGATTTGTTCATGTTGCGGAGTAAAATACGACCATTCAGTTCAACCAGAAGGACAGTGGAGTTTAAAAATACGTGAGTGGTGTTGTGTTAGGTGCAATAGCCATCACGATAGGGATGTAAATGCTGCGATAAATTTATCAAGATGGGTAAAATAAATGCTTGATAATAGGAGGTAACGATACTGCCTCGTGTGGAGTGTTATACCCCTCGTCCCTTTGGGGTTGCGAGAACACGATGAAGCACTAACTCGTGTAAATTTGATTGAATTGTATAGATTTAGTTAAGTTTATCGTATCGGACTAGATCCATGGAAAAAGGAAAGAGTAGGAGAGCTATTTAAACAGTTGCAAAAAGAAGGTACAACAATTGTAATGGCAACGCATGATATTGAGTTTGCAGCGAAATACGTTGATCAGTGCATGATGTTATTTGACGGGAAAGTCATTATGAATGATGCACCGAAAGAGTTCTTTAGTGGTAACTTCTTTTATACAACATCTATTAATCGATTCATCCGTAGAGAGTTGCCATTTGCATTAACGTGGGAGGATGTGTACGAAGCGTGTCCAAACGATATGTTGCATTCATAATATTTATTTTTGCTGTTGTAATATGTACACTACTCTTTACGACTTTTATTATGGACGGGTATTACATGGTAAGTAGTTTGTTTTTATTAGCTGTCATTATGTTACCTTTCTATGTTCGTTTTGAAAGGAAGGCGTTTGTTTCACGTGAAATTGTTATCGTTGCTGTGTTAGCGGCAATTGCAGCGGTTAGCCGGGTACCATTTTCGATATTACCGAGTGTACAACCGACTTCTTTTGTCATTATCGTTTCTGCAATTGTATTTGGGAGCGAAACTGGTTTTATGATTGGGGCAACGGCAGCTATCGTGTCTAACATCTTTTTAGGTCAAGGTCCGTGGACGCCGTGGCAAATGTTCTCTTGGGGCATGATCGGTTTTATAGCTGGATTACTTCGGAATACATTTTTGATGAAAAAACTATGGGGCAGATTGTTGTACGGATTCGTCGTTGGATTTCTATTTGGATGGATCATGAATTTTTGGGGTCTTCTCGGTTTTATACAGGAGGCAACGTGGGAAACAGTTATTGCTTACTATGTCGCAAGTTTTTACTTTGATCTGAGTCACGCGATATCGAATGTTATTTTCCTTCTGTTATTTAGTACGTCATGGATTACGATCCTCACAAGATTTAAAAAGAAATATGGTATATTAGATGAGCATAACGTGACATAGAAAAGCATACTCATATAAGGTAGGGTCGCGACTTACATATTCGTTTGCCTCTTTCATGCTTCTTACATATTGTAAGAAGCATTTTTTATTGTCAAAAAATAGATTCAATATATGTCCGTTATTATATGAAATTATTTGTATAATAGTAGGTGAGAATTATTTTCAAGAGGGAGGTGTATAGTTAATGAAGTTAGTTATTCCGAAGCAACATGGAGCATGGGCGATGCTTGTCATACCATTTCTATTAAGTGTATTACTTGGTAAACCTACTTTTTATCATATCCCACTGTTTTTAGCCTGGTTCTTTATCTATCTAGCTACTTATCCATTTCTCATGTACATAAGGCAGAGAAGAAAAAAAGAATTTCTACACGCTGCAATTGTTTATTTTATCATTGCATTTGTATTTGGGATGATTTCTTTATTATATGAATGGCGAATTCTTTTATTCGCAGTATTAATGATTCCATTGTTTATTGTAAATATGTATTACGCTCGTCAAAAAAATGAACGAGCATTACTAAATGATGTTTGTGCGATTATAGTGTTTTGTATAGGTGGTTTAATCAGTTATTATTTCTCCATGAAATTAATAGATAAAACAGCATTATTCATTACGCTTATTTCATTTCTATATTTTTTAGGAAGTACGTTTTATGTGAAAACGATGATTCGTGAAAAAAATAATCCGAAGTATCGTTTTATATCTTGGGGATACCATATTGTATTAACGGTAATTGTATTTGCTATAAATCCATGGTGTTCACTCATATTTGTACCAAGTGTAATTCGGGCCATTATGTTGTATGGCAAAAAGATTTCTATATTAAAAGTAGGGATTTTAGAAATTGTTAATTCTGTATATTTTTTAATAATAACGGTAATAATGATGAAGTATGCCATTTGAAACAAACTTCCCATCTTTTGATGGGAAGTTTTCATTCTTGTTCTAAAATGTGAACGGTGTAATCGCAACGTTGAAGAGCTTGCTCTACAGCGTAAAGGGATTGTTCAATACGTGCGCGATTAAAATCTTCTTCAACAGTCTGTAATGCATCTTCTAAACAATGTTTCGCTTCTTGTAAGGAATGAAAAGAATCTTGTACGTATCCACGAGCATTCTTTTTCAAAGTAGTAGCCTCCTTTTGTACATCTTTTTGTAGTATGAACAATAAAGAAGAAAATATAATTTTTTATATTTATTTGACAATTATAATAAAATTACGTATAGTTAAATTTAAAGTGAATATTTTCTTATCCAGAGAGGTGGAGGGACTGGCCCGATGAAACCCAGCAACCGCGATGCAGGTGCTAATTCCAGCAGAACATATTTGTTCTGGGAGATAAGACGAAGATATACGTAACTTCTTCTTATCGGAGAGGTTTTTTTGTTGCAAAAAAACCGATTACGAAAACATATAATAAGAAGAAAGGGGTTGCGAAGTACTGTGACACTCGAAAAATACGTAAAACTGCGTAGTACAGTTTATGAATATATGATAGAGCAAGATAAGCCAATATCATTGTTAGATATTCAAGAACATATCGTTTCGCATCATGAAGGAAAATTCACTAAAAAAATGTTACATCAATTTTATTTATCAAGACTATTAGATGAACTCAAACTGGATGGGAAAATTACTTTAGCTGATGATGAATATCGCTATGCTGAAAAAGGGGTATTTTATAAGGCGGGAAAAGGGAGCTGAGCTCTCTTTTTTTTGAAGTATGTAGAGTAAAAGACTGCTAAAGCAGCCTGATACAAGGGAATGGTGTTGAGTGTGTAGTGTCAAAGATTGAATGTGCCTGAAAGAGGCACTTCATATCGGCTGCAAATGAAAAGAGACACCTCCGCCGAATAGGTGTCAGTCGTTTTGTCACGTAGACTCGCTACTTGACAGTTATTAGAATAACATGCAGGATTTTGGAAGTCAAAAGGGAATTAGAGGAAGAGGTGTTGTGATGTATGCATACTTATTAAAAGATATAATGAAATGGATTCCAAAGTACATTATAGATAGAGGATATGAATATTATGAAGAGGGACATGTAGAAGATGTTGAAATACACGACAAGAAAGTATTTGCTTTCGTTACTGGAAATGCAGGGAATTATGAAGTGATTATTGATCTTGAAGATTTTGCAGAAAGTAGCTGCGAGTGTCCTTATGAAAATTATTGTAAACATATGGCGGCAGTTGTGTATGAAATTCAAGGTGCTGGTGAGAGTACAGTTAAAGAGCAATTGAAAGGTTTAGAAAAAGAAGAGTTACTAACAGTATTAAATCGTTTGTTACAAAGTTCGAAAAATGTGCAAATTGTAGAGACGATGTTAAAGAAGGGGAAACTTTAACTAAAGAGGGAGTTGTTTTGTAGTGAACGTACTAATTATATATGCTCACCCTAATCCTTCAAGCTTTAATGGGGCAATTTTAGAGCATGTGCAAAAAGGACTTGAGGAAACAAATCATTCTGTTACGCTACTTGATTTATATAAAGAACAATTTGATCCAGTGCTTGTATTTAATGAAGAGAAGAAAAGACGTGATTTACTAAATGAAGAAGAGACGAAGCGATATAGAGAATTAGTGCAGAAAGCGGATATTCTTCTTTTCATATATCCGATATGGTGGTGGGGCATGCCTGCTATTTTAAAAGGATTTATCGATCGTATTTTTGTAGCTGGATTTGCTTATAAATATGAGGGGTCATTACCGAAAGGCTTATTTAAAGGAAAGAAAGCATGGGTTATTAATACGTTAGACTCACCGTTATGGTACGTGGCCCTATTATATCGATCAGCGGATTGGATTATGATGAAAAGAGGGGTTTTACGTTTTTGTGGTATTCGCGATATAAAACGTTCTGCTTTTCAATCTGTGAAAACGAGTAAAGTAGAGAAGCGTGAAAAATGGCTGTTACAAATAGAAGAAGCGGCTCGTACATTATGAATGAAATCGATCGTATTATAAAGTGTTGCAATTGTGATGACGAACTTTTGCGTACGTATATTAATTGTTTAGTCCAATTGAAGAAATACAGCGAAACGTTTCAACAAATTCAAATACAATTAAGAAATGATTATTTAATAAGAGGGATTTGTGAAAGAGAAGTTGATGAGGTAATAAAGGGAAGTAAAGAATATGAAACATATGTTCTTCCTAAAGTATTGCAGTGGAATTTCCTTAAGAACAATCCTCATATGATTGAAAAAGTATGTGAAGATTTGTTTACATATGAAGCATTAAATCATGCAGAGGTAGAGTGGAGGAAGGTAATAAGCTGTATAGATAACGAATGATTTATTATATAAAAAAGCTAGTATAAAACTAGCTTTTCGTTTAAATAAATAAGAAACATAGACTAATGATAAATCCTGCATATAGTAAGTTAACAACACAAAATCCCATAATATCACGCGCGCTTAAACCAGCTATCGCTAATGCCGGTAATGCCCAGAAAGGTTGAATTAAATTTGTCCAAGCATCGCCCCATGCAATTGCCATCGCTGTTTTCGCGGCAGGTACACCAAGTTCAGCGCCAGCTGGAATCATAATTGGTGCTTGCACTGCCCATTGACCGCCTCCAGATGGAACGAAAATATTTACAATGCCAGCACTTAAAAATGTAAAGAGCGGGAATGTGGTTTCATTTGAAATACTAATAAAGAAAGTAGAAATAGCTCCTCCAAGCGAAAGACCTTCACTATTTACTCCAATCATCATCCCCATAATTCCAGCATAGAACGGAAACTGAAGTAAAATACCTGAAGCACTCTTAGTTGAGTCAGAGAAAGCGCGAATATATTGAATCGGAGTACGGTGGAAAATAAGACCGGCAATTAATAACATAAAAATAACGATATCAAGTGTAAGGTTAAAGCCTTTCGTACTAAAATAGTTAAAAATATAAATAAGACCTAATAATCCGATGCAAAGTGTAATAATCATACTATTTTCCATTTTTTCAGCGAACGTATTGTTCCCTACTTCTTGAGCGGCAGCTTCTTCATGGAATACGCTAGGATCTACAGTTATCGTATGTTTTTCATCTGGATGCATGGCCCGGTTAATGAGAGGCATCGTAACGAGAAAAATAATAACTGGCACGAGTGCGTATGGTGAGAATAACGTTTCTGTTATTGGAATCGCTTCTTTAATACTTCCAGCTGTCGTTTTAATTAACGTTTCGCCGCCAGTTGCTAACGTAAGAGGGATAGAAGCAGAAAGGCCTGCATGCCAAATGAGAAATCCAGAGTAGGAAGAAGCAATTGCTAACCTATAATCTAATCCTTCTAACTGTCTGGCCACTTCTTTTGCATATAAAACCGATACAACAATACCAAATCCCCAGTTTATGTATGCTCCTAGTAAACTTACGATTGAAATAGCAATAATACCTTGTCCATTTGTTTTCGGTAATTTCGCTGCTCTCGTTAATCCTTTTTTAATAAGAGGAGCGTTTGCTAATGCAGATCCTGTCACGAGTACAAGAGCCATTTGCATAGAAAAGGCGAGAAGCCCCCAAATTCCATTGCCCCAATGCGTAATCATTTCGACCGGTGTTTGGTGCGTTGCAAACATGCCGAAGAAGATAACGAAAACAGTTAATAAACATGATAAAATAAACGGTTCTGGTAAGAAACGCTGCACAAGAGCAACACATCCATTTGTAAATGAACGAAACAAAATAGCTCAACCTCCTTATGTATATTTATTACAATTATTCGAGGTTGATTGAGTAATGTCCTTTAATATATAGAAAATTCAGATATTAAAGATGGTTGTAATTTATTGATAGATTGATATTATTAATAAATGGATAGGCTTATACTAAGTTGGATAGATTAAAAAAGTGTACCTCCGATTGTTAGACTGTGTCTAATAATCGGAGATGCACTTTTTTTATTTACCTTATTGAACTAAAGCACCTGCTAGCTTAATAGCAAATGATTACAACCGGCTATTTCTCCCAAAGTTCGATCAATCGACCTTCAGGATCTTTAATCCAAATAAACTTTCCAAATTCACTAATCTCTTCTTTTTTTTCAAGAGGTACGCCAATTTGTTCAAGATGCTGAATAGTCTCGTGTAGATTATGTACTTGGAAATTTAACATCACTTGTTGTTCTGTAGGAAAATAACTATCATTCTCGGCAAAGAAAGAAAAGATAGTCTCAGTTCCTAATTCGGGTTTAATCACAGTCCCATTCCAATTTTCTATTTCAATCTTCAACACTTCACTGTACCATTTTTTTATAACATCAAGATTTTTAGTTCTCCAAAATATTCCTCCGAAACCTTTTATCATTGTATTTAACTCCTGTCTGTCTTTTAATTTTTAATGACATAAGTTCAACCTTCAATAAAACGCAGTGCACAACGGGAATGGTGATTGGTTAGATCTTTTGCAAATTGTTGATTCGGAAATCCTCTGTGAAGCAATCTCAACCCGCCTGAAGTTAAGGATATATGATGATAGAATAACATCCTGTTGGGGTCGAGAGTATCATTCTTTAAATATCGATAATAATCCCCAAATCGAAACTGCAAAAAAACTGTGCTCATGCTCAATATCAAAGAACTCGGTTCCTTCGATATCAATCAAATAAGGTTCTAGTTTGTCATTAATTAATACATGAGCAGGGCCGAGTTCCCCATGTATAAATCCATAACGACTTCTTGGTTCAATTTTTGATTCAAGCTCGTACAATGTATCGAGTAGATTGCTATGACTAGCCCTGATGCTGTCAATCAAACTATATAAAAAATCTAACCAAAAGTATAGATTGTTTATTTATAATTGTTATGATGTTAAATTGGGTCTGGAAAAATAGTCATATAAAACCCCGTTGGAGCTTCAATGTTTTTTTGATGAAATCATTCTTACTTCTCAAATACCTCGCCACACAAAAACTTAAAATGTATTACAATGAATCTATACGATTTTTAATCCTTCTTCTTTTCACTAACTTTACCATTATTTTTAATTGAGTATTACTGCCCCGTCAGTTTAAGTAAAAAACCTTCACAATCTCAATGATATATTCAAACTTGAATAATCTAATTGCCTGGAAACGTTCCTCAACAATCTGTCCCTTTAGTGGAGTAACTTTATTGCTACTCAGCAGTTTCTTAATCCGTCTTTCAGTTCAGATTTTCTTTTCACTATAAAAACCTCTCTTTAGATAAACAGATCTAAAGGGACAAAACATCGCGTCTTTTAAATAAACACCGTGACTTTATTTAAAAGCGATATTAAACATATTCTTCAAATCCTGGAAGCGTATGTTTGCCGCAAATGAAAAGAACCATAAGCTTGCCAAACGGCAAAATTATAATTTTGATAGCTGTCGTCATTTTTTATTCATATATTGGAAATGAATTTCATAATGCGGAAAAATAGGGGGATTTATATGTCAAAGTGGCAATCTAAAGAACAATTGGTTCAATTATTAAGCAATCTTGTTGAAATTCCTAGTATTACAGGTTCAGAAGCTGAAGTTATATTGCCAGACTTTGTTGTAGAACAACTATCTGATTTACAGTATTTCAAACAAAATCCGCATCATTTACAAAAAAATCCGACGGGAGATGGAAGATATTTTGTTACAGCCCTAGTAAAGAAAAGCGATAGTACGAAAAATACCGTAATTCTTGTTAGCCACTTTGATGTTGTAGATGTACAAGATTACGGAGTGTGGAAAGAAGATGCATTTAACCCTAAAAAATTAACATCTATGTTTTATTCTCATAAAGATGAGCTACCAGATCATGTACGTGAAGATATAGAACAAGGAGATTGGCTCTTTGGTAGAGGAACGATGGATATGAAATGTGGTCTAACTTTACAAATGGCGATGGTTGAGCAAGCTTGTGAAGGAAGATTTGATGGGAATGTTCTTTTATTGGCTGTTCCAGATGAAGAAGTGAACTCTGTAGGGATGAGAGCTGCTGTTCCAAGATTATTAGACTTAGCAAAAGAACATGACTTAGAGTATAAAACGGTCCTAAATTCAGAGCCTATGTTTTCAAGACATCCTGGTGACCAAAATAAGTACATTTATACTGGTTCTATTGGTAAGGTGTTACCTGGTTTCCTTTGTTATGGAAAAGAGACACATGTAGGCGAACCTTTTGCAGGATTAAATGGGAGTTATATGGCTGCATTATTAACAGCTGAATTAGAGTTGAATACAGACCTTTGTGATATTGTAGGTGGTGAAGCGAGTCCTCCACCAACTAACTTGCTCCAAAGAGACTTAAAGGAGGATTATTCTGTACAAATTCCTCATCGTGCAGTCACATTATTTAATTTGTTTTTACTAGAAAAAACGATGACAGATGTAGTTTCATTGTTACGCCAAAAAGTAACGAAAGTAGCAGAGAAAATCGAAGAATCGTATGAGGAGCGAGCGTATCATTTTTCTAAGTATAATCCGTTCATACCGCCGAATCTTAAAGTAAATGTATTAACGTATGAAGAGCTTATCGCTTATGCAATTGAACAACATGGAAGAGAAAAAATAGATGAAATTCAATCCGATATTATAAAAAATAGAGAAGATAAAGATGATCGTGCAGTAACTATTGATTTAGTAGACAAATTATCTATCTTATGTAAAGAAAAGGCTCCAATGATTGTACTTTTCTTTGCGCCGCCATACTATCCAGCTGTGAGTTCACGCAACAATCCTTTAATTAAAGAGGTAGTTGTAGAAATGGAAAAGTATGCCCACTATAATCATAGCATTACATTTGAAAACCAAAATTATTTTGGAGGAATTTCAGATTTAAGCTATGTGGGCTTACAAAACCCATTGGATTCAATGAGTTCTCTTGTAGACAATATGCCATTATGGGATAAAGGTTATTCGATTCCACTAGAGGAATTAGAAGAGTTTGACGTTCCAGTATTAAATATGGGACCAGTAGGAAAAGATGCACATCAATGGACGGAGCGTCTGGACGTAAATTACGCATTTGAAACGTTATTAGATATGTTACCTAAATGTATTGAAAAACTACTTGTTTCTAATAAAGTTACACAGTCATAGTGTTTGCATAAGAGCGAGAAAAGGACCGTAGTGATACGGTCTTTTTTTCGTAATGAATAGTTTGAAACCTTAGATTTATGAAATTGTGATGTAAGAATTCTCTTTAAAATAGATTCGCAATAAACTATTTAGAGAGAGTAGATATGGCTTGTACACTTTTTGTAACGGTATTTGCTGAGTTTTTGTATAATATAATTATGTGAAGTTAACATAACTTATTGTATCAATAATATATATTTGCGTAGAATATCCATTTTAAGATTTTGAAGTACCCCCCTAAATGAAAAATTTATTTCGCTAAAGTTAGTTACTTAGTGAAGTCTGCTCATTTTTTTCGTATTAGGGAAGAATGTACTTTTTAACTTGATGGGTATGGGGTAGTACCCCCTTGTAGCAAAACCGGAGTGGAAATGATGAGTATAAATAGTTTTGTGAGATTGATAAAGGACGAATTATTAAAAGAGGTAAGCATAAGAAGTGAGGATGAATTCGAGCCTATAGTAGTTAAAGATATTCCTAGACTTTGGAAGTGTTTAGGGACAGGTAATTATGCCGCAGTATTTATGCACAAAGAATACAAAGATTGGGTAGTGAAAGTTTACGCGCGAGAAGGAGAAGGAATTGAAAAAGAGTCAGAAGTATACCGAAGAATCGGAAATCATCCTTCTTATTCGAATCTTATATATAAAGGAGAAAATTTCATAGTATTGAAACGTTTAAAAGAAATTACCTTATACGATGCTATCCATAAGGGGATTAAAATTCCTAAGCAGGTAATCCTTGATATCAATGAAGCTATAGAGTATGCAAGGGAGCGAGGATTAACTCCTTGTGATGTTCACGGAAAAAATGTGATGATGGAAAATGGAAGGGGATATGTAGTCGATGTATCTGATTTCTTAAAAACAAAAGAAGATAGTAAGTGGAGAGACTTAGAAAAGGCATATTTTACATTTTACTTGCCATTTATTTATAAATTGCCTTTCCCTGTTAAAATACCGTATTTCATGTTAAACATTGTTCGACGTTCATATAGAAAATATAAGAAGCTTAAAAAGAAATTCAAATTGTAAAAGGACCACATACTTATCTTTAGGTTAGATAAGTGAACCACTAGTAAACAAAAGGACCGTACATTTTAGATATGTCTAATATGTACGGTCCTAATTTTATAACTTCATGAAGTAATTTATTTATAAAATGATTGTAACAATAGAATATACCCATTTCAGTACATTTCATTTTAAATATATTGATGTACTATAGTTCTAAACAAATCACAATAATGGATTAGAAGGGGAATAAACTATGTACACAGACGCAATTGAGTATTAAAATTTCAATCTAATTTACCTTTGCATAGATACAGGTATCAGTTAGTTCTTTACCGTCAGCTGAAAGATCTTCATTACGTAATATCCCTTCAAGCTCAAAACCTAGTTTTTCAGGGATCGCACGACTTTTAGTGTTATTAGATTCACAGCGTATTTCAATCCTTCTAAATTTGAGTAACTGAAATCCAAGATTTGTTAACTCACTTACTGCTTCTGTCATATATCCATTGCCACTAAATTGCGTATTAATCCAGTATCCAATTTCACATTTAGAAATTTTCCAATTAATTCCGTGAAGGCTAGCAGTTCCAATAAAATCATTAGTATCCTTATGATAGATAAGATAGCGAAAGCTTTCTCTTTTCAAAAAATCTATATGGGCATTTCTCAGGAGAATTTCCGTTTCTTCAACAGTAGGAATTGACTGAAATAAAAGCAACCATTGTTTTAACTCATTAATTGAATCCTTAATAGCTTGGTGTACGACATTCCCGTCACCAGCTTGAAGTGGTGCTCGAAGAATTAGTCTGTCTGTTTCTATTTGTAACGGAACATCTAATAAAATAGAATTCATATCATTTCTCCTCTCGAAAACTTTAAATTATGACAGAATGAAACTTATATAATAAAAAAACTTTCACCCAAAAGAAATAATTCTTGAGGACGAGAGTTGCAATTTCGTGGTACGTTATTATGATAAATAAATTAAAAAACACCCTATCTCACTAACAGGAGATCCCGTCACAGCAGCACTATAAATTATTATAGAACCGTGCGAAGCTCCTATTCTTTCTTCATTAAGAACTTGATATGTAGTAATACAGTAAAGTTTATCTCCCATAAAGGGACCTCCCAAAAATTAGTAAACAATAAATATATATTCAATTAATCACTTAGAAATCCCTTTTCACATATTGAAAACCAAACTGCCAGTTGGTACAAAAAATGGCTACCGAAGCAGCCTTAGGTTATTCAACTAATGATTGTAGAAGGAATGAGTGTCGCATTTTATTAATCCCGATTTATTTGATTTAAAAATTTACTTCTATGCAGATGGTGAAACAGAATTAATGAGAAGGTCTAGCCGCGATATTGCTGAAAGGAGAGCCGATATCAATTATTTAAGGCGGTCTCATGCAGAACGTCGGATTCAGTACGAAGTGTTTATGCATCCATACAGTCAATGTTTTGATATTATTATCAAAAATTCCGATGAAGCAATATGTCTAGAAAAAAATACATTTGAGTTTTATAGAGTTTAAATGCAAATACTCTATTTGTTATGTTTATTATGAGGGTTCATTTTCATTATTTGGCTCCCAAATGAAGCAACTTTAGTATTCACTCAAAAATCCATTGTCTATGAAACAACTAGATTTTTAAACGGCTTTAATAGACAACTGCCATTTACATAGACAGATGTCTATTGTATTTTTGGCGGCAAGATAAAATAGCTTTTTTGTTACTTTACAATAAAGTATACTTAATATCAGTAATTCATGTAATTAGGAGTGATTTCTATATTTAGGGAAAATGCAAAAAGGTTACTTCTGTCATTAGTAACAAATCCAATACTAATAATTGTATACGGCATTTTTTGTTATGAGTTAGCCTTATACTGTAAGTACGGAAGGATGAATTATAATATTTATATTTTGTTATTATGTATAGTACTTTTTATATCCATGACTACATTTACTACAATGCAGGTGATAAAAAATAGAGAATATGAATCTAAAAAATTAACTAATTCAATAGCATGGAGATCCATTTCTATTATCATTATTGTTGCAATTACATCATTTTATGGGATGCAGATTTATAAAAGTGCAATAAATTACAATGGCAAATTGGCATGGTTTATAGAAAGGTTAAAACATGAAAGGTCAGTTAAACTTAAACATAATAATATATATGAATCTGGAGTAGAAGGTATTTTTGAAGATATAAATAAAAAACATCCTTTGCCAAAGAAATTGTATATGGCAACTGATTTTGATCTTACATTTCATTCAGATGGAACAATCACAGCGTTTGATACATTTGTTTATGGGAAAAATGTTGATGGGAAAGAAGAAACTTATTTAATCTCTTATAATAAGAAGAAATCAGAAGATATTACTATAATACGAGACGGGTATGCAAAGCCTGATTATGATGATGATAAATTAGTAGAACCTTTAATTAAAACGGTTAAGGCGATTCCAGTTAAGCAAACGGTTAGAAAGTGGAATGAAAGTAAGTATGGGTTGATTTATTATGGAAAAAGAAATTGGGGATCCAATACAGAGGGAATTATTAATATTACTGAGGATGGTAAGGGGCAGAGTCTTAAAGAAGCAGCTTCTGAAATCATTGGATATACTGTATCTATATTTGTCCCTGGAAAAGAGAAAGAGCTAGTACCTGCTAGATATAACTTAATATGTGACGCAAGTTGGAGTAAATCAAAGACGCCTCCAAATGAAGATAGGCTTAAAGAGAAGAAACAACAAGATTTAAAGAATGAAAAAGAACAGTTTTTCCTATCAAAAGAAGTTGGTTATAAACTAAATATGACAGATAAAGCATTAGGGAGCGCCTTTTATTCATTAAGCAAGACTAGTGATGAAGGGGAAACATGGGAGGTTATCAATCCAGACCCATTTAATAGGGGGATTGGTAGTGTATCAGGAATCACTTTTATAAATGATAAACTTGGGTTTTTAGGAGCAGTTAGACCTTCTGGTAATGAGGGAGAGTTATATCGCACAGATGATGGGGGGGGATCTTTCAAAAAGGTAGAATATCCGCCGCATGAAGTCAAATTAGATCATACACAGTCCACAATAAGTCCTTTTGATTCTCCTAGTATGCCATATGAGAAAGATGGGGTTTTTAATATGTTAGTTGGACAAGGGGCAGATGGAGACTACAATGGCGATAGTAGTGTACTTTATCAATCAAAAGATAACGGAGAGACATGGGAATTTGTAGAAGAAGTGAAAAAGAAGCCCGTAAATCTTTAGATGATCTTAAGGCTTGGATACAATAATCTGACTTATTAAAATCTCAAAAGGATTTTGTTGATACGTTACCTGAAAAAGAAGCAAGTATCTCTAAACTAGAGGAAAGTAAAAAATAAAGAAAAGAGGTTGCCCAAAAGTAACTATTCAGCGAATTTTGGGACAACCTCTTCTTTTCGTTGTGGATTTTCAAGAAAATTTAGAATAAAATAAAAATATAGTCATCTACCTATTATTCACTAATGAAAAGAAAAGGGGGTAGCGAAATGCAACTGAAGTATGGGAAGCACATTAATATATTATCTATTGTTCTAACTTTGTTCTCTTTTTCCGTAATTGTAAGTTTCTCTACCTGGTTGAGTGGATATTCAATTCCCAACCTTTCTACAATGCTTAAGGTAACAATGTGGAGTGCATTTATTCTTGGAATTATAGGGTTTAGACAAGAGAAAAGCGCACTAGCGATTATAATTATGGGAATATGTGCCTTTGCTCTAGTCGTTCTATATACTTATGCGGTTATAAGTTTTCTTGAGCATTAAACACCATGAAAAAGAAACGAACATTTTTGTTCGTTTCTTTTTTTGGGATGATTATTATAAAATAGCCTCTTCTAATGATTGAGTGCTGAATCCAAGAATTGATTTTTGGGGTGTTATTTTCATGATCGTTTACAATGATATATGGAACTCCTTGTACGTTAAAGAATTCAAACTCTTCTTTTCCTTCTGGGGTATTAGAGGGGGACCACCCACATTTTTTACTGAAAAAGAAATTGTATTTATAAAGCGAAAAAAACGCTATTCTTTTTGTAAAAATATACAGAAACGCCATCCTTTCCTATGATTCTACAGAAAGAATAGCGTGTTTTTTCATTTTAGGGGGCATTTCTTTTTATTAGTTTGATAGCGAGGTGACGATACCCCTTTATTGTTTTTCAGACTTCGCTTGTTCTAAAATGTATGCTTCTTCTTGTTCCGGTGTCGCTAATTCGTATGCTTTACCAGTGCTGTTATTGTCCCATTCCCATAATAAATTATGTTCCTCAACCGATTGAGAGAAATCGCCTTCATACCAACGAACCAAAATCTTAAGGTACTGTTCTTTATGTTGTAAGGTTCCACTATTACTTTCATCAATCGCTTGACGTACTTTTTCGATGTTTTCTGGAGTCATTTTGATAAATCCTTGCTTTTCGTGGGATAATACTTTTTGATGAGTCATTTTGTGCATTGCATTGATTATATGACGATCAGAGTTGAGGTCAAGTATTACCTCTTCCCCTTTAATTCTCTCAGTCTGCTTTTCCTTAACGTCTGAACCTGCATACGTACCGACTTTGTAGCCAGTAAAAATACCAACTGCTATAGCAATAACTAAGGTTGATGTGATTTTAATCCACTTTTTCAAACCTCTTACCCCCCTTTTATTGAAGTGTACCATAAAAGAAGAACTGTATGCCCATATCTATCTGTGAGGTCTACATAACGTATCATTATCAATAGTCAACGATGTATAAAATTTTCGTTATGGCTGAAGGGTGATAAAAATGAGACATAGAAATTTTTTTATGCTGGCAATGAATACGTAAAAACAAAAACATTCACTTATAACGGTTAATAGGAGGAATTATCATGAAAAAATTAGCTACAATTGCATTAACAGTAGCTTTAGCTTTCGGCGGTTTGACGGTTATGAACATTAACACACCTGAAGCACAAGCAAGTGAAGATTGTCATTACATCTGTGGTCCTAGCGAAACGGTGAATGGTGTTACAGTTCAAGTTCACGCTACGGAATACACTTTTGGTGGAAACGTAATTGCAAGAATTACAAATAACCGAGCTGAGGACATTCATTATAATGTCAGCATCGAAAAGAAATATGGAGACAACTGGGGAGAATATGATACTTTCTTCCATTGGCAAAATCAATGGGTTCCAGCTGGAGCAAATGATGAAATTTTAACTTTCACAGGATATGGAGAAAACATTTACGACAATGGAACATACCGTTATAAAGTTGAAATTGTAAGTGCTGACGGTTCTGTAGATACAATTTACACAGCAGCAATGACGGTAACAGGGCGATAGCTCATGACTGAGCTTCATTATTTATGATTGTATTTTCAATAATAGCATTGATAATTGCGTTGATATTATTATTAAAATAAGCTCTTCGGAGCTTATTTTTTTATATAAAAATTGAATATTAATATTCTATTATTGAGTTTTATCCTCTGTTCATAAACATAAGATTTTCTGGACAGATGTCTCTTAAAGTACAGAAAACGCTTAAAATATGTCCGGATTGTGTCTAAACGTACAATTTTCCCGAAATGGTATGGTGAGACCACATCCATCAACTTAAGAAAAGTAAACACCCCAAAAACAAAAAAATGAGCTGACTTCTCAAAAAAACTAACTGTAGAGAAAGAAAATTTTCATTTAGGGGGTACTTCAAAACCTTAGCTTGATGGGCTTTTTTCTTTTTTCTAAAGATCCAGTGTAAGTTCTTTAAATATTTTCATACCAGATAAACCCTATTGGGTTTTAATTTTTTGGATTACGTTACATGCTTGTGAGGCATAGAAAGGTTATATACGACGCCTAAGATATCAAAGACGGTTTCTTCTCATACCTATGGGATTTTCGTCCGTTTTTCTGTAAGAGATCAAACAGACGAAACAATATCTTTGTTAATTCTTTGGTGTCTTTTTGTAGAGATTCATAAATAAGTAGAAAATAATCTTTTATGATATAAATCGCTTTATATTCGCTTAATTCTCGTTTCTTCTTGATGAGAATTAATTGGCACATTTGAGACACAGAAGCTATTTTGAACGTAAGGGATTTGTAAGGAATAGGTAAGGAAAAAGAGATTTTCATTGTGTATGATGAAAATATAAAGAAGCATGAAAGGAGGAACAGATATAACTTATATATGAAAAACAAACCAGTTAATAAGAGTGTTTCATGGAAAAGAAATAATTTCTGAGGTTAACATACATGCAAAAAGAGGGATTTACCGTTTATTAGGACAGAATGGAGCTTGTAAAAATAATCATTATGAAGATGATTACGAATTCAATGTTGACTTTTTATCATCGGTAGAGATGATAGCTGTGTGGTGAGTATGAAATATCAAGCAACCACCTATACAATATGAATAGAGGAGAGGAATGCCTTATGAAAACACGTAGTCAAATTACATTTGCAAGTCTTGCTCTTTTAATAGCTGGAAGTTCCCTGTTATACACAACGCCAACCTCAATTGTAAAAGCAGAGCCCACTCAAAATGTATCTAGTTCGTTACAAACAAATACTCAACGAGATCGTAATTCCGTCAAGCAAGCAATGCGGGATACATTGCAACTTGGATACCCGGGGATACTTGCTAAAACTTCTGAGGGTGGAAAAACTTGGGGTTATGCCGCTGGGGTAGCGGATCTGAGCAGCAAGCAACCAATGAAAACAGATTTTCGCTTTCGCATTGGCAGTGTAACGAAGACGTTCATCGCAACGGTTTTACTTCAATTAGCTGGAGAGAACCGCCTGAATCTAGACGACTCCATCGAAAAATGGTTGCCTGGTGTGATTCAAGGAAATGGATATGATGCTAAACAGATTACTATCCGCCAGATGTTGAATCATACAAGTGGCATCGCTGAATACTCAAGGTCAAAAGAAGCTGATTTTACGCATACAAAAAGATTGTATACCGCTGAAGAGCTAGTGAAGATTGGACTTTCGATGCCCCCAGACTTTGCCCCAGGAAAGGGCTGGTCTTATTCAAACACAGGATACGTATTACTAGGTATCCTTATTGAAAAAGTAACCGGAAACAGTTATGCGGAAGAGATTGAAAATCGGATTATTGAACCGCTTGAATTGTCGAATACATTCCTACCTGGCAATTCAAGCGTTATTCCAGGCACTAAGCATGCCCGTGGATATGTCCAACCAGACGGAGCAAGTGAGCTAAAAGACGTTACTTATTTTAATCCAAGTATAGGTAGCTCGGCTGGAGATATGATTTCTACTGCTGACGACTTAAACAAATTCTTTTCTTACTTGCTCGGTGGAAAATTAATGAAAGAACAGCAACTAAAACAAATGCTTACTACAGTTCCTACAGGAAGAGCTGAAATCGGGAGATACGGTCTTGGAATCTATGAAACTAAGCTTCCAAACGGTGTCCCGATTTGGGGACACACAGGTGGTATTCCAGGATTTAGTACTTTTGCTGGAGGTATACTTGGAGGTAAGCATACGTTGGCCGTCAGTTTGAACAGTATGGGTAGAGCTAACAGTCCTGATCCTTTTAAAAATATTTTACTTGCTGAATTTGGTAAGTAGGTAAAAAGGAAAAATTTTTTTCATAGTTTTCATAGTTAAAAATATACTTTTCTAGTTCAAAAGCCCCAACTTATTTTTAAAAAAATTTGGGGCTTTTTTACTTAGTTGAAAGTATATCGGCATTTTTCAAATATATCATAATCAATTCGCAAATCTTATAATCATATTTTTAATGGTTGCATGAATGTTTTCAATGATTTCATTCCTTATTATTAAATCTCCATAAATTTAAATTAGCCTATCTTTATTAATTCATTATGTGCCAGCATTTGGATTTTTTATAAAGAAAAGGCACTATCATCAAAGTGCCTCTTCTTACTTAATCTACAATGGGATAGCAATACATCGCCATCCTTTCTGTATATTTCTACAAAAAGAATAACGTTCTCTGTGAATTATGGATATGAATTTATCTTAGGTTGATAGTGATGTATGATGCCTCCATATACATAAATATATTTTGTCGAAATTATTAAAAAGGGGAATTTTTCTATTTGAAGAACTAATAATTGATTGTCAATATGTATTAGAAATCTCAATCTAAACTAAAGGAGAACAAAATGGGACAAAACAATAAAGGCTTTTCTGAAACAGGATTGCGCAAAATGCGCAATGTACTGGCGCAGCATGTCGATTCTGGAAAGATTCCTGGGCTCGTCGCCTTAGTCAGCCGAAACGGGGAGACGCACGTCGAAACACTTGGAACAATGAGGCATGATGGTGGCGCACCAATGCGTCGGGACACGATCTTTCGATTGGCGTCCACTAGCAAGCCGATCGCAGTTTCACCGGTAATGGTTCTGCTCGACGAGTGCAAACTGCATTTAGACGATCCAGTAGACAAATGGCTGCCCGAACTCGCTGACCGGCAGGTGTTGAAACAGCCCGATGGTCCACTGGAAGAGACCGTCCCAGCACGGCGTCCTATCACTGTACGAGACCTGTTGACCTCCACATTCGGTCTCGGAGTGGATCTCACGTTGATGGGTTCTCCGATCATGAACGCGTTCTTCGAGAGTGGGATATTCGACACGCCAGGGCAGGATATGCCCGATCCAGATGAGTTTATGTGTCGCCTAGGTGCACTTCCGCTAAGCTACCAGCCCGGAGAGCGGTGGCAGTATCATATCAGTATTGAAGTGCTCGGCATTCTTGTTGCCAGGGTCACGGGTCAGACATTCGAGTCGTTCCTGCGCGAACGCATATTCGATCCACTGGGAATGAAGGACACTGGTTTCTACGTGCCTGAGCTCAAGATTGACCGGCTTCCACCTGCCTTCAACCCAGATCCGCAGACAGGTGAGTTCATCGTGTGGGATGAGGGTACAGGCGGACGTTACAGCAAACCTCCAGCATTTCAAGCAGGCGGTGGTGGGCTGCTCGCAACCATCGACGATTATCACGCGTATTTGCAGATGCTGTTGAACAAAGGGATGCACGGAACCAAACGGATTCTGTCTAGGCCCGCAGTCCAGCTGATGACCACCAACCGTCTTACTCCTGAACAACAAGTATACCGAGACGATTTGGCCAAAAACAACGTCCATTTGTCGTTTGGACAAGGGATACAAGGTGGCTGGGGCTTTGGGATGGGGGTGCGTACCTATCTTGGAGACTACGCGTCTATCGGTCAATTCGGCTGGGATGGCGGAACTGGCACTACAGCTTACGCTGATCCAGACAAACAGTTTATTGGAATTCTGTTCACCCAGGTTGGGATGTCAACTCCGGCCCCATCGCATCTTATCCAAGACTTCTGGACCACGGTCTACCAAGCAATCGAAGACTGAAACCGAACTTAGGTATTGTTTAAAGGAAAACTCCAAGACAAATTATACGCATGATGGCCACCATCAACACCATGGTTAAAAGCTATGGCAGGACGGGAAGTGTTGGAAGTACTACGAGAACAGTTTGGCATTATTAATAAGAGCCAAATAAAAAAACCTCTTGGATGCAAGAGGTTTTTTTTATTGGGAATAGTAAGGATGAGGGGAGGTGCATTACATATGGGAAAAGGTAGAAGTAATAATGCTGGTAAAAAGCAACCGAATTTCGATGATTCATCTAATTTCGCTAAACAAAGCCAACCGACAGAAAAGAAGAAGAAATAAGAAAAGGATCTCTCTTTATCAAGAGAGATCCTTTTTAAAATATATTGACGTTTCAGCACAACATATCGATTGCTTAATCAAATAGTCATAAATACAAGGCTTAAATTCCTGCGAATGGAAGCCAATTTAATATTATTGTCCTGCTTTTTCTAATGGGTGGAATGATTGCTCAAATTGTAGCCTTGAGGAACCCTCAGCGAGTTCTAAGTATAACTTTGATTGCATCAAGTATTTTTGGCTCTGAAGACAACAAACGGAATTTGCCTCCGATCGATGAGAAGATACTAACTTACCATGCTAATGGGGCCAAACTAAATTGGTCGGATGAAGAATCTGTTGCAAATTACTTGGTTACAGGATCAGTGTTACTCTGTGGTTCAAAGCATAAGTTCGATGAGAAGAGGGCTTATAAGCAGGTAGAAAAAGAAATAAAACGAGCAAATAACCTACTCAGTATGTTTAATCACTCACTTCTTAAAGGCGATGATTCTTATGAGGGGAAGTTAAAAGAAATTAATATACCTACTCTGGTTATCCACGGTACAGAAGATACAGTGCTTCCATACGAGCATGGTCTTGCTCTTGTTAATGGAATTCCCCATGCTGTATTACTAACCGAAGGATCGGGGCACGAGATTCATTGCGACGATTGGGTTCATATAATCAGCGCTATTTCGAACCATACTTCACTCTTATAATCATTATAGGAATCGCATAAAACAAAAACACTTGGAAAAAGGGCCACAATTGAATTTGTAACCCTTTTTTTCTATTGAAAATCAGTTTTGGAGCTGTTACTCAATTATAGAATATTAATACTCAGTGATTGATAATTCTGTCTTGTAAGGGGTAGTACCACATCGCTATCAAGCTAAGAAAAGTAAATACCCCCAGAACGAAATTTTGTGCTAACTTGTAGCAAAAAAGCTCATTTTTTTGTTTTGGGGTAATTCTGAATTCTTAAGTTGATTGGCATGTGGCGGTACCCCTGATAGGGCATGCGATAAAGTGCTATTAAATTCGAGGAAGCCAAAGTATAAAAGGGGCATTTATTGCAGCTCGAATATCTTTTACTGATTTATTGCATATAAAAGTAGCTGCACAAAAGTACAGCCACTCTTTTCTTGAAAACATTATTAGAAAAGATCAAAAGGTATACGTACCTTTTGAAGTGTTAGAATACTCCTGAAGAAATAAATAATTCTAATTATAAAGGGCAGTTAATATTAATTCGTTTTTGGTATAGGTTTTGATCATTATAAATCCAATTTTTCTAGTTTTGGGACGTTTCATTTACAGAAGATAGATAATAACAAAATTTTCTCAATAAGGAATTTACTGCTTTTAATATAATTTTTTAACAATTCATGGTATATCTGTATTAAGGGGACCTTTTCGGTTGATTAGGGAGAAAGATTATAAAAATGATATGGGAGGAACAAAAAATGTCATTGAAAAAGAAATTAGGTGTTGGAGTGGTTTCAGCCGCTCTGGGTTTATCTTTAATTGGTGGGGGAACATATGCATATTTTAGCGATCAAGTGGTGACAAATAATTCATTTGCTGCAGGTACATTGGATTTAGCTATGCAGCCAACTACTTCACTTAACTTAGAAAATTTAAAACCTGGGGACAAAATATTAAAGAAATTCAATTTAAAAAATAGTGGTACATTAGATATTAAAGATATCATGATGAAAATAGACTATACTGTAAACGATTTAAAACAAAATAACACTACAGAAGATTTAGGTAAACATATTAAAGTACAATTTCTTTGGGATTGGGATCCTGCAAAAAGCCCTGTATACGAGACAACTCTTGCAGAACTAAAATCACAAAGCCCAGAGATTGCCTCCAAAAAAGTATTTCATTCTAAGTGGACTGAAACAGGAGGATTAAAACCTGGGAAAATGGATTGGTTTTGGATAAAGTTTATATTTGAAGACAACGGAACAGATCAAAACGTGTTCCAAGGGGATAGTATTGCGCTAAAAATGGAGTTCCAAGCCAATCAAACAGATGGACAAGAAAGATAAATGTAAGAGCATAATACTGGTAAAAAGTAAAACTGAGCTTATGCCTTTTAATAATTTAAAAGAATGATTACTACATATCTATACCAAAAGCCATTGATATCAGCATTTGCGCATGATATTAATGGCTTTTGTAAGTTTAACATTTTGAATGTTTTGTAAAACTAACATTTAATTTATAAATAGAAGAAAAAAATAGCCAAAAGTCGTAGAGCGTTTAAGAGAGTAAATAACGACTCTCTTTTTTTGCTTTTGTATTTTTATAGGTATCCATATACATTGAATACGGAAATCCCCACGCTGCAATTGTGCAGAAATAATAAAGTTGTTTAATTTACAATAAAGTCATTTGAAAAATAATATAGTTGTTTAAAAATCCTTATTCCACGAACGGAGCAGGTTAGTGGAAGCAATAGTAATTAGGTTTGACTGGGAAAATTGTCGATGATATTAAAAAAGACACCGAAGTGTCTTATGTTTTTCAAATTAAGCATACCGATAAATTGAAATATAATTACTTAACATTATGCTTATCTTGGGAGCGGGGTATTTTATCGGTGAGTGTATACAAACCATGTAATGCTTGCTGTTAATAATGCTGACGAAATCAAAGCTGTAAGAACACTATATGTTTGCCAAATAAGTATCGTTGACCAATCGAAAGCACAGCACAGTATACCCTGGGCAATCGTAGCGATCAGGAAAATAACTGTTACGGTTATTCTCTTTTTTGTCATTGGCTGCCGCTCATTCGTTTTCCTTCTGCGTAATCCTAAGAGAAATAGCAAAACGGCCAATAGGCAAAGAATAATTGTGATAGACGACAAAATGATATCCAAAAGCTGTGTGCCGCTTATTTCATATGACTGAGTTAGATTGCCTTCTAATATATCTTTAACTTTTAGTACCATATTTATATTGGTATTTGCGCCGTTGCTCAGCAAGGAGACGGCTGTTCGTTCATTTAGCAGTATGACTACTTCGGTTCTGAAATTTGGATTGCCCCCAGTGTGTTCTATAGTCGTTTGTTCGGCGTTTACGGACCAGCCTGCCGCATAATACATACCGTTGACAGCCGAAACAGACATATCACCCCTATGTGATTTTTCGATAACCGTGTGAAATATTTCGGGTATGTCCTGCACGATACCCATCTGTATGCCCATCCAACGCGCCATATCTTTTGTATTAGAAATGATGTAGCCTGCGGGTTTATTCCCAGCATAATCCGGAGCTTTAAATGGAGTTGTCATAAAAAAGGAAGAACGGTAGCCCTGTGCCAACTGTCCAGTGGCTTGAGCATCTTCTTTATAAACATACGTCTGGTGAAGACCTAACGGCTGAAATACCTGTTCCTTCATAAAGTCTTCATAGCTTTGTCGCGACACAATCTCAATAACCAAACCCAATACATCATAATTAACGGTTCCATAGTTATACTGTTCACCGGGAGGGAACGCCAATTCAGCATCCACGAGCATTTCCACAGTCTTTTGCAACATATCCGGTGTATTGCCTTGTGGAATATTTTGAAGATGCCTAATATTTGTTAGACCACTGGTATGGTAAAGAAAGTTATTTAGTGTAAGACTTTGCATATCAACAGGTTTCCCTTGATACTTTAATGTAAACCAAGGTAAATATTTTTGGACAGGGTCAGTCATTGAGAGCAGCCCTTGCTCTTCCAACAGCATAATACCCATACCGGTAAAAGCTTTACTGACCGAGGCTAACTCATAGAGTGTATTTTCACTTGCAGACACCCCCTTTTCACGGTCTGCATACCCTGAAGAAAAGTAGAACACTTCATCATCAGCAAGTATTGAGATTGACATTCCCGGCACACCTGATATACGACAGGCATCATCTAGCAACGCTTGTATTGCCGCAGATTTCGAATCTGACAACGCATAACTTTGTGTTGCGAATCCTGAGAATAATATAAATATCGTTAATACAAAAACAATAATCTTTTTCATAAACTCTCCTTTTTGGAAAATTATAAGAGAATAATATAAATAACCTCCTTTTACAACTACGAAACTAAATTTTAATTTATCTTTCTATTCACCTATATAATATCAAGTAATTGTGAAGAGTTACACTTAAACGAACAGATGCGTTAGTTCAATAAGAAGTAAACAACTTTATTATTCATTTTTTAAGTATTATATAAACAGATGGATGTAATTTGAAACAACTTTAAAGAGCCTTGCTACGTAGAATGTAGTAAGGCTCTTAGCTTTTAATAATCAAAATTCAATAACTTTATTATCATTATACAGCAATCAAGCTAAGAAAAGCATAAATCCCCAAATAGTAAAAGTAATGCTTTGAAAAAAACTATCTACTAGAACTGGTACTCTGTCGGTAAGTCATGAAAGAGGTACTTATATTATTTGTTTTGTAAATTATCTTGAATTTGTTGTTCCATATTTACTAGTGATGTTTTTAGGGAATTACTAAGCTTTTTAACAAATTTAAGAACAAGAAGCCAGTTTTTAATAATAGAATTCTAAAAGCGTTAGGGTAGAAATTTATTGTTTTTGTTAAAAAAGAATTGACTTCTACTATAGTTGTAACTAATATAGTTACATAAGGTTGTAATCGAATTAGTTACAACTAATTACTGCTTAAAATAAAAATATGATTTATATATTTAATTAAGGATGGTGGTCCACACGTTGCCACCCGGTGTAGAAAGTTACTAATGCATTCAAATTAATGTATAATCCCAACTTTAGTATTTTCTGATACGGGGCAATAATGTGCAACGTAATCTTTTGTTAAAAACCTTGGTTAATCTTTCTTTGGAAATATTAGTTTTTGGGGAATATAGTAAGGTATCCCAAAAAGAACAAGGTATAAAAAGATGTACTTATATAAACCAAAAAGTTAGCTGAGCTAGATAATAAAAATAAAGGTAGGAGATTTAAATGGAGACAAAACAAGATAACCTTATTTACGTATGGGACGCCTATTGTGGATGGTGCTATGGCTTTTCAGAAAGTATTAAAGGATTTTACAAAAACCACACTGAAGTGCCGTTAACAGTTTTATGTGGAGGATTATTTTTAGATGATTTACCAATGAAAAATTTCTCATATATAGAAGAGGGGAATAAAAGAATTAATCAACTTACAGGTGCAGAATTTGGTCCTTCATATCAAAAATTGGTGGAAGAAGGTACTTTTAAAATGAATTCGAAAGATGCTGCAATTGGCTTTTCAGCTTTACGCTCATTAGCACCAGACCGTTTGTTAGAATTCACTTCGGCTATGCAAAAAGCGTTTTATTATGAGGGCCAAAGTCTGAGTGATCCTGAAACATATCGTAAGATTGCAATTGAGCTTGGTCTGAATTCTAAACAAGTATTAGAACGTTTAAACTCTCAAGAAACAATAATAGATGCCCAAAACGACTTCAATAAAGTTCGACAGCTTGGTGTTAATAGTTATCCTTCATTACTTTTACAAAAGGATAATCAAATTATCCCTATTGGTGGTGGGGTAATGACGCCAGATAAAATTGAAGCGCGTTTTAAAAATTTATATTAATGAATTTTAAGTTACAGTATATAGCATTTACCGTTTAAAAAAAGTCTAGAAGTGGATGGACTTAAACCTTTTTATAACAGTCATAGTTTCAATTTGTTTTTAAAAAGAGTTCAATTTTAATTTTACTATAGGCTATAGTAGCAAACATGTTAGCTTACACCAACTGACATTCATCTCTCGCCTATTTGCTGGTGCTATCACACTTTCAGGTGAATTGAAGAGGGAGCTTGTGTCGGAACAAGATAAAAATATGTTAACTAGTTAATAACTTCAACAAAAGGAGAATAACATTCTATGTTTAAAACAATCGATACAAATCAAAAAGATGTAAAATTGACGGTGTTTAGTTCAGACGAAAAAAGTTTTATGGTCACTGCAAGCTTAGTTGAGAAAGCGGGACATGCATTTTTAATAAACTCAAAATTTACTCAATCTGATTCGAAAGAAATTGTTGAGTATCTGAAAAAAAACGACTTATCTTTAGATAAAATCTTTATTATTCATGGGGATCCTGATTACTACTTTGGATTAGAGAGTATTAAAGCTGCTTACCCAGAAGCCATAGCGTATGCTACAGAGTCTACAGTTGAACATATTGTTCATTCTGTCTTAGGTAAATTAAAAGTTTGGAAAGGTGCCTTAGGAGAAAACGCACCAAGCAACGTAGTATTACCTCAAGTGTTTAAAGAAAAAATGATTGATTTTCAGGGGTTAACATTTGAACTAGTAGGCTTAGATCATTACAGAACTAGCTTATTTAATAAAGAGCTAAAAGTATTAATTGGTGGTATTGATGTATTTAACGAAATACATGTATTCTTAGCGGATACTAGCTCAAAAGCGGCAATGGAGGCATGGATTGAAAACTTGAAAGTATTACAAGCATTAAATGCTGACATAATTGTACCTAGCCATGGATCAATTGAAAAATCTTTAAATAATCAGGCACTTACTGCAACTATGGATTACCTAAGAACTGCGGTTCAAGCTTCTGAGGAAAGTAAAACTTCAAAAGATTTTGTAGCGAAACTTGATGCAGCATATCCAGGCTATGCAAATAAAGGTGTATTAGAATTAAGTGCAAAAGTTGTAACAAAAGAAATGCCTTGGGGTTAATGCTATGAATAAATATCAAAAACTATTACATGAAACGTATGTGTTAACTGGCGAAGGAAAATTGGATGCTTTCAAAACGTATTTAAGTGAAAATATATCATGGACAGAAGCTGCTGGATTTCCATATGCGGGGACTTATATAGGTCCAGATGAAGTGGTGAAAAATGTACATGAACGCCTTGGCACGGAATGGGATAACTATAGTGCAAAGGATGAAATTTATACATTTAATAATAATACTGTTATTGTTTATGGGAAATATAGTGGGACATATAAAGCAACAGGGAAATCGTTTATAGCAGATTTTTGTCATCTGTATGAGTTTGATGAAAACGATAAAGTTAAGAAGTTTATTCAAATTGTGGACAGTGCAACTGTTAATGAGGTATTAAGTTAGAGTTAATAGTTTCTAACATACATTGTATAAGGGGGAGTGTTAGGATAAACGAAATTTCCTAACATTAGCCCTGACATTATATTTTGGGGAAGGGTTTTACTTCTCAAGCGTGTTATGGAATATTATTTATATGATTAGAAGAGGTAGGTATATATGAAATTAGAGAAAAATTTAATAGTAATAATTATTTCTGTGTTTATTTTAGGAATTGTGTCGACTTTGATATTTCAAGCTTCCACCGGTAATAACAAAGCTAACTCAATAAAGAGCGAGAATGTTGCTTCTGTATCAAAAGAAGCGAAAGAAAATGAAAAGAATAAAAAGATGGTAGTTGATTTCTATAATGAAGTTTTTAACAAACATAATATCGATATTATCCCTAAATATGTAAGTGAAGATTATAAGCAACATAATCCTTTTGTTGCTGATGGACGAAAAGCCTTTATGGATTTCTTTAAGGAGGATTTTGTTAAAAATCCTAATTCCTTTGCAGAGATTAAACGTGTAGTAGTAGAAGGAGATACAGTTGCTCTTCATGTACATTCTCGTACTAATTCTCAAGATAAGGGAGTTGCTATAGTCGATATATTTCGTATAAATAATGGTAAGATTGTTGAACACTGGGATGTAATTCAAGAGATTCCAAGTGAAGCAGCTAATGATAATACGATGTTTTAGGTAGAATAAATATTTAATTGTTAGAGATGTATAGAATCTAGATATTATAAAATGAAGGGGATGTCCTAGGTATACTAATAAGACATCTCTTTTTGTTTTACCAAGATTCAATTTATTATAATTTGTAAGGTGCTTACCTCATATGTCTTCTGATAACTTATCCCTGAAACTGCACGATGTTAATATTAGATTATCGTATTAATTTGTAAGAAAGGTATTTTATATTGAGCAAGAAAAAGCATTCAAGTATAGATTTTGAAGAAGTATCAAGTATGATTGAACGTTTAAGAGGCGAAAGCGGACAGTATATGTCTCTATAATAAGAGGTTCAAACCCTTGACGCAAAACGTGTTGAGGGTAAAACACTTTTATTTGAAAGAAGAGTAATTCACCCACAAAACACCCCAAAAAAATCAAAATTTCCTGAAACTAGCCAAGATAAATTCCTGCTATAAAAAGAAGGGGAGAGAGCCCCCTTACTTTAAAATTTATTAAAAAATAACTTAATTCATTGATGAAATATTATTGAATTGGTGCACAACTCCAAATGTATTTTCCAACTACTTTTATTTCTGGACAATTTTCTATATCTGTACAATCAAACATTAATGGATGTATACTAGGATTAAAAGAATCTGGTTCAAGGATAATTCTATTATTGGTTTTGTAAATTCTTTTTAAAGTGGCGTCATATCCGTTGATGAGTACAGCGGCTATGTCGCCATTATTTATATTTGTTGTCCTCTCAAGTACAGCTATATGTCCATCATGTACAATTCTATTCATGCTGTCTCCGTTTATACGAAGTGCTAATAGTTTTTCAAATCCATATTTATCTAAAATAATATCAGGTACCTGTATATCACCAATTACATTTTCTATAGCTTCAATTGGTTTACCAGCTGCGATTGTACCATAAATGGGAATATCCCGTTTGGTAATTGCGTGATCTTCAGGACAATAGGATTCATTTTCATCAATAAAGTAGGTTGCAGGGACATTTAACATCTTAGCGATTTGTGATATTTTTGACATTTTAGGGCTTCTTTCACCATTTCTCCACCGTAAAACAGTAGTTCTACTAACAGATAATAATTCAGCTAATCGTTCGTCTGTCATACTATTTTTCTTCATCAATTGAGATAATTTTAAACCGAATGATTTCATGACTTTTTGTCACCTCCGTCTTTGATTGATTATATAATTGGTGTGACAAAAATGCAACTTTCTTCGTTATTTGGTAAAAAAATTCTTGACTGTTTTGTCACGTAGTACTATATTTGAATTTGAAAAGAGGTGACAAAAATGCACAAGATGATATTTTTAGAAAGAAAATTAAGGAGAAAAACTATTGAAGAAGTTGCTGATTTTCTTAATGTTTCTCCACGTACATATTGGGCAAAAGAACATAATAAAAGTGAATTCACTCTGAAAGAGGCACATATGTTATCGTGCTATTTAGAGAAATCTATAGAAGAGCTATTCCCTGATCTTTTTTTAAATAATTTGTGACAAAAATGCACGTATTTATGTTTGGATTATAGGATGTTTTTGGGGGTTATTTTAAAATAAATATCTAATAATCTTACTATTAAATATGCTTTATATATTGATTTGTACTTAGAGAAAAAGGAAAGAGATTCATAAAATGAAACGCTAAAGTGTATTTGGAATATAAAAATTGAGGTGAAGTATAGAATGCTGAAATATTCAAATAAATGAAAGAGCGATCAGAAGATTATATTTAGAAAAATTTAAAGAAGTGGATGCAGAATTTGTATTTTGGGATACAAGCGAATTAAAAAAAAGAACGTGCATGTCGTGGACTACTATTCAAAAAGAATTATTTTTTGATCAGCGTTTTCAAAAATTTAAAGTGGGCGGGAAATGGTATTTTCCGGCTAAAGAAAAGAAGGCATTTTTATTAAATTGGCTAACAGAGAATGAGATGTAAGAAAAGAAAGACTATCGTCTTAAAAAACAAACCTTATAGGAAAGTCTATTGTAGGGAGGCGGATTAATCATGGTTTTTAAAGTGACAAAAAAACAAGGATATGTCAGCAAGAGTATAAATGAAGAATTTAGTAATACTAGTTGTTTTGAATCAGAAAAACTTTCGAATAAACAGTTAAAAATGATCTATGCCAAGGTTCATATAATAGCATTGAAATATGATGGAGTAATATCAAAAGAGGAAATCAAAAATAAATTAAAAGAAAAACTTAAAATTCAATCACTGAGTGATCTTACAAGGAAGCAAGCTAATCAAGCTATAAAAGTATTAATAGGTTGGGAAATTTAAAGGTTTTGGAGAATAAAACCTTTAATATATAAGAAATTTAATATATAGATCTTAAAGAAAAAGTTCTGGAGGAAGATCAAATGAGTAGTTTGCTAATACAGGATGAGCCACTATTAGTATTACCTCGATTAGCAAGTAAGATTGGGTTGAACGAGGCAATTTTTCTTCAACAAATACATTATTGGCTCAAGCGCTCGAAACATTATTATGATGATCGTTATTGGGTCTATAATAGCATTACAAATTGGCATAAACAATTTCCATTTTGGAATGAAAGAACGTTGAAACGTATTGTTAAAAATCTAGAAGAGTTTAATTTATTGATAAGTGGTAACTATAACAAATTAAAGTTTGATAAAACAAAATGGTATTCAATAAATTATAACAGACTAGTTGAATTAGAAATAGATAACGATTGTGACAAATTGTCTCAACGAAAAGAACATATTGTCATGATGGAAAATGATAATATGTCTCAACCAATACCAGAGACTACACAAAAGATTAACTCAGAGAATACCACTCAAAAAGATATAGTAGAGATAATTAATTATCTCAACAGTGTATGTAATACAAGTTATCGTATTTCAACTAGAAAGACACAAATGTTAATTAAATCCAGACTACAAGAGGGATTTAATATAAATGAATTTAAAGAAGTTATTGAGACGAAGGCGAAAGAATGGCTTTATACAGAACAGGCAAAATATTTAAGACCAGAAACCTTATTTGGAACTAAATTTGAGGGATATTTGCAGCAGAGAAAGATGGTGAAATCAAATGGCTTTAACAAAGGTAACAGATATAGTACAAAGTCTTTCGAAGAGAATGAACTTCCTTTCTGATACATGTCTAATATGTAAGCAGGAGAGGAAGCGAATGGTAAGATTGATGGAGATTCAGGGTGAAACGATTTGTCCAGTATGTCGTTTAGAAGAAGAAAATAGAAGGTTAGAAAAAGAAATGAATGTTTTTCGTTATGAAAAAGAGGAAAGAAAACGTAAAAGTATATTTTACGATCATAGTCTTATTAAAGATGAAACTGTTAAATTAGCTAGATTTTCGACATTTATATCAGAGTGTGAAGAGGATGAAAACAATTTAATTTTAGCTAAAAAGGCTCTTACAGACTATTTAAATGATATTCGATTTAATTTGATTCTCGTGGGTAAAGTTGG
This sequence comes from Bacillus sp. FSL R9-9530, assembly GCF_038008145.1. Taxonomy (NCBI): domain Bacteria; kingdom Bacillati; phylum Bacillota; class Bacilli; order Caryophanales; family Bacillaceae; genus Bacillus; species Bacillus sp. FSL R9-9530. The sequence goes on from NZ_JBBOYO010000001.1 coordinate 702,492, forward strand.
AGCTGGAAAAAGTCATATTGCATACTCTATAGCGCATGAAATGAATGAACAAAGTTCGGATAAAGTTATGTATGTTACAAGTTCAGAACTCTTTGATTTCATACGTTCGACATTTAATACGCAATCTTGTGAAACAGAGCATAGCATAACAAATATGCTAATTTCTATGGATTTATTAGTCATTGATGATCTAGGAGCAGAGCTAGGGGATATGGAAATAAATGATTTAAAAGCAACAGCATTTGTAAATCGTGTGTTATTTAAACTATTTGATGGACGACAAGGGAAAAAAACAATTATCACAACGAATTTAACAGGTGAGGCAATTATAAAAGCGTACGATGAAAGAGTTACATCTCGTATGTTTAATACATATCGACACATAGAATTTAAAAAAACAAGAGATAAGCGTAAGAGAAAATTACCTTTTTAAGAAAAGAATATATATTGTGTAGGAAATATAGATGTAGATGAAAACATATTGTTCAAGAAATTTGTACTGTATGAATTAGTTCTTTTAATTAGCGAGTAAGTGAAGTGATTCGGAAGTTAAGTAAGAATATGAGGAATGGAAAGAGCATTTGATCAGAAATTCCACGTATGTACATTGAAAGCAGTTTTTAAGTTTATTTAATATGTTTTAAATAATTAAATGGAGGCATCTTGAAAATGAGAACATATAAAGGATTTGAAGCAATTAAACGAATGAAAACAAATTGGATTACAACAGTACAAGAGACACCGATGTGCTGGAAAATAGAAGCGGAAAGAGTGATTGCTGATTATTTAGGTAAAAAAGAAAGTTATCAACAAATTAATTTCTTTTTTGAGAATGAATTTATAGATTGTAGAGAAACTATTCGAAAAGGAGAACTATTGTATATTGAAAATGAAAAAAATGAAAAATTCATCGCTGAATATTGTAAAGAAAACGAAAAAGAAATAAAGCATGGTAGTTGGTTCTGGATTAATGGAGAGGAGTTCTCTAATAATTATGGTCATTTTGAAAGGCGTACGAAATTAAAAATTAGGAAAGCTGAAAAAAGTGAAAAATTATTATTTGAACGGGCAAAATTATTCGCTATTAAAGGGCGTAAAATAGATGAGTTTAGACTTGGTGATGTAGTTGAAAGAGATAATAAATTGTATAAAGTGGCTATTGTAAAAAGTGGAAGTGAATCTCAAATTGTAGTAGGATGTGTTCCGATTAATGGGGGAGAAATTTCTTATTATAATTCAAAAGATATTAAGATTCAATTTTTCGTTGAAGATATGGTAGTGTAGCAAGATGAAGTTATTTTTAATTAATCAACTTATTGAAAATGGAATTTACAAATATAAGGATAAACAATTGTACGAATTAAATAGTGATGAGTTAATAAAATTAATCAAAAATCATAATGATAAGAAAATAAATGTTAGCAATACAACGTATGAAATAATACATAAAGAATGTAAGCCTTAATAGCAAATTAATATATGAAATTTAAATTATGATTAAGGATAAATGATAAGAAAGGGGCTTAACATGTTAAATATAGAATTACCAGTATTAAATAAAGAAGCTACAAAAGAAAATGTACTGAAAGCTATAAAAAAATACAGATTATTTATGAAGTGTAATTATCTTAACGAAACAATACTCTCGAAAGAAAAAATATTAAAAGAAAATGCGAAAGAAGAGCGGATCAATTATATTATTGCGATGAACAAAGGGTTAGAAAAGCTAGATATTGAAAGTGATAGAATAATTATTCAAATATATTTGTTAAAAAATCGAGTTAATAGATATGAGATTATGAAAGAGTTGAATTTATCCGAGGGAGATTATTATAGAAAAAGAAATACTGCTTTTTACAACTATGCATATGCATTAGGGATTGAGGTTGAGGAGTGTAAAGATTACTAATAATGAATAAGCTTTTAATTTGGATTATAACCACCTGTGTAAACAAGCAGGTGGTTATTTTTATGTAAAAAAATGATGAAAAAGAGATAAAAACGAATCGTTATATACGTATATCATATAAGTACAAAGTAGCAAAGATAAATAGTATTAAGCAAGAGTTTTTTAATAATTTTAGTTTTTTGGTGAGAAAAAATAAATGGAAATTAAATGTAGATTTAGATGGTCTCTATTTTTAACAATTTTGCTTTGTTATAAGGGTGGGAATAGTATATGCGAGATTTAATTATCCAATATAAGGAAACTTTATGTAAGTTAGAGCGTGCCAAAATAAGTGCAAAAGAAGAAGAAATTAAAATATTAACGAGTATGATTAGTGATGTCACATATGCTTTGGAGTGGATGAAAAATGCAAAGATGCCGGGTAATCGTCGGGGAATAGAACGTAGAGCTGCTTACCAACGAGAAAAATCATATGATTCCTTGTTAATGCAAAGGTATTTTCGTAGTACTGATACAACATATGAATGGGATGATGAAAACAAGGAAAGTATCATTTCAGAATGGGAAAGAATAAAACTAGAAGATGCGCTCTCTACTTTGACAAAATATGAAAGAGAAATATATATCATGTCAAGAGGAAGAGGCATTACACAAGAGAAAATTGCTAAATATTTGAATGTTTCAAGAAGTACAATTAAAACGATTCTATATAGATCTGAAATAAAAATTGCTAAACAAGTAAGAGAAAGTCTTTTCTGCGAAAGTAGTTAAGGCTTTTTCTTATTTACAAACACATTCTTGTCACCATAGTGCCACCTATATATAGATAGTAATAAAATAAGTTCAAATGAAATATAAAAAATGAAGAATGGATACTAGCAAAAAGAATGAGTAACTCGCAGAATATCTATAAATTAATCATGTCAAGAGGAAGAGGCATTACACAAGAGAAAAATGCTAAATATTTAAATGTTTCAAAAAGTACAATTAAAACGATTCTATATAGATCTGAAATAAAAATTGCTAAACAAGTAAGAAAACGCCTTTTCTGCGAAAGTAGTTAAGGCTTTTTCTTATTTACAAACACATTCTTGTCACCATAGTGCCACCTATAAATAGATAGTAATAAAATAAGTTTAAATGAAATATAAAAATGAAGAATGGATACTAGCAAAAAGAATGAGTAACTCGCAGAATATATATAAATTAAATGAGAAATTTTAAAAATGACGGCATCTTTTTATTTACTACAAAATAGGCAGTAGTACATGAAAAACTACAGAAGGATGCGATTAGATGTTAGAACAAGATATAGATACAATGCCAATATGTTCAATTTGCCTTGAAAAATGTTTGTGGGTTTTGAAATTTCCAATCACAATTCAGTATTTTGAACAAATGTTAATTCGTGAGGTAGTTGACGACAATATAACAACAATATGTATTGAGTGTTTAGAAAAAGAAGTACAAATGATGAGTTAAAACGGGAGGGATTCTAGTGGCACGACCAATGAAATTGAATGACGAGCTGATAAATAGGTTAACCCAATATATTAAAATAGGGAATTATATTGAAACGGCATGCGCGTTAGTTGGAATTAGTAGAAGTATAGTTTATGTTTGGTTAAAACAAGGTCGTAGAGCAATTGAAACGAGTGAAAAGACAGGTGAAGTAGTACCGAGAAAAGATAAGATTTATGTGAAGTTAGTCATGGAAATTGATCAGGCATTAGCATTTAGTGAAGCGAGAGACGTTGAGACAATCGGGGAGCATGCAAAATCTAATTGGAAAGCGGCAGCATGGAGATTAGAAAGAAAATTCCCAACTAAATGGGGAAGGAAAGATCAATTGCAGGCAAACGTAAATCATTCAGGAGAAATGAAAGTAGAGCATAATAAAATGGCCATGAAAATTGGGTGTGATGAGGAAATGCTTGATTTAGCTATGAAATTATTTGAAAAAGTTCAAGGAGGAGAATTACAATCATGACATGGATGAATGTGCATAAATTAATAGATGAAAATACATTTAAGGGATTGGCAAAATTGAACTACCCCTTTTTATGTTCAGTATACACATAAGGGATTCTATAAACATGCAAAGCACACAAAATTAATAACAAAGATTTGCCAAGATTTAATTGAAGAGAAATTATCGACTAATAGATTAATGGTGTTTATGCCACCGAGACATTCAAAATCACAGTCTATAACAGAAACATTGCCAAGTTGGTATTTAGGAAATTATCCAAATAAGAGAGTTATAGAGGTATCTTATGCATCAAGTTTAGCTGAAAAGTTTGGTAGAAGAAATCGTGCTAAGATTGAAGAGTTTGGTAAAGAAATATTTAACATAAGAATTGATGAGCGACAAGGTTCAGTAACAGATTGGGCACTACATAACCACTCCGGTGGAATGTTGTCTGTAGGAGTTGGTGGTTCAATTACAGGGGAAGGAGCAGATTTATTAATTATTGATGACCCTATTAAAAATCGCCAAGAGGCCGAATCAATTACATACCGAAATAGACTATGGGATGAATGGGAAGACACTTTATCTACACGTTTACAAAAAGGTGCAAAGGTAATTCTAATTTTGACGCGATGGCATGAGGACGATTTAGCTGGTAGATTGTTAGAGAAAGAACAGGAGAAATGGACTGTGTTATCAATTCCTGCTATAGCAGAGTCAAGGGATGATCCATTGAACAGAGAAATAGGAAGAGGCTTATGGGTTGAACACTATGGCCAAAATTATTATGAAGATAAAAAGAAGTTTTCCTCTGCACGCTCATGGTTATCTTTATGGCAACAAAAACCATCAAGTGATATAGGGAATATTTTCAAAAGGCACTGGTTTCAATATTATGATGTATTACCAAATTGGGAACAATTTGATCAAATTATTACTTCCTGGGATATGGCTTTTGATAACACTACAAATAAAAGTTCATTTGTGGTTGGGCAGATTTGGGGAAAAATAGATGGAGACAAATATTTAATTGATCAAGTGAGGGCGCAAATGAATTTCCTAGAAACAAAGAAAGCATTTGTTGTTTTTCATAATAAATATGAGTCAATTCTTCGGAATTCTGGGTTTAAAAAGTCCATTCCGAAATTAGTTGAAAAAAAAGCAAATGGTCCAGCTATTATTAGTTCATTGAAGAATGAAATAAGTGGAATTATTCCTATAAACCCACAGGGTTCAAAAGAAACACGTGCTGAGGCGATATCCCCTGAATTTCAATCTGGGAATGTATATATACCTAATCCTAAAATACAATCCTGGGTATATGATTATATAGATGAATTAGCGTCTTTCCCATCTGGTAAGCATAATGATCAAGTAGATACAACGTCACAAGCCTTAGAATACTTTTTTACTAAGCAAAAAAAAATAATGGGTGGAAAAATAAAAAGAGTTTAGCTGAACGTGTATTGTTCAGCTTTTTTGTATTGGTAAAGTTTTTATGAAATACATTGAATAAATGATTTGTATATGAAAGGGGGCGTAGGTTTTATGGCTGAGAAGAAAGCAATTAAGAATGTGAAAGTACTTAAATTACAAAATCGTGAGATGAATTTACGGAATGAGGAACTGCAAAGTAAACAAATGACAATTGATCCATTTGCACAAGTGTACGGTGATAAAGAACTAGTAAAGCCTCCATATGATATGCAAGTATTATTAAATTTGAGAGAAAGTAACCCTATTCACTCGGCATGTATTAGTGCAAAAGTAAATGATATTGCTGGTATAGGATTTGACTTTGCACCGCTAGATGAAGTGACAGAGGCAAATCAAGAACAATATAAAGAATTAAAGCGTTTTATGAGATATTGCAACAATGAAATGACAAGTAGCGAAATACTTAGGGCAGTTTGGGAGGATTATGAAACTGTAGGTTGGGGAATTATAGAAGTTGTTCGTAATTTGAGAGGAGAACCAGCGCAGCTTCATCATATTCCAGCACATACGGTACGTGCGCACAAAGATAAGATTCGATTTGCACAGATTGTAAATAATGAGGAGAGATGGTTTAAAAGATTTAGTTATCCATATGATTTTAGGTTGATAGATGGAGAAATGATTAGTGATAGCTTAGATGAAAACTCGTTATTAGACACTGAAGAAAAAGCTGGTGAAGTTATTGTAATTCGTAAATTTGGTTCTAAATCATCATACTATGGTATTCCGGATTATGTGAGTTCAATTGGTTCCATTGTAGGATCACAAGCTGTAAGAGATTACAATATTAATTATTTTACTGGTAAAACAATTCCAGATGCTGTTTTGTTTGTTGAGGGTGTTGATGAAATAGATGATTCAGTTGAAAGAGAATTAAAAACTTTTTTCTCTGTCGAAACAAAAGGAGAACATCATAAGTTAGCAGTTGTTCCTGTTCCTGAAGGAGCAAAAGCTCGCTTAGAGAAATTAGGGCCAGATGTCAAAGAAGCGAGCTTTCGTTTATATCGTCAAGATAATGCCATGGAAATTTGTATAGCTCATCGGGTGCCACCATATAGGATTGGTTGGGCTATGACAGGATCACTTGGGCAGACGACAGCAAAAGAAATGAATGAAATGTATAAACGATCAATTATTGAACCAGGTCAACAAATTTTAGAACATCGATTAAATACACAATTATTTAAAGAGTTTACAGGAACATTAGGGGAATTGGACTGGCAGTTTCAATTAAATGAAATTGATACGGATGATCGAGCGAGTGATATGCAATATGCAATAGATGGATACGACAAGAGTATATTAACAAGAAATGAATGCCGAAAAGTCATTGGATACGAACCAGTTCTAGAAGGAGATAAATTTTTAAATGAAGATTCAAATTCGATTTAGTAGTCTTGCTAGAAAGTAGGAATATATTATGCCAAATGAATTGAAAAATGTAGAAATTAATTATGTTTCATTAGTAACAAAAGGGGCCAATGGTAGGCCATTTGCAATTATGAAGGGTATGAACATGAATGGCTCTAATGTTTTGAAAAATGTTCCTATTTTAAAGAGGGAAGATGAAAAACAACTTGTAACAGGGGTTGTTTATGAACCTAATATAGAAGATGCACATGGTGATATCATGACGGCTGAAGAAATTGAAAGAGCGGCTTATAATTTTTTAGAGAAATATAGATACATAGATAAAAACCATGACGAGTTGGCAGGAAAAGGAACAGTAGTAGAAAGCTGGATTACTAAAAATAATACGGTTGTTGGAAAACAAAATATTAAAAAAGGAACATGGCTTATGACTGTTCGAGTAGACGATAGTGAAACATGGAAAGAAATTAAAAAAGGGAAAATCACAGGCTTTTCGATGGGAGGGGTTGGAGAAAGAATGCAGATGCCACAAATGGATGAGTTTACACAAGATGAGAAAGGTGTAATTCGTAAGATGTTTAGTTTTTTTAAGTCACATTGTGATGAGGAACAAACTCAGGAGATGGATAATCAGTCATTAAATAATAAACATAACTCTAAGATGCAAAAGGTATTTAATTTGTTTGAAGATGTATTTTATGTTGGGATTTGGGAGGGAAATGTAGATATTAAGCGTATGGTTTCCACCTTAGATGAAATGAAGGACATTTTAAATACAATGAAGGGTGGTGATACAGATTTCTCACCGGAAGATATTACAATTAATTCCATAAATGAAGCGGGCACAATCTTATATAAGAAAAATGATAAAAAATTTGATGAAATGATTTCTTTGATGAACCAAATTAAAGAAAATAAGCTACAAAAAAACATAGACCAAAATTTAGATGAAATTAAAGACATTGTAAAGAGAGAAATGGGTCCTTTTCTCGAGAGGTTACAGGAGTTGGAAGAACAGTTAAATAAAGAACTTGAGTCAACTCATGATACTAATGAATTAGGAAATGACAGAGAATCTAAAAAGACTAGTGAATTTATTCAGAAGGTAATAGATCCCATTTCAAAGAGACTTGAAGTAATTGAGCAATCAGCACAGGTTCGTAAAAGTCTTGGGGCCGATGCCAAACCAACAAACGAGATAAGAAAACCAGTAAATAAATGGGTAGGATTAGATCTATAAAGATAAGGAGAAATGAATCTATGAATAATAAAGAATTATTAGCACGTATTGAACGAATTGAAAAGAGTACAATGACAACGGGAGGAATGAAAGCGGGGCTATTATATCCGGAACAAAGTAAAGAATTTTTCCGAATGGTATTTGATGCAACTCCATTTTCTCAATTGCATCGCAAAGAGATTCGTAAAGCGAAAAAAGGTGAATTAGATAAAATTGCAATCGGTGGTCGAATTTTACGTAGGAAAATGGAAAATAGTGATGATGGCTATCGAGCAGGTGTAGAAACGTCGAAAGTTGAATATGATACAGTTTCTATTCGTTTACCATGGGAGATAACGGAGGAGCTACTTCGAGAAAATATCGAAGGTGAAGGATATGAAGATACTGTTATGACATTAATGTCAACTCAGTTAGGTATTGACCTTGAAGATCTGCATTGGAATGGGGATGTAACTTCAGAGGACCCATTTCTTCAAATTAATGATGGCTGGTTAAAACTAATTAAACAATCAAGTAAATCTCATATTGTCGATCATTTTAAATTAGTGACGGGAACGGGAGATGCTGAAGCTAACGCCGGGTTTAGTAAAGACTCAATCTTTAATTTATCTAAGGCGATGCCTAATAAATATAAAAATGAAGGTTTAAAGTGGATTATGTCACCTGCTCGTAGAGAGAAGTGGATTGAATATTTAACAACTCGTTCAACTGGCTTAGGCGATGCTGCATTATTAGGTGCAGGGGATCAAGTTAATAAGCCGTTGGGGTATGAGGTTGTCACAGTTCCTTCTCTTCAAGATGATGTAATTATTTTTGCAGATCCTAAAAACTTTATTGCGGTAAATACGTATGACACGCGAGTTCGTAAGACTGTAGAAGGTAAATCTGCTGTTATGGAAGATAAGCGATTCTATGTAATTCATTTGGATGATGATGCAGTTATTCAAGAAATGGACGCAGTAGCAATTCTTACTAATATACCTGATAAATTTGGGAATTAAGTAAGGTAATTTGCATATGAAGATTATAGAATTAAAATTAGGCGGTACATATACTGCATATGGCTATACTTTTTTTAACGGAGTAAAGGAAAAGGTTGCAAATGAAAAAGCAAACTATTTACTGAGTACAGGACATTTTAAGTTAATAGATAGTATAGAGGTTAAAAAGAAAGAGAAGTAAAAGAGGTGGAAGGATGGAAATTACTGTACAGGACATAAAGAACAGGGTGAATGTTCAACGAATGCCCGATACGGTAATCCAGGAGCTCATTAGTCAATATGAATTGATTACTAAAAACTATTTGAGGAGTAAGCCAAGTAACCCAATGAAAGAGAAAGTTAGAACAAGTAAATTGGCTTGGCTTTCTTTTCGAGCAGAAAATTTGAACAAGGTAATCCATATTGGTTCTGGAGAAGAAGTTACCAATTCAGTTTTTTCTGATGGTTGCACTGTATATGGTTTAAGTGAGAATCAATTATATGAATTTGAGTATACAATACAAGATTATGATGGGCTTTTGACTTTAATGAAAAAATGCATCATCGATATGACGTGTTATGCGGTAATTCGAACAAATCTACAATATGAAAATATGAAAAAATCAGCAAATATCGGAGATTATTCATATGAAATAAATATTGAATCGCTAGATGAGGAAACTGTTAATAAAAAGGTTTTAAAAGTATTAAAAAAATACCGAAGTAGAAACCCTTTAATAGCATTATGAATGAAAGAATAGGCTGTGAACATTAGATATGGAAGAATTATATATACATGAAGTAACTGTGAAAAGGAATCAAAAGGTAAAACAGCCGGCAGGAAATTTTAAAGAAGAGCCTGTCATTGTTTATGAAAGAATGAAGTGTCGTGTAACAACACACACAGCGGTAGATAATGAAAGGTTAAAAAGAAATAAACAAAATTTTGAGCCGAATTTTAAAATTTATACTTCTGCAGAACATAACATCCATACAAATGATGTAATCTATTTTCATGATTATGTATTTGAGGTAAGAGGAGAACCAAGAAATCCATCATTTTTAAATCACCATATTGAATTGTATTGTGAGTTGTTGGAATAAAATGACGAATACATCGGAATTCATGGTTACACGTAATGTAGAACAGGTTAAAGAACAACTTAATAAAATAATGGTAGAAAGAATTACAAGTGCTTGCAATCAACTGCAACGAGAAATGAAACAAACAGTATCAGGTAGTCACAATGGTGTGAAGTATAAAATTCCACGATCAAGTCGCACATATATTGCTTCAAAACCAGGAGAGACATTTGCTTCTAGAACGGGAGAATTACAAAATTCTATTAAATATGGCTTACATATTACAGATAACGAAGTAGTGGGAACGATTGGAAGTCAATTAAAAAGAGCGGTGTATGTCGAAAATGGTACAAGTACTGTAGAAGCCCGACCTTTTTTCTTAAAAACGTTTGAAAAAGAGCGTGGGGAATTAAAAAGGACATTGGGAGGAGAACAATGACGACAAAAGCGATTGCAACAATTAGAAATATTATTGAGAAAGATACAATTGTGCAAAATAATCTATCGAAATATGAAGGAGAGCCCGCTCTAACATTTCAAACTGCACAAAATGATATGAAAATGCCTTATGTGGTAATGAGAATTGAATCTAATAATCCGGATGATATAGAGGTAATTGATCGTATGATCCTCACTTTTGATATATATTGTGGCCAAGGTGATTATGAAAAAGCGGATGTAATTTCAAGGCGAATAGAACATTTGTTAGACAGAGAAGCGGGATTGTTAAGAGATTCTGGTATTATTACAATTCATCGAGCAGGCAGTGTTGCAGTTCCGGATGAAGATCCATCAATTATTCATATTAGTATTAAATTTCTTGTACGGGTAGGAAGAATGGAATTATATTAAGGAGGGGAAAAAAATGAGTTGGAAGCTTATTAATGGTGTACGTGAGGGTACAACTGATAATTTTGTTATTGGACCGGGTGTAATGTATAAAGGTTTTAAAAGTGTAAAAGACCTAGGTGAGATGTTAGGAGCTACTACAGGTGGCTGTAAAGTGGGGTTTACTAGAGAATACTATGATGCTGATATTGATGGTGTTTTAGGAAAACTAGTTCGCGGGAAATGGCTATTAAAAGATGAACCACATATGGAGGTTACACTTGTAGAATTTACGAAAGAAAATTTAGAGTTAGCTCTACCAGGCGTAGATGTAGATAGTACGACTGATAACGATTATAACATTGTAAAACCAACCAATGAAATTAAAGACACAAGTTATAGTGATATTGCAATAGTAGGTGTAGTTTCAGGAAGTGATATTCCGGTTATTTTTGTTATCCGAAATGCAATGGTTGTTTCTTCTGTAGAAATTGATTTAAAAGATGGTAAAGGAACTGTAGGACTGAAATGCAAATTTATTGGTCATTATAGCGAAAGTTCGCCTAATACACCCCCTTATGAAATTTATTTACCAAAGAAAAAAGCACCTAAATTACCTACAACAAGTAAATAAGTTGTAGGTTTTATTTTTAGGTCATAAAAGGAGATATTAAATATGACAACAATGCTAGAAAAAATGATGCATAATAGTACAGAAATTACAATTTCAGGTCAGAAGATGAAGATGAGACGTTTAAATGTAAAAGATGTTTGGCGTTTTACTAAGATTATTTCTAAAGTTGGTCGTCATGCAATGACTGATTTTATGGAGTTTGGGAAAGAAAAGAATGAAATCGATGAAAAAATCCAATTGGCCCAAATGAATGAAGAGCAACAAGAACAGTTAAATGAAATTGAAAAACAAAAAAAAGAAAAGGGTTTAGAGTTTGTCTTTCAATTATTGTCTATGATTCCGGAATGTGAAGATGAGTTTTCGGAATTTTTCTCTAGTCTATTACAGATTAAGCGTGAAGAATTCGATCAGTTACCACCAGAAGCCATGGTAGCAGTTATTGAAGGATTATTAGAAAGTGAAGATTTAATGTCTTTTTTCAATCAGGTCAAGAGTCTAATCAAATCTCAAAGTCTCAAATGGAACAAACAAGAAATGTAGAAAATGACTCTGATAAATACATAGAAGAAACAGAGCAAAATATGCTAAGGGCTTTTGATAAAGTCCAAAAACGGTATGGATGGACAGATGATTATGTCTTATCCATACCATATTCTCGTTTAATGGACTTATTTTCTTTTATTAGTCAGGAAGAGCAGCAAGAAGAATTAAATGAATGGAAAAAGATGGCCTTTATCGGATTTCAAACAAGGCAATTAGAAGAAGGAACAACTTTTCATGACTATTTGCAAGCTTTTGGACTTACGGAATCTACGTCGGATGGGGAAGAAAATGGGACTATGGAAGTTTGGTCCAAAGAGGAATGTATCGACCATGCAAATAAGCTGATTGCAGAGTTTCAGTTTGAAGACGATAAGGAATAAAAAACTTCCTAGTTAGAAAGGGGGGAGTGAATGTTTACAGAAGTATTCCAGTTGTTTGGTACAATTGGAATTAAAGCAGATGAAGCTTATAAGGATTTAGCAAAGTTTGAGGAAAGTTTACAAAAGGCTTCTAAGAACATACAAGAAAAATTTCAAAAACCAGCAGAAGTACTTAATCAAATAAATGGCCAAATACAAAAATTTGGTAGCGGGGCGACCAATGTTTTTGGAAAGATTGGTAACAAAGCGGATCAGGCATATAAAGGTGTAGAAAAGTTTGAAGAGAGAGTGCAAAAAGCCTCTAATACAATGCAAGAAAAAATCCAAAAATCAGCAGATTCTCTTGGGAATATTAGTAAGCAAATGCAAACGTTTGGTGACACTATTTCAAATAAAGTTACAAAACCTATAGAACAAGTCAATAGCAAAGCTTTACAATTTGCTACTGATTTGGAAGGTTCTCAAAAAAAACTACAGGATATGCTTGGGTTAACTGAAAAAGATGCAAAGAGTTTGGCTGGAACTATTCAACCTATCGCTCAACAAGTCGTGAAGATTTCTAATATAGTAATACCATCGTTGAAACAAACGGTTGAGTTAATCAAATCTGTTTCTAGTCTTATATCTAAGGCGAGTGAAATCATTGGTGGCCTTGTAAATATAGTTAAAACATTAATGCAAATACCGGGTGCAATTACGGCGATTATTAAAGATGCCTTAAAACTTATTAAAGTTTTTAGTGAGTTTGCACAGATATTGACTGGTCTTGGAAAATCAATGTTTTCATTAGTATTAAGCCCATGGGGTTTTGCGATAATTGCAATGGTTGCTTTAGTATATGTGCTGTATAAAAATTGGGATTCAATTGTGAAATATACAAAGCAGGCAGTACAATGGGTCAGTGATATTTGTTCTAAAGGCTGGGATGCTATCGTTAAAGTTGCGAAGTCAGTATGGGATAGCTTGTCAAAGTTTTTCTCAAGTTTTTGGGAAGGAACAAAAAAAGTATTCCAATCTGCGGTATCGTTTATAGATAAAATACTTAGCGGGGCATGGAAAGTAATTACTGCTGTAATTACAGTGTATATCAACATATGGAAAAAGACATTTGAAATTGGTTGGAATCTAATTAAAACGATATTTAATACAGTGCTAAATATAATAAAAAATGTTGTTAAATTTGCCTTAGAATTTATTAAAAGCTATATTTCTACTGCTATTAAAATATGGCAAAGTATTTTTAAAATTGGCTGGGATATTATAAAAACAGTTTTTACGACGGTGCTAAACTTTTTGAAATCATTTATAAGTGGTGCATTTCAAGCAATTCGCAGCATAATTACGACTGTGATGAATGGGATAAAAACCGTCATTTCTACAGTGTGGAATGGAATAAAGGTAATTTTTACGACTGTATTAAACTTCTTAAAATCAGTTGTAAGTAGTGTGTTTCAAACAATTCATAGCATAATTACGACTGTAATGAATGGAATAAAAACGGTTGTTTCTACGATTTGGAATGTAATAAAAACAATTTTTATCACTGTATTAGAGTCCATAAAGAATTTTGTGGTTACAGCATTTCATTTTATTAAAAACACAATTACGACTGTAATGGATATCGTAAAGTCTATTATTGTAACCGCATGGAATTTTATTAAAGAAACAATAATAGGCGCTGTTCGGACATTTGTTAGCTTTGTGGTCGATAACTTTAATAAGATAAAAAACACAATATTTAGTGTTGTTGGTGCTATTAAAGATTTCATAGTAAGTAACTTTGCCACAATTAAAAAAGCTATCGTCGGAGCGTTTGACGGTATTGTTGATACAGTAAAGGATGTATTCGGTAAAGTTGGTTCTATAGTTAAGGGGATAGCAAACGACGCTGTAAGCTGGGGGAAAGATATTATTGCTGGTATTGGTAAAGGTATGACATCTATGGCTGGCTGGGTTGTTGATAAAGCTAAAGGCGTTGTAGACGGAATACCAAAAGCAGTTAAAAGTTTCTTTGGTATAAAATCTCCTTCTCGTCTAATGATGGAGTACGGCGGATATATTACAGAAGGTCTTGGTGTAGGTATGGAAAAAATGATCCCGGCTGTGGATAAGGCTTCTGGACTGTTAAATAAAGCGGTTGTTCCACCGAAACCGATGCAACTAGTAACGGATGTATCTACCCGAATTGGACAAATGGGGGCACATTCTGCTGATATGATTGGAAAAGCTGCACATCCATTTGCTGGGCACTCTTCTGTTGAAAAGAAAACTGATAAAGGTGTTACAATTCAAAATGCTACATTCAAAGTTGCTGTTGAAAAATTGCAAACCGCAGAGGATTTTGTGAAAATGAGAAAATTACTACAAAACGTAGTTGCTGACGATCTAATGGGAATGGCGGTGCGGAATGTATGAGTATATTAAAAACATTGCATAGAAGAGCTGGTTCATATCATCTCTTATGGGATGCTACAGAATTAAAAAGTACAATTAAATATACTATTAATTTTTCATGGCCTGGGACATATAACTTTTCTTTTATGTCCCAAGTTCCAATTGGTTCTGATGGTATGTTACCAGATAAATACTTTATTGTTCGGGTAAATGGTATTGAAAAATTTAGAGCAAGAGGTGCTTATGCCTGGGAAGCAAGAGAAATTTTTGTTGGCGCAGGGCCACAAACAATTGAATTTACAACAAGCGGTTACGGTTCTTCTGACGTAGCCTATTTGCGTGATGTTTATTATCATGCATATGGACCTATACCTACAATTGCAATGATTGAACAAACGAAAATGCCTAAATCCTTAAACGGATTAAAAAATTACAATGTTATGCATGGATATCCTCGTTACCAAAGTACTGGTAATAAAGGATGTGAAGTAGAATTTACTACTTTATTCAATGATATCAGCCATTGGCGTGAGTTCATGGGGGAAATATATCGCCCTCATATTATTACAGGTGATTACGGTACCTATGGTGGTATTATTCCACCTAATGAAGTTGATGCAATACGTAAAGGAACGCTAGTAATAGCAAAGTGTAAATTAATATCTATGTCACAAGCAGGTATTGGAGTTGATGGAATGTGAGAGAAGGATCTATTTCTTTAATCAGAATGTTGGGGAGCTATTTCCAAGTGGGGAATAATGCTCCTAATTTAATTGTTTATATGAAAAAAAGAGAATCTTCTTCTTATGTACAAATACAACATCGTGTAATGAGCCTGGAAGTGCAAGAGAACGCAGATCAGTTCGCAAGTACATTTTCTATTACCTTTGCTAATGAATATGGGCAAATGGCACCTGATAACTGGTATGGTAAGTTTTCTTCCATTCAAGAATGGTTTTACAACAGTGAAGTAACAAACACAAACCAACTATATCCGCAGACTGAATTTAAGGTTTCTATCGGTTATGGTGAAGAGGCTTTACCGTATATACATGGTTTTGTATCTGACGTAAAGGTGAATGCCGAAAGCGGCACAATATCAGTTACCTGCACAACATCTTATAAAAAGGTTCTACAAAAATCAGTAATTCCAACGCCGGGATCAGATGAAATTGTTGCACCGACTGGAAATGTATATGATGTAGTGAAATTCTACCTTAAAAAAGCAGGAGTTACATTACACGGAAGTAGGGTAAACATTCCTGGGACCAATGAAAGTTGGATTGTTGAAGGGGCAACTGGAAAGAGGTTTCAAAAGTGGGATGAAATTGTACGGGATATTATAGATACAACATTCCACTACATTAAACATGAACCAGATGGAAGTTGTACATTTATGAAAATGCCAGACTATGCAGTTAATGAACCTGCAAAGTTTAGTTTTAGAGAAGGCGAAAACCTTGTCTCTTTAGATATGCAGCTAACTGACCAGGATATAAGTAACAGCATTGTTGTTAAATGTGGAGATTATGCAAACGGATTTCTTAATTCGTTTCTATTAAAAAATGTATCGCAGGGTGATTTACGAGAGGAAATGATAGAAGTTCCTTGGGCGACAACGTTCTTTGCAAGGCGAGCGGTTGCTGCAGCTTATCATTTAAAAGCAATCCAGAAGTTCAGAACATTAACAGTAGCAGTCATTGGAGATCCAAGGATTCAATTATTCGATGTGGTTTCTGTTTACAATAGAGATTCTGGTCAACAATGGAATTACTTTGTTAAAGGAATTAATACCATGATATCTGCAGATGATGGATTCTATCAAACTTTAGATTTATCTGTTAACTATGGATATGAACCTGCTCCGTATACAGATATAACTGGTATTACAGTAAATGTAGATACATTACGTTTAAAACTTTGGGATTGGGATGTAGAGGATGGCGATTTATTAAATATTTACTGCGATGATAAATTAATCGAAGAAAATTATTTTATCCGGAACAATCCGACATATGTTGATATTCCACTTGAATATGGTGTGAATACTATCGTATTTGAAGCAGTACGAAACCCAAAAGGGATTCTTACAGGACGTTTGCAAGTATTGGATACGCAAAATAATATCTTGTTTGATTATGGTTCGTTACCAGATTTATCATTTCCTAGGGTAAATCAAAACAAAGATCACTATTATATCCAACGACCAGCAAAAACTTGGTCTGTTACGAGGGTAAATTAGGGGTGATTCAATGATAATGCAAAAGAACTTATATGATCCTATTATGTATTTAATGAAAGGGTTAATTGATAGGGAATTTTACAGCGGTGGAAAACCGATTCCTGGTAATGATCCAAATGACGTATTTAAAGAAGGCATGACCGAAGGATATACACTTATTCGTGATGGTGCTCGTTTATCTGAAGTCGATGGAGATAAATATTTACACTATGATTTAGCTTTTAATGCACACAGCATGCTAGAAAAGGTTCTTGTCTCTCATAAAGTAACAGGAAAAGAAATGGAGATACAATTAATATACAATGCACAAAAGCAATTAGAGCGTGTGCAGCCGAGACTTCTTAATAAAGGTAACGGTATACTATCTGATTTAGCAATTCCCGATGTGTCGTAATGATGCACGGGAATTTTTTAATACAAGAAAAAGGGTGATTACTCTTGTTTGAAACAACCTATTTAGCTGGTGGTCGATTAGATCCACCTTTTCATCCAACAAAAACAGAACCATTTATACCTGGTTTTATTATGGATTCTTTTTCGTTCCAAACAAATGAAACTACATATACTTTACCTGCAGATATGGAGCTGTATGCAATAAGTGTAAGTGCATCTATATATGAATTAGATGATAGATGGAGCTTAATCGTGAATGGTAAAACGATTTGTAAAAACATATATACCAAGGATATTCCCGAAGGTATGCACTTCATGGTTTATAAATCTTTAGCAGCAGGAAGTACTGTTCAATTTTCATTTAAAAATCAAGGTATCCTTGATAAAACAGTATGGTTTGAATTGCATTTTTTATCATAAAGGAGGGGTATCATGAGTTTTACTGTCACATATATGGCGGGCGGTAGATTTGACGCTCCTTATTTCCCTACAAAAACGGAACCGTATATAGAAGGTAGAAGAATTGGAATAGATGATTCAATAAAAAAAGATGAATTCTCACTACCATTCGATACAGAGTTAATTGCATTCTCTATAGCTGCATCAAGTTATAGTGATCGTGATTATTGGAATCTATTTATCGATGGGAAACAAATATTTAAAAGTGTTTATGTAAAAGACGTACCAGAAGGATTCAATTTTTCTATTATTAGGCCTATTCCGGCTAACGCCGTTTTAAAGTTCGAATACCACAATATAACCGGCAAATCCAAAGTAGTAAAGCTGAATTATCAACTATTAAGAGATTAGGAGCGTGAAACCTATGGCATATATTGAAAAAATAGTAACAGAAGCAGAATTTCATATGGAGTTAGTAAACACCATGGTTGCAAATGGATGGAAGAAAGTAAGTAGCTTTTATAAAACAATTTATAAAGCTACTAAATCAGAGGAACCTGAACATAAATATTGGGCTGCGAAGCATGTGGTTTTAAAAAATAACGATGGTGGTTTATACGGAATTGTCCAAGCTTGGAAATGGACTACAAAGTCTAAATTAAACATTGATTTTTCTAAGCCAGAGGGAAAAACCGAATTTAAGACATATTTAGAAAACAACCCACAATATAAAGATCGTTCATGCATGTATTTGTATATGATTGAAAAGCTTCCAAGTTATCTAGAGGATAGTGTAATTATTATGGGAGCAGAAGACAATAAAGAATTTCAATCTATTATGGATGTTGAATTGGCTGAGGTGAAAGCTATAGAAAAAACGGGACACTCCAACAACGGACCTTATACATATACCGTTTATGAATATACAGATAAGCCAGATTTAATGATGTCACCTTGGGTTAAATCGACTTTAAGGAATCCTAAATTGCTAAATATAGACGCTGATACAAATTGGTGGCCAGATTCTTTAGTACGTATTACAGGGCAAATTGATAAAGATAGGGTTGTCTTATTAATACAAGCAGATAAAACTCCCGCATTTGAAAATAATACTGTCCCTGTAACTCCGGTATACATGGGACGATTAGAAAGCTATGCAAATGATGACACCATAGCGGATGCTCTTTGGGCTGGAACTGCTTACGATGAAGGTGGAGAAAGCTCTTCTCATAGCTTTAATTTTGAAAGTAAAACGCCATTTAGGGATGTATCGAGCTATATGCCACGCACAAAGCAATACCCTAAATCGCCAGGTAACGGCATTGATAACGTAATTATTAAACGTTCTCGTTTTGGTGCAAGGTACCAAGCGCATTATATTGCATGGAATATACCGAGTAATATTATGCCACCCGATCGAAAAGGTGCTAATGGTGGCCAATATCCTACAGCGTGGCAAAGCCACGATAATGACGAATATAAGTATCAATTCAATCCATCTTTATATAGCGGCAGGGTTCATACTTCTAGGGCTTATATTATACATCCAGATGAAGGGGTGCGTGGTTATATGCCGTATGTTGTACTTCTTTCTCCGCTAGGGTTGTTAAATGGAGATAAATTAAAAGTTAGACAAAATACATGCCCAGATACGCATGATATCTACAGATTCTTTACCGTAGATGCAATTTCGCCAATTACAAAGATGCCAGCTACTGCATATCGTCCTGCAGGGTTAGGTATTTTCGAGAAAACAATATAGGGGATGAATATAAATGTGGTTCGATAAAATTGTAAATTTACAAACCTTTCCTACAGAATTAGAAAAGTTATTTGTAGATCACGGCTGGAAACGTGATCTATTTTTCCGTATCCGGAGAGAAACAAGCAAATTCATTGATGTCCGATTATTTGAATCCACTGGAAGTGATTTGGAGCGTAGAAGATTTGGTTTTGCAGTTGCATACGATACTGCGGATTCAGATTTCGCAGATTCCAGATATGTAGCCACAGAATCACGATTAGGAGATTTTGGAGTGGGAGATGGCAAAAAAACAGACTTCATTATTCCTACTTCTCCAATCATTGCGAGTTCTTTATCCATTTATATAAATAGTATCTATCAAGAAAAAAACACTTATACAGTGGATGGTCGAACCGGATTTATTAAATTTAATACACCAGTAGCAAAAGGAGCTAGAGTGACAGGGGAATATCGTTTAGCTAACGATGCATATGAACCAACGAATGATATTATTTTCTTTACTTACACACGGTACTTTATTGAGAAAGAAGTGAAAATTAGTGATTCAGATGCAGATTTAGGGAATGGTAATGGTACAAAAACAGTCTTTAAATTACCATACCCAGATTTTGATGAAAGCCGTTTTGCAGTATACAAAAACGGAACAATTTTAGATGCAAACAACTATACATTTACAGGCGATACAATTATTTTCAAAATTGCTCCTGCAAGTGCAGACAACATAAAAATTGCAGGTACACGTTTGCTAGAATCTAGTAACGGTAGCGATGTAACAGAAATACTACCCGCTAAGACGCAATTTACCGTACAGAGTACAAATAGTGTCTTGACTGAAATTTTTACATCTATCAATTTTGTGAACGCTTCTCCATACACAGTACTAAGTTTGACACCGGAGCAAAAATTTACAAAGGATTGGAAACGTGATTCTGTTGTTTACATGTACGGTAACGCTCATAAAGATCGTATTGTAATGTTTATGCGAATCGATCCAACACCAAGCCCTGTACGTGCTTTGTTTGTTCCATTGTACATCGGGAGAATGTATACATTTGATAATAAACCGCAAAAGAATTTAATGATTATGGGCGGCTGCCGTTCTGGGGAAGAATTCAACAATTCTACCAAAAAAATCGGTAATGCAAATATGGACTATGGTGAAAACACATCCGGTGGAAATCTTACGCCTGTTTTGTCCCAATCATTAACCGGATCTATGTATCAGCAGCATTACCTTGCGTTTATTACTCATAATGCCGATATCGATAGTGGCCAAGGGAGATTTAACCCTTCTATGTATAGTGGTAAATACCATTTATCACAAATTTATATTGTACACCCTAATGATGGATATGTAGGGAAACTTGACGATGTATATGCTGTACACCCAAAAAATATTCAGCAAGCAGACGAGCTTGAAATTGAAAAAACTGTAACGGATGAAGTGATCGGTAAAGGCGATGGAACTAAAAAGATATTCCATTTAGAGCACAAACCAAAAGGAGATACATTGAATCTATTCATGGATTGTAAGGAAGTTCCTAAAACGGCTTATGACTATAATCCGGATGATAAAACCGTAACTTTTAAGGAATTCCCTGGTGGTGAAATTCTAGCTAATTATCAAATGGCGCAATTATATCGCTACACATTGCCAACAACAGCGGTTTCTCCATTTACAAGTAAGTTTTCGCCTTTCAATCCAATTGGCCTAGCAATCTATAAAGAAGATATTTAAACAAGAAAGGGGGAAGGCAAAAGATGAATGAGAAAAAGTATTCAATTGCTGCCCCTTCTTTATTTATAAATGAAAAGAATCACATAGTTTCTGTTAGTCCAGGTCTATCATATGGAAAGACTTATTGTATTTCAATTTCAATTACTAATCCTTTTGGGAAAAACGAGTATGAGTTTCCTGTAAGTATGCCGCCTAATTCAAGGTTTAAGGCTGTTAAAGAAGATTCTGCTGATGTATTTGCAACAAAAGTAAATAGGATTAAAGGTGTCTTATCTGATGTAATTAACCGGGCTTCCAGGGACATTGAAGTTGAAGCAAGTATGACAAAATTAAACGCTTTTAGTATAGACCGTAACGTTAATATAGATATTTCTAAAATGGAACACTCCGTACAATCAAAATGCTTTGCAATAGATATTACAGATGATGAGACAGCGAAGCAGCGTAGACGTATTTTTGATATGGACCATGCGAAAGAAGAACTTGTAGATAAACCATTTGATACACATGAAATTACAATTGTAAATAAATCTATTATGTCTAGAACTACAGATGAATATGAAATGAATGAAGTCATAGAAGAAGAGCTTCTTCATAAGAAAATTCGTGAGTTTGCTACAGAAGTAGAAGAACTTCCCGAATGGGTAAAAGTAGCTCGTGTATTGTATGGAGAAAAACTCTACGAAAGTATATTAGCAGACCGAAAAGAGAAAGAACTGCAGTCAAGTACGTTTGAGAATGACACGGGTGAGATTGTAATTAAAGAGTTAGCTGCGGTAACAACACATCCTTTAGAAATGGCGGATAGATGTATTCATGAAGTGGCTGCTTCTTATGAAGAATATGATCTATTTAACGATCTGGGACTACCCGTTTATTTACCTGATTATGATCTATTTGCAAGAATCCAAAGAGAATTAAAAGCAGACTATGCAAAATTTGATACTGCAGATAGAAATATTATTCAAGTTGACGGGGGTTCAATATCATTCGAATTAGCTGAAAGAGAACAGATAGAAACAATAGCAGCAGTTGTAATCTATGAAACATCAATGCGAAAAAACTTATCTTTAAAACTAGAAACCTTTGATATAGAAGATGCCAAAAGAATTCAAAATGAAGTGATAGCATCCTCTGTGCTTTATGAACACGCAAATAAAATTCACTCATGTCATGAAAGTGAAATTGAAGATGAGACACAATCAATTCGAGTTACAAATGAATTAATCGGGAATTCTATCGAAGGAATGGAACCGATGGATAATAAGAGCCGTGAACTTGCTATTGATGTAGTTGATACTTCAGGTGATTTTATTTTAACTCGGGATCTTATTGCGGAAAACATTATTGAATTTGATATTGCTACTCGTGAAAAAGAACTAATCCATACCATACTAGACAATGAAACCAATGCTCACAAAGTATTACCAGAAATAATAGCAGAGTCCATTGAATCACGGGAATTTAATAGGAAATCACAAAATATCCATTCATACATTACTACAGATGAATTGAGCATACGAGAAACCAAACAAATTGATGTTATAGAGGGAGAATCCTCTACAGCAGATAGAAGTATTATCGAATTAGAAGCCAAAAATGAAGAGATGGATTTATTTGATGGTATGGGATTACCTGTTTATTTACCTGATTATGATTTATTTGCAAGGGTTCAACGTGAGTTGCAAGCAACGACGGTGTTGTCCGATATAATGGATCGTTCCAAAGTTACTATAACTTCTGAAATCGTTGATACCATTGATATGGAGCGTTGCACACCAAATATTATGACGGATGTGTCCGGAATAATAGATTTTAAAAGACCTGTATTAGAATTAGATTCACAAATCGTTAATGATTATGATGCAGCTGACACACCTGCAAAGCAGTTTTTAATACAAGAACCAGATATATTTGATAGAAATGTAAGTGTAGCAACTGATATAGAAGAATTCGAGCGATTTAAAAGGGGAATTTTCATAGAAAGTTCAGTCGAGGAATTTGAAGCATCGGAAAAAGTTCTTGGAATTAATACTGAAATTACCGAAAGTGAAAGGTTTATTATTAATAAATTCATTGGTACAGAGTGCATACAATTTGATGATTTTCTTGTTAATAATATTTACCCTACTGAAATCATTGAAGTTGATGAAAATAGAAAAGTTCAAAAAGAAAAACCGAAATTATGGTTACGACATAGCCGTTCTTCATGGTGGACAAATTCTCATTGGAAGAAGACAAGATAAGGAGGAAGAAATGGACATAGGAACAAATTTAATTAATCCAGAAAGTGGTTGGATAAGGGAATATTGCCAATACTCTAATGTTGGCAGTTTCTTTAAAGGTGTAAGTCTTACTGGTAATAAAGGATGGTTTTCCGTAGGATCTGATGAGCAAGCAGAGAGTGGAAATGCATTCTATGCAACTGCTGCAGTACCTTCTCCAGAGTTATCTTTCACATTCTTTGGTACAGGTCTTCGAATTATGGCTGGGCACGACACAATTCCACTTAGTGAATATTTAGTTATTAAGATTGACGGTAGTGAAGAGCAATATGTAAGACTTTTTTCTAAAACTCCACAATTTACAGTCGTTTATGAAAACCTAAAATTAGAAAACAAAGAGCATACAGTGACAATAAGAACAAGTACGAGATACAAAGGTGAGTTTTCTTTTTTATATGCTATTGATTATTTTGATCCCGCCCAAATAACAAAAGGAGTTTCTTTATACAAAAAACAAAGCGGAAAAATCTTCATGGATGATTTCGATTCTATAAACCCAGAATGGATTATATCACCTTCGGATTCATTTAGTATTGCTGCAAGAAAAGGCTTTATAAGATTGAATCATACAGCTGATAAAGATGTAATGTTATTAATTGATAAGCCACCAGGAGATATAGCAATACAAGTCATCGCTGATTATACTCCTGATGTTGAAGGGGATAAGGGCGGATTGATTATATATCAAAACGCTGATAATAAGATAGAATTTCTTGAATCTCATTCTATTAATAGTTCTAAAGAACACAGGGAATGGCTTGCTACTTCTACTGGTGAACAATGGAACTTTTACAGCAAGGTAGATGCTACCTTTGATTATGCAGATAGCGATAAATTAGAAGCGACTAAAATCGGTGTTGTATTAAAGAAAGGTGTCGCAGATCCATACAAGCCACTAGATATTGATCGTATCATTATCACGAGTGGCCACAAATTAAAGTTAAGACAACTGTTCCCAAATAACAGAGTAATTTTAAAAGATGAAAATGGCACTACACTATCCATTAATCAAGTGGGCAAATTAAATACCGGTATAGATATAAACCTACCATCTGTAGAATTCCAAGGGACCATTGAAGTTTACGATGAACAAAATAGCCTTATAGCTGAAAAGAAAGCCCTGTTTTATGGCGGTGACATCTATAATATGGGTTCCCCTATAAAAATCATAATGGACTCTCAAGAATTAAACGATACTGATCCAACTGATTTAGGCTATATGATTGAGGGAAAAAGAATTATTAAAATGATTATCCAAAACGAAAATTCTGTATCCGCTCGAAATCTCAAAATATCTATTGAACAGTACATGGAAAAGGTGGGATATACGTGGGCAGATATTTCGTTAGATAAATCAGCTTGGGCAAAACAAATTTCAATAAATACATTACGCGCAAATAGTTTTAGGGAGTTTTGGGTAATGGTAACTAAAGATTCAAACTACATTGGATTTGAACCTATTTTATTTAACATTAAATTGCAACATGATTGAGGTGTTTATATGGGTACTGAAATGAAAATCAATCGTTACAGAGAAACTGTAGGTGGTAGTTCATCACCTGTACTTATTGAAAAATCTGAACAAATAATCGTACAAAACGGACAAACTCAATACCTTTCAATTAATATGGAATTTAATAAATTTGATATTCGAACTATATATGTAACAAACAGCAAGAACGTTGAAGCTATCACTACAATTTTTGATAAGAAAAAGGATGGTCTGCAGATATATAAGAGTCTTCAAGAAAAGAAGACTTATGATATATTGGCCATTCCCTGCGAAGATAAAGATACAACAAGTTCTGCACATTTTTATATTGAAAACAAAGGAAATGAGCCGGCTTTATTCACGTTAATTATTAAAGCTGTAAGTTTAAAATAAGGGAGCGTATTTTCATGGCTGAATATCTTTTCAAGAGATCTACACCATTAAAGAAAAACATATTCGATTTAGTTATTAATGAAATGTTACGAGTGGGTTGGAAACAACTAAATGAAGGGAAAGAAAATGCTAAAGATGTTTATGTTATGTATTCAAATGGTACTGATGGAAAAAAGAATATTTTTATCGAATTAATCCCATATGACGGAAGAAATGCGGAGCTGAATTCTAAAAAAGAAAATTACGATGTACGAACTAGTAATTATTCCGATCCATTTTTTAAATTTTGCACAGGATATAACAATAATACGGGGAGAGGAATATCGCAAGAGAATTCATTTCCCGTTTCCTGGTTTACTGGTAGAAATAGTTATTCAGACACCCGTCCTGGATATGGGACAGAAATCCCGCCAGAAGTCACAATCGAATTATTCTCGTATATAGATAAAGAGCGAATAATTGTATGTGCAAATCGTCCAGGTGGTGCAGATTATTCTAATGCATTAGCTTATTTAGGGGTATTAGATAATTTAATGTTAGAAGAGTTACATGAACCTTACACTAAAGCATTAACTTGGTATTCTAGCGCTTATAATGACATGAGCACCGCTAATGTTGGTATCACTTTTGCGGAACCTAAAAACGCAATTCTAAATCAATCCGGTACAGCTCATAGGACTAATTGGCTTAACGTATCTTTATCGAAAAATCCAAATGTAGATAATAAATTTATACTGTTACCTTTTTATATTTACCATGATAATTATGGTATTAGAGGAAAACTTGGAGGAATATTTACCACTAGTCAAAATGGAATTGTACATGGGGATGTATTGGAAATCGAAGAGAATGGTAAGATTCAAAAGTATAAATATATTTATGCTAATACAAGAAATTACGGTTCATTACCTGCTCCGTTAGCATTTCGTATAGAATGAGGTGATTGCAATTAGTATTTTTAAAGGTGTAATTTTAGATCTAGATTTACAAACACTTTCAAGAGCAAAAACCTCTAAAAAAGCCTTAGTTATGAATGACTTATTAATAATAGGTACAAGAAAAGCTATACCAAGGAAAGGATACATTCTTACTAATACAATTGTTACAAATGATAATTTGAATAGTGACATAGTGGTTCCACGACAAGAACCATTAGAATATTCCTGGAAGAAAATGAATAAATAATTTTTTACATTCAAGCCTGCCAAAGCGGGCTTTTTTATTTTGCTTTGAAATGTAAAAAGGGGGTGAAAGTTTGGAACGGATTCATGAGCTTGTAAAAACATTAAATGTACTGGATGTTATTAATACCACCCAATTTAAAGTTGCTTCTGTAATTAGTGGGGGATTGGGAACTATATTTAATTTTTTATATGGTAAATCTAATTTAATTTGGATTATCATTTTGGTATGGGTAGTTGTATTAGATTGGATAACTGGTAGTAAGGCTTCAAAATTAGATGGTACGTATTCATCACAATATGGAATTGAGGGCATTGCACGAACTGTGGTGCTCTTTTTATTACCTTCTTTAGCGCATTTATTTGATATTGCATTTAAACTACCAGAGTTTTTCTATTTTATGGTAACGGGTGGTTTAATTTATCATATTTTTAATAGCTTTACAGCCAATTGTGTGCGGATTGGCTGGGATAGATGGATTCCTACTTGGTTGTTAGAAAGTGTATCTTCTGAAATTGAAGCGAAAATTAGAAGATCAAAATCTAGAAAAGAAAAAAATTAAATAAAGACAAATATAAAAAGTGATAGCAAAAGGAGCAGTCTCAATTGAGGTGCTCTTTTTGTTTATGCAAATATTAAAGGGGAAAATACGAAATGAAAAAATGTAGCGCGTTATTTATCATGTGTATTATTTTATTTTCTTCTTCCGCAAGTGCTTTTGCAGATAGAGAAATGATTATTCTAGATTTACCTAAGCAAGGATATAGATATGGTGTGGGTGCATATGAGGGAGTAGTAGCACATTCCACAGCGACACCAGAAGCACCTGCTATCAATATTAGAAATTATGAAGCTAGAACATGGAGAAATGCATTCGTTCATTATGCAACGGATTGGGATGAAACAATTCAAATCGCTTCTACTAAATATCGTGCATGGGGTGCAGGTCCAGCGGCAAATGCTAGATTTGTACATGTAGAACTTTCTGAGACTAGTGACCCAATTAAATTCAAAAAATCGTATGAAAGATATGTAAAGTTACTTGCGAAAATTTTAAAAGATAGAAATATCCATCCGAGTGTTGGATTATGGACTCATAAAGATATCACATATAAATTAGGCGGTACAGATCATGAGGATCCACAGGGGTATCTTGCTTCACATGGTGTATCAGAAGCTCAATTCCGTTCTGATGTTTTAAAGGCGTATAATGGTCATTCTGTCACTGTGGAAGTAAAACCACAACAACCATCTGAAAGTGTAACGGATATAACAGGAGTAGCTTATATCGAAGGTTTAAATGTAAACCTTCGATCTGGACCATCCACAAGCAATGATGTCATTCGTAAGCTACAAAAGGGTGAATCATATAAAGTCTGGGGTAAAGTAGGAAACTGGTTAAATCTTGGAGGGAATCAGTGGGTTTATAACGATTCATCATACATTCGCTATAAAGAAGAATCTTCATCTGTGGAAGGAAAACGTGTAGTCTCTAAAGTGAATGACTTACGATTCTATTCAAAAGCTTCCTGGGCTGATAGAGATGTTGTAGGAACTGTCGGTGAAGGTTTAGGGTTCACTATCGTTGATAAAGTATCTGTAAATGGTTCACCACAATATAAAGTGAAGAATAGTAGAGGTAATGTGTTCTATATTACAGCTAGTTCTTATTATGTAAATGTGAAGTAGTGAGTAATGGAAAAGAAGGATTTAATAGGAGTATTGAATCCTTCTTTTTAAGATCTAGTTAAAAAGTTCCTGCAGTACGTTCTGTTAAATACTTAGTATCTAAATAACCTAGGTCTTGAACATGTTGATGTAACTTCTGAAGTAAGTGCTTATCTTTGCTTGAACTACCCCCACTTTCACTTCATTTAGAAGTGGGGGATTCCTAAGTAAAGAGTTCTATCGAACTCTAATTGATTAGGCTAACCCCGCAGTCCTTGCGGTTAGAAGCCTTATTGCTTCATTCTTTAGATTGATACTTGCGTTAATATCTCTATCATGGTGTGTACGACAAGAAGGACACTCCCATTTACGTAGGTTTAGATTTTTAACGTCTTTATTTTGATACCCACAACATGAACATAATTGGCTAGAAGCAAATGTTTTCGATACGACAATGACTTGTTTGCCATACCATTTTGCCTTATATTCCAACATGGTTCGAAACTGTGACCATGATACCTCACTAATTGCTTTTGCTAACTTATGATTCTTTAACATATTCGATACTTGCAAATCCTCTATACCAATAACATCGTGGTTTTTGATGATTTCAGTTGAGATTTTATCCAAGTAATCTTTCCTAGCGTTCGTCATGTATTCATGAATTCTAGCTACTTTTACTCGTTGTTCATTCCAGCGAGAAGATCCTTTCATTCTTCTAGAAAGAATACGCTGTGCTTTTGCCAACTTCGCTTCTAATGATTGAAAAAAACTTCGGGTTTTCATAGGTTGTTCCATTTGACAAAATGGCAAAACCTTTTAGTCCCACATCCATTCCGATGTAAGAATTTGTTTTCGGAAGTTCTTGCACTTCTGTTTCAACTAACAATGACACAAAGTATCTGCCAGAAGAGTTCCGTCTAACCGTAGCATTTAAAATACGTCCCTTTACTTCACGACTTTTGGCAAATCGAACAAGACCGGTTTTGGTAATTTCATTTTGTTTCCTACAACGGCAATGTTTTCATTTGTTTGTTTTGTGGTGTAAGATTGTACGTTGTTCTTCTTAGATTTAAAACGCGGGGCACTGTTTTGTTTTTTGAAAAAGCGTGTATAAGCATCCGCGAGGTTGCGAACAGACGACTGAATCGCAATACTATCCACTTCCTTTAGCCAAATAAACTCTTTCTTCATGGCAGGAAGTTTGGCGGAGCATGTACCATATGTCAAACCTTTTCCTGTTTCTTTGTATGCATGATCCCATAGAGATAGGAAGTGATTGAATACAAAACGAGAACAACCAATCGTTTTATTGATTAGGGTCGCTTGTGCCTTATTTGGATAGATACGAAATTTATATGCTTTATTAATCATCATTCCTTTCACCCCCATTTCAATATGCTTCTATTATATAACAAACATACATTCGATATGTAGTGAAGTGACACTTATGTATGTCGAACAATTAAGATGGCTTCCTGCCATCCCTTGTCCGAAGCCAATGCATCTCCCACCTACTCACTTCGCGTTCCTTAAGGAAGGAGTCTTTTTGGCTAAAAAGATAAAATAAAAAAAAAAGCGAATGAGTTAAAAGAAAAATTCAATACATATTATGCTGGAAAAGGGAATAACGATATATTTACGTTTGATCAAATGTATACAGGAGATGCTGTTTTCGATAAAAAGGCTGCAGCAGAAATAGAAAAGAAATATGTTACTGCAGTTTTTAGAAGTAATATCTTTTTGGATGTAAATAATTACGCACATATGGAAAAATTAGCGGAGCTTGCAAAAAGTGTTCAAGAATTTAATAAAACAATTGAAAATAATAAGAGTAGCGTGGAAGATATAACGATTCAGCTGCCAAGTGCTAAGAAGGAATTATTACAAAATATTGTAGTAGATTATGTATTAACGGCTGAAAATGCAAAAAAGACCCTTGAGAGGAAAGAGGATTATATGAAAGCTTTACAGCTTACAAAGTAAAAAACCGATAAGTATATTTTTTATTGGTTAAAGAAATTTGTTAAATGCGGTCCAAGTTATTGTTGAATTTTTCTGGTATATTTAAAATACAGTTAATTTCATTATGAAAATAAAAATGGAGTTTGATATGATGAATTATAAAAGAATGAGAGATGAAATAAGGGAATTAAAAGATATAAATGATGTGTTTAGATTTGCTAAATTACATTATAGAAAATTAACAAGGGAAGATAGGGCTAAAATTTTTAATGAAGTTATACAAGATAGACAAATAAATCTAGAAGAGTTTAAATTTTCTTTAAGGTTATCTGTAGAGCTAAGTTGTATATTTATATTATATAAGACTAACTTTGTGAGGATATTTAGTAAATGTAAATTTAATTTAGCGGAAGAAAAGGAAATATTTATTATTATAGTAGAAAAAATAAGTGAATTAGATTGGTTAAATCAATTAGAAAATAATGAGTTTGGAGAAAATGATTTTAGAAGATACTTAAATTACAAGTATGATTATCCATCTATCGATGTATATAGTTACTTTAGATTATTCAAATATTTTGAGGGGTTATCTGAAGAAATATATGGATTATCAATACATAACAATTTTAATGATTTGCTTATTTTACTAGCATCAACAGAAAATTTATATATTAAAAGTAACATCTTTCAAAAAGAGTTCGGGAATATAAAAAATTTAGAGAAGTTATTTTTAGATGGTAATGAGCTAGAAGAAAGAGCGTTTATTGAGGATAATTTAAGAACGGCATTTAAAGGGAAATTAGGAATAAAATTTTCTGATGGGATGTATGTACCACGAGCGTATCATATATTCGAGAATATATTTAGGGGAATTATAGAAAATGAGAAGTCTAAGGACGAAAAAGGAGATATTTTAGAGGCGTATTCAAAAGATATTATCGGGGAATTTTTTAAAGATATATATCTTACCTCGTATGACAATAAGGGAAATGAACAAGACTTAATAATAGAATTTCAAGATAAAATTTTATTTATAGAATGTAAATCGCAGAATTTTAAAAGTATATTTATAGACGGAAAAGATGCAACTCAAATAAGAGAGAAGCACTTTAAAGAAGTTATTGTAAAAGCTTGTAAGCAGTGTCAAAGAGGAAAAGAGTATTTGTTAAATAATAAGATTGCTATTTATTATAATTCCAATAAGAAAAAAGGAAGAAAAGAAGTATTAGAAGTTAGTAATGCAAATCATAAAAAAATATTTAAGATTGTAGTTGTGTTGGATGAATATTTAGATTTAGCAGAGTTATCTAACAGATATTTAGAAGAAAAGTACAAAGATACATGGGTAGTCAATATTTTTGCATTGCATAAAATATTGTGGGTGTCCAATAGGATCAATGGAATAGATACTTTTTTTGAGTACTTAGAATATAGAACACAAAATAATTTAGGGATAGAATCAATACATTGTGATGAATTAGCACAGTTTGGTTATTGGATTTCTCCTAATTATCATATGTACCCAGAATTAGGTATGAATATTAACATAGTTTTAAATAATAGCTTTACAAGTATATTTGATGAGTATGATTCTTATTTTTTTAAGGAATTAGAGAGGGAGTTAAGGTTAAACACTAAGTAAATATTTACAGTCAAGTAGAATTAAAGGAAATACTAAACTAAAGTATTACAAGTTAATAACAGTTGATTAAAAGAAATTATTGTTGGTTAAATCTTGCCCAGGTGACAGAAAATCACTCTTAAAAAAGAAAACTGATTCGTTATATAAAGACCCCCTTAATTATGAAGGGGGTAATTTGCTAAATATACTATGTAGTTCATCTCCTTCTGGATTCATACTTGCTTGATAAGGCGAAAATCCTTTATACGTTTTTCTTTTCCATTGCCACAAGCTATTATTTTGATCGAATTCCCGATAGTAATGATTGTAATCAAGTTTGTTCCCAGTGCTTTTTTTAAAATTATTCCTAATAAAAATACGGCTATTGCTTGAATAGATGTAATTATTGGTAATTACGTTGTTGCGGGTATCGTAATTTAATTCGAGTTGTCCACTCTCTTGATCTTTTGTGTCATTTTTATAAATAATATTGTTGGTAACTGTGTTATTTTCGGCATAACCTTGCTGACTGTCATATTCACCAATTCCAATCATGATATTATTGGATATGGTATTGTCCCTAACAGTAATTTGGCTTGCGCTTTTTCCTACGTGTTCGCTTGCTACTTCAATACCCAGGTTGTTTTCATAGCTTTGATTTTGCTCAATGATAATTTCCTCCCCACCATCCACGTAAATACCATTAGCTGAATATGCATTATAACTAGTATTAGTAAAAGATGAATTGTGATGAACGATATTGTTACGAATAATTCCACTCCGTGCCTGATCTAAAGCAGCTACTGGAGACACTCCTTCATGTCCAATAAGAACAATACCGATGTTGTTGTTATCATGTACTTTGTTATTGGTAACTTCAAAAGAATCTACATTCCCATTCACAGCAATAGCTTCACTCAGTCCTAATTTCAAATTTGCTACTTCGTTATTGTCTATGACAAGATGATTTGAATTATTTTGTGCATGAGATGAAGTACCATTAAAAGAAATAAGGAATAATTTAGATGTTTCATGTGAAAAAGAGTACTAGGTTTGATAATATTTTATTTGAATATAAACAGTTACTTAAATATTGATAAGATAAGTTTCTAATCTAATATATGGGGAGTAGAAAAATGAATTATTTTCTTGTATTTCAAAATAAAAGTTATAAGGAGGAGAGGGAGGGAGGATTTCTCTGGGCGCCACAAAAAAATAACAAGGGACAATCATTTCATCACTGGACAGATATGAAAATGATAAGAAAAGGTGACATCATTTTTAATAGTTTTAAAGGAAGGCTAGTATCAATTTTGGTTGCAAAAGAAGATTATAAGGTTCATGATAAGCCAATTGGACTGGAACAGACTGAGCTCTGGGAAAAAGAAGGATGGATTGTAAATGTGGAATACCATGATTTGGAGATTCCTATTATATATAAAGATTTCATAGAAAACATATTAAAGCTACAGGGTGAAAAATACGCTCCATTCAATAAGATTGGGCGTGGTAATACTGGTTACCTGTTTAGAGTAACTCTAGAACTTGCTGATTATTTATTAACAATAGTTAAAGAAGAAAATAGGGATACTTGGAACAAGCTATCAAACATAGGGGGTAGTGATGAAGAAACTATTCTGGAAGAAATAGAGAAGGATTTGTCGTATGTATTAGATCAAACTGAAAAAGAACAAGTTATAAAATTTAGAATTGGACAATCCATTTTTAAAAAGAATTTGTTGAAGAATGAAGAGAAATGTAAACTATGTGGAGTCTCTGATAAACGTTTTCTAATAGCAAGTCATATTAAACCTTGGAGCCAATCTAATCATAGGGAAAGGTTAGATATAAACAATGGACTACTACTTTGTCCTAACCATGATGCGTTATTTGATAAAGGTTTTATTAGTTTTGGAGACGACGGGAGAATTTTAATTTCGAACAGTTTAGACGAAACTTTAAAAATCTTCTTGAATATACATGATAAGTTACAGATCCAAATGAATGAAATGCAGCGTCAATATATGAAATGGCATAGAGAGATTGAATTTCAGGATTAAGTGGCTAAAAAATTGTTGGGAGTAATAAGTTAAAACAAATTAAAGGATCGAGCTACAAAGGTAGTATTTCATGGTTATAATAGATGCTTTACAAAATATACAGTATGTATGTAGCTGAGCTGGCCAAAAGACGTGCGCAAGGTATATGGGAGTTATGTATAAATAGCATGCTCCTTTCCAAGATAAAAAGGGAATCCATACTTAGAAGCACATTATGTGAAATGGCTATCAGAGGATGGAGAAGATACGATTTATAATACTGTTGGAGTATGTGCGAATTGTCATCGAAAGCTGCATGTTTTAAATCTACAGGAAGATGTTGTGAAATTAGAGAAAAAGCTGGCGCGATATAAGAAAAAAGACGAGATATAGAGAGTATATGTCTTAAATAAGATGTGAAAGAAGTGATGGTTCATGAAGAAAAAAGTATCGGTTGTTGGTGCGGTCATTTTTAATGAGAAGAATGAAATATTATGTGCATTACGTTCTCCTGCAATGTCATTACCGAACTATTGGGAATTTCCAGGTGGAAAAATTAATGAAGGGGAAATGCCGCAAGAAGCATTGATACGTGAGATCAAAGAAGAACTAGGATGTTTAATTACTGTTGGTGAAAAAATAGAAGAAGTGGATCATGAGTATGAGAATATTATAGTTCATCTTGCTACTTATAAGGCATACATAGAGTCCGGTATACCTAAAGCTCTTGAGCATGCAGAGATTAAGTGGGTTCAAGCTAAAAAATTATTAGAGTTAAAGTGGGCACCAGCGGATATTCCGACTATGAATATTTTGAGCATAGAATTTTAATTTCTGTCTAGATTTAGCTGAGCAGTCAATACTCTCATTTTGTCTTTAAATAAAAGAATATACGCCCTTTAGTAAGGCGGTGTATATTCTTTTATAAGGAATTTTCACAAAAAATAATAGTTAAATTACAATTAGCAAGTTTGGTTAATAATTTTATTTTGAGTTAAGTAATGATCTTAATATTGTAGAATCAGCTTGTAAGATAAACGTTTTTTGAAACTGCCTTTATGTTAACCTTACAAAATCCTTTACGTTACTAATGATGTATTCTTCTGTAATTAAATTATAATTACCAAAACTTAATCAATTGTCCATGATCCTTATTAATAACAATAAATTGAATTTATGTTGA
This sequence comes from Bacillus sp. FSL R9-9530, assembly GCF_038008145.1. Classification (NCBI taxonomy): domain Bacteria; kingdom Bacillati; phylum Bacillota; class Bacilli; order Caryophanales; family Bacillaceae; genus Bacillus; species Bacillus sp. FSL R9-9530. Next base: position 737,688 of record NZ_JBBOYO010000001.1, read on the forward strand.
TTGGGGAATTTTATATAATTCTTAAATTTACATACTTTAATTTTCATATTAAGATGATTATATACATTTTGAAGGAGAGAAATAAATGGAAGCATTATCAGCCTGAACTCATCTTATTAACAGTAAGGTGGTACCTACGGTACAATTTGAGTTTTCGAAACCTAGTGGAAATGATGGAAGAAAGAGGTGTATCCATTGCTCACACAACGATTATGCGTTAGGTTCATCAATATGGATCTCAATTAGAAGAGAAAGTACGACATCATCTTAAATCAATAAATGATTCGTAGAGAATCGATGAAACCTATATTAAGGTAAAAGGGCAATGGATGTATTTATACCGTGCAGTCGATTCAGAAGGAAACACGATTGATTTTTACTTAAGTAAAAATAGAAATACCCAATCAGCCAAGCGTTTTTTCAAAAAGGCCTTGGCTTTTTCGCATGTGTCCACTCCTCGTGTCATTACTGTAGATAAGAATCCAGCCTATCCAGTAGCAATTGAGGAGTTAAAAGAAGAAAAAAAGATGCCAGAAGGCATCCGGATTAGGCAAGTGGAGTATCTCAATAATATAGTGGAACAGGATCACCGGTTTATTAAAAGGCGAGTTCGCTCTATGTTAGGATTCAAGTCATTTAAAACAGCAATTTCTATATTGAGTGGTGTTGAAGCCATGCATATGATGAAAAAAGGACAACTTGTTTTCCTGGAAAAGTCTGCCCAAGTCCGCCCAAAATCAAAAATAATTTATTCATAAATTGTTTGGTTTAGCTTCATAAGCTAGAAATGTAGAGGGAATTGCTATTGTATGTTTCTAACTAACATTTTTGCACCAGAACCCAAATTCATATTAGTAAAGGCACATAGACTGAGTGATGTGCTATTTTTACGAGCATTATGAAAGTGAAGTTCGAAATGAAATTTATTCTCTCTAGATTTTTAAAATATATAATTTTCATTGACTTTTTTATTGTTATATATTTATTGTTGGGAATTTATCCTTAAAAATAATTCTATTTTATTGAAAATAAAAACTATATATATTACATTTAGTTTATGAAATGAAAATATAGTAAATAAATAATATATTAATAATTTAGGAGGCCAGTATGAGTGTTAAAAATGAAAATGTAAAATTACAAAAGTTCGAGGAGCTTGGGGAGAAACGGATGAATGAAGCCATTAAGAAGATTCGCTTGATTAGTAATTTGGCCAACCGAAATAATTACGACTATACAAATGAGCACGTAAAGGCCATCATTTCGACGTTGGAATCAGAGATCCAGTTGCTCAAAACTAAATTCCGTAAAGAAGAAAATGTGGAAATCGAATTTAAGTTCCGCTCGAAAAAATAAAAGAGGTGTAGTGTATGTCTACAAGCATTGAATTAAAAAAGGATATTCAATTTTCGAAAATTAGTAATATCGAAGAGTGTAACTTTCACCCAGTGCTGCAGCGATTTTATGGGATGGGGGTACGCGGTTTAGTACGTGAAAACTTACAAAATGCGCGCGATGGGAAATTAATAGGAAGTACAGAACCTGTTATTGTTGAAATCCAAACAGGGGTTATCAATAAAAGTGATATTCCGGGAATTCAAGAGATCGAGGAGCATATCTTAAGTCTTGTTGGTCAAAGTGAATACACACAAGAAGTAATCGAACATATGAAAAATTGTTTAAACCAAGAAGAAGTGCGCTATATTTCATTTGAAGATAAAAACACACGTGGTTTATCGGGTGCGCGTAATGGTCAAAGTAATTCATCAAAAGATACATTTGGTGTTTATGCGTATAGTAAAGGTTTCCACGCTACTGAAAGCGATCAAGCGTTAGAAACGGCTCGTGGGGGTTCGCATGGTATTGGGAAGATCGCATCAAACAGTGCATCTGATTTACATTTAATGTATTTTTCGAACTGTGATGAACATGAAAATCAGCATATTGGTGGAACGATTCAGCTAGTAGAGCATGAGCATGACGGTAATTACTATCGAGCAACAGGTTATTTTTCAGATGTAGAAGAGCTGGAAAATGGTCGTACAAAATATGTACCATTTGAAAATACGTACCATTCCATCTTTAAGAAAGATACACGAGGTTTAAAGATTGTGATTCCTTTCTTCCGTGAAGAGTTTGATAAAGAAGTGGAAATTATTAAAACGATTTGTGATAGCTTTGCGATTGCGATTTTAAAGGGTGAGTTAGTAGTAAATGTAAACGGTAAAGACTTGAGCAAAAATACTTTAGAGCAATTTGTGAAAGATGCAAAGTATTATCCAACAGAAGTAGCAAAAATGAAAAAAGAGTTTACGCCACTTTATGTAGATACATATATACATGCAGAGCCACAATCTTTAGTAGTGAGCAATGGTGAACGTGATTTCCATTTCACTTTATACTTTACGTACAATGAAGAAATTCCAAAAGGACGTATGGCTATTTTCCGTACGATTGGGATGAAGATTGAAGATTTTAAAGTTGATGGTCATGCGACAAAGCCATTTAATGCGGTATTAATTGGTGGATTAGAGGAAGATGCTTATTTAAAATCGTTAGAAGATGAATCACATACGACGATTATGAATCCAAAAATTAAAGATCCAAAATTAAAAGCAAAAGCACGTAAATTTACAAAAAATTTAGCGAATGCTTTAGCAAAAATTATTGATGAAAAGATGCGTGAAAATAATCCGACTGATGGTGTGATGGATACGGCAGATGTACTCTACACAGTTGAAACTCAGTTCAAGAAAGAGTTAGAAAAAGCATTAGGAACTGTAGTGATTAATAGTGGAAAAAAAATGATTAAGTCAAAAATTGATGGTCCTTCTACTAAAAAAGGAGAAGAGCAAAAAGGTGGCGGTCGAGGCAGCGGCCGAGGTGGGGGTAAAGGTGGTAGCCAAGGCAGTGGTCAAGGTGACTTAAAACGTAAGAAAGCGAAAAAAGGTGCATCGGGTGAGCTGGACGATTCAAAAGAAACATTTAGCGTGAATCCTAATCTTGTACAGCGTTTAATTTTACAAGATCGAGAAATCCTTCGCTTTGACTTTACAAATCAAAAAGCTTTAAAAAATGTAACATCTTGTGATATTTCATTCCGCGTAATTGACGGGATGGGTGAAGAACACAATCTGATTTTTTCAGAAAATTATGATGCTATTACAGATGTGCATACAAATCAAACCTATCCCTTAAATGGTCATACGTTACAAGGTGTAACGATTAAAAACGACGTTGTATATTTAAATGTTCAACTTAAGCCGACTTATAACCGTGCGTTGAAATTTAATTACTATGTGGAGGTGTAATACAAGATGATTTACAAAAAAGATGCAAACTTTCCATACCCTGTTTTAACAAATTCATCGATGAGCTATAGAAGCAGTGAATTCAAGTTAGATATTGAATTAGAAGAAAATACGGAGACCTATCGCTTTGAAATTACCCCAGATATTACATCGCCATTTCTTTCTTCTTTAGTAGAGGTTGGAAAGGCGGTACTTATCTTAATTGTGCAATCAAAAGACAATAAATTCTATGTATTGGAGCCTGGGCAAAGCTATATTGAAATTCCCAAGTCACGTATTTCGTTAAGTAAGCGTACGTCCCTGCAACTACATTTACAGTCAACGGAAGAGATTTCATTCTGTGATAATCATGATTTAGATGAATTTTATACTTCATTCAAAGGTGAGATTATTGTACCGCAGCATTCGATTTTAGGCTTCTCGAATATTGTTCTATTCGATGGTAGTGATAGAAACCCTTTAACTTTATTCGAGAAGAAGCTGGATGAACATCTGTCATCGGATATTAAAATTGAGCTAGGTCCTGAAACAATCATTATTCATTATCGAGATGCAGATTTACAATTTGCGACACTTCCGCAAAATCAATCGCTAAACAATACGTATGTGTATATGGGCCTTCGTACGGCATTACAGCAGTTTATTCAGAAGTATGCGGAAGAAGATGAGGATTCAGTTGAGCTAAGAAACATGGTGAGTATACCTGAAGGACTCGATTTTAAGTTATATCAACTAATGTCTAAAAAAATGGTGGAAGAATTAAGTATTGATAATGTCGATGAAGTGATTTATCAAATTTCGGATCGCATTATTGAGAAATTCACATCAGCTGTGAAAGGATTGGCTGCCAATGGAAGTTAATGTGCGATTACTAAAAAGTGGATACCGTAAGAGCGAAAAGCTTTATAATGATTTTAAAGCTAATACGATTGTAACGAATGAAGAGTATTTTACGGACAAGGTTATTTCCTTACCGAGTGATGTTCCTTTTCCGATTTATATGGCAAAAGGTAGTGATGCTGTTCGTAAGGAAGAGTTTTTAGAAGCGTTTCGTATTTTAGCTGATCATTATATTATGTCTAATCGCGATTTGCACTTGGATGAAGTTGTTTGGCATTCTTATTTTATTACATATCACCGAGATTATCTTATTGAGAAATACCCCTCTATTTTAGAAGATCAAAAAGAGTTTGAAAAGATTGTAACGAAGTCATTTGACTGGGAAAACTACATTTACAAGTGTGTGTTAGCAACTGAATATGTGGAAGATTATGCGCATTCTTCAGAAGAAAAACAATATTATTATAGACTCATTTTCGAAAATCTAGATTTGTATAATTATATTATTAAATATGAGATTTTCCGTAATAAAGACTTTTTATTAAAAGTATTAAAAATCGTGGATGAATTAAAGATTTCACATATTATGAAGGCGAAGATTAAAGATCGTCCAGATTTAGGGAGTGACGAACGCTACGGCCGACGTGTTATTTTTGAGTTAAACAAAAGTTATCCCGTTGTCATGGCGCCAATGCTGGAGAAAGAAGCACTAAAAAAGGAAATCATTCGTGCATTAAGTCATTACTATGACGTATCAACCCTACTTCTTTCAAAAGCAACTGTGTAAAAAGAGACGGCATTGAGTTTTAATAAAATTCATTCATTAATTAATATTTCTTTATTAAATAAAACATTACACACTATAACCAGTATTTTTAGACAGAATTGCGAAAAGCTATTCTGTCTTTTTTTACTAGAAAAGAAATTTTTCTATTTCAAAAGCATCTTTAGAATAGTAGTGAGTAAATGTTTTTGGCCATATTTAAATAGCTGAGTTTTTTTGTATGTATGCAGGTTAAAAGTAAGGGGTGATTTTAAAAGAGTTACAATCTTTGTAAGTAGCTTCATACAAGTAGAGAATAGCTAGCTGTTTCTTTGAATACATTATTCGTTAGTCTTGTCTATGAAAATAAAGATATATTTATGTTACTATATATAATGTATTTTAGTTTGTTGGGAGTGTTGAGTGTGATTGAGGCAATTACAAAAGAAAAGTATGCGGAGTTTTCGCCTAATGAGAGACAAGCATATGTATTGGAGCGTTTACATTTAGAAGATTTATGGCTTATCGGCCGTGTACGTAATATGAAGGAAGAAAAGCCATTCTTTTTTATCGACCAATTACAAAACCCATATACAGGAGTTGTTATTGAAGCGCAGGTTTTTACAGATTTAAGTCGCTCTCTATCAATTTTCTGTCCTGCAGGCTCAGGAGAAATATATTATGAGGACGGTACATTAGTTATTGCGAAGGTTAAGCTCACTGGAGTAAAGAAGGATATTTTAAAAGGTAACTTGTTTAATACGACCTTCAATGAGGTGTATCCAATCGAGGATAGTAATGAGTTATTTAATCTGTTAGATATGAAAAAAGAAGATCTCCGTATTATTGCGTTAGCAAAGCCATCACTATATGAGGATGGAGAAAGCCGCTTTGTAGATGTTGCAGCTGATATTGTGAAGGCTAAAATTGCAGATGATTTAAAGGAGATCGATGCTAAAAATGAGAGAAATGAGGCAAGGCTGTTAGAGGTACAGAAGGCTGAAGGTCATTTAGAGGAGGCTAAGCAGCAGTTTGCTATAGAACGTAAGCATCTTTACTCACTTCAGCAAAAGCTAGAGGAACTAGGTTTTGTATTTAACGAGCAAGCTGACGAACAGTTAATTAAGTCAGATGAGTCTTTCCTTGAGACACCAGAGACACCTTTAGAGTTATTAAAAGGAATGCAAGCGCAGCTTAGTGCACGTGGCTATCATTATGAAGAGAAAACATTAGGTCAGTTACTACTAGCACTTATGACGGAGCAAATGATTATATTATCTGGACCTTCAGGTACGGGGAAAACAACGATTGTAAAGCAGTTCGCATCGATTGTGAATGCCAAGTGTGAAATTATCCCTGTTCAACCAAGCTGGACCGATAAGCAGGATTTATTGGGATTTTATAACCCAATCCGACAGTTATATGTACCATCTGCGTTTTTAGATTGTCTGATTGAAGCCAAGCAGAACGAGGAGCAGTTATACATTATTTGTTTAGATGAAATGAATCTTGCACAGATTGAATATTATTTAGCTGATTTACTAAGTGTGCGTGAATTAGAAGGGGGTCAGCTTCGCTTATATAGCGATTTTGAGTACAAGCAAAATATGAATGAAATCAAATGGTTCGTACAGCGGATGTCTCAAGATGAAGATGTATCTATTGATGAAGTGCTAAAGAAGAATCAAATGGATTCGTTAGCGCATTATGAGATGGTTACACGTTATGAGAATTTAAAACGCTACGCACCACTTCTAGATATCCCAAGCAACGTACGTATTATCGGAACAATGAATGTGGATGGTGCTGTACAAGCTTTAAGCCCAAAGGTTATTGATCGTAGTTTTATTATTCCACTTTATCGTCAAAAGAAGGAAAAGATAGCTTCAGATGCAAAAATCGGACAGTATCATATTCCTGCTGAGTATTTTACGATAAATGTAGAAGACACACCAAGAATCTCCACTCATCTTCGTGAAGCAGTGAACGACTTACAGTTAGCATTAAAAGATTGGCAAATTGAATTTAATGAGCGTGTTGAAAAGCATATTTTGCTGTACCATGTAGCGGCGGAAAACTTAGGTATTCCAACTAAGCAGCAGGTGGATGATATTACGGTGATGAAGTTTCTACCACGGTTGCATGAAATAGTAGAGGATAAGCAGCTAATCACAACATTAAATGTAGCAATTGAACTTCATGTGAAGGATGAGTTATTAAGTAAGAGAAAACTAGAAAAAATGGAACAAAAGCTTGAACAAACGGGCTTATTCTCATATTGGAGTTGATAAGAAATGCATGTAGAATTATACATGATTTTTGTTCAATATGACCATAGTGTAGCTCCTCAACAAGGGTTACTTCCAATTTCATCCATTAATATTGGTGATAAAATTGCTCCAGAAAACGATCAGGAGTGGGTTATTCCAAACCATTACCGTAACCAAAATGAAAGCATTATGCGACAAATTGGTATTCGCTTTGTTGACAAGGGAAGACATGTGAAAGCTGTTTCTATTACGTCTCCTGATGAAATGTTTAGTAATAGCTATGTCTATCATTCAGAAGAGAATATTTGGTTTGAGCCAACACGTTTTTCAACGAAGAAGCGAAAGCACTATTACTTGTATGAAACAGATAGTATTTTAACAGGAATAACGAATGCAGGTACAGCGAAGCTAAGCTGTGATGAGGATGGCCAAGCTAGATACTTTGCGACCATTCATTTTGTTCCATCTTCTTTATCTATTGAAGATTATGAGGATATGATTGTGGATTTATACCGGATTCATGAGGATTTTGTGCGAGATGACCGTAATGTTGCAAAAGTTGCGATTAAATCAAATAAGGTTGTAATGGAGCTACAGGAGCAATTAAGAAAGTTAACAAGTGCTATTAAGCAAATTAATGTTAGTCCACATGCGACACTAAAGCTATATACGACAAAGAAGAAGCCTCAAAACAGCGGACGATTTGACCTTCGTATGGAAATTGAGCAATATATCAATCCTGGTAAGCCAAATTATCGTAGTCGAGAGCTTAAGCCTGTTGTGGCCACATTTGAAAATAAGCTTATAAAGCAAATGCTGGAAGATTTAATTCATTATGCAACGGTTAAGGGCTCTGATCAAACAATGACAAAGGTGCTACTACGTAATGTGTTAAATGAGCGTGAGGCACATTTTCGTAAAAGTGATTTAGAAATTCAGAGGTTACTTGGTTCAGTCGAAATGGTAGAGGATTTGAACACATATAATCGTGTGCATAGTAAGCTCATGCGGGATATACAACCGTATTTAGAGGAAGAGCGTCAAATTCGCGAAGATGTTAAAGCAAAAGCAAACTTCATTAGCAGCCCAAATGGACAAATCCCTAGTACGTATGTTGAGTTAACGCTTGCAATGAATGGCCTGTTTACGGAGAGTAATAGCTATTATCACCACCAATCCGATGAAGGGATGACTGCTCAGTTAAAGTATGATCGACGTGAAACGCAGCTGAAGGTGCAATCTTATATTGTTCCGACACAATTTGATCAACCGAAGATTCCTAATAGTCATTTTGGAACGCTTCAACTGATAAGTGGCCATGCCCAGTCACATATACGGTTTTATAAGGCCTTTTGTGAAGAGGCGCAGTTAAAATCGGTAGATGAAGCTAAAATGATTCATATTTGTGGCTTTGTGCGACCACAGCCAAATGGCGTTGATGCTGTCGCTATGCCAATACCGAATAGTATATATAGGAATTATTCGTTTAACTTTGTGCATATTTCGAGTATTCGAGTGGATGGAAATGAAATAACTGTTCCAACAGGTAAGAACGACCTCCTTGCCTTTTTAGATAAAGAGTTACCAGTCAAGATGCAGGGTGCAGAGCAAAGTGAGGCAGCGTTTATGCGTTTAAAGCAGCTTGAGCAGTTACAAATATTCACAAAACAGAAGGAGAACATTCATAGCGATGCTGAGAAATATGATGAGCTAAGGGAAGCTGCACAGGCTCTACTCGAGCTACCGTTATTTTCATCGCTTGTATTAAAAGAGCGTCTTCCAGTAAAGCCGACACAAGTGTTTATGCATAATCCGTCCTACCGTGTAGCGTGGCAGGCACTACAGCACATTAAGCATGAACTATCTGCCTCATTATTTGTACAACAGCACCAACGACAAATTAGTACTGGGAAGGTTGAACAAATTTTCGAGGTATGGACGCTCTATAAAATCATACATATCTTAACGAAGGAAATGGGCTGGAAAATAGATGGTTATAAGGATATAACATCATGTCTTGATAAGTACATGATGGAGGGAAGCGCACAAGGACTCCAAAACTTCTCGGCTATACTTCGCTGGGAACACTTTCAGGTGGAACTTTACTATGAGCCGAAAATTCATCTTATACCTAAAAGTTATCTTACGCCTGACTTTGTCTTGAAATTTAAGATGCATGACCGGGCCATGGGGCTTGTCATATTAGATGCGAAGTATCGTAATTACGAGTCTCAGGGCACTGGAAAGTGGAAGGAGGACGTTGTTGATATTGCAATTAAAAAATACGGTCATATGCATCCGATTGAGCCAAAATGGCAAGTGCCCATCCTAGCGTCTTGTATTTTGCATTCCGATGTAGTGATTTCAGAGAACGCCGAGGATAAGTACAATCCGTATCATGTGATGTATAACGAAGCGTTATTTAAAACTAATTTATGTAATGAAGAGGCACATAAATATGGGTCAATTTATATGGTTCCTTCTATGACTCATGTCTTTAAAAACTGGTTCCGCTTGATTATGGAATACCATTTAGGGGAGTATAAGGTATGCTGGTACTGCGGAGAGGCGAAAGAAGTGCACGAGCGTCAGCTTCTAACTCAGGCTGGTTATCCAAAATACTATTATACATGTAAGTCTTGTAACGAGTTTTGGGTGAAAGTACACTGTCGATCCAATCATCATAAGCTAATTAAGCATATGAACAACTACCATCTACAAGTGGAGAGTCGTAGAAAATGGTATGTTATTTGCCCGAGTTGTGGTGATGGTCGACCAAGGGTTATAGGAAATCCAATCGTAACAATTTCATTTTAATAATTGCCGGCGTGAACGGATCTCGATGGCTCTGCTGTAATGATTTCGGATGAAGAGTGCTCTGTGGTGTAGACTTGGAATGTTATGCGGTAAGTGTTAAAGATTAGACACCGGAATTAAACTACTTTAATATCTTTTTATAAGTGGGATCTTAAAATACATAATAGAGTTTTCAAATGAAAGAAATTTTGAAATTTTTTGTTGAAAGCCCTGATGGAAGAAAACGGATCAGATGCAAATTTCAGAAAAGCATAAACCCGTTTACAAAATACGATTATAGTTTAAGCAGTTTTGAATAATTGTTGTAATTCATTGTAAGTCGAAAAAACGAAGTTTGGTTGTTGCAAACTTCGTTTTCGTTTATGTATGGTATGAATTATTTCGATAACTTTCAAAGTACGTGAAGCATGACGAAGGGTCTGAAATCTTGCAGATTTGGCAAAACGTCTGTTTACATGTCTATGGTCCTGTTCTATTAGATTGTTGAAATGCTTGATTGTACAATGAGTGGTGCGTTTATAAAAGCCTTGTTCTTTTAATTTGTTAAATGCGCAAAGTAACGCTGGGGCTTTGTCTGTTGTGAGAACCGTGGGTTCCCCAAATGTTTTTACGAGCCCTTTTATAAAAGCATAAGCAGCCTGATAATCTCGCTTTTGCGAAGTTGAATATCTAATGTGTGACCTTCTTTATCAATCGCACGATATAGGTAACACGATTTTCCTTTGACTTTGATATAAGTCTCATCCAATTTCCAAGATACATATGTACATGCTTATTTTTCTCCTTCCAAATTTGATAAATCAAAATTCCATATTCATGAACCTATCGCATGATGGTTGTGGGATGAACAGATACACCACGTTCGTTCAAAATTTCAGATACATCCCGATAACTTAAAGAAAAACGACAGTAGTAGCCGATGGCTACCAAAATAATATCTTTCCTGAATTATTTTCCTTTAAAATACCCCATTTAGGATTCTCCTCACTCTGTTTTGCAAAAATTTAGCTTACTTTCAAAAACTTTGCAACAGAACCCATCGGGGACTATATACCTGTATATTTATTACTAGTCGTTTTGCGATATTGGATAAGTAAGTTGTTTATTATTATGAAGTAAATGTAAAGATAATTTGTAAACTTCCATATAGATTTAAGGGTGAGAGTTATAAACAGGTTGAAGTAGCTAATCTTTTAAATAGGTAAATTGCCTACTGGAAAGTTCCAAAGGAAGAAGCAGAAAAAACGGAGTTGAGACGAGTATTCATAAATGAGAACTAAGCTACTTAAAAATTGATCCTATATGGAGAAAAGGTGGGAGATTTTACGGATTTTTATCTCTTACATTTATGGTGAAAGTACATAGTAGATATAGGTACACGTCAGTTGTTTTGATTTTTTCCGACAAATTTAGAGTTTTATTTTAAATTAATAGTGTTGGATTTTTCCAAATTAAGTACAATAGTAATATATAGCATTTAATAATAGGGGAGTTAAGAGGAGGTAACAATGTTAAAGGTTGAGGGGATTTTCATTCAAGGAATAAATGGTATTTTCGACTTAGGTATAAAGTTGAATCCTGGATTTAACTTTATATCTGGTGAAAATGGGATAGGTAAAACAACGATTTTAGAATGTATTGCTAGCTCATTTAATAGAAACACTCGAAATTTACGGAAAAATGTTTTGAGTAACCGTGGATTTTGGGAAACACATGGTTTTAATAATGGTGAACATTTCGTGAGGAATTTTGAAATTGAAGAAATTGAGATGCAGGAGAAACGCGGAATGCCTAAGTTTAGAAATTCAATTAGGTCTAAAGAAATGGTTAATTTTTCAATAAATAGGAATATACCCAATGGATTTTATGGTAGTCAATTAGATTCAATTCAATCGTGGTTTTTTAAAAATTACTATAATGAACAAAGAATCTCTGAAAAGAAATATTCTAATTTAATGATAGCACAAAAATGCTTTCAAAAATTGGATTCAAAGATACGTTTTAGTAGAATTGAAAAACGTGATATTCAAAATAATGATGATTTTAGAATGCAGAAGTTTAGAGAACCTGCTGATATATATATCGAAACCCCTAGTGGTGAGATTCCATTAAATTATTTATCTTCTGGATATAAATCTTGCTTAAATATTTTATTAGGGTTAATAAGGCAAACAGAAGTAACACATGCGTATAAAGATGTACACACTTATGATGGAGTAATATTAATTGATGAATTAGATTTGCATCTTCATCCAGAATGGCAAGCTAAACTAATAGATATACTGCGTTGGCTCGTTCCTAATGCACAGGTTATTGCAGCTACACATAGCCCGCATATTATCCAAGCAGCGTATCCCAATGAAGTAATTCCTTTAAAATTTGAAAATGGGTTAGTAACAGTTAATCAAAAAGTATATTCGAAAGAATATGGATTTCAAGGATGGTCTATTGAGGAAATTTTACAAGATGTAATGGGACTTAAAAATACACATTCAGATTTGCATTACCAGCTATTAAGAGAATTCAATGAGGCATTGAATAATTTAGATATAAAAAAAGCGAATTATTATTATGATAAAATTGATAAGTTATTACATCCAGATAACCATCTACGTAAGATATTTAAAATCCAACTAAGTTCATTAGGAGGATTAAATATTGATTAAAATTAATAAGTTAAATTGTCCAAACGAATTAACATTCGAACGTCAAAAGGAACTTACCTTTAAATATCTTAAAGATGGTGAATCTGTTTGGAAGCAAACTTTTATAGAAAATTCATTATTAGAAAGTTCACATACAAAATGTATATATTGCGAATGCAAGCTTAATGTTGAGTCGAAATATATGGAAGTTGAACATTTCCACGATAAAAAGCGTTATCCATTGGAAGTTGTTAATTGGGAGAACCTCCTTCCTAGTTGTAAAAGATGCAATGTAAAAAAATCAACTTTTGATACCAAATTAAAACCTTTTATTCATCCAGCAAAAATGGATCCTAGAGTTCACCTTGTGTTAAGTGATTTTAGACTTTGGCCAGTTACACAAGCAGGTGACAATACTATTAAAACGCTGTTACTAAATGATCCTATTAAACTTGTTCAACAGCGTTTTCAAATAGTTAATACTGTTTCAAGCACACTCGCTGATATTCATGATAATGTACAAGATTACTTCAACAATACTCGTAGGACTAGTCAGAACAGAAATAAATTTATGAGTGCTATAGATAACTTATTATTAGAAGCTATGCCAAGTGCCTCCTATTCAGCAACTGTTGCGACAGCAATAATAAATAATCCACATTTCTTATCAATAGTAGATATTTTAAATTTAGAAGATTTATGGGATAATGATCTTCAAAAAAAATTTAATGTAATAAGTGACTTATCCTTAGAAACGGACTTAAAAAAAACAATGGCTTATAAAAAAAAGGAAGGTGCATTTCAACCCATATCGAGATAATTCGATTTTATTTTGTTTGAAATATAGTTAGTTAAAAAGTGACCTTAAATTAAGACTTTACACTATTACGTAAAACTAGATGGAATTAAAAAGATGAAATTCCCTTAACTTCAAAAGCGAGGGAGCTAAATTATAAAAGAGTGTAAGCAATCTACAGACACATTGTTTCTTGATCTTTTACAACCTATCTCATCAGATGATGTATTTGTTTTGGAGTGGATTACAATTAACCTAACTAGATATAGTATAATATATCGATTTTACAAAAAAGAGCAGATAAGGGAAGAATTGAAACCGGATAGTGGTACATAAAAAAACACCTCCTGAATTCGCATACTAAGTATGCAAATTTAATGGAGGTGTTTTTCGTATGAAGACAAGAATTTATTACCCAAAAGAAATAAAGTGGAAAGTGATTGAGATGAAAAAGAATGGTTATTTAAATCGTACCATAATAAGAGGTTTTACAAGAAGGATAAGTAAGTATGATATCCTTATAATTTTCTAAGTATATGACCGTCTTGTAGCCAATGGAAAAAGATTAGTAGTCCCAGTGGATTGTGTCTAATTCTTCAAGGAATTTTTCACCTATCTCTTTATCTACCATTTTAATAAAGTATGCTAAACCATAATTGAAGAATTTTTCATGGCAAGTACAGAATTAGACATTGCGCCTATTGATTTAAAAGATTGGATGCAGAAGTACTTAAATATTTTTGGAACAATTCATGAATTTACATTTTATTGCAATGGAAAAAATCTAGCACAACGTACACCTGAAAAAAGAAAATCCTGTATGGAAATGATAATTAAAAATTATTATACGGATCTAGAAGAAATAGTAGAGTTTGAAAGCTAAAAGATTTATACTTTTAAAGCGAAGTGAAATTAAAAAGCGTCAAATAATGTTTGCATTTCAAGGTGCAATATTATTTGGCGCTTACTTGTTTGACTTGTTATAAATGTCGAATAATACTTATGTTGATTTGAAATTAATGGATAGATTTCAATATATTCAAAAAGAAATCAGAATCGAGTGGAGCAATGAATAGTTTACTTTGTTATTGTTCTAAACTAAGTAAATGAATTTTTAATATTTTGCATAGAATGGAATGAATTCCACATAAAAACAGATTAAATAATTTTCGCATTTTTGAGCGTTATATTATTTGGCGTTGACTTGTTTGACTTATTAAAAAGGTCGAAAAAGACTTATACCATGTAAAATATAGAATAAAGGAGATTGACCTATAAATGGGATACGTATTAATTATTGCTGAGAAAACAGATTAAGGTTTGGCTCTTGTTTCACAATTTAAATATCGCCGGAAGGTTGGGATATTTAGAAGTAGAAGCAAATGAGTTGTTTCCAAATAGAGGATACTGTACATGGGTAATTGATCATTTAAGGCAGTTATGTAATCCAGAACTTTATCACGCTGAGTGGAAAAGTGATCGTTTGATACATTACCGATGATTCCAGAGCGTTTTCAATTTGAAGTAACAAAGTCAAAGTATAAGCAATTTAACGCTGTAAAACAGCTGATACATAATTCAGGGGTAACAGAAACTATTTATGTAGGCGAATTATCAATAGTTTAAAAACTTACTTGATGAGTCAGGTACGATCAATACGTATTATGAAATATGTACGAGGTCATCCGCTGATTGGGGCGTTGGAATGAATGTATCACGTGTCTTTAGGATTTTGTTAAAAAAAGGAAGTGAATGATGCGTTTTCTGCTGGTCGTGTACTGTTGTATACCGAATGAAAGTGGGCAAAATTAATAGATAAATCAACATTTTTTATAAGTATTTTGACATTGCAAATAAGATGAAGGGATGGATGAAATTTTGTTTATAAAGGATTTTGATATTTGTGGATTTAGATCACATACATTTTCAACTACAAATTTTGAAGGTTTTTGCTATAAAGATATCAACATCTTTATAGGTCCAAATAATAGTGGTAAATCGAATATACTAAAATTTTTTCAAGTGGTAAAAGAAATTTATACACAGACATATTTATCTAATACGGAATTAAAGTTAGAATTTTCTGATGAAGATAAATTTAATCATCTTAAAGAAGAAGAGATAGTAGGAGATATATATCTAAGTAATAAAAATACTATTCATTTGAGTAGTAAATATGAAGAAAAACTGCTAATTAAATTAGAAGATGAAAACGTGAAAACATTTTTTTTAAAGGGTATTCATTTTATAGATACTGAAAGGAAAATGATTAAACTTTCGGTATCTATAGATTGGATAATACAAAATAAGTTAATAGATAATTATAAGGAGTGTATGGAAAAGTGGTTAAATAAAATATTAGATGAGAGGTTATTATTACTGGTAGATAAAGAAGAAAAAACTATTAAATTTAGATTTTGTACAGAAAAAGAAGATTGGGGATTAGCGCAAGAGCTTACTGATTTAGGAACAGGGATTAAGCAAGTAGTAGAGATTCTAACTTTCTTATACCACAAAACTAAGTATGTATTAAGTGAAAAGATGAAGGGTGCGAATGTTTTTATTGAAGAACCAGAATCTAATTTGCATCCAATGGCAACAAAAAGATTTCTTTACTTGCTTTCTAAAGATGAGATTCTGAAAAAGAATAGATATTTTATTACTTCACATTCTAGTGTAATTATAGATCAAGTTGATGACAATTGGACTATTACAAGAGTTTATCAAGGGGACAAAAGGGAAACTAAACTGGAGCGTTGTTTACATAAGAAGGAGATGCTTCCTCTTCTTGATTCCCTTGGAGTAAAACCTTCTAGTTTATTACAAAGTAATTTAGTTATTTGGGTTGAAGGACCAAGTGATAAACTATATATAAAAAAGTGGCTGGAATTAATTTATCCTCAATATAAAGAAGGTATTCATTTTAGTTTCATGATATATGGTGGTGCACTAATAGATTATTGTAGTGTTTTTGTAGAACAAACAAGTAGTGAAGCGAATAAGTTTATAGATATATTAGCAACCAGTAGATATGCTGTGGTTATTGCTGATAGGGATAACAATAATAAACAGGAAAAATTGAAACCTAGATTAATTAAATTTGAAAATAGAATAAAAAAATCTAAAGATTTTGAACACGTTAAATTTGTTAAGACAGCAGGGCGTGAAATAGAAAACTATATAAAAGGAGAAGTATTTAAAAAGGTTTTATGTAATGGTTGTTTTGAAAGAGAATCAATGACATATAAAGGGGTAATGGGTAAGAAAACAATAAAATTTTCCCCTCCAAATGTAAAGAACTTAAATCCTAATTTTCGATTTAAACTTGCTGATTCTTTTGATGAAAAATTCTCTGAGTTATATATTACAGAAAAAATGAAAAAAATTTATAATTTAGAAATAGATACCGAATTATACAATGCTATGATAAAAAATTTATCTAAAACATTTAATAAAGTAAGAGTTGCTGAAGAAGTTAGTAAAGTATTTACGAAAAAAGACATTACGGTTAAATTGAATTTTTTTATTAGAACAATCGGGGAACAAATAAAAGAGGCTAACCGAACGTGAAATGTTCGAATTACTAGATGCAACAATTGATTTTTTGAATTAATAGCATCTGTAGTTAATAAAACTTAAATTTAAAAAATGATGAAAGATAAAAATCAAATAGTAAGATATAATTGAAAAAAAGATGAAAATGGTTTGATACCTAATGATTGGCAAGAAAAAGAAACTAGTATTGATTAGTTTAATGTTATTCCTGAAAAAAGTTATATGGATGTAAAAAGAATTAGCTTTTTTTATATTTTGAGGCGATTAGGCATGAGGTGGATATATATGATTCCAAAAGAATTAGTCAAACTAATAATTTCTGAAAAAGTAGTACCATTTATCGGAGCAGGTTTCAGTAGAAGCTTTGGATATCCTGGATGGATGGAATTATTAGAAGAATTAAAAGGAATTATTGGTATAGAAAATTTAGATTTTGATGATATGAAAAATGGGGATCCCCTCCAAATAGCTCAATCTTTTTTAAGTTATTACAAAGATGTAAAGTGGGATAATTGTAAAGGGGAAATCATAGAGGGTCTTGGACTAAGTAATAACGATGATTTTACTGTGCCATTAAAAAAAATAGTTAACGAAGAAACAAATAAGAAGCTAGAAATGGATTTTTCCAGAGAGTTATTAAATCTAATAGAAGTTAATCAAAATAAAGTTAATGATATAGAAATAGAAAAGTTAAAAAAGCTAGGTGAAATAAATTTTAATTATATACTTACTACCAATTATGACAGGGTTATAGAAGATGAAATAATGAATGGAAAAAACTATTTAGTTCAATCTCTCGGTAAGGGGGAAGAATTAAATTGGAATGAAAAAGACAAATCTATTATAAAAGTACACGGTGACATCGATTCTCAGAATGGAATAATTTTCACGCATTCTCAATACTATAAGTTTATGCATGATTTTGGATATTTTAGAAGTAAGTTATATACTTTATTTTCTAGTAATACTATTTTAATGATGGGATACGGATTTAATGATATTAATATACATCAAACTTATTTCCAATTTATAAGGGATTATGGTTCACAAATCAAAAATGATAAATTTTATATAGTGTTAACTTCATACGATAAAGAAAAATGGGGAACCTATTTTAATTTCTATAAGATGTTTTTAGAATCCTATAAAATAAAAGTGATTGAGGCGGAGACTCTTCCGATATTTGTAGAAGATTTATCTAATGCCATCAGCACTGAATTAGCAAGCTCTAATTTAAATCTTTTATTTGATGCACATTCATTAGAACCTAGATTTACAAACACACTATTGAAGTTAGTTAACGAAGCGGAATCTGATTATGTTAATAATAAAGAATTAAACTTAGATTTTATTAGGGCATTTGATAAGATTTTTAAAAGCCCTTTTATATTAAATGAGAAGCCTTTTGAAAAAGGCATTACTACACTTGAGGGAAATATTGCTTTTTCTATAATGGACTACACAATAAAAATCTTAGAAAATAATACTGATATAGCTAAAGAAGAGATTTACATGGAATTTGTGAAAGAATCTTTAAAATATGTTGACCGTACATCTGATTTTTGGGGGAAAAGTTATAGAATTGAGAGGTTTTTTAAACTTTCACTATTTGTAGAACAGAGCGATTATGATATTGAAACTGGTAAATTAATGTATGAAATGTTTGGTGCATGTCATCCAACAAAGTATTTATATTCTAATCCAGGAGGGAGATATTTGTTAGAACATATACAGCAGATTCCAAGTTATTATCTTTGCAGCTATCTTAAGTATATAGTAGAGGATATCAAAGAGATTAATGAAGAAGATGAATATTATATACAAATTCCTCAATTACATCAGTATTGGATAGAACAAATTAAATTAAAGGCTGCTGGAAAACCGACAGTATTAAAAGTACTACAAGAAGTAGATATAATTCAAAAGAAAATAAATGATTTTCGAAAACAACTGAAAGAAGGAAAGAAAGAATGAATTCTTGCTAATATAGTTTAGAGCCAAATATATTAGCCAAGTTATTAATTCAACAAAATATATTATACAAGTAATAGTTATATTTTTGAACCTAGTTGAAGTCTTTGCTTCAATAGATGTGCATATAAATAAGCAGAAACTGCTACTTTTAACCACTGCTTGTGTTGTTATATGTACAGGTTAAACTATTAAATGTCGGAATTGTTAGATATACCAGGCAGAACAATGTTAACAAGTGAAGCGAGTATAAATCGAAGTACGCATGTAGTAATAGATGAAAAGGGACTTCAATTTTTAACACCGATTGAGTGTGAACGATTAAATGGTTTCCTAGATGATTGGACAAATACAGGTATGTCTAATCGAATGCGGTATTTCTGTATGGGAAATGTGCTAGTTGTAGGGTTAATTGAGCGTATGGCTGAAAGGATATATGAGGTAGACAATATAAATGTAGAAAAACTAGAGATTGAATTTGAAGAGGAGATGGAATAAGCCATCTCCTTTTTTGTTTCTTATCGAAGCATTCTGCCTTTAAAGCCTTTAATAAAAGGTAATGTCTATAAATTATAATATCCATCTGAAACAAGGTTTTACCTAAATGAGAGGAACCACGCTAGAAGATAGAAGTACTTACAAATTTTAAAAGATTTCCGTTTGAGTACCAAGAAGCGAAATCTATTTATGATAAAATATAGAAAAAGATGATTAAGAAGGGACAATTAAAGTGAAACCAACAATTTATGATGTTGCGGAAAAAGCAGGTGTATCAATAGCGACTGTATCTAAGGTAATTAATCAAACCGGGCGTATTAGCGAAAAAACAATAAATAAAGTAAATCGGGTAATGAATGAATTAGATTACCAGCCAAGTAGTGTAGCAGCAGCGTTAACAGGTAAAAAAACATATACGATTGGGGTACTTGTCCCAGATATCTCAAACCCATTTTTTGCAGAAGTAGCAAGAGCTTTTGAAAATAGTGCACGAGAATCAGGGTATACACTCATTTTATGTAGTACAGATCATCAAACAAAACGTGAGCACGAGTACATTGATTTATTATTTAAAAAGCAAGTAGATGGCATTATTATTGCAACGGAGCTAAATGATTATAAACTAGTTAAAAAAATTGTGAACCGAGATTTGCCACTTGTACTATTTACCGTAGATCATCCTTCCATCACAACGCATGTTGTGACAACTGATGATATGAGGGGAGGCTATCTAGCTGGGAATTATCTAACGCAGAAAGGCCACACATCTTTAACGATTATGATGGAGAAGGATAGAAAAAGTAGCTTAGGGAGACTGACTGGTTTCAAACAGGCTCTTACAGATTTAGAGGTTTCGTTAGAAGAGGATGCTATTATTAGCTGCTATTCGACAGTGGAAGATAGTAAACGTGCAAGTAAAGAATTACTTAGTTTGCCTAATAGGCCTACAGCGGTTTTTGCTTGTACAGATTTAATTGCTATATGTCTTATGAATGAAGCAAGAAAACAAGGACTTTCGATTCCGGAAGATTTATCAATTATTGGATTTGATAATACAATCTATGCTGAGATTGCTGATCCAGGGTTAACGACGATTGAACAGCCAATTACACAAATGGCAGCCTGTACGTTTGAACAACTCTTAAAAACGATGGAAATGAAGGCGCATGCCAAGCAAAAAATTACAATTATACCTCAGTTAGTAGAGCGATCCTCAGTAAAGGACATTACATGAAAGCTTTTTTAATAGCTTATTTGAATGTAACGAAAAGAAGGTCATCATAACCATGTGCAGTTATGATGACCTTCTTTATTTGTGGATTTGAATTAAAGTCGTACCATTTTATTCCTTTAAAATTAAAGGATTTCATATAAAAAGTTAAACGCCATACACAAAGATTTAAATGAAGTTGTAATTACGTATTTTTTATGATTAAATATGACAATTATTATGTTAGAATTATAATTAATGTATATATTCGAAAGGAGAAATGTATGAAATTAAGTAAAAACATCGCAATATTATTATGTAACATTATATTATTGTCTGCTTGTTCCTCATTGACTAAAGAGGAATACATAGATGCGGTTGCAAAAGAACAGGTTGATGTAAGTGAAGGGTTAGAAAAAGGTGATGACAAATCACTTTCAATTGAAGAACGAAAAAAGTATATCGAAAAACGTATTTCCCTTTTGAAAGACTCAAAGAAACTTTCTCCTCCTTCTGAATTTAAGGAGGCACACAAAGAATATGTTAAATTTTTAGACATAGAGATTGAACAACTTGAAAAAGCAAAAAAAAATATTAGTAATAAATCATCTATATTTGATGAATATAGCGAAAAAGACGAAGATAGTTGGAAGAAATATAACGATTCTTTTGAAGAAAAATTAGGCGTTGATACAAGTAAAGAACTCCTTGAGAAAAGACGCGACTATCTACGAGTTTCAAAAGATGAGTATGTATCAATCTACAAAAAAGAAATTAAGGATTTTCTTAATTGTTTCAAAGATGGAGTAGTTCCTACAAAAGGCGATAATATAGACGATGAAGCTGTAATGGCTCTTGCTGAGAAGGCTAAAGGACATCTCTTAAAAATATCGGCTACAGTCCCGCCTAAGGAGTTAGAAGACGAAGTGAAGATCTTTCATAAAGCTGAAGAAAAATTACGAGAAGCTATTAATAAACTTTATTTCGATCCTGAGCTAGAAAAAAAAGAAACTGCTGGTGATTTTTTATCTCTATATAAAGATGGTTTAAAATTAAATGGTGAATTTATGGATAAATTGTTAGAAAAAAACGACTAAATATTTTATAGACTGTGGTTTAGCAACTACAGTCTTTTTCCGTTTTATTTGTGTTAAGGTATCTGAGGGAATGTACTGTGACTGTAGAGGAATTTTGTAGGGCAAGGTTTATTGAAATGATCAAACCTTTTTATAAGGGATTCATATGTATACAAAAAACTCCATTTTGAGTAATCCTTATTCAAAATGGAGTTTTTTGTATAGGTTAACAAATAGAGCTTTGTAATTTCGTTTTAATCAAATTTTATTCCAAATCTACATTATTATTAAGAACTTATACTGAGAATTGCTCTCCACTTTTCGTATTTAAATCTTGCTTAATTTCATTCTCCTTCGGAATAGTAAGAAAATGTGTTAAAAATGCACCAAAGAAGTACAAACCAGCAAAGATCCACATCACGCCGCCTACACCTAATGGACCGATGAAAGCAGTTACTACTAATGGACCAACGAATGCTGATAATCCTGAACCTAAATTTAAGACAGACATTGCAGCTCCTTTATTTTCAGGAGCTAAAGATGGTACTAAAGCTGTAAGAGGTACATAACCGGCAAGTGTTGCTCCGTAGCAACAGGCAACAAATAATACTGCCCAATAATTATGTCCTACCATTTGTGGTACATAATAGAGTGCAAGAGTTACAATTCCGCAACCGACTCCTCCGAACCATTTAATCGTATTTACCCAACCAAACTTGTCTCCAACAATACCAAAAATAATATTAAATACCATATTTACAAAGAATAGAGTACCCCAAATTTGTAGCCATTCAGTCATTGTAAAATTATATTTCATCATATAGGTAGGCAGGAAAACAACAAATCCAAACTGAGCGGCCGAGTTTATAATTTTAACAATACCACCTATACCAACCTTAGGATTTTCAAATGCGATGGTAATGCCTTTTAGTAATTCACTTGATTTGTTAGAGCTTACGGTTTGTGCTTTAAATTTGTCCTTATTTACAACAATTGAGAATAATCCCCCGACGACAACAAAAATTAAGGCGCTCCATAAAGTAGCGATTTCCCCGATTTTAGGAACCATATAGCTAGAATAGAAGGCCCCGATAACACTAAGTCCAAGCTGGAATACGAACCAGAACCAGCCGACTGCTCTTGAAAGCATTTGCTGAGGAGTACTGTAAGATACCCAAACTAGGAAAGAATAAGCAAATAAGGGATAACCAAATCCTCGTAGAGCGTAGCAAAGTAATATAACGGGATAATTCATATGTTGAATTCCTATACCGATGAACCCAATGGAGCCTAAAATGAATGATACTAAACCAAACGTCATTACTTTTCTTGGTCCCCACATTTGTACAAATACCCCCGAAAACCAGGAAGAAGCAGATACAGTAATTCCGTAAATCGTAAACAGAAAAGCAGCGTGTTCTAGCGTTAAGCCATTCTCAACGAGATAAGGGGATAACCATCCTTGTTCTAAACCATCCCCAATCATAAAAACAATAATCCCTATGTATCCCCAAGTTAAATTAGAAGGGATACCAATCTTGTCCATAAATGTTTTGTTTGAACCAATTGCGTTCATTCTCCCACCACCGATAATTTTTTTGGTTAAGCGCTTAATTCTTTTTGATAAAAAAAGTATACGCTTACATTATGAGGTCGTCAATGAAATTTTTTGATAATTTACAACTTTCTTTCATAGGGTGCAATCTATTTACTTATCGGACACTAAAATAATTGTGAGTATGAAAAGATAGAAATAACTTATAGATGGGAGTTTACTATTTAAAAGGCTTAATTTCCTTTGTTATATCAGTATTTTAAAAGAGTATTTTTGTAGCCGTTTAGATTATTTGTTTCTTATTATTACTTTGTAGATGCATGGATTACGTTTACTTACGAAATTTGAAATTCGGATGAAAAGAAAAGTATTCAAAAAAATAAAAATGTTTTCAATTTAGAATCAAGTGTGTATAATGAAGAAAAATAGGGAAAGCGCTTAACTTAATTTGATGTGCTAAACCTTATAGACTTCCATTTTGTTTCTTAAATTTAAATAAAGAGGGAGAAATCATATGAATGTTTTAACGATTGGGATTATTGGTGCTGGACGAATAGGGAAACTGCATGTTGATAATTTGCAGCTGATGCCACAAGTGGAAATTAAAGCGGTTTCAGATGTAGTGATTAGTCATCTAGAAAAGTGGGCTGAGGATAAAGGGATTTCCACTCTGACTACAAACTATCGGGATTTATTAGCAGATCCAGAAATTGATGCTGTATTCATTTGTTCACCAACAAATACACATGCGCAAATTATTAAAGAAGCGGCTCTTGCGAAAAAACATATTTTCTGTGAAAAGCCAGTTAGTTTCTCGGTAGAAGAAACATTAGATGCATTAGAAGTAGTAAAAGAACAAGGAGTATCTCTTCAAGTAGGCTTTAACCGCCGTTTCGATCCTAACTTCAGAAAAGTCTATGATCTTATTCAACAAGGAGAAGTGGGACACCCACATATTTTAAAAATTACGTCTAGAGATCCGCAACTGCCAAGTATAGAATATGTTCGTTCTTCAGGCGGATTGTTTATGGATATGATGATTCATGATTTTGATATGGCTCGATATGTGATGAATAGTGAAGTTGTTGAAGTATTTGCATATGGTACAACATTAATTGATCCATCCATTCAGGAAGTAAATGATGTTGATAC
Source organism: Bacillus sp. FSL R9-9530 (assembly GCF_038008145.1). Taxonomy (NCBI): domain Bacteria; kingdom Bacillati; phylum Bacillota; class Bacilli; order Caryophanales; family Bacillaceae; genus Bacillus; species Bacillus sp. FSL R9-9530. The sequence goes on from NZ_JBBOYO010000001.1 coordinate 762,147, forward strand.
AGCAATTGTCACATTGAAATTTGCGAATGGAGCTTTAGGGGTAATTGATAATAGCCGCCAAGCTGTTTATGGATATGACCAGCGTCTTGAGGTGTTTGGTGAAAAAGGAGCGGTCGCTGCGGATAATTGCTGTCCGACAACAGTACAAGTGTCAAAAACAGAAGGTGTTGTAAAAGATAAGCCGCTTTATTTCTTCTTAGAGCGCTATACGCAGGCTTATATTGAGGAAGTAACACAATTTACAAAGTCAATTATAGAAGGACAAGCTGTTATTTGCAGTGGTAATGATGGGCTACAAGCAGAACGAATTGCGAAAGCTGCGAAGGAATCTTTACTAACAGGAAAACCTGTTCAAATTGAACATAAACAGCCTGCATTAAATCAATAAAGAGAGCGCTTACTTCTAGAAAGTTAAAGAGTAGTGAATCGTATGGGCATAAAAATTTTTTAACCATATCATTTACCTTTACATAATGCACGGGAGGTAGTAACAATGAATCCACTTATTTTTAAAGAAGATTGTCCATTAGATCTAATTGCAGTTGGACGTTTATGCGTTGATTTAAATGCCAATGAAACACAACGTCCTATGGAAGAAACAAGAACATTTACTAAGTATGTGGGGGGATCTCCTGCGAATATCGCGATTGGTGCGGCACGTCTTGGCTTACAAACAGGATTTATCGGTAAAGTGTCCGATGATCAAATGGGCCGCTTTATTACAGGGTACCTAAAGGACAATAATATTAATACGGATCAGATATGTATTGATCGTACTGGTGCAGTGACAGGTCTAGCTTTTACAGAAATTAAAAGCCCTGAAGATTGCAGTATTTTAATGTACCGCGACAATGTCGCAGATTTAAATCTTGATCCAACAGAAGTATCTGAGGACTATATTAAACAATCAAAAGCTCTCTTAATTTCAGGAACAGCTTTAGCGAAAAGTCCTTCTCGCGAGGCGGTATTTTTAGCGCTAGAATATGCGCGTAAGCACGATGTAGTCGTATTTTTTGATGTTGATTACCGCCCTTATACATGGCAGTCAGAAGCTGAAACGGCTGTGTATTATAATTTAGCGGCTGAAAAGTCTGATGTCATTATTGGAACGCGTGAAGAATTCGATATGATGGAAAAACTATTAAACTACGAACAATCTAATGATCAGGTTACGGCTGAAAGGTGGTTTTCTCATCATGCGAAGATTGTCGTTATTAAGCACGGTGGGGATGGTTCAATCGCTTATACGAGAGACGGTCAATCTCACCGAGGCGGTATCTTTAAAACAAAGGTATTAAAGACGTTTGGTGCTGGTGATTCGTATGCTTCTGCATTTATTTACGGCTTAATGCAAGGGCTTGAGATTCCTCAAGCGATGCGATTAGGTGGCGCTTCTGCTTCAATCGTTATTTCTAAACATAGCTGTTCAGATGCAATGCCAACAAGGGCAGAGATTTCTGCATTCATGGAAACGGCTGAGGAAATTGTATAGAAACATCATAAATGAGTAATCAAGTAAGGGCGTATTTTATGTACGCTTCTACATTACATAAAAGGGAGAGAATGAATATGACAGTACAAACAGCACAAATTGTAAAAAACTACATTGGCGGCGAATGGGTAGAATCCTCTTCAACTAAGATGGAAGCCGTATATAATCCTGCAACGGGAGAAGTAATCGCTCAAGTACCACTTTCAACAAAAGTAGATGTTGAACTAGCCGTACAAGCAGCAAATGAAGCGTTCAAATCTTGGTCCAAAACAGCTGTGCCAAAACGTGCTCGTATTCTATTTAAATATCAACAATTATTAGTAGATAACTGGGAAGAGTTAGCGAAACTTATTACGATTGAAAACGGAAAAAGTTATAACGAAGCTTACGGTGAAGTTCTTCGTGGTATTGAGTGTGTGGAGTTTGCTGCAGGTGCTCCTACATTAATGATGGGAAAACAGCTTCCTGATATTGCGACAGGTATTGAGTCTGGTATGTATCGTTACCCAATTGGTGTTATAGGCGGGATTACACCGTTTAACTTCCCAATGATGGTTCCATGCTGGATGTTCCCACTTGCGATTGCTTGCGGTAATACATTTGTGTTAAAACCTTCAGAGCGTACACCACTTCTAGCAGCAAGATTAGCTGAATTAGCTGAAGAAGCAGGCTTACCAAAAGGTGTATTAAATATCGTAAATGGCGCTCACGATGTAGTAAACGGTCTTCTGGAACATAAATTAGTGAAGGCAATTTCATTTGTAGGTTCTCAACCTGTCGCAGAATACGTTTACAAAAAAGGAACAGAAAACTTAAAACGTGTTCAAGCATTAGCGGGTGCGAAAAACCATTCCATTGTATTAAATGATGCGAATCTTGAACTAGCAACAAAGCAAATTATTAGTGCTGCATTTGGTTCAGCTGGTGAGCGTTGTATGGCCGCTTCTGTTGTTACAGTAGAAGAAGAAATTGCAGATCATTTAGTTGAAAGACTAGTAGAAGAAGCAAATAAAATCGTAATCGGCAATGGTCTTGATGAAGATGTATTTTTAGGACCAGTTATTCGTGATAACCATAAAGAGCGCACAATTGGTTACATCGATTCAGGTGTAGAACAGGGCGCTACATTAGTTCGTGATGGACGCGAAGATACAGCTGTAAAAGGAGCTGGTTACTTCGTTGGCCCAACAATTTTTGACCATGTTACAAAAGAAATGAAAATCTGGCAAGATGAGATTTTTGCTCCTGTTTTATCCATTGTTCGTGTGAAATCATTAGATGAAGCAATTGAAATTGCGAATGAGTCTCGCTTTGCAAATGGAGCTTGTATTTATACAGATAGCGGAGCAAGTGTACGTCAATTCCGTGAAACAATTGAATCAGGTATGTTAGGTGTGAATGTTGGGGTACCAGCGCCAATGGCATTCTTCCCGTTCTCTGGTTGGAAAGACTCTTTCTATGGTGACCTTCATGCGAACGGTACGGACGGCGTTGAGTTTTATACTAGAAAGAAAATGCTTACATCTCGTTGGGAAAAGTAATCATTAAGAGAGAAGTAGAATCTCTTTAGTTGCTTGTAAGCGAAAGTAACGGAAGTATGAAAACATAAGAAGGAAGTATTAGGAGTCTATCAAATTCCTGATACTCCTTTTTCATATGCAGAATGACTGATAGAGATAGAAAGGAGCAAACAATATGCAAACTGTTAGAATGACGACGGCGCAAGCATTGGTGAAATTTTTGAATCAGCAATACGTAGAGTTTGATGGAGAGCAACAAAAGCTTATTAAGGGAATCTTTACGATTTTTGGTCATGGAAATGTAGTAGGCCTAGGTCAAGCTTTAGAAGAAGACGCAGGGGAATTAGAAGTATATCAAGGAAGAAATGAACAAGGGATGGCAAATGCTGCGATGGCTTTTGCAAAACAAAAACATAGAAAACAAATTATGGCATGTACTTCTTCTGTTGGTCCTGGATCAGCAAATATGATTACCTCTGCTGCAACTGCTTCTGCAAATAATATTCCCGTTTTACTACTTCCAGGTGATGTATTTGCAACGAGGCAACCTGATCCTGTTCTTCAACAAATTGAACAAACGCATGACTTATCTATTTCTACGAATGATGCCTTTCGTGCGGTAAGTAAGTATTGGGACCGGGTGAACCGTCCTGAACAATTGATGACAGCTATGATTCAAGCCATGCGTGTTTTAACGAATCCGGCAGATACAGGAGCTGTAACAATTTGTTTACCACAAGATGTCCAAGGGGAAGCATGGGATTTTCCAACTTACTTCTTCCAAAAGCGTGTTCACCGTATTGAGCGTCGTCTACCTACAAAAGCCAGCTTAGCGGATGCGGTTGAAATGATTAAGAGAAAGAAAAAGCCAATTATGATTTGCGGTGGTGGTGTAAGATACGCAGAAGCGGCAGAAGAACTGAAGCAGTTTGCTGAAACATTCCATATTCCATTTGGGGAAACACAAGCTGGAAAAAGTGCGATTGAAAGCAGCCATTCCTATAACCTTGGTGGTATTGGTGTAACTGGGAATTTAGCGGCTAATACAATTGCAAAAGAGGCGGATCTTGTTATTGGAATCGGGACGAGATTTACTGATTTTACAACGGCATCTAAGCAATTGTTTCAGAATGAAGAGGTTGAGTTTTTAAATATTAACATTTCAGAATTCCATGCGAACAAGCTCGATGCATTGAAGATGATAGCAGATGCAAAAGAAGCGCTTCTTGCTCTAATAGATGAACTGCAAGCAATAGATTATCGATCTAGTTACACAGTAGAAATCGCTAATGCAAAAGAAGCTTGGGAAACAGAATTAGCACGTCTACATAATATTCGCTTTACAGGTCAAGATTTCACACCAGAAGTCGAAGGTCATTTCGATGAGAATTTAAATGAGTATGTAGACGCACTTGGTACACAATTAACACAGACTGCGGTCATTGGACAAATGAATACACTACTTGATGAAGATGCGGTCATCGTTGGTGCAGCGGGAAGCCTCCCGGGTGATTTGCAAAGAATGTGGGAATCGAGAAAACCAAATACATATCACATGGAGTATGGATACTCTTGCATGGGCTATGAGGTTGCAGGCGCACTTGGTACAAAGCTAGCTGAACCATCGAAAGAAGTATATGCAATGGTAGGGGATGGCAGTTACCAAATGCTTCATTCTGAGCTCGTAACAAGTCTTCAAGAAAACAAAAAAATTAATGTTTTATTGTTTGATAACTCCGGATTCGGCTGCATTAATAACTTACAAATGGGTAATGGAATGGGAAGCTTTGGAACAGAGTTTCGCTACAGAAACCAAGAAACTCGTAAATTAAACGGAGCTATTATGAAAATTGATTTTGCAGCTAGCGCGGCTGGATATGGTGTGAAAACATATCGTGTCACATCGATAGAACAATTGCAGGAAGCGCTTAGGGATGCGAAAAAACAAACAGTTTCTACATTGATTGATATTAAAGTATTACCAAAAACAATGACAAATGGATACGATTCATGGTGGCATGTAGGTGTTGCAGAAGTATCTAATAGTCAAAGTGTACAAGCCGCGTATGAGAGTAAAGTAAGTAACTTGCAAAAGGCAAGATCTTATTAGATTAGGACACAAAGAGAGCTTTTTATCTACATGCATATTGTTTAGGAAGCTCTCTTTTTAACGAGCGGATAAGAGAAGTTGGCGAAATTCTATCACATTTTGTAAAGAGGAGAGACAAGGAGATGTTCAAAGAAAACACGATTAAGCTTGGGATTGCACCAATTGCTTGGACAAATGATGATATGCCGGAGCTAGGAGCAGAAAATACGTTTGAACAATGTATTAGTGAGATGGCACTAGCTGGATTTAATGGAAGTGAAGTAGGGAATAAATATCCGAGAAATACAGTTGTATTGAAAAAATTTTTGGAATTACGAAATCTGGAGATTGCTAGCGCATGGTTTAGTGCATTTTTGACAACGAAACCGCTTGAAGAGACGGTACAAGCATTTATTAAACATAGGGATTTCTTGCATGATATGGGGGCAAAAGTCATCGTTGTATCAGAGCAAGGACATAGCATTCAAGGTTTAATGAATGTACCACTATTTAAAAACAAGCCCGTTTTTACAGAAGAAGAGTGGGATAAGCTTGCAAATGGGTTACATCACCTCGGTAAATTAGCTCAGGAAAAGGGGCTACATATTGTATACCATCATCATATGGGTACGGGTGTTCAAACAACGGCAGAAATTGAAAAGTTAATGGATATGACGGATCCAGGTCTTGTATCCCTGCTTTTTGATACAGGTCATCTTGTTTTTTCAGGAGAAGAGCCACTTTATATTTTGAAAAAATATTTACCTCGTATTAAACATGTACATTTAAAAGATATTCGCCAGGAAGTAGTAGATGCTGTAAAGGAAAACGAATTAAGCTTCTTACAGGCAGTGAAGAATGGTGCATTTACAGTTCCCGGAGATGGCGTAATTGTATTTGATGAAGTGTTTACTAACCTTGCAAACTCTGATTATGAGGGTTGGTTTGTAGTAGAAGCAGAGCAAGACCCGGCTTTAGCGAATCCTTTTGAATATGCATTAAAAGCCCGGAAATTTATACAAGAGAAAGCAGGTCTTTAATTTCCCCATTATGAGATTACATAAGGAGTAAAAAGACGAAACGTTTGTATTTCCATGTAATAAATAATATTGAAAAAGGTGAATGTGTAATGCCATTAGTTCAAATGAAGGATATTTTAATAAAGGCAAATCAAGAGAATTATGGGGTCGGAGCTTTCAGTGTCGCTAATATGGAAATGGTAATGGGAGCTATCAAAGCAGCAGAAGAGTTGCGTTCTCCACTTATTCTACAAATTGCGGAAGTTCGTTTGAATCATTCGCCGATTCATCTGATTGGTCCTTTGATGGTTGCTGCGGCGAAAAAAGCGACTGTCCCAGTAGCAGTTCACTTTGATCATGGTATGAAGTTTGAAAAGATTAAAGAGACATTAGAAATTGGGTTTAGTTCGGTTATGTTTGATGGCTCTCACTATCCGTTAGAGGAGAATATCCAAAAGACAATAGAAATTGTAGCGCTTGCGAAACAGTACGGAGCGACGGTAGAAGCTGAGATTGGCAGAGTAGGTGGTAGTGAGGACGGATCAGAAGATATTGAAATGTTACTGACAAGCACTACAGAAGCAAAACGATTTGCAGAAGAAACAGACGTTGATGCGTTAGCTGTTGCGATTGGAAATGCGCACGGTATGTACAATGGAGATCCTGATTTACGATTAGACCGCTTGCAGGAGATTAATGAGGTAGTTCGTATTCCTCTCGTATTACATGGTGGTTCTGGCATTAGTCCAGAGGATTTCAAGCAATGTATTCAACATGGTGTTCGTAAAATTAATGTAGCAACAGCGACATTTCAGAATGTAATTGCTGCGGTTAACGCTGCTGCCCTAAATACTCCTTATTCAGATTACTTTATGTATCATCAAGATGTAATTGAGGCCGCATACGAAAACGTTAAAAATCATATGCTCATATTCGGAAGTGAAAACAAAGCATAACCAGAAAGGTTTTCTTCATTAATATCAGAAGAAACTCAAAATTTAGTTAGCTGACAAAGATAGAGAATTATAGAGTAGCCATTAATTAAAAGGAGGAGAAAACCGTGTTTGGAAAATTAGGTGAATTAAATGAAGGGTATAATGTGTTAACAGAAATGAACGGTCATTACAGTGATATGTTAATGGATATAGGCATATATAAGATGTCTAATGGAAAAGAAGAGTTGCTATTTGATAGTAGGAATGAAACGGCAGTACTTTTACTAGAAGGGGCAGTACGTTTAGAGTGGGAAGGAATGGAACAAATTATTCAAAGACAGTCTGTGTTTGAAGAAAACCCTTGGTGTTTACATGTGGCCAAAAATGTGAAGGTTACAATTACTGCTCTTTCAGATAGTGAAGTGCTTGTTCAAAAAACAGATAATGATCAAGAATTTGCGTCTAAGTTGTATACTCCAAATGAGTGTCAAAGTGTTGTAGCTGGAGAAGGAGTATGGGAGGGAACAGCGCAGCGTGTTATTCGGACAATTTTTGACTATAACAATGCAGCATATTCTAACATGGTAGTAGGAGAAGTAATTTCTTATCCAGGTCGATGGTCTAGTTATCCACCGCATCATCATGATCAGCCAGAGGTATATTATTATCGCTTTAACAAGCCGCAGGGATTTGGATGTGCAATGGTTGGTGAGGATGCTTATCGCGTTGTACATAATAGCTTCATTACAATTCCGGGTGAGCTAGACCACCCACAAGCAACGGCACCTGGATATGCAATGTATTTTTGTTGGATGATTCGACATCTAGAGAATAACCCATGGAATGATCGTATCATGGAGGAAGAACACAAGTGGTTATTAGAACCAAATGCGAAAATTTGGCCAGAAAAAGAATAGATGAAAATAAAGGTTCTGGTGCAAAAAAAAAGTATAAAAAAGTAGGAACTGAATCTTTTAATTTTAGATAATTTTCAGGTGTGATGAATTCCTCTCACTCTTTATTTTTTTTATGGCATTAGGAGAGGCTAGCCCCTCGCTCCACTTTACCCCATACCGAAAAACAAAGGGTATAGGTATACTTTCCTGTTAAAAATGTTGTTCGTATAGGAAGCGAATAAGCTTCCTATACGAACAACATTACATATTAATAATTTTGAGGGTTTTAAAAAGAAAGAGGTGGTTTTTAAATGTATAATGAGTCAATATATTATCCTTATATAAATTATGATCAATACTTCGATCGTCAATTCTCTGGTCCTCAGATTCCAGGTTTTCCGGGTGTACCAGGCTTTCCGGGTGTACCAAGTTTTCCAGGACAGCAAAGCTCACAAGCTCCAACATCTCCCCCCCCATCATTTATTCCTCAACAATCAACAGCTTCACCATTTGCTGTTGATCCAGGAGCAATTTCATTATGTTTATTTCGAAATACTTATATATGGCTTAGTAATGGTGAACAATTTTGGTATTTCCCAATTTTTGTAGGACCAAGGTCTGTTGCTGGTTTTAGATGGAACGGTAGGTTTTGGGTTATTTTTGGAATTGATACGAGAAGGATTATTTCATTTACATGTTTTTAAAAATTATAGAGTAACGATAGAGGTTTAATTATATAAACAAAAGAGGTATTTGAATGAAAAAATTTCAATCATTTGATGGTACAATAACTATGATTAACGATTTTGTAACAGGGTCAAACGAAGATATAGGATGTAATAAATTAATGTCCGTAGATAATGGTTATGGGGATCTAATAAATTTTGTAGTGAAACCAAATACGTATTTTATCGACTATGCAACGGTAGTAGTAGGAGATAAAGTAACTGGGTTTTACGATGCCAACGCTCCTGCTCCTCTTATTTTCCCACCACAATTTCAAGCGATTGTTATGGCAAAATATACACCGCATCAAAATGTAAAAGTAGACTATTTTAATGAACAGTTGGAGAGTAGTGATGGAAAATTAAAATTAAATATTTCTCCTTCTACTCAAATTTTATTAACAAATGGTCAATTCTTTACAGGTAATCTTGTAAATCGAAATTTAATAGCTATTTATAGTTTTACAACAATGAGTATACCAGCTCAAACTACACCATATAAAATCATTGTTTTGTGTCAAAAGTGATTTCTATTCTAAAGGGTCTCTCGGTTTATCAAACTACAATCCATTGTAGAATCAAAAAATTTAGCCATCTTATTGACCAGGATCATAGGCATGTCAAGAGACGTTTTGCTAAATCTGCAGGATTTCAAAATCTTCGTCATGCTTCACGTACAATAAAAGGTATCGAGACCATTCATGCCCTATATAAACAAAGGCGAAGTCTTCAAAGAGACTCCGCCTTTTCAACGTACAATAGACTTCAACAATTACAGATTTTCCGAACGGGAAAGCCCACTACGGTGCGATAGCACCCACTTTAGGGGTGGGATGAGAGTGAGGTCAAATGCGATGTACAAATAAAACACCGAATGTACGTTCTGTGCATTGAGAATTTGAAATGGTATAATTTTCATAATAGACAAGTAAAAATCTCTAAAACAATCTTGTTCTCTGAAAACAGAATACATATGGGGTTGGAGTAACAAATTCTTCTACTCCGTAAAATGTATTGAGTCGTCAAGCACAAGACGCTAAAACACATTTGAGAACTCACAATCTGACTCGTTTGGTAATAGAACGAGTGCCGTATCTGCTATATGCACTGGATACGGAGTGGTGATGGCACACCGCAATCTTACACGTCAGCGATACTAGAAATAGACTTCGCCTTTGGTAGCAAGAATTCCACTGACGTTAGTCAGCTTGTGGCTTTAGCCGTGGGAGTGTCAACATCTGATTCAACAAGATTGTTTCCCCTAAGTTGATGGACATGTATGGTGATCCCACATCCATGAACTTAAGAAAAGCAAATACCTCAAAACAAAAAACACACTCGTTCTGATTAGGAACGAGTGTGTTTAGGTTATCTGAAAGGTACAAACTTCCATGAGCTAGGTTTTTGTGTTTTTCCCCCTAGTACAATCCAACTTTTCTCTGCATTTATATTCTTATAATTTAATGGATAGTCATCTGTAAAAATATTATATTCTGTAGGTTTATCCGGGTTAATTTGAATTTTAAAGTCAGCTAAACTATCAGATTTTTGAGCAAGGTGAATCCAACTAGAATAATTAGACCAATTTAAATATTGAAACTGATCGTAATTTGAGTGCTTCATGCGAAGATATATACTCTCCCCGTGGTGTAGCTTTGCATCATTTTCTTTGTAGAATTCAAATTCTATAGGTGTACCAGATAAAGCATTGTCCTTATTATTTGCAAGTAAAACATAATCGTAACGATTTGCTACATACCATTCAAATGTTAGACCTTGATAAGGAGATTCACTTGGTACGATATAATAGTTTTTCCCTGCTTCTATGACGTTTCCTTCTATATCATAGATTAATGCGGTCTCTATACTTGGAGCTTTCACATTTTCAGTAAAAGTTTTAAACCAAAGATTTAAGAAACCTGCTGTATTGCGCTGAGCTTCTCCTAAGCTTCGCTGCACAGCTGGGGTAACCATTTCTTGCCACAATTGCGCCTTACCACTATTATAATACTTAAATGTTTTATCATTAGTAATATTTTGGATTTCAGGTTTAGCTACTCGGGCTGCATAATCAATCCATTCTTCAGGTGTGGATAGAGAGTCGTTATAATTCCCTCCAATATTGACTGCAAATTGATTTTGAATGGTTGTAACATAATTTTCAAAGTAGCTATGATATTTTATAGCTCTCGTATCAATTGCGGTAAAATTTGCTGCATGCATAGGTTGGGTAGCATCTGTAAAGTAGTGCGTGGCTACTCCTAAGTAATAGAAAGCTTTTTCATAGTCTTTATTTCTTAAATGTTCTCCAGATTCATAAAAGTATTTCTTGCCTTGTGTAAGAGCCGTTGGATTTGTTTCTCCTCTATAATTTTCTTTAGTATCAGGGTCATAAAAATGAGATTTCCATCCGCCTTTAAAAACACCGCCTATTCCTGTTCCGCCATCGTTAAACTCTGCATTATAATCTGCATCATATAATCCTTTAGAAAATAGATCTTTATATTGCGGATAATTTAAAAAGTCCACAGCCTGCTTATTTGCTTCAACATTAGATTCTGTTTTCATAATTTCAATAGCTTGTTTTGCAATCCATAAATGTGTACTTTTATCAGAATGATACGGAGCTTCTGCAGACCATCGAGCGGTAATAGGATCATTGTCAGTTAAATCAATTTGATCGAGATGAGCATAACTACTTTGAGGAGCTACTCCTAAAATAGTTAAAGTCATTCCAGCTATACATAGTGTTGATGTGATTTTTTTCATTTTTTATTCCTTTCTAAATATGAAGATATAAGTATTATAAATACATCAATATCATGAAGATAGAGGAACCTAATATGTAATATTGCATATTAATAAATTTATATGAGTATATATAATGTGAAAATCACTATAACGAACATGCAGGTTTCCTTTTTTATTTGTTATTTTTATCAGTAAAGTAGACCACATATCAGCTTCAGATACTTGTTTTATGATACAAGTAATCAAACAAAAGGAGGGCCATACAACATAATTACACCATTATTAACAGGGCACTCTTTTAAGTACAGGAGATTATTAGCAGGTGGAGAAAATGTTGAAGATGTACAGGCAGATAAACATATTCCATATGAAAAAAAATGAATTGCAGCAAACTCTAGAAAAGTACGATTCGAAGGAGTTTGGGTTATAAAAAGAAAATAGATAAATTGACAAGAGAAAAGCACTTTGTGTATATCACAGGTGTTTTTTATTTTCATTTTGATATAGGGCTTGAATTAAATTCCCATGTTTTTTTGCAGCCATTCAATAATGAATATGTACATATTCATTATTGAAATTAGTAATAATAAAATGTATTATTGAAAAGCACTATTTATAATTCAAGTAATCAAGGCTATGTATCTATAATAATTTGAACATTCAGAAATTATAATATTAATCATAAAAATGAGGTGAGGTTAATAGAAACAGTACATATTAAATGGTATGGATTGTATAGTTTAAATGATTTTTATAATAGAGAAGAAGCTTTTAAGAAGGGAATATTTGCAATCTCTAGAGTATATGCTAAGAATGAAACATTGATCTATATAGGAAAAACCAAAAGAAGCTTTATACAAAAGATAAGGGAACTTAATAAAGATTGGATTTTTGATGAAAGCGAATTAAAGATTACATTAGGAATAATAGAGTCTCCTAGTGGTGAAAGTTACTCTGAAAAAAAGGTAAAAGAGATAAAATCCCTTTTGATTTTACGACATACCCCAGTAGAAAACAACACATCTTTATTGTACCATAGAGGGCAGTTTAATTTGAAAATTATAAATAAGGGAAGAAGGGGCTTAATTGTTAAAAAGATTTCTACAGGAGATCTAATGTGGACGTAATTGGAATCACCTTTGAATAAAATTGAAGGTTTCTTACGAACAGATGCTTATCAATTTTTAATGTATTAAAATATTTTTGAATAACATATGTCAGATGCTTGAAACAACACAAATTTTATTATGATATGAAATCTTGTATGGGAATTGTAATTCATTTCCATTGTTTAATGAAAATATTAAGAATTATAAGGATAATGCATAAAGATTAGAAGAGAAAATAAACTCGGAGGTTTAAAAAATGGGACAAGGAAGCAGGTTTCAAGAAAAACAACAAAATCGTCGTAAAAAGGTGATTTTTAATATTGCATTTACTTTGGTATTAGTGACAGTTGGTATAGTGACATACCAGTTGTTTTCCCCTTCTGATACATCAAAGAAAGCAATTGCTCAAGAAAAGAAAGCAACAAAGATAGAAGAGAAGAAACATAAAGAGAAAGAAGCAGCGCAGTTAGAAGAGAAGAAACGTGAAGTGAAAGAAGCAGCGCAGTTAGAAGAGAAGGAACGTGAGGAGAGAGAAGCAACACTGTTAGAAGAGAAGAAACGTGAAGAGAGAGAAGCAGCACTGTTAGAAGAGAAGAAAAATGAAGAGAAAGAAGCAGCACTGTTAGAAGAGAAACAAAAAGCAGAAAAATCGGTATCTCAAGAAAAGGGTTCTCAAACTAATCCTTCTTGGAAGCCAATTGGTACAGAGCAAGGAGCAAAACCTGCAATGCAATTTAAAGAAGGAACAGTAGATTGGAATGAGATGAAAAAAGCAATTTCTTATGCTGTTGATGCTCCAGAGGGTCAATTGATTTTTGATTTTATTGGAAATAATGGTGAAAATAAAGCCTACGGTAATGTACGAGATAAGCAAAGTAATAAAAAATATAAGGTTGATATTGATTGGGTAGAGAATCAGGGCTGGAAACCAGTATCTGTTCAAGTAGTAAAATAAACTTGGTTCTATATGATGTTTGAATTATTTGACACCCCCACCCCTAAAGGGGCAAGCTGACTAACATCAGTGGTGTTCTTGCTACCAAAGGAGAAGTCCATTTCTGGTATCGCTGACGTGCAAGGTTGCGGTGTGTCATCACCACTCTCACGACAGACCGTATAGGTTCGGGAGCTACGGTACTATCACCATACCGTACAGGTTCGTGTTCAGATGTTTAGCGTCTTGTTCTTGACGACACATATCACATTTTACCAGTAGCATGAATTCGGCGTCATCTCAAAAAAACGAATAACTCATGGAGAGTGGACGAAACATACATAAAAATAAAAGGACAATGGATGTATTTATATCGTGCCGTTGATTCTGAAGGAAACACGATTGACTTTTATTTGAGTAAATCTAGAAATCATAAGGCTGCAAAGCGCTTTTTCAAGAAAGCTTTGCAGTCTTTTCATGTTTCAAAGCCTCGTGTTATAACAGTCGATAAGAATCCTGCTTATCCAATTGCTATCGAACAGTTGGGGGAAGAAAAAGGATACCAATGGGCACCAAAATCCGAAGGATAAAATATTTAAAAAACATAGTAGAACAAGATCATCGTTTTATTAAAAAACGTATACGCTCTATGTTGGGATTTAAATCATACAAAACATCAGCCGCTATATTGAGTGGTGTTGAAGCCATGCATATGCTCAAAAAAGAACAAATTGATTTGCAGGATCAGTCTGTCCAAAATCAGAATATTTTTATGAGCCGGCTGTTTGGATTAACTGCTTAACAGGTGATTCCGTTAGGAATCCTTGATTCTTTTTTACGTATCATTTTTCACACCAGAACCATACATTCTATCAATAAGAGAAATATGTAATTATGCATATCTTTTTTTATTATTTCGGTAGTATCAAAACTTAATATGTAATTAAAAGGTTTTTTAATGAATTGATAAGGAGATGCGAGTATGAAGAAAATCATAGGACTTATAGTATTATTATTTTCTACTTATGTACCAACGTTTACAGAAGCAGCCGAAGCTTAAAATAAAGTAGGCTGGGTGAGGAAAATAGAGAGCCTGCTCGTAATGAGTAGACCTTTTTTATAAAGTTTCTTTATGGGAAATCTTTTATATATTCATTATAGATCATATTCACAATGTCAGTCCTTGATACGTCTGTAAAAACGTATCAAAAAGTGTACTTTTTAATTAAGTAAATGTCCCTTTTTCGGGGAGATGAGCAAAAACACCCAATTTAAAAATTTTCACAACAGAAACAGATAACATGATAAAGTATTGATTACTGTGCATGTAATTATAATAAAAGAGCCTTCCCAAATGGTGCATTTAATAGTGGTATAATATACGATTTTAGGAAATTAATAGCATATTATACCACTATTATTTACCTAATTTCCAAGAAATAGAGGTGATTGTAGGGTGACTAAACCTTTTGAAAAAAATAGTCGTTATATGGTTGGATTGGACAGTCTAAGGGGCCTAGCTATACTAGGTGTAATTTTGTATCATATTAATTTTAATTGGATGCCTGGAGGGTTTTTAGGAGTTACTGTATTTTTTGTACTTTCAGGTTATTTAATTACAGATATTCTAGCGATGGAGTGGAAGAGAAATAAGAGAATTGATTTAAAAAAATTCTGGCTTAGTAGGGCAAGGAGATTACTTCCTGGAATGCTTGTTATGCTCGTTATAACGTTGGCATGGATTACGATTTTTCATAGTTCTTTACTTGAAAAAATGCGCGGAGATTCATTAGCGGCGTTATTTTATGTTAGTAACTGGTGGTATATTTATCATAAATTATCGTACTTTGATAATTTTAACCAGCTTTCTCCATTGAATCATTTTTGGTCGTTAGCAGTTGAGGAACAATTCTATGTTGTTTGGCCGTTTATCATTAGTTTAGGACTTTACTACATAAAAAAACAATCCCGTATGATTTTATTGATTTGTCTGGGAGCTGTTGCTTCAGCTTTAGCGATGGCAATTTTGTATGAACCTGGAGCTGATCCGAGTAGAATTTATTATGGTACAGATACGAGGGCCTTTTCTTTACTTATTGGAGCGGCACTTGCCTTAATTTGGCCAAGCAATAGGCTTGCAAATAAAATTATTCCAAGGGCGCGTCTCATTCTTGATGTAGTGGGAGGAACTGCTCTTATTATTATTTTGCTTATGTTTTGGAAGACGAATCAATATGATCCGTTTCTATACAATGGAGGAATGGTTCTCTTATCAATTGCAACAGCATTGTTAGTGGCAAATCTTGCTCATCCAGCGAGCCGTATCGCTCAATTTTTACGATTTAGACCTTTACGTTGGATAGGAATAAGGTCGTATGGCATATACCTTTGGCATTATCCGATTCTTACATTGACGACTCCAAAAGTAAATGTTGGAGATTTTTCACTAATAAGAGCAATTCTTCAATTTCTTCTAATTATAATGATTGCGCAAATTTCATGGAAGTATATTGAAAAACCAATCCGACAAGGTGCGCTCCGAAATATTCAGTTTAAGAATTTAAGGCTTCAAAATGTCGCTTTAAGTGTTAAGTTAGCTTTAATTTGTGCAGTATTCGTTTCGTCAATAGCCGTTTTTGGGTTATCAAAAGTTAGTAAGGCTAAGGAGAATCCTCAACTAGATAAGGTGGAAGCAGTACAAACACAACCGGCGAAACATCCAGTTGCAGTTTGGGAAAATCCAATTCAAGAGACGCCCAAGAATCAAGAAGAATTAAAAGAAGTAGATTCTGCGCAACCTAAAAATTCTCCCAACGTTACAGCGATAGGCGATTCCGTTATGATTGATATTGCTCCATATTTAAAAAATGCTTTTCCTGATATTAGGATTGATGCACAAATTGGTCGCCAGCTGTCAAAAGCGATTCCTGTAGTTGAACAGTTAAAGAATGAAGGGAATTTAGGAAACTATGTCATTATTGGGTTAGGTACAAATGGAGCCTTTACTACGGAGCAACTTGTATCATTAATAGAATTAATTGGAAATGAACGTAAAATGATATTTATTAATACGAGGGTACCACGTCCGTGGGAATCAATCGTGAATGAGAGATTGAAAGTGACGGTATCTAAATATCCGAATGTAACTCTAGTCGATTGGTATGCAGCAAGTGCTGGAAAGAGAGACTACTTTGCACCTGATGGTGTGCATTTAACCAATGTAGGTGCAGAAGCATACGCAGCACTTGTAGTCAAAGCTGTGAATCAATAATTCGATATGCTTTATAAACTTCTGTTGCAAAGTTAATTGAAATATAAAAGATTTATGGTTGAGAAAGACAAATTTTTTACAGTCATCAATAATGAATGGTTTCGATGCCTGTTACTATACGTGAGTCATGACGTAGGCTTTGAAATCCTATGGATTAGGAAAAGTGTCTTTCGCTATACATGTCGATGGTCATGTTCTGTGAAATTATTAATAGGAAGAAAGAATGTAGCTTCCTAACTTTAAAAATAAGCCCAAGGAATTAATTAATTCTTTGGGCTTATTTTTGAACCAGAATTGGGTATCGTTAGAGAGTTAGAGAGAAGGTGAAAGGAGGTTAGTAGATTAATTTCTTTCACCTTTTTATCATTTTAGCCAAGAAGACTCCTTCCTCAAGGAACGCGAAGTGAGTAGGTGGGGGATGAATTGGCTTCAAATAAGGGATGGCAGGAAGCCATCTTAATTGTTCGACATATATAAACTGTTACTTCACTACCTATCGAATGTATGTTTGTTGTATAATAGATACATATCGAAATGGGGGTGAAACGAATGATGATCAATAAAGCATATAAATTTCGTATCTATCCAAATAAAGCACAAACGACCCTAATCAATAAAACGATTGGCTGTTCTCGTTTTGTATTCAATCATTTCCTATCTCTATGGGATAATGCATACAAAGAAACAGGAAAAGGTTTGACATATGGTACATGCTCTGCCAAACTTCCTGCCATGAAGAAAGAGTTTGTTTGGCTAAAAGAAGTGGATAGTATTGCGATTCAGTCGTCTGTTCGCAACCTTGCGGATGCTTATACACGCCTTTTCAAAAAACAAAACAATGCCCCGCGTTTCAAATCTAAGAAGAACAACATACAATCTTATACCACAAAACAAACAAATGAAAACATTGCCGTTGTAGGAAACAAAATAAAATTGCCAAAACTAGGTCTTGTTCGATTTGCCAAAAGTCGTGAAGTAAAAGGACGTATTTTAAATGCTACAGTTAGACGGAACCCTTCTGGCAGATACTTTTTGTCATTGTTAGTTGAAACAGAAGTGCAAGAACTTCCGAAAACAAATTCTTACATTGGAATGGATGTGGGACTAAAAGATTTCGCCATTTTGTCAGATGGAACAATCTATAAAAATCCGAAGTTTTTTCGATCATTAGAAGAGAAGTTGGCAAAAGCACAGCGTGTTCTTTCTAGAAGAATGAAAGGATTTTCTCGCTGGAATAAACAACGAGTAAAAATAGCTAGAATTCATGAATACATGACGAATGCTAGAAAAGATTACTTGGACAAAATCTCGACTGAAATCATCAAAAACCACGATGTTATTGGTATAGAAGATTTGCAAGTATCGAATATGTTAAAGAATCATAAGTTAGCAAAAGCGATTAGTGAGGTATCATGGTCACAGTTTCGAACCATGTTGGAATATAAAGCAAAATGGTACGGTAAACAAATCATTGTCGTATCGAAAACATTTGCTTCAAGCCAATTATGTTCTTGTTGTGGATATCAAAACAAAGACGTTAAAAATCTAAACCTACGTAAATGGGACTGCCCTTCTTGCCTTACACACCATGATAGGGATATTAACGCAAGTATCAATCTAAAGAATGAAGCGATAAGGCTTCTAACCGCAAGGACTGTGGAGATAGCCTAATAAATTAGAGTTCGATAGAACTTTTTACTTAGGAATCCCCCTCTTCTAAACAAAGTGAAAGTGGGGGTAGTTCAAATCTATAGCATGAACATGTATATTTCATGTTCTTACCTCACTCTTTATTGCTTTGTATTCGCTGTTTAAACTTTTTCGGTAAACAATTATTTTCTTTTTTAAACAACTTATAAAACTGTGACATGTTTGCAATTCCAACTTCGCATCCGACATCTGTAATACTAAGGTCACTTGTTATTAATAAACTTTCAGCTTGTTTGATGCGCTTATAATTCACATAATCTAAAAAGGAAATACCCATAATTCTTTTAAAGTATTTGATGAAATAATGATAGCTTAAATTTATTAATGCACATGCTTTGGTTACGGTTATCTTTTCTCCTAAATGATCTTCTACATAATCAAGTACTGGTTTTAAACGAGCGAAGTCGTCTTGTTCACTATAAGTTAATATGTTATGTGTGTCGTTTCTTACTAGTAAGAAAAGTAATTTCTTAATGGCAGCACTAATTGCGATTTCATATCCGTTCATTTTCATTTTTGATTCTGTAAAGATTTCTATAATAAGAGCATAAGCCTCATGTTTCACAACTTCATTTTGTTCAAAAATATAGTTTAACTCATTTAAGGATTTTGTTTGTTCTGAAAAGCAATGTAAATATTGTATAATGCTTCGGTCAAAGTGTTGTTTTAAATTTACTTGAAACACGACGTAGTGTAACGAACCTGCAGAAGGTTTATGTGACCGATGCAACTCAGATTTCCCTAAAATAAAAACATCTCCAGGGCCAAGAACAATATATTTATCCTTATTTTGTATACCTAAATATCCTTCTATAATTGCTAGAAACTCAATCTCTTCATGATAATGCCAAGGGGCACTCTTAATTTGATCACAATAAGAAGTTTCCATAACAATGTCCCATACCTTTAAAAATAGTAATGGATTTTGATAAATAACCTTTTCTTCAATTGCTTTAGCAAGCTTATTACAAACTCCTTCCGTCATAGACGTTTACACCTCCTTATTAGCAATATAACACCTTTATTAAAATGCGATAAGTAAGTTTCCTTATTTCTTATAGAAAAAGGCAACTTTTGATAAAAACATAACGATATATAGCATATTTTTTCAGTGAAAAAATTTCTATAATAATTTCAAATCGAGCAAAAGGAGGATATGATAGTGAATATTTTAAAAGTAGGTGTTATTGGCTGTGGAAGCATCGCACAGTATCGTCATTTACCAGAATATGAAGCAAACCCATATGTACAGATTGTAGCTGTTTGTGACAGTAATAAAAAACGCGCAAAGGAAATTGCCAATAAGTATGGTGTAAATATGTACACTGACTATAACGAGCTTATCAATTGTGAAGAGTTAGATGCAGTTAGTGTCTGTACACCAAATAATTTACATGCATCAATTTCTATCGCTGTTTTACAATCAGGTATCCATGTACTATGTGAAAAGCCAATGGCGACGTCAAAAAAAGATGCAGAAATGATGATTGAAGCTGCTGAAAAAAGTGGTAAAAAGTTAATGATTGGTCATAACCAGCGTTTTGTTGCTTCTCACCAAAAGGCAAAACAATTGATTGAAAATGGAGAAATCGGAAAAATATATAGCTTCCGTACAGCATTTGGTCATAGTGGTCCTGAAAATTGGAGTGTAGATGGAAAAGAGAGCTGGTTCTTTAAAAAAGATGAAGCGTTTCTTGGTGCAATGGGTGATTTGGGTGTACATAAGGCGGATTTAATTCGGTATATTCTTAATGAAGAAATGACGGAAGTTGGTGCCTTTGTTGAGACGAGTGCAAAAACATTTTCGAATGTAGATGATTGTGCAGTATGTATGTTGAAAACCGAAAGTGGCATTATCGGATCACTTGCAGCAAGTTGGTCTTACGTTAGCAAAGAAGATAATTCAACAATTATTTATGGTGAAAAGGCCACTCTTCGCTTAGAAGATGATCCAACTTACTCACTCATTCTTCAATATAAAAATGGTGAAGTTGTAAAATATGAGCTTGATAAAATTCAATCGAATGCTGCAGTTGGTCAAAGTAATTCACATGTGATTGAGCAGTTTGTAGAGTCTATCCTTTCTGATAAAGAGCCGTTAATTAATGGTGTAGAAGGAATGAAATCGCTAGAAGTCATTTTAGCAGCCATACAATCTAGTGAAACAAAACAAATTGTTACAATCCCATTATGAGAAAAGGTGAAGACATGAAGAAACTACGCATTGGAATAATAGGGGCCGGAGGAATTGCACAAGGTCGCCATATCCCTGCATTTGTAAAGTTACATGAATATTGTACGATTACGGCTATACATGATAGAAACATAGAACGCGCAAAACAAATCGCTGAAACATATAACATTCCTTATGTATTTGAAACGTATGAAGAAGTCTTTAAAGAAGTTGATGCTGTTTGTATTTGTACACCGAATAAGTTTCATGCTGAGATTTCTATCGCAGCATTACAAGCAGGGAAACATGTATTATGCGAAAAACCGATGGCTTTAACAGCGGCAGAATGCGAAAAAATGATAGAATCTGCAAAAAACAGCGGCAAAAAACTTACTATTGCTTATCATTATCGTTATATGAAAGAGTCGCAAGTTGCAAAACAAATGATGATAGGTGAGATTGGCACACCTCTAGTTGTTCGTGTAAAAGCACTCCGTCGCCGAAAAGTACCAGGCTGGGGCGTTTTCACAAATAAAGAATTACAAGGCGGAGGAAGTTTAATAGATTACGGTTGTCATCTTCTTGATTTAGCACTTTGGTTAATTGGAAATCCAAAACAAACGGAAGTCATTGGTAGTGTCTATAATGCCGTTAGTAAGCTACCAAATCAAGTAAACATGTGGGGGAAATATGATTATAAAACATTTCAAGTTGATGATCATGTTACCGCATACATAAAGTTTGAAAATGGGGCATCATTGTTATTTGAAACTTCTTGGGCAGCAAATATTAAAAATGATGAAGAATATTTGAGTATCTCCGGAGTAAACGGTGGAATAAATGTTTTTCCAATTGAATTATATACAACAAAACATAATATGATATTAAATAGTGAACCTGTTTGGATAGCAAATAACGGCGATCCTGGAATTTTGCAAGCAGAAAACTTTGTAAAAGCTTGCTTATACGATGAAGAATTAATTGTAAAGTCTGAGGAATCGCTGCAAGTATCGCAAATTATTGATGCAATTTACGAAAGTAGTAACACACACGAAGAAGGGACGGGAAGATAAATGAAATTAGGAGTATTTACAACACTTTTCTCTCACATGGAATTTGAAGAAATGTTAGATTATGTACAAGCAGCCGGTTTGCATGCAGTAGAAATTGGTACAGGTTGTTATCCTGGAGGTTCGCACTGTAACTTAGATGTATTATTAGAAAGTGAACATGCCAGAAGCGCATATATAGAACATGTACAAAAAAGAGACTTAATCATTAGCGCTTTTAGTTGTCACGGAAATCCGTTATCCCCAGATGCTGCTTTTGCAACAGAATCTCATGAAACATTGTTAAAAACCATTCAACTAGCTTCACTACTAGACGTACCTGTTGTGAATTGTTTTTCAGGTGTAGCAGGTGACCATGAAAGCGCAAAATACCCGAATTGGCCTGTTGCACCATGGCCAAATGAATACAATGATATTTTAAAATGGCAATGGGAAGAAAAGCTCATTCCTTATTGGAAACAAGTTGGTGAATTTGCAAAAGAACATGGTGTGAAAATTGGTTTAGAACTTCACGGTGGTTTCTTAGTACATACTCCATATACATTACTAAAACTACGTGAAGAGACATGCAATGCGATAGGTGCTAACTTAGACCCTAGTCATTTATGGTGGCAAGGAATTGACCCTGTCGCTGCTATTAAGTTATTAATGAAAGAAAATGCAATTTATCACTTTCATGCAAAAGACACTTACATCGATCAAGAGAATGTAAATATGTATGGTTTAACAGACATGCAGCCCTACGATAAAGTGGAAACAAGAGCCTGGACGTTCCGTTCTGTTGGCTGTGGCCATAGCTTAGAAGAATGGTCGCAAATGATGAGTGCACTTCGTACATATGGATATGATTATGTTGTAAGTATTGAACATGAAGATCCACTCATGTCTGTTCAAGAAGGATTTAAACGTGCCACAAAAAATCTTCAATCTATTTTAATTGAAGAAAATCCTTCACAGATGTGGTGGGTGTAACTTCGTTTGAAAAAGAAATGAGTAACATTTTTTTTCAGAGAAGCCATTCGTAAAAGAATATTAGCTTCTCTTTTTTTAGAAACTCGGAATGTTATGTTGAAATAAACTGATAGATGGTGAAAGTAAACTAAAGTTTCCCTACAGTTAGAAAATCCACATTTACATCGAGAACATGAAGAAGATAAATTATCGATTTTAGATATTTCGGCTACATTAGATATAGGAACAAAGGTAAATGTAGAAATACAGCTGAATAACAATCATGATATGATTAAACGCAGTTTGTATTATTGGGGAAGGTTGTACACTTCTCAATTGCAAAAGGGCATGCCATATAGTTCACTTCATAAAACGATTACAATTAACCTGTTAAACTTTGCGATGTTTCCTGAATATGAAGCATTTCATACAACAGGCATCCTTTGGAATTAGGAACAACAAAAGCTATTAAGTGATGATATAGAAGTTCATATAGTAGAGATTCCAAAGTTAATGCAGCAATGGCGCGAAGAGAAAGTCAATCCGTGGGAAGATTCATTTGTTCGTTGGTTATTATTATTACCTGCGAATGAAGATGAACATCTCACTCAAACATTGGAGGATATTGCCATCAACCGAGATCCGATTTTACAAAAAGCAATGAATAAATGGGAACGTATGAGTCAAGATTCTTCTTTCCGTCAAGCATATGAAGCAAGAGAAAAGGCCTTAATGGATGAGGCAGCAAAATTTGCTCATGCAGAACAACAAGGAATTAAAAAGGGAATTGAACAAGGTGTTGAGCAAGGAAAGATGCAACTCATTCGAGGCATGCATAAAAATGGTGTGTCTGTAGAAGACATTGCAAAGCTTACGGGATTACCAGAAATAGAAATACAGCGATTTTTGCAGAGCTAGAGAAAGCATTTTATCCAATAAAATGCTTTCTCTAACTCTGCCTGAAAAGAAGATGAGATGTCTCAATCTTCTTTTTCTATTTTTAGGGGATACGGAAACATCACTATCAAGCTAATGAAAACGAAATACTCCAAAACCGAAAAAAATGGGGGTATCTCATTTTTTTCGGTTTCTGACAGAAGACTCCTTCCTCAAAAATATAAAGGTGTGAAACACCAATTTTAGGTGGGAGGTGAATATCAGTAGGCGTAAGCCTTCTTCAAATAAAAATCTATTTGTCTCTTATCTTTAACTATACTTCTTTTCTAATTTTATTAGGTTTTTCTTCTGATTCGATAAGCCTATAGTAAAACTATTTGCTTTAATTACAATATCTCCCCTGTTACCTGTTGAAGTGACAGTTATCTTAGTCCTAAACAAACCTTTCTTAACTTTCACACTTTCTATATCCTTCATGTCTATACACTTTATATTACCAGTGAACTTACCACTCATTGAAGATACGGTGCCGTATATTGTACGTATTCAACAAATTGTATGGATTATGCCAAAACAATGATCAAATTACATCTAATTTGATTTATAACAGATTGGCGTCATAGACGACCAAATAAAAACACAGGGTTTTATCTCTGTATTTCTTCAAATTTTCGTTTTTGAATATATGCTTGAGCATGAATAATTTCTTCCTGAAGCTCTTTTAATTCTTTCATAGATTCTGATTCAATAGCCATGTAAGTAGTAACTAAACTGATCATCATATCCATCTTCTCTACTATATTTTGAATGACCTGTTCAGATTGCTCTTTTTTAGGGTGTTGTATGGCTATTAATACATTTTCTATATAATTGTTCTTTCTTTGCTGGATATCATAAATAAACTGTTCTGTGTTTGAGTTCATTTGTTGTTCCTCCGTTTTGGATATATTTCTATTCTATCATATTTGAATGGGAAATATTGGATTCCCCTAAAATCACACCTGTGTCGCACATCTTCTCAAATATACAAACTAATTCCTTAACGTACAGGGAATCGGTTAATTTGTGTCTAAAATGTGTCTAAACGTACAATTTTCTTTTTTTGATATGGTGACCCCATCGCCATCAAGCTAAGGTTTTAATATACCCCCTAAATGAACATTTTCTTTTTCTACAGGTAGTTACTTTGAAAAGTCAGCTTATTTTTTCGTTTTGATGGCGTTTATTTTTCTTCAGCTGATGGATATGGAGTACCCCTTAGGTTAAATAAATTTCGGCTTAGAAACAAGTGATTTTAACAATGTTCGGAGTGTTTCATGCAGCACAATGTCATTTGTGTTGTATCGCAAGAAAAAAATTACAATAAAAAAGAGCCGGAATTCACCCTGTTCGGAGTAAATCGAATCTTTAATAATTAAAGGACGAAAAAAGAAGCATAGAAGTGAAAAACTTCTGTGTTTCTTTTTGATTAATATATTTATTGGAAAGGCATTTTCACAGATGCTTCTGCCATCCTATTATAGAATCTATTTTGAGCGTAAGAAATTTGTAAGGAATGGATAAGAAAAAAGAAATTTTTATTGTGTAGGATAAAAACATAAAGAAAAGTGAAAGGGGGATTAGATAAGATATATTTATGTGAAAAACAAACTAGTAATAAGAGTGTTCTAGGGAAAGGAAGTAATTTCTGGGTTAACATACTTGTAAAAAAGAGGGATTCACCGTTTGTTAGGACAAAAATAATCATTATGAAGATAATTACGAATTCTGTGTTGTCCCTTTGTCATTGGTGGAGATAATAGCTGTGTAGTTAATATGAAACAACAAGCAACCGCCCATACAATATGAATAGAAGAGAGGAATGCCTTATGAAAACACGTAGTCAAATTACATTTGCAAGTCTTGCCATTTTAATAGCTGGGAGCTCCCTGCTATACACAACACCAACATCAATTGTAAAAGCAGAGTCCACTGAAAATGTATCTATTTCGTCACACACAAGCACTAAACGAGATCGTAATTCCGTCAAACAAGCAATGCAGGATACATTGCATCTTGGATTCCCGGGGATACTTGTTAAAACCTCTGAGGGTGGAAAAACTTGGGGTTATGCCGCTGGGGTAGCGAATCTGAGCACCAAGAAACCAATGGAAACAGATTTTCGCTTTCGTATTGCCAGCGTAACGAAGACGTTCACCGCAACGGTTGTACTTCAATTAGCTGGAGAGAACCGCCTGAATCTAGACGATTCCATCGAAAAATGGTTGCCTGGTGTTATTCAAGGAAACGGATATGATGCTAAACAGATTACTATCCGGCAGATATTGAACCATACAAGTGGTATCGCTGAATACTCAAGGACAAAAGAAGCTGATTTTTTTAAGAATAGAAATAAATCGTTTACTGCTGAAGATCTAGTGAAGTTGGGACTTTCGCTGCCCCCAGACTTTGCCCCAGGAAAGGGCTGGTCTTATTCAAACACAGGATACGTATTACTGGGTATCCTTATTGAAAAAGTAACTGGAAACAGCTATGCGGAAGAGATTGAAAATCGAATTATTGAACCACTTAAATTGTCGAATACATTTCTACCTGGCAATTCAAGCGTTATTCCAGGCACCAACCATGCCCGTGGATATTTCCAACCAGACGGAGCAAGTGAGCTAAAAGACATTACTTATTATAACCCAAGTATAGGTAGCTCGGCTGGAGATATGATTTCTACTGCTGACGACTTAAACAAATTCTTCTCTTACTTACTCAGTGGTAAATTACTGAAGGAACAGCAACTAAAACAAATGCTTACTACAGTTCCTACAGGAAGTGCTGAACTCGGTGGATATGGTCTTGGAATCTATGAAACTAGGCTTCCAAACGGTGTCTCGATATGGGGACACTCAGGTGGCATTCCAGGGTTTAGTTCTTTTGCTGGAGGTGCACTTGGAGGTAAGCATACGTTAGCCGTCAATTTTAACAGTTTAGGAAAAGCTGACAATCCTGATCCTTTTAAAAATATTTTACTTGCTGAATTTAGCAAGTAGGCAAAAAGGATAAATTTTGTCATAGTTTTTATATTTAAAAATATATCTTTCACATATTGGAGGGTAAAACATGAATAAAAAAAAGAAAATACAAAAATCAGCACTTTCCTTTACCCTACTCTTTTCTTTAGGAGTTTCATCTTTCCCACTTACAACAGCTATTCACGCAGATACACGTGAGGAACAATCTGCAGAAAAGAATCTAGTCTCTTTAACGGAGCGTACATCATTATTTTTTGCATATCTCCAGCAAGGTAAGTATGCAGAGGCACTCTAGTTGACGTCTGCTGCTTTTCAATCCAAGTTTACAGCAAACACATTACAAAACTGGTGGACACAAAGTGGCTGGAGCGGGATAAAAAGCATGGGAACACCTGTAATAAAAGAACGAAACTTGGTCCATCAGACGGTGGAAATTCCAGGAGCTATTGAAGGAACTACCATCCCGCTACTCATTAAATTCACACCTGGCGGGAAAGTAGATGAAGTTGGGGAAAGGCAGCCCCAGGAATCTTATACCATCCCGCATCCTAGCTATGATCAACCTACTTCCTATCAAGAACGTGAAATCGTCATTGGAAATTCTACATATCCGTTACCAGCCACATTAACGGTTCCGAAACATAAGCCTGGTGAAAAGGTACCCGTAGTTGTTCTTGTTCATGGTGCTGACATCCATGATCGCGATAGTACATATATGGGAACAAAAATCTTACGAGACCTTGCGGTGGGCCTTTCATCCAACGGAATTGCAGTGTTGCGCTATGAAAAACGTACCTTAGAACACGCATTAAAGATGAGTGCAGAACCTGGTACGTTAGACCGTGATACTACAGATGATGCCATATATGTAGCAAAATCAGCAGCGCAGCAGGAAGGCATTGATCCAAATAATATTTTCATTCTCGGACATAGCCTAGGAGCTGGCACAATACCGCGTATACTGAGCAAAGCGCCTTCCTCACTTGTCCGAGGAAGTATCTTACTCGCACCACCTGCACGTCCTTTGACTGACATTGCCATTGATCAGAATCAATACCTTGGGGCACCAAAGGAAGTAATCGATGAACTAAAAAGACAGCTCGCTTTTATCCAGGATCCTACTTTCAATCCTGACCATCCGCCAGCTGGCTACAATTTTCCGTCTCCTCATTTTATGTATGATGTTTCTAGGTGGCGTCCAGTTGAGGAGGCAAAATCACGAAAAGAGCCTTTACTGATTCTGCAAGGGGCACGCGATTATCAAGTAACAGTAAAAGATGAATATACAAAATGGCAGGAAGGACTTTCAAACCGCGGGAATGTTCAGTTCAAAGAATACCCGAAATTGAATCATTTCTTAACGGAGGGTGACGGGGAATTGAGTCTTCCAAGTGAGTACGAAATCCCTGCAAATGTTCCCGAGTACGTCATCCAGGACATTATTGCAGGGGTCAATGAGACAAAAAAATAAGAAAACATCAAAAGCCTTCATGCAATCATCATTGCGTGAAGGCTTTTTTGAAACTAGTGATTTCATCCAAGTGATTCAGACATATCTATTATTTTCGTTATCATTTTATATAATATTTGCCTTGTTACCCTTATAGGGGTAGCGTCACATCGCCATCAAGCTAAAAAATTATAGTACCCCCAGAACGGAATTTTGCGCTAACTTGTAACAAAAAAACTCATTTTTTCGTTTTGGGGAACAACCAATTTCTTAAGTTGATGGGCATGTGGTATTTGTTTTTATTAGCTTGATCGTGATGTGGCGATACCTCAAATAAGCTTAAATTTATTTTATCGTTGTATATACTTAGTCTTTAATTTGTTTCATTAATGCTTTAGCTGCCACAAATAACATGAAACTGTTGAGGACTAAACCTCCTAAATTTAAGTAAAAGAAATTTGGTTGTGTAAAATTGTATATACCAGTTAATATAAAACTGAAAAAGATAAATGAAGCTATTATAAGGGATACTGTTTTTTGCTTATTTATGTATGAATTCATTATTCCCCCCCTTTAAACAAAATATATAGATGTAATTATATCACGGAGTAGTGTATGTAATTAACTAAAAGATAGATATCTATGGGAATTTAACTTATTTTTTCTTTTACAGGATAATAAGGCAGCAGATTCGCTACTTACAATTCGTTATACGTTAAGGGACTCGTTATTTTTTTTACAGTTTTTTATTATGAAATTCTAAATAGCTAATTATAATAGGTGAAAAAAACGATCAATAGTTGGGGTACGGAAAGGATTCGAATTTACATTCTTTCTCAATACATATTATGGATAAATAAAGTGAAATATGGGTTGGGGTTATGTCTCATGTTGTGTTAATCCTAACAATAACTAAGGGTACATAATATGCTTTCATACCTTTGAATAATTTTGTTATAGAAGGGATGGAGATTTAAATGGCTCAAATTGTTGGTATTGATAGATACCTTTGTACTGGGGCTTTAATCTATATGCGTGAGGGCCTTTCCCTAAGTCTTGTCAGGAAGTAAGGAACAGTAAGCAAACACTTATACAATATGAATAGAGGAGAGGAATGCCTTATGAAAATACGTAGTCAAATTACATGTGCAAGTCTGGCCCTTTTAATAGCTGGAAGTTCCCTGTTATATACAACACCAACCTCAATTGTAAAAGCAGAGCCCACTCAAAATGTATCTAGTTCGTTACAAACAAATACTCAACGAGATCGCACTTCCGTCAAGCAAGCAATGCGGGATACATTGCAACTTGGATACCCGGGGATACTTGCTAAAACTTCTGAGGGTGGAAAAGCGTGGGGGTATGCCGCTGGAATAGCGGATCTGAGCACCAAGAAACCAATGAAAACAGATTTTCGCTTTCGCATTGGGAGTGTGACGAAGACGTTCACCGCAACAGTTGTACTTCAATTAGCTGGAGAGAATCGCCTGAATCTAGACGACTACATCGAAGACTGGTTGCCTGGTGTCATTCAAGGAAATGGATATGATGGTAACCAGATTACTATCCGGCAGATATTGAACCATACAAGTGGTATCGCTGAATACTCAAGGTCAAAAGACGCTGATTTTACGGATACAAAAAAATCGTATATGGCTGAAGAGTTAGTGAAGATGGGGGTTTCTCTGCCTCCAGACTTTGCCCCAGGAGATGGCTGGTCTTATTCAAACACAGGATACGTATTACTGGGCATTCTTATTGAAAAAGTAACCAGAAACAGCTATGCGGAAGAGATTGAAAATCGGATTATTGAGCCACTTGAATTGTCGAATACATTCCTACCAGGCAATTCAAGTGTTATTCCAGGCACTAACCATGCCCGTGGATATGTCCAACCAGACGGAGCAAGTGAGCTAAAAGACGTTACTTATTATAACCCAAGTGCAGGTAGCTCTGCTGGAGATATGATTTCTACTGCTGACGACTTAAACAAATTCTTCTCTTACTTGCTCGGTGGCAAATTACTGAAGGAACAGCAACTAAAACAAATGCTTACTACAGTTCCTACAGGAAAAGAAGGAATCGATGGATATGGTCTTGGAATCTATGAAACTAAGCTTCCAAGCGGTGTCTCGATATGGGGACACACCGGTGGCATTCTAGGGTTTACAACTCTTGTTGGAGGTAAACTTGGAGGTAAGCATACGTTGGTCGTCAATTGGAATAGTTTGGGTAGAACTGACAGCCCTAATCCTTTTAAAAATATTTTACTTGCTGAATTTAGCAAGTAGGAAAAAAGGAAAAATTCATTGTAGTTTTCATAGTTAAAAATATACTTTTCTGGTTCAAAAGCCCCAACTTATTTTCAAGAAACATTTGGGGCTTTTTTGTTTTGGTGGCGTTTATTTTTCTTAAGCTGATGGATATGGAGTATCTGCCCTAAGTTAAATAAATTTTGACTTAAAAACAAGTGATTTTAACAACGTTAGGAGTGTTTCATGCAGCACAATGTCATTTGTGTTGTATTGCAAGAGGAAAAATTACATTAGAAAAGAGCCAGAATTCATCCTGTTAAGGGTAAATCGACTCTTAATATTTAAAAGGATGGAAAAAAGAAACACAGAAGTAAAAAACCTCTGTGTTTCTTTTTGATTAATATATTTACTGAACCTTCCGGCACAGATGCTCCTTCTACCCTATTATAAAAGCGATTTTGAACGTAAGTAATTTGTAAGAAATGGGTAAGAAAAAAGAAATTTTCATTGTGTATGATAAAAATATAAAGAGGCGTAAAAGGCGGAACAGATATGACTTATATATGAAAAACGGACCAGTAACAAGAGTGTTTCAAAGAAAAGAAGTAATTTCTGTGGTCAACATATATGTGGAAAAAGAGGGATTTACCCAGGACAGAATGGCGTTTGTAAAAATAATAATTATGAAGATGATTACGAATTCAATGTTGACCTTTTTTCATAGGTGGAGATGGTAGCTGTGTGGTTAATACGAAATAGCAAGAAACCACCTATACAATATGAATAGAGGAGAGGAATGCCCTATGAAAACACATAGTCAAATTACATGTGCAATTTTAATAGCTGGAAGTTCCCTGTTATACACAACGCCAACCTCAATTGTAAAAGCAGAGCCCACTCAAAATGTATCTAGTTCGTTACAAACAAATACTCAACGAGATCGTAATTCCGTCAAGCAAGCAATGCGGGATACATTGCAACTTGGATACCCGGGGATACTTGCTAAAACTTCTGAGGGTGGAAAAACTTGGGGTTATGCCGCTGGGGTAGCGAATCTGAGCAGCAAGAAACCAATGAAAACAGATTTTCGCTTTCGCATTGGTAGCGTGACGAAGACGTTCACAGCAACGGTTGTACTTCAATTAGTCGGAGAGAACCGCTTGAATCTAGACGACTACATCGAAAAATGGTTGCCTGGTGTCATTCAAGGAAACGGATATGATGGTAACCAGATTACTATCCGGCAGATATTGAACCATACAAGTGGTATCGCTGAATACTCAAGGTCAAAAGACGCTGACTTTACGGATACAAAAAAATCGTATACGGCTGAAGAGTTAGTGAAGATGGGGATTTCTCTGCCCCCAGACTTTGCCCCAGGAAAGGGCTGGTCTTATTCAAACACAGGATATGTATTACTAGGTATTCTTATTGAAAAAGTAACCGGAAACAGCTATGCGGAAGAGATTGAAAGTCGGATTATTGAACCGCTTGAATTGCCGAATACATTCCCACCTGGCAATTCAAGCGTTATTCCAGGCACCAAGCATGCCCGTGGATATGTCCAACCAGACGGAGTAAGTGAGCTAAAAGACGTTACTTATTATAACCCAAGTGTAGGTAGCTCAGCTGGAGATATGATTTCTACTGCTGACGACTTAAATAAATTCTTCTCTTACTTGCTCGGGGGTAAATTACTGAAAGAACAGCAACTAAAACAAATGCTTACTACAGTTCCTACAGGAAAAGAAGGAATCGATGGATATGGTCTTGGAATCTATGAAACTAAGCTTCCAAACGATGTCTCGATATGGGGACACACAGGTGGCATACTAGGGTTTACTACTCTTGTTGGAGGTAAACTTGGAGGCAAGCATACGTTGGTCGTCAATTGGAATAGTTTGGGTAGAGCTGACAGTCCTAATCCTTTTAAAAATATTTTACTTGCTGAATTTAGCAAGTAGGCAAAAAAGAAAAACGGATAAATTTTGTCATATTTTTTATAGTTAAACAAATAAGTGATGAATTCGATTACTTATCTAAGGAGGCAATTCTCTCATGAAAAATAAACTATCTGGGGTGTTAGCCGCTACATTAGCGCTAACGATGATCCTACCAACAGGGGCGATAGCATCTTCAAGCAGTAAGACTCCGGTTGTAGCTAACCAAGAAGTTGCTAACCAAGAACTGGAGAAGATTGCGGCAGAGAAGGCTGCGCTACTCACGAAGTCCTATGGGACGACTAGCGTGCAGTATGCGCTAATTGATAATGGTAAACTTATTTTGTCGGGTCAGACAGGCAAGAACGATATGGAAGGAAAACAGCGGCTGAACAAAGATACTCTATATGGGATTGGTTCAGTCAGTAAAATGTATGCAACAGCGGCTGTAATGAAATTGGTCGACGAAGGAAAAGTCGATTTGGATGCTCCTGTCGTCCACTTTGTTCCTGATTTCAAGATGAAAGACGAGCGGTACAAACGCATTACGCCACGTATGCTGTTAAACCACTCCTCCGGCTTGCAAGGTTCCACGTTAAGTAATGCATTTTTATTTAACGATAATGATACCTATGCCCATGATGTCTTGATGCGGCAATTGTCCAACCAAAGCTTGAAGGCGGATCCTGGCGCGTTCTCGGTATACTGCAACGACGGCTTTACGCTGGCCGAGATTTTGGTGGAAAGAGTCAGCGGTATGAGCTTTACCGAATTTATACATCAACGGTTTACAGAACCCTTACAGCTGAATCATACGAAAACGCCGCAGGACAAATGGGAAGACGATAAGCGGGCTGGACTCTATTTTCCGGCGTACCAAGGGAAGCTTCCCATTGAATCGGTGAATGTGATTGGTTCGGGAGGGATCTCTTCCACGGCAGAAGATATGGTACGATTCTCACAATTATTTATGGGACAGGGAAAAGGGATCCTCTCTGATAAGGCAGTCAAGGCGATGGAGCAAGAGGAATATAAAAAAGGAATGTGGCCGGGGGATGGAGGTAATATTTTCAACTATGGTCTTGGCTGGGATAGTGTGAAACTATACCCATTCAGTGAATATGGGATAAAAAGCATGGCTAAGGGCGGCGATACAACACTGCAACATGCTATACTGGTCGTGCTTCCGGAACAGAAGATGGCAGTGGCTGTGTTGTCATCCGGCGGCCAAAGCTCTACAAATCAACTACTGGCAACTGAATTACTGCTCGCCGCGCTTAAAGAGAAGGGCACAATTAAGGACATCAAGCCAAACAAATCCTTTGGCAAGCCGGTCAAGGCCAAGATGCCTCAAGACGTGACGAAGAAAGCGGGCTTTTACGGCAATAGCGAAAGTCATTTCAAAATAGAAATTACGAAGAATGGAGAACTGTTCTTACCATCTAATCGAGAAGAAAAATATGTATATACTGCGAATGGAAGCTTTATTAATGAGAAGGGTACTTCCAAGCTCAACTTCGTCACTGAGAAGAATGGAAGCACTTATTTGAAGGAGAGCACATATAAATCGACGCCAGGCTTAGGGCAAAATGTGATGACTCACTATTTAGCCGAGAAACTAGAAGACAACGTGCTATCGAAGAAAACCGCTGCCGCATGGGCGAAGCGGGAAGGCGTCAAGTTCTATCTCGTGAACGAGAAATTTAGTTCTATTGAATATCTCGTTCAACCGAAACTTATTACCACACAAATTACTCGCAAGGAAGACCTGGAGGGCTATTGGGACGGCAGAAAAATTACAGGTCCGAACACCGCGGCGCATCAGCTCCAGATCCCCGTGATGAATGGCCGTGATACGACGGAAACTCATTTCTATACAGAAGGCGGCAGTGAATATATGGAGATGGCCGGATTGTTATATGTAAGTGGATCCAACGTAAAACCGCTTGATGCAGGCCAATCATCCAAAGTTACGCTACAAGCAAATGGGCATGCGAAATGGTTTACGATCCCACAAGCGACAGCAGGGAAAACGATGAGCGTGACGTTGTCATCGAAGAGTTCATTCGCGGTGTATGATGAGAAGGGAGTATGCGTCAATTTTACCGTTGTGAGCGGCAATAACAAAGTAAAATTGCCGAAAAACGGATCGGTTGTATTTGCTGGCGCGCCGAACTCGGAATTTGCAATCACGTTGAACTAGCTACAATTCAAGATGGACTTCAACAAAACCAGTACGACACAGAAAAGGTGTTTTGCTGGTTTTGTTTGTATTTACGCATTATCTTTACGAAGAGGCTTTCCACGAATAATATCACGCTCAAACTCTGCAAGAACAGCTATCATACCAACTTTTTAGCTGTTAAGAAACTTTGCAACAGAACCAGACATGTACTCCTTCATCACTAAAAACAGCCAGTTTTGATTTTGAATTTTTTTATTTATTGACTATGAAGTAACCACATAGTTTATAGTATGAATATTATTCCTTATAGGAGGCAATATAATTAGATGGATAGCTATAAGTTAACTAAAAGTGATGTAATTAAGATTTTTAATACTACGAAAGAAACACTTCGATTCTATGAAGAAAAAGGATTAGTTCAGCCAAAGGTAGGTAAAAATAACTATAGATTGTATGGAAATGAAGACCTACAAAGAATTAGCCAAATCTTCTTTTGTAAAGATATGGGTTTTTCAATTGGAGAAATTGATTTAGTAATAAATAAGAGAAATATAATAAACAATATGAATATCTTACAGAACAAAAAAAATGAAATTGAAACTGAAATTCATCGATTTATGGAAGTGCAAAAGAAAATTACTAGGCTCCTAGATCTCCTTCAAAATAGAAGCAGAAATTTCAATAAAATTCAGAGTGTCTATTTTGAAGAAAGAAAATATTATCACATCAAAGGAGAAAATTTTAATAGTGTAAAATCCTTTTTTGATAAATTCCGTTCTATTTTTAAGCAAGGTGAACTTTTTCAAGAACAATTTATAACAATGTGTCCAATTAAGAATTTCTTCAATGATGATTTGGGACTTTCAGTTTATTATCCTGTTTTGAATGATAAAGAGATCGAGCACGTTGATATTCTTAGTATACCTGCAGGTAATTATCTTTGTGTTGATTACGTATGTACAGAAGGGCATATGGATGAAGCACGACGTCAAATATATACAAACATTAAAGACTATATAAAGAGAAATGGTTTACAGTTTAGATCATGTGATGTAATTGAATCAGATTTACACGGATTGAATCTGTTTTACCCAGAAGGACAGATAATTATGAATATGCAAATTCCTGTTGAAGAAAAATCGAAACACCAAGAGAAATGAGCATTTATTTATGCAACACAATTTACAAGAAAATTGGAAAAATCGGCTCTTTTATCAAAATGTGTTTAGTATGATTTTTTTAAAAAGTGCTGGTAGTCCACTTACTATAAAATCATAGAATCTCTTTAAATTAATACAAACTAAAGCCAATTTGCTTAACGTGGGTTTTATGTCAATTGGTTGGCGGGCCCCTACTATAATTGGGGTCTGTGTACATGCCCATCAAATTAATCTATTTTAATACTCCATTGCCATCAAGCTAAGACTTTAAAGTACTCTTTAAATGGAAATTTTGTGTTTTTTATAGCACCGAAGTTCATTTTTATCATTTTGGGGAAGAATGTGTTTCTTAACTTTGATAGCGATGGGGTAGCACCAACAAAACACAAATTTCGTACGCTACGACAGCGTAACGATTTTATGCTACCAGTAAAAAACTGATTAGTGAGAGCTCATAATGTGCGGGGGAGGGAAACCCCCGCGAATTTAAGTTTCACTTTATAAAAAAGTAAGGACCGGTACCGCTCGTTATTGGACTATTACTTTCCCATCCATTCCTTTCAAGTAGTGGAACCGACATATTAGTTCATATGTACCGGGAGTTTCAGGTTTTACGGTAATTGTTATCTCTTTTCCTGACGGGACTTCGGCGTCAATTCCGAGCTTTTTCACAGTAAAGGTGTGATCTCTATTTCCTTTGTTTTTCAATAGTAACGTCGTCGTTTTCCCAGCCGGAACAGTGATGATACTCGGATTAAAGTAATCATCATTCAATTCAACCTCAATAGGCTGTCTCACAACGTCGGATTCGGCAAATACACGGAGCGAACCTAAAGTAGTCATAACTACAATCATCGCAAGTGAAATGATTAATCCAGTTAATAGCTTTTTCACAGACATTCGTAATCCCTCCTTTCCTAAGCACTAGTGTTTTCAAATTACTAAAATATTATCAATATAAATGGGGTTTAGGCGTGGCTTAAATAGTAATTCTTTCGGCAACTCCTACTAACCAAGTACTAATTGGAATAGGATTTGGGTAAATAAAAAAAGCCTCCACTACTGTGGAAGCTTCTCCAAATGATGTGCAATATCAATATACATATCGGAATAAACCGAATGGATTTCATTACTAGGCGCAGCGTTAGAAGAGAAGTGGACGATTACCATACTTGCTTTCGGATCGATGTAAAGGGTTTGTCCGTAACTGCCTAACACTTCGAAAGCACCTTGTTCATTGTGCGGAATCCACCATTGATTATGATAAGAAATGGAAGCACCATGACCAATTGCGAGCTCACCTACTTGTACATTTTTCACACTTTCTGTAATAGAAGAAGGGACGATTTGTTTTCCGCTATATTGACCATTATTTAATAGTAATTGTCCGAACCTCGCCATATCTCTAGCAGTTGCATTTAAGCCAGCGCTTGCTTGTTCTACTTTTGTTTCATCTGTAACGTAATACGCGTTTTCTTCCATACCAATTTGAGACCAAATTCGTTCGCTTACATTTTCAGCTAACGATTTCCCTGTAATCGTTCGGATAATCCAAGCGAGTGTTTCAGTTGATCCGTTATTGTAAGAAAAAGCTGAACCAGGTGGTGCAGTTTCTTCTGCTTCTAGTAACATATCATAAATTTTCATAGGCCCCTCGTAATTTTTACCTCGGGGTAAAATATTACTAGCTAAATATAGTTGTGCATCTTGATTTTCTAGTCCTAGCTGCATATATCCGTGAGTAGGGTATTCAGCGGAAACTTGCATGTCCAGTAATTGCTGAAGTGTTGCTTTTCCAAACGGTGTATTTTTTAATTCTTTTATGTAAGTGTCAGCTGTTTTCTCTACATCAATAAGATTTTCTTCAGCGAGAGATTGTATGATTGCACCAGTAAACACCTTTGCTAATGATGCCATTCCATGAGGTTCACTCTCGTTATATCCATTGAAATATCGTTCATAAACAAGTTGACCATTATGTACAACGACAAAAGCATCTGTTTTGTTTTCGTCTAAAAGTTTTTTTAGAGGAGTCTTATTTCCAAATCTACGCTCCACAGCAAAATCGTCTAAGTTTTGTAACGCGGTAGGGAAGGGAGCAACTTGGTCAGGGATGTTTTTTACTTCATTTATTAAAGTGAATTCTTTCATATGTGTATACGACCAGCGTAAGTAAGGATCGTCCAACCAGTTTTCTTTTGTGACATTTGCTTTAGTGGGGGTCGTTTTATTATTTTTAAAAAAAGTAAACCCAAGCCCTGTAACTACGAATAGTAATACTAGTAACAGTAATAGCAGGGGAGATTTCTTTACATTCATATAGGTACCTCCTTTAGTTTCTATTATAAGTATACGCTCGTCTTAAAATAAATACAAAATAAGGAAAGTAAACGGGTAAGTTTACTTTCCTTATGAACGTTAAGCAGATATTTGTCCGTCTGTACTTTGTTTCTTGAATTTTTGTTTTCGTCCGTGTAATCCATAATATAGAAGTAAAGTGAACGCAACGATAATAGCTGCGATAAAATACATATTATGATAACTTGATTTGGCAGCGACTATACCTAAAATGAAAGAACCGAAGCCAATGCCACTATCAAAGAACGAGTAGTAAGTAGCTGTCGCAGAACCACGTCGATGGTTTGGAGCGGCAGAAATTGCAATCGTTTGGAAACTTGGAATTAATGTTCCGTATCCTAAACCGATTAACAT
Source organism: Bacillus sp. FSL R9-9530 (assembly GCF_038008145.1). Classification (NCBI taxonomy): domain Bacteria; kingdom Bacillati; phylum Bacillota; class Bacilli; order Caryophanales; family Bacillaceae; genus Bacillus; species Bacillus sp. FSL R9-9530. Next base: position 800,414 of record NZ_JBBOYO010000001.1, read on the forward strand.
ACCTGCGCCAAGGAACCAAAATGAAGTTTGCGCTTGGCTTAAAATGAACATCCCAATTGTGAAAATAATAATAGCGGGATAGATAAGTACATTTTCACCGAAACGATCAAATATTTTCCCTGTAAATGGACGAGAAATGACCACAACAAGTGCGTATAAAATAAAGAAGTAACTTGCAATTTCGCTTAAACCGAGCTCTTTCGCATAAATAGGAATAAAGGATAAAATGCCACTATAAGAAAAGGCTAAAACAAATCCTGTTAGAGCGATTGGAATAGAAGATGGTTCAATTAAGTCTTTCCATTTCATTTTTTCTCGTTTTTGTTTGTTTACTGGTGCTTCATGCGGAATATTGACTAGTAATCCTAATAAAAATGCGAGTAATGAAAATACTGAACAAACAATAAATAGTACAGTAAATGAAAAATGAGAAATAATTGTTAAACCTAAAAAAGGACCAATTACCATCGGTAGACTCATAAATACGCCGTAATAAGCAAGTGCTTCGCCGCGTCTATGAGCTGGTGCTACATCAGTTACAATTGTTCCAGTTGCTGTTGTTGCCATTCCGAATCCAATACCATGTAAGAAGCGAAGGGCAAGTAATAAAAATAAACTTTGCGTACCGAAATACATAACGGTAGCGGCTAAAAATAGTGAAAGTGAAATAAATAATATTTTCTTTCTTCCTAAATCATCGAGCCATTTTCCTGTGAATGGTCTACATAAAACAGATGAAATAAGAAAAACAGTTGCAACTAAACCAATTTCCTCAGGTTTTCCTTTTAGGCTGTCTATAACATAGACAGGCAGAGTAGTCATAAGCATGTAAAATGTTAAAAAGAGAAACAGACTACTAAAACAAGTTCCGAGGAAATCCTTCGTCCAAAGTTTTTCACTTTGCATCGTCATCCCTCCATATTAATGATCTAAATTTTTGATGATTTGTTGTAACAATTGAAAAGCTTCATGTAAGTCTTCTTCTTTAATACCTTCTAGCGTCTTTTCTTCAAAAGAATCAACTTCTTCTTGCCATACTGGAATCATTTCTATTGCTGTTTCCGATAAGGAAATGAGCTTCTCACGGCGATCTTTTCCTTCCGTACGAATAATCCAGCCCATCGTTTCCATACGTGTTAACGTACGAGTCATCGTTGGTGATTCAACATTTAAATATTGACATAATTCTGTTTGGGTACAAGATCCAGTTTGATTAATGCGGAAAATAACAGCCCATTGCGCACTAAATAATCCTGTTGGAGATACACGTTCATTAAATTTCTTCGTAAACTTACGAGAAGTTTGACTGACAATGTGGAAAAAATGTTGTTTTTCGTCCATGTATTTTGATCCTTTCAAATTAGTTACCTAGCTAACTATATACCTTTTTATTTTACTTGTCTAGTAATAGACATGTTGTTTTATGTGGAAATTTCGTATAGATTTTGTATTGAGAACGTACATTCTACATGGTATTCTTTAATTAAGTAAAGAATTTTCTTTCTATTAAATAGAATGGGGGAACTTGTGATGATTAAGCCTGCAACAATGGAGTTTGTTTCACTATCGAACGGAGAAACGATTGCGTATCAGGAAGTTGGAAGGCAAAATACAGAAATTCTTGTACTCATTCACGGGAACATGACATCGTCACAACACTGGGATTTAGTTATTGAAAAGTTGCAAGATCAATACCATATTTACGCTCTTGATTTAAGAGGATTTGGCCAATCAACATATAATCAATCGATAGATTCATTACAAGACTTTGCAAGAGATGTAAAACTATTTATCGATCAATTAAAACTAGAAAAATTTTCATTAATGGGCTGGTCAATGGGCGGTGGTGTTGCGATGCAATTTACAGCGAATCATCCAACATTTGTCGAAAAGTTGATTTTAGTAGAATCAGTGGGAATGAAGGGATATCCAATTTTTAAAAAAGATATTAACGGGCAACCGATCGTATCAAGTTTAGTAAAGACGAAAGAAGAAATCGCGCAAGATCCAGTACAAATTGCTCCAGTGCTAGATGCGATAAAAAATATGAATAAATTATATTACCGTACAGTATGGAATCTATTAATATATACACATAATCAACCTGAACCGGATCGTTATGAAAAGTATTTAGATGATATGTTAACGCAACGTAATTTCGTAGATGTGAATTACGCGCTCATTACATTTAATATTTCGGATGAACATAACGGGGTTGTAGAGGGAAATAAGCAAATTCATCATATTAAAGCTCCAACACTCGTCATACAAGGTGACAGAGATTACGTCGTACCGCAAGTAGTCGGTGAGGAATTAGCAAAACATTTGCCAAATGCAGAGTTGAAGATATTAGAAGATTGCGGACACTCACCGTTTATAGATTGTTTAGATGTATTTATAAAACATGTTGAGGATTGGTTAGACAATAAATAATTCCCGAAATATAAAACTTGCATATACTATAGCATTTGTATGTATAAGGGGAGAGAGTCAATGCATAATCCATTTTTAATATATCATTCTCCATATAATGATCATCAATATATAAAAATAATTATAAATCCGATGTATATGCAAGTTTCACCAGCTGTAGTTCCTTTGCAAGTGCAGCAATCAATGGTCCATACACATCCGATTTTATTTGGGCCTTCATTTTATGAAAATCCATATTTTAAGCATTTTCATTACAATGTGAAAGCGCAAGTATGGGAAGGATAAGAAGCTAAAAGGTTCATTCTTTTAGCTTCTTTTTTATTATGAATATTCGTACACGCATTTGAAGAAACAGTTTATAATGAAAAGTGGAAAGCGTGAGAAGGAGAGGGAAAGGGATGTCGATGCGTTTTACTTTTTGGATTATGGTTGGAATTGTAGCAATCTCAGGTTTGTCACAAGGGATGCTTTTACCGACCATTGCAATGATTTTTGAACAAGAAGGGGTTAGTTCAAGTATTAACGGTATTCATGCGACGGCATTATATATTGGGATATTAGTTATTTCACCGTTTCTTGAAAAACCGATGCAAAAGTTTGGAATGAAGCCAATTATCGTTATTGGTGGGTTTCTCGTTATTATTTCATTATTCTTTTTTACACAAACTTTTTCATTTTGGGTATGGTTCGTTCTTAGATTTCTAGTTGGAGTCGGAGATCATATGCTTCATGTCGGAACACAAACATGGATTACGACAACATCAGACCCGAGTAAAATAGGTAGACAAGTATCGATATACGGTGTATTCTTCGGAATTGGTTTCGCAGTTGGCCCGTATTTAGCAAGCACTGTTCAGTACGGTCTTGCAACACCATTTATCGTATCTACTATACTTTGCTTAATAGGATGGCTTTTACTACTACCAACGAAAAATGCATTTCCAGCACAAGATGAGGCAAAAACTGAAAGTAAATCATCCTTTTCCCGTTATAAACAAGTCGTTGGATTAGCTTGGATTGCGCTAATTGGTCCGCTCGCATACGGCGTACTTGAAGCGATGTTAAATAGTAACTTACCAGTATACGCACTTCGCAAAGGATGGTCTGTATCGGAAGTTTCCTTCTTATTACCAGCATTCGCAGTTGGGGGCATTATTACACAAATCCCGCTCGGTATATTAAGTGATAAATACGGGAGAGACCGTATTTTAACGTGGACGTTCAGTGTAAGTACGGGCATTTTCCTACTTGCAGCAGTATTTGATCAATATTACTGGATCGTCTTTGCATGTATGCTTATAGCAGGTATGGTCATTGGCTCGTGCTTCTCACTAGGGCTTGGATTTATGACAGATTTATTACCGAGACACTTACTACCAGCGGGTAATATATTATCCGGAATCGCCTTTAGTATAGGAAGTATTATGGGACCTGTATTAGGAGGCGTATTTATAGAAAAAATACAGTATACAAGCTTTTTTATTGCGGTTATGATTATAATGGGAATTCTCGCAATGGTATATATGGTCTACATGAAGAATCAATTCGCATCAAGAAAAATAGAAAGTAGGTTAGGGCATGACAAAACAACCTAATAAAAAGAAATTTGAAGTACTCGAAAACGAAACAATTACAGACTGCTTAGCACGTATGGAACAAGAAGGCTATGCACCGTCTCGTCGCATGGAAGAACCAATCTTTCATGAAGTGAAGAAAAACGGCAAAACAGAAGTTGAACCATGCGGTAGAAAAATTGTTTTTGAGGGGAAATTGAAGTAATCAAATAACAGATTTTCTTTTTGATACAGAACAAGCCATCCAATTCATCCTCTATGAATTGGATGGCTTGTTTTTTTACACTTGATCAGTGAAGGAAAATATATTTTCTGGGAAGAACGAAAAGACATGCCCAATTCTTCTAAATCCTGTTTTCTAGACTGTAGCTTCATGTAGAAAACTTTGCAACAGAGCCTTTATTTATTGTTTTTGCTAAAACTTATGTACAATTCACAGTGCGAAACAACACATATAAAATGCCACTTCCTTTTTCATTTCTCCTAATGGGCTTCTTTATATGGATCGCAGAAAATATTGCTACTTTTTTCGTATATTGATAAAATAAGTTCTTGGGTCTTACTCGTTGTTATCAGTATAATGATTGTCGCTCAACTTAAAGAAATTAGTTACACAGATTTCGCACTATCTAAAGAGGGGACGGCAGCGATTCCCTCTTTTTGGAGCCACTCACAAACGTAAAGCAAGAGAGGAGGCTATATGAACTATTCTCCTCTCTTGTTTAGATTAACCAGCTACTACAATTGGAACAGGTATATCAAGTTCAATATCTGGAGGATGTTGATTGGAACCTAGTCGACATCCTGGTGGATAATGTTTTTCTAGCAATCTATCAATTCTGATGGAATCGATAGATTGTTAGAAAGTGGAAAAAAATATCCGTATATTCCGAAGCAGATGTAACAGAGTGTCCTTCCATAATTAAGTGTAAAACCAAAATACGTTGTTTTAAAAAGTTATTTGTTAGAACTGGTTATAAGTAGTAAAACAGAAAAGAGGATTACATGTTACATAATTTACAGAGAAGTAAAAGAATTTTTTTATTATGTCTTATTTTTTTAGTGCTTTTAACCGCGTGTGGTAATACGGATGTTAAGACATCTAAAGCTTCATTACCACCGGCTCAATCAAATATAGATAAATCCTTAAAAGCACCAAATTGGGTAGATAAAAGTCCTATTCAACAATCTCCTAATTTTACGGAAGATAAAAAAGTAAAATCGGTTGTGAATTTAATAGCAACGGGTGATAATTTATACCATGACGCAGTAATTAAAGATGGCAAACAAAAAGACGGTTCATATGATTATAACTATATTTATGAAAATATCAAAAAAGCTGTTAAATCAAGTGATCTTGCTATAGTGAACCAGGAGACCCCGATTGCAGGAAATAATTTAAAAGTACAGGGATATCCTACTTTCAATACACCTGAAGAAGTAGGTCAATCTTTAGTGGATACTGGATTCAATATAGTGACTCAAGCGACAAATCACGCTATGGATATGGGTATTAAAGGTGTTGCGAATACAAGAGAATACTGGAAGAAATATCCGGATGTTATCCCGGTAGGCATTAATGAGAGTCAAAACGAGCGCAATGAAATAAAAACGATTACAAAAAATGGGATTCGTTTTGCATTACTTAATTATACATATGGTACGAATGGAATTAAAATTCCAGCTGATAAGTCTTGGGCATTAAATTTAATTGATAAAAAAGCGATACAAAATGATGTGGAAAAGGCAAAGAGTAGTTCTGATATGGTGATTGTTATGGTGCATTGGGGAGTTGAATATACCTCTACACCTTCAAAACAACAAAAAGAAGTTGCTCAATATTTAACAGATTTAGGTGTAGATGTAGTAATTGGAAATCATCCACATGTAATTCAACCAATTGAGTGGAAACAAAATAAAGATGGACATCAAACGCTAATCTATTATTCTCTTGGAAATCTTATTTCTGCTCAAGAAAAATTAGAAACATTGGTTGGAGGATTATCTTATATACAATTTGTTAAGTATGAAGATAAAACTTTTGGTATACGACAAGCGGCACTCGTACCGACAGTAACCGACTATGCTGATGGTAAGAAACAATTTAAAATTCAATTTTTAAAAGATTATTCGGATGAAAATTCTAAAAATCATGGGATTAAAAAATTTGTAGGTCCCGTTTCTTTGAAGGATTTCAAGGATATTCCTAGAGATGTGTTGGGAAATTGGTATAAAGACTAATAAACAAAAAGGGAATGAGATACAATTAAAAAATTTATAATTTTAGCATTGGTATTGACATTGGGATGGAGCCTTGCTGCTTGTAGTGGAAAACAAACATCTCAGGAAACTACTAATAATAACGATAAAAATAAAAATGAGATAAATGCGAATAAAAAAGATGTTTTACCTATCTCTGATCTTAATGATTGGAGAATTATTCTTGTAAATAGAGAACATATGTTATCAAAGGAACTAGGGATTGAATTAACAAGTATCACTCAAAATGCTAAGCCAAATATGAAAATCGATAGCAGAATTGCAACTTCCTATCAGGATATGGTAACAGCTGCAAAAAAAGAGGGAATCAATCTTTATTTAAGATCAGGTTATCGAGCTATAAAATTACAACAAACTTATTATGATGCTTCAGTTAAAAGCTATAAATCTCAAGGTTTGTCGGATAAAGAGGCTAGTGCTAAGGCATTGGAATATCTTCAGTATCCTGGTGCAAGTGAACATCACACTGGATTAGCATTAGATATTATTTCAGTTGAATGGCAGAATACTGTAGAAGATTTAAATGCAAAATTTGAAACGACTGATGCATTCAAATGGTTAGATAAGAATGCTGCAGAGTATGGGTTTATTCTCCGCTATCCAAAAGATAAAGAGAATATTACTGGCATTAAGTATGAGCCATGGCATTATCGTTATGTAGGAAAAGAAGTTGCTGTTTATCTAAAAGAAAAAGGATTAACTTTAGAAGAGTATTGCGAAAAAATTAATCCTAGCAAGTAAAAATACAATTTGCTTCTATTAAAAAGCCATATCTGGTGGAAGTATTAACCTTCCTCCTAGTATTGCGAAAACGGTGTATGATAATTTGAGCACGTATGAACCAGTTATCGTATGAAAAGATATATGTATCAAGAAATTAAATTTATAAAAGAAGCAGTGAAAAAGGATCTGATATTCATATCAGATTCTTTTTCATTCGTAACATAGAATACTTGCTTACTGTATCTGCTTAACTAGGCTTTAGAGACTGCCTACTTTCCAGATGCTACAATATTAACCTCGCCATCTTTTTTGTTTTGGATGTTAGCTTTTCTTAGCTTGATAGACATGTGGAGGTAGCCCAAACACTGCGATTGGTAGTGTTTTTTATTTGTTAGCATCTTACAAATTTTGTTAAGATGAAATAGTTGGTGTAGGGAAAATATTTTAGGAGCTGAATAGGGTGAAGAGATATTTTGTTAATAATCGACATAAGAAAGTACACATCACAGAATGGGGTAATAAGAAAAATTCGGTTATCTTTTGTTTACATGGGTTAGGTGGCTCTAGTCTTACTTTTATAGAAGTGGCTGACAAACTAAAAGATGAGTATAGATTTGTTACATGTTTTGTGCAACTAACAAATCAGATGATGTTCACTATTGCTTTCATTTCTGCAATAACGAATTCAATAGATGATAGAACGTATATTTGGTATAATTGAAACATACTACTTAAAATGATGCACATGAGTTATAAAATTTATGTAAAGAGGTAAGGACTACATAACAATAACTAAATTTAAAAGTTCTAGTACATATAAGATTCAGTTCATGTTAAGCAAATTCATTATCAGAAAGGAAAAGATGTAATGAATCAAATTTCATTTGAAGATTTATTTGAAGAGGAAAAAGAAACGGTGGAGGTTGCTGAGATACCAGTACCTTTATCGCCATTGCAACAAGATATATTGGGATTATTTAATTCTGAAGAAATAAGTGCACTTGAGCTATGTGAACAATTAGTACGAGCTGGTAAAATACCCGATGAAAGATTCACTACGAATAAGCCGAAAGCATATGGACAAGTATGCTTACTATTAGAAGGTTTTGTTAAAGAAGGAAAGCTGGTTTTTGTCAAAAGTGATGAGAAAAGAGATAGGGTATATAAAGTGAAACTTTAATCAGTGGGGGGCATCCCCACTGATTATTAGCCTACACCAATCGGGCGTTTACGGGCAGCTATTCTCCCACCTAACTTCTTTGCTCCAGCCGAATTTTGAGGTGGGAGTCTTACTGCCCACAAATAGCGGGATAAAATGAAAGAAGAAGTTTCTAACACATAAGTTGTACAGGGGATAGTAAAGAAATAAGGATGAAGCATCATTAAGCATGTAAAGAAAAGTTAAAGTTATGTAGGGACTAGGTTTAAACGGCCTAGTCCCTTATATAAGTGGGAAATGTAAATAATATTTTTTGTTTGGCTTTTTCTTCGCGTTGCCATGTTATCCTTTAATAAAGCGATAAATGAAACTAAAACTTAATCACGTGAGGTTAGTTTTAAATGATAAAGAAATTTACTAGAGTAGTATTAACTGCAGTTATGCCAATCGGTCTTATTACCGGTTGTGGGGCTACTGAAAAAACTGAAGTACAAGAGCCGAAAGCGGTACAAGCGGAGAAAAAGGATTATACGGATTACTCATATGGTAGCAAAGGTATATTAGTAAGCGGCAAAGCGAAAGAACGTCAACAATACGAGATTGGGTATATGGATGATAACAAGTTAATTGGGATCGATGAAAATATTGAGGACTGTATTATTTTAGATAATAAAGATGAAGCAGGTTACATTTGGAAACAAATAGAGCGCGGATCTATTATTGAAGTGCAATACGGTAAGGACCGCAACGACATCGTAGGCGTACAATTAGTAGGAGATCGTGAGCCATACGAAATTAGTGACAAGTTTGATCGAAATACGATAAACGAGATTGTTGGAAAAGTTAAAGGTAATTTGTAATAGATGTATTTTGCTAGTATATGATCTATTATCATGACATGGCGAATCGCATACATAAAATTTGAAATCAACGGCATTTTTAATATGAAAATGCCGTTGATTTATTTTAAAAAGTAAATGGTATTCTATAATCTTGTAGAAAAATACGTATTAAAAAATGCACTAATAAATTATTCCCCTTTTATTTATGACGATCGCCGTAAGGTCATTGCCCAAAATAAAAGAGCACAAGCACTAACGGATGCACCTAATATACAAACTCCGTTCCATCCGTAGCTTGCATAAATGTTTGTGGAAAGAATTGCACCTGTTGCACTGCCGATAGAATAAAAAATCATGTAACTGGCAGTGAGGCGACTTCTCGCTTCTGGACGCACTGTGAAAAGCATACTTTGATTGGTGACATGTACAGCTTGCACAGCTAAATCTAAAAGGATAACACCGATAACTAGTAGGAATAGAGAATGGTTCATTAATTTAATTAGGAGCCATGAAAGTAATAATAAGGATAAGGCTATGCCAGTAGTTCTCTCTCCGAATCCGCGATCAGCAAGTTGTCCGGCTTTAGTGGCAGCTAATGCACCAGCAACTCCAGCAAGACCAAATGCTCCGATAGCTGTATGTGATAGATTATATGGTGCAACACTTAGAGGTAAAACTAATGAAGTCCATAAAATACTGAATGAAGTAAAAATAAGCAATGCTAATATTCCGCGAATACGTAAAATCCTTTCTTCTACAAATAATAAGAGAACAGAACGTAATAATTTACGATAGGTCATAGCTGTTTTTTTATGTTCAAGACTAGGTAAATTACGATATAACAAACCAATTACGAAGAGCATAAGTACAGCAGAGGTGAGATAAACGGAACGCCATCCCGCTAGATCTGTTAATGTTCCGGCAAATGTACGTGCAAGTAGAATTCCTATTACGACACCACTCGTGACGAAACCTACTATTCGCCCACGGTCTTTTGGGTTAGCTAAAATGGATGCGTATGCGACGAGTGTCTGCGTAACAGTCGCAAGAATTCCGACTAAGGCCATACCTATAAAAAGTACGGTACTGGAAGGAGCGACTCCGACCACAATTAAAGCGAAAACGGATAAAAGCATTTGAACAATGATAAGTCTTTTTTGGTTTAACAAATCACCAAGTGGAACTAATAAAAGTAATCCGAGTGCATAACAAACTTGAGTAATCGTAATAACGACACCAATAGTTGAATGGTTGATCTTAAACGCATTTGATAAAGAATCAAGTAGAGGATGAGCGAAGTATATATTCGCCACAGCCATCCCGCAAGCTATTGAAAATAATAGAGTTATATAGCGGGGCATGATTGTATTGATAGGTGATTGGAACTGATCATTATTCTGTGTAAGAGCAGCTGTCATGTTTTCTTTAGTATCCATAATATCATCTCCTTTTGTTATTAAAATAATGTACCGAACGGTATGTTATTTCGTAAGTCAAATATAATCAGGGATAAGTTACTATGTCAAGTGAATTGTAAATTAAATTCAGTTTCTTTTGACATATCATTTATAATTTAATACGATATATAATATACTGATTAGTACATAAAAACGTGATTTATAATTTAGAAAACAGGTGAAAAAAGAGGAGGGGTTAAATGGCTCGACTACGTGAATTTGATAAAGAAAAAGCTTTAGATGCTGCTATGCAACTTTTTTGGGAGAAAGGATACGCTGCTACTTCATTAAGTGATCTAACTGCTAAAATGGAAATACAAAGACCGAGTTTATATGCAGCATTTGGTGATAAAGAAGGGCTATTTGAAGCTGCATTACGGAGATACACGAATTTACACGCAGCTAGCATTCGAACAAAACTTCAAAAAGAACAATCTGTAAAAGAGGCCATTCGTATATTTTTTGAAAATATGGTGGAAGAGGAATATAAAAAAGAATCAAATAAAGGCTGTTTTTGTATTAACACAATGGTTGAGATTGCCCCTCATAATGAAAAATTTGAAGTGCTGACTAGAGAACATCAAATGTATCTTTCAGTTATATTTCAAGAATTAATTACTAAAGGAATTCAGTCTGGAGAACTGCAAAGTGATGTGAATGCTAAAGCATTGGCACAAACGCTAGTCACTTCATTAATTGGATTAACGGTGTTAATGAAATCTCGCCCAGAACGTTCAGTTGTAGATAATACGGTATGTATAATAGTATCGTTATTAAAATAACTTTTGCAAAAATGTATTTCAATTATACGTTTTTTGAATGAGATGCTCATCAGAAGATGGAAACTATAGTGGAAAATAATTAAATTTGATTTTAAAAAAGTCGATTCCTTATTGAGGTAAGAAATCGACTTTTTATAATAGCTTCAGAGTCGAATATACTGTGAAAGTAATAGTGAGAAAAGAAGTAGGCGGCAACTATCGGATCATGAGATAAACTTTTGATTGTTGTAAATGTTTTTGACGGTCTTTGTAATTGGTTGTAAAATAATGTTTGTTAAGGGATTTTGTAGAAAATATTTTTGAAACTACGATTCGTTTGTGGGGGATAGAATGAAAGTATTTATTAGACATCCTATTTAAATACATAGTAGATTCATAGTAATTTAAAACGAATGAGAAGATAAAGGGAGGTTGAGATACTTACACGAAGAGACTGTGTAGGTATCGATTACAGCAATGAATAAGATAATCAAAAAACGAATAATCGCACTATCAACAAGTTTAGTAATTCTAGGAGGACTACCTTTTTCCGCATCAGCCGAAGAGATAAATAAATCTCAAACTGACCAACTTAGTATCGCTCAAGGAGAATATGGAATAAATGGTTTAAGTTATTCGGACTTCAATCTAGAAACTCCAGATCACATGCAAATTAATGAAGCGGAAGTATCAGAGAATGAGAAAATTCTTCTAGAAGAATATAAGCATAAGCATGATGAAACAGAAGAGTTACATAAAATGAAAGAAGCTAAAACAGGTCAAGTAGCGGAAGATGAAGCTATTTCAAACATTGAAAAGGCATTTGAACATGTAGACGGTCGAAATGATGGTTCTACTCGCGAAATGAAGCCGGTTGAAAAGCCAAGAGCTATTCAATATAATGCGTCGATGACTACAAAGAAATATGGAACACTTGCAGGTGTCCCGTTTGTAGAGTGGATTGTTCCAGCCGGAAACCCTGATATTCGCCCTGCCAATCCGATGAAAGCACGTTATATTACAATTCATGAGACTGCAAACACAGCCCGCGGTGCGAATGCTGAAAATCATGCGAAATATTTGTATAAACAAGCAACGGAAGGTACGTTCCGAACTGCTTCATGGCATTTTACAGTAGACGATAAACAAATCTATCAGCACTTACCAACAAATGAAAATGGTTGGCATGCAGGAGATGGTGATGGTTCAGGAAACAGAGAGTCTATCGGTATCGAAATTTCAGTTAACCAAGATGGAGATTATAATAAAGCGTTAGAGAATGCAAAACGACTTGCAGGATACTTAATGAATAAAGAAGGAATTAGCGCGGATCACATTTATAGGCATCAACAATGGAGCGGAAAAAACTGTCCTGATATTTTAATTTCTCGTGGGAATTGGACTGGCTTCGTACAAGGTATTCAATGGTATGCAAATGTTAATGCACAGATTGACTCGCCTTTACAAGAAAGAAACGAGCTATTTGATTCAAATGAATATAATCCAGCTGAACCTAACATGGAGCTTGTAGTGAATGGTGACGGTATAAACGTACGTAGTGGTGCGGACCTTGAGCATCATATTGTTCGTAAAGCTTCAAACGGAGACCGTTACAAAGTGTTAGCAGTTAAAAACGGTTGGTACAAAGTAGGAAGTGGAGAGTGGATTTTCTATAATCCAAGTTGGATTAAAATTAACTATAATGTACCAAAAGAAGAAGTACAAAAGCCAAAAGATGATATTACAGGTGGATGGTTTGAGGGCCATATTCGTAAACTACACAGTCTAGGTATTATGCACGGGGAAGGAAATGGTGTATTTGCGCCTTACCGTAATGTAACGAGAGCGGAGTTTGCGACATTAATCGCAAATGCTCTTCAACTACCAGAAGGAAATAAGTCATTTGTAGATATTAACAAAGCGCATTCATCACTTCATAGCGGTATTAAACGTAGTGCAAGTGCAGGAATTATTAGCGGTCGTGGCGGGGGGATTTTTGACCCGAATGCACCAATCACTCGTGAAGAAGCATCGATCATGATTGACAACGCATTACAGTATAAAGGTGTTACAGGTGAATTAGTCGCATTACCATTTAGGGATAAACATTTGATCACATACAAACAGCCTGTTCAACGATTATACAGCTTACAGGTAGTTACTGGCGTTGGAAATAATGAGTTTAATCCTAAAGGTACAACAACTCGTGGTGAGGCAGCTGCCTTTTTAGTGAAGATGCTGGACTCTATGCATAAATAAATGAATGGTATGTAGAAGTTTGTACTAATGCAAAAAATAGTGATAAGGATTTTAAAGGAGCTATCCAAAATGAGGATTTGGAACAGCTCCTTTTTATTTTAGCCCCTATGAAGCCCCTTCCAAGCCCTTCATAAGCACCTACCAAGTAATAAATCACTAAGAAAAGAAAAAACAAAACAAAAACAACTACAAGAACAAAAAAGCGCGAAAAAATAAAACCGGCGTTGTAGTAGTTAAAAAAATTTGGAATTCAAATGCAAAAAACAAAGCCCTCATTCCTATATGTATATTGAAGGATTGAATTCTGCCTTTTTATGAATAAAAGGAGGAGGTAAATATATGGCGGTGTACCGTAATGTGCAGGTGAACTTTTGGCAAGATGAATTCATATTAGATTTAACGCCAGAGGAGCGTTATTTTTACATATATTTGTTAACTGGTACGAAAACGAAGCAATGTGGAATTTACGTATTACCGAAGCGTGTGGCAGAACTGGAAACAGGCTACAGTATGGAAACTGTTGAGAAGCTGTTAAATAGATTTGTTGAATACGGAAAGATTTTATACGATGCGGAAACGAAAGAGTTATACATACTAAATTGGCTACACTATAACCCTATTTTAAATACAAATGTAGAGAAGTGTGTGTTACGTGAGTTAAAGACTGTAAAAAATAAAGAGTTCATACATATATTTTTACGTAAATGTCTTGAAGAAGAATGCAAGATTCCATTATTACTTCAGTATTTTGGTATGCCAGAGGAAGAGATTGATAGTAATTCACAACAAGTAATTATTCAAGAGAAGGAAGAGGTAGAAAGAGTAGAGGATGCCACTCCGCATAGTGAAGTTTATAAATTTTACGAACAAAACATTAGTAGTCTATCTCCATATATCGCGAAGGAATTAAAGGAATGGATGCAAAGAGTTTCAGGAGATAAAGTACTAGAGGCACTTAAAATTGCGTTTGAAAATAATAAGGGGACACTCGCTTATGTGAAGGGGATTTTGAGGAATTGGTGTAAGAAAGGACGAGTAAGCTTCAATAAAGGAAAGGAAATAGTGCGTAAGAGAGAAGTATTCAGTTTGTATGATCCATAGCATGAGCAAGTAATGATTTCTTCTTTTCTAAAAGGTTCTTTCACAATAGAAGCGAATAGATTGAGAGAGGAGGGATTGTATGGAAGTCGTCATAAAAAAGAAACGAAATAGGGGAAAAAGAATTTTTATTTGGTCTAGTAGTATCGTTCTTTTTTTGTTTATTTGCGCTATGATTTTTTTGAACATATATACGCTTAGTTCTGTGCCAAAGATAGATGGAACGATAAAACTTGAGGATTTACAACATGCTGTTGCGGTGAAACGAGATAGTAAAGGTGTACCACATATTAAAGCGGAAAATGCGCATGATTTATATTTCTCGCAAGGGTATGTACAAGCGCAAGATCGTTTGTTTCAAATGGATTTAAGTAGAAGACAAGCTTCTGGTATGTTAAGTGAAGTTGTAGGGGAAGCAGCTGTTGATCGAGATAAATTGTTTCGAACGCTCGGTTTACGGCGAGCGGCAGAAGCATCTGTTAGTCAATATGATGGGGAAGCGAAATATGCCCTGCAGTCATTTGCTGATGGGGTGAATACTTTTATACGTGAGGCAAAAGAGGAAAAGAAATTGCCGGTTGAGTTTACTATATTAGGATATGAACCTGCTGAATGGTCAATCGTGGATTCTTTAACGATTGGAAAGTATATGGCGTTTGATTTAGGAGGACATTGGCACGGACAAGCATTTCGATATTGGGCGTTGAAAAATCTTCCGGAAGAGCAAGCAAATGAGCTATTTCCTACATATCCGAAAGATGCGCCTAGATTGCTAGCTGAATTGAAAAATACAAATGTGGACGTAGCACAAAGTTTTTCAAAGACAGTTATTCCACCAGAGTTTAACGGTAGTAATAACTGGGTTGTGAGTGGTGAAAAGAGTGTATCTGGTAAGCCAATTTTAGCGGATGATCCTCATTTATCTCTTGCGACACCTTCTATTTGGTATCAATCGCAACTTGAAATGAAAGATTTACATGTGAGTGGCGTTATTTTCGCAGGAGTACCAGGCGTTATATTAGGACACAATGACAAAATAGCATGGGGCGTTACGAATACAGGTCCCGATGTGCAAGATTTGTATATTGAAAAGAGAAATCCTAATAATGAAAATGAATTTTTGTATAACGATAAATGGGAAAAGGCTACGGTTGTTAATGAATCTATTAAAGTAAAAGGCGGGAAAACAATTCCGTATAACGTTACGGTTACGAGGCATGGTCCAGTTATTTCAGAGTTTGCGGATAAGGGGAAAGAGAAAACGAAAACAGTATTCGCTTTGAAATGGACTGCTTTGGAGCCTTCTGCTGAATTAAAGGCTGTATTAAATATGAATAAGGCGAAAGATTGGAATGAGTTTGAAACGGCTCTTCAAGATTTTCATACACCGACTCAAAATTTTGTGTTTGCATCAAACGATGGCACAATTGCTTATAAAGCGAATGGAAATATACCAGTGCGTAAAAAAGGCGATGGTAGTTTGCCTGTGCCAGGATGGACAGATGAATATGAATGGGAAGGGTATATTCCGTTTGATCAACTTCCAAAAGTAATAAATCCAAAACAAGGGTTTATTTCAACTGCAAATAATAAAATCGTTGATGATAATTATCCGTACCATATTAGTAATACGTGGGCGCAGCCATATAGGCAAATGCGTATTCAAGAGTTTTTACAAGAGAAGGAAAAGTATACGGTGAAAGATTTAGAAGATTTACAGATGGATCAAAAAAATTTATATGGGAAAGAGTTTACTCCTATATTGTTAAAAGAGTTAAATAAAGCATCTTTAAATGAAGTAGAGAAAGAAGGCGTAAAACAATTAACAAAGTGGAATTTTTACGATAGTAAAGATGAAGCGGCACCATTAATATTCCACTTGTTAATGAAAGAGATTTCGAATACGCTATTTTCAAAAGAAATACCGAAAGATGTGATGGAGTTATTTGAAGGGAAGTCACAAGTAGTTGATGAATTGATTCGAAAAGAAGTAGCAGGAGAAAATAGCGCTTGGTTTACGAAGTACGGAGGCTTCACGAAAGTTGTGCATACATCGTACGAGAAAGTAATGAAGAAATTACAGAAGGAATATGGACCGAATGTTACGGAGTGGAAGTGGGGCGATTACCATCAACTGGCGTTCACACATCCAATTTCAAAATCATCTAGTATGCTAGCACTATTTGCATTTAATCGTGAAAAACCAATTCCAATCGGCGGAAGCCAAGTTACCGTTCAAGCAGCGAGTTACGGAGATAACGGTATTGTCAATCACGGAGCTTCTTGGCGATTCGTTATTGATACGAAAGATATGTCAAACGGTTATCATATAGTGGGGCCGGGACAATCGGGACATTTTAGAAGCGATTGGTACCATGATCAAATAGATGATTGGGTGAACGGTGAGTATCATACGACTACACTTAATACAGATGGGATAGAAGGGAAGGTGTTAACTTTAGAGCCGAAGTGATAATATTTCCACTGATGAAAACTGTTAAATTAGAACATAACCAAGTTCTTAAATAATTTTAAAAGCCTACTATCAGTTAAATTGATAGTAGGCTATTGTATTTTAGAGAATAAGATTCAATGATTTTATTATGACAAAACAGTAAGTGTTTTAACATTTACTTATACGATAACGGACCTTATTTACTCTGTTACAAAAGAAACCACACAAAGCGTTCTGTTTTTTTGTTACTCATTGGTATACACCGCAAAACATTTTGTTATTCAATAATTCCAATTTCTAGAGCCTTTTGAACAGCTTCTTCTTTGTTACGGACTCCTAGCTTTGTATAAGCTGTGGAAGCATAATTTCTGACCGTACCATTCGATAAATATAACCTTGATGCTATGGTAGTGTATCGAAGTCCTTTTGCTACTAGCTGCAATATTTCTATCTCTCTAGCTGTTAGCTCATAAGCAGTTGCTTTTGATTGTGGTGTCTCGATTTGCTCATCAAACTTCTCGAATATTTTGTGAGACATTCCCTGATCAATCAGTGTCCCACCTTTGTGAATAAGTCGGATCGTATTAGCTAGCTCCAATGTTTCAATAGATTTGAGTAAAAAACCATCCGCACCGTTGCGAAGTGATTCCAACGCCTGTTCGGTATCCTGAAAAGTTGTAAAAATCAATACGCGGATATGTGGCCATTGTTGCTTAATCTTTTTGGTTGCTTCGACTCCATCCATGTGCTGCATATCTAAATCCATAAGTATAACGTGGGGTTGAAGGCGCCCACACAAATCGATGGCTTGATTGCCATCCTCAGCCAAACCGACTACATTTAAATCTTCATATCTATCGAGTAGTGTCCTCAAACTTTCCCGAACAAATGGCTGGTCGTCTACAATTAACAAACGAATAAGTCCATCTTTTATTTCAGTTTGTCGCGGTATGGTACATGTAACAAGCATTCCTTCCTCTGGCTTTGTATATACAGACAATTGACCTTGCAAATTCATTGCCCGTTCTTTCATCGCATTCATACCGAAGCCTTCCTGCCATTCTACATTTCCTTTTCCGTTATCTTGAACTTCTAACCTCGTATATTGTTGTTCAAACTGCAATGAAACTATAATTTCAGTCCCCTGACCATGACGTACTGCATTTGTAAGAGATTCTTGTAAGCAACGAATGAACGCTATCTTCGCTTGCCGAGACAATTGATATTCCTCTCCGTATGCCCGAAAACTTACAGTAACCTGAGCGTGCTCCTGAAATTCGGCTCCAAGATTTTGTAGAGATTGAATTAAGGAGGGCGATTGACACGGAGACTCAATTTGATGTAGGTAACCTCTCACGTCCTCGATGCTTTTACGTCCCATTTCAAGCAGAGAATCTAGCCTCTGTATACCCATTTCAGTAGCAAGTTCGGTGCGCAACGTTTCCATCCCCATAATAATAGAAGTATAAGCGTGACCAACTGTATCATGAAGCTCACCCGACAGTCTGTTTCGTTCCTCTGCCAGTGTTATGCGTTCAATCTGAGACATATATTGCTCAAGTACTGCGTTTTGTTTACGAATTGCTTCATTTTGCTTATGATTGACGATTAATAAATGAAAGGCGAATCCCATTACATAAGCGAATCCATAATAGGTGACCATAACCCAATAGCTATTACTTGGCGCAACCGCATAGAAAATTCCAGTTGTTATAAAAACTGTTGTTGGAGCTGTCCAATAATAGGACAAATGCTTACTATTTGCTGCGATAAGAAATACCGATATAAGAAAGATATTGTAAGCTTCTGGAAATAAAGAGGTTAAGAATATACATAGTCCACCATATAGCAATATTTCTGTGAATAAGTAATATTTATAATTGAATAGTAAGGCTACCCATGGAATAGAGAAGGCAATAATTTCCCAAATAATAATAATCCAAAGTGGTAATGTTAAACCATCCTGGAAATTTAATGTTGCTAGGAGGGTAGACACACTAACAAGTAGACGGATTCCTAACATAATCCAATCATACCAAAACCAATATTTAACCATATCAAACAATTTATTTACCCCCTAAGTAGCCTTCTTTCTCATTTCCTATATTATAGAATAATCCTTCTTATATTGTTATATTTTTAAGTTTAAACTGCCTACTATTCGTAGACTACAAACTTCTATCGATTTAGTTGCTGAATCATACTGCGTGTATAACCTCCAAATTTTTTCGTTAAACCATCTACTATTTTAATACTTATGGCGGTAAACACTATACCGATAGACATTACAAGAAGTGACTTGGGAAAAGTATCTATCTGTATGAAAATAATATTCATATCGATGTATCGATACAATAGTGGTGCTAACAGGAACATAAGTGGCATTACATAAAAAATGATTGCACTAATGAGACTGAAAATGCCAATCACAAATTTCTGCATTAACCAAAAGACAGCAGACCAGGTGTGGCGATCCGTAAGTCCTAATTTTACTTGCGCCCAGTCCGATGTATCCGTTGTTACACTTCTATCGTAAGATTCTGTCGAAATATCAGTATAAATTTTCGTTTGTATGCGCTCAAATTGGATAAAGGGTGTGGTAGTTTGTAGTACGCGTATAACTAATGGAATCCCAACTACCGTAAATGAAAGGGTGAAACTGAATAGCAGAGCTATTAGATAAAAACAAAAATAAAACAAACCTGTAATGAAAGTTAGTAATAAAAAATAACCATTCTGGATGAATCTTGATTTCATAAAGCTCATCGCTCCTATCTATGTAATAAACGAATTATATTGCTTTTTTTGTCATTCTCACTAGTGTAAAAGTGTCATATGACATCTCTAAATGATGCTAAAAAGGGGAGAGTAACCTACTTCTGGTTAAAAAAGATGCTTATATTAATCTCCATAAAACAATCCCGTTCTTGCAGATGCAAGAACGGGATTGTTTTGTACTTTTATTTAATATGAGATGGACTTGTTTTTCGAATGTGAAAAATAATATCAAATTGCTCAAGCAATGAAGTATCAAAGTATAAAGAACTGCCCGGGAGGAGTTGTCCCCCTATACTTAGTAATGGCCTTTTTGCTTTAACCCATTTCTCTGCTTGTCCTTTAAGGTGACGGTTATCCAATAAAAACATTTTATATGGTACTTTTCCGAGGGTATAATTGAAACTATTTACATCTTGTGGAATCGTACCCGTTGTAATCTTACCTCCGGTGGAAGGATCATATTCGCTGTATAAGGTAAAATTCCCCTCCGTAGTTGTACTACCAATTGTGACATAATTATTGTCTAAACGTTCCTTCAAAAACTGCCCCGCAGCATAAGGGTATAATTCCTCATCGATAATTTCTTTAGCTATATGAATATTGTGTCCCCATACCATAGTTTTACCACCCAATGCCTCTTGTGCCCACATTGCATGATCGGCCATGTATTGCTCGTGTAGCTTTATTACATTTGGGTAGTCATTAGAAAGCAGCATTGTGGTAAATTTCTCTATTGCACTTGCCGTTGCTTTCGCCCAGATGTACTCGGGTGAAACTATTTCTGTGTTGGCTTGCTCATTCTCATCTTTCAGTAATCGGGCTACTCTCTCAGCGTTTGCTTTGAACTTCTCTTTCATTTCAGGAGCAAGTTTCATATATTCCTGTATACTTCCAGTAAAAGACGGCAATTCTTTATAATTTTCTTCTACTTCTGCCAGCAAATCTGGTCGATGCAGCCTTACATAATCAATTACTTTATTAAAGCTACCTTGGTCCAACTCCTTTAAGTCGAGCCCAATAAATTGGATCTTTTTTTTATTGGATGGATCAGCATTATAATCTTTCATCCACTCAATCATGGCTATAATTTCATCAGTAGGATATAACAATTTTAAAAATTCCCTAGGGTTTCCTTTTCCTGTTTGGATATATTCATTTAGCTTTAAGCCGTTTCCCCAATCTTCTTCCATTGCGAAATTCGTAAAACCCATCTCAGTAACCAAATATTTCACAAGTCGAAACTTCATAGTGAAAATTTCAGAGCTTCCATGAGTATTCTCTCCTAATCCTACATATTGTGCACTCCCAATCATTTTCTTAAGTGGTTTTAAATCCTCAAATGATTTTGACGGTTCTATCGTTTTTAATGGGTAAGCCTGTGATTGTATTGATTTAACTATATTTTTTTGGATTGATTGACCTGAATTTTCGACTGCTACTGTTTGAGCGTTTCCTACTTCTCCACATCCTGTGACTAATAAAGCTGTACTAACCATTGCAATTATTCTTTTCTTATTCATTTTTTTCCACCTCAATTGAATTGTTTTAAAAGCGAGATTGATTCATGTACTTGCACGAATCAATTGCCTTAATTCAATTGTTATCTATCCCATATCATATTTTCTAGTTACATATTGTCATAAGGTTAATTGACACAGGTCATAGACTAATCATTACACTTTTGTACTATCGGCTATGACAACTTATAAATAATAATTACATTGATGAGTCGCAAGTAAGACTAGATTATAAATTTGGGAGGGATTTTAAAGATGAATTAATCTGTATGCCAAAATATTTTTATTCTAAGTTGTGTCTGTGGAAATGACAAGAAGTAAATTCGATAAACAAGTGAATTAAAGGGGAAGGGCGGATTACAATGATATTACACGCAAAATCGTTCCACAATAAAGATAAAATCCAACGTGCTAAAATAGGACTGCAACTCTTTCTGAGTATCTTAATCATTACTTCTATTATCCTAAATGTAGTAGTAATAATTACTAAAAGTATGCCGCTTATTGTGGTATATATGTTTATCCCAGCATTTTCTTCTATTTTGACTCGCATAATACTGAAAGAAGGGTTTAAAGATGTATCTTTTAGTCTCGGTAACTTAAAGATATGGAAGGGGATTGGTTTTGCTCTGCTAATACCTATGATTATTTGTGGAATTACTTATTCTATCGCCTGGTTGAGCGGGATTGCGGGGTTTCAGCATCCCGAAGGTGGTATGTTAGAACCAATCTACAATATACTTGGGCTTCAGTATCTAACGGCACCATTCAGTTTCATTTATCTAGTAGTATTGAGCGGCATTTTAGGGAGTTTGCTTAACTTAATCCCAGTTTTGGGAGAAGAAATGGGTTGGCGAGGTTATATGCTCACAAGGCTAGTCGATGCAGAGTTTTCACGGCCCATCCTTATTAGTGGATTGATTTGGGCAACGTGGCATGTTCCAATTGTTATTGCTGGTCTATATGTAGAGGGAACATCTGTCGTTCTTTCAGTACTTGGTATCTATCTTTGTATTGTACCATTTGGTTATATTACAGCTTATTTACGACTTATCACAGGTAGCATTTGGCCTTCGGTTATCATCCATACTACTTGGAATGCCATTATTCAAGGACCTTTCGCACGTGCAAGTACAGGGTATCAAACTGAGATTTGGATTGGAGAATCTGGCTTGATAACCGCCCTTATTATCTTGATTACGGCAATAATTGTGTCTCGGATAATAAGATTTACTAAATATTGATTTTTCACATAAATTTTTAAAAAATGATTGTTAATCAGAAAAAACGGACTCTCAGATTGCTTTTTAAGGGTTTTTAGCGGTCGTGTGAATGTCATATGTATCGATAAGGATTAAATTTCACACGATTGAAAACAGGGTGTTTAAACGTTATTTTGTTTTTATTCGTAATTTTAAATCTGAAATACTGAAGCCAATGTAATACAATTTCATTGGCTTCAGTATTTTGATTCTTAACTAAAAATAGAGTGGAAAATTAAGGGTGTCATATATATTAATTAAAAGTAGCATACAAAGAATGCTTAAGTGACATTTCTTTTGTTATAGAATAAACAAATCCTGATATTGCAGTAACTATTATTTTGAGGTCAATTTACTGTGAAATAAGTGTCTAATGTCTACTATTAATTTGGATCTATGTGACTGCACCTCTTAATTAGAGGTGTTGTTTTTGTTAAGTAATAGCCATTGTACTTAGAAAATAAATAATATGTTTATGTGATGGAGTAATAAAGCTAGGTAGCATAAAGATTGATACTACAAAGATTAACAACATATAAAAAAATATTTATATGTTGTGTCACCGCTGCTATCCCTAATAATTTTTGAATCTATTTATTTCTTCCGCTTTTGCGGAAACTAAAACTAATGTTGCGACCAGTAATATAGTGCCAATTAGATAAAAATAGTTGGCACTATATCGTCAGTATTTTTAATATTCCATTCGCTTTTTGTGTTTTCTATTTTTATTTTTGTACTGATGATAAGACCTTTCCCTCAATTAGATCTTTAAATAACGTAGACCTATTTGGTGCTTGAATTTCTTCCAACGTGAATTTTCCGAAGCACAGTGGTTCAGAAATAGCTTTATCATTTTCATCTGCTGTTAAATTTTCGACTTCTTTATTATCTTTGTCAAAAATTTGGAATACAGCAGTTTATCAGTTTTATATTCGAATTTGCAGCATCCACTTTTTTAATCTCAGTTTGTCCAAGTGATTGAATTTTTGGCTGTTAGTTCTTACGGTGATACAGTATCTCCTTGGACTTTCACTGTATTTTTAATCTTTTTTCCAGCTTGTCCCTCGCATGGAGTACCATTGTATGCCACTCTGTATGTGTCACATCCCAAAATTCTTCGTTTTCTTTTCCTACATTAAATTTACTTTTGTCTGTATCGAATTGTATCTGTCACTGTTTAGCCTACTATTTGTAATGTACCTGGGGCATATTCTAGTTCGTCTGGCAATGTATCCGCAAAGGCTAGATTTTTCGCAGGATTAGCAAGAAGCTATTACTTACTAGAGTTGTATACTCCAATCATCCCTTGTTTCTGTATTTTGTAGGTTCTTCACTGTTTTCCCAAGTTCTATGATTAGATCTTGGAGAATTAAGAAACGACCTCAGCTCATTTCATTGTCGTTTAGAAAATTATAAGAAAAGAATCTATTTCTTTCACACTTTTCCTAACTACTCTGATATTTAGATGCTACTTACAAATAAATAATATATGATTTTCATAAAAAAAATATAGTAATATTTTGTCGTGAATTGTACTAATTTGATATTTTATAGTAATATTTTGTCGTGAGTTATACCTGACGGAAAATAATTTATGAATTTATACAGGAACGATGTAAAAATTTATCAGTAATCTAATTAAGAGGAGAAGGTAATGAATAATTCAATCGATATACAACACTTGTGTGATCTCGCACATAAAGCCTTTAATGTACCTGTTCACATTTTATCCACAGACAAAAAAATCTTATATCATTCTAATTCTGAGGATATTTGTAGTCCTTTTTATTCTTCTAAAGAAGAATATCTTAGTGACATTTATCAAGAAAATGATCCCTATAATTTGCCCCTTTTCAGATGTAACAGTTATCTTGAAAATTTCATCCTAATTCATATAGAAAATCATGATTATATAAAAGGGACTATAATAATTGGCCCCACTATACATCCAAAGGGATCGGATGATGTAACCTTTAAACTTCGAAAAGAATTTAACTCAAATGATAATATTCAAGAAAGACTAACCTATTTTCAATCCCTACCTGAGGTTAAAAAAACTTCTTTAATTGATATGGGAATTTTATTGCATTACATGATTTTCAATGAAAAGTTAGATGTTGATATTGTGGTAGAAAAAAATAAAGTGTTAGAGGAAGTTCCCTATAAAATTGTGAAACCTGATCTATATATTTTAAAACGTCAACAAAATAAACCAAAAACTCACAACATGGCATTAGTACATAATTATTTTTCAGCAATCAAAGAGGGAAATAAAAAGAAGTTGTTGCAATATATGTATGCAGTTTCGCAGGAAGATACGGAATTAATTTTAACAGCGGATCCACTCAGAAACCAAAAAAACCATGGGATTATTGCGATTACTTTAGCAACTCGATATGCGATAGAAGGTAATCTCCCACCAGACATTGCTTTTGCTCTTAGTATTTTGTATATCCAAACCATGGAACAACTAGAGAACGTGGACTCTGTAAGGCGATTGTCAGGAGATGCTTTACGTACTTTTGCAGATCGGGTGAAAGAATTCAATGCGCAAAAATTTTCAAATGCGGTTACTACATGTATGAATCATATTAGTAAAAATGTTTACGATGGAATATCTCTCAATGAACTCGCTAATCATTTGGATATTACCCCTACTTATTTATCTAAATTATTTAAAAAAGAAGTGGGGATTCCTTTAAGT
Organism: Bacillus sp. FSL R9-9530; assembly: GCF_038008145.1. Classification (NCBI taxonomy): domain Bacteria; kingdom Bacillati; phylum Bacillota; class Bacilli; order Caryophanales; family Bacillaceae; genus Bacillus; species Bacillus sp. FSL R9-9530. The sequence continues at coordinate 825,716 of NZ_JBBOYO010000001.1, forward strand.
GAATTTATTCAAAGGGAACGAGTGGAAGAAGCAAAAAAATTATTAACACTCACTACATATCCACTATCAGATATTTGTGCCTGGCTTAATTTTAACGACCAAAGTTATTTTACAAGGGTTTTCAAAAAATCAACTAACATGACACCTAGACAGTATCGTGAAAAATATACCGTAATATAAGCTTAGTATCAGTTTCTTGTGAAAAAACTTTAATATACGCGCAAGTAAATCTAAAACTTGAGCATACTGTTTCTTTTACTCTAGAAAGGGTATGTGATTGATCTAGAAAAGGAATATGTATTCAAATAGATCTTGAAGAGTCCATGAAACATTTAGTGAAGCCAAAGGGCAAGGGTAAGATTTATAACATGTTGTTAATTTTAAAGAGTACACTATCCGTTATTTTTCTAAGGAGACAAAAAAACAGAAGGCCGCCAAGGTTCTTTTCGAGAAAGCTTTGCGGCTTTTTTTATATTTTAAAACCCATGGTTATAACGAGGAATAAGTTTATAGATTAATATCTTCATGTTAAGTATTTAATAATGGTGATATTAGGGACTATTACATAAAGTTTAATAATATAACATATATCACTTGATATATCTATAGTATATGCAATTATACATAACCAAATAAAGGGGAAAAAGTATAAAAAAACCTATTAAATTATTCTATAAGTATTTTTTAAAAAATAAAATTGCTTGGTTGAGCTAAAATGGTTATTTATTAACCGTATACACTTTAATTTGTAATCATTACAATTACAGAGCTGTAATCCCTAGTTAATTATATCAGTATAATTTTTCAGGCCCGTATTTTTACTTAATAGTTAAATTATCGAGCTCAATCGACAAAATTTTGCTATTTACGCATTGGAAATTTAATGTTTTAATGAACAACATAACTGGTATGACCACACAGAAGGGGGAAGAGCAAGCTAATAGAGGTTATTAAATTTGCAAGTAACACTATGTTGTGGGTAATTTTCTTAATAATCAGTTTATTTTTAAGGTATTTAGAATCTCAAAAGTAGTATTTTTGTAAAAATGGGTTTTAAGTTTCTACATAGCAAAAGTGAATTTATTCCGCAATAAAAGTATAAGCAATGTACAGTATAATTTCATCTTTTGTAGTCTTGTAAGGCTATTGCTGACAAAACTAAAAACCATATTATGAAATTGATATTTAAAAAAGGTCATGACAGGATTAACTCTAGAAGCAATGGTTATCTATCTTCACGGATCTGTAAGTTAAACAGCAGCTCTAAGGGGGAAATAATATTTTACTACTCATTGGGCAGCTAATTCAAATATAGCTGATGAATTTTTATCGTTTACTATTTGAAAAATAGAGTATCTAAATGAGAGGGAAGTAAAATTCTTAGATCCTCTTAGAAGTAAATAATAACAATAACACCCTATCCGAAAGACTTCCCATTCCCCATGCGTGTGCAAGGAGAGAGCCTAGCGCTAGGGCGTACAAGTTATATGAATCAAGTTATAAAAAACAATGGTAAAGGAGTGTACGGAATGAAAAATAAAATAATGACAGGATTTTTAATAACATCCATTGTAACTGGAGCAACTATTCCTATCAATACTCTCGCAGCACCAATCGTTCAAGCAGAAACTCAACAGGAAAGCATGGATATTTCTTCATCATTACGAAAATTAGGTGCGCAATCTAAATTAATCCAAACGTATATTGATCAATCTTTAATGAGTCCTAATGTACAGCTAGAGGAAGTCCCAGCTTTAAATACCAATCAATTCCTAATTAAACAAGATATGAAGGAATGGTCATCGGAACTCTATCCACAGTTAATTCTATTAAATTCAAAAAGTAAAGGATTTGTAACGAAATTTAATAGCTATTACCCGACATTAAAATCGTATGTAGACAATAAAGAAGATAGAGAAGGGTTTTCGGATAGACTTGAAGTTCTTCAAGAAATGGCTATGACGAATCAAGAAAATGCGCAACGACAAATTAATGAATTAACAGATCTTAAATTACAGCTTGATAAAAAATTAAAAGATTTCGATACTAATGTGGCAACTGCGCAAGGCATATTAGGTACAGATGGAACAGGAAAAATAGATCAGTTAAAAAATGAAATATTAAATACCAAAAAAGCAATTCAAAATGATTTACAACAAATTGCATTAATACCAGGAGCTTTAAATGAGCAGGGATTTGCTATATTCAAAGAAGTTTATAGTCTTTCAAAAGAAATTATTGAACCGGCTGCTCAAGCAGGGATGGCAGCGTATAACAAAGGAAAAGAAATTAACAACTCTATTCTAGAAGCGGAGAAAAAAGCGGCGCAAGAAGCGACAGAACAAGGTAAAACTGCTCTAGAGATTGAATCGGCCAAAAAAGCAGCTCGTGAAGCAATTGAGAAAAGCAAACAAGGTGAAATAGCTGCAGCTGCAGCCGCAAAAACGCAAGAATATGACCTGATGAAAGCCATTGATACTGAAAAGATTAAGAAAACATTTGGTGTCTTCGCAGAAGTAAATAAACTAACAGCAGAGCAGCGAGCATATTTAGATGACTTAGAGAAACAAAACCAAAAAATATATGATTTAACAACGAAACTATCAATAGCAGATTTACAAAAATCAATGCTTCTTCTTTCACAAAATGATTTGCATACGTTTGCAAACCAAGTAGATGTAGAACTTGACCTACTAAAGCGCTATAAAGAAGATTTGGATCTAATAAAAAATAACATTACAAAATTATCTACTAATGTTGATGCAACTAACGAGCAGTCCCAAAAAGATACATTAAGACAATTAAAAAATGTAATAAGTTACCTTGAAGAACAGGTATATAAATTTTGATATTACGTTTTTCAAAAAAACTATAAAGATTATAAGAATCTAGCGAAAGAAGGAGAATAGTTATGAAAAAATTCCCATTCAAAGTGCTAACTTTAGCCACTCTGGCAACGGTTATAACTGCTACTACTGGTAACACTATTCATGCATTTGCACAAGAAACGACCGCTCAAGAACAAAAAGTAGGCAATTATGCTTTAGGTCCCGAGGGACTGAAGAAAGCATTGGCTGAAACAGGGTCTCATATTCTTGTAATGGATTTGTACGCAAAAACAATGATTAAGCAACCGAATGTAAATTTATCTAATATCGATTTAGGATCAGAAGGAGGGGAGTTGCTCAAAAATATTCACCTTAATCAAGAACTGTCACGAATCAATGCGAATTATTGGTTAGATAAAGCGAAGCCACAGATTCAAAAAACAGCTCGTAATATTGTAAATTACGATGAACAATTTCAAAATTATTACGACACTTTAGTAGATACTGTACAAAAGAAAGATAAGGCAGGTCTAAAAGAGGGCATAAGTGATTTAATTACTACAATTAATACAAATTCAAAAGAGGTTACAGATGTAATTAAGATGCTACAAGACTTCAAAGGGAAACTATATCAAAATTCTACAGATTTTAAAAATAATGTTGGTGGTCCAGATGGCAAAGGTGGATTAACTGCAATATTAGCAGGTCAACAGGCAACGATTCCGCAACTTCAAGCTGAAATTGAGCAACTTCGTTCTACTCAGAAAAAACATTTTGATGATGTATTAGCATGGTCAATTGGTGGTGGATTGGGAGCAGCTATTTTAGTTATTGCAGCTATTGGAGGAGCAGTTGTAATTGTTGTAACTGGTGGTACAGCAACACCAGCTGTTGTTGGTGGACTTTCAGCTCTTGGAGCAGCTGGTATCGGTCTAGGAACTGCGGCGGGTGTCACGGCATCTAAGCATATGGACTCCTATAACGAAATTTCTAACAAAATCGGAGAATTAAGTATGAAAGCAGATCGTGCTAATCAAGCAGTTCTTTCGCTTACTAACGCGAAAGAAACATTGGCATATCTATATCAGACTGTAGATCAAGCGATATTATCTCTAACAAATATTCAAAAGCAATGGAATACAATGGGCGCAAATTATACAGATTTACTGGATAATATCGATTCTATGCAAGACCACAAATTCTCTTTAATACCGGATGATTTAAAAGCTGCTAAAGAAAGTTGGAATGATATTCATAAAGATGCAGAATTCATTTCAAAAGATATTGCTTTTAAACAGGAATAGAACTGAAAATTAAAACCTAAATTGGAGGAAAATGAAATGATAAAAAAAATCCCTTACAAATTACTCGCTGTATCGACGTTATTAACTATTACAACCGCTAATGTAGTTTCACCAGTAACAACTTTTGCAAGTGAAATTGAACAAACGAACAATGGAGATACGGCTCTTTCTGCAAATGAAGCGAGAATGAAAGAGACCTTGCAAAAGGCCGGTTTATTTGCAAAATCTATGAATGCCTATTCTTATATGTTAATTAAAAATCCAGATGTGAACTTTGAAGGAATTACTATTAATGGATATGTGGATTTACCTGGTAGAATTGTACAAGATCAAAAGAATGCAAGAGCACATGCTGTTACTTGGGATACAAAAGTAAAAAAACAGCTTTTAGATACATTGACTGGTATTGTTGAATATGATACAACATTTGATAATTATTATGAAACAATGGTAGAGGCGATTAATACAGGGGATGGAGAAACTTTAAAAGAAGGGATTACAGATTTACGAGGTGAAATTCAACAAAATCAAAAGGTTGCACAACAACTAATAGAAGAATTAACTAAATTAAGAGACTCTATTGGACAAGATGTTAGAGCATTTGGAAGCAATAAAGATCTCTTGCAGTCGATTTTAAAAAACCAAGGTGCAGATGTTGAAGCCGATCAAAAGCGTCTAGAAGAAGTATTAGGATCAGTAAACTATTATAAACAATTAGAATCTGATGGGTTTAATGTAATGAAGGGTGCTATTTTGGGTCTACCGATAATTGGCGGTATTATAGTGGGAGTAGCAAGAGATAATTTAGGTAAGTTAGAGCCTTTATTAGCAGAATTACGTCAGACCGTGGATTATAAAGTAACATTAAATCGCGTAGTTGGAGTTGCTTATAGTAATATTAATGAAATGCACAAGGCACTTGATGATGCTATTAACGCTCTTACTTATATGTCCACGCAGTGGCATGATTTAGATTCTCAATATTCGGGCGTTCTAGGGCATATTGAGAATGCAGCTCAAAAAGCGGATCAAAATAAATTTAAATTCTTAAAACCTAATTTAAATGCAGCGAAAGACAGTTGGAAAACATTAAGAACAGATGCTGTTACATTAAAAGAAGGGATAAAGGAATTAAAAGTGGAAACTGTTACTCCACAAAAATAGGGAAATATTAATTCTGTTGCAAAGTGAACCATAACATAGAGAGTCTATGATTACACTGTTAAACAGTAAAGCGATAATTAATAAATCCTTATATATTAAAAAGGCGGAGTCTCATTAAAGACTTCGCCTTTCACTTATATATAAGTTTTATCCAAATAAAAAGATAGCCATGTAGTTTACTTGTTTTTAAAAATTTGTAACAGAATCGATTAATAGGGGACAGTTTATATAGATTCGCTTAATAATATCGAATCTATGCAACTACATCGTCTTTTAATAAGAATAGGACTTGAAATCATACTCTATACAGGAGGAATAAGAAAAGATGAAAAAAAAACCTTATAAAATACTGGCTGTATCAGCATTTTTAATTATGACAACTACCTATGCAGTCACACCAGTAGCAACCTTTGCAATTGAAACTGAACAAACGAACACTGGAGATATGTCTCTTTCAGCAAATGAAGAAAAGATGAAAAAAACTGTACAAGATGCTGGGTTATTTGCAAAAGCTATGAATGAATATTCTTATTTGCTAATTAATAATCCGGATGTGAGTTTTGAAGGAATTTCTATTAATGGGTATGCAGATTTACCTAGTAAAATTGTACAGGATCAAAAGAATGCAAGAGCACATGCTGTTACATGGAATACAAAAGTAAAAAAACAGCTTTTAGATACATTGACCGGCATTATTGAATACGATACAAAGTTTGAAAATTATTATGAAACATTAGTAGAGGCGATCAACAATGGAAATGGGGATACTTTAAAAAAGGGGATTACTGATTTAAGGGGGGGAATTCAACGAAACCAGAAGTCTGCAAAAGCATTAATAGAAGAATTAATTAAATTTAAAAACGCTATTGGAGAAGATGTTAGAGTATTTGGAAGCCATAAAGAGACCTTGCAATCGATTTTAAAAAACCAAGGAGCTGATGTGGAGACTGATCAAAAGCGTTTAGATGAAGTTTTAGGACAAGTAAACTATTATAAGAAATTAGAATCTGATGGATTAATAATGGTGAAAATACCTTTTATCCCCACGCTTATTTCTGGTGGCATAATGATAGGTACTGCTAGAGATAATTTAGGTCGATTAGAGCCTGCTTTAGCAGAATTACGTAAAACTGTTGATTATAAAATTACATTAAATCGTGTAGTCGGAGTTGCATTTCATAATATTAGTGATATGCATAGTACGATTGATAGTGCTATTACTGCTCTTACTTATATGTCCACACAATGGGATGATTTAGACTCTCAATATTCGGGCGTACTGGGGCATGTTGATAAAGCTGATGAAAAAGCTGATCAAAATAGATATAAATTTTTAAAGCCTAACTTGAATTCAGCTAAAGATAGTTGGAAAACATTAAGAACAGATGTTGTCACATTACTAGAAGGCATAAAAATTGCAGAGAAGAAAGAACAGGATTTTATGAATCTACTTCGTCCATCAAACGTTTTTTACTTTTATAAAAAAATCCATAACGCATACACTTTTGAAATAAAGACTGGAACAAATGCACCAAATGCGTCTTATAAAGTTATGAATTTAACTAAAAACACTGTTCATCATATGTGGAGTGGAGGTGCTAATACAAGCATGTGGGCTGACTGGCTTTCATTCAATCCAAATGATGAATTTGCGGTGGTAGCAGTAGTGGATGGGAAAGAATATGTTGTGTATAAAGACAAAGTAGAAAATATAATGAACTGAACCCAAAAAATACATTAATTGGGGATGGTACACATCGCTATCAAGCTAAGAAAAACAAATACCCCCAGAACGAAATTTTGTGCTAACTTTTAACAGAAAAGCTCATTTTTTCGTTTTGGGGTGAATCTATTTTCTTAAGTTGATGGGCATGGGGGGGATCTCAAAATCTTAGCTTGATGGGCATGTGGCGGTACCCCACATCCATCAACTTAAGGATTTACACTATTCTTGAAGTTAAAAGCAGGTTACTATTTTCTTATGTTAATGAGAATTGCAACCTGCCTTTATGAAATATGCACCAAAAACTTTATAGTAATAAGTCTGGCGTTATCTCTCTAATTATTAGGATATTTTTTCTTCATATATGCATACTAAACATACTATAGAAGGTGCATAGAAGGTGAGGAAGCCATGACTAAATTTCTGAAATGGTTAAAATATAGAGAAAATCCTAAATCATGTTCAATACGAGACGATACTCCTGTTCCCCCAAAAAATATAGAAGACTCTCTCTTAGAAGCTAGTTTATCGAAGAATATAGCTGAGCTTCAGAATGTATTTCATCAATCACCTGATCTAGTGATTCGACGGTTTCAAATGACAGAAGCTGGACTAGAAGCCGCTTTAGTATATTTGTCTGGATTAACAGATAAAGAATTGATTCAAAATCATGTTCTAAGTCCTTTGATGAATAGTGATTTTGATACCAATACAGAACTTCCCATTACATTAGGACAAATTAAAATTATTAATACGTGGAGTCAGAGTGAAAATGCTATTTTAGAAGGGGATAGTGTTTTATTAATTCACGGTCGAACTACAGCGTATCAATTGGACACAAAAGGATGGCCGCAAAGAAGTATTGAAGATGCTCATAACGAAATATCTCTAAAAGGTGGGCATCAAGGATTTGTAGAAACCGGAGCTCAAAATATCACAATGATTCGAAGGTATATTCCACATCGCCAATTAATGATAAAAGAGATAACAATTGGTTTACGAAGCAAAACAAAGATTTCTATTTTATATTTAAAAGATGTAACTTCTGAGGATGTGCTAAAGGAATTAGAAACACGGATTCAAAGTATAACAGTTGATGCTGTTACTAGTACAGGTGAACTTATTGAATTCATTGAAGATAACCCGTACTCACCATTTCCACAATTTATGTTAACAGAAAGACCTGATTTAGCCGTATCGCACATTCTACAGGGCAGATTTGTGACTGTAGTGGATCATTCGCCAAATGTATTAATTGCTCCAACAAATTTCATCTCTTTTTTTCAAGGGGTGGATGATTACGGTACAAGATGGCTAGTTGCTTCGTTTATTCGTATACTTCGTTTTATCGCCTTTTTGGTTGCTCTATTTTTGCCAGCGAGTTATGTTGCGTTTATTTCCTTTAATTTCGAAGTTATTCCTGTAGAGCTTTATTTATCTATTGCAGAGTCAAGAACAAGCGTACCTTTTGCTCCAGTAATGGAAGCATTACTTATGGAAATAACGCTGGAAATGATGAGAGAAGGGGCCTTACGCCTGCCTACCCCGATTGGTCAGACAGTTGGAATGGTAGGAGGTATTATCATTGGACAAGCAGCTGTTCAGGCCGGAATTGTAAGTAACATTATGATTATTGTTGTTGCTGTTACAGCCATCTCTTCTTTTATTATCCCTAACTATGATATGGGATCTGCAGTTAGACTTTTACGATTCCCCATGATGATCTTAGCTGCATTATTTGGAATTGTAGGACTGGTTATCGGGTGGATGACATTAATTGGACATCTTATCAGTCTTGAATCGCTAGGAACTCCTTATGGAACACCGTTAGCACCGTTTCGCTTTGCAGATATGAAAGATACTTTTATACGCTTTCCTTTATGGGCAATCAGAAGGCGTCCTAAGGGTACAGGAGCTATTCAATCTATTCGACAAGGTAAGAATCATAACAAAAGGTGAAATTATGAAAAAATATGCCTATAATGACATCACTCTTATGCAGTATATTGTTTTAATCAATGGAATGCAGGTCGGCACTGGCGTTCTATCTCTTCCACGTGTGCTTGCAGAAAAAGCTGGAACAGATGGATGGATAGCTATATTGATTGGCTGGATATTCTCCACAATATCAGGTGTTTTTATTGTGAAAACAGCTGCAAAATATCCCGAGGACACACTTTACGAAATTCTTATACGATTTTTCGGGAAAATAATAGGGAAAACACTTGTTGTTATTTACATGATGTACTTCGCTTTTTATTCTTGTACTGTTCTTGTGAACGCTATGCTTTATCTTAAGGGATGGCTTCTTCCAAAAACGCCTGATTATCTAGTTATCTTTTTGTTTTCGATTCCTACCTTTCTTGTCGCACGTAACGGCCCTCGTATTATAGGGCGGTACTCCGAACTTACTTTTTATATGTTGCTTTGGATTCCGTTATTTTTTTTGGTACCTCTTAAAGAGAACGGAAGTTGGATGCCATTCTTTCCGCTCTTAAAAGAGGGGTGGAAGCCTATATTAACGGCTGTGCCGACCACTATCTATGCTTATTTAGGATTTGACATTGCGTTCTTTTTATATCCCTTTTTACGAAAAAAACAGTATGCAGTCCATGGAATGGTTATTGCAAACACTTTAACGATGTTATTTTATTTATTCGCTACTATTGTTTGCTTTGCCTATTTTAGCCCTGATAGCATTACGCAATTTAACCAACCGGTACTAAATTTACTTAAAGTAATTGAATTTCGGTTTTTAGAACGTTTTGACATGATTTTATTGGCTACTTACTTGCCCGTTGTTTCTACATGCTGGATTCCTGCAATATTCTGTTCTGTATTTTGTTCAAGCCGATTACTTGGGAAACAAGATCACAGCTCTCATGTAGTTATTCTCTTATTACTCATTATCGGCTTCGTATTCTGGATTAGTCCTAGTTGGAATCAAGCCGAAACGGGACTACAGGTGTTATCGAATGCTGGGATTGGGTTAACCTATATATTACCTATCATTTTATGGATGTATGGCTGGCTATATGAGAAGTCTCATTGGGGGAAGATACATTGAAAAGAAAAGTACTATGTTGTATTTTGTTATCGGTGTTCATGATGACTGGATGCTTTGATCAAACAAATATTGAAGATGTTTCCCTTACTCTTGTACTTGGTATCGATTTAGATCGTAATAATAATCTATTGGTGTACATGTCAAGTCCTGTTTTTAATAAAGAAGCCAAGGTAAAAGAAGAAGTTACGGGTGTGAAATCTGCTACGATTCGAAATTCTAGAGACAAATTTGATGCTACTGTTATGGCACTTACCTCGGGAAGTAAAACACAGGTGATTTTAGTTGGAAAACGGCTATTGAAACAAAAAAATTGGATGAAATATCTCGATCCATTTCAACGAGACCCCAAAAATACAGTTACTACAAGGGTTGTTGCTGTTGATGGACCTGTTTCGGACGTCATCTTTTATAACCCAAAAGATAAGCCGCGTCTTCCTCTATATTTAACAAAACTAGTTGATACAGCCTCTTTAAGAAATATCACAGTAAAAACAAATCTTCAAGAACTACATGAACAAATGGCAGACAAAGGGGTAACAGCGAATATTACTGAAATGAAAAAAACGAATAAAATATTTGTGGCAGGTACAGCTTTGTTAGATGAAAAAGGAAGGCATAAATTAACGCTAAAACCTGATGAAAACAAACTATTACGCATTTTGCAACAAGGAACTACAGGTGATTTTTCATTTACAATCCCAATTAAACTAAAGTCGGATAGCCAGGATAAAGATTGGATAAGCTTTGCTGCCTATAACATTAAAGTAAAGACAAAGGCAAGATATGATAATAAATTTATATTTAATACAGATATAAAGATGAAGGTCGGCATTACAGAACAGCTTTTTTCGTTCAATACAAGAAAGGATGGAGTAAAATTACAAAAGGCGATTGAAACTAAGCTGGAAGCTGATTTCAAGCAATTAATAAAGAAAATACAAACTGCCAATATTGATCCTATTGGGCTTGGGAGATATGCAAGAACTTACACATATCCAGAATGGAAAAAAGTCCAAAATAAATGGAATAATGAATTAGCAAAGGGCGATGTAAACGTCAAGGTAAATGTGAAAATTGGTGGGATGGGGACAATTAAGTAACAGGAGTTCAACTGAGATTCGTACTAAATTTACAAGTATCTTCAATTTTAGAATGGGAATTTTCTTTAATAGGAGTACCCCCCCGTACCCATCAACTTAAGGATTTAGACTATTCTTAAACTTAAAAGCACGTTACTATTCTCTTATGTTAATGAGAAAGGGTGACGTGCTTTTTATGAATATGCATCAAAAACAAGAGCGATTAGAATGCCACCTTTATGGACAACTCATTAGTATCCTATTATGTTCTTCTACTATGTTTAAAATGAGAGAACTCCTGTTACGTAAGAAACAAAAAGAACTAAGTGAATATAAAGCGATGTACATAATTAAAGATTATTTCTTACTTTTTCATCAAGCACTACATAAAAACACCCTAAGCAAAAAATACAATAGGCTGCCCATATGGACAGCTCATTTACATAATTCTCGTTATTAATAGACAACAATGGATAGAATTTTCGTTTTGGGGTGAATCTATTTTCTTAAGTTGATGGGCATGGGGATGGTACACGAAACTAGACACCAAGTTAAGTGAAAAATTGAACGGCATAAGGCTCCTTATTTCCTAGAACACCTAGCTAAAGCAAAAGAATTTGTACAGCAAAAAAGTGAATATTAAATCAAGGTGCTGGTTGCTTTATGTGTATGGCTTAACTAAAAGATTGCAAATACATTAAAAGAGCAACTTGTAATAAAGATATTGCAATATTTTTAAAGCGAAAAGCCGAAATTGAGGAATTTGAAGAATTGTAATAGTGAAGGAATTGATTAATTTATAAAAAACATTTAAATAAAAAGAGAGAATAAACACCTTATTTTTGGGGTGTTTGAAGGTTCAAATGGAAGATTCCCTGGTTTTCGATTTGAATCAAAATGATACTATTTACATGTACTGTCATGTAGGGAATTATATTTTTTACACCTGAACTGTTTGTACTATTTGTAGGATTTTCAGTTTTTTTGTCGAATATATCTTTAATGCAAGGAGGGACATTACATGATTATTAAAGACTATTTTATCAATCTTTCTATTTTTTCTTTATTAGTTAGCGCAGCGATATTTATTCAAGTGTTTTTGATTCATTCCAGGCGATATTTCGAAAAATTCTATGGAGGGATTATTGCAGTTACTTTGATGCTCTTTTCTTTTCCATACATGGGATTTTCCTACGATCTTCGAGTTGTTCCTCTTATTCTATCTTTTATTTACTTTGGTCGCATTGCTGGTTGGATTACATTAATTAGCATTATTATAATGCGTATCTTTTACATTGGAGGTTACTGGGAACCTCCTGTGATTGCTTATTTAGGTTTGGGTATCCTATTTGTTACTTTTAAAACATATTTTAAAAACCTTCATCCTTTTAAAAGTGCATCTTTATATTTTTTTGTTTTTGTCGGAATAAAGTGGTTAGTTGGTGTATTCTTTAATACTAAGTTACTTTACACTGGAGGCTTATTATATATAGCTTTAGGGCTTTTAATTGGGCTATTTCTTATGGAAGCCTACCAGAGATTATATTATTTAACACAGGACTTATCTAAAATGAATCGGGAATTAAAAAAATCCAAGCAAGAACTCACAGATACCGTACATGAGCTTCAAGGAGGGATTTTTAAATTTAAAAAAGTGGGTAAGCACTTTATACACACTTTATGTGATGGACAGTTTTATTATCAAAAAGGATTTTATTCTGAACAGGTGGTAGGGAAAAGCTTACGGACTATTGATGCTTCTATTGTTCCACCACATTTAGTTCCACAATTGATGAAGTATTATCTTCAGGCATGGGAAGGGAAAGAAATTATATTCGAATTACCCTGGCCAGATGATAAAACGATTATTCTTATTGCACTTAGGCCGATTAAACGAAATGGACAAGTTATGGAAGTTGTTGGTTCTATAGTCGATATAACCGAAAGGAAAAAGGTAGAATCAGAATTAAGAGCTACCAAAGAATTACTAGAATCATTTATAAAGCATAATGTAGATGCTATTACCATTTCTGATCGAGAAGGGCATATTTTACAAGCAAATAAAGCTTATGAAAAGATATTTGGATGGTCATTACAAGAAATCATAGGTAAGAGATTACCCTGTGTACCAGATTTCTTAATGGAAGAATCACTTAAAAATATTCAGAAAATTCTAACAGGAGAATCCGTAGTTACCAGATTAGAAACTGTTAGACGACGTAACGATGGAAGTCTTCTTGATGTCAGTCTGACAGTTTCTCCTATACTAGACGTAAGAGGAAATGTGATAGCTTTATCTGCAATATGTAGAGACATCTCTGAAAGAAAACAAGCAGAAAGAGAACGACAGCGATTACACCAACAATTAAAAGATAGTGAAATGAAGTACCGTGCACTAATCGAACAAGCAACTGATGCAGTATATGTAGTAGAGCTGAATGAAAATCATGTTCCAAGTCGATTCATTGAGGTAAACCCTGTTGGTTGTAAAAGATTTGGATATAGTAGAGAAGAGCTGCTCTCGTTACCATTTCCAAATGTAGTACCACAAGATTCTAAAATGATTGTAAGGTTGTTAGAAAAAATTAGAGAGGGACAAACTTCCTTCACTTTGCAAGATGAATATGTTTTTCCAACAGGAAAAATAATAACAACTGAGTTTAGTGTCCGTGTTTTTAACTTAAATGGTAAAAAAGTTTTCTTAAGTATTTCTCGTGATATCACTGAACGGCTAAAAACAGAAGAATTACTACGGAAATCTGAAAAACTTGCTGTCGTAGGACAATTAGCGACTGCAATGGCTCATGAAATTAATAATCCATTAACCGCAATGAAAGGGTTTATGCAATTACTAAAATCAACGGAAACTGAGAATAATCGGGGTTATATAAATATAGTATCATCAGAGATTGAGCGTATAGAAAGTATTACTAATGAATTTATGGCGGTAGCCAAACCACAGGTGGTAAAGATACAACCTAACGATATTAGTGTGCTAATGGATCAAGTTTTAATGCTACTGCAACCTCAAGCAATGATGAATAATATAAAAATTAGAATTGATTTTACACCTGGTATGCCACTGATTCCATGTGAAGGAAATCAATTAAAACAAGTATTTGTTAATATTATAAAAAATGCAATTGAATCCATGCCAACAGGAGGAGAAATTTTGATTCAATTTGATAAACTTGATAATAATCAAATAAGGATTCGCTTTATCGATCAAGGATGTGGGATTCCAAAAGAACGTATACCATATTTAGGAGAACCTTTTTACAGTATTAAGGAAGAGGGAATCGGCTTAGGATTAATGGTCTGTTATAAAATTATTGAAACACACCAGGGGAAGGTATTTATTGAGAGTGAAGTGAATAAGGGGACTATAGTTGAAGTCACTCTCCCAATTTGCACACTTCAAAATTAATACATTCTTTTACTGAAATTTTGTAAGTTAGTGAGCAGTTAGCTTTGGCTAGCTGCTTTTTTGTATATATTGTAATTGATTCTTCATATTACGGCTTTTTGATGTTTCATATATATATTTTATGGCTTTTAAAAACTCTGTAAGTGTTTTGTAATATTTACGAGAGACTTTTTTAACAGTTATGAGAGAGAAAAGAAAGATTTGTTATATATGATGAAATTAATCTTACTAGTAGGTGTTCTAATGGATCTAGAAACAAAGGAGGAAAAATAACAATGAAACAATTGAAGCCAGCAATTAGTGTATTAGGTAGTGTATCGATGGCACTGACTTTAGCATCTCCTGCTTTAGCAGATGTAAAACAACCGAATCCAGGAGGTACAGTTGAAATATTCAAAGAGAATGCAGATGTAAAAAAAGAAGATAAGAATTTCACGCTCGGATCTGATGGAGAAATAGGTTCACTCATTACACAAAACATTGAAATGGCAAACAAGGATTGGGATAAAGATGGTATTTCCAACGACTTAGAGATTAATGGATATAAAATTGAATTCAATTCACAAACTGGAAAAAATGAAGCGAAAGCATGGGATCCCGAGAAGGATAAAGGGAAACCAAAATTTATATCGAATCCTATGAATGCAAATACGGATGGTGATCCTTTTACTGATATGTATGAGGTTGAGAATTATAACAACGATTCTGATACTAATTTCAATCCGATAGTTGCCAACATGCCGAATTTGCAAATTGGTGTCAAACGAATTGAAGTAATTCCTATTGCAACCATTACGGATAATAATGGTGGATCAGTTAGTAGAGGATGGGAAAAAAGTGTATCTACACAACATTCATTTAATGTAGGTTTAAGTGGTTCAGGTGGTGTAGAAGGCTCAGCAGCCGGTCCTGTTCCTTCCGGAAGTGTTTCAGCAAATGTGGGATACGGATATTCAAAAACAACTACGGAAACGGAGAGTTATACAAATAATTTTGATTGGTCTACTGCAACAACTGTGGATACAGCGAACGCAGCAAAATTACGTGTACATTTGGAATATAAGAATGTAGGAACAGCATCCGCTGAAAATGTTTCGCCTCATTTTAATATTCGTTTAGGAAACAAAATTATTAATACTGTAAAGGCAACACAAGATCGTTATAAAGCAAACTATTTAAGTACAGAAAAAGGTGGACGGAATAAAACAGAAGTAGTAATTGACAGTTTAGAAGGACAAGCAGATGCGAATATTGTCTTATCTTTGGATGAATTGAAAGCTGTTGAACAAGGGGAACTTCTTTCGATTGAAGTTTTACCTACAAGTACAATGGATTTATCTATTGAAAAAGGTGAAGAAATTATGCATTTGGGGGATTCAGGGAGATATGAGTCTAGAGTAAATGCAGCTACTGAACAATTAGAAACAGATATAGGAAATATACCAAAGTTTAGGGTATATACTCCTAAAGACAAATCTCTTGCTGATAAGCCAGTTTTATCCTATAACGAAGTTTTTCAACAGGTAAATATAGATACGAAAAAAGTAAATCATATTGTAAACAAGGCTAAAAGTACTAATAACGTATCAGTGGTTTCAGCTAATAATGGAACTGATGCATTGAACGATTTAAAAGCGGGACAGGGAGATCGTGGTTATTTACATAAAGACTCTGTACACGGAGCTTTTGCAAAACTACAGCAACCAACATTAGTAGAAGGTAGTTATGATTCTGTGACGCAAAAGATTAGGGCAACAATTTTACCTGGTTTATTTGGAGTGAGTAAAGATATTCCTACTACTTATAGTAAGAAATGGAATGCTCCGTCACAAACAGTAACACTGGTTAAACGTGAAAATGGATTTACATATGAGTCTAGAGAAAATATACACCCTATTAAATCTGAAATTGCTGCGCACAGAAAAGTTACATTTGAAATCAATGACGCACACAATCTAACGCCTACACAAAAGATTGATACTGAAATTAAAGCTAATAAAGAATTTGAAGATTATGTAGTAGATAATTCAGGTGAATTTGTTACAGAAGGAGTTCCTTATACCGTGGCTTCATATGGAAATACAGCTTATTTGGGAAGTCATCATGCAGGGAATAAATGGGAGTATCTTTGGGCTGAAAAATCTAGCGATGAAAAAGTGAATGTAATTATTGAAAGAGTAGGTCAACCTAAACCTGGAAAACCAATTAAAAAGGATGAAGAGGTATTAATTAAATTTCAAAATCCTATTTATTCAGATTATGCATATTTAAAACTTCAAGATAGTTATATCCATTTAGATCAAAAACAGAACGCAAGTACTTTTAAATTTAATCATGCATATCCAAAGAATTTCACTGGACACCATAAGCAATGGAACATACTATCTAATGGTAATAAGTTAAAGGTAGGATATTTAATCGATTATATGAAATATGGTAATGGAGAGAATGGTACTGATACTATAGCATGGAATCTATCAAGAGTTCAGTAATAGGTAACAGTTCTGTTGCTAAGTTTGAAAAGAGAACCGGAAATGAATTGTATCTGAAAAGTTAGATACAAAAATTTAGGTTACTATTAAGGAATGAGTTCGATGTTGAATCGGACTCATTCCTTTTAATTTATATATGATTTAGAAACTACTATTTTAAATACTTATCTAGTCATATAAGTAATCAAATGTTAAGATTACTATCTGTATTACATGGTTTATTTTCCGAATTTTCATTCGTTTCGAGGGTGAAATGTGGAATTCTGATTTATTTATGTGATTAGTTTTTATATCTTTACCTATAAAGATATTTTTATTGGATAATAGAAAAAAATTTTTTGTTATTGGTGAAAAAGAAGTGAGGATAGTATATGAAGAAAAGAATTTTAATCGTAGAAGATGAAGAAAATATTCGAGAAGTATGCAAACGGTATTTAGAAAGAGAAGAATATGAAGTTTATACCGCTGTAAATGGTAAAGAAGGTTGGGATTTATTTCTTACACATCAACCAGATTTAATTATATTAGATTTGATGATGCCAAAAAAAGATGGATGGGAATTATGCGAGGAAATTCGTCAACAATCAAATGTCCCTATTATTATGTTAACTGCTAAGGGAGAGGAAAGGGATCGAATTTTAGGCTTAACGATAGGGGCAGATGATTATTTAACAAAGCCATTTTCCCCTCGTGAATTAGTATTAAGGGTTCAAATTATACTAAGAAGAGGAAGCCATGTACAAATACAAGCGAAAGAATCCTTATTGGAAGTGATAGAGTTTCCAGATTTAAAAATATATCCAAAGACAAGATATGTACTTGTTTGTAATAAGGAAGTGGAGTTAACGGTGAAAGAGTTTGAGGTACTTTATCTCATGGCAAAGCATCCAAAACAAGTATTTTCTCGCTCGCAGCTTCTTGAATTAATTTGGGATTTTGGACATGAAGGGGCATCAAACACAGTTACCGTGTTAGTGAGTCGTTTACGTGAAAAGCTCGAGAAGCATACGATAAAGAATCGTTGGATTCATACGGTTTGGGGTATAGGATATCGCTTTGAGCCAAATGCAGGAAATGAAACATGAGATTACGTATTCAATTGTTACTCATGAATCTATTAAGTACTAGTATTATGGTAATTGCTATATGGTATAGTGATACGAAAATGTTACTTGAACCGGAACAAACGCGGTTATTAACAGTAATTGCATTTGTGGCATTCATTATTTCAACGTTTATTTATTGGTTAATGACACGTCCTATCATGAGATCTATACAAAATTTAATAAAATTGACGAAACAATTTAGTGATAGACACTTTGAAACGATGTATATAATTGGGCAAGAACCACGTGAGTTTAAAGAATTGGCAACAGCCTTTCAACAGATGGCAAAAAAATTAGAAGAAGGGTTTACTAAGTTAGAGGAACAGGAAAACTCTCGTAAGGAGCTAATTACCAATATCTCACACGACTTACGAACACCTATGACTAGCATGCAAATGATGATAGAAGCATTACAAGATAACCTGATTGAAGATCCTGAAATGAAAAAGCAATACTTAGCAACGGTTTTAAAAGAAATAGAAAGATTAAATGGATTAATTAACGACTTATTTGATCTTTCAAAGTTAGAGTTTGAGCAAGTAGATTTTCACCCAAGTTTCACACATTTAGATAAAGTTCTATTAGATGTATTAGAGTCACATTCTGTCTTATTAGGAAACAAACAAATCCATTTGCAATTGGATGTCCCTGATATATTACCTCGACTTTTGATTATGCCTTGTAAAATAGAAAGGGTCATAGGTAATTTATTACATAATGCAATTCGATATTCTCCTATCTCTGGAACAATTGAATTGACTGTAGTGGAAAATAAACCAACTCAACAGGTCCAATTCACTTTGCGGGATGAAGGAATGGGAATTTCTCCAAATGATCAATTACGCGTATTTGAACGTTTTTTTAGAACAGATCGATCAAGAAGTTCACAATCTGGAGGTTCCGGACTTGGATTAGCTATTGCAAAATCATTGATTGAAATGCACAAAGGGGAAATTGGTGTAAGGAATCGCGCAGATGGTAAGCAGGGAAGTGAATTTTGGTTCACTCTTCCCATCACATCAGTAAAAAAATAAGACGGCTGAAAGACTTTTGTAACATTTACGTTAGAAAAATGAAAGACCTTCTTGTTAACATACTACTACACAGTATGTTACAGGAGGTTTTTTACTTTATGAAAAGAAAATATGTATGGTTTATAGGTGGTTTGATAATTGTATTGGGGATTTTATGGTCATTGTTCCGACCAGAGAAATTATTTATTGATAAGCACGTAAATGAATCATTGCTACAAGCAGAGATACAATCAACTGAAGTAAGGCAACAAAGTGATCGAGTAATAAGGGAAGGTCAGTTTCAAAACGGTGTCCATGAAACAACTGGAACGGCAAAAATTTACCAATTAGCGGATGGAAAACGTGTTTTACGACTTTCTGATTTTGCAACATCTAATGGGCCAGATGTACGAGTTGTATTAGTTCCTACAAATCGCTTAAAAAATAATGAAGACGTGAAAAACTATCAGTATATTGAATTAGGAAAATTAAAGGGAAATAAAGGAGACCAAAACTATGAAATTCCTGAAGGGATAGATGTAAGTGAATATGGTTCGGTTTCTGTTTGGTGTAAAAGATTTAATGAAAACTTTGGTGCGGTTTATTTTAATAATTAAATATGAACTTAAAATTTCCTCTTACAGGCAAAATTCATCAGGGTAATGATAATAGTTGCAGTGGACTTAGTTGCTAAGAAGGGCACTCATAAGAGTGTTTTTTTCATATTCTTCAATTTTTGTATATTTTAGAGCTATTGGACGTTTACGGAGAGATTTTATTTAGTGTGGAAGCGTACTGTCTGTGAATAGAAGGATGAATAATATGTTACAGGAAAACATAACTCTTTTATAACTTAATTTTGAAGGAACATATACTTTTTTTATTTATCGGCTTGTAAAGAAGTATGGAAATTAAAGTTTATAATTTAAAAGTCAGCTTAAAGATGCAATAAGCAATTTGAATAGTAATCTTAAGTAAATAAAAAAGAGAGAGCAGCATTGATGAGCTCTTCTCTCTTTTTAAATCTAATTAGGGTTTCCATAACTGTAAAGGGTATGGTGTAAACTGTTGGATATTACCATTTAAGTTAAGATTATAAAAAAGAAGTTCCTTTTTTCTGAAAAATGAATATTAATACAAAATTAATGATTAATATTCAAAAATTATTTTATAGTTCATTAATTTATTACTTGCTATCTATATTAATCATTTATTACAACAGCTTTCATGTCCAAAATTAAATGTTTCAACAAAGGATAATATAAGTATCATTATAATGATTTTCCAATATAATCAATGTGTTAATGAAAGGAACTCTGTGTTATTTTTGCTTTTCTACTAACTAATACAGCTTCAAACAAAGGACACAATTGCTACATGCTAAGTGTAATCTATTACCCATTCAAGATTCTGTTTATTCAATCTTTCTAAAAATAAAAAAATATTGTACTCATAAATATACAAGCTATAATGAGGGCGTCGAGAAAGAATTTATTACCTCTAGAGAAATTATCAAACCTAGTTTTTTTGCAAAAATCCTAATGACATTGTAAGTAACCTTTTAAATTTGGACATACTGACATGATTACTCTAAGAAAGGTATGTGATCAAAAGGAAAAGTGTATTTGACACGAGAATGAAAGCGTATTCAATTAGATCTTGTTTTGAATCAGTCATTTTAGTAATTTAGATTCAACTGCAATTAAAAATAATAAATTATGGGGGTGCTTATATGAACATGAATGTAGCATCTATTAAAGAAAAAAAGGTTGTTAAATACAAAAGTTGTTTTGATGTGATTGGGCCCATAATGATAGGTCCTTCAAGTTCACATACTGCAGGTGCTTTAGCTATTGGAACAGTAGCCAATAAATTATTTCAAGGTCTTCCAAAAAAAGTCGTGGTAAGGTATTATGAATCATTTGCTGAAACCCATAAAGGTCACGGAACTGATTTTGCAATTATTGCTGGGATATTAGGATTTGCTGCCGATGACAGCAAAGTGCCAGATGCTATTGAAATAGCAGAATCTAAAGGAATTGAAATTACCTTTATTGAAGAAGCAGGTGATAGTCCTGCTGGCCATCCAAATACGGCAGATGTATATTTAGAGGATGAAAATCGAAGTATTAGAACGATGGGGATTTCGGTTGGCGGTGGATTAATTGAAATCAAACATGTTGAAATCGACGGATTTAGCTTAGACCTGCAGGGGCCATTGCCAGTTATTATTGCGATTTCTGAAAGAGCTGACTTTGAATTTGTCTTACGCAGGATCTTTAAACAATATGATGTGGAAATAAACAACTTTCATAGTTTAGAAGAAAACAGGAAATATTTATATGCATTCGCTTTGGATACGCTATTGCCTGGTAATGTCCAGGAGGAATTAGGAAATTTAAGCAATATAGCTAAGCTCATTATTCTTTAGTTACATTAAGGAGTGAAAAAATATGTATATGGCCATAAAAGAAATTGTGGATGCAGCTAATAAAAGCCAAAAGACAATTTATGAATTAGCAATTGAACAGGAAATTGAACAAACTAAATCTACTTATGAAGAAGTTTGGAGTAAAATGGAACGGAATTTAGCGACTATGCAAAATGCTATAAATAAAAGTATCGAGGGCGACGGTGTATTTTCTCCAACTGGTTTAACCGGAGGTGATGCTGTTAAAATTAAAAACTATCGAGAAAATAGGAAAACCCTTTCTGGAGATTTGATGGTGTTAGGGATCCAAAGTGCTATCGGTGTTAATGAAGTAAATGCTGCATTAGGAGCTATTTGTGCAACTCCAACAGCAGGTGCGAGTGGGACGATTCCGGGAGTCCTATTTAGTATTAAAGATACGTTGCAGTTAAGTCATGAAGATATGATTCATTTTCTATTTACTTCAGCGTTATTTGGAACGATAGTCGCAAACAACGCTTGTATTTCAGGAGCGTACGGAGGATGTCAAGCTGAAGTAGGCAGTGCCTCAGCGATGGCGGCTGCAGCTGCGGTTGAAGCTGCAGGTGGAACGCCACAGCAATCTTCTGTAGCTTTTTCGATTGCATTACAAAATTTACTCGGTTTAGTTTGTGATCCGGTCGCTGGTTTAGTAGAAATTCCTTGTGTAAAGAGAAACGCCATTGGAACGGCAAATGCTTTAGCAGCAGCGGACATCGCATTAGCCGGCGTAAACAATATCATCAATGCTGACGAAGTTATTGAAGCGATGTATAGAGTTGGAAGACAGATGCCTCGCGAATTAAGAGAGACAGGTTTAGGTGGAATTGCAGCTACACCTACAGGGATTGCCATTAAAAATAAAATCTTTGGAGAGAAATAATCAAATCAATGAACAATTACCGGATATATTGTGAAAAAGTTAACAATCTATTCTCTATTGTTCGCCTAAGGATGTCTGTATATTGGGGGAATTACTAATAAAATATACCACTATATAATTGGGATATTTTATAATTTGTAACAACCCCGTCAGGTTGATGCTTCGCCAATTTTTTGATTTTGATTAACTTAGAAGAAGGATATACGATGTGGCGCACTTTATAAGCAATTCATTTTTCAAGAACGGTCTATATTCCGATGCCTTAAATAGAGAAGTAAGAATAGAAAACTAGGAGGAATTATTATATGAATGGGAATACTGCAAAAAACATAGAATTTCAAGTTGATAATACTGCAGTAAAAAATGAGAAATATCTAGACCCTAAAAAGTGGCATAAACAGGATACTACCTGGGCATTGAGTCTATTTGGAACAGCAATTGGAGCAGGAGTACTCTTCTTACCTATTAATGCAGGTTCAGGTGGTTTATTATCATTGCTGTTAATTACCATACTTGCATATCCTGTTATGTATTATTCACATAGGGCACTTGCTAAAATGATATACGCTTCTAATTCTGCCGATGAGGGGATTACAGGTACAATAAGAGAGTATTTCGGAAATAAGGCAAGTATCATTTTTAACATTGTATATTTCGTTTCAATTTATACGATCGTGCTGATGTATTCGGTTGCACTTACAAATACTGCAAGTAGTTTTATTGTGCATCAATTGCACATGCCGGAGCCTCCAAGGGCCATTTTATCGCTTGTATTAGTACTCGGTCTTATCACTATACTAAATTTTGGTCAAGATATTACTGTAAAGATAATGAGCATGCTAGTATATCCTTTCATTGTTTCTCTACTTTTTATCGCAATATCTTTAATTCCACAGTGGAATACGTCAATGCTAAGTTTTTCAAGTGTTTCTACTGCTTCAACTGGAACAGGATATTTTGGAACAATATGGATGATACTACCAATCATCGTATTCTCGTTTAATCATTCTCCTATGATTTCGTCATTCGTTATGAAACAGAGAGCTACGTATGGAATAGATGCTACTGATGCCAAGTGTGCTCAAATACAAAAAGTTTGTTATATCATGACATTCGTTGTTGTTATGTTCTTTGTTTGGAGCAGTACTTTAAGTTTGACTCCAGATGATCTTAAGGTGGCAAAAGAACAGAACTTGTCAATCCTATCATATCTTGCTAATGAGCTTAATTCGCCAGTAATTACTATTGCGGCTCCTATCATTGCGTTTGTGGCTATTACAAAGTCTTTCCTTGGCCATTATATAGGAGCGTATGAGGTAATGCGTGACATGATTATTAAGTCCGGTAAAAAACGTGGGAAAGATTTAGGAGAGAAAACAGTTAAGACAATGATTCTTACTTTTGTCGTATTAACATGCTGGTATGTTGCTTATACAAATCCAAGTATTCTTGGAATCATTGATGCCCTTAGCGGTCCGTTAGTTGCTGCTATCTTATGTCTATTACCGATGTATGCAATCAATAAAGTACCAGTACTGGCTAAATACAAAGGGAAAATGAGTAATGTATTTGTAATTGTTATAGGAATACTTACTGTTCTAGCAAGTATTAAGTCATTATTCTAATTCTCTATTGTTCGTTCGGATGCAAAAATAGTAGGATATGAAAAGAGAATAAAAGACTTTTAGCGGAACTGAATTATATATTGTTAAACCCTAGAGTTTATGGTTTTGGACAAACTATTCACCTTGGATAGTTTGTCCTTTTTTGATTATATGCATAACTTCTATTGCAGCATTTTTTTTAAGCTGTTTGTAATGATTTTAATCCAAGCATTTGAGGGCGCCTAACCATGTGCATCAAGCTAATATTTTAAAGTATCTCACATCTGTTTTCTTAGGTTAATGGGAATGGGCCGGTACCCCATGTATGGCGAACAACTAAACTGGCTTCCTTATATCCTATGTCCGAAGCCAGTTCATCTCTCACATACTCACTTCGCGTTCCTTGAGGAAGGAATCTTCTTGGCTAGATTTATAAACTTAACTTATTGAGCTTAGGGTGATACTCCCGTTACAATTTTGATAGTTCATTGACCACACTTTCTAAAAATTGCTCTACCTTTTCTTTTGTAGTATCTGGCGAATGATAACCAATTGTAAATGTAAGTCTCCCATTATAAGAGCTTGCCCCCATTGTAAAGAATGGTGCATACATAATTGGTGATGTTATATACCCGTCCTGAGCTTGAACTTCACCAAACTTAATAGGTTCATCAGCTATCGATCCGAAATTAGTAAGTAACGGTAAAGCCATTCCCATTTGTAAAGCCCGTTCATATTGCTGTTTATACATTTCCTTAACTTCAGATAGCTTTTTACTTGCCAGTAACTCCATTCCTGCGGCTGAAGAAAGACCTGGATTTTTAGATTTTATTGTATCCATTGATTCTTTGACTCGAACTAGAGTTTGATTAAATGAGTCATCATTTTCCATTTTAATCACTGGCATTTCCATCCCGGATAAGTTGCAAATTGAACCAGTTGTATGATTAGGGAGATATCGGCGTAAATCAATTGTTAAACCAACCATTTTTTCTGCGGTACGAGGTTCTGCATACACAGCGAAATGTGATAAAGAGCGGAAGTATGCAGTCAGAATTGCATCATTTAAGGTAGCTTGTTGTGCCTTAGTCCATAGGGTTAAACGTAGAGTTTGCTCACGGCTTAACCGTCGCACGGCCATTTTTGGATAAGCATTTTTGTTAGGTTGAGATGGAAAAGACCATAATGCTGCTTGTTGTTCTTGGCTGGGACGATACGCACTTTTTATGTCTGTTATTCCAGTATATTTGAATACAGGTGATTGATCGCGAAAGCCCTCATTTTTTGCATTAAATCTCTTTATAATTTCATCCTTAGACTGTCCCAGAGAAAGGTGAGTATAAATTGCTCCCAGCAAATTAATATATTCCTTGACTCCAGCACCATCTGAACAAAGATGAGATAATTTAACAACTAATATATTTGTTGAAGTGCCTCGTAATAATTTTGTCTGAACCATAGGCCCTTGAATAGGATCTCCAGATTCCTTTATAAAATCTATTGCCATCACTTCAAGATTTTGATCATCTCCTTCTGCAAAAAAACAAATTGGTGAGTTAGTACTAGATGAATGTTCCTCCCAGTAAGGCATATCACTTTCTACAAAACGGCTGTTTAAAACGGGCTGTAATTGTAACGTTATTCTTACTGATTGTTCAAGTACTTTTTTTGATATACCTATAGGAAAATAAAGAACGGCATTAATTTGTTGATTTGCGGAATAAAGACCAAGTATATAATTCATTCGATCTTGAGGTGTTACTGAATATTTCCTTTGTTCCATAATTTTCTCCCTCTTTTCAGGCTATTTTTGGTTACAATCTTGTTTTTCATAGGGTTGTAATTTTTTCAAGGATCCATAATGTTTTCTTTTCAATTTTTTAGTATTTCACTTATGAAAGTATGTTTTCTGTACTGATTCATGTTGTTATTGGTATTAATAATATTCATCAATTTTGTTTGGTTTTTGTATAAAAAGTAGATGAATTGCATTTTCGTTTGATTATATATAAACATTTTACATAAATGTTTGTGTATAATCTACAAAAAATAATCGAGTCATTTTTATCTTTTTTCGACAGTATCTCCCATCTATTTACTAACGCTATCCCAACATCAAACAAATTAAGGAGAGGGTCTTCTGACATAAAATATACACGTTGTAACTTCTAAACTTACAATATTGTAAGATTAGAAGTTAGATAGTTAGATAGAAGTCATTAACTTATGAAAAAATCACATCTATAATCCAGATATAAATCATTAATTAAAGGAGTATTCTAGTGAAAAAAATTATAAGTTATGTGGTGGTTATTGCTATTTTTATAGGAGTAGGATTAGGAGTAAAACGTTATGTGCAAGGTCCAGGACAACCAGTCGATGGGATTCTAGTTAGTGGTACTGCAGCTGATATAGAAAAAGTCAAACAAGAATTTAAAGATGATATTAAACAATCTAATGAAGTAAATATAAAAGTAATACAAACAAAAGCGAATATAGATAAAAATTTATTTATACGAAAAAAATAGATGTGATTAGATTATCAGAGAAAATTCAATAACTTCAATTGTGAAAAGATAAAAAAGGAGCGGAAATACGCTCCTTTTTTATTTACCTTACTATTTTTAGGGGAATTATATGGATAACACTTTTATTAATGGAAATGTATTTAATTTTTTTCTGGAATATATGTGAAATGTTGTATAAAATAATCAAGAAAGTCAAAAATTATGGGGGGAAGTTGTGAAAAAAAATAAGAGTTTAATAAGTATTTTAGGAGTGTGTATCATGTTGTTTTCTTTTTGTTTCCAGGGAAATATACAGGCGGATGTAAATACTGTTCAATCTGGAAAAATAAAATCAGGAAACGTAACGGTATGGGAAGTAGGCAATGTAGCGAAAGTGTTAGCAGATGTAGAGCGCTTGAATTTAAATACGGTGAATGTACCTATTCAAGTAGATATTTCGGATGTGAATTCGGCTAATATGGTAATTAATCAGGCGCAAAAGAAACAAGCTATTATTTTAATTCAAGAATTATTAAAGCGTAATATACAAGTTATATTGGAGCCGTTTCCGTTTATTCAGCAAGGAAATATTGGAGAAACAGAGTGGAACCCTAGTAATATTAACGATTTCTTCTGGAATTGGAAAACGGTTGTTTTACAAGATATTTTTAATTCCATTACAAGTAAGTACAATATTTATGGGCTGAAAATCGCTTCTAATTTCGTGAATATGGAATATGCAGAAGGATATTGGAATGATACGATTAATTTTGTTCGCCAGCAGTATAAAGGAAATGTTTTGTATCAAATGAATTGGTGGTTAACTGCAAGCTTTGATCCTTCTTATGAGGCGAAATTTAAAGAGAAAATAAATCGCCCGTATTTAAAAAAGGTGGACATTGTAAGTATTGATAGTTGGTTTGAAGTTTCAGGAAAAAGAAATCCATCATACGAAGAAGTAAAACAAAGCTTATTTGCGACGACAGTATACAATCGTGGCCAAAATGTCGTTCAGCAACTTGAGACATTACATAAAACAACTGGAAAGCCAGTTTATTTTGGTGGATTTAATGTGCCAGCACGTGAACTTGGACTACAAAGCCCGTGGAACCCAGATGTTACGAATGTGTTTTCGAAAGATGTACAACTTAACGGGTGGCGTGCTTACCGAGATGTATTAGAAGCGAAGCCATATTTTAAAGGTTTTTCAATTTGGTTTATCGGATCTAATGATAGTAATCATTCATATCAAATACATAGTAAAGAAGCAGAGACAGTTATTAATGGCTGGTATCGAAAATAAATTTTATAAAATAGGTAAGTTTTAGAATCTATTACATATATTTTAGTGAAAGGCCTTTCACCATCTTATCACCTAGGGGGCAATCATAATGAAATTTTTGTCATACCTTACAGTAATTTTGGTGATTCTTGGCGGTTTGAATTGGTTGTTTGTGGCGTTAGATTATAATGTAGTTGAGAAATGGTTTGGTTCTATGCCGGCGCTTGTGGATACTATTTATTGGCTCTTTGGTCTTTCGGCTATTTATCAAATTTTCGATCGGTTCTTTACGAGTAAGTAGCTATTATACTTAATTACTAGAGTGTTAAGTACGATTATGTACTTAACACTTTTTTGTATGTTTATAAAAAGCAGGGTGCACATGCAAGCGATTCCATTGCGTCTTGCACCGTAATAACGGAAAACAAATTGACCGTGTATTGTATATAGGTTATAATTCAGAAAGTTTAAAAAATAATAAAAATGAGAAATAGGGAGGTTATCTGGGTGATGGAGAGAGTGTATAATTTTTCAGCAGGACCATCTATACTCCCTTTGCCAGTTTTAGAGAAAGTGCAAAAGGAGCTTGTAAATTATAACGGGACAGGCATGTCTGTTATGGAAATGAGCCATAGATCTTCTTATTTCCAAAGTATTATTGATGAAGCAAGTAGCTTACTTCGTGAATTAATGAACATTCCTGATGAGTATGAAGTTTTATTTTTACAGGGCGGTGCGTCATTACAATTTTCTATGATACCGTTAAATTTAATGAGTACGTATAAAAAAGCTGGGTACGTACTGACAGGTTCATGGTCTAAAAAGGCGCTGCAAGAAGCCGGAAAAGTAGGAGAAGTAAAAGTGATTGCTTCTTCTGAAAAAGAGAAGTTTACTACAATTCCTAAAATGGATGATTTACCAAATGATGAAGAACTAGATTATGTACATATTACAACGAACAATACAATTGAGGGGACAAAATATGTGGATATTCCACATTTAGAAAGAGTGCCGCTCGTTGCGGATATGTCCTCAAATATTTTATCAGAACAATATGATGTTACGAAGTTTGGTCTCATATATGCGGGTGCGCAAAAGAATTTAGGGCCAGCGGGTTTAACGATTGTAATTATAAAAAGAGATTTAATTGGCAGTGCAAATAGTGCTTGTCCTACGATGTTAAACTATGAAACTTACAGTAAAAATAACTCCCTATATAATACACCGCCAACCTTTAGTATTTATGTAGCAAAACTTGTACTAGAGTGGTTGAAAGAACAAGGCGGGGTATCTGCGATTGAAGAACAAAATAGAATGAAATCTTCACTTCTTTACAATTTTTTAGATGAATCTAAATTGTTTACTTCACCAGTTGACCCTACGTATCGATCACTTATGAATATTCCGTTTACAACACCGTCAGAAGAGCTTAACAATCAGTTTTTACAAAAATCGAAAGAACGCGGCCTTGTTACGTTAAAAGGACATCGTTCAGTCGGCGGTATGCGTGCTAGTGTTTACAATGCGATGCCAACCCAAGGTGTACAAGAATTAGTAGACTATATGAAGGAATTTGAGCTTGAAAATAGATAGGGAGATGGGGATATGTTTCGTGTTCAGACGTTAAATCAAATTGCCGAAAAGGGTTTGCAAATTTTTGATGGGAATCGCTATGAAATTGGAGACAAAGTAGGTCATCCAGATGGTATTTTACTTCGCAGCTATTCTTTACATCAAGAAGAGTTTTCAGAAGATTTAAAGGCGATTGCAAGAGCTGGTGCTGGTGTAAATAATATTCCTGTTGAGCGTTGTACGGAAAAAGGGATTGTAGTATTTAATACGCCAGGGGCTAATGCGAATGCAGTGAAGGAACTTATTATTGCAAGCCTTATTATGTCTTCCCGTAATATTATAAATGGAGTGAGCTGGACGAAAGAGTTGGATGGAGAAGAAGTACCACAGCTTGTTGAAGCTGGGAAGAAGCAATTCGTTGGGTCAGAAATTGCAGGGAAACGTTTAGGTGTTATCGGTCTTGGCGCAATTGGTGCTTTAGTTGCGAACGATGCGTTATCTTTAGGGATGGACGTTGTCGGATACGATCCATATATATCTGTTGAAACAGCATGGCGTCTTTCTACGCAAGTACAAAGAGCGTTTAGCCTAGATGAAATCTTTGCAACGTGTGATTATATTACACTTCATATTCCTCTTACGAACCAAACGAAGGGGATTATTGGTGAACACGCTATAGAGACGATGAAAAAAGGAATGCGTCTATTCAATTTCTCAAGAGGAGAACTTGTAGATGAAAAAGCTCTTCAAAAAGCGTTAGAAGAAGATATTATTACACATTACGTAACAGATTTCCCAAATGAAAATGTTATAAAGATGAAAAATGTAACAGCAACGCCTCATCTTGGTGCATCTACGTCTGAATCTGAAGAAAATTGTGCAGTAATGGCTGCACGTCAATTACGTGAATATTTAGAGACAGGTAATATTCGTAATTCAGTAAACTATCCAAACGTAGAACTTCCGTACATTGGAAAAAAACGAATTACAATTATGCATCAAAACGTTCCGAACATGGTAGGACAAATTACAGGATGCTTAGCAGAACATCATATTAATATTGCGGATATGATTAATCGTAGTAAACATTCTTGGGCGTACACAATGATTGATATTGATAACGGAATTGATGATATAATAAAAGAGAATATTGTGGAAAATATAAGCAAAATCACAGGTGTTGTAGCTGTTCGAATGATTGTGTAAAGGAGAGAGAAACTTGGCAAAAATCCGACCGTTTCGTGCTATTCGTCCAGTAGAAGGAAAAGCAGCACAAGTAGCAGCTTTACCGTATGACGTATTAAATAGTGAAGAGGCAAGAGAAGTTGTAAAAGGGAATCCATATTCTTTCTTACACGTTGATAAAGCAGAAATTGATTTAGACCCGGCACTTTCACCGTACGATGATCGCGTATATGAAAAAGCGGGTGAAAATTTAAAGCAATTTATACAAGAAGAAGTGTTCGTTCAAGATGAGGAGCCAGCGCTTTACATTTATGAACTGACGATGCAAGGAAGAACGCAGTCAGGCCTTGTCGTTTGTACATCGATTGACGAGTATGAAGATGATACAATTAAAAAACATGAAAGAACGCGTCATGAAAAAGAACTTGATCGTATTCGCCACGTAGATGTGTGTGATGCAAATACGGGGCCTATCTTTTTAACGTATCGTACGAAAGAAGATGTGAAACGTATCATTGCAAGCTGGAAAGAAGAACATGCGCCAATCTTTACATTTACAGCAGAAGATGGCGTTAGGCATGTTGCGTGGAAAATAGCTGATGAAGAAGTAATTGCAAATTTAGTAAACGCATTTGAAGATATTCCTAGTCTTTACATTGCAGATGGACATCATCGCTCTGCATCAGCTGCAAAAGTAGGGCTAATGCGAAGAGAGCAATATCCGAATTACACAGGAGAAGAGGAATTCAATTTCTTCCTATCTGTTTTATTCCCTCATGATGAATTATCAATTTGGGACTATAACCGGGTTGTGAAAGATTTAAATGGTTTATCAGTAGAGCAATTTTTAAAGCAAGTTGCGCAATATTTTTATGTGGAAGAAGCAGGGGTTTCACCGTATAAACCAAATGAGCCAAAATCATTTGGAATGTATGTAAACGAGAAGTGGTATAAGCTCACTGTGAAAGAGGAAACGTTTGATGCGAATGATCTCGTTAAAGGTTTAGATGTATCTATTCTGCAAGATCATTTATTAAGCCAAGTACTTGAAATACATGATCCACGATCTGATTCACGCATTGATTTTGTCGGAGGAATCCGCGGATTAGAAGAATTAGAACGCCTTGTAAAGAGCGGTGAGTATAAAGCAGCGTTTTCATTATATCCGACATCAATGGAAGCTTTATTATCAATCGCAGACGCAGGGGAAGTTATGCCGCCAAAATCAACGTGGTTTGAACCGAAACTGCGCAGTGGGTTGTTTGTTCATTCGCTAAAGTAAATATAGACTTCTACAGTTTGGAAAAACCGAAATGATTATAGTTTCGGTTTTTCTTATGTTAAAAGTGTTTTTGAGGAGGGGTATCGATGAAATTGCAAGTAGGCGAAAAAATCACCTTTGAGCGAACGTTTATAAAAGAAGATGTTGTTTTATTTACAGAAGTATCTAAAGATGAAGGTGTTCATCATGTTACACCAGATGAGCAGGGGAGATTTGTTGTACAAGGGCTGTTAACATCAACGCTGCCTACAAAAATTGGCGGTGACTATAACGTATTAGCTCGCAAGATGGATTTTGAATTTTTACGTCCTGTTTTTAGCGGTGATACAATTCGTTGTGACGTAACTATTGAACAATTTGAACCCGATGAAAAACATCGCACAAAAATTATTGCGATGTTTATATGTAGAAATCAACTTGAAAAAGAAGTTATGAAGGGGAGTTTTTCGGGGATTATTCTTTAGTAAGTAGGAAAAGTAATGAATAGGTGGGGGCCGTGTCTCTCGGGCTTAGATTTTTAATTCCCCCCATAATTAAAATTTTACACATTGCTGAATACTGATAATAAGACGTTAT
This sequence comes from Bacillus sp. FSL R9-9530, assembly GCF_038008145.1. Taxonomy (NCBI): domain Bacteria; kingdom Bacillati; phylum Bacillota; class Bacilli; order Caryophanales; family Bacillaceae; genus Bacillus; species Bacillus sp. FSL R9-9530. The sequence goes on from NZ_JBBOYO010000001.1 coordinate 858,259, forward strand.
GTAATATACTCTGTTCTTTTCTTAACTAATAGAAGAATAGTTGAATAAGCTCGTCAACAAAAAGGACATTCCTAGTATTACAAGAAATGTCCTTTCCACTATATTATAGGGTATTTTGCTGAAATTCAAACTCTAAAATCAGTTTACTGGTTTGACCTGTAAACTGATAATTATAGGACCCTCTCAGATTTTCTAAGTTACCAGTAGCTTTAATAATTGTTCCTGGGGAATCTAGATTTCCTTTATCAAATATTCCTTGCTCTATAGCTGTAAATGTCCCTTGTTGCCCCTTATAAATTCCTTCAAAGTGTAAAAACCCAGAAATTTTAGCAGTAGCCAAGTGACCATCATTTATATTTGAGTCTAAATAATATAATAAGTATTCAACAAAAGCTTTTCCTTTTAATTCACCATCAATATCATATTCAACATGGGCAATATTAATAGGAAAATCTTTTCTAGTATCATCGATTAGTTTTTCATCCCATTTACTTACTGTAAATGTTACTTCCATAAACGTAATCTCCCTCCAATTATATACTTTTAAAAAGTATCAATTCACAGTCATATCTCATAGGAGTGATTTTATTTATTGGGGTCCTTTCATGTCGCTATCAAGCTAACCAAAATAAAATACTCTCTAAAATGAAAAAACACGCTATTTTTTCTGTAGGATCAGGAAAATGACTATACTTATTTAAAGTTTTCCTTTATTCCACGCCACTCTCTAAAATAGAGAAAGCCCCATTTTCACAATCAATTTCTGCCAACGCGCCGTAAGGTAAAATAAACTTCGGCTCGGTATGGCCAAAATTTAAATTATAAAGAATCGGCAAATCTTCTAAGTTATGTTCTTTCATAACTTTCAGTATTTCGTGTTTATATTCTTCATAATACATTTCGTCTTTTGGTTTACCAAAAATGATGCCTTTTGCTTTTTGAAGAATGCCTTGCGCTGCGTAATTTCGTAACCAATACTTTATATAGCTTGGTTCTGGATGGTCTTCAGAAGTTTCAAAGAAAATGATGGTATTCTCCCAATGTTTTTTCTCAGGCCAAAGTTCCGTTCCTTTTGCAAATTCCAGTACTTCTATACAACCACCAATTAAACGCCCTTGTACAGTGATAGAGCCTTGAAGTAGCTCATATCCGTTGTTTTGTTGCATTGTACGCCTTTTATCTTTATTTATCTCTATCCATTCTAAACGCTCACTCGTCCATTCATGAGCTGGTTGAATCTCGCCAATATTCTCATTTGAAAAGAGAGTTCGATTTACCATTTCAATTGTATATGGATCCATCTCTACATTTTCGGCAAAATCAGTTAAAATTGCTGGACCGTAAAAAGAGGAAATTTCTGCTTTATGGCAAAACAAATGTGAAACGGTATCGTCAGAGTATCCCATAAAAATTTTCGGATTTTCGCGTATAACATTAAAATCTATATAAGGGAGTAAACGGATGCTATCTTCTCCACCGATATTCGTAATAATTCCTTTAATACGAGTATCTTTAAATGCTGTCATTAAATCTTCCGCACGAGCCTCAGGGTTGTTGTAAAGGTATTCGCTACCTTTTAAACTATTTGGCATCGGGACAACCTTAAGACCGAAGACGTCTTCTAATCTTTTTACTCCTTGCTCATATCGCCATCTTAGCTTAGAATCACCAGCACCTCCCCATGAAGAACTTACTGTCGCCACAATATCTCCTGGCTGTAATCTGTTTGGTTTTATTAACATTTTAACTCCGCTCCTACATAATGTAATGGACTACGATTATACAAACTGTAGTATTGAAAAATATGATGCATCACATTAGTTTCTTCATCATCAATCCGTTTACCTGCTGGTATTCAAGAATTCAGTCTTAGTGTTGAATTGCATTTGAGAATTAAAGTATGCAACATTGCATGAGAAAGAGGGTTGCTATTTTCTATAACCTGTAACTATAATAGTTACAGGTTGGTCGTATCCAATCAAAAAAATATAATCATCATGAATGGAGAGGTTACATATGGGTATGAAAAAAATAATTTTAGCAGGTGCTTTAGGGATCGCAGCATTATCAGGAACGAATTTACCAGGATTAGAAATATCAAAAGCGAGTGCCGCTTCTATTGAATCGAATTTCTCGACGTTAGAAGGGCGAGTAGTAGAAGTAGATAACGGTGTAATTGTCGTAAAATCTAAGCAATATGAGGAACCTGTTAGTGTGTATATAGATTCCCTTTCAAATGTGAAAGTAGGGGATGAGGTTAAAGCTACTGGATCTATGATGCGTAATTTTACTGAATATATGATTGCAAATACAGTTGAAAATACGTCAAATAAATTAGGTATGCACATGAAAGAAGATGGTTCTCCTGATTATGTAATTGGGGAAGTATCAAAAGTAGGAACGATGGAAGATGAAGGAGACGGTTCTACTAAATATGTCGTAGTTGAGTATCCATCGCTAAACGGGAAAAAAGATATTATTGATGTTTTCTTAACGAAGGGACAAGTATTTAATACAGGTGAGAAAGTAAAAATTGATATGAAGTATGTAGGCTGGGGCGGAAGTTCTATTAACTACAACACAACGGATCATATCGAAAAAATTCATGAGATAAAGAGCAACGTTGAAAATAATGATGATGTTTGGATTTGGTCTTAATTAGACGCTTGTAAATAACAAATGTATCATGCAGTACCCATCGAATGATCATATGTATGATAATTCGATGGGTACTTTTTTGTTTTATGTTTTTTTGAGAATAACGGATTTCTGATTAGAATATGATGTTAATACTGGAGCGAAGGTGAAAAAAACAATATGGAAAGAGGTGTTTAAGGGTGGAGCAAGATGAGGTTTATTTACGAGCTAAAAAAAGGGTAGAGAATTTACAAGCGTTTTATATTCATTTAACGGTCTATATACTAGTGAACTTAATGCTTTTTATTATAAATATAAGCTCTGATTCAAGTAAATTATGGTTTTTATATCCACTTGCAGGTTGGGGGATCGGTATCGTTATACACGGTTTGACAACTTTTCCAGTTGGGATATTCGGAAAAGAGTGGGAAGAACGAAAGATTAAAGAATATATGGAGAAAGATAAGTAAATTTATTTCTGGAATGTATAAATATAAATCTCTTTGATCAAATGTTTGATGCGAAGTCTATTCTATAGCTTCGCCTATTTGTTTTGTATTCGAAGTTTGTGCGAGTGAGTATTCATATTCATTTTTTTAGCAACAATTGCATGTGAAATCAAAACTTTATTTGTAGTACATAGTCAACTACCCCCACTGAGATGAAGCGTTTCAGTGGGGGCTTGAGTTAGAACACTAGGTCTTTTCATCTATCGCTAGACAGTTTGACGCTCTAGCACTCATGCCACCTTATGGTAACACCCCAAGTATGTTTTTGGTTGGTACTGGCAACGAACTATTGTTTTCCCACTTGCACCACCCTTTCGAAAAAGAGCAGTTCTTCCTTATGGAAGAAGCCACCACTCAGATGACTCCGGCGTGTGCTACAAGCCCCGACAAGTCGAGTACACATGGATGGTTGACGCACCCACTAAGCTATGCGCGAAGCAACAGCCTTACGTTTTTGCACTTCTAATAGAATCGGCGTTTTCACTTTGAGATTGTCATCCAATTCTACAACTCTTGATTTTTGCAATGTATTCAATGCACCATTGATATCAGCATGGATACATGTTCCTGTTTTACTTCGATACAGACCACGAGTGATTCGTTTGCCACTAAAGCGATAATACGTCCTATCGTCCTTAGACCAAACAGGAATCGGATCTTTATCAAGAAAACTAGCTTTTGAAGTATAGCTTTCTTCTTGTTTTAAAAATCGGATGCCTTCTTTTACACATTTATTCTCAATTGCTGCAAGCAGTTTATGAAATGGGATTTGAACAAATGTTTGATTATTCCTTTTTCCCATATCAGATTTTTGTTTCCAACCAGCGTTATACCCTACGACAACTGTATCTATGTTGCATGCTTTCACTTTTTTAAACAACAAGCCTACAGTTTGTGAAATGTAACCATTTATTTGTCGTTCTCGTTTATGCCAAAGTGCGGCCATTTTGTTTGTTACAACACGTTTTGAAAGTCCGTTTTCCACATTTTTTTGCTTCAGATTACCTATCATTTTGTTGAAGTACTGGTTAATGGATTTTAGTTTTTTTCCATCAATTAAAAATGCATCACCTGTATTTGTTACGCAACTTACTAATCTGTCTACCCCTAAATCGCAACTCAAAGCGTTACTAGTAGTCGTGGATTGTTTCTTCATTTGAGAAACGTGCATTTCATATGTGTAATGCACCTCAAAGAACCGACCTTTTTGCTTCGGTACAATCTCAATGTAGGAGATTTTTTTATTTCTTACATTTTTAGGCATACGTATTTTAATGGAACCGAATTTTTTTCTAAATGCAACATTCATCGGAATCATCCAATACCCGTTATCGTCCACTTTTGGAACTTGATAAATTTCAATAATTCGTTTGTCAGTTGAATCAGAATAATTCGGAAACTTAGGGCGACCTGTGAAGGTTTCAGGTTTTTTCTTCCACTGTTCCAATGCTTTAAAAAAGCTCTTCACTTCTGTAAATAAGGCTCTACGAATCGCTTGAACAGAGTTGGATTGAATGCCCCAGTAGTTCATATCGGTTTGCATGGCAGTGTCCACTTCTTTTACAGTAGCCATTTTATTATGGTTCAAATAACTTTGTTTAATCGTGTACAATCCAACATTTCGCAACGCTTTTGAACTATGTGACATGCGTTGTAGTAAGCGGAATTCTTTAGCCGTAAGGCAAGCTCGTCCGATATTCTGTTTCTGCGTGAATCGTTGCATGTTTTCTCTTTTCTTTTGTTTACGTAATACTTTCACTGCTTTCTTTTTAACCATCGTTTTCACCACCTTTCTTAGAGAGTTCATTAAAATTATTTTTGACAAATCAATATTTGGAACGAAACGGAACAAAATATGAACATGTTCTTCATCGTAATTCCATTCTTCTACAGTAATTCCTTTTGGCTCAAGTGGCCGAATGATTATTATCCAATTTCGTTGTCTTACGATATATTCCCTCCTTATCTAAGGGCAGATTATATCGTAAAACAAAAAACGAATGTTCGTAACCAAAAATTGTTATGAACGAAACAAAAGAGTTCAGTCTACCTTCTGACGGCAATTCATCCCCACCTGAATTGTTGGGTTTCACCCCTAACACAATTCAGATGGCGTCTTCTTGCCGAAAAGGATAAATAAAGTTGTTACCCTTTTTAAATTACATGTGGATATAGGATGAAGTTGATTTATTACCCTATATTAAAATAAAAATAAACCACTGTTCGATTTGAATATTCCACGATATAATGGTGAGAGTTTATGACAGAATAAATATTTACATAAGAAGTGAGGTACTGTATGAAAAAAAGAACGACAGACATTATTTTTATTATTATTGGTGCATTTCTTTTTGCGTTAGGTGTGAATTTGTTTGTTATTCCGAACGAGTTTGGTGAGGGTGGAGTAACAGGTATCACGATTATTACGTACTATTTATTTGAATGGTCACCAGGCTTAGTTAACTTAATTTTAAATGCGATTTTGTTAATAGCTGGTTATAAATTTTTAAATAAGATTACAACAATTTATACGATTATCGCTGTAGTTACGAACTCGCTATTTCTTCATTTGACAGAAGGCTGGACGATTGCTTCGGATGAAATGCTTGTAAATGCCATTTTCGGAGGAATATTTATTGGGTGCGGGATTGGTCTTATTATTCGCGTTGGCGGAACAACAGCAGGTACTACCATCTTAGCAAGGATGACGCATAAATATTTAGGATGGAGCATTAGCTATGGTTTACTGTTCTTCGATTTAATTGTTGCGTTTTCATCTTATTTCATCATTGGTGCAGAAAAACTGATGATAACAATTATTATGCTATATGTAGCAACGAAAGTGATGGAGTTTGTAATTGAAGGTTTAAATCCGAAGAAAGCCATTACGATTATTTCTGATAACCCGAATGAAATTGCCGGGAAGGTGACTACCTTAATGGGCAGAGGGGTTACCGTGTACTCAGGTCATGGCTATTACACGAAAACTCCGAAGGAAATTCTTTATATTGTTATTAATAAGCAAGAAGTAGTGAAGCTAAAACGGATTGTTCAAACTACAGATCCGGCTGCGTTCATCGCTATACACGATGTTCGTGATGTGTTCGGAGAAGGATTTGTTGATATTTCTAAGGCTTAATAAGAGTTAGAATTAGTTTTTAAAAAGGCAGAAAATGAGCAATATTTTTTATTGAAATAATCTTAATGCGAAAATATGAGAATCTATTTTGATCACTTAATTATCAAGACCTAAATTTTAAAAAAACAAATAAATTCAAGGACATTATATATTTTATATGACTAATATGTAATGTCCTTTCTTATTCCACAATGATACCCGTTTGTTGACGATTAATTTTCATTATGCTTTTTGTGCCGAGTCCAATGCTTTTTTTAATTCGTCCGGTTTTTGAGTGCCGATTACCACTGTGTTATATTTCAACTTTAACTCTATACCTTTCTTTCCATTCATGTTATAGGCCGTTTCACCCTTAAGGTTAAAACGAATTCCCCATCCTCCGAATCTTTTTAGTGGACTGTAAGTAATGCTTTCATAGTGACATATATTTTTGAAAAGGTACTGTTTATATTGAAAATGAAAAGGAACAAAACGAACATAAAGACCTTTTTCACGGACTTCTATAATCAGTTTCAATACCCCAAGCATTAATACAGGAAAGGCAATCCCAAAAAACAACCACAAAGCAATTAACACACCATTGGGAGCTGGTTTATCTCCAAACGGGGTATCAAGGATAATTTGTTGAATGAATCCATACCACATCAGTGCTGCGATCCCAAATATGAGTATCCATACCCAAATTTGTTGTGGTCGCTGAACCTCACGAAAGATAATACGTTCTTGTTGTTTCATTAATAATTGTCACCTCCTAAATGATTTATTACAGGGAATCCCTTTTGATCCAGTAATATGTATCCTTTGTTTTTATTCTCTATGAGAACCTCTTATACTCTCATAGCACTTCACCCCTAAAAAAATTAACGCTCAGTCTAAAGACCTCACAACGCTTTCCGTTATGAGATACGTTAGCTATCTAAATTGTACAAACTTTTCCGAATTCAGTATACATATAGAGTTTTATTTTTATTATCTGTATAAGTAATCTAATGTTTATAAGAAAAGAGGAGATATACTCATATATTGAACGTAATATCCTCTTCTTAGTTTAGTCTATTTAAAATCTATTTCAAAATGGATTCTTTTTATTTATCGTAAAATATTGGCTTGTAGGTATTATTTATGAACCTTTATTCCAAAGCTACATTATCATACGATCTGTTGTACTGTATTGCGGTTCAAATGCGTAGTATCTTTGATAACCTCAATAATTTCACGTAATGGATTTTAAAATTTAGCTCATTGCCATGAAAAAATTAATGCTGTAATTGTTTTTCTTTTTCTTGCAAAAAATCCAATTGTTTCTTAATGTAAGGATGTAGAAGGATGAACAAGAGAGGGTTTAATGAAGATGATACATATTTTATTAGCTGATGATGATAAACATATTAGAGAGTTATTGCATTACCATTTACAAAAAGAGGGCTTTAAAGTTTTTGAAGCGGAAGATGGAAAGGTAGCGCAAGGCGTTTTAGAGAAAGAAAATATTCATCTTGCGATAGTAGACATTATGATGCCGTTTGTTGATGGCTATACGTTATGCGAAGAAATCCGGAAGTATCATGATATACCTGTTATTTTATTAACTGCAAAAGATCAGCTAGTAGATAAAGAAAAAGGATTCATTTCTGGTACGGACGATTATATTGTAAAACCGTTTGAGCCAGCTGAAGTCATTTTCCGTATGAAAGCATTATTGCGTCGTTATCAAATGCTTAATGCTGATATTATTACGCTGCACGGTACAACAATTGACCGAAAAGGGTTTGAAGTGAAGTGTAACGGTCAGACGATTTTGCTTCCATTAAAGGAATTTGAATTATTATCACAACTTGCTAGTTATCCTGGAAGAACATTCTCGAGAGAAGAATTAATTGAATTAGTATGGGGAATGGATTTTGAAGGAGATGAACGAACAGTTGACGTTCATGTGAAGCGACTGAGAGATCGTTTTTCAAAACGAACAGATGATTTTCAAATTACGACAGTACGCGGACTCGGTTATAAGTTGGAGTTGAAATAAAATGAAATCACTATATTCTAGATTTGTTTTTATGACAGTCGGTATTATGCTTCTTAGTAGTATTATCGGTTTTTTATTAACGAACGTATATTATCAAGTGAAGTTAAAACCGTACAATAGTGAAAAGATTTTAATGTATGCTAAAGAAGTAAAATCATTATATGAAAAGCAAAGTGAAGAGAATAAAGAGGCATACTTACAGTCTATTGCGAAGTTAGGGTATGAAATTTATATTGTAGATGACGAAAATCATGGAAAGCGTATTGGGAATGCGTTTCGTAAGATAACAATTAGTGATGATACCGTTCATAAAGTATTGCAAGGTGAAACGTTTAATGGCGTTTCCACATATCCAACGCGCCTCTTTATTACAGGATTTTTCGATAATGAATTAATTAATAGTGTCGGTGTACCGCTAAAACACGATGATAAACAGTACGCTTTATTCATTCGCCCTGATATTCAGCAACAATTTGGTGAAATGAGAATTTTTCTAGCGGTATTACTTGGTTTCATCGTTGTATTAAGTATCATTTTTATAGCGATCGCAGCAGGGTATATTGTTCGTCCTATTCGAACATTTACGAAAGCGACTCAAAAGATTGCAAGTGGTGAATATGATATCGAATTAGATGAAAATCGAAAAGATGAAATTGGTACACTAGCGACTAATTTTCAAAAGATGACAAAGAGCATTAAAGAATTAGACCAAATGAGACAAGAGTTCGTTTCTAACGTTTCTCATGAATTCCAATCTCCACTTTCTTCGATACAAGGTTTTTCGAAAACATTACAATCGGAGAATATGAGTGAAGAGGAAAGAAAACGTTACTTGAAAATTATTGAGGGTGAAAGTAAGCGGATGTCTAGTTTATGTAAACAGTTACTTACGCTTGCTTCATTAGATAAAGAAGAGAAGGTTTTACAGATAAAAGAATTCAATCTGCAGAAGCAAATTAAAGACGTCATTTTTATGCTCGAATGGAAATGGCGTGAAAAAGATATAGCTGTTGAATTTGATGTACCGGACATATTTATAGAAGGTGATGAAAACCTACTACATCAAGTATGGAGTAATATTTTTACGAATAGCATTAAGTTTTCAAACGATGGCGGGACGATTGAATTTGTTGTAGAAGAATTAGAATCAGGTATTGTCATTTCTATATCAGATAACGGAATCGGTATGGGAAAAGAAGAAATGGATCGTATATTTGATCGTTTTTACAAAGTAGATACGGCAAGGGCAAGAAACATAGAAGGTAGTGGTTTAGGATTATCGATTGTACAGAAAATTGTTGAACTTCATAATGGAAACGTTTCGGTATATAGCACGAAAGGGGAAGGGACTACTGTTCAGGTGGAGCTTCCGAAATAGATGGAAAGGAAGAGGCTGTTTTTAGAACAGCCTCTTCTTATTTTTGTCAATTGGTCAATATATTATCACTTACGTGTAAAGTGATAAAAAGTTGTTTGAAAAAATGCGAGTCATTCTATTTCACAATTGGGTCAGTTTGTGGAATAAGATTAGCAGGAAGTTTATTTGAAAATGTAGAATCTCTACAGAGCTATAAGGATTTTATTGAAACTTTAACTATTTAGGGAGGCGATTACTTTGAAACGAATTGACTTGTTTTTAAACGGACTAGATTCCACATTCGATAAAGAGAGTTGGTATGCACCGTTTAAACATGCTATAGAAGGACTTACAGCCGAACAGGCTATCTGGAAACCATATGGAGAGGCAACTAAAACCATTTGGGAGAACGTTAATCATCTCATTTATTACAAAGAGAGACTTGCAGCAAACTTGGAAGGCCGTGAATGGATACATAATCTCGACGGTGATGAAACCTTTTATCTTACCAATCAATCTAATGATGATAAGGAATGGAAGAAAGTCGTTGAACGTTGTGAAAATGCCCAACGTAATTTAAGACAGGCATTGAGTGCAATTTCCGAAAAAGAGCTTGAGCAAAATTCACTTGAGGGGAAATTACTGGACATTATGCTTCATGATGCTTATCATACAGGTCAAATTATTCAATTAAGGAAAATGCAGGGGTCTTGGCCATCAAATCGTTAACTGAACGTTTTAGTTGGTGTTATTGTTATATTTTTAGTAAAGTATCTTACATCCAAAATGAAATAACTATATGTTTAACCCCGTTCCAAATTTAGAACGGGGTAATGTTTGTTTCTGTTATAAAGCCGCACCTTTCCCGCACTCTTCTTTAAACCGAACCCCAAAAGTATCCACTGTAATTTCATCAGCTTTCGGCAATGAACGTAATTTCGGATGAAGTAGCCATACTATAGAAATAAATAAAATACCGATGCTAGCGAGCGCGAAAATGAGTTGGCTACTAAATACATTTGCGGTGTATCCACCAATTAAAGAACCGAATGGCATAGCAATTGTGCCCATACTTCGCATGACTGAGTTAATGCGTCCAATATATTGATTTGGAATTACAATTTGACTAATTGTCGCAAATAATATGTTGGTCGCACCAATTGGAATCCAAGCTAGGCCGAATAAGAAAATAGAAAGCCATTGAAACGGTGCAATCGTAGAGAGAAACCAAAAGACAGCGCCAGTCGCAAAGCTAATAATGGAGACGTGGCCAACATTACGTTTGCCAACCCATGAACTGAATAATGCACCGATGAGACTACCCGCTGATATAGCAGCTAAGAAGAAGCCATATGATTTCACACCTCCTAAAGAATCAGCGAAAGAAGGAAGTATCGCCATCGTCATACCGATTGAAAAATTAGCAACTACTGAACCGATTAAGAATACGCCCATTAGTGAACGGAAGACGATCGAAAAACCTTCTTTTAAATCAGTGAAATATTGTTTAGTTGATAGCGATGTATTGGTTTCTGCTTGCTTTGGCATTTTTAGTGAAAAGAACAAAAGGGCAGTAATCGCGAATGTAAAAGAGTCGATTACATATAAAGTGATTGCGCCAAGTAGTGCTACTAATATTCCAGAAAGAGTCGTACAAATTAAGTCAATGCCTTGATACGCAAATGAAAAGAGTGAATTTCCTTTTAATAATTGTGTTTTATGCAGTAGAAGTGGTAAAGCTTTTGATTGTGCGGGATAGGCGAATTGTTCGATAAAGGCTACGATGGGCATAATGATGAGTAGTAGTTGAACAGTCAATAGGTCGAAGTAGTGTGTAATAGGAATAATTAATATTAGGACGCATTGCAGAACTTGTGTGATGACGAGGGTGTTTTTGATTGACCATCTATCAACGAATGGCCCAGTAAGAAATTGAAGTGCAGAAGGTAATAATGTAAGGAAACCAGCTAATCCAGAATAAAAAGGATTACCACTCAGCTCATATACGAGCCACATCGCTGCTACATAATACAAGCTATCTCCTATGTTTGTAAAAATTCTCCCTAAAAATAATAAGAGGAAATTCCGGTTTTTTAATATGTCCATTTAATCTACTCCTTTATAATAAATTTATTCGGTAAAATAATTTTGACCGTTAGTGTAAAAAAAATCGTATTACGATTTTTCTTCTTTTTTCACAAAGCGCTGCATCGCTCGTTCGTCGATTTGTAGTGCAGTAGTAGAAATGTAGTAAGATTTACTATTTGGATCTTTATCCGTATCTTTTGCGATATCATTTAATTCAGCCATCAATTCATGAAACTTTTTCACCCACATTTGAAATTGTTCTGGCGTAGCATCAAACTCCCAACAAGATGAAACGTAATTCCACTCAGCTGGGTCTTCGCTTACTTTCCGTAATGTAAAAGCTTCTTCTGGTGCAGCGAGAATATGGCTTTTCGTTCTTTCCGTCATTTGTAAAAAGATTTGGCGACCTGATTCGCTTAATATTTCTAAATGAGGTAATAGGTCCGCGGCAGGGGTGAAGCCTCTAGCGACAGATTGATAAAACTTTTGAACGATGCCATTCTTTTCTTCTGTATAAACAATCTCTATAAAACCATTCTTCTCTAATTCTTTTAAATGATAATGAATTTTAGCCCTTGGAATGCCGAATTTCTCAGATAGTAATTGTCCTGTATAAGGACGTTCGCATAGACGCATCATCATTTCGACACGTAGTGGATCGCTTATTGCTTTTAGTTGGCTATAAGTAGTTAGTGTTAACATGGGCTTCAACATGATCAACTCCTTAAATAAAATTACTCGGTCAAGATTATTTGACTGAATTGTATCAAGGATTTTAATTGTTTTCAATACTTTCTGAAAATTAAATCTTACACTCTGTAATCTTCTGTTCATATTCCGTTCATATTTCTTTTTTATGATAAGTGCATAGAAAGAAAGAGGAAGGAGCGAGCGAAATGTTTTTAGCTCTGCGTGAATTAAAACAATCAAAATTAAGATATGGATTAATCGGACTTATTATGGTGTTACTATCATTTTTAGTTCTTGTTATTTCAGGATTAGCAAATGGACTATCATATGATAATGCTTCATCGATTCAAAATATGGAGGCAAATAAGTTTGTATTAGCAGATGATGCGGAAAATAAATTACTCCGTTCACAAATTAAGAAAGACGATGTAGATAACGTAGTAAATCAAGTAGGTGAGAAAGAGGCCGTTCCGTTTCGTGTGAAAGTTTCAACGTATGAAAAGAAAGATAGTTCGAAAAAAGTGGATGTTGCTATTTTCTCAAGTGAACGTGATTCATTTTTAGAACCGAACATTGTAAAAGGTGAGAAATTAGGTACAGCAAATAACGAAATGGTTGCTGATGAATCAATTAAAGAAAAAGGAATCGATATTGGAGATACAATTATCGACCCTGTTTCAAAGAAAGAATTTACAATCGTTGGATTTACGAAAGACCAAATGTTTAGCCATACACCAGTCGTGTATGTAAATGAAGACGTATGGGGCTCTATTTCACAACCAAACCAAAAAGATTATAGTGCAATTGCACTGAATACAGATAAAGAAATTAAAAATGCACATGTTATCGACAAAAAAGAAGTACTGCAAAGTATTCCAGGATTTAAAGAAGAGCAAGGAACATTAACGATGATCATTGCGTTCTTACTTGTTATCGCTGCGTTACTAATCGGTGTATTCTTCTACGTCATTACATTGCAAAAAACACAGCAATTAGGTGTATTAAAAGCAATCGGTACAAAGAATTCTTATTTAGCAAATAGTTTAGTCGTACAGGCGTTATTCTTATCAGTCGTTGCGATGGTAATCAGTATTGTTCTTGTACAAGGATTAGAACAAATTTTACCAGCAGGTATGCCGTTCTTATTAACAACACCGATGATTGCACAATATGCAGCAATCTTTATCGTAATTAGTATTTTAGGAACACTTATTTCGTTATACCAAGTATTAAAAGTTGATGCATTAGAAGCAATTGGAGGCGGGATGTAATGACTTCATTATTAAAATTAGACAAAGTAAGTAAAGTGTACGGAGAAGGGAATACGGAAGTAACAGCCCTTCATCCGATGTCGCTTGATGTGAAAGCTGGAGAATTTATCGGAATCGTCGGTCCTTCTGGATCAGGGAAAAGTACGTTATTATCAATCGCAGGTGCTTTATTATCACCGTCAAAAGGGGATATTTACATTCGTGAGCAAAATATTACGAAGTTATCAGAAAAGGAAATGACAGACATTCGTTTGAAAAAAATCGGCTTCATTTTCCAGTTCGCAAATCTTGTTCCATATTTAAATGTAAAAGAACAATTGCTTTACATTGCAAAGCTAAAAAAAGAAAACAAACAAGAATCTGAAAAGCGTGCGGATCACTTGCTAGCAGCATTTGGATTAACTGAAAGAAAAACTCATTATCCAAATCAACTATCGGGCGGGGAAAAACAAAGGGTAGCAATCACTCGTGCTTTCATGAACAACCCAGATTTAATATTAGCGGATGAACCAACTGCAAGCTTAGACTCAAAACGCGCACGTGAAGTCGTGGAAATGATGAAACGTGAAGTGAAAGAAAGTCAAAAAGCAGCAATTATGATTACGCATGATGAAAGAATGCTTGATGTATGTGATCGTATATTGACGCTTAGAGATGGGCAGTTAATATAAAGAAAAAAGGCCAACCGTACATATATGTGCGGTTGGCCTTTGTATGATTATTTTAAAATAGTTATAATAGCTTTATTTTGAGAAGAACGTTTTAATTTTATTTCGTGTTATTAATAAAACCCCGCCTAATACAGATAACATACCTAAAGCCATATTGTTTGATTCTTCACTACCAGCGTTAGGAAGTTCTCTAGCATTGTTTTTCGCTGGAACAGTAGAAGGTGTAGTAGTAGTGTTATTATTCACTGTCGTTTGTTTTGGTTGTGATACTTCATTAATTTTGTTATCTACATTTTGCTTTGTTGTATGTAACTCAGCTAATTTGTCATCAATTTTTTTCTCAGTATGTTTAAAATCGTTTATTTTAATATCTAAGTCTTGTTTTTTCTTTGTTAAATCGTCTGAAACAGTTTGTTTCGCTTGTTTCATTTCGTTTATTTTATTTAGTAAATCTTGTCTAGCTTCTTGTAACTCAGCTAATTTGTTTTTCACATCTTGTTTAGCTAGTTCTAAGTTAGATGAAAGACTATCTAAATTGCCTTTAATTTTCTTAAGTTCTTCTAATGTGTTACCTGTATTCGGTTTATTTTCTTTAATTTCAGCAAGTTTGTCCTCAGCGGTTTGTTTCGCTTTCTTTAACTCAGCTAATTTGTCATCTACCTGTTTTTTTACTTCCTTAAGCTCATTAACCTTTGCATCGATATTTTCTTTATGCTGCTTAATTTCATTCACTTTTTCATCGACAGTTTGTTTATGTTCTTTAATCTCATTAACCTTTTCATCAACAGTTTGCTTATGCTCTTTAATTTCAGCAACTTTTTCATCTACTTGCTTTTTATGCTCTTTAATTTCAGCGATTTTATCTTCGGCGATTTGTTTGTCTTGCTGAAGTTTTGCATCTAACTCTTGTTTATGTTGTTTAATCTCGCCAATTTTTTCATCTGCAACTTGTTTACGTTCATGTAGTTCATTCACCTTTGTATCAACATTTTCCTTAACTTGGTTAAGTTCATTTAATGTTTGATCCACATTTTCTTTGTGCTGCTGCAATTTCGCATCTAACTCTTGTCTATGTTGCTTAATTTCAGCTAAGCGATCTCCCGTACTTTGCTGGGGAGTAGCATCAGTTACTTCCGCATGAGTAGAGTTTGCGCCAGCAATCATTGCTAAAGCTAGTGTAGACGCAGCGATTGTTTGTTTTGTTTTCATATTTTTGTACCTCTTTTCTTTCATATGCATGAGCTGTTTTGTGTAAAATTGAGCATATAGAAGTAGATTATTTTATTATTATATACCATGTTCGGCGCTTAGAGGAAGTATTTGCATAATAATCTATGATTATGTGATTCTTATAGTCTCTTATTTTGGGATAGGGGACAAATCTTCAGCAAGATGAACAATTTCTTCTATAGTAGATTTTACATCTTTACTATCGCGAATAACAAACAAATAATCAGCCTCATTTTCTACAGGATCTACTACATCTTCATGTTGAGATTCAGCCTGTTGCCGAACGAGTACTTCTTTGAAACTGGAATAGTTACCTCTAAATATATTTATACTTCGCTTACTACGAGCTACTCTTTCATAAAGAATATCATCTGGAATGTCAAAACGAACGAGTATGCGTACATATTCCTCTTCCTTAAACAGCTCATTCAGCAAATAGATCCGGCCGTTTCGGCTTCTATTTGAGTTGCAAATGATAAGGTGTAAATTTGTATGTTCTTTTGCATAATCAACAATGAATTTCGAAAGAGCGTGCTTAAATGTATTAGGGCCTTCAGTTGGCTGTAATTTTTCATAATGCGTGTTAATAAATTCTGCTTGGTTATCTTGATCCATAACGAAAGAGTGGGGTAACTTTTTTTCTAGTTCTTTAGCAAATGTTGTTTTTCCACTGTGGGTTTTTCCTACTGTAATAATGACTAATCGTTTCATATTGGCCTCCATATGTATTGTTATAATCTGGAATGTTCGGTGTGAATCGACAATTTTCCTGCCGGAGAAAATACAAAGTGGCTGAGTAGTAATAGGCTGGAAATTTCACCAAAAAACTTATTTATCCAATAATTCCCTAATGTGAAAAGTGTGATGTTGTCCTAACTCAAATGAACTAAAAAATATTCTGTTTAGAAAGGGGGCGACAATGCTATCGTTATTGAAATATATTATGGAAATGTTCCTGGTGAAAAGGAGGTTTAGAACAAATATTAAAAATAGCTGTTAATAATAAAAAGGTAGGAAACATATACCCTTTATTGTTAAGTACAGCCTTTCATAATCTATGTTGAATCAATTGGAAGATTCATGGAAAAGTGTTATGGTTTATTTGGGAGCTGCACATTATTTATGTTCAGTAAAAAAGGGGGATTAAAGTGGGGGCTAAAATTTTTAACGGCAGGCATATAGCCAATAGCAAGGATCAAGAATTTGTTGTTTTTATTATTGGTATGCGTATTAATAACCTATTAAAATTTTGGAAGTGGATACCAGTTTTTAATGCTATGGGACCTATGATTAAAGAATTGTATCAAAATCCACAATGGGGTTTCTTACATACAGAATTCTTATTTAGTTGGAGAAAAGTAATCCTAATTCAATACTGGAAGGGATTCGACGAATTAGTAAACTATGCTCACGGAAAAAATCATTCATATGCTTGGAAATCCTACAATAATAAGATTAAAGATAATGGGAGTGTCGGTGTTTTTCACGAGACATATCAAATAGAAAAAGGTGCTTCTGAAGCAATCTATGTTAATATGCCAAAAACAGGTTTATCTAGAGCTACCGAACATATACCAGTATCTCAAGATACTAATACTGCTCAAAAAAGAATGGATATATAATTCGGAAAATTGTGTGTATAATTTCGATGTTCCTGCCGGAGAATATACAAAGTGTCGGAGTGTTAGCAGGGTGAAAACTTGACAAAAAAACTTATTTATGCTATAATTTACCAATTTAAAAATAAAGTGTATAATAGGGTTCTCCTGGCCAGGGGGACCCTATTTTTGTTGTGAAAATGAAGGAGTGTATGTGCATGAAACAAGGTGAATCAAGTGTAACATCGTTAGTATCAGCTTTCGGAAGGGCGTATCATAGTGAATTTGATAGTTCTAAAATCTTTGATGATTATGTAGCTAAAGATCTTATTTCACAAAAAGAACGTAATGATATTGAAACGAACATGGTTCAAGGAATACATTTTTTCAATAAAGACATTGCACAGCAGTTTCAAGATAATCCGAAAGAAATATTAAAGTGGATTACGCAAGTTCAATTATCACCAACACCTTTAGCGCGTGCGGCATATTGTGAAAGAGTATTACTACATGAGATTACATTAGGAGCAAAACAATACGTTATACTCGGTGCAGGCTTAGACACATTTAGTTTTAGACATAGAGAGTTAGAGAATAAAATAGAAATATTTGAAGTGGATCATCCTTCTACGCAAGCGTTTAAGAAAAAAAGAGTGAAGGAAGCAGAACTTGAAATGCCAAATAATCTTCATTTTGTTTCCATGGATTTCACGAAAGGTTTTTCCTATGAACAGTTATGTAATGAAGGATTTGAAAATAAAAAGACGTTCTTTAGCCTTTTAGGTGTTACGTATTATTTAACGAAAGAGGAACTTTCCAGTTTAATAGAATATTTATTCGAGATAGTTCCAGCAGGAAGTTCTATCGTTTTCGATTATCCTGATGAAAATTTATTTACGGAAAAAGGATTATCCAATCGAGTTGAAAATATGATAAAGATGGCTGAGATAGGCGGAGAACCGATGAAATCATGTTTTTCTTATACCGAAATGGAAGCACTATTAGAGAAGGCGGGCTTACTCATTTATGAGCACTTAGCACCAAAGGATATTCATACATTATATTTTGAAGGACGAAACGATTATTTAGAAGCTTTTGAGACGGTGCATTATGTACATGCGGTGAAGAAGTAGAGAATTAGTAGGCATGGGGGAGAAATCTCTGTGTCTTTTTTTGTGGGAAAAAGGAAATGGGGTGTAGTGATGGGAAGTATTAATTGGAAGGAGAATTCGATAGTTTAAAGAATACGCAGTATGAATGTAAAAGATTAAGTAGCAATGCTAAAGGAGAACATAATGTACACAATTGGACAAGTTGCTAAATTTTTAGATGTATCTAGAGATACTTTGAAATTTTATGAGGAAAAAGATTTGGTCAAGCCAAAGCAAAATATTGAGAATGGGTATAGAAAATATAATCATTTTGATATATATGATATAACAACGGTCAATTTCTATAGGGAAATGGATATCGAAATAAAAAAGATTCAAGAATTAAGAAAAAGTAAGAGTATAGAGGGAATAAAATCATTGTTGGAAGAGAAAGAAAAAGAAGTTTTAAAGGAGATAGAGTATAAAAAGCTTCTTTTAAAAAAACTTCAAATTGTAAAAGAAGATTGCGAAAAAACAAAGCAATTCTTAGGGAAATACGTAGTAAAAGAAATGAAGCCTTTAGAAGTAAACGGAGAAATAGAGCATTATACTGCGTATGAGGAATATGAATCTTTGAAAAAGAACACTGACAGCTTAAAAAAAGCAGTTACTCTAACATCTTTACGTAGAGTTATAAGTTTTAATGAAGAAGGGATTATAGAAGATAAATTTATTATTGTAAGAAAAGTAGAGGACTTTGATAAAGAATTAGAAGGTGAAATTCTATCTCATCCAAAATGTATTTATACAGTTATTGAAGATGGAAGATGGTCAACTGGTGGGAAAAGTATTGATCGTAATGTGGAGTCCAGTTTAAGAAAAGTTGCAATAGAACAAGGGTATGAACTTTTGGGGCTAGTGTATATAAATATATTACTTACCACGTATGAAGATGAACTTGAGCGTATATTTTTAGAGATTTATGCACCTGTAAAATAATGCAGACATGTATTGACCTGTGAGTAGCCCTCAGGTTTAAGCTGGAAGTATCCGTAAATATAAATACTATTATATTTACGAAATACTTAGTTTGAAATGGGGATTGTGCATGAACAGGGAAAAGAAACTAAAAAAACCAGTAGCGAGTTTTATTGTACTAACCAATATCATTTTTCTGCCACTTTTTTTGCTTGTAGGAGCTATAAGTATGTTGGGATTCCCTGCATGGGTTTTTGATGTAATGTTTTGTATATCGTCTTGGTCCTCAACTTTTGCTTTTGCTGTGCTATTTAAAAAAATCTATCCAGGGCAGAGTTTTATACAATTTGTAAAAGACAAGTTCAAGAATAAACTTAAAGTTTCTGTAATTCTTATTGTGAGTATGATTCAAACTTTCATATTTTTAATGATTTTGTTTATCGTGTCTAAAAATAGTGAAGTAGACTCTATTTTTACTGTCTCTTCATGGGGAATGCTAATCTATTTCTTTGTTAAAAACTTTCTTGCGGGGCCATTGGGAGAAGAAATAGGATGGAGAGGTTTTGCACAAATTGAACTCCAAAAGAGGCATTCACCATTAAAAGCTTCGCTAATTATAGGATTTTGGTGGGGGACGTGGCATCTACCTATATGGTTTACTACAGGATTTGTAGGAATTGATTTATTTAAATATATTTTATTTTTTATGATTTCTATCATATCCATTAAAATTGTCATGACAGCATTCTATAACTTAAATCAAAATTTAATCATTCCAATCATTATCCACCAATTCTTTAATTTTTTTATCGGCATAATAAACGGAAATTTAATCGATTTAATTATGTATAACGCGATTTTTTATTTAGTAGTTGCAGTTTTTATGATTGTTATAAATCCAAAGAGAGTACTGTATGGAAGGAAAGGAGAAATAGAAGATGTTGAAATTACAAGGAAAATACAATGAAGCGAAAGTATTTACTACTAACGTAGAAGAAACAGCAGCAGGTCAAATTATTGATCTTTGTAACCAAGAATTCGTAAAGGATAGCAAGATTCGTATTATGCCAGATACACATGCGGGAGCAGGGTGTACTATTGGGACAACAATGACAATTCAAGATAAAATCGTTCCTAATCTAGTAGGGGTAGATATTGGTTGTGGCATGGAAGTAGTAGTAATCGACAAGAAAAAAGAAGAAATCAACTTCGATCACTTAGACGAAACAATTCGTCAATTTGTCCCAAGTGGTTTTCGTATTCGAGATAAGGAACATCGATTTTCAAAAATGATTGATTTTGATAGTGTAAGAGCTCCATTCACATTACAACGTGCTCAAAAGAGTATTGGTACGCTTGGTGGTGGAAATCATTTTGTCGAACTGAATGAGGATGATAAGGGGAATGTATTCATTGTCATTCATAGTGGTTCTCGTAATTTAGGTAAACAAATAGCAGAGTATTATCAAAATCTTGCTTATGAGCAACTTATCAACGTTAAATCTATTAAAGAGGAAATCATTGAACGTTTAACAAAAGAAGGCAGACAAAAAGAAATACATGAAGCTATACGTGGAATTAAGAGACCGACGATTCGCAAAGAGTTAGCTTATTTAGAAGGACAAAGATTTAAAGATTACATGAATGATATGAAGATTGCTCAAAGATATGCGGAGTTAAATCGTAAAGCAATGATGGATGAAATCGTCACTAGAATGGATTGGAAAGTAATAGATCAATTCACTACAATTCATAACTACATCGATATGGAAAATATGATTTTACGAAAAGGTGCTATTTCAGCTCAGAAAGATGAACGAGTAATCATTCCAATTAACATGAGAGACGGTTCAATCATTGCATTGGGTAAAGGAAATGCAGATTGGAACTTTTCTGGACCGCATGGAGCGGGGCGCATTATGAGCCGTAAGAAAGCTAAAGAATTACTTAACTTAGAGGATTTTCAAAATACAATGAAATCAGTTTGGACTACATCTGTTGCAGAAAGTACTTTAGATGAAGCTCCAATGGTATATAAGCCAATAGATGAAATTGTTGAGAATACAAAAGAAACAATTGATATCAAACATATTATTAAGCCGATTTACAATTTTAAGGCTAATTAAAAGATGAGTAACCTGTATTGTAATGAAATATAGTATTGGAAAGTGGTCAGTATATTACTATTGGGAGTAGAGTAGGAGGATTATGAAAAATAATGTAAATGTTTATATAGGGGTAGCAGCGCATGCCCATCAACTTAAGAAATCCGACTACCCCCAAGTGTAAAAAAACGTTATTCTTTCTAAACAAGCTATATTTAGAAAGAATAAAGTTTTTTATGAATCTTTCTATTCAAGGTGAACCACAATTATTTGGTAATTAATTGTGGGTTTGAAAGAAAGTTGAATCGTTTATAACAAAATTTAACCGTTTTGAAAAAAGACTAACTTTTTATAAAAAAATCGTGCCTTTTTATAGAAATGAACCATAGGACCTTTTTATTTCTTAATTAATGTGATATATTTTTATCATAAAGAGCGAAATACATCACGCAGGAGGGATTAAATGAAAAATAAATTATCTTATTTGGGGTTTCTCGGTTTTTTTGGCTTTTTAAGCCCGTTCTCATTTTTAGGTGATTATTCATCGGTTGTAGGTTATTTTTTCGGTTTCTTTTTCTTCTTTATGTATGCAAAGGTTGTACCCGATGAGCTCTTTATACAGCATGTTCGTATCGCCGCTACAAGAGCATTTTTCGTAGCACTCATACTGGGCATTATAGTAACATTAAGTGTTTTGATTTTGGAAAATTTAGCTGTAATTAGATTCCTTGTTACAATTTCGCTTTTCATACCATTCGGTACATTCCTAATTAGTCTTGAAATATTTGAACATAGAGAAAAGAAAGGGATGCAAAATGCCAATTAAGACTCGAATGAAAGAATATAGGGTAAGGCTAAATATGTCTCA
This sequence comes from Bacillus sp. FSL R9-9530, assembly GCF_038008145.1. Classification (NCBI taxonomy): domain Bacteria; kingdom Bacillati; phylum Bacillota; class Bacilli; order Caryophanales; family Bacillaceae; genus Bacillus; species Bacillus sp. FSL R9-9530. Next base: position 880,514 of record NZ_JBBOYO010000001.1, read on the forward strand.
AGAAGATTTAGCTAACAAGGTTGGTGTTAGAAGAGAAACGATTGGTAATCTCGAAAATGGTAAATATAATCCTTCATTCAAACTTACTTATGATATTGCGAAAGTTTTAAAAGCACCTATTGAAGTGCTGTTTTGGTTTGAAGAATAAGTTAATTTTAGTGCAAGTAAGTAAACATTCCTATTAGGGGTCACTATCAAGTTAAGATAATTGTGTATCCATAGCATTAAAAAAACGCTATTCTTTCAGTAGAATCATGGGAAAGGATGGCGTTTTTTATGAATTTTTCGATTCAAGATGAATTTCATTTGTTCGCTGAAGAACTACAGCGATATCTATCTCCACATATTCTTCAACAACTTGCACAAGAGACAGGTTTTGTAAAACGTAAAAGTAAATATGGCTCACAAGATTTGGCTGCTTTATGTATTTGGATCAGCCAACATGTAGCAAGCGATTCCCTCACTCGATTATGTAGTCAACTTTATGCGAATACAGCTACACTCATGAGTACAGAAGGACTTAATCAACGTTTTAACCGATACGCTGTTTTATTTCTACAGCGTGTATTTTCCCTTTTAATCAAAAGCAAACTAAACGATTCGTCTCGAATCTCAAACCAATACACCTCTTATTTTCAACGTATACGTATTTTAGATGCTACTATTTTTCAAGTACCCAATCATTTAGCTCCTATTTATCCTGGTTCAGGAGGGTGTGCACAAACAGCCGGTATTAAGATTCAACTAGAGTATGATTTACATAGTGGGAAATTCCTCAATTTTCAAATGGAACCAGGTAAAAATAATGATAAAACCTTTGGAACAGAGTGTTTGGATACCTTACGATCAGGAGATTTAGGATACTTTTCTCTAAAAGATTTAGACCAGATGGATCAACGAGGGGTATTCTATGTTTCACGGTTGAAATTAAATAATAGAGTATATGTAAAAAATGAATCTCCAGAATTCTTTCGGGATGGGACAGTAAAAAAGCAATCTTTATATGTTTTACTTAACCTTGAAGATATCATGCATCAGATAAAACCAGGGGACACTTATGAAATTCGGAATGCCTATATTGGACAACAAAAATTACCCTCACGAGTTGTAATATACAGACTTACATCAACTCAAATTCAAAAGCGTAGGAAACAGCAATCTTATGTTGAAAAGAAAAAAGGAGTTACATACTCTGAAAAAAGTAAACGTTTAACAGAAATCAATATTTATATTACCAACATACCATGGGAAATTGTTCCGATGGAACAGATTCATTATATCTACTCACTACGTTGGCAAATAGAGATTGTATTTAAAACATGGAAATCTCTTTTTGGTATCAATCAATGTCACAATATTAAGCGAGAGCGTCTAGAATGTCATCTTTATGGACAGTTAATCGCTATTTTTCTTTGTTCTTCCACTATGTTCAAAATGCGACAGCTGTTACTACAGAAAAAACAAAAAGAATTAAGTGAATATAAAGCAATTTATATGATTCAAGATCATCTGTACTTAGTATATGAAGCTATACAAAAAGACACCCAAGAAGTATCAAAAATTTTCCTTCGTCTGTTTGATCTCTTACAGAAAAACGGACGAAAATCCCATCGATATGAGAAAAAGACAGTCTTTGATATTTTAGGCGTTGTTTATCAGTGCACTGTATCCAATCTAAAGCAGAAAACTGCATAACCTTTAAAAATACACCTTATCAAGGTTTATTTGGAATGCGTATTTTTAAAAACAAATAAACAAAATAGCAAGCATGTAGGCAACAAGAACGGAAGCTCATGGAATACCTAACCTTAGCTTGATGGCGATGGGGTAGCAGCGGCTATAAGCATTTTTATCCTTTCTATAATTTTCCTTTATTTTAATCCTTACAGTAATCAAATCACTATGAATTTTCTGCGTGAAGTATAAAAAACAGCCATTCCTTAGTGAAACGGCTGTTTTCGTAATTCAATAAAAGCCCCCAGATTGCGGTAGATATTTTTAAATATTATTTTGTTTTTTTTGACTTGATTATAATAAAAGACGGACTTCGCGATTCGTTTATTAAATCTGGCATTTTCTCTATCCCTGCCAAAGTTGATTGTGGTTCGATTATTTTATCCAGCGAAAGCCCGTGTTCAATCAAAGTATTTATTAATGTGGCAACAGTTCTATGATAAATAACCACACTATCGTCAACAAACCAGTTGTGTACTCTGATTCCTTCTTCTTGATAATTATCTAATGCCCAGTGTGATTTATTACCATCCTCAGTTTTTATCCAATGGTTGCTTCCTTTGCGAGCTGTTGCTATTGGATGTTCGGTTGAAAAGATAAATTCACCACTGCTTTTTAATAGTTTATTAATCTTTTGAATCATTGCCGAGTAATCTTCAATGTAATGTATAGAGAGGGAACTTATAATCAGGTCGAACTTTTGATTGGTTAGTCCCATATCCTCCATAGGAAGACACATAAATTCTATGTTATCATCCTGGTTTAACTTTTTAGCACGTTCAATCATATTTTTGGATATGTCTACACCTATTACGTTTTTTGCACCATTTTCTATACAATACTTTGAAAAATGACCATCACCGCAACCCAAGTCTAATACCGATTTTCCTTTCAAACACAGAATTAATGATTTGATTGCTGGCTGTTCTATGAAGTCATTAGCGTTTATTCCACTTTCACGCAATGCTGTGTAGTTTTTGAAGAAATTCGGATTATCGTAAATATTTTGTTTCACTTACATCACTCCTCAGATAAGGTTTTCATAGATTAAGCTGACTTCTGTTTCCAAATTATCATATTAACCATAAAAATTTTGTCATCCTTTTATTATAGTAATGGTTTTTAGGGAGATATCTCGAACTCAATACTTTCACAATCCTGCCCGTTTGCTGAATAATCTGCTGTAAATACTATACCGTATTAAGAAAATTAACCTTTATTTTAATTATAAGCAACAATCTTTACGAAAAGAGCCTTTTATTTTTTATTAAGCTATTGAAACGATAGTGAAGGGACGAGAGCGTAATGAAGCGAGAACTATCGAAATTAGCGGATGTACTAGTCAATCATTCGACTAAAGTGCAGCCTGGTGATCATGTGTTAATTCAAAGTGTTACTGAAATAGATCCCGCAGTAGTTCGTGAAATTATTAAGTCTGTGGAAAAAGCAGGGGGATATGCGCATGTATCAATGCGCGATGTTTCTGTTACGAGGCAATTGATTTTGTCAGGGTCTGAAGAACAATTTAAGTTATTCGCAGATTGGGAGTGTTATCGCTTAAGTAAGATGCAAGTATATATTAATCTCCGTATTCCTAGAAATGCATATGAATTAGCAGATGTACCATCAGAAAAAATGAAATTATATCAAAAGATATTTGGAAAAGCTCATAGTGAAGCAGTGTATAAAACAAGATGGGTGACAACAAGAATCCCGAATGCGGCGTCTGCGCAAGAAGCGAATATGAGTACTAAGGCTTATGAAAAATTTTATTATGATGTATGTACGTTAGATTACAATAAAATGTCGAAAGCAATGAATCCGTTAAAAGAATTAATGGAAAAGACAAAGCAAGTTAGGATTATTGGAGAAGGTACGGATTTGAAGTTTTCAATTGAAGAAATTGGCGTTTTAAAAGGAGATGGAACGGATAATATACCTGATGGTGAAGTGTATACAGCACCTGCCAAAGATTCAGTAAATGGAGTAATAACATTTAACATAGTCTCCGTTCAACAAGGTTATGCGTTTCAAAATATAAAGTTACATATGAAACAGGGTAAAATAATAGATGCATATGCAAACGATACAGAGCGAATAAATCAAATTCTTAATACGGATGAGGGAGCAAGATATATTGGAGAATTTGCACTAGCGTTTAATCCTTATATACTACACCCGATGAATAATACGTTATTTGATGAAAAAATAAATGGTAGTTATCATATAGCAATTGGAGATTCGCTACAAGGTGCAGACAACGGGAATAAATCAGCGATACACTGGGATTTAGTAAACATTCAAAGGCCAGAGTATGGTGGTGGTGAAATTTGGTTTGATGATGTACTGATAAGAAAAGATGGACGTTTTATTTTACAAGAGTTGTTCGGATTAAATGAAGAAAATTTGAAAAGATAAAAACTACGTTTATTTAAGTAGGCTACATAAAATAATCAATCTTTTTCATAAAAACTTAAGGAAGCCAAAAGAACCCCGCACATTTTAATCAAAATGTGTGGGGTTCTTCTTTTTATAAAATAAATATTTGTAGTGTGGAATATATCCAATTGATTAACCAAACTAGTATTTTAGGGGCATTAACTGAAACCATAAATATAACCTCATGTCTATCTTGTTGATGAATTTCATTGTCCTCGGATAAAAAACAGTAAACCTCTTAAGTATGTAGCACTTTGATTTTTATTACAATTTTGTAAGGTTAAGTAATGAAAATCGATAGAACGGGATATTAGAATGGGATACTCTAATTGATGGGTAGAATATTCTGAAAAAAGGGTGAGGCAAATGAAGAGTAGACAAAAAGCATCGATAATATGCAAAAGTATTTTATGTTTAATTATTTGCATATTTATTACGAATGAAGCATGGTTTACAAATGTGGCGAGGGCAGAATCGGGCACGTTGACTGATAGGAGTATAGAGGATTTCAAAAAAAAGCTGGATGAACAGGTACCAAAATGGCAGGGGAATTATGAGGTACCAGGGGTTGCAATAGGGATTGTACATGAGGGGCGCATTGCTTATACACTAAACTACGGTTATGTAGATAAAAAGACAAAAAAAGCGGTGAGTGATGATACATTGTTTCAAGCTGGTTCCATATCTAAAAATCTTACAGCGTGGGGAATCTTGCATCTTGTAGATGAAGGGCGTTTATCACTAGATGATCCCGTTGGAAAATATTTGACTAAATGGAAATTACCTAATTCAGAGTTTAATAATAATGAAGTCACAATAAGAAGATTGTTAAGCCATACAGCAGGACTGTCTGCACATAAAGGATACCTTGGGGTTGCACCAGGGAAAAATCTTAATTCTATTGCGGAGTCTCTGTCTGGAAAAGGTTGGCTTAATGAACAAGTAGAGGTTACCAATAAACCAGGTTCAGAAACAATTTACTCTGGTGGCGGATATACAATTTTACAACTTGTAATTGAAGAGGTTACCGGAATACCTTTTGATCGTTATATGGAAGAACAAATTATGAAACCTTTAGGAATGAAATCTAGTTCATTCTTACAACGCCCTGAAAATCATAACCTTTCGAAAGCTTATGGATATTTTGGAGAGGAGCTCCCTAGTTACCAATTTACCGAACAGGCTGCTGCAGGTCTCAAGACAAATGTTACGGATATGATGACATTGATACTTGCAAGTATGGATACAAATAATAAAGGGAATGGTGTCATCAAAAGTGGACGTGTTGAGGAAATGCAAAAGCCAGTATTAGGGGAGAATGGTTTAGGTATATTTGAAAAAAAACTATCTAATCAATGGAAATTAATTTATCATTCTGGTGACAATCGAGGCTGGCATTCTTTTTATGGTTTCATTCCTAATACAAAGGATGGATTGGTAATCCTTACAAATGGTGAAGGTGGTATAGACTTACGACAGGATATTTACCACGCCTGGATGGAATATGAAACTGGAAAATTACCTGAAAGTTACTTCTCTCTAGCTGAGCAGAGAAAAAGTAATTCCATTACATCAATTGTTATTGGAGCCACACTTAGTGTATATTTACTGCTATTTGTGATTAGATTGTACAAAAGTAGAAGAACTTTCATTTTTAAGCAAGAGAAGAAACCTTACATAAGATTAGTAGTTAGGGTATTTTTACTTAGTATTACTGCTATGCTTGTATTTGGAGCTGCCTATTTGTGGAGGATTTTCAGTTTGAATTCTGGTAATACAATAAATTTTATTCTAATAATGGCGTGGGTTATAACATTATTAATTAGTGGCTTTTTCCCGAAAATTAGAAGTAATAAAAAACAACGTATGAAACTAAAAGATTTAACATCAAAATTTACATTTATGTAATGTTAAAGGCTAGAAAGCTAGATTGGCGTGAATCTCGAATTGTGGAGTGCAATGAAAAGACAAAATCTCTTAAAAAACACTTAATTTTTTACCCAATCTACCTTTACAATCGCTCCCTATAATATGAATTGGACAAGCATCTAAGAGAAAGCAGAACATGTCAGTTTCTACATTCTGTTATTAGGGGGAGAGTTTGAGTGAAAAAGACAGTTGCTTCGTTAGCAGTTATGGCGGCACTATTGCCGACGTTTTCAGTGCATGCGGAAGGAAAAGAGCAAGTCCGAAAATCAGCTACAACTTTTAATGTTATTAGTGATATTCAAGGGGATTTAGGGGATTTTGATCACGTATTAAAAGATATGAACAAAGTGACACCACTTTCTAGAGCGCTTATTATGAATGGGGATATAACACCAACTGGACAGCAGTCACAATATGATGATGTAAAGCGCGTGCTAAACAAAAATAAGCATCCGGAAAATGTATGGTCAACTGTTGGGAATCATGAATTTTACGCTGGTAAATGGACAGCTGATGGGAAACTCTCTCAAAATACATGGCCAAATGGTGTAACGGAAGAGACATTGTTTAATCGATATTTAAAATTTAGCGGACAAGATAAGGTATATCATAAAAAAGAATTAGATGGTTATCCGCTTTTATTTTTAGGAACTGAAAAATATATGAAATACCACGATTCAAAAATGTGGGATGAAGTATATATGAGTGATGAGCAATTAGGATGGTTAAAACAAAATTTAGAAGAGTATAGTCAAAAAGATAAAAATAAGCCGATTTTCATTTTCTCTCATCACGTTTTACCTGATACAGTATCTGGATCAAGACAAAATCCGTATTTACAAGATTATTTAAACGTGGATAAATTGTACGATATATTAAAAGATTACCCGCAAGTTGTCTTTTTCACGAGCCATACGCACTGGGATTTAAATTTACCAGACTGGGCTGGTAAAAAGAAAATTGCAGGCGGAGATGAAAAAGGATTTACAGTTGTAAATACGGGCGGCATTGAAACAGGATGGAGGTCAGCTGGTCCAAATGGCGGCGAGATTCATGCTCCGGATGGATCTTCTTTTAAACAAGGGTTGCAAGTGAAAGCATATGGTAACGATGTTGTCGTAACGGCTTACGATTATAAACGTGATAAAGGTATAAAGAACTTATTAATTAGTGATGCAAAAATTGCACAAATGGCACCAGATGTAACGGCTGATGATAGTAAAAACGTAATCGTTGGTGCAACAGAGTATATGGAGTACAATGTAGAAGGAACGAATGAGTGGTACACGTACAATAAAGCGAATCCTCCAAAATTTGATGGGGACAAAATTGTACACGTACGTCATAAAGGCGAAATGAATTTAGAGCCAGGATTAACACAGCTTCTTCGATTTTCGGCAAATAAGTGATTAGTAAGGGCCTACTTTTTAATGAGTGGGCTCTTTTGTGTTGTCTTTTTTTGTCGGTAAGTCGATATATTTCAAGTTATGAACGATATATTTGAAAAAATCGTTCATATAAACTTCATGTACCGAAATAAAGTGAAAGTTATTAATGTAATTTCACGTACCGTATTGGAGTTAAAATTATTAATACAATTCCATTCACAAAAACCGAATTCCAATACATTTTTCCACCAGAAAGGTGACTTCATCATTTTTACATGTAATAATAGTATCGTTACATACATTGTGAAAGAAGTACAAAAGGAGCGTTATTGATGAATTTAGCTAAATTTCCGAGAAAAAAATATACAGAATCATATACACCAATTGAAAAATTAAACAATTTTTCTGAAGCACTTGGTGGGCCAACTATTTATTTTAAACGAGATGATTTACTTGGTTTAACAGCTGGCGGTAATAAGACGAGAAAGTTAGAGTTTCTAGTTGCGGATGCACAGGCAAAGGGTGCAGATACGTTAATTACAGCTGGTGGTATTCAGTCAAACCATTGCCGTCTAACACTTGCAGCTGCGGTAAAAGAAAAAATGAAATGTATTCTTGTGCTAGAAGAAGGGCTTGAGCCAGAAGAAAAGCCAGACTTTAACGGAAACTATTTCTTATATCATTTATTAGGTGCTGAAAACGTAATTGTTGTGCCAAACGGAGCAGATCTTATGGAAGAGATGCATAAAGTAGCGAAAGAAGTTAGTGAAAAAGGTAATACACCATATGTAATACCAGTTGGTGGATCAAATCCTACTGGTGCAATGGGATACATTGCTTGTGCGCAAGAAATTATGGCGCAATCATTCGAGCAAGGAATTGATTTCAGTTCAGTTGTTTGTGTAAGTGGTAGCGCTGGTATGCATGCTGGTTTAATTACTGGTTTTTCCGGAACACAAAGTAAAATTCCTGTAATCGGAATTAACGTAAGTAGAGGAAAAGCGGAGCAAGAAGAGAAAGTAGCAAAACTTGTAGATGAAACTTCAGCTCACGTTGGTATCCCAAACTCTATTCCACGCGAGGCAGTTACATGCTTTGATGAATATGTAGGACCAGGATACGCTTTACCAACACCAGAAATGGTTGAAGCAGTACAGTTACTTGCGAAAACAGAAGGTATTTTACTTGACCCAGTTTATACAGGTAAAGCAGTAGCAGGATTAATTGATTTAATTAGAAAAGGCAAATTTAATAAAGAAGACAACATTTTATTCGTACATTCAGGTGGTTCACCAGCTTTATATGCGAATACGTCTCTATTTGCGTAAGTGTAAAAAGCATTGGGTATCCAATGCTTTTTGTTTTGAATTAATGTTGAAATTTGATACAATTTCGTGAATATGCGATGATTTTTCAACATTCAACGGTAAACAACGATATATAAAGGAGATTGATGTATGACAGAATTTTGGGAAGCAAGTTTTATAGAAAATCAAATGATGTGGGGATTTGAAGCTGCAGATTCCGCAATTTTGACGAAGGATTTTTTCCTTGAAAAGAAAGTGAAGGATATATTGATTCCTGGTATTGGATATGGAAGAAATGCAAAGGTTTTTATTGATAACGAAATACAAGTAACAGGTATTGAAATTTCAAAAACAGCGATCGAATTGGCGAGGGAAAATGAAATTAATGCTAATTTATTCCATGGTTCAGTTACGGATATGCCTTTTGATAACAAACTGTATGATGGCATATTTTCTTATGCACTTATTCATTTGTTGAATAAGGATGAGAGAGAGAAGTTTATTAAAGATTGTTATAGTCAGTTAAAACCAAACGGATATATGATTTTTACTACTATTTCTAAAGATGCCCCAATGTTTGGGAAGGGGAAACAACTGGGTAAAGACTACTTTGAAATAATGGAAGGGGTAAAAATGTATTTTTATGATGTTGACTCGGTACAACAAGACTTTGGAAAATATGGACTGATAGAAACTACGGAAATTGTGGAGCCACATAAAAATATGGCAAGTAAACCTCCATTTAAATTTATAATGATCAAATGTCAAAAAACACTATAATTACAATTGTGTAAAAAATAGTGAAAGGTTATTTAATAAGCTTGATGTGTAAGCTACTCACTAATTATTCTTTAAAGGCGAAGTAAGGGAAGTCAAATGGCATCCCTTACTTCGCTTAATTTAGTTTAAAACATGTTTTAAACTTCCAATGAATTATTTGTTATATAATGGAATTATTGAAGCGTGAGAGGGGTGATTATATGAGTACAACATTAAGAGGGGTCATATACACAATACTCAGTATTTCTATAATATTAATAATTTTTTTAGGTTACGGATTATATTTGTATTTTAAGTGAAATGATAACCGAACCAAAGGAAAGATAAAATAATTGCTGTATTAAATAACGTAAAGGTTAAACCGATAATAGATAAAATTTTCTTTTCGGTGCGACTACAAAATGAGATAACTGCTAATATAATTGCTATAACAGCGGAAGTTAATATGAAGTACGCGAAAGGAACCACATATTCTACTCCAACTCTGTCTAAAATAGGTGAGAAGAGAAATAGATTAATAGTAACGAATATACTTACAATGAGAAACGTATAACTTTTCCAAGTGTATGTTTTCAGTTGCATGGAATGGCACTCCTTCCTTATTAGTGTTTATATGTAAAATTAAAAGGTACCTTTTATTAAAAAGAGGGGGACTAATATGCGAATTAGAAATTTAACTTTAGTTATTGTTTTTATGTGTATATTCATAGTAACCGGCTGTTCAAATATACTAGGAAATGAAGATCAAAGAATCGAAGTGCAAAAACATGTTGGTGATGATAAATATGAAGATTTTAAGATAGTGACAGACAATAATCAAGTGTTGCAAGTAAAGAAAATATTAAATGATATTCATTTTGAAAATAAAAAAGTGGAAATGTCTCGTTCAGCTGATTATCACTTTGTTTTTCAATTTGAAAATCCGAAAATAGAGGCGAAAGCTGTGTCATATCAAATTTGGATTAGTCCTAATAAAGATAAAGTAGAAGTAATGGCGGGGGATAATCGGTATGCTCAATTAGAAGGGAAAAATGCAGCCACTTTGTTTGAGATTGTTACGGGAGAAAAGTTAGTTGAATAAAAGTATATGGTACTTAACTTTTTGGTGTTTATTGTAATGATTTATTACTTGTAAGGGACTATTCAATGTGTTGTTCTATTAAAAAACTAAAGTTGATTAATTAAATGCGATAAAATCTTTTTAAAAATAATGAAATTTTAGGAAAAATAAGGTACACTAGTCAATGGTTTTAGTTTAAAATCGATTGACGTTAATGTATACGGGGGAAAGATTGATGAACAATAATCCAATAAATGAATCAGTTGAAGAAGTTGAGAGAAAACGAGTAAGATCAAGCAAACGTTTTACAAATTGGAAGCTTATTGCAGCGGGTGTTGGTGTAATTGTACTTCTCATTGGAGGAATGAGTTATTATCAGGCAACTCACTTCAATTCAAATGTTACGATTAATGACACAAAAGTCGGTGGTCTGAACGCTGATCAGGCAATACAGAAATTAAAAACATCTGGACTAGAAAACAAAGTCTATGTTGATCAACAACAAATTTTAGATGAAAAAGATACAAAAACGGAACTTACGGAAAAAGATTTTCCTCAAGTTAAGAAACTATTAAAAAGCCAGTGGACATTTTTCCCTTCCTCAAAGGAAAAAAAATATTCAGTGCTACCGGAAAAGGCGGATCAGTATCGTAGTGAAACGATGAAAAAACTTGTAGAAGAAAAGCTCATCTCTATGAATGAAAAATTAAAAGCGCCTCAAGATGCTATGGCGAAGCTTGAACAAGGAAAAGTTGTTATTTCGAAGAGCGTTGATGGAAAACAGTATGACGTTACTAGTCTACTGAAAGATTACGACATGCAGAAGTATAAAAGTGAAATTCATCTGAAGTCTACATACATAAAGCCTATTAAAGAAGACGATCCGATTGTCAAAAAAGAGGAGAAAGCACTACAGAATCTTCTTGGGCAGTCTGTTGAGTATAAAGTGCAGAATGAAGTGTATCCTTTAAAAGCGAAAGATTTAATTCAGAATGCCTCTATGTCAAAGGATATGAAAGTTACAATCGATGCGAGCGACATTAAGAATAAGATTGCTGAAATTAATAATGCTAAATCAACATTAAATAAAAATTTCAGCTTTAAAACCCATTCCGGTTCGGTCATATCAGTAAAAGGACAAGGCTACGGCTGGGCACTAGATGTTGAAAAAGAAACAAAACAAGTTCAACAAGCTTTTGAAAAGGGTGAAAAATCGCTATCTGCTTCTAATATCCATGGAAATGGTTGGGAGAAGGAAGGTATCGGTTATGAAACAACATCGAATAATGGCATCGGAGACACGTATGCGGAAGTATCAATTGCAGATCAACAAATTTGGATTTATAAAGATGGGAAATTAGTCGTCACAACAAATGTAGTAACTGGTAAACATAGCACGAGTGAAGATACATCACCAGGTGTGTGGTACGTTCTATATAAACGAACACCATACACGCTGAAAGGCAGCGCAGTAGGTAAAGCTGATTATGCAGTTAAGGTAGATTACTGGGTTCCATTCACAAATAGCGGCCAAGGATTCCATGATGCAGGCTGGCGAAAAGACTGGGCAAATAATGCTTATTTAACAGGGGGATCAGGCGGGTGTGTAAACCTTCTTCCTAATGTTGCAAAAACTGTATATGATAGTTTGAACACTAATGATCCAGTTATTGTGTACTAGAAAATAGCTACGTATCAAGAAATAAATAAAGCAGGAAATCTTATCTGATGGTACATGAAAAAACACCTCTTGAATTCGCATATTTAGTGTGCAAATTCAATGGAGGTGTTTTTTGTTTGAAAACAAGAGTTCATTGCCTATAAGAAACGAAGTAGAAAGAGATTGAGATGATAAATAGATATTCAAATAGTCAATAAAATTGACACTGAATATCATTTTCATTTATTATGAAATCGTCGCATGTAATTGGACATGATTTTTGTGAAAAAGTTTACTTTTTTATTAATATAATAGATTTCTATTAAGGTGTCCCATTTAAGAATTTAAGCGTAGGAAAGGGTAAAATAAAAATGAACTGGAAAAAAGGCGGATTATGGATTATTATTTTTTTCATTGTAAAAGGTACGATTTCTACACTTTTAATAGTTACAGGTGCTAAATATTTTGATTTATCATTTATGCAACTTTTCGTACTAATACTGATCTTATTACTGATTTCTCTCATAAGTCGAAAATTGCTGCATAGACATAAACAAAATAAAAAGCAAAAAGAGCTAAATATATAATGGAGCCCCAGAGACCTTTGGATTTCTGGGGTTTTACTATATATTTAGCTTCTTACTATTTGTGGAAAGTAAAACTCCCAGCTCAAAATTTAGGTGGGTACAGAAGTTTGTTGGGAGCTGATTAAAGTTTCACTTTATTTCATAGTGCATGATCTATGTTGATTAAAGGAAGTCACTGAATTTGTTGCTACAATTATTAAACAAGGACTGAAGAGAGCTTTTTAATCAATCTGTATTCTAAAGCTAAAACCGAGCATACATTATGCTCGGTTTTCAATTGGTAGTTTAAATGTAAAAGTACTGCCTTCTCCTAATTCACTTTCAACGGTAATTTCTCCTCCGTGTAGTTCTATAATCCATTTTACCATCGACAATCCTAAACCTGTGTTTCCATTGTTTGAAGATGTTCGTGCTGCGTCAACTCGATAGAAGCGGTCCCATATTTTCACAATATGTTGCTCGCTGATGCCTATGCCATTATCGGAGACTTTACCTATTATGTTGGTTTTATCCCGGAACAGTTGCATATTCACAGTGCCGTTCGCTTTGCTATAAGCAATCGCATTCGTTAGTAAATTCATTAATAAACGCATCATCAATGTTTGATCTGCTTTAATAAACAGGTCTTCCTCTATATTTGTTGTTATATTAATCGAAGCTTCTTGAACCATTAATGAAAGCTCTTCTACAACGATTTCCGTTAATTCACTCATATTGATACATTCAAATTGAAAAGTATTATGCTTTTCTTGGTCAACTCGTGCTAATAATAAGAGTTGTGAGATTAACGCGGACATTTTACGCGATTGCCTTAAAATTACTTCTAACGATTCTTCCATTTCTTTCGGATTATTCCTCTGCGATAAAGCGTATTCGCATTGCGAAATAATAACAGATGTTGGTGTTCTTAATTCATGAGATGCGTCAGATGTAAATTGTTTTTCACTTTCGAATGATGTCTCCAATCGCTCAAACATTTTGTCAAAGGTTTGTGCTAAATGATACATTTCGTCTTTCGATGAACCTTGTAAATTAATTCTCTTCGAAAGGTCTTTACCATCACCAATTTCACTGGCTGAATCACTCATTTGTTGCACAGGTCGAAACGCTCTTTGCGTAATAAAATATCCTCCCGCTGCTGCAATGAGAATAAGTAATGGAAATGAGATGAGTGTTACCACAATAAGCGTATTCATGGTCGATGATAATTGATTCATGGTCATTATGCCACGAACCCAGACTTGCTCATCGCCGCCTACATTATGGAGAAAATCATATACTATCCATTCCTTATTACTGTCTTTAATGGTTTGTATTTCATCGAATTTAAGCGATACCTTTTTATTAAAGGTTGTTGGATTATGTCCTGCCAGCAGCTCACCTTGTTTACTATAAATGATGATATTTACTCCATCTTCTAAGGCTTCAAATTCATCGTCAATCTTTAACTGCCCATGCTTATATTCGATATCTTCAACACTTTCTTTTACTGTGCTCTTCAATTGATTTTTCATATTAAAAAGCAAAACTTTATCTGAAGAAGTTAAAATAAAAGCTAACACGAGTGCCATAATAATTACAACTAGCCCCGTATACCATAGGGTCACTCTCATTTTTATTGATAGTCTTTTCATGATTCTACTCGCAATACGTAACCAGTTCCTCGTACTGTATGAATTAACTTCGTTTCAAACTGGCTATCAATTTTTTTGCGAAGATAGCGGACGTAAACATCAATTATATTCGAGCCACCTTCATAGTCGTAATTCCACACATGTTGCTCAATTTTATCTCGTGTCAACACAACTTCTTTATTACGAATCATATATTCTAAAATAGCAAATTCTTTACTGGAAAGATTGATAACTTGATCTCCTCTTGTTACTTTATGCATATTGCAATCCACCACTAGGTCAGCGATTTCAAACACATTAGATATATTTCCTGTTTTTCTTCGCATCAACACTCGAATTCTTGCTAACAGCTCATCAAAAGCAAAGGGCTTTACTAAATAATCGTCCGCACCTAAGTCGAGTCCTGTTACGCGATCATCAATTGTATCTTTAGCTGTAAGAAGCAAGACAGGAGTTGTATTATTGTCCGCACGTAATCTTTGTAATACTTGTAAACCATCTATTCCGGGAATCATAATGTCAAGCACAATCAAATCGTAGGTAGCCATGCTTATATAATCCAAAGCATCTTCTCCATTCCCACATCCATCGACACTATAATATTCTGCATTTAATCGTTTTACCAATATATTTTGTAAGTCTTTTTCATCTTCGACAATAAGAACTCGCATTAACATTCTCCTTTTCTTCTTATTTATATGTATCACTATAATTCCGAAACATTAAAGAAAGATTAGAAACTATTTAATTATATCATTTTATTTTTTTGCGCATTAATCTTCCTTTAATGTTTGTTCAGTAATATAAGGACATGGATAAGGTGCACATGTAAAGGGAGGAGAACATAATGGGAAAATGGATGATGATTGGAGCAATGTCTTGTTTATTCTTAACAGCTTGTTCTACTCAAGCTGATAACGATACAGAAATACAACAACTGAAAGTAGAAAAAGATACATCACAAAAAGAAGGTACGCAACTACAACAAGAACCACACAAAACAGGGCCTGCTATGAATGATACTAAGCAAACACAAGATTTCAAAAACGAAGTCACATCGATTGTAGAAAAGGCAAATAATACGAAACCAGTTGGAGCAAAAGAAGATAACTTAAATACGTACTTAGCAGCAAAAAAAGAAATTGACCAATTAGATGACAAGATAGATCTATCTGATGATCAGCTAGAAGCAGATTTTCACGCTGGAACGATAACTGTTGAACAATATCAAATACAAGAAAGAGAACAAGATATACTTGAAGATCAATTAGAGCAAGCAGAAAATGTACTTGAAGCAAGATTTGGAATAAATGATTAATTATTAAGGAGTGGATGGAAATGTTAAAACATAAAAAGAAAATAATTATAAGTGTAATTGCTATTTTAGTAAGTGGTATTGCTATTGTTGGTGGATATTATGGTATGGGCTACAATTATGCGAAAAAGAATGAAAACTATACAGAGAAACAAGTTCGTGAAATTTCTTTAGCTCATACAAATGGAGAAATTATTAATGTGAAAAAAGAATTCGAATTAGAAGATGACAACTTAGCACAATCTAAATTTGAATATGAAGTGGAAATCAAGACACCTGATAATCTATTAAATATTTTAAAGGTTAGTGCTAGAACAGGTACAATAGAAATCAATAATGAAGATTAAAAAATTATCGACAAATAAAATATCGCGTATTTGAAAAAATCCAATAAGCTGCCCATATGGACAGCTTATTTAAATAATTCTCGTTAGCGGAAGTAAAAAATGCTACTTATTTAACATTAGCACTCCGTTAGTTTAAGAACAATTGAGTTAATAAATATATCTAAAAGTCTCATATTCGCCATAATTGATAACGGTTTTAAATTCTCCGCCACCATTTTTATCTTTTAAAAAAGCATCTATCTTATCATTTGGACTTATTAAACTAAACTACCGGCTAGCTAAATAAAGAAAAATGAACTTCATTGCTATAAAAGCCTCTAATTTTTCGTTTTGAGGAAACCTTTTCTATTAGATTTATAGACATGTGGTGTTAACACCATAAACAATGTTTTAGATTATAAAATAGAGTACTAAGCATCCAATTTGAAAGCAGATATCCCTGAAGTGCTAAACCTAAGCAAAAAAATTAACCATCCTATGCAAGAAAGTTTAGATAGCTAAAAGCATATGTTTTATTGAAAGGGTGTGATTGAATTATGGAACGGACGAATTGGGGAATTGGAGGATTAGTATTTGTTGGCTGCATGTTTCTTGGCGGAGGAGTGGGATCTATATTAGGCGATACTCATGCTGGATGGCTAATAGGAATGGGCGCTGGATTTATTGGGATGGCTTTAACGAGACTGGTCAGAAAGTAATATAACGGGATTCTTCTTATGATGAACAATGTAATTAATTAATGGCATAAGAGCTCTATAAATTATAGCTAGAACCTTATCTTTAGTATTTGTCTTTTCTAAATTTCTCCATACATAGATACGATTCTCAAGTTGGAGGCTGGCACCTTAGGGTGTCTTTTTTATGCTCTTTAAAAATGTTTTAACATATAATAGCCGAGTTAATTCAAGTAATCAAGCTAATAGATTTCGTTAGATTGCTATCATCTTTTTTGTAATAGAATAGATTCATTACCGTTTCAGACCGATGTATTCATTCATAACCTAACAGTAAAAGGGGGATGATTAAAGGCATGGCGATTAATGATGAATTAATTTGTCAACAGTTTGCAAGAATTATCGGTGGCCAAGAAGGATTCGCCGGTGGAAAATGCGTGGCAACAATAAATCGGGATGAAATACAAGCAACTATCTTAGGAAAACGTTTTAGAGTAACAACTTCCTTCTCATTCGAATCAAGAGATAATAAAACTGGACAGGCATTATGTCTAGGTCGGATAGCGCTCTTACAAAAAGAAGTTACTGAATTTGTTGCTACAATTATTAAACAAGGAATAATCGTTTCGTCTATACACAATGAGTGGTTATGTGATGAGCCGAATTTAATTTACGTTAATATCGAAGACGTTGATGATCCGCTAAGTTTCGCAAGGAAAGTTAGAAGAGCGTTATGCAATTAACCAATTTATTTAGTTAAATGAGCAATATAAAAGGATCTTTAATTGAAAGATCCTTTTATACATAAGATGAAAGTTTTCCCTTGTATTTTATTAATTAAGTTCGCTTGACTAGCAAACGAACTTGGAGGGAGTACTGGAACCATACAATAAATACATTGAGGGGGCATGTTTGAGCTATGGACCTATCCTCCCGTTCTAATTAACTAAAAGAAGAATTTTCCCATACCGATTAGACTACTAAGCATTCCGATTCCATTCATGGTTCCTTTTCCTGCTGTCAGTAAGTTTCCAAGCATTCCTGGCTGCCCGTTATTCCCCCATCCTGGAGAATTTCCAAAAACACCCCAGTTATTATTGGTATTAAAATGAAAAGCTTTGGCTGGCGGTGATAGTAAAGCGGCAATATGACCTTGTGCGAACATCCCTGTATGATTGAATGGTTGGGGCCAGGGGATGGGAGGTTTTTGAAAATTAAAACCTGCATGGCCTGGTAATGGAGCCCAATTAGCAGGATGTCCTTGGGGCATCATCCCTGCATAATGGATTGGCTGACCTAAAGGGAAGGGAGGGGGCTCGGGAGTGAAACCCGTATAATTGGCTGGTGAATCCCAACCAAATGGATAGACTCGACAACTCAAATTCTCAGGAACCTTCAGACCATCCATTCCCTGAGCTTTAGTTATTTGAGGTTGTGAATGTAATGATGACATTGAAATTTGGTTATTATATTGCTCCCCGTTTCCATTTGAATTCAAATACCAATATTGGTGCATAAGCTTATTCCCCTCACTTTAAAAATGTAATGTTAGACTTAGCCTATGTAATATTCCTTTTTATGGATGGTTACATAACTAGATTTACAAGCCCGTATTTAAAGGAATGGGTGTGTGGTCTTGTTGATTTATTCCGCTATTTGTGGACAGTAAGACACCGTCCCCTCAAAATTCAGCGAAAGCAAAAAAGTTAGATGGGGGGCTTTTAGAAGGGTATTTTCAGTTGCTCCTTTTGTTTATTTCAGCCTAATTTAATTTCGGTTAACAAACGTGTTTATAAAGGTTTAATCAACAAAAAAAATTTAAAATGTTATGTTGAGCAAGTAGAATTGCTAAAAAGAGAATATCCATTCGAAGAGTTTGGCAAAATACTGCAAGGACAATGTATTCTTGTGCAGATATGCAAAAGATTTAAATGAATCAATGGAATTTATAATGAAGGGGCAAATGAATATATGAGTGAAACATTACATAAAAGAAAACCACCATATTTAATGCTTGTAATCCTTTTTATTGGGGCATTTGTTTCATTTCTAAATAACTCGCTTTTAAATGTAGCTTTGCCATCAATAATGAAGGATTTAGACATTAAAGATTATTCGACGATCCAGTGGCTTTCTACAGGGTATATGCTTGTAAGTGGTATATTAATTCCGGCATCAGCATTTTTAATAACCCGCTTCTCCAATAGGAGCTTATTTATTACATCTATGGTGATTTTTATTTTTGGTACGGCCTTAGCGGCTTTAGCACCGAACTTTAGTTTATTACTTACTGGCCGGATGGTTCAAGCAGCAGGTTCTTCAGTCATGGGGCCTTTGTTAATGAATATTATGCTAGTAAGCTTTCCAAGAGAAAAAAGGGGAACAGCAATGGGGATTTTTGGATTAGTTATGATTACAGCTCCAGCAATTGGACCGACACTATCGGGTTATATTGTAGAGTATTATGACTGGCGTTTGCTTTTTGAAATGATTTTACCGTTAGCAATCATTAGCTTACTGTTAGGGATTTGGAAATCGGAGAATGTCATGAGACAAAACAAAAATGCAAAACTTGATTATCTCTCATTACTATTATCTTCTATCGGTTTTGGCGGTTTGTTATATGGATTCAGTTCTGCAAGCTCCGACGGTTGGACGAATAAAGTTGTTTTAACAACCTTAACCATAGGCGCTATTGCCCTAGTTACTTTCATTGTCCGCCAATTAAAAATGAATGAACCGTTATTGGATTTACGTGTTTACAAGTACCCAATGTTTGCACTTGCGTCTGTAATTGCGATTGTTAACGCAGTGGCCATGTTTTCGGGTATGATTTTAACACCAGCTTATGTACAAAACGTCCGCGGTATTTCGCCGCTGAGCTCTGGGCTGATGATGCTTCCAGGTGCGGTAATAATGGGGATTATGTCACCAATTACAGGTAAACTATTTGATAAATATGGCCCTCGTATTCTTGGTATAGTAGGACTTTCTATTACAGCCGTTTCAACTTATATGCTAGCAAACCTGCAACTCGACTCTAGTCACACGCATATTATTCTTATTTACACACTGCGGATGTTTGGGATGGCGATGGTGATGATGCCACTTATGACAAATGGTCTTAATCAATTGCCAACGCGCTTAAATCCGCACGGTACAGCTGTTAATAATACAGCTCAACAAGTGTCCGGTTCGATTGGTACTGCTATTCTTGTTACGATTATGAATTCTGTAACAAAAACAAAAGCTGAAAGTCTAATGGTTGATGTAGATCCTACAACCTTCACAGAGGCTACGAAGGCAATGTTAACTCAGAAGGCTTTATTATCCGGAATTCAATATTCATTCTATGTAGCGCTTGGCATGAATGTTGTTGCACTACTATTAGTTTTTTTCGTTAAACGTGTAGATACAAGTGCGGAAGCTGTCGAGAGGTTAAATCGGTAGAGTAAAATAAAACTTAAGATCATGATTCCTATAAGTTTTTGCTGTTTAGTTAGACTATGAAGAGATGCAAATTTCTGCTGCTAAGGCGCTGGTATTTAAATTTGGAAAAGAACCAGTGAAATAATTATATATAGTAAAAAGGATCTGATATTCATATCAGATCCTTTTTCATTAGTAACACAGTATACTTGCTTATCGTATTTGTTTGAATTGACATTAGGAACTACTGGTTTTCCCAATACTACAATCTTTAGCTCTCAATTTCTGATAAACATTATAATAATACGCTTCATTTTAATTTAGTATTTTCTCTGCAAGTTATAAATCTAATATCAACAAACAACTTAGATTACCAACCTTATAAGCAATATCATAATCGTGAATAGTTAGGGAAAAGATAAAATAAGGTAATCAATTACATATCTTTATCCCAGGTGATTCATTGCTATCTTCTTTTTATTGAATGGGATATTTTATTTCATGCTTTTTTGAAAGGGTGTTTTTAATGGATAAAAAAGTATCTGCCATTCCTCAACCGAAAACATATGGATTGCTGGGGAATCTCCCATTAATCGATAAAGATAAACCGACCCTATCCTTTATCAAGATAGCGGAAGAGTATGGTCCCATTTTTCGAATTCAAACTTTAAGTGATACCATCATTGTCGTTTCTGGACATGAACTGGTAGCAGAAGTTTGTGACGAAACAAGATTTGATAAAAGTATAGAGGGTGCTTTAGCGAAAGTTCGCGCCTTTGCTGGAGACGGATTATTTACAAGCGAGACTCACGAGCCTAACTGGAAAAAAGCTCATAATATTTTGATGCCTACATTCAGCCAACGAGCAATGAAAGATTATCATGCTATGATGGTTGATATTGCTGTACAACTCGTTCAAAAATGGGCACGGCTTAATCCGAATGAAAACGTAGATGTTCCAGAGGATATGACTCGCCTTACATTGGATACAATTGGTCTATGTGGTTTTAATTATCGATTTAATAGCTATTATCGTGAGACCCCTCATCCTTTTATTACTAGCATGAGCCGTGCTCTAGATGAGGCGATGCACCAATTACAGCGGCTGGATATAGAAGACAAACTCATGTGGAGAACGAAACGTCAATTTCAGCATGATATTCAATCTATGTTTTCTTTAGTAGATAATATTATTGCTGAACGTAAAAGTAGTGGAAATCAGGAAGAAAATGATTTACTTTCCCGTATGTTAAATGTGCAGGATCCGGAAACTGGTGAAAAATTAGATGATGAAAATATTCGTTTTCAAATTATCACTTTTTTAATAGCTGGGCATGAAACAACAAGTGGATTATTATCTTTTGCAATCTATTTTTTATTAAAGAATCCAGATAAATTGAAAAAAGCCTATGAAGAAGTAGATCGGGTTTTAACAGATCCCACTCCAACATACCAACAAGTTATGAAATTAAAGTATATCCGGATGATTTTAAATGAATCGCTACGTCTATGGCCTACTGCTCCAGCATTCAGTCTCTATGCAAAAGAAGATACAGTGATTGGTGGGAAATATCCAATTAAGAAAGGAGAAGATCGTATTTCTGTTCTTATTCCACAGCTACATAGGGATAAAGACGCGTGGGGAGACAATGTGGAAGAATTCCAACCTGAACGATTTGAAGAGCTGGATAAGATTCCCCATCATGCTTATAAGCCATTTGGAAATGGTCAACGAGCATGTATCGGTATGCAGTTTGCACTTCATGAAGCCACACTCGTAATGGGGATGCTTCTTCAACATTTTGAATTCATCGATTATCAAGACTATCAGCTGGACGTAAAACAAACATTAACGCTAAAGCCTGGTGATTTTAAAATTAGGATTCTACCCCGAAATCAAACTATTAGCCATACTACTGTTCTTGCGCCTATAGAGGAGAAACTGAAAAACGATGAAATCGAACAGCAAGTTCAGAAGACTCCTTCTATTATTGGAGCCGATAATCTTTCGCTTCTTGTTCTGTATGGATCGGATACAGGGGTAGCAGAAGGTATTGCAAGAGAACTAGCAGATACAGCTAGTTTAGAAGGTGTTCAAACGGAAGTGGTAGCACTTAACGATCGAATTGGAAGTCTGCCAAAAGAAGGGGCGGTTCTTATTGTAACTTCTTCTTATAATGGAAAACCACCAAGTAATGCAGGGCAGTTTGTGCAATGGTTGGAGGAATTAAAATCGGATGAGCTAAAAGGTGTTCAATACGCAGTTTTTGGTTGTGGAGATCATAATTGGGCTAGTACTTATCAGCGAATTCCAAGATACATTGATGAGCAAATGGCTCAAAAAGGAGCAACAAGATTTTCTACACGTGGAGAAGCGGATGCAAGTGGTGATTTCGAGGAACAGCTCGAGCAATGGAAACAAAGTATGTGGTCTGATGCGATGAAGGCATTTGGATTGGAACTTAACAAAAACATTGAGAAAGAACGCAGTACATTAAGTTTACAATTTGTTAGTCGTCTTGGAGGATCTCCTCTTGCGCGAACATATGAAGCAGTTTATGCATCTATACTAGAAAATCGTGAACTTCAATCATCTAGCAGTGAAAGAAGCACGCGACATATTGAGATATCCTTGCCAGAAGGCGCTACGTATCAAGAAGGTGACCACCTTGGGGTGCTGCCAATTAATAGTGAGAAAAATGTCAACCGAATTTTAAAACGCTTTGGATTAAATGGGAAGGATCAAGTCATATTGAGTGCAAGTGGACGAAGTGTAAATCACATACCTTTAGACAGTCCTGTTAGTTTATTTGACCTTCTTAGTTATAGTGTAGAAGTTCAAGAAGCAGCCACTCGAGCACAAATACGAGAAATGGTGACATTTACAGCATGCCCTCCTCATAAAAAGGAATTGGAATTATTATTGGAAGAGGGAGTTTATCATGAACAAATATTAAAGAAACGTATGTCAATGTTGGACCTTCTTGAAAAGTATGAGGCTTGTGAAATCCGATTTGAACGCTTTTTAGAACTTCTTCCTGCGCTCAAACCGCGTTACTATTCTATTTCAAGCTCTCCACTCGTTGCACAGGATCGTCTGAGCATTACAGTTGGTGTTGTTAATGCACCTGCATGGAGTGGGGAAGGGACATATGAAGGAGTCGCTTCTAATTATTTAGCTCAGCGTCATAATAAAGATGAGATTATATGTTTCATTCGAACGCCACAATCAAACTTTCAATTACCTGAAAATCCAGAAACACCAATTATCATGGTTGGACCAGGTACTGGAGTTGCACCATTCCGTGGATTCTTGCAAGCGCGTCGTGTTCAAAAGCAAAAAGGTATTAACTTAGGACAAGCACATCTATATTTTGGTTGTCGTCATCCTGAAAAGGATTATCTCTATCGTACAGAACTAGAAAATGATGAAAGAGATGGATTAATCTCTTTACACATAGCTTTTTCCCGCCTAGAAGGATATCCTAAAACATATGTACAGCATTTAATAAAACAAGATAGAATCAATTTAATTTCGTTATTAGATAATGGGGCGCATCTTTATATATGTGGTGATGGAAGTAAAATGGCTCCTGACGTAGAAGACACCCTTTGTCAAGCCTATCAAGAAATTCATGAAGTCAGTGAACAAGAAGCAAGGAATTGGTTGGAACGTGTGCAAGACGAAGGGCGATATGGAAAAGATGTTTGGGCTGGAATCTAAATTCTTCTTAGTTAGATAAGTAATATTTAATTCACGAACTTCTTTCGACTAAGTATAACTTTAAACAAAATAAACTGATTTATAAAAACCCTGTATTTTTTATTGAATATGGGGTTTTCTTATTTTTAATAAGCTGGATTGATACTGTAGAAAAAGAAAAAATCTTATATGAAACCAAAGTTACATAATCTTAGTTTGATGGGTATGGTGTTAACCAATTTCTTGACGTGATTTGAAATTTAAACTTTTGCGCACTGGCTTAACAGTTTCTAGCACAGTGTCAAATCGATGGGGGATAGGTATACCCTCTATAACCGCTTGAATGAATTTTGCCGTAGAAAAACAATAGGTAATTCATTTGACAATTAAAATGACCTACATTAATATATATGCTATAGCATATAGTAAGTAAAACAAGCAAATGCACTGTGAATAATTGATTGATATGCTATACCCTTTTATATTTTAATTTATCGAGGTGATATATGAACTTACATGATTTAATAGGCTATCTAGTTCATCGTACTGATGTGAAAATGACTAATTATTTTACTAAGAAATTAAAGCCTTTTGGAGTTACACCAGAGCAGTGGGGGATTATTAGTGTTCTTTGTAGCCAAAGGGGCACTACTCAAAAAGAGTTAGCAGAAGCTATTGATAAAGATCAAACTACTGTCGTAAGAATGATACAGTCAATGGAGAGAAAAGGGATTGTAAAGAAGGCTTTGAATGACCAAGATAGGCGTTCACACAACCTTTTTTTAACTGAAAAAGGTGACGAGTTAAAAAACACAATCTTGCCTGTAGTGAAAGACGCTCACCATTTCGTTACGAGTAATTTGAGTGAAGAAGAGATCAAATTATTACAATCATTATTAAACAAATTGTATGATACACGTTATTAATATGTGTTCCTTATTGATGCTATACTATTTATAAGGAACAAACTCCGTCTTATATATGCTATAGCATGTAATTTGTTTGAAGGAATGGGGAGATAGCTTTATTTTGTATGATGTTTGATTCAGGATCACTTTGTTGCAGTCAAATTTCTGTATTATACATGCTATAGCATGTACTTTGCATCTCTTTAATATTGGAAAGGATAGTAGCTACTATCTGAGCAATACTGAGTTTTTATCAAATAAATAAGAAAGATGTGATTACTATTTTAATATTAATTAATATTGTAAAAGTTATTTTGTTTCTATTCTTTATAATGACAGGTACGAAAATTATATCTGGGAAAATGGCAGATGAGTTCAAACGATTTGGTTTACCTTCGTTTTTTAATTTCTTAACTGGGGCTTTTGAGATTGTAGGAGCAATTGGAATGTTGATAGGAATCTGGTTCCCGACAGTAGCTTTATTGGCAGGATTTTTGTTAGGCGGTACGATGCTTGCAGCTGCATTAACTCTTATCGTATTAGCGAAAGATCCCTTTAAGAAAGCGATACCTGCGCTTGTTTTGTTTGTTCTTAGTGTAGGGGTAAGTTTGTATCATATTTTTTAAACATAATCTTAAGCCGTTAAAATGTACGCGTTTAAGTTGCTATCATTTTGTAATTATTTTATAAAAGTGTCTGTGAAAAAGCAGGTGAAATCTTAAATGAATGCAGGAATAATAGTAGCATTCATTTAAGGTATTACATGCATTCGAATTGAAAAAGGGGTGAATAAAAATGGCATATTTATTACAAGTTGATTTTCCGTTTGAAGGTCCTTTTGGTGAAGAAATGGAAAAAGCATTTTGGGATTTAGCAAAAAGTATTAATGAAGAAGAAGGATTCCATTCGAAAATATGGACGGAGAATCAAGAAACGAAAGAAGCTGGAGGCATCTATGTATTTGAAGAAAAACAAGATGCTGAAAAATATGCCGAAATGCACAAAAACAGACTGCAAGCATCTGGTGTTAAAGATATTAGAATAAGAATTTTTCACATCAATGAAAAGTTAACTAAACTGAATCGTGGTTATAGTAAATAATGAGGGACACGGAATTTAAAAAAGAAGGGGGGAATCCCTTCTTTTTTGAATTGATGCTACAGAAAGAATAGCGTGTTTTTTAATTTAGGGTCATCTCTTTTTGATAGTTTGATATCGATGTGACAATACCCCTTTATTATTTTTCAGGTTACAATACATGTATTGCTTCAATAACATATGATCATTCTTAAGAATGTCATTGAAATGTACCAATAGATGTTAGTGCAGCAAAATAAATTGTGTTATGATGTGAGCAAATATAAAGCTATCTAACGGAGGGATTCACATGCCGCATGTTGTGTTTCGTGGAATTACTATTGAACAATTAAAAAGCATAAGCAAGCCATTAGTAGAAGAGCTCGCAGATATCTGTGAGTGTGGTACGGATAATTTCACCTTGGAACTACCAAGTTCTACGTTTGTATTCAATGGAGAAGAAATAGAAGCGTTTCCTCTTATTGAAGTGAAATGGTTCGAGCGTGGACAGGAAATTCGTGATCGATTTGCCAAGGCCATTACTACATATGTAATGGATTTTGGACTTCCAGAAGTAGAGGTTGTATTTACGGTTTTCACAGAATCAGCGTATTATATTAACGGGAAGCATTGTGCAAGTTAGAGCTATTTGAAAGATTTTTATAACATTTATAAGGGGTAGAACCACATTGCTATCAAGCTAAGTAAAGTAAATATCCAAAAACAAAAAAATGAACTCAATTCTCATAGACAACTAACTTTGAAGAGATAAAATTTTTGTTTTTGGGGACATCAAAATATTAGCTTAATGGATATGTGGCGCTACCCCATCGCCATCAAGTTAAGATATCTATTGTTCCCCCAAAACAAAAAAAGCTATCTTAGTTTATAAATTAGGATAGCTTTTCTATTTAACCGTCTTTCCTGTGAATAGTTACAATTATTCACAGGAAAGATTAGAAAGTCCTTTTCTCTAAGTAATTTTATATAATTTACCAACCTTTTTCATCTGTATATTCAAGAAACTTATTGATTTCATAACTCAGTTCCTTTGAGTGGTCAAACATCATTGCATGGGACGTTCCAGGAATAACAACAGTTTTACTTTTTTTTAGTTTAAGTTTAACACTTTTTATAAACTCTAACTTCTTGTTAAGGTCACCTTCTTTTTCTGCTGGCAGAAATAACACACTACATTGAATGTTTTCATACAAATGTTCTACTCTTCTATCATAAAGATCTTCAGCTATTTGTCGAAGCGTATCTCTCTTAGATATAAAAGTTACTTTCCCATTTTCCAGCTTTCG
Organism: Bacillus sp. FSL R9-9530; assembly: GCF_038008145.1. Taxonomy (NCBI): domain Bacteria; kingdom Bacillati; phylum Bacillota; class Bacilli; order Caryophanales; family Bacillaceae; genus Bacillus; species Bacillus sp. FSL R9-9530. The sequence goes on from NZ_JBBOYO010000001.1 coordinate 907,792, forward strand.
AGGCTCATAATCTTTCATCACCAGTTCACGCTCTTTGTTCCAAGGAAGCCAGCTTTCTTTCATATAATGTACCAACGCTTCCCTTGACTCAAATTCTTGTTCGGGACTGGAAAAGTATTTATTTAAATGCTCTTCTTTTGTTTCAGTATGCAATCCTTCGGATTTATTAACTAAGGCCCCTTCGGAATTAACTAAAGAAAGGACCCTTTCTGGGTACATTGATGCAAAGCTTGTACCGATATAACAACCGAGGGAGCTTCCGACGATATAAGCTTTATCAATTCCAAGAGAATCTAGCACCGCTCGAACATCTTCAGCTAAGGTTTCAAGTTGATATCCCGTTGCAGGCTGATCTGATTTACCATGTCCTCGTATGTCCATGGCAATTACGCGATATTTTCCCATAAAGCTTGGAATTATGCTCCTCCAAATGGCAGAACTTCCACCCATATAATGCAGTAATAGCAATGGTTCACCCGTCTGACTGTATTCATAAACCTTAATTCGTACGCCATTTGAATCTATCATGTGTTCTTTCATTATAATCATAACCTCCTGTTATTTTCCTTATCCGCTATTATTTTTTAAAAATTTCGTGACTTCAATTATATCTTATCGTATATTGGTGACAGATAACGTCACTAATAATAGGAGATATTTTCATGTCTAGAAGTGGAAGATTACTTGAATTATTAATTTCATTAAATACAAAACACCGATTTACGGTTCAAGAATTAGCAGATGAGTTTTCTGTATCAAGAAGAACAATGCTTAGAGACTTGCAACTATTAAGTGAAATGGGGGTTCCTCTTTTGTCCTCACCTGGACCGAATGGCGGTTATAGTCTTATAAGGAAACAGAAACTTCCACCGATATCGTTAACAGCAGAAGAAGCTACAGGGCTGCTTCTATCGTATGAATTATTAGAGCAGCATGACGGACCCTTTAAATATGAAAATATGTCTACCCTTACTAAAATACGTACCACCATGTCTGTCGAAATGCTTCAAAAAGTCGAACAATTAAAAGGTCGATTAGCAATAGCTTCTCCTCGAAGAAGCTTTAAGAACCTTTATCTAAAAGATATATTGCAGGCATCATTAGAAAGAAAGCATGTGGAAATAGAATATGAATCTCGCTCTGGATATTCAATTCGGACAATTTTTCCTTACGGACTTTTTATATCTAATGGATTATGGTACTCTCTAGCGTTTTGCTATAAGCGTAACAATACTGTGACGTTTCGAGTCGATCGGATTGTTTCCCTCAAAGTTAATCAAAATATTACTGAATCTATTCCTATCGATATGACAGTTGAAAAATGGCTAAAACAACCAAATAATTCAACAAAGGAATTTATTTTAAAAGCTCGATTAACAAAATTCGGATGCAAAATATTAGACCCTCATCCTATAGGAGAATGGATACAAGTAAATCCTGATGGTACTGGAGTAATCGAAGAAAAAATCAAAGAGTCAGATATTTGTTTTGTAGGAAGGATGTTCCTTAGTCTTGGTGCTGAAATATTTATTGAGGAACCGGTTGAATTAATACAATTCTTACAGGAAGAAGCATTCAAAGTAGTCAATCAATATTCGAAAATGTAAAAATAAATTGCCAACAAAACTGAAATTGCAAACTATCCTTAAAACGAAAAAAACGTTATCCTTTGTCTAGGACTATAGGAAAGGATGGCGTTTTTTATGTCTGTTTCTGTATCTGACGAATTACAACTATTTGCTCAAGAGATTCAAAGTTTTTTATCTCCAAATACCTTACGGGATCTTGCTAGAGATGTTGGTTTTGTACAACGAACCAGTAAGTATCAAGCAAAAGATTTAGTAGCTTTATGTGTATGGGTAAGCCAAAATGTAGCTATGACTTCTTTAACTCAGTTATCTAGCTGTTTAGAAGCATCAACAGAAGTACTCATCAGTCCTGAGGGACTGAATCAACGGTTTAATAAGGCGGCCGTCCAACTTTTACAACACCTACTAGCCGAACTACTAAGCAAAAAATTGGCCACATCTATGCCGATTTCTTCTCCATACACTTCTGTTTTCAAGCGTATTCGTATTTTAGATTCAACTGCATTTCAACTCCCGGATGTATTTTCATCGGTTTATCCAGGTGCAGGAGGATGCAGCCATACAGCGGGAGTAAAGATTCAGCTTGAGTATGATTTATTAAGTGGACAGTTCCTTCATATTCATACAGGTCCAGGTAAACAACATGATCGAACCTACGGTTCCCTGTGTGTCCCAACTGTAACAGCGAATGATTTATGTATCCGAGATTTAGGTTATTTTCATTTGAAAGATCTTCAACATATACAAGATAAAAAGGCTTATTATATCTCACGTATCAAATCGAATACACGTATTTATCAAAAAAATCCTAACCCTGATTATTTTCAAGATGGAAGAATTAAGAAAGGTACAAAGTATATACAGATAGATATGGAGACGGTAATGAACTCTCTTCAACCAGGACAAACATGTGAAATAGCTGATGCTTATGTAGGTATGATTGATAAAGTGCCAGCTCGTGTAATTGTTCATCGATTAACAAAACAACAGCAACAAAAACGATTACAAGATCAAGCTGTAAGAGAAAAAAAGAAAGGAATGAAGTATTCTCCTCGTAGTAAACGACTCAGTGGTATCAATGTATATATGACAAACACCCCTACAGATATTGTCCCGATGGGACAGGTACATGACTGTTATTCTTTGCGTTGGCAAATCGAAATTTTATTTAAAACGTGGAAGTCATTCTTTCAAATCCATCATTGTAAAAAAATAAAACGAGAACGATTGGAATGCCATTTGTATGGGCAATTGATTGCCATTCTACTCTGTTCTTCTACCATGTTTCAAATGCGGCAATTACTTCTTATGAAAAAGAAACGAGAACTGAGTGAATATAAGGCCATATATATGATTAAAGATTACTCTCTTCTTCTTTTCCAAGCTATACAGAAAGACACCCAAGAGCTATCAAAGATTCTAATTCGCCTGTTCAACCTCCTACAGCAAAACGGGAGAAAATCTCATCGATATGAGAAGAAAACAGTCTTTGATATATTAGGTGTCGTTTACAATTGTACCATGTCTGATAATCAAGCGGCTTAATTCAAAAAAATGAAACCCGCTAGGGTTTATTTCGTATGCAAATCTTTAAATTTCCAACACGTAGCCTTTAGAAAAAAAGAAGCAACCTTCTACTATGATTGACGTTGTCTGAGCTTAGCTTGATAGCGATGTGGCGCTACCCCATTAAGAAAAGAAATAGGAGAGAATATCCTATTTCTTTTTATTTCTATAATAAAATATAATTGCTAAATCCAAAGTAATGATAATAATTAGAAGTAATACTTCTATAAGTGCATCCGTTTTCCCATGTTGCAAAGACTTTATAAAGAAATCCCATTCTGTTTCATAGGGAGGCTCTGACCAATTTCGTTGCATTCCTAACACCATTCCATTTATGAAAAAGATAATACTTTATAGGATCCTTCCAACAAATACGGCAGCCACTTTTATATTCCAGCGCTGTATCTTAATTATATACAGGATTGGAAATAGAATAAGTATCCAAAAAATAATAATATAGATTGTATTAATCATTCTCTACTCCTAACAAAAGGATTGTGTTTTTAATCTTGGTGAATTCTCAGGTTGGAGGTATGTTTTATTGTTACTGGATATGCACTTGTAAAAACAAGGGCCGGAATTCCGGCTCCTTTTCTATCTTAAAGTCTTACTTTATCTCTCCGTCTCGAAAAACTCAATCCACTCTCCATCAGGACCAGCGAAGAATATGTAACGTGTTCCATCTGGTAATGTTTCAATTTCTTCTCCTAGTAGAAAGGTTACTCTGTGTTTCTGTAGTCTTTCGATTTCATCCTCTAATGAATCCACTTTAAAACAAATGTGATGTACTTTTCCTTCTGCCGGAAGGGAAGAGTTGTAACCTTCAATGAGTTCAAGTATCGTTTCTTTCGATTCTTCCACACCTAAAAAAGCGAGTTTTAAGTCTGGATTTGGGTGCCCCATACGTTTAATGAGCTGTAAGCCAACTACTTCTTTATAAAATGAAATAGATGTTTCTAAGTTTGTAACCATAAGTCCAACGTGTTCGATTCGTCTAACTGGCATGTGGATTCCTTCTTTCTGAAAATTATATACAATATATTATTGAAAATTAAGAAAAAAAGCAAGATAAAAACCTTACAAATTTTAGAGTGTTATATGGTATAGTGAGAAAGTATGTTTGGGGAGAAGGAAGGAGATTATACGATGAATACAACTACTCAAACTCCTTCATTATCGGCAACGATGAAAGAGTGGCATTATGCATTAGCGTATGAAATTAAACATTGGAAAACGATAGGTGGTAGTAAAATTTCTATCATGAATGGTCGTTTTTTATATACAGATTATGAAAGTACAGTATACGTATTTCAGCTTATTTCGGAAGTAAGCTTACCTGAAGGTTCACCAATTCGAATTGAGTTTGATGGTGAGGAAGCGACAGGAGAAGTATTATCTGTACATGGATTAGAAATAGAACTGAAATTAAATGATTATATACAAGGTGAAATACGAGAAGCTGTTTTATACAGTGAACCGTGGCAATTGTTAGAGCAACTACAAGAGAGATTGAAAGAAGCTCATAAAGATAAGCTGAAACGTAATCGTATAAAGCGTCTTGTTGATGGGACGAGCAGTCCGAAACATATTGAAAAGATGAAAAATACGAAAAATGAATTGGCGTATCGTTCTTTTTACAATCCAACAACGTACGTGTGGGGACCACCGGGAACAGGGAAGTCTTACAATTTATCGCGTATTATTTCTGCTCATTATCAAAAAGGAAAATCGGTACTTGTGTTAGCTCATAGTAATGCGGCAGTAGATGTATTAATGAGTGAAGTAACGAAGCAAATTGAGAAGAAGAAGAAATGGACGCCTGGAGAAATTGTTCGTTACGGTTATAGTCAACATGAACATATACGAAATCATGAAACGTTACTTGCATCGAAGTTAGTTGAAACGACGAATGGATCTTGGGGAGAAGAAAGACTCTATTTAGAAGAGACACGACAAGATCTTCGTGAAAAGATTTTATCATATAAAGCGACTTCTGCTGATAAGAAGCGTATACAAGAGATTGAAAGTGATCTTCGAAAGCAAAAAGCGAAAATTAAAGAAGTAGAAAAAGAATACATTGAAAATGCGAAAGTAATCGGTGCGACTTTATCGAAATGTGCAATTGATTCACTTATTTATGAGCGTACATTTGATTTAGTTGTCGTAGATGAAGTAAGTATGGCTTATGTTCCGCAAATCGCATTAGCTGCTTCACTTGGGAAACGTATTGTCGTTTGTGGTGACTTTTTACAGTTACCTCCGATTGCGATGGCGAACCATGAACTCGTTCGAAAATGGCTCGGTGAAGATATGTTTTATCATGCAGGGATTGTTGATTCTGTAAATAAATCAGAAGCACATCCGAACCTTTTTATGCTGCAGGAGCAAAGACGTATGCATACGGATATATCTAAGTTTACGAATTCATTTATTTATAAAAATAGAGTGTACGATCATCCATCTGTTTCAGAGCGTAAAGAACTTGCGAAACTGCAACCGTTCGCAAATGAGGCGAGTGTTTTATTTGATACGAGCTTAATGGGAGCCTTTTCTTTAAAAGACGCTGCTTCCGGTTCTCGTTTTAATATTATGTCTGGTTTAGTAGCGATGCAAATGATGTTAATTGGATTGTTAGACGGTGTTCAATCTATCGGTGTAGTTACGCCTTACAGGGCACAGTCCCGCTTTTTATCAACGTGTATTAGAGAAATGTTGCAGAAAACGAAATATCAAAACATACCAGTTTTAGCGGCGACAGTTCATAAGTTTCAAGGGTCTGAAAGAGATATGATGATCTTTGATACGGTAGATAGTTATCCGCAAGAACGACCTGGCGTGTTATTCTTTGACCATAAAAATCATCGCCTCGTCAACGTTGCAGTGACAAGAGCGAGAGGGAAGTTCATTCAATTATCAGATTGCCACTACATGCGTAAAAATCTTTCGAGAAAACAAGCGTTATCGCAATTAACAGCTCATATAGAACGTCACGGAGATGTGTATGATCGCACGACATCAAGACAATTGTGGGAGCGAAAAATCTCGAAACGTTTACGCTGGTTTATGGAAATGAATCTTGAAGAGCCGAAAGGGTTATTGAAAGATATTTTAGCAGCAAAACGAAAAATTATCATTTCACTTCCAAGTACAAAGCAAGTGGATAAGCGAGTCTGGCAAGCGTTAATGCGTACAAATGCGCAAATAACAGTGTATAGTGATGGACCAGTTCCGTTAAAAAATGTAAAGTTACAAAGACAAAATAAAGCATTCCCGTTTATCGTAATCGATGATGAAATCTTTTGGGCAGGAGCACCTCTTACATCTCAAATGATGTTTGAAGGTAGTATGGAATTTCCGTACATATGTGCAAGATTACAAGCACCTGAAACAATTGGCGTATTAAAAGGGTTTTTAGATATTCGGTAAATTCAGATAGGAATTCCTTGACTTTTGTCTGGAATGAACTTAGAATGAAAATAATTTAATATAATTTTATGAAAATTCTTATCACGAGAGGTTGAGGGACTGGCCCTATGACACCTCGGCAGCGGATTCTTTATGAATACTGTGCCAATTCCAGCAAGGTAACTTGAAAGATAAGAAAGAAGCTCATTTTGACTGTATATACAGAAGCCTCTTTCTATCTTTTAGAAAGAGGCTTTTTTACGTGAAAATAAAAGGAGGAAGAAAAATGGGAGCGACAGGAGTAACGTCACAAAGAAAAACAATTGAAGAGAGTATAGAAAGAAATAAGGAAAAGTACATAGAAACAAGTCATAATATTCATGCGAATCCGGAGATTGGTAACCAAGAATTTTACGCATCAAGAACGTTAAGTTTGTTGTTAGGAAGCGCAGGATTTCAGTTGCAGCACAATATAGCTGGTCATGAAACAGGGTTTATCGCGCGAAAAAGTTCCGGGAAACAAGGACCAGTTATCGCATTTTTAGCTGAGTATGATGCTTTACCAGGACTCGGTCATGCGTGTGGTCACAATTTAATCGGAACAATTAGCGTTGCAGCAGCGATCGCATTATCAGAAACGCTTGAGGAAATCGGCGGAGAAGTTGTCGTGTTCGGAACACCAGCAGAAGAGGGCGGGCCAAATGGTAGCGCAAAATCGAGTTATGTGAAAGCTGGCTTATTTAAAAACATTGATGCGGCGCTTATGATTCATCCGAGCGGAAAAACAGCTCCAACGAGTCCATCACTAGCGGTCGATCCACTTGATTTTCATTTTTACGGAAAAACAGCTCATGCAGCAGCCTCACCAGAAGAAGGAATTAACGCATTAGATGCGATTATCCAGCTGTATAACAGTATTAATGCACTTCGCCAACAACTCCCATCAGATGTGAAAATTCATGGAATCATTACAGAAGGTGGCAAAGCACCTAACATTATTCCGGATTATGCTGCGGCACGCTTCTTCATCCGTGCTGCAACGAGAAAAAGATGTGCGGAAGTAACAGAAAAAGTAAGAAATATTGCACAAGGGGCAGCGTTAGCAACAGGCACAAAAGTAAAAATTCATCAATTCCAAAATGAAATCGATGAACTACTCGTAACAAAAACATTTAATGACGTCGTAGCCGAAGAGTTAGAACTACTAGGTGAAGAGGTAAACCGTAAAGAAAGAGTAGGAATTGGCTCAACAGATGCAGGAAACGTAAGCCAAGTTGTACCGACAATTCATCCGTACATTAAAATCGGTCCAGATGACTTAATTGCGCATACGAATGAATTTAGAGAAGCAGCACGTTCAGAATTAGGAGATAAAGCGCTAATTACATCCGCAAAAGCACTAGCAAATACGGCGTATCGATTAATTACGGAAGAAGGGCTGTTAGAGAAGGTGAAAGAGGAGTTTAGAGAGGTGCGGAAGAATCAGGGATAGGGAAGAAGGAGAATTATACTCGGGATTTTTTAGTAGGAAATCGAATGAAAAAAGAACCAGCCTATGGCTGGTTTTATTATATTATAAAAGGATTTTTCCACATACACTTCATATTTCTACCTTAGTACCCTCTTATCAGAACGACAATTTCTCTTCAAATTCACTCTTTAAAACAATTAAAGGAGATGATAATCCAAATTGCATTAAAGAGTCTAAAAATGCAGTGAGAGAATCCATCGAATCGCTCATGACTTTCATCATATAATTAAATTCCCCGCTAATTCGATATAAATCTGTTACTTCAGGAGCGGCATTACAATATTGGATAAAATCAGAGCATTGACTCGTTTTGAACATAATGAATGCTTGGATGTTTTTATTAATTTTGGAAGGCTCAAATTTCGTTCGGTAAGCAGCTATAACCCCTTGATCTTCAAGCTTGTTAATTCGTTCTTTTACAGCAGGTTGCGTCATGGATATAATTCGTCCTATTTCTGAAACGGAAATTCTCGCATTTTCATACAACAAGTTCATAATTTTATGGTCAATTTCATCCAATTTTACTGCGTTTTGCATTGTGTAGCCTCCTCGTTTTATTTTCTAAAGTAAATCACAAATTATAACTATAATATCATAAGTTAACGAACTAAATTACTTATAAATCTATATTTAAAATTAGTAGTATTTGAATGAAAATATAAGTATAGGTTTTATCAAACGGAAATTTAGAAAGGATGGAAAAAATGAAGAATCTTGATGGGAAAGTAGCGTTAGTAACGGGGGCGAGTCGCGGTATTGGTCGTGCGATTGCGATGAGATTGGCAAACGACGGTGCATTAGTTGCAATTCACTATGGCCGAAATAAAGCAGCTGCAGATGAAACAATTAGTGAGATTGAATCTAATGGAGGAAAGGCATTCTTAATTGAAGCGGATTTCAATTCAATTGATGGTGTCAAAAAGATAGTAGAACAATTGAAAAATGAATTACAAATAAGAGTTGGTACATCAGAGATTGATATTTTAGTAAACAATGCAGGGATAGGTACACAAGGAACAATTGAAAATACGACAGAAGAAGTTTTTGATGAAATTATGGCCGTAAATATTAAAGCACCGTTCTTCTTAATTCAGCATACATTACCATTACTACGAGCAGAAGGGCGCATTATTAACATTTCATCGGCCGAAGTACGAATCGGTTTTACAGGGTCCATTGCATACGGTTTAAGTAAAGGTGCACTAAATACGATGACACTTCCTCTAGCTAAACATCTTGGAGAAAGAGGTATAACAGTGAATACAATTATGCCTGGATATACGAAGACAGATATAAATGCGAAATTGCTAGATAATCCGGAAATACGAAATTTTGCTACGAATTCATCTGTGTTCGGACGAATAGGGCAAGTTGAAGATATTGCAGATGTAGTAGCATTCCTTGCTTCTTCGGATAGCCGCTGGGTAACAGGGCAAATTTTAGATGTTTCTGGAGGATTTTGTTTATAGGGGCACTACTTCATACACATCAAGCTAATATTTTCATATCCCCCTAAATTAAAATTTTCTTTCTCTACAGATAGCTATTTTGAGAAGCCGCTCATTTTTTCGTTTTGAGGGCATTTCTTTTTCTTAAGTTGATGGGTATGTATGGTGACCCCTATTAGACGATAGTGAATTAACAATTTCGGGGTTCAGTTCCACTTTATTCAAAATAAGATTTTTTTGCAGTAAAATCAATGTTAGTGGAACTTTTTTAATCAAACTTTTTTCTAAATTAAAATAAATCCTTGCAACATTTAAATTAGTACTATATAGTTCTAGTTATGAAAAAGGTAAAATTAATGAATCAAAAACGTGTGATTGAAGTAGCTGCAACATTATTTTTAGAAAAAGGGTTTGCTTATACAAGTATGGATGAATTAGTACGTGTAAGCAAAGTTTCAAAGTCTAATGTGTATTATCACTTTTCTAATAAGGAAGTATTATTAGAAGGGGTCGTTGATTATTGGATTGAAATGTATCAATCTGCAATTGATGACGTACTTTCTCAGAACCAATTTTTAGTTGAAGATCGCATCCAACTGTTTTTAAAGCAATTATCACAAGGAGTTCAGTCGAGAGAGTATAAGGGGAGCTGTCCATTTATTACTCTTTATATTCAAAGTCCTAAACAGGCCACGCAAATAAAAGAAAAAATAGGTCTTTTTTTTACAGGATTACAAAAGAAAGTTTCTCTATTACTTAAACAAGGGGTAGAGAATGGAGAATTCAGAAACACGATTAATATTGATGAGGTTGCATCACTTTTTATTACAAATCTTGAAGGAGCGTTATTTATTTCAGAAACATTGAAGGATGCAACTGTAATTACGAAAACAGCAGATCATTTTTTAAAATTGCTTCGATAAAAGAAGCATTTTTTTTACATCAAATTAGTACTAATTAGTACTAAAAAGGAGATTTTATATGAGAACAGTATTTTTAACTGGTGGAACAGGCTTTATTGGAAAGCAATTAGTAAAAGAATTAGCCAAAGAGGATGTTAAAATTCTTCTTTTAGTAAGGTCGAAAAGTAAAGCAATACGCATTTTTCAAGAAAGAGGCATCTTAAAAAAGGCAGTTATGCACTTTATTGAAGGTGATTTGACGAAAATAGATTTAGGTCTAAGTGCTGAAGATAAGGAGAGGGTATTGAAAACGGATGTGATTATTCACGCAGGAGGCCCCATGGATATTCAAGCGACAAGTAAAGAGGCAGCTTCCGTATTTTTAAATGGCGCCAAACATATTAGTGAATTAGCTAAAAGTATTCATCAATTGAAGGGCTTGCAACAATTTATTCATATTGTAGGTTATATGAGTCCCTTTGATGATAAAAATAGCAAGATTGCAATTGATGTGTTTAAAGAAGGAAACAATTATTTGAAAATAAAAAATCCATATGAGAGAACAAAATTTTTAGCAGATCTTTATATCCGTCACCAGGCATCAGCAGTAGGTTATCCGCTTTCTGTAATTAATCCGCCAACTGTAGTCGGTAGTAGTAAAACAGGGAGTACAGAGCAGATAGCAGGATTAGGTTTGCTTGTGATGAGTATGCGAAGAGGTCTCATGCCAGTGATTCCTGGAGGTAAGGGATATAGGTTACCACTTATTTCAAACGATGAGCTTGCGAAGTTTATTGTGCAGGTTTTCAGATTGGAGCAACCGACTATACAAACATATACACTTGTTGAAGACAAACAGCACGATCAGAACATTGCTGAATTATTAAGTATTATGTCGGAAAGTATGAATATGAGGGCACCAAAAATCTCTGTCCCAATACCACTTATGAAAGCAATTATGAATAGTGGAGTAAGTAAAATAACAAAAATTCCTTCTGATGGACTGAATTTTATTACAAAACGAAAATTTTCAAATGTTTCAGCGAAAAAAATTATGGGAGGAGATTGGTTTAAGAAGACGAGTGTAATGAAATTTTTCCCTGCCGTAGTAGCTGATCTGGATTATCGAATGATGTATCAAAATGGCCAGCATAATCATTTATTTAAACGAACATTATGCGATAACACTACCCTTTACCAATTACAAGGAGAGGGTAAACCGTTTATTTTATTACATGGTTTATTGAGTGATGGAGAGGATTTATTTCCTTTAGCACAAGAGCTTCATGAAAAAACTGGTCAACCTGTATGGATCTTGGATCTTCCAGGTTTGGGACGTTCTCCTTTTAAACAAGAGAAAAGTCTTCTAGATATCTATTTGAATGTAGTGAAAAATTTATTGGAGAAAGCTACTAATGGTGCACATCTAATTGGCCATTCATTCGGTGCGTTTATTCTTCTGGAAGCATTGGTACAAGAGTACATAGATAAGAAGTATTCAATCACTTTACTTCAGCCACCTGTTGCTAAAAAAAATGCTAAATCGCTAAATGTCCCCCAATTTATGAACAAATGGACATTAAAATTGGCAACTACTAATTTGATAGGGCGTTATTTATTAAGTAATGGTTTGTTTGAAAGTATGGAGAGCATCCCTGAACATTATATCGAAAAAATAAGTAACAGTTTTACTTCTCCTAGAATTTTAAATACTACGGTTCAGCTTAACAGTTTACTACTGAAAAACGATCAAGGTGATTTCAATGAAGTAACAAAGTATAATCTTCACATTATTTGGGGGGATTGTGACAGAGGCTATTCTGCTCCATCGCATCTTGGTAAGGTTGATTTTGTTCCATATGGCCATCATTTTCCTCTTAGCCATCCGAGTGAAACGGCAACATTAGTAATAAAAAATAGTAATACTAGCAGATGAGAGTGTGGGATAAATAAACAGTGTGTAGTAAGATCGTTGTGTCTTTGAAATAAAATCGTACTGTATGGGGTCCCACCCCATCACTATCAGACTAAGAAACGCAAATACCTTAAAACGAAAAAATGAGCATTTTGTTACAAGGTAGTACATAATTCTCGAAAGCGGAAGTTAAAAGTATTAATTTGAAACAAAGATGTACCGTTTTAAATTCTATTTATTTCCAAGTTAATGTGATATATTTATATCATAAAGAGCGAAATATATCACACAGGAGGTTTATATGAAAAATAAATTAGCTTATTTAGGATTTCTCGGTTTTTTGGGTTTTTTAGGTCCGTTCTCATTTTTAGGTAATATTTCATGGGCATCTTATTTTTTCGGTTTCTTTTTCTTCTTCGCATATGCAAAAGTCGTACCAGATGAGCTTTTTATGCTACATGTCCGCCTTGCAGCTACAAGAGCCTTTTTCATAGCACTAGTATTAGGTAGTATACTACTCTTAAGTGTTTTTATTCTTGAAAATCTACATGTAATTCGGTTCTTTGTTATATTTTCGTTTTTCATACCTTTAGGTACATTCATAATTAATTTAGAAATATTTGAGCGTAGAGAAAAGAAAGGGATGCAAGATGCCACTTAAAACTCGAATGAAAGAATATAGGGTAAAGCTAAGTATGTCTCAAGAAGATTTAGCCAGTGAAGTTGGTGTCAGAAGAGAAACAATTGGCAATCTCGAAAATGGAAAATATAATCCTTCATTCAAACTTACTTATGATATTGCGAAGGTTTTGAAAGCACCTATTGAAGTGTTATTTTGGTTTGAAGACTAGTTTAATTCTAGTACAAGTGAATATAAGAGGAAAAATGATGAATATTCTATTCATGCTCGGTTAACATAACGTCTCATTATCGGTAGCAAGTTTTTCATAGAATCCTGGTTTTCACTAAATTTTTTGTCTCTATGTCTATTTATCACTTATACAAGATTTTATACATCATTGATATAGCGGAGATTCTAGGGATCTTCGCTATTCTTTTTTGCATAAAATCTTGTATAAAAAAGTAGTTAGACTAGTGTGTTTTACTCCGGTTCATTTCAAAATATAATTGAAAATTCATTTTTAAATTTAAAAAAGAAGGTGTTACCTATATATATTAATAACTTCGAAATATTGTATAACAGATAATTTTTATGCATTATTGATTAGCATTGCTTATTGTGCTAACGAATCAGGATAGTGTAGCGACCGACCAACTAAATAGTTGCTTATCCTCAATTATTAGAAGGAGAGTTCTATCATTTCGCGAATTTATTAGACATAGACGAGTGCTATAATTTTCTATATCTACATATAAGAGGTGACTACGCATGAATCAAAGACCGTCAGAAGAAGAATACGCCGGGAACTCCGGCGAATATATCCGTTTGGTGCCGGACGGTAACATCATCGACATTCTGCTCGCCCAGGAAAAGCAAATGACCGAGCTCCTGGCATCGTTGACCGAAAGCCAGTACGCGTATCGGTATGCGGAAGGAAAATGGACGCTGAAAGAAGTCGTGGGCCACATTGCAGATTCGGAACGCGTCATGACCTACCGCCTGCTCCGGTTCGCAAGAGGGGACCAGACGCCTCTGACTGGTTTTGATCAGGAATTGTTCATGCCTCCTTTCGGAAGTTGGACAACCGAGCAATTGGCCGAAGACTACCGGGCCGTACGGCAATCAACGATCACATTGCTGCGTGGGCTACCGGTGGAGGCGTGGACCCGCAAGGGCACAGCCAACGACCTAAGCATTACGGTGCGCGCCCTCGCATACGGCATCGCAGGACACGAACTTCATCACATGGGGGTCATCCGAAATCGGTACTTGAGTTAATCGTCGGCTGAGGCCTTTGGAATGGAACTAACACCTCTCATACAACCTTAGATATTAGATACCGTTCTTATTGGGGTCCCGCCCTACAACCATCAACTTAAGGATTTAGACTATTTTTGAAATTAAAAGCACATTACTATTCTCTTATGTTAATGAGAAAAGGTGACGTGCTTTTTATGAATATGCACCAAAAACAAGAGTTATCTTTATTTGCCGAAGCGTTATAGCGATTTTTTTCATTTGGGGGTATTTGTTTTTCTTAGCTTGATGGTGATGGGGCACTACTCTATAATGGTCAAATTAAAATTTAAAACAGTTATAGAGACTCCGTTCCTCGGAAATATTGTAACTATTAAGTTGTAAAAAGAAACGTAGTTTTTCATTTTTGGAAAGGCTATGACCTTTTTTAATGGTGGCATGGATATGATGAGAGGAAGTTGAGTTATTTTAATCAAAAAAAATTGATTAATAAGTTGCATAAAGAACTAAACAGCGTATATACTATAAATATCAAAAAAAGTTGATGAAGGGAGAGTGAACTACAGTGGCGCAAGATTTTCAGCTCTATGAGAAAAAATTCAAAGCATTAGCGGATCAGAAGCGTTTAGAGATTATGTATGAACTTTGCCAGCGGGGACAGACTTGTGTGTGTGATCTAACAGAGGTTTTTGAAATGACGCAATCTAAGTTGTCCTATCATTTAAAAATTTTATTAGATGCAGGTTTAATTGTAAAAGAAACAAAAGGTACGTGGAGTTATTATGATTTAAATGATGCGGAAGTAAATAATTTATTATCAGAAGAATTGTGCTGTATTTTTAGAAAAACAGGTAAAGGTAGCTGCTGTTAAAATTTCGCACTATTAATCAAAAAAAATTGATTAATTACATATATAGAGGAGGAATAAGCTATGAGATATGTTCACGTTGGTATAAATGTTACGAATTTAGAGAAGTCTATTGAGTTTTACGAAAAGGTATTTGGTGTGTCACCAGTTAAAGTGAAAATGGATTATGCAAAATTTTTATTAGAGAACCCAGGGCTTAATTTCACGCTGAACGTACGAGATGAAGTGAACGGAAATCAGGTAAATCATTTCGGTTTTCAAGTGGATACAGCTGAAGAAATTACATTGCATAAAGAAAGATTAGAAAAAGAAGGGTTCTTTGCACGTGATGAGATGGATACGACTTGTTGCTATGCAGTTCAAGATAAGTTTTGGGTAACGGATCCTGATGGGAACGAGTGGGAATTCTTTTATACAAAAGCACATAGTGATGTTCATAAAATTGAAGATCCATCTTGTTGCACGACTTCTAACGTAGTAGATAAAAATTCTTGTTGTTAATAGGAGATGGAAAATAAAATGAAACGTTTATCTTTTCTAGATCGATATTTAACACTATGGATTTTTCTAGCTATGGCTGTTGGGATTGGTTTAGGGTTTGTGTTTCCTAGTGTAGTAGACGGACTAAATACATTACAAGTTGGAACGACGTCCATCCCGCTCGCTGTTGGTTTAATTGTCATGATGTATCCACCGTTGGCGAAAGTTCGTTACGAGGAAATGGGCCGGGTATTTAAAGATGTAAAAGTATTGGTTTTATCTTTAGTGCAAAACTGGATTATTGGTCCTGTACTTATGTTTGTTTTAGCAATTATTTTTCTTCCTGATAAGCCAGAATACATGGTCGGACTCATTATGATTGGTTTAGCACGCTGCATTGCAATGGTAATTGTTTGGAACGACCTTGCAGATGGGGATAAAGAGTATGCAGCAGGTTTAGTGGCTTTTAACTCCGTATTCCAAATGTTATTCTTCTCTGTTTATGCATACGTGTTTGTAACAGTCATTCCAGAATGGTTAGGGATTGAAGGGGCTATTGTCGATATTACAATGGGAGAAGTAGCGAAATCAGTATTTATCTATTTGGGAATTCCTTTTATAGCAGGTATGTTGACACGCTTTGTACTCGTTAAGTTAAAAGGAAGACAATGGTATGAAAAGGTGTTTATACCTAAGATTAGTCCACTTACATTACTTGCATTATTATTTACAATCATCGTTATGTTCTCTTTAAAAGGGGAAATGATTGTTAGCGTACCACTAGATGTAGTAAGAATAGCGATTCCATTATTAATCTATTTTATTGTGATGTTTTTTGTTTCTTTCTTTATGGGAAGAAAAATTGGTGCAAACTATCCGGTGACTACAACGTTAGCATTTACAGCAGGTAGTAATAATTTTGAGTTAGCGATTGCTGTAGCAGTTGGTGTGTTTGGTATTCATTCGGGCGCAGCATTTGCAGCTGTTATCGGACCGTTAGTTGAAGTACCTGTAATGATTGCACTTGTAAATGTCGCTTTTTGGTTTAAGCGTAAATATTTTAATGATCAGCCAGTATAATTTAAAAACAAAGGCGGAAAACAACATGGAAAACAAAAAGACAATCTATTTCTTATGCACAGGAAATTCATGCCGAAGCCAAATGGCAGAAGCATGGGGCAAACAATATGTAGGTGATAAGTGGAATGTATATTCTGCTGGGATTGAAGCACATGGAGTAAATCCCAATGCTATTAAAGCAATGAATGAAGTAAATATTGATATAATGAATCAAACATCAGATATAATTGATGCAAATATTTTAAACAACGCTGATTTAGTCGTTACCCTTTGTAGTCATGCGGATTCGGTTTGTCCTTCGACACCTCCGCACGTAAATCGTGTTCACTGGGGATTTGATGATCCAGCAGGAAAAGAGTGGTCTGAATTTCAACGTGTTCGCGATGAAATTGGGGAACGTATAAAACGATTTTCTGAAACAGGGGAGTAAATAAAGGAAAGAGCCAATTTTCTATTGTATAGGGGATTGGCTCTTTTTCTATACATAGTCACTACTGCATTGGTTTACAACAACTATCTCAACGAATGCAGAATATTATGTAAGAATGATATAGTTAGAATGGTAGTCTGTCTCTATTAAATTTATATATAGAAAAAAACACTATTGGTAATTAACAATGAATAAAATTTTGGTTTTTAGAGTAATCGAGATAGTAATCATAAAAAAATAGCGTGTAATAAAAATTTTTTCACATGAAAGGAAAAAAGGGTGAAACACATAATAAAAGACGTATTAATAAATTATTTTAAAGAAATTCATTCACTAGCAGTGGAAGAAGAGCTACATAAAAATAGCTGGAATACAGATTTACACTATAAAATTATGGTGAATGGAAAGCGATATTCCGCACGGTTTATCAATAGCAAGCGAACAATCAATCCAGCTTTTGGGGCGTTATCAAACGAACAACTGATAGAGCAAGTACGTTTTACGTATTATTTACGCGAGCATGGAGTCCTTTTTATGCAAATTAATAAAAATAGGTCAGGAGAGTCATTTACATTAGTCGCTTGGAATGATGAACAATACCGATTTATATTGTCTAATTGGATTGAAGGAGAACATATTACACTCTGTACGGAAGCTATCGCAGAAGCATTTGGAAAGGAAGCAAGAAAGGTTCATGATATTTCTAGTGCATTTCAAAGCGCGATTTTTCAGAAGAAATCTCATTTGGATGGGTATGTTGAGTTTATTAATATGTTAGAAAGCAAGACAAGCGCATGTAAGGAATTGCGGGAGTATATAGATCTTGCTAAATATCATATAGACTGCGCATATACGAGTGAATTAGAGTTTATTGTACAAACAGACTTAAATCCTTTGAATGTTTTATGGGGCTCAAGTCAACAGGTAAAAGGAATTGTAGATTTTGAATCTATTAGTTATGTTGACCGTATTGAAGGGTTAGCCTTTTTAATAAAATGGTACTCTCGAACGAAAGGAATACAGTCGCATAAAGTATGTCCGGAAGTTGCTAGAGCATTTTTAGAAGGGTATAAAGCTAATAACATTTTAACTTCAAATGATTATAAAAGACTTTCTTCGTTGCTATGGTTATCCGGTAGTTTAAATTGGAACTTCGTTAAAAAGACGATGAGTCTATTAGGTGACGGGAGAGAATTAGAGGAACATTTGAAAGTTTATAGAGTAAGGGGAGAAAGGTTGTCTTCATTGTTTTAATTTGTAGATAACATTTCTTCTCTTTTGGGATTTATAAAACAAAGCATATGAGGTGTTCTAAAAATGAAAATACAAATTGTAGTGTTTGACGGTTTTGGAGAGCATGTCTCCTTTGCACCTTTTGAGGTATTGAAAAGAGCGATAGAAGAAGGGGCTCCGTTTACGGTTGAATTAGTTTCTAGTGAACCAAAACAAGAGGTTACTACTTCGTTTGGAGTTACGGTTAAATTACATGATTTTTTACGAATGGATAATCGTCCAGATTTGTTAATTGTACCTGGTGGTGGCTGGAATCATAAAGCTGAACATGGGGCACGAAAGCAAGCAGAGCTTGGTAATTTGACCAAAATGATTAGAGAGATGCACGATGAAGGAACAATTGTTGCTGGAGTTTGTACAGGAGGTATGTTACTAGCTGTATCCGGTATATTGAATGATAAAAAGGCAACAATGCATCATTTGGCGCAAAATGAAATTAGTCAATATGGAGCAGAACTTCTTCATTACAGAATTGTGGATCAAGGCGATATTATTACTGCAAGAGGAGTTACTTCAGGAATTGATTTAGGTCTTTGGATCACGGAAAGGTTTGCAAGTCCCAAAATTGCAGCTGCTGTTGAATATAGAATGGAATACGAGAGGCGAGGTGTTGTGTGGAGTTAATTTGAATTCTTTTTCATTTGAAGACAAGAGTTCATTACTCTGAAGAAATAAAGTGGAAAGTGATTCAAATGAAAAAGAATGGGTATTCAAATCGTACCATTATAGAGACACTTGGAATTAAAAATACTACAATTGTGTGCGAATTCAAGAAAAATCAAACGACCTATCCCCTAAAGAATATAGGGAACAGGTGGTTTAGGTATTTTGATATGTGTTCCGATTTTGGGGGTCACTTCAAAAAAAGATAAGTGCTTTTTATTTTTTAGCAACCAGGTAAAACAATCTCCACATTAAAATCAAAATATATATAAGAACTATCTCGACGAATACTTACTAAAGTTGCTGTACCATTTACTTGTGAAAGTCCATTTACACATAATAGAGGTAAAGATCCATCACAGTTATAGCAAAGAACATTGTTTATTTGTACAACATCATTTAAATATGCACTAAATCCTGTTCTTGGACCTGTACATGGAAAAAATTGAGCTGGAAATCCAAAAAAGAATGGTAAATTTCCAACTGCAGTAATTTGAGATACAGAAACATTACATTCTATAACACCACAAGGAGTAGTTACAGATGCTTGAGCATCACATTGAGCAACATTAAGTTTTAAATAAAATGGATCTGTAATTACAGGGAAAGTATCACCAACATGTAATGGCTCTGGAAAAATAATTGATGAAGGATTACTCGTACCGGCCGTTAATCTAATTGTCCCAGAAGTATTTATGACGTTTTGACAAGGAGTAGAACAGTCTAATAATTGTTCTACATCTGATGTACTTTCATTATCTATCTGAATTTTTTCAGAAGTGTTTAAAACTTGATTTAATTCCTCCATTTTTTCACACACCTTTAATTCATTTTTAATCTGCCTTAATAAAAAATGAAATTAAATAAGAATTAGTACATGTATCACTTGTTTTTGGATGTGAGGTATTAGTTCCTAAATGAAATTTTTCTTTTTCTGCAGTGGATTCCTTATAAAATGAAATCAATCATAGAGTGCCTTGCTCCGACTTGAACAATCTTAATTTTACATCACATCGCTATCAAGCTAAGAAAATAGAGCTACCTCCAGAATGAGGGTTTGCCCTAACTAGCAATAAAAAAGCTCGTTTTTTCGTTTAAGGTGGATCTGTTTTCTTAAGTTGATGGGCAGGTGACGGTACCACATTTAAAGGAATTTAGTTTTGTTAGCTTAATAGTAATTCAATTTTAAATTTTTCACTTTACTATTATTAGATTTGTTAGAAGGGGTATCATTTATTTGATATAATTAATGGATGTGAATCAAGAAATAGAAAGAAAGATACTTCTAGTGATTTTATACTTAAAATGTAGGGAGATTGAACAGAGTTATGGGGAATGAAAAAGAAATTAGTTCCGCTAAATTAATATGGAAGATGACGCGCCCACATACATTAACGGCGACGTTTTCTCCTGTAATTTTAGGGACAGTGGCATCACTTTATGTTGCCGAAATTCATTGGCTTTTATTTATTGCGATGATGGTTGCATGTTTAGCATTGCAAATAGCAACGAATTTATTTAACGAGTACTATGATTTCAAACGTGGATTAGATACCGCTGATTCTGTTGGCATCGGTGGTGGAATTGTCCGTCATGGATTGAAACCAAAAAATGTTTTAACAGTTGCGCTTTTATTGTATGTAGTAGCAGCAATTATTGGAGTTTATATTTGTATGAATAGCAGCTGGTGGTTAGTCGTCATTGGTTTAATTGGGATGGCGGTTGGCTACTTATATACAGGTGGTCCATTACCAATTGCGTACACTCCGTTTGGAGAATTAGTTTCTGGATTGTTGATGGGGACATGTTTTGTACTCATTGCTTTCTTTATTCAAACGAATACGATAACGATTGAAAGTGTATTAATTTCTATTCCAATTGGGATTTTAGTCGGTGCAATCAACATGTCGAATAACATCCGAGATATCGAAGAAGATATTAAAGGTGGAAGAAAGACATTAGTAATCCTCCTTGGGAGAGAAAAAGCCATAGTAACACTAGCTGTAGCCTTTTTCATTGCTTATTTATGGATTGCCGTAATTGTATTGATGGGTTATATAAGCCCTTGGGCATTAGTTATGTTCCTAGGTTTGAGAAAGCCAATCTCTGCAATTCAAAGTTTCCAAAAAGGAGCAAAGGATCCCGGGTATATGCGCATCGCAATGAAATCAACAGCGATGACAAATACGATTTTTGGCTTCTTATTATCAGCAGGATTGTTAATTAGTTACTTGTTTTAAATAAAAAAATAACTTAACCCCGATTTCTCGATTTTAATATAGAGAAATTGGGGTTTTTATTTTTGTATTTCTTTAATAATGATCAAACTCTTTTATAAATCTACATTATGTAATAGATTAGTTGAGATAAAGATCAGGATAGTGAGAGGAATGCTTTTTATATTTGTCTAAAGTTGTAGATATTTTCAATAAATAAATAATAAAATACAATATTTTTTTATTGAAAAACGATAAATGTTATGTTAGTCTTTAAAAAAAGATAGACAAGGATGAAGAAGAATGAAAAAAATATTTTTAGTTGGACTTTCTACCATAACTTTAATTATTATTGGTTTTGTCTCTTACATTACATTAACAACGAAAGATCCATTAAGTGACAAAGAATTTCCAAAAACTCAAGAAAAAGCAAAGGCAACTGCTATTGAATATTTTCAAAAAGAAAAACAGTTAGATTTTGTTATAACTAAAGTTGGAGTAGTGGGAGAAATAGGATATAAAGTTTGGATCGAAGGGCATGAGCTGAATAATGAACAACAAAAAATTGATGCAATTATAGATGTTGCAAAAGAAGATAAATATAAAGTAATAAGTTCTAATATCAATTAAATATCAAGTATTACGTATAATTGATATTACCTTATAATTCTACCTTTAATATGAAAAAACGCTATCCTGTTTGTAGAAATATACAGAAAGGATGGCGTTTTTGTATGGATCTTTCGATTCAAGATGAGTTTCATTATTTGCTGAAGAATTACAGTTATCTCTGCATTTTATCTTTATATCAGCATGCTATTATCTTGATATAACTATGTTGCATTTAGTAGTGACAGAAATAGTGAAAGATTTCTAATTGGTTAAAATATAAAATGAACTATTTCTTCATAAAAATAAAATTAATCGTGGGGAAGATGAAATATGCAAAGAACAATTTTAATTGTAGAAGATGAAGATATTTTACGTGAAATAATGAAGGATTACCTACTAAACGAAGGATATAACGTCTTAGAGGCGATTGATGGGAAAGAAGCATTATCTATATTTGAAGAACATGAGGTACATTTAATTATTTTAGACATTATGTTACCGGAATTAGATGGTTGGGCGGTCTGCCGGCGAATTCGTAAGAAATCTAATGTACCTATTATTATGCTAACGGCTCGGGTGGATGAAGATGATACTTTACTGGGATTTGAAATGGGAGCGGATGACTATGTTACAAAACCATATAGTCCTCCTATTTTATTGGCAAGGGCAAAACGATTAATTGAAAGCCGATATTCTTCCACTATTAATGTATCTACTGCAGACACATTAACTAGTAGTGGTATCCATGTACATTTCCCTTCTCGTACAGTAACTGTAGATGGGGAAGACATAAGTATGACACATACAGAATTTGAAATATTAACGTATTTCATGCAAAATCAAGGGATTGTAATTTCGAGAGAACAACTAATCACTAAAATTTGGGGTTATGAATTCGCTGGGGATGATCGTACTGTTAATAGTCATATCCGTAATTTGCGTCATAAATTAGGGGGAAAAGCGACTTGTATTGTAACCGTTGTTAGAACTGGTTATAAATTTGAGGGACAGGTATGAAAAAAGGAATTGTATTAAAGTTATTTATATTAACTACGGCATTATGCACACTTATTTTAGTGACTATTTTTATTGGACAAACCATATTTTTTAAGCAATATTATTCGAATCGAAAAGTTAATGATATTAAAACGAATATTCAATCCTTTGAAAAGGCATATATAAAAGCTGGAGATGACGTGAAAAGGATTCAAGAGTTGGAACAAAATTTCTATCAAGATAATGCGACATGGATTACAACGTTAGATAGTGTAGGGAATATAAAATATGCAAGTGATTTTTCTTTAGAAATTCAGTTAGATCCTAACGGAAATAACACCTTTTCTGAACGTTTAATTCAGATACCGTTGTATAGTTTTGTTAATTTAGAAGATATACAAAGGATAAAAGATAGTTTAGAACAGGGGAATCATATTATTATCGATGGAGTGCAGGAAGGTGATGCAGTAGTCCCTGCGATGTTAACAATAAAAGAGAAGAATGTTGGGCTAGAGAACAAGCAATTGTCAGAGAAGTTATATGGCCCAAAAATCGCATCTTCAAAAGGAAATTCACAGTTATATTTAGCAGGAAGTATTAAGAACGTGCAGTTACCGGAGGGTACTGTAGGAACTAACTCTATTTATGGAAATCGTGTGTTAATAGATAGAATAAAACAATTTCAGGTTGATTTAATATTAAATCAAAAACCAAATAATATTACTTCTACAGAAATAGTGGACTATGAAGAAAATGATATTAAATATAAACTATTAATCAAACCAACAATAGATGCAGATGGTAAGGTGAATTATATATTTGCTATGACATCATTACAGCCAGTTGATGAAGCTGTGCAAATGATAAAGGATTATTATGTATATTTAATTATATTTGTTTTGATTTTAATCGTTTTGATATCGTTCTATTATTCAAATAAAATTGCCAAACCACTATTACAAATAAATGATACTACAAAAAAAATCGCTGGTTTAGATTTCTCAGAGACGATACCTATTACTACAAAGGATGAAATAGGTGCTTTATCACAAAATATTAATACACTTTCTAAGGCTTTGCATTCGTATATTAATCAATTGCAGCAAGATATAGAGAAAGAAAAGTAATTAGAAAATACACGTAAAGAATTTATCGCTGGTGTTTCACATGAGTTAAAAACACCTTTAAGTATTATGAAGAGCTGTATTTCAATTTTGGAGGATGGTGTTGCTAGTAATAAAAAGGATTATTACTTTAAAGCAATGTCAAAAGAAGTAGATAAAATGGATATGCTTATTATTGATATGCTGGAGTTAGCAAAATTCGAGTCTGGTACGTATAAAATGGAAATGGATGTTTTCCATATTGATGAGATGATTGATTATATATGTGAGCAATTAACCTCGGATATAACAGCTAGGCAATTACATGTGCATAAACAACTTTCTAAAATTGAGGTAGTCGCAAATCCACATCGAATAGAACAGGTGGTTACTAACTTTATTACGAATGCGATTCGTTACACACCGGAACATGAGAATATTATTATTTCTACAATAGAAGAAAATGAACGTGTAAAAGTATGTGTAGAAAATAAAGGGGCTCATATCGCGCCAGAACATGTAGAAAAAATATGGGATCGTTTTTATCGAGGGGATACGTCTCGTCAACGCTCCAAAGGCGGAACAGGATTGGGCCTTGCTATTTCAAAAAATATATTAGAACTGCATGGCGCAGAATATGGTGTTTCGAATACAGAAGATGGAGTGTTATTTTTCTTCTATTTAAATAAAAACGTGTAGAATTGTCGTTCTACACGTTTTTATCATTTTTAAACAAAATCGACATTATCTGCATTTTATCTTTATCAGCATTCATTAATATCTTCATTAGAAACGGAATGAAAAGCTGATAAGGAGATTGTTAAAATGAAAAAAAGAGTGACATTGCTTTTATTTATAATATTAATAATGGGCACAGGAGTTAGTTTCATACATGCTAAGGGGCATAAAAATATATCACAAGAGGATTTACGATTAAGAGGAAAAACAATTGTAATTGATCCAGGGCATGGTGGAGGAGATAGAGGGACGAAAGGAAAGAAATTTGGAACGATTGAAAAAGAGCTTAATTTAAAAGTAGCACAAAATATAAAGAAAGAATTAGAAGAAAGAACGGATGCAAAAGTTATATTGACACGTGAAAAAGATGCGAGTTTACTTTCAGAAACAAAACAAAAGGAAGAATTGCAAGCGCGTGTCAAAGTAGTGAAAGAACATGCGGCGGATCTTTATATTAGCATTCATCATGATGCTTTTGAGGATACAAATGTAAAAGGAATAACAACTCATTATGGATCTAATAAAAGGAAAGATAAAAAGTTAGCTAAGACCGTACAAGAAGCTATTTTTGATCAAAATATAGACAGCCGTGATAGAGGCATTCATGGAAGTGATTTTCTTGTTTTACGAGAAAATCCTTCTCCGGCTATCTTAATTGAGTTAGGGTTTACATCTAATGCGAATGATGAAAAAAGAATGAATTCAGAAGAATTCCAAGCAAAATCGCAAAAAGGTATTGTGGATGGCATTATTAATTATTTTACGATGTAATAAAATAGGCAAATAGAAAAATACTATTCTTTCTAAATCTTAATTAGGAAGATTAGTATTTTTTATTTTGGGTGTATATCCAGTTTTTAAATTAGAAACAAATATTTTTCTAAAGAGTGGATGCAATACGCTATTCTTTAACTGATTTCGACATTATCTGCATTTTATCTTTATCCATCTCTATTAATCTATTTATTGTAAACACCGGTTGAAACTGAAAGATTCAACTTTATAAATAATGAATATGAAAATTAATAGGGAAAGGATCGAAAAATAATGAAAGAATCACAAAGTAAGGAAAAAACAAGTCGATTAACTAAGGTAATAATATCTCTAGGAGTTGTTTTAGCAACGACCTTTTTCACATTCTTTTTAATAGGGGAATGGAACTCTATCCCAGCGAAGGGAGTAGCTAATGAAAGTAGTAAACAAGTTAATACGCAACAACAAGAAAAGAAAAAGGAAACACCACCGACAAAACAGAAAAGACCTGATGGAAAACCGGTAGGAAAGGTTGTTTATTTAACATTCGATGACGGTCCTAGCGAATTAACTGGGAAATTTTTAGATGTACTAAAAGAGCAAAATGTTGCTTCGACATTTTTTATGCAAGGTAGTAATTTACAAAATACAGGTTTTCAGGAAAATGTAAAACGAGCAGTAAAAGAAGGACATTATATTGGTGCACATAGTATGACACATAATAGTGATAAGCTATACAAAAAGGGACAATTTGTACCAGAGATGAAAGAAACGTTAGATCTTATCCATAATATTACGGGCACAACTCCTAAACTAGTCCGTCCGCCATATGGATCTGCACCAGGGTTAAAGGGTGAGGAAATTCGGAATCAAATTGTAGAAGCAGCAATAAAAGTTTGGGATTGGACAGTAGACTCAAATGATTGGAAATTAAAAGATAATCCAACTCAGATTATCGAAAATGTAAAAAAACAGACAACAGAAGAAGTAGAAGTTGTTTTAATGCATGAAAAGGCGCAAACATTACAAGCACTTCCTGACATTATTAAATTTTATAAAGAGCAAGGGTATGAATTTGGGGTATATAATGATGAGGATCATTTTCGTCTAAACTTCCAGAAAGATCAACGTCTATAGTGAACGAGGTTATCTTAACAAGATGTTTTTTATTACTAAATCAATAACTAAGCCAAAAGCCGATTTCCTATACGATAAGGAAATCGGCTTTTTCTTTATAAAATTTTACTTAGCTTATGAAGCTTACGTTTTAAAATAATATATTGAATTTATGTTAAAACGGCATTTCAGGGCTCGTATTATTTTTTCTAAACTTATTAGTTAAGATTATTCGACAATTATAGTAATAATAATTAAAGTATAGAATATACACATCTTAGGGAGGGCATATATGTGAAGAAGTGGATGAAAATTGTTCTGTACTCTTTACTAGGTATTTTACTTATGGGAAGTATTAGTTTTTTTGTTTGGTCTCAGTTTACTTATCAACCAACGAAAGAGGCGTTGTCGTTAGTAGATGATAAAAAAGATGAAGATAATATAGTTTTTGGAGAGAAAGATGCTAAAGTAGGGGTTATTTTTTATCAAGGAGCTAAAGTAGAAGCTGAGGCTTATAGTTACTTAGGAGAAGCTCTTGCAAAAGATGGGCACTTTGTAGTAATGCCTGAGTTGCCATTAAATTTAGCGATACTTGGAATCAATGCAGTAGACAGTGTAATGGAACAGTATCCTGAAGTTCAGAAATGGTATGTTGCGGGGCATTCAATGGGGGGAGCTATGATTTCTAAGTATGCCTTTCAACATGAAGACAAGGTAGACGGGATCATTTTCTTAGGTTCGTATCCTGCAGATGATTTCTCCACTAAATCGATTCCGATGTTATCAATTTATGGGGAAGTAGATGCTTTAGCAACTGTAGAAAAAATAGAGAACCATAAAAAGTTAATGTCAAAAAATACAACTATGCACATGATAAAAGGCGGCAATCATGCTAATTTTGGCATGTACGGTGAGCAGAAAGGTGATAATGCAAGCTTAATTACGCCAAAAGCACAACAAGATGAAACAGTGAAAGTAATTGAGGAATGGTTGTTAAAACAATGATAGCGAATGTAATAAATTTACCGAAAGGATTCTCCCATCTCAAGCATGTGTAGGAAGATAGCCTAACGGTAGGTGGGAGAGATAATAAAGAGCCAACTCGTACGAATTGGCTCTTTTATTTATTTGCTATCTCCAATTGTCCCCTTATTTTCTCCGGAATGTCCTTTTCAGAAATAATGTCGTAGGAATAGACATACTTACCTTTCACATGAATTTTTAAGTAAGTTTTTCTTATAAAATCATTAGGGGTGCTAGTTCCTACTGTATATTCTTTCTCATTTTTTGATTCATCAACACTTTTTAGGGAGTACATAGCTCTTCCTTTATGATGATAATCTGGAACACCATATCCCTTCGCAATGGCGTATACATTTTTTTCTTCAGCAATCGGATTAAATCTGTCCAAATCCCCGCGTAATATGAAAGGTAGTAAGTATATAGGGAGGCCTATTCCTAGTATGCAAATTACAAATTTCTTCATGATCGTTTCTCCTCTTGTTCATTTACATGATTCAGTATAGAAAAAAATTCTTATAAATATAGAGGGAAATTCCTTAAGGTTTTCTTAATAAAGTTTAACCGTGTGAAAAAAAGATTAACTTGAGCATTAAGCTTACGGAATGAATAGCCAAATAACCTGTTTTCTTTATTTTTTGATGGTAGGTTATTTGGTTTTATATTGGTATGAGTGAATTAAGAAATAAGTGGGATTTAGGAACTAGAATAAATTTATCTTACAGTAATAAGAGAATTATCTAAATAAATTATAGTGAGAACAATTAAAGAAAGCATCTAGTGGGGTGCTTTTTTCTTTTGGAATAGAGAATCCCATGGGGCAGTTACATGTAATTTAGTGCTGTGCTTCTAGGTCATTGGAAAATCCAACGATAAAAAAAGAGGGGGAAGGCATTTTTTATTGAAGTTTGTTAATGATAGCTTTTTAACTTGAGAGGGGGATCGTAAAATAGATTATTAATCTCTTTGATAATTTTTATTTTCCTTATAGTTGGCATACTGTATTAGAAATTTTTAATTTTGAAAGGAGAATCAATAATTATGGGTAAGAAAAGAAGAATAAGCAATAAGTTATTACTTGTCAGTGCAATTTGTACAATAACAATTCCCTCAGTCTCATATGCGGAGGAAGTAATTTCACCTGAAAATTTTACGAGTTCTTCAAGTTTGTATGAGGGACGGAATACGGAAGTATTGAAAACAAGCTTATATCCTGATACATATAATTATCTGTTTAACCACCAATTTATTTCGAAATTAAAGGAAGCAAACACAACTATAAAA
Source organism: Bacillus sp. FSL R9-9530 (assembly GCF_038008145.1). Taxonomy (NCBI): domain Bacteria; kingdom Bacillati; phylum Bacillota; class Bacilli; order Caryophanales; family Bacillaceae; genus Bacillus; species Bacillus sp. FSL R9-9530. Next base: position 936,679 of record NZ_JBBOYO010000001.1, read on the forward strand.
AAAGTAGACAATAGTGATGATGAAAATCCTATTATATCTACTACTCTTTCATTTATTCGCCATATGAATAGTGAAGAATATAAATCTGCATTTGATTTAACCTCAAGGTCATTACAGAAAATAATATCCAAAGAATGGTTGAAGAGCTATTGGGAGGGACTGCCAGTTCAATTACAAGCAGGTTCTTTTATAGAAATTGGAGAGGTTACACAAAAAGAGACAAATCCTGTTCATACAAATGTGGAGATTCAATTAGTTTTTGAACAAATGACTGTACCTTTACTAATAAAACTAGATCCATCTGGAAAAATAGACGATTTTCAACTCAGCATGTCGTTTAGTCCTGTTGCAGAGCGTCCATCATATAGTAAGCCTGAATCATTTGTTGATAAAGAAGTAGTAGTTGGAAGTGGTGCATTTCCATTACCAGGAACATTGTCTGTTCCAAAAGGAAAGGGTCCTTTCCCAGCGGTTATTCTTGTTCAAGGATCTGGAGCAACTGATCAGGATGAAACAGCGTTTGCTTTAAAACCATTTCGCGATTTAGCTGAAGGTCTTGCATCGAAGGGAATTGCTGTCCTTCGCTATAATAAACGAACATATGAACATGGGTTGAAAACACAATTCAGTCCCTTTTATACAGTTGATAAAGAGACAACAGATGATGCTCTTCTTGTAACTCAATTTCTTAAAAATGAGCCTCTAATAGATAAGAATCAAATTTATATTCTGGGTCATAGTCAAGGTGGAATGATGCTTCCGAAAATGATTGAAAAAGACCAAAATCAAAATATTGCTGGGGCAATTGTAATGGGAGGGCCAGCTCGTACGATCCAAGACGTTGTTTTAGATCAATTTGAGTACCTTTTTTCTATTGGAGCAATGAACCTAGAGGAATATAAATTCTACAAATCGCAATTTGAATTATTAAATGATCCCAATTTCTCTAGTCAGAATCCCCCAAAAGATTTTTACTTAGGATCAGCAGTATTTTGGGATTCTATCCGGAAAATTAAAGCAGCAGAAATGTCAAAAGAACAAAAGACACCGCTTCTTATTATTCAAGGAGAAAGAGACTATCAAGTTCAATCAAAAATCGAAATTCCTCTTTGGAAAGAACAATTAAAAGAACGAGATAACGTTGATTATCGACTATATCCAAAGTTAAATCATTTCTTTACAGAGGGTGATGGGGAAATAAGTAAGCCGGATGAATATTATAGTCCTGCTAATATACCTGAGTATGTTATAAATGATATTGCTGCTTGGGTGCAAGGAAGATCGCAATTAAATTAGCAACCATATGTTTTAATAAAGACTTTCTTTCTGTAATCAAAATAGAAACATTTTTATTAGGTTATATGTTTTTTAAAAGCACTCTTTGAAAAGGAGTGTTTTTATATTTTCCTTTGATTTAATTAACGAAAAAAATATCTTGTACTCCTTTTTAACTTTTTCTAAATAGAAACTTTCTATAAAATAAGGGGCTTGCCTTCCAAATAAATTGTTATTTGTAACACTGTTATCAAAGCAAAGTGCTCGTGACATTTCTTTGATATTCAAAAACATTAATAACCTATTGTATGAAGTTTTTTGAAAATTTAGGTTTAACATCTTTAAAATAGGTGTATTACATATTACATAACAACTAAATAAAAAAATAAAAAATCTAAAGGAGGAAAAATACAATGCATAAGAATGAAAGAAAACCGGTGGTTCATGAATATGAAAATGAACAGGAAGTAGTTATGAAAGTAAAAGAGCTAGAATTGCAAGGGATTCGCCAAGATGACATTTACGTCTTAACACATGAAAAACATCTAACAAAAAAGATTGCGGATGATACAAACACAAATACGATTGGAGTAAAAGAACAAGGATTAGGAACAAGTATTATCAACTTTTTCTCCAAAAAAGGGGACGAACTCCGAAATCAAATGGAGGAAATGGGGTTGTCGAAGGAGGAAGCTAATTTATATGAAGAAAAACTAGATCAAGGGAGAATTTTACTTCTAGTAACAGCTGAAACACCAACGGCGAGTGATAGGCATCTGCAAAACTATCATTCTCTCTAATAGATTGCAACATCTGATAAATAGATAAGTTAATTATTTTAGGTTGTAGCATGGAAGAAAATAAAAGTAGAGAAGGGTGAGAAAAATGAAACATACAATATTTAAATATGCTGTGATTGGGATTACGACCGGAGTCGTGGTCTCCTTATTAAAAAAAGAAAATCGGAAAGCTATACAAACAACAGGAAAAAGCATAAAAGACAAACTACAAGAAGGAAACATAAAGGAAACATTAGAGAAGGTAACTGAGACAAGTAAACAATTCTCTGTAACTGCAGCTAATGTTGCAAAACAAACATTACCACAACTGCTTACAGCCACACCGGTTGTCATTTCTACTATTAAAGATTTAACAGAAAACGAAAATGACAAAAAGAAAAAAGATGAAAAGGATTACGAAATAAATCAAAATAGTAAGGACATAGACGGGGAAAAAAAGAAAAATGAAAAGAAATATATGAAAGAAGGGAAAGAAGAGAGTGCTTAGATTTAATTCTAAAAAGAGAAAGTGAGGAAAAAAGTATGAAATCTCTGTATGCAATTGATGTAGGAATTGGCTTTACTAAGCGAGCATATCGACAGGATGTAGATTCTGAGGTGACGATTAAGAGTGAAGTTTCCACACTAGCCCCTGTACCTAATCATGCTGAAAGTGAAGATTTAACAAAGGTAAGTTTTATAGACTTAGACTTTGCATACTACATGGGAAATGAAGCACATCAATCTGGCGCTTCATTTCTTCCTCCATTTGACGAAGAAATAGAAAATTATTATGAAAGCGAACGGTTTAAACAACAAATATTTGGTTGCATTGCAAAGGATTATAAAGAAAATGTCGTGTTACCTTTAGTTGTTACCGGGCTTCCCGTTACTTGTTTTGGTAGTCAGCATGAGCAATTACAAAATGTATTAAAAAAAGAAACTTCCGTGCAAATTGATGGGAAATTTATTAATATTACGGTGGAAAATGCTTTGATTCTTCAGCAACCGGTCGCTTTACATGCCTATTTCTTAAAAGAGGGGATCATTCAGGAACGAGATCGTATCTTAATTATTGATGGTGGATTTCGTACATTAGAAATGACAGATATGAAACAGAATGTCATTTTAAATCATTATGAGACGGAACTAGGATGTAGCAAGCCTTTGAAAAATATTAAGAATATCCTGCAGAATCATGCGGGTGAAAGTAATCAATTGCATATTAACGAAATCCCAAAAATATTAGAAAAAGGATATGGAGGTCGAGAAGAAAATCATCAGACAAGTCAGGTTAATACTTTGATTCAAAAAGAGTTGGATGCACACTTCCAAGACGTTATGCGTGTATTACAAGAACAATTTAAGTTAGACCAGTATGATACTATTATTTGGACAGGAGGAATAGTAGATATCCACAAAAAACGAATTGAAAAAATACAAGGTGAAATTTCTTCTTTCCGTATGGTAGACGCTTCGAAAGAGGCTGCACTTCATGGATACTACATTATTGGAAGTCAAGTATTTGACGACATCACCAATCAATCTGCATATGAATCTAAATTATAATAACGACCGAAATGGAGTTCGTTGAATAGACGTGCCAAATTATGTAGCTTCTTTTCCACATATAATAAATTCTTTATAAGAAAAGATAAAAAGTGCTTGTATAGAGTAAATGTTTAAAATTGAGAATAAAAATAGCTAATATATAGGGGGTCTTCCTTTTAACAGAATAAGACCTCCTATGCCATTTATTTTGTAATTTAGTTGATCTAAAAACTTTTCCTCCAAGACATGAATACTACATACAAATTTCATATTACGGATATTATTCGATTAAACATAAAACTATTCAGAAAGGAAGAATAATATGGAGTGCATAAAAATGCCGAAATGGAGTTGGTATCATGTGAAAACTAGTGAGCTTGAAAAACTTTCTTCTATAATCCCTCGTGATGTAACATCTTATTTCTCTCAATTTGTAAAGAAAATAAGTTCTCCTTGTGAAAATGGATTATATGTTTATACGTTATCACCAAGTCAAACTTGTGTATGTGGTTCGTTTTTATATGATCAAGATAAAAAGGACGCCAAAATTCAAAACTTTCTTCATTATTTCGTAGCTCATGGAATACTGATAACGGTCCAGGAAAAAGAGGAAGAGGATTTCCAAAAATTAATACATAATTTCCCTATGGGTACAAAAAATTGTAATAGTTCCGCTGAAGGATTATGTGCTATCTTATCAATGTTTATATCTCACTATTTGCGAGAGGTTGACTATTTTGAAAATAATTTCAGAAATGTATTATGGGATTTTTATCATCATAATAACATAGCAGTTTTAGAAAAAATTTATCATATTCGTCATGAATTATTTATGAACACACATGTGTTTCGCTTAATACAAGAAGTGTTACAAGGCTTGGAGGAAGCTTGGTTAGAAAATATAACAAAAATTCTTTGTTATAAACAAACACACTTGAAATTAGAGCGTGGATTACAACTTGTTAAAGAGTACCAAGAAGAATTAGACACGATGATTCATTTACAAGAAGTTGTTTCTTCTCACCGTGGGAATGAAATTATGAAAGCTCTTACTGTATTAACTGCTGTGAGTACGCCTTTGACAGCCTTAGGAGCATTATGGGGTATGAATTTTAAATACATGCCTGAACTAGAATGGAAATATAGCTATTTAATCGCTCTCTTATTTATCATTTTCACAACAGGGGGTATGTATTTGTATATGCGAGTCAAAGGATGGACAGGTGATTTATTACGAGTAAAGAAAAAGAAATCTTTTTTTAAATCTAATTAATCCTGTTTTTAAAAAATATGATAGATATTAACCTAGAAATATGGTTATTAATATTTATTAATGGGGGTAGTACCATATCCCCATTAAGTTAAAGTTTTGATGTCCCCACAATGATAAAAATGGTGAATATTTATATGAAAGATTAGAGTTCTCCTTCTTGTAGGAGGGCTCTAATCTTTGTTTAAAAACTATATCATACACATGGGCAGACTCATTATCTGAAATTTGTCCGGATTCAATTTAGAATAGGACAAAAGAGAACTTGCGTTAGAAAACAAGCTCTCTTTAAAAGAAATAACGTAATTGAGATACTTATATATTAACAATTGTTTTCTTCTAATTCCATATGTCTTATGTTGAGAAATAAATTATAAGTGGCTTGATAAAGATAAAATGAATTATTGACATAATATTTTGACGATAATATAATGAATCTCGAATTCAAGATAACTTGTAAAGGATTGGTAATTACGAGCGTGATTAACGATGAGAGCTTATCTTTAAAGTTATTTGTTATATTATCAAGGGGATTACAGTCAATCACTAAACGTATTGAAAAGGATATAAAATTTATGGACTTAATCCAACTGAATTTGCAGTGCTTGAGCTACTATACAGTAAAGGCGATCAGCCTATAAAAAATTGGAGACAAAATATTACTTGCAAGTAGTAGTATCACGTATGTAGTGGATAGGTGGGAAAAGAAGAGGTGAAAACTATGTCCTAAAGACCGCCGTGTCACGTATGTGTCAATTACTTCAGAAGGTATTGAATTGATGGATACTATTTTTCCTCAGCATAAAGAGGATGTTTGGGAAATATTTGATAGTTTGGACTATATTGAGAAAAATGATAATTAAACAGTTGAAAAAGTTAGGATGTTACACACAGAAATTGTAAGTTTTTAGAGGTTATTTCTGTTTAGTAATATCCTAATTAAATATAAATTAAATAAATAGGAGGAAATTTGTTGTAATACAAAATAAAGAAATTATGTAATTGCAATTAGTATAGTAGGAAATAAAGTTGTTATGTTAACGTATACATATTGTCCTTTTCATTATAAATCTTTCATAAAGCGGAGAGTGGGTATCAAGAATGGAATTACGTCATTTAGAGTATTTTATTCAAGTTTGTAATAATAATAGTTTTACTAAAGCTGCGGAAGTTCTAGGTATTTCACAGCCGACTTTAAGTCAACAAATCCGTGTGTTAGAAGGTGAACTTGATACACCCTTGTTTCATCGAGTTGGAAGAGGTATCAAAATGACAGAAGCGGGTAAGCTGCTATTTGATAAAGGAAAATTTATCATGCAACAATTTGATGACGTTTATAATGAAATTTTTGAATTAAAGGGTGTAAAAAGAGGTGTAATTACTATAGGAGGTTTATTAGAGGATCTTACCTATTTAACACCTTATATTATGAAGTTTCAACAACATTATCCTAACATCGTAGTAAAAATTATAGAATCCGAAGTTGCTGTAAATCAAATCGTTGATAAAAATATTGATATAGGCATCACGCGTAGTGCTCAAATTCCAGACACATTAACAAGCACCCTTTTGTATAGCGAAGAGCTTGTCCTTGTCATTCCAAAAAATCATCCTTTGAATGAAACATCATTTGTTTCTTTTCGAGAATTAGTAGGGCTGAGTAGAATAATGGTTTCATGTAGTTGTCGTGAATCTATTAAAATATATTGTGAGAGTTTAGGGTTATCTTTATCTGAAGCAAATATAGAAACAAAATCTTCTATTTCTCTATTGAGCCTTGTATATAATGGACATGGGGTTGCCATAATACCTCTTTCACTGGTTGACTTTGTTAATAATGATAATTTGAGCATAGTTCGTATTATTGATCCAACACCAAGTCAAGATATTAATCTTATTCACTTTGATGATAAATTTTTAAGTTTTGCAGCACGTATCTTTATGCAGAAGTTACATGAGCCTGAAAAAGTATCAGTATAATAGAAACAATAATGATTATAGTGTGAGAATTAAAAATGATACATAATTCTTGGGATAAGACCTATATTAAAGTCAAAGGGCAGTGGATTTATATGTGTGGTGTATTCGATTTAAATGGGAATACCATTGACTTTTACTTAAGGGAAAAAGGACAAACTTTGTAAGGAAAGAAGTCTGTCAAAAAACAAATCAAGTTAATCAATCAACTATTCGGTCTTATTGCATAGTAATAGATTTCGTTAGGGATATACTGCTGTTTCGAATCTACATAGAGCCCATATTACCATTATGATCTTAATACCAATACTTATTTGGATCCGTCTTCGGCTCCAAACCCTTATTGTAGAAAGAAAACCACCGGCATTATACCGGTGGTTTTGACTTAGAAAGCAAAGCAAGTACAACCAATACCCCATTTAGTTCCATCTTTTCCTATTACAGTATGAGTGTGTTGGTGGAGAGGGTTACTGCAACTATGTAACTTGTGATCATGGGCATCGTGAGAAAGTATAGTGTGGGCTAGGTTAGTACCACCATAACCATAAACTCCCGTCGGTGACCAATCAGGTGATGCTGGCGGCAATTCAGGTGATAAATTTTTAAATTCATCATTTCCATAAACAACCTGCCCACCCATAATGGTGAGTAATGATTCAAGGTCTTTAATTTCTTCTTCTGGCACAGTAAAGTAGTCAGCAGACAATACAGCAATATCAGCAAACTGACCTACTGCAAGGGTTCCCTTTTTACCTTCATCACCAGAGAACCACGCACTTCCTTTTGAATATAATTCCAGGGCTATTTTTCTATCAAGTTTATTTTTTTCATCGTATATTGAAAGCCCACCAATGGTTTTTCCGGCAACCATCCAGTAAAGAGCGACCCAAGGGTTATAGCTGGAAACCCTAGTTGCATCACTACCGGCGCCAACAGGTATACCTAGGTCTAACATACGATAAATTGGAGGAGTACGCTTTGCAGCTTCCTTTCCGTATAAATCAACAAAGTATTCACCTTGAAAAGCCATGCGGTCTTGGATGGCAATACCACCATTTAAAGCTTTAACACGTTCCATACTACGTTCTGAGATTGTTTCTGCATGGTCAAACCACCATCGTAGACTATTAAAAGGAATTTCTTTGTTGACTTCCTCAAATACATTTAAGAATCGTGTGATTGACTCGTCATAAGTTGCATGTAAACGGAATGGCCAACGGTTTTCCACCAATAGAGAAATTACTTTCTTTAAGTCAGCTTCCATCATCGTAGCTAGTTCGGGTCGTGGCATTTGAAATTTTTCAAAATCGGCTGCCGAGAATACTAACATTTCTCCGGCACCATTCATTTTATACTTATCAGTTCCTTGACCTGGAGAAACAATTTTTGCCCATGAAGCAAAGTCTTCATATTCATGATTAGGATTTTGCGTAAATAGATTATAAGCAATACGTAAAGTTAATTGTTCCTTCTCGGCTAAATGTTCAACAACTTTGTAGTCATCAGGATAATTTTGGAAACCACCACCTGCGTCAATGGCACTTGTAATGCCTAATCTATTTAATTCGCGCATAAAATGGCGAGTTGAGTTAATCTGGTCGTCAACATTAAGTATTGGAGCTTTACCCAAACTTGAATAAAGAATAGAAGCGTTAGGATTCGCAATTAAAAGGCCCGTTGGATTACCTCGTTTATCCCGCTCAATTAAACAACCTGGAGGGTCTGGGGTATCTTTTGTGTATCCCAGTGCACGCAGCCCTGCACGATTTACAAGTGCTCTATCGTAAAGATGTAGCACAAAGACAGGTGTATCTTCAGAAACAGCATTAATCTCTTCCAAAGTTGGCAGCCGTCTCTCTTTAAATTGAAATTCAGACCAACCTCCAACTACTCTTACCCACTGAGGAGCAGGTGTACGCCTCGCCTGCTCTTTGAGCATTTCGAGAGCAATGGCAATTGAAGGTACACCTTCCCATCGTAATTCCATATTATAATGAAGACCGCCACGAATAACGTGTATATGAGAGTCATTCAGGCCTGGAATAGCTCTTTTTCTTTTAAGGTCTATTTTTTTTGTTTTTTCTGTGGCACTATCAAGAAGTTCATCTCCACCTACTGCAGTTATTAAACCATCAGTTATGGCGATAGCAGATACCTCAGGTTGAGAGGGATTAAGGGTAGTAATTTTTCCGTTATATAAGATCATATCCGGTAAATTCATATTCACACCTCGTCTACTTCCTATTATTTTGTAACCATGGATGAAATAATTTACCGAAAATCGGCATAACTACCCATGATAGCAAGGACACTATACATACAGAAACAAAAAAAGCGGACATAATAGGATTCATATGTTTTATAATAGGTCCTATCAATTTAGGAACTAACATGCTAAGAGGCCATACACCCAGAAGGGTAACGATAGACATTTTCCATTTTGGTGGTGGAACTGGCGTTTTCGGAGTAACAAACCAATAAGCCAAACTGCTTTCAGTTTTGTAAGTTGGATTAGTAACTTGAAATTGTTCTGCCGTTTTTAACAAATCTCGGCGAACATCTGATTCTTGCCAAGCACGTAGATGCTCATACGTATCAAAGCGAAAAATAACAGTATACTCTCTGAATTCGTTATTTGGGACTATTAGATTTACACCTAAATGCCCTGGGAATTTAGTAGCGGCAGCTTCGATTTCATGTCTCCATCTTTCAAACTGTTTTTCTTTACCTTGTTGAATTTCCCATGTAACAATCGTTGTTACTGGATCAGCAGCATCCATCGTGTAAGTCTCTTCGACTGCTACTCCTTCTTGTTTCATATTTTCCTGCTTGGAAGCGCGCCATGCACCATAGTATATGCGTATTCTACACCTTGACCATAAGCACCAGTGTGTTCTTTTACAATCTCCATTACAGCATCATAAGTGTCTTTGTGTGCCCAGTCACGTTGGTATTCAAGTAAAACTTGAATTGCTGTCACTGGAATTGCACCAGCTTGTTCTACACGACGCATAGCAGCGTTATGTGCTGTCAAACTAGTACCACCTGAAGCATCATCAACTGCATACACCTCATAGCCAGCTTTAATTGCTTCAAGTACAGGGAATGCAAGGCAAACTTCAGTCCAAAGTGCTGCAAATATTAATTTCTTTCTACCTGTTGCTTTAACTGCTTCAACAAATTTTGAATCTTCCCAAGAGTTCATTGAACTGCGTTCTATAATTTCATGGTTTGGGAATATGTCAAGAATTTGTGGCCAAAAATAACCAGAAAAGCTGCGTGTCTCAACTGTAGTAAGAATAGTAGGTACGTTAAAAGTTTTTGCTGATTTAGCAAGTAGCATAACGTTATTAATCAATGTTTGTCTATCAATACTTGCAACTCCAAAAGTCATTTGAGGCTGAAAATCAATCAAAATTAAGGCGCTGTTCTCCGGATTTAATAATTCTAAATTACTCATAATAAAACACTCCTTTTTTTATTATTTAAAACCAATTTTTTTAAAATGATTTATTTTCTGTTAATTAAAGCTGTAATCGTAAAAATAAAAGCTTTGCTATGCTTTTAAATTTAAAATTTAGTGCTGATTTAATCAGCACTAAATCTATACTATCTACTTTAAAAAAGTGATTTAAAACTATTTCTTTGAAATACATTTATGCATTTTGTTTACTAAGATCTCGCTGAGCTCCCATATAGCTTCCAATTATATTTTGATAGCCTGGAAGATTACTAGCAAGCAAATTGCCAAAACCTTCGACATCGTTGCGCCAATCGCGTTGTAATTCGCAAGCTACGCTAAACCAGTTCATAAGTTGCACACCATTATGTGCCATACGCGTATTGGCAGCATCTGCAACTTGTTTACTGAAAGTTCCTGAAGCATCAGTAACAGCAAATACTTCATAGCCAGCTTTTATAGCGGAAAGTGCCGGGAAAGCAACACAAACGTCCGTAACTACGCCCGCGATGATAAGTTGCTTTTTTCCAGTTTCTTCGATTGCTTTTACAAAATCATCATTATCCCATGCGTTAATTTGTCCAGGTCGAGCTATTTTTTGTGCGTGAGGAAAGAGATCAACCAATTCTTGCATTAAAGGTCCATTAGGTCCGTTTTCAAAGCTAGTTGTTAAAATAACTGGTAAATCAAAAAACTTAGCAGTGTGAGCAAGAGCTAAAACATTGTTCTTAAATTCATCAACACCATAGTCACGTACTAGTCCGGACATAAGACCAGTTTGATGATCTACTAAAAGCACGACAGCATCATCTTTGTTAATACGAGAATAGAGATCAGTCATTATGTATTCCTCCTAAAAATTAAGTAATCGAAGAAATTTTAAACAGTGGAATATTATCCTAAATTTCTTCGTTTGTTACGATTAGTTTGTAACTAAACTGACCGTTAATATGAGTTATAGCAGCATTCACGGAACATGAAGCGCTATACAAATTTATAGTATTTGAAAACCAATTGGTTAATCAATTCTAAATTATCTATAATTTGTATAGGTCGTAACTATAGTTATTTTCACTATAAAATAGATTGATTTTACCTATACATTCTATAGATAGAACGATATTGATAGTCACCTATTTTTGTTATTAGAATTGAATATGAAGAATGTTTAGCAAATACTTCATGATGAAAAAGGTATGAGATGGGGAATTGTTCCATAAACAGAAGATAAAATCATTGGAACAATAGAGTTTCATGCTTAGCGTTCACAATATAAATGTGCATAAATAGGTTATGAGATTCATCGGGATTATTAAAGAAAAGGATATATATTAAAGGAGGTAGGAGAATGGCAAAAATTACTGTAGGAACCGAAAATCAAGCACCAATTGAGATATATTATGAGGATTATGGTATAGGGAAACCAGTTGTACTCATTCATGGTTGGCCGTTAAGTGGTCGATCTTGGGAATACCAAGTTCCCGCTCTTGTTGAGGCTGGATACAGAGTTATAACATATGATCGTCGAGGTTTTGGAAAATCATCTCAGCCGTGGGAAGGGTATGAATATGATACCTTTACTTCTGATTTACATCAACTATTAGAACAGTTAGAGCTTCAAAATGTCACACTCGTTGGTTTTTCTATGGGTGGAGGCGAGGTAGCCCGGTATATTGGGAAATATGGAACCAATAGAGTAGAGAAGGTTGTATTTGCAGGAGCTGTACCACCATTCCTTTACAAGTCAGCAGATCATCCTGAGGGTGTATTAGATGATGTAGCAATTCAAGAATTTGAAAATGGAGTAAAAAGTGATCGCCTAGCATTCCTTGATGAGTTTACGAAAGGATTTTTTGCTGCTGGAGACCGAACTGATTTAGTGAGTGAATCATTTCGACTTTACAATAGGGATATCGCTGCGGGTGCATCACCTAAAGGAACACTAGATTGTATCGCTGCTTTCAGCAAAACAGACTTCAGAGGCGATTTAGCTAAGGTTAATATACCTACCCTTGTTATTCATGGTGATTCAGATGCAACTGTACCATTTGAATATAGTGGGAAGTTAACACATGAAGCAATTCCTAATTCTAAAGTAGCGTTAATAAAGGGTGGTCCACATGGGCTAAATGCAACGCATGTCAAAGAATTTAATGAAGCACTCCTATTATTTTTAAAGGACTGATTACAACTATATAATTGTTAATTGATAAATTATAAACAAGTAAAAATAAAGCTTTATAAAAGATGCTCTTGGATAAATCCAGGAGCATCTTTTTAAATGCGGAGTAGTGCACCACCGTAATCTTCCATTACGAAATTTCTATTTATTTTTAAATTTTAATATTGAGATGTTATCTTGAAAAATACTCATTAATTTCGAATTGAATATTCTTCTTAACAGCAAAAATGTATTGATTAGAGTTTTTAGGTCTCTTAGGTGGATTGCTATATTACTATCAAGATAATATTTTGAATAATCCTCAAAACAAAGAAATACACATTTTTTGTTTTGTGTAGTGAAGTTTCTTAAGTTGATTTGGGGCCTTTATATCCTAATCCCAAAGTGTAGGCTACAGCCTACAAATAATCATCTCCCTCTTAAAATTGTCGTTTTACACCTTCACATTTTTGAGAAAGAAATATCTTGTCAGAAAACAATAAAATCTTATTAATTTTTATAATTGGTAGAATTTTTATGGAAATAATTCTCTTAATATATTAAAATAACAACGTATTATGTCAGATTTTAATTAGGGGAGAGAAATTTTATGTTGAAAAAAATTATTCCAGTTGCTTTAGCATTAAGTACAGTTACTTTTACTAGTGTATTTGCTGTGCCTTCAGCCCAAGCAAGTACAGAACCAAACCGCTACATAGATGTGCAAATGCTCGGTATTAACGATTTTCATGGGCAGGTAGACACTGTAAAAAAAATTAACAATAAAGATGCAGGGGGAATTGAGTACTTAGGGGCTTATTTACGTGATCGTGAAAAACAAAATCCGAATACATTAAAGGTACATGCTGGCGATGTTGTTGGAGCAAGTACTCCTGTTTCAGCATTATTACAAGACGAACCTACGATTGAATTTCTAAATGATTTGAAATTCGATGTTGGGACTATAGGAAATCATGAATTTGATGAAGGTGTTGCGGAAATGAACCGCCTTATTTATGGTGGATACCATGAGAAAACAGGGAATTTTAAAGGAGCAAAATTCCCATATGTTGCTGCAAATTTCTATAATAAATCCACCGGTCGTTTATTTTTACCACCATTCACTATAAAAAAGGTACAAGGAGTTCCTGTTGGATTTATCGGAGTCGTAACAACGGATGTTCCTAACCTTGTTATGCCTACTATGCTAAAGAATGTAGAAATTACAGATGAAGTTGAAGCTATTAACAAATCCGTAAAGCAATTAAAAAAACTAGGCGTTAAATCTATCGTTGTTCTTGCGCATAACGGAGGTACAACAGATGGGAACGGCGTAACAAATGGTGATATCGTCCGATTAGCAAATGAGACTGATCCAGAAGTCGATGTTATTTTTGGTGGGCATAGCCATACCTATGTAAATGGAACTGTTAATAATAAACTTGTCGTACAAGCAAATTCTTATGGTATGGCTTTTGCTGATGTTGATGTAAAGATTGATCGTAAGACACAAGATATTGTTGAGAAAAAAGCAGAAATTGTTACAACTTACCATGAAGGCATGGAGCCTGATAAAAAAATAAAGAAGAAGATGGAGAAATATCAAGCAAAAATCGCACCTCTTGTTAATGAAGTTGTAGGTAAGTCTATTGCTCCACTAAATCGTAAACTAAATATGTCTGGGGAATCTACTCTCGGAAATTTAGTTGCTGATGCCCAGCGTGCAACAATGCAATCCCAAATTGCTCTTATGAATCCTGGTGGTATTCGTAATGACTTAGATGCTGGTGATATTACATGGGGAGAGATATATGGTATTCAACCATTCGGAAATCAATTAATAAAAGTAAATTTAACAGGCCAAGACATTCGTGATATTTTAAATCAACAATGGCAAAAAGACATAACAAGAATGCTTCAAATTTCAGGGATCCAATACACTTGGGATGCGAACAAGCCTAATGGAGAAAAAGTAACAAGTATCCGCTTAACAGATGGAGAAGAAATTATTCCTTCTAAAACTTACAGCGTAGTTGCGAATGCATTTCTAGCTTCAGGTGGAGATGGATTTGTATCCTTTAAAAACGGTAAAGATGCTGAAACAGGACCAACTGATTTTGAAGCATTAGTAGATTATATAAAAAAATCAAAAGAACCAATTCAGTCTATTATTGATGGAAGAATTCAAAAAAAAAATTAGGTTTTTATTAATCTCAAAAACAAATAGATTACCTGTGCGCTATACTTTTTCGTGTGCAGGTAATCTATTTTTTGTGGGTTTGAAATAAAGTCTTACCGTGGCCAATGGATATACCATCTAGATGCAGAGTGCGGGGTTTATCATTCGTTATCCAAAGGAAAAGGAAAATATAACTGGTTATGCGTATGAGCCTTAGCGTATTCGCTGTGTAGGAGATATTGCAAAAAATATATAAGGAAAAATTAACTTTAGAGGAATATATGAGGTAAGAAAGCCAAAGTGAATTGGAAATCTGTATTTTTGTTTAGGGAATAGTATTTTATAAAATAGTAGGGTACTTTATTTTAATAGATTCAAAAACTGCCTATCTAAAAATTTGATAGGCAGTTTTTTTCTTTTGGGCACAAAGTGAAATAATTTTATTATGTTCGCACATGTAGAAAATGTAATGTGTAAATATATCCGAAACACCAATCATTGCCCCTCATTATTAGCGATAGGATAGCTACTTAAGGACAAAAAAGAATGGGCTAACTTTTTTGCAAAATGTAATGGGGGCTCTACCGATTGGATATGAATGTACATAATTAAGGGATTCATGTACAGCCAGTGATTATGTAAAGCACTAACAATAATTCCTTGTTGCACAATGGATCTCATAAATGCAGGAATCTCTTCTTGTAGAACAGCGATTTCGCCTAAATTTAATGCATCACCATTTTGATCCAACGATTCAAAACTTACTCCGACGGGTACTACATAGGTACTTGGTTTTCCTTGTACAAGCACTCTAAAATCGCGGTGAAAAGACACCGAACAACCAACTTGACTTATTTTACTTTTCCCTTTAAGTATTGTAGCAAATTGTTCACAAATGAAATTAAAGTTGTGCATAAATTCAATTCCTTTCTCGTAAAAAATTATGTAATTAGAGATTCGATTAGGGGAAATTGCTGTCTCTCTTAAAGAAGGGAAACACAGATAAACAATCTTTCTTGAAAAAGATTAATGTATCCGATTTATTAAATTTATGATTCATGATAGTCCGTTCGAGATATTGTTATAAAAAATAGATAAAGTATGCAATTATACGCTTTTAGTTTATGTAGGTTAGATAAATATGTGTCTAAATTTGAATGATAAAACTAGAAAAACAACGTTGAGAAAATAACCAATAATATTTTATTTTCTATAAAAAAGCACTACTAAATAGTATTCTTTTTCGAAATAAGTCTTTCTTATATAAGTATATTCCTAATATGAAAATATTTATTTAAATACAGGACTTTTTTGAATACTAAAGAATGGGTTCTAAAATACGGTGCTTATTCACGAAGAATTCAGTTGTTTCTCCTTTTATCTATTTACATTTTCAGTATAGAAAAAACCTCTTATGAATATTGAGGGAAATTCCTTAAGTGTTTTTTAGGTTTTTTAAAGTAAGGTTATTTTAACCAAAATTTTCATGAAAATACCTTTCAAAAGAACGTTAGTTCGTATATAATGAGAACAAGTGTTCTTTTGTTAGGAGTGATAACCTTGTATGATTATTCTCTTTTACCGAATCGTATTATTTTATGTGTAGATCTTCGTAGCTTTTATGCAAGCGTATCATGTATTAAAAAAGGACTTGATCCACGATATACAAAATTGGCTGTCGTAGGAGATGTAAACCGTAGTGGATCAATCGTATTAGCGGCAACACCGCCATTAAAAGCGTTAGGAATTAAGAAAATGGCACGGTTGTATGAAATACCGAAGCGGCCAGATATTATTATTGTGAATCCCATTATGCATACGTATATGAAGTGTTCAACTTACATAACAGGCTTAGCTTTACAGTATGTTGCGCCGGAAGATTTTCACCAATATAGTATTGATGAGTTTTTTATGGATATGACTGCAAGTATTCATTTGTTTGCGAGTAATCCGTGCGAGTTTGCTTTAAAGTTCAAGCGAGAAATATATGAACGTACACGGATCGAAAGTACGATTGGTATCGGACCGAATTTATTATTGAGTAAAGTAGCGATGGATGTGGAAGCGAAAAAGAATAAAGATGGAATAGCGTATTGGACATATGACGATATACCCGAGAAGTTATGGAGTATTAGACCACTCAGTAAATTTTGGGGTATATCGTATAAAACGGAAATGAAGCTGAATCGAAAAGGTATACATACAATTGGAGAACTAGCAGAGTATCCATTGAAATATTTAAAGCAATCTTTTGGTGTAATAGGAGAAGAATTACACTTGCATAGTAACGGGATTGATTTTAGCAGAATAGCAGAGAAATATGTTCCAGCGACAACATCTATAGCGAAAAGCCAAATATTATATCGTGATTATTCGATAGAAGAATTCGTCGTTATTTTATTAGAGCATGTAGAAGAAGTTTGTTACAGATTGAGACGAGAAAAGAAATACGCGCAAACGATTCATTTTTCAGTTGGGTATAGTAGGGAATACGGAGGAGGAATAAAAAAAGCACATACGTTAAACAGAGCAACAAATTTAACGATGGATATTTACAACGTTTGTACATATTTTTTATACGAACGGCATACAGGAGAGCCGATTCGCTCGATAAGTCTTTCCTTAACAAATTTAATACATGAAGGAGAAGAGCAAATTTCGCTTTTCGATAACATTATACAAAGAGAAAAAGAAATGAGATTAACGAAGGTTATGGACGAAATTCGAACACGATTTGGTAAGAACAGTATTTTACGTGGGGTTTCTTACACAAGCGTCGCAACAGCAAGATATAGAAACACATTATTAGGAGGGCACAAATCGTGAAGAATGCTAATATGCCAAAAGGAAGAGGAATGGTAAAGTGGCAACCGTTTGCTAGTATGCCAGAACAGTTCGTCTGTATTGTGATTTGAACCATAACTTTGCCATTTTGGCAAGGTTATGGTTCTTTTTGTTTGCGGCAAAGATATGCTTCCTCTATACAAATAGATACATCCACTATCCCTAACAGCAAGAAATATCTATTTCAACAGTTATTATTTGTTAGCAGACTTAATTTACGCTCATTTGTTTCAATAAAGAGTGAATCGTATCATCAAGACAGGTATATTAAAAAGGCTATTTCATTAATGAAATAGCCTTTTTAATAAAACATCTGTCAGGATAACTCTTTTGAATCAGTCGTATGTTAAATAAACCAACTAGTTAAAAATAGGTGTTCAATATATACGGATTGAATCCTAGAATATATTTATTCCTTCACTTATTCTCGCTTATCTCTTTATTCAACATTTCTATCAGCTGCATTGGAATGCTAAAATGATTTTGTGCGAGATGAAATTCGGTTAGCTCCTCTTTTTCACTTGATTTTAACTCGCGTACTTCGTGATGAAGAGCTTCCATTTTCAAATCTAATTCGGTCGCAACTATAGCGGCTTCTTTTAATTCTGACGTGAGTCTTTCAGGAACTGTATTGTTATATTTATAGTAGATTTTGTGTTCCAAACTTGCCCAAAAGTCCATGGCAATCGTCCTGATTTGTATCTCTACATAAACTCTTTCTTCTCTGTCTGACATATATACTGGTACTTTCACGATTAAGTGTAGGCTTTGATAACCGTTTGATTTTGGCTCTTTTATATAATCCTTACATTCAATAACCTCAATATCCTTTTGATTGCAAAGCATCTTACTCAGACGGTAAATATCCGATCTAAATGAACACGTAATTCGAATACCTGCAATATCTTTCACTTGATCCTTTATTACTAGAAAAGATAAATCGATGTTTTTTCTTAATACTTTATTAAAAATACCTTCGGGAGATTTTAATCGTGAAGTTGTATGTTCGATTGGATTGTAATCGTGAATATGCTGAAACTCCTCTTTTAAAATATTTATTTTCGTATTCATTTCATCCAAAGCAAATTTATAGGCCAGCATAAACCTTCTCAATTCCGCTTTTATTGCATTCAATTTATTTATCTGGATGGGTTTATTCATAGTTATATTCATTCCTTTCGTTCACGGCACAAAACGGAAGGGGGTTCGTTCGCTTTGTGCGTTTTTTTATATTCCTAAATTACAGAGATACCAGAAAACTATAAATCATGTGGAGGTGAGTGGTCGCCCTGTTGCAGGATGATCACATAGTTATATGAGTAGATTACTTTCCTATGCACAAATAAATCGCTTAGAGCACTGCAGATTTATCTTTGATAAACAACTCGTTTGTAGCTGGGCAATCAGCCTCTGCTGACTATCTCAGTACATCATACAAAGGAGTCTCGGTATGGCTTTAAAAAGGAAACTTTCTGAACTGGAACCTGTGATTGAGGGGCACCTAGCTTTGTATAAAAAATCCGCCGCGCATCTAGTAAACCGTGAAATCACAATAAAACAAGTTGCTAAAGATTTTAGACTTTCTCCACTCTTTCGTAGCTTGAAGCTTACATACTAACAATTATCTTTATCTCAAATACGTGAGATTATGCTATTAATAGGGTAAAGCCGAGATACGTGTAAAGACAGGTCATATTCTTACTTTTATTTCTAATTTATTCATTCCTGTTCGGTAATCATAGCCAAGATTTGAATGGGCAAATCTTGGGGTTTGTGTAGCGATGGAAGCAAATCCCGCAATAAGCATTTTAAACGGACTATAATAAAAAGCGGACATTTAGTTGGTTGTACGACTTAGATTAATTAATAAAAAGAAAAGGAAACCATATATAAATTATTAATATCCCCGTTACAATATTGGTTTGAATAGATACATCGATATTCCCAAATAATAAAAATTGTTTACTACGGTTCTAAATAATATTAAATCATCATTAGTGAGTGATTACTCACTTTTTTAGTTGACTTGCTAAGTCTCTTTTTTTTATAATGACATTAGTGAGTGATTACTCACTTTTTTTGAAGGGGGAATAGAATTGTCAAATCCAATTTTCGATACAATACTTGCTCAAGGTCTCATAAAAGGTAAGACAGAAAAGCAGCAAAGGATTATTGAGACAGCAATTAAATTGTTTGCTGAGAAGGGTTATGCTAATACATCGACAGCAGAAATAGCAAAAGTTGCAGGCGTATCCGAAGGAACAATTTTTAAGCATTATGGAAAGAAAGACCAATTATTACTTTCTGTTATTTTACCGTTTATAGATGACTTTTTCCCTGCAATGGCAAAGGACGTAGTAAGTGAGATATTGCCAGAACAGCCAATATCTTTCGAGCAATTTTTACGAAACTTAATAAAGAATAGGGCTGCTGTTATCACGGAAAATAAAGAAGTATTTCAGGTTATTGTTAAAGAAGTTATCTATAAGGAAGAATTGAAAAAAGAATTAAAGCCTTACTTTATAAAACATGTTCCGGTGATATTTATAAATATTGTGGAAAAATTTCAAAAGAGCGGAGAGCTAATTGATCTCCCTACTGACCGGATCTTAAAGCTATTATTTACTTTACTGGGAGGATTTTTTGTTTCTCGCTTTGTATTCATGGAAAATTACATTATTAGTGAAGAGGAAATTGAGGATGTCGTTCAATTTGTTATGAATGGCATAAAAAATAAGCAAGCTGTGGAATAGACGAGTAGACCGAAGTGTTAGCACAGAAATGAAATTAAACATGAAGGGAGCTATTCATATGGCTGTCATACAGATTGATAATTTAACAAAAGATTATGGTCATAATCGTGGCGTATTCGATGTTTCGTTTAAAGTAGAAAAAGGTGAAGTGTATGGCTTTTTAGGACCGAATGGAGCCGGGAAGACAACGACAATTCGACATATTATGGGCTTTTCTCGCCCTCAAGTCGGAAAAATCTCTGTAAATGGAATGAGCAGTTGGGAAAAAGCAAGCGAAATTCAAAAGGATCTTGGTTACTTACCAGGTGAGGTAGCTTTACCTGAGTCGCTGACAGGAACAGAGTTTATTGCGATGATGGCACAATTGCGTGGAATCAAAGATATGACATATACCAATTATTTAATAGGAAAATTTGAGTTAGAGCCATCCGGTAGTTTGAAACGTATGTCGCTTGGTATGAAACGAAAACTAGCGATTGTCACCGCTTTTATGCATGATCCAGCAGTACTAATTCTTGATGAACCAACGAGTGCTCTCGATCCGATTATGCAAAAGGTTTTTATTGAATTTATTAAAGAGGAAAAAGAAAAAGGAAAAACGATATTGCTTTCAAGTCATATTTTCAATGAAATTGACGCTACATGCGACAAAATTTCTATTATTAAGGACGGAAGATTAATATCTACTTTTGTTGCAGATGAATTGCGCCACAATGAGGAGAAAACGTTTAAAGTGGAATTCAGTTCAAAAGAAGTGTTCGAACGTTTTAAAATTGAGGTATCTTCTCATAAAAAAATAAATGTACTTTCTCTCAGACCTCATGAAAATCAGGCAGAACTTCGAGTGAATGATGCAGATATAAACGATTTTATCGCTTTCATAAGTGATTATGATTTGAATTTTTATTCTGAAATCAAGTTTACGCTTGAAGATTATTTTATGAAATTCTATGATCGTAACGCTAAAAATGAGGGAGGAGGCGAACGAAGTGCCATTAATTGAGATAAAAAATATGACAAAAGATTATGGAGAAGGGCGAGGTATTTTTGATGTAAGCCTTTCAATCGAAAAAGGTGAAGTTTTTGGTTTTGTCGGTACGAATGGTGCAGGTAAAACTACAACACTTCGTCATATGATGGGATTTTTAAAGCCGCAAAGTGGGAGTGCAACGATTAACGGATTGGATTGTTGGAAAGATTCAGCTGAAATAAAAAAAATGATTGGTTACATTCCAGGAGAAATTGCATTTCCAGATGCGCCAACAGGAACAGAATTTTTGAAAAGGCAGGCCGAACTATTAGGGCTGAAAGATATGTCTTATGCGGAATCAATTATTAAAAAGCTCCAACTAGATCCTACTGCTAATTTAAAAAGAATGTCAAAGGGCATGAAACAAAAAACGGCTATTGTTGCTGCCTTGATGGCTAATCCTGATATCTTGATTTTTGATGAACCGACAACAGGCCTAGATCCTCTTATGAGAGCGGAATTTATGGACATTTTGGATGAACAAAAGAAAAAAGGAAAGACAATTCTCATGTCGAGTCATATGTTTGACGAAGTCGAACATACTTGTGATAAAGTTGCGCTCATAAAAGACGGGAAGATTATTGCTGTTAAATCGACAAAAGAGATTAAGTACAATCAGGAAAAGGTGTATAAAATCGAGTTTAACTCACATGAGGATTATAAGCTGTTTTTAGCAGAGGCATTTGATTTTGCGGATAAACGTGAACATCAAAACCAAGTAATTGTAAATGTGAATGATCGTCAAATTAATACGCTACTAAAAACGTTAAAAGGCTACAATATTAAGTTCATTACGGAAATTAAGTATACACTTGAACAATATTTCAATAGCCAATATTAAAAGGAGGAAAAATCAATGTTTAGTAAAGCTATTTTCAAACAAACATTAAAGGCTAATTTCAAACTATGGATTATATTTACAGTAATCACAAGTGCCATGTTAGCAGTTATGATTGCCGTTTTTGAACCAACTACACTAACTGGCATGACAGATATGGTGAAAGGGACACCGCTTGCGGACATGATGAAAAATACAACGTTCCTTGGCATGCTTGCTTCTACTTTCTACTCGATGCATGGTATCCTTCTACCAGTCATATTTATTATGATGACTGCCAATAGTCTCATTGCTTCACAAGTTGATAGAGGATCAATGGCTTACTTGTTGTCAACGCCGACAAAAAGAAGTACGGTTGTCAGAACACAAGCTTTATATTTGATTACGTCGCTTGTTGTGATGTTTGTAATCGTAACTGGTGCTGGTCTTGCTGCGATTCAAATTACCCAAAGTAATGTAGATATCAAGATTTCTGATTTTCTTATGCTCAACATAGGTTTATTTTTATTAATGTTTGCTACTAGTGGTATTTCTTTCTTCTTCTCTTGTCTGTTCAATTTATCAAAAAACTCATTAGCTTTAGGAGCGGGAATACCGGTTGCATTCTTTCTATTCCAACTGATGGGGCAAGTAAGTAAAAGTCTGGAAAAGATGAAGTATTTATCATTGAATACGTTATTCGATACAAATGCAATTCTGAATGGAGATAGTATAGCAATCCCATTCATTATTCTTATCGGTGTAGGTATAGTACTTTATGGATTTGGGATGAGAGTCTTCCAACAAAAGGATTTACCGCTTTAAAAGTTAACTAGATGAACAAATTCACTTTACTCATTTGTTAATAAGAAATAAAAAATAATGAAGGAAAGTGAGAATTAATGGAAAAAGATGGCGTTCCCTGAATAGTGGAAGGCCATCTTTAGGATACAGCATGAATTAATGCGTATTCTAATTATACTAATTTCTGTTTTAAAATCTTTCTGAGTAAAAGAGAATGGAACGTTTCCATTGGGGACTTGAAGTATTATTACACGGTATTCAACATTTTAGTAAATAGTAATTTCAATCAAATTTTTATCAAGACAACAAGTAGCCAATTCATTGTGGCTGCTTGTTCTTTTTTTACGAAAAACTTTCAATTGTATAAGGTATTTCCAATGAAAAAATATTTGATTTTAAATGTTGGAGATGGACTACTACTATTTTTTGAGGCAAGTTTATGAGTGAAAAAAAGATTTATGGCAATGTTATGCTTTAAATATTACAAGAATGTTCTCTAAAAATAATGTTTTCTGGCAATATTATGGTTCAAATTGTGGAGGACTTATGATTCAAATCACAGTTATTAAAGAAATTATAAGTGAACAAACGAAAGTCCCGCGTCCAATTTTAACGCAAGATGCAAAAGAAAGGATTGAAAATAAGCTGTTAATTTCATATTTAGGTGAAGAAGAGGTTTTACTTACATATTATAAAGAGGGCTATCTATATAAAAATTACATAACAGTAGCTGATATAAATCCATTAAATAAGACGATTACTTGTACCGATGCTTTTCATAATCAAAGGATGTTTAAGTTTGGTGATGTAGTTGAAGTGAATTAGAGGGGAGGAATATCTCTTCCTAACTTAATTATATCATGTAAATCAAGTTCAAAATAGACTGTTTATTCTCATTTACTACTGCTACAATCAAGAACACATGCACAGTAAGGAGAGATGTTAAATGAGTTCTTTCGTTCTCGATTTTCAGGAAATAGAAAAAACGCAGCTTTCGCTCGTTGGCGGAAAAGGATTGAATTTAGGGGCATTATCAAACATTCAAGGTATACAAGTGCCAGAAGGTTTTTGTGTTACAACGGTAGGGTATGAAAAGGCCATCGAGCAAAATGACGAGCTTCAAACTTTGTTGCAGCAGCTAACAAAGTTGAAAATGGAAGAGCGAGCCCAAATTGGTGGAATTAGTAAGAAGATTAGAGAAGTCATTATGGCAGTAGAAATCCCTTCTGAAGTAGTGGAAGCGGTAGCTCATTATCTCTCACGTTTTGGAAATGAACATGCGTATGCCGTGCGTTCTAGTGCTACGGCTGAAGATTTACCATATGCCTCGTTTGCTGGTCAACAAGATACGTATTTAAATATTATCGGTAAAGAAGCGATTTTGCAGCATGTAAGAAAGTGCTGGGCTTCTTTATTTACAGAGCGAGCAGTTATGTACCGCATGCAAAATGATTTTGAACATAATCAAGTTTCTATATGTGTTGTCGTTCAAAAAATGGTTTTCCCTGAGGCTTCGGGAATTTTATTTACTGCTGATCCGGTTACTTCTAACCGAAAGGTAGTATCAATTGATGCCAGTTTTGGACTTGGTGAGGCGTTAGTATCAGGACTGGTCTCTGCCGATAATTATAAAGTAAAAGAAGGCGAAATTACTGGAAAGATGATAGCAACTAAAAAATTAGCTATTTATGCTTTAAAAGAGGGAGGAACGGAGACAGGGCAGATTGATCTGGCTCAGCAAAAAATTCAAACATTGTCTGAACAACAAATTTTACAACTAGCACAGATTGGAAGACAGATTGAAGCTTATTTTGGTTGTCCGCAAGATATTGAATGGTGTTTAGTGGATGATACATTTTATATTGTCCAAAGTCGCCCAATCACGACTTTATATCCAATACCAAAAGTAAATGATGGGGAAAATCATGTGTATGTATCGGTTGGTCACCAGCAAATGATGACCGATCCCTTGAAGCCATTAGGAATGTCTTTATTCCAGTTAACATCTTTTGGACAGAGGTTTCAAGCTGGAGGAAGGTTGTTTGTTGATGTCGCACAAAGATTGGCTTCGCCTACTAGTAGAGAACTTTTATTAAATATGATAGGGAATTCGGAACCGCTTATTAAAGATGCATTAACGACTGTAGTCGAGCGAGATGATTTTATTACATTGTTACCAGATGATGAAAAAGAAAAGAGTGTTGGTAAAAGTGGACCACCTGCAAGTTCGCAACCACAAGTCGAAAACAATCCAGCAATCGTTACGGATTTAATAGAAATGAATCAAGCATCAATTGAAGAGTTAAAACGAAACATGCAAACGAAATCAGGGGTGGATGTACTTGATTTTATTTTGGAAGATATGCAGCAATTAAAGAAAATATTATTTCATCCGCAAAGTATGGCTGTCATTATGGCAGGTATGGATGCTTCAACATGGATCAATGAAAAAATGGAGCAATGGCTAGGCGAAAAGAATGCAGCAGACACACTTTCTCAATCAGTACAAAACAATATTACGTCTGAAATGGGGCTAGCATTACTCGATGTTGCTGATGTGATTCGGCCATATCCAGAAGTTATTGCGTATTTACAACATGTAGAAAATGATAACTTTTTAGATGAATTAGTTCAATTTAAAGGCGGAGAAAAAGCTCGAGATGCCATTCTAACTTTTCTAAATAAATACGGAATGAGATGCAGCGGAGAAATCGACATTACGAAAACACGCTGGAGTGAAAAGCCAACTACAATTATCCCGATGATTTTAAATAATATAAGAGACTTTGAAGCGGGGGCGAGTAAGCGGAAGTTTGAAGAAGGACTGCAAGAAGCTTTGCAAAAAGAAGAAGAGTTAGTAGATCGATTACAGCACTTGCCGGATGGTAAACAAAAAGTAGAAGAAACGAAGCGAATGATTCGTAACATCCGCAATTGTATCGGTTATCGTGAATATCCAAAATACGGCATGATTAATCGTTATTTCATATATAAG
The DNA here is from genome assembly GCF_038008145.1 of Bacillus sp. FSL R9-9530. NCBI lineage: Bacteria > Bacillati > Bacillota > Bacilli > Caryophanales > Bacillaceae > Bacillus > Bacillus sp. FSL R9-9530. The sequence goes on from NZ_JBBOYO010000001.1 coordinate 962,574, forward strand.
AAGGCATTATTGAAAGAAGCTGAACAACTTGTGCAGAGCGGTGTCATTCATGTAGTCGATGATATATACTATCTAACTTTTGAAGAGCTTCACGAAGTTGTTCGCACGAATAAACTAGATTATGAGCTTATTCATAAACAAAAAAATGATTACAAATTATATGAAAAACTAACGCCTCCACGTGTAATGACGTCTGATGGAGAAATCATTACAGGTAAATATAAACGAGAAAATCTTCCGGCTGACGCGATTGTAGGTTTGCCTGTTTCTTCAGGAGTTATAGAGGGAAGAGCACGCGTTATTTTAAACATGGAAGAAGCGAATTTAGAAGATGGAGATATATTAGTTACTGCCTTTACTGATCCTGGCTGGACACCGTTATTTGTGTCTATAAAAGGCTTAGTCACCGAAGTTGGCGGACTGATGACACATGGAGCAGTTATTGCACGTGAATATGGATTACCAGCAGTCGTCGGGGTAGAGAATGCTACGAAATTAATAAAAGACGGACAACGAATTCGGGTACATGGAACAGAAGGCTATATTGAAGTGTTGTAATGAAATAAAAGATCATCCGCTATTATAGTGGATGATCTTTTATTATATAGCGGACTTATTTCTTTAAACCAGCCGCATAAAAAGGTCCATGAACTGCGATTGTTGATAAAATACGAGCAATTTCCTCGGGTGTTTCTTTTTGTCCATTATTTAACCATTGTTGAATGACACCTATATGAGCAGATGCCATATAAGAAGTTAAGTATTGGCTTGGGACAAGTAAATTCTCCTTATTAATGAGAGCACCATTCGTATCTTCAAATAGTGTTTTCCACATAAAGTCTTTCAATTTTGTTTGGAAAGATAAATCTCCTTTTGGGCTTAGTACAGCTTTCATAAAACCACTATTTTCATTTAGAAATTCAAGAATAGAAGCGATAAGTACAAACGGCATTGTTGGGGAAGGATTTGATCCAAGTTCAGCAATAACTTCCGGAAGTTTCTGTTTGGCAATGCTGGAAAACTCATGCATAATTTCTTCTTGGCATTTCGTCATTAAATCAAATTTATCTTGATAGTGCGCATAAAAAGTACCACGATTTATGTTTGCTTTCGTAGTAATATCTTTCACTGTAATGGCGTCAAAACCTTTTTCCTCAATTAACTCCACCAATGCATTTCGTATGGCAGTTTTCGTACGAATGACACGTAAATCTAAATTACTATCGCGCAAAGCATGTCCCTCCTTAATTTTAGCCAACACATTTCAAGGATGTGTCTTATAACCGACACATTCACGATTTTTGATTATTGTATAAGGTTCAACTCGAACATATAATTCAAATATAAATAAACAACACGTTGTTGGTTATTATAAATCAAATTAAAGGAGGAGAAAAGAAAATGTTTAAAAACAAACTTTTATTGTTATCTCCAGTTATTGCACTACTTGTTGTTTTTATTTTTTCATCAACATTATTTCCAACGGTTCAACCTAAGCCGAAAAACTTACCAATCGCAATTGTAAATGAGGATCAAGGAGTAGAAATTCCGAATCAACCGAAGATGAATATGGGGCAAACGATTGTTGATAATATGAAAAAGACATCAAAATCAGAGGAAGAACCTGCGGTAAAGTGGGTAGAAGTGCAAAATAAAGAAGCAGTTCAAAAAGGCTTAAATAATCAAGAATATTATGCAGCATTGGTTATTCCGAAAGACTTTAGCACAAAACAAGCATCATTACGAACACCACAGCCATCTTCGCCAGAGGTAGAAATATTCATCAATCAAGGAATGAATACAGCAGCATCAACTATGGCAGGACAAATGTTAAATGCGATCGTTGATAATATGAACAATACTGTTCGTACACAACTATTAGAAGGATTGAAAGCAAAAGGAGCTACATTAACAGCAGACCAAGTTTCAAATGTAATAACACCTATTGCAAAGAAAGTGACAAATGTGAATGAAATCGGCAAAAATAGTGCGAACGGTAACTCGCCAATGTCTTTATTCCAACCGTTATGGATTGCAAGTTTAGCGAGCGCAGCAATTATCTTTATTGCGATAAGTAAAATGCCAGTAGGTACAAGAAAAGAAAACTTCGTATTAAAACTAAAACAAATAATAACAGGGGCGATTGCTGCACTTGTAATTGGATTTGGGCTTACATGGATTGCGGATGGAATGGTAGGATTAAATATCCCGAATTTCACAAATACGGCTTTATTTTTATCAATTACTTCTTTTAGTTTCTTCTTAATGATATCGGCGGTACTTTCATTAGTTGGACTAAAGGGAATCGGTTTATTTGCTCTCTTACTATTCTTCGGTGCACCGTTATTATCATTAGCGCCTGAAATGTTGTCGCCATTTTACCAAGACTGGGTGTACGCATGGTTGCCAATGCGATTTATGATTGAAGGACTTAGAGAAATATTCTTCTTCGGAAAAGGGTTAAGCTGGAGTACACCTCTTACTGTGCTCGTTTGGATTGGTGCGGTAAGTATGATGATTATTTTAGCGACTGCTTTCAAACGTAGTGTAGTAAAGGAACAAAAAACTGAAGTAAATGCATAAAAATAAGTAAAGGAGAAACCGTTTCACTAGTAGTGAAGCGGTTTTTATGTTGAAATACAAGTAAGGGTACAAAATATATTGATATAATGAAAGGAAGTTAGTTATTTGTGAAACTAACTGTCACTTAGCTAGGCTTGAGATGAAGGGATCCTACTAAAAAATCTGTTGTACTATATAATTACTATCTCTGATATACTTTATTTTTGTTAGTTTTTCTGCATTTTCTACCATAAAACGTGAAATCATAGAGGGTGTTGCAAAGTTAACAAAACATAAACATGCAAAAATAAATGCATAAGAAATATAGTACTCGAGATTATCTTTAAAAAGTAAGGATTTCATACTAATGTTCTTTTAAGATGGTATAAACAAAATAGACTAGTTTAAAATTGAACGTATGAAAAAGGAATGAGGGGAAGGGCAAAATGGAGCAGATTTCAATTTTAATAGCGGATGATGAGGTGGAAATTGCTGAATTAATTGGGATATATTTAGAAAAAGAAGGTTATCATGTTGTGAAAGCTACTGATGGAGAAGAAGCTGTTCTTATTATTCAATCGCAACCAATTGATTTAGTTATTTTAGATATTATGATGCCAAAAATGGATGGTTATGAAGTAACACGACAAATTCGTGTGAAACATAATATGCCAATCATTTTTCTAAGCGCGAAAACATCTGATTTTGATAAGGTGACAGGTCTTGTACTAGGTGCGGATGATTATATGACAAAGCCTTTTGCACCAATTGAATTAGTTGCGCGTGTAAATGCACAATTACGTCGATTTCTTACGTTAAATCAACCGAAAGTAGAGGAGAATAAATCCGTTTTAGAAGTAGGCGGAGTGGTTATTAATCTTGAGCAACGAAAGCTAAATGTATACGGAGAACAAATTGAATTAACCCCAAAAGAGTTTGATATTTTATATTTATTAGTGAGCCATCCGAAAAAAGTGTACAGTGTGGAAAATATCCTTCAGCAAGTGTGGGCGGATGATTATTACGATGGTGGAAGTACAGTTGCGGTACATATTCGTACTTTACGAAAAAAAATTGGGGAGGATACAAGAAAGAATAAGTTAATAAAAACGGTATGGGGGGTAGGTTATACTTTCAATGGCTAACATGATGAGAAGTTTTCGTTTTAAAATGATTGCTTTGTTTGCACTAAGTATGGTGTTAGCAGCTGGTGTTACATATATACTTGTTAAAATAGTAGGTTTCTGTTTAAGAATGAGGTTTAGTCATGAAGATTATATACACATTTTACTTCTGGTTAGAGGAAATATTTATCTTTCTTTTATTTCCGTCGCCCTACTATCTACTTTGTTTTTTTTCTTTTTAACAAAACAATATTTAAAGTATTTTGATGAAATTTCTAATGGCATTCATCATCTGGCTAAAGGAGATTTTGCAAATAAGGTTTATATTTCATCAAATGATGAATTTGGCGATATTGCACGTGAAATTAATATAGCGAGTGAAAAATTAAAAGAGGCGGTTGAAAGAGGCGACTTCGCTGAAAGTAGTAAAGATCAGCTTGTTGTAAACTTAGCCCATGATTTAAGAACGCCATTGACATCTGTGCTTGGTTATTTAGATTTAATTCTCAAACAGGAGAATTTAACGAAGGAACAGATTGAATATTATTCTACAATTGCATTTGCAAAATCACAACGACTTGAAAGTTTAATTGATGAGTTGTTTGAAATCACACGAATGAATTATGGCGTACAAAAATTAGATAAAGAATCCATTAATATACGTGAATTACTCATTCAGCTAGATGAGGAATTATACCCTTTACTGGAAAAGAATCAATTAGAGGTGAGATCAAATATTGAACCTCATTTATTTATTAATGGTGATGGGAATTTGTTAGCTCGTGTATTTGAAAATCTTGTAACAAATGCGGTTCGATACGGAAATAAAGGACACTTTATTGATATGAATGGATATATTGAAGGTGGAGATGTTGTTGTACAGATTGTTAATTATGGAGAAAGCATTCCAGAAGAAGATTTGCCCTATCTTTTCGATATGTTTTATACAGGTGATAAAGCAAGAACAGTCCATAAAAACAGTACGGGCCTTGGATTATATATTGCTAGAAATATTATTGAGCAACATAATGGGAAGATTTCTGCTGAGAGTAATGTAATGAGAACAATATTTGAAGTGAGATTGCCAAAAGAAGAGAATTCAAGAATTTAATAAATATTTAATGTTACCCCACTTTTTATTTAATAAGTTTCTTCTATCCTATACATATGTTAGGTCAAGGAGGAGTTAGAAATAAAAAGTGGGGCTTTTTATATTGCGCACAGTATGCGCTGGATTTTATATAACACGAAGATTTTAAAAAGGATGAGTTTATATTTTGAAATCTAATTTATATATAATTCCCGAAAAACTAACTAATTACACAAAAAGAACTAATGGTTTCTAAATGTAAAATATAGAAAAAAGTGAGGATAATATGAAAAAAGTAAATAAAGTAATCATCGTTGGAGTGTTAACAATGGGTATAGGAGTTGGAGCCTATATGACGTTTGCTGGGGGATCTGAACCGGGTCTACCATATAAAGTATATCAAGTGACAGAAAAACAAATAGAGAATCATCAAAAATTTAGTGGCGAGGTTATTCCAAATGGTATAGAAACAATTTCATTCGATCAAACAAAAGGTACGTATGAATTAGCTGTGAAAAAAGGTGATGAAGTAACAAAAGGACAGCTTCTTTTCAAATATAATGATCCTATTGCTAGACAAGGGGTAACGGAAGCAGAAATGCAAAAGAAAATTGCACAAAAAGAAGTAACCTTACAGCAAAAACAAATTGATGTAGCAAAGCAAAAATTAAAAAAAGATAAAAACGCTGGGCTTCCTGGGGAAGCAATACATGCATCAGAAACCGAAGTTCAACAATTAGAATCACAACTTGAAATGAAAAAGTTTGAGGTAGAAAAAGCTGATGAAATGATTAAAGCAGCAAAAGAGAAATTAAATACTCTTTCTGTAACAAGCCCGGCCGATGGTGTAATTGACGATATTGTGAAAATTGCAGATGAGAAATCCGGTATGAGCGGCATTACACTTCGTCACGCTGGCCCCTTTAAAGTAAAAGGTCAACTGTCTGAATATGAGCTTACTAATATGAAAGTTGGGCAAGAAGTAACGGTTTCATCAAAAGTGGTTGCCGGTAAGACTTGGACAGGAAAAGTAACAGAAATCGGCTCTACACCACTAATGAGTATGGATGAAAACAAAACAGTTTCTAATTATCCATTCACTGTCACATTAGATAATAGTGAAGGATTACAAAATGGTTTCCACGTATATGTAATGAGTAAATCTGGCGAAGCAACAGGCACAATCGTTCCAAAAACTAGCATCTTGAAAAAAGGAGATAAAACGGTTGTTTACGTAGTAAAAGACGGAAAAGCAAAAGAGCAAGTTGTTACGGTTGAATTTGAAACAGGTAGTGAAGCGAAAGTTTCAGGAGTGAAAAAAGGAGAGCAAATTATCTCTACACCTACTGTAAATCTAAAAGATGGTATGGAGGTTGTCGCTCAATGATTAACTTACAAAGAATCACAAAATCTTTCCAAAATGGTTCAGAATCCATTCAAATATTACACGGGATTGATGTAACGCTGAATCAAGGAGATTTTACTTCTATCATGGGACCGTCTGGTTCTGGTAAATCTACATTAATGAATATTATCGGTTGCTTAGATAAGCCCACGACGGGTACGTATGAATTAGCTGGTCAAAATATTTCAAACATGTCTGAAACAGAACTCGCACATGTTCGAAATAAAGAGATTGGATTCGTGTTCCAAAACTTCATGTTACTTCCAAGACTTACAGCGCTACAAAACGTTGAATTACCGCTTATTTATGCAGGAGCCGATAAAAAAGAAAGACGTGAGCGTTCGTTAGCGGCTTTAACAAAAGTCGGTTTAGCTGATCGCGCTACCCATCTTCCAAATGAATTGTCAGGTGGTCAAAAACAGCGTGTTGCAGTCGCACGCGCAATTGTAAATAACCCGAAATTTATTTTGGCAGATGAACCAACAGGTGCACTAGATACGAAAACAAGTGAACAAATTGTAAATCTATTTTACGAATTAAACAAACAGGGATCAACTATTATTATGATTACCCACGATCGTGAAATAGGGGAAGCCGCAGCACGTCGAATTGTCATTCGTGATGGAATCGTTGTTCAGGATTGGGGAGAATAAATTTGAATATAAATGAAAATATACGTATGGCTATAGCTTCTATCTTTACACATAAAATGCGATCCATTTTAACGATGCTGGGAATTATTGTTGGAATCAGTGCGATTATTACGATTCTCGCAATGGGTGATGGACAAACCGCAAAGATGCAAAAAGAGTTTGAAGAAAACAACCATATAGATGAAATTGATATAGAGTATAACAATCCGGATTTCCCACTAGAGAAAGCGAAAATTACACCAGATATGGTAAAGCAATTACAAGTGATACCAGGTGTAAAGGATGTGTATCCACAGGTATACATGTCCATAAAAGCATATACAGGGTCGCAAGATGTTGCTTTTAGTTTGGCTGTGGGAACAGGTAATTTTATGCAGGACCGTAAAATGAAAATTGTACATGGGCGTGAGTTAACAGAGGATGAACTAAAAAAAACCAATCCCTGTAGTCATTCTCCATGAAGATTTATTTACAAAGCTATTTGGTACTTGGAAAGATGATTTATATATAGACATAAAAGGAAAACCATACAAGATTGTCGGAGCGTACAAAAATGAGGGTAGTTTTGCGCGGCCATTTAAAGTGTATGAAGGATATACATCGATTGACAATGCAATGTTGATTTCAGGAATCGAGGAATACGAATCAGTGAAAATTAAATTATCTTCTGCTAATGATCGTGAAGAAGTAGGGAAACAAGCTGTATCTGTATTAAATGAATTGAAATCACCGGAATTTGAGCATCCATTTACAGTAGTGGATACGGGAACATATAGGCAAGGGTTTGAAGAAAATGCTCAAATGATGAAAATGGTATTCGCTAGTATCGCTGGGATTTCTTTAATCGTAGGTGGTATTGGTGTAATGAATATCATGCTTGTATCTGTTACAGAGCGTACGCGTGAAATAGGTGTTCGAAAAGCACTTGGCGCAACGAGAAGGAAAATATTAATGCAATTTCTCATTGAAGCTTGTATTTTAACAGCATTGGGCGGAGTAATTGGTTTTGGGTTAGGTATTATCTTTGCTTGGGTAGCGGCAATCACTGGTGGATGGCCACTCGTTATTTCCGTAAATCTCGGTCTACTATCTGTTGGAATATCTATATTGATTGGTATTGCCTCTGGTATACTTCCAGCAAATAAAGCAGCTAAATTGGACCCAATTGATTGTCTTCGATATGAATAATAGTGTAGGTGAAAGGTAAGATGTTTTAAAAAAGAGTAAATACCCCTATGAGTATTTACTCTTTTTTAAATAAGGACTTTCATAAGGTAACCCAAAAGTTAAGTAATCTTAATTCTAATTTTATATAGATTTTTTGGCTATAGATATGAAGAAAAGAGAGGAATATAAAAATGAAAACAGTATTAGAAGCAAAAAATATTAAAAAAGTATATGACACAGGCGGAAATACATTTGAAGCGTTGAAAGGTATTAACTTACAAGTAATAGAAGGTGAATTCGTTGGAATTATGGGACCTTCTGGTTCAGGTAAGACGACTCTATTAAATGTTCTTTCTACAATCGATAATGTGACGAACGGTGAGATTTTAATTGATGGAGAAGATATCGTGAAGATGAATGATGATACGTTGGCATTATTCCGTCGCAATCATTTAGGTTTCATTTTCCAAGATTATAATTTATTAGATACGCTAACGGTGAAAGAGAATATTGCCCTCCCACTTGCGCTATCAAAAGTGGAAGCGAGCGAAATTGATCGACTCGTTTTGGAAATTGCGAAGAAGTTTGGGATTGAGCATATTTTAAATCAATTCCCATACCAAGTATCTGGGGGACAGAAGCAGCGCTGCGCAGCATCTCGTGCAATGATTACAAATCCAAGTATGATTTTTGGAGACGAGCCAACAGGAGCGCTTGATTCTAAGTCAGCAATAGATTTATTAGAAAGTATGAAGTCATTAAATGAACAGGATAACTCAACAATTTTAATGGTAACGCATGACGCGTTTGCGGCAAGTTACTGTAAACGAGTGGTTTTCATTAAAGATGGTGAGTTATGTAAAGAATTGCATCGCGGGGAATTAACACGTAAACAGTTCTTCCAACAAGTAGTTGACGTAATGTCCGTCATTTCCGGAGGTGCAATTGATGACGTTATTTGACATCGTTCAACGGAATATACGACGTAATTTTAAAGAGTATATAATCTATTTTGTGTCCCTAACTGCGAGTATAGTTATCTATTTTATGTTTGCATCACTTCGCTATAATACACAAATAAATGCAGCATTGACTAATAGTGTGGAGACTAAGAACCTTCTTCAATCTGCAAAAGTAGTTCTTATTGTTTTTATTGCCATATTTATTATTTACTCTACAAATTTCTTTATAAAGAAGCGTAAAAAAGAAGTAGGGTTATACTCTTTACTAGGTATAACTAAAAAACAAATCGGTACAATGTTATTTTGTGAAACCATAATAATGGGGAGCGTAGCTTTAGTAATGGGAGTACTAATTGGTAGTTGGAGTTCAAAGCTAGCTTTTGAAATACTAATGAGTTTAATGAAATTAAAGGTGCCCGTTCATTTTGAGTTTTCTATAAAGGCGCTGATAGACACATCCGTAGTTTTTTTAGCTATTTTATTATATACGGCTTGGAGAAACTCTCGCATAATTTATCAATTTTCTTTAATTGAGATGTTTCAAGCTGATCATCAAGGGGAAAGTATGCCAAAAGTATCTAGAATCATGGCATACATGAGCATTATTTTAATAGGATTAGGTTATTTGTCAGCCTTTTTTATTCGTGAAATCATAAAAATTGTGCAGACCCCTACGGATAAGCAACCTATGTATATTCCGGCTATTATTTTGATTGCAATTGTTCTTGGGACATATTTATTATTCACGTCTTATACAGTTGTTATATTAAAGAAAATGAGAAGTAAAAGGACAATGTTTTATAATGGTATGAGCATACTGAACATTTCACAGTCATTATATCGAGTAAAAGGAAATGCAAGGTTACTTGCGACAATTGCTATATTAAGTGCCGTAGCTTTAACAGCAATTGGGACTGTTACATCGGCATATTTTTATGGAGAAGCTGAAGCAAAAAACAAGGCACCGTACAGTTTTTCATATGAAAAACAAGAGGATGCAATTGAAAAGGGCATACAGGGTGTTTTCGAAGAGAACAAGAAAAAAAATTCAATTATCCGTGATTTTGAAGTTGAAATGGTAACAGTTAAGGGAGGGCCTTTTGAGGAAGAAGGAAATACAAGTCTACCCAATCCCCCTTATAAAATAGCATATGATTTTCAGCTTATATCCCAATCTATTTTGAATAATAATGCTAAAAATTTAGGAGTGAAGAAAGTCAAATTAAATCCAGGAGAAGTAGTTATATATAATCTACAGCCTGATAAGAATTTTGAAAAGGGAAATAGACTTCAATTACCCCTTGAAGTTGAGCCGAAAATATCTGTCATTCAGGGGATCGAAATGCGTAAACTAATAAATTTAGGAGATTTGGTTGTCATTGTACCTGATCAGCTCTATGAAATGGTTAAGCAAACACATCAGACCTATATTGTGAAAAATATTGATGTAACGCAACAAAAGGATAGTAAAGAGTTGACAGAAGGTTTATTAAAGATAGTACCTGCTGCTGATGATATTAAAATCAATACTTTCTATAAAACAAATTTAGATGTTATGGAGACGTATGGGACTATATTATTTATTGGAGGTTTTTTAGGGGTTGTATTTGTACTGGCAACAGGTTCTATTATCTATTACAAACAATTATCTGAAGCGCATGCTAATCAGAGATATTATGAGACTCTTCGTAAGATTGGTGTTACGAAAAAAGAGGTAAGAAAGTCAATTTCAAAACAAGTTCGTTTTAGTTTTATTTTACCCGTGATAATTGGACTTGTTCATAGCTTATTTGCTTTATCAGTAATAAGCAACATGCCTATATTTAATATCATAATTCCTATTTTAATTAGTAGCGGTGTATATTGCATAATTTATTTCGGATATTATGTGTTAACTGTTTATTCGTATTTTAAAATTGTATATAAATAAGAATCAATAATTTTTTTGATGTGATGTCAATAAAATAAGAAGAGGAAATAAAACTGAATTAAACATTTAAAAGATAAAAACGTTTCACTAGTAGTGAAGCGTTTTTTTGTGAAATCATTATAGAATATTTAATCGACAGGAAATGAAAGTAGTGATAGCTAGGCTTTTTCAATGTTTTAAAGGGATTGAAGTAAAAGGGCTATAAGAATGAGTCCATGCTGTTCTTTTATGTATACAGGCTCCTACTATTTCGAAATGCATAAAATGTTATGTGAAATAATGGAGGGGATACGATGTATAATTCGAATTATGATGATTGGTATAGACAGAATGATAAGCTAATTAGTGATATTGAAAAAGCTATAAACGGAGAGTATAGCGCTATAAGCTGCTATGCAAAATTAGCTAACATGGCTCCAAATCAAGTAGAACAAAAACAAATTCTTGAAATCCGTAATGATGAAATAAGGCATTTTCATCATTTTGTACAAATCTATACGAATTTAACTGGCAGACAGCCGAAACCACAGATTACGGAAAATTGCCCTAATACGTACTTACAGGGATTAGAGTTCGCTATAAAAGATGAGCAAAAGACCGTAGATTTTTACTTGGAAATTTCGGATGAAGCAGCAGATGCATCTATGAAAGAGTTATTGCGCAGAATAGCAGCAGATGAACAAAATCATGCAGTGTGGTTTTTATATTATTTTGTGAAGTCGAAGTGAGTGTTAAAAATGAATGGCTGATGTGCTGAACATATTAGAAATTATTTTAAAACGCAGTGCAACAATTGAATAAGATATGTAAATGGAAGCAGAAGGAAACCGTTTCACTAGTAGTGGAGCGGTTTTTTATGATGTGCATAGGTATCGACAAAATATAGTAGTTGAATTTGGTATATAATGTATGAAACGAAAACGAAAATAAATAAGCTAGGAGCAAACAAATGAAAAGAGGAATTTTTGTAGATATTCCAAATGAATATGATAATCTACTTTGGAAAGTGTTAAAGCCAATCGATATTACTTCATTTGATTGGCGAGTGGAAAACGAGGAATCTTATTTCATATTGCCTGATGGATTAGGACCAGAATTATTTTCAGAAGATAACAAGGTAATGAGTGGATTAGAATTGAAAAAATTAATAAAAGACAACATATATTATCTCATTTTTGCAGATTTAAAAGCGTATCCAAAAGGAGAGGAAGTAGTAGATATTGAAACATATGAAGAATTTAAAGAGAGTAAGTGTGAAGTAGTCGTATTAGTAGCGGATGGTGATTACATACAGGTTTATGCGAAAAACCAAGAAGAGATTGAAATGATGTATGAAAACGCAATTGATCAAGGGTTTTATGTTGAATATGTTACAGACGAAAATGACGGTAGAACGCGTTTATCCGTGTGATAGGTATATAAAGGGGGAAGTAAATGAATCATATTAATGCTGATTTAGTTAAAAGGTTAGTAGGGGCACAATTTCCAGAATGGGCACATTTAGAAGTGAAACCTGTAAAGTTTAGTGGGCATGATAATAGAACGTTTCACCTAGGGGAGGAGATGAGTGTCAGATTACCGAGTGATGCAGCATATGCACCGCAAGTAGAGAAAGAAAACACTTGGTCACCTATATTAAGTAAGGGACTTTCTTTACAAATTTCTGCACCAATTGTGAAAGGGAATCCGACTGAAGAGTATCCGTGGCCTTGGTCTATTAATAAGTGGATCGAGGGAGAGACAGTCACGAAAGAGAATGTTCGTGACCTAGATGAATTTGCGGCGGACTTAGGCTCATTTTTAATAGAGTTACAATCAATTGATGCGAGTAACGGGCCAATAGCTGGAGAACATAATTTTTACCGAGGCGGGCTTATATCTGTATACGATGAAGAAGCGAGAGTGGCTATTGAAAATAATAAGGATGTTTTTGATGAGACATTGTTAAAGCATCTTTGGGATTTAGCACTTAGGTCAACATGGGATCGCAAACCAGTTTGGGTTCATGGAGATGTAGCGCCAGGGAATTTACTCGTTAAGGATGGAAAGCTTTGTGCCGTAATTGATTTTGGTATATTAGGAGTAGGAGATCCTGCTTGTGATGCAGCGATGGCATGGACATTTTTTGATAAGAATAGTAGAAACGTATTTAAAGAAGTATTGCGCATAGATGAAGGAACGTGGAATAGAGCGAGAGGATGGGCACTTTGGAAGGCGTTAATTACATATGATGCGAATAGGGATAGTAATAAAAAAGTGGCAGAAGAATCTTATCGTGTAATTCAAGTAATTGTGGATGATTATAAGAGCTAATAGAAAAAGCTTATTTTGATTGTATATTTCAAAATAGGCTTTTTTGCATGATTAAATATTCAGAATTAAAAGAAGGGATTTAATGTTATTAGACAGAATTTTTAGATAATAGGAGGTGTCGAATTTTGAGTGAAATTGAATTAAAAAGGAATGTAATTAAGACAGGGCGAGAGAGGGGGATTATACTTCGGTTTATACTCGCAAGTTTAGTAGGTGTGTTTATGTTTTTCGTACCAGTTACGATAAACGGTGCTTCGTCAATTATGATTGATCATATCGTATCGTGGATAAGAGCTACGGTTCCTTCGGTAGTACCTTATTATGCACTGCTTGTAATGATAATTGGTGCGATTTATCCATTTTATACGAAGAAGTGGAATGCATCTATCGTAGACATTTGTTTTTCTATTTTAAAAGTAGTAGGTGTTGTTTTCGGCGTATTATATTGTTTGAAAGTAGGACCAGCATGGTTCTTTGCGCCAGATGTTGGACCGTTTTTGTATGAGAAGTTAGTTATATCAGTAAGTTTACTCGTTCCAATTGGCTCAGCATTTTTAGCGTTATTAGTCGGGTACGGATTGCTTGAGTTTATCGGCACGTTTTGTCGTCCAATTATGAGACCGTTATGGAAAACACCTGGGCGATCAGCAATTGATGCGGTTGCTTCCTTTGTAGGAAGCTATTCGTTAGCCTTATTAATTACGAACCGTGTTTACAAAGAAGGAAAGTATACGACGAAAGAAGCAGCAATTATCGCTACAGGTTTTTCAACAGTATCCGCAACATTTATGATCATCATCGCAAAAACATTAGACATTATGCATTTATGGAATGTTTATTTTTGGACTACTCTTGTTGTAACATTCATCGTGACCGCTATCACCGTAAGAATCCCGCCTCTTAGTAGAAAACCAGATACATATATTACGAAAGAAGGGTTCCCAGAGCCAGTTTATAAAGAGAAAATGTTAGAGCGAGCTTGGGAAGATGCATTAGAAGTATCAAAATCAGCACCAAGTATTATGAAAAATATCGCAGTGAATTTAAAAGATGGATTTATAATGACGATGGGGATTTTACCATCTATTATGTCAGTAGGATTAATTGGTATCGTCTTGGCAAAGTTTACGCCAATATTTGATTGGATTAGTTATATTTTCTATCCATTTACATGGTTACTGCAGCTTCCAGAAGCGGAACTAGCTGCAAAAGCAGCATCAGTTGGTATTGCAGAAATGTTTTTACCTTCTCTTTTAGTTGTAAGTGCACCACTCGTGACAAAGTTTGTTATTGCGGTTGTTTCGGTATCATCTATTTTGTTTTTCTCCGCTTCAATTCCTTGTATATTATCAACAGATATTCCGTTAAAAGTATCTGAGCTTATTATTTTATATGTGCAAAGAACGATTTTAACGTTGCTTATTATTACGCCGATTGCTTATTTGTTGCTTTAAACATGTAGCGTTAAGTTTCTGAAGTTATGCCATTTTCTGATTATTCAAATCAAAAAATGGCATAACGTTAATTATGTTCCAAAGTAACTCTAGATGATTTTTTCATAAATAACGTATGAGCTAAGTACATAATCATACCAATATGTGTGATTAAAACTCCTGCGAGTAGAACAACTCCGCTTACTTTTATCCATAGGGCTAAAACTGAACCTAATGTAGGTAACCATAGCACCGTGCACCATTGTATTTGTGGTACTAGTTACTCTTCCCATTAATCTTGCAGGGGTTTGAAGTAAGTAACTATAGCATACAGAGATAGAAGCGATAAATATACCAATAAAAAACCAAATGATTAACGATAAAAATAAATTACTCGATAAAAAGCCGAACCCTCCAAGTCCAGTAAGGATCAACATTCCTCCAAGTAATATAGCTGAACCGTTTAAGATATTCATTTTGTTTACTGTATTTCCCTATTTTCCAATGGTTATAGCTCTGACTAAAGCGTCTAACCCAACGATACTTATAAAGATTCCAAACAAACTATCACGTATGTCCATTTCTTTTGCCAATAAAACAACTAAACTATCAAATAAAAATATGACAAAAAATACTGTAGCGTTAAATAGTATTAAAAGTGTTAAAGCTTTCTTGGACCAAATAAAAACAAAGCCTTCGCGAAAATCGTTCCAAAACCCACTGACTAAAGCATCACTTTATCGTAAAACATAGGTTTGTGAAATGTTTTTAATCCATTCTTATTATTAAGTAACGATGTGGTATTACTTTAGTTTTCGAATATTCCTTGACGGGAATATTCCTCTTTGGTTATAATCGATTCAACAGGAAAATAATATTAGTGATGATATTGATGTGTTATAACCGGAGACCATCACTTAACGAGGTGAGTGATATGTCGGGGAAAATTCCGGGCGTGAATATGACGACGTTGAGCGCTTTATCTGAACCGAATCGTATGAATATCGTTGAACTCTTGCGTGACGGTCCCTTAACCGTTGGGGAAATCGCCGAACATTTGGGATTAAGGCAACCACAAACTTCGAAACACCTAAAAGTGTTAAGCGATACAGGGATTGTGGAAGTGCAGGCTGAAGCTAATCGCCGGATTTACAAGCTCCGACCTGAGCCTTTCCAAGCACTTGATTGTTGGGTGCAGTCATTTAAGCGTGTGATGGAAGAGAGATTCGATAATTTAGATGAGTATTTGAAGGAATTGCAAAACAAGGAAAAGTCATAAAATCAGTTCATATTTAAGGAGGAATTAAAATGTCAAATAATACAATGGTATCGAGAGTAGAGAACGATCGGGTATTAGTACTGGAGCGCGTTTTCGATGCGCCGCGTGATCTTGTATTCAGTATGTTTAAAGAACCAGAGCATTTGAAACATTGGTGGGGACCAAGAGGTTGGGAAATTCCAGCATGCACTGTCGACTTCCGTCCGGGAGGCGTTTGGCACTACTGTATGAAGTGTGTCAATCAGAACTTGGAGCAATTTTTTGGTATGGAATCATGGGGAAAAGCAGTCTATAAAGAGATTATTGAGCCAGAGAAAATCGTCTACACTGATTACTTTTCAGATGCTGAAGGCAATGTAAATGATTCTATGCCGTCAACCGAGATGACATTGGAATTCATCGATTTAGGTGGAAAGACAAAGCTAATAAACCGTGCTGAATATGTTTCCGAAGAAGCCCTTAAGACCGTTATGGACATGGGCATGCTACAAGGTATCACCGAAACTTGGGATCGTTTGAATGAGCGATTGGAGTCGCTGAAATAGATTTTTGCACCGCAACTTTATTTTCGGTGATAATTAGGTGTAAGTGTATGGAGTTTAATAAAAATTGTTTATAAAGGAGCGTTAAAATAAATGATTAATAATGTTGGTCAAATCATGTTGTATGTAAATAACCAAGATGAAGTGAAGGAATTCTGGACAGAAAAAGTAGGATTTATTGTAATTTCAGAGGAAGATAACGGTCAAGGAATGCGATGGATTGAAATTGCTCCAACTAAAGAAGCTGAAACAAGTATTATTCTCCATAATAAGGAGCTAATTGCTAAAATGCAGCCGGAGTTAAATCTTGGCACACCTTCTTTAATGTTCTTCTCAAAAGAATTCGATCGTTTATATAGTGGTTTAGTAAACAAAAACGTTACAGTCGGAGAAATTGTAAATATGCCTTCAGGTAGAATATTTAATTTTGCAGATAGCGAAAATAATTATTTTGCAGTAATGGAAAAGAAGTAAATTTCAATTCAATTTATGAGTGCGATGCTTGAATAAAAGGCATCGCACTTTTTATTTTAAAGATATATTTTATTCCTTGATATAAAAATAACTTCACGTTCTTATATAACGATATAACGGTAAAAGAGTATGATATAGTTACAACAAAGGGGGCTTACAAATGGAAATTATTCACGAAAGAGCAAAGTTACGGTTAATGGATAGCAATGATGTCGAAAAAATGTTTTCAATCGTGGAAGGAAATCGAGATATTTGGGCGTATTTAATCTCTAAAATGGATACTGTTCAAGATATGCAGCAATATGTTCAAAAGGCGATAAAAGCTTATGGGGCAGGGAAGGATTTGCCATTTGTTGTTGTTGATCAAAAGACAAATGAAATAGTAGGGAGTACACGCTTATATAACATTTCAGTTGAAGATAAGACGGTGGAATTAGGGAAAACGTGGTATGACCCGAGTGTGCAACGTACGAGTATGAATACGGAATGTAAGTACATGTTATTACAATATGCTTTTGAAAAGTTGCATATGCGGAGGGTACAAATTAAGACGGATGCACGAAATGAAAAAGCACAAAGAGCAATTGAAAGACTCGGCGCAGTAAAAGAGGGTGTACTTAGAAACGAAAGAAAATTACCGAGTGGGCATGTTAGAGATGCAGTTGTATACAGTGTAATTGCAAATGAATGGCCAGCTGTAAAGGAAAGGTTATTAGAAAAATTAGAGTCATATAAAGAAAAACGATAATTCATATTAAGAAAGGTGTATTGATCGTCAAGATGAAAAATATACCTTTTTTCTTACAAAATAGTTACTTCTTTTGTTTCATCATTCCATTATGATAAAAAATTCGTTACAATGTAGTTGTATGGTAATAAACTTATAAATTACACAAATGTAATGAAAACCGCAAACGAAAAATGAATTGATAATCCTCAATTTTAAATGAAAACCCTTTAATGCATATATATGATAAGAAAAATTCCTTCTTTTAAACAAATTCAAACAAAATGATTTGATATATACGTTTTTATATAGAAGTATGGATGATGTACGGAGGCAGTTATAAATGAAAGAAAATAAGAAAAGTAAGAAAAGAAGAATCTTGCAAGTATTCTTGCTTATGATTTGTTCTATTATTTTATATGTAAGTTATGCAGCTTACGATATTTGGAGTTATCGCTTTAAAACAGATGATGGTGTGAAGACAGATGCTGGTATCGTGCTGGGAGCAGCTTCATGGAACGGAAAACCATCTCCTGTATTTAAAGAAAGAATTAATCATGCAATTTCCTTATATAAGAACGGTAATATTAAAAAGATTATTTTCACAGGTGGTACAAAGTTTGAGGCAGAGCTTGAGGAAGCGCGTACTGCTAGAGTGTATGCACTGAAACATGGTGTGAAAGAAGAGGATATTCTAATTGAAACAAAATCCCTTTTCACAGAGGACAATTTAAAGAATGCAAAGCAAGTTGGAATAGAGAACGGAATACGCACATATACGATTGTGAGTGATCCACTTCATATGAAACGTGCAATGAAAATTGCAAAACATATTAAAATTGAAGCGTATGCATCACCAACTCCAACGTCAGCGTATAAAACGTTAGATACAGAAATCCCTTTCTTTTTTAAAGAATTATGCTCGTATATTGGATATGTAACCTCTTTGCCATTAAAGGCATTGAAAGGGGATTAATATAAGAAAAGAACCTATCTTTTTTATAGGAACTTTTCTTATTGTTCAAAAGCATTGTATTTTTATCGGAATAGTGAAACAATAGAGAAGTAACTTCATATAATCATAATGACAAAATGAACGGTTTATGAATCGGACATAAAGGAGATTATGTATGGCACTCTCATTTGTTGAAACAGAAGAACAATCTTTAGTTATTGAACAAATAAATAAATTGATTCCGAAGTTCATGGAAAGGGAGCATCAACTAAGTGAATTAGGATCATTTCCGTATGAAAATATTAATAATTTGAAAGATATCGGATATACGAAATTAACGTTGCCAAAAGAATTGGGAGGCAATGCGATTTCTTTATATGACTTCGTTTTATTTCAAGAGAAAATAGCAGAAGGCTGCGGTGCTACCGCATTATCGATTGGATGGCACCTTGGCATTGTAAAGGAATTAGCTGAAAATCGTTCTTGGAATGAGGAAATGTTCACTTGGTTTTGTGAAGAAGTACGTAATGGTGCGCTTTTTAATCGAGCAGCGACAGAGCCGAATACAGGTAGTCCTACTCGCGGCGGGAAACCAGAGACGTTAGCTGTCAAAAAAGGTGAGAAGTGGATTATAAATGGAAGAAAAACGTTTACGACAATGGCACCAGTACTTGATTATTTTATCATTTCAGCAAGTATTGAAGGCCAGGAAGATATCGGAGAGTTTGTCATTCCAAAGAATACGCAAGGCGTGACAATTGAAGAAACGTGGGATAGCATCGCAATGCGAGGAACTGCGAGCCATGATCTCGTTTTACAAAATGTAGAGATACCAGATCGCTTTTTCACTGATATAAAGGGTTCAAAAGTTAAAGCTAAGGGTATTGGCTGGTTGCTACATATACCAGCATGTTATTTAGGAATTGCACAATCAGCAAGAAATTATGCAGTTCAGTTTGCGGTATCATACAAGCCAAACAGTTTAAATCATTCTATAAGTTTATTACCGAATGTTAGAAGGTTAGTTGGAGAATTAGAACTTGAGCTTATGCAAGCTCGTGTCTTTTTATATCAAATTGCGAAAAAATACGATGAGGCAGAAGATAAATTATCATTGCAAGCCGAACTTGCGGCAGTGAAATACGCGGTAACAAATGCGGCGATATCTATTGTAGATAAAGCAATGCGTATTGTCGGGGCGAAAAGTTTATCAGAAAAAAATCCGCTTCATCGTTATTATTTAAACGTAAGAGCAGGACTACACAATCCGCCGATGGATGATGCAACACTATCTATGCTGGCGGATGCGGCGTTTCGGTCGTAATGAAGAAATATAAAGTCTGTTCCGTTCAGGAACAGGCTTTTCGTTGTCGGTGAATCGGTGATATAATTCCATGTATTATGTCATTGTTCAAAGAAGAGGGAATTCTCGTTTTACAAAATAAAAAGGCTATCCTTTTGATAAGAGGATAGCCTTTTTATTTTGTTCTATTGTGGCTGCACTTCAAGATTCATACTACTTTCAGAACCGTCTTGATTATGTGCAAATAATGAATACTCACCTGGTAAAGGATTGGCGATGAGTGAACGTAAAGGAAAGGATTCACTTTCATTTGGCTGTAACGTGTGTTTGACTAAACGAACTTCTTTGAATTTAATTGAATAGGTAAAACTGTTTGTACTAGTATTTTTAATTGTAATATGTAAGTCACCTTGGCCACTAAAGTCAAAGCCTGTACCAGTATCGCCTCTGAATACAGTTGAGTTATTAAATGAAGATGAACGAAAGGTTTGAGTTTCTTCTTTATTGCTTGATGAAAGGGTAATCGTTTCTGTTTCTATACTTGAAGTTGAGGAATCTAGTTTTGTATTTTGTTTTGTTAATAAAGTAATCGCACAAAGTGATGCAATTACAATAAATGAACTAGAGATAACGAACCGTTTTTTTGTAAGAATCATATGTTCCTTTCCTTTTATAAGGATATAAGGATGTATAATTTTAAGGGAAACATAACATATATGATATTTATTATCAATTCAATAAATCTTTCTTTTCATTCTTCTTTTTATAGTTTTATAGTGGAATGCTATGTTTCTTATTTCACCTACTGTATAATAAGAAAAAAGTACGAAAAGAGGTTATCTCATGCTAGAGGTTATTGCAACTTGTTTAGAAGATGTGAAGCGAATTGAAAAGGCTGGTGGAAATCGAATTGAACTCATTTCATCATATACAGAAGGTGGTTTAACACCGAGCTATGCTTTTATAAAAAAAGCAGTAGAAGCAGTGCAAATACCAGTTCATGTTATGATTCGTCCGCATGCGAAGTCTTTTACATATACGGAAGAAGAAATTGAAATGATGAAAGAAGATATTGTAGTTGCTCAAAATCTTGGAGCTGCTGGTGTTGTATTAGGTGTGTTAAATGAACAAAATGAAGTTGATGAAGAGAAATTAGTAGATTTATTATCTGTTGTAGATGGAATAAATGTAACGTATCACCGTGCGATAGATGATACAGAAAATCCAGTAGAAGCGATGAAAGTTTTGAAGAAATTCAATAAAGTTACTCACGTTTTAACTTCAGGCGGACAAGGAAATGTAGTAGATAATATTCCAGTTCTTGCAGCAATGCAAAAGGAAAGTGAAGGGAATATACAGCTTGTTGTCGGAAGCGGAGTAACGAAAAAGAATGTAAAACAATTGCTAGATGAAACTGGAATTACGCAGGCGCATGTAGGTACAGCGGTTAGAGAAGGTAAGTCATGTTTTTCTGAAATTGACCTAAATTTAGTACAAGAATTAGTTCAAATAATAAAATAAACACTTAAGAAAGAGGAGAAACGATGAAGGAAAATACGAAGAAAGAATTATTCTCATGGGCTAAAACGATAGGATTTACCCTTGTATTAATCGCTATTATTCGCGGTGTTTTATTTACACCTTCATTAGTACAAGGGGAATCGATGATGCCCACTTTAGAAAATAACGAACGAGTTCTCGTGAATAAGATTGGTTATAGTATAAGTGGATTAGACCGTTTTGACGTTATCGTCTTCCACGGAAAAGAAGGGTACGATTTAGTAAAACGAGTAATTGGTTTACCGGGTGATACAGTTGAGTATAAAGATGATGTTTTATATGTAAACGGAAAAGCGATGGAAGAACCGTATTTAAAAGAATTTAAAGAAAAGGCGTCTGGTCGTGTATTAACTCCTGATTTTACGTTAGAACAAATCACAGGGAAAACGAAAGTGCCGGAAGGCCAAGTGTTTGTTTTAGGAGATAATCGTGAAGTTTCTAAAGACGGTCGTATGTTTGGATTTATTTCAGAAGATGAAATTGTCGGAAAAGGACAAGCTGTTTTCTGGCCGTTGAAACAAGTGAGAGCGTTATAAAGTAAAGCGAAAGTATGGGAGAAATATTCTTCCATACTTTTTTTGTTTGTAAAAAAAATATTGATAGAATTGAAAGAATATTTTATAATTTTAAATTATATGTTTGTTTCGAAAAACGGAATTGAAGTTCCGAAATTCGGAACGAAAAGGAGATAGGATGAGTATAAATAAAACGGCAGTTAAGACAATGGATATTTTAGAGTTGTTTTATGAGCATGAGGAGCTAAGTTTAACAGAGATGGTTCAGCTTACGAATATGCCGAAAACATCTGTTTATCGTTTAATTGGTTCGTTAGAAGAAATGGACTTTTTACAAAAAACAGAAAAGGGAAAGTATCGTCTCGGAGTCGTTTTTTTACGATTTGGTCAACTTGTTTCACAAAGGTTATCCGTAAGAAATATTGCGATTCCTTATATGAAAGAGCTTAGGGATAGTTTAGGGCAAGCAGTAAATTTAATTATTCAAGATGGTAATGACGCAATTTACGTTGAGAAGATGGAAGGAGTTCAGCCAGTACGTGTTTATACGGCGGTTGGAAGAAGGGCACCACTGTATGCGGGTGCATGTCCGAGAATTTTACTATCGTATTTTTCTGAGGAAGAGAAAAGGAAGTACGTAGAGGAAACGGATTTAAAGCAGTTTGCAGATGGAACAATCGTGAATAAGGAGCATTTGTTAGAAGTATTACATATGGCGAAAAAAGAAGGGTACACAATTAGCTACTCTGAATTAGAAAATCATACAGCGGCTATAGCAGCACCAATTTTTGCAAGTGATGGAACGGTTGTAGCAGGCATTAGTATTTCGGGATTAGCAATTGAGTATAGCGAAAGTAACATTTCATATTTTACTGCGAAAGTGAAAGAAACAGCATACCGCATTTCGAAAGAACTCGGCTTTTTGGCATAGAAAGAGGGAGTGGGATGAAATTTTCTGCGTTAGGGGATCAAGCAATTATTGTTACATTTGGTGAAGAAATTGGAATGGATATATATGAAAAAGTACAACGACTATTTCAAGCACTGCAGCAACATCCGTTTGCAGGAATGGTTGAATGCGTTCCGTCGTTTACTTCATTAGCGGTTTATTACAATTTGTACGAAGTATGGAAGGAAAATGATAGAAATATAAGACCATATGATTACGTTTGCCAGTATATACGGGAGCTGTGTGATTCTTATAAAGAAGAAGTGAACCGAGATGTGAAACATATTTCTATACCAGTGTGTTACGGGGGAGAATATGGACCTGATTTAGAAGAGGTTGCACATTATCAAAGATTACAAGTAGAGGATGTTATTCGAATACATAGTGAAACAACATATTTCGTGTATATGTTAGGCTTTACGCCTGGCTTCCCTTATTTAGGGGGATTATCAAAAGAACTAGAAACACCTAGAAAAGAAACACCACGGTTACAAATCGCTCCTGGTTCAGTAGGTATTGGCGGAAATCAAACAGGTATTTATCCGCTAGAAACACCAGGAGGCTGGAATATTATCGGCCGAACACCTATTTCTCTATTTAATCCAAAAGAAGAAACACCAACATATATTGAAAGTGGTATGTATTTACGATTTATACCAATAACAAAGGAAGAGTACGTATCGCTTGAGGGGGCTAAAGAATGGATGTAGAGGTTTTGCATGCAGGAATGTTTACAACAGTCCAAGATTTAGGGCGATTTCATTATCAACAATACGGTGTACCTGTTGGCGGTGCTATGGATAAAGGTGCGCTCAGGATGATTAATATGTTAGTAGGTAATGAGGAGAATGAGGCAGGACTCGAAATTACAATAATGGGACCTAAATTGTTAATAAAGAAAACGACATTGCTCGCGATTGGCGGTGCGGATATGGAACCGTTATTAAATGGAGAACGCATTCCATTATGGCGCCCTATATTAGCTGAAGAAGGAAGCATGCTTTGCCTCGGAAAAGCGAAAAGCGGTTGCAGAGCATATGTGACTTTTGCCGGCGGTATAAATATTGATCGTACGATGGGAAGTAAAAGTACTTACATACGTGCTGCTCTTGGCGGTATTGAAGGGAGAATGCTGAAAAAAGGAGATTATTTTCAAATTGGTACAGGGGCAGAAGTTGCAAGCCGTTTCATTCAAAATTTACAAGAAGAAAAGCGTATAAAAACGAAGTGGGCAATTTGTAACAATGCTTTACCAAAATATAAGAAGCATCCTATTCTTCGCGTCATAACAGACTTTGAATATGATCAATTTACAGAAGAAAGTATAAAGTCGTTTTTTTCGAAAGAGTATAAAGTGTCCAATTATGCTGATCGCATGGGATATAGGCTTGACGGAGATGTTTTAAATAGAGTTGAAGAGATAGAAATTTTATCGAGCCCAGTTACATTCGGAACAATTCAAGTACCAAATGGTGGACAGCCTATTATATTAATGGCGGATAGACAAACGACAGGTGGTTATCCGAGAATTGGAAATGTAATTTCAGTAGATTTACCTCTTCTAGCGCAGCTGAAACCAGGAGACTATGTAACTTTTGAAAAAATAACTATGGAAGAAGCTGCACAATTATATATAAAGCAGGAAACAAGTATGAGTCTATTAAAGAAATTCATCGCTTTACGAAGCTGAGATTAGGAGGAAAACATCGTGACTACGATCGATTTAAACTGTGATTTAGGAGAAAGTTTTGGAGCTTATAAAATGGGGAATGATGATGAAATTCTTCCGTTCGTTTCCTCTATAAACGTTGCTTGTGGTTTTCATGCTGGTGATCCGTCCGTTATGAGGCAAACGGTTGAAAAAGCCCTGCAGCAAAATGTAGCAATAGGGGCACACCCTGGATTTCCTGATTTAATTGGATTTGGAAGAAGGAACATGCATGTTTCAGCAAGTGAAGTATACGATTATGTTTTATATCAAATTGGCGCATTAGAAGGATTTGTTAAAGCTGCTGGAGGGAAAATGCAACATGTAAAACCGCACGGTGCCTTATATAATATGGCGGCAACTGATTCGGAAATTGCGGATGCAATTGCAAAGGCAATTTATCATATTAACCCTGGATTATTACTTTACGGATTAGCAAATAGTGAGGCATTTATAAGGGCAACAGAAAAATATAATATAACTCTCGTACAAGAAGCTTTTGCCGATCGTACGTATAAGCAGGATGGAACTTTAACGAGCCGTACAGAAGAAAATGCTCTTATAAAAAATGAAGATGAAGCAATAAAACAAGTACTTCAAATGGTGAAAGAAGGGTATGTAGAATCGGTTAATGGGGGGAAAGTAGCAGTTCAAGCGCAAACGATATGTTTACACGGGGACGGAGAGAAAGCAGTCCAATTTGCGGAAAAAATATACAGAACATTCGAACTTAACGGTATTTCTATATGCGCACCAAATAAAGTGAAACTTTAGTTAGCGGGATTAAAAATGAGAGGAAGTGTTAAAATTGGTGAAATTAATTGGGATTTTACTTGTTGCGGTTGGGTTTTTATTTAGGCTAAATACACTGTTAGTAGTTATGGTTGCGGGTATTGTTACTGGTATGGTTTCAGGCTTAAGTTTTTATGATGTAATTAGCATGTTCGGTAAATTTTTCATAGAAAACAGATATATGTCTATGCCAATCATATTAACTTTACCGGTAATCGGAATTTTAGAGCGTTATGGTTTAAAAGAAAGAGCAGAAGCACTTATAACGAAATCAAAAGGAGCAACAACTGGAAGAGTATTAATGTCATATTTTACGATAAGAGAATCATCAGCAGCACTTGGACTAAATATTGGTGGTCATGCGCAAACGGTAAGACCGCTTGTTGCGCCGATGGCAGAAGGGGCTGCGCAAGGTAAATACGGTAAACTCCCTGAAAAATTGAGAGAAAAGATTAAAGCAAATGCAGCAGCTGCGGAAAATACAGCTTGGTTTTTCGGAGAAGATATTTTCATCGCAACTGGAGCCATTTTATTAATGAAAGGATTCTTCGATTCAGTAGGTATGCATGTCGGTGTATGGGATATGGCGCTTTGGGGAATTCCAACTGCGATATCTGCCCTTATTGTGAGCTGGATCAGGTTTAGAAGGTTTGATAAGTATATAGAGAAAACAATGAAAGCAGAAGAAAAACAAGAGAAAGAGGCTATATAAGATGAACATCATAACAATGGATACAATTTATTATGTATTAGGTATAATCGTTGCATTTATCGCTGTTCGTATTGCATTTGATCGTGAGCATCCAAACCGATTCGGTTCTAGTTTATTTTGGGCATTGTTTGCAGTTACATTTTTATTCGGAAATGTAATCCCTTCGTTTTATGTTGGCTGTATTGTGCTTGTTATGGTTGTTTTGGCTTCATTAAATAAAGTAACAAAATCCGAGGAGAAAGAAGTACCAGTACAAGAACGTGTGAAACATGCTGAGAAATTAAAAAATAAAATTTTTATGCCTGCAATATTAATACCTATTTTTACAATTATCGGAACGTTAACGTTAGGAAAAATCAAATGGGGAAATGTTGCACTTGTTGATCCTGATAAAGTAACATTAGTTGCATTAGCGTTAGGGGCATTACTTGCATTCATTGCGGCGATGCGTATTACAAAAGCGAAAATAACAACGCCTGTTCAAGAAGGAAGTAGGTTACTACAGGCTGTCGGTTGGGCAGTTATTTTACCACAAATGTTAGCAGCACTTGGCGGTATTTTTGCGAAGTCTGGCGTAGGACAAGTCGTTTCGGATCTAGTCGGACAAGTGTTACCGACAGAGTATCCATTCGTTGCTGTTATGGCCTATTGTTTAGGAATGATGCTATTTACAGTCGTAATGGGGAATGCATTCGCAGCGTTTGCAGTAATCACTGGTGGAATCGGCTTACCTTTAATTGTGCAAATGCACGGAGGAAACCCAGCAATTATGGCAGCACTCGGTATGTTTGCTGGATATTGCGGAACGTTGCTTACTCCAATGGCAGCAAACTTTAATATCGTACCTGCGATGCTTTTAGAATTGAAAGATAAAAATGCAGTCATTAAAGCACAAGTACCAATTGCTCTTTCCATTTTTATTATAAATATGTTTATTATGTACGGCCTTGTATATCGTTTCTAATTAGGAGAGTGAAACTATGAAAACAGTATTAGTAACAGGATTTGATCCGTTCGGGAGAGAAAGTATCAACCCAGCTTGGGAAGTCGCAAAAAGTTTGCATGAAAAAACAATCGGAGAGTACAAGATTATTAGTAAACAAGTTCCAACCGTATTTCATAAATCAATAAGAGTATTAAAAGAGTATATAGAAGAGTTGTCGCCTGAAATGATTATATGTATTGGACAAGCTGGGGGCAGACCAGATATTACGATAGAGCGTGTAGCAATTAATATTGATGATGCAAGAATTGCTGATAATGAAGGGAATCAGCCGGTGGATATGCCGGTTGTAGAAGAAGGCCCTATTGCGTATTGGTCTACACTTCCGATGAAAGCAATCGTGAAAAAACTTCGCGAAGAAGGTATACCGTCATCTGTTTCACAAACTGCAGGTACATTCGTTTGTAATCATTTATTCTATGGACTCATGCACGAACTAGAGAAGAATGATAAGAAAATAAAAGGCGGATTTGTTCATATTCCGTTCTTACCAGAACAAGCGAGCAACTATCCAGGTCAACCGAGTATGTCACTTTCTACTATTAGTAAAGGTATAGAATTGGCAATTGAGGTAGCGATGGAAGTTGAGGTGGATATTGTGGAAATTGGGGGTACGACGCATTAAATAATAGTAGATTAAAGAGGGCTGATGCAGCCCTCTTTGTGTGTTTGTATTTTGTAATTGAAGATGCAGTATAGAATATAAAGGGAAAGGTTGCAATGGGAGTATTCTAACAAATATGGAATTGTTCCAAATAAAAGGGAACTTTTTAAATAGTTTCTTAATGATGTAGAATTTTCGTCTATATGAATGGATAAAAAGTTAAGTGCTGATAAACTCAAAGACATACAAAGTAATGATTTTAAAATGGTGTGATAAAAATATCACACCATTTTTATGTAAAACAAGCAGAGTGAATTTTTTTCCATTAGTAAAGTATAACTGGGTAAGAGATAATCATCAGAATTGTTAATTGTACTATGATTTTTCAAAACTGATAAATTTAAATATAAGTACGGTAAGAATGCGATATTTATCTAACTTTTACAAAAAAGAGTAACCCATTTGGCTACTCTTCACATAGAAACTTGTATTTGTTCATTTCAATAAGAGACCGTTATTGAAGTCCCTTCATGAAATTTTGGATTTTTGATGATAATGTAAACAGCAGGATGCTAACTAAAATGGAGATAGCACCAATAATACCAAAGTAAATTGCTTCTGTTGCAGGATTATACAGTTTAACAACTTGGGCATTTATTGCTTGCGCAGACGCAGTTGATAAGAACCATAAGCTCATGGTTTGCGAAGAGAAAGCAGCTGGAGCCAGCTTCGTCGTTATTGATAACCCTGAAGGAGATAAACAAACTTCTCCAATTACAATTAAAAAGAAGCTAAGGACTAACCACATAGGATTCACTAAAGAGTGAGTACCGTTGATTAAAGCCGGAATAATCATAACTAAGAATGATAAACCTGCAAATAGCAATCCAATAGCGAATTTTTTTGCCGTTGAAGGCTGCTTCTTGCCTAACTTTATCCAAACCCATGCAAAAATCGGGGCAAGCGTTACGATAAAGATTGGACTTAATGATTGGAACCAAGCGGAATGCAATGTAATTCCATTGAACTGTAATTGAGTTCGTTGATCCGCGTATGTGGCTAAGATAATAGCACCTTGTTCTTGTATAGACCAAAATATTGTAGCTGCAATAAAGAGTGGTATATACGCAAGAAGACGAGATTGCTCTACTTTTGTTGTTTTAGGACTACGATACATATAAATGAAATAATAGGTTGGAATAACAATCCCTAAGATACTAATCAGGAATGTAAAACGATTTATAGTTAACAACCCAGTTGGAATTGTAACCACACCTAGCAATGTTAATACAACTAGACCAACACTGAAATACTTAATAGTCTTTTTTCTTTCCGAATCTGATAATGGATTAGGTACTTGCGTACCGACTAGACCAAGGTTTTTCTGTTTTGTTCCAACAAATACCCCTAACCCAATTGCCATACCAATTGCCGCAACTCCAAAACCAAGGTGGAAATTATATTGCTGACCTAATGTTCCGACAACTAAAGGTGCAAGTAAGGCACCTAAGTTAATACCCATGTAGAATATACTGAACCCTGAGTCACGACGCGCATCTGTTTCACTGTATAAACTTCCTACGATGTTCGATATGTTAGGCTTTAACAACCCTGTTCCTAGAACTAAGAAGACCATAGAGATAAATAACGCACTTTTACTACCCGGTAAAGCTAAAATAAGATGGCCAATCATAATTAAAACGCCACCAAAGAATACGGTTTTACTTGGACCAAATAAACGATCCGATATCCATCCACCGATAATACTAGACATGAACAGTAAGGAACCGTAAATTGCCATTATCGAGGTTGCGGTAGATTGTTCAATTCCTAATCCACCTTTTGCGACTGAATAGTACATATAATACAGTAAAATAGCTCTCATTCCGTAATGAGAAAACCTTTCCCAAAACTCAGTGAAGAATAAAGAGAATAATCCTTTTGGATGCCCAAAAAATCCTGTTTGAGGAATACTTTGAACAAGTTCGTTTTTTTCTTTCATAATGTTAATATTACCCCTTGTTAATTTTTTATATTATACAAGTATAACTTAAGAGGCTCCCAGTAGTCCATAACTATCTAAGCCCATCGATGAAGAAAAGCAGCCTTCTGGCTGCTTTCTAAATGATAACTTTATTTTAATTGAACAGTAGTTATCTTTGAAACTTTAATTACACCCAAAAAAGTTGGGGGTTAATTCATGCAATGAAGTAAGTAAAATGAATTGTACAACAACTATTGTAAACAACTGGTATAATAAGTTTAGGAATATACTTAGAGGTGATTTTTGTGCAATTTGAAGAAGTACGTTCAATTTTAGAAAAAGCGAAGAAAATTACAGTGTTAACAGGTGCTGGTGCAAGTACGGAAAGTGGTATCCCAGATTTTCGTTCAGCAAATGGATTATATGCTGATGCGAATGTAGAGATGTATTTGTCGAGAGGCTATTATAATAGAAATCCGAAAGAGTTTTGGAAGCATTATAAAGAAATCTTTCAAATTAATACGTTTCATCAATATAAACCAAATCGAGGGCATCGCTTTTTAGCGGAGCTAGAAGAACAAGGGAAAGACATAACGATTTTAACGCAAAATATTGATGGTTTGCATCAAGTAGGTGGTAGTAAACATGTAATTGATTTACATGGAACACTTCAAACTGCACATTGTCCGAAGTGTAAAACGGGATATGATTTACAATATATGATTGATCATGAAGTACCGCGTTGCGGGAAGTGTAATTTCATTCTAAACCCAGATGTTGTTTTATACGGAGATACACTGCCTCAATATCAAAATGCAATAAAACGTTTATATGAAACAGATGTACTTCTCGTAATGGGAACGTCATTAAAAGTGCAACCTGTCGCTTCATTCCCAGAAATCGCAAAGAGAGAAATAGGCGCAACAACAATTTTAGTAAATGAAGAGTTAACAGGGCAAGAATACAATTTTGATTTTGTTTTTCAAAATAAGATTGGTGAATTTGCCAAAGGGTTATCTTCGATTAAATAAGTTTTTGTTTTCGTAAAGAAACTGAGGTGAATGATGTCCACCTCAGTTTTTTTGCATGAATTATATTCATGTTATTGCGTATAAGGGGAATGGTAATAAATAGGATGATAAAATCGAAAACTGAAAATTAAATCTTTTATTTCTTTTGTAATTAATATAAAATTCTATATATAGCATATAAATAAATTTAATACATAATGGTTCATGCGTAGAAATGTTAATAGAATGAAGCGAGGGAGCAAAATGAGACAGAAAAAGGAGAAACAGAAACAGTCGAAAAAGAAAAAGACTCATATTCCATTTCGGTTAAATGTACTATTTTTTATCGTTTTTCTTTTATTTTCAGCTATTATTATTCAATTAGGTAAAGTACAAATCATCGACGGAGAAACGTATCGAAATGAAGTGAATAAAAAGGAAGATATAACGGTGAGTACTCCAGTTCCGAGAGGGAAGATGTTTGACCGGGAAGGGAAAGTTATTGTAAATAATAAACCGTTACGAACTGTTACATATACGAAGATGAAAGGTGTGGACTCAAAAGAGGTTTTAATAGTGGCAAGAAATTTAGCAAAGCTAATTGAAATGCCGCAAGAAGATATGGACAAGTTAACAGAGACAGATAAAAAAGATTTTTGGATGCAGTTAAATGAAAAACGTGCAGCAACAAAAGTAACGAAAGAAGATGAGAGTAAATTTAGGAAACAGGAAATAGAAGGGAAAGACTTAGATAAGAAAGTAGAAGAGTTGAGACGAGAAAGAATTACACAAGAAGAATTAAACGAGCTTTCGAAAGAGGATATAGAAGTACTAGCAATTAAAAGCAAAATGAATGCGGGATATAAAATGACGCCACAAATCGTCAAAAAAGATGTAAGTCAAAATGAATATGCAGTAGTGAGTGAAGGATTATCGAGCTTGCCAGGCGTAGATACGACTGTGGATTGGGAGCGCGAATATCCAAATGACAAAATACTACGTTCTGTACTTGGTAGTGTTTCTACTGAGAATGAGGGATTACCAAGGGAGCAATTAGACTATTATTTAGTGCGAGATTATAACCGAAATGATCGTATTGGTAAGAGTTACATCGAAAAACAATACGAAGATGTGTTACATGGAACGAAAGAACAGTCTAAAAATATTACGGATAAAGCTGGAAATATTATTCGGACTGAAAAAGTGACAAAAGGAAAAAGTGGAAATAATTTAATGTTAACAGTTGATATGGATTTACAGAAAAAGGTGGAGGAAAGTCTTGAAAGGAATTTAAGGGCATTTCATTCTTCTGAACCGATGATGGATCGTGCATTCGTCGTTATGATGAATCCGAAAAATGGTCAAATTCTATCATTAGCAGGAAAGAAAATTGTAAATAAAGATGGCGGGATGCAAATAGAAGACTACGCTTTAGGAACGATGATAAGTTCTTACGAGTTAGGATCAACGGTGAAAGGAGCTACGGTATTAGCGGGATATCAAACAGAAGCTATTAAGCCATATACGCATTTCTTTGATGCACCAATGTACTTTAAAGGAAGTTCGAAGCCGAAGAAATCGTGGAAAGACTTTGGAGATATTGATGATTTAAGAGCATTGCAAGTTTCATCCAATGTCTACATGTTTAATACGGCGTTAAAGATTGCGGGGATTGATTATGTACCAAACAATCCGTTAGATATTAGGCAAGAAACATTCAATAAAATGCGCTATTACTTTAGACAATTTGGTTTAGGTGTACCAACCGGTATTGACCTTCCAAATGAATCGATTGGTCAAATGGGTAGAACAGATAATATACCTGGTTTTTTACTTGATTATGCGATTGGGCAATATGATACATATACGCCGCTGCAACTTGCGCAATATATGTCAACGATTGCAAATGGTGGTTACCGAATGAAACCACAAATTGTACAAGAAATTAGAGAGCAACCGAATAGACCAGAGGAAGTCGGGAAAGTTATGCAATCGATGGAACCAGTCGTGTTAAATCGAGTGGATATGGATCTTTCATATATAAATCATGTGAAAGAAGGGTTTAGAAGAGTTTTCCAAGAGGTAGATGGGACCGGTGCTGGAACTTTTAAAGGATTACCTTATAAACCAGCTGGAAAAACAGGAACAGCAGAAACAGTGTACGGTGGAGAAAGTGATATTGGAAGAGATGAAAACAACTATCGAAAAAAATGTTATAATTTAACTCTCGCCGGGTATGCGCCATATGATGCTGATCCGGAAGTTGCTTTTTCTGTTGTTGTGCCATGGGTAAATAATGATAAATCAGGTATTAATTCTGCAATTGGTAAAGAGGTTTTGGATGCATATTTTGATTTAAAAACGCAGAGATCGGGTGTAAGTCCAGTCCCAGTAACACAATAGCCGAGTAAGGCACAGTAAAAAATTCAAATTGTAGTATATCACTGCGCAAATGAACAGGTGCAGTGATATATTTTTGAGTTAAAAAGTGTTTTGATAAGGTGGGAATGGATATGAAAGAGGAGAATAAGAGAGGTTGGGGAAAGTACATACTATTTATATTTGTCCTAGTAGTAACGTACCAGTCTTTCACTTTATGTAAAGTGGAAGGAAAATCAATGCAGCCAACTTTACATGAAGAAGACTACGTATTTGTAAATAAAGCTGCGGTACATTTTTCTAGCTTACAGCACGGAGAAATCGTCATTATTAAGGAAGAGGATGAGTCGAAATATTATGTGAAACGTGTAATAGGGCTTCCTGGTGACGTAATTAACATAACGAATGGAACTGTATACGTAAATGACAAAAAGCAAGATGAACCTTATATAAATAAAGATTTATATAACAATACACAAGTGTTTTATAATTTTCAAAAGACAAAGATTCCGCCAAATAAGTTATTTGTAATGGGAGACAATCGTGAACAAAGTAAGGATAGTCGAAATGGTTTAGGATATATTGAAGAAGATAATATAATAGGAAAAGTGGAATTTGTGTACTATCCTTTTTCGAAAATGAAAATCATAAAATAAGTGGGGATTCACAAAACCCCACTTATTAAAGTTTCACTTTATCCCGCTATTTGCGGGCAGTAAGACTCCCACTTTAAAATTCAGCTGGGGCAAAGAAGTTAGGTGGGAGATCAACTGCCCGTAAAAGCCCGATTGGTGAAGGCTAATAATCAGTGGGGGATGGACAAAACTCCCCCACTGATTAAAGTTTCACTTTATCTTCTTTAAAAAACCTTTTGGATTAAATGATATGAAAAACTTATGTTTAGATTCATCGATTATGAAATTGCTATTTTTAGTTAAAAACTCTTCCACAGCTTCCATTGGGCCAGGGCCCCAATCAGGAAGGAGAGGATTTCCGTTAATACTTGTATCTTCTACAATAATGTAACTGCCAGTGGTTACAATAGATTTATAAAGTAAGAGTTCTTTCGATACATGTTCTTTACTATGATCAGAATCTAGAATAACTAAAATCACATCATCAGGTTTGCGCATACTTAATATTGATTGGACGGCCTGTACAGAAACAGATGAAGCTGTTAAATACGTAATTCGATTATGGGATGGCCGATTTGGTTGCGGAGTTATATCGATAGTAAGTACGTGACCTTTTCCAATTAAATCTAACATAGAAGCTAAAAACAGTGCACTACCACCGTAAAAAGTTCCGCATTCAATAATTAAATCAGGCTTTAATTCGTATAATATTTCTTGATACAAAAAGAGATCAGAAGGAAGTTTGCAGATTGGAACCCCGAACCAGTGTGTACCATGTAACCAAACGTTGCTGTCGTAATATTGTTTTAGAAATTCGCTACTAATGTTATCGATTTTGAATTCTCCTTTCTAAAAAGGATTCTTTCATACGTAAAGAGTTTATGTATGAAAGTTGTACTATATATTATGTGGTAAGGGATTATAAGGCGAGTGTTTTCACGTGAAAATAAGCCAAATAACACATGTGGAAAATGAATTGCTTACAAAAGAAGATGTAAATGAAAGGAAATGATCGTATGTATAAGTACACAATTTGCTTCATTAGAAAAGGAGATAGAATACTTCTACTAAATAGAAACAAGAAGCCGACAATGGGAATGTGGAATGGTGTCGGAGGGAAAATAGAAGAGTATGAAACGCCATACGAAGGAGTCATTAGAGAAACCTTTGAGGAAACGGGAATAGAGCTTCCAAGTGTAACGTATAAAGGGAATGTTATTTTTAAAGTTAAAGACGAACCTTTGGGTAGTGAGGGAATGTATGTATTTCTAGCTGATTTACCAGATGGAGTACATATTGATACGCCAGTAAGCACTCATGAAGGTATATTAGAATGGAAGTCAATTGATTGGATATTAGATGGTGATAATAGAGGTGTAGTTAGCAATTTGCAAAGATATTTACCGACATTATTAAGTGAGGACAACAATTTAGAGCATATATTCATATATGATAATCGGAATATTATTGATTACAAAACTACACTTTTGATAGAAGATAATACGAAAAAACGATATGAAAAATATCTCGTTTCTCAATAAGAGAAGAAACGTTAAAATACGAAGAGAAAGCCAAATTCTTTATGTGAATTTGGCTTTTTACAAGGAATGCTAATTCTAAGTTTACTCTTCATAATTTGCTTTAATAATAAAGCGGTGTTGCTTCACATCGAAATATCCCTTTTGTAAGATAATTTCATGTATGCGATACAATTCCTCGGTATAGCTACCTACTATAAAATCAGGGATTTGCCACGGAATTGCTTTTAAGTAATAGACAACAGCACCGACATCATAAAAACGCTGAAGAGGGAATTCTTCTTTCGCTTCTAAAATAGTAAATCCATTTTGTTCTAATTCACTACATGCCGTTTCGAGTGACCAACTTGAAAATTCGCTATTCAGCGGTGTGCCAAACTGCTCATTCAGTTCCGCACAATCAAGACCACCGACTTGTTGTGTAAGAAATGTTCCATTGATGGAAAGACTTCTTTTCACTTCAGAAGCAGAATAGGATTCATGTTGATTCACAATTAAATCAAACTGACCATCTTGAAATGGTAAAGCAGTATCATCAGTCACTTCTACGACTGTAACCCCTAAAGGTTCTAATTTCTTTCGTGCAATTGGGACATTCGGAGCATAGCCCTCAGTCGCATAAATAGTTGACGGGAACGGTTGTAACATAGATAAAAACTCTCCGCCACCAGTCCCCATATCTAGCATTGATTTTGCACGTTGCATAAGCTGGAAAGCAGTGCTACCGTATGACCATGATAGGGGCTCGCTATTCATACGGCCAGTTTCTGAAATGAAAGAGAAATCCCAGCCGCTAAAGTTAGTCTTTGCACTTTCTAATAGTGCTGAAAATAATGGATCACGTTTCATATTGTTGTCCTCCTATTTCGTTAATAAATGATATAGTAAGAAAAGAAAAAGGGAGGACCTCTTATTAAAGTGGAACGGTTTTATGTTTCGTGTTCGAATAGATTCATATAAATTAGCTCCTTGCGAGAATGGTTATTTATATATTCGGGAGTATCGAGTG
Source organism: Bacillus sp. FSL R9-9530 (assembly GCF_038008145.1). Classification (NCBI taxonomy): domain Bacteria; kingdom Bacillati; phylum Bacillota; class Bacilli; order Caryophanales; family Bacillaceae; genus Bacillus; species Bacillus sp. FSL R9-9530. The sequence continues at coordinate 998,891 of NZ_JBBOYO010000001.1, forward strand.
AAAATCCTTTGAAATTATAGGGGAAGGCAGTTGTTTAATGAAAAATTGGATGGAGTTTACAGACAAAGAGTACGACCAAATATGGGATAGGGTATATAGTGAACTTAAGTTTTCGCCAAGTGATTCTACATTCCCATCATTTAAGGTGCCAAGTCCCTTTATAACATATGATATTTCTCATTACTTCAGAGAGTCGGTAGATTTAGATGTATATGACGACCTGGAAGAAAAAGCATTACTAGTTTTTAAAGAGAATACGGTATCGAATGAATATATAATGGCACTTGATTGGCAACATGAATGTTACTGGGTAAATCCACATTTAAAGTTTGATAGAAATGAATTTGATGAGTGGACAATCCCGATTTTTCCAAATGGAGATTATTATTTCTTTATTCAGAAGGACTTTAAGTGGGGGTATTTAGGCCATCCTTGGGAGGAGAGTATAACGATATTTGGAAAAGAATTAATAGATGCTTTTGATCAACATAAACCGGAAATGTTTCATAAGATTTTAAGGCAGGGTTAATGTTTAAAAAAGAAAAAACGTTTATACTTCCAAATGAAGTATAAACGTTTTTATTATTAGCTGTTTTCATATAGATTGTTGCTTTCTTTACAAATACTTAAAAACAAAAATCTTTTGGTAAAGTGCCATTTTTTATCACCGTTCTTAATCCATGTTTCATAATCCAAGGATTAACAGGATGGTTTTTATCGAGTAATTCTCGCAACCATCGAAAAACGAGTTCTTTATCTTCTTTCGTAATATCATTAATGTGATTGGCTACAGATTTTTGAACATACTTAGAAGGGTCATTCATTAATGGCTCAAGAAGCTTTAAATTATTTCTGAAGTCACCTTTCAAAGCTCCTATTTTTTTTGCCCAAGGAAGTCTTGGCCTAGTACCTTCTGAAGCTAATCTTCTAATGTGGCTGTTTTCGTCACGTAACCATTGCTGCAATATGTCCAAGGTTTCTTCATGGTATTTTTCAAGATAAGGACGAATGGCATATTCAGCAGTATTTCTTTTTGTTATTTCATACATTGCATTGAATGAGGATTCAAAATCGTTAAGTCCATATTTTTCAACGTATTTTGCGATAGGCATATACATATAACCCTTTGTAAATGTGCCGACTTCTGTTGTATTTTCTGGTCCTAATGTTTTCAGTAATATATGTATTGCTTCATTAAAGTCTTTTTGTAATGCATTGTGTAATTCATCTGCTATTACTTCTATACGTTGCTTTAACTCTAAATTTTCAACTTTATTTGTTACGGAATCTACAAAATTTTTTTTAGAGAAATTAGGAACGTGTTTAGAAATAGAATCAGCCATTTTTTCTGCTAATTCTTCGTTAAATAAAAATTTTAACGGAACATATTTGCCCATTTTTTCACCCCGTTGGTCGGATAAAAACAATGTTTATTTTTTAATCGACAATCCATACACCAAAGTCTCACTAGGAGTCGTAATACTAAAACCTGTCGTCTTATAATCAAGTTTCACCGTATCACCAGTGTAATCTGTCGTGAATGAATCCATTTGTACGATAAGCTCCACATCTTCATATACAACATCATCCGCATTATATGTATCCCAAATTAAATCGACATCAACGAAAATACTGCAAGAGTTTGTCATAGTTCCTCTAATGCGAATGATCTTTTTGTCTTCACGTTCTAGTCTATGTATAGCTGCTTTTGCTTCATCAGTAATACGAATGTTCATGTAATCCCAACCTTTATTTATATTTCCTCTATTATTGCAAAAACAGGAGAAATAGGGAAGGGAGAAGCATTCCATTAAAAAAACGAGCAAACAATTTTGTTTGCTCGTTTTACTTTATTTCAGTTCACATTTATCAAGTGGAATGACTTTCGTTTTCTTAGTAAATTTATAACCTAACCATAGTACTAAGAAGAGTGGTAAACCGATGTAAGAAACGAGTACACCGTTCCAGTCGATAGATGCTCCTGTAAATGCTCCGTAGTTTTGACCTAAAATAACGATAACACAAAGTGTAAATGCAAAGATTGGACCGAACGGGAACCATTTCGCTTGATATGGTAAATCTTTTAAATCTTTCCCTTGTGCAATATAAGCTTTACGGAAACGGTAATGACTAATAGCAATCCCGACCCAAGCAATAAATCCTGACATCCCAGAAGCATTTAATAACCAAATGTATACAACACCGTCACCGAATAAAGAAGCGATGAAAGCGACGCTACCAACTACTGATGTTGCGATTAATGCGTTAACAGGTACACCACGGCTATCTAATTTTCCTAAGAACTTAGGTGCTTTTCCTTGGCGAGCTAAATCCCAAAGCATACGAGTTGATGCGTACATTCCAGAGTTACCAGCAGAAAGTACTGCAGTTAAAATAACAGCGTTCATAACAGAAGCAGCGAAGGCAACGCCCGCTTTTTCAAATACAAGTGTAAATGGACTTACTGTAACATCACTTGCTGCAAGGCTTTCAGTCGTATAAGGAATTAATAAACCGATAACGAGAATTGCTAAAATGTAGAATAATATAATACGCCAAAAGATAGAACGAATTGCTTTCGGAATATTACGTTCTGGATCAGCAGTTTCACCAGCAGCTACTCCTAATAATTCAGTTCCTTGGAATGAGAAACCAGCAGCCATAAATACACCGATAATTGCCATGATGCCGCCATTAAATGGTGCATCTGCAACAGTGAAGTTTTTAAAGCCGACAGATTCGCCGCCCATAATTCCAAAAATCATCATAAAACCGACAATTAAAAAGATAATAATAGTAACTACTTTAATAAGTGCGAACCAATATTCAGATTCACCAAAACCTTTAACAGATAAATAGTTTAAGAGAAAAATAATAGCTAAACAAAGTCCACTCCAAATAAGAGAAGGGGTATCTGGGAACCAAAATTTCATAATTAATGTTACGGCCGCTAGTTCAGCTGCAATCGTAATCGCCCAGTTATACCAATAGTTCCATCCAAGTGCAAAACCAAGTGATGGATCAACAAATTTTGTTGCATAAGTACTAAAAGATCCAGTAACAGGCATGTAAGCCGCGAGTTCTGCTAAGCTTGTCATTAAAAAATAAACCATAATTCCAATTGCGGCATATGCGACTAATGCACCGCCAGGACCAGCTGAATGGATAACACCACCACTGGCAAGAAATAATCCGGTACCAATTGTACCACCGAGAGAAATCATCGTAAGGTGACGAGATTTTAATCCGCGTTTTAATTCACCTTGTCCTTGTGTAGTTTGCGTTTTAGAGGTAGATTGATTTGTTGCGCTATTCATGTTCAACACTCCTTTTCTTGTAGGTTAGGAAGGAGCGGGGGAGAAAAATACAAAAAACCGCCAAAGGAATTAGGCGGAACGTTTCACAAATAACCACCCCATCATACCCTTCCGTTAAGATAGCACACCACGTTTACACGGTAATTTTGTAAACGTGACAGTTCTGTTCCTTTCGGAGACAGCCCCAGCTCATATTTCCAGAGAAGAAATATAAACTTCGGCAACTTTTCCTTTCAAACGGAGTCAGTGACATTCGCTGTGTCTCGTCCATTTTACTTTTAAAAGTCGCAACCTCTACCTCATCGGATTGATGAGGATTTATATATTGCTAAGATATTTAATATATGGCAATTGTAATGACTTTCTGAATATATTGCAAGGGATTTTGTTAGGAAAAGTCAAAAAATATCGGTTATTGTATAGGAAACGCTCGCAAAACTCCACCCGAACCTACTTTTATGTAACAATAAGCAAAGAAAAAATTGTTATACAAATGTTTCGCAAAAAATATTGAAAAACCCTTTAAAATTAAAAGAAAATTCAGAAAATATAATTCGACATAACTATTAAAAGGGGATTATTCCTTAAATTCGTTTCAAAGAAATAAGTATAAATCCGATAAATAGAATGAATATTCTTTTTATTTCTGATAAAATTGAGGTATTGTTTAATTGAAAAGGGGATATCATTATGAAATTAGAAACGGAAAGATTATATATAGTACCGTGTACAGAAGAATGGATTCAAATTGCGAATAATCAAGGATACAATAGTGGCCCACATATTGTAGGGCATATAGAAAATGTGAAACGAGATGTGGCTTCATTACCGTGGGGACCGTGGTATGTTATTCGGAAAGAGGATGATGTGGTTCTAGGTGATATAGGATTTAAAGGGAAACCGAATGAGCAACATACAGTAGAAAATGGTTACGGATTTATTGAGAAATATTGGAATAAGGGGTATGCAACAGAAGCAGTTAGTGAATTAATGAAATGGGCTTTTCAAACAGGGGAAGTGAAAACGATTATAGCGGAGACACTCCTTGATAATTATAGCTCCATTCGTGTATTAGAGAAATTACATATGAAAAGAGTAAATAGTACTGAAACGATGGTCAATTGGAAAATAGAAAAATAAAAAATACCGCTCGAAGTAAATCGGGCGGTATTATTATTAATTATGGTAACATTTGTTTTTGATCTTTCGGATAGCCGGCTGTCGATACGTTAGAACGATTGGAATGATTACGAACAGCAATAAAAATAGATATAATAACGACAAGACCAACTGCAACGTAAGAAAGTGAAATAATAGTTGGATCTACTTTAAATGTAGTAAGCAGTGTACGTATATTCGTAAAGATAATAAGTCCGCCAACGAGTACGCCAAGTAAATGAGAAGGAACGATGCGTACTAACCATGCGGCGATTGGTGCGGCAACAATACCACCAAGCATGAGGGCAAATACCCAAACCCAGCTTACTTGTTCCCAGCCAAGTGAAATGAAAAAGCCAATCGTTGCAGCGAGTGAAACAGGAAATTCACTCGTATCTACAGATCCAATAACTTTTCTAGCTTCATTTCCTCTTGCAAGAAGAACAGGTGTCGTAATCGGCCCCCAACCACCGCCGCCAGTTGAATCGACGAATCCAGCGAATAAGCCAAGTGGTACAAGTTGTTTAGCAGACATACGCTTATTTGAAGAAACAATTTGTTTTTGAATGATGAATCGTAATAAAATATAAACCCCTAAAGTAAATAAAAATATGGAAATGTACGGTTTAATTACATCACCAGGTAAATTGCTTAAAAAACATGCCCCAATAAATGCGCCAATTGCTCCTGGTAATGTAAGTCTGGAAACTGTATATTTATCAACGTTTCCAAATTTGATATGAGATGCACCAGAAGCGGCGGTTGTAACGACTTCAGCTAAATGAACTGATGCGGAAGCTACAGCTGGTGCGATACCAAACATTAATAATAGTGAGGTAGACGTTACCCCGTACGCCATACCAAGTGCGCCATCAATCAATTGAGCGAAAAATCCAATAATAGCAAAGACAATTAATTTCTGCATAAATAATCCCCCTGTAATAATAAATGAAAAAGACACTTTTCCCGTATGAGAAAAGTGCCTTTGGTTTTTCCAATCAGCAATAATTAAATTTGTTTTATTATAATACACATTAATCGTATAAATCAACTGGGTTTTAAATTTTTTTGAATTGAACGAAAGAAAAATAAAATATACAATAAAAGGATGGAGAGAAAGGGGAGAAAGACTATGTTAGCATTTGATCATCTCGTTCACGCAGTGCATTGTACACCGGAGGAAGCGGCAAAACAAATGCAGGAGCATGGATTTCATACTGCATTAGGCGGTGAGCATACGACTTGGGGTACTTGGAATAGTTTATGTTATTTTGATTTATCATATATAGAATTTTTAGCAGTTCAGCATGAAGAAAAAGCGAAAGAAGCAGAAAATCCATTAGTACAAGAAACAGTGGTGAAATTAAAAAATGGAGAAGGGATGCTACAAATCGCAATTCGAACAGATGCAATTGAAGAACTAGCAGTTAAATTTAGTAAGCACGGCTTACATACGATAGGACCATTTGAAGGGAAACGGATGAGAAAAGATGGCCGGCTTTTAGAATGGAAAATGTTATTTGTAAAGCAAGAAGAGAATGGACCGAAATTACCATTCTTTATACAGTGGAATGAAACGGATGAAGAAAGAAGAAACGATTTACGTAAAATAGGGACGATCACTGAACATAAAAATAAAGTACAAGAAATTGAAACGATTCATTATACGGTGAAAAATGTTCGAGAAACAGTGCGGAAATGGAAAGAAGTAATGGAGCTAACTGCAAATTCAATCATACAAAATGGAGAATGGAATGCTGAGTGTCAAAGTGTATCGTTTGGTGATGTTCATGTGCAGTTTTGTGAACCAGTTGGAGAAGGGCTAGTACTAGAACGTTTGAAGAATCATGGCGAATATCCATTTGCAGTGGAGTTTAAAGGGGAAAATAAACGAGAGTATGAAGTGTTAGGTAGTTTGTTCGTATATTAATAGAGGTGAGTTTTGTGGAAGAAATGTTAAGGGAGATAGAAAGAAAACTAGAGTGGTCACGTATTGTAAAATGTACAGCTATTACAAAAGGTTTTTCACATGAAGAGAAGTATAAAATTGACCTAGAGAATCGAGAAACTTATTTTGTAAAAGTGTGTGATTCTGCTAATTATGAACGAAAACAAGAAGAATATATGTATATGAAACAATTGGAGTTATTACATATTCCAACGCCGAAGTTAATTCATTTCATAAAACTTGAGGGATTAAATAAATGTGTTCAAGTATTTGAATGGACCCAAGGTGTAAATGGTGAAGAGAGCTTAAGCAAGCTATCGGTGGAAGAACAGTATAATGCAGGAAGAAAAGCAGGGGAAATATTAAAGAGAATTCACTCGATAGAAAGAGAAAGTGCAAGTAATAAATGGGAAATATTTAGGTGGAATAAGTATGAAAGGTACATAGAGGCATTAGCAGATTATGAGGTGAATTTTCTGGATTTGAAGCCAGTATTCACCTTTGTAGAAAATCATAAAGACTTATTGAAAAATCGGCCTATCACATTTTTACACGATGATTACCACCCAGCAAATAGTATGATTCATAATAATGAATTTATCGTTATCGATTTTAGTGGATATGATTTTGGCGATCCAATACACGATTTTTATAACGTAGCGATTTTTACTACAAGAATAAGCAAACCATTTGCGGTTGGACAAGTTCACGGTTATTGCGGAGGCGATCCGTCAATCCACTTTTGGAAACTGTATTCATTATATGCAGCGATGACATTCCCAGCGGATATCGTATGGACAAACCGAACTACACCACATTTAGTAGAGGATATGAAAGAAAGATTGAACCGAATTATAGAAGATCATAATCATTTTTCATCTTATATTCCAAAATGGTATCAATCACAACATGAGGATATAATAAACAATAAATAACGGAGGGATTCATTTGGATAAAATTGCGGTAATTTCAGATATACATGGTAATATTCCGGCATTAGAATCAGTACTGAAAGATATTAAATTAAGAGGAATTGAACGTATTATTTGTCTTGGAGATTTAGTAGGAAAAGGTCCGCATTCTAGCGAAGTAATTGAAATCGTTCGTAAAGAATGTGAAGGAACCGTAATGGGAAACTGGGATGATTTCATTACAAAACCGACTGTATTTGAAGCGTTAAAATGGCATCAAAAACAATTGTCAGAAGAACAAAATGAGTATTTAAGAAGCTTACCATTTTCAATCGAGTTTTATATGAGTGGGAAACTGATTCGTATGTTCCACGCTTCACCGAGAAGTTTGTATGAAAGAATTCAACCACATGCAACAAGAGAAGAGCGTATTAGTATGTTCGAAAATAGTGAGCTCACAGAGAATATAGAAGGGGAAAGAAAACCAGATGTCGTTTGTTACGGTGACGTTCATCAGGCGTATGTGCAAAATTTTAGAGGGAAAACGTTATGTAATGCTGGTAGTGTAGGTAATCCACTTGAAATTACACAAGCTTCCTATTTAATTTTTGAAGGAACATACAATGAAAAAGAAGCAGCAAGCTTTTCGATTCAACTCGTACGTGTACCATATGATATTGAACTAGCCATCCGATTAGCTGAAGAGTTGGATATGCCAGAAATTGAGGAATACAAACAAGAGTTACGGACTGCTTTATATCGAGGTTTTAAGGGGAAATAAGGAAAATATAAATCAATAAAAATATATCTATCATAACTTAAAATATTTCAACGATTTTTTTAATATATCGATTTACCAACAAATAGCGATAAATTTAATTTACTGCAATTATATTATGTAAACAACATACAGGAGGGAATGTCATGCTCCGAAAACAATACATGAAAGAAATTGCTGATCATATTTTAACGTTAAAATTAACCCATCCAATAAGAGTTGGAGTAAATGGTATAACAGCTTCAGGAAAGACAACATTTGCAAACGAACTGGCAGAGGAAATGAAAAATCGGGAAGTGCAAGTAATACGCACCAGCATTGATGATTTTCATAACCCGAGAGTGATTCGTTATGCACAAGGAAAAGAGTCTGCAAGAGGGTATTATGAAGATGCACACGATTATACAGCTTTCAAAGAAAGGCTATTAAAACCTTTAGGACCTAACGGGAATTTACAGTATGAAACGATTTCTCATAACTTAATAACGGACATGCCTGTACATAATACGCCGCTAGTGGCCTCGCCAACTATGGTGCTAATAGTAGATGGAACATTTTTATTGAAAAAAGAAATTGAGTATCTATTTGACTATAAAATTTTCGTAGATACAGATTTTGAGACTGCGAGAAACCGTGGTGCAGAGCGCGAGACTGAGGCTTTTGGAAGTTATGAAGAAGCAGAGAAAATGTTTATAAACAGATATCATGCGGCTTGTAAGATGTATATAGATGAGCATAATCCGAAAGAATGTGCAAATATTATATTTCAGAATAGTAATTTTGATGATCCGGTAGTTGTATTTAAATGAATTTAAAATCGTTTATATAGCAAAAAGTTCGTGAAAGGGGATGTGTTGGGTGGATAAAAAAGATAATCCGAACGATTGGCCTGTATGGGCGAATGAGTCAGTAGAGATAGTTAATGCAAATCCTGATTGGCAAGATAAAGGACGATGTGAAGAACAGCAACTTTATGAACTGCTTACTCCTCTCGGTATTAGCAAAGTAATACATATAGGAAGTACATCCATACCTGGTTTACCTGCAAAACCTATCATTGATCTAATGGCTGAAACAGACTCATTTGATAGAGTGCTCGATATTTCAGCAAAATTGTCTATATATGATTGGCATTATGTAGGCCCGGAATTAGATGAAAGACCTTGGAGAAGGTTCTTTGTGAAAGTGAAGAATAATAGGCGTGTAGCTCACCTGCATTTAATGGTTAAAGGAACTGAGCGATGGGAGCAACAACTTTTATTTCGTAACCGCTTACGAGAAAATCCACAATTAGTTTATGATTATTCAAATCTGAAACAAGATTTAGCTAAAAGATATAACCAAGATAGAGAAGCATACACAAAAGCTAAAACAGAGTTTATTAAACGAGTTCTAAAATGATTTAATTTTTGATTGTAAATACGTTTGAATACAAATGAAAAAAATACTTTATTTTATAACTTAAACTTACATGAAATGCATGCAAACAAAGTGAGAAGCTTTGGTGTTCCAATGTATTTCCTTTTATTTCTCGGGAGAAATTTATATAATTGAATCAAGTTCATAGAAAGATAGGGACTAAAACTATATTAAAAGTCGACTTAATTTTATGAGGGAAATTACAGGGGATAAGGCGAAAAGAAGTTAAAAAACGTAAAAAGGGGACAGGAAATATAATGACAGGAAATATAATGACAGAAGTACTAGAACTAAAAGAAGAATTACAACAAATTCAAAATAATAATTATGCTGTGCCAGAAGATGTAGATGCATATCCATATGCACAGTGGATGCTAGATTATATCGGATCACCTGATGCTGAATTACGTGATGATTTGATTTATAGTACGCTTCACAAATGGATTACAAATGATGTATTTAGACAAAAAGAATTACGAGGATTAATGTTACAAGCGATTAGTCCTGATTATTTATTTTATAAAATTGGTGAAAAGGGCACAGATTCTGTATTTAAACGTGCGTTCTCCGTATTAATTCCGCCGCTTATTTTATCTGTTCATGAAAGAGAACCACTGTTATCTGAAGAACAACTGTATAGTGTGGCAGAACAAGTTCTGGAATATGTCTATTTAGAAGAAGATGTAAGAGGTTACGTAGAAGGAAAAGGCTGGGCACATTCTACTGCACATGCGGCAGATGCACTAGATGCTTTAGCACGTACAATACAAAATCGTGAGTTTTCATATGCAATACTAGCTGCTGTTCGTCAGAAGGTTCGATTGAATGACTACGTATACATACACTTTGAGGATGAGAGATTAGTAACGCCAATTATGTCGTTGCGTAACCAAAATATTTTAACTGAAGAAGAGTGGAGCAATTGGCTACATAGTATAGCAATTGTTGAAGATATCCCACATCCTCAACATGATATTTTAGTACAAAATATTAGAGCTTTCTTAAGAAGTTTATATTTCAGAGCTTTAGAGAAAGAGGGCGCTACTGCCTTTACAGATGATATATTGGAGACTTTGGAGAAATTGCGTAGATATTAAAAAAGCAGAATATCTAGTCTATCACTAGATTCCATTATAAATGAGCATGTAAGCAAAGAATAAGATTAATAAACCGATTATACCTGTAGGTTCCCTACAAAAATAATCGGTTTTTTTTAGTTGAATTGAAATTTTAGACTTAAATATACACGAGCTTATATGTAATAACGAATGTATTAAATATGTAGTTGTGGATTTTCCTCATATAAACTATTAACATACTGTTTTAAATTCTTGATGAATAATAGAATCTCTTGACTAGGCATTCTAGCATGTTGAAGATGAAATATGTTTCCTTTTCCGATTTCTAATTCATTTGAAGTCAAAGTAATAGGGATATTCCTAAAGACATGCCATGGAAAATACAAGTGTACAAAAGTTTCTCTAAAATATATACCTGATTGACAAATTAATACTCCATCGGATCCTTTACTCAAATCACCAAGGACAGATGTATCTAAAAAAGCAATGATTTCTTCTTCTTTTGAAACAATGTATCGTGCCCCAATTTCTTTTAATTTTTTGTGTGAAATATGAGTGTCTACAAATAACCCATTATCAGGTTCTAATAATTCATTGTATGTCTCAAACAAAGAACAGGTTGATTTTATCTCATCAACTTTTATAACTGGATGTATATCATTTTGTTTTGAATTTTGGAATGAATTTGTAAGAGTTATAAGTAATTCTTTAAATAACAGTGGAGGATAATCACTTCCGTTAATATTAAAGCTTTTTTGTGCATCAAAAGATAAAAAGCTATCTTTATCAATTTCAATTTTTTGCACTTTATTTAATTGATTCCATTTTATATTTCCTTTACCTAACAGCCAATTTTTCCAGTATAAACCTGAATTTGTAAAGTAAACACCATATTTTCCTGATCCAAACAAGTTACAACTTAAAAAAGCAAAAATTTGGTCATCCGTTGGTATAGAAAAACGTTTTTTGGCAATTGATAAGAAATCTTTAGGGATTTTAGTAACATAAAATCTAGACTGCTGATACTCTAAACAAATATCAGTTAAACGATTAATATCTATATTCAACATATTCATTCTCCATTTCATATTTCTTTTCGATATAAATAAATTATAATATTATCAGGAAAATATTAACACTTAAATTAAGAGATACTCTATAGGATTCTAAAATGAATTTGTATTAGATTGAAAAAAATATGATCCGGGTTATCTCTTTGAGGGAGTGTGTTTTTGTGAACTTGATGGAGGAAGCACATAAAACCAACACCTTCCAAACATACTAATAAAATATTTTGGAGGTGAGTTTTATGGACAAAAAAGACTTTGAAAAAGTTTATAATGATTACTTACATCAAGGAGAAGAGCAAGCTCAATTTGAAGTAGACAATGAAGTCAATTCAGGAGCAGAACAAATTGTTGCCGTTCGTAAAAATGATGATGGGGATTTGATTGCTTTTAAAACAAGTAGTGGAAGAGAGTTAGATTATATTACTGCTCTTGGTGAAGCAAAATCAGGGAAGTTAGCTCATGTGGACGTATTTCATAAGTATGGTAGGGATATTATACGTAGTGAACCGGATGGTATAAAGGAAAATAATTTAGATAATTTACCTTCATTTTAAACAGGTAAACCTCAAGAAGAGAATGTTCATTTGGATATTCTCTTCTTTGTTTTGCGAAGTTTTCCTTGCAAATAGACGGTTCATTTTTAAAGTGCAATTATACTTTTAAAGAGCGCTCTAAATTTCTCTTTATCTTCTGCTGTAAATGGTTTCGGTCCCTTTGTACGCTTACCGCTTTTTCGAACCATTGCACTTAAATACCGTGTTTGTAACAATTGTTCAATGTTTTCATTCGTATACTTATAGCCTTTATGGTGTAGAACGATACAGCCTTTTGCTAAAGCTAGCGAAGCAAGACCATAATCTTGCGTTACGATTAAATCTTCTTTTTTTGCTAACTGCATAATCCGGTAATCCGCAGCATCTGCTCCGGAATCAACATAAATTGTTTCTACACCTTTTGGTTGTTCCGCATTAGAATAATGAGAAAAGCTAGTAACGAGGGTAACGGGAATTTCTGCATTCGTAGCCTCATAAATAATCACATCTTTTACAGGGCAAGCATCTGCATCAACGTAAATCTTCATTTTATCACTCCTATGAATAGGTTCGTGTTGATAATAATGGTAGATTTTGCTTTTGTCAAACGAGACTTCTTTACATAATGTTATTTCCCACAAACTAAAATAGCCTCACGCAAACGAGAAATACCTTCCTCAATTTGATTAATATTCACTTTCCCATAAGATAAACGAATATAACCATCTTTCGCGCCGAAAATACTGCCCGGCATAAAGGCGATTTCTTGTTTTAAGCTTTGCATAATGAGTTGTTTTTCGTTTATCGGTCCGTTTAATTTTCCCCATATGTATATACCACCGGTCGGGCTTGAGAAAGAGATTTTATCGTGAAGTTGCTCGTTTAGGGCACGAACGATAATGTCTCTTTTTTCTGCTAGTTGTTTTCGTAACGGTACGATATGCGACTGAAATGGTACAGTTTCGAAAAATTGTTGTATAAGCCACTGCGGGAATATACTCATTCCTAATTCCATTTGGTGACGCGCATCTGATAATCGCTCTACGACAGACTGCGGAGCGACAAGCCAGCCAACTCGTAACCCTGGCGCAATCATTTTTGATAAGGAATGAACATAAATGACTGTTCCGTTTTCATCAATCGATTTTAAAGTAGGGCAAGGTTGTTTATTTTCTAACGTAAGTAAACTGGACGGGTCATCTTCAACGATCGCGATTCGTAAGTCTGCGCAAAGTGATAGCAGTTTCTTTCTACGGTTTGGATGCAGCATCGTTCCCGTAGGGTTTTGGAAATTTGGATTTAAAAAGATCATTTTAATACGATGCTTTCTATATAACTCTTGCACATCGTCTGGATTAATACCGTGTTCATCGACAGGTAATGGAAAAATACGAATACCTGCCGATTGGAATAACGGTAATGAATAACAGTGTGAAGGGCTTTCGAAAGCGACTGCGTCACCTGGATTTAATAAACATTGTACGATAAGGTGAAGTGCTTGTTGGGCGCCGGATGTAATCATAATCGATTGTTCGGTCGCTTCAACTTTTAAATATTCCTTCATATATTTTACTACCGCTTGTCTTAGCGGGAGATACCCCTGGGGATGATCGTAACTTAATGACTGCGTTAACGGTTGTTCTCGCAAAATTGTTTGTAGTTGATCGTGAGGATAGAGGTTACAACCGAGCTCTCCGTTTGCAAAGTCAATAATGTTTTCATTTTGCTGTACTTCTGCCCGAATATGGCGAAGTAACGGTAAGTTTGGTAAGAAAGTCCCGCCTTCTACGAAACCTCTCCAGTTCGGCGTTAATGTGGGAGAAACACCCCACATATGTGTACTCACACGTGTACCTTTACCAGTTGTACTTTCTACAATTCCCATAGCACGTAGTTCATTATAAGCAGTCGTTACCGTACTGCGGTTTACGTTTAACTGCGTCGCTAATTTCCGTTCTGAAGGGAGGAAGCTACCTGGAGGAAGTTCTCCGTATGTAATACGTTTTTCAATAAAGTCAACAACTTGCTGATAAATAGGGATTTTACTGTCGTTATCTAGCTTCCATTCCATACAAACGCCTCCGCATCTCTTATATACATCAAGTATAACAAATTGGCTGGGTAAAAAAACAGCCAATTGGACGGTGTTATATCCAGCCAATTTTACTATGCTAAATAGGGAAGGGGAGATTCGGATGAAACGATGGCAAATGGAGTGGCTCCTAGTATCAGTAGCATTAGTATGGGGAGCAAATTATACAATTGGAAAGTATGGCGTGGCATATATGTCATCCATTCAATTTAATAGTTTACGATTTTTAGTAGCATCACCGGTATTATTACTTATTACATTTTTAATGGAACGCTCATTACGTATTGAAAGAAAAGATTGGTTACGATTAGTAGCAGTCGGTATCGTTGGTACGGCAATGTATCAAACGATGTTTATGCTATCTGTAAAATATACTTCAGCAACGAACGCCTCATTATTAATTGCGATGTCACCTATTTTTACAGGGATATTAGCAGTATTGCACAAACAAGAACGTTTTTCGATGAAAGTACAAATTGGTTCAATAGTAGCGTTTATTGGTGCAGCATTCGTTTTATTAACAGGGCATACGGGAGGAGCTACATACGAGTATGCGTGGCTCGGAAATGTAATTGGATTAGTCGCAGCAATTGCGTGGGGATGGTATCCCATTTTAGCGCAACCACTTATCACAAAATACTCCGCAATGAGAGTCACATCATGGTCTACTTTAATTGGAATTGTACCTCTCGTTATATACTGTTTATTCAACGTAAATACATTAACGTGGCCAGTAGATACGCCAAGCTGGGGATCACTAGCATATTCAATCGTCTTTGCGACAATCTTCGGACTTGCAATGTGGTATGTCGGTATTAGTAAAATAGGTTCAACGAAAGTAATGGTTTATATGTATCTAGTACCATTGTTCGCAGTTATCTTTGCAGCTGTAACAATTGGAGAGCAAATCAATATGATGCAACTCGTTGGCGGACTTATTATCTTTATCGGCTTATATGTTGTAAAAAAAGGTGGAATGAAAAAGCCAGCTCTCAATTTGAAAAAAGTAAGTTAGTAGTAAAAATGATCTCTTTCATATAGAAGGAGATCATTTTTTATTTCGTAATAAAAGCGCTTGTTTAACAGCCCATTTTTGAACAAGCATTATTAAAAATAACCGCATAGCAACTAGGCCGTAATACATACTGAACAGTAAGCTCTTTATAACTAAATGTAAGTTTTGAAATCATAAAATACGACCTTTCTCTATAAAATACATAAAAGGAATATTAAGGCAAATGTAGAATTATATAAGTATAATCTTATAGGAGTGGAGTGATAACAACATGATAAATCGAAAATGTTCAAGGTGTAAAGAAATAACAGGTACAATACACGGTGGTAAAAAAATTAAGGGAGAATTTTTGTGTGAAGATTGTCTACAAAAAGGAATTGCGAGCGGGGAAATCGAATTATCACAAGTGGAAGAAGAACAAACTTCGTATCTTTCTATAAAAATATTAAAAATAATGAGTGTTATTTATTTAATAGGATCAATTTTAATGGCTTTTTCTGCTGGATCGCTTATACATGATCCAGGATTTGGGGAAGTATCAATTTCAGGATCAGGTGCAGTTGGTGTTATTATTATTGGATCCATATTCCAGTCTGTACTTGTATTTTGCGGTATTTGGGTATTCATCCTATTAGTAGAAACAGTCATTAAAATTTATGAAAAAATGAAGTGAGTGAGAGGGAGAAATACATGCGAGTAAGAAATATTCAAGGGGAAGATTATGTAAATATTCATTCTGTATTAAATGATTGGTGGGGCGGAAGAGATATGGCTAGTATGTTGCCGAAGTTGTTTTTCGTCCATTTTCAAGAAACGAGTTTTATCATTGAAGAAGATGGGAAAACGTTAGGTTTCTTATGTGGATTTTTTTCACAAACGCATAAAGATGAAGCGTACGTTCATTTTATCGGTGTAAATCCGAAGTTTAGACGAAAAGGAATCGCATCGACGTTATATTCTTATTTCTTCGATGTCGCTCGTGCAAATAACCGTAAAGTTGTAAAAGCGATAACGGCACCAGTTAATAAAAAATCAATTGAATTTCATCAAGAAATCGGATTTCAAATTGAAGCTGGGGATGATGAAATAGAAGGTGTATCCGTACATACAAATTATGAGGGGAACGGCGGGAGTAGAGTTTTATTTTTAAAAAATGTGTAAAGTAGGCTAACGTGAAGTTAGTCTTTTTGTTGTGAGGAGGGATAAATATGGAGAGTTCTCAAAGTAGAAACGAGTATTTACGACGTGTTTATAAAGTGCAAGACTATATAGAATCACATATAAATGATTCACTTTCAATTGAAGATTTAGCTAATGTGGCAGGCTTTTCAAAATTTCATTTTCATAGAATTTTTAAAGGGATGATGGATGAGCCGTTATCTCGGTATGTGAATCGTTTGAAATTAGAGAGGGCAACACACCTTCTTACTTATCGTACAGATATGACGATTACAGACATTGCGTATTACTTCGGGTTCACAGATTCAGCAGTTTTCTCCCGGACATTTAAAAGTTATTACGGAGTAAGTCCGTCTCACTATAGAAATCACAATAGCAAGAATTGCAAAGACGTTAGCGAAGATTCTCAATACAATGAGTGTAAGAAGGTTCGAGGAGAGGTCGAAATTGTAGCAGCGGACAAAGTAAACGTCGCATACATAAGACATGTAGGTACATATAAAGATTTAGCTATAGATTTTCCAAAAATGATAGAGAAATTATTTCATTACGCAGCGGGGGAAAACTATCATGTATTTGAGGATACGAAAGTATTAACAATTTACCATGATCATCATGAGTTCACAGAAGACTATCATTTAAGAACAAGTCTATGTATAACGATTCTAGATGAAGTAGTAGAAGGAAATAGTGATATTGGATTGATGACAATACCATCAGGTAAATATGCAGTAGGTCATTTTGAAATATTCCAAGAGGAATATAAAGGAGCATGGGATTTTTTATACGGTGAATGGCTCCCAAATAGCGGATATAAACCGAGAGATTCGTATCCTTTCGAAGTATATAGAAATGATCCAAGGCAGCACCCGGAAAATAAACATATAGTCGATATATATGTACCTATCGAACCTTTTTAATCATAGATTAAGGGGGAAGAACGATGAAAACTGCTGAACAGTTAGATTGGACTATAAAAGAAAACTATAAAAATATAAATGGTGTATTAGTTGTACAAAAGGGTAATGTTACTTTTGAAAATTATTATAATGGTTACGGTCCAGATGATGCATGTCATGTAGCATCGGTCACAAAAACGATAATCTCTGCGTTAATTGGGATATGTATAGATAAAGGATATATCAAAAGTGTTAATCAAAAAGTAATAGAGTTTTTTCCTGAATATAATCTTAAGGCATCTGAAGTAACAGTTCGGCATCTACTTACAATGACAGCTCCATATCCTTATATAGACTGGCAGGAACCGTTAGAAGAACTATGTACACAAATGGACTGGGTGAAGTATACGTTAAGTAGGGCAGGAAAAGGTGGAGAAATTGGACCTTTTAAATATTCATCGGCAGGCGCACATGTACTATCAGCAATTATTACGAGTGTAACAGGGAAAAGTGCTCGTGAGTTTGCGAACGAATATCTATTCCAGCCTATCGGCATAAGAGAAATTCCAAACTACAATATGAAAGCATTTGGATTTGATGACTTATTCGGAAAAGATGTAAAGGGATGGGTTCACGATCCAAATGGTATTTCAACTGGCGGATGGGGACTTACGTTAGCAGCTAGAGATATGGCTAAGTTTGGACAGATGTATTTGAATGAAGGTATTCATAATGAAAAGGAAATTCTTTCAAAATCGTGGGTACAAAAATCAATAGCGATGAATTCAAATCAATACGGTTACTTATGGTGGTTACGAGAAGAAGATGGGGTCTTTTCATACTGTGCCATGGGTGATGGTGGGAATATGATTTGTTGTATTCCGGAGAAGGAATTGGTGGTGGCGATTGCATCTGAGATTATACCGGAAGCGAAGGATATATGGGGGGAGCTAATTTCAAAATATATTCTTTCTAGTGTACAGTCAAATAATTAAATTTAGTTTAAAATATGGTATGAATTGGAATTTTATACCATATTTTTTGCTATTATATATAAGTAAGAGATAGAAAGAGATTTCACTAGATGGATAAAAGACGTTGTTTGAAAGGTGAGGGTATGATGACAAAGTCTAATGTTGTAGAAATCATTTCAGCTTTAGTAGCTATTATCGGTGTGTATGTACTAATAAATGCACCAGAAATGGGGAGTAAGGCAACAAGTGAATCTGTTGCAGAGCAGGGCGGTCATATGGATACAAGTACGTATTTAGCTTTATTACAAGGATACGGAAATTCTTATACAATTCTAGGCGCGACTTGTTTATTTATGGGGTTGCTCAGTTTAATTTCGATCATTTCAATTCAAGTATATAAAAGTAAATAGAGGTTGAAAAAACAATGCTCCTGCCAAATTGACAGGAGCATTGCTCGTATAAATAAGTATTTTCGTAGATGTGTACTTATCACTATGACTTAGTTGAAATGTTTTTTAACCCCTCTTTATCGTCTTCATTACTGTCGAATTCGATAAAAAGTTATGTCACAAGTTGCAAATTTGGATGACGTTATATTAACTATAGAAAAAAATGAAAAATACCCGTAACTTTTTACAAGGGAAAATCGTTAAACAAAAGAAAAGGTTTTTAATCATGCGCTTGATTGAATGGGGGAAAAAGAATGAAGATTCTAATACTGGGCGGTACACGTTTTTTAGGAAGGGCTTTCGTAGAAGAGGCTTTGAATAGAGGGCATGAAGTTACATTATTTAATCGCGGAACAAATAATGAGATTTTTCCTGAAATAGAGCAGTTAATTGGTGATAGAAATGATGATGTTTCAAGTTTAGAAAATCGAAAATGGGATATGGTCATAGATACATGTGGATTTTCTCCTCATCACATTAGGAATGTAGGAGAAGTACTTAAAGATAATATAAAGCACTATACATTCATCTCAAGCCTTTCCGTATATAAAGATTGGATCCCGCATCACATAAAAGAAGATTATAAATTACTACCTGAACCACCAAGTGATAAGGTAAAAGCTGTAGAGAATGGTGAAATATCTCCTTATGAGTATTACGGTGCGCTTAAAGTATTATGTGAAAAAGAAGCAGAGAATTATTGGCCGGGTCGTGTTTTACACGTAAGAGCAGGACTTCTTTCAGGAATGTTTGATTATACTGATCGGCTTCCATACTGGATTGGGCGTGTAGAAAAGGGAGGAAAAGTGTTAGTTCCAGGAAGGAAAGACCGTCCAGTGCAGTTCGTTGATATAAAAGACGTCGCGAGCTTTGGACTAAACATGGCAGAAAACAATAAAGTAGGTACATTTAATGTAACGGGTCCGAAAGATGAGCTGACGATGGAAGAGCTATTAAATACGTGTAAAAAGGTTACAAATAGCGATGCTGCATTCGTTTGGGTTGATGAATCGTTTATGCATGAGAATAAAGTACAGCCATGGACGGAAATGCCATTGTGGCTTCCCGAAACTTTTGCTTTAGAAGGTGAAACAGATCCGTGGAAAGGTGGATTCTCTATTAATATAGAGAGCGCAGTTAAAGAGGGTCTTACTTTTAGAAGGTTAGAAGATACTGTTACAGACGTGTATGCGTGGATGAAAGAGATGCAAGGAAGGGAATTAAAGGCAGGTATTTCAGGTGAGAGGGAGAGAGTATTAATAGAGAAGTGGTATAAAGAAGGGCAAACAAGGGTACTTTTAGAATGATTTGATTTTAAAGGATGTTATAATTTATTGTATATATCATTATTCTAGAAGATATTCTATAAATTTCTAAACTATAGTAATTATTATGAATAGAAAAGAGCACACTTATTCATAGCGAAAGTGTGCTCTTTTCCTTACTTATATTGTGATGGTGAAATGCGGTCTAGCCATAGTATGCCATCGTACTGTTCAATCGGCCTCAAAATTTCTTCGGATTTTTTAACGCCCCAGTGTCTTGCGGTAGTAGGAGTAAACATCCAAGATGTTTCAGGGCGATTGCTTTCTCCTTTTAAATTAACAAATACATTAGGATTTTGAGATGTTCGTAATATATTCTCGATACTTTGTTCAGCATGGTCTGTATCTATAGGGACTATTTTATTAAGGTCACTACTATCCCAACTATTTCCGCTATATGCATATACACCAATTGTGTACATTTGATCTTTTATCCGTTGAGGTAAATAATCAATCATATTGGGTGCTTTCAAATTGTTTTGTTGGAATTTGAACAAGTCGAGTATCATTTTTGAATTTTGTTTTCGGATATGGTAGTTATGTCCCCATACAATGATTTTTTTATTTTTGTATTGAATATCACTTAACCAAGCTAAAGATTGTCCCATCTTTTGATCTCGAATATAAAGAGATAGATCTGTAAGTTTAAAGTTTGTTGGATAAATAAAGTTTTTTTCTTTTACAGTAGCATCTTGGAGTGTTTTAATTGTATCAATGCGTATACTGATAGTCTTTTCTAATAGATTTACATCGTATGTATTTGATGGAGCTATCTTATTTAATTCGGCTTTATGTTGTTGAACAAACGTTTTAATTTTTTCATATTTCGCTATTACTTGCTGAACGTCCGCTTTATATTGTTCGTAGGGGTACTTATTATCTATAGATTCAATTTTCTCCTCTATATTGAGTAATTCTTTATGAGCTATTTCTATATCATTAGCAATTTCAGGATTAATTTTTTCTAACCATTCTTTTGCAAACTCAGGGAAATAAGAATACCATCTGAATTGAGTATCAAACCCTGTTAATATAAGAGGTGTTCCTTTTTCCTTTTGATCTTTTATATATTGAAAGAGCTCCAATATTTCTTCAGTATGCCAAACACCGTATAAAGATTTTTTCATAGCCTGCAAAGCAGTTAATTGGTCGAGATTTTGATTTACAGCATTTGCCTCCGCAAATCCTGTTTCAAATGCAATTACATCATATCCCATTTCTTCATGTAAATACTTAATCATACGTACTTTTGATTGGTTTATTTCCTTAGCACCATGTGTACTTTCACCCAGCAGAACAATTCGTTTATCCTTTATTTTTTCTTTTAAAAAGGATAAATCTTCATTTGTCTGTGCGTTTGGTTCGTTTAATTTTTGTGCATTTTCCTTTATCCATTCTTCCCATTTGGGCTGATCTTTCGGCTTCTCTTCAGCAGAAATCACAGATGTAAATGCTGTGAAAGCTAGAAGAGAAGTAACCATTCCTATTTTCCACTTAGTAAACACATATTTCCCCCCCATGAAACAATTTTATTTTTTAATAGCGGTAGATACATCCAAATATCTACTGTTCTTCCACATATTTATATTAATTGATAATAACAAAAGAAACAATAAAAAAATTGAGAATATTCAAACTGGAATTAGATGATGAAGATTATTATTTTTATAAATTACTACGAGGTAGTTAACAACAAATAATGAATCAATAGTTAGAATAGTGGTTTTTATCTAAAAACATTGAAAGACTTGAGTGGATTTAGTAACCTTAATTTATAAATAATAGAGTGTAATTAGGTTAAGTGCATGTGAAAAAAGTTTTTTAGTGTACTTACTTGTAATTACAATTGCTTAATATCATAATCCAAAACTATATAAAGGTGGTACAAAATTGTGGATCTTACACTTAAAGTAGAAGAAACATGTTTTAATTACCGAGTCGGAGCAATTTGTAAATATGATAATAAAATACTTATCCTTCAAGATGAAGGTGAAGAGTATTGGTACGTACCAGGCGGAAGAGTGAAAATGCTAGAAAATAGTGAAGATGCGTTAAAACGAGAGCTTGCAGAAGAACTAGGCGTACCTATTGAAGTGAAGAGATTAATATGGTCAGTAGAAAACTTCTTTACACTTTCTGAGCGAAAGTTTCATGAGATTAGTTTTTATTATGAAGTAGAATTGCATGAATTACCTGCAAATGGGGCGGATCAATATATTCTTGAAGAAGAAGGTAGAAAATATTTATTTAAGTGGGTGCCGGTAGAAGAGTTAGATGCATATAACTTACAGCCAGCGTTTATAAAAGATAAAGTAAAGGATGTATCAGTTCATACAGAACATATCGTGTTACAAAAGTAAGCGTGCTTGGAGGGGAAAACGGTGAAGGGGACTAAAAAAGAGATACATATAGATGATAAAGTCATTCGTTACACACATATCGAAAAAGGTTCTAATACAATTTGTTTTATGTTCTCAGGTTCAGGCTACAATTATGACAAGCCGTTATTTTATTATGCAACGATGCTTATGCTTGAAAATAAAATAGATGTAGTACATATTCATTATTCCTACGATGGACAATTAATGGAAAAACCAATGGAAGAAGTAACGAAAGTAATGGTGGATGATATTAATCCTATCATTAATGAAGTGCTAAGAAATGGACAATACAACGATTCGATGTTTTTAGGAAAATCACTCGGAACAATCCCGATTGCGAATGATTTAATGAAGAGAGAAGAATACTTACAGTCAAAAATGATATTACTTACACCTTTATTGACGTTTGATTCGATTTTTGATTCGATCTTACATAGTCGTCACGACGGGCTTTTAGTAATTGGAGATAAAGATCATCAATACAATGCAGGTCAAATTGAGCAATTAGATCAATCGAATTTAAAAATCGAGGTTGTGAAGAACGCAAATCATTCTGTAAATATTGGGGGATTTGAAACGGAAAATTCAATTGAAGCTATAGCGAAAGTAATAGAAAAACTTAAAGAAGTTGTTAGGACAAATTAATTTAAGTTTCAATACATGCAAAAAGAGGTGCAATTTGCACCTCTTTTTTATTTAATAAGCCTTCAACACATGAAGTAAATAATCTTTCCGATTTAGCGGATTAAAGTCAACACGTTTTCGAGTAGGGAAGGGAGCCGTCAGCTTTGTGAAACCAGTTGGCTTTGTTATAAAGATACCTTCTCCTTCAGTAAATGAATGGAGCATTCGTTTAAAATCCTCTATTTTTGCAACAGGTAATGATCCTGTTAAATGGTAAGAATCATTATGCAACGTAGGCTCTGCAAAAGTTGCTGGAATAGCAGCAAGCTTATACATTGCGGTACTAATTGCGTGCTCCGGTACAGTTAATTCGAACTCGTTTACTGGTTCAAATGCACATGTTTCAGCGTGCTTTAAAGCATCCATTAAAACGAGTGGTGTTAAATTTCTAAAGTCACTTGCTGTTGTAACAGGGCTTGCATAACCAGTATGTGTTAACGTGACGATAATGTCCGTAACTTCCCATCCGTACAAACCTTGTTTTAACGTTTGAAATACAGTATCTTCAATCGCTTTATGAAATGCTAAAGGCAATGATCCAAGCTCAACACCTAACTTATATGTTATGCCAGAATTCAGTTCACCACGTTCAACTTTGAAGCCGATTGTCGCGTAAAATGGATTCGTTTTTTCTCCCATTAATTCAGCAGAATTCCCAATGCCAATTGGTTTCTCAATACATACAACCCGCGTATTTGAGAAAGTAACCTGCAAATTATATTTCTCAAAAAGTGTTGTTTCAATTACTTCTTTTTGTACTTCCCCGAAAAGGCGAATATATAGTTCATTATGAATATCATCTTTCCACACTTTAATGAGCGGATCTTCTTCGCATAGCTCCATAAGTGCAGCGTATAGATCATGAATTCGCTCTTTAGGTACTGCTTCAATAGCAGCTTCCATTTGCGGTTCGGCAAAGTGAATATCTTTTATATAATCCGTCCACTCACCGATAATATCACCAATTTTGATATTCGTAAGTCCCCATACTTTGCAAAACTCTCCACTATGAACAGTAGAGGCTTGAACTGCATTTCCATTATGAAATATGCACATTTTTTTAATCTTTTCCTTATGTGGTAGAGACTCACTACGCTGAATATCAACATATTTTCTAACGTGTAAACAACCAGAAAATAGTCTTACGTAAGCAATCTTTTCGCCAGAAGATTCACGTTCAATTTTAAAAACAACACCGGATAATGTTTCATCTTGTGCCGATTTAGTAGCTGGAATTAAGGATGAAATATTTTTAAGTAATTCAGTTACTCCTATACCTGTCATTGCTGAACCAAAAAAGATAGGAAACACATTTGCTTGCAGTATTTGCTTTTCGAGTTCTTTTCTTAATAGTGCATCCGGTATTATTTCGTTATTTACATATGACTCAAGCAATGATTCGTTAAATGGTGCTAATCGTTCCATACAATCGTCATAGGATTTATATTCAATAATCCGTACTTCCTTTGTACCTTCGTTTTCTACAGAGTAGAAGGGGTATGCTTCATTTGAAAGAAGCTCTTTTATTTGTTTCACAACTTTTTCAGTATTTGCGCCACTACGGTCTATTTTATTAACAAATAATATAGTAGGTATGTTTAATTTCTGTAATGTCCGCATTAAAATCTTCGTTTGTGCTTGCACACCTTCAACGGCAGATATAACTAAAATGGCACCGTCTAAAACACGGAATGATCGCTCCACTTCAGCGATAAAATCAGCATGTCCAGGTGTATCAATAACATTTACTTTTAAATCATCAATAAAGAAAGAAACGACAGATGCTTTAATCGTAATTCCGCGTTGTCTTTCTAATTCCATTGAGTCAGTTTGCGTATTGCCACTATCTACTCGGCCAACTTCTTTAATCACATTCGTTTCATAAAGAATACGCTCAGTCAAACTCGTCTTGCCAGCATCTACGTGCGCGACAATCCCTATATTTATTGTTGTCATATATAAATATCCTCATTTCATTTTCCATTTTCATTTCCTCATTTCTATTTGTGTATTGCCGCATTACAATCACTCTCCAGTCATTTGAATTATTACTATTATAATGTAATTTACATTTTTTGTAACGCGACAAAGCGCCTTAATTTGGAAAAAATAAAAATGAAAACAAAATGCTTGCATTATAAATCGATATAGATTATATTAATTGACATATCAACTATTGATACATCAAATGTTTTTGTTTTGCATGTAAAGGAGGGGTAATTTGACAAGTTCATGCTCAAAAGAAGCAATAATTTTATATAAATTACACTTTCTAAATAAAGAAGTAAGTTCGAAGTTTGAAGGGTGTACGGGTATGAGTCAATCTAGACTAGAGCTTATACTTCAGTTATATGAAGTAGATGAAATTAGTCAAAAAGCACTTCAGCAAGAAGTGAATATTGATAATGCCGCGATTACGAGGCATTTAAAACAGCTGGAAGCAAACGGAATGATTACAAGACGTAAAAATCCAGATGATAACAGAATTACGTTAGTTTCTCTTACAGAAGAGGGGCGAAATAAAATTCAAGTGTATCAAGAGGAAAAAGAGCGTTTCGCTACTTCAGCATTTAAAGGATTAAGTGAAGAAGAACGCGACAATCTTTTAACGATGTTAGACCGCATTCAAGAAAATATAAAAGAACTTTAAAAAAGGGAGAATACAACTATGACTAACTCAGTAAAAACAAATGATTTTAACGAAATTTTAACAGGACGCCGTTCAATCCGTAAGTACGATTCTTCAGTGAAAATTAGCAAAGAAGAAATGACTGAAATTCTTACAGAAGCAACACTTGCACCATCTTCAGTAAACATGCAACCATGGAGATTCCTTGTTATTGAAAGTGACGAAGCAAAAGCAACACTGGCTCCACTTGCGAAATTCAATCAATCTCAAGTAGAAACATCTTCAGCGATGATTGCTGTATTTGGTGACTTAAACAACTTTGATAACGCAGAAGAAATTTACGGTACAGCAGTAGAGCGCGGACTTATGCCAGCTGAAGTAAAAGAAGATCAAATGAAAAAACTTTCAGGTTACTTCTCAATGGTTACACCAGAAGTAATGAAAGATACTGTACTAATTGACGGTGGTCTTGTAGCGATGCAATTTATGTTAGCAGCACGTGCTCACGGCTATGATACTTGCCCAATTGGTGGATTTGAAAAAGACCAAATCGCAGAAGCTTTCGGATTAGACAAAGAGCGTCACGTACCAGTTATGTTAATTTCAATCGGAAAAGCTGCTGACAGTGGTTATCCATCAGTACGTCTTCCAATTGAAAAAGTTGCTGAGTGGAAGTAATTTTATAACAAAACAGAAATAAGTGAGATATGAGAGGGGAAACACCATGATTATTATTCACGCAATATTTCAAGTAGATCCAGCAAAACAACAATCATTTTTAGAAGAAATTCAGCCACTACTTCATGGTTCAAGAGAAGAAAGTGGAAATGTATCTTACGATTTATATAAAGATACTGAAAAAGAAAGTGTTTATACGATGGTAGAAGTATGGAAAGATGAAGCAGCAGTTGCGAGTCATAATACGAGTGAACACTTTACATCTTTCGTTAGTAAAGCATCACAGTTTTTAACTGCTCCGCTTGATATAAAGGTTTATAGCGGTGAACTAGTAAAATAATTAGGTAGAAAAAGATGACTTTAGCGTATGGCTGAGGTCATCTTTTTTATTTAGATAGGAATATATTTACTTCTAACGTAATGTGTTATAATTTGGAAAATAAATATTCTTAATTTTAAAAACATTTAAAGGTGGTAGTGAAATATATGAACATATTAAAGAAAATCACTAACAATATTTCAAAGGTCATTATAGGAAAAGATGAATCGATTGAACTAGCAGCTATAGCTCTTATAGCAAGAGGACATATTTTATTAGAAGATGTACCTGGGACAGGGAAAACAACATTAGCGAAAAGTTTGGCTAAAAGTGTGGACGCTAAGTTCCAAAGAATTCAATTTACAGCTGATACTTCGCCTGGAGATGTTATTGGTCTCGAATATTTTGATGTGAAGGAATCGGAATTTAAAACGAGGTTAGGGCCTATTTTTGCAAATATAGTATTAGTGGATGAAATTAATCGAGCTGTACCGAGAACGCAATCTTCGTTACTTGAAGTTATGGAAGAACGTACTGTTACAATTGCGAAACAGACACATTCATTACTAGAACCTTTTTTAGTTATTGCAACGCAAAATCCTCTTGAATCGGCGGGTACATTTCCTTTACCTGATGCTCAATTAGACCGATTTTTACTTACTATTCGACAAGGTTATCCTACGAGAGAAGCAGAAAAGGAGATGATGAATCGGTTCCAAACGAATGATCCATTAGAAACGCTACATTCTATTATTTCGAGTGAAGAAATAATAAATATACAAAAACGTGCAAGGGAAGTGTTAGTAGGGAATGATGTGCAAGATTATCTTCTTGAAATCATTGAGGCAACTCGTAAGCATGAACTGATTGAAATTGGTGTAAGCCCGCGAGGTACATTGGCATTTATGCGGGCAATTCAAGCACGAGCAATATTAAATGAAAGAGATTACTGTACACCAGATGATATAAAACTACTAGCTGCATCCGTTTGTGCTCATCGGTTAACGTTAACGATTGAAGGGGAGATGAAAACGACGAAAGAACAAATCATGAAAGAAATTCTTCATACGATTAGTGTGCCAGTGGAGAATGTACGATGAATCAACAGCTTGTGTATACACCTTTAGCGGAGCCTTTCGTAATAGGAGTTATGTCAGTTGTAGCCGTTATATTATGTGTATTTTCAAGTAATCTACTCATATTATCTCTCGTATTTTTGTATGTAATTTTAATAGGTACTATGCATGTATACATACGTAAAGTATCTCGTGTTGAATGGGAATACAGTCAAGGGAATTCAAACGTTTTTATAGGTGAAACAAATATGTGCAAATTGAAAATTTCAAACAAGTCGATATTTCCTATTTTCAATATCGTATTTCGATTTAAATGTGAAAATAAGCTAAATTGGAATCATGATGAAATAAACAAAAATCATAGTACAGGTTCAAATTATTATATGAATTTTAATTTAAAAGGAGGAGAGGCAGTTTCATTTGATTTGCAAGCTGTAGCTTTAAAAAGAGGAATCGCGAAATGGGAAGAAGTTGAAATTGTTATTACTGATCCCTTTGGATTCATAACGAAACATATAACATATAAACAAGTTGATACGCCGTCCTATTTAGTTTTACCAGCCGTTCCGAAAATACAAGTTCCTGAATTACAAGAATGGTCACGGGGATTTCGAAAAGCAATGTCTTCCCCGCTATATGATGAAACGAAAGTAATGGGAGTGAAATCTTATGAAAATGAAGATTTTCGTTCTATACATTGGGGTGCAACGGCAAAAACAGGGATGATAACTGCGAAAAAATACGAACGAACACAATCAGATAAATATGCGATTTACCTCAATTTACAAAATAAAAGTGGCGTTTCTTTACGAAATGATATTGAAGAGCTTATTGAATTAACCGCTGGCATATGCAAACAACTGCTCATGCAAGATTGTTCATTTGAGTTATGGATTAATAGTGTGAAAGGTAACGGATTGTTACATGTAAAGAACGGGGATAATCGGAAACATTTGCAAAATGTATTAAAGGTACTTGCCTCAATATCGGATCAAGATACGCCTGTTTCATCTTCTTATTTTTATACAGCAGGATTTCGTCGTAAGGAATTGGATGCAGTTCCTTTAATTCTTGGTACTTCACCTAGGGAATACAGTAGAACGAATAAATGGATTGTAATTAAAGAATAAGAAGGGATTTATGTCATGTTGAATAAAAAGAGGCATATGAAAGTGAAGTTTTGGAGTGTAAGAGCTTTAATCATACTATTCTTTGCGGTTAGTGCGATAACGTTATCACAAGGTGTTGTGCATGTACAGGACATAGTAAAAGAGCGTTTTTTTAGTGAAAAGAAATCTGAAAAAAATTATAAGGAAACAATAAACAATGAAAATAATGAAGATTATGGCAGACCTTTGGAAGAGACAAAAGTAGGAGATAATGGGAATAGAACGACAACGGGTAAAAAATTTAAAGGTTTTGAAAGGAAAAGTTCATGGGGAGACGTATTTTCTGTGCTTTCAAATTCATGGATTACTATAGCGTTTTATGTGATTATCGCAGTGGCAAGTATATATTTTTTCTACAAATCTATTAGGAAAAGGTTGACGAAAACAGAAATAGAGCAGGAGAAACAATCGGTAACAAAAGAGAATACGGTAAGAACCGTAAAGGATGAAAAAGTCATTCATCAGTTAGAGCAACCGTTACCTACAGATATGATAAGGAAAACGTTAGTTGAATGGGAAAGAACTTTACCATTTCATGAACAGAGAAGGTCTTATGAAACGATACAACAATGGTTAAAACGAATATGTCGAACGAGAGATATTATTCCGATATATGAGTCTGTTCGTTATGGTGAAAAGACGTATACGGAGTTAGATGTTAAGAAGACTATGCGGTGGATAGAGCGGGATGGAAAAGGGCGATATGAATAGTGGAATGTATTATATCAAAATAAAATGATGGCTGAGTTAATCTGAATATGAAAGTTATATAAGTAAATAAAATTAGCTGTAAATTAATTTTATTTACTTATATTTAATTGCATGTTAATGTATACTTAATTTTTTAATATCTCTACCAATGGAAAAAGAATATACAAGCTATATGGAACTCTTTGTAGAGTATTGCTTCTTTAATTGTTCATGAGTATATCTTTGTTTTATTAATATAGAATGAAAAAAGGATACGTTAGAGCTAAACGATTAATGGGTAGCATGTTAATAAAAAATTACATGAGTTTAGTAAAAACTTATAATTTATTTTTAAGGGTGTGAAAATATAATGAAACCGGTATTGAAAAGCATACTTATTTCCTTTGCTTTTTCTGCAGTAGGGATGTGTTGGCTTCTGTTCATATTATTTAGAGGAGGCGGAGACTGGTTATTGTCTTGGATAGGTGTATTAATGGCATATTTATCTTTATACACTTTAATAGATTTATATTGTAAAAATACATACGAAAAAACATTAAATATAGTGCTTATAAAATCAACAGTTACTACCTTTAGTTTTGGAGTATTAGGAATCATATTTGGTATAATACACGAGCTATTAACACCATGGAGTCTCAGTTTAATGGTTTGGTATTGGTTGCTAACTCTACTTTTATTTTTAACGACCATAATATTATTAGTTAGTTTAGTATTTGTAAATCGTAAAGATCAAAATTTCCCCGGGGTATATAGATTACTTATACTTCTAAATTTACTTCTTACGTTAGGACCAGTATTGTGGCCACTATTTCTTACTATTATTGGAAATGGCATGAACGCTAGTGCAGGATGGTAAAAGTGAATGAAATAAAAAGTTGATATAGGGTTTTAAGTATGTAAGTGAACGTGTTCTGATAAATTGAAAACACGTTCTTTTTTATTGTTAATCTTAATATGAACTCCTTAAATTTATAAGATAATTCGATTGAGAAAAAGATATGTTACTGGAACAAACATATATGTACCTTTGAAACGAACACAATTAATGAAGCATCTTAAAAATAATAAAGACGAGGTGAAATGAAAATAAGGGCAGTTAAGTGGCTGTCCTTATTTTATATGCCCTTTTTATTTTCATGCATAGCTCTTTCTCAGTTTATCGTATCAAAATTTGAACGTAAGTATTTCGTAAGGAATGGATAAGAAAAAAGAGAGTTTTATCATATAGGATTAAAGTATAACTTGAATTAATCTTATATTAATAGAGGAGAGGGAGCCTTATGAAAAAATGTAATTCAATTAAGTTAGCAAGTTTGGCAGTTTTATTAGCGGGTACTACTCTATTCACACCAGGTTTTACTGTGAAAGCAGAGTCTGTTCAAAATTTATCTAGTCCGTCACAATCACATGATCAAAAGAATCGGAATGGTTGGAAACAAGTAATGCAGGAAACAGTACAGCTTGGAACCCCAGGAATATTAGCGAAGACGTCTAACAATGGAAAGATTAGTAGTTATACTGCTGGCGTCGCGGATTTAAATACAAAGAAAACAATGAAATCGGATTATCGTTTTCGGATTGGGAGTGTGACGAAGACTTTTACCGCTACGACTGTTCTTCAATTAGTAGGAGAAAATCGCGTGCAACTTGACGATCCAATTGAAAAGTGGCTACCCGGTCTCATTCAAGGAAATGGGTATGATGGCAATCAAATTACGATACGTCAACTTTTGAATCATACGAGTGGTATAGCTGAATACTTAAAGTCAAAAGACGCTGACATAATGAATTCGAGAAAAGCGTATACAGCAGAAGAAATAGTGAAAATGGGACTTTCTCTACCCCCAGATTTTTCACCAGGTAAGGGATGGCTGTATTCAAACACAGGATACGTAATATTGGGAATGCTTATTGAAAAAATAACTGGAAATAGTTATGCGGAAGAAATTGAAAAGCGAATTATTGAACCTTTGGATCTGTCAAATACGTTTTTACCAGGGAATTCACCCGTTATTCCAGGAAAGGATCATGCTCGTGGGTATATGAAAATAGACGAAACAAGTGAATTGAAAGACATGACGTATTATAATCCGAGTTTAGCTAATTCAGCTGGAGATATGATTTCTAATGCGGACGATCTAAATAAATTCTTTTCATTTTTACTTGGTGGTAAGTTACTGAAAGAACGTGAGCTAAAAGAAATGCTTACTACAGTTCCTATAGAAGGAAAAGGTGTTGGTGATGGATATGGCCTTGGGATCTATGAGACTAAACTTCCAAATGGTATTTCAGTTTGGGGTCATGGAGGGGCAATTCCTGGATTTACAACTTTTGTTGGCGGAGTAATGGGAGGCAAACATACATTAGCTGTCAATATTAACTCTTTAGGTGCGATGGATGTTGTTACACAGTTTAATAAAATGATGCAAATTGAATTTAATAAATAGATGAAAAGAAAGCGAATGGGATCCTGCTTTAGTTGTAAATAAAAGAGATGCTTTTTAATTTCGCAAATAAGGACAGTATTAGCATTCATGGTATGGCAGCAATCAAGTATATGTAATAAATACGGATACAAGTGTAATTCAATCTTATAGTTTAGTATAAAAAAGATGTCAGTTGTGTGACATCTTTTTTATTTTGGATCAAAGAGATATGTTGTGAATTTTGAAAATTGTTATTTTTACAATCATTCCATATAATAAAGGGTATAGGGGATATACAGGGGAGTTATGAATGGAAAATACTTTAGTTAGTTAATTATTTTTGTTTTAATAAATAAAAGTAAATTGATGTGGAGTGAAATACATTGGGACAAAATCAGTTTAGATGGAGTAACACACAATTACGAGAACATGTTGAAGTAATAGATGGCACAAGAAGCCCGCACATTTTATTCAAGAATGCAACATATTTAAATTCCTATATGCGCGAGTGGGTGCAAGCAAATATTTGGATCTATGATGACCGCATTATATATGTAGGAGAAAAACTGCCAGAGCAACTACACGAATGTGAAGTCGTTGATTGTAATGGAAAGTATGTAGTTCCTAGTTACATAGAACCGCATGCACATCCATATCAATTATATAATCCAGAGACGTTAGCGAATTATGCGATGCAATTTGGGACAACGACTTTCATTAATGATAATTTAACTTTATTTTTCACATTACAACGTGAAGTAGCATTTCGTTTATTAGATGAATTTGAAAAGATTCCAGCAAGTATGTATTGGTGGTGCCGTTTTGATGGACAAACTGAGCTGCAAAATGGTGAATCTTTATTTAATAGTGAAGAAATAATAGAGTGGCTAAAGCATGAAGCGGTTCTTCAAGGCGGCGAGTTAACAGCATGGCCAAAACTATTAAATGGCGATGATGAGATGTTAAATTGGGTACAGGAAACAAAGCGCTTACAGAAAAAAGTAGAAGGTCATTTTCCCGGTGCGTCTGAATCAACGTTAGCGAAGTTAAAGTTACTAGGTACTGATTGCGATCATGAAGCGATGACAGGACAGGAAGCATTAACACGCCTTATGCAAGGTTACACCGTTACTCTTAGGAACTCTTCTATCCGTCCAGATTTAGAAGTTTTACTGAAAGAATTGCTGGAATTAGGTGTCAAGCAATTTGATAGATTCATGTTCACAACAGATGGTTCACATCCGTCATTTTATGAAAACGGAATGACGAATAGGATGATAGAAATCGCGATAAAGCAAGGAATACCAGTAATTGATGCCTATAATATGGCAAGCTATAACATTGCTTGTTATTATAATATGGAGCATTTACACGGCGCGATCGCGACAGGAAGAATTGCAAATATTAATATTTTGGAAAGTAAAGAAAATCCGATTCCAATAAGTGTAATTGCAAAGGGGAAATGGATGAAGCGTGACGGAATAAACAAAAAGGCATCATTACATATAGACTGGAGTAAATTCAAAGTAACTCCATTATCATTAGACTGGTCTTTAAAGAAAGAAGATATGATTTTTTCGGAAACAACAGGTATAAAATTATTAAATGATGTTATTTCAAAACCATATGTAACTGAAATCGACTTAAACGGTGAGGAACTTTCTCTAGATCATGATGAGTGTTTCCTTATGATGATTGCTCGTGATGGCACTTGGCGAGTGAATACAGTTGTGAAAGGTTTTGCGAATGGATTAGGAGGTCTTGCTAGCTCTTATTCCGGTACAGGTGACATCATTCTTATTGGAAAAAGGAAAGAAGATATGCTTACAGCTTTTCATAGAGTAAAAGAGCTTGGCGGGGGAATGGTAATAGCGGAAAGAAATGAAGTGTTACACGAAATTGCATTACCATTGCTCGGGATTATGTCTAATTTGAAAATGAGTGAATTAATACAGAAAGAGAAAAAAATGGTGGAATTACTACAAGAGCGAGGATACACCTATAATGATCCAGCATTTACGATTTTATTCTTTTCTGCGACGCACTTGCCTTTTATACGAGTAACGCCTATAGGATTATATGATGTGAAAAGTAGTAAGGTACTTGCTTCGCCGATTAAATGTTAAATATAAATCCCCTATAAAAATCAATTTTATAGGGGATTTATTATTTTCAGTATAAGAATAGAATCACCTCAAATAATATAGTATCTAAATCATTTGAGGTGATACTTAAATATGAAAAAACTATTGTATGTTTTAAGTGTATTTATTTTGTGCGTATCTATACAGCATGTGGTACATTCTCAGTCAAATGCACCAAGGTTATCTTCAGATTGTCTGGAAGAAAGTAAAATTCGTGATGAAAAGTATGTGAAAAACATTATGAATGACATTATATCTACATTTGATTTAAAGATTGATGAAAATAGTTTTTGGGAAGTTAGTAAAAGAGACCTAGAGGCTGCGCATTTGATGTATGGCGGAAGGGAAAATGATTCTTATTATAATTCGCTAACTAAAGTTTATGATAGTGGTGGATATAGGGGAGAGCCTAGATTATTTGTGAAGGCGCAAGAAGCATTTTTACTTTATAAAGAAATAGACGATACTAATGTAATGAAACGCCTAAACCTTGAAAAAGGGGAATGGATTGTTACCGAAACGAAAAAGAAGCAAGGGAAAATCGTGGAATACAGACCATTACAATGTGAAAAAGATTATCTGAAAAAGAGAAATGAATACCATAATATAAAATGATGTAACGAAAATCTTGAATGGGAAAGTTTTCGTAAATAAATGTAAATTAATCGGTAGAAATCACTAGTAAGTTCGCCATAAAAAACGTCATTTTAATCATTAAAAATGACGTTTTTTTATATTCTTAAAACCTTTGCATCGCACTCTCAATCCTCTTTTCCAAATCAGCTGACACTTCATGGAAATACCCCATAACTATTTTTCTAATATCTTCGGATAAAACTTTCAAATCATTAGCTAAATTTTCAGCGAGATGTTCTTTTTCAATATGTGATAATTTAGCATAAAATTCACCAGGCTGCCCAAAGTCGTCTTTCTTAGTTATAGAAGCTCTTTCAAGTTTTCCTTCAACGTATCTTCCGTCACCGCTAGTTGCTTGATTAGCAGGTGTCCAATCTTGCTGTTGGTTGATCGCTATTTTACGAAATTCAGGTCCAATTCTTCTTCTTTGAGAATCACTATAAATGTTAGCACGACCTTGTAGCATTTTATCATCTGATAGTTCTGCACCGTCTAGTAAATTAGAAGGGGAGAAAGCGACTTTTTCTACTTGTTCTTTATAGTTTTCAGGATTTTTATTTAATACCATTTTGCCTACTGGTATAAGAGGATACTCCTTTTCATCCCATACTTTTGTATCATCTAAAGGGTCATAAGAAAGGTGTGTTTCATCTTTAGGATCCATGAGCTGGACATATAAACCATATTCCACTGCTTTACCAGCCTCAATTGTATCGTATAAATCTTTCCCGCTATAATCAGGATTTTCGGCGGCCAGTTTATTTGCTTCCTCACTAGTAATGAATTGTACACCTTCAAATGGATACCAATGATACTTTACATACTTTCGATAACCTTGAGCATTTCTCCAAACATATGTATTTACACTATGTCCTGGGATGTGGCGAAGACTTTTTGCCGTACCAGCATCAGAGTATAAACGGACAACAAAGTGAATGGATTCGGGTGCTCTAGCAACAAAATCCCAAAATCTATCAGGGTCTATTAAGTTATTTTTAGGTGAAGGCAATAACGCATTAATAGTTTCAGGGAAACGCATCGGATCACGAACAGAAAAGACAGGAAGGTGATTACATAAAAGATCAAATACGCCTTCTTTTGTATAAAATTTTGTAGCAAAACCCCGTACATTTCTAGAAGTATCAGGTGTTCCTTTCGTACTAACAGCTAATGAAAATCGAACCATAACAGGAACTTTCTCATTTGAATTTTGTAAAAAGCTTAGTTTTGTATGTTCAGACATCGGATATATCGTTTGAAAATAACCGAATGCACCAAATCCTTTTGCATGAACAGGTCTTTCTAAAATTTTTTCGTGAATAAATTCTTGTAACGCCTCGTGCAGTACATTATCTTGTTTTAAAATAGGTCCACGTGAACCAACTGTTTGAGAGTGAAGTATAGCTTGTTCATTACGTTCTCCATTTTCATTAAAGCCTTTTCCTAGTAAAGATTGTCCCTGTTTATCATAGTTTTCATCCATCGATATAGCCTCCAAATCTTTTTTTCCATTGTTACTAAATATGATTTTATAGCCTTGATTATGTATGACACGCAAAGTTCAAAATAGTAACAGACCGCTAGATGAAAAAAACGTGTATGTAGTGGACCTGTTGAAATAGAAGAAATTATGGAAAAATGAATATCGGGAAGAAAATTACTATTAAAATTACAATCTTAAAAATGAATTTATACATGACTTTATAGAGAATGAACATAAATAAACAGGGAAAATAACTAGGAGGAATTTAAAATGTCGGATTGGTTTCAATTAGATAAAGAATATATGATGCCTACGTATTGTCGTACGAAGGTTGCAATAGAAAGAGGAGAAGGGTGCAAGCTTTATGATGTGGATGGTAAAGAGTATGTAGATTTATTTTCTGGTGTCGGAGTGAACGTATTAGGGTATAATCACCCGAAAATCGTGCAAACGACAATGGAACAAGTTACGAAATCTCTGCATCTCCCATTTCATTTTTTAAACCCAGTTGCGATTGAGTATGCAAAGAAATTAGTTGATTGCTCTTTAAAAAATGGAAAAGTCTTTTTTACAAACTCTGGTACGGAAGCGACAGAAACAACGTTGAAATTAATTGATAAATATAGAGCGAATACGCATGAGGAACGTGAAGGAATCGTAGTGCTGAAGAATAGCTTCCACGGACGTACGTTAGGGGCACTTCATTTTACGAGACAAGAAAGTGTATATCAAAATTTCCCTAAAACATCGATTCCAGTATATGAAGTAGAGCGCGAGAATATAGAGCAATTAGAAGAAACAATTGTTAAAGAAAATCCAATTGCGATTATGCTAGAGCCTGTATTAGGTAGCGGGGGGATATACCCTTTATCGGGTGAATATTTACATGGTGTTCAAAACTTATGTGATAAATATAATGTCATTCTTATCGTTGATGAAGTTCAAAGTGGTATGGGGAGAACTGGTAAACTATTTGCTTATCAAAATTTCAATATTACACCGGATATTATTCAAATTGGTAAGGGAGCAGGAGGCGGGATACCGCTTGGCGGAATTATTGTAGGTGAAAAGTTATGTGATGTATTTGCACCAGGAGATCACGGCACAACGTTTGCTCATTCTTCAATGGGAACGGCTTTAGGGTTAACGGTTTTAAATACATTGATTGACGATGGTTTAATGCAAGAAGCGTATGAAACATCACACTATCTAAATGATAAATTGCAAGAAATTCAGAAAGAAAATTCTTATTATATTCAGGAAGTACGTCATGCTGGAATGATGTTTGGAATTAGTTTGAATGATAAGAATGAAAATGTTAAGAAATTACAGGTGGAGCTAATGGAGAAAGGAATGTTAGTTGATGTTACACAAGGGAACATCATCCGTTTACTTCCTCCATATATAATTACTAAAGAAGAAATTGATGCATTTATTTATGAGTTTATCTCCTGTATTCATAGCTTATCAGCTATAGCGAGTGTTTAAAAAACTTTATAAAAAAGCACCTTATTTTTAATTCAAATAGGAAGAAAATAGGGGTGAAAAAAATAAATTTACATATTAAAATAAAAAGCTGGAAAAGGTACTCGTATAGCGCCTTCTTCAGCTTTTTAAAATAGTAAATTACTTAATCTAGGAAGCATCTCGTTGGACAAATAATTAATTATGTGAAACAATAATAACAGATAAGGAGACGTTGCTTTTCCTTAAGTGCTTCGTATTGAATTTATTCTAGTAAGAGAAGGTGTGCTTAAAGAAGTTAAATTAAATAAGGGGCTGTTTTACTATATGCAACAAAATAATGATTTGAATTTTGAACCTCAAGACGTTAATATTGTCAATTCTAAACAAGCGAAAAAAGCAGTTATTGCTACTGGCATTGGGAATGCAATGGAGTGGTTTGACTTTGGATTATACGCGTATTTAGCGGTAATATTAAGTCAATTATTCTTCTCAGGTGTGGATAATAGTGGTTTGCAACTTGTACTAACATTTGGTACATTTGCGGCGGCCTTTCTCGTTCGACCAATCGGAGGTATTTTCTTTGGTAGAATAGGAGATAAATACGGCCGAAAGATTGTTTTAAGTACAACTATTATTTTAATGGCACTTTCTACATTATTCATCGCATTACTACCAACCTATGAACAAATTGGTGTATGGGCACCAATACTACTTTTAATTGCTCGAATGATTCAAGGCTTCTCTACAGGCGGCGAATATTCAGGAGCAATGGTTTATATCGCAGAATCTTCTCCAGATAAAAAGCGTGGTATACTCGGTAGTGGTCTTGAAATTGGAACACTCTCAGGTTACATTGCTGCCTCGGTAATTGTTACCATTTTGACGTTATTATTAACAGATGAGCAAATGCTCAGCTGGGGATGGCGTATTCCTTTCTTAATTGCTGCACCAATTGGTTTGGTCGGTTTATATTTACGACGTCATTTAGATGAATCTCCAATCTTTCAAGAGATGGAAAAAGCACAAGAGGAATCTGAAGACAACGAACAATTTTCATTTATGGATATATTAAAATATCACAAAAAAGACTTCTTATTAAGCACAGTAATTGTTGCCTTCTTTAACATTACAAACTATATGATCCTTTCGTATATTCCTTCTTATTTAACACAAGTACTAAAAGTCAAAGAAACAACTGGCTTATTAATTATTTCAATTACGATGGCACTTATGATTCCACTGGCACTTTATTTCGGTAAATTAAGTGATAAAGTAGGTAATAAACGCGTAGTACAAATTGGTTTACTTGGTTTAGCATTATGTTCAATTCCAGCATTTTTATTAATTGGTAACGGACATATTGTAGCCATGTTTGCGGGTATTTTCATTTTAGGTTTCTTCCTTAGTGTATATGAAGGAACATTGCCTTCGTTATTACCAGCACTCTTTTTCACCGATGTACGTTATCGTGCGCTTTCTATCTCCTTTAATATTTCTGTATCTATATTCGGTGGTACAACACCGCTCGTATGTTCATACTTAGTTCATGCTACTGGTAATCCACTGGCACCAGCATTTTATTTAACAGGTGTAAGTGTAATTGGATTAATTGTGTTTAGTGTACTGTTTGTCACAACATCAGGACGTGCACTAAAAGGTTCTTACCCTACTGTAGAATCGAAAAAAGAAGCACATCAAATTGCTAAAGAGGATCCTGAAGAAACACTTTGGTGGCATGAAGAATCTTTAGAAATTGAAGCAGGAAAAAAAGCATAATTTGTGAAAAGCAACGTGGACTTTTACACAAAAAGACTCCTAGTTTAATAGGAGTCTTTTTGTATACATCATTTTCTCTTCTTCTTCAAACTCTTCTGATACGCATAAAGCTTATGAACCTCTTCCTTAAATTCATGCAGAAGTACAGTGTTTTCACCATTTGAATAACGCACTGCATTATACGCGTCTATAATAATATGACTCTGAATATTTACCTCTTCTTCATCATTAATTCTTTCTAGCCAAGCTTCAACAGTTTCTCCTCGTTCTCGGTTTAAAGGAGGAGATAGCTTGCTCTCGAGTTTGAAAATTTCTTTCCGAATTTCGTTATTTGGTGGTTTATTTCGTTTGAAGCGTTTTTGGCTAATGCCTTCTTTATCAGTAATGATTGTAGATTCAAAGACAGGCATATTTGGTAAACTTAAATGTTTTCGTTTTTTTACTATTTTCCAAACGACGTAAATAGCGATGGCTGTACAGGCTATTATTGTAATGCTATTTATGAGAGTTGGATCAAAAGGACGCTGCCCCAATTCCTCTTTAATTTGAGGATCTTTTAAATTTCCTTTATTCGACCAAAAGTCGTCTGTATCTTTTAATGCAGCTGCCGAGAACAATGGATTTAAAGCATAACTAAATCCTAAGGCAACTACTTGTATGATATAAGAAAAAAGAAGCCGAATATAAGGAAATACCGGAATAAGTAAAGCGCTAATTATTCCAATCGTAATAATAGAAGTGAAACGTAATAGCTGTTGATTACGATTGGAACCTGTTAACCAAAATGTAATCATAATGTGTAAAGTTAATAGTAACAATTTCCACAATGGCGGAAAGGGGGTATAAAATATAGCTGAAACGACAAACCATACAATACCGCCTAACGATTTTTGTACTGGATATCCCGGTCCAACAGAGTGTACGATAAAGAAAAACAGTGGTAATAATATTGTGCCTAAAATAGAGAAAGGTAGAAATAAAGAACAACCGATTATTTGAATAACTAACAGTAGTACAAAACCTGTTGTTTTTTTATTCATAAATTTATGAATAAAAAATACTCCTACATAACCGGTCACTAAAAATATAGCAATACCAACTAGTTCGTCCCTTTCTGTTAATAACGAAAGGAGGAGGAGCAGAATAAAGTCATTAACGTGATAGAGCCAAGTTTTCAAGCTTTTCCACCATCCCTTCATTATTAATGAGGAACGTAGGCTGAGATAGAAGAGGGAGCTCCTTTTTCTGCAAACCAATGTATATCATTGTAGATGAGCGTTCCCTTTTTCTCGTTACATAATGAAGAAATCCTTGTTTCGGAAGTAGCGTACTATCATCTGAAATACGTGCTAATTCTTCTAACGCTTTGGCGTAATGTGTTTGTCCTTCGTTTAATGGTAAATGCAATGCACCAGTTTCTGCTAAAACACTAATAAATAACTCAAAAGGAATTTGATGCTTCGCTGCATATTGACAAATGTACGTTGTAAATGAAATAAGGTCTTCTATATTTTCTTTCCAGCCGAATCCGCGATCAGCAGCTAAAGAAAGACAAATCGTCCAACTATAATTTTTTACTGGTTCATATTGCTTCGCTTGTAACGCCTGCATTTTAGCGGATGCTTTCCAATGGATAGAGCGGAAAGATTCGCGTTCATATCGTTTAACACCGATAATGGATGTTTCATCATTGTAAAAAGAGAAATTCGTTCGATACGAACCTGTTAATAGTTGCTGGAGTTCTTGTAAACCGGCTACTTCTTTAGGAGTAGGGTATACAATAATTTCAGTCTTTAATTTATCAAAAACAGGTAAATGTACAGTTAATAAATGAAAAGGGTCTTTTAAAACACATTCAAATTGTTCAATTTGAAAGACACCACGCTTCGTTGCGGTTAATGTTAAATCCCATTTTTGTGCCGAATGAGCAGGTTGTGAAAATGGGAAAGAAAATAACGTTTTTGATATTTGTTCAATCCCTTGATCTTTATGTGGTATAAGGGAAGAATCTAAATGAAAATAACAAACACCATTAACGAGTGGTATATTTGCCCCATTTTTTAAATGAATAAAAAACTGTCCAGATTCATCAGGGAAAAGCCGAGTTGTTTGTTTCTCGTTTATTACTTGAAACTTTTTCTCTATGTAAGCGACATATTTATAAATAAAAATCGCAAATAAATAGTAGAAGAAAAAGAGAAACA
Source organism: Bacillus sp. FSL R9-9530 (assembly GCF_038008145.1). Taxonomy (NCBI): domain Bacteria; kingdom Bacillati; phylum Bacillota; class Bacilli; order Caryophanales; family Bacillaceae; genus Bacillus; species Bacillus sp. FSL R9-9530. Next base: position 1,040,820 of record NZ_JBBOYO010000001.1, read on the forward strand.
TAATAATTCGTTGCGGCAGAAAAAACGTAAATAGTATAGCGCCTGGCACAGTTAATTGAATAATATGGAGCTGAAAAAATAAAGGTACAGTTACAACGCGCTGTCCATTCATGCTTGTTCAATCTCCACAGGTACGTCTACTTCTTTTAAAATCCTTTGCATTAATTCATTTTTTGTCGTACGTAAAGCTCCTTCCATTGACAAGACGATACGGTGATTCCAAACAGAAGGAACTAAAAATTGTATATCTTCAGGCGTGCAATATTCTCTCCCGCGTAAAAAGGCTAATGCTTGAACGGCACGTACTAAAGCTAATGTAGCACGCGGGCTTACACCGTTAGCAATGTAATCATGATTTCTTGTAGCGTGAGCAAGCTTAATAATGTAATGTTCTAACGGTTCTGATACGAAAATTTCTTTCACTTGTTTCTGTGCTTCTAAAATGTCTTCTAAAGAAATGACAGATGTGACGCTTTCTAACGGTGCATTGTTACGAAAACGGCGCATCATTTTTAATTCATCTTCAGGAGATGGATAACCAATTGAAATCGTCATTAAAAAACGATCCAGTTGTGCATCTGGAAGCGGGAAAGTTCCTTGTGATTCAATCGGGTTTTGCGTCGCAATAACAAAGAATGGTTTCGGAAGAGGAGTAGACTGCTTTTCAAGCGTTACTTGTCGTTCTTCCATCGCTTCTAACAAACTAGATTGTGTTCTCGGCATCGCGCGGTTAATTTCATCTGCGAGTAGTATATTTGTCATAACTGGTCCAAGTCTTAATTCGAATTCACTAGTTTTTGGATTGAAATATTCAATACCTGTTACATCACTCGGAAGTACATCAGGGGTAAATTGAACGCGAGAAAAATTACCACCAATGCTTTTAGAAATTGTTTTTGCTAGTAATGTTTTTCCAGTACCAGGTACGTCTTCAAGCAGTACATGTCCATCAGCAAGTAATGAAACGAGGAGTAAATCAATTACATTTTCCTTACCGACAAAAACAGATCCTATGTTTTCTTTCAATTTAGTTATCATATGTATCATTCCTTTCAAAATAAAAGCGGATATTTCTATATTTTAACAAATTATTCAGAAAATTGATATGATTTTTTAATTTGAAGAAATGGATATTTAATTTTAAAATTCCACTTGCATATTTTGGAATATGATTATACAATATCGGTATACGATATATCGAAGGTCGATATATCGCGAAGCGATGTATCGGAGGTAGTTATAATGAATGGGAAAGCGCAAAAATACATTCCATTAACTGAGGCGACATATTACATATTGTTGTCACTTGTAAAGCCAATGCATGGTTATGGAATTATGCAAATGGTAGAAGAGATGACAAATGGGGAAGTAAAGCTCGGTCCTGGTACTTTATACGGGAATACGACGAAGTTATTAAAAGAAAAATTGATTGTTGAAGTTGCCTCTACCGATAGGAAGAAATGTTACGAGTTAACACCATTTGGTAGAGAAGTGTTGGAATTGGAGTATAAAAGATTACAACGATCTGTAGGGAATGGAAATAGTATTTTAGGGGAGTGAATGGAAGATGGAGACAAAGAAGATATTCAAACCTTTTGCGGTATGGAGCTTAGAAAAAGAAGAAGCTTTTTTACGGAATATGCACCAACAAGGCTGGGCATTACAAAAATATAATATAATGTATACGTTTCAGAAAACTAAGCCGAAAGATGTAGTATATAAAGCAGATTTTAGATTGGATTATAAAGATTCAAAGGAAAAACAAAAAGAATATATTGAAATATATGAAATGTGTGGATGGAAACATGTAACGAGTTTTGCAAAATGGAATTATTTTTGTAAAGATGTAGAAGAGGAAAAAGAGTTGCCTGATATTTATTCAGAAAAGGAAACGAAGGTACAAAAAATGAAGGAATTACTACAATTTTTTGCCTTTATTTCAATAACTATATTACCCTCAATGTATAACGCATTTTTAAGTTCAACAGAATCAAGAGTGCCAATTTGGGCGAAAGTTATGCTGGGGTTTGTTGGTTGTATGTATATGTATCTCTTTATAAGGCTCTCTTGGAAAATTAAGAAATTGAAAAGCGAAATATTATAATAAAGAGTGGATTTTAAAAGAAGATGATTTCGTAGATATTATATACGGGAATCATCTTCTTTCATTTCTATGTAATTTTATTTTGTTCACTCTTTTTTACATAATAAAAGACTGTATATTTAAGGCATAGAACTAACAGTTACAAAGATAATACTAGTAATAATACCTAAAAAAGTCATAAATGATGAAGAAACGATTAATAATAATGAACTACTGATTAATACTATTTTATTAGAGTTTTGATGTTTAAAGTGGTAATAAAGTAAAAAGCCGCAAACAGTAGAAACAATTCATATAGCTAGACCGTAAGGAGTTGTTATCTTCTTCCAATCGAAAATCCAAAAGTAGAGTATGATCATGTGGCAAACTAATCTCTTATGTAAATATTACAAGAAGAGTATGGAGTTTAAAATATAATAAGGAAGAAATACGTTTTGTACTACCTCATTAAAAGGAAAAATCCCTTAAAGAAAAATCTATTTCTATAAGGGATAGTACTGATTTTATGAGAAAGACTGATTTTGCGCAGGTTTTATAAATTGCTCTGGGTTTTCAACAAGCCCGCATACAGCACATTGGACGCGGTAAGTAGGTCCTTGATAAGCCATATGAAAAGCGTTCATCGTTTCATTTGTGTATTCTTCTTCTACTTGACCAGTTTGCGGATTTAATTTTACTGGTTTTACTTGTTGCTCAAGAATATTAAAGCGCGTTCGGTTCGTTTTACAGCTTGGACATAGCATTGGTTCCATATGTATACACCTCCATTTGTAGCATTTCTTAAGCGGTATGATTTTATGCAAGTAAAAAAACTTTCTCAATATAAATAGGTGTTTATTATATTTAAAATTCAGAAAAAATAAAATATAATAAATGTAAGAACTGGTTATGTCCAAACCAAATCTCCTGTTTTATGCCAATAAGCTGGGGGGCCGAGAAATCGGCCTCATTTTTTTGTGTTCATCTCAATAAGGTACAAGGTTTTTAAAAACATTTGTCGAATTTTTAGAGGTGAAGGTTAAGGGGGAATAATTATGAACTTAAAAATGAAATACATTATTTTATATGTAGAAAAGTTTGAGCAATGTCTTCAGTTTTATAAAGAAATTTTAAGATTGCCAATAAGAGCAGAGCACGGTACATATATTGAATTTGAAACAGGAGCAACAATTTTAGCGATGAATACACGAGAGGATGTTAAGGAGTTAACGGGACTACCTCTTACAGAAGGTGTACTACAATCTTCCCATTTTGAGTTAGGGTTTGTTGTAGAGGATGTAAAGGAAACGATTGAGAAATTAAAAGAACAAGGGGTGAAAGTTCTAGTTGAGCCAATCGTAAAACCGTGGGGACAAACAATTGCTTACATTGCCGATCCAGACGGTAATTATATTGAAATTTGTAGTTCATTAGAATAGAAGGAGAAAAAGAGGATGGGGTTTCCAAAATTAGAAACAGAACGTTTACTATTAAGAGAACTTACACTATTAGATGCAGAAGCGATGTTCCATTATTTTTCAAAAGAATCCGTTATTCGTTATTTCGGAATGGACTCTTTCGAAAATATTGAGCAAGCGAAAACGACTATTCAAACGTTTAGAAAGCGTAATGAAGAGGGAAGCGTATTTCGCTGGGGAATAGAGAAGAAAGGCACGGATCAATTAATTGGTACGTGTGGGTTTCATTTAATTAACAAGCATCATAAACGAGCTGAAATTGGTTATGAGCTAGATGATACATATTGGGGACAAGGATACGCAACCGAAGCACTGCAAGCAATGCTAGCTTACGGATTTGAAACGTTGCATTTTATAAGAATTGCAGCTGTCGTATATATAGAAAATGAAGCTTCCCGTAATTTATTAAAAAAATCCGGATTTCAAGAAGAAGGATTACTTCGAAAATATATGATTCAAAATGATGTTGCTCATGACACGGTCGTTTATTCATTATTAAAAGAAGATTGGCAAAAGTAATGAGCACAAATGAGATAATGAAGGTTATTAAGGACCATAAAGATGAGCGATTTATATTAGGTATAGACGGACTAAGTCGTTCGGGTAAAACAACGTTGGTTAAAAAATTAGAAGAAAATATGAAACGAAATGGAATCCCGTTTCATATTTTTCATATTGATGATCACATAACCGAGCGTAACAAGCGATATAATACTGGATTTGCAGAGTGGTATGAGTATTACAACTTTCAATGGGATATCGATTGCTTGCTGCGAAACCTTTTTCAAAAGTTACAAAGCGCTATTGAATTAGAATTACCTTTTTATCATGATGGAACAGACTCATGTGAAATGAAAGAAATACAGCTTCCTTTAGTAGGTGTAATAATTGTAGAAGGAGTTTTTCTTCAACGAAAAGAATGGAGAGATTTCTTTCATTATATGGTGTATTTGGATTGTTCAAGAGAGACAAGGTTTCTACGTGAAAGTCCAGAAACGCAGAAGAATCTTTCAAAATTTCAAAGTAGGTATTGGAAAGCGGAGGAGTATTATTGGGAAGCGGAATCTCCGAGGGATAGGGCGGATTTAGTAATTACAAAATGAAGCTAAGTATAAAGAAGTGCATGGGAAATTTGATAGCAAGATGAAAACCGCATTATCAGAGGGGAAAATGAAAGATCTTACGCCTGTAATGTTAAGCGATAATAAAGTTGTTTAAAAAATAATAAAATCCTTTAAAAAATAATAAAGTTCTTTAATTCTTATAGAACTAACCATGCAGGTTAGTTCTATAAAAAAATTTCAATTTATTACAAAGTGTAGAAAAGCATAATTTTTCAAAGGCAAAGCAAGAATGGGTATATTATGGAATGGTAGACAATAAGTTAACTGTCATCTATGTTGCCATGAAAGAGTTTAACTGGCATGAACTACAATTTGTAGGGCAGTTTATGAGTTCACAACAAAGAGAACGCTATAATATCATATTAAAATAAAAGAGGGGTAGAACATGCCATTCCATATAGGTAGTGCAAGAGCAGGTTTTACTAAGGTAAGTGGTACTAGGGGTAGGTGCATTCTATAAGTATTTAGGATATAGAGAAAACGGTAAAGATGTAATGGAACGACACGAAGCTTATGTTGAGGATATTCATGTAGAAACTGTAACGAAATACGGTAAAGTATACTGGAATACGATTGATAGTGAACTAGAATATGCAAAAAAAAAGATTAGTGAACTAGGATATACAGAAAAGGAAACTCTTAGAGATGTATTACTTAGGGCAGATAGATGTTTGAGAGACTATGGTTACGCTATAAAATAGTAGACTTTAGGAGAAATAAATCTATTTAAAGGGGTACCAAGGATGGGGAAATTCAAGAAAGACCAAAAAGTAGTTGCACTTACATTTGAGGGGTTAACGCCATGTACCATTGTAAGAGTTGGTTGGATTTTTATTACGGTACAGGTAGAGGAAACAAAACATCTGTATTCGATTACAAAAGGTAAGATAGTTCCTTTAGAAGAAGACAAATACTACTTATTAGAAGAGTGTATAAATGAAGAAGGTAACTTTGAAATAGGCGATGTGTTTGGTATTATTGATTCATCGAACTTAGAAAGTGTAAAGAAAGAATTTGCTAACAACGGTGAATTCGAGAAGAAAGATGGACAATATTATACAAGACTTAAAACAGGTAGTGAGTTACTGAAACAATACTTCAACTAATATTTCACAAAGGAGTATGCAATATGATTGAGATGAAACAGGTAAAAGTAGGGAGAGACCAAAAGGAGTCTCTTTTTGTTTTAAATGGTGAAGGTGACATTATATTAAGTACAGAGAAAAGGTCCATCTTAAACAGTTGGTGTAATCTATTAGGGATAGAGATACCGACTAATGTAAAAATAACAGAAGTAGACAATGTACATATAACTACATATCAAGTAGAGAAGACTGTCATGTGTAAGGAATTTATAGATAAGAAAGAAGTACCTTTAGGGGTATCTCCTTGTCTAACCTTTGTACCTATGAAAGACTGTGATGAATACATGGAAGTAATTGCTTACGTACATATTGACGAGAAAGTCACAACAATCTATATACCGCATGAAACTTCAAATGTATTTGTAGAGTTGTATACAGGAGAAGTAGACACTAGTGTAAAGTTACCATTTTTAAATTATAATTTCTAATAGGATGGTAGGAACATGATTCCAAATATAGAACTAGGTATCAAAACGGTAAAGGGTCAAGACTTAAAATTAGGTGATATATTAAGTGCAGATGGGTTAATAGACACAGTTGTAGTAATAGACGAAGAAGGTAACTTACATACACAAGTAAATAGTGAACCATCAATGGCATTCGAGTTAGAAGGTTTTATCATAGTAGAGTGAAAATGACCTAATTTTGATATTTACGGACATATTTCAAGTGGGAAAATATGCTCAACTCACCCTATCAATAATTACAATGGGATTATCTGCTTACATTTGCTTGAACAAAAAGATGAAATGAGGCTTTCGATAAAAGTGAATAATCTTATTTATGTTAGGTATATAGACTAATAAAAAAATTTTATATTTTATTATTGGGAGGACGAAATAATGGATTTGGTAAACAAATTTTTAAACGGCTTGAGAGCAGCATTATCAACAGATGATCTCGAGGCACTAAATAAAGCGTACGGTGCTACAAAAGATGATATTGATACATTAAGGTCAGAATATCCAAATTGTCCAGAATCACTAATCTCTTTACTTGAAAATATTGATGGTACATATTGGCGGAAATATGGAGAAAACAAAGTTGCGGTATGTATTTTAGGCTCAGATGTTGAAGAGTATCCATATTATTTGCTTTCTACACAGCAGATGCTCGAAAGTTCAAAAGAAGAAGAAGACGTCTCTTATCTTTTAGAATACCAAGATGACGAGGATACTGTTGATTCTAAGATAAATCCAAAAGGACTTCTCCCTGGCACTTATATTCATTTTTCAGACTGTATGAACAATGGTGGAACATCAAGACTCTATATTGATTTTAACCCTTCTGATGAAGGTGTATGTGGTCAAATAATTCGTTTTTTGCACGACCCTGATGAATATGAAGTGATTGCAAACAGCTTTGATGAGTATTTACAGGATCTTATTGATGGTGATTTTAATTTTCTAGAAGAAGAATCTCAATAATTTGTGAAGAATTACACTTCAACTAATGGGAGCTTTAGTTGAACAAGATTTAAACAAATTTATTATTTATATTTGTCTACAAACTCATTTAAAAGGTTAGAAATTAAACAACTTTAAAGAGCCTTACTACAATATGATTTGTAGCGAGGCTCTTATATTTTTAAATCAGAATTAAATAACATTATTATCACTTTACATGTAATTGAAAAAGCTGGTATATTCGAAAAGATTGAAAAAAAGTCGATTGAAGAAAAAGATGGTTTATATACTGTTGTTCTTGTAGCAAAATATAGTAAAGAACAACGTACCTTTATCATAACTTATAACGCTAAAGAAGAAATAGCAGGTTTATATATTAAATAAAAAACAGATACAGTGGAAGTTTCCACTGTATCTGTTTTTTTGTTTTAACCAAATTATGGTTATTCGCGCTAATATGAACACATAGCTATATAAAAGGGGTGGGTATTATGAAAACCGAAATAGTTCCCAAAAAAAAGTACAGTATAATAAGCTATATATCTTTACTCATCGGAATTATGTGTTTTTTATTCGTTTTTATAACTCCGACGAGAATAGCGAATGCGGGAAATATAGTTGGAGATTATGTAACGATTGCTCTTACAGGTGTAGGTATTATACTTTCAATAATCACAATGACGAAAAAAACAGAGAAAAAGGGGATAGCTATTATTTCATTAGTACTGTCCTCATCATTTTTTATATTTTGGATCATCGCAATTATTTTAGTTTTGACGGGTCAAGTTAGCTTCGCGCCGTAATGAGCAATAAAAAGAGTCCTTCATTAATAGAAGGACTCTTTTTATTCGGTATCTTCAGGTTGATATTCTAAAATATCCCCAGGTTGGCATTCTAATGCTTTACAAATAGCATCTAAAGTTGTAATTCTAATTGCTTTTGCTTTTCCATTTTTTAATATAGAAAGGTTAGCCATTGTAATTCCAACCTTCTCCGAAAGCTCTGTTACACTCATTTTTCTTTTAGCTAACATTACATCAATATTAATTATTATTGCCATGTTATTCACCTCAGACCGTTAAATCATTTTCTGATTTTATATCTATCGCATCTTTTAAAAGTCTTTGGAGAACGGCAGCAAAGACTGCGATAACCATTGAAGCAAAGATTAGGAGCATGCCAAGTATAATAATACCAGGTGCATCATCTCTTTCCGCTACAAGATAGAAGAGTGGCATACCTACCACATATAAAATACTGATTGTTACTGCACAGTTTTTTATCTTTTTTAAAGCCCTAACAGATAATTTCGAGAAAGCGTTACCCTTGTCAATGAAGCTTACAAGTTTAAAGGCTTGATATAGAGCAAAATAAAAAGGTATCACGGTTGCATATAGATTGATTAAAACAAGATATTTTATAAATGCAATATCCGGGAACAATTCCGCTGCATATTTCCCTATGTTAGGAACTAAAAATATACATAAAGCAAGAACAGGGATTCCAATCAGAATAATAGCTGTCTTTAAAAAGAGTGTTGATCCTTGTTTCATATAAAGCACCTCATTTAAATATTATCTATTTAATCTAACATGAAATTTATCGTTTAACAATAAATTTTTATTTATTATAATCTTGTTTTTATTGTTAAACCAATTTTGTATTTTAATGAAGATAATCATTCCTTCTTTTTGTAAATGATGTTATGTTAAAAGTAACGATTAAGTCGTTCTTATCCCGCTATTTGTGGGAGTCGGGCTGCCCGTAAAAGCCCGATTGGTGAAGGCTAATAATCAGTGGGGATGGAAAAAAAAACCTCTGATTAAAGTTTCACTTTATAGATAATAATTAATATGATTATACCTTTAGAATTTCTTCAACTACTACAAATAAATGAATAGTAAAAAGCCGATTATCCTTTAGATTACAAGAAATCGGCTTTTTTATACAAAAGATCGCTTAGCGTACGAAAATCGCTTTTTGTTGGCAGTGCCCTGTCACAATCAAGCTGAGAAAAACAAATAATCCAAAACGAGAAAATTCTTAAGTTGATGGATGTGTAATGCTACTCCTATGTTAAGGTTCGAGTCATTTGAAATAGCACCCTCTATATTGAGTGGTGTTAAAGCGACGTATATGATAAAAAAGATGTATCGCTTGTAAAAAAAATGCATCACCTTGAATGAGCTAATACGACAAGAATCCGTTTCGGGCTTAATTAGGGAATGCAGTACAGATCAGTATATAGTATACAAGCATTCCCTTTCTATAAATACGGTATGTTTTTAATATAATTAAAAGAAAATTTTTGTGTTCTTTAATATGATGTCACATAATACCAGTTTTTTCTATTTTTGTGATTTCTTTATATTCATTATTAAAGTCGTATTTGTTTGGTCTAGTATCATTTGGTGTATAAATAAATCCTGAAAAATTATCTAATATACCACGATAAGTAAAAAAGAAAACAGAAATACCATTTTTATTTTGTTGAATAATTACATCCCCACCGTTTTTGGAAGTGGATGCAAACTGTTTAGGTAAATGAATTTGTCTACTATCATAATGAACATTAGGAGTTAACTCTTTATGTTCTATAAGTGTTATAACTTTTTCACGGTCTTCTTTATAGATAATAAAATCTAAATTTATATAAATCTCATTAAATGGTATACATATCCAAGTAATTATTATGACTAATTGAATAATTAACGGTTTCCAATTTTTGTATTTGATAAGATGTATGATTGTGAAAATTAATATTAAGAAAAACAATCCATGAACTATTATTGAAAGAAATGGCATAACAAATGGGGTAAGGAATTCAACTAAATACCATTTGAAAAAATGATAAAGTATGAGAGCGAGACCGCTTATTAATGTAATTTTGGTTAAATTCTTATTCAAATTTTGAATCTCCTTTCTATACTAAAAACTATGTGATTTTAGTATGAATATAAAATATATTTTTTCATAAATTTCCCTTGTTTTCATTTTATTAACTTTGTGTGATTAATATTTTGAATATATCATAGATTTGAAATTAAATAAACGGACGTTGAATTTTTATATTTTATATAGAATAACAGTTAAATAAAAGTGAGGGAAGTTTTCAAAATAGACTAGTTTTTTATTTTAAATGTAATTTGATTTGTTTCATGAAATAGATCTGGTTCCGGTAAAATCAGTTGTAACAAGTGAACATTACGTTCATTGTGTATGTTATTCGTTTTTTATCGTTCTAGAAAACTGGTTATTGTTAGTTTCCTGACAGTGGGGAATTAATAATAAAAAAGAATAAATATAAGCTTGCGTAAATGTTATGGAAAATCAAATCCTTGTTTACATTGAGGATGTCGAAAACAGCTTATGGAGGAGCAACAATGATGAATCTTCGTAAAAAGATAATGAGGCTAGCATTAGTGGGAACGATTGTACTAGGTACAGGAAGCATAATGAACGATAACGAGGTAAAAGCTGAGACGAAAAAAGCAGGACAGCTCACTTCTTATTGTGGAAACGGGGCAGTACAGAAGTGAAAAAAACTCTGTGTTTCTTTTTAATTAATATATTTATTGGGAAAAACTTCGGAATTTCAGGCACAAATGCTCCTTCTATCCTATAATAGAAGCTATTCTGGACGTAAGCAATTTGTAAGGAATGAGTAAGAAAAAAGAGATTTTCATAGTATAAAATATTTATTATACCTGCGTATAACACCTACTACTAATAATGTGTTATAATACGAATTAGCAACATAAAGGAAAGGAATTAGAAAAAATGACATTACAAAATACTAAAAATTTAAAAAAACAAGTTGCTCCTTTTGAAAAATCAACGGCAAAAAAAAGTGTTTGGCAAATCATCAATACGGTAGTGCCATTTATTATCTTATGGTACCTTGCTTATAAAAGTTTGTCCGTTTCTTATTGGTTAGCATTAGTTCCAGCTGTGTTAGCCGCTGGATTTATGACACGGGTTTTCATTATTTTTCATGATTGTACCCATCATTCTTTCTTTAAAAGCCGTCGTGTAAATAGAATAGTAGGGACATGTATGGGTGTTTTAACTTTATTCCCGTTTGATCAATGGGGGCATGAGCATTCCGTTCATCACGCTACAAGTGGTAATTTGGATAAGCGAGGTACAGGAGATATTTGGACACTTACAGTGAATGAATATTTGGCAGCGCCATTTAGACTCCGTTTAGCATATCGTTTATATCGCAACCCATTCGTTATGTTTGGATTAGGCCCGATTTATGTTTTCCTACTTAAAAATAGATTTAACAGAAAAGGTGCTAGAAAGAAGGAACGCATGAACACCTATTTGACGAATGTGTTAATCGTTGCTTTAGTAGGGTTACTTTGCTGGGCACTCGGATGGCAATCGTTTCTTTTAGTACACGGTTCCATATTCTTAATAGCAGGTTCAATAGGTATTTGGCTGTTTTACGTACAGCACACATTCGAGGATTCTTATTTTGAAGAAGATAAAGATTGGGAATATGTGAAAGCGGCAGTGGAAGGAAGTTCGTTTTATAAACTTCCCAAAATCCTGCAATTTTTAACTGGTAATATTGGATTTCATCATGTTCACCATTTAAGTCCAAGAGTACCTAACTATAAACTAGAAGAGGCACACAATAATACGCTTCCTTTAAAAAATGTACCAACGATTACTCTTGCTACAAGCTTGCGGTCAATTCGTTTCCGTCTTTGGGATGAGCAAAACAACAATTTTGTTACCTTTAAAGACGTCAAAAAATTAGTAAAAAACAATGTTTCTGTTCCAGTAAAATCAGAACTATAACTTCACCACATATAACTGACTCCCCTTAATCATTTTTGACTTAAGGGGAGTTTTTGTTTAACTAGTAGATGTACGATATGGAGAAAACTTAAATGATTTAAATTGTAATGGAGGTGGATTAGGAAACAGGCATTAATAAAGGAGACAGTAAATATGTTATGTTAACAATGTGAAGCGTTTGATACCACAACTTTTTTAATGAATATCATGCTTCGTCTCTGAGAATATTTCAACAGACAGGAAATGATGTAAACGTAATACCAAAGTATCTTAATCTGCAAAACAAATAACAATAAGAGTTATGAAGTTATTTTGAGATAATAAAATGCAAAACGGACAAACTCAATTATTCATGAATTTGTCCGTTTATCTTTTAGTGGAAACAGGGGAGTATGTAAAACCACATGTGCATAAAGTGTAAAGCTGTTTAAAGATTTGTGTATTCAGCTAATCTGGTCTTTTTTGCAGTTGTTACTTTTTAGTTTGACCGGATAGTTCAACAGACTTTTGCGTACAACGCTGCATAGCTGAAATGATGGCTGTTCGTAAGCCTTTTTCCTCTAATGTTGCTACAGCTTCTATAGTTGTTCCGCCAGGGGAACAAACCATATCTTTCAATTCACCTGGATGTATGCCTGTTTCTAGTACCATTTTTGCAGAGCCTAACACAGCTTGAGCTGCGAATTTATATGCTTGATTTCTTGGCATACCATCTAATACAGCTGCATCTGCCATTGCTTCTATAATCATATATACATATGCTGGCGAAGAACCACTTACAGATGTTACAACATCCATTAATTTTTCACTTACGATCTCCGTTTGACCAAAACTATTGAAAAGGATTAATACATCTTCTAAATCTTTTTCTGTCACCATTTCATTAGGACATAGCGCAGACATTCCTTCTCCAACAAGAGCAGGTGTATTAGGCATTACTCGTACAACCTTCAACTTTTTATCAAAAGCATCTTCAGTACTTTTAATGCTTTTTCCTGCAGCGATCGTTACGACGATAACATCGTTTTTTATCACTTCTTTTATTTCGTTAATTATTGATGCGTATAGGTCTGGTTTAATTGATAAAATTAAAATATCAGCATTTTTAGCTACTTCATTGTTGTCAGTTGTTGTAGTTAGTCCATATTTTTCACTAGCATTTTTTAAATTCGTAGTGTTTAAATCTGAACAAATGATTTTATTTGAAGACACTATATTTTTGTTTATCATCCCGCCAATCATAGCCATTCCCATATTTCCGCATCCGATGAATCCAATTTGTTTGTCCATAATAACTCAATCTGGCTCCTTTTATCATAAATTATATCGGTTTCAAATTATTATTCTAAAATAACAATAACATCCAAGTGCAATATAAAGAAACATTCTAAGAGAATACGTTCTTTTTTGCAATACAAAAAATAAAGAAATCAATTTTATTCTGTACTAAACAAGTGCATTCTCAATTATTTAATATTTTATGTTATTTACTATTTGGTAACGTTTAAAAGCATGTTGGAGAATAGGTATAGTTATATCAACTTTTTCTAGATATGGTGATATTCATAAGTGTGTACATAATTTCATACTTAAAGCTTGTCGCTCTATTCATTTTGCAAAATACCTCTTGACACAAAAACGAAATATATAGCATAATATAAAAAATCAAATGGAAAATCGTTGAAGGGAAATAGTACATATGTCTTCTTACGAAAGAGAGTGGAATTCACCGGCTGAAAGATTCCTCGTATAGAATGTATCGAACCTATCCCCGAGTCTTAAATGAAAGTTTAGGCGTACGCCTGCGTTATAGGCGCCAAGTGGATATCTATGTATATCAATTAAGGTGGTACCGCGGAACAATGACCGTTTCGTCCTTTTTATTTTATTAAGGGCGAAGCGGTCATTTTTATTTTGCTCTTTAATAGGCTAGGTGCAGCACTGATAAGAATAGAAGCCGCTGTAAGCTGTATGAATAGAAGTGAAATTAATAAAAAACTTTGATTTTAGACTTGGGGGATACAAAAGTGAAAAAACAACGAATTGTTGTAAAGATTGGGAGTAGTTCCTTGGCAGATAGTCACGGAGGCATCTCTAAAGAACAACTTTCAGATCACGTTGCTGCATTGGCACGATTGAAAGAGGAAGGGCATGAAGTTTTACTAATTACATCCGGGGCAGTCGCTGCAGGTTTTTCTGCTCTAGGGTATCCTAGCAGACCTGTGACAATTAAAGGGAAACAGGCTGCTGCGGCTGTCGGGCAAAGTTTATTAATGCAGGCATACACGGAGGAATTCCGTAAATATGGTATCGTTACTGCACAACTTTTACTAACGAGAAGTGATTTTTCTAGAAAAGAACAATACAGTAACGCTTACGCTACTTTAGGAGAGCTACTAAACCGTTCTGCTCTTCCTATAATCAATGAAAATGATTCCATTTCTTTAGAAGAGCTAACGTTCGGTGATAATGATATGCTGTCAGCTTTAGTAAGCGGACTTGTTTCGGCAGATATGCTCATGATTTTTACAGATGTGAACGGTTTATATGACCAAAATCCTCAGAAAAATGCGGATGCGAAAAAATATCATTTCCTTCCTGAGGTAACGGAAGAAATTGCTTCTCTTGCAGGAGATGCTGGCTCAAAACTTGGGACTGGCGGTATGAAATCAAAAATCGATGCTGCAAAGACGGCACTATCTCTTGGAGTGAGTGTATTTATCGGAACGGGATGTGGACAGGAGAAGTTTTTAGATGTTATGAAGGGCAAAGGTGATGGAACATATATCGGGAATGCTCCTCAAAAAGTGATTAAGATGAACAAGCAATGGATCGCCTTGCATTCGCTTGTTAGCGGACAAATTGAAGTAGATGCGGGGGCAGCCACTGCCATCATTCAACATGGAAAGAGTTTACTTCCTGCTGGTGTTACTAGTGTGTCTGGATTTTTCCAAGTGGATGAAGTCGTGGAAGTAATTACGCAACAAGGGCGCGTAATAGGAAAAGGACAATGCACATATAGCGCAGAGGAACTAAGGAATTTAAAAGGTATGCAAAGCCAAGATATTCAAGCAAGAGGCGAAAGGCATAATTATGAAGTCATCCATAGAGATCACTGGGTTTCATTGTAAGCTTTAATTCTAGTACAAGAAAGATTTAGATACTGGTGTTAAAGGGCTCTCAAACTGTAACCTTTAAAAAGGAGGAAATAAAATGAATGAAGTATTGGCAAAGGGAAAAAGAGCAAAAGAGGTTGCTCGAGAACTTGTTCTTAAATCTACGAGTCAAAAAAACGAAGCACTTGCTGCAATTGCTGAAAGGCTAATAGTAGAAACAGCTTATATTTTAAAGGAAAACAAACGAGATATTGAAGAAGGTAAGGCGAAAGGATTTTCCGATTCTCTTCTTGATCGTCTTATGCTCAATGAACAGCGTATTATTGATATGGCAGAGGGGATTAAGCAGTTAATTGAATTACGCGATCCTGTTGGAGAATGTGTAAGTGCATGGGAGCGACCAAATGGATTATCTATTCAGGAAATGCGTGTACCACTTGGTGTTGTCGGAATGATTTACGAGGCAAGACCGAATGTAACGGTAGATGCTGCTACAATTTGTTTGAAAACAGGAAACGCAGTCATATTACGTGGTAGTTCTTCTGCTATCAATTCTAACAAAGCCATCGTTAGCGTTATTCACCGAGCGCTCAAACAAACAAGCTTGCCTCCAGAAAGTGTACAGCTCATAGAAGATACAACGCGAGATAGTGCAAAGCAGTTGTTTACATTGAATGAGTACTTAGATGTTCTTATCCCAAGAGGCGGCAAGCAGTTAATAGATACTGTAGTGAGAGAAGCATCTGTTCCAGTACTTGAAACAGGTGCGGGAAATTGTCATATTTTCATTGATGAAACAGCGGATAAACAAATGGCATTTGATATTATTATAAACGCAAAAACGCAGCGTCCATCTGTATGTAATGCAATAGAAACGATTGTACTTCATGAGAAGTGGGCGCAGCAATTTGGTAGCGAGCTGTTTTCTTCTTTGAAGGAAAGAGGCGTGGAGCTACGTGGTGATAATAAAGCATTGGCAATTGATTCTTCTATTGCATTAGCTTCAGAAGAAGACTGGGAAACAGAGTTTTTATCTCTCACACTGGCAGTTAAAGTGGTTTCCACTACGGAAGAAGCGATTCATCACATAAATACGTATGGATCCATGCATTCCGAAGCGATTATTACAGAGAACGAGGAAAACGTCAGCAAATTTTTCACATCTGTTGATGCCGCGGCACTTTATCATAATGTATCGACTCGTTTTACGGATGGATCTGAATTCGGATTCGGCGCAGAAATTGGCATCAGTACACAAAAGCTACACGTAAGGGGACCAATGGGGCTACCTGCATTGACTTCCACAAAATATGTGATTCGTGGAAATGGACAGATTCGGAGATAAGAATTATAAAAGAACAAGTAATAAGATGAAGACACCCAATTCAGTTTAAGTGTCTTCATCTTATTACAATTATTCATTTACCATACAAAAAGCCCCACAAGCATAGCGCTTAATAAGGAAACAGCCATGCCGCTAACAAGAAGCTTCCAAACATTTTTACCGATTATTGATGATTTTTCCCCGCCAAATAATGAATTGTAAGTTCCATAAATCATACCTACTGTACTAAAGTTTGCAAAAGAAGCTAGAAATGTAGTTGCAACTGCAATTGTATGTGGCTGTAAAGATTTTAGATTTGATTTTAAATCCATCATTGCAACAAATTCATTCGTTGTTATTTTTATCCCCATCAATTCAGCTACATACATAGCATCTTTTCCTGATAAACCGAGTAAAAAAGCAAAGGGGCTAAAGATAATAGAGAAGATTTTTTGAATTGTTAAACCTGTTACAAAAAAGCTTAAAATACCATTTAAACATGCTGTTAATGCTACATACCCAATTACCATCGCTAAAATAACAATAACCATATTCATCCCAACTAACATACTGTTTGAAATAGTAGAAAAGAAATCTTTTTTTTCATTTTTTGAAGGTGAATAAATAACATCCTCTTCTTTAGTAACTTCTACAGGATTTAAAACATTAGCCAAGATTAATGCATTAATACAGTTTAAAGGAATAGCGCTGAAAATATATGTTGCTGGAACCATTGATAGATAAGCACCAAGAATGGATCCGCTGACGCTACTCATACTCATAATTCCAAAAGTCAACAAACGATTTTCTTTTAACACAGATAATTGATCACGAACAACTGCAAGTGCTTCCGTATTTCCTAAAAACATCATTTGAATGGAAAAGAAGCTTTCTAACTTTGGTAAACGAGAAATCTTTGAAATGATTGCACCAACTTTATCAATAATCCAAGTTAAGATTCCAAAATACGAAAGAATATCAAAGAAAGTGATAACAAAAATGATAGGAAGTAAGGCGCTAAAGAAGAAATCAACTGTTTGATTTTCCATAGCTGAAGGAAATGCAAATCGAATTCCTTCATTCGCACATGATAGTAGCCAACTGAAAAATGACGCAATTTTATTAATGATAATACTGCCCAATTTCGTGCCTAACATAAACCACGTAATAAAAAGCTCCAATATTATTAGAATAACGATTGGTCTCCATTTTATTTTTCTTTTATTAGGCGAACATAGGAAAACGATTAATATTACAACGAAAATCCCTAACATATTTAATATGAAATGCATGTCAACAACTCCTTGAGGCTTATTATTTGTATATAAAAAAGCCCCTATTCTTCCAAATTTGGATTATGATCAGAAGTTATGAAGAATGTAAATTATGTTTGGGATTAATCTATTTCAATTTATGTACTAAAAATTAATGTTTTTTCGCTTTATAAAGGATATGTATTAATAATGTAAAGCAACAAAATAAATCTATTGGTAGAACGAAGGACAACAATTATTGGAAGTATGATAAAATTTTCTAAACTAATAACTGTATCCATTTTTAAACTGTTTAGGTGAAATACCAGTATGTTTTTTAAAAATCTTTGTAAAATGACTTTGGTCGTGAAAATTTAATAATGTAGAAATTTCGGATATAGAATGTCTCGTATAAGTCATTAACTTCTTTGACTCATCTACTTTGGCACGCTGAATATATTCATTTAGAGAAATTCCAACTTCTTTTTTGAAAAGGGAAGATAGATAACTAGGGTTTAATGTGACTATTTCTGCAAGGATAGTTAGTGTAATATCACCATAAAGATGAGTAAATATATAATTTTGGCATTCGTTTATAGGTTTGGAATGTTGCTGCATTGTACCATTTTTGACACGTTCTACAAACTCAAGTAAAGCATTCTCCAAAAAAGGGGCAATGGCTTCATTTTTATGTATTTCTTCGAGTTTTTGTATAAATAAATCGCTAAGAGTATATGCGATTTCAGGGAAAAGTCCTCCTTCTATCGCAGATCTAGTTGCAAGTGTAATAGCTGCAATGGCAGAATTTTTTTGGCTTCGCAGGTGACTCGTCTTTGATAACACCCCAAGCTCTCCTGATTCAGGTAATCTCCTTAGATTTTTAATTAAATCATCCTTTTTCCCTTGCTTAATACACTCAAATATTTTCCTCTCAGCTAGTGGATCGATATGAGTTAATGTACTTTGTCGTTGCTCCGATATATGTATTTCGGGCTGTTCAATTTTAAATTCCACCTTTTTTACAAGCATGTTTTTTTGCAGAACATCTGCTATGTTCAATTGTTTCTGATACAGCATGTAATAAAGCACTAAACTTATATTTAAAAAACTCAAATTATTTAATACGGGTAGAGAACGATAATATCGAATCATTTCTTCTTTGTCTATTTTTAGTTGAAGATCATTAACGATACCTTTAATTGATGTTTCTGATAGCCTGGAATAAAGGACGGGTCCAACAATGATGTTCCCACTAATTTGGTCGTTCAAAAGCAGATTAATTGCGAAAAAATTTTCAAGAAAGGCTGTCTCTTCTAATGACGGAAAAGTAAAGGGAGGCTGTTCTTTAAATATTTCATTAAGTATCGCCTCTTTTGAAGAATACATAGGGTTATGCTGAATATTGGACGAGATTTCAAATACTAAATCTCCATTGTTATTAAGAAAATAGACAGGTGTTTTATGTACGTCAAAGACTAGTTTACAAATATAATATAAATCCTCTAGTTTGGAGAAACTCATTATTTTAACCCCTATTCTTTAAAAATTAGCTAAATTTTTTACCAGTATTCTAAAAAATATACCATAACATCTAAAGAATAATAACTATAATGACATTAAGAAAGCGTTTACTTAATTATTTTTTAGGAGGGCTATCATGAAAAGGGATATTAAGAAAATCATTTCACAAATGACATTAGAAGAAAAGGCAAGTCTATGTTCTGGATTAGACTTTTGGAATACAAAAGGGATTGAGCGATTAGGAATTCCTTCAATTATGGTAACTGATGGACCACACGGACTTAGAAAACAGGCAGAGGGAGCAGATCACTTAGGGATTTATAACAGTATTCCAGCGACTTGTTTCCCTTCAGCAGTAGGGTTAGCTAGTACATGGAATAAAGAATTAATAAAACAAGTAGGAGTTGCATTAGGAGAAGAATGTCAGGCTGAAAATGTAGGAGTTCTCCTTGGACCAGGTGCAAATATTAAACGTTCGCCGCTATGCGGAAGAAACTTTGAATATTTTTCAGAGGACCCATATTTATCATCACAAATGGCTGCAAACCATGTTAAAGGTGTACAAAGTCAAGGGGTTGGAACGTCATTAAAACATTTCGCTGCTAATAATCAGGAGCATCGTAGAATGTCTGTAGATGCAATTGTTGATGAAAGAACATTGCGTGAAATCTATCTTGCTAGCTTTGAAGATGTTATTAAGGAAGCACAGCCTTGGACAGTAATGAGCGCTTACAACAAAGTGAATGGTGAATACGCTTCGGAAAATAACTATTTATTAAATGATATTTTAAAAGATGAATGGGGATTTGAAGGTTTTGTCGTTTCTGATTGGGGTGCAGTAAATGAGCGTGTTGCAAGTTTAGCTAACGGTTTGGAGTTAGAAATGCCTTCAAGCTTTGGAATTGGTGAGAAGAAAATTGTCGACGCAGTTAACTGTGGTAAGCTATCTGTAGAAAAGCTTGATCAAGCGGCAGAGCGTCTTCTTTACATTATTTTTAAAGCTTATGATAACCAATTAGAAAACGCTGTGTATAGTAAGGACGCGCATCATCAGCTTGCAAGAGAAGTTGCAAGTGAAAGTATGGTTATGTTACAAAATGAAGCTTCCATTCTTCCGCTGAAAAAAGAGGGAACGGTAGCAGTAATTGGAGGATTTGCAAAGCAACCACGTTTTCAAGGTGGCGGAAGCTCTCATATTAATCCAACAAATCTTGAAAGTATTCTCGAAGAAATTGAAACGGTATCAGGTGAAAAAACGAACATATTATTTGCCCAAGGCTATGACATTGCAAGTGATGATGTAAATGAAAGCATGGTTAATGAAGCAAAAAAAATAGCAGAGCGAGCAGATACAGCGGTCCTTTTCGTTGGACTTCCAGATCGTTATGAATCTGAAGGCTTTGATCGAAAGCATTTACAAATGCCAGAAAATCATGTGCAATTAATTGAGGCTATCGGTGAAGTTCAAAGTAATATCGTTGTAGTTTTAAGTAACGGTGCTCCAATTGAAATGCCATGGATAGGTAAAGTAAAAGGAATACTTGAAGGCTATTTAGGTGGCCAAGCATTAGGCGGGGCGATTGCCGATATATTATTTGGTGATGCGAATCCAAGCGGGAAATTAGCGGAAACATTCCCGAAAGTGTTAAGCGATAATCCTTCTTACTTAAACTTCCCTGGTGAAGGGGACAAAGTGGAATACAAAGAAGGTGTGTTCGTCGGATACCGTTACTACGATGCGAAAAATATTGAATCGTTGTTCCCATTTGGTTTTGGATTAAGCTATACAAATTTTGAGTATAGTAATCTTTCAATAAATAAGAAAGAGATAACGGATACGGACACTGTTTCTATCAGTATGAACGTGAAAAATACTGGTAGTAGAGTAGGGAAAGAAATTGTTCAGCTTTATATAAAAGATATTGAAAGCAGTATGACTCGTCCTGAAAAAGAGCTAAAAGGATTTGAAAAAGTAGAATTGCAACCGGGAGAAGAAAAAACGGTTAGCTTTACTTTAAATAAAAGATCATTTGCTTATTATAATGTTGAATTAAAGGACTGGCATGTTGAAACAGGTGAATTTGAGATTTTAGTAGGAAAGTCTTCAAAAGAGATCGTTTTACATGATAGCATGTATGTTCAATCAACGACTATAACTCAAAAACCAGTGCATCGTAATACGTTACTTGGGGACATATTTACGGACCCAATCTTAGCACCAATCGCAAAAGGGCTTATGGAAAAAACAGTAACAGACAGTCCGTTTGGTAGTATGACTGAAGGGGATAGTGATGCATCTGAAATGATGGACGCTATGCTGAACTATATGCCATTACGAGCATTAGTGAACTTTAGCGCAGGTGCTTTTACAGAAGAAATGTTAAGTGAAATAATTGGGATATTGAACGATGCGCAGATGAATTGATAAGCGGCGAATGCGAGGAAGTTAGGCGGGAGATAATGGCCCGGAAATGCCTAATTAAAGTTTTACTTTATCCATTGAACATTCTTTGTTGAATATTAATTAAGCTTAATAATTTATTGCAGGATGTTTCTCCAGCACGCAAAAAGGCAAATGAGAGTTAGAATCTCATTTGCTTTTTTGCGTGCTTATTTTGCTAAATGAAGAATCATATGCTTATCTATCATCTTTAATCGTTGCTTATAAATATGAACGATGAGATGGCCATGAACCTTGGAGTTTACGAAGTTGTATAATTTGACCTGTATGATATGCATCGTGCAATAGGATATTCATATATTGTTGCCAAACTGGTAGAGACGGACTTGGTTGATCCAGTTCTGCTTCTTGAAGGGATGTTAATGAAGATTGTAAGGCATCATGTACTTGGAGCGTTCGCTTCACTGTTTGTTGCCAAGCACCATCATCATTAGGTCCACCTTGGACAAAAGTGTCATCATTATTTTGTGGAGCAACAAATGTGTCATCCTGATGTAAGCGGGAAAGTAAGCGCTCTTTAAAGATTAGTAAATGGTTTGCATTTTCCCAAATCGTATTACTGGCCGTTCCTTCTGGGTACCAACATGCTTGTGCAGCAGTAAGATTCTTTAACGCTTCTGATATCGGTGGGTACCATTCTTCTTCGTAAAAAACTTGCTTGACTCCATTTTGTAATATTTCTTTTTTACTCATTCGTATAGCCTCCTTAACTATGAGATAGACCAACAACAAGTGTTAGAGAAATTAGAAACGTACCTACTTATCATCTGATTGATGTTTGGAAGTTTTTAAAAGAACAATACGGCGCCGTTGTAGTAATTGCAGAAATAAACTTATGCTTTCCAAATCATTTTTATAAACGTAATAAATTCTCCTTTCTCTTCAATAAACCTGCCTCATAGTTGAACAAGAAAATTAACTGCAGCTTAAATTTAAAAACTTGTAGCAATATAAAGTTTCAGAGAGTTTTAAAATTCTAAAAAGTTAGAAGGTATAATTCGATGAATATAGAATTTAATACATAGCAAATAAGGAGGGGATAAAATGGAAGTCTTTCACGTGACGAGTAGAAAAAGGGAAACATACAACGTTCAAATGAAGTATTCGATACTTTTCGAATGCGCACTTGGCATTGCGGCAATTACTCATAAGAGGTTAATCGACACGCTTGAAAAATCTCAAAGCGAATGGGAAGAAATAAGACAATCTTTATCACATGAAATGATAGAACATTTACAATTTGTTGAGAAGCATAATACGTGGAAAGCGTTGCTACAGTTACTGTATGATGGAGATTTTACGGATTTATCTCAGTTTGTTCACAATATCAATTCGTTATCGGAAGTAGATTTTAAATATGTGTGCTTACCGTTTTTAGGAGAAATGCATCAAGGAAAAAGACGTTTAGCAGCAAATGGAGACGTAACTGCAATACATGAATTAAAGGAACTGGCACATGATCACCAGTTTTTCTCTACTTATATTGGCTTTATATGTGATGCAGATGTACAAGAACTAAAGGGTCATTTAATCGCGGTTATGACAGGATGGTATGAGGGTGTTATTAAGAAAGAAGAGGAGCAACTGCTCTCTATATTAAAGCGAGATTATGAAGCGAAAAATGAAATGAATAAAAAGATGAAACCGGAAGAGTTTGTCGAGTGGGCTACAGGTGGCGTTACATATATGCCAGAGCCAAGTGTGCATCACGTACTTCTTATCCCGCAAATTACATACAGACCGTGGAACATAGAAGCTGATATTGAAGATACGAAAGTGTTTCATTATCCGGTCGCAAATGAAAGTATACATCCGGAAGATCCGTATGAACCGAGTTATTTTTTAGTTCATAAACATAAGGCGCTCGGGGATGAAGCGAGATTACGAATTGTAAAAATGTTGTTTGAAAAAGAACGTACATTGCAAGAAATAACGGAAAGATTACAACTTGGAAAATCGACAGTACATCATCATTTGAAATTGTTACGTTCAGCAAAGTTAGTAGATATTCATGACGGAAAATATGTATTGAGAAAGAAAGCAGTACAGTCGTTAGCGAAAGAATTAGATGCATTTTTGAATAGATAATATACAACGGGAATGTACATAAAGGGAGGAATTTAATAGAAAAGTTGGTGAGCTATAGTGAATAGTGTATTGAAAAATCGTTCATTCTTTTTTATGTGGATTGGCAGTGCAATTTCAGAATTAGGCGGGGCTTTCGGGACGTTATGTAATTCAATTCTCGTTTATGAATTAACAGGATCAAAAACAGCATTAAGTAGTATGTGGTTACTATATTTTATCCCGTCACTCATACTGCAACTTATAAGCGGGCCATATATTGATAAATGGAGCAGAAAGTGGATTATGATTTTTTCGCAATGGATGCGGGCCTCTGTTTTCTTACTGCCTTTAGTAATGCTAGTTACTAACAGTGTAGAAGTATGGCACATTTACGTTGTTCAAATTATAGTAGGGCTCATTACGCCGCTGTATACACCCGCCAGTCAAGCGATTACACCGAGCATTGTAAGTAAAGAGCAGCTTCAAGATGCAAATGCGTATATAGATGGAATGACTCGTCTTATGATGTTTCTAGCGCCAGTATTAGGTGGTATCGTCATTCATTTTATTGGAATGAAGCTTACATTATTTTTTGTGTGCGTTTGTCTATTAATAAGTGGAGGATTATTACTTTTCATTACAGAAAAGAGGATAAAGCAAGAACTTCGAAAAACGTGGCTAGAAGAGTTTCTTCACGGCTTTACATATTTTTTCACAAAACCAGTTATCGTTTGGCTTGGTATCTTTCTAACATTCGTTCAATTTGGAGTAGGAGTAACGATGGTTACGAATCTTCCTTATATT
The DNA here is from genome assembly GCF_038008145.1 of Bacillus sp. FSL R9-9530. Classification (NCBI taxonomy): domain Bacteria; kingdom Bacillati; phylum Bacillota; class Bacilli; order Caryophanales; family Bacillaceae; genus Bacillus; species Bacillus sp. FSL R9-9530. The sequence continues at coordinate 1,065,414 of NZ_JBBOYO010000001.1, forward strand.
AAAGATGAACTATCGGCAGGGTATGCTGAATACGGTTATTTTATGGCAGGATTCCCATTTGGCTATGTAGTTGGTTCCATATTAGTTGGGAAAGTGAAGTATAGGAGCCGTAGATTACTTATGCTTGGAGGATTATTCGTAGGGGGCCTTACTTACATTTCACTAGGTTTAAATAATAGTATTATTATTGCGATTGTAATCGAGGTAATTGCTGGTATATGTATTGCATTTTTCAATGTTCATAACACGACGATATGCCAACAAACTGTCCCAAGTAATATGATAGGAAAAGTATTTTCAGTGCGATTATTTTTCATACGATTGGCAATGCCATTAGGTGTGTTATTAGGGGGAATACTGAGTGAAATGTGGGGAGTGAGAGTACTATACTTTATCATTGGCTCGATTATATGTGTCACTTCTTTAATAGGAATATTGGTTCCGTATTTCAAATTTTTAGATGAGGCAATTGAGGAGAAGTCAGCATAATTCTAAAGATTTGAAACTTTATAATTGAAAACAATTATCATAATCAATTATAATAGAAGAATACTAGTATTCGTATTACAAAGAGGGAGTGGAATATATGTTTATCGAAACGAAGACATTTACAGTAAAAGAAGGTACATCTAATATAGTTGTAGAGCGTTTCACAGGAGAAGGCATTATTGAAAAATTTGAAGGATTCATCGACTTAAGTGTTCTCGTTAAAAAAGTAAGACGCGGAGATGAAGAAGTTGTAGTTATGATTCGCTGGGAATCGGAAGAAGCATGGAAGAACTGGGAAACGAGTGAAGAGCACTTAGCTGGACATAGAGCGGGCCGCGGTAAGCCAAAACCAGATCATATCATTAAGGTTGAGCACGGAGTTTATTATGTGAAATCATCGAAATCGGCTTATCAACAGTCGTAAAAATACATTTGTTTAATTATATTCTTTCGAATAAATAACCATCTATCTGCTTACTGATAGATGGTTATTTATATTGAATAAAGAGAATGATTCGCATGTGATGTAAGAATAATTAACGGATAAGTTAAAACTAGAAATGTTATAATATAAACTCGATCAGTGAGTAAGATTAGGAGGAACAATAATGGTTCAATCGATAGTTCATATCGCATTAGTAGTAAAAGACTATGATGAGGCAATAGAATTTTATACAAAGAAACTAAATTTCACATTAGTTGAAGATATTTATCAGCCAGAAGAAAACAAACGGTGGGTAGTGGTATCTCCTCCAGGTTCAGTCGGCACCACAATATTACTAGCCAGGGCATCTAAACCTGAACAAGAGCCCTTTATTGGTAACCAATCAGGCGGTAGAGTATTTCTTTTCTTAAATACTGACGATTTTTGGAGAGATTATAATGAAATGATTTCAAGAGGAATAGAATTTGTGAGAGAACCGAAAGAGCAATCATACGGAATTGTTGCAGTATTTAAGGACTTATACGGGAATTTATGGGATCTACTGCAACTAAAGGATGATCACCCAATTGCACAAAGAATTAAGTAGATTACTACGATTGACAGCCTTTATCGGTAAATCGAGATTCCGTGTCGAATTGTTCATATAATTTCATTCATTGTATTCCAAATGTTGCATTTTAAAAAACGTTCTAGACTATAGGGGGAAGCATTAGACTATTTTTAATAGTCTAATGCTTCCCCCTTGAATATCTAAGTATTATTAATATGAGTATATATACCCTCTCTTAAAAGGAGATGAGTGAATGAAGTTGAATCATTTAAATCTATGTGTTGATGATTTATCAGAAGCTAGACATTTCTTTGAAACATTTTTTGATTTTCAATTTTTGGAGCAAAAGGGAAAGGCACTTGTAGTAATGAGTGATGAGAGTGGATTTATACTTGTGCTAAGTGATCCAAAAGCATTTAAGGGGAATAAGGAAGTTATGTATCCTGAAGCTTTTCATATTGGTTTTTTAGTGGAAACTTCAAGTGAAGTTGATCAATCATATAATCGTTTAGTAGCTGGTGGCATTGAAATAGACAAGAAACCGTATTCAATGAGAGGTAGTAGTTATGGTTTTTATTTTACAATGTTTAATGGATTGTTAATTGAAGTATCTTGCCTTGATTATAGAGATGGTAAGAAAGTCTCAAAACTGAATGGCACTCATCAAGAATAATTCTTTGAAGGTGTATATATAGCCCCTTATCCAGTTTGGAAAGGGGCTTGATCATTTTATTCGCTTATTTAATGGAACACCAAAGTAAAAAATAAGCATCTTTTAGTCAAAAGCCCGATTGATTCAACTAATAATCAGTGGGGGATGGACAAAATCCCCACTGATTAAAGTTTCACTTTATTAATCTAACCGAATTTCAAATTCAAGCATAGCTTGATCTTTCATAAATGGCATACTTTGTTCTTTAAATAATAAGCTAATTCCAGAGAGATTATTAGGAAGAGTAGGGGAAACTACAAATTGGTAGCTCACATGTCCATCTGTTCCAGTCCATCCTTCTGCCCAGCAATCGTATGTATCATTTATCGATAATTCAACAAGGCTATGTGTATTATTCTCATTAAGTGTATTGTTTTTTGGATCCCATTCCTTATATAAATTAATTACACTAGCGTTAGAATATTGACGAATAAAGGTTACAGTATACACAGTTTCTTTATGTTCATAAGTTTTTAAAACGGGTATATGTTTTTTAAACTTAGTCGGTTCGACGCGAGGTTTAAACTCATCTTCGTCCATCATAGATGAGAATAATGAATTTAAATAATCGGGATATAACCCGTTCTGCTTTGCCCAATTAGAAATGGCTTCATCTGCTGGGAAACCCGGATTCCCATTCGAAAGTTCTTTCCGTTCTTTTAATAAAGAGCAAATTTTTTCATCAATAGAAGATAAGCGTTCATCATAATGATCAGTAGGGCGTTCAAAAGGCATTCGTTGCATAATCATTCCTCTTTTCCTTTATTTTGTTTTCATATTTTATTATAACTGAAACAATTCTCATTTTTTACAATACAATCAATTAATTTAAATATTTAGAAAAATAGGATGTTTATGTGTTAAAATAAATATAGAAAACTATTTATTAACTATCGGCAGGTTAATAGAAAAAGGGTGTAAATAGTTAATAATGTCACAATTAAAATGCAACTAGATAGTTAGGAGGAATGATTATAATGGATACTACACAACAAAACAGTAATGCATGGGATAAGAAGGTTGAAGAAGGTTCTAGATACACTGAGCCTGTAAGTAGTGAGGTTATTGAAAAAAGTAAATCAGGTGAATGGGAAATCACAGTCACCACAGAAAAATCAGTTCCTAGAGATTGGTTTCCAAAGTCATTAGAGGGATTAAAGATACTTTGTTTAGCATCAGGTGGAGGGCAACAAGCACCAGTACTGGCTGCTGCTGGAGCAGATGTAACAGTTACTGATATATCTAAGAAGCAATTGGAACAAGATGAAATGGTAGCGGAACGGGATGGATTAACTTTAAAAACAGTACAAGGAGATATGTCAGACCTTAGTGATTTTGAAGATGAATATTTTGATATTGTCGTAAATCCTGTTTCTAATTTGTTTGTAAAAGATGTTCATCTTGTATGGAATGAGATTTCAAGGGTTTTAAAGAATAAAGGTATTCTTATTTCTGGATTTACAAATCCTTTACTATGGATTTTTGATGACAACCAAGAACAAAAAGGTATTTTGGATGTTAAACATTCAATACCTTCATCAACATTGGATTATTTACCAGAGGATGAAGTTCAAGATTATATTAATTTAAATCAAACAATAGAATACGCACATACTCTAGAAGATCAAATCCAAGGTCAAGTTGAAGCTGGTTTTGTTATAACGGGTTTTTACGAGGATGATTTTGGTGGAACAAGGATATTAGATAAGCATATTAAAACTTTTATTGCTACAAAAGCTATAAAGTTAAAGGTTGATTAAAATTTTTGGCTCGTTAGTCGAAGAAGGAAACTTGAAAACAGTAAAAGTTCAATGTATGTCAAAAAGGATGGCACTTGCCATCCTTTTCCTTGTGTAGTTTGAGTGTCAAAACAAGTTTTACTCTTCTTAACTGAACCCGTTATAATAAATAGTCCATTTTTTTACATTAATTTTTCACATCATTATATAGTTCCAGCGCCTCTTTCACATTCAATCTATTTTTTACAATGCCATGAATCGCTTGAATCATCGCAGTTGGATGTTCGGATTGCCATATGTTTCGGCCCATGTCTACTCCGATTGCGCCTTCTTGCAGCGCATTGTACGTAATGTTTAATGCGTCTTCGATTGAATCTAGTTTCGGTCCTCCCGCGATTACGACTGGAGCAGGGCATGTGCTTGTGATTTTTTCGAATCCTTCGCAGTAGTACGTTTTAATAATATCAGCCCCCATTTCAACACATACGCGGGAGGCGAGTGCTAGAAAGCGAGCTTCACGTTTTTGTAGTTCTTTCGCAACGGCGGTAATACCGAGTACTGGCAGGCCGTAATCGTGAGCTTCAGAGACTACGTTTGCGAGATTTGAAACAGTTTGTGTTTCATAGTCTGATCCAACAAAGACAGAAACGCCAACGCCAATTGCGTTTTGTTTTACTGCTTCTTTCACAGGTGTAACAATTGTTTCATTCGCTAAATCTTTGCCTACTACAGTTGCCCCGCCTGATACACGCATAACCATCGGTGTGTTGCAGTTTTCAGGAATACAGGAACTTAATACGCCTCGTGTTAAAAAGAGGGAATCAGTATATGGAAGCAAGTTTTTAACTGTTTCTAACGGTTGTTCAAGTCCGTGAATTGGCCCTAAAAAGTAGCCGTGATCTATCGCTAACATAACCGCTCTGCCGTCAGGTAAAATTGTGTTTAATCGATTTTTAAATCCCCAAGTCATTAGGAATCACTCCTTCGTTAATGTTGGATTTTCAGTTTGTACAGTATCTTTATTTGGTAAATGTGGTGACTTTATAAAAACAGCTTTAAAAGGCTTATCAGAATGGTTAATAAGATAATGGGATTCATGAGGTCGAACTTGCAAGACATCCCCTTGTTTGATCGGAACTCTCTCGTTATTCACATAGAAATCTATTTCGCCTTCTAACGCATAGAAGACTTCTTCGCACGTTGTATGATAGTGATTTTGAAACTCTTGCCCAGGCTGAATCACGACTAGGCCAAGATCGATATTTGGACCTTGTATTAAATATTTAGGCCCGTTATCACCGAAGCGATAGGAGAAATCATTTTCATTCGCTTTTAACATACATTTCACTCCTTTATCCCGCGTTAACGGGCAGTAAAACTCCCATCTCAAAATTTGGCTGGAGCAAAGAAGTTAGGGGGAGGTCAACTGCCCGTAAACGCCCGATTGGTTCAACTAATAATCAGTGGGGGAGGAACAAAACCCCCACTGATTAAAGTTTCACTTTATGTAATGTGTTACAGAGCACCGGGTGCAATCCACATATGTGAGGTGAGCCCTTTATCGGCTAAAGCGAGCTGACTGTTATACACAGTTTTCCATGTTTCATAGAATTCCTTATATAGTTCATGATTTTCAGTGACTGGCTCAAATGTTTTTTCCCACTGTACAAACTGTTCGGCAGTCTCTGCCATAGATGAATATATGCCAGCACCAACCCCAGCAGCAATTGCAGTTCCTAAAGCTGCCGCTTCTTTTACAACTGGTACTTTTACTGGGATTCCAAGAACGTCTGAAAGAATTTGTGGCCAAAGTTTTCCTTTAGCAGCACCGCCAGCAAAGATTACTTCAGAAGGGAATTTACCAGTGAGAGCTTCTATTAATTTCAAGTTGCCGAATGTAACGAAGGCGGCATTTTCTTCTATTGCCCGGAACATTTCTTTCTTCCCACATTTATCAGCATCTAAGCTCAAATTTAAAAAGGATGGTGCAGCATGTCGCCAAGAAATATAATTCATTACATTTGAAAAAGTGGGGATTATGCCATGTGAGCCTACAGGAACTTCTTTCGCTTGTTCTTCTAGTAATTCATAAGCATCTACACCGAGTTTTTCAGCGAGCCGTTTTTCTTCATGGCAAAAGGCATCTCGAAACCACCTCATAACAAGGCCAGGGAAGAAAGCGATTGTTTCGTATTGCCATAGGTTAGGAACGACATGGCAATTTACGCGAAGTGCCGCATTTGGATCAGTTTCTGGTTTTGTTATATTTACTTCTTGTTGCCAAAAACTGCCCCCGCATATAAATGTTTGTTCAGGTTTTACAACTCCAGTTCCAAGCGATGCCATTTGTGCATCTCCGCCGCCAGCAACGACCGGTGTTCCTTCATGTAATCCTGTTAACTCAGCACTTCGTTTTGTGATATTCCCGATAACTGTACCAGCTTCATTTACTTTTGGAGAAAAGGCTAGAGTAAGACCGCATTGCTCAGCAACCCAGTTATCCCAAGCTCTATTTTGTAAATCAAATATACCGGACGTACATCCATTTGAAGAATCAATTTGCAGTACGCCGCACAATTTATATAAAATCCAATCGTTTAACATCGTGAAAGAATGAATGTTTCTGTACACGTCTGGTTCATGCTTTTTTATCCAAAGTAAGCGAGGTAAAGCACCTAACGAAAAAGTTTGACCGGATTTTTTATATAAATCCTCTTCAATTTCGGAACGAATTTGTTTTAGTTCACTAACTTCCGCTGACGCGCGACCATCAACATTTGCACAAGCCCATATTTCCTGCCCGTTTTTATCGTATAAAACAAAGCCTTCACGCATACTCGTTGCACTAATACCTTTAATAGAAGAGGAGGACGTATTACTTTTTTGAAGAACCTCTTTCGTACATTGTTGAACGAGCTGCCAGTTTTCAGTTACATCAAAATTCATAGAACCAGGGTAACGACTATCTGATTTATGAATCCATTCTTTTTGACTAACAGCAAGTTGATTACCGTTTAAATCAAAAAGAACTGCTCGAATGCTCCCTGTACCAGCGTCGTAAGCTAATAGAGTAGACATTAAGAGTCACCTTCCTTTCTTAATAAGGAGAGGGCAGTTTCTTCATCGGTAATTAATGTATGAATGAACTTTCCTTTTAAGGCGCCGTAAATTGCAGCTATCTTTTCCGTACCGCCAGCTACACCAACGACATGTTTCATATTTTGAAGAACAGAGAGTGGTGTGCCGATAAGACGGTTATGATGGGGAAGTTCTAATTGTTTTCCGTCAGTATTATAAAATTGCCCTAAAATATCTCCAGCCCCGTGTTGACTACGTATATAAGTCATTTCACGTAGTGTTAATTTTTCTTCTTTCACAATTGTGGCGTCTTGAGATAAGCTGCCAATGCCAACTACTGCTGTATGAGCGAGTGAAGCGACGTGAAGCATATCTTTCACGCTCGGTTCAGATAGAATAATTTGTGTCATTTCGTTTGTAGATGTAAGAAAAGGGGTAGGAATAATATGAAGATCGCCTTGCATGTAGTTTAAATAGCTTTGATTTCTTGGAATATAGTGATTTACGCCTCCTGTAAGAGTAACGATTGAAAGACTCATAGAGCTATCAAAATGAATGTTTTCTAGCATTTTACTTATCGTCTCTCCCCAGCCAATCCCAAGTAAATCACCTTGTTGCAATTGAGTTTCTAAATATTGTGCGGCAGCTTTTCCGAGTGAAAATGCATAATCCTCAGTTGGCGTTGGAATAACGAAAGCATCTTTTAGATGGAATTTTTTTATAAGGTCACGTTCGATGCTTAAACAGTGTAAACCAGTACCTTTTATGTGAAATGTGACGACACCTTCCGTCCGTGCTTTATCTAACAACCGAACGACTTTATTTCTTGAAATGTGAAGAAGTGAAGCGATTTCTTGCTGGGTTAATTGATCTTTATAATAGTACCAAGCTACTTTTGTTAACAAATTGTCTTCAAAGTTCAGCTGTGACATGCTCTTCATCCCTTTCAACAATTGACCACAGCTTAAACATATGTGCTCGTTATTTTGTTTATTCCAGTTGAGGCGATAAATAGCCCAGTGAAAAAAGTGTTCTAGATATGAAAAAAGAAATATACAATGCTACAAAACAAGTAGAACAAAAAATCATTTTCTCAAAAAATGTTCTGCATAAAGGCAGGTGACAACATGTGGAGAGCGTGCCCTTATTACAAGTTACAAAGATGAGTAAATCATTTGCAGATCAACTCGTATTAAAAGAAGTCAATTTACAATTAGAGCGTGGAGATATATACGCTTTAGTTGGAGGAAATGGTGCCGGGAAATCAACGTTAATGAAAATACTAACGGGCTTGTATTCATACGATGCTGGCAAAATTTATGTGAAGGGGGAAATACAAAAGTTTTCAAACACAGCAGAGGCGCATCAACATGGTATTTACTTAATACCACAAGAGCCGCTCATCTTTCCTCATATGACAATTGAAGAGAACATTTGTATCGGAATGAAAGCGAAAAAGAAAGAGCTTCGAAATAAAATTAAAAAGTTGCTAGAAGACTTAGGGTGGAACATTCAACTTCGTGAGCTAGGGGTATCGTTATCCATCGCACAGCAACAATTAGTAGAAATATTGAGGGGATTAATAAGAGAAGCTGAGATTCTTATTTTAGATGAGCCAACATCGACATTAACAACTCACGAAATTAAGAGTCTTTTTGTGTTGATGAAAAGTTTAAAAGAAAAAGGAATTGGCATGATTTATATTACGCATCGTTTTCCAGAAATCTTTGAAATTGCGAATAAAGTAGCAATTTTACGTGACGGAATGATTGTAAGTCAAGGTGATGTATCAAGGTATACATATGACATGTTAATGGAGGGGTTATTACCGAAAGGATATAAATTTGAGGAGAAAAAAGAGATCATACAAGAGGAAACAGAGTATGCGGAAAAACTATTAGATGTCACGAATGCGTCAAGCTATGCGTTTCAAAATGTATCATTTACTGTACACGCTGGAGAAGTTGTTGGGATTGCTGGGATCGTTGGATCAGGTAGGACTGAACTAGCTGAATCGTTATGTGGATTAAAGCCTTTGAAATCAGGTTCTGTTTTATTAGATGGGAAATCCATTACAAAGTATTCGGTACATAAGCGAATAAAGGAAGGTATGGTGTATGTACCGGAGGATCGAGCAGGGAATGGTATTTTTTCAATTGCGTCTGTTAAGGAAAATATAACATCTGCATCTTTAAACAGTATGAGTAGCTTCTTTTTAAATAGTAAAAAAGAAAGCGCTTTATCCGAATTGTATATAAAACAGTTTAGAATTGTTGTCCCTCATATGAATGAAGAGCTGACGTCTTTATCAGGTGGGAACCAACAGAAGGTTGTGCTAGCAAAATATCTTGCATGTAATCCGAAAGTGATTATTCTTGATGAACCGACCCGTGGTATTGATGCGAAAGCAAGATTAGAAGTATACGAAACGATACAAAGTTTGAAGAGAAAGGGACTTGCGCTCATATTAATTTCTTCAGATATGGAAGAAATCGCTCAATTAGCGAATCGTGTTTATGTGATGAGAAACGGAGGATTCGTCTCTCATTTGGAGAAGAAGGAAATTTGTATTGATGAAGTTACACGCCTTGCGTACGGAGGAAAGGGAGGTGTAACGGAGTGAACCGTTTATTTAAAATGCATGAGACGTCTATTATTATTTTATTACTTCTTTACATAGCCTTCGTTGGAGTAATGAATCCTAGTTTTGTTCAGTTTAGCTCTTTATCTTTAATTATGAAATCAAGCGTTATTTTAGTTATTTTGGCAATTGGTCAATCTTTCGTATTGTTTACGAAAAATATAGATGTATCAGTAGGATCTATTATGGGATTAAGCGCTGCGGTTTGCGGGATGTTGTTAACAGATGGATACAGTGCCTTTATTTCAATATTTGTGGCAATTATACTTGGTGCTCTTATTGGTATGGTAAATGGAATTGGCGTTACGAAATTTCGAGTGCCAGCTATCATTATGACATTAGGAATGCTCGGTATTATTAGAGGTGCAATGTTACTATTCACGGGCGGAAAGTGGATTGAAGATATTCCGAATGAGTATAAACAAATTTCTTCTATTATGATGTTAGGCATTCCGGTAACGGTATGGACCGTTCTTATCATATTATTACTACTATATTTCTTTTTAATGAAAGTACAAATTGGAAGATATTTTTATGCTGTCGGTGATAATGAAGATGGTGCAAGGCTTATTGGAATACATGTAGATAAAGTGAAAATATACGCGTTTATCATATCAGGCATAAGCGCTGGGCTCGCTGGATGTATATTCGTAATGAATATTGGATTCGTTCCAAATCAAACAGGTACAGGGATAGAATTGCAAGTTATCGCCGCTGCTGTTTTAGGTGGTATACATTTAAAAGGAGGAACAGGTTCTATATTTGGAGCGGCATTAGGTGCATTTTTTTTAGAAGTGATAAGCAGTTCACTCGTCTTTTTAAAAATACCTGCATTTTGGAATAGTGCTATTTCAGGATTTTTACTTTTACTCATCATCATAATAGATAGTGTCTTAAAAAAATGGAAGAAACTCCGGCAACTAGAAGAAAGAAGGGTGAATCTATGAGGGGAATACGTAGCTTGTATAGATGGGAAGGGGTTCTTCTCATATTGCTTCTCGTAGAACTCATTCTCTTTAGTTTCATAAATAGTGATTTCTTAAACATTAGTAACCTCCTTTTTAGTATGAACGATTTCCTCATTATTTCAATCGCGGCTATTCCGATGACATTTGTCATTGTAACTGGCGGAATTGATGTATCAGTAGGATCTATTATGGGGCTTACTTCGATTCTTATCGGAGCACTTTGGATGAATGGCATGCCTATACTGTTGGCCGTTATCATTGCGCTCGTAATAAGTTGCATAGCGGGCGGATTAAATGGACTTATTATAAAAATGACAGATGTAGAACCTCTTGTCGTTACACTTGGAACGATGTTTTTATATGCAGGAATCGCCCTTGTTATTTCAGGTGGTTCGGGTGCAGCGGGCTATGAAGGAATAAGTGGTTTACCAGATTCGTATGTGCAAATGGCAAATGGTAGTTTTATCGGTATACCTAATCTATTATGGCTCCTTGTCATTTTAACGATAGTATTTACGATATTGTTTCACCGTACAACATATGGTCGCTACGCAAAATTAACTGGCGCAAATGAAAGTACGGCGAGATATTCCGGCATTCGAACGAAGAAAGTAGTGATTATTGCTTACGTACTTTCTGGGTTAGGAGGTGGATTAGGAGGAGCTTTCTTAACAGCGTATTTCGGTTCAGCTCGTGCAGATATTGGAAGTGAAACGATTTTGCCAGTAATTACGGCAGTTGTATTAGGCGGCACACTTATTACAGGCGGAAAAGGGAGTATTATTGGGACAGTACTAGCGAGTATTTTTATAGGACTCATGCAGTACGGTTTACAAATGACGGGCTTAACGAATGAACAATCTAATGTAGTAATAGGTATTATCCTTATTGTTTCTGTTATTATGAGACATTTCAAATTACAACGATTCACTACGGGGAAAAGAAGGAATTTGCATAAGGGGGAAATGTCATGAAGAGAAAACTGGGGATTGTTATTATTATGTGTATTTGTTTAATCGGTTTAATTGCTTGTTCTAGCCAAACAGCGGACAAGAAAAAAGCAGATGATGTGAAATTTGCATTCATTCCGAAATTAACGGGAGTTGGCTTCTTTACATCAGGCGGTGAAGGTGCAAAAGAGATGGGAGATAAGTTAGGTGTACAAGTGAAATATGATGGACCTTCTGAAGCGAGCGTATCAGGGCAAGTAAAATATATAAACAATTTTATTAATCAAAACTACGATGCAATTATGGTTTCATCTACGTCAGTTGATGGTCTCTCGCAATCATTACAACGTGCAAAGAAAAAGGGGATGACCGTATTAACGTGGGATTCTGATGTGAATCCGAAAGACCGTTCGTTTTATATTAGCCAAGGTACACCAGACCAACTAGCAAAGTTATTAATAGAAATGACATCTAAGCAAATTGGAGATAAAGGGAAGGTCGCATTCTTTTATTCAAGCCCGACTGTAACAGATCAAAATCAATGGGTAACGAAGGCGAAAGAGATTATTAAAGAGAAATATCCGAATTGGGAAATTGTAACGACGCAATACGGTGAAAATAATGCTCAAAAATCTTTATCGGTAGGGGAGAGTATTTTAAAAACGTATCCAGATATTAACGCAGTAATATGTCCAGATGCAACAGCACTACCAGCAATGGCGCAAGCAGCTGAGAATTTGAAAATGGATAAGAAAGTAGTCGTAACGGGATTTTCGACACCGAACGTTATGCGTGATTATGTAAAACGAGGAACAGTACAACAATTTGGATTATGGGATGTAAAACAACAAGGTGCCCTCGCAACGTATGTTGCAAATGAAATTGTTGTAAAAGGGAAGAAGTTAAAAGTCGGGGATAGCTTTGAAGTAAAAGGAATCGGAAAAGTGAAAGTAGAGCCGAACTCTATTCAAGGGTATGACTATGAGGCAGAAGGAAATGGTATTATCGTATTACCTGAACGAGTTGTATTTACGAAGGATAATATTGATAAGTATAATTTCTAGTAGAAAATAAAAACGTCCGAATATATCGGACGTTTTTATTATGTTGTTTTTTTAATCTATTCATTAATTGTGAACAGCTTCTTTTTCATTTAACCCAAGTGTGCGTCCTGTTGAAGCGTGAAGCTCTTGGAACAGTCTTGGATTTTCCGTAAGTGACACGCCGTAAGAAGGGACCATTTCTTTTATCTTTGGCTCCCATTCTAGTATACGTTCTGGGAAGCATTTTTCTAATACTTCAAGCATAACGTGAACAGCAGTAGAAGCACCTGGAGAAGCGCCAAGTAACGCAGCGATTGATCCGTCATTTGCACTAACAACTTCTGTACCAAATTGAAGTGTTCCTTTCCCACCTGCATCAGTATCTTTAATTACTTGCACACGTTGTCCAGCCACGACAGTATCCCAATCTTCACTTTTAGCGTTCGGAATAAACTCACGTAATTCTTCCATACGCTTTTCATGTGATAACATAACTTGTTGGATTAAGTATTTTGTTAATCCCATTTCTTTTACACCGGCTGCTAACATCGTTAAGACGTTATTCGGTTTTACAGAACCAATTAAATCAAGGTTTGAGCCAGTTTTTAAGAATTTAGGTGAGAAGCCTGCAAATGGTCCAAACAGTAAAGCTTTTTTGTTGTCTATATATCTTGTATCAAGGTGAGGTACAGACATTGGCGGAGCACCAACTTTAGCTTTTCCGTATACTTTTGCATGATGCTGCTCTACAATTTTTTGGTTTTTACATACCATAAATAGTCCACTTACTGGGAATCCTCCAATATGTTTTGACTCAGGAATACCAGTCTTTTGAAGTAGAGGTAGGCTACCGCCACCGCCGCCGATAAAGACGAATTTTGCAGTATGGTGTTCGATTTTACCACTATTCATATCATGTACTTTTACTTCCCACAAACCGTTCTTCGCACGTTTAATATTTTCGACACTATGTTTGTAGTTAAGCTCCACATTTTTAGTTTTTAAGTAATCAAATAACATACGTGTTAGCGCACCAAAGTTAACATCTGTTCCAGAATCAATTTTTGTTGCAGCCATAGGTTCATTAGAATTACGACCTTCCATAATGAGTGGAAGCCATTTTTTTAATGTGTCAGGTGCATCAGAAAATTCCATTCCTTGGAATAGAGCATTTTTTGAAAGCGCTTCAAAACGTTTTTTTAGAAACTCTACATTTTTTTCCCCTTGTACCAAACTCATATGAGGTAGTGGCATAATAAAATCTTGTGGATTACGAATTAAATTTCTTTTTACAAGATACGCCCAGAATTGTCTTGAAAGTTGAAATTGTTCATTAACTTTTACAGCTTTACCAATATCTATAGATCCGTCGGATTTTTCGGATGTATAGTTAAGCTCACATAGCGCAGAATGTCCTGTACCGGCATTATTCCATTCGTTAGAACTTTCTTCTCCGGCATTTGCGAGTTTTTCAAATACTTTAATTTCCCATTCAGGTGCCAATTCTTTCAGTAATGATCCTAACGTTGCGCTCATAATTCCTGCGCCAATTAAGATAACGTCTGTTTTTTGCTGCATGTTGCTCATGATAATCTCTCCATCCCCTATATTGGCAAAAAAGAGTAGGTGTTTTTATATCTAAGCCGTAAAAAGAAAACACCGCCTAGGCCCCACCTAGGTATTTACCTTTTTTGTCTCAATTATATAACCATCTCATAGTCTATTATAATAATTAATAGACTAAAATATCTAGTGTTATCTGATAATTTTAAACTATTTAACGTTTTATTTCATAGAATTCTTCTGTCATAAGGGTAAAAAGCATAGTAGTAAAGCGGAATTTGGAGAAGAATTCCATTTTGATGTTATCTCAAAAAAACTTCTATTTTTATGTTTTATCTTTGAAAACTAGTAAAATTCTATTTTTGTAACATCTAATTTGAAAAAATAGAGTAAATAACAAATAAATGATAAGATTATTCTGAAAATAATCAAGGAGGGATACCAATGCTTACAAAAGAACAAGTCGCAAACTTATTTCGAAATTTTTCAATCCAGGAATGTAAAGGATCAAGTGATTTATACGAATACTTATCAATGAAGATTTCTGAAGATGAGGAAGTGCTTACACTATCTTCCTACGCTCAAGTAGGACAACCAATCCCAAACTTATTATTAGGTGCAGTACATTATTTATTGCTAAAAGGGAAAGACCATCATTTAAAAACGTATTATAGTAGCTTAGTTGAAAATGCTAAAACAAATTTAGATAAAGCTTTTGAACAATTTAAAGATTTCTGTAATGAGTACCGAGAAGAAATCATTACTTTATTACAAACGAAACTCGTTCAAACGAATGAAGTAAGACGATGTGCATACTTATACCCAAGTTTCTGTTACATATTTAACAAAGTGAATAAACCGTTAGTGGTAATTGAAATTGGTACAAGTTCTGGATTACAACTGTTCTGGGACCAATATAGCTATTCGTACGGAACAGATGAAACATATGGAAATATAAATTCGAATGTACATTTAACCTCTGAAATAAGAGGGGAGAATGTGCCCCGTTTTCTAAAACAAAGTCCACCTGTCGTAGAAAGAATCGGGCTTGATTTACATGTGAATGATTTACATAATGAGGAAGATTATTTATGGATACGTGCACTAATTTGGCCAGAACATAAAGAAAGACTTGAACTGTTCGATCAAGCAGCATCTTTAGTTAAAAATGAATCCGTCCGATTAATAGAAGGAGACGGTGTAGAGCTGTTGCCATCTATTATTGAACAAATAAGTGAAGATGCTGTTATCTGCATTTTCCATACACACGTCGCAAATCAAATACCTAAGCAAGTAAAACATGCGCTAGAAAAACAAATTAAAGAAATCGGTGCAAAACGTGATGTATTCCACCTATATAACAATATGTGGGACCGGGACCTTCATATTGATTATTATATTAACGGAAACGAATATTGTGAAACTGTTGGGGAAACGGAAGGGCATGGGAGATGGTTTAGTTGGGGATTGGGGGATAAGAAGCTATGCTAAAGTAAATCTAATAATTATGGGTTTCATCACCAAAATTCGTAATTAAAATAGCTGATGGAAGACACTCCATCAACTGTTTTTTACTTTTCATAAAACTCATTAGGTATCTAAGGTAAGCGTCAAATATTCCTCACCTACAAGTTGTAAATAGCCCATGAGATTCATCTTCTTACATCCAAGGATTTAAAGAAATTGGATTATTAAAACCTGACAGGTGTCAAAAAAGAACCTACCGGTTAATCAGCTATATTACTGGTTCAAGAAATTATTACTTCAAACGGAAGAGCCGAAGGAAAGTAAATGTTTAAAATGAATATATAATACATGCGAGAAAGAGCACAATTTGATAGGGGGGGGCTTCCAAATGCATATGGATGAAAGAATGAATTTGCAGTTAACAAGCCAGGCTCTTCAGGTAATGAATAACGGAATTGCTGTCATAAGTCATGATGGAATCATCACATTCAGCAACCAACCATTCTGCAGCATGTTACATAAAAAAGAAAATGAAATAATAGGTAAGCATATATCAACGATTATTCCTGATCGTAAAAAGCTAGTAGTGAATCAAAATGATAGTTTGTACAAGTACGAGTGTAAGGTGGGCAACCAAGTATTGATTATGAATGAATCCCGTGTATATCAGAGCGGGAAAGAAGATGGATCAATTGCCATTTTGGAAAACAAGGAAAAAAGTATACAGTCCTTGGAAAGTATCATCAGTCGGTATGAAAATGCCTTGAATTTACTGTCGGAGTGTATTCTAGGGGTAAATGAACAAGGGATTGTCAATTTTTTAAGTGGTTCTTATGCACAATTTTTAGGGATTGATGATCCAAAGGAAGCGATAGGTAAGCATTGTACGGAGGTTGTTGAGAATACGAGGATGCATATTATCGTGAAGACGGGACAGGTGGAAATTGGGCATATCCAGCGTATAAGTAATCGGAATATTATCGCAACTCGCATACCTATTGTTAAGGACGGTGAGGTTATTGGTGCGATTGGTAAAATTATGTTTCATGATATACAGCAGTTTAAAGCTTTGGGGGATCAGATTAGTGCAATGGAATCAAAGTTATCTTACTATCAAACTGAATTACAGCGGTTGCAAGAAGGTAGGTTGTCCTTTCAAAGTATTATAGGAGAGAGTGCGAAAATGAAAGAAGTTAAAACGATGGCCTTGAAGGTTTCTAAAAGTCGGTCTACCGTTTTGATAAGAGGAGAGAGCGGTACAGGGAAGGAGCTCTTTGCGCATGCGGTACATCGTGCAAGTCCGCGTGCTAGGGGTTCATTTATTCGTTTGAATTGTGCTGCGATTCCGAGGGATCTTTTGGAGGCTGAATTATTTGGATACGAAGAGGGGGCTTTTACAGGAGCGAAAAAAGGTGGTAAGCCTGGGAAGATTGAGTTGGCCCATAAGGGAACGTTGTTTTTAGATGAGATCGGTGATATGTCTTTGGACATGCAGGTGAAGTTGCTGCGTGTGTTGCAAGAGAAAGAGATTGAAAGAATTGGTGGTACGAAAATTCAAAAGATTGATGTCCGTTTCATTGCGGCGACACATCGAAATCTTCGTGAAATGGTGCAAAGAGGGGAATTTAGGGAGGATTTATATTATAGGTTGAATGTGTTTGCGATCGATATTCCTCCGTTACGAGAGAGAAAGGAAGATATGATACATATAATGGAATTTTTAATTCGGAAATTGAATGGGGAGCTGGGTAGTAGCGTTCTTTCATTGGATGAGAGAGTAAGGAATATATTCATGGAGCATGATTGGCCAGGCAATATTAGGGAGCTAGAGAATGTGTTAGAACGAGCGATGAATGTTATAGAAGGAATGATTATTCAAGTGCATCATCTTCCTGTATATTTGCGGAAAAAAGATTTGGAAGAAGAGTTATATCATGAAATATTTGCGGTGGATCAAGAGAAGAATGAGATGAGTTATTCACTGCAGGAGGAAGTGGAATCGGCTGAAAAACGGGCGATTACAAGGGCTTTGGAAAAGACAGCTGGAAATATAAAAGAGGCAGCCAAGCTTTTAGGGATTCATCGGGCTAGCTTATATCGAAAAATAGAAAAATATGGAATTTAGTGAAAGGAAGCAAAGGGCAAACAGGCCCTTTTTTTGTTTGGTTTGCAGTAATACATACTGTCTCTTTTTTGCGACACTTTCTTATAGATGCGACATGATCGTAATCATTTGTAGCGCAAATGCGACATATGAAGGTGGACATGTAAGGGAGACTTGGGGTATGTCCCTGAAGGAATAAGGGAATAGAGAATGAGTCGATTTTTGGCATGTTTCTTGCTATATAAATAAAAAAGATTATAGCAAGAAGGGATGGAATTCAATGCTGGAAAATCACAGTTTGCCACATTTTATTATGCAAAGTATTGAAAAAACACCAAGTAAGGTCTATTTACAATTTGAAGAACAAAGAGTTACGTATGAGGAGCTCTATCATCGAATTACAAAAGCTGCAGCGGGATTTTGTGAGCTCGGTATTCAAAAAGGGGATAAGGTTTGTATTATGCTTCATAACGCTCCTGAATATCTGGATGTATGGTTTGCTTTATCTTTTATAGGAGCAATTGCGGTGCCTCTGAATGTGCATTTAAAAGGGGAAGGTTTGCAGTATATTTTATCTCACTCTGATTGCAAGCTGATTATCGTTGATAAGGAATTTGTTCCTCAAATTGCTTCTTGTTTGCCATTTATACAAAGGGACATTCAAATTGTCGTTTACGGAAATGATGAAAGCGCAATCATTTTGAACGATGGTAAAGAACCGCTGGTAATCGAATTGAAAGATGTACTGAATACAAATAATCATCACCTTCCAACTGAATTTGTTTCCTCCTCTTCTATTAACAGTATTCTTTATACCTCTGGAACGACTGGATTACCTAAAGGGGTCATGTTAAGTCATTCTGCCTATGTAAATTCTGCGCAGTCATTTGCCACCTATATGGTTGGCGCAAGTTCGAAAGATATTTTATTTACAGCGCTGCCGTTATTCCATATTAACGCCCAGGCCCATACAGTACTCGGTGCTATTTCTTCCAATGCGACAATTGCTCTTGGCAAGCGGTTTAGTGCTTCTGGATTTTGGGATGAAATTCGCGGTCATGGCGCAACCATTTTTAATTCTTTAGGATCTATGATTCCTATTCTCTGCAAGCAACCAGAAAAGGAAAACGATAATGAAAATTTTGTAAGGGTGACGGCTTGTGCTGCTACGCCTAAGGAATTTTGGAAGCCGTTTGAGGAGAGGTTTGGCGTCCAGATTGTAGAAGGTTACGGATTAACGGAAACGACGGGTTTTTGTGTAACGAATCCATTGAATGCCAATAAGCCGCCTTCTATTGGAAAGCCTTATTCTTACGTAGAGACGAAGATTGTCAATGAGGATGGAAATGAAGCGCGGACTGGTGAAATTGGAGAGATTTTTATACGTTCCTTACAGGGACAAGCATTCATGGAAGGCTACTATAAAATGCGGGATAAAACAGAGGAGGCGATGAATGAGGGATGGTTCCATACAGGAGATCGCGGTTATCTAGATGAGGAAGGTTACTTATATTTTTGCGATCGAATCAAACAGTGTATCCGGAGGCGTGGAGAAAACATCTCCTCTTGGGAAATCGAAAAAGTCGTGAATAATCACCCGAAAGTACTTGAATCAGCGGCCATCGGTGTTCCATCGGAAGTGGGAGAAGAGGATGTCAAATTATATGTGATTGTAAAGAAAGGAGAAACGATGTCCCATGAAGAGATTATAGATTGGTGTCAAGAACGTATGGCTTACTTCATGGTGCCGCGATATGTTCAGTTCAGTGAAACTTTCCCAAAAACCGCGACGGAACGGATTCAGAAGTTCAAGCTGAAGGAGGAAGGAATCAGTACTGCTTGGGATCGCGAACAGGTCGGCTATGTAATTAAAAGAACGAGTTGATGTGTTGAAGGGTAGTAAAACAGTTTGCTTTTTATCTCATTACATATTGGAAAGAAGGGATTTCATTGGAAAATAAGCGGGTTGTTACATGGGCGAAAGAAAAAGGAATCGCGACGATTATCATTGATAATCCTCCTGTGAATGTACTGAGCTGTGCTGTGGTTGAGCAACTGACGGTGGTGGTCGATGAAATCGAACGGGATGATGAAGTAATTGCTGTACTTCTAACTGGCGCTGGAGAAAAGGCCTTCGTTGCAGGAGGAGACATCAAGTCATTTCCGGAATGGATTGGGAAAGGGAATGAATATGCAGAGGGAAAATCATTGTGGCTTCAGAATCCATTAAATAAAATAGAAAGATTGTCGAAGCCTGTAATCGCTGCTATTAACGGATTAGCGCTTGGGGGCGGGTGTGAATTAGCCTTATCATGTGATTTACGGATTATAGAAGAACATGCCCAAATCGGACTTCCAGAGGTGAAGTTAGGATTGTTTCCAGGTGCGGGAGGCACGCAACGTTTGCCTCGATTAATAGGAACTGCAAGTGCGAAAGAAATGATGTTCACTGGTGAACCGTTCACTGCCGAGGTAGCTTGGCGAGTTGGTTTGGTGAATCATGTTGTTCCGCGTGGCGAAGCGCTGAATAAGGCGAAGGAACTAGCCGCGAAGATGGCTCAATTTTCCCTTCCTGCTTTATCTTTGATGAAGCAATCTATCAATAAGGGATTATCTTCTTCTCTTGAGGACGGGCTAAAAATAGAAGCTGAAAATTTCGGCCATGTATTTCAAACGAGTGATGTAAGAGAGGGAGTGGAGGCTTTTATAGAAAAGAGGGTACCGCTTTTTCATCATAAATAAAATAACAAAAAGTAATGCCTGCCTCTGGCAGGTGTTGCAATAATATATATAAATATAAAAGGGTGTAAAGTAAATTTAAGAGAATCTATTTTATTGAGGGGGAATGCGGTTATGGATTTATTGATTGTATTGCTATCGCTTGGCTTGCTTATATTTGTAGCTTACCGAGGATTCTCAGTCATTTTATTCGCTCCGTTATGTGCTTTGTTGGCTGTATTTTTAACGGAACCGGCGAATGTTTTACCATTCTTTTCTAATGTTTTTATGGCGAAGATGGTCGGATTCATAAAATTATATTTTCCTGTATTTTTGCTTGGAGCGATATTCGGTAAAGTGGTAGAAATCACTGGAATAGCAGAAAAAATCGCGAAAATTATCATCCATTTTATAGGCGTGAAAAGAGCTATTCTTTCCATCGTGTTAATGGGAGCGATTCTTACATACAGTGGTGTCAGTTTATTTGTCGCAGTATTTGCGATTTATCCGTTTGCGGCGCAATTATTTCGCGAGGCGGATATTCCGAAACGTCTCATTCCAGCGACAATTGCATTCAGTGCATTCACGTTTTCGATGGATTCACTTCCTGGATCACCTCAAATCCAAAATGTTATTCCAACTACGTTCTTTAAAACAGATATTTATGCAGCTCCTACATTAGGGATTATCGGAGCACTGTTTATCTTTATATGTGGCATGCTGTATTTGGAAAGGTGTAGGAAGAAGGCTGCTGCTAAGGGAGAGGGGTACTTCGGAAAAGGCGGTGCCACTTCTGAACTGGCTGCCACAACTAGCGCACAATTGGTGCAAGCGCCTATTGTTTCCAGCGATGTTATTCCAGCTAGTTATTGGGTAGCTTTTCTTCCGCTTGTACTGGTCGGAGTGATGAATAAAGTCTTTACAGAATTCATCCCGGTTTGGTATACAAAGGGATTTGATTTTGCATCTATAGGTTTGAAGGAGTACGGAACGATTGATATGGGACAAGTCGTAGGTATTTGGTCAGTGGAAATGGCACTTCTTATCGGAATACTTGCTGCTATATTATTAAACTTCCAAGCGGTAAAAGAACAGTTTCAATCTATTACAAGCGTGGGCGTAAGTGGTTCAATCTTAGCTGCCATGAACACTGCAGCCGAGTATGGATTTGGTGCCGTTATAGCAGCTTTACCCGGATTTGTCATGATTCAAAATTCTTTGACAGGTACATTTTCAAACCCTTTAATTAGCGGAGCGGTCATGACGAATATTTTGTGCGGTCTGACGGGATCAGGTTCGGGTGGAATGAGTATTACATTAGGTTTAATGGCAGATAAATATATTGAAGCGGCAGCGAACTTTGATATTCCGTTAGATGTGCTGCATCGTGTAATTGCAATGGCAGCGGGAGGTATGGATACTCTCCCTCATAACGGAGCAGTTATAACTTTACTTGCAGTTACAGGATTAACACACCGAGAAGCTTATAAAGAGATTTTTGGTATTACGATAATTAAGACATTATCCGTTTTCTTCGTTGTTGGAGTGTACATGATGTTTTCTATTGTATAGTAGGAAGGTTGATCGGCTGTTATAAATAACGCAGCCACCAAGTTAAGATTATGTATAATGGTAAACAGAAACAGCCATCATTCCATGAAACGATGGCTGTTTGTATGTTTTTAATGAATTTCACAAAAAACTTCAATTGTAGATTGGAATTGAACTATCCCAACCTTCACTTGGTCTAGAGGAGGAGGGCTTCTCGGTTAAAATGATAAAGTCGGTAAATTTACTTGTTACAACAATGCTCTTCTACTCATCCATTGCGTCATAACCCACTTTTCACCTTTGATAACAGGTGCAGCAACTACAAGAAAATCCTCACATTGGACCCCAGCTGGCCAACATTCATAATAGTCGTGAAAACCATTTACAAACATGATTTGTCCGTTCTCAAATAGGATAACAAATATGGAGTTTCCTTACCTAATTTTATAAAAGGTTAAAAATAAACCATAATATTATTATGTAAACAAAATTGATGAATGTACAGCTTGTTAAATAGTTCAATATTTTTGATTTTTCTCTGGCTGCATAAGTATGATGTTTGTAGGAGGGGATCATATGAGTATACACAAAAAAATCATAGCGATTTCAGGAAGTATTAGGGAAGGATCATCCAACACAAACATATTAAAAACTTTAGCAGCATTTATTCCAGAAGGTATAAATTACACTATTTATAATGGGATAGAGGAACTACCTCATTTTAATCCGGATGTAGATCGAGTTGGAGCACCGGTTGTTGTTGAAGAATTTCGAAAGACATTAAGTGAAGCACATGCACTTATTATTTGTACACCAGAGTATGCAAAAAGTATTCCAGGAGTTTTGAAGAATGCTTTAGAATGGCTTGTTTCATCAGCGGAACTTTATAAAAAGCCAGTGGCTATTATAACAGCTTCACCATCAATTGCGGGAGGGGATAAAGCCCATGAATCTTTATTACTTACACTAGGTATGCTAGATACAATTGTCGTTCAAAATGGTTCGCTATTAATCCCATCTGTGCGCACTAAATTTAGTGATGATGCAAAAATAACAGATGAGGATACAAAGAAAGCTCTTATCTCTTTAGTTCAAAGTGTAGTAGACGAGATAAAGAAATAATGATTTAGTTCGTATTAAAGTGAAAATGGACTTTTATAATAATAAAAGATAAAAGCAATGCTACGGCTAGTTCAAATGTAGCATTGCTTTTTTATATATTTAAATATATGTACTCAAAATCTCCCCAGGTAATCCATCAATCTCGCAAACTTTTTCAGATGTAAAACCAACGTTTAGTAAAATCTTCCGAGAGGGGGTATTGCTCGGATCGATAATTGCCTTTAGTACGTTTACATCTGTCTGCTTCGCTATTTCAATTAATTCTCTTGCAATATAACTACCATATCTTTTTCCCCAGTGCTCTGGCAAAATCATATACCCAATTTCAGCTTCTTTTACATTATCTTCATTCACTGTTACATGTCCAAGGCCGATAAATTCATTTGTTGCACTGTCATAAACTTTATAAGACCCAAACAGTTTATGCTTTTCATTGCGCCTTAACAATTTTTCATAGTCGTTTTGTGCCTCTTCTAGCGGAATAGCACGCTCTGTAATTTGTGCCATCACTCTTTCATTTGATACGAGCTGGAAATATGGACTAAAATCTGTTGCTTCAAATTTTTTGAAATGCAGTTTATGCATAGGGTTCCTCCAAACGAATTTTTATTAGTTCTTCAGAAAAGATAAACGATAGTTAAATAGTGATCTCTATTTGATTGCCTTCCGGATCGCTTATTACACTTTCGTAATAGCCATCTCCAGTGAAACGTGGTCCATTTAATAAAGGATAACCCTCATCTTTTAATGTTGAAGTTAATTCATTTACACGTTCTTCACTACCGACAGAGAATGCCATATGTGCATAGCCAGTTATATTAAGATTAGGCTCATTTTCAATACCTTTTTTACGCATAAGTTCAATCCTCGCTCCAGATTCGAATGTAATAAAATAAGATTCAAAGTGTTTCGCTTCATTATGATATAAAGAGTTTGCTTTACCGTTAAAGTACTTTGTATAGAAAGTACGCATTAATTCTAAATCATTTACCCAAATTGCTATATGTTCGATTTTCATTCGTTTCACCAATCCTATCTTTATGTAAATTTTAAAATATGTACTCTGTAATAATTAGCGAAATTCAACAACACTAATTAGATGTTCACTTTATTAAATTTGCATGCATATTGCAAGAAATAAGAATGGACGTTAGGAAAAAGCGGATTGTAATGAAAATTTTTATTAATGGTATTAGATAATTTTTAAGTCATAACATGCATACAATGTCTAATTAAGTGAATTACGTACGTCAAAATTTCAAATAAGGAGGGACATTTGTGGGGCAATTTGAACAAATGGTGATTGTCGGTATTTCCATGTCTTTTATACTGTCTATTATGATATTAGGGTCTACATATTATAATCCTCGCCTTTGGTTAAATGATTATCCGACAGATATTCAAAAAGTAGTATTGCCAAAATCGATAAATGAAAAAAAACAAACATTTTATTTCGGAATTATTTACAATATTATTCTCTTCGGAACGCCTTTAGTTTCTACATATATACTACATCACCATGGGAAATTATTGTATATTGAAGCCTATTTACATACTTTTGGGATTGTAATGATTTTCAATTTAGTAGATTTATTAATAATCGATTGGCTTATATTTTGCTGGATTACTCCAAGATTTGCTGTTATTCCTAGTACTGAGGGAATGAAAGGATATAAAGACTATAAATTTCACTTAAGAGGTGCAATAGCTGGAACGCCATTTTTAGCAATTGTAAGTTTATTTTTGGCTGGAATTGCGACAACTATCTAGTGTGAAGTAGAAGGTCATGAAGAGTTTATAGAAGATAAGTAGATTTATAATGTATAGAATTAGAAATGAAAATTTGATAATATTGGAGTAGGAAGTTTTAAAAACAGTATATTAAGTGGTATTAATATACTGTTACAAATGTTTTGATACTCTGTGGAACCCCCTAATTTTATGGAAGGATTTCATAGAATTCAAAAAAATGTAATGGAGGCTATTATGAAAAAAATAATTGGCGCAGCAACAGCAACAGTTCTTGGATTGGGGGCTTTTACCACATCTGCTATCGCAGAAACTATCGTAACAGCGGATGTACTCAACGTACGTGAAAAGCCAACTACGGAATCAAAAGTTGTCGAAAAAGTAAAAGAAGGACAAAAGTTAAAGGTCATACATACTGAAGAAGGATGGTCAAAAATTGATTTAAATGGTAAAGAATTGTTTGTAAGTTCGGAGTATACAAAAGATATTTATCATGTAACAGCAAACCTATTAAATGTACGTACTGAAGCAAACACAGAATCAGAAATTCTTGGCAGACTGAAACAAGATGATGTAATTGAATCAACACATCAAGTAAAAGATGGATGGCTGCAATTTGAGTATAAAGGAAAAACAGCCTATGCAAATGTTTCTTTCCTATCAAGTACAGCACCAATTGAAAAGAAAGCTGAAGAGAAAACGAAGCGAGTAGCGAAAGTACAAAAAGCAGTTAAAGCAAAGGAAGAAGTAAAAACGCAGAAAGAAGTAAAAGTACAAGAAATAGCAAAAGCGAAAGAAACAACAAAAGAGCAGAAAGAAGTGAAGGTAAAAGAAATAGCAAAGCCTAAAGAAGAAGCGAAAGTAACAGAGAGAGTAAAAGTTAAGGAAGAAACGAAAGCAGAAGAAATAGTAAAGCCTAAAGAAGAAGCAAAAGTAACAGAGAGAGTAAAAGTTAAGGAAGAAACGAAAGCAGAAGAAATAGTAAAGCCTAAAGAAGAAGCAAAAGTAAAAGAAATAGAAAAAGAAGAAGCGAAAGCGCAAGAAATAGCAAAAGCTAAGGAAGAAGCAAAAGCACAAGAAATAGCAAAGGCTAAGGAAGAAGCAAAAGCACAAGAAATAGCAAAAGCTAAGGAAGAAGCAAAAGCGCAAGAAATAGCAAAGGCTAAGGAAGAAGCAAAAGCACAAGAAATAGCAAAAGCTAAGGAAGAAGCAAAAGCACAAGAAATAGCAAAGGCTAAGGAAGAAGCAAAAGCACGAGAAATAGAAAAAGCGAAAGAAGAAGCGAAAGCGCAGGAAATAGCAAAGGCTAAGAAAGAAGCGCAAGCACGAGAAATAGAAAAAGCGAAAGAAGAAGCGAAAGCAAAAGAAGCAACAAAGACACAAGAAGTATCTAAAAATAACACACAGTCTGCTAAACGTGAATTAACGGTAGTAGCGACAGCATATACTGCTGATCCAAGTGAAAATGGTACATATGGTGGACGCGTTTTAACTGCGATGGGTCATGATTTAACGGCAAATCCTAATATGAGAATTATCGCAGTGGATCCGAAGGTAATCCCATTAGGATCTAAAGTATGGGTAGAAGGTTATGGAGAAGCTATTGCTGGTGATACTGGTAGTGCTATTAAAGGAAATCGTATTGATGTTTTAATGGGTTCAAAAAGTAAAGCTATGAACTGGGGAAGACAAACTGTTAAAGTAAAAGTTTTATAATAATTATAGTTATCCAAATAGAAGTCAGTCCTCTTTATTGAGACTGGCTTTTATTTTTTACCTTAATGTGATTCGTTGGGAAAATTTGAAGGATATGTAAAAGGATAAAACCTTAATTTTGCTGCTGAGTACCGTGAGCAGTAAAAGTAACCCTATTGAATTATATAATCCTTATTTGTATTTCTGACAACCATATTGTTCTTCTATCACTATTAAAATACAATTAGATAAATAGGAGAAAAATATTCATAAAATAGTAATTGTTTTATTTAGTCTTATACTAGGGTTTATAACGTTCCAAATCCCTATAGTGTCAGAATGGATACAGAACTCAGTCTTCTTGTAAATTGTTATTATTTTATTATCGTATTCATACTAAAAAGATAACGGTGATAAGAATGAGAAAAATGATGATTAGCAACAATAAAAAATGTTTTATGTACCGAAAGTTATTAAAAGATTAGTATCGAGGATTACCTTTATAAGCGAGAAGAGGATAGAATATGACAATGGAATTATATGGCGAACATTGGGATGGAATAAAAGGGTATAGAGTAATGGAAGGGAAAGATTCATATAATCATTATTTCGGTGGTCAAGATTGTGAATTACCATTGTGTAAGTTATGCGGTGAGAAAATGCATCAAATTTTTTGTTTTGATTTGAAAGATGAGAGACTTGCTGAACTTAAAAATGCTGAATTGATTGTATTACCATTCATCTCTTGCTTGAATTGTGCGATGGTGTGGGAGCCGCAATATTTTCAATTAAGTAATGGGGGCAAAACGGTACAAATAATAAAACAAGACAATATGGAAGAGTGGATTATGGAAGCTGAGTATAAGCTACCGGTCAATCTTCCAAAAACTAATGTAAAGCTAACGAATATGAAAAATAAAGATATACCTACAGATGAAGATAGTTATTGGGAAGCTTTTGACTTATTCGGATCGGAATATGTATGTAGATTGGTAGGAGCGCCCCTATACGATGATGTTCCAGAAGATTTAGGATGTCCAACTTGTTCGAAAGAGATGAAATATGTGGCTACAATTACACAAGATCTTGAAGAACGGGAACTTATTTCAGTAGTTGATTTCCAGTTTGGGGAAATGAATATATACTATTATGTATGTAAAGATTGTTCCGTTATGAAAACTGAAATTCAAGGAACATAAAAGAATAAGACTGACATAAAAAGTCAGTCTTATTTTTGATGTGTCACATCATTAAGAATCGCATGAAAGATGTCTTTTTGAATGAAATCATCTGTAAAAATAGTTTCTTTATCAACTTCAATTGTATCGTGAGGGTTATACCATTTACTTAATAAATCCTCACCAAACTCATGTCGTTTTTCTCTTGTATTATGTCGTCTAATGGTTTCCTCTAGTGATAAATCGAAGTAATATGTATGTGCGTCGTCGTCAAAATAATGTATTAATTCTTTTAACATATCTCCATATCTACCGCTGTTTAGAATACCTTCTAAAATAACAAATTCACATTTTCCTTTTCCGTACTTCGTAATTTCAAATAGTAAATCATGAGATAAGTTACCCATTGTGTCGTGCACTTTTAACATATCTCTACGCACGACATCTTGAGAGACTAGTAGTGTCCCTTGGCCAAAATGCTCTTGCAGTTCTTTTGCGATTGTTGTTTTGCCACTTGCGGAGTTTCCTCGAAGAATAATTAATGTTGATTTCAAATTCTCATCTCCAAATTGTTTTAGTTTTTTAGGTCCTGTTACAAAAGAACTTCATTATGGGAAACATTCTTTTAGTTAGTTAAATAATAGTTTATGATACTCAGTATAGGTTGAACAGAATAATTTCTTATTGTGGGATTATGCAAGTAAAGCTGTTTGAAAAATTTACTATCCGCATATAGAAAAGTTATTATAAGAGTAACTAATAAGGAGGTGACCTATGTTATTCCAAAAGGGACAATTATTAGTTAGATACGTAATAAAAAACGATGCACCTATCATTTCAAAATGGTTAACAGATCCAGAAGTCCTGCAGTATTACGAAGGACGAGATAATCCGCAATCTGTAGAAAAGGTGCTTGATCATTTTATACATCATCCAAACGGTCATGAAAAAAGATGTTTAATAGAATTTGATGCCGTTCCAATCGGTTACATTCAAATGTATCCAGTTGATTCTGAATGGAAAGCGTTATATGGATATGAAGAATCGCAGAATGTATGGGGAATGGACCAATTTATCGGTGAACCAATCTTTTGGGGAAAAGGAATTGGAACGAAACTTGTTCAAGCAGCAATTACATACATTATGGAAAACTTAGGAGCAGAAGCGATAGCGATGGATCCTAGAGTAAATAATGAACGTGCGATAAGCTGTTATGAAAAATGCGGGTTTAAAAAGGTGAAAGTACTAGAGAAACATGAACTGCATGAAGGGAAATTAGAAGATTGTTGGATGGTAGAATATAAACAATTATAATAAATATGCAGGGGCTTATAAAAATAAAGGGAGCTGTGTGGAATGAAAAAGGCATTACTAGTTATTGATGTGCAAGCGGGTATGTATACAGCAGGAATCCCAGTACATAATGGGGAAAAGTTTTTAGAAACGTTGCAAGAGCTCATTGGGGAATGTCGTTCAAATAGTATTCCGGTTATTTATGTCCAACATAATGGACCTAAGGATCATCCATTAGAAAAAGGTACAGATGGCTGGAAAGTGCATGCGGCGATTGCACCGCGAAAAGGGGAGCTTGTCGTTGAAAAGACGACTCCAGACTCATTCCATAAGACAAACTTAAACGAAGTGTTACAAGGAAAAGGGATTGAGCATGTTATTATTTCAGGAATGCAAACAGAGTACTGTGTTGATACGACAACGCGAAGAGCGTTTAGTGAAGGGTATAAAGTAACATTAGTAAGTGATGCACATAGCACATTTGACACAGATGTATTACGCGCTGAAGATATTGTAAAACATCATAATGTTGTATTTGGATCATTTGCAGATGTTATTACGTTAAAAGATTTAAAAGTAAAAGCGTAATTACAGAAGTTGCTGTCTCTTAATGGGGCAGCTTTTTTATTTGAAGATAGGCTATCAAACGTTGTCGATAAATCGATATTTCTTGTCGAATCGTTGATATAATTTCATTCACCGTATTGATAGTACAAAAAACAAAAAGGAGCGCCACATCGTCAAAAATTCGACTGATGAGACAGCTACTTTTTTTGCATCAGTAATTATGGCTTTATTTCTTCTTATCTTTATCCAACACATTCTGTTCTTCAGCAAACTCCGTGCCATATGCAAACCGGCGATTAATTCGAATGTTATCATTGCTGTGCCTTGTGTGGGAATTAGAAAAGCGATGGACGATTACTTCTGATAATGTAAAGACGATGGCAGAAAGGATACTGCCCCATGCAATTTGCATGTAGTTGTCTAATAAAATATTACCGAAAATCCAAACACTTAAATACGTAAGTAAGAAATCCGTCATAATGGCAGCGGAATTGCCAATTCGATTTAAAATAATTTTATCAACAAACATATAAGAAACGATTGTGACGAAGAGACTAAAAGAAATGATTTGGACGAGCGTTGCTGGGAAAAATAGAGCTAGTCCGATACTAAAAGCGATGATGCATGATATAAATTTGATAAGTATTACAGTAATATCACTCAATATTTACACCTCCCATTTATACATAGTTTTACAATAAATTCAGGAGTTCATACATTGGAACGGTTTAATTTATATAAAACTTTATCATGCTGGAATTTTATCTAAATATTAAAAAAACAATTAAAAAATGTTATAGTGAAATGAGAGCGTATGACATTTTTAGGTAAGGGGGAATCCGGGATGTGGATAACTTCAGAAGTAGAAATTCCAGATGAGTTAATCGATCACCTTGAACAAGGTAAGTTAGTATTATTCGTTGGAGCAGGAGTTTCTATGAAGGGGAAATCAAACTTACCGAATTTCGATGATTTAGTTGATGAAATTTCGAAAGCTTTATATGTCGAAAGGCGTGAGATGACAGAACCCCACGATTATTATCTCGGTAAAATTGCGAAAACGAAAGATGTGCATCAAGTTGCAAGAGACCTCGTTAATATAGAAAAATCAAAACCAAATCCATTACACTATGCGATTCCAAGGCTGTTTCCGTTAGATACGGATGTTCGAATTGTAACGACAAACTTTGATCAACATTTTACGTCTGTAATTACAGAAATGAATAGAGAGCTGAATATTTATTATGCACCTGCTTTACCGACAGGGAGAGCGTTTAAAGGGTTGGCTTACATACATGGGAATGTAGAACAAGAGAAAGCAGCTTTAATTTTAACGGATGGTGATTTTGGAAGGGCTTACTTAACAGAAGGATGGGCGAGACGATTTTTAGTTGATTTATTCTCAAATTACACTGTTTTATTCGTTGGGTATAGTCATAATGATCCTGTAATGAAATATTTAGCAACAGGCTTACCACCGAGTACAAGGCGTTATGCTTTCGTCGCACAAGGTGATAATACATATCATTGGGAGCATTTAGGGATAAGACCGATTGTGTATCCGAATAAAGCAAATAATCATCAGGCGCTTGTGAAAGCGGTGAAGCGGTGGGCGGAATTAATGGGGGATAATTATATTACGAAAAGAATGCGTATTCGTGATATTGTAACCGTTCCTCCATCAGTAGAGCAGGAGCAATTATCCTATATAAAACAGTCAATAAAAAAAATTGAAACCGTTCGGTACTTCGTTGAATTTGCTCGTGATTATGAATGGGTGGAATGGCTTGAAGCAGAAGGGAAACTAAGAAATTTATTTCTGCTTACAGCAAATTATGATGAAGTAGATGAATTGCTTGCGGAATGGTTAGTGGAGCAATTTCTATTTAGTCATCAAAAAGAACTATTTCAATTGATTTTTAAAAATCATTCTAAAATATCCCCGTTATGGTGGCGAACAATTTGTACTTACTTAAACGAAACGAAAGAAACGATGGACCCTTTGTTGTTTGCAAGATGGACATTGCTTTTATTAGAAACAGCAGAGAAAGATAGTAGCTCTATTGAAATGATTTCATACTTACTGCAAAAATGTTCTTTCCCAGAGCATAAAGAAATTGCTTTATTGTTACTAACGTTTATTTTAGATGGAAAACTAAAATTGAAGCGTGTAAGAAAATGGGGAAATGATACGCAAGAGTCGATTGAACTCGAGGAATCGAGTCGTATACCGATGCCTATTTTTTCTCATGTGGAGCGAATTTGGAAAGAGAAAATGAGACCACATATTACTTACTACGCAAATCCAATTATGGTTACGGGGTTAGAAAAAATACAACTATTGTCATTAAGACAAAATGCACTGAAAAAAAGAGATAGAGAAATTTCAGAGCAGGAGTTACAGCAAAATGATTTTACATTTTTAATTCAAATTGTAAAAGAGTGTCTTACATATTTATGTGAAAACAATGAGAAAAAAGCAAATCATTATATTACAGAAATGATAGAAACTGATAGTGTACTTCAAAAGCGAATTGCAATTGAAGCAATGATTAATAATGTATTCGTTACAGCGGATGACAAACTGAAGTGGCTGTTACATGTAGATGTTCTGTTAGATTTCACATGTAAACATGAAGTGTTTCAACTTTTAAAGAATTATTACGCAGATGCTTTAGAGGAAACGAAAGAAGAAGTAATTCAACATGTATTAGAGTATCTTGCAGAAGAGAGGGCGTTTGATGCTTGTCTTGTATTAGACTTACTATTCACGTGTGATTCGAATAGTAAGTGTACGGCGGAAGGATACGAGCTAATGAAACAGAAACACTCCCATTTTTCTTCAGATCTATACAGTGTTCCAAAGAAAGAGGAAAATGAACAACGTATTACATGCAATGTAACAGCTGATGGATTACTGCAGCTGAAAGAAGATGAAATAATGGAGCAAGTTCGGCAATTTTCAAGAGACGGTGTTTTTGAACAACGCCATTTTTTAGAGATGTTATCAAAAGCGTGTAAATTGAATGTAGAGTGGAGTATTTCGTTTGCTTATCAACTAGTAGGCGTGCACGAAATTAGTAATGAAGTATGGTTTGTGTGTATTAGAGAGTGGCGAAATAACCGGAATTTGGCGAATGAACAAATTCAAAAAATCATTCCGTTATTGCAGAAATTTATTAGAAATACTGCTTTTCATTGGTTAATTAGTAGTTTTCTATATGAAATTAGTAATCGATTAGAAGAGTTAGATGAAAATAGTATAAGGATTGTAAAACGCTTTGCTTTTTCTGTACTTCCACAAGTTATGAGAGGGGAATCGGATTTTAAGATTGGAAAACAAGAGTTTTACAATGAATCTATTCAGCATCCTGTTGGGAAGATGACTGCTGTATTACTAAAACTGCTAGCATATGATCATTTATACGATCGCAACGTGTATGAATATTTATTTTTATTTGAGGAGCAGGTAAGGGTTACTTCGGAAAGAACGAACTTCATGTTTGCGCGTTTAACAGCAGATATTACGTTTTTATACCATATTGAGAAGCAATGGTGTCGGAAAAATGTATTACCTTACTTAGATTTAAAGAAAGAAAGTGAGCTTACGAAATATGCGTGGGCGGGATTATGTTATACGCAAATTAATCTACCTTTGTTTACAGAAATAAGGCGATATATTAAGTATGCAGTAGAGCATTTAGATGCACTACATCCATATACGAGAGAAGCATTTTTAAAATGGCTTAGCTTTGTATTTATTAAATGCGTATTATATTGGGAGCAAAAAACAGATTGGTTATATCCACTTTTGATGCAAGAAAACGAAGAGAATAAAATTAAATTTATGCAGTATTTATGCTACTACGTAAAAACGTTAAGTGGTAAGGAACAACAAAAATTTTGGACAGCGTGGCTTAGTGTGTTTTTAAGAGAACGTCCGAAAATGGGCGTAATAACAACGAGAGAATATATGATGCTTTTACGTATTGTTTTATGCATGGATGAGGTTTTAGAAAAAGGATTAAATATTATTTCTAGTAAATTTCAAGGTGTGGAAGGACAATCTAATCAAGAAGAAATGAAACAGTTGTTTATAGAGATACTTGAAAAGAAAGAGCGTATGAAAGCGTATAAAGAATTGTATGCAAATGTGTTTTTCACTTTACTGCAGACGTGTCAAGAAGCCGATTTACTTGAAAGTGAGATCATACAAATAAAAGAACTATTAACCAGGTATGAAGTAGAAAGACATGTATTAAATTTAATAGAAAATGAAATAATTCGCATCGGAATCGTAACGGAGAATTTACAAGAGGAATCATAGGGCGGAAGTGGAATTTTTAAAAAATATATAAAAAGTTATTGACAGTGTTTTGAAAAGCGTTCTATAATACGAATCATACTTATTCAATTTCAAAAACATTTGAATAAACAAAGTGCAATGAAGAGATCACAGTAGTGGTTAGTCTTACTGTAACAGAGAGCTGGTGGTTGGTGTGAACCAGTACAGGGATAATCATGAATTACAGTCTTGGAGCATCTTTTTCGTAGTAAAGATACTATTGTCTTTATGAAGGAAAAGCGGTCAATTGATCGTTAACAGTGAAGAGAGGTAGACGGAAAGTTAGTCTACAACTAGGGTGGTACCGCGATAAATATCGTCCCTACTGATTTATTCAGTAGGGACTTTTTGTATTTTAGTGGTCCAACTTGAAAATAAAATAGTCACGCGTTGAAAGGAAAAGAAGTAGTTGTTGTTTCCCTGTAACAGAGAGCTGGTGGTTGGTGCGAACCAGTACAAAAACAAGAGCGAATTACAGTCCTGGAGCATCTTTTTCGTAGTAAAGATAGTTATTGTCTTTATGAAGGGAAAGACGGTCAGATGATCGTTAACAATGAAGAGAGGTAGGCGAAATAAGTCTACAACTAGGGTGGTACCGCGATAAATATCGTCCCTACTGATTGAATCAGTAGGGCTTTTTTGTACAAAAAAGTGGCTTATTAACTAGTAGTTAGTGTCTTTATGGTAATTATTAGTTTAAAATAAGAAGAGGTATCGATTCCACTTTGAATTTGTATAATTAACCAGTTCAGAAAATAGAGAATTTTTTATTCTCTTACTATACTTTTAAAACATTAGAGGAGGATTTCCAAATGGCAAATCACGAATTAGATCAATTACGTAAACAGGTAGATGAAATTAACTTACAATTATTACACTTATTAAACAAACGCGGTGAAATCGTTCAAAAGATTGGGGAGCAAAAACAAGTACAAGGTACGAAACGCTTTGATCCAGTACGTGAGCGTGAAGTACTTGATATGCTTGCAGAGCATAACGAAGGACCATTCGAAACGTCAACGATTCAACATATTTTCAAAACGATTTTCAAAGCAAGCTTAGAATTACAAGAAGATGATAACCGTAAAGCATTACTAGTTTCACGTAAAAAGAAAAAAGAAAATACAATTGTTAATGTTAAAGGTGAATTGATTGGAAACGGAACACAAACGTTCATCATGGGACCTTGTGCGGTAGAAAGTTTAGAGCAAGTTCGCCAAGTAGGGCAAGCTATGAAAGACCAAGGCTTAAAATTAATGCGCGGTGGTGCTTTCAAACCGAGAACATCTCCATACGATTTCCAAGGTTTAGGAGTAGAAGGTTTACAAATTTTACGCCAAGTAGCAGATGAGTTCGACTTAGCGATTATTAGTGAAATTTTAAATCCGAACGATGTTGAAATGGCGCTAGAATACGTTGATGTAATTCAAGTTGGAGCACGTAACATGCAAAACTTCGATTTACTACGAGCTGTAGGTAAAGTTAATAAGCCAGTATTATTAAAACGTGGTTTAGCAGCAACAATTGATGAGTTCATTAATGCAGCGGAATACATTATTGCACAAGGTAATGACCAAATTATTCTTTGTGAGCGCGGTATTCGCACATACGAGAGAGCGACACGTAACACATTAGATATTTCAGCAGTACCGATTTTAAAGAAAGAAACACATTTACCAGTTATCGTTGACGTAACACATTCAACTGGACGTAGAGATTTACTATTACCAACAGCGAAAGCAGCACTTGCTATTGGAGCAGATGCAGTAATGGCGGAAGTGCATCCAGACCCAGCAGTTGCGTTATCAGATTCTGCGCAACAAATGGATATTCCAGAATTCCATAGATTCATGGATGAGTTAAAAGGTTTCAAAAATAAATTATCTTAATTCCATATCATAAATGCGCTGAAGAGGAAACAGTAGTGCTTATCTCACTGTTAAAGAGAGCTGATGGCCGGTGTGAATCAGTACAAAGGTAAGCATGAATTACAGCCTTGGAGCATCTTTCCCGCCAACTTTTGGAGAGAAAGACGGTCAAACGATCGTTAAAGAAGAAGAGAGGTAGACGAAAGAAGTCTACAACTAGGGTGGTACCGCGATAAACATCGTCCCTACTGAGCGCTCAGTAGGGACTTTTTTGTACAAAAAAATAGTAAAGGGGCAAGAGAAATGAGATATATTACAGCTGGAGAATCACATGGGCCGCAGTTAACAGTTATTTTAGAAGGTGTACCAGCAGGTTTAACATTAACAGCGGAACATATTAATAAAGAATTATTAAGAAGACAAAAAGGGCATGGGCGCGGAAGACGCATGCAAATTGAAACAGATACAGTTGAAATTGCAAGTGGTGTACGTCACGGAATGACACTTGGTTCACCAATTACGTTAATCGTAAAAAATGATGATTTCAAACATTGGACGAAAGTAATGGGTGCTGAACCAATTTCGGAGCAAGAAAGTAAAGAAATGAAACGTACTATAACGAAACCACGTCCAGGACATGCGGATTTAAACGGGGCAATTAAATACGGCCATCGTGATATAAGAAACGTATTAGAGCGCTCTTCTGCAAGAGAAACGACAGTTCGTGTTGCTGCTGGTGCAGTTGCGAAACAAATTTTGAAAGAACTAGGTGTGGAAATCGCAGGACATGTTCTTGAAATTGGTGGGGTACAAGCGAAGCGTATTTCAAACTTACCAATTAAAGAAATTCAAACGATAACTGAAAATTCACCAGTTCGATGTTTAGATAAAGAAGTAGAACAAGAAATGATGAATGCGATTGATGATGCGAAAAGTAGCGGAGATTCTATAGGCGGTATTGTCGAAGTCATTGCAGAAGGAATGCCAATTGGAGTTGGTAGCTACGTTCATTACGACCGCAAATTAGATGCAAAACTTGCCGGTGCTATTATGAGCGTGAATGCGTTTAAAGGTGCTGAGATCGGAATTGGTTTTGAAGCGGCAAGACAGCCGGGAAGTAAAGTGCACGATGAAATTTTATGGGATGAAGAAAAAGGATACACGAGAAATACGAATAATGCCGGCGGTTTAGAAGGCGGTATGACAACAGGTATGCCAATTGTCATAAGAGGCGTAATGAAGCCAATTCCTACATTATATAAACCGTTAGCAAGCGTAGATATTGATACGAAAGAAGCGTTCCAAGCGAGTATTGAGAGATCTGATAGCTGTGCAGTACCAGCAGCAGGTGTTGTAGCTGAAGCTGTCGTTGCATGGGAACTTGCCGGTGCACTAGTCGAGCAATTCGGAAAAGATCGCATGGAATTACTAAAACAAAATATTTCGCAACATAACAAATACGCAAAAGAATTTTAATGAAAAGGTGGATTTAACATGCGAGTAAAAGATCAACTATCATCATTACAACCGTATAAACCAGGTAAATCACCAGAGCAAATGAAAGAAGTATACGGGAATCATTCATTTGTTAAGTTAGCATCAAATGAAAATCCATTTGGCTGTTCACCTCGTGTTTTAGGAGAATTACAAAAAT
The DNA here is from genome assembly GCF_038008145.1 of Bacillus sp. FSL R9-9530. NCBI lineage: Bacteria > Bacillati > Bacillota > Bacilli > Caryophanales > Bacillaceae > Bacillus > Bacillus sp. FSL R9-9530. The sequence goes on from NZ_JBBOYO010000001.1 coordinate 1,102,903, forward strand.
CGTGGCAGGAACATGCTTTATATCCTGACGGAGGTGCTGAAGTACTCCGTCAAACAATTGCAGAGAAATTACAAGTGCAAATGGAACAAGTGCTTTGTGGTAGTGGACTTGATGAAGTCATTCAAATTATAAGTCGTGCAGTGCTCTGTAAAGGAGATAATATCGTAACTGCTGGCGCGACATTCCCTCAGTACCGTCATCATGCAATTATTGAAGGCTGTGAAGTGAAAGAAATTACTTTAAAGAACGGTGTATATGATCTCGATGAAATTTCTTCAGCAGTTGATGAACATACAAAAATCGTATGGATTTGTAATCCGAACAACCCGACAGGCACATATGTGAATGAGCGAAAATTGACTCAATTCATTGAAAGCATTAGTGAAAATACGTTAATTGTCATTGATGAAGCGTACTATGAATACGTAACAGCAAAAGATTTCCCTGAGACATTACCGCTTCTAGAAAAACATAACAACATTCTTGTACTTAGAACGTTTTCTAAAGCGTACGGATTAGCTTCTTTCCGCGTTGGTTATGCGATTGGACAGGAAGAGTTAATCGAGAAATTAAATGTCGTACGTTTGCCATTTAACGTATCTTCATTAGCGCAAAAAGCAGCGACGATTGCTTTTAACGATGAAGCGTTTATTGAAGAAATAGTTCGTGTTAATACAGAAGGATTACAACAATACGAAAGTTTTTGTACAGAAAATGAAATTCCATTTTATCCGTCGCAAACGAACTTTATCTTCTTGCCGGTAGATGATGCTGGGGAAATTTATGAAGCTTGTGCGCATGCAGGGTTTATTATTCGTCCGTTCCCAAATGGTGTCCGTATTACAATCGGAACTAGGGAACAAAATGAAGGAGTGATTTCAGTGTTAAAACAACACTTTGAAAATAAAAAAGGTAAGTCTCGAGATGAGGCAAATGTGTAAAAAGGTAGTATTAATCGGTACTGGATTAATAGGAGGCTCTCTTGCATTAGCGATTAAAAAAGAGCACGATGTAACGATTATCGGTTATGACATATTTAAAGAGCAAGTAGAGCGCGCAAAAGAATTACATGTAGTTGATGAAGTAGCAGTAGATTTACAGCGTGCATGTGAGGAGGCAAATTTAATTGTATTTGCCTCTCCAGTTGAAGAAACGAAAAAGTTGTTACACAAACTTGCATCATTTCATTTACGAGAAGATGTCATTGTTACCGATGTAGGAAGTACGAAAGGGACAATCATGAATGAAGCGGAAGCTTTATTAACAAAGAAAGTTTCATTTATCGGCGGTCATCCGATGGCAGGTTCTCACAAAACAGGAGTTGAAAGTGCAAAGGCACACCTTTTTGAAAACGCATTTTACATTTTAACGCCAATGAATCACGTGCAGGCGGATCAAGTAGACGAGCTAAAAGAATGGTTAAAAGGAACAGGCTCTCATTTTCTTGTATTAAATACAAAAGAACATGATTATGTAACAGGAATAGTTAGTCATTTCCCACATTTAATTGCAGCAGGATTAGTAAAACAAGTTGAGAAACATGCTGGTGATAATCCGCTTATTCATCAACTAGCGGCAGGCGGATTTAAAGATATAACACGTATTGCATCAAGTAGTCCGAAAATGTGGAGTGATATCGTAAAGCAAAATCGCGGGCATTTATTGGAACTATTAGAAGAATGGATTTCAGAAATGGAAGAGCTATATAAGACGGTTTCTAAAGGAGATGCAGGAGAAATACAAAGTTATTTTGCAGATGCGAAAGAATATCGTGACTCTTTACCAGTTCGAAAAAGAGGGGCGATTCCTGCCTATCACGACTTATACGTCGACGTTTTAGATAAAGTAGGGGCATTAGCCCATATCACAAGCATTCTAGCAGAAGAAGAAATTAGTATTACGAACTTGCAAATATTAGAAGCGCGAGAAGGATTGCTCGGAGTTTTACGAATTAGTTTCCAAAGAGAAGAAGATCGAACGCAGGCAAAAATTGCGCTCGGAAAAGAAGAATACCAAACGTATGAAACAATTTAATGAGGAGGGTGACAACGTGAAAGAAAAAACAGTACAAACTGTAAATAACGGATTGAATGGTACAATTACAATCCCTGGAGATAAATCAATTTCCCATCGCGCTGTCATGTTTGGCGCAATCGCGGAAGGTAAAACAACAATTAAAGGATTTCTTCCTGGTGCGGATTGTTTAAGTACTATTTCTTGTTTTAAAGAAATGGGAGTAGAGATTACACAAAATAGAGACGAAGTTACGGTAATTGGAACAAGATTAGAAGGTTTACAAGAGCCAAAAGCTGTATTAGATGTTGGTAATTCTGGTACAACGATTCGATTAATGTCAGGAATACTTGCAAACACACCATTCTTTTCTTGCGTGCAAGGTGATGCTTCAATTGCGAAGAGACCGATGCAACGTGTAACAAATCCACTAAAGCAAATGGGTGCAAAAATTGATGGCCGAAAAGAAGGAACGTTTACGCCGCTCACAATACGAGGCGGGAATTTAAAGGCGATTGAATATACTTCACCGGTAGCAAGTGCACAAGTGAAATCAGCTATTTTACTTGCAGGCCTTCGCGCAGAAGGTGTAACAACTGTTACAGAACCTCATATTTCCCGCGATCATACAGAAAGAATGCTTGAGGCGTTTGGCGTTACAGTAACTCGCGTGGGGAAAACAGTGAAACTAGCAGGAGGACAGAAGTTAACCGCAACAGATGTTCAAGTGCCAGGTGATGTATCATCAGCGGCATTTTTCTTAGTAGCAGGTGCAATTATTCCAAATAGTAAACTACTATTACAAAATGTGGGAATGAATCCGACTCGTACAGGTATTATTGATGTTCTTGAGAAAATGGGCGCTACGTTTACTGTAGAGCAGATTAACGAAGGAGCATCAGAACCTGCTGCAAATATTACAATTGAAACATCGCCGCTGAAAGGAATCGAAATCGGTGGAGATATCATTCCACGACTGATTGATGAAATCCCAATTATCGCTTTAGCGGCAACACAAGCAGATGGAATTACAGTCATTAAAGATGCACACGAGCTAAAAGTGAAAGAAACGAATCGTATCGATACAGTCGTTGCGGAACTAACGAAACTAGGAGCTCGTATTGAAGCGACCGACGACGGAATGATTATTTACGGTAAATGTAAGCTAAAAGGAAATACAGTACATAGTCACGGTGATCACCGCATTGGAATGATGCTTGCGATTGCCGGCTGTATAGCTGAAGGAGAAACAACGATTGAAGATGCAGAAGCAGTAGGTGTATCGTATCCTACATTTTTTGAAGAACTGCAAACGTTAGCTAAATAAAGTGATGAGAAGCAGATATGCAATGTATCTGCTTTTTTATGTTGGCTTTTTTCGTAAATAATGTTGCTTTATTGCGTAAGAATTTTATCCTTATTGATTTTATGAGATTTTTACGCATAATTGTAACTAAGGGAGATGGTTCCAAGTTGAGTAAACAGAATATCAGCACAACAGTTTCAGGGGATTTAATTGTTACCCATCTAATTGGCAAGATTAATACAGCTGATGTTTATGAATGGTTTAATGGCTTCGAGCAGGTTTGTCAGCAATTCATTTCCGAGGGTCGGAAATACAAATTGTTGGTGGATAGAAAAGGATACACGCCAGATCATTTTTCTGTTCAAAAAGCATGGAAAGATAAGTTCTTCAATGAAACCATTTTGAATCACAGTAAGGCAATTGCGTTTCTCCTTGAAGAAGGGGAGACAATGAATTATTTACAACAATCCAATACAAAAGAATCCGTAAAATTTTTCGATGATTATGAACAAGCATTAATTTGGTTGAATGAATATCCAATATAAACCTTTATTGAACCAGTTTCTCTCAATCAACTGGTTTTTTTATGTCCGTAATGTTGCCGTTGTCATAAGTTTCATCACTTTCAATGGTACCTCTTAGCTTCGCAAACCCAAGAGAACGCAAGGCTTTTAATATTCTTATGCCGCCAATAGAAAGCAGTTGAAAAGAGCCTTTATGTTAGAGTGTTTCTAAATCGATATCTTTTGTTGAAACATCCTCGTAATTTCACTTACCGAACTGTAATAGTTTGAATTATGATATAATTCAAACGAGGAATGGAGGAGAAATATATGAACGTTATACAATTAAAAGAAGATAAGTTTAGAGAAGCATTACGTTTATCAGAATATGCTTTTCAATATAAAGCAAATGAAGAATGGATAGAGCAGAAAATTGCAAGAATGAAGGAAAGCCATCAAATATACGGTATTATGGAAGGAGAAGAGTTAGCTGCAAAGTTGCACTTAATTCCTTTTCATATTTACATAGGAAAAGAAAAGTTTAAAATGGGCGGCGTTGCGGGGGTAGCGACGTATCCGGAATATAGAAGAAGTGGATATGTAAAAGAGTTACTTCAGCATTCACTGCAAACTATGAAAAGAGATGGATATAGTGTATCGATGTTACATCCATTTGCCGTTTCATTTTATCGTAAATACGGCTGGGAACTTTGTGCGAATCGAATCGTATGTCAGATGACAAAGAGCGATTTAATAATTAAAAAACAAGTGAAGGGTACAGTGAAACGTTTTAGTAAAGATAATCATCCAGAAGAAGTAGAGAATCTATATGAAACATTTGCAGAACGATTTTCTGGTATGTTAGTTCGCGGACGTAAATGGTGGCTACAAGCGGTGTATCATGATTTAACATTGGCAGTTTACTATGATGAAAATAAAACGGCGGCTGGTTACATTTTATACAAAATAGAGAATTCTAAAATGAAAGTAGAAGAATTTGTCCCATTACATAATGAAGCAAGAATTGGTCTTTGGAACTTCATCTGCCAACATGATTCTATGATTAAAGATCTAGAAATGATACTAAGTGAGACAGAACCACTTCTTTACACATTACAAGAACCACGAGTAAAAGCAGAAGTAACTCCATATTTCATGGGAAGAATTGTAGATGTAGAACAGTTTTTCAAACAATATGAATGGAACTGGAACAACGAAGAGCAAGAAGTAATTTTACATATTACAGATTCATTTGCACCGTGGAATAACGTAACGGTTCAACTTAAAAATAACGAAATAACAATCGTTAAAGAAGAAACAGCAAAAGAAAATGGAATTCAAATCGATATTAATGCGTTATCTACTATTATGTTTGGTTACAAGCGACCGCTAGAATTAAATGAAATAGACTTAATAAGCGGTAGCGAAGAGGAGATATGTGCATTTGAGAATGTAGTGCCGGTGCGTAAGCCGTTTATTTATGATTTCTTTTAATTTTGTAAAGCTTTGTGCGGCATACTAATGTGTAAATAGCAATGTACTATAATTAAACATAATTAGTTATAGTACATTGCTGCTTTTAACGAAGCATTATGAATGTTAACCCCTTGACTTTTAATTCATGTAATTTATAATTAAAAACGGAATGAATTTTCATTCCTGGAAATTGAGGTGAGAAAAATGGCTAAAAATAAACAAGAAGACATTTTTGATGCTGCTATAAAACTTTTCGCAGAGCGTGGTTACGATGGTACGACAATTCCGATGATCGCTGAAAAAGCAAATGTCGGCGCTGGTACTATTTATCGCTATTTTGAAAATAAAGAGGCACTCGTTAACTCATTATTTTCAAAAAGCATGCTACAGCTATCTGAAACAATAAAGACTGATTTTCCTGTTGAAGCAAATATTCGAGAACAGTTTAGTCATACGTATAACTGTTTATTTGAATTTGCGAGAAACAATGTGGATGCTTTTCTTTTTACAAATTCTCACTGTGATAGTTATTTTCTTGATGAACAGAGTAAGAAAATATTTGACGATTTTATAGGCTTCTTTATGAATATTATTGAAGATGGAATCGAAAAAGGTTTTCTTCGTCCATTGCCTATAATTGCTTTAATTATTATTGTATATCAACCACTTGAAAAATTAATAAAAGTAATGGCGACAGGGCAGTTAGAATACTCAAAAGAATTAGTAAAAGAATTGGAAGAAAGCTCTTGGAATGCTATTAGAATCATTTGATTCTATAGCCTTATAAGGACAGGAATGAACATTCATTCCTAAATAAATATAAAAAACGATTACAGGAGATGATATATCTGTACAATTAAAGGAATGAATATTCATTCCGTGGGTAGTGGTTTGATAAAATTGAAAAAAATTTAATAGGATAATAGGAATGAACGTTCATTCCTAAATGATATTTTCAAAAATAGGGAATGAATATTCATTCCCTATGCACCATGAAACTCTAATAACAGGAGATGATTCAAATGAGCAAGCTAAAAAGTTGGAGAAGTTTATCTTTTCTATTATGGATAGTTATTACTATTGCAATGATCGTAACGATGCCTAATATGGATCAGTTAGTGAAGGAAAAAGGGCAAATCACGATTCCTAATACAGAACAAAGCAGTATTGCTGACAAGATGATAAAGGAGATGGATAAAGAAGGGGCTGAAAAGTATGAAATTATAGCTGTCTTTAATAGTGGAAGTAAGAAGGCTTTAACAAATGAGCAAAAAGAGGAAATAACGAAAACGATCAATGCCCTGCAAAATGAAAAAGAGCAATTAGGAATTAAGGAAGTCGTTTCACATTTAGATAATAAAGAACTGCAGAAACAATTAGTTTCTAAAGATAATACGACTATTTTAACGCAAATATCGGTAGATAAAAAACATGGTAAAATGTCAAAAATTTCAAATAATCTTCATGAAAAAGTGCAAACGAAAGGAGTTACAACGTACTTAACAGGAAGTGATTTAATAGCGGGTGATTTTCTTACATCCTCTCAAGAGGGCGTGAAAAAGACAGAAGTTATTTCGATCATTTTCATTCTTGTAGTATTAATCATTGTATTCCGTTCACCAGTTGTTCCGATTATTTCTCTTCTTACAGTTGGTGTTTCGTATTTAATTTCAATGGGGATTATTGCCCATCTTGTAGATCAATTTAATTTTCCGTTTTCAAACTTTACGCAAGTGTTTGTAGTAGTCGTCCTGTTTGGAGTGGGAACAGACTATAACATTTTATTATATACAAGATTTAAAGAAGAATTAAGTAAACAAGAAAATGCATTTTTGGCTACGAAAGAAACGTTTAAATCGGCAGGTAAAACCGTTTTATATAGCGGGATAGCAGTACTAATTGGCTTTGCATCTCTTGCTTTAGCGAGTTTTAAATTATATCAATCTACTTCAGCGGTAGCAATTGGTGTCGCAGTACTACTACTCGTATTAACTACTTTAAATCCATTTTTCATGGTGCTTTTAGGAAAAGGAATGTTTTATCCAGTTAAAACATTTAAAGGTCATGAGGATAGTCGCTTATGGGGATTCTTTGCAAAAAATTCAGTAGCAAGACCATTTATCGCTTTAATTATCGTATTCGTGATATCGATTCCATTCGTATTAAAATATTCTAACACGCTTAATTACAATGATTTATTTGAAGTGGATAATAAATATGAATCAAAAATGGGATTAACGTAATAGAAGAGTATTTTCCGCCTGGTTTTTCTTCACCAAGTACGTTAGTCATTCAATCGGATAAAAAGTTAGATGAGGCGACTTCTTTACAAACTTTAGATGAACTTACTGATAAAATCTCGAAAGTTAAAGGAGTCTCAGAAGTATATTCACCGACGCGTCCAACTGGAGATAAGATTAAAGAATTATATATAAATAAACAAGCCGGAGAATTGAATACAGGCTTAGGCGATGCAAATGGTGGCATAAAAGAAATTAATGAAGGATTAACTGATGCGAAAGCTAAAATGGGTAGTAATGACTCAAATAGTCTTGCAAATGTTCAAAAATTAATTGATGGAACAAATGAAGCGAAAAATGGCGTATCAGCCTTAGGGACAGCTTTAAATCAATTATCGAATGGAATAAACAATGGAGCACAAGGAGCGAAGCAAATAGAGGATGGGCTAGCATCATTAAACGGAAATATCAATGCCCTGTCAAATGCAACTTCGCAGCTTCATGCTGGTTATGCTCAGTTAGAAAAAGGTTTAAGTTCGTACGATCAATATTTCGGAAGTATTTCTCAAGCGATTGATGGTGCGAAAAAAGGATATGAACAAATTGAAACGTTAATGAACAATTTCATTCAAACAAAACCAGAATTAGCAAATGATCCTAATGTGCAGCAAACATTAGGAATTGCTAAAGAAGCTCAAAAACAATTAACTGGACTTTCAAAAGAATTAAATCAATTGGCGGTGCAGCATAAAGCAGCGATGAATTCATTTAAAGAAGCGAATCAATCGTTACTGAAAGGAGATAACGGTTTAAAAGAAATGAACAATGGAGTTACCAAGTTACAAAAAGGGGCTGCTGAGCTGAACAAAGGATTGAGCGAAGGGGCTACAGGTTCAAAACAAATTGCGAACAAATCGGCTGACTTACAATCTGGATTAACGAAAATAAACGATGGGCAAGGACAGTTATTAACTGGACTGAAAGATTTACAAGAAAAGATGGGGCAATTGCAATCAGGTTTATCTAAAAGTACAGAGGGTTTAGGAAAAGTAAGTAACGGTCTAGGTGACGCTCAAAAATATTTAGGAGAGCTAAATGAGTCGAAAAGCTCTGAGAAATTTTATATTCCGAAAGAAGTTTTAGAAGGAGAAGATTTCCAAAAAGCATTGAATACGTACATGTCACATGATAGAAAGACTGCTAAAATGACAATTATTTTAGACGTAAACCCGTATTCAAAAGAAGCGATGCCTATCATTCAAGAAATTAATAAAACGATAGATGGTACGTTAAAGGGAACAGAACTAAATGATGCGAAAAAAGCAATTGGCGGGACAACAGCTAGAAACGTTGATTTAAAAGAAGTAACCGGGCAAGATTTCCTACGTACTGCTACGATTATGTTATTAGGGATTTCGCTTGTATTAATCGTGATTACACGCTCATTCTTAAACTCAATCTTTATTATTGGGTCGTTAATTTTAGCGTACTTTGCATCACTTGGTATAAGTGAACAAATTAGTGCACATGTATTAAACGTAGAGTCATTAAGCTGGAATGTTCCATTCTTTAGCTTCATTATGATTGTCGCTTTAGGAGTGGATTATAGCATCTTCGTTATGATGCGATACAATGAGCTAGAAGGGGATTCAGTAACGAAAATTGTAAATGCATCTCGTCACATAGGAGGAGTCGTATTATCAGCGGCACTTATTTTAGGAGGGACATTTGCAGCTTTAATTCCTTCAGGAGTATTGACACTTATACAAGTAGCATCCGTTGTTGGCGTTGCTCTTTTACTATTAGCTTTAATTGTAATGCCGATATTGTTACCTGCTTTAATAGGATTGACGAGTAAATTGAAGAGTTATAAAGAGAAAATAATAAATACGAAATAAGAAAAACCTGTAGGGAATGTTTTCTCTACAGGTTTTTTGTATATAAAATATGAAATGAAAAAATGATTCAATGTATTACAGAATGAGAAGCGAATAGGGATATTAGAAAGAGGTCGATGATATACAAAAAATAGCTAGGGGAATGGATAAAAACTATTCGATTTCGTTATAGAAAGCTAATCAACCGTTGCTATTCATCCAGCTTCTACTATATAATAGCTATAGTCTACAATAATTGAGTCGTAATATGCGATTTTTTAAGACAATCGGTGAGAAAACGCTGAAATAAGCGGTATTAGTAGGAGGACACAAATGATTACAGTAAGTAACGTTAGTTTGCGTTTCGCGGATCGCAAATTATTTGAAGATGTTAACATAAAATTCACGCCAGGTAATTGCTACGGTTTAATTGGAGCAAACGGTGCTGGTAAATCAACATTTCTAAAGATTTTATCTGGAGAAATTGACCAATCAACGGGTGACATACATATTACGCCAGGTGAGCGTCTAGCAGTATTAAAACAGAATCACTTCGAATATGAAGAGTTCCCTGCACTAGAAACAGTAATGATGGGTCACACACGTCTTTATAAAGTAATGCAAGAGAAAAATGCAATTTACATGAAAGAAGACTTTAGTGATGAAGATGGCATGCGTGCTGCAGAACTTGAAGGTGAGTTCGCTGAGCTAAACGGTTGGGAAGCTGAGTCAGAAGCTGCAATCCTTCTAAAAGGATTAGGTATTGGTGAAGATATTCATGATAAAAAGATGTCTGAATTAACAGGGGCAGAGAAAGTAAAAGTATTACTTGCTCAAGCTTTATTCGGTCAACCTGACATTCTATTACTAGATGAGCCTACCAACCATTTGGACTTAAAAGCGATTCAATGGTTAGAAAACTTCTTAATGAACTTTGAAAATACAGTTATCGTTGTATCCCATGACCGTCACTTCTTAAATAAAGTATGTACGCACATGGCTGACCTTGATTTCGGTAAAATTCAATTATACGTTGGTAACTATGACTTCTGGTATGAATCAAGCCAATTAGCATTAAAACTAACGCAAGATTCTAACAAGAAAAAAGAAGAAAAAGTAAAAGAGTTACAAAACTTTATTGCACGCTTTAGCTCAAATGCATCTAAAGCGAAACAGGCAACTTCTCGTAAAAAATTGTTAGATAAAATTACATTAGATGATATTAGACCATCATCACGTCGTTATCCGTTCGTTGGTTTCACACCAGAACGTGAAGTAGGAAATGACCTATTAACAGTTGAAGGTATTTCGAAAACGATTGATGGCGAAAAAATATTAGATAATGTGAACTTCACTTTAAATAAAGGTGATAAAGTTGCATTTATCGGACGTAACGATATTGCGATGACAACATTATTTAAAATTCTTATGGGTGAAATGGAGCCAGATAGCGGTTCATTCAAATGGGGTGTAACAACATCTCAAGCTCATTTCCCAAGAGATAACTCTGAGTACTTCGAGAACAGTGATTACACTTTAATTGATTGGTTACGTCAGTTCTCTCCACAAGATGAGTCAGAAAGTTTCTTACGTGGTTTCTTAGGCCGTATGCTATTCTCTGGTGAAGAAGTAAAGAAAAACGTTTCTGTTTTATCTGGAGGAGAAAAAGTTCGTTGTATGTTATCTAAAATGATGTTAAGCGGCGCAAACGTATTAACACTTGATGATCCGACGAACCATTTAGACCTTGAGTCTATTACAGCATTAAACAACGGTTTAATCACATTTAAAGGAACATTACTATTCACTTCTCATGACCATCAGTTCGTACAAACAATTGCAAACCGTATTATCGAAGTAACGCCAAACGGTGTAGTTGATAAGGTAGCAACGTATGATGAGTTCTTAGAAAGTCAAGAACTTCAAAAACAAGTTGATGCAATGTACAAAGGTCAATAATAAATGATTAAAACCCTCGCTTTCTTTTATGAGAGCGGGGGTTTTTTAAGTAAACAAATATTCGTTTTAATATAAAGTGGGGGGAGGATTAAAATGAATAATTATTCAAAAATAACATTAGCGATGGTAAGAAATTTTTGAAACGTGGATAAACCCTGAAATGATGAAGAAATGGTTTTTTACATTGGAAGGGACGGATAAAGTAACGGGAAATACTCCTGAAGTAGGAGGGAGTTGGGAAACTATTGATCATCGTGGCGGAAAAGATTATGGAGTAATTGGGGAATATATCGAAATGAATCGTCCTAAAAAAAATTAGTATTTATATTAAAAACGCCGCAGTTTAGTGAATTATTAGATAAAATCACAGTTGAAATAAAAGAGAAACAACAAGGATTTAAAATGATATTTTCACAAAATATAATCGTTGCTCATGAAGAAGATTGGACAAAATATGATGTTGAAAAAGCTTTAAAGGGGTGTCAGGATGACTCTGATCATGGTTGGAATGTAATATTCATGGGACTGAAAGAATTGGTTAAAAGAAGAGGGGATAGCTACAAAGGATGATAAACGGTAGTCGAAAAAGTGTAGTTTGAGCAAATTGCCCAAACTACATTTTTTATTTTATGAAATTGGGTAGTTTACATGAATGTACCAAAATTGGAGATAGGTTAGTTTGCAAATGAGGAAATAAAGGATTATAGTTTGTGGAGTCATAATTAGTGGATGAGCCTTGGGAGAAAACAGGAAATGTTACAAATGTGTTTTGTTAAATAGAAACCAAGGTCAAAATGTTTAAAAAGAAATAGTTGAATAAATAAAAGCTACAAATTATAATTACTAATATTCTTCATATAGTTAAACAAATAAAATCTATTTGAAGAAGAAAAATTGAATAGAGAGACAGACTTATATAAAATAAGCCTTGGATGATCAAAAGAGGTGGAGAGATGCAACAATTTTTATTGAAGAGTAAACGAGTATTAAGTAATCATTTTGGATTTTTCGTATTTGCTGTTATTTTACTTTGGTTAAAAACATATGCCGCATATGTGACAGAATTTAATTTAGGGATATCGAACACAATCCAAAAGTTCTTACTGTTTTTCAACCCGTTAAGCTCAGCAGTTCTATTTTTAGGGCTCGCATTATTCGCAAAAGGGAAACGAGCTTACATTTGGTTAATTATTATTAATTTGCTAATGTCTATACTTTTATACGCAAACGTAGTATATTATCGCTTTTTCAGCGACTTTATTACGTTCCCGACATTAACACAATCGAATAACTTTGGAGATTTAGGTGGTAGTATTTTTGCATTGCTACACTTATATGATCCACTATATTTCTTAGATACAATCATTTTAATTGTTTTAGTCGCAACGAAATTTGTAAATCCTAAACCAATCCGTGTTGCGAAGCATAAATTATCTCTAGTATTTGTAGCAGGTATTTTATTATTTAGCGTTAACTTAGGTCTGGCAGAATCTGACCGTCCTGAATTGTTAACAAGAACATTTGACCGCAATTATATCGTGAAATATTTAGGGGCGTACAACTTTACGATTTATGATGGTATTCAAAGTGCGAAAGCATCAACAGAACGAGCATTAGCGGATGGAGATAATATGACAGAAGTTAGAAACTATCTTTCATCAACTTATGCAAGTCCAAACCCTGAGTATTTCGGTAAAGGAAAAGGAATGAACGTAATTTATATTCATTTAGAGTCATTCCAAAACTTTTTACTAAACTACAAGCTAAATGGTCAAGAGGTTACACCATTCTTAAACTCATTTACAAAAGATGCGAATACGTTATACTTTGATAACTTCTTCCATCAAACAGGACAGGGGAAAACATCTGATGCGGAGTTCATGTTAGAGAACTCAATGTTTGGATTACCACAAGGATCTGTTTTTACAAATAAAGCTCATAACACGTATCAATCAGCACCGGCTATTTTAGGACAACAAGGATACACATCAGCAGTGTTCCACGGTAACTACAAAACATTCTGGAACCGTGATGAAGTTTATAAATCATTTGGTTTTAATAAATTCTTTGATGCGTCATACTACGATATGAATGAAAAAGATGTAGTAAACTATGGCTTAAAAGATAAACCGTTCTTTAATGAATCAATTCCGTTATTACAAACGTTGAAACAACCGTTCTATACGAAGTTCATTACGTTATCGAACCATTTCCCTTATCCGATTGATAAAGCGGAAGCAACGATTGAACCAGCTAAAACAGGTGATTCATCAGTAGATACGTACTTCCAAACAGCACGCTATTTAGATGAATCTGTAAAAGGATTCATTGATTACTTGAAACAATCTGGTCTATACGATAACTCAATTATCGTTATGTACGGTGATCATTACGGTATTTCAGATAATCATAGTGCAGCAATGTCTCAAATAATGGGTAAAGAAATGAACGCATTTGAAAATGCTCAATTACAACGTGTACCATTAATCATTCGCGTACCAGGAATGGAAGGCGGCGTACAACATCAATACGGCGGAGAAATTGACGTTCTTCCAACGTTATTACACTTACTAGGTACAGATACGAAAAATTATGTCCAATTCGGATCAGATTTATTATCACCAGAGCATAAACAAGTCGTTCCGTTCCGTAACGGTAACTACGTAAGCCCAACAGTTACTGCACTTAACGGCAAATACTATGATACAGCGACTGGGAAACCTGTAGAATTTACAGATGAAATAAAACAAAATGAGCAAATGGTTCAAAAATCACTAAAATACTCCGACCAAGTTGTTAACGGTGACTTATTGCGATTCTACACACCAGAAGGATTTACACCGGTAGAACCTTCTAAATATAACTATAACAATCGTGATAAAGATAAAACGAAGGTGAAGACGACTGAAGACGGGGAAACGAAATAAATAATAAAAAATCCTACTCGTATAGAAAACGAGTAGGATTTTTTGTTTTAAGATTTACTTTCGGATTTTTGGAGTGCTACTTTTTTAGGCATAAAACATGCAATAATCAAAGCTACAAAGGATAAGACTAACATAAATACGTAGGCATCACTTGAGCTGAAGATAGAAGCTAATTTCGTTACTTGCATAGTTGATATGCTTCCGTTCTCACTAGATAACTGTGAAGTATGTGAAGTGGATTGAATTGTATATACAGTGATAATGACTGCTGTTCCTATAGCACCTGCTAATTGACGTACGGTATTATTCACTGCGGAACCATGTGAACCCAGTTCTCTTGGTAAAGCGTTTAAACCTGCTGTATTTAAAGGCATCGAAATGAAACTTAGTCCAATGCGTAGAATAATGGTACGAACCATTAAATACATATAAGTGGTGGATTCGGTCAAATCAATTACACCCCACATCGATATAATGATACATATTAAACCTATAATAAAGAGTGGTTTTGCCCCATACTTATCAAACATTTTACCCGTGATAGGTGATAAGAATGCATTAATTACAGCTCCAGGTAATAGAAGTAAACCTGATTCAAAAGCAGTAAAACCTCGTCCATTTTGCAAGTAAATCGGTAAAAGAATTAAATCAGCATACATAATCATCGTAATGAGTACGTTAATGACTGATGTAAGAGTGAAAATTTTATACTTAAATACGGATAAATTTAATAGTGGATCGCTAGACTTTATTTGACGTAAACAGAATAGAGTTGTAACAATTATTCCGATGATAATTGTAGTAATAACAACTGGATGATCCCATCCTTTACTTCCTGCACTACTAAATCCGAATATAATACAACCAAAGCCAATCGTTGATAAAATGACACTTACGATATCTAATTTTGCTTTTGTTGTCTCAGCAACATTCATTAAATATTTTAGCGCGAGAATAATAACGATTAATACAAATGGAGCGAATCCAATAAATAACCATCTCCATGATACATATTCAATAATAAAGCCAGATAATGTTGGAGCGATGGCTGGCGCAAAAATTATGGCGAAACCGATGGTTCCCATAATACTTCCACGTTTTTCACTAGGGTATAAATATAAAATAACTGTCATCATTAGTGGCATAATAATTCCTGCTCCAACTGCTTGAATCATTCTTCCTGTTAACAAAATACCAAAATTCATGGCGCATGCACAAAGAACAGTCCCGATAAACAAAGAGAGCATCGAGCTAATAAACAGCTGCCTTGTTGTAAATCGTTTCATTAAAAATGCAGTAATTGGCACTAGAACGCCATTTATGAGCATAAAGCCTGTTGATAGCCATTGTACGGTTGCAGCTGTAACATCAAATACTTCCATTAAATTACTCATCGCTACATTTAATAACGTCTGATTTAATGTTGATAAAAAACAACCGGAAATGAGCACAATTAATATGATTTTTTTATTTCTTTCTGATATTTCCTTTTGCATTGGTAAACTCCTTCATTGTTGTCTTGATTTATCGACATTGTGTCGATAAAATTAATGGTAACAAAATAAATTTTCTTTGACCATGAACAGTTTTGTTGAAAATGTTCACTACTCGACATAGAAGGTATGCACTGTCGAGTAAGTAAAGAGAAAATCTATAAAGGAGTTTCAAAATGTCTACACCTAAAAAAGAAGATCCTCGTACAGTTCGTTCAAGAGAAATGTTTAAAAATGCTGTTTTTTCTCTCCTATGTGAGAATCCTAGTATTTCAAGTTTAACGGTTCAGAAAGTCGCAACAAAAGCAGGATTAAACCGAACAACCTTTTACTTACATTATCAAGATATTCAAGATTTACTAGACCAAATCACGAATGAGATTTCAAATGAACTTTCAAATAAAATAGCTGATTTAATACATGCAAAAGATTTATCAGAAAAACAAAAGCTAACACAATTACTTGATTATTTATATATCCATCGAAATTATTTATTTATATTATTTAAAATGAATCAATTTGAGGAGCAACTATTTTTATTTTTAAAAGAGTTAATAGAAACGAGAAGAGAGAATACGAAAAAGGATTTGCCTGATGATTATGTTGCGGTTGATATTAAAACAGCTTCATTGGTAGGTATTATCATGTGGTGGATAAGGAATGGACTTCACTTTAGTTCAGATTATATCGCAAATCAAATTTATTTCATGTACAGAGGGTAATGAGTTAAAAATATTTTATGTATCGACACATTGTATTATTAAGTGCGACACCTAAAGAAAAAAGCCCATATCGCTTCGTATAAAGTAGAAGTTATCACATCACTTACTTCATACAGAAAACTGCCCATGAAGGGTTTCAGGAAGAACTGTCGCACTTAGATTGACAAATTGTCTTTAAAATAAAAAATCGTATTGTATAATTTCATATGCCGCATGTATATAGTAAAATTTTTAAATGAAAGTACAATCATTGCACTGTGCATAAACAAGAATTTGGACTTAATTTTAGAAGAGATACAAGATAAGATATTAATAGAAAGCGATTTCAAACTCTAATTTTGCAAAGTTAGTATCTATACTTGCAATTCTATTTAAGAACAAGTATAGAAAGGGTGTATATCATATATGATATTAGATAATCGAAGTATAAGTATTTTACAGCAAATTATTCAAGCAGATAGCTATGTTTCTGTATCTCAATTAATGGAAGTCATACAAGTTTCAAAGCGAACAATTTATTATGATATGAAGAAAATAGAAGATTGGTTAGTTGCAGAGGATTTAAATTCATATGAATATATTCGCCCTTTAGGCTACTGTTTTGATAATGAAACGAAGCAAAGAGTGATAAAAAAGTTAAATGGATTTACAACAAGCCAATATGAATATTCTCCACATGAACGAAAAATATTGCTGGTTCTTTATATACTAACAATGGAGAAAAGGATTCTATTAGAAGACTTAATAGAACTTGTGCAAGTCAGTCGTAATACTGCTCTTGCTGACTTAAAAAAAATAAAAGCAGAGTTAGTGAAGTTTAAGCTCGCATTAAACTTTAATCGTAAACATGGCTACAATATTATAGGGAATGAACATGGAAAACGAAATATATTAATCTTAAATCTTTCACAAATAATTTCAAAGCATGGATGGGAATATTTAATATCGCATGTGAAATATATTACGAATGATAATAAAAATGTAAAAGGTAATAAAGATCACGAGGAACTTCTTATAATAAAAAATATTTTATCAAATTGTGAAGAGCTTTTAGGGGTCCAGTACACAGATGAGGTACTTGAAAGTTTAAGCGTTTACATGTATTTATTCCGCAATCGTATTGTAAATGGAAAATGTGTCGAGATGGAAGATGCTGAAAAGGATGTACTAAGAGAAACAAAACAATTTGAAGCAGCAAAATATATTGCAAAACAGTTTGAAAGAGTATTTTTCGTGGATTTTCCAATAGATGAAATTTATTATATTACGACGCATTTGTTAGGAGCAAAAGTAAATGCTCAACAAAAAGACTTTGAAAAAAGTGAAATTGATGGAATACATTCAATGGTCGGATATATGATAAAGGATTTTCAACATTATGCTTGTGTTATATTTCAAGATTTTGAAGGACTTGCTTCAGACCTATATCTGCATATGAAACCGGCATATTATCGTGTAAAGTACGGGATTGAAATAGAAAATCCATTACTTTATACAATCCAGCAAAATTATGAAGAAGTATATACTCTTACAAAAAAAGTAATTCATCATTTTGAAGAATATGTTGGGAAAATAGTTTCAGATGATGAAATGGCATATATTACTATGCACTTTGGTGCTTGGATGAGGAAAGAGGGAATCGTTCCCAGCCCAAGAAAAACCGCGCTACTTGTTTGTCCAAATGGTATTGGTACATCACGTATGTTGCAGTACCAATTAGAGCAAGTGTTTTCAAGTGTAGATATTTTAAAAGCCATTTCAAAGCGGGAATATGAATCAAATACATTTGATGTAGATTGTATTATTACTACAACTGAACTGGAGAAGGGGGAAATTCCTATCTTTATGGTAAATCCATTTTTGACCGATTCCGAAAAAGCATCGTTACTACGAAAAGTCAATGTAGCTTTATATGGCGAAAATCAAAATGATTCAGTTGATATGATGATGGGTATTATCCAAAAATACACAGACATTTTAGATGAAAAATCTTTAAAAAATGAATTGAGAGAGTTTATGAGTGGTCCGGTACATATTGATAAGGAGGAGAAATATAAGCCTATGTTAAACGAGCTATTAACTAGAGAATTTATAGAGCTTGAGAATCACGTTGAGACGTGGGAGGAAGCAATTCGTGTTGCGTCGGAACCTTTATTACAAAGTGGACATATTTCTGAAGAATATATTTCTGAAATGATTGCGAATGTAAAGAAGTTAGGCCCGTATATTGTAATTGCACCTAAAATTGCTATACCTCATGCTCGTCCAGAAGCAGGTGTCAAAAAATTAGGGATGAGTTTATTACAACTAAAAGAGGGTGTGTTATTTTCAGAAAAACAAGAGCATGCTGTAAATTTAATTATTGTATTAGCAGCTATAGATAACGAGACACATTTGAAGGCATTGGCACAATTAAGTGAGATGTTATCTGAACCAACGAACATAGAAATGTTAATGCATTCAAATTCAAAAGATAAAATGCTAGAAATGATAGCTAAATATTCTAATTAAAGGGGAGATTGAAATGAAAAAAGTATTAGTTGTATGTGGAAATGGATTAGGAAGTAGTTTTATTATAGAAATGAATGTAAAGAAAATATTAACTGAACTTGGTATGCATGCTGAAGTTTCTCATACGGATTTAGCATCAAGTAAATCAGAACAAGCAGATCTATATTTAGGTGCGAAAGATATCATTTGCAACCTTGAAGATGGTACTCGCACAGTTGCTGGATTAACAAACATTCTAGATTTAAATGAAATTAAAGAAGCATTACAAAAACACCTGATGTAGAAACGGTGAAAGGGGAGTAGTGCTATGTTTGATTTAATAATGAAAGATATTTTGGGACAGCCTGCAATATTAGTTGGATTGTTTGCTATGTGTGGTTTACTATTGCAAAAAAAGAATTTTGCAGATACAGTTTCAGGAACATTAAAAACAATTATGGGCTTCGTCGTTTTAGGAGGCGGAGCCACTATATTAATAGGGGCTTTAGATGTTTTTGGTAAAATATTTGATAAAGCATTTCATATTAAAGGGATTATTCCAAATAACGAAGCTGTTGTTGCGATAGCACAGCAAACTTTAGGAACAGAAACGGCATTAATTATGGTATTTGGGATGATTGCTAATTTACTAATTGCACGATTTACAAGATTTAAATATGTATTTTTAACTGGTCATCATACCTTATTCATGGCATGTTTAATTTCAGCTGTATTTTCAACTACAGGGATGAAAGGCGCTTCACTAGTTATTAGTGGGTCTATTATTTTAGGATTACTTATGGTCATTTTTCCAGCTCTACTTCAACCGTATGTTAGAAAAATTACGGGAATGGATGATATCGCAATTGGCCATTTCGGTTCAGTTGGGTATTTAGCAGCAGGATTTGTTGGTAGTAAATTTGGAAATAAGGAAAAATCTACAGAACAAATTAAAGTACCGAAGTCATTAGGGTTTTTACGTGATACATCAGTTTCTATGTCATTAACAATGGCTGTGTTATTCTTTATTGTTGCACCATTTGCTGGGAAAAACTTTATCGAAACAGAATTAAGTAACGGACAAAATTATCTCGTGTATTCATTCATGCAAGCAATTACATTCGCTGCGGGTGTATATATTATTCTAGCTGGTGTCCGTATGTTGATTGCAGAAATTGTCCCTGCATTTAAAGGGATAGCAGATAAACTTGTACCAAATGCCAAACCAGCATTAGATTGTCCAACAATCTTCCCATTCGCGCCAAATGCAGTTATTATTGGCTTTTTAACAAGTTTTATTGCTGGATTACTATCTATGTTTATTCTTCCGTTTATCGGATTAAGTGTAATAGTGCCAGGATTAATCCCTCATTTCTTCACAGGGGCAACAGCTGCTGTATTTGGAAATGCAACTGGAGGAAGACGAGGAGCAATACTTGGAGCTTTTGTAAATGGATTATTAATCTCATTCCTACCAGCTATATTACTACCTATATTAGGTGGATTAGGATTTGAAAATACAACATTCGGTGATTCCGACTTTGCTGTTGTTGGTATTTTAATTAGTGAAATTGCGAAATTGCTAGGGAATGTTTTCTAAATAATAGAGCATAAAAAGACTTGAATTCTAATTATGAATTCAAGTTTTTTTATTTAAATATTAAAGTGTAAGAAAGTGAGGGGATTTGAATAAAAGAAATAGGGATTGGTTTGAAAAAAATGTGTTATGATTGTTTGTAAAATCTTTTGATTTTCCTTGAGGATCAATATTGAAACAGAAAAGTATATTTTCAAAATAGGGTAAAATAAAAGGAGTCTATGCATGAATTTTCAAAATGAAAAAATATCATTACATTTAGAGGTTGTAAATTACCAATATGCAGATGCAAAAGACGAGTGTGATAGAAATTGGTTAAGAGTAAAAGCGAAACTATCAGAAGAAAATAAAGTTTTTGAAACGATGGATCCTTTTTTACAAACATACGATTTACAGTACATGATAAAATGGTTTGAATCTTTACCAAACCCTACATATAACGAACTAGATTTCATAGAACCAAATTTAGCGTTTGAATTTATGGGGGGAAAAGCAGGCGAGTTTAACATTGTTATTCGCTTATCGCTGGAACTTAACCCCACATGGTGTAAGGAAGAAGAATACGAATTTTCTATCGGTATAACTCAAGAGGATAGGGAGAATATTATTCGTTCTATTGAAGAGCAACAAAGGAAATTCCCAAAACGATAAAAAAAGACTTGATAACCTACAAGAGGGAATCAAGTCTTTTTATTACATACGATTATCATGCCAGAAGTTTAATGGGAAGTGTTCGTTCTCATTATAGGCTTCTAATTCATATCCTCTTTCTTTCAGCCCTTTAATAATACCAGGTACTGCTTTAACTGATTGTGGATGAATATCATGCATTAGAATAACTTCTGTTGGGTTTGTAGCACCATGTAGAACGTTTTCTACGATTTTAGCAGATGCAGCGTCTACTTGCATTTTGTTGTATTTCCAGTCTAATGAATCAATTGTCCAATCCCAAACTTTTAAACCATTTTCAACAACTTTGTTGCGAAGAGCTTCATTTAACCCTGGCATTGAGCCGTAAGATGGACGAGTTAATACTGGAGATTTTCCTAGAACGCCAGCGATTAAGCCTTGGTCTTCTTTCATTTCATCAACGTAATGACCTTCTGTGTAAAGTTTCTTGTAGTTATGAGTCATACTGTGCATCCCAACATAGTGGCCTTCAGCATCTTCACGTTTTACAAGATCAGGGAAAGCTTTTACGTTTGAACCAATTAGGAAGAATGTTGCTTTTGCATTTTCACTCTTTAACATATCTAAAAGCTCAGCTGTGTATTTTCCAGGACCATCGTCAAATGTTAAGTAAGCGACTTTTCTAACTTGCCCGTTATAGTGCTTTGGAGCTTCTTTCGGAGCAAGGGACGTTTGAATTTCACTTACAAGTTGAACAGATTTCGCTTCATCCTCTGTACTTGCTAGAGCGATATGTGTTGATCCGTAAGCAGCTTCGTATGTAAATAATACCCCAGCGCAAATCAACAGAGCCCTTTTCACTAAAGTTGTCATCCGAATTCCATTGTGCATAATTTTCCTACTCTCTATAAAAGTTCTACTCTACTATATTAGCAATTTTAGAGGGGGAAATGCAAAAAAACTTTTTTACAAGCGCAAAAAAGTTTGTTAAAAAGTATGTAAGATTTCACTGTTTTGCAGGTTTGAAAAAATGAAACAAGAATTAAATGAATGGAACTGCATGTAAAATGGTTCATTCACGTTTTTTGTTTTAGAAAGGGAGGATAAGTATGAAAAAATTAGCTTGTTTACATGCTCATCATTCAAATATTGAATACATTGACCGAGCGTTGCAATTTTTTGAAATAGAAATACTCCATTTTGTAGATCCAATCTTATCACACAGACTAAAAATAGAACGAGAACAAGCACGAAATAATTTAAAAGATATTATAAAGTATATAGCTGAAAGTGATGTTGATACACTTTTAATAACTTGTACAGATTATATCACGTTATTAGATGAGAATTTCAAAATAGACATACCTATATTGAAAATTGATGAGCCATTCTTTGAAATGATTTGTCAGGTTGAAGAGCCACAGACAATACTATTTACAAATAACCGTACTGTTTCAGGAACGATGGAACGTTTAAGACTATACGCTCAGCAGAATAATAAATCCATACAAGTAAAAGTAGAAGTGATAGAAGGGATATTTGAGTTAATTATGCAAGGGCGTAAAGAAGAGCATGATGTTAAATTAGAAAAATATTTATATGAAATTATGAAAGATAGAAACGAAATGCTTTCAGTTGCACAATTATCTATGGTAGACGCTACTACAAGGGTAGAAAATATAATAGGAAGGAACATAATAAATCCGTTGAATGCGCTTGTGGAGTATTGTATACAGAGTGTGAATGAACAACCGTGTGAAAAATAAGGAAGAGGATGTTTGTTGTTTTAAAGAAAATCAATAAAAATTTCACATACCGTATTTAAAAAATAAATATAGGAAAACCAAAAAATAATGTAGAATATATCGTACATACATATATGAAGTGAACATAAAACATAAAAGAGGTGGGCATATGTTACTTGAAGAAGTAATGCAGCAACTAGAAGAGTATGGGACAGAGCAAACTCGTAAGACGTATAAAAACCACGGAGCGAAAGAGCCGTTATTTGGAGTTAGTTTTGCAAATTTAAAATTGTTAAAAAAGAAGATAAAAAAAGATCATGATTTAGCAATTTCATTATGGGAAACAAAAAATATGGATGCAATGACTTTAGCAACGATGATTTTAGATCCGAAGAAACTAACGTCAGAACAACTAAATAGATGGGTTCAGGATGTTGATTACTATTGTTTAATGGACGTTCTTATGACAGCTATATGTACGTCACCAATCGCGATAGAAAGAATGGACGAAGTCTGATGAAGAATGGATTGGAAGAGCTGGTTGGTCATTATTAGCGAATATAGCGATTAAAAATAAAACGTTACATGATGAATTCTTCACTCCGTATCTCGAAGAAATTAAAGCAAATATACATAATGAAAAAAATAGAAAAAAAGAAGCGATGAACAGTGCTTTAATCGCGATAGGAATTCGTAATGAAGACTTAGAGCGAAAAGCGATTGAAATTGCACGTGAAATTGGGAAAGTACAAGTTGATCACGGGGCAACGTCATGCAAAACACCAGACGCAGAACCGTATATAAAAAAAGCGAGAGAAAGAGCTGAAAAAAAGAAAGTAAAATAAGAAGGGGTAAGATTATGAAACCAATTGAAGCGGCACAAAGCATAATTACATCACAATTTTCGAATTGTGATGTTGCTTTACTAGGGGGAAGTGTGGCTAGAGGAGAGGCTACGAAAACATCTGACCTTGATATTGTAATATTCGACCAAAGTTTGTCATCTTGTTATAGAGAATCTTTCTATAGTAATGGCTGGCCTGTTGAAGTATTCGTACATAATTTTGAAACGTATAAAACCTTTTTTAAAAGTGATTGTGAGCGCGGGAGACCTTCATTACCTCAATTAGTTTCAGAAGGGATTGTGCTAAAAGGAAAAGATGAAATTGTAGAGACACTTAAAAGAGAAGCGAATGGTTTATTAAATAAAGGACCAAAAAAATGGTCAGAAGAAACGATGAAGCAGAAACGCTATTTTATTACGGATACCTTGGATGATTTCATTGGTGCAACAAAGAGAGAAGAAGAATTGTTCATCGCCAATTTATTAGCTGATTTAGTACATGAATATGTTTTAAGGGTAAATGGTCAATGGCTTGGAAATTCAAAATGGTTTATTAGAGTGTTAAGAAGGTATGACGAGCGATATGCAGAACATTTTGTAGCGGCTTTTGATCATTTTTATAAAACAGAGAAGAAAAATGAATTAATTAGTTTTATAGAAAATACGTTAGAGCAGTATGGAGGAAGAATGTTCGAAGGATTTTCTATAGGGAAATGAAAAGGGGATAGCAAAGTGAATGTACCATTCGTTCAATTAAGAGAACTGACAATAGATGATGTAGAAGATCGATATCAATGGTCATTAGATACAGAAGTAACAAAGCATTTAGTTGTACCAGATCAATATCCACCGTTCACTCGTGAAGATACGAGAAGGTGGATTGAAGCATGCATAAGTCGAAAGAATGGTTATGAACAACGAGCTATCGTTACAAAGGAAGGTATACACATTGGATGGGTAGACCTAAAAAACTTTGATAATACAAATAAAAATGCTGAACTAGGGATTGCAATTGGAAATAAAGAATATTGGGGTAAAGGATATGGAATGGCGGCCCTATACAGTATGTTACAAATCGGTTTTTCTGAATTCAAATTAGAAAAAATTTGGCTACGAGTAGACGAAGATAATTTACAAGCTAGAAAGAGTTATGAAAAAGCAGGATTTGTTTGTGAAGGAATAATGAGAAATGATCGGTTACGTAAAGGGAAGTTCATTCATCGTTATCGCTATAGTATGTTAAGAGAAGAATACCAATCTTTAAATAGTAGCTTATAAAAATATTATGTTAACTTAAAGGGGCAGGATAAATATGATTCGATTACTTACGAAAGAAGATGCGGAAAAATATTGGGACTTACGTTTACAAGCTTTACAAGTAAATCCAGAGGCATTTGTAACAACTTATGAAGAGGCGATTCGCCAGGAAAATCCTATTAAGAGAGTGGAAAGTAATTTAACAGCTACTACTAGTTGTACATTTGGTGCATTTAATGAAGAAAATCATTTAGTTGGAGTTGTCACTTTACTAACAGAAGAGAGAGAGGCGTATAAACATAAAGGTCATATCGTTGCGATGTATGTAGATGCACAAAATAGACGTAACGGACTGGCACGTGAGTTAATTGCAAATGCAACTCAAAGAGCGAGAGAAATAGAACTAGAGCAATTGAACTTAGGTGTTGTATCCACAAACGAACCAGCAAAAAAATTATACGGATCAATGGGCTTTAAAACTTATGGAATTGAAAAGAGAGCTTTAAAAATGAATGGTGTGTATAGTGATGATGAAAATATGGTGTTGTTTCTTTAAAGAATACATATATAATAAGAATTGCGAATTTTAATTATATTCATTTTGTTGTATCGTATAACAAGAAACTAAACAAGGGGTTTTAAAATGAAAGCTATTGCAGTAGGGATATTGGCATCGTTTTTCTTTGCCTTTACCTTTGTGTTAAACCGGTCGATGGACTTAGGGGGCGGGAGTTGGATTTGGAGTGCATCACTACGGTATTACTTTATGGTTCCAATGCTACTACTTATTGTCATGTATAGAGGGAATTTAAAACAACTCTTGCAATATATGAAAAACAATCCGAAAGAGTGGTTGTTATGGAGTATTGTAGGGTTTGGTCTCTTTTATGCACCGCTTAGTTTCGCGGGTGCGTTTGGACCGGGGTGGCTTGTCGCTTCGACTTGGCAAATTACAATAGTTGCAGGGATTTTGTTAACACCATTTTTTGCGGTAGACCCATTACATAAAAAACTTCCAATGAAAGAATTAGTAATGTCAGGCATTATTTTATTCGGTGTTGTTCTTATGCAAGTAGAACACGCTTCTTCTTTAGGGATTCGTGAAACCATTTTATGTGTGGTTCCTGTACTCATTGCTGCGTTTGCATATCCACTTGGAAATAGAAAAATGATGCAAGTATGTAAGGGCGAATTAGATGTCTTCCAACGAGTTCTCGGTATGACATTAGCAAGTTTACCATTTTGGTTTTTACTATCTGGTTATGAAGTATCAACAGGCGGATTACCGTCAAGTAGTCAAGTTTTCCAATGTTTTATTGTAGCAGTTAGTTCAGGGTTAATCGCAACGGTATTATTCTTCTTTGCGACAGATCTTGTAAAAGATGATCCGCAAAAATTAGCAACAGTCGAGGCGACACAGTCTGGTGAAGTTTTATTTGCATTAGTAGGAGAGCTGATCTGGTTATCGGCTCCAATTCCGTCTTCTTTATCGTGGGTTGGAATGAGTCTTGTAATTGTCGGAATGATACTTCATAGTTATGTAGCTGTAGTTGTGAAAAAAGAAGAGAAAATAACGGCGTAATGAGATTAGCTCTTTTTCAATAAAGAGCTAATCTTTTTTCATGAGAAAGGATGGAGATAGGATGTTACAACGTGTTGAGTATTTAGAAATAGATCCCATTAAAAAAGTATTAAAGCATGCGACCGGTCCGAGTGAAGCGAGCTTATTTAAAGCAGTTTCAATGTATAAAAATGATCAGGCAGTGCTATATAAATATGGGAATAAGGGTTGCATAGGTAAGTGCTAATTCATACAAATAGAGCGAGAATGTGTCACATAGCTGTTGATGAAAAATATCGTAATCAAGGAATTGCACTTCAAATGATTAAAGAAATAATTAGGGAATATGAGTTAACATATATTGAGGCTGAGACAGATACAGAGGCAGTCGGATTTTACAAGAAATGTAACTTTAAGATTGAAAGCTTGGGAGAGAAATATCTGGGGGTAGAGAGGTTTTATTGTTATTTAGAGAATGAATAAAATAAATAGCTCATCATTTGTGATGGGCTATTTCATATTAGTATAAATTAAGATTGCTAGATTGAAAGTTTTTGATTGTGTTCACCTTTCTATATTAATTTTAAATAAATACACCATAATTTAACTGTTTCCGATATGATAAAAACGACAGAGGTATAGTAATTGAAATGATTAAGTTAAAAATTAAGAAAAATATGATAATATATGTATGTATTAGTTTAAAGCAAAATGGGGGAACAATCGTGAAAATGAATGACATAGTGGCGAATACACAATTTCCAAATACAATCGAAACAATTACAAATGATTTAAAAGCATTAGGGATAGAAAAGGGAATGACAGTTATTGTACATTCTTCATTAAGTTCAATCGGTTGGATATCAGGCGGTGCAGTGGCCGTAGTAGAAGCGTTAATGAAAGTTGTTACAGAAGAAGGAACGATAATTATGCCGACGCAATCTTCGGATTTATCCGATCCAAAACATTGGTCAAGACCACCTGTACCAGAAGAATGGTGGCAAATTATTCGGGATAACGTCCCAGCATTTGATCCACGTATAACACCAACAAGGGCAATGGGAGAAGTAGTTGAATGTTTTCGTACATATCCGAATGTATTGCGCAGTAATCATCCACTCAGTAGTTTTGCAGCATGGGGGCAACACGCAGAAGAAATTACAGCGAATCATTCACTTTCCATAAGTTTTGGTGAAGAATCGCCATTACGAAAAATATACGATTTAGATGGATACATATTATTACTTGGTGTTGGTTATGACTCTAATACGTCTATACATTTATCTGAGGTACGTACAGGTGCACGCGAGTTAATAAAGGTAGGAGCACCTATTATAGAAGAAGGTGTAAGAGTATGGAAAGAATTCGTTGAAATGGATTACGATTCTGATACGTTTGTAGAAATCGGAGTTGAATATGAGCTTAAAGGAACAGTTACGCGTGGGAAGATAGGGAATGCGACGTGCCGTTTTATGAGGCAGCGTGATGCAGTTGACTTTGGAACAGAGTGGTTTCGTGCGAAAAATCAGTAAGGGATGGTTATTATGCAAGGGAAAAAAGTATTAATTACGAGCGGCGGCTGCCTAGAAAAATGGGATCAAGTACGTGGGCATACAAATTTAGCAAAAGGTACGATTGGAAGAATTATTGCAGAAGAGCTAATGAAAAAAGGAGCAAATGTTATATATTTGCATGGCTATTTTGCTGAGAAGCCAATGGATGTAAATAACCAATTAGAATTGCACCCATTTGAGGGGATTATTGATTTACAAGATAAGATGAAAAGTATTATTACACATGAAAAAGTAGATGCAGTTATTATGGCTGCTGCTGGCTCAGATTGGGTTGTCGAAAAGATTTGTGATCAAGATGGAAATGTTCTTAATATGAACGGAAAGATTTCAAGTGATATCGCTCCAATTATTCATTTTCAAAAAGCGCCAAAAGTATTAAAACAAATAAAGAGTTGGGATCCAGAAACGATACTCGTTGGCTTTAAACTTGAAAGTGACGTAAATGAAGCAGAACTTATTGAAAGAGCAAGTAAAAGAATGGAAGATGCAAAAGCAAGTGTAATGGTAGCAAACTCACCGCATTCTTTATATTCTCGCGGTGCTGTGCATCACGTTATTGGACAAGACGGTAATGTGAAGTTATGTAATGGGAAAGATGAAACTGCAAAAGAAATTGTCAATATGTTAGAGCATTTATGTAATCGTATCACTGCGATGTAAATTTAAGCTTTTAGAAAGAGATGCAGTCGCATAGTATGTAATGGAGTTAATATTAAATTAGTGGGGGAACTTAGCCCTCACTGATTATTAAATTGAATCAATGGAATAAATAGGCCATTAGCTGCTCGTAAATGTGTAATACATGATATATGCATAATGAACATTTTGTGAGGAGTGGATTGTATGGAACATTTATTAAAGCAAGCTATTAAACTTAGAAATGAAAAGAAATATGCGCAGTCTAGAGAGATACTTATAGGATTAACAAACTTTACGAGGGATGCAGAAGTACTATATCAATGCGCTTGGATACATGATGTAATGGGTCTTGAAACGGAGGCGGTTCCGTATTATGAACAGGCAATTGCGAACGGACTTGATGGTGAATCTCTTTGCGGTGCGTATATCGGTCTTGGCAGTACGTATCGTTGTATAGGGGAATATGATAAAGCGATTACTGTATTAGAAGCAGGGATAAAGAAGTTCCCGGAAAATGACGTGATGAAAGTGTTTTTATCATTAGCAAAATATAACGTAAACGAACATGAAGAAGCGATGAAATTACTGTTAGAGACAGTTGTGAAAGTAGATGAGGTAAAAGAATTTGAACGTGCTATTTCATTTTATAAAGACCATTTAAATGAGGTTTTTGAATAGAGGAGAGAAGGAATGAATCCATCAATTTCACGAAGGAAAAAAGGCATTTGGATTGGACTCGTATCTTTAATTATGTTATCAAACTATTTATTGTATGCCCTGCCAATAGTGCCAGCTGCCCCGAAAGAAGTAGTCCTCGGTTCATTATTAGATTTTATGTTTGTAATTCCAGTCATCACATATTTCTTTATTATACGGAAAAGATATTCGTTAACGTATATGTTTCCTGTAGTTATAGCTGGATATGTATTCGCAAGATTTATAATTCCTAGTGATTATTTACAAGCTTTTTCATTTGTTTCGTATGTAATAGTTGCTGGAGAAATTGTGTTCGTATGTTTTGAACTGTTTCTTATATTTAAAATTATAAGAGTACTTCCTAAAATAATAAAACGATATAAAGAATATAGAAGTGAGTATTCTTCATTTTCTTATGCGATTGATGCAGCATTTGATGCTAATATGAAGAGAAGTAAGACAGTAAATATCATTCTAACAGAGTGTAAGTTACTCTATTATGCTTTTTTATCGTGGCGTGAAAAAGTATTAGAAAGTGAATCCACATACTCATATCATAAAAAGACCGGTGCAATAGGTGTTTATATCATGATTATTCATGCAACATTAATTGAAAGTATCGGTTTTCATTATTTACTTCATCAATGGAATCCAGTAATAGCTTGGGTTTTACTCATCTTAAACATATATGCGATATTTTATTTTTTAGCTGAAATACAAGCGATGCGTAAAAATCCAATTATCGTTGTGGAAGAAAAAGTGATCATTCAAATTGGATTAGGAAAGAAAATCGTTTTACCATTTACACAAATTGATAACATTGTGTTTTATAAAGGCGAATCTTTAACGAAAGAAGAAGAGAAAGAGGTTCTTGACGCAACTGTTATGGAATTTATAAAGGAACCTGCAACTTTTGAAATAACGTTAAAAGAGCCAATTAAAGCGCAGTTGTTATATGGATTTTCTAAAACAGTAAGTCGTGTCCATTTAAATGTTGATAATGAACGGGAATTTTATGCTGCAGTTATGGAGAAGTTGAAATAGGAGTAAAATGCTAAAGTATCACCGTGCGTTTGGTGTATATGGAGTTTGTATTGAAAAAAATAAAAAACCATATATGAATTGTGGTTAATAAAATAGTAGTAGTTCATTAACTCCTTCCATTATAGAAGGAGTTTTTATGATGCGGAATACGGTATACTTTCTTAATCAGGAGCGTAAAGGATATAATTAAAAACGGACTATATGATAAAAGGGGTAACTAAAAAATGAATTGTTTACGTACATCAAGGATTGAAATTATAGAAAGAAAAATACGTTATGATTCTACAACTGTAGATCACGTTTGTTTATTAGTAGAAGCACAACCGAAGAGAATCGTACTATTTCATGAGGTACAGTACCCTTTTACTATGACAGCAAACGAAATAAAATTAACTATTCCTAAAGGTAGTTATACAACCGCATATTATTGGGAAGATCGTCCGTATAACCTATACATATGGAGAGATGATGCTGGACATTATTTAGGGTCATATTTTAATATCATAAAAAACACACATGTAGGAAATGAGTTAGTAACATTTGAAGATTTAATCATTGATATTATGGTTCTTCCTAATGGTGAGTATTTCATATTAGATGAAGTCGAATTACCTGAGTCATTAGATCAATTTGAAAATGGTTATGTGAAAGAAGCTCTTAACGTATTAACGGATACAATTCATGTCTTCTTACCTCAAATGATTTTAGAAACGGAGACTATATTTAAACAGAAAGAGATTTTTTCTACATGAAAAATAAAAAAACTCGCAGCTTACTAGCTTGCGGGTTTTCATCGTAAACTATTAGAAAATATGATAAAATTAAGAGGTAACTTATGGTACGGTTGGTTGTTCAATTATCACTTCTCCAAAGTAGGAGGGGGGTGATAATAAGTGAGTGAAATTGCGTTGTTATTGCAAGGTGGACTGTTTCTCATTGCATTGTTAACGTTTATTGTTGTCTTAATTGACAAGCTCAAAAAATAACAACCCACCTATGCCTATAGAATGTGGGTTGTTGTGTTTGTACGAAACAAATAGGATAAATGAACAATCCAATCTGCTAAGTTACGTGGACTAGTGTGTAGCCGCACACTAGTCTTTTTTATTTATATACAGGTTTTAATTGTTTTATGTGATTGTATTGTTCTTTTCACACTCATTATAACACAGTGTCTTTTCATGAAGAAAGGAGACCGTATGTTCCCATATGGATTAAATAGAACGTGTAGTTTCTTTAAATAGCCCATCCATATACTGTTTTAAACTTTCCACAAAAAATCCTTTTTTGTCTACATTATTTACGCCGACAATTGGTGATGGAAGATTGTATCTTTTTTCTGATAAATGAACAACAACATCAAAAATATCAAATAGGCGAATGAAGCAGAATAGCCCGTCTTTATCACTAAGTAAAATAAAGTAATGGTTTTCGCTCGTTGTATTTAATGTATTCCATAAAGAGCTTTTGCTTAAGTCACGAACGATACTCTTTTCCTTTAATTCCATGAAATCGGCATTTAATAGAATGGTAGAAATATCAATCGCATCTGGATCGTCAAAGTAGCCATCGATTGTTTGTACAGCAAAAGTATAAGCCATTTTTAATACACTCATTTTATATTTACGGTTATCTAAAAGCAATTCACGTTGAATAGAACTAGCTACTTTTGTTACGCGCTCTTCTTTCCAAATTTCATTATGTAATGAAATATCGTGCTTTTTACATAGTTTCATAATTAATGCATTGGAATAAAGTATCTCATCACTTACTTCGACTACATCTGTCTCAGCGGCTGCTAGCTCCTCACCATGTTCATTCGTATAGAGAGGGGAATCGATTTGTTTTTTCATTTGCTCAATCTTATATTGACTTAATTTATGTCTAATTAAAGGACGATCAATATTTGTTGTCATATGTTCATGACATGAATCACAAATTGAATTTATGAAATAATATCCACATAATATCTCTGGAATGACATATTGTTCACTAAGTTCTTTCGTATCTTTTCTGCAAATGATGCATTGTGTCATATTTATCACCTTTACCTGCAAATTTGTCTGTAATCTCATTGTAGTGTATTTAATGGGATTTTGGAATATTGTAAAGGAAAATATTATGTGAAATCTAAGTTTAATTTGGTACAATGAAGAGAAGTGCTAGTTTAAAGGAGGACGTTTTTTTGAAATCGAAAGTGCACTTTTGGACATTAGAAGTGCTGATGGTTGTAGGAATTATATTTATTTGCACAAAAATATCGTTTCTATTTCAACCGATTGGTATCTTCATATCAACATTATTTTTCCCAATTTTAATCGCGTTATTTTTATACTTCATATTTAACCCATTGTTAGTCTTTTTGGAGAATAAAAAAGTACCTAGAGGTTTAGCGATCTTACTACTGTACCTTTTTATCATTACATTAACTGGAGTTGCTATTGGAGTAGTTGTTCCAACCATCTCACAACAGTTAATGGATTTAGTAAAAAATATGCCGACTTACATAAAAGAGGGAAAAGTATACATACAAGATCTATCCCATCATAGATTATTTGAATGGCTATCTACACAAAACTACGTTTCCATTGAGACAATTGAGAAAAATGCAATTGAATACTTAAAGGAAATACCAAACACACTTACGTCGAGTGCAACGGCTTTATTTGGTATTATCACGAACGTGGCGTTAGTTATCTTTACAGTACCGTTCATTTTATTTTATATGTTTAAAGATGGACATGCATTTCCAGGAAAAGCTGTTAGTGTATTACCAGAGTCTTACCGTGAAGAAGGACTTCGTATCATAAAGGAAACGAACGAAACATTATCTGCATATATTCAAGGTCAAGCGCTCGTTTGTATGTTTATTGGTGCCTTTACATTTACTGGTTATTTAATCATCGGTTTACCGTATGCTTTCGTTTTAGGAATTATCGCAGCATTTACAAATATAATTCCGAACTTAGGTCCATTTATCGGAGCAGCACCAGCTGTCATTATAGGTCTGTTCGTATCTCCGATGCAAGCTCTGTACGTAATTATTATAGTAACAATCGTACAACAGTTTGAAAGTAACATCATTTCACCGCGTATTATGAGTTCAAAATTAAATATCCATCCGTTGACAATTATCATCCTTATTTTAGGGGTAGGTAATTTCGCGGGAATTATCGGAATGATTTTAGCAGTACCAGCTTATGCGGTAACAAAAACAGTTGTTTCGAACTTAGTGAGATTGTTTAAGACGAAACGAAGTAAACGGAAATAGAATATGTTGAGAAAGATACACCGCTTAATAAAAAAGGGGTGTATCTTTTATTTTTTAGTGTATGAAATACTTATTATTGTATATTTTTTACACATCAAATCAGGCGGTGAATTTTTGTTAAATAAACTTTATCCCGCTATTTGTGGGCAGTAAAACTCCCACCTCAAAATTCAGGTGAAGAAAAAAGAAGTTAGGAGGGAGATCAACTGCGCGTAAACGCCCGATTGGTGAGAGCTAATAATCAGTGGGGGATGAACAAAACCCCCACTGATTAAAGTTTCACTTTATAAACTATGTGGAATCCCTCTGAACTATCCAAATCATTTCTTTACACCGCGTTATTAACATCATAATCGACTCCTTTCATTTCTAATATAAGTTCAAACAATTATAGGCGAGTGTAGTACTTGCTTCTACGATCACGAATTTCATCTATAATCTTTTTATACTGTTCCTCTTGTTTTACTTCATTTGCAGATATAGTTTCTTTTTGAATCGTAATGGTTAAAAAGAAAAGGTGAAACCTCATACATGAATTCCTCCTTTCGAATAGGAATTACAGGTGACTACAATAATGACTTTGTCGCTCTTTTACGTTGTACATAGCCTGCTCAATTTGTCGATCATGAAGCATATCAGACTCAGACAGTTTATTTTTTTGAATGGTAATCGTTAAAAATAATACTCTGAATTTCATTGGATTTTTACCCCTTTATAATTTATTTAGTAAAGACGATTGTAATAAGAGGACTGGCGCTCTTTCACATCATCCATAATATTTTTAATTTGTTGTTCACGAGAAATTTCATCTCTTGAAAGTTTACGCTTTTGAATGGTAATCGTTAAAAAGAAAGCTTTGAATTTCATTAGGATATTACCCCTTTATAATTTATTTAGTAAAGACGATTGTAATAAGAGGACTGGCGCTCTTTCACATCATCCATAATGTTTTTAATTTGTTGCTCACGAGAAATTTCATCTTTTGAAAGTTTGCGTTTTTGAATGGTAATCGTTAAAAAGAAAGCCTTAAATTTCATTAGGATATTACCCCTTTATAATTTATTTAGTAAAGGCGATTGTAATAAGAGGACTGACGCTCTTTTACTTCGTCTATAATAATTTTAATTTGTTGTTCACGTAAGATTTCAGCTTTTGAAGATTTACGTTTTTGAATGGTGATAGTTAAAAAGAAAGCTTTGAATTTCATTAGGAAATTGCCCCTTTAAAAAATATTTTTAATACATTTGTGTATAATACGAACTTTTAATGTCCGTTATTTTATCCATAGTTTGTTTTAATTGTTGTTTACGAAAGATTTCAGCTTCAGATAAAGTTTTTTTCTGAAGTGCTGTCGTAAAAAAGAAAATATGAAAAGTCATAGACGAATTCCTCCTTTCGAAAAGGAATTACAGGTGATCGCAATAAAGCACTTGGCGCTCCTTAACATCATTCATAGCTTTTGTAATTTGCTCATTATGAAGAATTTCAGCTTTGGAAAGTGTATTTCTTTGAATCGTAATACTTAAAAACAATACGCTAATTGTCATCGAATGTTGCTCCTTTCTTTAAAAAATAATGTATGAGACTAAAAAATCGCACAAAAAAGCCACAGGAAGATGTCGTTCTCCTATGGCTGGGCGTGAAAAAGCCACAGGAAAGTATACGACCTCCTGTGGCGAATTTATGAATTAAAAGAAATAAAGTACGATTTTTAATTCTCCATTAGGGTGGTCGAATTCATATTTAATTGTCCGAAAAACACAGATGCAGTTAACGCTAAAGTTAAAGCATGTAATTGTAATTTCATCATTTCCTTCGACCTCCTTTTAGAATATTTTTCTTACGTTAGTAATTATATACAATTAATGGATAATTGTAAACAAAAAAATTGAAAATTTTTAATTTTGATTAAAATGCGTATATTTAAAAGGGTTTTTTAAAGGATACATTGTATAGATTGGATAATAAATAGAACTTGGTGGTGTCTAATGAACTATATGAATAGAATAGCAGGTATTATGCTAACAATTTTATTAGTTATTACTGCTTGTTCTAATGGGGAGCAAATAAAAGAAATGTCACATATTGAACCTGGGGCTTTTAAAAAATATACGGGGACATACGTTGGAAATAATTCCGACGTTATTGCGATTGTTACAAACTTACCCGGTGGTGAAACAGTTCAAAGTTTAAATTTAGAAAATGAAAATATTAAAGTGGAATATGGTGCAAAAGAGAATGGAAATCTTACAGAAGAAATGATTGAGACGTATTGGTTTGATGGGAAGGATACGATGAAGAAGAATTTACTCTTTAATGCTATTTATCTTGCAGTTTTAGTACCGAATGCGAAAGGGTATGAGTTTCAGATTGAAAATCAAAGTTTTGCATTAAAAAGAGAAGAACTTTTACCCATACTGTATAAAGAATTTAATGATTTTCCCAAGGATGATCTTATATGGAATAAGGGAATCGTAATGAATTTCTTTTACGGTAATCAAGAAAAAATAGAAAAGCTAGTTAATAATAAAGATTTTCGAAAGCAATTTTTTAATGAACATCCTGTGCGGGAATCTAAGTGATATGGAGGAAGATGTGGTTATTTTACGATTGAAAATACGGACATTTTTTAAAGGGAGTCATTCAGTATCGAATGATTCTTTTTTTTTGATGAAAATTATGGAAAAAAATATAACGTTGTGCTATGGTTAATTACACAAGTAATGAACCTATGAACCTAAGGTGGTGAAATCGTGAAACCTACTCTAGAACAAAATAAGTTAATATACATACAAATTGCAGAAACAATTGAATCTGATATTTTAAAAGACATATTACTTGAAGAAGAACAAGTTCCGTCGACAAATCAATTTGCGAAGATGTTACAAATTAATCCGGCTACAGCTGCAAAAGGAGTAAATCTACTAGTAGATGAGGGGATTTTATATAAAAAGAGAGGGATCGGGATGTTTGTTACAAAGGGAGCAAAAGAAGTCGTACTAAAAAAAAGACAGCATGTTTTTATGACTGAGTATTTACCTAAAGTGTGGGAAGAAGCCAAAGTACTAGAAATATCAAAAGACGAATTGATGGACATGATACACAAAATTACGAAGGAGGGGAAAGAGGGATGATTGCACTTGAAACGAAAAACTTGTCTAAAAAATATAAAAAGAAATTAGCTGTTAACGAAGTAACTATTTCATTGGAAGAGCATAAAATATATGGTTTGCTTGGAAGAAACGGAGCGGGGAAAACGACATTATTAAACATACTTGCTGGTCAAATTATTTCAAGTAGTGGAAGCGTAGCTGTATTTGGTGAAAATGTTTTTGAAAATAGTAAAGCGATGCAAAATATTTGTTTCGTAAAGGTGAAAGAAAACATTAATTTAAGTAGTAAGGTAAAAGATGTTTTTTATTTGTGTAACATGTTTTATGAAAATTGGGATCAAGAATATGCTGAGGAACTTATTAAAAAATTTCAATTGAATGCAAAAGAAAAGTATTATGATTTATCCCATGGTATGCAAACAATTGTTGGTATTATTAAAGGTTTAGCTAGTAGAGCACCAATTACTATTTTTGATGAGCCGACTACCGGTTTAGATGCAGCACATCGAGAGTTGTTTTACGAATTACTATTGGAAGATTATAGTGAATATCCACGAACAATCATCTTATCAACACATTTAGTTGAGGAAGTGTCCCATGTTATAGAAAATGTAATCATATTAAAAGAAGGATCATTAGCTGTTCAATCCTCTGTGGAAGATTTTTTAGAAAAAGGACACATAATATCAGGACATAAAGATAAAGTGACAAATTTTTTAATGGGGAAAAATGTTGTAAAACAAGAGTTGTATGGGAATAAAGAGATTTCTGCGATATGGGGAGATCTTTCTGCTAGAGATTATGAGCTGATAGAAACTGAAGGGTTAGAAATAGACAGAGTAACACTGCAAAAACTATTTATTTATCTAACAGATAATGAGGTGAAATGAAAATGCTTTTAAAACAATTAAAGTTACATATGAAATTTCATTATAAGGCTATTCTTATCTTTTGGTGTGTGGCATTACTTATAAAATGGACAACAGCTGCAACTGATATAAAGGGACTAAAGGTAGCATTTTTACATGATATCTTCAATAATTCATCTATTGCAATTGCAATATTTATTGTGGCAAGTGTTTTTCTTGTTCAAGATGACATATTTCGTACAGTTGTCTCATTTGGCGTTACTAGATTACAATTCTTTATTGGTTCAGTATGTTTTATCATATTACAATCAGTAATTTTTTCATTTCTACAAGTTTTGCTTTTACAAGGTACATTTTATGAAACGAAACATATAAATTTAGGAGCACATACAATCGAACAATTCTTTGCACAGTTCGTGTTCTATCTATTATTAGCTAGCTTATTTCAATTAACAACTATTTTTCAGAAAAGATTTAATTGGATAGGCTTTGCTTTTAGTGTGATTTTTTTCTTGGGGTTGACGAGTACAATTTATGGTAAGGTAGGTTTGAAAGAATTGGTATTTATTGATAGTAAATCGTTACTTGATATACCCAATTTTATATCAATTTCGATAGTACTTATTTTAATATACTTTATAATTAGCGCTCTATTTATTCGTAAAGTTTCTTTTGAGGATACGATTTAAGCACAAATACTTTAAGAGAGAAGGAAGACTGTATGGGAGATACTTCTTCACTAATAACCGTCTTTTTATGCGTGGCACTGCTAATTTTTTGGCGACGATATCGTTCTATGTATAAGCCGATAAAGGGAACGGGAAAACGTATTTTGTGGCCATTACTATTTTTAACACCGGGTATTTTATTGTTTTTTGGTACAGTACATCCAGCTATAGTACAAGTGACTATAGCAGCATCCATTGGGGTGATTTTCGCAATCCCACTTATATTTCTAACAAACTATGAGCGAAGAGAAGACGGAAACATTTATACGAAAAAAAGTGCTGCCTTTTTAATTACTTTTATCGGAATTGTTATTTTAAGATATGGTTCAAGACAATATATTGTTGACTTAGATCAGCAAACAATAGGTTTATTATTTTACGTAGTTGCGGTGTCTTATATTATTCCGTGGAGAATTGCTTGTTATATAAAGTTTAGGAAAGTTTGGCACGGGAATAGTAATCATGTGATATAAAAATAAAAACTTCTCATTTGAGAAGTTTTTATTTTTATAGGCTATTTGCTTGTAATACAAGTTTCGAAACATCTTTAACAGAACCTATTTCAAATGCTCTCATACGAGCATTTACTGCACGTTTAAATTGCTCTGTTTGAGGTGTCGCTCCTGTAACAGTTGGGAGAAAACATAGCACAGAGTTAGCAACTGAAATAGCGAAGGATATTCCTAGTTTTCATGAGAAGTTAAATTGTGTAATTGATAGAATTAGTGTGGAACGAATTGGTGAGAATGGAGAATCAATTATTGAATTTGAAGTACCATTGCAAAAAAGCTGACAAAAGTCAGCTTTTTTATTTCGAACTATGAAGTAAAGCACCAATTGCACCACTATAACCGCCGTCTTGTAAAAAGACTGGTATTTTGTTTTGATATTCTGTATAGCTACTAATAATATTTTGAAGATGTACGTTATTACATAGAGTAGAACCGATGTAAATGATATGGTCAATATTTTTTGCTTCGGCGAATTGAAGACTTAATGCTGTGATGACTTCACCGACAAGTCCTTGAACGGTAGCTAGTATATCTGAACTACTATAATTTGAGTCTGTAATGGTCGCTTTTCCGAAATTGCTAGCAGTTAAGTTATTATCAAGAGGGGAGAGAATCCCACCATAAATATCTCCAACTGTAATATCTAGACTGTTTCTTGAACCAATTTTCGTAAGCGGAATCACGTCTTCAAAATGATCTATATTTGTTAATAGTTTTGAAAGTCCCATAATAGTACCACCGCCAACTCCAGTTCCACCAGCACGAACATATTGATTGTCGTGAACATAGTGAATGGAAGTACCTGTACCGATATTTGTTAATACAAAGTTGTTTATAGCACGTTTTTCTTCTTTTAGTATGTATCGTACTCCTGCTAAAGTAGCTTCAAACTCGTTTAATTCTACTACTTTATATGAACTTGAAAGGAGTTGTTCTAACTGCTTAGCTTTACCACCTGTAATGCATAATTGTGTAATTGAATTATGATTTTGCAGCCATTCTTTAATTCTTTCTTGTTCGTATGAATAAAATTTTTCAAAACATAATTTTTTCTCTAGGTTAAAGTAAGCAATCTTTGTTAATGTTCCCCCAGCATCAATACCAACAACATTCCGCATTTCCCTACCCCTTACTATGTAATCTGTTTAATCAGCTTGATATATTAATAGCTTTTCAATGGTAACGATTGATTGACCGTTTACAGAGGCAATTCCTTTCCCAAGAACAAAACCTCGTCTGTTACGTGTTAATTCATAATGTAAGTCAAGTTTATCACCGGGATACGCATTTTCATGAAATTCCACCCCATCTAAAGAGGAGAGGAAACCAAGTCCTTCAGATTCACCTGTACTTACAAAAGCACTAAGTTGAGCGAGTGCTTCTACAATTAGCATATGAGGCATATAGTTTTGATTTTTATTAATAAACCACTCGTTATTTGTAATCAGTTTGTATCCTGTAGCCGATTGAGATTCTTTAACGTTTGTAATTTTATCAATCATTAAAAATGGATAGCGATGGGGAAGAGTATCTTTAATATTCATATCGTACCTCCAGGAATAATAATACCCCTGCTAAAGTTAAGCAGGGGGGTATTATTAATTCTTAACTAATTCTTCTATTTTTTCAATAGAGAAAATACCGCTGTTTTTAATGTTTTCAACTACTTCTTGTAATACTACTTTATCTTGAACAAGTGCAATACGTACAAAACCTTCGCCATGAGGACCAAATGCATGGCCTGGTGTGACAACGACATTTGCACGATCCATAAGTGCATAAGCGAACTCTAGCGAAGTCCATCCTTTCGGAATTTCAGCCCAAACGAACATACTTCCAGCTGGTTTATCGACATTCCAACCGAATTTGCGGAATCCGTCCACTAAAGTATCTCTACGTTCTTGGTAAATTCCACGGTTTTTTTCGCAAAATGCAGCGCCGTGTCGTAATGCAGCGGATGCAGCTTTTTGAATTGGTAAAAACACACCGTAATCTGTATTAGACTTAAATTGCGTAAGCGCGCCGACAATTCCTTCGTTACCAATCATATAACCAATACGGCTACCAGCTAAACTATAACTTTTAGATAAAGAATTAATTTCAACGCCAACTTCTTTTGCACCAGGTACAGATAAGAAGCTAATTGGCTTTTGACCATCAAAATAAAATTCAGCATAAGCAAAATCATGGACAACGATAATATTATGTTTTTTCGCGAATGCGATTACATCTTTAAAGAAATCTTCATGTGCCATTGCTGGAACTGGATTTCCTGGGAAGTTCAAAATCATCATCTTTGCTTTATTGGCGATTTCTTCAGGGATAACTTCTAAGTTAGGTAAGAAATCATTTTCTTTTTTTAATGGCATGTAGTAAGATGTTGCACCGGCCATTTGAATTCCTGTTTCATAAGCTGTATATCCTGGATCAGGAACTAGTATTATATCTCCCGGGTTTGCAAAAACCATAGGTAAATGAACGAGTCCGTCTTGTGAACCCATTAATAATAAAACTTCTTTTTCAGCATTTAATATAACGTTATGAGTGTTGTTGTAATATTCAGTTACAGCTTCGTGAAATTCTTGAATACCAGATAATGTATATCCGTAACTTTCTTTTGCACTTGCTGTATGTACCATTTCTTCTCTCACAAAATCAGCAGGAGGCATATCAGGATTCCCGATACTTAAATCAATCATTTTATGACCTGCTGCAATTTTCTCTTTTTTATAGGCCCCTAATTCACTAAATATAGAAGATTGGAATGCTTTCATTCTAGTTGCTAAAGTGTAAGTCATCAAAACCCCTCCTAAAAACAGTGTTTTCTTTCTGTATTTTTAATTATTCTGAAAACACATGTTTACATTTTATCATTTTTTTATGAAAATTAAAACGATTGACAAATTTAGAGGGAGGATAATAAGGGGAAATATAAAAATAACGTAGAAAATATTTTCTACGTTATAAATGAAGATTAATTGTTTGTTTTTTTATATGTACATGTGTTTTCAGTTGTAAAAAAGTATACATTTAATTCATTATCGACAACTTTTAAAGATTGATCCGATGTAAACGAGTTGCCATAATCAATACGATACACGTTAGAATTTTTAACAAACGATCCTTTAAATAAATCCTCTTTTTTATTTGTTGTTTGCATTTCCACTAAATTGTGAACAACCTTTTCTTTCTTTTCTTCTTTCACAACTGTTTCAAATTTATAATATACAGGGCATTCACCTTTTTTATTATCAATGACTTCCCAAGAGCCGTATATATCATTATTGCTACATCCACTAAGTAGAACGATTAATATAGGGAAAATAAGTGGAAACTTTTTCATTGTGTACTCCTTTCTTATTAGTTTTTATAAACGTGCGAATACGATAGGAATATTGTAATGAATAAAGTTTAAATTTTTATAAAGAATTATTTAATTTCACATAAAAATTTGGAGAAAGGTGAGATTTTTAAAATGAAAAGGCATGAATCTAGTGTAATGCTAGATTCATGCCTAGTACTCTATCTTATGTTATGTTTTTTGAGGATAAATGAAGCGGAAAGAAGAATGACAATTCCATTTACAATATATACATTTAAAATAACGAAGACTAGGTTAGCTACTCCCAAACCACCTTTATCGAATATAGATGTGAGTGCTGTAGTAGTCAAAAAGATAATGGGAGTTAACAATAAAAATAGGAAACCTGCAACAATCCTTCTTTTAAAGTTATTTTGAGATAAGGAAATGGCTAAAAAATTAAGGACGCCAAACATGACCAATGAAAAAAGAAGGATAATTAATAATTGGATGCCATAAGACATTTCCACAGCTCCTTTTTGAAAAATCTATAATTTATTTTATTCGAAAGTAGTAGGGGATACTCCTTTAAATATTTGAACTACATAAAGAAAATAGATTTTAATCCTTGAAATTCAAAAAGAATGGACCCAGTAAAATACGGGATCCATTCTTAAGAAGTATTAGTTTTATATATTCGCAGATTGTGACGTTTGTTTTTTAAATTGTTTCTGCTTAGATAAGGAAATAAAAATAATCAACAACGAAATA
Organism: Bacillus sp. FSL R9-9530; assembly: GCF_038008145.1. Lineage (NCBI taxonomy): Bacteria > Bacillati > Bacillota > Bacilli > Caryophanales > Bacillaceae > Bacillus > Bacillus sp. FSL R9-9530. The sequence continues at coordinate 1,146,061 of NZ_JBBOYO010000001.1, forward strand.
ACTCCGAAGATGAGAACCATATATTGTAACCCAATCGTATCTAAGAAGAAGCCAGTTCCAAGTAAGACAATTTGGAACATAACTCTTTCAAACATATTACGGAATGAGAAGAGACGTCCGTGATAGCTTTTTTCGACTTTCGTTTGGAAAATTGTCGACATAATAGGGAAGAAGCAGCCTACACTAAATCCAAACAAACCAAATGAGGCAAGTGCCATCCATTTAATATCGCTAAAGAACAACGAAAGGTGTGCAAAAGCGGTACAAATTGCGAAGAAGTATAGTAACTTTTCAGGTTTGAAATGATCAGATAAACGTTTAATAACGAAGGCACCTAACATAAATGCTACACCTTCAATTGTATATATGAATCCTTTAATCGTTGGGTCATGTTGCATTTCGCTAATGTTAATAACCATTAAATTGAATCCAGCTATAAATAATAGAGGGATAATACTTAATATAAGTGCTGTAAAAGCAATAGGAATTCCTTTTAAAATACGAAATACTTCCATAAAACTATTATCTTTAGCTGATTGTTTACTTGATGTAGCGGATTTTTTATCTTCAAATTGTAGGAAGAAAGTTGAGAGGAATAATAAAGCGTATGCTGCCATTGAGAAGGCATACATATACTGTAAACTCATTACAACTAAAAGAATGCCACCTAGTGAAGTACCTGCAATACGAGCGATTGTACCGATATTCATATGTACACCGTTCATTTGTAATAGCTCATGTTCATTAACGATGAGTGGAATTACAGATTGTAATGCAGGGAAATAAAATGCCGCGGAAATTTGAAGTGCAATCATAAATGCAATCATGAAAGCGATACTTTCATATTGAATAGCGAAAAACATGAAAATAACACTAATCACACGACCAAATCCAGCGTAAAGAAGAACTTTCTTTTTTTCATATTGATCAATGACACGCCCAGCCATTGGACCGACTAGAACACCAGCTAACAGTCCGATAAATAATATAACGGATTTCATAAAATCAGAAGGGACGTATTTTTGCATAAATTCAAGATTACCAAGAATACCAAGCCATAACCCTAGACCAGCAATAAACTCCCCAATTAACACAATCCAAACATTTTTATTACGCCACATAATGTAAAACCTCTCCGTCTTTTAAAATGAAAAACTCGTATATAAAACCTCCTTATTTTATGTATTATTTTTAACGAACTTTTTTAGAGTCAGAGTCTATATTACGTGTTTCATTAGTGAATTTCAATCTTTTTGATTTGTAAAAAAATGATGAATTAAGTGATACAATGGGTAACTAAAAATACAAAAAATTCACAAGTAAATTCAAAGGGAAGGTAAGTGTGGGGAAAATAAAAAAAGTAAGAACGCAGATAATGCGTCTTACTTTTCTCAAAAAACCAAAATAGATTAAATTAGCAACACTTATGATCTTGTCCAATAGCTAAGCCGCTAAAAGACAGAGGACCAACAATGTCTGCACTTGCACCACTAGTAAGGTTTTCTACAGTTAATGAATACTCGTGAGTCCCGCAGCTAACATTTTGATCTATAGCTTGAAATGTTTGCGCGTAAAATTGCTCAGAATCTGTAGATTCAATCCCTACTTGAGCGTTGAAGATTTCTGTATTGTCACGGAAAATTCGGAATAAAACTTGTGAAATCTCAGTTATACCTTTAACCCCAACTGTAGCGATTAATTCTACTCGATTATTACGTGAATCTCTTCTTGAAATTTTTAATTTAATACTTGCTAGAATTGCTTTTTCTGGGGAATGGGGAATTACAAAAGTTGTTTCACCTGTTTTATTTAAGGGTTGAGTAGCTTGATAATCAATGATATGAGTCATATTCGTCACCTCCTCATATACTAAAATATGAAGGTAACGATGAATTAGCTTGGACATATACTATAAGATTTTAAGAGAATTGAGGAGTAATGTTGAATAAAGGGAGATAATATAAAAGCATCAAGAAAAAATCTCAATTATGAGAGTCATTTTTTGATGCTTTTCATACTTTAGGCAGAATATTCTTCTTTACGTACTTCGAAGAATTCATTCCGGCGTAAGTAATTAAAAATTTTTTCTGAAACCTCTTCTTCATGAGACACTAAGAATCGATGATCAAAAGCATAGAAAGATTGACCTTTAATTAATTTTACGTAGTATATTTTACACGCCTCCTTTAAATTAGGATTCTTAAATACTTTATATTATGATGACCTATCTGGTTGTTAATAATACTTAAAGTTTCAAAGGGGAGAAGTATAAATTCAAAAAACATTGAAATAGCTTACAAATCTGTAATGTTTTTGTCACCTTTGCCGATAGTTAAAATTAACCAGTATCTTCTATACTACAAATAGGTTCCATAAAACAAGGGGGTAGAAAGATGGAGGAAGTAATTGGAGAAGTTGTAGCAGGGATTTGTGAATTTGTAGTTGAAGTTACGGTGGATGTTTTAGGAGATTTAGTTTCCGGAAATGATGAAGAGAAAGAAACATTATAAAATTTGTAAAAAGTTTAAAGATAAACAATGTGTAAAAGCTGATTTCTAAAGGGAAGTCAGCTTTTATATTTTTTACATTATATTAATAATATTTAAATATTAACCTGTTGCGATAGTAATGAAATCAATAAAGGAGCTGACCGATATGAATATGCCGAATTCTAGATGTGATGTACCTGATTCTAATACGATTGTAGCGAATATAAATGAAAAAGAATATCACTTTATAGTTCGTATACATCCACTTGCAGGAAAGATGATAGCGCTATTTGAAAATGGGAAAGAATATGGCTTGCTTGATAAGGAAATCGCTAGTAGGGATAAATTTATTAGGACAGAGCTTACTAAGTTGAAGCATTTCAACATAGATATTCTTTATGATAGTCCTGGGTGGATATGGATTGCATGCAAGAGAGGCTACTAATAGCGAAGTAGAAGTTATTGTGAAGTTACAGGGGGATTAGACGTGTAAGAAGATCCTCAAATTTAAGAGATACTTTGTGGGGGTGTGGGATAATTCCCCATAACCTTTTTTGTTTTGTGCTTAAAAATAAAAGAGTTAAATTTTTTTGATAGAAGGTCTCTAATACAAGAGACGAGATTAAACTAAAAGAGGATTTGAAATTATATAAAGAGAACTTATAAATTAAATATAATACTTTATAGAAAGAAGATGATAAAAGTGAGTAAAGAAGAACTTGTGAAACAACAATTTGGTAGTAATGCAGAGAAGTATGTGAAAAGTAAAATTCATGCAAAAGGACTGGATTTACAATATGTAGTTCAGCAAGTTGAAACTCGTCATAATACTCGTCTTCTTGATATTGCTACTGGTGGTGGACATGTTGCTAATTTGTTAGCCCCAATGTTCAAAGAGGTAGTCGCTCTTGATTTAACAGAAAAAATGTTAGAAAAAGCAAAAGGTTTTATAGAAGGGAACGGACATGAAAATGTATCATTTGTAGCAGGACATGCAGAAAGGTTACCATTTGCTGATGATTCCTTTGATACAATTACATGCCGAATTGCAGCACATCACTTTGTTGATCCTTTGCAATTTATTTTTGAAGTAAATCGAACGTTAGAAGATAATGGATTATTTATATTAATTGATAACGTTTCACCAGAAAATAATGAGTTTGATACATTTTATAACTTTATCGAAAAGAAGAGAGATCCAAGCCATGAACGAGCTTTGAAAAAAACAGAATGGATTACTTTATTAGAAAAACATGGTTTGCAAATGCAGTCATGTCATACTTTTGACAAGAAGTTCGATTTTGATTGGTGGTGCGATATGATGGATGTTCCTATGCAAAAACGTGTAAAGTTAACAGAGTGTATGATGAAAACATCAAATGAAATGCAAGAATTTTTCAAAATTCAATTTGGAAACAATAAAATAGAATCGTTTTATACTGAAATGGCACTGTTCGTATGTAAAAAAAGTTCAACATTAAAAAGATAAATTTCTTGCAGTCTTTCTGATGTACGATATACTTAGTACAGAGAAAATGAGAATTGAGGAATAGTAATAATGATTCGTGTACGTATTGAGGGAACTGAGGAAGAGATGCTTGAATTTTTAGAGAAAATGCCTGACATTCCTGGGTTTGAAAAAACACATATGAGAGAACCGAGAAAAGGGAATAATCCGAAATATGATTCAAGCAAAAGTGTACTAGCATATTTATCTTATAAAAAGATTGAAGTCGCCAATAAATAGGCGGCTTTTTTAATTATCTCTGTTTCACCGCCTTGTCTTTTTCGCATAATAATAATAGTAGATTATGCTGGAGAGGGGTGAGGAAAGTTAATAAAAAAATAATCTTTTTCGGAGATTTTGGTATTGATGATGCAGTAACGTTAATTTATGCGAATAAAACATGCAAATTAGATATTATCGGTATCGTTGCAGAGTATGGAAATGTATCAAGAGAAATTGTTACGGAAAATGTTTATTTTTTAGAAAGATACTATGCTACAAAAGTGAAGATTATTGAAGGTGCCAGTAGACCAATGACAGCTGAAGAACCTTTGTTTTTCCCTGAAATTCATGGGGATCACGGTTTAGGTCCAATTATTCCACCGAAAATGAGAATTTGTGACAGAGAAAATTTTTGTGAATTGATTAAATTAATTGAGCCTTGTCCAGAAGATATTATTATAGTGGCGACGGGACGATTAACAACACTTGCAACATTATTTTTATTGTACCCCAATTTAATGAATCGAGTATGTTCTTATTATATAATGGGCGGTGCTTTTCTATTTCCGGGAAACGTTACACCTGTATCAGAAGCTAATTTTTACGGCGATCCAATTGCCGCGAATATCGTTATGAAATATGCGCAGAATGCTACAATATATCCGTTAAATGTAACGCAGCGTGCTCTTATTACCCCTGAAATGGTCGATATTATTGATAAAGAAGGAACAGGGCAGGCGAAACTCATAAAGCCAATGATCGATTTTTATTACGAGAACTTTTACAAAAAAGAATATCCAGGTATTGCTGGGAGTCCGATTCACGATTTACTTCCGTTCATTTCATTTATAAATGATGATATTTTTGAATATAAAAAATCAGCAGTTTGGATTAGTACGACGAATGATGTAACGAGAGGTCAAAGTGTTGCAGATTTTAGAAAAATAGCTGAGCCAACGACGTTTGATAATCGTCCTATACAAAAAATAGCCGTTGAATTTAATTATCAAGCGTTTAAAGACGAATTTATGAGAACAATATTGAAGCCAGATTGTCCTTAAGAGGGTGAGCAGATTTGAATGATTTTCATAAGACGAATAACTTACGAAAAATGTAACATAACTAATGGTAAGCAATTGTTTCTGATTATAATTTTTATTGGTCAATTATAAAGGAGGAAATGATATGATTTGGTCTTTAATCGTTGGTGGTATATTAGGATGGTTTGCAAGTTTAATTACTGGGAAGGATGTACCTGGCGGTGTAATCGGTAATATTATTGCAGGTATTGTCGGTTCTTGGCTTGGTACAGCGTTACTTGGTAAATTCGGACCTGTTATAGGCGGATATGCGATTGTTCCGGCTTTAATAGGCGCGATTGTTTTGATTTTCATCGTAAGCTTTATATTCCGTGCAATGCGGAAATGAATACAGGGGACTGTTTACATTTGTAAGCAGTCCCTTTGTATTATGTTGTCTAATCTGTTATGCTACTGTTATACAATCAGGAGGTGTCAGCATTGAAATCATTTACAGTAAATTTTCATCAAGAGGATAATGCAAAGGCAACAACAGTACATAAATTAAGTGAAGAGGACTTCGAGAAAGCAACAGAAAAAGGTACTCGTCATCTATTTGATTTAGATACAAACGTTGGTTTCTTCGTATTCTTTGATGCTGAAGATACAGAAGGAAACGAGCAATACTTAATGTTACAATATGAAGGAGATCATGAAGAACCAAGTGCTTGCTACGGATTTGATTTGAAATTGTTCTATCAATTTTTAGCACTATACTTAAATGATCTTGAATTCCAAGGTGAGACAAATGAAGAAGAGGAAGAAAATGGTCCAATTCATCATTTAGCGCACTTACTTTACCATATCGTTGAAGACGGTAAGTCTATCGAAGTGTAAAAATACATATTTGAAGCTGTCCTTTAATAGGGCAGCTTTTTTAATTATATAAATAGGTAATCTTAATGGATTTCTGATCATGACAAATGATTTGAATAAGATTCAGAAGGAACAAAACATTAAACCAGCAGAGAATGAGTATTCACTTTCTGCTGGTTTTTTGCATTTAAAGGAGATTTTGTAGCAGTTTAATTCAAGTTACAAAAAGGATATAGCGAGTATGGAGAGAAGGTGTATACAAGGAGATGAATAAGATGATTAACAATACAATTCCAAGCTTTTTGAAGCTTTTGGAAAGCGATGATATAGGATTACATGACTTGGACAAATATTATGATATGTATCCAGAAGCATTTGAAGAGTATTTTAATTATCATTGTCCTAAGACGGAAGAACGTCTTTCTAGTGCAATTAAAAAATATCCTGAAAAACTAAAAGACATCCGTATTATTTCGGAAACTTTACCATCTATTATTCAAGAAATTAGTGAGGAGTATCACATTCAATTTGGTTTTAATATAGATTTGACTTTTCATCTATTTGTAGGTGGGTTTGGCTCCAATGCATTTGTAGAAAGAGATATTATTGGGGATATATTTCTTTCGGCAGAAAAATTATCTCCTGAAAGGGAGCATCTTCGTGTTATCGTTGCTCATGAAATTGGTCATATATATCATAATTTCGTATTGCAAGAGAGTGGAATGGATTGGACTAAAGCACAATGGACTGATGCAGCGGTTAGTTTATATCGTGAGGGAGTCGCGACATATTTATCGCAAAGAATAGCTAAAGGATTAAGTAAATCAGTCTATTATTCATATGATAATGATGGTGACGATTGGTTGTATTGCTATGAAGAACATAAAGATCATATTAAGAAACATTTTTTACAAGATTATGTTAAAGGGTGGACAGATGAAAAAGAGAAAGAATGGTTCCGTTTATCAGGAGGGACTTATTTCGGATGCAACCGACTCGGTTATTTTTTAGGAACATCGTATATGGAGTATATTGTGAATACTTTCGGGGAAAGCGAAGCACTTACTTTTTGGACTAAAAATAATTTAAAGAGTAGTGTAATGGAATGGTTACAAAAGTGAATATGTTGAAGAAGGAGGCTGGAAATAATGAAAGTATATATGAAAGTACTTATATTTTTTCTAACTTTAACGTGTGTAGCGGCTTTAACCGCATGTACTAACGCTGAGGAAAAGAAGCAAACTAATTCAACATCAGAAAATAGTACGGAAAAAAAGAGTGATACGTCAGAAACGGGTAAAAAGAATGAAGAGACTGCTCCCAAAAAAGAGAAAGAACCTGTGGAAAAACCAAAAGGTCATGATTCTGTAAAACCTTCAACGGAGTCTAATACGAAAAATACAGTGCTTAATCAAAAATCAATTAACCATGTAAAAGATTTATTTGAGCAAGCGAAAGAAGGTAAAGTACCTAACGTACCATATGCAGCACATACAGGTGACATCGAGGAAATAGAAAAAGAGTGGGGAAAAGCAGATAAAACTGATCAAGCAGGCAACGGGATGTATGCAACTTTTACAAGTGAAAATGTAGCATTTGGCTTTAACAAAGGATCTCAAGTCTTTGACGTTCGCTCATATCATTCAGAACTCAAATCGATTACGTTGCAAGAAATCGAAAAGGCTTTAGGAAAACCAGCGTCTGTTAAAGTAAATGGTAATGACAAAATATACGTTTATAAAGTAAATGACCAATTTGAATTGAAATTCGTTATTCCAAAGTCAACTGGTAAAGTACATCATATTTCTGTGTTCTCACCGGAGGATAGTATTAATAAAATGGCAGGTTAAATGAAGAGCTGTTCCTATAGGGACAGCTCTTTTGTTTTGTTTCTTTCTAACGATTGAACAAAAAAAGCTTGAATGATACCACCGATTATTAATAAGAAGGCGCAAATATAAAATAGAGTACTACCGTTTAATTTACTTAATAACAATGCACCTACAAAAGGCCCGAAAGTTCTTGAAATATCCCAATGTATACCGTATATAGAAAAATATAATCCGCGTCTATGACTTGGAGCGATTTGTGAAACGAATCGTAGTAAGTGATTCAAAGCTATACTTTGCCCAATTACTAAAAAGAGCAATGTGAAGAATAATGACCATATTGTTGTGGAATAACCGTAGCCAATCGCAGCTAACGTATAGCAAGTATAGGAAATAACAATGATTTTAGGCATAGAAAATCGTTCAGACCATTTCACAAGGAAAATTTGGAGCATAACTTCCATGATTGCTTTACAAGTTGAGATAAATACGAGTATGAATAAAAAATTTGGAAATACACTTTCGGCGAATATACGATAATTTGATTCGGTTTGAGCGTAGAAAAAACTAATAGGTAGTGTAGAAACCATAAGTCCAAACACAGCATAATGCTTTGAAATAAATTGTTTTGGCGAATATACTTCTTTAGTTTTATTAACGCTTTGTCTGAGTGGGACCGTTTCAGGAAGCTGCGTCCAAACAAGAATAGCATATAGCGTAAGGGCTACACCTTGCAAAATAAATAAATACTCAGGGTGACTAGTATAGAAAAAGGCGCCGATTAATGGGCCAATTACAGAGCCGATTGCTCCCGTAGTATGCAGAACAGCAAATATTTCTGCCTGTTGTTCTTCCTTCGTTAAGTCAGCGATTTGTGCTCGCTGTGCCGGAATATATAAAGAGCGCCCAATACCATTTACTACATACAATAAGGCGAAAAAGGCGACCGATTCAGCAAAAACGAAGCCGCTTACGGCAAAAGCTTGTAAAAGTAATCCGAGTAACATTATTTTCTTTCGGCCGTATTTATCTGTTACACCCCCAGCGATTAATGTAAACACAATATCAGCGAGAGGCTGTAATCCGAAAAGAAGCATTGTAACGATGACATTACCATTTAACGCTTTATTAACATGAACGATAAAAATGATAGCTAACATCGCTTCAGTCGTTCGGACTAACAATTCACCGAACAATCGAATGAGAATAGGCTTATTATAACGTTTTAAAAGATACTTCATTTTTATTTCCTCCTTTCTATATTGAAATGATAAGATGGAAGCCAGAAATGAAAAAGGGTAGAATGAAAGAGGAAGATTTTTCATCTTTTAGGGGGCGTTTTATGATTATTTTGGAGCAATATATGCACCTGTGGCTCCAGTATGGAAATGGGAGAGCAGAGGGAGAACAATTAGAAATAACTATACAAAATATATCTGAAACTTTATTTTGTACAGAGCGAAATAGTAAATTAATCATAAAAAAATTAGAAGAATTTAATTGGATTATGTGGTTTCCAGGCCGAGGGAGAGGAAATCGTTCAAAGTTGTTATTTCAAAAACATCCACTTTCTTTAATTTTAGAAAGAGGAAAAGAAATAACGAAACAAGGGGACGTAAAAAGTGGAAGTGCATTTATTGAAAGATATAGCTCGTATTTTCCATCACTTCAAACGCAATTTCAAACGTGGATTGATTCGATATTCGGTTATCAAGTCGAAAGGACATCTAAAGGGAGAAGAGATGTGCTACGTTTGCAAGTCCAAATGAATCTAGATATTGCATTAGATCCTGTATACGCTACGATGCGTTCGGAATGTCATATGGTAAAACATATATACGACACGTTAGTGTATATAGACGGAAATACAAACAGTGTAGAGCCAAGACTTGCGTTTTATTGGGAATATGATGACCAGAAATATATATGGACCTTCTACTTACGAAAAGGTGTTCAGTTTCATAACAGGAAAGAATTTACTGCGTATGACGTTGTACATACATTTAAACGATTTATGAAAGAGAAAAATAACCCGCATGCTTGGATGTTACAGCACGTTGAAAGTTTACATATTCTTGATGACTACATTGTGCAGATTCGTTTATCTACAGATAATAAGTTGTTTTTACATGCTTTAAGTACAGAACAGTGTTCTATTGTAAATGAAGATGGAGATGGAAGGTTAATCGGTACTGGACCGTTTCGATTATGTGAAAAGAATGAGGATGTATTCGTATTAGAAGCAAATGATTTATATTTTCGCGAGCGACCATTTCTCGATCGAATTGAATTATGGAATGTAGAGCACAGCGTAAATACGTGCGATATTTTAGCGAAAGCACACTATAACAATATAGAAAAGCATCATAAAGAACTAACTAGACTTGAGTCGAATGTAACATACATTACATTAAATACCGCAAAAGAAGGACCTATGCAAAACACGATGTTTCGGAAAGCTCTACATAAAATCATTCATAGCAATGCGCTTATCGAGGAATTGCAAGGAGCGCGCGGAGAAATAGCAGAAGAATTGGTTCTAACAAAGGGTGGCACTATACATATAAATGAGGACATATATACGCTTATTAAAGAGAGCTCTTACCGTAATGAAACATTGCGACTATATACATTTACAGAACAAGATCATGTTGAAGATTCATATTGGATACAAAAAGAGTCTGCGAAGTATGGCGTCACTATTGAAGTCGTTTTTCTTGAAACAAAAGAGTTATTGCAAGCAAGTACGATACAAAAGGCTGATATAATACATGATAGTGCGACAATTAGTGAACGGATAGAAGATAGTTTACTATATATGTTTCTTACAAAAAACAGCTTTATTCATCAGCATAGCAATATAAAATTTAACGAAGTATTGCAGTCTTATTTTATAGAGAATCAATTAGAGAAACGGATGACACTGTTACACGATATTGAAGACACATTGTTACGTCAAATTCATATTATTCCTTTATATCGTAACAAACAGCAAGTAAGTTCACACGAAAAAGTGCAAAATATAATGATCAATCCACAAGGTTGGATCGATTTTTATCAAATATGGTTTAAGCCTTGATATATAAAGGTTCTTATGCATTTTAGTAAGATGTGTAAGAACCTTTTTTGTATGGAAATGAAGTTTGTTTTGCACATTTTTACGCTACATGTTATAAAAGTTCTTTTACAGCGTAACAGTGTTATGTTACATTGTTGTTAGGAAGGAGTGATATACAGTTGATTACAGATTTAATTTCAAAAAAAGATTTATTAGAGTTAACTGGTATTTCATACGGACAGTTATATAGGTGGAAGAGAAAAAATTTAATACCGGAAGATTGGTTTGTACGGAAGTCAACGTTCACAGGTCAGGAAACATTTTTTCCGAAAGAAAAGATATTAGAGCGTATTGATAAAATTCAAACGATGAAAGAGGATCTATCGCTTGATGAATTGGCAAATATGTTTTCACCAAGCGTAACAGAGATTCTTTTAGCAAAGGAAGATCTCATTCGTAAAGAAATTACATCAGAACCTGTTTTACAATTTTTCATGGAGCAAACGAACAAAACGGCAGATTTTCAATTTGCAGATATTCTTTATGTATACGTGTTAGAAGAACTTCTTCAATCAGGAGACGTTAGCTTAGAAGAAGGGAAAATGGTTTTACAAGTTTTACGTGAAAATTATGAAGCGATTAAACATAAAAATTGTGACTTAGTTATTATTCGGAAGTTAGGGATTTCTACATGCTTCTTAGTATCAAGCGTTGAGGATTTAATTTTTGAAAAGGGAACAAAGATTGTTTTACGTGTAGCAATTATGAAATATACCGAAGCATTAAAAACTAAACTGTTGTAGTGGAGGAGAAATAATGCGTACAGAAAATTTAATTATAAACGGATATGGTTCATCAAACGGTGGAGAGTTTCATAAAGTGCAACTAAATGGAAAAGGAACTGTTAATGGAAACGTTGAGTGCGACCAATTTGAATGTAATGGTTACGGAATTGTTACTGGTGATTTGAAAAGTAGCGATGCGAGAATTAGCGGATCAGGTAAAGTTGAGGGTACAGTTAGTGCGGAAATGATGCGAATCGATGGGAAAGGGACAATTACACAAGATGTAAAGGCGACCACTTTAAAAATTGCAGGAAAAGGGACGATAGGTGGTAATGTAACTGGTGAAGAATTTAAAATCAATGGTCAAGCGACGATTGATGGTAATTGTGAAGTTGATATTTTTTCTTCAGAAGGGCAATTTACAGTTGGTGGATTATTAAGCGCAGATGAAATTAATATAAATATTCATGGTACATGTAGAGCGAAAGAAATTGGTGGCCAAACCATTAAAGTAAAACATAGATTGAGTGCTTTTAGTAGACTATTTAAAACAGTATTTGGCTTACAGTTAGAAGCTGAACTGCTAGAAGGTGACAATATCGATATTGATTATGCTCACATTAAAACAGTAAGGGGAAACAATGTTACTGTAGGGCCGAACTGTGAGATTGAACTAATTGAATATACTGGGGTTCTTACTATTGATAAAAGTGCAAATGTAAAAGAAATTAAGCAAGTTTAAGTTTAAAAGGGAGAGAGGAATCGGTATGGAAAATCAACATAGTCTTACTGTAAATGGATCAGGTAGCTCAGCAGGTGGAGATTATAACAAAGTAAAGATACGCGGCGAAGGAACAATCTCTAATCATATGAGTTGTAATGATTTTAAAACGTATGGTACGAGTGAAGTACGTGGCAATATGAAAGCGAAAAATTATGTCGTGTATGGAGATAGTGAAGTACAGGGGAATATGGAGGCGGAATATGTAAAAGTATATGGCAATGCCCAAGTACAAGGCGACGGACAAATTAATAAAACAAAAGTTAGAGGTATGATAGAATTTAAAGGGAAGCTATCCGGTGATTTCGTAGATGTGAAAGGCGCTTTAAATGTAATGGGAGATATAGAAGTAGAGGAATTATTACTAACTGGTGGTCTTGAAAGTGATGGTTTGCTTAATGCTGAAAATATTGAAATCTCACTTCGTTATGAAGGAAGTAAAGTGAGAGAAATCGGTGGGAAAAAGATTACAGTACGTAAAAAAGCGAGATTTATACCTTTTACAAGTCATGCAGGAAGCCTTCAAACATCAATTATTGAAGGGGATGATATTTATTTAGAACATACAATAGCAGACGTAGTAAGAGGAAATCATGTTATAATTGGCCCTGGCTGTGAAATTAGTGTAGTAGAATATCATACTAGTTTTAATCAGAAAGGTAATGCAGTCGTAAAAGAACATAAACAAATATAAGTAGTATGAGGGAGAGCAAGGTTATGGTTGAGAAGAATAATAAGCTCGGTTTTGTTGTGGCGGGCTTATTGCTAGGGATTTTAATGGCATCAATGGATAATACCATTGTCGTAACAGCGATGGGAACAATCGTTGGTGATTTAGGAGGCCTTGAAAACTTTGTATGGGTCGTTTCTGCCTATATGGTCGCAGAAATGGCAGGTATGCCGATTTTCGGTAAACTATCAGATATGTATGGTAGAAAGAGATTCTTTATTTTCGGTTTAATCGTATTTATGATTGGTTCGGCACTTTGTGGAACTGCTGAAAATATTACACAGTTAGGTATTTATCGTGCCATTCAAGGTATTGGCGGCGGGGCACTAGTGCCGATCGCATTTACTATCGTTTTTGATATTTTCCCTCCAGAAAAGCGCGGGAAAATGGGTGGTTTATTCGGAGCAGTATTTGGTTTATCAAGTATTTTCGGGCCATTACTTGGCGCATATATTACGGATTATATTAGCTGGCACTGGGTGTTTTATATTAACTTACCACTTGGAATTTTAGCACTTATTTTTATTACATTATTTTATAAAGAGTCACGAGTTCATAGAGAACAAAAGATTGATTGGTTTGGCGCAATTACTTTAGTTGGTGCAGTAGTTTGTTTAATGTTCGCCTTAGAATTAGGCGGACAAAAGTATGATTGGGATTCTAGCTTTATTTTAAGTTTATTTGCTGGGTTCGCTATTTTAGTAATTGCTTTTATTGTTATTGAACGAAAAGTAGAAGAACCAATCATTTCATTTGAGATGTTTAAACAACGTCTATTCGGAATGAGTACAATTATTGCCTTATGTTACGGGGCGGCATTTATGTCAGCAACTGTGTACATTCCGTTATTTATTCAAGGTGTATACGGTGGTACGGCAACAAACTCAGGATTATTGTTATTACCAATGATGTTAGGATCAGTAGTTACAGCGCAGTTAGGTGGATTTTTAACATCGAAACTTAGCTACCGAAACATTATGATTATTTCTGCTGTAATTATGCTAATCGGATTATTCTTATTAAGTACATTAACGCCAGAAACAAGTCGTATATTATTAACAATTTATATGGTTATTATCGGTTTTGGAGTTGGTTTCTCATTCTCTGTACTAAGTATGGCTGCTATTCATAACTTCGGTATGGAGCAACGCGGTTCTGCGACCTCAACGAGTAACTTCATTCGTTCATTAGGTATGACACTTGGTATTACAATCTTCGGAATGATTCAAAGAACTGGTTTCCAGGATCAATTAGAAGAATCGTTTAAAGATATGAGCGGGGGAATGAATACAAACGCTTTAGGAGATTCAAGAGCTATTCTATCAGAATCGGCAAGATCTCAAATTCCGCCGCAAATATTAGATAAAATTATTGAAGCTCTCTCTAGTTCAATCGTTCAGACATTTATGTGGGCGTTAGTCCCCGCAAGTTTAGCGTTCGTATTCGTTTTCTTTATGGGAAATGAGCGCATGGTATATAAAAAAGAACAAAACAAGGTGAAAAGTGAAACATCAAAAGCATAGAGAAAAAGCTCCTTTCAATTTTGAAAGGAGCTTTTTCTTATGTACGGAGTCGAATTAGCCTTCGATAATTTCGTATTCTTCGTCTGCTAATAATAAAATTTGTGTTTTCTTACCTTTGTTTTGAACTTCGATTACATCATATGTACCTAAGTCTCTTAGCTTGCTTTGAGAAGCGTTAACCATAACTTCCATAGAATCAATTAAGATATCTTCTTCAACGTATGATTCAGGTAATGCCATATCTTCAGTATCTAATACACATGTATATAGATTTTGTAAGTTCTCAGCAGTTGGGTTTTGTTCCTCAACATCAATGATGTTTTTTACTGCTTCCATATTTTCTTCTTTTACTTGATATACTTTAATTTTAGTCATTGTTTTAATCTCCTTTATTACGTAATCTTAGAGGCTGCAATTCATCCCGCAATAACGAGCAGTAGACTCCTGCCTCAAGGTGAAGAAGCAAATGATGAGGACGGCAGGAGATAACTGCCCGTAAGAGCCCGATTGGTGAGGGCTAACCATTAGTAGGAGATAAAGCTCCCCGCTAATAGAAGTTTCACTTTATTATAACGCTTTTTTGTTGAAAGATGAAATTGTTATATGCATTTATAGTGAAAAATATATTTTATTACTTATTTGAGGAACGATGAGTTTCTTAATTTGACAGGCATATGTCTGTATACTTATCTAGACTAATATTAGAGTTATATTGTCCAAGCTTTTCTTACATACCTTTCATATTATATTTATTAGGTAAAACATATAGGAAAGGAATGGAGAATCAGTGGATTGTGAGCCGAAACGTGATTGTCAATGTTGTCAAAATAGTATATGTGAATTTTTGAAAAGTTTACATCCTTATTCTAGGGTTGAGAGTATTGTAATAGACGGAAACGAAATAGTTGTATCTTATTTTATTTCATTTAATGAGATAAAAGGTATAGTGTCGTTTGCACAAGAAGACAGTGAGGTAATATTTGTAGATTGTTCAAGAATTGATGCGATTCGAATAGGGAAAGTTTGTAGTTGTAAAACGAAAGTTAAATTTATTGAAGATGAATTCAGTTTACTTGGAAATGTTTGTCCACATTGTTTAAATGAGGGAAGTACACTATTCTTCGATTTTAATAATCCTGAATTAAGTTTATCTTTACAGGCAACAACGATTGATCCACCTAGATGTATTGAATTTGTAGATGAGCTTGGGAATGTAGGAAAGCAAATTACTATAGTAGGTGAAGCGATTGTTTCTAAAGATTTCGTTCCGGTACCTGAACTGTTAGATTTTCGATTAATCTTATCGGATATAACTGGAAATCCATTGAAATTTGGATTACTGTTTATTAACTTCCCTGATATTACGTTTATCATTCTTTTCGCATCAAATGGATACCTCAACATTTCAAACTGTTTAAAAATAGAGAGTGGAACTGGAAATGCCGAAATAGAAGAGATGAAAAAAGAGATTATTAACGACAATAGTATGATGTACAATTCAATTATTAAGTTAACTAGAATATATAAAAATGGTGAGACGGAATCTTACATTTCTAAGAAGGAGTTATAACGTATTTATCGTAATTAACCCTCGTACACTATAATGAGGGTTTTTACATAAAAATGATTAAATGAAATATTGTTACATTTGAATTTAACCATTTATTGTGTAGAATCGGAAACTTTTTAGCTTCTCTTTAGATACACTAATGAAAGTAAAGGTATTTATTGTTTTCTATACTGTATAGGCCGTAGTAGCGGGAAATAGGCTGGTTTGTACTATCAATTGATACGTGTTATTTCTTAATGCGTCACTGCCATAAACATGCAAATTAGGTACCCTGCTTACGCAACAAAATATGAAAGAAGTCAATTGCAAGGGATATTTATTTAAGTGTAAATAAATATAGCGGTGGAGTAGGCGATTATACAATATTAGTAAAATAATTAAAAAAAGGGCTGCTACGACAGCCCTTTTTTTAATTATGTAAATACCTGCTGTAAGTTTTTTTGGGAGTGAATTTTATTAGGAATAATTAGTCATCATTGTTACCATATATCGCCATCAAGTTAACGAAAATACAATACCAATTCTGATTTTATATTAAGATTTTACTTGCTAAGCTCTCTTTGAGCCCCCATATAGCTTCCAATGATATTTTGATAACTTGGAAGATGCTTAGCAAGTAAAGCTCCGAAACCTTCAACATCATTTCGCCAGTCACGTTGTAATTCTGCTGCAACGCTAAACCAGTTCATTAGTTGCACCCTTCCATGAGCCATACGCATAAGAGCGGCATCAGCAACTTGTTTACTAAAAGTTCCAGATGCATCCGTTACAACAAATACCTCATACCCTGCATTTATAGCTGATAGAGCTGGGAACGCAACACAAACATCAGTAACGACACCTGCGATAATTAACTGTTTTTTACCCGTTGCTTCAATAGCTTTTACAAATTCATCATTGTCCCACGCGTTAATTTGTCCAGGACGCGCTATTTTAGGCGCATTTGGAAATAGTTCGATTAATTGCTGCATGAGTGGACCATTAGGACCGTCTTCGAAGCTAGTTGTTAAAATAACAGGTAAATCAAAAAACTTAGCGGTATTCGCAAGAGCTAAAACATTATTCTTGAATTCATCAACACCATAGTCACGCACTAGACTGGAAATAAGACCTGTTTGATGATCCACTAGAAGAACCGCGGCATCACTTTTTGAAAGACGAGAATACAAATCAGACATTTTATAATCCCCCTTAATAAGCTTATTTACAAATCAATCTTACAGTTATTTATCTTGATTTGGTATACATGCAAAAATTTATCAACAAATAGTTTTCATTAGAATATCGGGATGTATGTATTTTCATATTGAGGAATTACAAATTTTTCGTTTTGGGAAACAATGTATTAATTGAGTGGATAGCTATGTGGTATGGTCCTAATGCTATCTATTATTTGTGAATAATAATGTTTTTACCTGTAAATAGAAAATGAGATATGAGGACTAAAATGAATCTGAAAATAGCAATTCTTGATTGGTAAATCATTTCAATGAAATTAGATGTTATAATAAAATTGAATTTACGTATAATTTATAATTATTTGATATTTTAGAGTTGAGTTTCATAGACATTTACTTAGATAATAAATAAGTGTGTATAAGAATACTAATAAAAGTTAACTCATGAAAATGTTGAGTCTAGTTGATTTTAAAGAAAGCGGGAATGTAAATGATATATGAGGCAAAAATACATACAAGAAAAAAATTAGTTTCTATGTTCGAGGATTTTAATAATGTTGTTCTACTTTCTTATTTACAAGGACATATGGGCAATGCCTGGGTGAACGATCTTGAAAACCCGACAGTAGCGCAAATTACGGTAGGGATTTTCACATTTTACGCTGGGGATCCAAATGCAAAAGAGACAGAAGAGTTATTACGTAACATCCCTGAAAGAATTTTAGTAATCGTAAATAGTGATCAATGGAAAAAGCGTTTAGAAACATTCCATGAAAGAAAAATAGATAAGTTTTTACGATATAAATTTAAAAGAAATGCAGAAGTGTTTAATCGCTCAAAATTACAATCTTTTATAACTGCACTTCCAAAAGGATATGAATTAAGAAAAATAGATGAGCATATCGCAAATAATCCAACATTACACAACGTTTCTGAAGATTTTACAAGTCAATTTCGATCAATAGATGATTATGTAAATCGAGGTATAGGTTATAGCATTTTGTATAATGGAGAAGTCGTATGCGGTGCATCATCATATAGTATTTATAATGATGGTATTGAAATTGAAGTTGCTACTGATCTTGATCATAGAAGAAAGGGATTGGCAACTGTAGTTTGTGCGACCTTAATATTGGATTGTTTAGAAAAGGGGAGGTATCCAAACTGGGACGCAGCGAATAGTACTTCTGTCAAATTAGCAGAAAAGCTAGGGTATGTTTTTGATAAGGCATATGATACTTATTTTGCAAATAATAAGTGAATGAACGGGAGCGTGTACGGATTGTACAATGTCATAAGACTAGTAAATTAACGTTTAGTAGTCTTATTTTTTATAATTGCAAACAAAAACTAAACTATCCAAAGATAAAAAGGTATTAAAAGAGATGTTAATAAATGAAATTAAGGGAAAAGAATGACGACAAGATTGGTTTCCTAAGAAGAGTTGATAAATTTTAGTGAAAAATTTGAGAATAAAACAATGATATTAATGATAAGGATGAAGGGATTCCGCAAGAATTTGGGTATAAAAACCGACTTTTTTTAGTCGGTTTTTATTTTTTTCAACAGTAGAGTGATACTAATATTGATTTTTCTTCTATTACTAGTGAATATAATTAACACATCAGTTCCTACTTCCACGATGAGGGTTCAGAAATTCTCTTTTTATATAGATAGATAATCATAAAGGCTTAATATATTAAGTTATGTGTGTTTAACTAACACTAAATTTGCTATTTTTTTGTAAATGATGAAAGTAACTATTATACAAACCCACGCATTAATAGAAGAGATACATATACAGTATAGAGAGTTAAAAAACTCCAAAATATTGTATAAAGGAGATTATAAAATATGAGCGAACAATGCCCAATTAATGTACCATGTCAGGTAGATGGACAAACTCAAACGCCATTAAGTGATGCAGCTGCAACACCAATTCTTACTCCAGGAACACCGATTGTAAAAATACCAGTTGTATTAGCAGAAAGAACAATTCAAATTGTTGTAGAATCTGATATTTCATTAGATCCTCCAGCAACTGAGATTAAACGTGTGTTAAAAAATGTATTTTTAACACAATGTAAGTTAGTTCCTGTAGCATTTACTCCAGTACCAGGTACAAATTACCGCCGAGTTACAAGAGCAAAATTATTTGTACAAGGATATATTCGTAAAAATATTGAATATGCAAATGATGAGTGTAATGGAGTGCTATATGATCGTATTGCAAATGTTCCATTTTCTGGTTTTGCAGATTTAACAGCAGCTGATTTTCTATCACAAGCTGTAGTAGCTTCTTCCTCAGATACTACATCTCACTTTATTAATCCTAAAAATGGTGATTTACCACGTTTAGACAAATACTTCTTCGAAAATACAGTTTTTTATAATGAACAACCATATTGTGAATTAGTAAGCGCACAATTTTTCGAATTAGACTTTTCACCTTGTCCAACAGAATTAAACGAGCCATTTGGAACTCTTCGTGAAAAAATTGTACTAGATCTTACTTTAAAAGTTTTACAAGTACAACAAGTACAAGTATAAGACTAAAAAAGCATTGTCTTTAATAAAAAGACAATGTCTTTTTTATTATTATAAAACATATATAATGATGGAATGGTCGCGTACAAAAAGCATATTTTTATGAATTTCATCAGATGGGGGGATGGTGATGAATAAGCCATGGGTTGGTAAGGAAATATGGAACAAAGTTTACAAATGGAAAATGCTGAATGTTCAAGATGATTCGCGCGAAATAAGAGAAAAAAAGGAAAGTAAAGAAACAGAGTCAAAAAAAGAAGAAAAAGCAATGGGGATAGAGAAAGAAAGTAAAGAAACAGAGTCAAAAAAAGAAGATAAAGTAATTGGAATAGAGAAAGAGAGTGAAAAAACTGGATTAACAAAAGAAAATAAAGCAATGGGGATAGAGAAAGAAAGTAAAGAAACAGAGTCAAAAAAAGAAGATAAAGTAATTGGAATAGAGAAAGAGAGTGAAAAAACTGGATTAACAAAAGAAAATAAAGCGATTGGATTAGAGGAAGAAGAGGTGAAAATTGAATCAGTAAAAGAATATGAAGAAAGAGAATTAGAGAAAGAAGAAAAAGCAATTGAATCAAACAAAGAAAGTGAAGAGACTGAACCAGCAAAAGAAAATAAAGTGATTGGATTAGAGAAAGTAGAAGTAGCAAATGAATCAGAGAAAAAAAGTGAAGAAACTGAATCAAAGAGAGAAAGTATAGGTTTAGGATCAAAAATAGAGACTTCAGTGCATTCAATGGTAGTGAAAACGCCATTTTCTATTATTTCAGAAGTGTCTAGCTT
This sequence comes from Bacillus sp. FSL R9-9530, assembly GCF_038008145.1. Taxonomy (NCBI): domain Bacteria; kingdom Bacillati; phylum Bacillota; class Bacilli; order Caryophanales; family Bacillaceae; genus Bacillus; species Bacillus sp. FSL R9-9530. The sequence continues at coordinate 1,166,955 of NZ_JBBOYO010000001.1, forward strand.
TAAAGTATTTCCAAAAATAAATGTGAAAAATCAAGATGCATTTGTATTTCGAAATGAAAAAGATGCGGAGGGGCGTGAATTAGATTCTAAGTTATTAACTACAGTGCAACAGTATCATTCGGAGGCTTATTGTAAATTAGTTTCTTTAAATCTTCATGAAAAGAGAGTGCTTGTTGAATTATATAATCAAAAAGTTAAAGGGAATAATGAAGAGAATAAGGTAGAGACATCTTCATGGATTCCTATTCACAGCATAATATTAGAGAGTGAAAATGGGGGAGAAGTAAGTAATTATATAACAGCCAGACTACCAATAGAAATAGGAAGATATAAAGGTGAAATTAGTTTACGAGAAAAAGTGGTATTTACAGAAAAAGTCATAGGAATAAAAGAGGTGGAACAGGAGATTGTTTTGACAAAAACCGAATTTTTAGTACCAAAAGTAAAAAAGAATGGACAAAATAAATTTACAGTTGAAAAAGGGAGCTTATTGGTAGAAGGATATATATATCAATGTATTGAATACATATCAGAACAAAGTACATTTCATGACAATGTGTATCAGTTAGTACAAAATATTGTATTGGAATTAATCATTCAAGTGATACAAGAACAGGAAGTACAAGTGCGAATTACATAAAAATGATTATATTCCCTTGATTAGCTCATTATTTTTATTCGTAGCGTATCAATGCGTAATCTTTTGTAAATCATTCAGTGCTATAGAATATCCTCCAAACGGTTTATCCTCAATGAATTCACTTTAATATTTATGAAGGATGATATTATTGCTAGCTAGGATAGTTACTTAATTGTATGAATTTCTTCAGGTTTAAGTTTTGAAAAGGTGCTAACAAGTTTGTCAACGAACTTGCTAACACTTATTAAAAACGGGTATAAAATGTGGCGTATATGTTGTTTGAATAAAGAAGCTAGTTCACAGATAATTGCTTGTATAATCTGATGTGTAATACAAAGTGCATTGACTCCTTTTTTACAAAACTCACAACTTAAATAGTAAAACATGTTTATCGTAATTTTCCAAACACCAATTATATTTTTTTAGAATAATTGGGGGGACAACTTCTTTCGTAGTATCGACTTCAGTATAGCCATATTTTTTATAAAAGTTTTCTAGTTCCTCGAAAGGAAGACAATACACATTTAGTATTTGTAATTTTTTTGCAGTTTGTACTAAAAATGAAACGAGTTGCCCAGCTAATTGTAGACCTCTAAATTTAGGGAGAATAAAAATTCCACCCATTTCAATAGTACCTTCATCTATTTGGACTAAACGTCCAACACCTGCATACTCGTTGTTATATGTAATGATCGCAACTGTGTCTCGTGTTAAATCACTTGGTACAAATCCTATCGATTCATAATGATTATTAACCCATTATAAATCATTATATATAGCTAGTTGAATGCTCATATGTATCCTCCCTCAGAAAAAATATAATATTCTCATTATACACAGTGTAATAACTTGTAAAAAGAGGTTAAAATGAAATCATTTTTATTTGCAGTTCAAGTTTTGAAGAATAGTGCATACAATATAAAGTCTTTTCCTTTCTTCATTTAAGTTTTACGTATATAATTTAAAAGTACTATTTTTATTTTATATTTTTTATATTTATAACAGAATAGAGGTTTAAAAATGGGTGTTAAAATCATTACGGATAGTGCGGCGGATTTACCGGTAGAATTGCTGCAAGCATATGATATAGATTTAATTCCACTCCGTGTATATGATGAAGCAGAAACAGAGTATTTAGATGGGGTTACATTAAAATCAGTTACATTACTGCAAAAAATGAGAGAAGGCGCAGTTTATAAAACGTCATTGCCTTCACTTGAAACATTCCAAGAAAAATTTGTTTCCTATGCAAAAGAAGGTAACCCTTGTATATATTTAGCTTTTTCATCTGAATTGTCTGGTACATATCAATCGTCAGTTCTCATAAAAAAAGAAGTGAAAGAAACATACACTGATTTAGATTTAGAAATTATCGATACAAAATGTGCCTCACTCGGTCAAGGTATTGTCGTATTAGAGGCTGCAAAAATGGCAAAAGAGGGTGCATCAAAAGAAGAGATATTAAACCGAGTCGCTTTTCTAATGGAGCATATGGAGCATATCTTCACTGTAGCTGACTTACAGTACCTTGTTAGAGGTGGACGTTTAAGTAAAGTAGCCGGTTTCATCGGTGGTTTGCTAAACATTAAGCCAATCTTAAATGTGGATGAAGGAAAACTTGTACCACTTGAAAAGGTACGAGGGAAAAAGAAAGTATTAAGCCGAATTGTTGATATTATGGAAGAGCGCGGGAAAGACCTTAAAGGTCAAACAATCGGTATGACTCACGGTGATGATTTAGAAACTGCCGAAGCATTAAAAGCATTAATTACCGAAAGATTCGGCTGTGAAGTATTTATCGTAAATACAATTGGAGCTGCAATCGGAGCGCATACAGGACCTGGTGCGTTAACATTGTTCTTCTTAAATGAAGTAGAGTAAAGGATTGATCTTTTGATCAATCCTTTTTTAATTCTAATATAATTGTTTTATGCGGATGAAAAATATGTAATTTTATATTAGTTAGTAACTTTCTTTTTAGTAGGTATGAAGGTAGATAGGAAACCAGTGAAGGCTAGTATGAAACCAAATGTTTCAGTATCATCAACTACTAAACCATTGTTCCACTGATAAAGGAAGGATGCTAGCAATAAAAGAGTAGCAGCGCCTCCAACATATCTTGCCATTTTTCGTGTTGAATCTTTTTTTGTTTTTACAATCATATTTGTCATCCTTTCATATTTACTAAATAATTCGACAAACTTTTATTTAGTATGAAAAATATGTAGATACATAATGACTTAATCAGTAAAAAGCATGAAATGGTTAATTAGGGAGAGAAAAAGATGGAAATAGGGGAACGTATTCGGCAAGTTCGTATGCATAAAGGATTGACACAGGGGGAGCTCGTATCAGAAATATGCTCAGTAACCTATTTAAGTAGAATTGAGAGTGGGAAAATCAAACCATCATCTTCTTTTTTAAAACAAGTTTCTAAGAAGCTGGGTGTTGATTGCGATTTTCTCATAGATGGCAATTACGAGGAGATAAAGCTTACTATTCTTGAAATATGTAATAAATATAAAAAAGATAAAATTATAACTGAAGCTGAATTATCTTTGTTAGAATTATACGTTCGTGAAGTGGATTCAATCCCTTTATTATTAAAGGTATATGGTGTACTTATATACTATCATGCCCGACAAAAAAACTTGTTATATGTGAAGTCGCTTGTAGATCAAGCTTCGCAAATGATACCAAGTCAGGTCGAAATGCAAGATCCTGAAGATTCTATTTATTATTTAAAATCTCGAGGTTATTATTTTTATAATAAACAAGACTACATTGCTGCGCATGATATTTATGTACAGGCTGAGAGTTTACTTGGTGTAGAAGAAACTGAACAACATGCTCATATATACTATAATTTATGTCTTGTATATAAGGTGCTTTATAAAGATAAAAGTATTAGTCGTTTGTATGCCCTAAAAGCTTACAACATATACAGCAAAAATGGTATGGAGAAGAATGTAATAAATACACTTGTAATGCTAGCAGTACTGTATATTTTGGATGAGTTATATGAAAAAGCGCTTGAAATCTTACAGCAAGTAGAAAATAGTGTGGCTACAAATGGTGATTCTATGTATTTACCTATAATTTCTTATGATTATGGAAAAATTTATCAAGGTTTGAAAGACTATAAGAATGCTATTAAATACTATAAAGAAACTTTGAAATTGAGTGAATTTTTATCGGAGAAACATCAAAAGGTATATGCATTACGAAACATGATAGAGGTGTACATAGAACTTAAAGATTGGAAAAATGTTAATAAAGTTATGAATGAAGCATTTCATTTTTTATCGGTTTATGATGTACCAATTGCACATGTCCAACTATATGGTTTGAAAGCTAAAATATTCAAAATACGTGGAGATTATTATGAATATGAGAAAAATATACAAAAAGCAATTGACGTGGGAGTAGAAAAAAAGCAACATCGCTTAGTTGCTGAATTATCCTATGAATTAGGTAACTTTTATAATGAGAATCGCTCTTATAAATTATCTGCGAAGTACTTTAAAATTTCAGCTGAAAATAAAATGGATTAAAACAGGTTTTCTGTAATATGTTTTCTCAGATTATTAATTAAAAGAGGTTCCCACGCATTAATGGTTCTGTATGGGAAGGAATCACAAAATATGAATTTCGTATAGGAAGAAATAGAAAATGAAATATCAAATTACATTCATATAAGTTTGAACATTTCAAGATATTAAAATTTTGATAGTTCGTATATAATAGTGAAAAGAGTAGGTTTTTGTAACTATTTGTAAAAAAAGAAGGGTGCAAAATGAATAAAATAATACAAGCCCAATCTCAATGGGATTTGGACAGGCTATATCCTCAAGAACAAAACTTCACGTTTTCTATAGAAACGATAGAAAGATTAAAAATTGAATATAAAGCAACAAAAGACTCAGTAATCCTTTCACAACTTATACAGGCTATCGAAAAAGCAGAGTATTACTTATATTGCCGTGCTGCTGAAGATGAGAAGTATCCTGAAAATACTTTACTAAGTGTAAAAGTAAATCAATTAAAGAAAGAAGTTCAACTATTAATAGAATCTAGTAAGGGACAAAGTGTTAATACAAATCATTCAAGTATTAAACTAATAGAAAATGAATTAAAAGCTTGGGAAGATATGTATACACAATTAAGAAATAAAATAGAAGTAATACACGATAAAGAGAATTTATCATTTGGACAAGCAAATTACGTTGCGATGAATAGTGATGATCATAATGAAAGATTAATAGTATTTGATTCTCTTACAAATGCTTTGAATAAGGAAAAAGATATCTTTGCTACTGTATTGAATCAAATAGGAAGATTACGTCATGCTAAAAGTGATGAAATGGAAGGGACAGAGATTTTAAAACAATCACTACAAGCAAATGGCATCTCTGAAACTGCATTATCCCAAATGTGGAATGCAACGGAACAAAATCTTACGAAGCTAGTAATTGCGTTAAACGGTTATAAAAAAGGAAAGAATTCAATTACATGGTACGAGCTAATGACATGGAAAGAAAGTAATGAGACTGTTATTCCTTTTTCAGTAGCAGTAAAAAACATATATGATGCACTAAAAAATATAGATGAAGAATTGGCACAGTTCGCACAGAATGCAATAGCGAATGGCTGGATCGATGCTGAACCGAGAGATAATAAACCGCCGGGTGGATTTTGTGCTCCTTTTTTCAGTGAAAAAGAATCTCGCATTTCGCTTCGTTATGATGGAACAATTGATAGTGTAAGAGTACTTGCTCATGAACTGGGACACGCTTGGCATTTTTATGTTATGAGTCTTGAACAATCTACTTCATTTTTAGATGATTATCTGTCAATGAGTACAGCTGAATCAGCGTCTATTTTCTTTGAAACGGTAATCATGAATTATTTAATTCAAACAACAGATTGTGTAGAAATGAAAAAGTCATTGCTTAGCTGGAAAATAAGAAATAGTTTTAATTATGTTATGGCAATTCGTGCATCGTTTCAGTTTGAGAAGAAGTTTTATGAAGAATGCAAGGAAGGTCCTTTAAGTGCTGATGAAATTGAGAAATTATCTATAGCCGCGCAAGAAAAGGCATACGGGAATGCACTAACAGAATATCAGCCGTTTGTTTGGATGAAATACGTTCAGTTTTATATAGCAGACGTTCCTTTTTACAATTATCCATACACATTTGGGTATTTAGCGAGTTTTAGTTTAATCGAAATAGCAAAGGAAAATAAAAATGCATTTCATTTGAGGTATAAAGAGTTTTTACGAGAAACAGGAAAGGCCCCAGTTGAAGAATTGATGAAAAAACATTTTGATATTGATCTAACAGAGTATGAATTTTGGAATAAAGCTTTTATGCAAATTCATAAAGATATTGATGAATATTTGCAAATTAATTAAGGAGACTACATATATGAACAGAATTGGTATTATCGGAGCAATGCAAATAGAAATAGACTTACTATTAGAAAAACTACTTATTAAAGAGGAACATACTATTGCGGGAATACCTTTTTATAAAGGAAACTTCATGGATACAGAAATTATTATTACGCGATGTGGTGTAGGAAAGGTAAATGCCGCCGTATGTACACAAATTTTAATTAATAAATTTGATGTGAATTCTATCATTAATACAGGTGTTGCGGGTGGATTACATCCGGATGTGAAAATTGGCGATCTAGTTATTTCTACAAATGTTACGCATCATGATGTTAATAAAAATCAAATGAAGAATCTATTTCCGTTTCAAGAAGCGTTTCATGCAAGCGAGGAATTAAGAGATTTAGCCCGAAAAGCTGTTAATAGTAGTAGTTTAAATATTACTGTTCATGAAGGAAGAATCGTCAGCGGAGAATGCTTCGTCGAGGATTCAAAATTAAAGGAGCAATTAGTCACTGAATATACACCTCATTGTACAGAAATGGAAGGAGCAGCAATTGGACATGTTGCTTATATAAATGACATACCGTTTCTCGTTTTGAGATGCATTTCTGACAGTGCAGATGATTCAGCGCAAGTTTCATATGATGATTTCGCGAAAACTGCAGCGAATTATTGTTCAGAAATTATTGTTGAGATGCTTAAAAATATTTCGAGTAAAGCTGTATTGTAGTTCATAAGTAAAGAATGGGAGAGAATATCATGTTACAAGCACTAATTTTCGATATGGATGGAACTTTATTTCAAACAGATAAAATTTTAGAGTTATCACTAGATGATACATTTGATCATTTACGGTCACTACAATTATGGAATACGATAACACCAATTGATAAATATCGTGAAATTATGGGTGTACCTTTACCTAAAGTTTGGGAAGCTTTATTACCTAATCATTCTAATGAAGTAAGGGAACAAACAGATGCATATTTTTTAGAAAGACTAATTGAAAATATAAAGAACGGAAATGGTGCTTTATATCCGAATGTAAAGGGAATTTTTAGTTTTATAAAAGAAAATAACTGTTCCATTTACATTGCTAGTAATGGTTTAACGGAATATTTACAGGCAATCGTATCTTATTATGGTTTAGACCAATGGGTTACGGAAATATTCAGTATTGAACAAATACACTCGCTAAATAAAGGTGACTTAGTTAAAGGTATTTTGAAGAAGTATGATATACAAGAGGCAGCGGTAGTTGGGGATCGTTTATCGGATATTAATGCGGCAAAAGATAATGGTTTAATTGCGATTGGATGTAATTTTGATTTTGCACAAGAAGATGAGCTTGCTCATGCTGATTTAGTAATTGATGATTTAATGGAACTGAAGGGGATATTACCAGAATTGAAGAATACGTACATAACAAAATGAATAAGTTCACATTCAAATGAATGCTCAGGATAATATATTCTTGGGCATTTTTATTTTTTAAAAAGATACATTTGGATAGAGAAAGTGGGGGAGTAAGCTGGAAAATATACAAATAAAACGAATTGGAGATTTGCTAAAATATGAGGTCAATCACCTTGTCCAGGAAAGTAAAGAAGAAGGATTTAATTTCTTAATAAAACTAATAAATGAATATGAAAGTAAAAGAAATACATTTAGTAAAACGGGCGAATGTTTATATGGCATTTTTCGAGGTGATACGTTAATTGGAATCGGGGGATTAAATCAAGATCCGTATACGAAAGATAATAAGATTGGCCGATTGAGGAGATTTTATATTTCAAAGGATTATCGGCGCATCGGATTAGGGAAGTTGTTATTAAAGAAACTATTAAGACATGCGGAAAAGTATTTTCACGTTGTTGTTCTACATTCGGATACAAAGCAAGGTGAAGAGTTTTATAGCGCAAATGGATTTGTAAAAATCGGAAATTATAAAGGTTCAAGTCACCTGATAAGATTGTAGAAAGGTTCTATACTCAAGTATGGAACCTTTCTTATGCAATTACATCTTAACATTCATTCGTTTCAATAAACCCTTCGGATTACCTTTTACATAATAAAAATGGGGATTATTCTCATCATCGTAAAGCATAATATAAGGTTTTTCATTAAGCGGGAGAAGAATAAGTACCTCATCAATTGTTGTATGTAACCATTGATTTGTAATAGAAACTGGTTTAGATAAAGGGATTTTTATCATATGACCATCTTTTGGAACGACGTTTAAGTTTTTGAACGGGCCAGTAATGGATTTAGCATATTGAACAGCTTCTTTTTGAATAGCTGGATCTAAAGATTGTTTTTGAACGACCATTTCTTTTTTACAATCAAATACTTCAATTTGTTTATTTGTATTTGCGAACGCATTTGTTGATAATAAAAAGAAGAGAAGAGTAATGACTCCTATTTTTTTGAACATGAAACAACACCTCACACTTACTATACCCTCAAACGTTGTAAATATTTTTATGTCACATTGATGTAACAAAGAAGTTGTATGATAAAATTGATATTTGTTTATAAGTAATGGAGGAAATGTAATGAAAGTATTAATTGCGGATGATGAACAGGATATGCTGAAAATTTTAAAAGCGTATTTTGAAAAAGAAGGCTTCGAAGTTTTATTAGCAAAGGATGGAGAGGAAGCACTTAAAATATTTTATGATGAGAAAATTGACTTAGCTATTTTAGACTGGATGATGCCGAAAAGTAGTGGTATTACTGTCTGTCAGGAAATAAAAAAGAATTCGAGTGTAAAAGTATTAATGCTTACTGCGAAAAGTGAAAGTGAAGATGAATTAGCAGCTCTTCAAACCGGGGCAGATGAGTATGTGAAAAAACCATTTCACCCAGGAGTGCTAATTACGCGAGCGAAAAAGCTTGTACAGCATGAAGATGTTATTCAAGTTCAAGATTTAAAAATAGATTTCACCAAAAATAAAGTATATAAAAACGAGAAAGAATTAGATATTACAAAGACAGAATTACAATTAATAAAATGTTTTTTAAATCATAAAGGCACGATTTTAACGCGGAAAAAGTTGTTAGATATCGTTTGGGGATTTGATTATTTTGGGGAAGAGCGAACGGTTGATACGCATGTAAGAAGGTTGCGTAAAAAAATAGGAGAAAATATTATAAAGACACATCGCGGTTTAGGATACAGTTTGGAGGAAGAGTGTGAATAAACTCGGTAAAAAGTTGTTTTTCAGCATCTCTTTAACAGTCATCCTTATTTTTTCCATCTCTTTATTATTAATTAACTATTTTTTACCAAAATATAATGTGCACAAAACACGCGAAAGCTTAGAAGGCATTACAGCGCAAATCCAGTCAATACCGCGTAAAGAACTAGATGATGCTATAAATCGTATTGAAAATGAAGGTAATGTTACGATTGCGTACACATCAATAAATAGTTCAGAAGATGCTATTAATGAAGAATTACGCATGCAACTTACAAAAAAGAGAGTTGCATTGAATAAACTTTGGATTACAAAAGAAGAAATTACGAAAGTGAAGAACCTCGGACAATCGAATAAAATATATGATCAAGAAAAGATAAAATCTAGTTTTTTTGCGAAATACATTGCGAAAGATGATATGTTGATTTTAGTAGGAGTTTCTATCGCACATTCAAATGAAGTAATTAAAACGCTTAACTCATTTTATTTATACATTTTGGGATTCTCACTATTTCTTATTATCGTGCTCGTCTGGATTTTTTCAAAAACAATCACTACACCACTGAATGAATTGAGTGATGTCGCAGAAGATATTTCACGTCTGAAATTTAAACGGACGAAAGTTAAAACGAATGATGAAATAGGTGATTTAGCAAATAGTATAAACATTATGAGTGATAAATTACATGAAGCACATCAAGATTTAACAGATCGAAATGACCACTTAAAACGATTTATGGGCGATGTAACTCATGAATTAAAAACACCAATCGCATTAGTAAAAGCATATTCTATGGGAATAAAAGACGGTTTAGATGATGGCACATATGTTGATACAATCATTAAACAAACAGATCAAATTTCAAATTTAATTGAAGAGTTATTGCGATTTTCTAAACTAGAAAGAGATATTTTACAAAAAGAAGAATTCCCTATTGAACCACTAGTACAAAGTATAATAGATAAGCATAAGATTGAACTGGAGTCGAAAGAACTCAAGTTGCAAGTGAACTATAGTGTTGGTGACACGATTGTTTATGCTGATTTAAATAAAATGAGAATGGTCTTTCAAAATTTAATTTCTAATGCGATAAAATATACAACGAATCAAAATATAAAAATCATATTAGAAGAGAAAAATGGCATTGTGTATTTTCAAATTCAAAATGGTATTGCTGCTGAGGGAATTAAAGAGATAGATAAAATTTGGGAGCCTTTTTACGTATTAGAGTCTTCTCGCAGTAAAGAAAAATCAGGTACTGGATTAGGATTAGCGATTGTAAAAAGTATATTAGAAAGACATGGTTTTGAATACGGAGTTTCGGTAGAAGATGGAGAAATACAATTTTATATGTATATAGAAAGGAACTAATTGTTATTAGTTCCTTTTCTATTATCTTGAAAGATTCGAATGTTTTACAAATTTCTCAACTTTCTACGAAATATAAACTGAATTTTCTGCATTTTTAATGTATAGTAAAAGAAGGAATATATGGGGAGGGAAGGGCATGAAAAAAAAGAAAATAGCAATTACACTATCGACTATATTATCTTTAACAATTACTTCAGGAGTTTCTAGTATGACTGCACATGCAGAAGAAAATGAAGGGAGCTCCGTAAAAGACAAAAATGTTATGTTAAATGGTCAAATTTCAGAGGGTTTAATGTCAAATACGAAAATTGAATTAGAAAATGGGATGACGAAGCCAATCTATTCACTTGATGAAGCCATCGTAGAAAATCTATTTGTAGAGACAGAAGTTGATAGTGATCGTGATGGTAAAAAAGATCGTGTATCAGTAAAGGTTATGCGTCCAAAGACGAACTCAGATGTGAAAGTCCCCGTTATTTATGAAATGAGTCCATATCGATCAGGATTAAAAGATGTTCCTGTTTATAATGTTGATGAAGAATTGTATGCGTATGAAGGAAAACCGTATGGGGCAGTTAATCTTGGGTCGTATGGTAATTATTATGTTCCGAGAGGATATGCAGTCATTTTAGGCGAAAGTATCGGAACTGGAAAATCAGATGGATGTCCGACAACTGGAGATGAACAAGAAATACTAGGGACGAAGTCTGTCATTGATTGGGTAAATGGGCGTGCGAAAGCATATACAGAGGATGGTAAGGAAGTAAATGCAAATTGGTCTTCGGGAAATGTAGGAATGACAGGAGTTTCTTACAATGGTACGTTACCGAATGCTGTCGCAACGACAGGAGTGGAAGGGTTAAAAACAATTATTCCAATCGCAGCGATTAGTAGCTGGTATGATTATTATCGTGCAAATGGGGCGGTTATTGCGCCAGGTGGATATCAGGGAGAAGATACAGATAATATGGCAGAAGCAGTACTAACAAGAAAGAACCCTGAAGTTTGCGGGCAAATTATTAAAGAACTAACAGCTGGACAAGATCGTAAAACAGGCGATTATAACGATTTTTGGGATAAACGTAACTATGTAAAAGATGTTAAGAATGTGAAGGCTAGTGTGTTTGTTGTTCACGGTTTAAATGATTGGAATGTAAAAACGAAGCAGTTCGCACAGTGGTGGGAAGCTCTTGGCAAAAATAATGTTCCTCGTAAAATGTGGTTACATCAAGGTGGACATGGTGGAACATCAAGTAATAACTGGCAACAAACCCAAAATAAATGGTTCGATTATTGGCTATATGGAATTGAAAATGGAATTATGGATGAACCGATGGTAGATGTACAACGTGAAAATAAATCGTGGCAAAAAATAAAAAATTGGCCAGATCCAGCAGCTGTACCATCAAAAGTCCGTATGTATTTAAGTAATAAAGCAGTCAATCTACCATTAAGTATGGGATCAGTAAACAATGTTTTCTCATTAGTAGATGATGCTAAAATAAAGTCAAATCAACTAGTAGAAAACCCTGAGTTAGAAATAGCGAATCGATTAGTATATACAATGCCTGTACTGCAAAAAGATATGCGAATAAGTGGTACGCCTAAAATTTCAATAACAGGAAATATTGATCGATCTGTTTCAAATTTAACAGCTTTACTTGTTGATTATGGCGGAGCGAGGCCTGAAATTGTAACGAGAGGTTGGATGGATCCGCAAAACTTAAATAGTATAGAAAATTCAACAGCGATTCAACCTGGTAAAGATTACACATTTACATGGGACATGCAGCCAGATGATTATGTATTTAAAGCTGGGCATCAAATGGGGGTCGTTTTAATCGCAAGTGATTACGATTATACAATTAGACCGAAAGCAGGAACGAAGCTAACGGTGAAATTGAGTGAAGTGACATTGCCGATTGTGAAATAAATAGTTTTTGATAAAGAGCTTACTATAGTAAGCTCTTTAAATTTTGAAATAGAAATGCCTACAAACATAGGGAGTGTATTATGCATTTCTATTGGTAGATATAATAATATTTACAACAAATAAAAAAATTGCATTAATGATTAAAAGGCCACTAAAGATAAAAGCGGCAAAACCTCCAGCTAATCATCTCCTACTTTTTCTCCAATTACGTGCAAAGTGGCAAAGAAGAAAATGGGAGAAGAAAGAATGAAAATACCACTGGCTATTTTCCATATTCGTTTACACTGCTTTGCTATAAAGAAAATTAGAACATTAATAGCGATAAGAAGAAAAAGAAATCCAATTAATGAATTCATCATATCCTCCTTTCAGTATAAGTCTGAATTTTGGTTTCTATATGTTCATTTTGAAGGGAATATTATACAATATGATTATATTCTATAGAAAGCGAGTGATATATTATGACAGTCAGCTCTTTCGAATTCTCATTAAAATTTGAGGTACGGAAAGATTAAGTAAATTAGAATCTTCCGTACACATAAAACGGAGGAGAAAATAAATGTTTAGTTATTATAGTACACTTTGTACGGAATTATATGATTTCACAAAACCTGTCGGTTACTCTTTGAATGGTGATATTGAATATTATCAAGATCGTTTAAAAAGTTGTAAAGGGAGAATTCTCGAAGCAGCAGTAGGATCGGGACGTGTCATTATTCCATTTCTTGAAGCTGGCTTTAAAGTTGATGGGATAGATTATTCGCCTGAAATGCTAGACTCTTGCCGTATGCGGTGTAAAGAGAGAGGCTTGCATCCTAATTTATATGAAGGAAGCTTACAACAATTTTCACTGCCACATAAATATGAAGCGATAATAATTCCTACTGGATCCTTTTGTTTAATTGAAAATCGTGATGATTCTATAAATGCTCTGAAATGTTTTTATCGACATCTTAATCTAGGCGGGCGTTTAATTGTAGATCTTGCGCTTCCATATGACTGGAAGACGGGTGAGATTCATACATCGACTTTTTCTCTGCCAAGCGGGGACGGAATTACATTAGAAAATAAATCAATTGAAATAGATTGGCTTAACCAAGTAACTGTATCATATTTAAAATATGAAAAATGGAGTAAAGGACAGTTAGTACAAACTGAACTACAACGTTTTGCAATGCGGTGGTATGGAATAGAAGAGTTTAAGCTCCTTTTAGAAAGTATAGGTTTCACTGACATTACTTGCTCTGCTGACTATGTTTATGAAAAGCAACCGTCAAATGCAGAACAAATTATTACTTTTGAAGCTGTACGAAAGTAATAATATAGGAACTATTCATGAAAATAAGGCAATCGACACAACATCGACTGCCTTATTTTCAATTTTAGGATATGTTTTATTTCATTGTTTATAGAGAAAAATCGGAGGCAAACAAATGGAAATTCATCTTAATATTTGGCCCGCAAGCAGTCGGGAAAATGACGGTCGGGCATGAGTTAGAAAAAATAACTGATTTAAAGCTATTTCATAATCATATGACGATTGATTTTGTTAGCTCGTTTTTTGATTACAGTACAAAGCGGAAGCACAACGGTTAGTAAGTTTGTTTCGTAATGAACTGTTTGAAGAAGTGTCTAAAAGTGATTTATACGGAATGATTTTTACATATGTATGGGCATTTGACCTTCAATCGGATTGGGATTATATAAACCATGTAGTAAGTATTTTTGAATCAAAAGGCGCAGCAGTATATTTTGTAGAGCTCGAGGCAGAAATAGATGAAAGATTAGAGCGAAATAAAAGTCCACATAGACTAGAGCATAAACTGAAAAAAAGAGACATTGAATGGTCTGAAAAAAATTTAAAAGAAACGATGAAAAAACATAGATTAAATTCATTTCATGATGAAATTGAAAAAGAAGAGTACATAAAAATTAATAATACTCATTTGAGTGCTAAAGAAGTAGCTGTAATGATTAAGGGAAAATTCCGATTGTAAAATACTTAAATGCTGTTACGTTTTCATTGTCCAAGCATTCTCCTACTAACTACATATACTATTTATGTTAAAGTCAGTCACTATTTTAAATGGGCTGTTATTTTACTATAAATGACACTTTAGAGAAGTGGGAGGAATAAACTTGGAAAACGAAGAACAAGGAAGAATTGAAAATCAAGTGTATTCTAATCGAGTTGTAAGATCAGAATTTGATAAGCATTGGGAAACTTGTATTTCAAAAAGTGGTTATGTAATCTATGTAGCGACAAGTGATCATGCTGAAGTAATAGTTTTACTTTCAGATGGTTCAAGTAAATTATTAATCTTCGAAAAAGGTGGTAAAGTAGTAGTAGGTGGCGGTGGGACGAGTCATTACAGCAAACCGCATATTGCAAGAAACATTTAATGTGAAAAATGTTAATCGAGAAGATGCTGGTAGTCTTATAACCTTTAATTTATATATAAAAATACAAATCATAAAGTAAGTTTTTTTAGATTCTGGCGTTTTTTGTAACAAAAATAAGATGAAAAAGATCTTTAACGTATAAAGGTCTTTTTTGTTTTATTATAGCAGGGATATACTGTATACATAAAAAAGTGTAGTGAAAAACAATCAGCCTTTCATGTACTATACATGAAAGGCTGATTGTTTTTATGTGTTGAAGGAGTCTTTTAGAAGAATTGTAGTTTTTAGATTGATAGTTAAAACTGGAACAGCTTATGTATAATTAATATCATTTTGTCAAATGAATGTCACATAAAAGTCTTATAGTGTATATAGAAAGTGAAACATATACAAAGCAGGAGATGAAATGATGAAAAAGGCACTATAATATATATTCATATTATTTACGTTAGTTACTTTAAGTTATGTAATTTATATTAACTATGAAAAGCAGAAAGAGATTAAAAATAATAAACAAGTAATTAGTGAAGTTGCAAAGAGGTATGATATTCCAGATTGGATACCATTATCAATTGCGGATCATGAAACAAAATTTAACCGAAAAGCAATAGGAGATAACGGAACATCTTTCGGATTATTCCAATTACATCGTGGTGGATTAGCACCAGCGCAATTATCGGAAGAGAGTTTAGTGGATTCGCGTATAAATACAACGATAGCAATTTCAAGTATGGTCAAATCGTATGAACGTGGTGTGAAAAAAGGACTGCAGGATTGGGAGTTGCTTAAATATGTTGCTAATACATCAGGGTGGCCAGGAAACTTAGGGGGAGAATGGACAGATAATAATACGAAATATAATAAAGGGCTAGAACAATCATATCAATTATATAAAAAAGAGAAGTAGATATAAAAAGGCATTTTCAATTTGGGGAAATGTCTTTTTTATGTTATAGTATAAAAGTGTTTGGGCGTTATGTTATTTCGATATATCTTCAAATTTGTTATGTAGTATTTTTATATTAAATAACTACTAAAATCATTTTTTTATATAAGGAGTAAGAAGTAGGGATATGAAAAATATAGATTTTATACTAGAAAGTGATGAAACATTAAAACCGTCAGAACGATTAGTACTATTATTATTAGAGAAGCATAGAATGTTATATACGAACGATCTATTAGCTCTTTCAAATTTATCATATAAAACATTAACAGATTCACTAACAGCACTCGTTTTAAAGTCTTATGTTTTAAAGGATACAGGTAAGGGAAGAAGGCAGAATTGTTATAGATTAGTATGATAAGAGTACTGCTATAGATTCTTGCTATATATTTATTTTTCAAATGTAAGGATAAATTCCATTTTTATTTTCAAATGATAAAAACTATTAATTTAAGTAAATAGCCGGTTTTGATATGTAAAGAGTTCATGGCTGCTAAATATATAATTTCATTTCATTTTTATTAATGTTTATTAGTTGTAAGTGAAAATGATATTTTTTTAAACAAATATAAAAATGAAATTAAAAAACAACCTACTCATTAGAGTCGGTTGTTTTTTTATTAGGATAGCGAATTATAAAAATAATATTATTATGTAAACTTAATTATTTAGAAAGGAACATGTGATTATTAATGGAATTTATTAAGGGGTACTTAATATTTGTATACATGGAGGTTCATTATGGAACAAATCATATCAATATCACAAGCAGTCATAAGAGGGGAAAAAGAAAAGGTAGTAGAAATCATTAATACGGATCCAAGTGTTGTTAACTCATTTAGTGAAGATGGATGGACACCGCTTCACTTAACTGCTTATTTTGGACAGAAAGAAATTGCAAGCTTCCTTTTAGAACAGGGTGCAGATATACATATTAGAGCAAAAAACGAAAATGAAAATACACCTCTTCAAGCAGCAATTGCGAATAAGCAAAGCGAGCTTGTAGCTTTCTTAATTGAAAAGGGATCAGATGTGAATGCTGTGCAAAGTGGTGGCTGGACAGGACTTCATGAAGCGGCGTTATTAGGAAATGAAGAAATCATTATATTACTTCTTGAAAATGGTGCTAATAAAATGATTAAGAAAAATGATGGGAAAATCGCATATGATATTGCTTTAGAAAAAGGGTATGAATCCCTATTACATCATTTGCAAGAGGAAGTGAGCTTATGATTAGCCACTGGAATGTAGGGATTTTTCTTTTTAATGAAGTGGAAGTGTTAGATTTTGCGGGTCCATTTGAAGTGTTTTCCGTTACAGCAACAAGTGAAGGTCAACTATTTACAGTTCGTACTGTTAGTCAAGATGGAGAAATGGTTACAGCGAGAAATGGATTAAAGGTACAACCGGACTATAGTATCGAAAACTTGCCTCCAGTTGATATTTTAATTATTCCTGGTGGGTTAGGTGTTAGAGAAAACGAAATGAAAAATGAAATAATAACAAATTGGATCCGCGAGCAAATGAAAGAAGTAAAGTTAATGACTTCTGTTTGTACGGGTGCGCTTTTACTTGCGAAAGCTGGATTACTCGATGGCTTCAAAGCGACAACACATTGGGCAAGTATTGAAAGTTTTAGAAATGATTTTCCGAATGTGGAAGTATTAGAGAATGTAAAGTTTGTAGATGAGGGGCATATTATTACGTCTGGAGGAATTTCAGCTGGAATTGATATGTCATTTCACATTGTGAGAAATTTGTTGGGTGCTCGGGTTGCTGAAGAAACAGCGAAGATGATGGAATATGATATTGATTTACAATATTAAAAAGTAAAACAAGACGAGCAGTTGGATATTTCCAGCTGCTCGTCTTGTTTTATATTGACTGAATATGCGCTAATTCCTCATCTGTAAGAATCGGACGGATAGACGAGTCTGCATTTTCTTTCGCTTGTTTTTCTGTTTTTGCGCCAGGAATTGCGACCGATACCGCTGGATGAGTGAGGACATAACGAAGTGCGAGTTGCCCTAAGGTTTGATTTTCATTTGAGAGTAATCGTAGTTTCTCTACTTTTTGTAAATCTTCTTGAAACCACTTTTCTTTTGGCCATTCTTTGCGTAAATCTCCGTCAAGAAAAGTTGTTTTATTTGTAAATTTTCCAGTTAATATCCCCATTTTTAAAGGGCCGCGTATAACAGCTCCTAAATTGTTCTCCTGTAGGTAGGGCAGTATGTCGTTTTCTGGTTTTCGGTTTAATATGTTGTAATCAAGTTGCACAACATCAATTTCATTGTTTTTATTGAAGTGTTTTATATATTGTATGTCGTGAGTTGAAACACCAACAGCTCTTACTTTTCCGTCCCGTTTTAATATTTCAAATGCTCGTAAAAATGCTTCTGTTTCTTCTTGTTTATCCCACCAAATGTGACAGAAATAAACATCAATATAATCTGTTTCTAGGCGCAGTAAGCTAGTTTCAAATACTGCGATCACTTTTTCTGCAGTATTATAAACAGGCTCTCCACTTGGATCATAGTGATGCCCAATTAAACCGCCTTTCGTTGATAAAACGATATTATTACGGTGCTCTCTTATCGCTTGAGTTACTAACCTTTCACTATGTCCTAATCCGTATACATCAGCAGTATCAATAAAGTTTACGCCACATTCAATTGCTTTCTTCATAGCGGTTATAGATTGTTTGTCGTTAACAGGACCCCATTCATCGCCGCCAATCGCCCACGCTCCAAAGCCAATTTCAGAAACAGTAATTCCAGTTTTACCTAATGTACGGTAGTGCATCATTTTTCCTCCTTGTAAGCATGTTATAACATCGGTATGCAAAACTAGAATTTATATGTGTAAAAATGTTTTCTACAATTGGGGAAAAAGAATAACATAAACTACTATTTTATAGCAGCATAAATAAAAATTCTCATTTTAAATACAGAGATGTCGTCGAACGCTATCTCTAATTGGTTAATTTGTGAGATTTTTTTGTGAAGGAGGTTATTTTATAAGAATAGAATTTAAGTTAGTAAGAGATCGTGCCTATGGTAGTGAGAAAATATGGGTTAGGGGGATTTGAAAATGAGGAAACTCAAAAGAGTCAATGTTCCTAATATACCAGAGCAACTATCACAGCCTAACGACAAGCGAACTATAAATAAGAAGAAGTTAAGGCGTTTTATTTTCATGTTCATTTTTATTGCTGCGACTACTTTGTACGTTCAATATATTTTAACGAAACAACAAGAAGTAATTAATGGCAAAAAAAATACAATAACAAATCAAAAGAAACAATTAGTTTCTTTAAAGAAAGATCAAGGTTCTTTAAAGACTAACATTGAGAATTTAACCGATAATGAAGAAGAGATTTTAAAGTTTGCTAGAAAAGAGTATCAATTTTCTAAGTCAAACGAAACAATATTCGTATTGCCAAAGTGAAGTGGTGGAACAGTTAGCGATAGCTAACTGTTTTTTGATGTATGAGGGAAAAGTTGTTTGTAGTGTGAATGTCATGGTACAAGGAGCAATGACATATTGTAAAAATAAGAAGTTTGAGCCAATTTTAATTGTTTTAAGAGATTTTCATAATTATGGAATATATGTCAAAATAAATATTGTTAAAATTCTGTCAATTGTATATAATACAAGGTAAGCGGATACATTTTTTAATCAACGTTGAGTTAACAGCTTATACGTCTGTTAAGAAAACCGTTATCCTCGTATAAGAAAGGAAGATAGCTGTGTACGCTTCAAATACAATTTACGTCGTAGGGGATGCGAAAGCACCTCAAAATAATCCCATTACCGAAAAGTTCAAAAGTTATTTTGTAGCATTTGTACTTGAGAAGGATACAGGGGAAATTGTAGATGCAGATTGCTCAGCCACAATTGCATTAACATCTCAATTTGTTAAATATTTGTTTCTACATAAAAATATTAATGACCCAGCATTAGTAACAGAAATAAAAAATCGGTACTTCGGTTCGTCTCAAAAGGCGCTACTTGTAGCGCTAAAGGATGCACAGAAAAAATATAATCAGATCGCTGCTTTGTCTACCCATTCATAGACAAAATCCAGCCGTAAGAATCTTCTTATGGCTGGATTTTTTTGTTTCGCATTAACGGAAAAGCCACCCGGATATTAAAGTATCACTCTATAAACAATGAAAGGATGAACAAAATGAAAATTACCGATGTGAAGGTAAACCGCCGACATGTAAAGCTTCATACACCGTTTAAAACTGCGCTTCGCACTGTAACGGAAATCGAAAGTATAGATGTGTTTATTCATACAGATGAAGGGATTGTTGGAAAAGGAGCTGCTGCAGCAACACCGGTTATTACAGGTGATTTTGCCAACGGGATTGAGGAAGCAATATTAGGGCCAATTCGCTCCGTATTAGTTGATAAAGATGTGCTGCAATTTCAAACGTTATTGTTACACATTCAAATGAGCTGTATAGGAAATACAAGTGCGAAAGCGGCGGTAGATATGGCTTTATACGATGTATATTGTCGATTTCACAACATACCGTTGTATGCATTGTTAGGTGGGAAGAAAGAGATTCATACTGATATTACAGTAAGTGTGGATGAGCCTTTATTAATGGCAAAAGAAGCGAAAAAGCATATCGAAAAGGGATTCCAAACATTAAAAATTAAGGTGGGTAAAGAGGCACATTTAGATTTAGAACGCATAGAGGCAATTCGAAATGTAGTACCAAAGAATACGACGTTACGTTTAGATGCAAATCAAGGATGGAAACCGAAAGAAGCGGTTTCTATTATTAGAGAAATGGAGAATAGAAATTTAAATATAGAATTTGTAGAACAACCAGTTCATGCGAAAGATTGGGAAGGATTAAAGTACGTGAAGGACAATGTACAAACGCCTATTATGGCAGATGAAAGTATGTTTTCGGCAAGCGATGCATTAAAGATTGTCCAAGGAGGATATGCAGACCTACTTAATATTAAATTAATGAAATGCGGTGGCATACGAGAAGCATGGAAAATTGCAGATATTGCGGAAGCAGCAGGTGTGAAATGTATGGTTGGAAGTATGATGGAACCTTCACTTTCAGTTAGCGCTGTTGCCCATTTAGCTGCGGCACATCCGAATATTCATTACTTTGATCTTGATGCACCGTTATGGTTAGTAGAAGAGCCAGAAGGGATGACTTACACTGGTCCAAAGGTAAACCTACATTCTATAGTGAATATACAATCTTAGAAGTAGTACCTAGTAAACTATCTTATAAGGGGGATATATATGAAAAAAGTAGGAACTGCATTTTTAACAACTTTATTTATATTTTCATCGTTTACTTCGGTGAATGCTGAAGAGAAGAAGGATAGTAAAGCATTTATAGATGTATCTGCTGCAACGTTATGGACTGCACCAGATTCATTACGACCAATTGATGCACCGAGTGCGACAAATCCAGTTGATTTATGGAAGTGGACGAAATCAATGACGCTAGATGAGAAGCTTTGGTTAACGAGTGCAAATAAATTAGAAACGCAAGCGCTACTCGGTCAAGAAGTAACGGTTGTTGATAAGAAAGGTGACTGGGTGAAAGTGTTAGTCCACGGTCAGCCAACACCAAGAAACGAAGTAGGTTACCCGGGATGGATGCCCGAAAAACAATTAACGTATAATCAGGAATTTGCAGATAAAACAAACGAAGCTTTTGTATTAGTAACGAAACCGACAGCAATTGTATATATTAACCCTTCTGAAAAACATAAATCGCTTGAAGTCAGTTATAATACGCGTTTACCGCTATTAAGTGAAGATACGATCTCATACCGCGTATTGTTGCCAAATGGTCAGAAGGCGTGGCTACGGAAAAATGATGGAACTGTTTACCATTCTCAAAATGATATTCCGACTCCAACCGCTGATGACTTAATAAACACCGGAAAAATGTTTTTAGGATTACCGTATATATGGGCTGGTACAAGTGGATTCGGATTTGATTGCTCTGGATTTACACATACGATTTATAAATCACATGGCATTACAATACCGAGGGATTCTGGGCCACAATCAAAAGCAGGAATTGCGGTTGGTAAAGAAAACCTACAAAAGGGCGATTTAATATTCTTTGCACATAATCAAGGAAAAGGTAGTGTTCATCACGTTGCCATGTATATTGGTGATGGAAATATGATTCACTCACCGAGAGCTGAAAGATCGGTAGAGATTATACCACTAAATACGCCAGGATATATAGAAGAATACGCTGGTGCTCGTCGTTACTTACCTTAAAAAATAGAGGGGGTTTTCAAATGAAAAAAGTTGTTCGTTACTCATTAGTTAGTACTCTATTAGTTTCTTCATTCTTAGTTGGCTGCGCAAAAGAAAAAACAACGACAAAGCCGAAAGATGAGAAAAAAGTATTACAGCTACTAGAAACGGGTGAAATTCCGTCATTAAATTCAGGGAAAGTAACAGATGCGGTATCGTTTAACGTGTTAAATAACGTAATGGAAGGGTTATTCCGTTTATCGAAAAATGATGAAGTGATTGAGGCTGGGGCACAGAAATATGAAGTGAGTAAAGACGGAAAGACTTATACATTCCACTTGCGTGATGCAAAATGGTCTAACGGTGATCCAGTAACAGCTCATGATTACGTATATGCTTGGAAGCAACTTATTAATCCAGATACAGTCTCTCAATATGCATATATCGCGTACGATGTGAAAAATGCGGAGAAGATAAATAAGAAACAATTAGGCTTAGAAGAATTAGGTGTGAAAGCAAAAGATGATAAAACGTTCGTTGTTGAGTTAGAACATCCAGTACCGTATTTTACGAAACTACTTATTTTACCGTCTTTCTATCCAATTAATGAAAAGTTTGCGAAAGAGCAAGGCGATAAATACGGATTAGAAGCAAATAAAGCGATATATAATGGACCATTTACATTATCAGAGTGGAAGCATGAAGCAAGTTTTACAATGAAGAAAAACGATAAATATTGGGATAAAAAAGAAGTGAAATTAGATGAGGTAAACTATCAAATTGTTAAAGAAATTTCAACTGCGGTAAATTTATATGAAACAGATAAAGTAGACAGAGCGGTCATTTCTACAGAATTCGTAGATAAATATAAAAATAATAAAGAACTGAAACAATATACAGATCCAGTTATGTATTTCTTCCGTTTCAATGAAAATGTACCGATTCTTAAAAATAAAAACGCCCGTCTTGCATTAAGCACAGTTTTTGATAAGAAGGGGCTCGCAACTTCATTTTTAAATGATGGTTCCGTAGCTGCGAACTATTACGTGCCGAAAGGGTTTTTAAAAGGGCCAGACAAGAAAGACTTTAGAAGTACGGCAGGTGAGTTTAATAAGACTGATGTAAAACAGGCGAAAGAATATTGGGAAAAGGCAAAGCAAGAGACAGGCACAAATGAAGTGACGTTAGAACTATTAAACTATGACTTAGAGAACTTTAAAAAAGTAGGCGAATATATAAAAGAACAGCTTGAGAAAAACTTACCAGGGCTAAAAGTAAATGTGAAATTACAACCACATACGCAAAAACTAGCATTAGAGAAGAAAAAAGAATACGAAATGTCGTTATCACGTTGGTTACCTGATTATCCAGATCCAATGACATACTTAGAAGTTTTCCTTTCGGGAAGTACCGTAAATAATACAGGATATGCAAATCCAGAATACGACGCTTTAATTAAGAAGATTAAAACAGAGTTAGGTAATGATGAAAAAGCTCGTTGGAAAGCACTACAAGATGCGGAAAAAGTGCTCCTTGATGATGCGGTAATTGCACCAGTATTCCAGCGCGGTCTTTCTTACTTACAAAAACCATATGTGAGAGAATTATATGTACATCAATTCGGTCCAGCTACAAGTTTAAAATGGGCAGATGTACAAAAATAAAGTGATGGAGAAACAGACTTCACGTATGTGATAGTCTGTTTTTTCTTATAGCTTTAAATGAATTATAGACATTTTATAAGTTTTTTCATCGCTTAAAAATAAAATTATTACATAAATTAAAGTGTGAAATTTATGTAGAATCTTGTATAATTAACATGTTTCTTTGGAAGCATTTTCTTGCGCTATTTGTATAGGACTTAATAGAGCAAGGGAGGAAATACATACATGTATATAATAGATAAATAGAATGGAACATGTATAGAAAAAAGGAGAAAAATGATGACGTGTCATAAACAAGGGTTACAATTTATTCGTAATAGAAAGAGGAATAAACGATGAAGATGAAGCATGCTTTTGGTCCAATTATTTTAGCGTGTCTACTCTTTTTCATTGTATTGCTTATTCCATCTAAGAGTTTAGTATCATTAATAAGCGATAAAAAGATAGAAGATGCAGCAACTTCCTTACAAAAAGAGAAATTACAAAGTGTTTTCTTGCAACAGAAAATGTTAGAGAATTCGCAGTATTTACCGATGTATGGTTCATCAGAGTTTTTACGAATGGATGCATATCATCCATCTAACTATTTTAAAGTAAATCCAGCAGGTTTTACTCCATTTTTAATAGGGACTGGTGGTACGCAAAGCTTGGCTCATATATTAAATATGACGTCTACAATGGATGAATTAGAAGATAAAAAGGTAGTCTTTGTTCTTTCACCACAATGGTTTACAAAAACCGGTGTATCACAAGGGGATTTTACAAATAATTTCTCCAAACAACAAGCCTATCACTTTATTTTTAATGACGAAATAAAGCCTGAAATGAAGAAAAAAATCGCGAAACGTTTACTAGATTATAAAGTTGTTCGTAAGGATGCGATATTAAATAGTTCGCTAGAAAGTATTGTATATAACGATACAAAACATAACATAAAAGCCGGACTAGCTAAACCGCTAGCGTATATGTACCGGAACATTTTAGATCATCGAGATTTATTTAACTCTCTATTTAAGATCGAACCGATGAAAGAGGAAACAAATATGGGATTACGTTCGCTTTCTTGGGAAGATGCACGTAAACATGCGGAACAAGAAGGTAAAGTAGGATCCACAACAAATACATTCGGAATTGAAAATCCATATTATTATAAACATAATTTAAAGAAAAAATTAAAAGGTTTAAAAAACTTTAGAGCAAATGAATCGTATGATGATTCACCAGAATATGATGACTTACAAATTGTTTTAGATCTTTTCAAAGAAAAAAATGTAAAACCACTCTTTATTTCTGTGCCTGTAAACGGACCGTGGTATGATTACGCTGGTTTCCCAAAAGAACGTCGTGATGTGTATTACAATAAGGTTCGCGATCAAGTCGAGAAAGCAGGATACCCAGTAGTCGATTTTTCTAGCCATGAATATGATAAGTATTTCTTAAAAGATACAATTCATTTAGGCTGGAAAGGATGGATCTATTTTGATGAAGCAGTGCAGAAGTTTTACTCTGAAAAATAATGCATAAACAATAGAAACAGGAATGGCAATAAAGCCGTTCCTGTTTTTTAGTATAGAGGATTTTGGTGTGGGCAATTTGTAAAGGCGTGTATATCTTGAATTTGTCTAAAGTCATAATGTTTCATGGCGAACTGGGCTTGGTAAAGGTATTCGTAAACAAATAATTGATTATTTTGAACACCGCATAAAACGCCGGATGTCCCTTGCCCATTAATGAGAGAAACACCAACAGGGCGTCCGATTAAGTATGGTACTTTTTGCTGCCAATGCATAGGGAATCAATCCTTTTTGAGTTACTATACGTATTTTATGGTGGAATTGTTGCTTATCCATGTAAATCTTAGAATGGAGGGGTTTTTATGTAATGTCTAGAAGTTATATATGAATCGATTATTAGTGTGAAAGAGGAAGGAATGAATTATGGAGAAAGAAAGTATTCTAGAAAAAAAGTTAAGTCTAATAGATTGGTGCCAAACGTTGAAGTATGTAACTAAAATGATGTATGGTTAAACCTTTTAGAAAAGGTTCATGGGGAACCGCGGATGTGATTTCACATTTAATCGTTTGGGATGAGTTTTTAATGAAGTTTAGAATTCCATACTTTATAAGCGGACAATCTGTACCCAATGTTCCAACAGGTGTTGAGGAAATGAATGAGGGTGCAATAAAATATGCGAGATCTGGTATTTCAAAAGAAGAACTATTAGATCAATTCAGCTTTACTCGTAAACAATTAGTAGACCAAATTGAGCGAATTCCTGCTCGTAATTTTAATAATGACTATCAATTTGGTACAAAAAAAGTGAGGTTAAATAATTATTTTCCATCACTCATTCAGCATGACTTAAAGCATAAAGAAGAAATAATGCAATTTCTAATACATAATCAAGCCTATAATAAAAACCGCTATAATTCTAAATGAATTTATAGCGGTTTTTATTATAATCTTAAGCAAGATTTTTACGTTTTTTTGTCCACTTTTTTATTACGAAATATAAAAGTATAAGTACAACGCCACCGATAGCGAACGATTTCACATACGGTCCAGCAATATCGTTAATATTCTCCCAATTTTCACCTAGTTTCTCACCTAAATAAATGAAAATGATAGACCAAGGGATGATCGCAAGTGCTGTTAATGTAGTGAAACGTAGTAATGGCATTTTTGTAATACCAGCAGGAATTGATATCGCATGACGAACGATAGGAATGAAACGTGCAGTGAAAATTACGCCAGTTCCGTAACGATTAAACCAATCTTCAGCAGCATCCATTTGTTTTTTATGTATGAAAATATACTTACCGTAACGTTCTAATACAGGGCGACCACCATATCGACCAATCCAGTAAACAAAGATTTGGGCAATAACACCACCAATTGTACCGAATACAACTGCGCCTACAAATGAGATACTACCATTGAATACTAAAAATCCGGCATAAGCAAGGACAATTTCACTTGGGATAATCTCAATCATAAGTCCAAGCATAATGCCCCAATAACCTAATCCTTCAAAAAACGTTAATACTGAATGAATAAAACTACTTACCATTGTTGCACCTTCTAATTTATGAATTTTGAATATAAGCCCCTTTATTTAATAACATAAAAGGTTCACTATATGTAGATTATACCTTATTCATATAGGGGATTGCCATTTCAATTCTTTTATGTCTCTCATAAGTATTATAGTAAAGGATATAAGCCATGTTTTCATGAAGAGATAATGAAAAGATTATTAAAAATTTCTCATATTTAAAGAGAATGAAAGGATTAGTAGACTGAAAATTTTGTATAATGATGTAAGTGTTGAATTTACAAAGGGGGAGAAGTTATGCGTTTTACAGATCCTATTTACGGATCAATTACTATTCAAGATAGAGATATTATACGATTGATCGATACTAAAGCGTTTCGAAGGTTGGCCCATATTAAACAACAAGGACATACATATTTTTTACACGAGAACGCAATACATACGAGGAACGAACATTCAATAGGTGTATATGTACTAGTTAATAAAGTGATAGAACATCTTACGGAGATTGGTGACATTCATTTGTCAGAATATGAGCGAAAGTTAGTATCTACTGTAGCCCTTCTACACGATGTTGGACACGGTCCATATTCGCATTGCTTTCAGAAAATATCTGGAGAGGATCACGGGGATTGGACTGTTCGAATTATTCAAGAGGATGATGAAATACGCACAATTTTAAATAAGACTTCCGGATTATTAGAAGATGTAACGAAAGGTTTATCAGAAGATGGAGTTTTTCCGATTATAGATGAGCTATTATTTAATTCACTAGGAATGGATCAATTAGATTTTTGGAATAGAGATTTATATTATTCATCGCTTGAGTTAGAAGGTATTGAGATAAAAGAACTAATTGCCAGTATGCGTTTTATAGATGGAAAGCTTGTTATTGAAGAAACGGGAATACCTTTTATTGAACAGCTAATTAAGATGAAAAAAGAGCTTTATAATAATGGGTTTGGTCATCCGTTTGTAGTAGGTAAAGATTTATTGTTACAAAGCATTTTTAAAAAGATAGAAGAGAAAAAACTGTCGTTTTATACTCTGGAGTTACAAAATTTCTTTCGTAAAGTAGAGAAATTAGAAGTGAAGGGCTTTCTTCCATTGCAGGATGAAATGATTGCTAATGAAATAAAGTACCTTGCAAAATCAAATCATTTAGAAATAGCATCATTAATTCAGCTTTATTCTTCAACATCCAAAAGCTTAGCATTTGAAAAAGGGCTAGAAGGTGATTTTAACGAAGAAAATAACAAATTAGCGATAATAACTGAGAAAAAGGCTTACAGTTCATATGTAGGTGGTATTTATGTTTATAGAAATGGTCAGTTAGAAGATATAATAGAACGATCATTTTACATTCGGGACATTGTGAATTTGCCAAAAAAAGAATATGCGTATTCAATTTAATTGACCAAGTAATTCGAAATTGGATGGGGTGAAAATATGTATTGGCATGAGCGTTTATTAGAAATGGATGACTTACCAATTATATTAGAGTGGTATAATGACGAAGAATTACATAACATAGCGGACGTGAAACTATTCAAACGATATACAATAGAAGAACTTCAAAAGTATTGGACAGAAAAACTGTCTCGATCTTATGCAAGTTATCATGTGATCGTAGTAGAGGATGAAGTAATAGGGAGAGTTGGATTAAAAAAGAAGAGAAATGACGATATATATGTGATGGAGTACTCAATATTGATTGGCGTCTCAAATTTATATTCAAAAGGGCTTGGAACAGAGATTACAAATTATTTTATCGCTAAATCATTTTTAGACCCTGATATACAAGCGGTTGTATTGCAAGTTAGGGAAGATAATAAGAGGGCAATGCGATGCTATGAGAAAGCAGGGTTCAAAAAAATTGAATCATATGTAGAGAATCAGTTGAAAATGTATGAGATGCAAAGAGTTAAGGAGTGCAAAATAGTATAGAAATTAAAAAATAGGAGCAAATCTGCTCCTATTTTTTACGGTTTCACTTCTAAAT
Organism: Bacillus sp. FSL R9-9530; assembly: GCF_038008145.1. Classification (NCBI taxonomy): domain Bacteria; kingdom Bacillati; phylum Bacillota; class Bacilli; order Caryophanales; family Bacillaceae; genus Bacillus; species Bacillus sp. FSL R9-9530. The sequence continues at coordinate 1,195,833 of NZ_JBBOYO010000001.1, forward strand.
TTTGTAAAAATAAAGTTGCTGTTACGTAACGTTTCGCTAACATTTGTACATATGCGGTATGTACAGAAAGGGTGGCGATAATAATGGCGTTACGAATTGCTTCGCGTTGTTCGTTATTAATTTGATTGAACTTACTTGCTATTTTATCAGCTCTTTCTTTCACGATATTTTCAATTGTATGGATTGTGTCTGTTGCATTTAATTGTAAGCAATTCCCTTGATTGAGTTCTTCAAATAGAGAAGAGTATGCTCCGTACAAATGAACAGGATTGATTAAGTCATCACTTCGATCGGCTGGGTCATTTACGATAAGACGTAATAGCTTACGAATAGATTCAAAATCAAGCGCTGTTTTTAAATCTTCGACAATGAATAGTAATGCTGCTTGTTCGATTGAGTATTTTTTCCCTTTTTGAGGGGAGCCAATCATTTCTTTTATATCTCGTTTCACCCAGTTTTGCATAGCAGTTACAGAGAAACTCGTGTTTTCAATCTGATTGCCAAGCGCAACTATTTCATTTAAAGAAAAACCGACATCCGTATCGTCAATTTTAATCAATTTTTCAAAAATAGGTGAAAGTGCGGTTGTAATAAAAGCAGTAACGCTTTGTCCGCTTTCAATATCTTTTTTATGTGACTTTGCCCAAGCTTCTTGTAAAATGCCGAGAGGCTTCTTCGTATTCCATCCTCTTAGTGATAGAAGGAGCGTTGCCATTTCGTTTCGTGTGAGATGAAATGTTTCCATCTTTTCACCTCCAAAATTATAAAAAGTTCTTATGAACTTATAATATGTTTTGTTTCATTTAAAGTCAATTCCGTTTTGCTTAATTTTTCCTATGTCATGAAATTGTCGTAAGTAAATAATGCTTGCATATTTCGACAAAAGTTCATATAATAAGTTCATAAGAACCTTTAAAATGGTTTTAAAACAAATCTATCATTCTGAATTTACTAGAAAGGTAGATTTCACATATATCTATATAAAAGGAGAATGGATATAATATGTTGAAAAAACTTGTAGCAGTAATGACAGCATTCATGGTTATCTTTGGGGCTAGTAGCTTTATGTTCGTAGATCATGCGGCAGCGAAAAGTTACAAATCTGGTAAAAAATCATATACACCAAGTTCAGGTCAAAAGTCAAAAGTTGATTTAAACAAAAAAGATTCTAATGTGAATTCACAAAAAACGACAACTGATTCAAAAACAAAAGCAACAAACACAGCGCCAAAAAGTAATAAAGGTGGCTTTATGAAAGGCTTATTACTAGGTGGTCTTGGTGGTTTACTAATGGGCAGCTTATTTGCAAATATGGGAGCACTTGGTTCTGTATTAGCGTTTATGGTAAATATGTTAGTAATGGCTGGTATCGTAATGTTAGCAGTTCGTGCATTTAAATACTTCAAAGATCAACGTAAGAAAAAGGCAGATGAAGTAGCATGGAAACAATAAAAATTTCTGAACAAGAACTTATAAATGCGCTTTGCGTATATATCGCTGAAAAAAGACAAGTTGGTCCAGAAGAAGTTTCAGTTGAACTAATGTATGATGATGACTACGGTTTCTCTGCAGAAGTAGAGGTAAATGGTCGCCAGCAAATTTTAATTCAAGCAAACTTAATCGAAGCACTACGCTTGTTGCTTGATCGAGAATACAACGTCAATTCATTTGCAGCAAGATTGCAACTTGAATTAGATGATGAAGAAGGCATTTACGCATTAGCGAAATTTAATAACTCGGACGAGTAGTGAAAAGAGCTGTTGAGAGTAATCTCAGCAGCTCTTTTTAGTATGTGCATATGTAGAAGAATAATCACGCCAAAGTTCATTCATCTTCCGTCTACCAACATCAATCATGGGGTTAAATTGAATCGCTGCTTTTTGACGAACAGAGTGAACGTTTTGAATTGCTTGTTGTAATTGTTGGTCGACTACGTCAAGTTTCTCACTTGCATGTTTAGCGATAGATAGACCTGCAACTGTTCCTTGCACCATCGCGATTTTTCCGCTTTCAATTCCGGTAATATTTCCAGCTACAAATAAACCTGGAAGAGGGGTTTCCATTTCTTCTGAATGAAGTGGAACATGTCCGCCTAATTCTGGAATGTAATAGAAAGGGCATCCTGCTACAGCGGCAAGCTCAGCAAGCGGATATAAACCTCCGGCTATACAAACGAAGTCAGCCTCATATATCTTTTCTGATCCATTAATAATATTTCCTTTAGAATCAATGTTAGCAACACGAACACCTTCAACTTGTTCCGCTCCGATAATCTCAAGTGCAGCTTTACGAAGATGAAGCGGCGTCCCGTTTATTTTCATGCCGCTATTTGGATAAAATGTTAATCCAGCTTTTCGAATCCAATCATATTTCATAAAACGGCTACCTATACGTAGGAAGGGAGATGGGGCGAGGTGAGCCGCATTTAAGAGTGAGTTTAAAACTTCTTCTGGTTCACCGGCCTTTTGGCTTAATTCGCTTTTTTCAGGGAGTACAATATGATCCACTGTGATTCCAGCTAATTGCAATTCGTTTAAAATGGCGAATGACAAAATATTAGCACCGATAATGATTCCTTTTTTACCAACTTGAACGCGGTGAACATTTGTCATAACTTGAGCTGCTCCAATTGACATAACTCCTGGAAGTGTCCATCCAGGAAGGGGAATGGAATACTCAGCAGCCCCAGTAGCAATTAGTACGAACGGTGCTTCTAGCGTCCCGATATTTGTATGCACGAACCAAGACCTCTCATCTTCATCTAAGTTATATACGGAAACACCGCACCGAATATCGACTGAAAGGGATTTTGCTTCTTCATGAAGGCGCTTTGATTCTTCTATTCCGTTCCACCATTCCCCAGTAGGCTCTTGATGCAACTGACCTAACAATCTCCCGCCCGGCTTCATAAATTCATCAATAACAAGTACGTTAAGTCCAAAATGGGCACAAGAGATAGACGCTGATAATCCTGCTGGTCCTGCGCCAATAATAATTACATCGATCATCGCTTTTTCACCATCTCTCTCACGATATTCGGATGCTGTTTTCCACTTTCAACAACCATATTGTCTTCTACAACTGTTAAGCATGCTCGTACGTTCGATTGATTATTTACTGTCACGCGGCATTCTGAACAATGCCCGATATTACAATAAATACCTCGCGGAGTTCCGCTATCTTCATGCACTCTTAACGTTCTTATTCCGTTTGCAAGTAGAGCGGCCGCTATCGTTTCATGTTCATATGCTTCGTATTGTTGACCGTTAAATTGAAAAGTGATGTGCTGATTATTATTTAAACTACCTAAAATAGGGTGATGTGTAATTCTACTCATTGATTGTCACCTACCGCTCCAAAAGTAACAGCACGCACTGGCGGTTGATATTTTAATGGAATTTTATTTTGGGATATGTTAGGATTCGCATTTTCTACCATTCGTTCTATCGTCATTCTACATGTTCTACCGCCGCAAAAACCCATACCAGCACGTGTTCTTAGTTTTAGCTCACGAGCTGAGCAATTATATTCAGCAATTGTCGATTGAAGTTGTCCGTATGTAACTTCTTCACAACGACAAACAATTAAGTTCTCTTTATTCGTCATATGTATTCCTCCTCTAGTTCGGTTTACACAAATTATTATGCAAAAACTATGCCAATATAGAGGAGGAGAGGGATTATTGTAACCCCAGTCTTTTTAAACGATTATATAAAGTGGCTCTTGTTACGCCAAGTTGTTTCGCACATTCTAATTTATTACCATCTAAAATGCGTAAAGCTCTTTCAATTACCTTTTTCTCGTGCTCATCCATTTCTTCTTGTAAAGAAAGAATCGTATTATTGTTGCTGAGTAATAGGGATTGAGCTGTATGATTGTCTAAAGTTTCATTTGTATGAAATGGTAAATATTCTTGTTTAATAATGCCGTCTGTCGCAAATACGACGAGTCTTTCAACTACGTTTCGGAGCTCGCGAATATTACCAGGCCAATTGTAATGAAGTAGTTCATGCATAATATTTGAAGGTAAGTCTCGAATAGGCCTGTTATAGTTTATTGAAAAATCGTTTAAAAAGGAGTACGTCAATTCGATAATATCCTCTCGTCTTTCGCGCAGCGGTGGAATAAGCAAGCTAACTACATTTAAGCGATAGTATAAATCTTCTCGGAAAGTTCCTTTTCTCATTTCTTCTTGTAAATCACGGTTTGTAGCAGCGATAATGCGGAAATCAATATTGATTTCTTTTTCTCCACCAACTCGGTAATACTTTCGTTCCTGCAGTACACGCAAAAGTTTCACTTGCATATCGAGCGGCATTTCGCCTATTTCATCGAGGAATAAAGTACCGCCTTGTGCAAGTTCTATTTTACCTTTCTTACCTTTACTATTTGCACCAGAAAACGCCCCGCGCTCGTAACCAAATAATTCACTTTCAAATAACGCTTCTGGGATTGCGCCGCAGTTAATTGAAATGAAAGGGGCATTTGCTGTCTCACTTGCTTCATGAATTGCTTTCGCAAACACTTCTTTTCCAACTCCGCTTTCTCCGAGTATTAAAACCGTGGATTTCACTGAACAAACCTTTCTAGCTAATTGAATCGTTCTTTGTATAACAGGGCTTTTTCCATTCATCGCAAGGAAAGGATCGGATGTATCTTTATATTTTGCTACTTCTTGTTCTAAACGGTGCATTTCATGCGACATATTAAATAGTTTTTCATTTAATACGACTTGATTTGTAACATCCGTTTCTGAAACGACTGCTCCAATAATTTTATCGTTGCAATAAACTGGGTTTGAATTAATTAATACGAACAAATCTGGACGTGGCTGATGGAACTGAGCAATTATGCTTTTTCCGTCATGTAATGATTGCAGAATTTCTAAATCTTTATAATCAAAAAAACGGGTGATGGGTTGTCCGATAATTTCATTATGGTTCACTGAAAAAATCTTTTCAGCGCCATCTGTCCAAGTACGAACGCATTCTTTATCGTCGATGACTGTAACAGAAGAATCAGACGTTTGAATAACAGTGTTATAAAAAGCTAGTAGTTCATTGTAATACTTATAAAGAAAAGGAATCATTTGCTGAGCAGTTATACAGCATAAAGGCTCTTGATTTTCTTTAATGATGACAACGGCTAGTTCATGAGAAAATGCGTCGATTAAAGTAGTGAAAGATTCATCTTCATATATAACTGCGCACCTCCATTCCTCAGTAGGTGAATGGAGGTAATAAAATTTTTCACCTACCTGTGTCATGCGCTTAACGATACTTGTACAATCAATTGACAAAATTTTTATTAACTCTTTTATTGTTGGGAATGAAAATGCCATATTGCCCTCCTATTATGTATAAAAATTTAGACAGTGATAAAAAAATAATACACCTATTTACGATAAATTTAAAATATTTTTACAAATAAAAATTATTTCATATAAATAGTTCTGTATGTAGAGTTGGCACACCAATTGCATAAATAGAAAGTGAGAGATTTAGGAGAAAGGAGGGGTGCTATGTGAGACACTGTGACGTTTTAATAATAGGCGGTGGTATTATAGGATGTTCTATCGCTTATTACACATCAAAATACGGAAGAGACGTAACAATCATTGAAAAAGGGGAGTTTGTCAGTGGAACGTCTTCACGGTGTGACGGGAACATTTTGGCGATTGATAAAGACCCAGGGTTTGATAGTCAAATGTCGTTAGTAAGTCAAAATTTAGTAACTGAATTAAGTGAAGAATTGGAGCACTCATTTGAATATAGAGCGCCAGGAAGCATTCTCGTTTGTGAATCAGACGAAGAGATGGAGGCAGCGCAGCAATGGGTAAATCGTCAAAAAGAGGTTGGTTTACCATTTCGAATGCTTGATAGGCAAGATATAAAAGAAGAATCACCATTTTTTGCAGATGATTTATTAGGCGGTTTAGAATGTGCAACGGATTCAACTGTAAATCCATATCTTCTTGCTTTTTCACTTCTTGCAGAATCGAAGAAATTTGGTACAAAAGCTTTTAATCATACAGAAGTTAAAGAAGTGAAAAGAGATATAGACGGTTCCTTTATTGTAGAAACAACAAATGGAACGTTTACTGCGAAGCAAGTTGTGAACGCAGCCGGTGTGTGGGCTCCTAAAATCGGACAGATGTTAGATGTGAATATCCCAATTGAACCGAGAAAGGGACATATTATTGTAGCTTCAAGGCAACAACACGTTGGCTGCCGTAAAGTAATGGAATTTGGTTATTTAATTTCTAAATTTGGTGGAAAACGAAAAGTGGATGCTTTAACTGAAAAGTATGGGGTGGCACTTGTATTTGAACCGACAGAAAGCCAAAATTTTTTAATTGGTAGTAGTAGAGAGTTTGTAGGTTTTCATACGAAGATAAATAACGAGGTTATTAAATGTATTGCGAATAGAGCAATTCGTTTTTATCCAAAAATGGCAGATATGATGGTGATTCGTTCATATGCTGGATTACGCCCGTGGACAGAAGATCATTTGCCGATAATTTCACGAGTGGAACATATTCCGAACTACTTTATAGCAGCAGGACATGAAGGTGATGGAATTAGTCTTGCGGCAGTTACTGGGAAAGTGATTGAAGAGTTATTAAATGAAAAAGAAACAATCATTCCTATTGAACCACTTCGTTTGAGTCGTTTTACAGAAAGGGTGTTAAACGGATGAGGTCACAAAGAGTCTTTACGACGATTGATACACATACCGGCGGGAATCCAACGAGGACATTAATTAGCGGACTTCCTAAGTTAATTGGAGAGACGATGGCAGAGAAGATGTTACATATGAAAAGAGAGTATGACTGGATTCGGAAATTGTTAATGAATGAACCTCGTGGTCATGATGTAATGTCAGGGGCATTATTAACAGATCCATGTCATCCTGAAGCTGATATAGGTGTTATATACATAGAGACAGGTGGATATTTGCCGATGTGTGGCCACGATACAATCGGTGTATGTACAGCTTTAGTTGAATCAGGTTTAATTCCAGTAATTGAACCGGTTACTTCTTTAAAGCTAGATACACCAGCTGGCTTAGTTGAAGTAGATATTTCTGTTCAAGATGGGAAAGCGAAAGAAGTCTCCTTCTGTAACATACCAGCTTTTTTACTGAAAAATATTTCTGTACACGTCGAAGAAATTGGAACTGTAGAGGCTGATATTGCGTATGGAGGGAATTTTTATGCCATTATCGATGCGAAGTCAGTAGGTTTAGAGTTAGTACCAGAAAACGCATCTACAATCATTGATAAGGCGATTCATATTAGAAATACAATTAATGAGAAGTTTGAAATCATTCATCCAGAGTATTCGTTTATAAGAGGATTAACACATGTTGAATTTTATACAGATCCTACTCATGAAAGTGCGCATGTGAAAAATACAGTTGTTGTTCCGCCAGGAGGAATTGATCGATCTCCATGCGGCACAGGAACATCAGCGAAGTTAGCTGTATTATATGCTCATAAAAAAATTGATATCGATGAAGAATTTGTTCATGAGAGTATTGTAGGTTCTTTATTTAAAGGGTGTGTTATGAATACAACATATGTAGAAAATATTGAAGCTGTAGTAACGAAAATTACGGGATCAGCTTGGCTTATGGGTATGCATAGATTTTTTTACAATGAAAAGGATCCACTTAAAGAAGGATTTTTGCTAATTCCGCCGATGGAACATGAAACGGAGGATGTAAAATGAACATTCAAAAAATGTATACAGCAGTAGACGTACACGTAAATGGCGAGGCATTTCGTGTAATGAAAGACGTACCATGTAAATACTACTACAGTTTGGAGCAATTAAACGAACAATTTTCAGGTGAATTAGCAGAAGAAATGAAGCTTTTATTAAATGAACCACGTGGTTTTATCGGTTTAAATGGATGTATTGTCGTTCCTTCTATTCATAATGAAGTGGATGCAGCTGTATTGTTTTTTAATCATGAAGGATCCATTCCTCTTCATTACGGAGGCATTGTCGCAGTAATAACGATGTTACTAGAAAGCGGGTATTTAAAAAAGAGAGAGTCTAATCAATACAAAATCGAAACGCTATCTGGCATATTTTCAGTGAATGCATATGTAGAGAATGATGAAGTTGTATCTGTTTCGTTTGAAAGCAAACTATGTTATATGATTGAGAAAAATTTAAAGGTTGGTAATATAAGTTACTCTCTCATACAGGCAGATAAAGTATATGCAGTTGTAGAAAAGGATACGTATTCGCCAGAAATCAGTATTGAAAACATCTCTAAATTAAAAAAATGGGGTGAAGCTACACTTCAAGCTATACAAAAACAGTCATTAATAAAAAGACTTATTTTAGTAGATTCTATGCAAAAAGAAAAGAACCATATAAAGTCGATTACATTTCATGAAGATAACTTTATAGTACGTTCACCAGGTTTTGTTTCTACTATTGTGTCTTATGTTCATACATTATTTAAAAATGATTATATAGCGGATAAACCTTTTAAAAATGAAAGTATTTTTAATAGCTTTATAACAGTAGAAAAAGTGAAGAAAGAAGAACTCGGATACATTTTTCGATTTGAAAGTAGAGGGTTTATTACAGGTATGCAAACATTTATATTAGATCCTACTGATCCGTTTCCAACAGGTTTCTTATTAAAATAATATGTTAAAGGGAGAGATAAAGATGCAAAAAATTAAAGGGGCATTTCCAGTATTAATAACACCGATGGATGAATTTCAAGAGATTGATTGGAAAGGCGTAAAACAAAACGTAAACTACTTTATTGAGCAAAAGGTAGCTGGAATTATTATTAATGGAAGTACAGGGGAATTTGTTAGTTTATCAAAAGAAGAACGATTTAACATGGTAGAAACAGTATTAAAAGAAGTTGATGGCCGTATTCCTGTCATTGTTGGAACTGCTGCAGAGACGACGAAAGAAACGATTGAATATACGAAACATGCAGAAGCGCACGGAGCGGATTGCGCATTAATTATAAACTCTTACTATTGTAAACCGAAGGAAGAGGAGATTTATTTTCATTTTAAAGAAATCTCAAACGCTGTAAATATACCAATTATGCTATACAATAACCCATTTACTTCTGGTGTTGATATGAGCACAGAGTTAATGCTCCGTATTGGAAAAGAGTGTGAAAATGTTACACATATTAAAGAATCTAGCGGAGATATTCGAAAAGCGAGAGATTTAGTAAGACAAGGTGAAGGTGCTTTCCAAGTCTTCTGCGGATCTGAAGATTTAGTTATGGAATCTTATTTAGTTGGTGCATCGGGATGGGTTTCAGTAGCCGGAAATATCGTTCCAGGACTCGTTACGAAAATGTATGAGCATTTTCAAAATGGTGAATTAGAAAAAGCGTGGGAAATGAACGATGCTATTTTACCTCTTTGTGAGTTTCTTGAAGGGTCAGGAAAGTATGTGCAAATCGTTAAACGTTCAATGGAATTACATGGGCAAGTCGGAGGACCTTCACGTTATCCGAGATTAGGATTAACTGAAGAAGAAGATCAAAAGCTTCAAACGATTTTATCAGAAATTGCGGCTCATGCAGCTGTTTAAATAAGGAGGAGAGTATATATGTTAACGACAAACATTGAGCTGAAACCAAAAGTGAAAGCGTTTTTAAATGAAGAAATTAAAATGTTCATTAATGGTGAATTTGTTTCTTCAATAAGTGGGAAGACATTTGAAACATACAATCCAGCGACAGAAGATGTTCTAGCAGTCGTATGTGAAGCGCAAGAAGAGGATATTGATGTCGCAGTAAAAGCGGCAAGATTTGCTTTTGAATCAGGCCCGTGGGCAGAGATGACTACTGCTGAAAGAGCACACCTTATTTATAAATTAGCAGATTTAATTGAAGAGCATAGAGAAGAATTAGCACAGCTGGAAGCTTTAGATAATGGAAAACCATATCAAGTAGCACTTGATGATGATATTTCAGCGACTGTAGAAAATTACCGCTATTACGCGGGATGGGCTACAAAAATTATTGGGCAAACCATTCCAATTTCAAAAGATTATTTAAATTACACACGCCATGAACCGGTTGGCGTTGTAGGTCAAATTATCCCGTGGAATTTTCCGCTCGTTATGTCTTCTTGGAAAATGGGAGCCGCTCTTGCGACGGGTTGTACGATTGTATTAAAACCAGCAGAGCAAACACCTTTATCTTTACTATATACAGCGAAGCTTTTTAAAGAAGCTGGTTTTCCAAACGGTGTCGTAAACTTTGTACCAGGTTTCGGTCCTGAAGCAGGATCGGCAATTGTAAACCATCATGATATTGATAAAGTAGCTTTCACAGGTTCAACAGTTACAGGGAAATATATTATGCGTCAATCTGCAGAAACAATTAAACATGTAACGTTAGAACTTGGTGGTAAATCACCAAACATCATTTTAGAAGATGCTGACTTAGAAGAAGCGATTAACGGTGCGTTCCAAGGTATTATGTATAATCATGGTCAAAATTGTAGTGCAGGCTCTCGCGTGTTTGTCCACCGAAAACATTATGAAACAGTCGTAAATGAACTTGTAAAAATGGCGAATGACGTGAAGCTAGGGGCAGGTATGGAGGCGGAAACTGAAATGGGACCGCTCGTATCTAAAAAACAACAAGAGCGTGTGCTAAATTACATTGAACAAGGAAAAGCTGAAGGTGCTACTGTTGCAGCTGGTGGTAAACGTGCATTTGAAAAAGGTTATTTTGTACAGCCAACAGTATTCACAAATGTTACAGACGATATGACAATCGTTAAGGAAGAAATTTTCGGACCAGTTGTCGTTGTACTCCCGTTCGATTCGACAGAAGAAGTAATTGAAAGAGCAAATCGCTCGTCTTACGGGCTTGCTGCGGGCGTATGGACACAAAATATTAAAACCGGACATCAAGTTGCCAATAAATTAAAGGCAGGAACAGTGTGGATTAATGATTATAACTTAGAAAATGCAGCTGCACCATTTGGTGGATATAAGCAATCTGGTATCGGACGTGAATTAGGTTCATACGCCCTTGATAACTATACAGAAGTGAAAAGTGTTTGGGTAAATATAAAGTAATAGAGAGTCTAACTGTTAATAAATAGAGGGATGAAATAATGAGAGATGCGGACAACTGGAAGGTTTAATAATAGTTGTCCGTTTTCTTATATATAAAATTGCTTTTTCAAAAGAATTATAAGGGGGATTTGGATGGAGCAGTTAGTAGAATGGTTAGTAGGGCAAGTTTGGAGTATTGGTTTAGTTGTTTTCGCATTAGGAGCAGGAGTGTATTTCACAATTGCAACTCGTTTTTTACAAATTCGCTATTTTAAGGAGATGATTAAACTATTATTTGAAGGGAAGAGCTCGGAGACTGGGATATCATCCTTTCAAGCATTTTGTTTGGCGTTATCAGGTAGGGTTGGAATTGGTAATATCGCAGGAGTAGCGACAGCTATCGCTTTCGGCGGACCTGGAGCTGTATTTTGGATGTGGGTGATGGCATTATTAGGAGCAGCTAGTGCATTTATTGAATCAACATTAGCACAAGTATATAAAAGTAAAGTAGGCAATGAATACCGTGGTGGTACGCCATATTTCATTGAGAAAGGCTTGAAAATGAAATGGTTTGCGGTCATTGTAGCGGTCGTTGTAACACTATCATATGGCGTTTTATTACCAGGTATTCAATCGAGTAGTATCGCAGTTGGATTTGAAAATTCTAATGGTATTAGCAAATATATAACTGGTATATTGTTAGTCGTATTATTAGCAGCTATCATTTTTGGTGGCGTAAAGAGAATTGCGGGCGTTTCTCAAATGCTAGTTCCATTTATGGCAATTGGTTATGTAATTGTTACATGTATCGTATTAATTGCGAATGTAACGGAAATTCCAAGTATGTTTGCTTTAATTTTCTCAAGTGCTTTTGGTGTAAATGAAATGTTTGGCGGCATCGTCGGCGCAGCTATTGCATGGGGAGTAAAGCGTGCTGTATTTTCAAACGTCGCTGGTGTTGGGGAAGCGACATATAGCTCCGCTGCTGCTGAAGTATCTCATCCTGCAAAACAAGGGCTAGTTCAAGCGTTTTCTGTATATATTGATACAATTGTAGTATGTACAGCGACAGCTCTTATGATATTAATAACAGGTATGTATAATGTAATACCTGAAGGGAAAAGCGCTATTGTAAAGAATATGGGAAATGTAGATGCAGGTCCAATCTATACACAACAAGCAGTTGAAACTGTTATGACAGGATTTGGTCCATTATTTATTTCAATCGCAATCTTCTTTTTTGCATTTACAACTTTACTCGCGTACTACTATATCGCTGAAACGACACTCACTTATTTAGATCGTGACCTCAAATATAGCTGGTTAAAACCAGTTTTGAAAATTGGGTTTTTAATTATGGTTTACATCGGTAGCGTAGAATCAGCGTCGCTATTATGGAACCTTGGAGATTTAGGAATCGGTAGTATGGCATGGTTAAACTTAATCGCGATTCTATTATTAAGTAAAACGGCATTAAAAGTGTTAAAAGACTATGAAACGCAGAAAAAAGAAGGGAAAGATCCAGTGTTTGATCCTAAAAATGTGGGAATTGAAGGTTTAACATTTTGGGAAGAAAGAAATAAAGAGGTTGAAAGGAAAAATTCTAAAGAAAAAGTGTCAGTAGATAATGGGCTGAAACTGTAGATGTGCAAATTTAAAAGTAAAATAAACTGAAAATTCATTCTATTTTTTAAAGTAAATATTTGTATATGTCCTTCATTTTATCTCATACTAAAGTAAGTGTGAATAAAATGAATGGAGGATATACGATGGAAAATCAACAATATGGCTCTATAAATGATGTATTACTTGATTATAAAGAAGGTATAGGGAATTTTACGCAACAAATCCCTGAAATTGCAGAAACATATAACGCTTTTACACAAGCATGTTTTCAGGAGGGTACATTAACTAAAAGAGAAAAGCAGCTCATTGCATTAGGGATTAGTTTAGCAACACAAGACGAATATTGTACGATTTATCATACGAAGGGCTGTATTGACCAAGGATGTTCTGATAAAGAAATTTTAGAGGCTTGTGGTGTTTCAGCCGCGTTTGCTGGGGGAGCTGCAATGAGTCAGGCAGTAACCTTAGTACAAGAATGTCTGGTGGAATTGAAACATCAAAGTCATTAAACAAGAAAAAGCCCTCCTTAAAATATTCTTTTAAGGGGGACTTTCTAGTTTAGTCTAATTTTTTTGAAAGAGTTTCAATTGTTTCATATAGTCGATAGCTTTTGTTTTATTACTCTGTTTAGAAACATAGTGTGCCTCGTTTAAATCTCTATAAAAACTATTAAATATTTCTTCAGAAAGTATGCCGTCAGAGATAGCTTTTTTACTGCACAGTGTGGTTCATTTGTATGCGAACAATTAGAAAATTTACATTTCCGAGATATACCCGCAATATCTTCATATCCAAAATCAAAGTTACCTTTATGTTCTATCAAGTCAAATCCCATTTTAATATTCTATATTTTTATAAATCGATGTCTCTATATTAGGGAGAAGTGTGTATATGCTCTTACCAATTAAAGATTCTAATTCTTTCTTAATTGCATAGAATCCCTTCCAATGGAAAGAAGTATGAGAGGTTGTGCCATGACGTAAACCAACTGAAACCAATCTTTTTTCAAGAGTAGTAAAGCCTTCCGCATCAGCAAGTGCGTCACAAAGGGTAATCACCTTATTGTATAAGTCGTAGTCACTGTTTTCATTCAATATTTCAATTAATCGGCTTTCCATATAATCAGGAACAATGCTCCACTCTGCCGCGATATCTAAATGCTCATTTTTGCAAGGAAATGAATGCGTCACACATATAATGGCGTTTCCTGTATACCCTAAATCATTCATATACATATAACCATCATAGGAATGAATAACAGATTTAGTAAAACCTTTATATCTTCCTATGTCATGTAGGAGGGCAGCGTTGTATGCTATATCAGCATCTAGGTCGTACCCATTATTAATAAGTTCAACAACTATCTTTTCAGTTGCAAGGGCAACATTACGTGAATGATCGAACCACGGACCTGGGTTTTGCTCATATGCCCACTGGAGTAATTCTCTTGCATATTTCCTATCTAATATATACTTCATATAGGTATCCTTTCTCTAAAAAATCATATATTTAATAATTTCATCTTAGTATTTCATTATTCCTGCTTTAAAAATTGTTACAATGAAACAAAAGGGGGAAAAGGAATGCGAAGTATAGTAATAGAAGAAATTAAACGACTTGATGAAGACATTGAAGAGCTTTCTGAACTGTTGAAAACTGTAGTAAATGATGAGGCGTCAATTGGTTTTTTACCTCCACTGGAACAAAAAGAAGCAACAAATTATTGGCAAACTATATTAGCACCAGAAGTGATATTGTATGTTGCTAAAATAAACAATGAAGTGGCAGGGAGTATTCAATTACATTTAGTTACAAAGCCTAATGGGATACATAGAGCTGAAATTTGCAAGTTAATGACTCATCCAAACTTTAGACGTAATGGTATTGGACGTTTACTCATGCAAAAAGCAGAGGAGCGAGCAAAACAAGAAAAACGGTCTCTTTTAGTACTAGATACGAGAGAAGGAGACCCTTCCAATAGATTGTATAAATCATTAGACTATCAAGAAGTTGGAAAAATACCTGAATATGCAATTTCTCCGAATGGTGAGTTAGATGCAACGGTTATTTATTATAAAATGATTTAGTATTTTTATTTAAAAAGAGGGATATTTTCAAACCACGAAGTTGTTATTAGGTCTGAGTATTGATTTATAAAAAGATTGATAAACCCCTGTATAATAGGGGTTTTCTTTTCATTCATTAACTTCATATTGAATGTTCAATTTGAGGGCCAATTTGTATAAGGTTTTAATAGGTTTATAAGAGGTATTATTTAAATAGGAATTTTGAAGTCTTTTGGTGAATATTAAATGTTAATCTAAAAGATGGAGGTTGCTGTGATGTTGAAACTGTTTCAATATAACTGGCAAGTTCGTGATGAGTGGTTTACATTGTGCGAAGACATGCCGGATGAAGAACTATTAAAGAAACGGGTCGGTGGGTTCGGCAGTATACTACATACCCTATTTCACATTGTAGATGTGGAATATATGTGGATCTTAGGTTTGCGAGGTGAGCCAGTTCCTGAGGAGCCATTGTTTGAAGAGTATGCCAGCTTGCAAAAAGTAAAAAATCTCTCAGCTCAATATCACGAGAAAGTGAAGCCATTTGTGACATCTTGGACAAATGAAATGGATTCTCGGAAACTTTCAGAAACTGATTTCAATGAAGAACCGATTAGCTCTAGAGACGCCCCAATCAGGCGCCGAGTCATTGAATGTACACACGGAGAGATAATACGTCATGTCATTGTCCATGAAATCCACCATATCGGCCAGTTATCTATATGGGCACGTGAAATAGGAAAGGAGCCTGTTTCCGCAAATCTGAGAGGAAGAGGGCTATTCGATAACTAGGCTACCTTTGCCAATTTCGTAATTTATTTATAAACGAATGGTTTAATTGAGTATATTTAACACCGTCTATATTTTTCTAGCGGTGTTATTTGAATGTATCAATAAACTTTATTTAATATACTAATTGAATTTGAGAAAGTTTTTAGAGGGTTCTTTTAGTAATACTCTTCCACTTATAATGGATGTAGAGAAGATGACTAGGCAACTATAGTTATTTTCATTTCATTTTTGGGAAGGGGATGAAAGAATGAAAAAGACAAGTTTACAAAAGGTGAAGAAGGTTATATTAAGTGGCGGGATATTACTTACGGGGTTATTAACATTTGGATTTTCAGAAAAGGCTTCAGCTCATGGGTATGTAGAATCACCAGCGAGCCGATCTTATTTATGTAAGCAAGGGGTAAATGTAAATTGCGGTCCAGTTCAATATGAACCACAAAGTGTAGAAGGAATAGGGGGTTTTCCGCAATTAGGACCTTCTGATGGACAAATCGCAGGAGCTGGCCATTTTCCTGCTTTAGACGTTCAAGCAGTTGATAGGTGGAAGAAAGTTACGTTAAACGGCGGGATGAATACATTCAAGTGGAAACTAACCGCTCCTCATAGTACGAAAGAATGGAAATACTACATTACAAAGAAGGATTGGAATCCAAATATGCCTTTAACAAGGTCTAGTTTAGATTTAGTGCCGTTCTATGTAAAAAATGATGGCGGAGTTAGACCGGGGACAACAGTAACGCATGAAGCAAATGTACCAACTGACCGTAGTGGCTACCATCTTATTTTAGCTGTTTGGGAGATTGCGGACACTGGAAATGCGTTTTATCAAGTTATTGATGTGAACCTTGTGAATAATGGTTTAAATTCCAATTTTGCTTTTAACAATGTAGTGCAAGTTCCTACACTATTTTAAATTAAATATACATTTTGATCATCTAATTCATTTTAGATGATTTTTTTATGAAAAATATAGAAGAAACTGCAATTATTTATAAAAAAATGTGTCTAAAATATTGTCATATTTGCTTCTTTAAGATATCCTTTTCATGAAGAGGTGGAAAACATGGAAAAAGTACTAGTTTTCGGGCATAAAAACCCAGATACAGATGCAATTTGTTCTGCGATTGCTTATGCAGAATTGAAAAAAGAATTAGGAATGAATGCTGAGCCTGTACGTTTAGGCGAAATCAGTGGTGAAACTCAATTTGCGTTAGACTCTTTTAAAGTAGAAGGACCGCGTTTTGTTGAGACAGTAGCAAACGAAGTGGACAACGTTATTTTAGTTGACCATAACGAGCGTCAACAAAGTGCTAACGATATCGAATCTGTTCGTGTGTTAGAAGTTATTGACCATCACCGTATTGCTAACTTTGAAACAAGCGATCCTATTTACTACCGTTGTGAGCCAGTTGGATGTACAGCTACAATCTTAAACAAAATGTACAAAGAAAATGGCGTTACAATTCGTAAAGAAGTTGCTGGTTTAATGTTATCTGCAATCATTTCAGATTCTTTACTATTCAAATCTCCAACTTGCACAGAACAAGACGTAGCAGCAGCTCGTGAATTAGCGGAAATCGCTGGTGTAGATGCAGATAGCTACGGCTTAGAAATGTTAAAAGCTGGTGCTGATTTAAGCGGAAAAACAATGGAGCAATTAATCTCTCTTGACGCTAAAGAATTCCAAATGGGTAACGCGAAAGTTGAAATCGCACAAGTAAACGCTGTTGATACAAACGACGTTCTTGTACACCAAGCAGAACTTGAAAAAGTTATCACTACAGTAGTAGAAGAAAAAGGTTTGGACCTATTCTTATTCGTTGTAACTGATATCTTAACTAACGATTCTGTTGGTCTTGCGATTGGTAAAGCAACAAACGTTGTTGAGAAAGCTTACAACGTAACATTACAAAACAACACAGCTACTTTAAAAGGTGTTGTATCTCGTAAAAAACAAATCGTTCCTGTACTAACAGAAACATTCCAAGCTTAATATTATTGAGTATGGATAAAAGAAAGGACAAGTAGTCATATTGGCTACTTGTCCTTTTTATTATAAAATTACAGAAGAGCCTATTGGATGGAAATAAAAAAGGATAGCAATAGCTATCCTTCTTATCATTTATTCATAAGATCGTTTCTTATTTATATAAAATGTGATAATAGCAGCAATAATGAAAATAGGTATTGCGTACGCTTGCCCAACAAAGAATTTCCAACCTACAGTATTATAGCCCTCAGATGCTGGAATGATAATTGCGATGATACAAACAATAATATAAGCTAATAATGCTGGGATTATATTTTTCATAATTGTTCACCTCCTTTTAATACCAATGTTATGACTATATTTATATAATACATGATAAGTTTGTATTTGGAAAATTATGTACAAGATATATATTTTTGTAATTATGTAAATGAAATGGTTATTTGAAAATAGGGTAGATGATATATATAAAGAATGATATAGGGGGATTTGTATAATGGACAATATATTAAATAGAATGAAGCAAGATATAAATATGGAGTTATTGTATAAGCTATGGCCTGATTTTAAGAGGGCTGCTTTTGCATTGTATGATGATGAGTATGTGTATGTATTTCATCATCCATTATTTCTGACAGAGGATGATGATGGGTATACCGTTTTAAATTGGAATGAACAATTTAAAGGAGATACATTCATCATATTCAAAGATTATCCAACTGCCATCGTCAATATGAATAGGTATAGAGATTATGAAAGTTTATTTGCGATTGTAGTGCATGAACTTTTTCATTGTTATCAATATTTGAATGGTGAAAGTAGATTTCCAAATGAATCCCTAGGATTTCAATATCCTATATTAGAAGAAAATATTGAATTACGAAATAAAGAACGAATTTGTTTATATGATGCTGTTCATTGTAAGTCACAAGCTGAGAAGAATAACTATATTAAGCAATTTATTGAACTAAGAGAGCAAAGGGCTAATTTTATGAAAGAAGAGTTTGTAACATACGAGTGTATGGTTGAAAGTATAGAAGGGCCTGCTTGGTATGTTGAAATGAATGCTTACAATACAGTATGTAATAATGATGAAAGTGAAACATTACGAAAATATAGTAGATTAATTTTAGATGCATATGAAGCTAATTGTAACATAAGAAAGAGTTGCTATGGCTCAGGAATGTTTTTATGTTTATTATTAGATGAAATCCTTCCTGAGTGGAAAACGAGCTTCTTTAATAGTGATAAATCGCTATATGCTTTTTTAAAACAAAATATAAATGTGGATTTGGATTTAAACAATGAAATTACAATAAGTAATGAAACAAAGCAAATGATTCATTTTGTTCAAAACGAAAGAGACAAGGATTTTAAAGAATTTAATGAGAAAAAAGGATATCACCTGTATATTATAGGGGATATAAAATTAAATATGTTTAATCCAATGAACGTAAATTTAAAGGGAAATAAAGCATTACATAAAACCTTTGTAAGTGTAAGTATACATAATAAAACATATATGCTAAATCAGCCTGTTTTAGCATCTTTTGAAGAAGATTATAAAAATATGAAACAAGTTCATATCATTATGAATGAAAAACCGGTAGAAAAAAATAATAGTTGGAACGTTGTGGGAATTGGAGACATAGAAGCTGAGTATGAAGAAGTGGAGAATTCTATATTTTTATATTTAAAAAGTTAGAAGCGAGGTAAGAAATAACAATGAAAAGATTATGCATTATTCCGTGCGGAAAGAAGAAAATTTGGGATAAGTACTCAGATTACGGAGAGGCAGAGGCAAAAGATGTATATATTAGTCCATTCGGAAAAGCATGTCAGGCGTATGCAACTGAGTTTTTTGAGAATTGGGTTATATTATCAGCAAAGCATGGATTCTTAAGACCAAATGATATCGTACAAGAAAACTATGATCTTGCATTTGATTCAAAGAGTAATGAGATTATTAGCATAGAACAATTAAAACAACAGATGGTTGATAAAGATTTACTTCAGTTTGAAGAGATCGTCTTACTTGCGGGAAAGAAGCATAAAAAAGTAGTGACGAAGCTATATCCAGAAGAAATCATTACATATCCATTAGAAGGGTGTAAAGGAATTGGGTATATGTTGCAGAGATTGAAGGGGGCTGTGGAAGCGCAGAAGGAAGTATAGGGATAAATTAGTAATATAGATTCAAATTATGCCAAATTAATACATTTAAAATAGACTAGTAAACAAGCATTTTTACCTTTTTAAACATAGAATATGATGAATTCTATTTTATATTAGGGGAGAGTCATATTCATGTGTAATAATTGTGGTTGTAGACGCAGAGATTGTAATAGATTTTGGGATGATTTAATGTTTGGAAGATGTAGACGCAGAGATTGTGATGATTGTGGTTGTAGACGTAAACGTGACTGTGATTGTGATGATTGCCGTCGCAATCGTAAACGTGACGACGATGATGATAAATGTCGTAAGTGGTAATATTTTAAAAAGAGTACTTTGAAGTAAGTACTCTTTTTGTGTATAAACCTTTTAAATTCCATCTTGAACAGATTTTTTTTCAATTTCCCATGAATCTTGTTTTATAATCTTTAAAGCTACATTAGTACCATTAGATTCCTTATAAAAGATATATCCGTGGTTTGATTTAACGTAAGTTAAAGGTTCGCCAATGCAATCTTTAGAACAAGATGTGTTGATAAGTTCAATTAAGGATAGTTCGCTAAGATCGGTTTTACTAGCATCTATAAGTGTATCAAGGTTCGTTTTACGAAAACCTTGTAAGTTTACATCGAAATTCTTTTCTATTTCTCCAGTAACGCTAGTATTCATTACTTCAACTGAATTTTTCTTTTCTAGAAGAAAACCATTTCCATAAAGGAATTTTGTATATCCAAGCCAGGCGATTAAAAATAGTATAAAAAACATACCAGTTGTTTTAAGTTTTCGAAGCCGTTTACTTACGATTGATTCTGAATATTTCATTCAGCCTAATCCTCCAATGTTTTTATTTTAAAGTATGCTTGGGTATATATATTTAGAAGGATATGAAAGTTAGAGAGTTACTGATTCAAAAAAAGAAAGCATCTGAAGTTAGGTGCTTTCTTTTTGAATACTGTCCGCTATCTGTTAGTTACTTGTTTCATAAGCGGTCTTATTTCTTTAACAGGTGGTTTTTTATCATAGGCATCAACGTAAGAAAAGTAATAATTTAAGTTTCTAAGAAGTCCCTTTCCTATTTTTGCGCTTAAGAAGGGGAATACTTGTCCAGTATAATCATCGAGAGATTTACAATAGTATTTTTCATCTAAGTATATGCTGTATTTACATGTTAGTTCTACTAATGAGTTACCTTCATCATCAAATACTTCTTTAGAATCAATAACGTCTATTAATGCAAATTTTTCATTCAGATAAACTTTCTTCTTTTTCTCGTACTTATTTGTGAGAATAAATACGAGACCAATTGCGTTAATCAAACTATTTCCTCCTATAAAAAACGGATATTAATAAAATATATCGATATACGTTAAATGTAAAGAGGAGTGGTGAAATATCATTGATAGAAAACTAAATAAGCCGATTTGTTTTTTCAAATCGGCTTATTTTTATTGAAATACTTGCGGAAATTGTTTTACGATTGCGTTTGTTATCATGTCGGCCATTTCTAATGCTTCTTTTTCAATTTTATCGTATAGTTTTACACTGGCATCATAATCTTTATTTAGGAAGGCAAGTGCTTCCGCTTTCGTTAACGCTAAATGCTCATAAAACATTTTTCTAAATTCTTCTTTATCTATATATGGGTTGATACTGTTAAGAAATTCAGTGATTTCATCACCATTAGCGTACCATTTCTTTTCTATAGCGGCCGCTGCGTTTTGATCACCAGCTTTTGCGGCTTTAACAAGATCAGCAGCGATTGTTAAGTGGTCTTTAATTAATGCACTATATTTTTTCACTGCATTTTCTCCGTAGAATGGTTCAAGTGATAGCCCCATGTGTGTTGCATTTTGTAGAAGACGTCCAACGGTAACGTTTACGTCGGGCAAGTTAAAGATGATGCCTATAATGGCTAATCGTGTCCAAGCAACGTGTTGTTCCCATAAAGAACGCATATATCCTTTTAGAAAGTTTTCGTTTTTACTAACTCGGTAATTTCGTACAAATGAATCGAAGTTTCCATTAGTGATATGATAAGGGGAGTAATACGATTGCCAATAAGTATACATAAATAGTTACACTCCTTTGAACATGTATATCTCACAATATGATAAACGTTATTTTTAAGTTACGTGTCCAAGAGTTTTTTTGAGAGTTGGAAAAGGAGAAAGTTGAAGGGGAATAAAAAACACACTTATGATATATATGAATAAAAAGAATTTTAAAATAATAGAGGTCCTGCAAGGGAAATTGCAGGACCTCAAAAGGGTATTGCCGAGATGTCGGACTCGACTACGTAATATTAACATAAAATTCTTTCAAAAAAACCTGGTAAATGTGTCCAAATGAGAAGGGTGCTTTTTAATAAAGTTAAAGGGATCTGCTTCCCGCGGCAGATCCCTTTAACTAGATAATGTAGATGAGCAAAAACTCATCTAGAGTACTTTTATAGTAACAAATGAAATTCACTTTGTGTATTGAGAAAAAATGAATTGCTTGTATGAATGTAGCGGATTTATATTTTGCTTTTTGGAATTATAATCATTTGTGGAGAGCAGAATAGGGTTCTAAAATGGAGAAAAGACTTTTCAGCCAGGCTACGATACATTGCAATATGTAAGTATAAAAAAAGACCTGCTAATTTAAGCAGGTCAACATAAGGGGTTTATCTAACAGATTATTATATATGGTAACAACTGTATTGTAGTAAGTCTATAAGTTATATGTTGAGAAAATTTGTTTGAATGATATATATTTGGCACATGTATTAACGTTTAAAAAGTTGAGAAAGGAAATTCATAAGCTTGCTATAAGAAAATAAGGGCTGATACTTATAAAATGATTCATATTTCCACGCATCATTATTAGAGAATTGGAGTTGTTTATTTGACGCTTTAGGTTTGTTGGAATTATTGTAACGACTCTTCATAATTTAACCTCCTCAAATTCATATGTATACGATTAGTAGTATTCTAGGAAGGTAAATTAAATGAATATTTATTTTGAAATTCTTTCTTTTTGTGTACTAGATTTGTTTTTTTATGTTGGAAAACGTAGGAAGCAAATAGAACTCAAATACTTATAAAATTCAAAGTGGCGAGAATCAGTTTGATGATATAATGGGAATAGATGAAAGATAAAGAAAAGCAGGTGACTCTTTTTTGTTTACAAAAGCACAAGAACTTTTAGCGTCTTATTTCGGTTATTCGTCATTCCGAAGAGGACAAGATGAAACAATTAAAAATGTATTAGATGGGAAAGATACAGTCTGTATTATGCCTACGGGTGGTGGTAAGTCAATTTGTTATCAAATTCCCGCATTAGTATTCGAAGGAACGACATTAGTTATTTCACCTTTGATTTCACTTATGAAAGACCAAGTAGATACATTAGTACAAAACGGTATTTCAGCTACTTATATTAATAGTTCTATTTCTATTACAGAAGCAAATCAACGAATTCAATTAGCGAAACAAGGCCATTATAAGTTACTTTATGTGGCGCCTGAGCGTCTTGATTCAATGGAATTTGTTGATCAACTTATCGATATGAAAATCCCGATGATTGCAATTGATGAGGCGCACTGTATTTCGCAGTGGGGACATGATTTCCGTCCTAGTTATTTACATATACATCGCATATTAGATTATCTTCCAGAAAAGCCGCTCGTATTAGCGTTAACTGCTACGGCAACACCACAAGTTCGTGAAGATATTTGCAACACGCTTGGAATTAATCAAGAAAATACAATTATGACAACGTTTGAGCGCGAGAACTTATCATTCTCTGTCATTAAAGGACAGGATCGTAATGCTTATTTAGCGGATTATATTCGTCAAAATCAGAAGGAATCTGGGATTATATATGCAGCTACAAGAAAAGTTGTCGATCAGTTATATGAAGATTTAGGGAAAGCAGGAGTTTCTGTATCGAAATATCATGCTGGTATGAGCGACCACGATCGAAATGAACAGCAAGAACTCTTTTTACGAGATGAAATAAGTGTTATGGTGGCAACATCTGCATTTGGAATGGGTATAGATAAATCGAATATACGTTACGTTATCCATTATCAACTTCCAAAAAATATGGAAAGTTACTATCAAGAAGCAGGACGTGCTGGTCGTGATGGATTAGATAGTGAATGTATTTTGTTATATTCTTCTCAAGATGTGCAAGTACAACGCTTTTTAATCGATCAATCAACTGGAGAATCACGTTTTTCAAATGAGCTTGAAAAACTCCAAAATATGACCGATTACTGTCATACAGAACAATGTTTACAATCATTTATTTTGCAATACTTCGGAGAAGAGCCGAAGGAAGATTGTGGTCGCTGCGGTAATTGTACGGATGACCGTGAAAGTATCGATGTGACGAGAGAATCCCAAATGGTACTATCTTGTATGATTAGGACGAACCAACGATTCGGAAAGCAAATGATTGCACAAGTATTAACTGGATCTAAAAATAAGAAAGTCATTGAATTTAATTTTCATACTTTGCCAACGTATGGTCTTTTATCAAACCGTAGTGTAAAAGAAGTCAGTGAGTTTATTGAGTTTTTAATTTCAGATGAGTTAATTGCAGTTGAACATGGTACGTATCCAACATTAAAAGTAACGGAAAAAGGAAAAGAAGTATTACTTGGTAAAGAGAATGTTTTACGCAAAGAACGAGTAGAAACGAGACAAATTGTTCAAGACCATCCTTTATTTGAAGTGCTTCGTGAAGTGCGTAAAGAAATTGCACAAGGAGAAGGTGTACCGCCGTTCGTTATTTTCTCTGACCAAACGTTAAAAGATATGTGTGCGAAAATGCCACAAAGTGACTCCGAACTCCTAACTGTAAAAGGAATCGGAGAACACAAACTTGTGAAGTACGGATCTCACTTCTTACAAGCAGTTCAGCACTTTATTGAGGATAACCCAAACTATGCGGAAACAATTAAGACTGAAGTTGTTTCAGAGAGTAAAAAATCAGGAAAAGCGTCAGCGAATTCTCATTTAGAAACGTATGAAATGTATAAACAAGGCATTGATCTAGATGAAATTGCTAAAGAACGTAGCTTATCAAGACAAACAATTGAAAATCATTTAATTCGCTGCTTTGAAGATGGAATGGAAGTAGACTGGAACAGTTTTGTTCCTGCAGAATATGAATCACTGATTGAAACTGCCGTGCAAAATGCAGAGGGTGGTCTGAAATCGATTAAGGACCAACTTCCAAATGAAGTGAGTTACTTTATGATTCGTGCTTATTTACAAATTAGAAAGTAGAGACATATAAAGGGGATAGGGATTTATGCATCACGTTTTCGTGTATGGCACGTTAAGAAAAGAGCAAACGAATGCTCATTTTATGCAAGGTGCAATATGCATCGCAGACGAAGCATGGACGTATGGTAAATTATTTGATACATACGAAGGGTATCCTGCGATGATTTGTTCAAATGAGGACAAAGTATACGGAGAAGTTTATGAAGTAAATGATGATGTTCTGCAAAAGTTAGATGAACTTGAAGAATACACAGGTAATGCAGAGAGTGATTTATATGACCGAATCACCGAAACGATTTATTTAGGTGATAGAGAAATACGTGCATTTGTGTATATTGCTCAAGATAAAGAGATGCTAAAGAAAGTTATCATTTCTGGTGATTGGGTGGAGTATCAACAAGGAAAATAAAAGCAGCTATAGAGCAGATAGTGGAATCGACCATTATCTGCTTTTTATATTGGCATTTTTAAAATTCTTATTATTTTGATAAATTGTAAATATAGAGAAATAAGAATGGTTTTTTTTATGGGTGTCAGAAATTTAGTTTCTCACCTGTGGCAGAAAAGTCTAGTGCAGGAGGAGAATAATAATGAACGAATTAAATGTGAAGGAATTTTACCAAAAACAATTCGAACTGTCGAATTACGATATCAATACAGAAAGCTGGTTAGAGCAGGTTGCTAAAGAAGTTCAAGAACAAGTTGGTCATCCATTTCAAACGATGTTAGAACTAGGAGCAGGAAATGGTAGATTTGCAAGGGCGATGTCTAGGTTACAAGTGAAAATGACTACGGTTGAACTTGTACCAGAGTTAGTTATGTTTGCAAAAGAACATTCTACTAATAATATAGATATTCATTGCGCAGATTTTTATAAAATTAACTTTGAAGAAAAGTTTGATGTTGTTAGTTATTTAGACGGTTTTGGTGTAGGAACAGATGATGAGCAATTGATTCTATTAAAACGGATTAAAAATTGAATGAAGGATGTGCACTTATTGATATTTATCAACCATTGTATTGGAAAAAAGTAAGTGGACAAGAAATGTCCTTAAGTGCAGCTATGCGAAAATACGAATATGATAGTATAAATGAAAGAATGTTAGATCATTGGTGGGACCCTAATTATCCAAATGCTGTAGTAACACAGTCTTTACGATGTTATACGGTAGATGAGATTAGCAATCTATGTGCTGAAGCTGGTTTAAGTATTATGGGATTCTTCCCTGGGGGAGCATATGATTTTGAAAAACGAAAATATAAAGAATTGGCAACATTAAATGAATGTTTGGCATATCGAATTAAAGTAAGGAAGAGTAGGGATTAATCTCTACTCTTTTTTAATTTAGAAAATTCTTACTAAAACTATTGACTTTATGAATGGATTTTTAATACAATTATATTTCGACTGAAAAAATTGGAACGGACAGGAGGGAATCATCAAATGAACAACATTTTTGACGAAGAGTTACAAAAAATGAAAGATACTTTAAGTACGATGGATGATCAATTAGAACAGCTTGAAAAAATCCCGGTTTATTATGGAGAAGATTTTAAAGAACAAATTCTTGAAAGTATGAGGGAGTCTAATAGACAAAGCTTACGTATTGGTATACATGAGCCGTACTTTGGAAGATTAGATTTTCAGGAGGATGGCAAGGAAGATGTAATGCCGATTTACATCGGTAAAGTAGGTGTTTCAGATAAAGATACGATGAAACCAATTGTAATTGATTGGCGTGCACCTGTCGCAAGTATGTTTTATTCATTTACCGGTGGAGAAGAATTAGCATTTTATCATTCACCAGACGGATTAGTAGAAGGAGATGTTTATTTAAAACGAAACATTTCGATTCGAAAGAGAGAACTAGAACGTGTTGTTGATACATATGTGAAAGGAAATGAAGATGTCTCACATGCTGATGATTTTCTTCTATATCGATTAGGTGAGAATAAAGATAATAAATTGAAAGATATCGTTTCGACTATACAATCGGAGCAAAATGATATTATTCGTGCGGAAAGAAACTTACCGTTATTAATTCAAGGGGTTGCAGGGAGCGGAAAAACAACAATCGCTTTACATCGCCTTGCTTTTTTAATTTATGAATATCGTGAACAACTTGAAGCGGAGAGAATGATCGTATTCGCTCCAAACAGTTTGTTTTTAGACTATATTTCAAGTGTACTTCCTGAGTTAGGGGTAGGAAATATTAGTCAAACAACGTTTCCAGATTGGGCATTACGTACGTTAGATGGTTCGGTGAAACTGAAGCAGACAGAAGAAAAATTGAAAGAAGCTTTCTCAATTAATCGCGATGAAAAAAAGGTTATGCTAGGTAAATTGAAAGGCACGCTGGAATTTAAGTCGTTTATTGAAGAAAGAATGATTCAATTTGAAAAAGATTTAGTGCCAACAAAAGATTTTGAGGCATGGGATAAAGCTGTTATTCCAGTGGAAGACGTTAAAAAATGGATGCAGGTTGAATATAAACACTATCCATTAAAGAAAAGAAGAGAACGTTTAGTCGGCCGTATGAAGCGCTGGATTGAAATTGAGCTTAAAAAGTTTGGAGAAACAAACGAGAAAAAATTACTAAAAAAAGAAGCGACAAAGAGATTGAACACATATATGAATTTTTGGCCGAAAATGAGCCCGCTTTCACTATATAATTCAATGATAAAGAGTAAAGAAATACTCGAAGTATTACCTGAAGAACTTGTTCAAGAAACAGAAAAGAATTGTCGTAAAAAAGAAGTGTATGTAGAAGACTTACCAGCTTTAATTTACATACAACATCGCATAACAGGAATTGAAATTGGACAAAAGTTCCATCACGTCGTTATTGATGAAGCGCAAGATTTCTCGCCATTCCAAGTATATGTATTAAAAGAAATTACACTAGGTAATTCTTTCACTATATTAGGTGATTTATCTCAAGCGATTTATGATTATCAAGGAATTGAAGACTGGGGTGCTTTTAAGGAAGTATTCCAAGAAACAGGTTATTACGAATTGACGAGAAGTTATCGTTCTACAAAAGAAATTATTGAATTCGCAAATGAAATAATTAAAAATGCAGAGATTCCAGTGGGACTGGCAACTCCAGTTTTCCGTAGCGGTGAAGACGTGAAAGTAATTCCGGCAGAGGACCAATTTACTGAAGTTTTAAAGACATTACAGCATTTGCAAACTGAAGATGTGAAAACAATCGCGGTAATTGGAAGAACAGACGATGAATGCCGTGATATATATGAGAAGTTAACAAATGCAGGGTTGACTGTTAATGTCATTGAAGCAGATCAAAGCAAATATGAAGGTGGTATTTCGGTAGTACCTGTATATTTGGCGAAAGGTTTAGAATTTGATGCCGTACTTCTAATCGACGTTGATGAGGAACATTACAAAAATACAAAACATGATGCGAAATTATTGTATGTCGGATGTACGAGATCGCTTCATGATTTATGGATTTTCCATAGTGGGGAAGCGTCGCCATTAATTAAGGGGATAAAATAAATAAAAAAGAGGATTTTCTAGTAATAAACAGAAAAACCTCTTTTTTTCTATATAAGGATATAGGGGGAATGGATATGATTACAAAAGTAATAACAAAAAGAAATTGGGAAATCGCAAAAACAACTAGAGAAATTAATGAAAAATCACTAATAGAAGAGGGATTTATTCATTGTTCATTATTAGACCAAGCTTTAATAGTTGCGGAAACATATTTTAGTCATGAAGAAGATGTTTTATTACTTACAATTGATCCATCCCTAGTAAAAGCAGAAATAAAATATGAACTTGCTACTAACGGTCAAGAATACCCGCATGTATATGGAGTAATCAATTTTGAGGCAATTGTAGGTGTTGCTCCATTTTTTAAAGAAAAGGGAGATTTTTTATTACCAGAGGGACAAAGTTAAGAGTGTTATAGGTATTTAAGTTAGCTAGAAAAGCGCAAATTATATAGTTTGTGCTTTTTATTGTATATATTTTTTGAAAAATTATTGTTTTTGTCACACTAATACTGTACGATACATAGTATAAAACACATACTGTATGACATATAGTAATGGAAATGAGGTGGGTGAATGGATACTTTATTAAATTCATTAATTACTGAGCTAAGGAGAGGGACATTGACATTAGCGGTTTTAAGTCAACTAAGAACGCCGCAATATGGATATTCGCTTGTCCAATTATTGGAGCAATCAGGAATCATGATAGATCAAAGTACTTTATATCCACTACTTCGCCGATTAGAAAAGCAGGAGCTAGTGACGAGTAGTTGGGATAAAACGGAGAGTAGACCTCGTAAGTACTATGTTTTAAGTGAATATGGATTAAATATATTTTTGCAGTTGAAAAAGGAATGGATAAAGGATTCAAAAGAACTTTATAACTTATTAAAGGAGGAGGACGAGAATGAGTTTGATTGATATGTACGTCCAAGAAGTTGCGAAGAGATTACCTGAAAAAAATCGTGAAGATATTACGCTTGAGCTACGGTCGACAATAGAGGATATGTTATCAGACGATTATAATGAAGATGATGTGAAGATCGTTCTCGAAAAATTGGGGAGCCCGGTTTCATTGGCTAATGGGTATTTGGATAGACCGATGCATTTAATTGGACCACGCTATTTTGATGTATATACGACGCTATTAAAAATGATTATACCAATTGCAGCTGTTATCGCACTCATTGCAATGATTGCAGAAAATTTTATAGGCTATACTGGTGATCAAGCAGTATTAAATGTTATTTTACAATTGATAGGTAAAGGCATTGGGGAAATTGTCGAAGTAGGCCTCCATGTATTTTTCTGGTTGACACTTGTATTTGCTATTTTAGAAAGAACAGATAAAGACAAAGGTACCCAACCGTTGACGACAAGTTTAAAAAAATGGACTCCTGATGATTTGAAAAATATCTCGTATGTTCCAAAGAAAAAGTCGATCTCAAAGTTTGAAGTTTTTGGAGGTTTGATGTGGACAGCAGTTTGGGCTACCCTTTACTTTTATGCGAATCATCTTGTTGGCGTATATAATGGTGCAGCAGATGGACTGAAATTTGTCGCACCAACTTTCAATCAAGATGTTTTACTTCAGTATTGGCCAATCGTTGTAATTATGATTGTTTTCGAGATAGGTATATCTCTTTATAAGTTAGTGCAAGGACAATGGACGACAAGGTTGGCAATTGGGAACGCAATCCTACAGTTAGCTGCAACAATAGTATTCATTGTAATCGTAGTAAATCCTCATTTATTTAACGAAGGATTCATTACGTATGTGGCAAATGTGTTTGCAATTTCTCCAGAGGAATTTAAAACGTGGTTAATTGGTGGAGGGATAATTATCTTCATATTATCTGCGGTACTAAATGCAATTGATGGTTTTCGAAAATCTAGAATTCGGTTGTAAAAATAAGTTTGTATTATTATTAGGTAGATCAGTTGAAAGAAAGGTACAGAGAAAAATCATTATGAAAGGAAGAAAACAATGATAAGGGAAGCAATGAAAGAAGATGTAACATTTATTTTAGATATTTATAATGATGCAATCCTTAATTCAACAGCTGTATATGCGTACAAACCTGTAACCCTTGAAAATAGAATAGATTGGTATGAACAAAAAAAGGCTGATGGCTATCCTATTTTAGTCTACGAGCTAGATAATAAAGTAGTAGGATTTGCGACATTTGGCCCCTTTAGGGCATGGCCTGCCTATAAATATTCAGTTGAACATTCTGTGTATGTTGATAAGGAATATAGAAAAAATGGAATTGGGTCCTCTTTAATAGAAGAATTAATCACAATTGCAAAAGAAAGAGAATATATGACCTTAATTGCTGGAATTGATGCGGAAAATGAAAAAAGCATTGCAATGCATAAAAACTTCGGATTTGTTTATTCGGGAACAATAAAAAAGGCTGGTTATAAGTTCAATGGATGGCTGGATTTAGCTTTTTATCAATTGGAGCTTAACGGACCTGGAAATCCTATCGAAGAATAGATGTATTCGTTATGCGTAATAATTAATTTTAAAAGGTAGTGTGAAGAAATTTCATGCTATCTTTTTCTTATTGTATTCATGATTATCATTTAACAAAAAAGGATTCTTATATTCTATATCGAATTTTGAGAAGATGATAAAACGATATAAGGCAGGTATACCTTATTATCATCTAGCACATATGACAGGCGGATTATCCACGGCTACAATAAATATTGGTATAATAGGAATGTTTCATGAATTTCCGTTTCTTTATGTAATTGGGGGAAAGGATTTACCTAATCGATTTGATAATAAAGAGGTTGATGAAACAATTCTAGAAGCTTTGAAGTGCTTATATAAAGAATATAAGATGACAAGTGAAACAAACGTTGTAACCGATAATTGAATAAAAACGTTATTTTAATAGCAGGGAGGAGAATAGTGCACCTAAAGGAGTATGCCGTTTACAAAGGTGAATCCCTCATATATATCGGGACTATAAGGTAATGCGCTCAGCATATGGGAGTGTCTGGTGATTTCTAACATAAAAAGAGAGCACAAAGGCTCTCCTTAATGGTTTTGTGATCCGCCAGCAAAACGAAAAGCTTCAAGTACTTCAATACATTAGAAATTTTGTGTACATGAAGTACAAGGTCCACCAGTAGGTTGAAATACAACATTGTCAACAAAAGCTGTTGCGCCTTCTCCCCCTGTAGCAGTATTTTGGAAAGAAATACATGCTGTAGTTACAGTAGCAGGTATACACACAACAAGAATATAATGTTGGAAAAGAGATTGTGGTTGATTCATAACTGGTACAATATGTGGAATGTTTAATGGACCAAGAGTTACAGGGGCAGGAGGACATGCTTGCCCAAGTTCTGGGAAAGATACTGAAGCTATAAGAAATGCACCATCCCTTACATCTGCAGCAAAAGAAAACGTATAACAACAACCTGCGTCAACATCAACTGTTTGATTAATACTTCCACCTGGATTAATTGATGCAGCTAAGAGACTAAATGAACCATTTGACAGAAACCGGCCACTATGAACGTTTGGAAACCCTACTTCTGAAACAGAACCTGCTTGATTCCAACCTGGAACTGGATCTCCTACTACTGCCGGCTCGTCAAATCCAGGGTTGTCAAGAATATTATTACATGGACAACATCCTACTGCTGTTGGACCTGTTGGACCTGTTGGACCCGTTGGACCCGTTGGACCCGTTGGACCTGTTGGACCTGTTGGACCAATTTCAGGTGGAGGTATAGGGGGGCCGAAACATTCGCACGGGATATGAAATTTCTTTTTAAATTTACTCATTTTTACACCATCCTTATCATTCACCCACTTACACTTTATAGTTTATGAATTAGCTAACACGCAGGTATAAGGAAAAAGCCTTTAAAAATAAAAATAAGCATAAGCCCTTATGACACAAATATAAACCCATTCTATAATATATAAGGAACATGGCTTTACTCCAAACAGCACTTATTTTTTGGCCATCTATTTTATTATTAATTGCTAGTTTTGCCGTTATAAGTTATGTGAGAATAGGCTATGTCTCTGTACCAGGCATAATTGGTTTTTCATGCTTTGTTACATATGCTGGATTTATATTCATCAGTATATTAAAGAGAAGAAGTAAAAATTAAATGTAGCTTACTAAGTTGAAAGGAGGAAATATATGAAAAGCATAGAGAACGGTACTCGCACTGAAGGTGAATACATTAAAAATAAAGTAATTCAATATAATATGTCTATCTTAACAGATGAAGTAAAACAGCCCATGGAACAAGTAAGTTTTGTAGTGAAAGATGAGGAAGGAAAAATCTTTGGCGGGGTAACAGGAACGATGTATTTTTATCATCTTCATATAGATTTTTTATGGGTTGATGAATCTGTTCGTCATGATGGTTATGGTAGTCAATTGTTACATAAAATAGAAGAAATTGCGATGGAAAAAGGATGTAGACTCATTTTACTAGATTCATTTAGTTTCCAAGCACCAGATTTTTATAAAAAGCACGGATACCGAGAATATGGTGTTGTTGAAGATCATCCTAAAGGGCATAGTCAACACTTTTTAGAAAAGAGATTATAATAATATTATGTACACTAGTTTAGGGGAGAAAAAATGTACACGTATAAATTACAACATGAACAACCAATCTGTGTAGAAAAAATAAAGAAACTTTACGATTCTGTAGGTTGGTGGCCAGAAAGAAAAGAAGTCGATATTCAAAAAATGTTAAAGAATAGTATAGCAATTGGAGTATGGGAAGAAAACGAATTAATTGGATTTGCTAGAGTTGTTACTGACGGTGTTTTTCGGGCGTATATTGAAGATGTTGTCGTACATGAGAGTGTAAGAAACAAGGGAATTGGTGAGAAGATGCTTACAATGTTACTTCAAGAGGTATCCGATATTGATATTGTTAGTCTATTTTGCGGAGAGAAACTAATAAAGTTCTATGGTGAACAGCAATTTAAAGCGACGAAGCAAATTGTGATGCATCGTAATCAAATAGTAAAAGAATAAGAGGTGCCAATTAGAATGAATGCAACAAGAGCATATTGTTTATCGAAAAGAAAAGCGACAGAAGATTCTCCAGATGGCTGGAGTGCAACATGTATGAGGCTCAATAGTAAAATATTTGCGATAGTGAACCATGAAGAAGGGGAAAAAGCTGCGATTACATTAAAATGTGATCCAGAACTCTCTTTACGAATAAGAGAAGATTACCCAGAAACAATAATTCCTGGATATCATATGAATAAAAAGCATTGGAATACAGTGTACATACATAAGGATGTGGGGCAAGAACAAATTAATAAAATGATAGATTGGTCGTATGATTTAGTATTACAATCATTTTCAAAGAAAAAGCAGCAAGAGTTATTGGATTAAATACAAAGTGAAGTCGACTATAAATAGCTAGTAAAATGATTATATTTTACTAGCTATTTGCAGTTTTACATTATATATTAGGGGATTTTGAAATGAATACGAAACGAAATAGATTACTATATGCGGTGTTTACTATAGTTGTTATTATTTTAGGTCTTAGTTCAAGAAAGTTTGCTTTTGCGTTACCAGATTTGTTAAATGAGTACTTAGGTGATGCTTTATGGGCATTAATGATTTTTACTGGATTCGGATTTTTGTTTCCTAAAATAGAAATGAAGAAATTAGCTTTTATTAGTTTGATATTTTGCTACGGGATTGAAATTAGCCAATTGTACCATGCGGAATGGATTGATAGCATTCGCGCAACGACTTTAGGTGGACTCGTATTAGGTTACGGATTTTTATGGAGTGATTTAGTGGCTTACACAATTGGTGTTGGAGTAGGAATGCTTGGTGAGTTTATGCTACGGAAGAAATAAAAGATGTAAAAAGGGGTATTTATGAAAAAAATAATATTAATAGGTCCTGGTGGTTCAGGAAAATCTACATTAGCAAAACAGTTAGGGAATAAATTAAATATTAAGGTGCATCATCTTGATGCACTATTTTGGAAACCAAATTGGGAGGGTGTACCGAAAGAGGAGCAAAGAACGGTTCAAAATGAATTAGTTAAAGGGGAAAAGTGGATTATTGATGGGAATTATGGCGGGACAATGGACATAAGAATTAACGCAGCTGATACAATTATCTTTCTTGATATTCATAGAACAATTTGTGTTTATCGTGCTTTTAAAAGAATTGTGCAATATCGGAATAAAACAAGACCGGATATGGGGGCTGGATGTGAAGAAAGATTTGACTTGCAATTTTTCAAATGGATATGGGAATATCCTAAGTCGAAAAGACCTGCAATTTTAAAAAGACTCGATCAATTCAATAAGGATAAAAGAATTATTATTTTAAAAACACCAAATGAGGTTCAACGATTCATAAAGGAAGTGCAGTAAGTATAAATTGGTGCATTAAAAACATTAAATTATGTTCCATTTTGAATGGAGGAATAATATTGAATGAAATAATTCGCTTGATTGATTCTTATATGGTAAAAATCCCAGCAGGGGAGATAGTTTTAAGAGACGATCGAATTAAAAGAGAATGGAAGGCCCAAATTAAGCCGTTTCTTCTTGCACAATATACTGTAACGATGGAATTATATTATACTGTTATAAATGAATCATCAAATTCTTTTCTAGGCAATCATAAACCCGTTGTTAATACTTCTTGGAATGATGTGATTATATTTTGTAATTTACTTTCAAAAAAAGCGGGATTAAAAGAATATTATTCTATTAGTGATGGCGGTCAAAAGGTTAGTTGTAATGTAGAGTCCAACGGCTACCGATTACCTTCTGAGGGAGAGTGGCAATATGCATGTAAAGCAGGGACTACTGGGTATACATATGGAGAACTTGATAAGATAGCTTGGTATAATAAAAACTCGGATGGGAAAATTCATGAGGTCGGTAAAAAAGAACCGAATGCATGGGGAGTATATGATATGTTAGGGAATGTTTGGGAATGGTGTTATGATTTGTATGATGAAAAGGTATATGGATCGTACCGAATTTTCCGAGGCGGTAGCTGGGCTGAAGAAGCGAGAGGGTGCGGTGCTACCTGTCGCCGTCGTAGTCATCCTACATTTCATATAGATGATCTCGGTTTTAGGCTTGCTAGGTCAATTTAGCAGGAAAATGATACATATAACTCCGTAAAGAGTATGGAAAGTATCCATACTCTTTACAACATAGAAATTTTAAAATTTAAGGAGTGTTTTGAATGGCACGTGTTTTATTCATTAACGCTGGATCAGAAGGACATATAAATCCAACATTACATGTTGTAGAAGAACTGATTTCTCGCGGTGAAGAGGTAGTTTATTTTTCAATAGAGGCTTTCAGGGAGCGTATTGAGAAGACAGGCGCTACTGTACGAACGATTGATGATGAAAAATTTATAAAAGCATTTCTTTCCGGTGGTCGAAATTATTTACAGGAAAGAATAAACGGCCTTCTATATACAGCTGATATTGTAATACCTAGTGTTCTAGAACAAATTGAAGGTGAACATTTTGATTATATTATTCATGATTCGATGTTTGGCTGTGGCCGCTTAATTGCTCAAATTCTTAATCTTCCAGCCATAAATTCATGCACATCTTTTGCACAAGATGAAAAATCATTTAAACAAATGTTAGACCATCTTTCTAAAAATATCCCACTGGAAGTTCAGGATAGAATACATAATGATTTTGAAAACTTAACTAATGGAATTACAGAAAAATATGGTGTTAATATAAACTCACCGTATGAAGTTTTCTGTAATCCAGCTTCACTTACTATTGTGTATACAATTAAGGAGTTCCAACCTTTTGGGGATACATTTAATGAAACATTCAAATTTGTGGGTCCATCTATCTCTACACAAGTGAAAAATGAAGGTTTTGATTACACTTCAATTGAAGAAAAAAGCCTGATTTACATTTCATTAGGTACTGTTTTTAATGAAGCGCTTGATTTTTATAAACTTTGTATGAAGGCGTTCGAGAATAGTAAGCATACAATTGTTATGTCTATTGGCAACAAAACGGAAATAAGTGATTTAGGTAATATCCCTAAAAACTTCATTGTGAAAAACTATGTACCACAAACTGAACTTCTCAAATATACGAAACTATTTATTACACACGGCGGTATGAACAGTACGCATGAAGGGGTATATAACGGTGTTCCACTCGTTGTAATTCCGCAAAGTGCAGATCAGCCAGTAATCGCAAAGCAAGTGGAGAGTCTCGGGGCAGGAGTTAAATTGCAAATGCAAGGATTAACTGCGGATCAACTAAGTGAAAGTGTAGAAATAGTATTAAATAATCCGTCATGTAAAGAAGCTGCTTTGAATTTGAAGGAGTCTCTCCGAAAATCAGGTGGGTATAAGCAAGCTGTTGATGAAATTTTTAAATTTACAGGCCGTTATTAAAACTATACATGTGAAAGGGTGTCTATATTAAATGATATAGACACTTTTATGTTATATGAAGCGAGGAATTGATGAAATGGAAAGAATGAAAATACTAGATGTAAATTTTGCTGATATGACAGCTACACCATTTTTTCAAGTGGAGGCGAAAAATAGAATTAGATTCGATATAGAATTATTTGAGGGTAATTTGAGAGGATTAAGAGGGATTTTGACTGAACTTTTTAAAAGTCCTGATACGATTGATGTTTCATTTATTTCCGGTTACATAACATATGGTAAAAGTAAGAGAATAAATGAGAAAACAAAAATTGGAAGGTTCATGAAGATTAAGAATTGGACAGAAACGAAAGTAGACGTTGATGATCTTGAAAGTACAATCATATTTACTACGATTAAAGGTGTACATGAAGATGAAGTATATAAGTATTGCAAGTATGTCGTTAATGGTGGTCAGCAAGCGTATATTTCTTTTTATAACGATACTTATTTATTGTATATAAGTACAGACGTTATTGACATTGTTTCACCAGATACAAGTTTAATAGAAAAGTTAAAACTTCAATACAGTGAAGAATATGATAAATTTTATGAAACTATATTGACGGATTCGGAAATGTTTACAAGTGATAAGTAATTTCAAAGTATTGATAGAAAGATATATGGAAAATGGAGATGGCACGTTGTTTTAAAATAATGTGATCTCACATTGCCATGCGTTTTAAGTTAACGATGAAGGGTTTCAAGACGACTTGGTGCAATTCATCCATATATATACCTAAAATTTTTCATTACAAGTACTACAATTTCTATTGCTCACTTTTACTTTATAAATTTAGGATGTAGTTTTACGTGTTAGTAGTAATTTCACTGTTTCTGCACAACTTCTGCACGCATTTAGGTGATTTCTATGTCATGATATATTCCATAAGTGAAATATTTCACAAGAAATGAAATGTTTCTTTACGACGGTGTATGCATATTTACGCATACACGAAATAAGATTGACTCTTGTTATTCTTTTACATCAAAGCCCACATTACACTACGAAGTATAACAAGAAGGGGACAGGAACATGAATAATCGATTTTTAAAACAACTACAAAACTTGAAAATGAACAAAAAAAGTATAGGAGCTGTTGCATTAACAGCTGGAATTATCAGCACGACACTTATTCCTCAAAATGCATACGCGCACGGCTTTGTTGAAAAGCCTGGTAGCCGTTCCGCTTTATGTAGTCCAACTTATGGTTCTCTAAATGTAAACTGCGGAAGTGTTATGTATGAACCACAAAGTTTAGAAGCTCCAAAAGGATTCCCACAAGGTGGCCCAGTTGATGGGCAAATCGCTTCTGCAGGTGGAAAATTTGGCGGTATTTTAGATCAACAAACAGCAAATCGTTGGTTTAAAAATACAATCACTGGTGGGGAAAATAGATTTACTTGGAAGTATACAGCACCTCACTTAACAAGCAAATGGCACTACTATATTACAAAAAAAGGATGGAATCCAAATAAAGCACTAACAAGAGCAGACTTTGAGCCAATTGGCACTGTACAACATGATGGTTCTGCAGCTTCAAATAATTTAACTCATAAAATCAATGTACCTACTGACCGTAGTGGATATCATGTGATTTTAGCTGTATGGGATGTAGCTGATACAGCAAATGCGTTCTATAATGTAATTGATGTGAATCTCATCAATAATGTGAAACCAGACACAGAAGCGCCAAGTATTCCAAATGGAATTCAGGCGCAAAAAGTAACAGCAAATAGTATAGAACTAACATGGAACGTTTCTACGGATAATGTAGGAGTAAAAGGGTACCAAATCTTCCGTAACGGAGAGATGATTGACACAGTACCAGGCACTTATTTTATTGATAAGAAATTACAACCAAGCACAGAATACACTTATACTGTAAAAGCAATTGACGCAGCTGGCAATGTATCGAAAGAAAGTACAGCGCTTACAGTGAAAACAACAGTTGAAGCTCCTGATACAGAAGCACCAACACAACCAAAAGGATTACATAGCATGGGAACAACAGCGTCAAGTGTGGATCTAATGTGGAGCCCATCTGATGATAACGTTGGAGTAGACTATTACGATATTTATAGAGAAATAGAAGGAACAATGAAAAAAATTGCAACATCCAATACGACTTCTTATATGGATAAAAATTTACTCGCTAATACTACTTATAAATATGCAGTGAAAGCAGTGGATGTAGTTGGAAATGAATCCGTACAAAGTGATACGTTCACAATTACTACAAAAACTGAAAGCGCTTCATATGAAGCGTGGGATGCAAAGAAAGCATATAAAAAGGGGGATAGAGTTTTACACGAGGGAAAAGTGTATGAAGCAGTCCAGAATTATGAAGGACATGGGGATCCAAACTGGATTTTTGCTTTATCCTTATGGAAAACAGTGTAAGCTTTACCTCAAAATGAAATGAAAGATGATGGGCTTTGATGCAAAAAAAGGAAGTTTGAGAGTTAACTTTTCTGCTTATAAAAAAGACGACGTATTCAGCGTCGTCTTTTTGTATTAATCTAGAATATTCATCAAAGAGACTTTCAAACGAATAAGCTACAGAAAGGTTACTATACGAATACATAATGTAGAATCATATAGTAACCTTTCTATTATGATAACACTTTCGTCATAAGAATATGTGGAATTCCATCTTCCATAAATACGTCGGAAGAAGTTTGATAGCCTAATTTTTCATAAAACCCTTCAGCTTGTGTTTGACCGTGTAGTTTCACTTTATTTGCTTCTTTGTTACGAGCAATCTCTTCTAGTGCTTTGATTATTACTTTGCCTAATCCGTATTTGCGATAGTCTTTTAAAATACAAATTCTTTCTAGTTTACCCATTCCGTCAACGAATCGTATACGGCCAGTTCCTACAGGAAGTTCATTATAATAAACTAATATATGTTTGCATACTTCGTCAATTTGGTCATATGTATCGAATTCATCCTCAAGAGGTACACCTTGTTCTTTTACGAATACTTCTTTTCGAATGTAAAAGGCAGTTTCTAAATCTGTAAGTTCTGTTATGAGTTTGGATTGCAAATTGTTCAGCCCTTTCTAGTGTGATATGAATGTGTTTTCATAGTATATCATACTGTAATGCTATAAAAGAAAAAACTGACTTGTAAAAGTCAGCCTTTAAAATGCTTAATATTCTTTTATACCGTTTTTTGTTCCGATGATCGCTTTGCTCGTCATATTGATAAATAATCCTGTTTCAACTACACCGGTAATCATCTTTAACTCTGTATGTGTATCATTTGGATTCAATATTTTATTTGGAAAAATACAATCAATAATTAAATTGCCGTTATCAGTTATAAATGGTCCGCCATCTTTCATACGTAAACGCGTTTCGCATCCTAAAGATTGAATTCTTTTTTCAGTTTGCTTCCAAGAGAAGGGGATGATTTCAATAGGAAGTGGAAAGGTACCTAAATGTGAAACGAGTTTGGATTCATCTGCAATAATAATAAGTTCTTTAGAGGAGGTGGCAACAATCTTTTCGCGAAGTAATGCACCACCACCACCTTTTATTAATTGTAAATCATTATTGATTTCATCTGCTCCATCAATTGTGAGATCAAGTATATCAATTTCATTTAAAGAGATTAGCGGAATAGATAATTGTTTTGCTAATACTTCAGTTTCTTTTGATGTCGGTGCAGCTTGAATAGATAACCCTTCTTGTACACGGTGACCTAATTTTTGTATCGTCCAATATACGGTTGAACCCGTACCAAGTCCAATCGTCATACCATCTCTTACAAAGCCAGCAGCATATTCGCCTGCAAGCTGTTTTAAA
Source organism: Bacillus sp. FSL R9-9530 (assembly GCF_038008145.1). Taxonomy (NCBI): domain Bacteria; kingdom Bacillati; phylum Bacillota; class Bacilli; order Caryophanales; family Bacillaceae; genus Bacillus; species Bacillus sp. FSL R9-9530. The sequence goes on from NZ_JBBOYO010000001.1 coordinate 1,236,640, forward strand.
TTCATCATTTTACTCCGCCGGGCGTGATCCAGCATCTAAACCGGAATTTTCAACTGTAAGTATAGGGCGAACGGTAATATCTTTATGTACACGCATTTGGCACGATAATCGTAAGTGGTCTTCAATTCCTTTTTCCGTAATAGCTTGTTTTTCATCATTTGTCGCCTCACAAAAATCACCTGCAATGACTTCAACTCTACAAGTTGTACATCTTGCTTTGCCACCGCAACGATGAAGAATGTGTACACCGTTATCTTCAAGTGCTAAGACTAATTTCGTTCCTTCTTTAATATCGAAAGTTCCGGTACCTTCCACTGTTAATTTTGGCAAATTGATTCCTCCTCATGTAAAATGCTATATAACATATTTATGACCCGTATTCATGAACATAAACATAAAATTAATTATAAGCCCCGTAACTTTTTTATTTGTTCAATCGTTTATTAAGTAAGCGCTGAAAAGGAGTGGTTATTTTGTGCACAAAAGTAACTCAGGTTTTAAAGGATCATATCGATATGAATCATTCAAATATAAATTTTTTAATTACACATTATGCAGAGGTAAAAAGATACTGTACGTTTTTGACGAAAAACAAATGGGATGGGGAAGACCTTGCCCAAGAAGCAATTTGCAAAGTTCTTCAAAAGTATAGTGAGAAGGAAATTTGTATAACGCTTCTGTATAAAATTGCTCGAAATCAATGGTTAGATCAAATGAAATCAAAATCCGTTCAAGAAAAGTTAGAACAGCAAAATACATTTGAAGAACCACATGGAAAAATTGCAGATTTGCATGAAATGGTAGGGAAAGTATTGTCTTCGTTAAATGTGCAACAATCCGTAATTTTATTATTGAAGGATGTTTTTCAATATAGTATCGCGGATATTGCAAAAATATGCTCTGTATCAGAAGGGGCAGTGAAAGCATCTTTATTTAGGAGTAGAAATAGGCTGAAAACTGTAAATGAAGAAGGCATTGAAATAGTCGAGTACACGGATGATGTTGAAATCGTTGTAACTTCTATTCGAGAAGAAAGACCTGAATTGTTGACGAAACTTCTCCCAACAATAGATTTCACTAAGTTACCATCAATACAACCGGTGTTATTCTTCAGTATGAAACAATCTTCTTCTTACAGTTGTATGCTTAATGCGGCATAAAACAGATGGAGGGATTTATAATGAGTGTAATTCCTTACGTAATAGAACAAACGAAATTAGGAGAACGCTCCTATGATATATATTCAAGATTATTAAAAGACCGAATTATTATGATTGGTTCAGAAATTAACGATCAAGTTGCAAGCAGTGTAGTAGCACAATTATTGTTTTTAGAAGCGGAAGATGCAGAAAAAGATATATTCCTGTATATCAATAGTCCGGGTGGTTCAACGACAGCGGGATTTGCAATATTAGATACGATGAACCTTATTAAACCAGATGTGCAAACACTTTGTATGGGCTTTGCGGCATCATTTGGTGCGCTTTTACTATTAGCTGGCGCAAAAGGAAAAAGATTTGCGCTCCCTAACAGTGAAATCATGATTCATCAACCGCTCGGCGGTGTAAAAGGGCAAGCAACGGAGATTGAAATTACAGCAAAAAGAATTTTAAAGTTAAAACACGATATAAATAAAATTATCGCAGAGCGAACAGGGCAACCAGTTGAAAAAGTAGCACATGATACAGAAAGAGATTATTTTATGACGGCAGAAGAAGCGAAGGAATATGGAATTGTCGATGCAGTTATTGAGAAAAAATAACATAAAACAGGCTAGAGAATATACTAAATTCTCTAGCCTGTTTTTGTCACTCTTTATTCTTTTATCCATTCATCAACTAAAGCTTGATTCTTTTTAATCCATTTTCGCGCGGCTTCTTCCGGATCTTTCGTTTTATTTAGCATGACCATTAAAGTACCTAGTTGTTCATCGTTCATTTTCCATTGGTCAAAGTATTTCACAATATCCGGATGATCTTTTTCGAAACCTTTACGAACTGAGTAATAAATGTCATCTTTTTCACCATATACTTTCTTAGGGTCTTTTAAATATTTTAAGTCAAATTCTGAAAAGCCCCAATGAGGATTCCAAAGCGTAACAGCAATTGGTTTCTTTTTCGTATATGCCTTCTTTAGTTCGCTCATCATCGCAGCTTCTGAAGATTGGACAAGTTTTAGTTTTATATCATATTCCTTCATTGCTTTATTCGTTAAATTCATTAGGCTACTACCAGGTTCAATCCCAACAATTTTATTATCTAGCTCATCTTTATGTGCATTTAAATCTTCAATACTGTTAACGTTTTTCACATAAGAAGGGACGACTAAACCAAGCCCAGTACCTTCATACCATTTTGATTTTAAGACGAAGTCATCTTTGTAACGGGCATTTAATGGTTTATCTGTAACAGGAAGCCATACTTCTAGATTCGCATCAACATCACCACGTGCGACGCCAGTCCATATCGCAGCTTTTTCTAAATACATGAGTTCAACTTTATAGCCTTTTTCTTCTAATAAAACTTTCCACATATTTGCGGTTGCGATATTTTCTTTCCAACTTGTTACACCAAGTTTAATTTTTCCTTTCGAATTTGCATTTGTTGCATTACAAGAAGTGAAAATCATACTAATAAATAGTAACAGACTTATAATCCATATTTTTTTTCGCATTCAAAACCTCCTGTGAAGCTTTTGCTTTTTATAAATTAATCTATAAGTGAACCTTCTTATTATGAACGGAAACAAGAATTTTTAAAGAAATCTTATATATGTCATTTTTATGTAATATTTCTCTGTAAAATCGCAACACTATGTAAATAGATGGGTAGAAAAGGAGTAGTGACATGGATAATACAAAGGTACGTGTTGAAAATGTAACAAAAGTCTTTGGGAAACATCCGCAACGAGCGCTTACCTTATTAAAAGAAGGAAAAAGCAAATCGGAAATTTTAAAGGAGACAGGAATGAACGTTGGTGTGAAAAAGGCAACGTTTGAAGTATACACTGGAGAAATTTTCGTTATTATGGGTTTGTCTGGTAGTGGGAAATCAACGCTAGTTCGAATGCTGAATCAATTAATCAAACCGACAGCCGGGCATATATACATAGATGGTGAAGACATCGCAACGATGGGAAAAGAAGAATTGCGAAGAGTAAGAAGGACGAAAATGAGTATGGTTTTTCAGAAGTTTGCTTTATTTCCACATCGTACGGTAATACAAAACGTTGCGTACGGGTTAGAAATTCAAGGAGTTCCAGTAGAGGAACGAGAAAATAAGGCGTTAGAATCGCTACAGTTAGTAGGACTCGATCATCATAAAGATAATTACCCTAGTCAACTTAGTGGTGGTATGCAGCAGCGTGTTGGAATTGCAAGGGCACTAACGAATAATCCAGATGTATTACTAATGGACGAGTCATTTAGTGCCTTAGATCCACTAATTCGAAAAGAAATGCAAGATGAATTGTTAGAGTTACAAGATAAAATGGAAAAAACAATTATTTTTATTACACATGATTTAGATGAAGCTCTTCGAATTGGTGATCGTATCGCATTAATGAAAGATGGAGAAATTGTCCAAATTGGAACACCGGAAGAAATTATGATGAGCCCTGCAAATGAATTTGTAGAGAAATTCGTGGCGGATGTGAATTTAGGAAAAGTAATTACGGCAGAATCTATTTTAAAAAGACCAGAAACGTTATTAATCGATCGTGGGCCGCGTGTAGCTCTGCAAATTATGAGAAATGCAGGTGTTTCTACCGTATATGTTGTGAACAAAAAGTATGAGTTTTTAGGTATTTTAACAGCGGATGATGCAAGTAAAGCAATGAAAAAACAATGGCCAATTGCTGATTTATTACTTAACGATATTCCACACGTTTATCTAGATACATTACTGGAAGAAACGTATGCAAAAATGGCGGAGATGAAATATCCATTACCCGTAATCGATGAAAAGAAAAGGTTGAGAGGAATTATTAAACGTGAAAGTGTCATTCAAGCTCTTGCAGGTAACATTGAGGAAGAGGTGAAAGACGATGAATAATATTCCGCGCATTCCATTAGGCGAATGGGTCGATTCATTTGTTGCAAGTTTATATGAGCACTTTGAAGGCTTGTTCCGAGGATTCTCCTATATTATCGGTGGATTTGTTGATTTACTCACTAATTTTTTAACAATAATACCAGCCATAGTGATGATTATCATCTTATGTTTCCTCATTTGGTACACAACGAGGAAATTATCTTTAGTCATTTTTACGCTCATCGGATTATTATTTATTTTAAATATTAACTACTGGGCACAAACGATGCAAACATTAGCGCTCGTACTTACGTCAGTTATTATTTCAATTATTATCGGAATTCCCATTGGCATTTTAGCATCTCAAAATGAACGTTTCTCAAAATTTTTAAAACCGACATTAGATTTTATGCAAACAATGCCGGCATTCGTCTATCTCATTCCCGCGATAACATTTTTTGGAGTAGGCGTCGTACCAGGCATTATTGCTTCCGTTATTTTTGCTATGCCACCGACAATCAGATTTACAGACTTAGGAATTAGACAAGTTCCAGAAGATTTAATTGAAGCTGCGAATGCGTTTGGCTCTACCGCATCACAAAAATTATTTAAAGTACAATTACCGCTCGCAACCGGAACGATCATGGCTGGCGTGAATCAAAGTATTATGCTTTCGTTATCAATGGTTGTAACAGCTTCACTTGTAGGAGCGCCAGGACTTGGCGTCGATGTATATCGTTCTGTAACACAAGTAAATATCGGAATGGGATTTGAAGCTGGACTTGCTATCGTCGTGATTGCGATTATATTAGACCGAATTACGCAAGGGTTTTATACAAAAAGAAAATAATTCAAAAAACACACTTTATACTACAAAGTGTGTTTTTTGAATTCGAATTACATCCGAACAATAACAGAACCTCCAGCTGGTGCACAAACTTGGTTTTGCTGTTGTTCCATTGATTTTATTAATTGATTATTTTCTTCGATTAATGAGATTAATTTAGCTAATTGGCTTTCAAGGCTTGCGATGCGCTGCATCATGTATTGTGAATCATAATGAGGTGTATTCCTTACTGGATGGGGGGAGTAAGCATATTGTTGATTTATATTTGGATTCCAATGAGGATACATTTGAATCGTTCCTCCTTCAATAAATTACTGATCTTTCTTATAGTAAATGCCTATGTATATGTAATGGTGACTTAAAAATTCTTTCAAACGAAGAGGATTATGTAGGGGGAATGGAAAAGTAATAAAGTACATTTTCTGGAAATTTTCAAGCGGAATAGCAAATATATTAGTAGACAGCAACGTTCATGTAAATGGATATTATATGGGGAGAAATTATGAGAGGAGATGCTATTTTGGCTAATAATAAAAAAAGAAATGATGCTATGACAATTGGTGTCGCTATAGGTGTTGTAATCGGTGTAATTCCTGGTGTATTTAATGATAATATAGCAATCGGAATAGCGATTGGGATTGCAGTTGGAATGGGGATTACGCTTTTGAAGAAATAATGAGTTGTAAATTATTTTAATGTGAAAATTCTCATTTCAAGAGATTGAATTTTCGGAATATAAAACCTGTTTTTCCTTTTTTTATGATATTATATATGCAAAGGATGGTGATGGATATGCCAATAAACAATCAAGCAGAACAAAACTGCTTCATTTGTGAAAAACATAAAGGGAACATTACAGTTCCAGGTGGAGCTATTTACGAAGATGAACTCATTTACGTTGGACATGTCCATTGGGATGCAGAAGAAACATATCTTGGTTATGTAATGATTGATATAAAGAGACATGTACCTGGTCTCGCTGAATTAACTGAAGATGAGGCCAAGGCATTCGGACTGATAACAAGTAGAGTAAGTAAAGCGCTTAAAGAAAGCAAAGGTGCAGAACATATTTACAGTTTCGTTTCAGGTAATGGTGTACCACATTTGCATATGCACATTATTCCGCGTTATCCAAATACACCAAAAGAGTTTTGGTCACCGACTGAGGTAGCAAATTGGACTGGTGCACCACATGGAGATTCAGAGAAAATTAAAAAACTATGCGAAAGAATACGAAAGTATATGGTAAATGAGTATGCATACAACAAATAATACACAATATTCATGGGTTGGAAGTAGAGAAATGTGTTTAGACGAAGTTTCAGTCAAACAATATGGTGATATTGTACTTGGTAAATACGGCGGAAATATAAGTGCCGGAGCAAAAAAGAATGAAGACGGTGCATTAGTTTGGTCGAATGGTGATTGGGAATTTACCGTTATATTAGACGGACATAATAGTGCAGAAAGTGTTGATTTAGTAGTAAGTACGATTCAAGCAGAATATGAAAATATAAAAGTAATTATGAATGAACAGATTGAAACAGTATTTCGATCTGTTGAAAATCATATACTTACGATATTTCAATCCCGCTCATTTAAAGAAAAGTGCGAAAGGGTAAAAGGTGAAACTGCTTGCTTAATATGCGTAAGAAAAGAAAATTACATATGGTGGCTTTCCATAGGTGATTGCTTAGTTTATGTATTTCATGATGAATTACATAAATTAGGACAATATACATTGAATCAACGCCACTTTTACGAATGGATTGGAAATGTAAACACATTTGATTTACCCGTTCCTTGCTATTCTTCAGGAATTCGTGAACTACGTACTGGAAAGAATCGAATTGTAATGGTGACAGATGGGGTATTAGAATGCGGGGAACGCCGTTATGAAACGCCATTAAACCTATACAGTGATATGAATAAAAATAATATAGCGCTTAAAGAAAATGTTCACAATATTTTAGAACACGTTCATCATCAATTAGGACGAGATAGTGCGACCATTATTAGTTGGGACCTAGAAAACAAAACAAATGCTACGTATCCGAGTGATCAGCCGGAGAAAATTAAAGTGAAAAAATAAAAAGGAGAGGATTTTCTGTCAGTTACAAAAATATCCTTATTAATTTTATGGGTGCTATCTTTATTGGTTTTTGAAAGAATTGCGAGAAGACAGTTAAATATACCGAAACAAAAAGGATGGAATAACCAATATGTGAATGATACACATAAATGGGGAAATAGAATTATTATTTCCTCTTATATAGTTGTTATTGCTATAAGCACTTTTCTTCCAAATCGTATATATATGGGCTATGTACCTCTTTTGTTTTTTATTACGTTATATGGATTTCAATCATATATGGAGTGGAAATATGATAAGGAATCGCGGGAGTTTTTGATTTCATTATTAGGAGTTGCAGCATTAATAATAACAGGGTTCATACTATATTTCTTCCTTTAATATAGTATAAATTTAAAGGAAGAGGGAGAGAAGAAATGAAAACCCCTTTCTTACGTGCAGAATCGATCATTTTTAATGAGAATCATTCAAGAATACTCGTTCAATAACCGTTAATATAGTCCACTTTATTTTAAACAATTCAATGAAGTAATAGGAGGAATGATATTGAGAACCTATACATTTTGGATTATAATTTTTGTTTTTTGTATAGCGGGCTACTTTTTGGATCGATTTTTAAGAAAAAAATTGAATATGCCAAAGAGCGGGTTTTGGGGATATAATAAATATGTAAATAGCTTACATAAAAAATTGGAAATAGGACTGCTTTTTGTTTATTTAATAATTAGTTTTATTTACATCTTTAAATTCGAAAGCGCTAATATTTGGTTTATCATTTTCACTTATTTAGGGGTTACGTGGATCCTAAGGACATGGATGGAATGGAAGTATGATAGAGAATCGAAAGAATATATTTTTTCGATAATTGGATTATTTGCATTTATTTTTATGACTTCGATGCTATTTTACTTCGTTCCACCTGCTGCATAATAAAATGATTATTGATGGTACAAATAATGAGATAACTAATTAATAAGAAACCATTCATCTATACATGAATGGTTTCTTATTATGTGTACGAAGTTCGGTCTTCGCAATTTAATCATTTATTTTAGCCAATATGGATTTAATGAAATTTGTTTTATCCTCTGCATATTTATGCTTATCATTTGGGTTAGCTTTTGAAAGTTGAATCTTTAACTGTTCATACTGCATACGAGAAGTTTTATTGTCTATTAAGTAATCTCTGAATTTTAATTGTTCTATTAAATATGGATTCCCTTGTTCATACATATGAATTTGATGAGTTCTTGGCTCACCTTTATTGAAATAATACCTTTCGGGTAATACATGTTTTCTATATTTATAATTTAATTGTTCTAGGTTTTTAATACATTTTATACCATTTATGTAATCTTTTAATTCAATCGCAATATCAATAATAGGTTTTGCGCTTAAATGCGGGATGGAAGTACTTCCAATATGGTGTATCGCTAAAATATATTTTCCAATGTGTTCCTCAATTAATTGTTTTTCTTTTGAAAACTCAAATTCCCACTCTTCGGACCACGGAACTAAAAACACTTTACCATAGGGTAAACCTAGCATTTAATTAGCACCCCTTACATATTTTTTCAATAAAGTTACTTACATTTTCTTAAAGCTCCTCAATACAAGAAACTCCCACAATCTCCAAGGAAGAATCTTCTTCGCTAAGATCATGAATTTGACACCTTTTCCAATTGGATATCGTAAAGTAGTATGTTTTGCTTCAGCAATTTCTACGATTTTATTTGCAACATCCATCGGATTACCAAGTGTATCGTTGCCATTGTTTATGTGCTTTTGTATTTTATCCATATATTCTTTGTAAGGAGAGGTTGTATCAGATTTGTTTTCAGCTAGTTGTTTACCAACTTCCCATATGTTCGTGTTATAAGAACCAGGTTCAAGTAAGGCAACGTCTATCCCGAAAGGCTTTACTTCTAAGCGAAGGGATTCACTCCAGCCTTCTAATGCATATTTTGAAGAAACGTAAGGGGATAAACCAGGGAATCCGACTTGGCCGCTAATGCTGCTAATATTAATGATTTTTCCGCTTTTCTGTTCTCTCATATATGGTAAGGCAAGCTGAGTGATTGATATAGCTCCAAAAAGGTTCGTTTCAAATTGTTTACGGTATTCCTCTACTGGAATTTCTTCTACAAAGCCCCCAGTTGCATATCCTGCATTATTAATGAGAAGATCTACTCTGTTTATTTCTTTTAAAAATAATTGGAAGTTATGTATAGAACCTTGATCTGTTACATCTAATTGTTGAACTTTTATATTTTGTTGTAAGTGGAGTTTAGTAGCTTGAGATATTAAGTCTACTTGTTTTTCAAGATTTCGCATTGTAGCAATGACAAAATAGTCTTTTTTTGCAAGTTCAAGTGTCGTTAAAAGTCCGAATCCACTTGATGCCCCTGTAATAATCGCGATTTTTGTATTCATTGTTCGCTCGCTTTCTTTTTCTTTTATCATAACGAGTTATAAGGAGAAAATCTATTTATTGTATAAAGATATTTGATATAATTGAAAATAATTATCAATTAAATTTTGATTTTTACATAAAAGGAGTGTGGGTTTCATGGAGACTAACGGTTTTCATGATATTTTTCATAAATATTTTTATGGTTTACAAGTTGTAGAGGAAAGACATATGAATGTTCCAAAAACAATAGGTATGGGTGAAATACGAAGATGGACTTCGTTTTCAGGAATGGAAATTGTGTTATCAAATTATCAATTTCATAAAAATCATCGTATCCAGTTTGCATCTGATGCAGCAATGGTAGAGCTTAATTTTTGTTTACAAGGGTTCGGAGAAGTGCAAGTTGGTCATTCTTCGTATGAATTAATGACTGGAAATAGCTATTTATATTTTATGAATGATTTTGATGTAGTATTTGAATATGAAAAAGAAACGCCTCTATATTCATTAGCGATTGGGATTCCTGTACAATTGTTTAATCATTTCATGATGAATAATGCTATTGAAAAAAGTCTTGATTTTCATTCTATATTAGGAAATCAATCTTTTAAAAAGTTTCAAAATCCAATTGATTCTATAACATCTAATCTTATTAAGAGAATGATAGAGCATCCCCAAAAGGATCGTATTAATCAACTAGAAATAGAAAGTAAAGCACTCGAATTGCTTTCTATACATTTTGGGAGAGTGTTGCTTAATGATTGTGATGCAAATAAAAGGAGTCAATTATCAAAACAGGATTTGAATAAAATAAAACAGGCTGAAGAAATTTTACTTCAACGAATGGAATCACCCCCATCATTATTAGAATTAGCTAAAATAGTAGAGTTAAATGATTATAAATTAAAAATTGGGTTTAAAGAATTATTTGGGATGTCCACATTTGCATATTTACGAGAAAAGCGTATGGAGCATGCGATAGATTTACTGCGTTCGGGAAATAGTAATGTGACCGAAACGGCATTTGCAGTTGGATACAATAATGTCAGTCATTTTTCAGAGTTATTTCGTAAAAAGTATGGAATGAATCCATCAGAAATTTTACGTATTTATTAACGTAAAACAGGAATAATCCGCTATACCGTAAATTCCTCCGTCATTTGGTAGTTGCTTTTTGTAATGGTCATTATAATTACAAACAACATCCAATTGGAAATAACTTTTTATGGAGGAATTTAAATGAAAGAACGGAATGAAAGTCATTTTTGGATATTTGTATTAACAGGAATGTTTCTTATTATAACAACGACGGGTTTTGCACGTATGGCATATGGAATTATATTACCGTTTATGCAAGAAGGACTCCATTTATCTACAGCTCAAGCAGGTATGTTAGGAACTATACTCTTTTTAGGGTATTTATTAACAGTCGGAACATCTGGAATACTTACTATCCGTTTTGGAGCAAAATCAGTTTTATTAATAGGGAGTTGGCTCGTCGTTATAAGTTTAATAGGATTATCATTTGTTCCTTCAGTTTGGATAGCTGCTATTTTTATGCTATGTTCTGGAGCTGGTAGTGCCCTTGTATATACACCACTCATGTCAATAACAGTAGGATGTTTTCCAGAAAAAAGAGGAACTGCAATGGGGCTATTATTAAGCGGTGCTGGCATAGGCATGCTATTTAGTGGAATAATTGTTCCTTATATAGTACGTACATTTCCAGAGTATAGTTGGCGTGGTTCATGGCTTTTGTTTGGAATTATTACATGTATTGTTGTATTCGTTGCCTCAATTGTTTTGAAAAATCCAGAAGTTACTGAAGATGAGGAGGAAAGGAATAATAAGTCGTTTTTATGGAAAACGAAAGAGCTATACATCATTGCATGGATGTATTTTATTGTGGGCGTTGTTTATTTAATTCCAAATTTATATCAAACTAGTTTTATGATTAATAATGGTATTTCGGCATCAATTTCGGGAACTGTTTATGCGATTGCAGGAATGTTTTCAATCGTAGGAGCTCCTGTCTGGGGATTGATTTCGGATCGGATTGGTATAAAGAAGACGTTATGTATTGCACTTTTATTAGCTGTAATAGGTGATATGATTCCAATTATATTTGGACATACCATTGGCTTTATCATGTCGGCAATTATTTGGGGTTCCGGCCTCGGAGGTATCCTTTTATTAATTCAAGTTGCTGCTTCAAAGCAAGTATCTCCGAAATATGTCTCAATGGCAATTAGTTTTATATCCGTTTTCTATGCAGTTGGTCAAATGATTGGACCAGGACTTGCAGGATGGATTATCGGGGAAAGTGGATATACAACAGCTTATGGATTAGGTGCTTTTGGTTTCTTTATGTGCATATGTTTGGGATTAAGGCTAAAAAGAGGGGATCTGGCAAACTCAGCGTATATAGAGAAGTGAGTATTGTCTTGAAATGAATCTTTTTAATGGGGGGAAGCAAAGTGTTCCATGTTAAAGACGTATTAGCAGATCAGTTATTAGCAAATGCGAATGATCCCAGTTGGTATATTCCATTTTCAGATGCAGTTAAGGATTTATCTGAGAGAGAAGCTTTCTGGAAACCGAATGAAGAGTGTAATAGTATAGCTGAAATTGTACAACATTTACTGTATTGGAATACGACGTGGCAAACTAGGTACAAAGAATCAAATGTTAATGCTGTGCCTGCTATTGGTGATAATAACAAAAGTTTTATGCTTTCAGATAATCAAACATTTGAAGAGTTAAGAGAAAAACTATTAGAGAAACTGTTACAATGGCAAAGTCTCATAAATGAAGACAAGGTTGAAAGTGATGTAATTGGATTTCCTGTATCTGCGAAGTGGTGGGAAGTATTAGCTAATGTAACGACTCATAACGCGTATCACATTGGTCAAATTATTTACATTCGGAAATTACAGAAGAGTTTTGATAATGAATAAGATAATAATTCTCAAATTAGGTGAACAAAAGTGGACAAAACGAGACAGATGTCTCATTTTGTCCACTTTTTTATTATGAAAGAAAAGAGAAAACCTATTAAATCAGGGATTAGAATTTGGCACAGTACTTGCAATATAAAAGATGAACAAGAAAATAGGAGGGCTGGACATGTTAAAAACAACTGAAAGTAAAGGGAATGAAATTACGAAAGAACAAGCTCGTTGGATGTATGAAAAAATGTTAGAGATTCGTAAGTTTGAAGACAAGGTGCATGAATTGTTCGCGCAAGGCGTTCTGCCAGGTTTCGTTCATTTATACGCTGGTGAAGAAGCAGTAGCAGTTGGTGTATGTGCCCACTTAACAGATAGTGACAGTATTACAAGTACGCATAGAGGTCACGGCCATTGTATCGCAAAAGGTTGTGATTTAAATGGCATGATGGCCGAACTTTTTGGGAAAGCGACAGGGTTATGTAAAGGTAAAGGTGGTTCAATGCATATTGCCGATTTAGATAAAGGAATGCTTGGTGCAAATGGGATTGTAGGCGGAGGTTTTCCACTTGCTTGTGGTTCGGCATTAACAGCTAAATATAAAGGAACGAAAGATGTAAGTGTTTGCTTCTTCGGTGACGGAGCAAATAATGAAGGAACATTCCATGAAGGGGTTAATTTAGCAGCGATTTGGAAGTTACCAGTTATTTTTATCGCAGAAAATAACGGTTACGGTGAAGCAACAACATTTGAATATGCGTCAAGTTGTGATTCCATTGCAGATCGAGCGAAAGCTTACAATATTCCGGGTGTTCAAGTAGATGGAAAAGATTTACTTGCAGTGTATAAAGCGGCGGAAGAAGCAGTAGAACGTGCGCGTAATGGCGGTGGTCCAACAATAATTGAATGTATGACATATCGTAATTACGGTCATTTCGAAGGTGAAGCGCAAACATATAAAACTTCAGAAGAAAAAGAAGAACAATTAAATGAAAAAGATGCGATTGTGAATTTCCGTAAGCATTTAATTCATGAAGCTTTATTAACAGAATCTGAACTTGTGGATATGGAAAAGGCAGTAGATGAAGCAGTGCAACAATCAATTGAATTTAGTGAAAATAGTCCATATCCGGAAGATGAAGAATTATTAAAAGATGTATACGTTTCTTACAAATAAGAGGAGGGTGAAAAATAATGACTAGAACAGTAAGTATGTCAACTGCAATTAATGAAGCGATGAAAATATCAATGCGTCGTGATGAAAATGTAATTTTAATCGGAGAAGATGTTGCAGGCGGTGCACAAGTGGATCACTTGCAAGATGATGAAGCATGGGGCGGTGTACTCGGTGTTACGAAAGGACTTGTACAAGAATTTGGTCGAAATCGTATTTTAGATACTCCAATTTCAGAAGCGGGTTATATGGGAGCGGCGATGGCAGCTGCTGCAACAGGTTTACGCCCGATAGCTGAATTAATGTTTAATGATTTTATCGGTAGTTGTCTTGATCAAGTATTAAACCAAGGTGCAAAGTTCCGCTATATGTTCGGTGGAAAAGCGAAAGTGCCAGTTACAGTACGTACGATGCACGGTGCTGGATTTAGCGCAGCGGCACAGCATTCACAAAGTTTATATGCGTTATTTACGAGCATTCCAGGTATAAAAGTTGTCGTTCCTTCCACTCCTTATGACGCAAAAGGCTTATTATTAGCGGCAATTGAAGATGACGATCCAGTAATCTTCTTTGAAGATAAAACACTTTACAATATGAAAGGCGAAGTACCAGAAGGGTACTATACAATTCCTTTAGGAAAAGCAGATATTAAACGTGAAGGTTCTGATGTAACAATCGTTGCAATTGGAAAACAAGTTCATACAGCACTTGCGGCTGCAAAGCAATTATCGGAAAAAGGACTCGAAGTAGAAGTAATCGATCCACGTTCTTTATCACCGCTGGATGAAGATACGATTTTAGCATCTGTTGAAAAAACGAATCGCCTAATTGTTATTGACGAAGCAAATCCAAGATGTAGTATCGCAACAGATATTGCGGCAATTGTAGCGGATAAAGGATTCGATTTGTTAGATGCACCTATTAAACGAATTACAGCGCCACATACACCAGTTCCGTTTTCGCCACCACTTGAAAAGTTATATTTACCAACGCCGGAGAAAGTAATTGAAACTGTATCAGAGATGATCGGAGACCAATCTTTATTACGTGTGTAATGAAACGATGAGAAGGGAGAGAGAAACATGGCTGTAGAAGTTGTAATGCCGAAGTTAGGTATGGCGATGAAAGAAGGTATTATTACGAGCTGGAATATTAAAGCAGGTGATAATGTAGAAAAAGGTGAACTAATTGCTAGTATTAACTCGGAAAAAATCGAAACTGAAATAGAAGCACCAGCTGATGGAACTGTTCTTGATATAGCTGTAAGTGAAGATGAGGGAGTGCCGCCGGGTACTGTAATTTGCTACATCGGTAAACCGGACGAAAAAATAGAAGTCTATGAAAGTACAAATGTTGTAGAAGAAAAAATACCTAATCCAGAACCTAAAAATATACAACATCCAGAACCATATGCGAAAGAAATAGCAAATCAAAGAATCAAAATTTCACCTGTTGCGAAGAAAATTGCAAAGTCTGAAAATCTGGATATCAAGGCATTAGTTGGTACAGGTCCTGGTGGAAGAATTACAAAGGTAGATGTGTTAAAGGTGCTTGAAGAAAGAGTGCCGATTCCAGAAGTACTTGAACAAGAAGAAAGTAAAGTCATTCCTGTTACTGGTATGCGGAAGGCAATTGCGAACCGTATGCATGCAAGCCTACAAAATAGTGCGCAATTAACATTAACGATGAAAGTAAATGTTACAGATTTAGTTGCTTTACATAAAGAAATAGCGGAAGTTGTACAAAAACGATACGATAACAAACTAACTATTACTGATTTCGTTTCTCGTGCTGTTGTATTAGCGCTTAGAGAGCATAAAGAAATGAACAGCGCGTATATAAATGATGCCATTCATCAATTTGAACATGTTCATTTAGGTATGGCGGTCGCGTTAGAAAAAGGATTAGTCGTTCCAGCTATTCGCTTTGCTAATAATCTATCTTTAGTAGAGTTATCTAAAGAGATTAAAAATGTGGCACAAAAGGCACGAGCAGGCAGTTTAAGTAGTGATGATATGCAAGGGACAACATTTACAATTAGTAATTTAGGTAGCTTCGGTATTGAATATTTTACGCCAGTATTAAATACACCTGAAACTGGTATTTTAGGTGTAGGTGCAATTGAACATGTTCCTGTATATAAAGGGAAAAAATTAAGAAAAGGAAGTATGTTACCTTTAAGTTTAACATTCGATCATCGTGTACTAGACGGTGCACCAGCAGCTGCATTTTTACGCACAATTAAACGTTATTTAGAAGAACCTGTAACAATTCTTTTATAAAGAGAAGGTGAGAAAATGAGTAATTTAGTTGTTATTGGGGGCGGACCTGCTGGTTATGTAGCGGCAATTACCGCGGCTCAAAATGGAAAAGATGTCACTCTTATTGATGAAGCTGATCTTGGCGGGACCTGTTTAAATTTCGGTTGTATGCCTACGAAATCATTGTTAGAAAGTGCGGAAGTATACGATATTGTTAATCATGCGAATCGTTTTGGAGTATTAGTAGATAAGCAGAATATATCAATTGATTGGAAACAAATACAGACGAGAAAATCACAAATCGTAACGCAGCTCGTCCAAGGAATCCAATATTTAATGAAGAAAAATAAAATAAAAGTTATACAAGGTAAAGCGAAATTTGAAACGGATCACCGTATGCGAGTTACACACGGTGATAAAGAAGATGTAGTAGATGGAGAACAGTTCATTATAGCGGCAGGATCAGAACCAACTGAATTACCTTTTGCTCCATTTGATGGGAAGTGGATTTTAAATAGTAGTCATGCAATGTCCCTAGAAAATATACCAAAATCATTATTAATCGTTGGTGGTGGTGTAATAGGTTGCGAGTTTGCAAGCATTTATAGTCGTCTTGGAACAAAAGTTACGATTGTTGAAATGGCATCGCAATTATTACCTGGTGAAGATGAAGATATCGCACAAATTTTAAGGGAGAAACTAGAAAATGATGGCGTAAAAATATTTACAGGAGCGGCTTTAAAAGGATTAAATAATTATAAGAAGCAGGCTTCATTTGAATATGAAGGAAGTATCCAAGAAGCCAACCCGGAATTCATTCTCGTTTCTGTAGGTCGAAAACCACGTGTACAAGAATTAGCTTTAGAAAAAGCAGGCATTCAATTTTCAAATAAAGGAATTTCTGTGAATGAACATATGCAAACAAATAGATCACATATTTATGCAGCGGGTGATGTGATTGGTGGAATACAGCTTGCTCACGTTGCCTTCCATGAAGGAACGACAGCGGCATTACACGCGAGCGGAGAAGATGTGAAAGTAAACTATCATGCTGTACCTCGCTGTATTTATACAGCTCCAGAAATTGCTAGTGTCGGTTTAACAGAAAAAGGAGCAAGAGAGCAATACGGTGACATCCTCATCGGAGAATTCGCATTTACAGCGAACGGAAAAGCGCTTATTATTGGAGAACAAACGGGGAAAGTAAAAGTTATTGTGGAACCTAAATATCAAGAAATTGTAGGGATTTCTATTATCGGTCCTCGTGCAACCGAACTAATCGGACAAGGAACGGTGATGATTCATACAGAAGTTACAGCTGATATAATGCGAGATTATATTGCAGCACATCCAACTTTATCTGAAGCAATCCATGAAGCATTATTGCAGGCAGTAGGACATGCTGTACATGCTTGAAGGTAAAAAGACCAGTCTAATAGGACTGGTCTTTTTAATAAATAATATTTAAGTAGCAATATGTATAAAAAGATACTAGAAAAATCACTATACTCTCATGTTTTTTTAATCGATGAGAGTATAGTGATTTTGAAACTTCTTCACTTATTTAATTGAAATGCGCTGTTACTATTTAATTTCAATAGCTGAAGTTATATCGTTCCAATCTGCAGCTAAATTAGCAGTTTGACCATACCAATCAGAGTGTCTAAAGGAGACACCTTTTCCATATCCTTGAGTTGAAGAATGTTCCCATAGCGTTGTTGAATAACTTGCAGAAGGTGAAGCTGTACTTACAGAAGAAATTCTGTCGTTCCAGCTAGAAGGTAGGTTTTTAAAGCCACTGCTCCAATAAATATACTGTCCACCTTTATTTTGATGCTCATAAAAATCGGTACTACCAGCACCACTACCTAAAGGGTTAATTTTATTTTTAAGTGCCTTTTTATCCTTTTCAATAAAAGCATTCAATGTTTCTCTGCTAGTAAAGCCATAAGCTAACCAATCTCCATTTTCATTTTGCTTAGGTAGTACCATAGTAATTTGGATGTCTTTTTTTGATTGATCGCTTAATTTTGTGAATGAATTAACATTCTTTTCATCAACTTTTAAATAATCAAATGATTTAATTGTATTATCTTTTTCTGCAGCACTTACTACTCCTAATCCTCCAGTTAATGCAAAACCTGCTACTAATGTCCCTGCTACTAATTTCTTCAACATATAACCATCCCTTTTTGTTTAGATTTTTGTACATGTAAAACTTGTACATGTAAAATGTATTCTAATTTCACATTTTTGTAAATATTCTGAAGTTTTAGAAATAATAGGCGGAATATTTACATTTTTGCATTTATTCTTTAGAAAAAATAGCTATTGGAATGATATAATAAATAGATATATTGCTTTTGTTGGATGTTGAAATGTTTTAGGAGGAAAGCCATTGAAGTATTTCAATAAAGATTGGTATAAAGAAATGCAAGTATCTGGATTTTTAATTTTCTCAGAAACATTAGAAGAATGGGAAGAGATTTTGCGAGAGAGCGAAAAGGTAGGAATGGATTATAAGAAAAGTTTGAGAGAAGACATGGAAGAAAAGAAAGAAGATTTATTAAAGTTTCTACCTAAGTCACTACATCCATACATTCATGACAATACAATTAAGTCAGAATACCCATCAGAAAAGTTAAAGAAACTTATGCTTGATTGGACAGAAGATTATGAGAAAAGAATGAATGATTTAGAACAAGCTTATATAGATAATTATAATGCTATAAAAGAAAAGCTCGCGCAGAATGTCGTTCAACTACATGAATACTCACTACATGACAGTGTAGTCAAATCAGTAGAGAGAAGATCAAAAGATACGCTAATCATAACTTTAGATTGCAGTGGTACTTTCAGTGAATTTGACAAACTGGAAGTAACTTTTACAGGCGTAACGAAATGTTCTATTCCGGAAAATTTTGAAGGTGCTTGGTGGTTATGTCATGAAATAGATCTTACTAATGAAGGTTTCGAATTGGGTGTTTTATTTGATTGCCCATTTGAAGAAGTGACGATTTGTGCAAAAGATGTATTGCTTGAGAAAAGTAACTAGTAAACTTTATAACTTTACAAACAAAAAAACAGTCTTATATGACTGTTTTTTATTTAGATGCTAAATTATCAAGTTTCCAATATGTATCTGTTAACGGCGCAGCTTTGCTATCTATGTATAAATACATATTATTTAAATCTTTTGGAGAAGTTTTCATATTAAATACAATGTCGGTAGTTAAAGAAAACTCAGATGGAACCTTTTTAGCATTTTCATTTTGTATAAATTCACCTTCGTATTTTTCACCCGTTTTTTCATCTTTTATGAAATATTTTATTTCTGAAAGATCTATCGTTTGTCCGTCAGCACGAGCATTATTTATAGTAACGCGAGCTGTGAGACGCCACTCTTTGTCTATTTTATCGAATTTTGCATTTTCAACAGTTGCTCTATAGTATTCGTTTTTAAATATTTCCCCATAGTGCATTGCATCCTTTTCAAAAGCGCTCTTTTCTTGTTTTGGTGCAGTATTTCCACTACATCCTGCCATTATTCCTGTAAATAATAATGCTGTACAAGTTACTTTAATTATAGACTTCATAGTAATCCCTTTCTGTATTAAAAAGTAAAACATAGGAATAATTTTACATCAGTAGGAAGGGAAATGGAAGTATGTTTGTGGAATATGCAAATATACATTTATTTCGTTTTCAAGTTAATGGGATAGAAAGAGGGAGAAAAACTGTATAAAGCTGAATAAATAAGAGTTGAAAATATTGTAATACAGAAAAAGCATGCATATAATTAAAATAAAGATTAAATTTCTGAATCTTCAATAATGGTGGTGATAACATGTTCACTGAAGAGCGTAGAGAGAAAATTTTAGAGTTACTTAAGAGAGATGGAAGAGTAATCGCAAAGGATCTTGCGGAAAGTTTTGATATGTCTATTGATTCTATAAGAAGAGATCTAACTATTATGGAGAAAGAGAGTTTATTAAAAAGAACGTACGGAGGTGCAGTTGAACTTACGCGAGTGAGAAACTTAGCTGCCGAACCATCGAAACGTTATCGTGATAGTTCAATAGATGAAGACGCGATTGCGAAAGTTGCTGTATCCTACATACAAGAAGGAGATTCCGTTTTTATTGGCGGGGCTTCCATTCATTATGCCATGTTAAAGTATTTACCTGAAACATCATTTACAGTTATTACGAATGCTTTAGAAATTGCTAGTAAGTTACGAGAATATAAGAACATTGATACGTACTTAATTGGTGGAAAAGTGAAACCATCAGGAAATATGACAGATACACTGGCCTCTGAATTGATAAGTAGATTCTCTATTGATCTTTATTTCTCTACAGGTGGCGGTATTTCATTGAATGGTATAAGTACTGCGACACCGGAAGTTGCTTATTTTGGAAAAACAGTAAGTAAAATTTCTAGAAGAAATATTTGTTTAGCTCCTCATAATAAACTTGGAATAGACTGCTTTATAAAAGGAGAGTCACTGATAGAAATTGACCTTATAATAACAGATGAAGGGGCTAGTAAAGAAACGATTCAACAATTTGAGAAACAAGGTAAAGAAATTGTAATAGCGTCAATAGACCTCATTTAAAAGGAGTTTGAAATGATTATAAAAGGACAAGAGTTTCATATAAATGGATTAACTTATACAGTTCGTTCTGCAGTTCAAACGGATGCTGAGCAGTTATCAGAAATTAGAGTTCAGATCGATGGCGAAACTGAAAATATGGATAGAGAAGCTGGAGAGGGGTTTATTGATAAGATAGGGTTTCAAAAAATAGTAAAAACAGATAGTGAAGAGATGAAGAATCTTTTTTTAGTTGCAGAAGTGCACAACCGAATCGTAGGATTTTCGAGATGTGAAGGATCAAATTTGAAGAGATTATCCCATAAAGTAGAGTTTGGTGTTTGTATTTTAAGAGAGTTTTGGGGATATGGAATGGGTAAGAGTCTATTGCAACAATCTATTCAGTGGGCTGATGAAAATGAAGTGAAAAAGATATCATTGCAAGTGTTAGAGACAAATGAGAAAGCTATTCAGCTTTATAAAAAGTTAGGTTTGGAGGTAGAAGGTATTCTAAAAAATGATAAAAAACTGTCAGATGGTAAGTATTATAATACGGTAGTAATGGGAAGGTTTACTGATACTTTTCATAAAAGTGGTGAAGAAGTATGTTTTACAGAAGGAAATACTATGTAGTAAAAAATGAATTCATAGAAATATTTAATGATCATTTCAATTATACTAATTTACCTAATCAAATAAAATATGGTTCTCGTTTAATAGGACGCTGGATGAAAGATAATAATGATGGTACGACTGAAGTATTTGCAATATGGGAATATGATAGTTATGAACAGTATAAAGAAATTGAATCAAAAATTAGAAGCGACAAGATACATGTTAAAAGAATACATGATTGGTATGAAAAACATGGCGGGAAAGAATATGTTTTACAGGAGTACATATTAGAGTTAAAAAATGAAGAGTTAGTATGTACTGTAAAGTGATAGAGGGGTGAGGAATAATGGGAATTAAAACAAAATTATATTTTAGTTTAGCATCCACCATTTTATTTGCAATAGCGGTGATAGTTTTCTTTATAAACGGCAACCCACAAAAGTGGTTTTGGTTATGTATTTTCTTTGCGTCCATTATACAAAATATAGTTCTACTAAAAAAGAATAAAGAAGTTTATTAAGATATTCAAATTATTAACATATTTGTGTCATCTTTCTAGTTGTATTGAAAACGCTTTTATTCAGTTTTATAATAAAAGTATGTTTTATAAATCTCCAAAACAATTAATAGGGGAGATGATACAATGTTAGCTTCACCGTTTTACTTACATACATGGAAAAAGTTTGTGGATGAAGGAGTCCTTGATTCGAACCGTATAAACGAAAGAATTTCAGAGTCATGGCATCGATGTAAACAAGCAAATGTGAATCCTCATATGAATAAAGGTCAGAAAATTTTGTCTTCTGATATTTTTCAGGATCAAAAGAAAAAGAGTGAAATCTTCCTTGATATAGCAATACCTCAAATACAAAATATGAGAAAAACCATTGATGAACTGCAAATGATGGCATTATTAATTGATCCAGATGGTTATGTTCTATCATTAAGTGGGAATCAGCAAACTTTGAAACGAGCGAAACATATTAATTTTATTGAAGGTGTGAAATGGACGGAAGCAGCTGTTGGTACAAATGCGATAGGAACAGCGTTACAGATTGAAGAGGCTATTATGATAAGTGGTACAGAGCATTATTCTGTCGCATCTCATAGCTGGAGCTGTGCGGCCTCTCCGATTCATAATGATGATGGGAAATTAATTGGTGTTCTAGATTTCTCCTGTCCAATTGAGTTTTCACATCCATATATGCTCGGAATGGTAACTTCGATCGCGCATGCGATTGAACGTGAATGTAGTATTCGAGTACATCAAAATGAACTGCATTTAATCCATCGTTTTTTAGATGTAATTGACAGTGAAGAACAAGTTGTTATTTGTAACCATCGTGATGTTATCGTTTCTGCGAGCAAGAGGGTTCGTGAACGAGTATGTAATTGGTCACGAATGAAACTTGAAGATTTAATGCACAATGGATTGAAACCTAAATTAGAGGTACCGGTATATAGTAATGATAGAATGATCGGGAAATGTATTTACTTAAAGGAAAATAAACAAGAAAATTTATTTTCTCCTTATCCGTTTATAAACGGAATTACTTTCCCTGGAGTTATTGGGACAAGCAGCGTATTTCAACATACTTTAGAAGAAATTAAGCTTGTTTCACCAACTGACGCTAGTGTATATGTATGTGGTGAAACAGGTGTAGGGAAAGAATATGTAGCGAGAGCGATTCATGAAAATAGTCCAAGAAAAAACGGTCCTTTTATAGCTGTTAACTGCGGTTCATTACCGAAAGAATTAATGGAAAGTGAATTATTCGGTTATGCTGAAGGTGCATTTACAGGTGCGCGGCGCCAAGGATATAAAGGGAAATTCGAACAAGCAGACGGAGGAACAATATTTTTAGATGAAATTGGTGAAGTGCCGCCAGAGATGCAAGTGGCATTATTGCGTGTTTTGCAAGAACGAACAGTAACCCCAATTGGTAGTTCAAAAGAGGTACCAGTAAATATTCGTATTATTACTGCGACACATAAAGATTTACTACGATTAGTAGAAGAAGGGAAATTCCGTCAAGATTTATATTATCGTTTACATGTTTATCCGCTATATGTTCCGTCGTTAATAGAAAGAAAAGAGGATATTCCGTACTTCATACAACATTTTTGTGAACGAAAGGATTGGAATGTTGTATTTCCAAAGAGTATTTGTAATCAATTTTTACAGCATACATGGCCCGGAAATATTCGAGAATTATTAAATGTATTAGAACGCATATACATTTTGTCGCAAGGACGGGAAATATGCGAAAAACAAATCTCTTTTTTATTACAAACAATGATTGGAAATCAACATCAACTTGAATTGCAAGCAGAAAATAAAACGGAGCATACATTAAATTTCCGTGAAAAAATACAGCGTGATAGCATGATTGAAGCGCTAGAAAAGACGAACGGAAATGTTTCATTAGCTGCAAAACTATTAGATGTGCCACGCAGTACGTTTTATAAACGTATGCAAAAATTTAGGCTATAAAAGTAGATTTTTGTAATCTACTTTTTCTTTATGGGCTCACGTTCTGTCGGAATGTGCGCTTGCCAGGGAAATAATAGAATAATTAGAAAGAAGATTTCCTGAAGGGGGGTAGCATGTGAAGTATATTGAAATTGGAATCGGGAATAGGTGGTTCATTCGAACGGAAACCGAAAATAAAGATGGAACTGAATTCGAGGAACGAGGAATTATTAAACCTATTTATTTTGAGTCTTTATATGTACGGATTTGGTTTCGGAAAACGTGTTTTATTTTTGATACGAAAGAGGGCTTTAAGAAAGTAAGGAAAAGTAGAGCTGAGTATAAGTTTATTGTTGGAATGGTGAGTAGGTTAAAACAATAGAATCACACAGGGGGGTGTTTTTATGATTAGAATTATCACATTCATACTCGCTTTTATTATAATGGGCTATTCTATTTACAGTTGGAATGATGATTCAAAGCAAAGTATGCTCATTTTACAATTACTTTTAGGGTTTATGCTTGCCGGTATGGGGATACAAAACGTTAAGAAGGATGAAAAAGAGAATAAGAATATGGGGCTTTTGCTATTACCTACATCACTTTTTTGTATTATTGTATCGTTAATAAAATATTTTAAATAAACCGTTACTAAGCATATTGAGTAACGGTTTATTGAGGTTATAATGTGCTATTTATATAACCCCGTCGTATACATTACCGTTAAAGTATGTACAATTTCTTCTAATTCTAGTTCTTTATCATTTTGCACGATTGTCCAAAGAAACGTTTCATTCATAGAGAACCAGCCACATGCGACAATCTCTTTATTTAACTCAGTTCGTACTAATTCATTTTCCTGGGAATGAGTAATGTCTTGTATAATCCGTGTTACAAAGCGTTCGCGAATCTCATCCCATTTTTGACGTATTTCTTTTGAGGTTCTTATTGCTTCTTCAACAACTTGTAATATAGCTCTTTCTTCTTGTGCTAACTGTAAAAAAGCGCGTACTTGATTCTGAATCATATCTCGTGCTTCAGCCTTTGTTTGAGGGGAAAAAGAGCGATCAGCAATATCATAAAAGCGATTCATAACATCTTCCATCAAAACGACGAGGAGAGCATCTTTGTTTTTAAAATATACATATGCTGTTCCATAACCAGTTTCTGCATGTTTAATAATTTGCGTGATTGTAGTTTTCTGAAATCCGTTTTTTATAAACATAGTATAACCGGAATGTAATAGTTTCTTTTTTGTTTCTAAGGAGCGGTGTTTTCTTGTTGAAGGAGTAAAATTTTTCAAGGAATCACCTCTTTATACTGAAATATCTGAAAATATAATTGTATTGTAAAAGAAGTTTGTATATAAAGTCAACTGACATAATATCATTGACGTTATATCAATTTAAGTGATATATTTTAATTAGTTAGAATAAAAAGAAAATTAAAAGAAGGTGACACCATGTATAAAGAACCATTTCAACCAACTTATGAGTATGCGCTTGAATGTGATAAACATGATGAACTGAAAGATTTTCAATCTGAATTTTATAAAAAAGAAGGAACAATATATTTAGATGGTAACTCTTTAGGGTTGCTTTCAAAAAGAGCAGAGAAATCGTTACTTACCTTGCTAGATTCATGGAAAGAGTTTGGGATTGATGGATGGACTGAAGGTGAGCATCCATGGTTTTTCCTTTCGGAGAAATTGGGTGAATTGACAGCACCTCTTATTGGATCTTTACCGGAAGAAATGATTGTAACCGGTTCCACGACTGCGAATATACATCAAGTTATTGCGACGTTTTATGAGCCAAAAGGAATACGAACAAAAATTCTTGCGGATGAATTAACTTTTCCGTCAGATATTTATGCACTTCAGAGTCAAATTCGTTTAAAAGGCTTAGATCCAGATGAACATTTAGTACGAGTGAAAAGCCGAGATGGAAGAACACTTTCTGAAGATGATATTATTCATGCGATGACCGATGATATCGCTTTAATATTATTGCCTTCTGTACTATATAGGAGTGGACAAATTCTTGATATGAAGCGATTAACAGCTGAAGCTCATAAACGTGGTATTCATATCGGTTTTGATTTATGTCATTCAATCGGCTCCATTCCGCATCATTTTAAAGAGTGGGATGTAGATTTCGCTGTATGGTGTAATTATAAATATTTAAATGCAGGTCCTGGTGGTGTTGCAGGCCTTTATGTAAATAATAAACACTTTAATAGACTCCCAGGATTATCTGGTTGGTTTAGTTCTAGAAAAGATAAGCAATTTGATATGGAGCATTCATTAACTGCGGCTGACCATGCTGGAGCTTATCAAATAGGGACACCTCACGTATTAAGTACTGCACCATTAATCGGTTCTCTTGAAATTTTTAAAGAAGCTGGTATTGAAAAGTTACGTGAAAAATCATTACATATTACGAGATATATGCTTGATTTAATTGAACATGAATTAAAAGGCTTTGAATTTACAATTGGAAATCCATTAGAGGATGAAAAACGAGGCGGGCATATTTATTTAGAACATGCCGAGGCGGCACGTATATGTAAAGCGTTAAAAGCAAATGGGGTTATTCCAGACTTTAGAGCTCCAAATGGAGTTAGACTTGCGCCTGTTGCTTTATACAATACGTATGAGGAAGTATGGAATTCTGTACAAATCTTAAAGAACATTATGAAAAATGAAGAATATAAAAACTTTGAAAATAAGCGAGAGGTTGTGGCGTAAGCATGAAAACATCGCAGTGGATTGATATTTCACAACCGCTAAATAATGATATCGCGACATGGCCAGGGGATACACCGTTCTCGTATGAAGTTTCATGGTCAAAAGAAGACAGTGGCTCAGTAAATGTCGGAAAGTTAACGATGAGTATCCATACAGGTACTCATATTGATGCACCTTTTCATTTTGATAATGACGGTAAGAAGGTGTTGGATTTAGATATTCAAGTTTATGTTGGTCCAGCACGGATCATTGACGTTTCTAATCTTGAAAGCATCGGGAAAAAGGAATTAGAAAACTTTCATTTAGAAGGTGTAGAACGATTGTTATTACGTACATCTTCACATGGTAAAGCAAATGAATTCCCAGATGTAATCCCGCATTTACGCGCAGATATTGCAGCCTTTCTTTCTGAAAAGGGAATTCGTTTAATCGGGGTGGACGTACCATCTGTTGATCCTTTAGATGATAAAGAACTAGCAGCGCATCATCAATTATTTAAACATGGAATTCATATTTTAGAAAATGTCGTACTAGATCACGTAGTAGACGGCGATTACGAATTTATTGCATTACCACTTGCATTAACAGATGCGGATGGGAGTCCAGTTCGAGCTGTTATTAGACCAATATAAGTAGAAATGAACACAAAGGGGCGTTTGGCTAATATGAAAGAAAATGAAAAGGTAATTATGGAAAAAGGGATTCATACGGATTTTAAGGAGAATATGACGTACGGAGAGTATTTACAGCTAGATAGCTTATTATCTAGTCAACAAAGATTATCAGATCATCATGATGAAATGTTATTTATCGTCATCCATCAAGCGAGTGAGCTTTGGATGAAACTAATTTTACATGAATTGAATGCAGCGATTGAATCTATTAAACAAGATAAATTACCACCAGCCTTTAAAATGTTAGCACGTGTATCAAAAATTCAGTCGCAAATTATTCAATCTTGGGATATTCTTGCGACATTAACGCCATCAGAATATATTGAGTTCCGCGATTCACTTGGTCAGGCTTCAGGTTTTCAATCGTATCAATATCGAATGATTGAATATGCACTTGGTTATAAAACACCACATGCATTAAAAATTTATGAAAAGGACCCAGAATTACATGCTCGTCTTCATAAAGCACTTCATGCACCAAGTTTGTATGATGTGGCGATACAAGCCCTTGTTAAAGAAGGATTTCCAATTCATAAAGATGTGTTAAATCGTGATGTTACGCAGCCTTACGAAGAGGATGCAACTGTAGAAGCGGCTTGGATAGAAGTATATGCGGACGTGCAGAAATATTGGGATTTATATCAGCTTGCAGAGAAATTAATCGATATTGAAGACTGGCTACAACAATGGCGTTTCCGTCATATGAAAACGGTAGAACGAATTATTGGTCATAAAATGGGAACAGGTGGCTCTTCTGGCGTATCTTATTTAAAGCGAGTGCTTGATCAATGCTTCTTCCCAGAGCTTTGGAACGTTCGAACGAAATTATAAAAATAAACTTGTCAGCTATTAAATGCTGGCAAGTTTATTTTTTTGTTTTAATAACAAATATGATTTAATAGAGAGAACGAGATGAACTACAAATATTACATAACCGTTTAGATGGAGGAAGATTTCTTGAATTTCGAGCAATTACAAAATAAATTTGAAAAGAAAAAGGTTAATACATTTCTTGTTTATCAAAAGGGGGAATTAACGACTGAGTACTATAAAACGATAGACTGTGCAAATGACTTATTTAAAATTAATTCGATTACAAAAAGTATCGTATCTATATTAATTGGTATCGCAATTGATAAAGGATTTATAAATAATATACATACACCAATCACAACATGGATTCCCAATGTACCGGAGAAAAAAAGGGAATTAACACTGTATCATTTATTAACGATGACAACAGGAGAAGATTGGCAAGAATTCGGCAATGGGGTTGTTTTCCCGAATGACTTTGTGGAATCAGACAATTGGGCACAATTCATTTTAGAAAAGCCGTTCATTGAAGACGTGGGTATGAAAATGAATTATAACTCAGGTTCTTCTCACTTACTTAGTTACATCATTCAAGAATCAACTGGAATGTCGACGGAGCAGTTCGCGAAAAAGTATTTATTTGATCCATTAAACATTACGGAATATGAATGGCAACAAGACCCGCAAGGTGTATATGTCGGGGGATTCGGTATGAAAATGAAATCTATAGATTTATTAAAGTTAGGAAAATTATGTTTGCAGAATGGATATTCGAAGGGAAATGAAATTATATCATCGAAATGGTTAGAGCAATCAAGTACAGCTCTATTTGAAACGTATGAACATGTCGGGGCATATGGATATCACTGGTGGGTGTTAAATAACGAAAGATTTCACATACCGTATTGTATGTATTTTGCTATGGGATACGGAGGGCAATACATTATTATCATTCCGCAGTTAGAGCTCGTAGCTGTAATTAGTAGTCACATGCCAAAACGTGGCCTCGTACCATTAAAGTTATTTATAGAACATATAAAAGAGAATTCCAATCATAAATAAGTAGAGAAATGAGGTGTTTTATGAGAAGTGCAAAAATGATAGCGATTTATAGACTGTTATTAAGTCTTCTAGCGTTTAGTGCACTTATTACTCAATTTGTTACAAGGGCACAAGTGAAACCGTTCAATCCAGTTAACTTTTTTAGTTTCTTCACAATTGAAAGTAATATTTTAGTGGCGGTAATTCTACTATTTAGTAGTTTGGGGACAGCCCTATTTGGACGTTCCGAGCAGTTTGGAGTTCTTCGCGGCGCAGCTACAGTATACATACTGACAACAGGACTTATTTATTTTTTGTTATTAAGGGGATTAGAAGAGACACTTCAAACACCGATACCGTGGGTAAATACTGTGCTTCATTACATCATGCCGTTAGCGATGATTTTAGATTGGGTTATAAATCCACCTACGAAGACCATTACATGGAAACAGGCTGCGAGTTGGCTTGTTTTCCCGCTTTTATATGTTGTCTATAGCTTAATACGCGGGTCATTCGTGAATTGGTACCCATATCCGTTTTTAGATCCGAGAATAGGTGGATATGGGAGAGTATTTTTATATAGTATAGGGATATCCGTTGTTATTGGAGCTATTTGCGGATTAGTAAAAATGTTAGGGAATCGATCTTTGCATATAAAAAATAATCCTCCTTATTAAGGAAGAAGTACATAAAGAAACCTCTGTCTGTATGTAAAGACGGAGGTTTTTTTGTTTTACCGACTTGTCTTCTGAAAGGACATCTTTAAAAATTCCTCTGTTTTCGTATCAAACTCTACATCCACAAAAACACCATACTCTTTTCCACCCTCACGTAGCCATAATTTAAACTTTTCAACTGTTATTTGAACAGTTTTTGGTTGTCTACCTATATGAAGGTAATCGATAATCTCAGCTTTCGGATATTGTTCTTTCGTTTTTTCAACGGCTAGTTTACCCCATTTTGCATAGGGTGGCTGTGCGTGAACAATAGATGGGTCGGTATGTATATTTGAACATATTGTTATTAAAAAAAATATAAATGCTGTACGTACGAAGAATCGCTTCATAATAAGCTCCTTTTATTCTTTTTGTATATTGTTTACATATTTCTTCAAGCATATAAGTTTGGATTTTTTTGTCTTCTTTACATAAAAGCGAGGGTTTTACAAAACATAACCATGAAATCATTTCCGTAATTAAGGAGGGAAATACATGCGTCAAAAAGCTGTTTTTAAGATAGCGATTTTGCTTGTCTTTATCGGGCTATCTTTAATGGTAAGTAGTATACAGACCAAAAATGTGGAAGCCTTTTCTAATCAAGTGATTCAAAGAGGGGCATCTGGAGAAGATGTCATTGAACTGCAAACTCGTTTGAAATATAACGGATTTTATACGGGGAAAGTTGATGGTGTTTTCGGATGGGGTACATATTGGGCGCTTCGAAACTTTCAGCAAAAATTCGGATTGCCAGTTGATGGTTTAGCGGGTGCTAAAACGAAGCAAATGCTTGTAAAGGCAACGAAGTATGATAAGTCGACCGCTAATAAAGATACTACAACTAATAAAGGGAACAGTGGTGGAGGTACACAGGAAAATAAGCCGCCAAAAAGTACAGGGACAAATGTTCCAAACGGTTATTCTCAAAATGACATTCAGTTAATGGCAAACGCTGTATACGGAGAATCCCGTGGTGAGCCGTATTTAGGACAAGTTGCAGTAGCTGCGGTTATTTTAAACCGTGTCACAAGTGCATCATTTCCAAATACTGTTTCAGGAGTAATCTTTGAGCCGAGAGCATTTACAGCAGTAGCAGATGGACAAATATATTTAACGCCAAATGAAAATGCGAAAAAAGCCGTATTAGATGCGATCAACGGATGGGACCCAACTGGGAATGCATTATATTATTTCAACCCAGATACTGCGACAAGTAAATGGATTTGGACTCGTCCACAAATTAAAAAAATTGGTAAGCATATTTTCTGTAAATAGAGCGGAGGTGGAAACATGTTACGAGGTATTATCATCGTATTGTTAACAGTAGGTGTAGTCGGAACAGGGTATTGGGGCTATAAAGAGCATCAAGAGAAAAATGCAGTATTAATTCGAGCGGAAAATAGTTATCAGCGTGCGTTTCATGATTTAGCATATGAAGTTGATTTATTACACGATAAAATTGGAACAACACTGGCGATGAATTCACGTTCCTCATTATCGCCAGCTTTAGTAGATGTATGGCGTTTAACATCAGAGGCTCGTTCTGATGTAGGACAATTACCTTTAACATTAATGCCATTTAATAAAACGGAAGAGTTCCTTGCGAATATCGGTGATTTTAGTTATCGTGCAGCGGTTCGTGATTTAGAAAAAGATCCGTTAAATGATCAAGAATATAAAACGTTACAAGGTTTATATTCAAATGCAGCAAATATACAAGATGAACTGAGAAAAGTGCAGCATCTTGTATTGAAAAATAATCTTCGCTGGATGGATGTAGAAATGGCTCTTGCGTCAAACCAAGACCCAGCAGATAACACAATTATCGATGGATTAAAGACGGTAGAAAAGAATGTAACCTCATACTCGTCCACAAACTTTGGACCGACTTTTACAAGTGCACAAAAGAATAAAAAAGGCGGATTTGAAGCAAAAGGAAAGGCGATTTCGAAAGAGGAAGCGGAAAAAATCGCGAAATCATTTTTAAACTTAAAAGGGAATGAAAAAGTAGAAGTTGAGAAAAGTGGAAAAGGTGCAAAAGAATCATTCTACAGTGTGAAAATTCAAGATCCAGCAACGAACAATGAGTATTATATGGATATTACTGGAAAAGGTGGATATCCAATTTGGGTAATGAACAACCGAGAAATTAAAGAGCAAAAAATTAGTTTAAATGATGCAGGAAGTAAAGGATTAACATTTTTAAAGGATCACAAGTTTACAAATATGGAGCTGTTTGATAGCTCTCAATATGATAATATCGGTGTGTTTACGTACGTTGCAAGTGAAAATGGAGTGCGTATTTATCCAGAAGCGATCCAAATGAAAATTGCTTTAGATGATGGGTCGATTGTTGGTTTTTCCGCAAAGGAATATTTAGCATCACATCAAAAACGAACGATTCCGAGTGCGAAGCTAACCGCTGCTGAGGCGAGAAAGAAAATTAACCCCGATGTAAAAGTTATGGAAGAACGTAAAGCTGTAGTAGTAAATGACTTGCATAATGAAGTACTTTGTTATGAATATATTGGTACTTTAGGGAAAGATACGTACCAAATTTTCATTAACGCAAATAGCGGAGCAGAAGAAAAAGTGAAGAAGATGCAAGCTGTTGAAAAAATTTATGATTAAACATCAATGATAAAGTGGTGAAAATAATGAAAATCATTATATATATGTTAATGCTTTGTTTCGTTATTACTGGATGTAGCATTGGAAAAAAAGACAATCCTAATGAAAAGCCAGAACAAAAAAATGTCTCGATGAAAAATGTTACGTATACAAATAAATCAAATAAGCCAAATGAAAAAGCTGCTGATCATCTGGCATCTTTAGCTGCAAGTATACCTGGTGTAAACGATGCGACAGCAGTAGTAGTTGGGAAATATGCTGTTGTAGGTATTGATGTGAAAGCGAAACTTGATCGAACTCGCGTTGAGTCAATTAAGTATTCTGTTGCAGAAAGTTTAAAGAATGACCCGAACGGTGCTAATGCA
Source organism: Bacillus sp. FSL R9-9530 (assembly GCF_038008145.1). NCBI lineage: Bacteria > Bacillati > Bacillota > Bacilli > Caryophanales > Bacillaceae > Bacillus > Bacillus sp. FSL R9-9530. The sequence continues at coordinate 1,269,077 of NZ_JBBOYO010000001.1, forward strand.
GTCGTTGTAGCAGATGTGGATACGTATGAACGATTAAAACAAATAGGTAAGCAAATTAAAAAAGGTAAGACTGGTGAAGGCATACTTGATGAATTAGCAGCAATTGTTGGCCGAGTAATGCCGCAAGTTCCAAATGATATGATTGAAAATAGAGAAACGAATCCGATTAAAGATAATGATAAACAATTACCAAAAGATGAAGAACAAGAACTACGAAAAGAACAAGAAGATCAGTCAAATAACCATTTGAAAAAATAGTGAAAATCCCGTACTAAATTGTACGGGATTTTTCTGTAAGATTAAATATTCAGTTTATTTTTAAGGGAATATATGGTTTAATAATGAGGGGAGGGACAACCGTTATGATGAAAAAAAGCGCACTCATATTAGGTAGTTTATGCATAGGTTTTAGTATGACAGCGTGTGACCAGAAGAAAGAAGTGAAGAAAAAAACAGCTATGTCTTCTACTATAACGGAAAATAAAAAGCAAGAGACCATTAATATAAATCATTTCTCAAATATTAATGAAGGAATGACTTATTTAGAAGTGAAAGATTTAATCGGTTTTGAAGGGGATTTACTCATAGAAGAAGGGGAAGAACATTCTACACGAATTAAGCAAATTTTTGCTTGGAAAGGAAACGATCCAAAATCATTTGCTAAAATAACATTTTTGGATGGAAAAGTGCATTCTAAAACACAGCAAGGTTTAAGTTAATAACTTGAAGGAATGGGAGAGTTAAGCATGAACATACATACAGGGGAAATACAATTAGTGCCGTATAAGGAGCAATATAAAGAGATAATACAATCATTTACTTTACCAAGTGAACAAGTTCAATTTACGGCGAATCCAGGTGAATTACTGGAGAAAGCGAAAAATGATCGAACGAAAAATGTAGTTGTTATTTTAGACTATAACGGAGTACCTGTCGGTGTATTTATATTACAAACAGGTGATAGGGTACAGGAGTTTACAGAAAATAAGGATGCCCTACTTTTAACTTCTTTTTCTATTAATCACAATAAACAAAATAAAGGATATGCTAAAAAATCATTGGCGTTATTACAAGACTTTGTAAAATATTATTATCCAGTAAAAAATGAAGTGATTCTTGCTGTAAATGAAAAAAACATTCCGGCACAAAAGTTATATGAGAAAGTTGGATTTCAAGATAAAGGGTTTAGAAGAATGGGACCAATTGGACAACAATTCATATTACATTTGCCTATAACGAGATAATGAGATAACAAAGCTTACTCTTGAAAAAAATCATGTAGTAAGTTTTTTAATTTGAGATATTTTCCGTACATGATATGTTAGATGTATTAAAGTAAGTATTCGAGAAGCATGAAGGTGCAAAACAATTCGATTGTTAAGCATTTAAATACGTGAGGGGTAATCATATGACAATTTATATTGCACTACTACGGGGAATTAATGTAGGTGGACATAAAGTAATCAAAATGGCAGATTTGAAAATAATGTTTGAATCAATAGGGTTGAAAAGAGTGAAAACATATATTCAAAGTGGAAATGTAGTGTTTGAGTCAGAAGAAGAGATAAGTTTTTTAAAGGAACGAATTGAATGTGAAATTAAGAACGTTTTTGATTTCAATGTTCCAGTCATGTTACGAGCAAATGATGAATTTATTAATATTATTAAAAAGTGTCCTTACGAGACCCATTCGTTATTAGAAGGAGAAAGTGTACATGTGGCCTTTTTAGCTAATCTACTTTCTGAAGAAGACAGTAAGCGGTTACTTATGTGCAAAAGTGACATAGAAGATTGCCATATCGAAGGAAGAGTAGTGTATTTATTTTTCAAAAAAAGCATTCGGAATTCTAAACTAATGAACCAGTTTCAAAAATTACATACGCCAGCTACAGTAAGGAACTGGCGGACTGTGAATAAGCTGAAAGCAATAGCAGAAGGTATTTAAACATAAAAAAGTGGTTTTCTGCATTTAGAAAACCACTTTTTTTATTTATATTGTTTGGCGACAATGAGTTCAACAATTGGGAAAATAAGAAAGGAAGAACAGAGTGCAATAAAGAGTGGAAGGTTTTTTACACCATCCAAATTGGAACCCATAGAAAATCCTTCCGAGCAGAGTAATATAAGGAACATAACACCTACAAGCACGAAATACGCGATTTTAAAGCTTTTATAGGTAATTTGTTGTCCCATCTCATCTTGACTTTCTTCCGATACTCCGTTTGGATCTCCCCATGTAATATGATTTATTAAATTACTAAGTATTAAAGAGGCAGCGAAAATAGTCCCGCCCAAAATTGAACCTTCAGTTATGTATTTGTATGTGCCATGTACAAGTATAGCGATTAAAGATAAAGTTATGATTACAAAAATAATTTTTTTAGTATTCAATATATAATTGCACCTCCACTTTTGTAAAAAACTCTTTACATCCATAGTATAAAATTGGAAAAGTCTTATGTCAAATATTTTTTACATATGAAGTGAGTGTTTATAATTTTTTATTTTTGGGATAAATAAAAAATTAAATTACATTTGAATGTAAAAGAATGGGCTCGCATATATTTGGAAGGGATGTCAGATTAATTTAGGGGGTAGTTATGTCTATTCTTTTAAAAGCTGGTGCAGATGCAGGAAATAATGGTTTGAAGTTAATGGTGAAAGGGCAGGAACCTATTTTTATTCCGAGTATTTATTCCTTATATATAGGTGAGTCTACGGGCTTGTTAGATGAGGGTGAAGTTTCATCGTCAGAATTAGAGAATCACATTGATGTGACCATTAGTTCTCCATCGCTAATGTTAAATAATGTACGATACATCGTTGGAGAAAAAGTGATTCAAGATCAATTAAAAGGTACTGAAGTGGAGAAGAAATCAAATAAATCTACTGATGAATTAATGGTCATTACAATCCTTTCAGGTTTAGCGATAAGTGCTATGCGTCAAAGTCCAACTTCAAGTCATATTAATATTCGTTATGATTTATCTGTTGCTCTTCCAATGCAACTTATTACACAGGAAATTGCTGCTGAAAATGCGAAACGGTATATGGGTAATCACAAGGTCATATTCCATTATCCAAATGGACGCGATGTTACGATTAATGTTTCTATTGAGTTTTGTAAATGTCTACCTGAAGGCGCTTCTGGGACGTGGGGGATTGTATATGATGAGGAAGGAAATGTTGTGAAACATAAAATAGAATGTGAACAAAATCAAGTTTCAGAAATTGATTTTGTAGATAAAACTTTATTGTCTTTTGATATTGGCGCGGGGACAACGGAAGAAGTTGTTTCATTAGGGGTAAATTTCCGTCCGCAATTAAGTAAAGGATTATCATATGGTGTAAAAGAAACGTTACTACAAATTATTACGAGATGGAATCGGAAATATCCTACGAAAACAATTGATAGCATTACAGAATTTAACCAAATTTATTTAAATGAAAAGCACCCAAGAAATGCATTGTTAGTTGAGGAATCGCAGCCAGCATTTTTAGGTTTAGCAGCACGTGTCGCAACGGATATTATTAACAAAATTGATGATATGAAAGACGATCCATATGTATTTATTTATGGTGGGGGCGCAGTTATTATTAAAAATAGCTTAAAAATGATTTTGAAACAAAAAGGACGCTTGAAAAATGTGATCTTTGTAGATAACCCGTTATTCACCAATGCTCGTGGGTTATTAGTATATACATGCTCGCCAAAATATAGAGAGCATAAGCAAAAAGAGTTAGGGTTTACAAACTTAACGATAAGTTAGTTGGTGGAAGTATGCGATCTAGGCGATATAAACGTGGTGATCGAGTGAAAATTAATATTAATAAATCGGTATCGCCTGAAATGATTGCTTGGCTTAATAAACAATCTAATCCAACTAATTTCTTTTTCTTTGCGGCCCAGCAATTATTTAAACAAGTAGGAGATATTGATGTATCAAAAACCTTGCCAAGTAGCCATGTTTTTTCTTTATATATAGAACCATCATCTCTATTAAAAGTTGAAATGAATCCATTTAAACACGTACCACTAGAAAATAGTAAATCCACCGAAAATGTAAAAAAAAAATCGTGGGAATCTGTTGACCAGTTAGATTGTCCATTTTTTTAAGCATAGAAAAATATAGGTAGAGCCCATCACTATACATACGAATGCAGTGATGGGTTTTTGATATTGTATCGTAATCTTTATAAAGTGAAACTATAATCAGTGGGGGTTTTGTTCATCCCCCACTGATTATTAGCCTTCACCAATCGGGCGTTTACGGGCAGTTTATCTCCCACCTAATTTCTTTGCTTCAGCTGAATTTTGAGGTGGGAGTTTTACTGCCCACAAATAGCGGGATAAATAGAAGGGGCAAAACAATTTGTGCCCCTTCTAATAGTTGTTCTTATCTTATACTGGATATATGTTCTGAAACTGCTTTAATAATTTTATCCCAGTCATCGGGATGAATCTCGTGCCCTGTACCTTCAAGGGATAATAGCTTTGAGTTCGGAATTTCATCAATAAGTGCGAGTCCATGTTCAAGTGGAAGAGCTGTATCATGCGTACCATGAATTACTAAAGTAGGTACTAGTAACGACTTTAGTATACCTTCATAAGAATCATCACCTGTAAGGAGGGCGTGATTAAACATGCTTAATAGATTGTTAGCACGTTCTATTTCTTGCTTTACTTGTTTTAAAGTTCTTGCTTCATCAAATATACGCTTTGATCCACAGAGTAGACGTGATCCTGTAATTAAATATTTCGCTATAACATCTTTATTTGTCCAATCTAAATTTGCACCATTAGCATGATGTGTCAAAATTCTTTCATCCATTGGAGGCAAATCACGAGTATTGTTATCAGATCCAATAACGCTTGTTGCTAGTAATGTTAAGGTCAAAATTCTTTCTGGGTGTTTTACTGCAGCAATTTGAGCAATCATACCTCCTAATGACATGCCAAAAAGGTGTGCCTTGTCAATATGATACGCATCGAGTACTCCGATTGCATCTTCAGCCATATCTGCTACAGTGTAATTGGAAGTCCCAGGCTCATATGTAACAGAACGCCCAACATCACGGTTATCATAGCGAATGACAAACCTTCCTGTGCTAGCCAACCTTTCACAAAATTCTTCATCCCAATAAACCATTGAACACGTAGCTCCCATAATTAATAATATTGCTGGGTTATTAGGATTTCCAAAGCTTTCTGTACATATATCAATACCGTTTACTTTGAAAACTTGTTCACTCATAGCACACTCTCCGTTTCATTTAAAGGTCATTAATAAATAAAGAGAAATATAACTTTGGGTGTTTCTTAGGCGTAAATTAGATTGTATTTAAGTGAAATAAATGTTTTTTGCACTCATGATGCTTAATTAGTAGAGTAGCATAAATATCACCTCCAAACATATTTATTTTCATTCAAGGCGAAAAATTTTGAAAAATAATTGTTTGTTATTAAAATAAACAGCAAGGGGGAGAGGAAATGAAATCAATTGTTATTGATCAATATGGTAGTGTTGAAGAATTACAAGAAAGACAAGTTCCTAAACCAGTTGTTAAATGTACTGAAGTATTAATACGTATACACGCAACATCTGTCAATCCTGTTGATTGGAAAATAAGAAAGGGAGACTTACAAGAAAAGTTGCGATTTTCATTTCCAATTACATTAGGATTAGATGTTGCTGGAATAGTTGAAGAAGTTGGAGGAGATGTGAATCATTTTAAAATAGGAGATAAAGTGTTTACGAAACCTGAAAATATAGGGAAAGGTTCTTATTCTGAATACATTACAGTGAAATCAAATTTAGTAGCGCAAATGCCTAATAATCTTAATTTTGAAGAAGCAGCATCTATACCTCTTGCAGGACTAACAGCTTGGCAAAGTCTTGTTGATTACGCACAAATAAAAGAAAATGACCGAGTATTAATTCATGCTGGAGCGGGCGGAGTAGGGAGTTTTGCAATTCAAATCGCAAAATCATTTGGGGCCTTTGTCGCAACAACTGCAAGTAGTAAAAATGAAGAGTTTTTAAAGTCTTTAGGTGCTGACCTTGTTATTGATTATAAAAAAGATAAATTTGAAGAGCTACTATCAGATTATGATATTGTGTTAGATACAATCGGCGGAGAAGTACAAGAAAAAAGTTTTCAAATTATTAAATCTGGTGGTGTTCTAGTTTCTATCATTCATGAACCACGTCATGAAGTAAAGGGTATAAAATCAGGGTTTTTATGGTTGAAACCAAGCGGGAAGCAATTGGACGAATTATCTGTTTTGATTGAGCATGGAAAAATTAAACCTATCATCAGTAAGGTTGTTCCGTTTAATGAAGAAGGAATTAGAGAAGCTCATATTTTAAGTGAAAGTCAGCATGTTAGAGGGAAAATTGTAATTACGATGGAATGATATTTACATAAATATACGAGTGGTGACTATATGAGATGAAAATAGTCACCACTCGTATATACTATAATTTTTACTATCTTGAATACATTTTTGGACATTCATCACCACTTGGTTCGTAAAAGCAATGGCTTTTAAATTGCCCTGCAAACGGCTGATTATACCATTCGGGTGGACAAGCTCCAACTGGACGAAAATACCAAAGAGCCCATCGTGCTGGCCAGCGCCATTCACCTTGTAAAACTTTTCTTGCGATTTCTTTTTCTGATTCACGGGCACGTTGATAAAAGTAACCGTATTGAACTGCTTCGAATCCGCCAGGGCTTTGATATACTGCATCACGCACAGATCGAAGTTGTTTAAAATCTAAACAATCACAAAACACACGATTTACGACAACACAACCAACAAGTTGTTCACCTTGTCGTCCTTCGCCCTCAGCTTCAGCACGGATTAAACGTGCTAATAAATCAACGTCACTTTCGTTGTATGGAATAAGGGGCATTGTAATACCACCTTTCTTTACCTGTTATAGTAAAGAGTGTATGTTTCAAAATGAGCTAAGTGCATTTTTCTTGAAAATAACTACTGATTTTAAAAAGGAGCTTATACAGATAAAAGCTAATTATTATATAGAAGATAAAAACGAAAAAGGAGAGGTACTATGCATCGTATACATAAAGAACATATCATTTACGCAATGTCACCAGAAAATAATCCATGTATTGAAGTAGAAATTGGGAGCCGTCTTGTATTTGAAACATATGATTGCTTTGAAAATCAAATTGATTCTGAAGATGTTGTGTTTCAAGAATTAGATTGGAATCGAATAAATCCAGCGACCGGACCTGTACATATTAAAGGTGCAGAACCTGGTGATATATTAGTCGTAACGATTGAAAAGATTAAAATTGCAGAGCAGGGTGTTTTAACTACAGGTGCGAACCTAGGTGTAATGGGTGATGAGCTAAATGAAAATACAGTAAAAATTGTCCCAATACATAATGGACATGTTTCATTTTCAAATGAACTGCAAATTCCAATTAATCCAATGATTGGTGTGATTGGTACTGCACCGAAAGAAGAGAGTATTTCATGTGGTACACCGCATGATCACGGCGGGAATATGGATTGTAAAGAAATCAAAGAAGGTACAACGTTATTATTACCTGTAAATGTTCCTGGTGCTCTTTTAGCATTAGGCGATTTACACGCTGCGATGGGTGATGGTGAAATTGGTGTTAGTGGAGTAGAGGTTGCTGGTGAGGTAACTGTAACTGTTCAGACTATAAAAGGAAAGAAATGGCCATTACCATTGGCTATTCAAAAAGAAAAAATAATGACGATTGCTTCAGAGAAATTGCTAGATGATGCAGCGAATCGTGCAGTACGTAATATGGTGACATTTTTACATGAAGAATTAGAAGTGTCTAAAGCTGATGCAACTCTTTTATTATCAGCAGCAGGTAATTTAAAAATTTGCCAAGTTGTGGATCCACTAAAAACGGCGCGGATGGAACTAGGAAGGGAATATGTGGAGAAGTTAGGGTTTTCTCTAAATGAATTTCATATTAAATAAGAAAAATAGAAAAGGATACTTTTGTATAAAAGTATCCTTTTCTATTTTACGGATTTTGTGAAAAGAGGTAGTATTTATATAAGTATATTTGAGATTGTGGATCAAAAAGGAGTTCAGAGATGGTTAAAATTATGATTGTTGAAGATGATATAAAAATTGCGGAGCTATTATCAACATATGTTGCGAAATACGGTTACCAAGGAATTATTGTAACGGATTTTCAAAATGTGTTAGACATATTTTTAGAAGAACAACCGGAGTTAGTTTTATTAGATATTAATTTACCAAGTTTTGATGGTTACTATTGGTGTCGTCAAATTCGCGGGGTTTCCACATGTCCGATTTTATTTATTTCGGCCCGTGAAGGTACGATGGATCAAGTTATGGCGTTAGAAAATGGTGGCGATGATTTTATTCCGAAGCCGTTTCATTATGAAGTTGTAATGGCGAAAATTCGTAGTCATTTAAGACGTGCTTATGGAGACTATGCACCGAAACTAGAAGAACGAATGATTGAGCGACAAGGTCTTAGTTTATATCCCGAAAGACTTGTATTAAAACTTAGGAACCAAGAGATTGATATAACGAGAAACGAAGCCATTTTATTAGAGATGTTAATGAAAAACTATCCGCGTGTTGTTAGTAGGGAAGTATTATTAAATAAATTATGGGATAGTGAATCTTATGTTGATGATAATACATTAAGTGTAAATACAACACGTGTGCGTAAAAAGTTAAAAACGTTACAAATTGAAGGAGCAATAGAAACAATTCGTAGTGTTGGATATAGATTACATATTACTTGGGATAATGGTATGGAAAAATGATAAGGTTATTTATACGTGATCATATACCACTTATTTGTTTTACTGCGATCCAACTACTAGCCATATTCTTAGTTTATTGGTTTGATGGGCATAATCATATTTCAACGGCATTATATGCAATGTTTTTAGGTGCTTTTTTTATGGTAAGTTATTTAGTATTTCGTTATTTTACACATCGTTCTTTTTATGAACGTTTAGCAAATCCGTTGCAATCTTTGGATGAATCTGTTCAAAAATCTGATTTTGCAGTTTTATCTACTGCTCTCCAAGATTTGCTCGAAGTACAATATCGACATTATCAAAATCAGCTCCAGTTACAAGAGAGGAAAAATAATGATCATTTAACCTTTATGAATCAGTGGATTCATCAAATGAAAACACCTTTATCTGTAATAGAATTAATTACACAAGATGAAGTGGATTCACGTTTTGAAAGTATTAATGAGGAAACAGATAGGTTGAAAAAGGGGTTAGAGATGGCACTGTATGTCGCACGTTTAGAAGCATTTACACAAGATTTTTATGTAGAAAGAGTACAACTACATAAAATAGTGAATGATTCCGTGCATGAACATAAACGCTTTTTTATTCGGAATTTTGTATACCCAGAGCTTGAAATTGATAAGAGTATTACTGTAGAAAGTGATGCGAAGTGGTTACAATTTTTAATTGGACAAATAATATCGAATGCGATTAAATATTCATCAGGTAGTAGAGAAAAGATTAAAGTGAAAGCACGTAAGGAAAGTAATACAGTTGTACTTGAAATTACCGATAGTGGCGTAGGGATACCGAAGCAAGATTTACCAAGAGTATTCAAACCTTTCTTTACAGGAGAAAACGGTAGAGATTTTAAAGAATCAACTGGAATGGGGCTCTATCTTGTATATGAAATTACGAAACAATTAGGACATAGTGTAGGAATCCATTCAGAGGTTGGTAAAGGTACCGTTGTACGAATAATATTTTTTAATGTGTAAATAAGTGTTCTTGGCTAAAGAACTTTGGAGATAAGTTTTTTAGCCTTATTTTATCCCGCTTTAATGGGCAGTAAGACCCCCGCTGATTAAAGTTTCACTTTATAGCGATTATATGAAATGGTAAAAGGTCATCTTAGTATGTATAATGACAGGCTAATAAATACGATCTTTAAATTAGAAGTATTTAATAAAAAGCTGATAAATAGTTTTTGTAAGAAAAAAGCCACCTCTTTGAAAGAGATAGCTTCATGAATCCATCCTATGAATAGGTGTATCAACATTAATAAGTATAATGTTCGAATTCGTGATATGTTTTGTGGATTATAATAGAATTAGTCATTTGTTTTTTTATAATACAGTATTGTAATTAAGTAAACAAACTTAATAATGTATATCCAATTAATCCTAAAATAGTGATAGGAACCATCATTAAGAAAGAAGAAATTCGATTAGCATTAGAGCGTTCTAACACAAGAATCAAGATAATCCCGACTATCACTTCGGTATATCCAACAGGTAACATGTGACTATAGTCTTCAAAATTTAAAAGAATGTGAAGTCCATCCGTTACAAAAACTCCACTAATAAGCGCGCTTCCGAATTTATGAAGTGGATTTGTAGTATCTTTCCATAGAAAACCTGCAATTCCAAAGATAGTTCCTCCTATAAATGCACATACAATCCATACAGATATAAAATAAATAGAGTGAGCTACATTTTTAATAACTATTGCATAACCATAATAGCCTAATACCATGCCGAGTAGTGCAAGGATACCAGAAAGTATAGCTGTACGCTTAGAATAACTAAAGCTAGCCACGAAAAAGGATGGAACTAACCAAACACTTCCTAGATTAGCTAATGAATGCCAATGTCCTGGAAGTATACCTTGCCCTAATTTAGTTAGTATACCAACAATTATCCCTACTATAATCGGGATGAGAAAAATCTTTAAAAACATATTTAACTTTGTGATTTTTAATGTCCTGTCCATAAATTCAATCCTTACATTAATATTTTCTACAAACATATAATAGCTTATTAAAGGGGAGTAATCAATAAAAATTTATCGAAAAACAATAAGTGATTATTGGATAGCGAATAGCATTTTCTTTTTATTTATAATTTATTAGAAGGAGGGCTTTTTTGCTAGTTGTGAATGATAGGGGGATTGAAATGGATATTCGTAAAATGAGATATTTCATAACAGTGGCAGAAGAATTAAACTTTAGTCGTGCAGCAGAAAGGCTTAGGATGGCACAACCTCCTTTAAGCCAAGAAATTCGTAAATTAGAAGATGAATTGGGCGTTCAACTTTTTCATCGAACAAAAAGAATGGTTGAACTAACCAGTGCAGGGAAAATATTTTTAGAAGGTGCGCGGCAAACGTTGCTTCAAGTAGATAGAACTATTAAAGAAACACAGCTTGCGGATGAAGGGAAGATAGGACATTTAATAATCGGTTTTGTCGATTCTACAGAAACCGTAATAGACATATTAAAAAAATTTCGAGAACGTTTTCCTAGAATACAGCTTATATTACGCGAGATGACAACAGACCAGCAAATAAAAGCGCTATATGAAAAACAAATTCATATTGGATTTATTCGTTCCAAGCAGAATAATGAAATATTAGTTTCCGAAGTTTGTTCTGAGGAATGTTTAAAATTAGTTTTGCATGAAGATCACCCTTTAGTTTCGTTACGTAACATTTCAATCAAATCATTAGTTGATGAACCATTTATTTTATTTCCACGTCATTTCGGTACTAACTTTTATGATTTAATTATTAGTTACTTTTGGGAACATGGAGTAAGTTTAAATATTGTTCAAGAGGCGATCCAAATGCAAACTATTGTGAATTTAGTTGCAGCAGGAATGGGGATTTCTGTCGTTCCATCATCGGTGGAAAGCTATAAAAAATCGGGTGTCATGTATAAAGACATTCAAGAAAATACACCAAAAATAAATTTATATGTTGGATGGAGACAAGATGAAAAGTCTGTCGTATTAGAGAACTTCTTAACAGTTGTTAGAGAGGTTTATACGACTTCACAATTTGAATTTAAAAAGTAAAGGCCCATCTTGATGGGATGGGCAGTCGGAAAGTTGGATAGGAAAACTTCTATTTTTATTTTAAAGTCACTGAAGATTCAACCTGTTTTACTCGGATCGTACTCAGCGAAACCTTTTAGTATATTATCAATCTGATCCATAATTTCAGGTTGCAATTTAACACTAGAAGCAATTACGTTTTCTCTTATTTGCTCCGGATTTGAAGCGCCAATAATTGCAGAGGAAACAGCTGGATTTTGTAGTACCCAGGCAACTGCGAGTTGTGGTAGGGTAAGATTAGTTTCTTGCGCGATGGGATTGAGTTTCTGAATTGCAGTGAGTACATCATCACTCATCCAACGTTGCACGAGTTTGTGGAAAAATGGTTTACCAGCATCTGAATTAGCACGTGATTGAGTCGGCAAGGGTTTACCAGGTTGATATTTTCCTGAGAGAATACCTTGTGCAAGGGGAGACCAAACAACTTGACCAAGTCCCTCACGTTGACATGTTGGTATTACATCAGTTTCAATAACACGCCACAACATCGAATATTGAGGTTGGCTAGCGATAAGTGGAATGTTCAATTCTCGTGCAAGTGCTGCACCGCGGGTAATTTGTTCTGATGTCCATTCACTTACGCCTAAGTAAAGGACTTTACCTTGTCTTACAAGATCAGCAAAAGCTAACATCGTTTCCTCAAGAGGAGTTGTTGAGTCAAATCTATGTGCATAATAGACATCAATGTAGTCTGTCTGCAACCGCTGTAACGATGCATTGCAATTTTCTATAATATGTTTTCTCGATAATCCACGATCATTTTTTCCAGGTCCGGTCGGATGGCATACTTTTGTACATAGTTCTATGCTTTCTCGGCGTATACCTTTCAAAGACCGGCCAAGTACTTCTTCGGCTATAGTGTCCGAATAAACATCAGCAGTATCGAACGTAGTAATTCCGACATCTAGTGCGGCTTTCACACAATCATTCGCAGTATCTTCGTTTACTTTTCCACCATGGTTAATCCAGTTCCCGTATGCAATCTTACTTACTGTTAATCCACTGTTTCCTAGTTTACTAAATTCCATTGTAGTATCCTCCTTTTAAAATGATATCTTTATTATAAGAACTGAAATGTAATATGTATAATATATAATTAATGATACATTTATATAAAAATTATATAAGAGAGAGTGCTTAGAAGTTTACTACTAAGGAAATCTAAAGCCAGTAGTATTACAGATGTTGTTTGTGTTTGATCGATATGAAGTGAAGATAAATAGACCTAAAAGAAAGCAATCATTTTCACAGCACGTATAATCGCATTTACTCATACAGTACTACTATGGTACAATATGGTTACTAACGACGGAAAGGAATGATGGGTGGACGATGATTAACTAATCTTATTTTTAAATGTTGAAATTCAATAAATTTCAATTTATAAAAAATAGGATTAGTCTGCCCAATTTCCTTACAACGGTATTGCTATTTATTATGCGTAATAGCTTATTTGGGTATAAATATGTTAACGACTAATCCTGCCAAATTAATTTGGGAGGATTTTTTTGTTCTCCCTTAATGAAAGGGATCGGTAATATGAAAGAAATTTTAAAATTAAATGATGTTTATGTTGAAATAAAGGAAAATACTTTGTTAGAGAAAATGAATGTTACAGTAAAACAAGGGGATGTTATCGGATTAATTGGTAAAAACGGTGCCGGTAAATCAACGTTACTTCAATTAATAAATGGGAAGATTGAGCCATCAAAAGGGATTGTTGAATGGCAGCAAATGAATATGACAACGGCATATGTTGAACAAGAAATAGAATCTTTTATTAGTAATGATATGATTGCAAAAGAAGCAGAACTTCTTGCGAAATGGGGCGTGCCAACGAACGATTTTCTTACTTTAAGTGGTGGTGAAAAGCTGAAAGTTCGACTAGCAAAAGGATTTGCCGAAAATCCTAATTTATTAATATTAGACGAACCGACAAATCATTTAGATGAGATGAGTACGGAATTTCTCATTAAGCAAATAAAAAATATGAAGGGTACAGTTATCGTTGTATCGCATGATCGATACTTTTTAGATGTTGTCGCAACGAAAATATGGTCAATTGAGGAAAAGAAACTAATTGAGCATAGCGGTAATTATACGAGTTATATGAAAGCACGTGAGCATACAAGAATGACGCAGCAACGTGAATATGAAAAACAACAAAAAAAGATAGAACAAGTAGAAACACATATAAAAGAATTAAGTTCATGGTCACAAAAGGCACACGCACAGTCTACAAAACAAGAAGGAGTTAAAGAGTTTTATCGTGTAAAAGCGAAGCGAATGGATGCGCAAGTGAAGTCAAAACGAAAACGTCTCGAAAAAGAGCTGGAGAAAACGAAAGTAGAACGTGTGAAAGAAGAGTATTCAGTGGAGTTCTCTATTCAAGCGAATAAAAAAGTAGGAAAACGCTTTTTAGAAGTAAAGAAATTAAAAAAAGACTTTCATGGAAAGACATTATTTGAAAACGTTAATTTTACAATCCAGCACGGTGAGAAGGTTGCGATTGTTGGACCAAACGGTAGCGGGAAAACAACATTACTGAAGATGATTATGGGAACGGAAACTGTACAAGGAGAAGTATGGATTTCACCATCTGCAAACATCGGTTATTTAACACAAGAAGTATTTGATTTACCACTGGATAAAACACCAGAAGATTTATTTTTTAAAGAGACATTTGAAGAAAGAGGAAAAGTCCAAAATTTAATGAAACATTTAGGATTCCAAGCTTCTCAATGGAAAGAACCGATTGAGCATATGAGTATGGGGGAACGAGTAAAATGCAAGTTAATGGCTTATATTTTAGATGAAAAAGATGTACTTATTTTAGATGAACCGACGAATCACCTTGACCTCCCTTCACGTGAACAGCTTGAAAATACATTAGCTGAGTATAATGGAACACTCGTTATAGTTTCTCACGATCGATATTTTCTGGAGAAAACAACTAACACGAAACTCGTGTTTTTAAATAATACGATACAAAAGCAGCTAGAGGAACTTATTAAAACAAGAGATGATATTGAAGAGCTACGTTTAACATTAGAAACAGAGAGACAAGAAGTATTAGGTAAATTAAGCTTTTTAACTTCTAACGATAAAGAATATAAAGAACTTGATGAACGATTTATAGAACTTACGAAGCAGATTAAGGCGCTTTAATGTAATTAAGGGGGATTAACATGGGAGAAGAGAGTTCGACTAATTTATTTAGAATAGACTGTGGAGATATATACTTGCAAGAGTTTACTATCAAAGATGCGGAGAGCATTTATAAAATATCGAATCAACCGGAAATTGAAAAGTTTTTGCCGGACTGGAAATCAACGAAAGAACAGAGGGTTAATTGATTATTTGTTTAAAAATACAAATGTAGATGTCCTCAACGCAATTGCTTTAATTAACAACGTACCATCAAATAAAGTTATTGAAAAATGTGGATTTACTTATTTGAGCCAACAGACGATAGAAAACCAACTATATAATCATTATTTATTAAGCAAATCAGAGTGGATAAAAAATATTGCTCTTTAAAAGAATCTATAATGGAATGTAAAAAAGCTTAGAGCTAAAACTCTAAGCTTTTTTACATTCCATTATACCTGTTACCATATCAAAGAGACAATTTGGATGGCTTCTTGCCGGATTTTCTCATCAAAAAAACAAGGGGATTAAGCTGTACATGCGATAATCATTTTATAAAAAATCATATATGAAAAGGGGTTTGGATAATTTTGTCGAATACATTTGTCTATGAAAACACCACTTTCTTACTCAAATTATCCTAAAAATGAATCATTTTGAGCTCAAATAGAAGAACGCACGGCAAAAGTGAAGGTGAGCGAAGTTTTGCATATAAAACTTACGGTTGAGTGTTAGTGGATTAAAAGTTTTAAGTTATGAAATAGATTAAATGAGGGAGGGGAACGCATATCATAATTTGGTTTCGTCAATTGCCACAGATAAGTATGGATTTTTCAGAATGGACTCCTTTTATTAAGAATAATTGGTATCAAAAGCATTATATGAAGTTTGTATATCTACTTCAAATAATCATTTTTCTGATACCAAATTACTTTGGAGTAGGTTTCACTCATATTAATATATTGTATCTAATCATAATAGGTATCTTTGTCTTCATCATTCACGAATGTCTACACATTTTGGTCATAAGTAACAAAGGTGATATTAGCTTAACATGTAGTGGAATATTTTTTTGGCTAAATACAAATGCAACCCTATCCAAAGCGAGATTTTGGGTCTTTATGAGCTTACCCATAATTGTATTATCGGTAGCCCCTGCATTTATGTCGTTCTATGTATCAGGAAATATTAAATCAATCATATTATTTGTATGTTGGATAAACGCAATAATTTCCGCCTCAGATATTTACAATTCATTTTTAATTGCAATGAAACCGAAGAACTCAGTATTTTGCAGAGGATATTATCACGTGAAATAGTATTAAAAGTATTATTTAATTATATTTCAATTTAAGAAATTAGTTAAAAATATAATATTTGAAAGTAAAAAGGCCGATAATACAATCGGTCTTTTTTCATTAATATAATAAAGATTAGAAATAAATAGCATAGTATTTCATACTACCCTGCGAATATTATAAGATAGATATAAATTGATTATAGTTTCAAAGTAGATTTATTATCAGTTTTTTTAGAAATCTTACAATCGTGTAAGATAAATGAAAGATGAATCAATACGTGCTATAAGACAATTCATTTACACTATATTGTGAGAAGTGCAAATGAAGGGAGAATATAAATGGAAATTCTACATGCAAAAAGTATTAGTAAAGTATATAAAGGGAAAGTACCTTTTAAGGCATTGGTAGATATTGATTTATCAATTCAAGAAGGTGAATTTATAGGGATTATGGGGCCATCAGGGAGCGGGAAAACAACGTTATTAAATATGGTATCTACTATCGACTCTCCAACATCGGGAGAAATATTAATAAATGGTACAAATCCATTCCAGTTGACATCAGATAATTTGGCTTTATTCCGTAGGAAACAATTAGGATTTGTTTTTCAATCATTTAATTTACTTAGCACACTTACAGTAAAGGAAAATATCGTATTGCCGATGACATTAGATGGTGTTTCTGTACAAGAAATGAACGAACGAGTTGAAGAAATTGCAGAGAAATTAAATATTACAGATATATTGAGTAAAAGAACTTTTGAAATTTCAGGGGGGCAAGCTCAAAGAACAGCAATTGCTCGTGCAATTGTTCATAAGCCGCAATTATTACTTGCAGATGAACCAACAGGGAATTTAGACTCTAAATCTTCAAATGATGTAATGGAGATGCTAGATACTTTAAATAAAGAAGAAAAAGCTACGATGATGTTAGTTACACATGATCCGTATGCAGCGAGTTTTTGCAGCAGAGTCATATTTATTAAAGATGGTCAACTATATAACGAAATTTATTGTGGTGAAAGTAGGCAAGCATTTTATCAAAAGATTATGGATGTCCTTTCTTTGTTAGGAGGGAAAAGGCATGACTTTTCGTCAGTTCGCATTTAATAATATTTTTCGCAATAAGCGTACATATGCAGCTCATTTTTTAAGTAGTGCATTTTCTATTATGATTTTCTTTACGTATGCTCTTTTATTATTTCATCCTGATTTACAAGGTGAGTTGAAATCGACAAGTGCAACAATAAGTGCATTTGGTACATTGGGATTTTCAGTTTCGCAAGGCTTGATTTTTGTATTTTCATTTTTCTTCATTCTATATTCAGTTAGTTCATTTTTAAAAACGCGCAAGAAAGAATTTGGGATATTAATGATGCAAGGTATGTCAATGAGACAGCTTAAGAAATTATTATTAATTGAAAATATGTTGATTGGACTTGGCTCAATTTGTATAGGAATTCTCATTGGACTCATATTTTCTAAACTAGTTTTATTGATAAGCGCAAGTGTATTAATGATTAGTAATGGTTTGCCTTTTTATATACCAGTGCAGGCCGTATTATTAACAGTTATCACATTTCTTTTATTATTTTTAATTGTTTCGCTCGTTACATTTAAAATGATAAAAGTAACAGAACTTGTGGAACTTATACAAGCAGAGGAAAAGCCAAAGCCAGAACCGAAAGCATCAATTTTATTATCGCTACTTTCTTTAATTAGTATAGGGTATGGATATTTTTCAGTATTTCGCTTTATCCCAAGTACTAATTTTATTACGCTTGGAATAGGGGTGCTCCTAGTAATTATAGGAACGTACTTTTTATATACACAGTGTAGCGTTTATATATTGCACCTTGCGAAAAGGAGAGAATCTTTCTTTTTAAAGAGAACAAATATATTAACATTTTCTGAATTAATTTACCGTATGAAAGATAATGCAACGATGTTTTTTATAGTATCTATTGTTTCAGCAGTTGCATTTACAGCGATTGGTACAACAGCTGCAATTGGAAATAGGGATTTGGTAAGGATGACAAATCCGTATACATTTTTGTATGGAAGTTTTGAAAACGACAAAGTATTAAATAAAAATCTTTCTATTATAAAAAAACACCTTTCTGATGCTAATATTCCGTATCGAATGGCTTCATCTTCATATATATACACGGAAAATGGTGTAGATGTAATGAAGTTAAGTGAATATAACGATCTTGCTAAAGCACTAGGCTATCAACAAGAAACAATAGAAAAAGAAGATGAAATTTTATTAATTCCTGGAGTCGTATCACAAAAACAAGAATTTAAAAATGGCGAGTATAAAAAGAATATAGAAGTCATTCAAGGAGATTGGACAAAGACATTTCATGTGAAAAAAGCTGTAGAAAATTTAGTTTTACCACATGATTCTAGAACTATTTATATCGCTGTTAAAGATCAGGTATATGATGGAATCCCTCTTACTAGTGACCCAGTTAATAAAGACATTCCATATCGTACTTACGGATTTGTTGTAGACGATTGGATGAAAACGAAGGGAATTTCAAACGAATTAATTAGTAGATTTGAGAAAGATATTAGAGTAGGTAATTTTCAATTTCGGGCTTTAACTATAGATTTGTTAAGTGCAAAGCAAACGAATGGATTATTACTTATGGCAAGTGTTTTAGTCGGAATCGTCTTCTTCACATTCGCTGCTAGTTTTATTTATTTCCGATTATATACTGATTTAGATCGCGATCAACAGCAATATAAAATGATTTCGAAAATGGGATTAAGTAAACGAGAATTAAAAAAAATTGTAACGAGACAGTTATTATTAATGTTCTTCTTACCGATTGTTGTTGCAGTGATTCATACTGTAGTCGCTTATACGGCATTACAGCAATTAGTCGATTTTTCTATAATTAATAGCTCTATCGTTATTTTAATTTCATTTATATGTATACAAGTATTATATTTCTTTATAACCCGTTGGCGTTACCTGCAAAAGCTTTATAAGGTTATGGAGCAATAGAGTTTATTAGCTTGTAAGACTACATTAAAGTATGTGGAAAAAATGAACTGTATGATGAAAGGAAACGCGATGAAAAGAACTTTAACTATTTTTATGTTAACGATACTACTATTAATAAGTTTTAGTGCATGTTCTAAAAAGGAGAATCCATTTCCTGCAAACGGTTTATTAATCATTGGAAATGAAAATAAAATTTCACCAATTATTAATCGTTATCAAGAAATTACGAAAGAAAATGAAGTGTTTTCTGTGAAAACAGGTACTTATGGAAACGGACAAGTATTAATTTTAAATGAGTCTACAGCACAAGCATTGATTAAAGCTAAAGTTTTCCGTAAACGAGATAATGGCTCCAATTTTATGCCTGTAAATACGTTACCGAAATTCCCAAAAGAGGGTTCTCTACTGTTTGCACAAGAAGACGAAAAGACTTTGAAAAGTATTAAATTAGAAGGAAAAGAGGTCCCTGTCATATACAATAGTGACGCTTGGATAGGTAACAAGCGTAATTATCCAACGCAATGGTATGTGATTGTATCCAAAAATAATATATATAAGGAAATAAAAGCAAATGAAACAAAAATGCATCTTCTTCAATTAAAAAAATCTTTAGGTGACGAAAAACCTAAAATGTCGACAGATAATACATTGGTTAATGAAAATGTAAAAGTAAGAAAGCTAATTAAAGATTTTGAGGGAGAAGTATCAGTTCAGTTTTTAACGATTGAAGAAAAATCTTAAAAAAGAGTTCAAGGTTGATAAAGTTTCTATCAACCTTGAACTCTTTTTAGTTATAGACCCTTCAGATAACATAGTTTACATGACTTCATTTAATCGAGTCTCGCTCGTTTCTTCAATCGCATTTGAATGTTGAACCGAACCATTTTGAGATTCCTTTTCTTTACGAAATTTCTGTAACATTTCTAAAATCATCCATAAAGGTACACCTTTGTCTTTTAGCATTTTCCATAAGTCTAATTCGCTAAATTTATGATCCGCTTGTTTCATTTCTTGTTCAGATGTACGAATATCAAATTTGATTAGATCATTAGATTTCTTATCTTTATGCTTAGTAGAAGAGATAGTATTATGCTCAAGATTAGATGGGGTTATTTTAGAAGGTTGAGCTAATGTATGAATTTTTAATCCGACTTGCATGCTTTTTTCCTCCTTTTCAAGCAATGAAATTAGTTTTCTTATGATTTTTAAATCCATTTAACATGAGGAAACTATATTTAATTATAAATTCAAATAATCAGATTTACAAGTTGTGTTATGAAAAGTAAATGCTTACTAGAATAAATATTTATCAACATTTGTATATGTTTTCTATATATACAACGTATATAAAATACTTTACATTATGTTTAAGTTGCAAACTAAGTTTGTATTTTTTTTCAAAGATAAATGTAAACGTTTTATTGAGGGGGAGAAAGTATGGGGAAATTATTTTTAAAAGTATGTTTTTTCGCATTAGTGACTGTTTGTTCATTCGCAGCGAAAACAACATACGCTGAAGAGAGACAACAAAATAATTATCCTATCATTTTAGTGAATGGATTTGCTGGATGGGGTAGAGAGGAAATGCTAGGGGTAAAATATTGGGGTGGTGTTCATGATATACAAGAAGATTTAAAAAGAAATGGTTATACAGTACATACTGCAGCTGTTGGACCAGTTTCTAGTAACTGGGATCGTGCATGTGAATTATATGCGCAAATTAACGGTGGAATAGTAGACTACGGTGCGGCACATGCTGAGAAACATGGACATAATCGTTTTGGTAGAACTTATAGTGGATTTGCACCGAATTGGAGTGAAACAAATAAAGTTCATTTAGTTGGGCATAGCATGGGTGGACAAACGACAAGAACATTAGTGCAGTTATTAAAAGAAGGAAGTTATGAAGAAAAAGATTATGTGAAAAATCATCCGAACACAAAGATATCACCACTATTTGAAGGTGGCAAATCGTATGTTCATAGTGTTACAACTTTAGCAACTCCTCATAACGGTACAACACTCGCGGACGGAAGTCTTCTGTTGCCGTTCGTTAAAGATTTACTCATTACAGCTGCAAGTTTAGGTGGAAACAATAATTTATCATTATATGATTTTAAATTGGATCAATGGGGTATAAAAAAGAATACTGGAGAGTCCTTTTTTCAATATACTGATCGTATTTTAAATAGTTCAATTTGGGAAAATACAAAAGATATAAGTCAATGGGATTTAAGTACTGATGGAGCAAAGGAGTTAAATAATTGGGTAAAGACGCAATCGGATGTATATTACTTATCCTATAGTGGACATGCATCGCAAGCAGCACCAATAACAGGTTTACATTTACCTCATATAACGATGAATAAAGTGTTAATGGGTAATGCATTTTTCTTAGGTTCCTATGCAAGATATGAAGAGAATCGAACATTAATAGATACTTCTTGGTGGCAAAATGACGGTGTAGTAAATACAAATTCTATGATTGCACCTTCATCTAATATTGCTGCAAATGATAATGAGTCTTTACAGGTTGGAAAATGGAATCATATCGAAACGAAAGCAAATTGGGACCATCTTGATATGGTAGGATTAAGCGTTTCAGACACGTTAGGTTTTTCTAATATTCAAGAGTTTTATAGAACAATTGCAGAAAAATTATCACGGTTACCGAAATAGATAATAATAAAGCGCTCTCGATGGAATTCGAGGGCGCTTTATATTATATTGAAAGAGGGATTTGGCAAAAAAAACATGGGGTGATCTTATGAAAATTCAAGTTGTATTATCGGGGTATGGGACAGTTGGTAAAGAATTTATTAAATTATTAAACGAAAAATATTTATATATAAATGAAACATATGGAATTGACTTAGTTGTTAGTGGAGTGATAGGAAGAAATATTGCAATACATAACGGAAAAGGTTTGCAGATTAATGATTTATTGACGTATGGTGATGGTTCTGCTGCAATTGAAAAATATATCGAACATTATCCAGAGGAACGCGGAACGATTAATATAAATGGTACTGTATTGGTTGAATCAACTGCTACAAATCTTAAAAATGGAAATCCAGGGAAACAGTATATGAAACAAGCTATTGAAAATCAAATGGATATAGTAGCTATTTCAAAAGGTGCACTTGTTACAGCTTGGAGTGAACTGAATACAGCAGCACGTATTTCAGGCTCACGCATTCGATATAGCGGTGCAACTGCCGCTGCGTTACCGACATTAGACATTGGACAACTAAGTTTAGCAGGTTGCCATATTGAAAAAATAGAAGGAATATTGAACGGGACAACAAATTATATTCTTACAAAGATGCATGAAGAATATAAGACGTTTGAAGAAGCATTGCAAGAAGCACAAAATAAAGGAATTGCGGAGACTAACCCGTTATTAGATATAAGCGGGATGGATAGCGCTTGTAAATTATTACTTTTGACGAATAGTTTAATGGGAAACGATTATTCACTCAAAGATATAAAAATAAACGGAATAGAGCACGTTACAACGCAACAAATTCAAAATGCAAAGGAACAAAATAAATCAATTAAATTAATTGCATCAGCATATAAAGATGATAATGGAAAAGTAAACCTTAGTGTACAACCTTGTAATTTAGAGAAAGAACATCCGTTAGCAAATATAAATGGCACGGAAAAAGGAATTACGTTCTTTACAGATACAATGGGACAAGTAACTACAATTGGTGGAGCTTCTAATCCACGCGGAGCTGCAGCAGCTGCTTTAAAAGATGTAATCAATTTATATCGAAATGATTTATAGACTTTATAACCGTACCGCTATTAATAAAAAATACATATGTAGTGGACCTTTTGAGAATGAAATAAATATGTAAAAATAATTGCAGGGGGTAAGAAATTGTTTAAAGATTTTAAAGTTGTAAAAGATCGTCCCGTTTATATTCAATTAAAGGATTATTTAAAAAAGATGATTATGAAAGGGCATTTGTTGGGGGACCAAAAAATCCCATCAACAAGGGAACTGAGTGAATTATTATCAGTGAGCAGAAATACAGTACTCTCTGCATATGCGGATTTAGAACAAGAAGGACTCATTTATGCAGTTAAAGGAAAAGGAAATTTCGTTGCGAAGGTGGATATAAGTAACACCTCGTCTGTTGAAATAGATTGGAAAAATAAACTTAATACAGTTACCACATTAGCAGATGAATTAGACTTAATGAAGCATGGAGTTCGCTGGGAAAAAGGAATGATTGTTTTTAATAGTATAGCCCCGGACGAAAAGCTATTTGATGTTGAAAATTTCAAAAGAGCTTTTCTTACTCGTATGTCCATTGAAGGGGATATCGTATTGAACTACGGATATGCAAAAGGTTATAGACCGTTAATTAATTATTTACTTCATTACATGGAAATGAAAGGTGTAGATATTTCGAACAAAGATATTCTAATTACAAATGGATTTACAGAAGGATTAGATATTGTGTTATCTTCTTTATCGAAGAAATCAGGGCGTGTTATTTGTGAGAACCCAACTCACCATGCTGCATTGAAGCTTTTTCGTTTACATGGACTTGAAGTTCATGGAATTAATATGAATGATGATGGTATTGATACGAATGAAGTAGAAAAAAGTTTGCGTGAAAAGGATTTTGATTTCGCGTATTTAATCCCTTCTTATCATAATCCGACTGGTATTGTTACGAGTTCGGAGAAAAGAACGGAATTGATGAGGTTATTTTCAAAATACAAGATCCCTATTATAGAGGATGGGTTTAATGAAGAATTACGTTATTCGGGTTCACATTTATCGCCATTATTAACTTTTGCAGGGGCTGGTAATAATGTGATTTATATTAGTAGCTTTTCAAAGGTACTTTTCCCTGGTTTACGTGTAGGTTGGATCATTGCAGATAAAGAACTGATACATTATTTAGAAAGTGTTAAAAGAGCCAGAACCATTCACACATCTACGTTAGATCAAGCTGTTCTGTTTCAATATTTACATGAAGGATATTTTGAAAAATATTTAAAAAAAGCAAGATCTGTTTATAAGAAAAAATATGAGTTAGCTGTTGGGGCGTGTAATCAGTACATTCCGTTTAAAAGAATGACTGGAGACGGTGGACTTCATTTGTTTATAGAGTTGGAAGAAAAAATTCAAGCCCGCACACTTTTACAAAAGTGTTATGAGAAAGGAGTTACTTTTTCTCCTGGAGATGTTTTTTACTCTGATGGAGGAGGAGCGAACACATTCCGATTAGGATTTTCACGTTTGAAAGAACAGGAAATTGTTAGCGGGATTCAAATAATTGGTGAAACTTTAAAAAATGAAACTTGGAGTTGAGAAAATGAGAATTGGCGTTATTATGGGAGGAGTATCCTCTGAAAAACAAGTATCAATTATGACTGGGAATGAAATGATTGCACATTTAGATAAGAGTAAATATGAAATCGTTCCAATTACGTTAAATGAAAAAATGGATTTAATTGAAAAAGCGAAAGACATTGATTTTGCATTGCTAGCATTACACGGGAAATACGGAGAAGATGGTACGGTTCAAGGGACGCTTGAGAGTTTAGGTATTCCATATAGCGGCAGTAATATGTTATCTAGCGGTATATGTATGGATAAAAATATTTCAAAAAAGATTTTGCGTTATGAAGGAGTAGAAACACCAGATTGGATTGAACTTACAAAAATGGAGGATCTAAAGCTTGAGGAATTAGATAAATTAGGATTTCCGTTAGTGGTAAAACCAAACTCTGGCGGCTCAAGTGTTGGAGTTAAGATTGTCTATGATAAAAATGAATTAATCTCTATGCTAGAAACTGTATTCGAATGGGATTCTGAAGTAGTAATTGAGAAGTATATAAAAGGTGACGAGATTACATGTTCAATTTTTGATGGGCAACAGTTACCTATCATTTCGATTCGACATGCTGCTGTGTTCTTTGACTATAATGCAAAATATGATGATACTAGTACAGTTGAAGAAGTTATTGAACTTCCAGCTGAAATAAAGGAACGTGTAAATAAAGCGTCACTGGCTTGTTATAAAGCATTAAAATGTAGTGTTTATGCAAGGGTTGATATGATGGTGAAGGAAGGAATTCCATATGTAATGGAAGTTAATACATTACCAGGGATGACACAATCAAGTTTACTGCCAAAAAGTGCGGAAGCAGCGGGAATTAATTATAGCAAACTATTAGATATGATAATTGAAACTTCATTAAAAGTAAGGAAAGAAGAAGGTTTTTAAGGTAGTTATATAATTAATTCTTTTGACAGTTCCACGAATTATGCTATGATAATTACAATACGACAACTAAATATTTATCCACTAGGGGGGCCTTTTATAGGCTGAGATCAGATGAAATTTTGAGACTCTTAGTACCTGATCTGGTTAATGCCAGCGTAGGAAAGTGGGAAAGACGTTGCTATTTAACGAATAAATACTGTCAATTTCACTTTCTTTACGCCTGTAAAGAAAGTTTTTTTATTTTACAGCTTTAATAATTGTGGATAAATACGTATATTTTTTACATTATTTGGAGGAATTTAAATGACTTTTTCACAATCATTACGTAAAGAAGTAGATTCAATTTGGGAAGCAAGTTTTAACCATCCTTTTGTAAAAAAACTAGGCGAAGGAACATTAGATTTAGCTAGTTTTCGATATTATGTGCTTCAAGATTCTTATTATTTGAGTCATTTTGCTAGAGTACAAACGTTAGGTGCTGCAAAGGCTCTTGAATTAGAAACGACAGCTCGTATGGCACACCATGCACAAAATACGTATGAAGCTGAGTTATCATTACATGAGAATTTCGCAAAGAAATTAGGGATTACAAAAGAAGAAAAAGATAATTTTATTCCTGCGCCAACTGCATATGCATATACATCTCATATGTATCGTGCAGCTTATGAAGGGCATTTAGGAGATATTATTGCGGCTATTTTACCTTGTTATTGGTTATATTATGAAATCGGTGAACGGTTAAAAGAATGTCAACCAGAAGAGCCAATTTATCAAGAATGGATTTCTGCATATGGATCTGATTGGTTCCGTACTCTAGTAGAAGAGCAAATCACACGATTAGATACGATCGCTGAAAAAGTAACAGAGGCAGACCGTAATCGTATGAGAAAACATTTTATTTTTAGTAGTCAATATGAATATTCATTTTGGGAAATGGCATATACATTAGAAAAATGGCCGGTGAATGAAGAAGTTAAAGGTGTTATTTAATTAAGAGTATATAAAAGGTATCGCTATATAAAGAGGCGATACCTTTTATTATATTTAGTTTCTGTAATTTTTTTGTAAATCATATATAAAAAAATATAATAATTAATTATAATGATTTTATAATATAAAGTCCCATAAGGAGGTAGTTATATGTTAATAGTTACTTTATATTAATTTGATTTTAATAATGTTTTATTTATATAAACGAATGTAATTTAGCTATTTCCTTTAATGTGCTTGGTTAAAATTTGATTCGTTAATGCTTAAAAAATTGGTATCTTTTCTAGTATTATTCATGATCAATATAAATTAAGAGAGGAAGTATTAATAATATGGAAAAATTACAGTTATTAGCATTTAAAAATATAGTAGAACCCCTCTATAATGAGAAAGTATCGTATATTTATTTTCCTATTGAATGGCTTGAGATTGTAGAGATACATTATAGAACATTTTTATTAACGAGCAAATTAAAACTTGTAAATGAAAGATTGTATGAAATGTTTTCTGATATATTATTCATTCAGCATAATCCATATATATTAAAGGAAGATACGCCCTGGATTGTAGCAAAAGAACCAATGAAACAAGAACAGTTAGACTATATTTTCCAAAGCTGGTATGAGGTTATTCATGATTGGAAACCTAATAAATTAATAGATCCACCACATTTAGAATGGCAGTATGATTTAATTAGTAATTTGCCAGCATTACATGATAAAAAAACGTTTTCTAAATGGGTACCAGCTCTAATTACTCATATTTTTTGCGAACAGCCTTTACATTTGGAAAATAAAAATGAGGAAGAAATATATTTTTCACCACTGCGATCACAACATGTTTCAGAAGCGATGTCTGAGCCAATTAAAGATGAAGAAACACATGATTATTTCTCTTATGTATATCGGTTTGAATACGTAACTCGTGGAGGTGAGAATATTCCGCTATTAAAAGTATCTGTAGGGATTAGGAGGTTTTATCAACAATATAATCATAAAGATATCCCTATACTTTTAGGGCGAAAGCGGAGCCAAATACTGATTTCAACTCCTGAATTTGAATCAAATAATAAAAAGCAAAGATTTGTAAAGTTAAAAGTACAACAAGCTGTAAAAGGAATAAAGTGGATTAAACGTTTTAGAAATTTAAAAGATGATTATAGGATAGGGGGAGAAGTTAAATTAGAGAACATTCTCCAATGTCCGAAAGAGTATATTAGAGGAACAAAGATAAGAGTGCTTCTTCCATATAACGAAAATATATATAAAGTTCAAGGAACAAAAATAAAATTTGGTATAAAAGTAAGAGAAAAAGAGGAACTTTTTAATGAATTCCAACGAATATGCCCATATTTCACATTACTTCCAGAATGTGAAAATGTATTAACTAATAATGAGAATGAGTTATTACCTTTATTTGCCCCAAAGGGATTAGAATCAATTACGTTAGAAGTATGGTCAGATGATATAGTAATAGAGATAGAACAAGCGTTATTAGATAGCAAAATAGTTTTAGCTCAAAACGGAGATTCCTCCTATGTATTAAATGCAGACAATCCGGTGTTGTTAAAAATAGTAAGATATAACATTAGGAAATTGTTACAAAATCCATATAGAATGCAATATAGCCATAAAAACAAAAAGAAACTAGTAGACGATGTCGTAAAAGCTGTACATGCTACGGCAGGTGAGCAAAATGAAATGAAATTAGCATTAATTGCAATAAAAAATTGTGATGGTCGCGAAAAAATTAATCCAAAGCAAATTATTCGGGAAGGATTCGCTCAAACGGAACGTATTTCAGCATTTATTAATTTATTTATCGGACAAAGTGTATCTAAAAAAGAAATTATTAATGCCATTCTTAGTTTGTTAGAACAAAAGGGATTCTTAAAGTGTAGTTGGAATAAGATAAAATTACCGGGGATAATTGTAAATTTATCAATTGAGAAAATGTCTAAATATGATTTCTTACCTATTTTTTCAAAAATAAATGGGAGAGAAATATTATATAAATTATATGGTCAAGAAGAATGGGGCACAATTGATCATACTTTATTAAATATAGGTAATAATAAAGTGTTTTTACCACAACCATCAAAAAGGAATGATATAGGAGTCAGTTTTAAACAATTTATGTCAGAAACATTAGTTGAAATTTCACAAGATGCACATAAACAAAATAAAGAAGTTTATTTTATTGTAGATGCCAATATGAGGAAATATTGGATAGAGGAATTGCAAAATAAAAGCGTTAATATTGGGGTTTCACCTGAAATAATCCCAAATTTAAAAGAGGATATAAACATAATTAGAATTAATACTAACTCAGATGTACCGAACTATATTGTTAGAGACCAAGAACATGTTATGAATGAAACGAGATTATTTGTAGATCAAATGGGAATTTACTATAGCACGGCTGCATACGAATTAGATTGTAATGAGATAGTAC
This sequence comes from Bacillus sp. FSL R9-9530, assembly GCF_038008145.1. NCBI lineage: Bacteria > Bacillati > Bacillota > Bacilli > Caryophanales > Bacillaceae > Bacillus > Bacillus sp. FSL R9-9530. Next base: position 1,298,160 of record NZ_JBBOYO010000001.1, read on the forward strand.
AGCAGTACATACTCGAAGTTATCCCGCTTGGTGTAAAATCTGAAGAGAGAGAAGAAATCGCCAAAATGATACATTACATGTGCTGTAAATCAACCTTGCTCTCAGAACAAAATATTCATAATACGTATGTAATGCATATGGCTAAATTAATTAAAAACTATACTACCGATATTGATTCAAGGGAGTTTAAAGAATTCAATGACGAATTAGATGAAGATGTAATAATTTTAGAAAAAGAAGATACATTGATATTAATATAAATAATATTGTACAAATCCTGCTAGTAATAATGAGCAGGATTTGTCATTTTTTCATGTAAATAAGGCTATCCTTTGTCATGTATCTTTTCTTTTACGTATTTACTTTATTTACATACAGGATTAAGATGTTTTTTAGAAATACAAAAACTACATCATATGGAAAAGCGATTTTTATTAATTGAAAAGAAAATTTGAAAGGAATGGGGAATTGTGAAGAAATTAGATGTATTATTAATGCTACTGAGCGGCCTCTTTCCAATTGCAGGAATGTTAAAGCAAATCCCTCTTGAACAATCTTTATATATTGGAGGACTTTTATTTTTTACTAGTTTCGGTAGTTACTTTGCGAAAAAGATATATTCACGTATATGTAGCTGGATAGCGTATGCACCATTTATAACATTACTGTTAGTTATTTGGAATCAGGATATTTCAATAAGTTCAATAATAGCGAACGCGAAAATCGCCGCTTGCATTGCGTTAATTCCGTGTTTATTCCGGTTTCGTACATACGGGCTTACTTTGGGCTTATTCTCATTATGGGCCGCGTTACTATGGGATATAAAAGAAGTGCAGTCGTTAGTCATACTTGAGCGTATGATGAATTTAATGACAAGCCATTACTTATATATTCTCCTTTTAGTTGGAGGACTTATATTAGGTGGATTACTTGCGATGTTATTACACCGTAAAGAGAAAGACACTAATAAAGAAAATACAAATCTATTTAAACAAAAAAAGAAACGTAAAAGGCTATCATTTAAGATCCGCTTTCCAAGATTACCGAAATTTAAGATGAAATTATTTAAGTTTGGTGGAAAAGGTTCTAAACGTAAAACGCCAGAAATAATGCATGAGCGTAATAACGAAGAACCAGTTGTAACATATGAAATGGCAGAGCAAATAGATCAATATAAAGAAAGTACTGTTCAAGGACAAACTAGGATGGAACGTCGAAAAAATAGGTATAATGCATAATAAATTTCACTAACCCCTTAATGATTTATCGTAAAATTGATAAATCATTAAGGGGTTTTTTATGTAATTAAATATAGATTGCGTATGAAGGATTCATAGCATATTTTAAAGGTAAGGATTTAAATAAAATAATGGGAGGACAAAATGCTTATTGTTACATATATTTCTGTTTGCATATTATTCTTAGTTAGTTTTTTACATGTTTATTGGGCTTTCGGAGGTAAGTGGGCGACAAATAGTGTCATTCCAACTAAAGCTGGAGAAAAGGCGTTTACACCAGGTACAGGAATGACATTGTTCATTGCGTTATTATTAAGTATGGCAGCAATGATTTTATTACAACAAGCAAATATTGTTCATTCCGCACTTCCCAATGTTTTTGTTCAAATGGGATCCTGTGTTTGTATGGTTGTTTTTTTCATAAGAGTAATTGGTGAGTTTCATTATTTTGGTATCTTTAAACGAAAAAAAGATACGCAGTTTGCTAGAATGGATACTGTTTTACATGTACCATTTTGTGCATTTTTATCTTTATCCTTCTTATTAGCAATAATAACGTGAACATATAACCAGCATTATTTTAATACTTTATTACAAACTAAACTAGGGATTTATACGGCAACAGAGATGATTAGATAAGCAGTACCCTCTACCATTTGCTTTAAATAACAAGTTATTGGAGCGGTTAGAAAATGAATCTCTTCAAACTATTGAGGGTTGTGTATCATGTCTACATTTCATGTTGGATATAAATTATGAAAAAATAAAATATTATGGATCGAGCACAAGTAGGTCATTTGTTCCATTATCGCAATCTTCAATTTGTCTTGCTGATTGTGTTTGTTTAACAGGAGTTGTATTGGGGTTACTAGGAACAGTGACATTTGGAGGATTAATGTTATCTGTATGTTCTCTTACATAAAGAAAAAAGGACACCCACTTAAGGTGTTTTTTTAGTTACTTAGGAGAGCTTTTGAGATAGGAGGGACATGGATTCAAATCTATAATTACACATTTTTATTGTGTTGTGTAACTCAAAAAGGAAAGTATCAGCAACTGCTTATTTTGTATGACTATAAACATTGGCTATTTGGGAGCTGTAATAGAATGCTTAGAAGGGGGCAAAAAATGGTGTGTGAAATATTAATAAAAAAGGACAAGCAGTCGTACCTACTGTCCTTTAAAGGAGAAAAGTCTTTTGGTTAAGAACTACGAATAAACAGAAAATCTGCTTGTAATTAGTTTTATCCCAAATATACATGCCTATACAAAAAGGGATAAGTTCAAAAATACTTATCCCAGGAAGGGAAATCCCAAACACCAAAATGGCTTGTATTGGTATACAGGTTCAAAAGTAGTATATGTCAAACGAAAAATCTCATACAAGAAGCAGACAATCAAAAGTATTGTCTGCCAGAAAGTCGGATGAATTAGCCAACTGTGAAAAATTGCTTTCCCACTTCAAGAAGAGTAAAGGCACAAATTTGAAAGAAATGAATTGGGATTTAGTTATTGCTTCTATGAATGATGCATTTTTTTCATTTTTTTTGTCCCCAAAAAACAACTAATAATTGCGAGTAATGCATTTGAAGAAATGAAATTTACGGTCCAATAAATTCCTGTTCCAGCAATTATATCGATAATTATAAATCTTTTAATTGCCGAACTTTGTACTACATGAAAAATAAATTGATTGTTATCGTTACCCAATGTTATCACATCCCTTATCTAATATATGACAAGGTATGCTTGCTCTAGTCTTCATGATAATATACGAAAAAGAGTAATTAGCAGAAGCTTATAAAGTAGTTATAAATAAAAGATAACTATCGGAAGTTAAATTATTAACTTCAGTGAAAAAAATAACAATCATAATTTATCCTGCGTTATTGATGGGATATTATGTTTTACTTAAGGGCTTATGCGGAAAGTTTGATGAAAAATTCTTTCATTAAAAGTACGATTCCTAGCAGAAACAAGACTTCAATTGAGAACCAAAACATACTTTTGTGAGGTTTTTTAAACTCCATAATAATTGATGAAAATAAAGAAATTGCGATAAGTATGATGATTAAGAGTCGGATTATATCAACCATTAATAACACTCCTAATATTTAATGAGTACTATTACATAATTTTTTTCAAAGATATATAATTCTGGAAATATTCTATTGAAATTTTAATGAAAAGAACAGGTGGTGTTTAGTAGCTTTTTTCTCAAAATCATTTCAAACGTGTAGTGGGAAGTGATAAAAGTGATAAATCCACGTTTTAATAAAAGGATGTAAGCGTATTTTTAGCGAATTATAGATAATTAAGAGAGGCGGTGACACTATGAAGTATGTAAAAGTCAGTATGAATGGTGGAAGTGAGCACAAATTCTCAATGACTTTAGAACGATTTGAAGAGTTTATTACTACAGAGAATGGATTATTAGAAAATAAATTAGTTTGTATTGAAAATGTAATGATTAACCCTACTAATATATCTTCTGTAGTTGAAAAAATTGGTGTACCTGCTAAATTTATGGAAGTTTAAAGGTAATTAGATAAAAAACATCCATGGGGATGTTTTTTGTTTATAAATAAAGAAATTGTACAATGAAAGTATGAGAAAATTTTATTAGTAATAATGTAGGCTATTAAGAATGAATGGATATAGAAAGGTCTTTTCTAGCGTGTTAGTTACTCCAATGTGTATGTATCTATTTGGCATCTAGACATTGTGCTTTCTAGTGCACAATGTAATAAGTATAAGCATATAGTATGTAATAGGACAAGATCTTCGTGTCCTACTAAATACTCAGAAAAAACCTCTAATCACATTAGGGCATCCAATAGCAGGGTGCTCTAATTTTTTATGAAAAATGTAGCTTCACAACGGTTTCGTTTCAATTATAGTTTTCTTTAACGTTAATAAATATTAAGATTAATATGATAGCAATAATTAAATTAGACAAATAGAAATTTTGGTGACACAGTAGTTCAAAGATGACATCGAATGTATACAATAAAGCGACAGCAGGTAATATACAAATAAATATAAATCTCCAATTTTTTAAATAATGTTTATAATTAGTAAGTACTTTCGCCATTAATATTGCTCCTGTATTTTTTATTTTCTATATAATTATACATTTAAATAAAAAGATTTACAAAGTGTTTAAAAATTATTTAGCAACTAATGTGATTTTGGGAGATAAATAAGGAGGAAGAAAAAAATATTATAGATCTATAGATTGAGAGGAACATAGAGAAAGATTTTGTTAAAAACTTAGATGGCTGCAGCAATCTGTGTAATAAACGATTTGATTTTAAAAAGACTTTTAAACATCTGGGCTAAAATGATACACTATAATCTACGTTATTTTAGAAATGAATAGAGGGATTTATATGATAGATAAAATTAAAAATGTTGTAGAGGATATGTATGAAGATGAAGCAAAACATTTACTTCAAAGTATTCTAATACAGTTAGATGTATTAGACGGGAATTATAGCGAAGATATGATAAAAAATTTAACGAGTATCCCTAAGCAATTGACGAGTCATACAACTCAGGAAAAAAATTTAGAAGAAAGCACACACATTCATATTGCCTTTGATGATTCAACTGCCGGATGTTTAAAATATATGTTGAAACAAGAAGGATTACACGAGGAGAGTGTTGTTTCATACTCTGAATTCTTTTCAATTGGTCCCATACATCAATTACATACGAATGAAGGTCAATTAGCAAGGGCACAGTGGTTATTAAATAACTTAACTTCTTATGATTGTTATTTTGAAGAAGAGTATTTACCAAGATTTAAGGAGACTTTAGAAGAGCTACATTCAATTCCGAATGAAACACCGATTACCGTTTGGAAGGCGGATAATGCCCATGAGCACGTAGGGCTTTGTTTTGCAATTGCGCAATTAAAAGATAAGAAAAATATTCGTGTTATGAATACTTCTGAAGCGAGTAGAGAAATATTAAAACAAGATTATGATATCCGTGGAACTGGAGAATTATCTCCTGAAAGTTTAGCTCTTTTCCAAAAAAGTTTTGTGGAATTTCCGTATTTAACTGAAGAGAAGCGAATGAAGTTTGCACATGAGTGGGATAGATTATCGCAAAGCACGGAGTTTTTAAGAGTTTGGAAAGACGATGAAGTGCATGCTGTACAAGAAGATTATTTTGATCAATTCATTATTGAGTGTGCGAAAAATGTAGGAGCAGATAAAGAATTTCATAAAGCTCCGAGAGTAATAGGTGAAGCACTTGGACTTTCGGATCAATTGGTTGGGGATACGTTTTTGGAATATCGCTTGAAAGAATTAATTAAGCAAGAAGTATTTGAATATGAAGGTTCATTAGATCAAATGCGTTTTTATAGTGTGAAGTTAATAAAATAAAAAATATATTTTGTTTATAAAAAAGCTCGTATTTTTAAAATACGAGCTTTTTTCAGATGAATTTAGGCTATACATAAGCTTCCTATGAATGGCGTATCACATATGAATGTTAAAAGAAACAAATGAAAAGAAGGTGATGGGTTATTATGTATAACCAACAAAACTATCCATATGATCAAGAGATGTATTATAATCCACAAAACTACGGTTATGAATCTACAAATGAAGTGAGAGATATTGAACAAGAAGACTATAGACCAGATGATGCGGAAGATGCTCCAACGTCACCACCACCGTCACAAGCTCCGTCTTTACCATCCACATTTGCTTCTCCAGCACAAGCAGGGAATATGAAATCATGGATGTGTAACTGTCTAGGAAGATGGGGCTATTTACGTTTACATCGACCTGGTCCTTTCGGAAGAGATTTATGGTTCTTTCCAACCGAGGTAAGAAGAAGCGGGGTTTCAGGTTACACTTGGCAAGGTGGTCGTCGTCGTAAAGTAAGTTATCGATATCAACAAATTAGTAATTTTATGTGCTTCGCATAATAGGAAGTGAGAGAGTAGAATAATTTTACTCTCTCACTTTTTTATTTTTCAATATACGAAGTAAGATTTTAATTAAAAATTTACAATTTTCTAGTTTTTATTGAAGTATAATTCAAATGTTAGGTTGATTTACACAAATAATTGAGAGTGAGGGAATGTAATGTCAATAAAAAATAAGGTTGGCCAAAAAATAGAGGATGGCATTAATTTAGCTTCTGCTCAGTTTAAAGAAGATGCTTATGAAATTTATAAAGAATCGAGAAAAGTACAGCCTATATTATTTGTAAATCAAATTGAAATCGGTAAAGAATGGCTCATTACAAGATATGAAGATGCTCTGCCGCTTTTAAAAGATAATCGCTTAAAAAAAGATCAGGCAAATGTGTTTCCTCAAGATACAAAGAACATGCATCTTTCCGTTGACAATAGTGATCATTTAACAACGCACATGTTAAATTCGGACCCACCTAACCACAGTCGTTTGCGATCTTTAGTTCAAAAAGCTTTTACACCGAAGATGATTTCACAATTAGACGGAAGAATTCAGAGAATAGCGGATGATTTAATAAGTGAAATAGAGCGAAAAGGTACATTAAATCTTGTGGATGATTATTCATTCCCATTACCGATTATTGTAATAAGTGAGATGCTTGGAATTCCAAAAGAGGATCAAGCGAAATTTAGAATTTGGTCTCATGCTGTCATTGCATCGCCAGAAACACCTGAAGAAATAAAAGAAACCGAAAAACAACTATCTGAGTTTATTACATATCTCCAATATATAGTTGATGTAAAACGAAAAAATCCAAAAGAAGATTTGGTTAGTGCGTTAATACTTGCAGAAAATGAAGGGCATAAACTTAGTGCTCGAGAGCTATATTCAATGATCATGTTATTAATTGTAGCCGGACACGAGACGACAGTGAATTTAATAACAAATACGGTATTAGCACTTCTTGAAAATCCGAAGCAATTACAGTTATTAAAAGAAAATCCGGAATTAATTGATTCAGCTATTGAGGAAGGATTGCGTTATTATTCTCCAGTTGAGGTGACAACTGCAAGATGGGCGGCTGAGCCGTTTCAAATTCATGACCAAACAATCCAAAAAGGAGATATGGTTATTATCGCATTAGCTTCAGCAAACCGTGATGAAACAGTATTTGAAAACCCAGAAGTATTTGATATTATGCGTGAGAATAACCGTCACATTGCTTTTGGACATGGTAGCCATTTCTGTTTAGGAGCTCCACTTGCTAGGTTGGAAGCAAAGATTGCTATTACTGCTCTGTTTAAAAGAATGCCATCGTTACAAATAAAAGGTGAGCGTGAAAAAATTAATTGGCAAGGTAATTATTTAATGCGTTCTTTAGAGGAATTACCATTGTCTTTTTAGAATAGTTATATTGAGACATGCATACACGACAAATGATTAACATAGAGTATGTATGTGTTATTTAAATTCGAAACGGAAGGGTGAAAACATCCCAATGATCAACTAATTCTATTTGTAAGAGATCTTCGTTAAAAAACGAAATATTCTTCTGAATAGGATTAGTATGTGCATGTATAGAAAAGGGATGTGTTTCGCACTGCGAATATATAGTCTTTTCATATGATTTGTGCTGCCTCCTGTTCAGAACACGAAATAGGAGGCTTTTTTATGTCGACGACTGCAGAAACGAAACAAAATCATGGGGTATCACAAGTATTAAAAAATCGATTTGTGCAAGGGATTCTAGCATCAGCATTATTTTTACAAGTTGGAATTTGGGTTCGTAACTTTGCGGTATTACTTTATGTTATGGAAATGACGAAAGGTGATGCTTTTGCTATTTCGATGATTTCGGTTGCTGAATTTGCTCCCATTTTTATTTTCTCATTCATTGGTGGAACGTTTGCTGATAGGTGGAAGCCAAAGAAGACGATGATATGGTGTGAAACGTTAAGTTCCATATCAGTATTCGTTGTATTAATTACACTTATGTTTGGAACATGGAAAATTGTGTTTTTTGTCACACTTATTTCTGCAATCCTTTCGCAGTTTTCTCAACCATCAGGTATGAAATTGTTTAAACAGCATTTATCAACGGAACAAATCCAATTAGCGATGTCAATATATCAAACAATATTTGCGATTTTTATGGTATTAGGACCGATTCTTGGAACATTTATTTTTCATAGTTTTGGAATTTATATTTCAATCATCATAACAGGTATCGCTTTTTTACTTGCTGCAGCTGTGTTGTTATTTCTACCGAAAGATCTTGAGAATGATAATGAGAAGAAAGAAATCACGCTATTACAGGAGATGCTGGATGGGATTAAATATGTGAAAAAGAAAAAAGCATTAACTTTGCTTGGCCTTTGTTTTATGGCAGCAGGACTCGGTATCGGTTTAATTCAGCCACTTGGTATATTTATTGTAACTGAGCAGTTAGGATTATCAAAAGAGAGTTTACAATGGTTACTAACGGTAAATGGTGCAGGAATGATTGTTGGGGGCGCTTTAGCGATGGTATTTGCGAAGAACGTTGCTCCGCAAAAGATGTTAATTATCGGTATGCTAGGTCAGGCGATCGGTATTGGGATTATAGGTTATTCCACAAATTTATGGGTAACACTCACAGCACAACTTTTTAGTGGGTTAGCTCTTCCGTGTATCCAAATAGGGATTAATACACTCATTATTCAAAATAGTGATACTGATTTTATTGGTCGTGTAAATGGCATTTTAAGTCCATTATTTACCGGTTCAATGGTAGTAACAATGAGTATTGCTGGTTCGTTAAAAGAAATGTTTTCATTAAGTACGATGTATGAGGGCACAGCTTTACTATTTATAATTGGATTATTATTTATTTTACCGATATACAATTTAAAGCCAGTAATAGCAATAGAAAATGAAATAAGTGATAAAGGAAGTGTTGTACAAAATGAATCCTAATCCAAATGTTAAGTACCCTATTGAAGGAAATCAAAATGTCCAATTTATAAAAAATACAATAACAAAAGCTAATATACTCATTGGAGACTATTCATATTATGATGCGAAAGATGGAGAAACATTTGAAGATCGTGTATTACATCATTATGAATTTCTTGGAGATCGCCTTATACTTGGAAAGTTTTGTTGTATTGCAAATGGAGTTACCTTTATTATGAACGGAGCGAATCATCGGATGGATGGATTTTCGGCATATCCATTTAATATATTTGGAAATGGGTGGGAGAAGTATACACCTAATTTGTCTGATTTACCTTACAAAGGTGATACAGTTATAGGAAATGACGTTTGGATTGGTATGGATACAACGATTATGCCCGGAATAAAAATAGGAGATGGTGCAATCATTGCAGCTAAATCTGTTGTGACTAGAGACGTCGCACCATATACAATTGTTGGCGGAAACCCTGCAAATAAAATAAAAGAACGATTTACAAATACAATAGTAGAAGAATTATTGCAAATTCAATGGTGGCATTTTGACATTGAAAAAATAACAGAAAATATAGATGCTATTGTTCAAGGAGACATTGAACCATTAAGAAAGCTAAAAAGGTAATAAAAAATGCATAACAAAGAGTATCATACCTCCGAATTTTGTTAATGATATTAGAACAAGGAGGTGTGATACTATGGCACAAGACGTTTTATGTGAAGTAAACAACTGTAAATTTTGGGCTAACGGCAATAAATGTAGTGCAGATGCAATTTATGTAGTAAGTAATAAAGGGAAACATGCATCAACTACGGAAGAAACAGATTGCAAAACTTTTGATCCAGAAATATAAAATTTTTGAAGGGTAGCCAAATCGTGGTTGCCCTTTTATTAATTATAGTATTGATAATAAATCTCATTTTCATTCATTGTTTTTAACTTTTCTTTTTATTTTTTCATATTTTCTTCATAAGTGATGTAATCCAGAGTAATTCATGCTCAATACGCGATTTACTAAATTCAATGACTTCTGTAATAAAAGATGAGCTAACATGTAAAGATTGAGTAGCAGTAAGCTGTTTATGTAGTACGTCTTGGCCTATTGTTAAAATTTCTTTTCTAGCTTCGTAATCAAGTTTTTCAAATAGCGCGATACGCACAAGGAATTCAGCGTTATTTGTCGCAATCTTTTCGGGAAACTCTCTTAACATTTCATAAAAAATTTCTTCTCCTGTTTCAGTTATGTCGTACATATTTCGGTGTGGCTTTCCGACTTGTTTATGTATTTGTTTAATTATAGCCCCCATATTTTCGAAGCGCCGAAGAGCGGGATACAGTGTATTATGGGGTTCAGCCGAGATACGTGTAAAAACGGGTCATAAGCTGTAATATATTTCCATTATTGGTTTTTTAGTTAAAAATATCTACCTCATGATTAACAAAAAGCTGATTACCTATGCGCTATAAATGAACTGCCCCCAATTGTTAAACAAAACCTAGCAATTGGGGGCAGTTCATAGTTATCATTTGACTCTTCTAGTGACTTTCTCAAGTAAAGCACCCTTTGGTTGAATAAGATTTATTTATTCATTCCCATCAATCGCTTAATTGTTCTTATTTGTCCACGATGATTAATTTCGTCTTCCATAACGTGAAACCACAAGTAGTAATTATTATAAGGCACACCATTATCCCACTTGTTTTCCTCGAATAACCAGCTATCTTGTTTTGATTTCAGATATGTTAGTGTATTTTCTCTAACTTGTGATAATTCATTCAAATAATAATCTAAAGATTGCTTTTTTATTCCTTCCCTTGCTTTGTCTCCAAGTTCTAAAGAAATTCGCCACTTTAGATATTCACTTTCAGTTAAATCTCTTTTTTCAAACGAGATAACTTGATGAACAAACTCTATCGCTGCAATATGTGATAAGAGAGAACCAATAGTGTTTGAACTACCGTTTGGTAAGAAATCTAAATCACTTTGGTTTAAATTGGAGATTTCGCTCAATGTAACATCTCTTGTATGTTCAAGCATTGTTACAAGCTCTCCAATCTTATTTGAATAGTTTTCTCTTGAAATTATTCTATAATCTATCATATATATCCCTCCAATTCATGCTAAGCATAAGTTTACCAATAAAATAAAAAAACAAAGTCTGAAAATTCATGTAAAATAATGATATAATTTAATTGAATATAAAGAAAAAGGAAACCTGTTTTTATCAGTGTTACCTTATCCAAGACTAAATTTTACCCATACATCATTTTTTTGATGTAGCTCTTGAAGATAAAAACTATTTAATTTTCAAGGAACAGTTATTAACTTAAAACTTATTATACGAGGAGGGTGTATCATGAAAAAAATATGCTTTGTATTAATTGTCGACGCTGGTATAAATTATGGTTCAATATTTTCTCTACCATTTTTAAGGAATCAGGATGATTTGAAGGAATATTTTTCTAAGTATTATGATGTTTCAATTAATTATATTAGGGATAAAAACTCAGTTGACTATTTGGTAGTTCCCAAACCGTGTCCACCTTTTGATAATGAAAATAATCTTCCAATAATTGAAGTACCAGCAATCTTATTTATGGAAAAGGATTTTGAAAAAATAAAGACTTATATAGACAATTATTTTTCTAATAACTCATAAAGAAAATAAAAGTACAGTAAAAAGAAGTCCGATAAAAAACGAGTGGCGTAGAATATTTCTATTAATCATTCGTTTTTTATTATATTTACATATCAGTCTATCGCAAATGAACTTGTACAACATATCGGGAAATATAGTGAGGTTAATATCGTTGAAGAGTTTGCTGCACCTTTACCTGTTACCGTCATATCCGATTTATTAGGAGTGCCAACAACTGACCGTAAAAAAATTAAAGAATGGTCTGATATTTTATTTATGCCATATAGTAAAGAAAAATTTAACGATTTGGATGTAGAAAAAGGAATTGCGTTAAATGAATTTAAAACGTACCTGCTTCCAATTGTTCAAGAGAAAAGATATCATTTAACCGACGATATTATTTCAGATTTAATACGAGCTGAATATGAAGGCGAAAGATTAACTGATGAAGAAATAGTTACTTTTTCTTTAGGTTTATTAGCGGCAGGTAATGAAACAACTACAAATTTAATTATTAACAGCTTTTATTGCTTTTTAGTAGATTCACCTGGAATATATGAAGAGTTAAGAAAAGAACCTACGTTAATTTCAAAAGCGATTGAGGAAGTTTTACGCTATCGCTTTCCCATTACATTAGCTAGGAGGATTACAGCGGACACAAATATATTTGGACCTTTTATGAAAAAGGATCAAATGATTGTTGCGTGGGTTAGTGCAGCAAATTTAGATGAGAAAAAGTTCTTACAAGCTTCTAAATTTAATTTACACAGAATAGGAAATGAAAAGCATTTAACCTTTGGTAAAGGTCCTCATTTTTGCTTAGGGGCGCCACTTGCACGTTTAGAAGCTGAGATTGCATTAACTACCTTTATAAATGCCTTTGAAAAAATAGAGTTATCTCCATCGTTCAATTTAGAAAAATGTATATTAGAAAATGAACAAACATTAAAATACTTACCTATTCTTTTGAAAACTAGGTAAAACGTTCAGCAAGGTACAAAATTACTGTACCTTGTTTTTTTATTTCTCAATTGTAAATTTTTAGTGGTCTATTTAGTATGGAAGTGTATGAAAGAAGAGTGGAGGAGGATGCTTATGTTAACGTGTAATGGAAGTAAAACGTTTCAAACATTTATTAAAGCTGTAACGGATTTAATTGATAGTAATTTATTAGAAGATCAAATTGTTTGTGCGATTGAAAAATTACTAGAAGAACTTTTAGAAAAAAAAACATGGCTTCCGCTAGAAAAACAGAAGGCGAATTCGGCTCAATATGCACGACACTTGTTATATGAAGATCCTTTAAAGCGATTTGAAGTATTAGCTCTTGTATGGAAAGATGGACAATCTACATCTTTACATGATCATGATGGTACATGGGGAGTAGAAGGCGTTTTTTCAGGAAGGATAATGGTGCAGAACTTTATACAAACTAAGCAGCTTGAAAATTCACTTGTTTATTTAACCCATACAGGAAATCTTTATTTGGGAGAAGGAGAAACAGATAAAGTCATTCCACCAGCTGATTGTCATATTCTTAAAATAGCTGAATGTGAAAGTGTTGTCACGATTCATATTTACGGAAAACGTTTAGAAAAGTTTAAAGTATATGTCCCAACTGAAGAAAAGAATGTGTATATGTGTGAGACAAAATATATTAGTTATAGTTCATAGTTTAAAATCAAAAGCTTTTCTTTAAAGAGAAAAGCTTTTGATTTTATTTTTAATTATTTCTTGACCTGAAACGCTTTTCATAAATTATAAATAAGAAGTACTTAACGAGCTCAATATGAAAACGATACCTTTTTGTTAAATAGATCTCGTGTATTTATAGAAAGTGGTGAAGAAATAATGAAATTAATAGCAATTGACTTAGATGGAACCCTTCTTTCGGGGAATAAAATGATTAGTAAAGAGAATGCAGAAGCAATTCGAAAATGTCAGGAAGCAGGCCATGTTGTAGCTATTTGTACAGGGCGTTCTATCGTTGATATTGAACGATTATTGTTAGAAGTTAATTTAGAGTGTCCAATTATTGCGGAAAATGGTGCCCTTATTTATAAAGATAAGAAAATGATGAAGAGATATCCAATTCAAAATATGCAAGCACTTGAGATTGTAGAATATCTTGAAGAGAATGGCTTATATTATCAGCTTTATACTGATAAAGGTGTATATGTACCAGATTATGGGGTAGAGAGTGTGCGTAATGAAATCGAGTATGTGAGGAATGCAAAAGAAAATTTTGATTTGAAAGAGTTAGAAACGATTGCAGCATTATATCTCGAACATACAGCATTTCATAGTGCGGAAAGTTGTAAACCAATTGTAGAAACTGATATACATGTGCATAAGCTTTTACCATTTTCTTATGACATAGAAAAGTTAAAAAAATTAAAAGCAGCGTTTCTGCATAATACTGATTTAGCAATTACATCTTCATATTGGCATAATTTAGAGATTAATCATCGAGATGCCCAAAAAGGAAATGGATTATATACTTTAGCAGAACACCTGAATATTCCAGTTGAAAATACTGTAGCAATAGGTGATGGCTTAAACGATGTTTCTATGATGGAGAAAGCAAATATATCAATTGCAATGGGAAATGCAGTTGAAGAAATAAAAGCGATGTGTCGATACGAAACGTTAACAAATGAAGAACATGGTGTCGCACATGCTTTATATAAATATGTAATGTAATAAAAAAAGAAAAAAGAATCCAAATAGATTCTTTTTTCTTTTTATTAGGGGTAAGGTATTCTATGTGATTCATAGAAGCCTTATTACACCTAATTATATAGAATATATTGGAATAAATGTTTATATTTTTCATGAAAATTATGAAAAATTCGTGAACTTTATGTTTATTGTATTTTTATAGTGCTGTTAGCAGCGCGTAACACTCCCATATTATTTTCTGTTTTTAATTGAAAAATAGAATTTGTTAGAATAATTATTCTACAGCTATATACCTAGGAGCACTTTCTTCGTATAATGAAGAAGTATGAATTTTGAATTTGTATAATTTTTACATATCGAGGTGAAAAAGGAATGAATGCGCGGCTAATGGAACTTATTGATGTGAGTACAATAGAAACCATGGCAGAACAATTTTATAAATTAACCAACATATCACATCAACTTCTTGATGCTGAAAACGAATGTATATTTTCATTTGGAATTAATGAAATGAAAGTATGTAAACTTCCCAAAATTGAAATCCCCCTTTTCTTATACAATCAATATTTAGGATCTTTTATTGTATGGTCCAAACGAAGCGAAATTTGCAATTGCCAAAAATATTTTGAAATGCTTTCTAACCTCATTATAACTGGGATGAAAAAAGCAGTTCAAAGTAAAAATACATCGTTACTTTCTCGAAAAGAGGAAGAACTACATACGATCTTACAAAACATGCCTGTTATGGTTGATGCGCTTGACTATAATGGAGATTTTGTTTTATGGAATCGAGAATGCGAGATTGTAACAGGTTATACTGCTGAAGAAATAATTGGGAATCCAAACGCTCTTCAATTACTGTATCCTGACCATAATTATCGCCATCAAATACAAAATAAATTTTTGACTCGTGGAAAAAATTTTAGAGATTGGGAAATGAGTTTAACATGTAAAAATGGTGAAATTAAAACGATAATGTGGTCCAATATATCAGAACAGTTTCCTGTAACAGGATTTAGTTACTGGGCTGTTGGGGTAGATATTACACATTTAAAAGCGATAGAAGAGCAATTAAAACAACAAACGTCTGAATTAGAATTAATTTTTAAAGCTTTACCAGATTTATGTTTTTTAACAGAAGATGATGGGACAATTATAGATTATAAAGCAGGATCCCCTACAAAATTTTACGTACCTGCAGAAGCTTTTATGGGAAAAAAGTTTTACGAAATATTACCGTCTCCAGTAGCACAGCAATTTCAAGAAGCAATTCGCCAATTGAAAGAAGAAGGAAAGAATGTAATTGTAGAATATATTCTGACAATTAATGGAAGTATCGATTTCTTTGAAGCTAGATGTTTACCATTATTACAAGATAAAATTATGATCATTGTACGCGATATCACAGAGCGGAAAAAGGCAGAAGAATTGCTAAATAAATCAGATACACTTGCGGCAATTGGTCAATTAGCAGCCGGTGTAGCTCATGAAGTGAGAAACCCATTAACTGTAATTAAAGGATTTATACAGTTATTCCAAATTAATAAAGAAGATCAAGAAAAATATTTTGATCTTATGCTTTCCGAAATAGAAAGAATAGAAGCAATCCTCCAAGAGTTTTTGTCGATTGCTAAAACTGATGAAATAAATACAGAAAAGAAAAATATTTATCAAATTTTTAAAAATGTCGTATCATTAATTAATACAAAAGCAATCATGACAAATATTCAAGTTGAACTATTTACAGATTCCAAAGAGATAATCATTGAATGCTCAGAAAATCAATTGAAACAAGTATTTATTAATATTTTGCAAAATTCAATTGAAGCAATGCTAGATGGCGGGAAAATTTCAATCCATATAAAAGAAATACATAAAAAAGGTGTCATTATTAGTGTAATAGATGAAGGAATAGGAATACCTGAAGAAAGAATTAAAAGATTAGGTGAACCTTTCTATAGTACGAAAGAAAAAGGTACCGGTATTGGATTGATGTTAAGTTATAAAATAATTGAAGGTCATCAAGGAACAATAAGTATAATGAGTGAGGTTGGCGTCGGGACAACTGTAACTATTTACTTGCCGAAAATTCAGAGTAAACAATCTCTATCAAATTGTGATGATAAATGTATATCGATACGTTCTAGTATTAACTCTTAAATAAATGATTAAATACCCAATGAAAAAAGCTAAACTTTTTTCATTGGGTATTTTTATATTTAATTTAGTAAACTTTACCTTTTCTTAACCTTTGTTTTAATTTCTATTAAGTTTTTATCAGTATATTAATATTTGTACAAAGTACTGTATAGAAAATGTGCACTACTTTTAATATATAGATTCAATTATTATTAGAAATACTGTAAGGAGGAGATTATGACAAGGTGAAAAAGCAAGTGAAAAAAAGTGGTAGAGCAATACCGATGCGGTTAAATATTTTATTTCTATGTGTATTTTTATTATTTTCTGCAATGATTATACAGTTAGGTAAAGTGCAAATTTTCGATGGAGAGACTTATAAAAATGAAGTAGAAAAGAGAGAAAATGCAACTGTGAGCCTATCTGTCCCACGTGGGAAAATATTTGATCGAGAAGGGAATCCAGTTGTTGATAATACATCTTTACGCACGATCACGTACACAAAGATGAAAGGTGTAAAATCAGAAGATATATTAAAAACTGCAAGACAACTTGTAGACATAATTGAAATGCCGCAAGAAGATATAGATAAGTTAAATGAGACAGATAAGAAAGATTTTTGGATGCAATTAAATCCGCAACTGGCTGAAAATCTAGTATCGAAAAAAGAAATAGATACATTTAGAGAAAAGGATATTAGCGGCAAGAAGCTAGATAAAAAAATAGAAGAGTTAAAAAGAAAACGGGTTACAGATAAAAATCTTCAGGAATTAACAGAGAAAGATATAAAAGTGTTAGCTATTAAAAGTAAGATGACTTCAGGTTATCAAATGGCACCTCAAATTATTAAAAAAGATGTTAGTGAAAAGAAATTTACTATAATTAGTGAAGGTTTAGCGAATCTCCCAGGTGTAGACGTATCGGTGGATTGGGAGAGAGTGTATGTAAATGATGGATTATTCCGATCTGTTCTTGGAAATGTTTCTAATTCCGATGAAGGATTACCAAGTGAACGATTAGATTACTACTTGGTACGTGATTATAGCCGAAATGATAGGGTTGGAAAAAGTTATATCGAGCAGCAATATGAAGATGTACTTCATGGTACAAAAAAAGAAGTAAGAAGCGTTGCAGATAAACAAGGTAATACAATTAGAACGGAAACCGTTTCTGAGGGAAAGAGCGGTAAGAATTTAACTTTAACAATAGATATGGAATTACAGAAAAAAGTAGAAGAGAGCATAGAAAAAATATTAAAGGCCTATAAAGGTTCAGAATCGATGTTGGACCGTGCTTTCGTTGTAATGATAAATCCGAAAAATGGTCAAGTATTATCAATGGCAGGGAAAAAATTAGTGGAAAAAGATAGGAAAACAGAAGTTGAAGATTATGCTTTAGGTACGATGACAAGTTCATATGAGCTTGGATCAACAGTTAAAGGTGCGACAATATTGACTGGTTTCGAAACGAAAGCTATAACACCAGGTACTTACTTTTATGATGCGCCTATGAAGTTTAAAGGAACTAAGGAGAAAAAGTCTTGGAAAGATTTCGGGAATATTGATGATCTAAGAGCTTTACAAGTTTCTTCTAACGTTTATATGTTTAATACAGCATTAAAAATTGCAGGTGTAGATTATGTGAAAAATAGTTCATTAAATATTAAACAGGAGTACTTTGATAAAATGAGGTATTATTTCAGGCAATTTGGATTAGGTGTTCCAACGGGTATTGATTTACCGAATGAAACAGCTGGACAAATTGGTAAAAAAGATAATCAACCTGGTTTTTTACTAGACTACTCAATTGGCCAGTATGACACCTATACGCCACTTCAGCTTGTACAGTATATTTCAACAATCGCAAACGGTGGATATCGAATGAAGCCACAAATTGTTCAAGAGGTAAGAGAGCAAACGTCGCAAAAAGATGAGATTGGTAAAGTGGTGCATGCAGTAGAACCAATCGTTTTAAATAAGATAGATATGAAAGAGGAATATATAAATCAAGTAAAAGAAGGATTTAGAAGGGTATTCCAAGAAGGTGATGGAACAGGAGTAAGGGCGTTCCAAAAAGCATCTTATAAGCCAGCAGGTAAAACAGGGACAGCACAGACAGTATACGGTGGAGAAAGTGATATTGGAAGAAATGAAAAAGGTGAGCGAAGAGAATGTTATAATTTAACGTTAGCAGGATATGCGCCGTATGATAATCCTGAAGTAGCATTCTCTGTAGTTGTGCCGTGGGTTATTAATGATAAATCTGGTATTAACTCTGATATTGGAAAAGAAGTTTTAGATGCTTATTTTGAATTAAAAAATAAGCGATTAACTGGCGAAGCACCAAAAACAGATGACTCTAAAGAGAATTAAAATATACGAAACGTCTCTAGCAATTATATGAACTAGAGACGTTTTTTACATACGAATAGATTAGAAATGAGGTATATATGAAGCAATTGATTCTAAAAGATCGGAGAAAAATATGTAGCTATATTTTAATTATAATAGGAATTATTTTTATTAATAAGTCATTCTTATTTTGTATGGTAGAAGGAATTTCGATGCAACCTACTTTGAATGAGAATAATCGCATACTTGTTAATAAGGCTAGCATCTATTTTTCTTCTTTTCATCATGGTGATGTTGTAATAATAAAAAAAGAGGACTCGGCTACATACTACGTGAAACGAATTATTGGATTACCGGGGAATAACATATAATTAAGAGACGATGAGGTATATATTAACGGTAAAAAGCGTGATGAGTCGTATATACAGTTAGATATGTCACAAGTATCAAATCGTTTTTCAAACTGTAGAGAAATGAAAGTTCCCACGCATAAATTATTTGTGTTAGGTGATAATCGAAATCATAGTAAAGATAGTAGGAATACGCTTGGACTAATTGATGAGTCAAATATAATAGGTAAAGTGAAGATGGTATATTATCCATTTGATCAAATAAAATAATTCTATTAGATATGCACGTTTTATAAAATAAATCATATATTGATAGCATAGGACAAGCAGAAAAGCTTATCCTAACCTCACAGAACACTCCTTATCACAGTTAGGCATCTACATTTTATGTAGATGCCTTTTTCAATGTCTGATAATTATTTATCAACCTAAAGTAGTAAGTATATTGGGACTATTAAGGGAAGATTGCTTGTAATAATAACAGTACGATTAATAAGAACATTGAATTGTAGGAGTGAGAAATAAGTGATGAATATTTTAATAGTTAATTTCCCTGCAGAGGGACATGTAAATCCTACATTAAGTTTAGTAAAGGCCTTTACTGAAAGAGGTGATAACGTACACTATATTACAACGGAAAGTTTTAAGGAAAGGCTTGAAGTTTTGGGAGCCATTGTACATACTCATCCGGATTTATTAAAGGAGATTTCTATTGATAATGAAACTTCATATGGATTAAAAACTTTCTTTCATGTACATGTTCAAACTTCTTTATACATATTAGAAATTACGAAACGATTATGTAAAAGCATTAATTTTGATTTCATAGTTTATGATATATTTGGTGCTGGAGAGTTAGTAAAGGAATATTTACAAGTTCCAGGCATAGTTTCCTCTCCTATATTTTTAATTCCACCAGTATTATTGGAAACCTTGCCTTTTCATCCAAATGCAGACATACAATTCCAACCCGATGAACTCTCTGAAAAGTTACTGTATCAAATGGAACATGAATTTGGAGTAAAGCCCAAAAGTAATCTTCAATTTATGCATAATAAGGGAGATATTAGTCTCGTGTATACAAGTCGTTATTTTCAACCTAATAGCGATTCGTTCGGAGAAAACAATGTTTTTATTGGACCGAGTATTATAAAGCGCAAAACAAATGTAAAGTTTCCACTTGAATTGCTTTCAAAAAAGAAAGTTATTTATATTTCAATGGGAACACTTCTCGAAGGGCTCGAACCATTTTTTAATACTTGTATTGATGCTTTTTCAAATTTCGAAGGGATTGTAGTAATGGCGATTGGTGATAGAAATGATATTTCAAAAATTAAGCAAGCGCCAGACAACTTTATTATACCCCCTTACGTACCTCAATCAGAAATATTAAGTGAAGCAGATGTTTTTATTACACATGGTGGAATGAATAGTGTGCACGATGCAATCCATTATAATGTCCCATTTGTGATAATACCGCATGATAAAGATCAACCTATGATAGCGCAAAGATTAACTGAGCTTGAGGCAGCACATAGATTATTGAAAGAGCATGTTAATGTGCAAACTTTAAAAAAGGCGGTAACAGACGTTCTTTCAAATAAAAAGTATAAACATGGCATTCAAAAACTGAATGAAAGTTTTTTAGAGTGTGGTGGTTCCAAAAGAGCCATTGCAGTTATTGATGCTCTTTTAAATAAATAGTTCGGATAATATAAAAGCATAGAGGCTCTACCTGTATGCTTTTATATTATTATCCAGCAAATTGTACAGCAGTATTCGCATGTAAATAAGCA
The DNA here is from genome assembly GCF_038008145.1 of Bacillus sp. FSL R9-9530. NCBI lineage: Bacteria > Bacillati > Bacillota > Bacilli > Caryophanales > Bacillaceae > Bacillus > Bacillus sp. FSL R9-9530. Next base: position 1,319,245 of record NZ_JBBOYO010000001.1, read on the forward strand.
GTATCAAAAACAGGAACAGATAGATCATTTTGGGAAATGAGCAAAGGAATTTCCGTACAGCCAAGTAGAATTCCTTCAGCCCCATTATTAATTAATGAATTGGTAATTTGTATTAGTTTTTCTTTTGATGTTTCTGAAATAACTCCTCTACTTAATTCATTTAATATGACGTGATGGATAAAAGTTCTTTCTTCGTCATTTGGGATGATTGTCTCAATGTTATATTTTGCTAGTCGTGATGTATAAAAATCTTCTTCCATTGTTTGTTTCGTTCCTAATAATCCGATCCGTTTTATATTCTGTTCTACCATTTCTTTAGCACTTACATCACCGATATGAAGAAGTGGGATTGATATTGCTTGTTCTACTTCCTCAGCAAATAGATGTACGGTATTAGAACACATTAGTAAACATTCAGCTCCTGAGTTTTCTACCTTTTTTGCTACCGTGACTAATTCATTTTTCACTTCTTCATATTGATGGTTTTGCAATAATGTAGTTACCTCCCCAAAGTCCATGCTATATAAAACAAGCTTCGCATTTTGATCATATTTAGAGAGAGTCAGTGTATTAATGTGTTTATAGTACAACGATGTTGATTCCCAACTTAGTCCGCCAATTAAGCCAATTACTTTCATCATGCATTCCTCCCGTAACAATTTTGAATTTATTATTTCATAATCCCGATAAGAATACAATGATTTAAGTGAACTATTTATCGAAAAATAAAAATAGTAAGAAAAGTATTGAAATTATTTATTGTTAGTGCCATAATACAGATTACAAATACATACTTATCCAGAGAGGTAGAGGGAACGGCCCTTTGAAGCCTCAGCAACCCCTATGTAATTACATAGGAAGGTGCTAATTCCGCAGAGGACACTATGTGTCTTTTGAAAGATAAGGGGATTCTTGTACGTGAAAGAAAATGACCTCTTATTTAAGAGGTCATTTTTTGTTGTATAGAAAGGAAGTGTCGATGCATAATTCATTTTCAAAATAAATATAGAGTATTAAAAGTTGAATAATACGAGAGGGGAATTGTAATGAACAAATTAACGACAAAGCTAGTAGTAGCTATTGGAATTGGAGCAGCTTTATACGGGGTATTAGGGCTTTGGGGATTTTCTATCGCGCCGAATACATTTATTAAACCCGCATTGGCTATTTTAACAGTTTTTGGAGCGTTATTTGGCCCGGTAGCAGGGCTTTTAATAGGACTCATCGGTCATACCGTTACAGATACGATCGCTGGTTGGGGTATTTGGTGGGGATGGGTTATTAGTTCAGGTATTATTGGTTTTGCAATGGGACTCATACAAAAAAGAGTTGGTTTTAGTGTAAAACATGGAACGTATAATAACCGTGATATTTCTTATTTTGCAATTGCAGGGTTAATTGGTATTGTCATAGCAATTATATTTGCTGGAGCATTCGATATTATTGTGATGGGAGAACCGTTTGACAAAATAGTTATACAAGTACTAGGCGCAACAATTGCAGACGTTATCGTATTTTTAGTTCTTGGCTTACCAATCACGATCGGTCTAGCGAAATCAAATAAGAAACATACACATTTAAAAATTGAAAAGTAGGGATGTATACATGCAACCAATTATTTCTTTTGAACAATTTACCTTTCAATATAGGCATACCACGCAGCCTACTTTAAAAGATATTACATTTCAAATATATCCTGGGGAAAAGGTACTTATCGCTGGACGAAGTGGTTCAGGTAAGTCAACATTAGCTCATTGTATAAATGGGCTAATCCCATTTTCTTACGAAGGGATAAGTACCGGTAACATTTTAATAGCTGGAAAGGATCCGAGAAAAGGTAGTGTTTTTGAACAGAGTAAACACGTAGGGACAATATTACAAGATCAAGATTCACAATTTATAGGCCTTACTGTCGAAGAGGATGTAGCATTTGCATTAGAAAACGATTGTGTAAATCAAATAGAAATGAAAAAGATTGTTACGGATTCTTTAAAAAAGGTAAGCATGCAGGACTTTCATACACAAAGTCCGCATGAATTATCAGGAGGTCAAAAACAGACAGTCTCTCTTGCAGGTCTGCTAACGACAAATGCCGATATATTATTATTTGATGAACCGTTAGCTAATTTGGATCCTGCATGTAGTTTGAATACAATAGAACTCATTAAAAATATACATGAGAAATATAATAAAACAATTGTAATTATTGAACATCGAATAGAAGAAATTTTAAACCTTGATTTAGATAAAATTATTTTAATAGATGAGGGAGAAGTTATTGCCGTTGGTTCACCGGATAGTATTTTAAATTCTAATATATTACCAAATATCGGACTAAGAGAACCTATTTATATAGAGGCGCTAAAGAAATTAAATTTTGATAGTAATAATGTTAGGGTATTTCCAATTGAAAATCTTCGTAATGCAGGCGTTCATAGCCTATTAAAGAACTGGATGCATAAGCAAGTTTCATCAAAAAACAAATATATTAAAAAAGCTTTATGCAAGATAGAAAATTTATCATTTACGTACAATAACAAACATACAGCCTTAGAAGATATCAACCTTTCAATAGGAGAGGGAGAAATAGTAGCGTTATTGGGTCATAATGGAGCAGGGAAATCGACATTAGCTCATACTCTTATAGGAATAAATAAAACGAAGAATGGGAGAATAACATTCGATGGAGAAAATATAAATTGTTGGTCTATTCGTAAACGCGGGGAAGTTATTTCTTACGTTATGCAAAACCCAAATCAAATGATTACACAGCCTACTGTTTTAGAAGAGGTTTCATATTCATTAAAATTAAAAAAGGTTTCTAAAGATGAGATTGAGAAAAGAGTCGAAAAATCTTTAAAAATTTGTGGATTATATCCATTTCGTAACTGGCCAATTCAGGCATTAAGCTATGGACAAAAAAAGAGGCTTACTATTGCATCTGTACTTATAACAAACCCAAAACTTATTGTATTAGATGAGCCGACAGCTGGACAAGATTATTACCATTACAAACAGTTTATGTCGTTTATTAGAAAACTGGCTGAAAAGGGCATATCCTTTATTATTATCACACACGATATGAATCTTGCTTTAGAATATGCAGATCGAGCGGTAGTTCTGCATGAAGGGAAAATTATTGCGGACAATACTGTATCTGCTGTTTTAGGGGATAAAGGAACGTTACAAAGAGCTAATCTACGGGAGATTTCATTAATAAAACTAGCTAAATTAAGCGGAATTCCAACTCCAGAAACATTTGTACAACTTTATATTGAAGCTAATAGGAGGGAGGAATATGCATAATACGTATTTGTATCGTATGGATGGTGCAATTAAATTATCTTTATTTATATTTTGTATGACACTTACTTTTTTATTTTTTGATTTTCGTATATTGCTAATTTTATTTATTATTGGATGTATCGGCCTCTTAATTGCAAAAATTCAATTGCGTAAAATTATAGTTATTTTCAGCGTTATATTTACATTTAGTTTATTAAATTCCGTTATGATTCTTTTCATTACGCCCACCCATGGATCGGAATTAACGGGATCGTATACCTCTTTTTTTTATATAGGTTATGCAACAATTACATATGAAACTTTATTTTATGCAGCTACACTTTCATTGAAATATTTTACGTTATTACCATTTACACTTCTTTTTATTTATACAACTCATCCAAGTGAATTTGTAAGCAGCTTAAATAAATTTGCTGTTCCTTATAAAATTACATATGCAATAAATATTGCACTGCGTTATATACCAAGTATTCAATCTGAATATATAATCATTAGACACGCGCAGGAAGCAAGAGGCGTACCTTTTGAAAAAGGAGAAGCGAGCTTGTGGATTCGTATGAAAAACCGTGTTTTAATTTTTTGGCCACTTATTATTCATTCATTAGAAAGGATTGATACTGTTTCAAATGCAATGGATTTAAGAGGTTTTGGAAAAAAGGATAAACGAACGTGGTACTATGCAAAAGACGCACAAAAGGAGGATTACATCACACTTTTTGTTGGTATTATCATTTTGATTATTGCAGTTTACTTAAAGCTGAATGTATTCCAAAGCTTCTGGTACCCATTTTAAAGCACTCTCAATAGAGTGCTTTTACTAATTTTTATAAAGACATGCTCAAAAAAGGGAGATATACATACTGTATAATACGAACCAGTTAAAATGATCAACTACCTATTAGTTTTCAAACCAAAAGGAGGAAAAAATATGAGTTTCGGCGGTTCTTGTGGTTTTGGTGGAGGTTTCGCTTTATTAGTTGTGTTATTTATTTTATTAATTATTGTTGGATGTAGCTGTTGGAGCTAAGGGTACTAATTTCTAATTAGTCTCTTCTAAATGTAAATTAAAAAAACATAGCAGATACTTTTTGTATCGAAATAAAAAAGGAGCCATTATGCTCCTTTTTTATTTATTATGCAACGTGCTCTCATTATTATATTTTGGGAATGTAATAGTTAAAGTAGTTCCTTTATTAACGATACTTCGGATTTTTAAACTGCCTCGCATCGTTTCAATAATTTTAACAGCAACCATCGTTCCTAAACCCGTACCTTTCGTTTTTGTACTAAAATATGGTTCGCCAAATCGATTAATTTGCTCTTGCGACATTCCAACTCCACTATCTTGAATCCTTATTATGACCTTATTATTGCTAACAGTTGCAGAAATAATTAGATTACCGCCACATGGCATTGCTTCTATACTGTTTTTTATTAAATTTAAAAAACATTGATGGAAGTGCTGTGTATTACCAATAATTGTTCCCTCTGAGAACTCTTTTGTAATATTAATAGTATTCATGTTACAAAAAGGCAACATCATATTAATAACTCGATTTAACTCGTGCTCCACTGAAATATGATCTAGTTTTTCTGAAGCCGGTTTGGCAAAAGTTAAGTAATCATCAATAATTGCTTGTGCACGATTTAATTCTTCAAGAATATGTTCAATATACTCATCTTTGGATTGTTGAGTTATATTGGGTGTTTTTAAAAGTTGTGTAAATCCTTTTACAACAGTCAATGGATTCCTTACTTCATGTGAAATACTTGCAGCGAGTTGGCTGACAATCTCCATTTTTTCAACTTTTATTAATTTTGATCGCATAAATATTGCATCTTTTAAAACCTCATTAAAATAGACCATAAATAATATTAAAATAGTTGGTAATAGAATGAAATAAATAATGTACAAATTATTCACTTCAAAATCTGATAGAGTTAAAACAATTACTGTTGTAAATATTGCAAGGAAAAAAGTTAAAAACATAGATGAAGTTACTTTTATTTTCCTATTGTATGTATTAAATTTTGATGATACGAATGCTGTAATTATTAACATCGTTCCATAAACAATGATTGTTAACAGGCTAAAACCATAAAACATAAAACGTATTATTAATAAAATCATGAGTAATGCAATACCGACTGGAAATCCACCATAAAGTGTACCAATTAAAAAGGGGATTTGTCTTAAATCGTGAATATAATTTTCATCCATATAGATGGGGTACCGCATACATAAAATTAGTGGGATACTCGTACAAAGAATGATAAGTAGTTTCTTATATTTCTTCCCGAAGTACCCACTATCATAAATAAAATAAAAAACAAATATACTGCTTAAAATATAAAGAAGATTATTTAAAACATTTTGATTAATGTAAACAAAGTTCATAATACATGCCTCGTTATCCTGAATTTCAATCCCATATGTATTATACATTATAAAAGTACAAGTTTTACATGTACTTTTACAATGTATTTAGTTTTTATAGATTTTCAGTGTTATAGGCTTTTAACCATGCATTATTAAACTCTTCCATTGACGCATAGCGCTCACTACGATTTTCATTTACAGCACGGTATGCTACTTCATATAAGCCTGCACTAGCTTCCCATTTCATAAAGGAACGATCTTGCCCGCCACCTAATAGTGCAAAGCTATAGCCCCCATATTAAATACATTAGTTTTCCCGTCTATCATAGCATTAAGTTGAAACTCTTCAGGTGACATAAAACGAGATGACCCCCACATTCGTCCCATCTTATTTACATACGGTTTGTTACTGTATAAATCAATATCACAAATTTTTGTTTCATTAGTTTTAAAGTTGTACAAAATACTACCGTCATAAAAATCAATAGCTACATAGTTTTTGTGTTCAACGTAAGTATGGAAATTAAGAATAGAATTTAATGAAACTAGCCTATTTTTAACGGATAATTTTTTATATTTATAAAATGGTGAGTTAGGATCATTATATTTTGCTGGGGGTGGGAAACTCCAGTGCGGGTGGAGACATTCACCGTCAAACCAATCAAAAATTAAAACATATCCATGTTGTACAGGGTAGTGATCAATTAAACTTATAAGAGAAACGTGTTTTAATTCATTGTATATAGTAACTGAGCTTTTTAATCTTTGTATAGCTTCATTTGTAGAAGCATTATATGCGAGTGTTTGTGCCCCTGCATATTTTATAAAGTTCTTTTTCCCATTCTTTTCAACACCAAAACTTATATTACCGGAATCTTGTTGGTCAAAAACCGCAAATACTGTACCTAGTTTTGTAAGCCAATCAAAATTATGATGTTTTTTTAGTTGGAATGTTATAGTATCTAACTGAATTTTAACTGGAATATCTTTCATAATTCACCTCAAATTTAATATAATTAAGTTGTCCATTACAGTATTCGACATATTTTGTGAAATCCCTATATTTATAAATTTAAATTTTATAAATATAATAATATATAGTTATAAGGAGGAAAGCAAATGGATGGAAAAATCATAATTAAACCGTACCAACAATATTGGCATACAGAGTTTTTAAATGAAAAAAATAAAATTGTGCCGTTACTCCATGAAGAAATTATTGCTATTGAACATATCGGAAGCACAGCTGTAGAAGGGTTAGGGGCTAAACCTCTTATTGATATGATGATCGGCGTAACAAATTTACAAATTACCGTAAATTGGAGGGAAGCCCTAGAAGAAATTGGCTATGAATATGTTCCTAAAAAAACACCTAATTGGCGTTTTTTTAGAAAAGGTAAATGGAGAGCTGGTACCCACCATTTACATGTTTATATTTATAATAACGAGGAATGGAGGAACAACCTTTTATTTCGAGACTTTCTAATAAATCATGAGTGGGCACGTGAAGAATATAGAGTATTAAAAGAGATGCTTGCTGCTGAATATCCTTTTGATCGTGTTTCATATACAAATGCAAAAGCACCGTTTATTTGCAACATATTAGAATTGGCCAAAAAAGAGATAAATAAAATATAAGTAGTTTGCAGATTCTCATTTTATTTTAATCTTTCTCTCATGTTATTCTCTCTTTTACTTGATACACTGCTGATTATAGAGCTTTTGAGTCAAAAGGAGATTATATAAAATGAAGAAAATACTTAGAAATAAATGTTTCCATATATATGTTAAAATAATCGGTATTACTTTTATTGTTTGTAGTGTAGAATTGCTATTTATTAATGTTTTGTACGGGAATGTATTAAATGTACAATGGCTAAATAAGAAATTAGGTTCTTTAGGTGAATACGGGGTAATTATAGCTGCATCATTATGGTTCTTACGTCATATATGGTTATTTTTAAAGAAGAAACATATTCACAGATTTAAAATAATTAAAGAGCTATATCTTTTTATAAAACATTTTCACGTATTAATTGGATACGCTGTAATAGCTGTTGCGACTACTCACGGTGTTTACTTTTTAATAAAAGGAAGTCGGCATATTATGCTAGTATACAGTGGTATATTTTCTCTTTTAACCTTAATAGCATTAGGGATTGCGGGATTTGTTTTACAACAAACTAATAAGAAAACGAAATTGATAATGTATCGAAAAACACATCAAATCGTTGCAATTATATTCGGAATAGAATTACTTATTCATTTAATCGTATAGGAGGAAGTATCGTTGCAACAAATACTAATTATTGAGGATGAGGAAAGCTTAGCAGATTTTTTAGAATTAGAATTAAAGTATGAAGGATATATAGTAGATATACAACTTGATGGAAGAAAGGGATTAGAAGCAGCACTTGAAAAGAATTACGATCTCATATTACTTGATTTAATGTTACCAGGATTAAACGGACTGGAAGTATGTCGTCGACTAAGAGCAACTAAAAGTACACCTATTATTATGTTGACTGCTCGTGATAGTATTATGGACCGTGTGACAGGGTTAGATAGTGGAGCTGATGATTATCTTCCAAAACCGTTTGCAATTGAAGAACTTTTAGCACGTATGAGAGTGATTTTTAGGAGAGAAGAAAATACAGAGCAAAAGCACGCATCATTTCTTTCGTTTAAAGATCTACAGCTTCAGATTGAATCTCGAACTATAACTAAAGGAAATGAAGAAATTGAACTTACAAATAAAGAATTCGAGCTACTGCTTATGTTTATGAAAAATATTAATCGAGTTCTTACCCGTGATATTTTACTGGACCAAGTATGGGGTTATGATGCAATGGTTGAGACGAATATAGTCGATGTATATGTTCGTTATTTACGTAATAAGTTACATAGTGTGGATAAGGAGGAGTATATCCAAACAGTCCGCGGTGCTGGATATATAATGAAATGATAAAAAACATTGTGCACCGAATTCGAAATTTACCTATAAAGTGGAAATTAACACTTTGGTCCACTACACTAGTATTCATTTTGTTTATTTTGTATAGCACGTTACAATTCATTGTAATTAATAAGTGGACTATAGATTATGAACAGAAACAAATAAACAGACAATTGACAGAAATAGCGGCATATTTTCAAGATAAAAACGAAATGCTCTCGAGCAAAACATTTGAAAATAGTAAAGAATTTCTAAATAATATGATTGATAAACATCAAATGATTCGTATTATCGGAAATGATGGAAAGCCCATTGTTACTGTTTCTCGAGATTTTAATGAAGCTTGGATAAAACCAAAACAGGTTACCCAAGATGAATCCTTAATAAAAAGACATATAGAAGATCGAATATTAGTTGAGCGCATACCAATTCAAACAAAAAAATTCACGGGAACTATTGAACTTACGAAAAACTTAGAGACATTTGATCATTTATTAAAAATTATCTTAGTGGTAATGGTCTTTGCAGGGATATGTGGATTAGTGTTTAGTTTTTTAGGCGGAATACTTATAACGAAAAAGCTTTTATCAAGTGTTCAAAACATAACGGATACGATGAAGCGTATTAAGAAAAACGGACTAAATGAAAGAGTTCCAGTACGAGAAAATAATGATGAACTCGCAAAATTATCGATTCTTTTTAATGAAATGATGGATGAAGTGGAAACTTCTTTTACACAGCAAAAACAGTTTGTAGAAGACGCATCGCATGAATTAAGAACACCATTAACAATTATTCAAGGGCACTTATCAATGCTGAATCGATGGGGGAAAAATGATCCAGCTATATTGGATAAATCTCTTCAATCCAGTTTAAAAGAAGTAGATCGATTAAATAAATTAGTTTCAGAATTGCTAGAGCTATCAAGGGCTGAATCAGAACAGATACATCCAATAGCAGCTGAACGAGTCCATGTTAATAGCGTATTAAAACAAGTTACACAAAACTTTGCAATACTGCAAACTGACTTTCAATTTGATATGAAATTGGATGCAGATGAAGCGTATGTTTCAATACCATCATCTTACTTAGAACAAATAATTATTATTGTAATGGATAATGCAGTGAAATATACAAAAGAAGCTAATAAGTATATTTGCATTGAATCAAGTATGCGGTCAGGCAAAATTAAAATCCGCATAATAGATCATGGGGCAGGAATACCTGAAGCAGATTTACCATTTGTTCTTAACCGTTTTTATAGAGTTGATAAAGCGAGAAGCCGAAAACAAGGTGGAAATGGGCTAGGTTTATCAATTGCAAAAAGGCTTGTAGAAAAATATAACGGAGCTATTCAATTAGAGAGTAAAGAAAACGAAGGAACAATTGTTACAATTACATTTCCTGATACTACACATGAATAGTTAAAGGTAAAAAATTCTTTTTGAAAATACTCTTTAAAAGGAGGAATACATTTTGTATTTCCTCCTTTTTTGATGCTTAGTAATCAAATTATTTTATTTATTTCGATATTTAAAGTACATTGAAAGGATTAAGGGGGAATAATTAATGAAAGCTATTGTACATCAACATAAAAAAGGGTTAGAAGGTTTAGAATATAAATTATCACCGGAGATAACTCCTAATGTGGGGGAAGTTAAAGTGAAATTAAGAGCAGCAGGTTTAAATCATCGTGATTTATTTATAATGAATAATAGAAAAGAAATGGAACTACCATTAGTTTTAGGGTCAGATGGTGCAGGTATTGTTATAGAACTAGGAGAAGGAGTTTCAAATATTTCACTACATACCGAGGTTATTATTAACCCTAGTATTGGATGGAATAATACTCATGAAATACCAGAGTTACCTGAAGTACTAGGTGGACCAGCCGATGGAACGTTTGCTGAATATGTTATTGTACCAGCAGAAAATGTAGTGGAAAAGCCATCATATCTTACGTGGGAAGAATCTGGCGTTTTATCTTTATCGGCATTAACTGCATATAGAGCGCTTTTTACAAAAGGTAGATTAAAACCTGAAGAACATGTCCTAATTCCGGGAATCGGCGGTGGTGTAGCTACTTATGCTATGTTATTTGCTAAAGCAATTGGAGCAAAGGTGAGTGTTACTTCAAGGATAGAGGGAAAAAGAAAGGCTGCTGAAAAATATGGTGCAGACTTTTCTTTTAATAGTTCTGGTAATTGGGAAGAGTGCCTACATGGAGAGAAAGTGGATTTAATTATAGATAGTATAGGTCCGGCGACTTTCTTAAAATATTTTGATATATTAAAACCAAATGGAAGAATCGTTAACTTTGGTGCAAGTTCAGGAGATAAAATCGAATTACCGTTACGAGCATTATTTTATAATCAAATTGATATTATGGGAACATCAATGGGAAGCCGTGAAGAATTTAATGAGATGGTTCATTTTATAGAGAAACATAATATTAAACCAATTATTGATAAAGTATATCCATTAGAAGAAGCAATCCAAGCTTTAAATCGAATGCAGCAAGGAGAACAATTCGGTAATATTGCCCTTCGTATGGAATAAGAATATGATTTCGTAACTAATATATTTAAATGAATATGTTATGTATTATATTCATGCATAGAGTGTTCACCATACTATTTAAAATGGTTTACAACCTTTATACATATTTAGCTCGTGTAAATAGTTACGCCATTGTCAAATGAATAGTAGCAAAATGAGAATTAGATGAGAAAAGTTTAAGTCCATTTTCATATTGATGTTGTATACTGTGTAAATCAAGAACACTTGTATCTTTATTTAAAGTACAATGAGTAATAATAAGGAGAGAGTAATATGAATTACACAGTATTTCAATGGATTAATAACTTTGCTGGATCATCCAAGCTATTAGATACGCTAATGATCGCTATTACAAATAGTGCTGCATATGTAGCAATACTATTTATGCTTATCCTATGGTTCAATAATGGAAAGAAAGAGAATGCAATTAGAAAACAATATACAGTGTTATATACGACACTTTCAGTTAGTATTGCATTATTAGTAAATGTTCTTATACATGCGGTATATTACCATCCGCGTCCTTTTATAACACATCATGTAAATCAATTAGTACCGCATGCAGCAGATTCATCATTTGTAAGTGATCATTCTGTACTCGTATTTTCGATTGCTTTCGTATTTATTCTAAGAGGAGAAAAACTTAAATATATCGCGTTAATATGGGCAATATTAGTCGGTGTATCACGCATGTACGTAGGCGTTCATTATCCTCTAGATATACTTGGTGCTGCGTTCTTAACATTTATTACAAGTGGATTAGTGATGCAAAGCGCACGTATATTTGAACCGTTAGCAAGTTTTATTTTCAAAATGTATGCACTAGTAGCAAAACGAGTTCCTTTTTTAGCGAAATATAACCACATAGCGTAAACTTAAGAACCTACCAAAAAGTAGGTTCTTTTTATTTGAAGATTCGAAAAATTTCACTCACCGTATTTTATATTAAAAAATACAAAATTAATAAAAAATAAATAGCAACAGAACTGGTTTTCTTATTGTTATAGAGGAATTAGTAAAAAAACTTCGAAAAATATAGTATCTACTATATTAAAGAACATATTTAGTAGCGCATCTTCGCATTAATGCACTGTAAAGGAAAGGAGATTAGTATGCATAAACTTCAAACGAATAAAGGCGCTCGATATATGATGATTGCTTTTATTGTTTTGTTTCTTACTATGCTTTTACGTATATTTTATATTCAAGCAGTAGGAGTCGTGCATAATGTTAATGTAAAGGATCTTGCGAAGGAACAACAAAACAAAAATGGAGTTTTAGAGGCAAATCGCGGGACAATTTATGATCAAAACGGTAAAGTATTAGTCCAAGACTCAACGACATATCGCATCGTTGTAAACCTAAAAGGAAAAGATAAATTAAAAGATAAAGAAGACACCGCACAACGTTTAGCAGATGCGCTTGAAGTTGATAAAGAGGAGATCATGAAAAATTTTCACGAAGGACGTACGCAAGTTGAAATTGGTAAAATTGGACGTAACTTATCTAGAGAAGCGAAGGAAGAGATTAATAATTTGAAAATACCAGGTGTATCTTTTACAACAGAAAAAGCCAGAGTATACCCAAATGAAGATTTCGCCTCGTATATACTTGGTTTTGCAAGACCAGACGATAAAGGTAATGCGGTGGGGAAGTTTGGGCTTGAAGAAAGTTTGGATAAATATTTGCGCTCTACAAATGGTAATGTTTCATATGTAGGTTCAAGAAAAGGAATCCCACTTACAAATGATATAGGAAAAGTAGAACCTGCTAAAAATGGAAATAACGTATACCTTACGCTTGATAAACAAATTAATAGTTTTTTAGAAGACGCGATGAATAAAGCGGCGCAACACTATGACCCTTCTATGTTAGTAGGAATTATTGCAGATCCAAAAACAGGTAAGATTTTAGCAATGTCTAGTAAGCCTAGTTATAATCCTAACAAGGGAGACATTGAATATTTTTTAAACGATCCAATTGCGAATGCATTCGAACCAGGGTCTACAATGAAAGTTTTTACATTAGCTTCTGCAATTAATGAAGGTGTATATAACGGGAAAGAATATTTCCAATCAGGAAAATACGCAGTTGGTTCAGCAGAGATTAAAGATCATAATGGCGGCTATGGATGGGGCTCAATTACATTTGATGAAGGGTTTGAACGGTCATCGAACGTTGCTTTTTCTATTTTAGAAGACCAGTTACTGAAACCAAATAAATTCAAGCAATATATGAATAAATTTGGTTTCAATCAAAAAACAGGGATAGATTTACCTGGAGAAAGTAAAAATACATTATTGTTAAATACTCAAATTCAACAAGTTACTACTTCTTTCGGCCAAGGCTCAACTGTAACTCCTATTCAAATCGTACAAGCGGCCACAGCTATAGCAAATGACGGGAAAATGATGCAACCTTATATTGTTGATAAGGTTGTAAATCCAACAAATAAACAAGTTATTATGGAAAATCAACCTAAAGAAATAGGGAATCCGATTAAAAAAGAAACTGCAGAAGAGGTAAGGAACTTAATGGAGCGAGTTATTACTTCATCAAAAGGAACGGGAACGATGTATAAAATTGATGGCTATCCGATTGGTGGTAAAACAGGGACAGCGCAAATTCCGAATCCTGAAAATGGACGATATATGGAAGGGAAAGATAATTATATTTTTTCATTCTTAGGAATGGCTCCAATTGATGATCCACAATTAGTCGTATATTTAGCCATTAAGCAACCTAAATTAAAGGGGAATGAATACGGTGCTCAGCCTCTTGCTGAAATTTTTAAACCAGTTATGAAAAATAGTCTAGAATATTTAAAAGTGAAACCATATACAGAAAAGCAAATGGCAGATGCAACAAAGCAATCTGAAATAAAAGTACAAAATTATGTAAATCAAACAATGGATACTGTAAAAAATATTGCAGAAAAAGAGAAACTTCAGCCGGTATTATTAGGAGAAGGAAAGATAATAAAACAATATCCACAGACTAGCGAAGTAATGAGTGAAGGAGATCGCATACTTCTAGTAGGAAGTAATGTGAAAATGCCTAACCTAAAAGGTTGGTCAATGCGTGATGTTATGTATTTCTCCAAGCTATTAAAATTAGATTTAAAAACTTCAGGTATGGGCTATGTAACGAGTCAAAGTATTGAAAAAGGACAAGATTTACAAGAGGGTGACACTTTAGAACTAGAATTAGAACCACCGCTACAACCGTTAGTAGAGGCAAACACGAATTAATTTGGAAATTTTGAAGGGCCTATATATAATTGGCTCTTTTTTTTAGAGATTCAACTAATTTCACACACCGTAATTTTTAGAAAAAATAATAAATAAGACTATTAACATTGGCATAGCTTGAAATATCTGATTATTTATTATTTACAGTTAAATAGTTATGTGATAATATGGAAAAACCAAATGCAGTGAAGAGAAGAGTAGATAAAATGAATTTTTCACAGAGAGCTCCATTTAGCTGAAAAGGAGCAAAAATTCTTTATTGAATCAAGCCTCTGAGCAGCACATCGGAACCTTTTAAAAGTGGATGGTGTGACGGGAGCTCCCGTTATAGAGCTAAGGTATAAGCATGAAAATAGTGCAGTACCTGATAAGGTTAATATGGCGACATATTAACAAACTAGGGTGGCACCGCGATGATAAATCTCGTCCCTAAGACTAAAAGTCTTGGGGGTGGGATTTTTTTGTTTTTTTAAAACAATTTAGAAAGTGGGTGCCTAAAGTGAAAAAATTACTTAAAGATTGGAAATATCCTTTATTACTATTGTCCGGAGTTGGTATTGCGAATTTAGGTGCATGGATTTATTTAATCGCACTGAATGTACTTGTCTATAATATGGGTGGCTCAGCCTTAGCTGTCGCTACTTTATATGTGATAAAACCATTAGCCACTTTATTTACAAACGCTTGGTCAGGAAGTATGATAGATCGTTTAAATAAACGAAAGTTAATGATTCACCTCGATATATATCGAGTAGTATTTATCGCTATTTTACCCTTGGTTCCATCCCTTTGGATTGTCTATCTCTTAGTATTTTTTATAAGCATGGCCAGTGCGATTTATGAACCAACTGCTATGACATATATGACGAAATTAATTCCAGTAGAGCAAAGACAACGTTTCAACTCACTACGTAGTTTAATAGGATCTGGTGCATTTTTAATTGGTCCAGCAGTAGCGGGGATATTATTAATAACTGGTACACCAGAGTTTGCTATATATATGAATGCTATAGCATTTCTGTTATCAGGGTTCATTACATTACTTTTACCTAATCTTGATAAAAAAGACGATTCTAATACATCCAATGATAAATTTTCACTAACTGTATTAAAGAAAGATTGGAACATAGTTTTAAATTTTAGTAAAAAATCTATGTATATTGTTTGTGTTTACTTCTTATTTCAAGGGATGATGGTTTTAGCTACCGCTATAGATTCACTTGAACTATCGTTTGCGAAAGAAGTTTTATTGTTAACAGATAGTGAGTATGGCTTCCTAGTTAGTATCGCTGGAGCGGGTTTTATTTTAGGAGCCATAACAAATACAATTTTATCAAAAAAATTAGCACCTTCATTTCTAATTGGGATAGGATCATTATTCATTGCAATCGGATATTTGATTTATGCTTTTTCAAGTGAGTTTTTAATAGCTGCTATCGGATTCTTTATTCTATCTTTCTCTATGGCATATGCAAATACAGGATTTTACACATTTTATCAAAATAACGTTCCGGTTCATATGATGGGACGAATCGGGAGTATATACGGGCTCATTATAGCTGTTTTAACAATTTTTATAACGATTCTGTTCGGCGTTGCAACTCAATTCACTTCTATGCAACTTGTGGTCATTGTAGGAGTACTGGTAATGCTACTTATTACTATCATATTGTGCGTGTTTACCTTATTACCATCGCAGTCTAAGATATATTCCGCTGAATCAATAAAATCGAAATAGTTACCTTGATTTTTATTTGAAACTAAAGGGTGGGTGAATAGGAGGTTTCTTTACCCTATATATGGAAAAATAATAAGGGGAAAGAACAATACCAATAAACAAGGGTGGTTATTATGATAAAAACAAAAGATCAAATAGAGAAAATTGTAAAAGAAATACATCAGAATATAGATTTTTCTGGGATAGTCTTAATAAAAAAAGATGATGATATTATCTATGAAAATTCATTTGGATATGCTAACCGAAGTGAATGTATAAACAATACACTACAAACAAGATTTGGAATTGCCTCAAGATGCAAATTATTTACTGCTATCATAAAGGGGCAGGACCTGAAAAACTAATGGTAGAAATAGAAGTAGCTTTTTAATTACATGGATATAAAAATTAGTGCATATAAAAAAGAAGACGAAATAGGCTAGGTACGTTGCCGTGCGTTATCTTTTTTAGATACAGCATATTATGACAATGTACTTAGAGCGAAAGAAAAATATGAAAATCCCGCAATTGAACTAGTAGCTATATATGAAGACCAAGTAGTAGGAGACGTATGAGTAAAAAGTACGTCTTTTTACTTTTATAAATAATGCTTAAGGCTGATGGGAAATTACATTCCATATTATACAAATTAAAGTAGCTATCGTATTTCAAGTATGATATGAACAGAGACGAATATAATTTTCAAAGGTAAACAAGTATATAGGAGGACTCTAAATGGATATTCTATTTGTTATTCTACTTGTTATTCTTATAATTGTATTAATTCAAGGTAAGGAATACAAAGTGAATATTAATCGTATTTGGCTCATTCCGGCTTTGCTGTGCTTTGTAACAATCCAGTCCATTATTCATATGGGACAATTAAATATATTGCAAGGACTTCTCTTCGTTGCAATGCTTGGAATTGGATTGGGTCTTGGAGTTATTAGGGGAAAAGCTTTAACATTTCGATTAGATAGTGAAACAGGTCATGTATTACGAAAAGGAAATTGGTTAAATACAATTATTCTCCTTGTTATTTTAGGTGCGAAAATCGTGATTAAGCAAAGTATGTTTCCTGGCAGTACTCACCACACATTAATGGTTGTAACGAATGCCTTTTTATGTATCACATTAGGTACCGTAATTAGTAGACGCTATTATATTTGGAAAAAATATAATGAATTAACACAAAAAGCGTAAATACATTCGTCCCTTGTTTAACAACGCTGTGAACGGTAATACTAAATAATATTGAACTTTTACAACAAGGGATGATAATATGATATTCATTTACACAGATTTCGGTGGAACGCATTCAACTGCACTCGCTGCAGCTTATCATTTAAATAAATTACCAACAGATCGTAAGTTAACGAAAGAAGAAATATTAAATGTAGATTACTTTAATAAATTGAAAACAGAGGATATGGGAAAGATTATTTTTCATGGACAAGATGAATATGGGAATCCTGTATATACAATTGGGTGCGGGGCATCCAAAGTCGTTGTACCTGCGATGAAGCATTTAGGAGAGATTCTGCAAAAACATTATCACAGCCATGAAAAGATTATTTTTTCTAATACATCACCAACAGTTCCTTTACCAATGACTTTCGGTGGTCTGTTTTCTAGAAGGTTCCATATCGACTTTATCGGCGTACCATTACTCGTATGGGGAGCAAAACTTAGCTGTGATAACATACAAAGGCTTGTTAATTATACGAAAGAAGCTGGCCGATTGACGAATGATTATGTTGTAATTTTAGATAACGAAACATTTAAGTAATATTAAAAGAAGGCCGGGAAATTTTGTGGTTTTCTTTTTTTTGATAAATAGACAAAAAACATTCACATTTATTATTACATCTACTATAGCCAAAATAATAAAGTCCTGTTACTATTACAGGGGATATTCTCTTTTCGTAAGATAAATATATAGAAAAGTCAGAAAAGAGGAACAGAATAAGGGAGGAACAACATGAAGCGTGTTGCTTGGTTTACTGATAGTACAACTGCGAGTTTTACAACAGATGGTGATAACTTTGTTATCCCAATTGAAGTTATTATTGATGGAGTGTCTTATAAGGATTGTGAAGAAGGAGTTCATAAACATCTTTATGAAGCGTTAAATGATGGAAGAACAGTTACTACTTCGCAACCTAACATAGGGGAAATGGTAGAATTATTTACTAAATGCAAAGAAGAATATGAAGAAGGCTTTGCAGTTGCTATTAGCGGAAAAGTAAGTGGGACCTATCAAAATATGAAGTTAGCTGCTGATATGGCAGGTTTCCCTTTAACTGTATTAGATAGTGAAACGACAAGTTATCCAATGGATGAACTTTTGAGAAAAGCTAAAACGTTATACAATGATGGTATGACTTTACAAGATATACATAAAACATTAGTAGATGAAAAAAGAAGGCCTTTTTATGTATTTCCAAAAAGCTTAAAAGGTTTATATGCAAGTGGTCGAGTAAAGGGAGTTCAATTTTTACTTGGAAGTTTATTAAGTGTCAACTTAATCTTAGAAGTAAAAGGCGGGGAACTTTTACTTGAAAAGAAAGTGCGTAAAATCCAAAAATGTAGAGAATACATTAAAAATGAGCTTGAAAAAGAATTACCAAAAGTACTTCATATGTTCTATGCTAACGATAAAGATGGAGCTGAAGAATGGATTTTAGATATTAAACAAGCATTCCCTGAAATGGATTTCAAGCTTTATCCATTGCCGATTTCATTTGCTGTTCATGCAGGTGAAGGAACAATAGCAATTAGTTATTAAGAGGAAAACCCGTGAATAATTCGCGGGTTTTTTTATTATATAAAAGCTTCATTACATCATTCTCGTATCATAAATAATAATGTATAGATAAAAGGATTTTCTACTAAAAAAAAGAAGTATGTATAAACAAATATTATAATGGTAGTGATATTATGAAAATCGGAAAGTTTGGAGAAAAAAACAATATAAGTATAGATACAATTAGACATTATATGGATCTCGGACTAATTATTCCTGAAAAGAAGGGTAGCCATTATTTTTTTGATGAGTATTGTCAAAAAGATATAGAGCTTATATTAGAGTACAAATGGCTAGGTTTTAGTTTGAATGAAATTAAAGAACTTTTTCTTTATCAAAATTTAGCAAAATCTATGAATTACGAAAAAGATACTCTTTACCAATCTTTATTTAAATCGAAATACGAAATGTTTGAACAAGAAATACAAATTTTAGAGGAGAGAAGGGATAAATTAAAAGAAGTGTTAAATGATTTATCGCTAACAAATGAAACTCCGAATTCTATTATTGGAATAGATTTAAGCGTACTTCATTTACTTACATGTTCTAAGTGTAGCAAAAACCTAATTCTTCAAAATGGAATTATTAATTGCAATCAAATTACAGAGGGAAAGTTAATTTGTAACTGTGGGGAAGAATACATTATTACTTCAGGTATTCTAACAGCTGGCAATTTATTTAAAGCATATGAGCGATCTTCACTTGAAAGTTCTATTTCAGATTATATTCATGAAACTGATACTGCATATTTGGAAAATATGCATAGAGAAGGAGAATGGGCGAAAAAGAAACTAATGCAATTAGATTTAAATAACAAAATACTACTTGATTTAGGATCGGGTCTTGGGTTCTTTTTACGAAATATTTATGAAGAACTACCAGAAGATTGTTTATATATTGCTGTTGATCGAGATTTGAATAAACTTCTATTTTTAAAAGATGTAATTGAAAAAAGAAATTCCAAAAGAAACATTCTTTTTATTTGCGCTGATTTTTTAAGTATACCTATTCAGAATCATTCTGTTGATATTGTAATTGATCAGTCTGGTACAAGTAATTACAGTTTTGAGCATGAAAATTTTTTATTGCACGAATTAAACTATCTATTCAAACCTGATTGTTATTTATTAAGTTCATTTATTGTATTTAAAAATTTTAGCATAAATAGCCAAATTACAACTAGATTAAGAGATAATTTTACGTCTTCAAAAGTCAAGGGAGAAATCCAAAAGCTACAGTTTAATTCCATAGATGAAAGAACTTCAGAATATATAGAACGAGGAGGAAAATACGAGGATTTCTTTGTTCAAGGAGAAGAAATTTATACATATTCATTTTTCGGAAAAAGATGGGGTTAACCCCATCTTTTTTAATTTTTCTTTTAAAAGTTTTTAATACTAGCATATTGATATTGGGTTGACCCGAGAACTTACACTGTACGTAATACAAAGTTCAGCGGGAGGGAAATGTTATGGGAAGTTTACGATTACATATAGAAAATAAAAAAAGAAACCAAGAACTAAGAAATATTTGTTTATATTCAATTGCAAAAACAGTATCAATATTCGGTAGCTCTATATATAGTTTCGCATTAGGATTATATGTTTTACAAATAACCGGATCTGCGTTAAATTTTGCGATTACGCTCATTTTAGGAACGATTCCAATGATTGTTATGAATCCATTTGCCGGTGTAATTGCTGATAAGGTTGATAAAAAGAAACTGGTTATTTGTATGGATTTACTAAGTGGATGCTTATTAATAACTGTTTATATATTAAGCAGCTATTATGGATTAAACTTATTCATCGTTTATACTACTACCTTTCTTATGACGGTATTTACAACATTTTTTGGAATAGGATTAGAAGCCGCAAAACCAAATATCGTCTCTAAAGAGCGGCTTATGAGTATTAACTCTATAAGTAAAATTATCGATTCTGTATCTTTAATTCTCGGTCCTATGTTAGGTGGCATCGTTTTTGCAGTCTTTGATATTAAAATTTTTATAATTATAAACGGTATTTCATTTATTCTTTCGGGTATATCCATAGTATTTATTCATTTTAAACTGTTCGAGTTCAATATAAATGAGGAATGCCCAAAAAGGAGAATTAATTTTATTAAAGATATAAAAGAGGGGTTTTCATACTTAATTGAAAAGGAAAGCTTAAAGAATACGTTTCGAATTTTAATTTCACTTAATTTCTTCTTAGGGTTTGCTGTAACTGTTCCATTGCCATACATTATTAACACAGTTCTCAATCTTAGTTCTAAGCAATTTGGTATCATTCAAGGGACTTTTCCAGTAGGGATGATAATTGGTGCAATTTTAGTAAAAAAGATAACTAATCGTTTTTCTTACTCTTATCTTTTGAAAAAGCTAAGTTCAATGTTGGCAGTTTTTATGATTATTTCAGGAATTCCAGTTCTATTCAAAAGTTTTGAAGTAAATGATTTTGTATACGTTATTATGTATTGTGTCGTTATGTTCTTTTTAGGGCTAATAATAGCGTTAATTGATATTCCTTTAATTTATTTCATGCAAAAAGAGATTCCTGATGAATATAGGGGGAGGGTACTCAGTATTGGATTAAGTATAGGTAAAATGATGCAGCCAATAGCATTGGCATTATCAGGATTAGTATTAAATTATATCCCTGCTTACACGCTTCCAATTACAGGAGGGATAGTATTTCTTATTTTGAATAAGGCTTACTCAAATAAGTTAAATTTAGAAATTCATTCAAAAGATTATAGTGTTTTGCGTAGCTAAGTGAACTTGTTAAGTAACAAAAAAGATGCTTATTTTGCAATAAAGTCCTTTAAAAAATAATAATGTTGTTTAAAAATCCTTCTTTAACTAAAGTGATAGGTGGTCGAAGTAAAGGCACTTTTTTAAATACAAAATTTATTATTTGATTTCGGCTGTGGAATTTGATTTATCTATTTTGTATTTACTAATAAATGTGTTAATGCTTGCTTTAATGGTGTAGCCTGACGTTCTAATAAGAAATTCAAATGGGTATGTGTTGATTCTAATCCTCCTTCACGAATCCCTTTTTGAATCATTACTAACATTGGAAGGTAGGCTTCAGGTACTCCAGCACCTTTTAACATTCCTTCATAAGAAGAGTCATCTACTTCTAATAAAGGAATTTCTTTTCCTAATACTTCACTTAATGTATCAACAAATTGCTGTTGTTTTAAATTTTCACCAGAAAGTTCATAAATCTTATTTTTGTGACCATCAGCTACCAAAACATTCGCTGCTGCTTCAGCTAAATCCGGACGATATACCCAACCGATTTTCCCTTCTCCTGCAGAAGTCACCCAAGGGGCACCAGCCATACAGCTTTGAATTGTACCAAGTTCATTTTCTACATACCAGTTGTTACGCAGAATCACATAAGGAATACCTGATTCAATAATTGCTACTTCACGTGCTCTATGCATGCCCGCTAGGAAAAAGTCATTTCCTTCTGCTCTTGTAACACTTGGATAAATAATTTGTTTTACACCTGTTGCTTTGGCAGCTTCTACTGCATTTGTATGCTGACGTATAACTGTATCAAAGTCACCAAATGTTGACATGATGAATAAACGATCAACATCTTTGAATGCTGAAAACAAGGTTTCTTGATTTTCAAAATCCGTTACACGTACTTCTAAGCCTTGTTCCTTATAGCTAAGTGCTTTTTCAGACTTGTCATCACGTACCCCAACAATTATTTCTTCAATTGATAATCTGGTAAGTAAATACTCAACAATTTTAGAACCTAAATTTCCATTTGCACCTGTTACTAAAACTTTCATACAATCTCCTCCGTTACATACATCTTTATTTTTGATTTTTGTATACATTACATATACTATTTCTTAAGAAGGATTTATGTAAGTAGGCACAATTTAATAACATAGTCATAAAAATAGTACTTAGCGAAAAAGGAGATTTTATTATGGCACGTTTTAGTTATCAAGATGAATCGGTTTCTGAAGAAACACAGCAAGAAATTTGTCCATTAACAGTTACCCAAAATGCAATTGCAGGAAGATGGAAAATCGTGATTTTGTGGCATTTAAGCAAAAATGAAATTATTAGGTTTAATGAATTATTGAGGATGTTACCTGGTATCTCAAAAGGAATCTTAACTAGACAATTAAGAGAGCTTGAAGAGGACGAGTTAGTACACAGAGAAGTTTATAAAGTTGTTCCACCAAAGGTAGAATATTCTTTAACAGAGCAGGGGAAAAAGTTTATACCTGTATTAGAAGCAATGCAAGTCTGGGGTAAAGATTTACTAAATAAAAAAATAGAGATGTATGAAAAGCATAAGGACTAATAAATTATTAATACCTTCCTATTACCAATAGGAAGGTATTAAGTTCAAATTAAATACTGAAAAATTTATTAATGTAAGTTGTACTGGAAAACTATCGTAATTCAGCCGTCTTTCTAATAACAATCTTATCAATATCATCCTCTTCATCACCAATAAATAACCCTCGTTCTTTTAAGTATGTTTCAAAGTATAAATCTGCTTCTGCACGTTCATCATATGGCTTTACAGATAGAACGAAACCTAATTTATTTTGCTCCTCTAAATGAGAAGTGGAGATGTAAGCCGGTACATTGTGGCGTAAAAAGAGCTCTTTAACCGGAATAATCATATCTTTCATTAATTTCGTTAACATACCCATTTCAAACTCAAAATTAAAGCGATCTATACTAGATAAATCCGCGAATACTACACCAATAAAACCTGTATTAAATACTTCTTGATATTCTACTTCTTCGTTACCGTAAAAATTCTTTTCAATTAAATAATTTATAAAATAAGAAATACCATCACTTTGTTCAAAAGGTTTTGTTGAAAGAACGAAGCCGATTTTCTTTTGTTTATGTAAATACACACATGACATGTATGCAGCGGTATTATGTTCTTTAAATAATGCACTCGTTGCTCCAGATAGACCATCTAGTACGTGATGCACAATTTGAAGTTTTTTACGAGCGAAATAATAGGATTTCTTTTGTAACTCCAATGTATCAATAAAGACAGAGCCGATAAAGCCTGTATTTGAAATAATAGGTGTTTGCTTTTTTCTTCCTCTGCGCTTTGCTTGAGTCATTGTTGAAATCATCCCTTCATGTACAAATAAATTAAAAAGAACATTTGTTCGTATATTTATATTTTACTATTAAAACGCACTAAAGTAAAGGGTTTTTGACGAAAAAACAATAAAAAAGACACCTATAAAAGGTGCCTTAAACGTTGCAGGGAAGAGGTTTCATCCCATTATTTATATTAAGATACAGATACAATCTCTTCTGTATCTTCTACATCTAAATGACAGTCCATAGTACGAACATCTTGATCTTCATGACTTCCGAAATAAATAGTAATTTTCATATGTATCGCTCCTTTATTCTAGGAATACCTAAAATAATTACTAGTAATGTTAATATTTATTATATACCACTTTTTTCATTCCGACAACGTTATATCATTTTTAATTCTTTTAGGGCGCAAAGAGTGATTTATAGAGATATTTTTATAGAAATAGGTACATTTCTTATATGATATATTTAATACTGAAGGATTCGAATACGAATTTTTATGAAAGGAGCAAAATGAATGAATTATAAACAGTTACTAATA
Source organism: Bacillus sp. FSL R9-9530 (assembly GCF_038008145.1). Classification (NCBI taxonomy): domain Bacteria; kingdom Bacillati; phylum Bacillota; class Bacilli; order Caryophanales; family Bacillaceae; genus Bacillus; species Bacillus sp. FSL R9-9530. The sequence goes on from NZ_JBBOYO010000001.1 coordinate 1,343,883, forward strand.
GACAATTTTACATATAAAACCTCATATATTGCGCGGCAGGTAAATGGAATGGATGTAAAAGAAACGAAGGATTACATTACTGTCGACTGCGGATTACCTGCAGATACATTTAATATTATCACACTACTAAATAGTAATGTAACGGAAGGAATCGAGAAATTATATAAGGAGGTAGAATGCTATAATCAAAAGAAATTTCCAATGAGTGTTTGGTTTTGGGATGATAAGCAAGAACAGACTATAAAAAGCGAATTAATCAAACTTGGTTTAAAAGAAGCTGAAAAGAATATCGCGATGGTAGCAGAATTAAAAACAATTCATCCAAGAATAAACATGCCAGTAGGTTTTACGATACAAAAAGCATCTTCTTCAGGACAAATCAAAGAGTTTGGAGAAACGTTAGCTAATCTATTTGGTACATCAGAGGAAGGTAAAAATGTACAAGCATACTATAATCAAATTTCTTCTTTAGATTTATGGAATAGCGACGACATGAAACTATACTTAGGTCTTTATAAAGGTGATGTAGTAACTGTTGGTTCTTTAGTATGTACGAAAGATAGTGTCGGTATTTATGATATAGCGACTAAAGAAGAAATGAGAGGAAAAGGTTTTGGCTCTACTATGTTTAATTTCCTGCTGCAAGAAGCAAAACAATTAAAAAATACGTATTGTGTATTACAAGCTTCACCTGATGGAATAAATATTTATAAAAAATCCGGCTTTCAAGTTGTAGGACAAATGACTGTTTTTGAAAATCGGCATTTATTTGAGTAAATCATCCAAGTCAAATTGTTTTAAATATAGGAGTTAACATACCGTTATGAAAAAAACATCTATAATTACAATCATTTGTTTCTTCACAGTAATAAGCTTCTTTGTTTTTCAACAAGTAAATGAACATAATTATATAAAAGCTACTAATCAATCAAATCATATAAAAAACATTGCGCATAGAGGTGCTTCTGCATATGCACCAGAACATACAATAGTGGCTTATACATTAGGACAACAATTAAAAGGTGACTATATAGAAATAGATCTCCAAATGACAAAAGATGGACATTTAATAGCTATGCATGATGAAACATTAAACCGTACAACAAACGGTACTGGTTTTGTAAAAGATCATACATTAGATGAAATAAAACAACTGAATGCAGGTTCTTTTTTCAATAAAAAGCATCCAAATTTAGCAAAGAAAGAATTTGAAGATACTAAAGTTCCAATATTAGAAGAGATTATTGAAACGTTTGGACATAATGCTAATTATTATATCGAAACAAAATCACCAGATGAATATCCTGGAATGGAGGAAAAACTATTAGAAATTATTAATCACTACCAAATAAATGATAAAGTTATTATTCAATCATTTAGTGAAGAAAGTCTGCGAAAGATTCACAGTTTAAATGATAATATACCGTTAGTACAATTATTATCATATAAAAAAGCAGTTCAATTAACAGACTCAGAAATAGAAAAGTATAAAACATACTGCATAGGTCTTGGTATGAATTATAAATATATTGATGCAGCCTACGTAAAAAAAATAAAGAATTATGGATTAGAAGTTCATCCATTTACAGTAAATAATGAAAAAGATATGAAAAAGTTACTTTCTTGGGGCATCGACGGGATGTTTACTAATTATCCGGATCGTTTACATTCAGTATTAGATTTGAAAAGTCATAATTAAAAAGTATTATTCTTAAGGGAGTAATAAACAAAAAAGAATCCAATAAACATATTGGATTCTTTTTTAGTTCTATACGCCAAACTTGATATAATACAATATTGATTATTATTTTTCATAAGTTTTGTCAGAAAGTAATCAAAATGTAATTAATTTTTCCTTTCTTTTTTATATTTTTTTGATACACTGGCTACGAGAGGAATACCGATTATAGTAGGTAAGAACCAAAACCATATTGGTGGAAGTAGATTTAAAATAGGGATATACATACCAATGTTTACTAAAAGTGCGGTAACTGCACCAATATAAGAGCCTAACATACCTCTAATATGGTGTTGCAACCAATTTCTCCATCGTTTTTTTCTTGCGAGATATCCGTAAATCGCAAATGAATAGGAGATAATTGCTACATAAAATAAATATGCGATTTTATCCCAGTTTAAAATAGACAATATAATTGCAGTAAGGGTTATGACAACATAGGACGCATGGTATATTTCGCCCCATTCCGTATGTTTTCCTTTCTTTTTTTGAGCAACCATCGCTACAATACCAGTAATTAAACATATGGTTCCAAATAATATGTGTATGGTCAAAAGAATGTTGAAAATGCTCATAAAAGTTCCTCCTTTTTTATTTTTATAGTATTGCAGTATAGGAGAAAAGTTGAACAATATAGTTAGTTCGCCTTAATATATTGAAATAAAGGTACTCCTAGAACAAAATGGAATGATTAAATTTTTTCTCAAATTTAGTGAGACGATTATTACGTTAAATGAAGGAGAGACTTCTATGTTTACATCTATTACATATTTACAATCTGGGAATGATAAGCAACAAAAAGTTTACGAAATTATTAATAAACTAAACATAATAGAGGATTTAGCTTTATATAGCCCTGTACTTTGCGGGACAATCCCTATTAGAGTTGATACCCTTCATTCTGACTTAGACATTGTAATGGAAGTACATAATTATGCTTTTTTTGAACAGGAAATTAGATCATTGTATGGCTCATACGAAGGATTTGAAATGAAAAAGAAAATCATTAAAAATATCTTAACAATAAAGGTGAATTTTCAATTTGAAGGTTTTGAATTTGAATTATTCGCTCAGCCTAAGCCAGTACGTAACCAAAATGCATATAAACATATGATAGTGGAGCACATGCTATTAATGCAGCACCCACACATTAGAGAAGAAGTAATTGAATTAAAAGAACAAGGGTTAAAAACAGAACCGGCTTTTGCTCAAGTATTAAACATTGACGGTGATCCCTATAAAGAACTTATTTTATTAGGACAGGAAATGAGATTATGGTAAAAAAGGCACACAAAAAATCCTCTTTATAAAAAGAGGATTTTTTTATTATGCCATTAACTTACGAATCAAATTACTTAATATAATAATACCTTGAGTAATTTGTTCAGGGGAAGAATAGCCATAAGATAAACGTATAAACTGATCTGATTCTTCTTCATAAATACGTCCCGGGTTAAAAAGAACTCCCTTTGATTGAGCCTCTGAAAATAGTTTTTTCATCGAAATGTTAGGCACTACCCTTAGCCATATAAAAAATCCACCACTAGGAATATCCCATGTAGTAATGTCAGCGCAGTACGTATTTAGTGCTTGTATCATTATTCGTCTTCGTTTTTTTAGGTGAATCCTTACATTCGCTACGTGATCCTCATAAAACCCTTTACTTAACCATTCTGCAGCAACTCTTTGAGATAAAGAACTTGACCCATAGTCAGTTTGCATTTTTATGTCTGATAATCTCTCAATAACAGGCTCTGGTCCGATAATCCAACCAATCCTAAGTCCTGGGCTAAGTGTTTTAGATAGACTACCGATATATAAAACATGTCCATATTTATCCATCGACTTTAAAGGAGGGGGCGGTAGTTCATCCATCCATAACTCACGGTAAATATCATCTTCAATGATAGGCAATTGTTCTTTTTCGCATATTCTTAGTATTTCTTTTCGTCGATCCTTGGACATTAATACACTCGTCGGATTTTGAAAACAAGGAATCGAATATAAAATATTTTTCTTTTGACTATAATTAATTTTTCTTAACAAATCATTAGGGATAATTCCATGTTGATCCATCTGTATTCCAGAAAGGTGAATATTAGCCGATTGAAATACGTGAAGAGAATATAAGTAAGAAGGTCGTTCAAGTAAAACAGTTGACTCTCTATGTAAAAGACCGATTGATATTAATTGTAATGCCTGTAATGCACCAGAGACTATTAATATAGAGCTTGGTGATGTATTTATTCCAAATGATTTTACATAATTACTTATTGCTTCACGTAAAGGGAGATATCCTTTTTGTTCTTCATATCCGAAATAATCTAGTTCCTCACATACGTTACGCATAATGAATTGCATAGTTTCTAACGGGAAAAGATGAGGTGCAAGTTCTCCTTTACTAAGATGAATCAATTTTTTATTTGCTTCTGCTTCATTTATTTCCCGTACCATTAACTTGCTTGGTTTATGAATACCAGCCTTTACATATTCACTCCAATCGGGCGAGGGATTGGTGGCTAATAATGACCATGTATTATTCGTTACAATTGTTCCTGACCCGATTTTCCCTTGAATTAAGCCATCTGCCATAAGTTCTTCTAGTGCGGTTATTACAGTACTACGATTTACATGAAATAATTTCGCTAACTGCCGCTGGCTAGGAACCTTACTTCCAATCGGCCATTCTCCGTATTCAACTTTTTCTTTCATATAGTCTATTATCTGCCGATATTTAGGCAGTTTTTTATCAGTAGACATATTAAAAACTCCCTCATTCATTTTAAAAATGCAAAGTGGTTGGTTTTTTCGAGGATTAACTGGTTGAAGACATTGTATCAACTATTAAATATGATGAAAAGAAATAATTGGTAATTAGAAAATGGCTGGTTTATTGGAGAGGGAGAGAAAATATGCATAATAAAAAATGGGATTTTCGTATAGTATGTGCTCACGCTTTTACGATTCTTATATGGGGAACAGCTTTTCCAGGAATTCGGATGGGGCTTGAAGCTTACACCCCTGAACACCTTACTTTGCTACGATTATTAATCGCTTCTTTGATTCTTTTTCTGTTTTCACTTATATATAAATTACGTTTACCTGATTTGAAAGATATTCCAGTAATTTTTATATTTGGTGCTCTTGGATTTACAATTTATCATATTGCACTGAACTACGGTGAAAAGAGTGTGAATGCTGGACCTGCTAGTTTAATTGTATCAGTAACACCTATATTAACGGCAATTCTTGCTTCTGTTTTTTTGAATGAAAAAATGAAATTAAATGGTTGGATCGGTGGTGTAATTAGTTTTGTAGGAATTGCTTTTTTATCGTTAAGTCAAGGAGATTCCATTCAATTGAATAGTGGGGGATTACTAATTTTATTGGCGGCAATTTCAGAAAGTCTATTTTTCGTTTTTCAAAGGCCATACTTAAAAAAGTACGGTTTCTTGCCATTTACAATATATACAATTTGGTCTGGTACTGTATTTATGCTTATTTTTTTGCCAGGGATTTATGAAGAAATTGTAGCAGCTCCTATAGAAGTTACTTTGAGTGTTATATATTTAGGTGTGTTCCCGACAGTACTGCCGTATATTGCATTAGCATATATTACATCCCATGCCAGTGCTTCTGAGGCAACAAGTTCTCTATATTTAACACCAGTAACTGCATGTATTATCGCTTGGATATGGTTAGGTGAGGTGCCAACCTTTGTTTCGATAATTGGAGGGGGAATTACTATACTTGGAGTTGTGATTGCTCATTTAACATTTAATAAAGATAATTATAAGCAAATTGAGAGTGAAAAAGTATGGTAAGACATCCCTGCGAGTATTTGCAATTTAAATGCAAAATTTCGGATTAATAACAGGCTTTCCATTCTATAAATATAGTGAAAAAAATCTATATTAAAATCAGCTAGTCCAATATTTGTACGAGATTTAATTAAACTGGTAGATTATTTATCTGCAAAAGAACTAGCATAATGCTAGTTCTTTTTTATCAATACATTACTCACCATTAATATTTGCTTAGAACTGTATAGATCTAAATTATTTCCACATATACATAATTATCTTACCTATGAAAGGAGTGCATTTCTTGGAGAAGGTTTTATTTTTTGGAGACCCAGGTATTGATGATTCGTTTGCAATTATGTATGGCTTACTGCATCCTGAAATTGAAATCGTTGGTATCGTAACTGGATATGGAAATGTTGAACATATACATGCCGCTCATAATGCCGCATATATTTTACAGTTAGCAAACAGACAAGATATTCCTGTAATTAGCGGTGCAACAGGCCCACTTACAAATGAAATTACAACGTATTACCCTGAAATTCATGGACCAGAAGGATTAGGGCCCATCCATGTACCGGAAAGTGTGTTATCTATTCCTATATACAATTTTGGTAGTATTGCTGCGATTCTTGTAAAGTATGGAGAAGATTTAACAATTGTCGATGTAGGAAGATCTACCTCATTAGCGATTGCTTTTAATTTATGGAACGACTTGATGTTAAATATAAAAGGAATTTATTTTATGGGTGGTGTCTTTTTAGAAGCAGGGAATGTTACTCCATTAGCAGAGGCAAACGTGTACGGAGATCCTATAGCAAGTCAAATTGTATTTCAGCAAGCGAAAAATATAACGTTATTCCCTTTAAATGTAACAAATAAAACGGTTTTAACCCCAAGTGTATTTACTTATATTTTAGTTAATACACAAAATCCATTTAAGCCGATTATGAAACCTCTGTACGATTATTATTTATCAGCATACCAAAAACTCAATCCATATATTGAAGGGCCATTATTACACGATGTACTTGCTATAAGCGGTTTAGTGAATCCTACATTTTTAAATTATACATCCCGAAAAGTGACTGTGGATATATGTGGCGAAACGAAGGGACAAACTTTTGCTGATTTTCGTCCACACTCTAAATCTGAAGGGGCGCGTATAGCGTTACAATTAGATGAGGAAAAATTTATTCAGGATTTTATGAAAATCATGTTATAAGTTGATGTCGAAAAAGGGAATCATTTCACTCCGTTGAATATAAAAGATAAATTCTCTTTTTAAAGGAGCTTAAAATAGTGAACGTCCAATTAAAAATTGTTACGAGAGAAAATTGGGAAGACGCATTAAAGTTACAAGTTAAAGAAAACCAAATACACTTTGTTCCGGCAGTGGCAGTATCACTTGCTAAAGTATACATAAAACCAGATGGTGAAAATGTCGAATATATTCCATTCGCTATATATGATGGTGACCTTATAGTTGGTTTTATTATGCATGCTTTTGTGCGAGAGTCAACAGCTATGTATTGGATTAACGGATTTATCATTGATGAAAAAGAGCAAGGAAAAGGATATGGAAAAGCAGCATTACAGGAAATCATTAACTTAATAAAAAATAACTTTAAAGAGTGTGAGGAAATTAGATTAACTGTCCATAAAGATAATATTTCTGCAAAGAAACTATATGAATGTTATGATTTTAAACCATTAGGAAATGTATATGACGGTGAGGAAGTATATCGCTTATTGTTGTTGAAATAAAGATATACTGTTTTGAAACAATAAGTTGTTCCGTTAAAGGGTCATATCGCGGAGAATTGATTGTACTAATTCATATAAATTATCGCAAACTCAATTCACGCAATTATTTAAACATTTTATTATAAAACAGTATTTATATATACTTAAACTATCATTAATAAAAACATCAATGGAGGAACTAATATGAAAGAAAGCAATAAAAAAGAGTTGTCACTAGAGCAACGTGAAGAATTACTACAAACATTGAAAGATCGTTTTGAGAATAATATGAACCGTCATAAAGGTTTAGAATGGGCTAATGTTCAAGAAAGGCTGGATGCTAATACTGAGAAGTTGTGGTCGCTCAACGAAATGGAACGAACTGGTGGCGAACCTGATGTTGTTGATTTTGATAAAGAAAAAGGCGAATATATTTTTTATGATTGTTCAGCAGAAAGTCCTAAAGGTCGTAGAAGTGTTTGTTACGATCTTGAAGCGCTAGAATCAAGAAAGAAACATAAACCAGAAAATAACGCTATTGATATGGCAACTGCCATGGGTATTGAACTATTAACGGAAGAAGAATATCGTACGTTTCAAAATCTTGGGGATTTCGATTTGAAGACATCGAGTTGGGTGCAAACACCTTCTGATATTAGAGAACTTGGCGGTGCCCTTTTTTGCGATTATCGCTTTGGACACGTCTTTGTGTATCACAATGGGGCAGAATCTTACTATGCCGCAAGAGGCTTTCGTGGTTCGTTAAGAGTCTAAAATTTGTACAGGCAGGTAAATTTGAAGTAGAGAATAGATTTGCTTAGGGAATAGTAGTGATTGCATACTTTAGCTACGGATTCGATTTTGAGGCCGCAAAGAATAGGGCTAATCAAACCTTATTGTAAAAGAATGAATCAACTAAAAATATTAAGAGTATGTTTTGATAATTTTCATCATAAACATACTCTTTTTTAGAATCATTTATCAAAATTATTAGTTTTAATTAACGTATAAACGAGAACTTGTAAAAGGTACTCTTGCAATTATCAATGAAATCCACCCATATGAAACACCTATGATTTATATTATCCCGCTTTTAAATGAAAATTTTCGAGCAAGTATAAAGTGAATGATTAGGAGGAATACAAAATGAAAAGTAAATTCCATCATATTGTACGAGCTATCATGATAAAAGATGAAAAACTACTAGTCGCTGAATACATAGGCCATCACTATTTTTTACCCGGTGGCCATGTTGAAATTGGGGAATCAGCAGAGAATGCACTAATAAGAGAGTTACGAGAAGAACTTGGAGTAACTTGCAGTATAAAACAATTTTTAGGCGTCATAGAAAATCAATGGCAAGCCAAAGAAACCCTCCACCATGAAATTAACCACATTTTTGAAATAGATTCAAATGAGTTAAAATCCGATTTCACTCCAATATCTAAAGAGTCCCATTTAGCATTTCACTGGATTGATTTTAATAAAGAAAATATAAATTCCTATACAATAATGCCGACACCTTCAGTAAAAGAATTACTAGAAAGAAAATTAAGTGATGAACTATTAACTTGCTGGATTAGCAACTTTTAATTGTCTCTATTTATATTAATTCCGTCCACTAAAAGAATATAAAGAAAATAGGCTCATAAACAAGGTACATCACCTAGTGTAAAGTCATATTTTGTTGATGTACGCATTTAGTCTATAGCCTTATTTCTACTTTATTTTTAAAAGTAAATAAACTCGAAAATTTGGACGGAATTTACATTTGTAAATGGAGGGTTTCATAATGAATGAGTTTCAACAAGAACTACAAGCGTTAAACCTTAATGCTTATCAACCTGGTAATGTTGTGTATTGGGATCAGCAACAAAATCAATATCCATATTACTACATTCAAGACGATGCACGTCGTTGTGGCGGATGCGGTGGCGGCGGACGTTGTGGCGGTTGTGGTGGTCGCTGTGGTGGTTGTGGTGGCGGACGTTGCGGCGGTTGCGTAGGTTGTGTAGGCTGTGTTGGTTGTTTCAGCTGTTCTAATTGCTGGAACTGGTGGATTATTTAAGTACTATAGATCAATAATATTTCACATGAAAGAAAAGTGCAGATGCAAAGTTATAATGTATTGAAACTTTTCTTTCATGCTGTTATTTTTATATGTTTTAGGGGGATATTTATTTGTACAAATATAAAAAATTAATTTCATGGGTAGAAAACATTAAAGAGACAAATCAAAGTTCTACGGCAGCACTTTGTATTATGAAAGATAATAAGATTGTGCTAGAGCATTATAGTGGAACGCATTCAAATATTCCTACTAGTAAAAAAGTAACTTTATCTTCACAATTCAATGTCGCTTCCGCAAGAAAAAGCTATTTAGGATTAATGGTAGCTTATGCAGTTTATGAGGGGAAAATAAAATCTCTTGATGACGAGGCTGTAAATTATTTTAAAGAATATGATCCTTCATTACTTGGAAAGACAACGATAAGACATTTAGTAACTCATTCACACGGTTTAAATGAAACCGATGATGGGACAGCTTTTCGTGAATTTGAGCCGGGACAAGCTTGGGCGTACAGAGATATTAATGTAAGAATGGTGACGCAGCTTATTTATCACTTGTATAACAAAAGTTTTCCTGAACTATTAAAGGAGCGTGTATTCATACCTGCTGACTTCAAGGAAACTGGATGGAGAATAAAACAAGATGATAATTTAGTTAAGGTTGTTGTAAATCCAGATGAAGATGCAATAAGTAGTGTTGGTGCAGTAGATGACGGCTCCGAGAAAAATCTTTTTGTCTCTGCGAGAGAATTTGCATTTTGGGGTAACCTGCATTTAAATAAAGGGTTTTTAAATGGTAAACAAATTGTGCCAAAAGAAGTTATAGCACTTGCTACGAGCTTACAAAGTCCAGAGTATACAAATAAAGAACTACCTCAAAACGGGTTGTTTTGGTTCGTTCAAAATGAACCTGCTTTATTTAGCGAACTTGGTGAGCGAGTTCCTAAAGGTTCCTATCAAATATTAGGAATTACAGGACCAACGATATTAGTCATTCCAGAATATAATGTCGTCGTTGCTAAAATGTACAATAAAAGATACAACTATGGTGGGGATAATTATTTATATTATTTACGTGAATTTAGCAATTTAGTCGCTGATACATTTAGTAGCAGTAAAAATACTATGGTTAGGGTATAACTACTCCTATAATAAAAAGGAGTGAACTTTAATGAAAAATGAAGTGAATAAAAATAAAAAGCAAAATATAAAGGATGTAAACACAGAACAAAACGCGATTTATAGCGATCCGAAAGATGCAGCTAATATGCAAACTGTACCGCAGCCGAAAGACTTTGAGGAAATTGAATATTAATTTTCTCTCCGACTTATTTATGAAAGAAAAATACGTCTTAAGTCTCATCACTTTCAGCAAATTATTTGATAACATATATACATAAGCATTCGAAAATGTCTTATCTTAACAAAGCTTTCTTTAAATGCTGTATATAACCTACAAAAAGGCACTTCTTGATGAAGTGTCTTTTTTGTGTAAGCTAACTCAATTTCCATTTTCCGTACAGTATCTTGCAATTTATCATGGATATACTAACTGTGAAAATTCATGTCATGATAAAAGAAGGGGACAGTTAGCATGAAACAAACATCTATAAATCCATTGCTAATTGTTCTAGGTACAATCATTGTTCAAATTGGCCTAGGAACAATTTACACATGGAGTTTATTTAATCAACCCCTTGTAAGTAAGTTTGGATGGAACCTCAATTCAGTCGCGATCACGTTCTCAATTACGAGTTTTTCTTTATCATTCTCAACTCTATTTGCAGGAAAGCTACAACAAAAATTTGGGCTTCGTAAACTTATCGCTACTGCAGGAATTGTTTTAGGACTCGGTTTAATACTTAGTTCACAAGTTTCCTCATTACCATTACTTTATTTATTAGCCGGTGTTGTCGTTGGATACGCTGATGGAACAGCATATATTACATCACTATCTAATTTAATTAAATGGTTTCCAAACCGTAAAGGACTTATTTCTGGTATATCTGTTTCGGCATATGGAATGGGAAGCTTAATCTTTAGATATATAAACGGAAATCTTATCAACAGTCTTGGAGTATCACAAGCATTTTTATATTGGGGTATTATCGTCTTACTATTAGTGTTGATAGGATCATTCTTCTTACGTGAAGCAATTGTAAGTAACACTGCAACTGAAACATTACACAATGATTATACGCCGCGTGAAATGATGAAAACGAAACAAGTATATCTCTTATTTTTCATGTTATTCACATCATGTATGGGCGGACTGTATTTAATCGGTATGGTAAAAGACATCGGGGTGCAGCTCGTTGGTCTTAGTGCAGCGACTGCCGCAAATGCCGTCGCAATGATCGCAATCTTTAATACAATAGGTAGAATTATTCTTGGAACGTTATCAGATAAAATAGGTCGATTAAAAATCGTCTCGGCTACATTTATTATTATTGGATTATCCGTCTTCACTTTAAGTTTTATTCCACTAAATTACGGGATTTATTTTGCTTGTGTAGCAAGTGTCGCCTTTTGCTTTGGTGGTAATATCACCATATTCCCAGCCATTGTGGGAGACTTCTTCGGATTAAAAAACCATAGTACAAACTACGGGATTGTTTACCAAGGTTTCGGATTTGGTGCACTTGCAGGATCATTCATTGGAGCACTACTTGGCGGATTTCAACCAACCTTCATTACAATCGGTGTTCTATGTGTTATATCTTTCGTTATCTCTATAGTAATCCGCCCTCCAAATGCAGAAAAGAAGAAGGAAATAAAACAGTTAAATCGAAAAATAGCTTAATGCTAAGAAAGAGTCCTTATGCTAGGGCTCTTTTTCATTACAGCATAATGTATAAACAATGGATGCCATTCAAATAATCTAATTTTGTCCCTGTACTTACTACATAACTAACATTAAAGAAGATAGGGAATTCCGACTCGTATCGTATTGCCCGCATTCCATTAAAGTAAGATCGAATGGACCATATTTATTACCAATCTCCTTAAAGTGCGGAGCATAGCCACTATCACCGCTAAAGAAAACTTTCGTTTCTTGACCAAGAATAAGCCATGAACACCATAAAGAACGATCTTTATCAGTCATACTTCGTCCAGAGAAATGCCTTGCAGGAGCGCAAACTAACTTAATATTATCAAACGTAATTTCATCCCACCAATTATGTTCACTAATTTTATTAGGTGAAACACCCCATTTAATAAGATAACGTGCAACTCCAATCGGGACATAAAAATGCTTCGCACGATCTTTTAACCGCATAATACTTTTGTAATTTAAATGATCATAGTGATTATGAGAAATGATAATCGCATCAATTTCCTTGAAATCTTCACGTTCTAAAGAAAAAGCACCACTATAACGTTTACTATTAAAAACAGGGAACGGGGAAGAGGCGTCGCCAAACATAGGATCTAATAACAGCTTTTTACCTTCTATTTTCAAAAGAGAAGCAGAGTGCCCAAACCATGTCACACTCTCTAAAGATTCATTATTTTTATTCGATAAAACAATAGGTAAATTCTTTACAGGACGTAGCTTTGTTTTCATTTTAAAGTAATCAGTCATTAAACCGATAATATCTTTCGGATTAAAACTTACATCAGTCGGAATTTGATTCATATATTTCTTTTTCATTAGTTCTCCTTTTTACGTTTAACAATATACGTATGTTGTTATTGTAGCTAATTGTAGTTTAAACGAAATCATTTTACCTTTCATCTTAAATGCAGTACATTTCATAAATTCTTCAAATTTATTATTTATATATATAAAACAGAATTCATTTAGCAGCAGCTAAAACTAATATTATGTATTTGTAAATTTTTTTGCTTAAGTAAATTCTTTCTCATAAACAACAAAGAACGTACGTTTCGTTGTATGTTATAGAAGCAGATAGGTAACTAATTATCCACAGGAAGGAGAGTCTATAAATGCTAGAAGAAAGAAAAAAGAAGTCTAAATGCAAACTATTAAATAGCAATAACTAAATATAGAATTCTAGATAACCTTAGTATAGGTATTAACATAGCTATACTAAGGTTTTTTATTTGAAATCATTAAAGGATACTTATTTTTATTTATAGAACATAGTAAATACATAGATTTTACAATTAACTTATTTAAAAAGGAGGGATGTAATGATGCTTGCTAATAATACTCCAGAGAAAATACTACAAAAAGCTTATGAGACTAAAATGATTTCATCTGGAGATAATTCGCCATCTATAAAAATAAGTGGAACAAATCTTCAATATTTACTTGTGATGCTGCATCTTGGTATAGGATCCAATGCTATAAAAACGAAGCTAAATTGGACTAACGAGGAATTCGAAAAACAAATGCATACATTAGAACTAGAAGGTTTATTGAAAAAGACAGGAGGGAGTTACTATCCAACGTGTATGGTTATAACAGCTAATGAAGGAGAAAAACTGTATAGCCTCTGTGAGCCTCTAATTAAAACTGCACTTAAAATTATTGAAAAATATTCCGATCAAATTGATGCTATGTCTAAAAGAATCGAGACATTTAATCATTTACCTAAAGAATCGTACAGTCTTTTACTATATAGTGGTGTGTTATTAGATTTTGGACAAATAATTAACATTGAAGAAAACTATTTAGAAATAGAACGGCCTTTGAGAAACAATAAAAGATATTATTATGCGATTCTAGAACAAGAACAAACAGACAAAGAGTCCTTTGGAATGTATGGTAATACGTATTTGGATTTAGGGGAATATCAAATTGGTCTTTATGGAAACACTCGATATACAACTTTGAATTTAATAACTGCGAATAAAGAAACGTTTGAAGAGTATTTTCACGATGCTATTACTGATATTAATTATACAAAAAACAATTAGTTAAAAATTTTGTAGCGGCAGATAGACAATTAGACTTAAATTTAAATTTATTATACGAAAAATTAGGCTTGTATAAAAATTCACAACCTGTTATCCCAGTGTTTACAGCCCTAGATTTATCTATACTTAACGAAATCGCGAACACGATCAGTGCAGATTTGATTTTATTATGTAAAGAAAATGAGAAACCTTTAAAAGAATACTTTGCAAGCAGCAGATACTCAAAAGAAATAACTTACGAAGAATTTTTTATTTGGTGGTATCACTTTTTCTATACAAAAATAACTGAAGAATTAATACAAAAAGGCGTAATTATAACAAGCGCTCAAAAAAATCAAACGTACATAATCTATTAAAAACTTTAAATTAAAGTGACTAATATCCTTTTGCATATGTAGCAGCTGAATGATGTATAGACAATAATTAGTAAATAGAGGATAATCCGAAATTAAAACCTAATATAAAGAAAATAAGATATCAAAAGGAGAGAAGAGCCATGCAAAAGAAATTTATCAATCCAGAAACAATGCCAGTAACTTTTGGATACTCACATGTAGTTGAAGTTAGTAACGCTAAACGAACAATTTACATATCTGGACAAGTAGCGATCAATACTGATGGTCAAATAGTTGGCATTGATGATTTAGCTACACAAACGCGACAAGTATTCGAAAATATTAAAAGCGCATTAGAAACTTTGGAATTAAAATTTAATGATGTAGTAAAATTAACATTTTTCTTAACAGATATTTCTCAAATGGCCATTGTTAGAGATGTTCGAGATCAATACATTGATACTAAGAATCCACCAGCAAGTTCAGCTGTAGAAGTTAGAAAGTTAATTAACGATAACTTATTAATTGAAATCGAAGCAATTGCTGTAGCAAACTAATTTAAAAACTTATCATCAATTAAATTAACATCGAAGCAATTTGTTTAAAGTTAACGATTAAACAAATTGCTTTTTTGTTTTAACTAAAATTTGTTTGCGGCATTATTTATGAAAATAAACAACAAAAATATATTAGAACAATTTATCTAAGCTATTAAGTTGTATCAATTCATATAACACACAACCAATCATGAACAAACAAAGAAAAGGGAAGTGTAACAACCGAGACCAATGTGTAATAAGTTTATTACTTTTTTCTAGTTAACATAATATATATTATACGAAGTTGTATAGAGTAAGTGTTTATCTGTATCAAAAACCAAGTAAACTATACTTAATGAGACGGAATAGGTATTTTTAATGAGATTCACATAAAATCTTATCTAAATGAATTTCTACAGTTTTTATCGTTTATTTTGCTATAAATTAATCACAGCAAATCTTAATCGATTAATTATCGTTTAACGAGTCAAAAATAATTTTGATTAGCACGGAATTTTTTTATGCGAAATAAATTTTTCTATACAAATGATAAATTTCATTTTATGTTTTGCTTTATAGATTTATTGCTAATTACATATGTTTTATTATTTTATATTTTTGTTGTTATTTCTTTTATTTACGCTTGACTTTCATTGTATTCTTCATTCTAGTTAACATAACGTTTATTTTTAACGTAAAAAAATCCTCCTCACCTTCAGGAAGATTTCTTTTGCTAGCTAGTAATCCATTTATCTATTTTTAGTAACAATCCCAATTGTAAATAACATTGGAAAAATCTAGATTTAATAAATCATCTTTCTTTATAAAGAAATTAGCAACACCAGAATCTCCCCACATAATATTTAATGAATCATCTGTATCGATTTGCAGCAATAATATATCATGTTGCTGGTATTTTTCTTCCCATTCCCTTGGATCTGTCTGTGTGAAAAATGGATAACCACCAATTTTATGCCCTTGATCTTTACATAAATCATCATACAGTTCGCCTAATTCTGTATTATTTTCTTCATCAACAATTTCTTCCCAATCAATTTCCTCACTAAACATCTTTTCAAATCGATAATCCCTTGATGTTACGGGTTGATAACCCAATTCAAACTGTAATTTCGCTGCTTCAGGTATGATAAAGTCCTCTAATTCTGAAGTGTTTAAATAACTAAAATCAGTAATAACCTTATTTAAATCTTCTATAATTGTAGAATGATAAATAATTCGAAAGTCTTTTTGGATTGTTGGATGATCAAAATCTGCTCCGTAAAGCTCATCTTCAGCACTTACGAAAAACTGCAGCATACCCTTTTGAGGCATATATTCAACATGCGGCATTTCTTCAAAGTTTAGCTGCGCAAGTAACATCATAGGTTGTCCATTTGAATCTTTAGGATGCTCTTGATCTATAGGTACATACGGATAGCCACCAAACTTACTTTCAAAAAGAGTTGTTTCTGCTTGCGTTCCAGACACTTTAATATACGGTTGCACACTTTCTTCTAAAATACTACGATACTGCTCTAGTTCTTTCGGAATTTGAAGTTGATACGTATTCTTCATTACATTTGCCTCCCCTTAATAATGAATTGAAAATGCCTTACTTAATTATATAGCAAAAGATAACTTCATTGAAAATCGTTAAATATCCGTTTTCACCCTCGTTTTTTGCGCACTTGGTGGACAAAGTAAATTATGTTCTAAAACCTTTTTATTAATAGTTCGAATTAAATCCGCTGCTTCTGCAGTATTTGTAGTTTCTTTTAGCCTTTCTTTTAAATCATCAATTTCCTTTGAAAGCTCAATCCACCTAGGTAAAACATGATTATTTTTTAAAGTTCTATACAGTTGTTTTTCAGGATTATACGAAAGATCTTTATCTAGATTTAGAGGTTTCCCTTTACCTGGCAAATTATCAAAAGACCCTTTCTTTTCTGCTTCTTTAACGATAGAGCTAATATGATCCTCATACGTGAACGACCAAACTTTTTCATCTTTAACTAAAATTTCTTGTTTTTAAGTTTTTTATCTAGCTCATCTTGATTCATAAATTCTCTCTCCTTTTTATTTTATAGTGTGGTTTTTGTATGTTTTAATGCTTTCAACCCATCAAATAACTTTTCTCGCCACCAAACACCGTCATGACCGCCTTGAAACTCTTCATAAGTAATTTGGTATCCTTTTTCTTTTAAAGCTTTATACAGGCGTCTATTAGCCGTTAAAAGAGGTTTGTTTTCAAGTTCTCCTGCTGCTATGTAAAAATGAGGTTGACTCGTATTAGAATCTATAGATGAAATTTGATTTTCAATCCAAGGAATTTGATTTTCATAACCATCCTTTTTCCAATGCACGGATCCAGACATTGACAACACGTTTCCGAAAACATGTGGATTTTGAAGCGCTGCATAAAAAGCTGCTAAGCCACCAAGACTGAAACCAGCAATTGTTGTATGATTCTTTTCTTGATATACGTGATACCTAGCTTGAATCCATGGAAGTAGTTCCTCCGTTAAAAATGTATTCATTTTATCGTTATAAGTTAGCTCTTCTAGTCGATCAACGGGTTCTATTGCAACAGCAATACAAGATGGGATTTCTTTTTCGTATATTAAATAATTGAGTGTTCTTGCGATTGAAAGGTTATTAATGAATGAATTCCCATCAAACACAATGAGAAGTTCTTGAAGATGTGAAGTGTGAGAATAGTCATGAGGCGTATAAATATAAATTTTACGTGTGTCATTTAAAATCGTACTATGAAAAGAATATGTTTCAATTTTTCCAGATGGATAATGATCTGAAGGAAAACGACTGCTATACTGTACTTCCATTCCTATGTTTAACACAGACGCTTTATTGGCATCTTCTCCAAATGTATTTTTATTAAATCGGTCTAGTTGGTAATTTTCACTGCGCTTTATCCAATCATTTTCGGAAAAATCGTTTACTGAAAAATAGTACGTTGAAATAAAACTCTCATCCGTCCTAAACGTTACATACCAAATATCTGTCTGTAACAACCGTTGTAGTTGATTTACAGACAGATCCCAACCAGGAAAACTACCGAATACATAGACGTTTTCAGTTTTTTGATCCCCTAACCATATATACGTTATAAGCTTATACTGATTTTCTACAGGACATTGTTCTATTAGTGGCGTATTATTTGACTTTATTTCATGCAAAAAAGTATAAATTGCTTTCTCGTTTCCTTTTTTAATTGATTATTAAGCTCCTCTAACTTAGGACTAATTATTGAAGTCACCCATCTGCCTCCCTTGTATTTCTTTCTTTTCATTAGATTGCTTTTATAAAATTTAAGATTAGTATGTTATGTATTTAGATGAGTTATTTATTAGAAGGTTTATCAATTGCCTGAATAGAAAGTTCCAACGCTTTTATTCTTCTTTCTAAAAGTGTTCTTTGAGGACTACCAGCCTTAGACTTATCATAGGCTCTCTCAATTGATGGGAGCAAACCAGCAAGGACATTACGTGCTTCTGCTAACTCTTCTTGGCTATACCGATGACTTTCTTGATTCCACACGTTCTCTAACACTGCTAGCCCTATACAAACGGCTTTAAGCCTTTTTTTCACTAAGGTAGTATTTGCTCCCTTTTGAGTCATCTGTGAAAAAGCATTTTCAAGTTTACGAATTGTCGATTGTAAAGATTTTATTGATTCCAATTTATCTATATTTGACACGTTTTCCATGTTACTATTGTTCCTCCTGGCTTAACTTATTTAATACTGGATATAATAAGTACTTGATTTCACTCGAAATATTTTATCATAAATAACTAACTATATTCGAATTGGATAATGGATTAAAGGAAAACGGTATCTAAACGCCTCTCCCTCCTTTACATCATTCTATATGTACTTCTTTCTTCGTATTAGAATCCCTATATAAACAAGGTATTAAAATTGTATTTTTTATGAACAAAAAAACGCACAAGCAGCATAACTTGTACGTTTTTATTTTTATTCAGTAATATAATACAGTAATAGTTTCCGGGCCTTCTCATAATTCATGAAATCTCTATACAAAATGGGATACTTCACAATTTCTGTTTCTATAAAACGATATTGCGGAAACCATTCAAAAAACGATTTCTTTAGCCACTTTATTTGATCAAACACAATCTCCTTTTCGTTGTTATTAAGTATGTAACTTAAAGTACCTGCTGTATGCATCCAATAATAATTTAAATCAGCATTTATACAGTCATCATCTGTAAATTTACTTTTTAAGTCTCGTTGCAATTTTCCTGTAGCACGATACGGAAACGGTTTATGCAGCGGACTATGCATTTTCTGCAATTCATTAAAAATAACCTTTTTACCTAATAGCAATTCCCCCCCTTTATTTCCTTACCCAATTTAATAATTTTTCATAATGATGTTGAGCATCTGTATAGCCAAGATTATATAGGTTAACAAGTTTCTCTTTATTTCTTTCTATTCCGCTTATAGGAAGCTGTACGCTAGGCTGAATGATATAAAAATTGTCTTTTTGTTCTATTTGATTCATATAAGTTATCGTCTCATTATAAAAACGATAATGTTCTACTAAAGATTGTGCGATATTCGGATATTTTCTATATAACATTTTAGCTAGCCCAGAAAATTTATTCCGCTGCTTCTCGTATCCATCCTGCTTTGTCATAATAACAACATTCTTTTGGTAACCATCATTTTGCGCTTTTAATACTGGAATAGGATCTATAATCCCTCCATCTAACAATTTTCGATTATCATATTCTACAGCAGGTGCTATAAACGGCACAGAGCTTGATGCACGAATAATTTTTAAAATATCATTTCCATGTTCTGTTTTATTATAATAAACTGCCTGTCCTGATTCACAATCAGTCGTTCCGATTACAAACTGTTCATTTGAATTTAGGAATGTTTGAAAATCAAACGGTACAATTTTGTTTGGTACTTCATCAAATAAAAAATCCATTCCAAATAATTCACGTTTGCTAATTAAGTTTCGATAAGATATATACCTGTGATCTCCTACTAGCTCTGTATTCACTTTCTTATTTCTTCCTTTTTGACGTGATAAATAGGTCGCTCCCATACATGCTCCAGCGGATACACCGACTACATACGGAAAGAATAAGTCCCTTTCCATAAAATATTCGAGTACTCCTGCAGTATATAATCCTTTCATTCCGCCGCCTTCTAATACTAAACCGATATTCTTCATGCTCAGTCCCTCTGCTTCTGTTTTCTTAATTACATGTTAGCATAAGATTTTAGGATGAGGTTATATAAATTAGTTGCAATAATAACAAAAAACTATTGAAGCAATGTCATAATCTATTAGTCATTCGCATGGTACAATATAAGAAACTCATTCCACATATTATAAAGGAGGAATTTCATATGGGTTTATTTAGTGGTATTTTAGGAAATGCATCAAGTGCGAGTACAGAAAGCGTTGAACGTGATTTAGAAAAGATTATGCTAGATGATGAAAAAGTTGAGCATGCTTATAAATTAATTCGTGATTTAATCGTATTTACAAATCGTCGTCTTATTTTAGTTGATAAACAAGGGATATCAGGTAAAAAAACAGAGTATCATTCTATTCCTTATAAAAGTATTACACAATTTAGCATTGAAACAGCTGGGCATTTTGATTTAGATGCAGAGCTTAAAATTTGGGTATCTAGTATGGATGATCCAATTACGAAAGAATTTAAAGGTGACGATAGTATTTTAAGCATTCAAAAAGCGTTAGTAACATATACGACGAAATAACGCCTTTCCGTATATTTATTCATTATCGAAATTACTAACCCGAGTATTTTGGAAGAATATGCGTTATTTTTGTATATTTAATCCAAAAAACATAAAAAGGTAAAGCGTATTTCAAATGCTTTACCTTTCTTTTTTGTAATAAATAAGTGTAGTTTTATCATTTAATTTCTTTATTACTTCTGTTCTTTTATATCCCATTTTTTCGTATAGAAAACAATTTCTTTCTTCTTCTAAAATCGTAGCAAGTTCAAAACTCCGTGCTTCTGGAAACATCTCTTCAATTAAAATAAGTACCTTCTTAGCGATTCCTTTCCCTTGATAGATTGGATGAATGAACATTGGACTGATCCAAAATTTATAAGGTCTTTCTTTTTGGGATATACATATCGCTCCAACAAGGTTCGAATCTATTATCATCTTATAAAAGTTGTTGCTCGGATTATTTATTCTTAAAATAGTTTTTTCAATAGATTCATTTGCTGGATTTGTTTCATAGTCTTTATATTTATTTAATAAAGGACTAAATGAGTCTATTTGCATTTGAAATAAAACTGCTGCATCAATTTCTGTCGCCTTCTCTAATGTTACCAATTTAAACGCTCTCTTAAAGAAGTAATATGAGCTGTATGATGACGACCGTGCCATGCATATAGTCCAATTGCAGCAGCAAGTTTTGTTTCTCCTGATTCAGGATGATTAAATGTCTTTTCTAAATCTGCCGGTTCTAAAGAATATAATAAGTTAACCCATCTTTTATGTAATGAATCTAGCATTACAAGTGAAACATCTACTGGTAATTTCGAGTCAGGTAGCTCTGCCCATTTTTCTTCTTTGTACGGTTTAATAGTTGGATTCTTTTCTGTCATTGCTAATTTAAAGCGTATGTAGCTATTCATATGACTATCAACAACATGATGAACAACTTGGCGAACAGTCCATCCACCGACGCGATACGGTGTATCTAACTGCTTCTGATCTAAATCTTTTATCGCTCTTGCTAGTTCATTAGGTAAATCCTCTATTTCTTGAATCCATTTATCAATTATTTCTTCTGTAATAGTTCCTACGTAAGTAAATTGACCTATTGGATAACGTAAATCCTTCATGTACATGTCCCTCCCTATTATTTTTAACCCTTAGTAGTCCTCCAAATATAATGTACGAAATTTACGTTTTCCCCGTTTAAATCTACAGTAGTTGTCTCCGCTTCCTTTTCACGAGAAAATCCGTTCTTTTCTAATACAATTTGTGAAGCTATGTTATTTGTTGTTGTCATAGCACGTATTTCATTAATTTCATAGACTCTCGCTTGAGCCAAAATCAATTTTACAGATGCTGCTGCAACTCCTTTTTTTGTAAAACCCTCTCCAACTCGGTAGCCTAACGACCCAATTCGTTTTTCCTTATCTACATCAACTAAATTGATACGTCCTACAATTTCTTTTTCTGTATTACGTATGAGATGAAAATAAGAAATCCCCTCAGTTTGTTCTTTTAATAGTTCGGCAAGTTGCTTTTGAAAGTATTCATACACGTAATAATTAGAGCCACGACTTGGTACCATTGTTTCAAAAAATGATTTGTTCGTGAGTTCAAAATTAAATAAATCTTCAGCGTCTTGATTCTTTAATTGTTCTATGTATATTTCCATCCCGTTTACCCCTTCTTGATTTACTAACTGTTATACATTCTTTTTTAAACGATAATTTTCCTGCTATTTCTTTCGTCTGAGTAATACAGTAAGTAATACTCTAGGATGAAAAAGATGAAATGGACTACGAATTAAGTTCATAACTCTGACTAACCGAATATAAATATCAGAATCACTTGCAGAAAGTTGATATATTTGTTTCGTATACCATTGCTGAAATTTTTGTTTCGTAGTTAATTCTTTCTGTAACTTAGGATGACGTGCTATCTCCGTTGTGGTCATTTCCCAAGGTGTTTTGATAATTATAGCAGTCTTCCTATAAAACTCTCGAGTTAATATTTTATCAAGCCTTTTTCTCCCTTGAAGAATTAGTTGTAATTGGTGAGCTTCCATAGCTGCAACTGAAACACCTTGTCCGAAAACTGGATCAAAACGACAATGCGCATCTCCAACTACTAACAATCCTTCAGGCAAATTATTAACTAGATCAAATCGCCTGCGTACTTGATATGGAATTTTGTACGTTTTTATATCGGTAATCGCCTCAGATTTGTTTAGAAACTCTGTAACATTAGTGATTGATAGGTTTTCAGCAAAATCATAAAATTCATCATCTGTTTGCGGTGCTTTTTCATTTGCATATCCACTAAAAGTAACAAAATAACGATCATCTTCAATCGTTTGAATTAGAACACCATAAGGATTCTCAGGAAAACTTGGAGACATAAGCATATTACAGCAGTCTAATTTCTCTTTTTCTTTGAGCCTAAACATTCTAGTTGCGTAAAACAAATCAATTCTTACTTTCTCTTCTTGTACTTCGAAATTGTATTCTTGTAACCAATCTATACTTTTCGAACCAAATCCACTCGCATCAACAACAAGATCTGCATGAAATTCTTCTTTCATTCCTGTTTTCAAACATTTAGCTCTTATTCCATAGACTTTATTAAGCTTGTTATCTACTAGTAATCCTTCAACCAACATTTCATACTTCGAAGTAACATTTGAAACTTGTTCAATTCGTTTTTGAATATGCGATTCTAACAGAAGACGACTTTGTTGAATCATATTTATTTCGCCTTTGAAAGGCTGCTTCCATAGGCCGAACTGATGCCATTTTAAATCGCGAGTAAAATTATTTACGATGCTACCTGCTTCAATTAATTCATTAGTAATGTTAGGAAACAACTCCTCAAGTGCTTCTTCGCCGCCTTTTAATAACACATGCGGATGATTACTTTGCGGAACTCTTTTTCGCGGGCCTTTTCCATCCCATTCTTCACCAGCTTCTACAATGATTACTTCTTCAAACGTATTTGATAAAGCCTTTGCGGCGAGTTTTCCTGCGATACTTCCACCAATAACAATAGCCTTAGTAAACATTTTTTCCCCCTTAATGAAAAGAGATCCTGTCGTGTATGAATGAAACAGGATCTTAACTAATAATTCCTTGATAATTATATTTAAAACACCTGTGTGAATTGCAACATTAAAATTAAAATACCTAATCCCCATACGTAATACGCGAATACTTTTAAAGAATGACGTTTTAAATATTGGATCATCCATGAAACTGCTATGTAACCAAAGAACGCTGCTGATAATGTTCCGACAATTAATGATGTACTAGAAATAGATTCAGCTTTCCCTTGAAAAACATCTGCAAATTGCAAGATGATAGCTCCGACAATAGCTGGTGTTGATAATAAAAAGGAAAAGTACGCCGCTGTTTCACGGTCTAACTTTCTCCATAATGCAGCGACAATTGTCATTCCAGAACGGGAAATTGCTGGAAATATAGCTACTGCTTGAAATGAACCAATTATGAATGCATCTTTATATGTAATATCATTCATTTTTTTACGACCGTTCTTTTGTTTATCGGCCATATAAAGAAATAAACCCGTCAC
Source organism: Bacillus sp. FSL R9-9530 (assembly GCF_038008145.1). Classification (NCBI taxonomy): domain Bacteria; kingdom Bacillati; phylum Bacillota; class Bacilli; order Caryophanales; family Bacillaceae; genus Bacillus; species Bacillus sp. FSL R9-9530. The sequence goes on from NZ_JBBOYO010000001.1 coordinate 1,368,355, forward strand.
TAAAAACTCCCAACCTATTGTTATACCTGTTTTTGAAATATCTTCAAAAAAGTCTTTAAATAATAAGCCGATTACAACCGCAGGTATCGTCCCGACAATAAGTAATAGCATAAGCTTTGAAAATGGATTTTTTATTAAATAAATAAATTCTTTTCTATAATAAATAAACACCGCAAGTAACGTCCCTATATGCAGCATCGTATCTAAAAACAAACCTGCCTCATCTAACTGAAAAATATGTCGCCCTAAATATAGGTGACCTGTACTGCTTATAGGTAAAAACTCTGTCAGCCCTTGAATAATTCCTAAAATAAAAGCTTCTAGCCAATTCATGATGATCTCCTTTCTCATTTGCTTGTACCAATATATGATGCTTTAATTTTTGTTATGAAAGAAAATATATTTCTCTTGGGGATTTACTTTAACCTTTATTTAGAAGTTATGGATTGCGATAAAGATGGATATATATGTAAAAAAGGAGGGTTTACATGGAGAAACATACAAAATTAGGCAACATATTACTTTGGATTGGACCAATTCTTGTGTTCTTAGGCTTATGTATGACAAATGTAATTACAGACATACCTTTCTTCGAAGGAAAGCATAAAACTTTTGGAATTATTATGTTATTTATAGGGGTACTTTGTTTAATTGCCGCTCATTACTTTAAAATACGAAAAAATTCTGCCGATTAAATAATCTATTCCCTTATAAGGAGGAACAAATGCGAGGAAAATCATTACGGACAAAAATTACAAAGCTATATAAATAAAAACAATCCTAGTGTATGTACTAGGATTGTTTCATTTCGCTAATGTTGTTTATTTATAAAACACTTTATCAACGTTATATTTCGCTTTGTACTTATTAATGATGTATGTTTCGTAAATTTCTCTTTCAGTTGGATCTTCTACGATACATGCATCGATACGGTATACTTCATCACGATTATTTTTGATTGGTGAAACATTATCTTCAAAATGCTTTTTAATACGTTGTCTAATTTTACGAGCTTTACCTACGAAAAGAAGTTCGTCATTAATATTGTAAAACATAAAAATGCCGCCTTTATCTCTAGGGAACAAGTGGAAATCGATAAAACCGTTAATTGGAGTAATTAATGGCTCGTCTCCTTTAATAACTTGGTTACGTTCAGTAATGGAAACATCAGCTTCAGGAATATTAATTTTAATCAAGTTCATTCACGTCCTCTTTTATTATAAAGATAAATAATAGCATAAGTATGTAAGAAAAGCTATGTTAAGAGAGATATTTCATTTTATAATTCAAATATTATAGGTATATCATGTAAACTTTTTTTCCAAATCATATGATCGTTTGATTCGCCCCAATAATCCTTCAGCACATAACTAGGTTTTCCAAACTTTTTTGTCCATATACTTTGTGCTTTTTTGTATCCACTATCTAAACAGCATTCGGTTATTCCTCTGCTAAGTAATGTAAGATACATTGTATTTAGTAGTAAACTCCCTATACCTTTTCTTTGATACTCCGGAAGTATAAATACAGTTCCTATTTCATACAAATCCTTAAGTACACCGTCTGTACAACTATTAATCAATGCACTTGCTGGACCGATTTCAATCGTTCCAATGATTTTATCGTTACTTGTATCTATCGCTAATAAAAAGTAACGATTTTCTCCATTACTATCAAAATCATTTTTTAAATATTTCTTTTTCGAGTTAATTTCATTTTCTATGTCATCTAATAGATGTGATAACCCTTCGTTTTTAAATGTATTAGTAATAACAAGACGAAAAAACAAATGTAATTCATCTAAATCATTCGAATTCGGCCTTCTAATTTCAATGTTATACATGGCTTACATCTCCAATTTTTAAAAATATATGAGAAAGTGTATTTGTTCAAAAAGATTTTATGCAATTGCTAAGACCATACTTTATATACTCTATTCATTATTATTCTACACAACTCTGCATAGATCCAGCAGTATAAAAAACTCAGTATAAATATTAATGTAATAACTTTTATATCCATAGTCGTATGAATACTAGGACCAAGTACAGGAAAACGGAATATATCGAGAATGATCATAATTCCTATAAGTAGACATATCGCTGAAAAGGAAATTACCCAAATCCTCCTCTTGAATTGTAACAAGGATACTCCTAACGCTATACCTAATAAGCCTGTAGTAAAGGGAAAGACAATTAGTTCACTTGGCTCAATAATGAATAGTAGGAAAATAGTAAGAATATAAGAAAGTACTCCCTCACGAATAGAATAACAAATAGCCAGAAAAATCGGTAGCGTCGCGAAAGGACTAATAAATAACCCAATTCCAGGGATTAAGTTCCCCGCAGATTGAAAAATAGCAGCAAATGAACCGAGTAATGCTGTAATGACTAACCTACTTGCAGGCGTCACCTTTCTTTTATGAACAAAATTCGCATCCTGCTCTATCATCCATTGATACCAATAGCTTCTAAAGCGATTCATCAAATCCCCCCCTAAAGAGACTTAATTCACCACTTTCTATTTTTATTCAAATACTTATTGGTTATGTTTTACTTTCTGCTTGTTAGGAATCACTATACAATAGATGTTTATCCATAGAAGGTTTTTTAAGAGGCGCTAAGTCGTGCGTTTGAAAAAGTATGAATTCGATATATTTTTAGACTGAGAGTTTATACCGTATCATGGAACAATTTCAAAAATAGTACCTTTGTTAAAATCCGTTACTTTCATAGATCCATAAACCCCTAAATATAATCTAGTTTGATCCCCGTTTGTTCCCAAGCTCATATAATAAGCTGCTTGAGAACCAAAATCATAATTGGTTTCAATAACATGAAAATCATTACATTTCCCGTCTAGAGCTGTTCTAGTAAAAGCTAACACTCCCTTTACTGGAGATTGAAATTCTTCTTTCTTAGCAAGATCAGTAAACACGATACTACCAGTTAAACTAGGAATTGTAGTTCCCATATATGGTTGTACTCCTGTAAGTGAGGTTCCTCCAAACTTATCTGCTCTGGAATCTTTATGAAAATAACTAATTAGGGGCTGTATGCGCCTCACTGATGTTTCTATTGTTTCATTATAATAAGCCATTGTTCTCTCATCCAAAGTAGGGTTCTCAGAACAGTGCCTTATAAAAGAAGTAGGAAATTCTCCTTCCCATCCTCGCCAACCAAAATTAATAAATCCATCTTGATTGGGAGTGGATCTCATTAAATGCGTTTGAACAAGTTCGGTAACCGGTATGGGTTTATAATGAACAAACGAAAAAACAGACTCTACAATATCCTGCCCGACATTTCCAGCATATTTGATATACTGATTATAAAACCTTTGAAATGAAATACCTGTTATATTCCGAACTCCTTTCGCAATTACTGTAAGTGTTTCTTGTATAGATAAAGGAAACTCATTAAAGCGTGTAACTACTGGAGGGTTATTTATGAATGTATTTTTACTTACATCAATTTCAATTATTTTACCCGCTATTTCTAAATCATCCTGGCTTAAATTAAATGGATCATAACCCGATCCACCATCTCCATTTGTAAAAACAAGTTTTCCACTCTCAGGTGAAAAGTTTAAACTATTGACTCCGTTATGATTAAAAAAGGGCCTTCTTATGTTAAGTAATGTCCGTCGTTTTTGAGGTTGACTATGTGATTGTAAAATCCATTCCTCAACCGTATCAATATGATCATATTGAGTATCTCTATTTACCCACTTTAAGTTTAAAGTTTTCGGATCACACGGATTAGGTTTAAAAGGTTCAGAAAGGGCACCCGGACCTTGAGTGCCAGCTACTGAATAATGAAGGTAAAATAAACCGTTTTGATAAAATTGTGGATGAAACGCTAGTCCTAGCAATCCGCGTTCATCATAACCGCTACTAGAGACACCTTCTTCAAACGTGCCTAATTTGATAATTCGCGGGCGAATATCTAAAAAAGTCCTTATAACTCCGTCTCCTATGTAAAAGATTTCTCCTACCTGGGTTGCAATAAATAACCTTTCAATTGAGTCACCTGGTAGTATAGTTGTTTTCAAAACAGTAGGTAAATTGAACTTACTTGCAATGGGCCGTAAACTAACCTTAACTTTTGTCAACTCACTTTACACCCCTTTAATTGCGCTTTATTAAAAGAATATGATTAGAACTGTTCAATTAGTATCCAATTAGGGACTAGAGAATTGGATACTATTTCTGACTGCGCTGCTTTTCCTGCTTCTCCATATAACTACGCATCCGTCGCATATATTCAGGTGCGTCCATTCGATTCCCTGCGATCATTTCAATTATACAGAGTCTTTCGGCGCTTTCCTTTTCAGCATGGATTATAGCCTGATCAAGCTCTCCATAGGTCCGGACCGTAACGGTAAACGCGTTACCTCCAAAAACTTCGGCCAGCTTGGTGTAAGACCATCGAGGGATTTGGTTGTACTTTTGATCCTCTGTTTTGACATTTAAATATTTCTCAATTGTATAACCATCGTTGTTCAAGACAAAGATTATGGGCTTGCAGCCGTAATAGAGCATAGAACTGATTTCCTGTACCGTTAGCTGCAGGGCACCGTCACCTGTAAACACCAATACTCGGCGTTCCGGCGCGGCCATAATAGCACCAAACGCCGAAGGGATTGCGTAACCGATGGACTGCCATCCACCTTGTCCAATATATGTTACATTGCCCGGCAGTCTTATCTCTCCCATTCCGTAATAAAGCGTTCCGGTCTCGGCGATTACAATATCCTCCTCTTTCAGCATGCGCTGAAAACGCGGATAATAGCCGTCAGCCATTAGAGGTCCGTCGGCAGTAGTTGTGAATTGCTCATAAGGGAATGACAATTTTTTTGTCAAACCTTTGCCCTTATAATTCACCTTCTGAACGGCAAGTAGCATGTCGGCTGCAAGAACATTCGGATATTCCGCCTCAGCGATTTTAACTATATCCGGTTGAATATTGACAGTTATCAGCGGATTCAGCTTTGCGGTAAAACTTGCGGTGTTTGTGTCCGCCCATACCATGCCAATCGCAATGATACAATCTGCATTCTCTACCGTACTTTGGACTTCAGTCCTCCCGAAAGAGCCTTGATACATTCCGATATAATTTGGATGGTTCTCGTCGAATCCTCCCTTCCCGTACATCATCGTTACAACAGGCACATTCATTGCATCGGCTAGCTGCCGAGTCGCTGTCTGAAGGCCGAATCGCATCGTTTTCACATCCACCAAGATAACTGGTCGGTGGGAACGTTCCAAAAGCGGACGGACATGATTCACTGCAGCCTGAAGGGTATTCGGATTGGATGTTGGACGTGGTGGTACCGGTTCTACCCAGACTTTAATCGGCTTGGTCACTAAATCATTAGCCACAACCAGGTATACCGGCTTTTTCTTTTCCTTAGCAATGCGAATCGCAGTCTGAATTTCAATCTTGGCATTTTCCGGCGTAAGCACCGCGGTATATGCCGTAATCTGCTCATACACCTTGCGGAAAACGTCAAAATTCCCATCCATTAAGGTGTGATGCATAAGCTTATGCTCTTTTTGATCCTTCTCAGGAGGCGCACCCACAATGTGTATAATTGGCACATGCTCGCTGTTGGCTCCCGCTATCGCATTGCATGCACTGAGCTCCCCGACCCCAAATGTCGTAATAAGAGCCGATATTCCTTTGATTCTTGCATAGCCATCTGCAGCGTAGCCCGAGTTTAGTTCATTTCGTCCTTCTATAAAACGGATGCCGTTATAACACTCCAAAGTATCAAGAAGTGTAAAATTATAGTCCCCTGCGACACCAAAAATTTCGGTAATGCCCTCGAGTTTCAGGCAATCGAACAAATACTGGCCAACCGTTTTTGGATCAGGTCCCCTTTGTAAACCAAAGCTGCCCGTATTAATCATGTTGTCCATCGCTTGCTCACTCCTTATCTATTTCTTTGGCTTGTTCTATTTTATAGTACCCTTTTTGATAATTCCCTTTAATTAAACCGGTTATCCGTTGTGCAACAATTAATCGGGAAGAAATGCTCCTTATCTTTGGAGATATTCATAAAACAAGAGAAGGAGGAGAAACACTAAAACATTACAAGAATGTATTAATTAATCTTCTAATGTTCTTTTTAAATTGTTTCCCTTTAAAACATCCCATTTATCATGCTCCTCACTCTGTTTTGCAAAAGTCTAGCTTACTTTTAAAAACTTTGTAACAGAACCTTAAAAATAATAAAAACCCACGAAGAAAATGCATTTTCTTCGTGGGTTTAGTTATTTAAATGGACTTTCACCTACTAACTCAAGAAGCATCCGCACCTTCAAACTGACTATTATAAAGCGAAGCATAGAAACCATCAGCTTTCAATAACTCTTCATGATTACCTTGTTCTACAATATCTCCGTCTTTCATGACAAGGATTAAATCTGCATCACGTATTGTTGATAATCTATGAGCGATAATGAAGCTTGTTCTACCTTCCATAAGGTTTTCCATCGCTTTTTGAATCAGTACTTCTGTACGAGTGTCAATGGAGCTTGTTGCTTCATCGAGTATTAATATTTTCGGATCCGCTATAAGGGCACGTGCAATTGTTAGTAGTTGCTTTTGTCCTTGGGATACGTTGCTTGCTTCTTCGTTTAGTTCCATTTGATATTTATTTGGTAATGTTTTTACGAAGTTGTGAACGTGAGCTGCTTTCGCTGCTTCAATTACTTCTTCGTCTGTAGCATCGAGTCTACCGTAACGTATATTTTCCATGATGGAGCCGTTAAATAGCCAAGTGTCTTGAAGTACCATACCAAACATGTTGCGCAGGTCTTCTCGCGTGAAGTCTTTTATATCGTGACCGTCGATACATATTGCACCGCTGTTTATGTCATAGAAACGCATTAACAGTTTTACAATCGTTGTTTTACCAGCTCCGGTTGGTCCGACGATTGCTACCTTTTGTCCAGGTTTAATGTTAGATGAGAAATCATTGATGATGATCTTATCTGGATTGTATCCAAATTGAACATCTTGGAAGGTAACTTCTCCTTGAACTTTTTGCAGCTTCACTGGATTTTCTGCTTCTGGCACTTCCTCTTCTTCTTCTAAAAATTCGAAGACTCTTTCTGCAGCAGCTGCAGTAGATTGAAGTACGTTCGCGATTTGTGCTACTTGAGCGATTGGTTGCGTAAAGCTTCTAACATATTGCACAAAGGCTAAAATGTCTCCAACTGCGATGGTTCTCTTTACCGCAAGCCATCCACCTAAAATAGATACAGCGACGTAACCGATATTACCGATAAATGTCATAATCGGCATCATCATTCCAGATAAAAATTGAGATTTCCATGCGGAATGGTAAAGGGTATCATTTACCTTTTCGAATTTTTTCACTTCTTCTTCTTCTTTGTTGAAGGCTTTTACGATATTGTGACCACTATAAATTTCTTCGACCTGACCGTTTACGTGTCCTAAATATTCTTGCTGGGATTTGAAGTATTTTTGTGATCGTTTTACGACTGCCATGATGAGAATCATCGATACTGGCAATATTAAAAGCGCCACTAATGTCATTTGCCAGCTGATTGATAACATCATGATAAGTACACCGATGATTGTAATAACGGATGTGATGATTTGCGACATACTTTGGTTTAAAGTTTGGCTCACCGTATCTACGTCATTTGTAATTCTCGATAATACTTCGCCGTGCGTTGTTTTATCAAAGTATTTCAGCGGCATACGGTTAATTTTTTCATCGATTTCTTTTCTGAAATTATAAGATACTTTTTGAGCTACTCCAGAAATAATGTACCCCTGGATAATACCAAACACAGTGCTCAGTATATATAATCCAAGGAGTAAAATGACAATGTTTCCGATATAGGTAAAGTCAATGGCCGCACCGGGTGCTCCTGATACTTTGCTTACGAGTCCTTCGAAAAGTTTTGTTGTCGCGTTTCCTAAAATTTTTGGACCAACGATTGTAAAGGCTGCACTGCCGATTGCGAAAAGGATAACGATTAAGATTGATAATTTATAGGGCTTCAAGTATTGAAGGAGTTTATTCATCGTTCCTTTGAAGTTTTTTGCTTTCTCAATCTTTCTCATGCCGCCGCCCATAGGACCGCCACCGCCAGGACCAGGGCCGCTTTGTTTTCTATTTTCTATTTTTCTATCACTCATGATGACAACTCCTCTCTTGAAAGTTGTGATAAAGCAATTTGCTTATAAACTTCACAGTTTTCCATAAGCTCTTCATGAGTACCAGTTCCAATTATTTTTCCTTCGTCAAGTACAATAATCTTATCGGCATTCATGATTGTACTGATTCTTTGGGCAATAAGTAAAATAGTACTTCCTGTAATCTCATTGTTTAAAGCTCTGCGCAATGCTGCGTCTGTCTTAAAGTCAAGAGCTGAGAAACTATCATCGAATATGAAGATTTCCGATTTTTTCGTAAGAGCACGCGCAATAGAAAGTCTTTGTTTTTGACCACCGGAAACGTTCATACCACCTTGTGATATTTCTGTGCGGAAGCTTTCAGGCTTCGCGTTAATAAACTCCATAGCTTGCGCGATTTCCGCCGCTTTTTCGAGTTCTTCTTCAGTTGCTTCTTTTTTACCGTATTTCAAATTACTCTCGATTGTACCTGAGAAGAGAACTCCTTTTTGCGGTACATAACCAATTTTCTCTCTTAATTCCTTCTGAGATACTTCTCTAATATCCGTGCCATCTATTAATATTTGGCCGCTTGTGACATCGTAAAAGCGTGGAATTAAGTTGATTAATGTTGATTTACCACTACCTGTACTTCCGATGAAAGCTGTCGTTTCACCAGGTTTTGCAGTAAAGGCGATATTGGAAAGCACATCTTCTTCTGCACCTGGGTATCTAAAGCCAACATTTTTAAATTCAACGTAACCTTTCTTGTCTGAAGCAAATGTTTTCGGCTCTTTTACATCACTAATGGTAATGTCAGTATCTAAAACTTCTGCGATACGTTGTGCGGAAACTGAAGCACGTGGAACCATAATAGATACCATTGAAATCATTAAGAAGGCCATGATGATTTGCATTGTATATTGCATAAATGCCATCAAATCACCAACTTGCATATGTCCCATATCCACTTGGTGTGATCCAACCCAAATAATAAGTACAGTAACGGCATTCATGATAAACATCATCATTGGCATCATAAATGACATTAAACGGCTTACAAATAAATTTGTTTTTGTTAAATCTTGATTTCCTTTTTCAAATTTCTTTTCTTCATGTTTTTGAGTATTAAAAGCACGAATAACGAGCATACCGGTTAAAGATTCACGAGTGATTAAGTTAATTTTATCTACTAACTTTTGGATACGCTTAAACTTAGGAATCGCGATGCTAAATAAACCAATGACTAGGCTTAAAATCGCAATTACCGCAACTGCGATAATCCATCCCATTGAAAGGTCTGTAGTAAGTACTTTAATAATGCCGCCGATACCTAAAATTGGTGCATAGAATACAATGCGAAGCATCATAACCATAAGTGTTTGAACTTGCTGGATATCATTTGTACTTCTTGTGATTAGAGATGCAGTGGAAAACTTATCAAACTCCGCATTCGAGAAGTTTGTAACTTTCCGGAATACTTTCTTTCTAAGGTCTCTGCCGAGTCCTGCAGCTACTTTTGCAGCAAGTAAACTCACGATAACGGTAGCTGCCATACTTACTAAGGATAAAAGTAGCATTTTCCCGCCGGAAGTAAGAATAAAATTAGATTGAAGTTTATCAGTATTGATACCGATTTTCTTATACTCATTCTCAATGTATGAAACAGCTGATTGTGTTACCATGCTGCCTGGCATATTCTTAAACTTTTCATCTGCCTTTTCTTTCATTGCATTGATTTGATCTTGAGGAAGTTTCGCAATGATTGCAAAAGGATCTGAATTTGGCGGAAGTTTCGCTGGTGTGTTGTTGTCACCTGTCGCAGCAGGAGAGAAAGCAGATGAGCCACCTTTTTCAATTCCTTGTGTAATTAACATTGGTTTCCCAAAGATATCGTTAAGTTCGTTAATTATTTTTTTATCTTCTGTATGTAACTTATAAAGTGGCTCTTTATCAAGCTGCGGATAATCTTTTAAGTCATTTTTTAGTTCACTTTGAGAGAGGTTGTTCTTATCTAAAAGCACATAGTTGTCAGCAACTTTTTTCTTCTCATTTTCATTCATAAAGAGCGTAAGTTTATCCATTTCACTTTTACGAATAACCTCAGGTACTGCATTTTCTACACCTTTTTGTTGAATCCCTACATTGACAATGTTAGACATGTAGTCTGGCAGTGATAGATCGCATACTGCCTGTACAGTTAAAAGACATACAACTGCAATGATAGAAGCAATAAATGGTTTTAAATGTTTGATGATCTTTAACATTTAGTTCATCTCTCCATTTTCTTTGTCTAATTTTTTTAGTTTTTACCCTGCTTCTCTCCTTTATTCTTCGTATTCTCAGTAATTCATTCTAGCAGCTCTTTACGTATTTTCGACTACAGATTAATTTTATGACTATATGAAGATATGATGCACCGAAAATAATCAAACATATTTTATAAAAAGTGATTCTATAAAATATGTTTAAAGCCTATTTTGATAACTCTTTTTTTCAAAAACGGGGTTTTTATATTAGGTAAATTAGCAGTAATAGACTTATCTTTGATCAAACATGTTTATAAACCAACATAACGTACAGGAAATTGACTTTTCTCTTGTCGAAATTTACTTAGCATACAGTGGTCATATTTTTTCAAGAATAACGGAAGAATATATAGAAAATGCTACATAAACGTGAAGTTTGATCAACTTAGGGGGGACAACTTTGTTCAATCAAATAGTAAAAGCTGTACCCAATTTATTTACGATTGGAAATTTATTGTGCGGTGTTTTTTCAATTACCATGAATATGAGTGACTATTTGGAAGTAGCCTCCATTTTTATTTTCTTTTCAGCTGTTTTAGATCTCCTTGATGGAAGAATTGCGAGAAAATTAAAAGTGAACAGTGAGTTTGGTGTACAATTGGATTCTTTAGCTGATATTGTTAGTTTCGGAGTTGCTCCTGCACTTTTATTTCATTCGATAGCAACACCATCTATTTTAACTTCTTTGGCATTTATCCTTTTCCCAACGATGGGTGCTTTAAGATTAGCTAAATTTAGTGTAAAACCAACCATTGGATATTTTAAGGGATTACCTATTCCAGCTGCTGGATTACCATTGGCCGGTATGGGATTGTTTTCATATAGCAATGCATGGATTACATTAATCCTCGCTCTCTTAATGGTAAGTCCAATTAGGTTTAAAAAACTTTAATTGGGATCCCGTCTATCGCTTTAATTTCATTTGTGGAACGGTTCGCTAATATCCATCAAGTTGAGGGTTTTGATGTTATTCATCATTTTACGAATGCAGCGATGGGACAGACTTTAAAGAGCTTACCTATTGTACTCATAATAGATTGTGAAATTGAATAGCCTCCAGTTTTTGGGGCTATTGTTTATATTTCTGATATGTATTTTCGCCTCTATATTGAACGAATCAATCTTTCTTCTCTAATACCTCAAACGATAAAAATGCACTTCGTTGCTATAAAGGGCAAAAAATTTTCGTTTTGTAGGTTATCTATTTTCTTAGCTTGATAGCGATGTGGTGATCCCGCTTGTTTAAAAGAACTCCTACCTCTCAAAATACTTAGTTACGCCCAAATAACATAACAAAAAGATTAGGAAATCACTCCTAATCTTTTTGTTTATTACTATTCCATTGCCCCAGCAACATCATAATCATTTAAATCTAATTCAATCGGTTGCCCTAACGCAAGTTTCGCAAGTTCTGATCCTAAGTATGGCCCTGCTGTTAATCCTGAAGCACCTAATCCGTTTGCAATGAGTATGCCTTCAAAATTAGGGAGTGGGCCAATAACAGGTAAGAATCCTGGCGTAAATGGCCTGAAGCCAACTCTAGTTTCAAGCATTGTACCATCTTCTAAACCAGGCGCTACTGTTAACGCTTTATGGAATACTTCATGTAAACCACCAGCTGTTACACGGTGATCGAAACCAGTATCATTCTCATGCGTTGCACCAATTACAACATGGCCATTGTCAAATGTTAAAATATATTGATCGTTCGGCGGCATAACAACTGGCATATTTTCTGTTGCTGTATTTTCCATTTGCAAATGAACAATTTGTCCTTTTTGGAACGTAACTAAGAAATTAATTCCTAATGGATTCAAGATTTCGTTCGCCCATGCGCCTGCAGTTACCATTACCTTTTCCGCTACAATTGTTTCGTCATTTACTTTAACTCCCGTAATATGATTCCCTTCACGGACTAATACTGCATCACCTTTAATGAAAGTTGCACCATGTTTTTTCGCAGCGCTTATTAATGCGTTGCGTAATAATCTTCCATTTACTCGTGCAGCGCCACTAATATGAACAGAACTATATTCTTCCGATAATGCTGGGAATAACTTTTTCGTTTCTTCAGCTGATAAGCGAGTGATTTCACCAATCTCCGGTGCATCTTCACGGCGTTTATACGCTCGCTCTTCCATTTGATCTAGTTTTTTCTCATCAGTATGTAAACTAATTGCACCTACACGGTTGTAACCTGTATCCGTTTCACCGTCTTCTTCTAATTGCTGAATTAACGAAGAATAGTAACGTGCACCGCCTTTAACGATTTTATACCATGCTTTATTACGACGTTGCGACAGCCACGGACAGACAATACCTGCTGCTGCATCAGTTGCTTGACCTAAATCTTGACGATCTACAATAGTAACCTTCGCACCAGCCTTAGCAAGATGATAGGCAGTAGATGCCCCTAAAATTCCAGATCCAACTACAATATACGATTTCATTTCAAACACCTTTTCTCTTTTGCTAATTATTTAAATATAAGAACATACTTTAGTATACTGAAAGGAATCCTTTTTTCAATGTGCTCAACGTAATTAATTGTTGCATCATTGTGACGTTCCTAATCATTATTTTTTCTTCTTACGGAATAATTCAATTGTTTTATAGCCTTGTGAAAGGATTTCAATCATTTTCTCAAGACGTTTATCGCGTGTTTTTTCTTGTTTCACAGAAAATAAATTACGTGCCCAATCTTTTTGATAACCAGGAGTTAAACTTTGATAAAACTTAAGTTCAGCTGGATGATTAGCCAATAATGCTTCAACATCTTGAATACGGTCTGCATAATCAGCAACACATTGACTCACTGCAGGTGTTTTCTTCGCTTTTTTCTTTTCACGTTTTAAACCTACAACTGTAAAGACATCATCCATACTTACCATTCGCGCAAATTTAATTTCGCTTTCCCCCACATATCCATCATCTCCAACGTTTAATGCCGGAAACATCTCATCACGGTGAATAAACGTACTGTAACGAGCATTGCCTTTTTTCGGATATGCGAAAAACACGTAACCTTTTTCAATTAGTAATTCTTCATTACTAATAATAAAATTCGTTTGTTTCACCATTTCATCAAGTGTTTCAACAAAAATAAAAATAGCATCATGTTCTTTTGAAAATGAGGTTTCTTTACCTGTGAAAATGTCATACTCACTTGGTTCGTTAATTACGACCATATTTGTATACTTATTTAGTTTCAATTTATCAATAACTGACATTATAATCTTCCTTTGCATCCAATATTCATTTTATATACTTCTTTATACTGTTCTAGTGTATTATATCTATTAAGAAAATTAAACTTGAAATCGTATCATTCTGTTTCAATAGACCATAATTTTTTACTATAAGGAGTGGTTTTATGCCGTATGTAATCCGGGATGAAGGGCTAGTTTTGCAAGGAGATAATGGAAAAGAGCCAGTCTTTCATACATATGAAAAAGCTGAGGAAACGTTAAAAACGTTAACTATACCGCAGTTTCCGAAACATATTAGACGAAAACCATTTAAACCAAAAATAATAAAAATAGCCGATTCTGAATAAGAACCGGCTATTTTTATATTCACAACTCAATAGCAAATAAAGTATATAAAAGCTCTTTATATTTATTTTCTGTAATTTTACGCTTCGTTTTTTCTCCATAAATAATTTCAGTTAAACTAGTATTCGTTAATGAGACATGGCCAAAGTTCGTCAATTTTACTGCAATGGGTCCTTTATTGAAAATAGATTTCTCATCTTTTATCACTCTTCTTTGAACATCGTTTACTACTGTCTCATCAATAATATGTTTATAAAAAGCATGACAAACTTTCCATTCTCCATCAACATCTATTCTTTCTAGAACATAGTTTCCTTTACTCGTATCTTTTTGTCTTACTCGATACGAACCGTTTTTAGAAGAAACAAGTTCGCCAGTAAACGGTACTGGTACAAGAGGTACTAATGAAGCAATACCTACATCAATTAAGTACCTTACGTTTTCGTAATTTAAAATAATTGTTATATGCCCATCTTCAAGTGCCCAATCGTTTATATCATTTTTATATACGGTACCTAGTGCGAGTTGTACATCATAACCACTATCTTTTAAAAAATAGTAAAAAAGAGTATTTAATTCATAACAAAGCCCACCTCGAGAACTAGTTAAAATTTTCTCTTGTAAGTTTTTCATAGAAATTGTATTCGCATTACTTGCTATTACATTTAAATTCTCAAACGGGATTGTGTGGGCAAATGCAAAGAGTATTGTACTTAATTCTTCAAATTTTATTTCAGTACGTTTTTCAAGGTTTAATCTTGTAAAGAGTTGATCTTGTAACTTTGTCATATTCAGCACCCCTTAATAAGTTATAAATTAAAATAATATATGCTGATTGTAAATTTGAAGGGATATAGTAACAATGTACATTTGCAGTTACTGTACCGGTACAAAATTTAAATTTGAAAAACATATTTATATAAAAATACAAATAAGAGGCACCTTCACGGATGCCTCTTTCGAATTACATTTTATATCTTTATTTCAATGAGCTTAATTTTTCAATTGCTTGTTGCTCAGTTGCTAATAAAAAAATATCCTTACCTTTATTACATTCATAAATAAAATCCTTTAAGCTTTTACTCGTATACATAGAGAAATCTCCAATAATAGCAATCTTTACTCTGTAGTTTATAAACTTTTGAAGAATATCACCCGCAAGCCGTGTTTTTAAGTCAAAGAAGCTTTCACTTATTAATGATTTATTGATAGCAATCCACTTCATATTGAACTGTTGCCATGAGATCTAATGCAGATTGAACGTCGGATATTAATACTGTATCGTTTCTGACGACGGCAATATTTATTCCGCCAATTACTACTTTCTTTATTTCCATAGTCTCACCCCTCTATAATTTATAAAGTATATATTAAACACGCTGTGTAGCTCTTCATTAACACACATAAATGATTTGCCCCTGGCCCAATATCCTTTATATCCTCGTAAATAAATATTGTTTTAAAACTTCTCATACGGTCAATGAAATTAAGGGTAATCTATCTTTTTACTATTTTTGAAAATTTATCTCTCCACAATAACTTAATAAATTATCAAAAGAAGTAATCTCGGCATATGGTTTAGTGTCGGTATTATTCTTAATCATATTAGGATTGAACCATATGCCCTTTATATTTGCATTTTGACAACCAGCAATATCCTTTTCTAAGTCATCTCCAACAAATAGTACATCTTCTGATTGTACTTTTAGCTTATTTAATGCTAGTTCGAATATACGTTTATCAGGTTTACTAAATCCCACTTCTTCAGAAATAATAATCGTATCAAAATATTCATTTAAACCCGTATTCATTATTTTAGCTTTTTGCCTCTGAGTTGAGCCATTTGTAATAATTCCAACTTTAAAGTGCCTCTTTATATGATTTAAGAAAAGAATAGTATTTTGGTCAATTGAAAAACATTTAGGCAAGTTTTCATTCCAAAAATCTTGGATATAATTGCGTGGCAATCTATATTTCGGCGCGAATTCATCAAATAATGATTCTAAAACTATTGTTTTATCACTAATGCCATATTCTCTTTTATCATATTCTTTGAATTTCTGTAACATATTGTTTTTGACTGTATCACTAACATCCTCATAGCACTTCTCTAAAACTAATAAAAACAAGTTATCTACTGCCTTATCCCTATCGAGTAACGTATCATCTAAATCAAACAGCATAGCTTTATAACTCCTCAAATAATTTCACAACCTTTCTCGCAATATATAAATAATCCCTAGTTCGTACCTTGAAACTTTTGGTTTACCAAGAGAGTTGTTATTTATGTGAGAATAACGATCAAACAGAGTAAAGGATTTATTTTTACCTTCCAGGAGAATTAATTCTAGCCTTAGAATCCAGTTGTTTCTCTCCAGATCAATTAAATGCTCAACTACTTCGAATGTATTTCAAGTTCCTTCCTTTTCATTACAATGTAGCCATTCGCCTGATAAACTAGATAAAAAACTCCAAAGTTTGTGGCACACGCTCTAGAATTACAGTAGCTTCTTTTATATTGAAATTCATTTCCTTTTCTCCTCTTGGTAAAGAAGTAAAAATATATTTTCATACAATTCAAGAAATTACACCCGATTTACATTATTATACATTAGTTTTACTTAAATATTAATGTTCATTTTATTGAACGTGGAGCTAACACAATAATCGTCTTGTGGAATCTCCTAATTTATCTCCACATAAACTACAGATAGTACGGCTATAATGACTACCAGAGGTGATATTATGAAAAACTATCATATCCTCGTGGTTGAGGACGATCAAGAAATTCAGGAATTAATTAAACAATTTTTAATGACACAACAGTATACAGTGGTAGTCGCATCAGATGGATTAGAGGGTATGACACAATTTAATAAGCAATCCTTTGATTTAATTCTTCTAGATGTAATGATGCCCAATCTTAATGGATTTGAAGTATCCAAGATGATTCGAAGTCAGTCAAACGTACCAATTATTATGCTAACTGCATTGGAAGAAGAGGAAGATCAAATGAAAGGGTTCGATCTTGGAATCGATGATTATATAACAAAACCCTTTTCGTTTCATGTTTTGATTAGACGAGTCGAAGCTGTACTTAGAAGAAGTTATGATAAAAATGTAAATAATCATTTGGTATTTAAAGAAGTGCGTATCGATGTTGATGCATATAGAGTATATGTAAATGACGTTGAAATTTTATTAACGACAAAAGAGTTTGAAATTCTACAACTACTATTTCAAAATGAGAGAAAAGTACTCACAAGAGAAAATATCGTAGAAAAAGTTTGGGGGTACGATTATTTTGGAGAAACACGAATAATTGATACACATATTAAAAACCTACGTAAAAAGTTAGCTATCCCTTATATTAAAACAATAAAGGGTATTGGTTATAAAATTGATGAATAGTATTGTGAAAATCATGAAGATGAAGCAAATTACTTATAAACTCTTTATGACTACCTCTCTCATTTTGTTATCCTTTGCAGTATTGATTTATTTAACTTTATACTTCTTTCTCCCTACGTTTTATGAGCAATACAAAACAGATCAACTTCAAACAGGGATAAAAGAAATCATTGATAAATCTAAAGATCTTACGTTTCAAGATGCGATACCACTTTTTGATGAATATGCAAAAAAAAATAATGCGATGCTTTATCTTCAAAATAATGAGGGAATAATTAAATACTCTCCTTCATTTTCTTTTACTCAAAATGGTTCGCAAACAACAGTAGTTACTAGAGCCACACGGTTCGAGAATGCAGGTACCCTTAGCAATTCATATAACGTTACGAAACCAATTCAATTCCAAGATGGTAGTTTAACGCTTATAGTCTTTGCTACATTTCAACCAATTGATGAAGCTTCACAGGTTTTAGTACGCTTTCTCCCCTATATTAGTATCATTGTACTCATAATTGGTGTAGGGAGTGCTTATTTCTATTCCAGGTTTATTACAAAACCACTTATTTATATTAATGAGGGTGCACAAAAGATGGCAAATTTAGATTTCTCCGAAAAAATTGAGGTTCGCTCTACAGATGAGTTAGGAGAACTATCTAATAGTTTGAATGACATGTCTATTAACTTACAACAAGCTATGTTTGATTTAAAAAAAGCAAATCAACAATTAAAAAATGATATTGAAAAAGAACGAGAAATAGAAACAAAACGCAGAGAGTTTTTTGCGATTGTAGCACATGAATTAAAGACCCCTCTAACTGTAATGAAAGGATACTTAGAAGGGATGATATACAATATTGGCCCTTATCAAAATCGTGATCAATATTTAAAGAAAAATCATCAAATTATTGAAAGTATGGAACAATTAGTTCGTGAAATTTTAAGCATGTCGAAATTAGAACAACACACCTTTAAACTAAAAGTAGAAGAAGTTAATCTTTCGAAGTTAATAGATACAATCACAAAAGATCTCGAATTTTTTGCTTCTCAAAAAAGCATCCAAATAATAAAAGAAATTGATTCTGATCTTTCTGTTTATACAGATCGTGTTCTTTTTGAAAAAGCATGTAAAAATATTATCCATAATGCGGTTATGTATTCACCACATAATGAAAAAGTCTATATAAAGTTAAGTGAGGATTCTAAACAAGGTCAAATCAAAATGCAAATTATGAATACAGGTGTCAATATTAAAGAAGAGGATATACAACAAATTTTCAAACCATTTTATCGAATTGAAAAATCAAGGAATCGAAATACTGGAGGAAGTGGTTTGGGGCTATATATTGTTAAACAAATTCTTGAAACGCTAGATATAAAATATTCTATAAAAAATATGGAACATAGTGTACAATTTTGCATGAACATTCCATTATCTAAACAAAAAACAAACAAACTCCCCTCTTAGTAGGACGAGTTTGTTTGTTTTTTGTAGTTTTAGTATTGATATTTTTCGAGTTACTTTTTAAGCAATATTGGGATTAGCTTTTTTACCAATCCACATACCTAAGCCCACCATGCCAAGCCAACAGCAAATTGCTAACATAAACATCAATCGTTGTACGGATAACCCTTCAATCTGCATTTGACCCTTCCCAACAATTGTTTGGAAAAGTTGCGACCATTCGACATCGTAAAACACCCCTACTCCCACAATCACAATCAATATAAAAAATTGTAAAAATATATTCCCCATATTTCTCCATGTTGTGTAAATGAGTAAAGAAAGCTCTCTATGTGTAGCATTCACCATATATACTTTCATATTATTTTGAGAAGAAATACTATTAATGGCATAGCTCCCAAATGTAACGCTAAGGACTATAAATATTGGAGAATATAACCCGAATATCATGATTAAAGTACTTACTAAAAACAAATGGATTGGATTAACTTTCTTAGCAGCTTTGATATCTAAAAATATGGACATCAAAATCCCTAATAGGTATGGTCCAACTACAATGAAAATACAGGTTAACATGTTATAGAAAGTAAAACTATAAAAAATACCCATCAAAAATAAATATCCATTTCCTAATCCAAGTAAAAATGATTCTGCCTTTAAGCGGATTGGTAAAGAAGATGAAAGTTTATGAAAGAACTTTCCTTTCAACAAACTCAAAAACATGAAACAAATAAGCGCTATAGAAAGTAGAAAAAAATAAAAAATATATTGTTCATTATTTATGTTACGACTTGTTCGAATCAAAAGAATAAGCATTGAGACAAAAAGAAACTTTCCTACAACCGATACGATGGAGATAGGTAAAAGCCCTTTGGCTAACTCTGTTCTCGGCATTTTTTTTATAGCAAAAAGGATACTGATTAAACAAATCCCATATATGCATGTTATCAGCGGCGGCGATAAAAAACTAATCGCTAACAATACGATTATTAGTAAAAGAAAAACGATACCAATAATAATCGCTTGTTGATTTTTATTATAAACCTTTCCCCCGCCTTCCACATGTAGAAACAATAAAGTACTCGTCATGGTAGAAATTGTACTAACTGCAAAACCAGAAAATAACGCACTTATTTCTAGCCATCTTGAACTCCATCCAAAGAAAGTAACATTAAGTAATGATACTATCAGAATAGAAACAGTCCAATATAAAGAGCGGTGAATCCCAGCCTTATTCACAATAGGTATCCAGATAAACACACCCGTCATATAAGTTGTATAAAACAAGATTGATGGCCAGTATCCCTCAAAGCCTTTCGAAATCTGTAATCCATAAACAATGTAAATAAGCATGGGTGTAAAGATAGTCGTTATTAGTAGACTAAATGTAGTTATACTTTGCACCACAAGTCTTTTTTGCTTTGTCGTATGTATCGTATAACACCTCACTTAAAATGAAATCAGTAGTTGTTATTACTTATTCTGTCCGGAACGAGGTTGTTATATATACGCAATCCAATTGAAATTCCCATTACGAGGTAAACTCAATCTAAATCCACATTAAATTAAGTGGCGTGCAGAAAAGGTGGATTTTGTGATTCTTATAAATAAAATTAATGGATATATTCAAAACCTTAATCATAAATGGAACAAATGTGTTACTTAGATTGTCTATTACGTATAAAAAAGGTGCTTTTGGTAGTTCTCTCATTTTGTAATGCAAGAAACACAAGATGAGTGCTATCTGGTACATTTGTTAATTGTATCGGTATGTAAAATACCTAAACAAAATCCATATATTCTTGAAAGAGGTTGAAAATGTATGCTAGTTTCAAAGAAGTTTTTTCACATCGCACATTATAAAAAGATGCTCCCTGTAGTATTACTTTCATGTGCAACGCTTATAGGCTGTTCCAATAGTAATATTCAATCCGAACCACCGAAACAAACCAAACAAGAAAATACAGGTAATCATTCTTTTGTAAAGCTTGAAAAAGAATATGATGCTAAACTTGGTATTTATGCATTGGACACAGGTACGAATCAAACTGTTACTTATCGTTCAGATGAACGGTTTGCATACGCATCTACCCACAAAGCCCTTGCTGTTGGAGCACTGTTACAAAAGAAATCAATAGAAGATTTAGATCAAAGAATTAAGTATACTAGCAAAGATCTTGTGAATTACAATCCAATTACTGAAAAATATGTAGATACAGGTATGACTCTTAAAGAGCTTGCGGATGCTTCCCTTCGATATAGCGATAATACTGCACAAAATCTTATTCTTAAGCAATTAGGTGGGCCAAGTGAATTCAAAAAATCACTGAGAGAAATAGGAGATACTGTCACGAATCCTGAACGTTTTGAACCAGAATTAAACGAAGTGCAGCCAGGAGACACTCGTGATACTAGTACCCCAAAGGCGTTAGCTACTAGTCTTCAAGCATACGCGCTAGGCGATATACTTTCCATTGAGAAACGGAACTTTTTAATAGATTTGATGAAAAGAAATACTACGGGGGACAACTTAATTCGTGCTGGAGTTCCAGGAGAATGGGAAGTAGCCGATAAGACCGGCTCTGGGTCTTATGGAACAAGGAATGATATTGCAATCATTTGGCCACCAAATAAAAAGCCAATTATGCTTGCGATACTTTCTAATCATGCTAAAGAGGATGCGAAATACGATGATAAACTTATTGCAGATGCAACTAAAATAGTGTTAGACAATTTAAAAGTAACGAATAAATAATTACTCCAAAGAATGACTTAGTTAAAATTCATATTTCATTTGAAGACCGTTGATATTGAAAGAGCACAAAAAAGAACCTGTAGAATATACTACAAGTTCTTTTTCAAAAATTGTTAAAAAGGGAATAACAAACTATTTTAACATTCAATACAGGGAGACCATTTTGATTATGGCTTGGTTATATTGTATATCAAATATAAATATTTGAAGAAACTGATTTCGAAAATTATGTGAATTAAAAAACTAGGGTGTTTATATTAAATTTCGTTTACTACCAACTTCTTCTTACTTAAATAGACTGCACGGTCTGATTTTTTAGCAACTTCCTGTGAGTGCGTCACAACAATAATACATTTATTTTCTTTATGTGCAAGTTCTTGAAACAGTTCTATTATATCCATTGCCGTTTCTTCGTCGAGGTTTCCTGTCGGCTCATCCGCAATCAGTAAATCAACATTACAAGATAACGCTCGAGCGATTGCAACACGCTGTTGTTGCCCGCCACTTAGTTGCAGAACATTTCGTTTCGCTTCTACTTCTGTAAGTCCTACTTTCTCTAATAATTCTAATGCCCTTGCCGTTTTATTTTGCACTTTAACACCTGTAATTTCCATTGCTGTTAAGACATTTTGAAGAGCACTCATATAGGTAATCAAATTATAAGATTGGAAAATTACCGATACATTTTGATTACGGTACCGATCCAAACCAATTTTCCGAATATCCTTTCCATTAAATAGTACATAACCATTTTTAGGTATATCTAGCCCACAACCTAAGCTAAGCGTAGTGGTTTTACCAGATCCGGATGGTCCTAGAATCGTGTAGAAATGTCCTTTTTGAAAAGAAAAGTTAACATTTTCTAGTATCGCTACTTTTTTTCCATTACTTTCATAATAATAATCTAAGTTTTTAAATTGTAAAATCGTCTCCATATCGAGCCTCCTTATTCATCTTTTAAAAGAATTTGTTTTGGATTCAGGCGTAGAATAGATAATGCTGGAAGAAGCGTTGCTAATATAGCAATAGCTAGTCCAATGCCCCCCATTTTCCCTACATCTTCGCCTGTTACACTTACATTAATTTTATCAATTGGATCCTCTTTTTGATTTTGTACAGTTCCACCAGGTCCAGCTACCATTACAGTTCCATTTTGTGAGGTGTTTGTTTCTTCTCCTGCTGTAGCAATTTCACTCGAAAGTAAATTATTCCCTATGAATTGAGAAATTTTTGCTCCTGTTGTTATGGATAATCCAAATGCTAAAATAGCGATACATACTACTTCTACTACGAACTGCGCCATCAGTTTCCACTTTTTCTCTCCAATGGACAATAGAATCCCCATTTCCTTACGACGTGCTTTAATCGATAACATAATGATTAACCCTAAAATAATCGCACCTGCAATTGATACAATATAAATAATCATTTGAGAAGTAGATGAGATATTTTCGATAGGCCCAATCATTTGTTTGTACAACGAATCATGTGCATCTAATTTATAATAATTAAAATCAATATCAGATTTTTTTGCTTCTTCTTTAAATGCTTCAATGTTTTGTGGATCTTTCAAGAAATACACGACTTGAATGCTACTTATACCTTGATCTATTTCTAATTTTTTCATAGTTGAATGCGGCATATATAGTTTATTAGCTGGATCCATTATAGGAGGAGCTTGTTGCCCCATTGCTTGCTCATTCGTTTCGTAAATACCGATAATTTCAACCTCCAGGGTTTCCTTCTTATCCCCTGATTGCACTTTAACTTTGTCTCCTACTTTCAAGTTGTTTAATTCCGCTAATCGTTTTTCCATTAAAGCTACATTCTGATCTTTCATCTGTTCTGTAATTGGTTTCCCATCAATGATTTTACTTTTTCCATTCTTAAAGCTTTCTTGTAATGCAGTTTTGCGAACTCCCTCAATCATAAAAGAAGAATTCATATCTATTTCTGTACCGGAGCCTGAACCGCCTCGTACAGCCGCCATTCCCGCCTTACCTTTTCCTTCTTCTTCTCCTTCTGAAGCTCCTACTAGTTTAAGTCCGTCAGAAATTCCGAGAGTGCTAGTTATGTAATTATAGTCTTTTACATACTTTGACTTCGCTAATTGATCTGCTTCTTTTGTATTAAGCTTCGGTGGATTAGGCATCTCTCCAGTTTCCCTAGCTTGTTGACCTAATTTGTCAAAATCAAGACTTAAAGTAACATCTGCACCGAGTTTTTTTCTTGCTGCATCAGCAGCTTTTTTTGATGCATTTTGGATTGTGAATCCTGCCAACACTAAATTTGTAACAATTAGGAAAACTGCCATCAAAATTAATGATGTTCCTACTCTTTTTTTCATACTGAGAATTGCTCGTTTCATAAAGTTCATTTTTTCTTACCTCCTTGATAACTTGTATTCTATATAGGTTATCTAGAGTCTATATGGAGCTAATCGGTAGTTTATCTAGAGATATAAGGAGTTTATGTGTAGTTATTCATTGACCTGGTCAAGAAAGACCGGAACACATATTCAAAAACGTAATCGTTTTGAATATTGGCAAGGAAGTTATGGCTTTAGATAGCATTGAATGAGAGCATACAAATCCATGCTTATTTCGTAATTTCTATACAAAAAATAAAAACCACCCTATTTGGATGGTTATATGTGTGCTTGTTAAATATGAAAATTCATTAAAGAATATGGACTTTTATTGAAGTTGGTCGGATTCTCTAATAATAATATTGTGTTAAAAAGCCTAACTTATAATTTTATAAGTTAGGCTTTTATGCTATCTATAAGAAAAAGTTATAGAGACTCATAATATTTTATAATTTAACCTTTTGTATTTAAACAAGTAAAATAAAAGTAACAAGTGCATACATTAAGGAGGTTTTTTGATAGTGACAGAAACTATAACATTTAGGATTGCAACGGCAGATGATTTAGATGTAATTGTAAAAATGCTTGCTGATGATGTTTTAGGAAATAAAAGAGAGCGCTATGAAACACCACTCCCTGATAGTTATATAAGAGCATTTCATGCTATTGATTGTGATCCAAATAACGAGTTGATTGTAGCGTGTGATGGGACGGAGATTGTTGGTATTCAACAAATTACATTTACGCCTTACATTGTACGTCAAGGGGGGTGGAGAGCTACAATTGAGGGTGTACGGACAGCCTCATCAAAACGTGGTAAAGGTATAGGAAGTAAACTTATTAAATGGGCTATTCAACGTGCTAAATTACGGGGATGTCATTTAGTACAGTTAACAACAGATAAAGAACGACAAGAAGCTTTACACTTTTATAAGAAATTAGGTTTTAAAGATTCTCATGAAGGATTAAAACTCTTTCTCTAATGAATATAGCTATTTATATACCAAAAAGACGTATATTGTAAGGTTAATTAACTATAGGCTTCGAAAATTATGGTAACTATCACTGTATTAAATATACAAATTGACACATTGTCTTTCATATAAATTACGTCACTTCAAAAGGTGTACCTTTTGATACGAAAATAAGCAAGTTAATGTTCTCTTTTATGAATGAGAATATTAACTTGCTTTTTAGGTTTTTGTAAAAGATATTTATAGTTTTATTTTATTGATAGCTTTATAATATAATATACAAATTCCCATCTGTTTTATAATTCAAGCATCTACTATTAGGAAAAGAGAATATTTTACAATTAATTTACAGCATAAATTTTGTCCATCTTTTAGACGATATGTATTTTGGAGGAGGTTAATTTGATTTTTTCAAAACTCATTGATCGATACGCCTTGTATGATTTGCACAAAAAAAGAAGTGTAAAGTTCCAGTATACTTCTCTTTCTAACACCTCACTATATATAAAGGACATAGAATTTTTTTATAAAGTAAAACCATCTCATATTCATTTTAACATTAAGCATTTAAAACAAGAAAAGGAATACATGGTTGGACAATTCAAATATAAAAGCTCGGTTCAATCTGGTGATTCACGCAACGATTCTGTCACTGGGGAATTATTTTCACATAAAAATGAAGATGCACCTCATGTCATCTTTGTTCACGGTTGGAGAATGGATTCTAACGAACGTGTAAAAAAAATATTCCACGACCATATGACCAACTTGAAGTGGAATATGTATTATTTCACTTTACCATATCATTTTGACAGAAAACCGAACCAATCCCTATACAGTGGAGAGTACATGGTAAGTGCCAATGTTGAACGAACTGTAGAAGCAACTAAACAAGCGGTAGCTGATTTACGAACTTTGATCAAATGGATTAAAGCAAATAAAAATGGTCCCTTGATTTTAATAGGAATCAGTTTAGGTGGAGTTATTACTAACTTAACATCTCTTGTTGAACCAGAAATTGATGTGTTAGCATCCATTTTCTACGCGAATCGACTCTCTTATTCAATTTGGAAGACAAATCCAGGTAAATTTATTAGAGAAGATTTGGAACATCATGGTGTTACGTATGATGATTTAATAGCTTATTGGAAAATCACTGAACCGAGTCAAGCGTTACCAAAAGTAAAAAAAGAAAATATTTTATTAATTTCAGGTAAGCACGATCTATATGTACACTCTGAGGATACGGACTATTTGTGGGAATCCTGGGAAAGACCTACGCGATATATTTATACATGTGGACATGCCGGGATTGTTCTTAAACGTAAAAAAATTGCAACTGATACTATCAATTTTATTCAGAATCGATTGAACTCCTCACACTTCCCCAAAGACATACCTTAAAGTGAGGGATTACTAAGTATAGAATCTTATACTTGTAATCTTTCATTTTATACCAAGTTCATTTCATATAGAAAAGGGTTACTCATCATTTTCACCAGGGGCTTATTTTTATAAAAAGAAATTATTGTTGTTTACCCTTTATATGCAATATTACATATAAAAATCTTTAATTGTTCTGTTATAATTTTAAGAGTAAATTATTCATCCATTAATTTACACCATCCATATCTACAGTTATGGAAACCCTAATTACATATAAAAAAGAGAAGAACCTTGGTGAGTTCTTCTCTTTTTTATATTTTTTTAAGATTACTATCCAAAGTAATTATTGCAATTACTTTAAGCTGGCTTTTGAATTATAAATTCTGATTTTCATACTTCTTCATGAGTCTAGATAAGAAAAAAGAATCTACTCCTTTTCTAGCCAAATAAAAGGAATTTTTTTAAACAGTTATTTTAATTTGTACTGTTCTCCTATATTAATGCCTGCCCATGAGTATTTCCCTGAATTATATATTAAGGAATGAAAATGTATTAATTCTTTCCGAGTATGAATTCGAATAGGTATCACTTGCAATATGTCATTAAAATAAAAAGGATTATCACTTGGTTTAATTAGAAAACTAAGTGTACATAAATACAACGACATGAAAACACTTTTCTCCTAAATCCACTACTTGTATTATTGGTTGCGTGAAACTCCTTCTTGAGAAAGGTTTTAATTTCCGAATATTCTGTTGACTGTTGTCGCATATCCAATTTACAATTTAATTGTGATATTTTTTCACAATTAAACTACTTAGAATACACTTCATTTATTCGAAAACAATTACAAATAGAGGTGCTAAAATGAAAACAAGAGTAAATCCAGAGTTATTACAAGGGTTAGAGATGTTTCCAAATCTCGATTTACACCCGGAAAACTTGCAATCAATCAGAGAAGGAATAGCTCAAATGAGACCACCTACCGTTGTTGATGAATCCCTTTCATTAACAGATGAAGTCATTGTTGGACCTGATGATAATCCGTTACCATTAAGAATTTATCGTCCAAAATCAAATAATGAGCCTTTACCTGTCTTATTATGGATACATGGTGGTGGTTATATCTTAGGGTCTATAGATGATAACGATGATACTTGTATGAGGTTTGCAAAAGAAGCTGGCTGTGTGGTCGTGTCTGTAGACTACCGCTTAGCACCTGAACACCCTTACCCAGCACCAATTGAGGATTGTTATTCAGCTTTAAAATGGATTGCTGATAATGCGAAGTCATTAAACATTGATTCGAATCGAATTGGGGTTGCAGGAGTAAGCGCTGGAGGTGGACTAACAGCAGCATTATCATTATTAGCCCGAGATCGAAAATATCCTTCAATTTGTTTACAGATGCCACTCTATCCAATGATTGATGACCGAAATAATACACCTTCAGCGAATGAAATTAAAGAAGGATTTGTTTGGAATCAAAAGGCAAATGAAGCTGGTTGGAAAATGTATTTAGGAGAAATGTATGGAACAGATCAAATCCCTGTCTATGCAGCGCCTTCTCGAGCAGAGGATTATAGTGATTTACCATATACTTACACATTTGTTGGTCAATTAGATCCATTCCGCAGTGAAACATTAACCTATGTAAGCAAACTAGCGCAAGCTGGTGTTGATGTCGAGTTTCATTTATATCCAAATGCCTATCACTGGTTTGAAGGGTTAAATCCAAATGCCGATGTATCTATTTACGCTGTAAACGAAATGGTACAAGCAGTAAAGACTGGTTTCAAAAG
The DNA here is from genome assembly GCF_038008145.1 of Bacillus sp. FSL R9-9530. Lineage (NCBI taxonomy): Bacteria > Bacillati > Bacillota > Bacilli > Caryophanales > Bacillaceae > Bacillus > Bacillus sp. FSL R9-9530. The sequence goes on from NZ_JBBOYO010000001.1 coordinate 1,396,532, forward strand.
AGTCTCTAAGGTTGAGGCTTAATCCCTTTACAAGAAAAACACTCGTAAATAGTATAATAGCCGATTCTCATTTAGAATCGGCTATTAATATGTAAAATTCACCTAATATATCAAGGTTGAGAAACAGATATAAGATGTTTAGGCGATGTGTTTATTTCCTCTGCCAACGCCTTAATGCTCATCATGATTTGAAGTATTTCTTCTAATGTTGTCCTCGGGTTGATAGAGCAAAGTCGAATTACTACTTTTTCTTTTAATTTAGTCGTACTTAGCATAGCAAATCCTCTTTGATTAATTTCTTCCACCAGTTTTTTGTTTATTTCATGAATTGTTTCTGTAGACGTTCGCTTACAAGGAATATAACGAAAAGTAACAATTCCTAATTGGGCAGGTGTTACTACTTCCCAATCTTTTTCTTTCCTTAAAAACTCTTCAACTTGTTCAGCCAACATAATGCCATGATCTATTGCCTCACGAAAAGCTGTGACTCCAAATGCTTTAAAAGAAAGCCATACCTTTAATGCCCTAAATCTACGAGAAAGTTCAATTCCACGCTCCCCAAAATTCACTTTTTCTTCTATATTAGTTTCCGTATCCTTAATATACTCTGGGATCATACGGAACGTTTTACTTAAATATTGGCTATTGCGAATGAGTACACAACCAACATCATAAGGCTGAAAAAGCCATTTATGCGGGTCTAACGTCAAAGAATCAGCACGATGAATTCCTCTTAACACCTCCCTTCCTTTTTCACTGAGAATTGCTGCAGCCCCATAAGCACCATCCGCGTGTAGCCATACATCTTCATCACCACATAGATCAGCCAATTCATCGAGGGAGTCCACCGCTCCGCAATTCGTTGTCCCTGCATTAGCAATAACACAAAATGGTTTTTTCCCTTTTAATCGATCTTCTTTTATTTGCTTTCTTAAAGTACTAACTGAAATTCTTAAATCTTCATCTGTTTCAATTCGGCAAATTTGATGATGTTTAAAACCTAATACTTTAAGTGCTCGATCTACAGAAAAATGAGTTTGGTTAGAAAAATACACAACCGCATTTTCTATGTCATTATTCAGCTTGACCTGTCTCGCTACAGTAAGTGCAGTCAAATTAGCCATGGAACCGCCACTGACAAATAGCCCTTCAGCTGAATCAGGGAATCCTAGCATTGATTTTAACCAGTTGATTGTCGTTAATTCAATTTGTTCAGCACCTGCACCTACTATCCAAGCCGTAGGAAATACATTAAACCCACTTGCTAAAAAATCTGCTATTACACCAACATAATTATTAGGACCTGGCACAAAAGCCATAAAATGAGGATGATCCACATGAGTAATTTGATTAAACACATTGTTATTAAGAAAATGAAGTAACTCTTTTGGATTAGATCCGTTTTCTGGAATCGTTTCAATTAGCTTGTCTCTAAAAATATTACTATCAATCGTTTCCGAAACTGGTTTACTTTTCAAATGATTCATATGATCAACAATCAAGTCCACCGCTTGATATCCTAACTGACGCATCTCTTCGGCTGATAACTGCAAGTTTTTTGTCATTTGGTTTACTCCTACTCTATTTAAAAAGGCGAGTTCTTGCTCGCCTTTTCATTTTTTATAATTTGTAATCACCGATTGCCTGTATTGGATTTTGAAGAATCATGTTGATTAACTGATGGATGTGATTCAATATTTCCTGTATTTTCTCCGCTTCATATACGGTTTGATCATATCCAAACTTTATTGTAAGTTTCTCTTCAGGGAAGCACATAATTCCATACTTTACATGAGGCTCATCAACAACTTCGTAATCTGTGATGGCAAAATTTCTGTTTTCATTTGAAGAAAAGATAGCTGAGTTAGTCGGATAGTTTTCAAAAACCCAAAGATGGTCAGTCAACTCAGTTTTTAATTCACTTTGTTTTTGTATATCAACAAATGAATAGTATGCATACTCATTACATTTCAATGTTTCTAGTTGTACTTTTTGCAGGAAGTCCACAAAAGATTGCGTTTCTGTCCATGCTAGTCGGATAGGCAAAACATTTGTGAACAGACCGAACATATTTTCAATCCCTTCTACTTCGGGGGGTCTGACTGATACTAGATTAGGTAATACTACTTCTCTCCTTCCGTTGTATTTGCCAAGCAATATTCCCCATACAGCTAGTAATGCCGAATTCATAGTTATATTGTTTTTAGTTACAAATGTCTGTAACTGATTAGTCAAATCCTTATCTAATGTTAAATCCATAAATGTAAAATTTAACCCTTCACTTTGAGTTGGTACTTTCTTTTTAGGAATACTAATTTTCTGATTGTATCCTGATAAATAATCCCGCCAAAAATGACGTGCTTTCTCATGATCTCGTGCTACAGTCCAATCTATGAATGTCTCAAAAGGTTTCACCATAGGTAACTCTGCCGTAGTTCCCGCATTTATTGTTTCATAGAGCTGGAATAATTCGTCTATCAAAATGCTGACGCTCCAACCATCACATAATAGATGATGGGAACTCCAAACCACCTTATGCTCGTTATTTTCTAGTTGGAATATACAGAGACGGGTCATGAGTTCATCATTTTTGAATCCTTGACTTAAATTTTCATTCATCCACTGGTCTAGGAATTCTTGCTGTTCTTGTTTCGTCATCTCAATCAAGTTTTTTATCTCTGAAATCATTTGAACATCATGTAGAACAGCTTGCCAAGGTTGTGCTTGTTCATCTTGCACAATTATCGTTCTTAAAGAATCATGACGATCAACTAATTGTTGGAAACACTGAATAAAGAGATTAATATCCAGCTCCCCCTCAAGTGCCCAAATTGTTTGTTCGAAATATGCATTTGTATCAGGTTCAGTCGCAGCATGTTCATAAATAACTTCCTGGAAAGGTGCCAATGGGTAAATACGTTCTATTTTTATTTTTGGCATTTTTTCTTGTATTTTGATAAGTGTATGTTGATTAAGTTGTTTATCTTTAACATTTAGTAATGTAACTTTATTATCGTTCATTTTGTTTGCATCACTTGTTTGCGAATTTGGAAGATGATCAAGCTTTTTAACAAATTGAACCATGTCTCCTAATATAGGAAATGAAAATAAATTTTTTGGCTCCAGCTCAAATCCTTGTCTATACAGTCTGACGGAAACTTGAATCGCTTTTATCGAATCTCCACCTAAGGCAAAGAAATGATCATTTACTCCAATCCGATTTACTTTGAGTACTTCTTGCCAAACACTAGTTAATATTTTTTCCATTTCCGTTTTTGGAGCAATAAATACTTCATTTGTTTGTTTCTCCGGAGTAGGGAGCGCTTTTCTATCTAATTTCCCGTTTGGAGTCAAGGGCAATTGTTCCAAATAAACAAAATAAGAAGGAATCATGTAATCTGGCAAGTGATCTCGCAAATGCTTTCGAAGTTCTGTTGTGCTAATATTTTTCTCAGTTACCACATATGCGACTAAAAATTTTATACCATACTCATCTGTCTGATCAATCACTACTGCATGTTCGACTTGTTTGTAAGTGAGAAGACAATGGGCGATTTCTTCTAACTCTACTCGATATCCTTGAATTTTGACTTGATAATCTTGGCGGCCTAAAAATTCAATATATCCCTCAGGATGCATTTTTCCACAGTCTCCTGTCTTGTAAATAAGACCAAAATCAGGATGTGATACAAATGCTTCATTTGTTTTCTGTTCATCATTTAAATATCCTTTAGCAAGGCCCACTCCCCCGATATATAAATCTCCAATTACACCAACAGGGCACATTTTCTTTTCATAGTTCAACACATAATACGTTTGGTTTGCCAAAGGTATCCCGTATGGAATACTCTTCCAATGCGATTCCACCTGTTTGACCGGATAATAAATTGACCAAATCGATGCTTCTGTTGCTCCTCCGAGTGAAACTACTTCCGCAATCGGAAAATGTCGTTTTATTTTTTCTGGTAAAGAAAGTGGAATCCAATCTCCACTATGTAAAACTAAACGCAAGGAATAATGTTCAAAATGAGAACCTACTTGATCTAATACCAAATCCATAATTGCAGGTACTGTATTCCAAATTGTAATTCCTCTACGTTCGACAGTACGGATTAATTCTTGCATGTCTCTTGGGTCACGAATCATTACCAACATTGCACCTGTGCTTAACGTTCCGAAAATATCGTATACAGATAAGTCAAAACACATAGAAGAAATACCAATAATACGATCATCTTCATTTACCTGATATTTTTGATTAATATCTTGAATGGTATTTGCAACCGCTTGGTGAGTAATAATTACTCCTTTCGGTTTCCCTGTACTTCCTGAAGTGTAGATAATATAGGCAAGATCTTCCGGACCAGCAATAGCAGGCATATCTTCTGTTGTGTATAATGACAAGTGGTTTTCTGCATAAAGACTAGGTTCTAATAAAAGTTTGCATGAGCTATTTTCTAAAATATATGTTTGGCGATCTGAAGGATGGTCGGGATCAATCGGAACATAAGCGGCACCTGCTTTTAAAATACCTATCATATTAGCAATTGTGTCAACTCGTCTTTGTGCTAAAAGACCAACCTTGTCACCTAGACCAATTCCTTGTTCTTTTAAAAAGTGCGCAACTTGATTGGAGCGCTTATGAAGCTCCGAGTATGTTAAGTAGTCTTGTTCAAAAACTACTGCTACTTCATCCGGTGTACGTTTTACTTGGTCTGTAAATAATTGATATAAAGTAGTCGACGGTATTTTTTCTGTTGTCTCATTGTATTGCTCAATTAAAGCGTGGTCTAACTCTTTCATCTGCAAAGATGTTACGTCACTTTGTTTCACTAATTGTTCCAATAAGTCAACAAATTGGTGAAACATCGCTTCTATCACATCAACATCAAACAATTCTTCAACATAGTTCCAGCTAATTAATAACTCTCCATTTTTTTCAATTACCACATTATCCAAATACACTTGTGGAGTCCGAGCATGAATATGGCGAAGTGAACCAAGTTGTTCCCAAGCAAAAGCCCCCGCACCTGCTAGCATCGAGGTGAAAACAATTGGCATAACTGCTTTTGGCGTCATTTGATGATATCGAGTAAAATCTCGAATGAAATTAACTCCATCGTAATGGCGATGTTCGAGACCATCTAATAAAGTAGATTGCGTTTCTTTTACTCTAGTAAAGAAAGATTGATCTGGATTCACATCAACATCCAACAAGATGAGTGAAGTGAAATCTCCCACAATTTGCTCTACTTCTTCATGAACAGGATAACGGTTAAATACAGTCAAATTAATTGCCAATCGACGTTGATTACTCCAATATGCCAATACATCACCATATATTGTACAAAGCAGAGCCGAAGGAGTTACTTCTTTCTCTTGTGCTAACTTTCGTAGCTTTGTCCATATTTCATTGTCCAGGATCTTATTAAGTGATTGAAACTTAGGAGTAGCAATCTCTGCTGGATCCTTTTTTAACAGCAAAGAAGGCGCAAACGGAAAGTCAGGAAGCTTACTTGTCCAATAATCTTTTGCTGTTTTATATTCTGTACTTTGTTCCAGTTCATCATAGATAAACATGTAATCTTGAAAATCAAAAGATAGAGGTTCTAACCTTTGCTCTGGTTTATAATAATAATGAAACAAATCCTGTCCAACGATGTTCATGCTTGCTCCGTCCATTAATAAAGCATCGTATCGAAAACATAATAAATACGTGTCTTCTTTTAAAAGAAAGGCTTTTAATTCAAACAAAGGCCATTGCCCTAAAGGAAATACATGATTAGTCATTCGAGAACGTTCTTCTTGTAAGCGAGCATTTTGATTCCTATCATCTAAATCTATGAGACTTACTATTTCAATCTCGTAATCAGGAACGCTTTGTAATATTTGCTGTTCTCCCTCTGGTAAAATTACAGCTCGTAACATCGGATGACGTTGAATTACCTTTTGAAAACTTTTTGAAAGACGATTGATATTCAATTCTGTTTCATATTCAAAATAAGTTTGAGGTGAAATACCACTTAATTCAAACTGTGAATTCCGTCCTAACATGTACGCTGTCTGAACCTCTGTTAAGGGAAATGGCTTAGACAAATCTTTAACATGGGTTGGTCTATTTTCAAAGTTTTCCGTTTTATGCTCTAACTTTACACAAGTACTAAGTTGAGCAATCGTGGGATGCTTAAAAAAATCTGTTGTACTTATTTTTAAGCAGTCTTTTCTTAATAAATTAATTACCTGAAGTGCTTTAATCGATTCTCCTTTTAAAGCAAAAAAATTATCATGAATACCGATTCCCTCAAGCTCCATAACTTTTTCCCATGCATGCACCAATTTTTGTTCAATTTCATTGCGCGGGGCAACGTATGGAATTGATACATAATCTGTTTGTGTTATATCTAATAACCTTTTCCTATCTACTTTCCCATTTGGATTCAACGGAATCTCTTCCACCTGAATCATTTTTTCAGGAATCATAAACTCAGGTAATTTATCACTTAAATATTTTCTGATTTCATCAAAAGAGACCTTATTATCCGATACATAGTACGCAGCTAATAATTTCCTATTTCCATATACTTGATCAACAACGATAGCTTGGTTTATTTCTGGATATTCCCTTAACTGGCTTTCGATCTCTCTTAATTCAATCCGATATCCCCGAATTTTTACTTGATGATCCATTCGACCTAGATATTCAAGTTCTCCATTAGGCAACCAACGAACGAGATCACCCGTATGATACATCATTTCTCCTGCCGTAAAGGGACTCGGTACAAACTTTTCATCTGTCAGTTTAGATTTCCCAAGATACCCTCGTGCTACCGCCACGCCACTAATGCAGAGTTCACCCGGAATTCCAAATGGTTTTAATTGACCATACTTATTCAATATATAGGAATGATAATTCGGGTTGGGACTTCCAATCGTAACTTCTTTGGCAGAGCTCAAATCCTTTACTGTTGCACAAATGGTTGTTTCTGTAGGACCATAAATATTTAAAATTGTCGCTTCACTGATGCATCGAATTTTTTCAACCAAATCAATGGAAAATGCTTCTCCCGCTAACAAAATAGATTTTAAATCTTTTAGAAAATTTGCCCCTTCTGGATCACTCAAAATCACTTCCATTCGCGATGGCGTTGATTCCCATAAATCCACCTTATGTTCTTTGACCAAATAAGCTAATTCTTTTGTTGCGAACTGATCCTCTGTAGCAATAACTACTTTCGAACCTTGTGTTAAAGGCAGACATATTTCTAACAAGGAGATATCAAAAGATACACTAGCAAGAAACAAGAATGACTGATTATCTTTTACTTTTTCTCTCATTACACTTAAAAAATGGACAAGAGATTTCTGTTCTACCATTACCCCTTTTGGATTCCCTGTCGATCCCGATGTATAAATAACATAAGCTAAATCATTAGGATAACTTTCTCGAACTAAATTACTTTCCTCATCACCTTGGAAGAGATATTCCTCATCAAGATACAGCACTTCACCCGCAAATTGCGGCAATTCTACTTCTGTTCGCTTGCTCAGTAAACATTTCGCTTGACTATCTTGTAACATATATTCAATTCGTTCATTTGGATAGTTAGGATCGATTGGTAAATACGCTGCTCCTGCTTTTAAAATCCCCACCATGCCAATGATCATTTCCAATGACCGATCTACCATAACCCCAATAATACTTTCTTTGGAAACACCTTTACTTTGAAGAATAGAGGCCAATTGATTTGCTTTCTTATTCAATTCTCTATATGTCAAAGATTGATCATTACAAACAACAGCAATTTGATCTGGGGTTTTTAACACTTGTTCCTCAAACAAATTTTGAAATGATTGAGACAATTCTATGTCCGCCTGACCTTGATTCAATTCTTCTAGCAACTCTTTCTCTTCTTCTGAAATGATACAAATATCTTTCACAGCCAAATTCGAATTTGTTGACACTTGCTTTAAAACATAAAGATATGAATTTGCAAACTGTTGCAAAGAAGAGAATGAATGAGACTTGAAAGAAATTTGAACTTCAAATTCATTATGTATTTCATTCCATTTTCTTTGTATCCAGATGGCTAAATTATTCTCTGCATATTCTTCTATCGAATTTTTATTATGTAATCCTTCCATCCCAATAACAATTTGAAAAGGAGTTAAATGGTGTTTCGCTAATAATTCAGAGAGTGGATAACTCTGATTGTCATACCCGAATAAAGTCGTTTGTTCAATCTGATTTACTACTTGTTTAAAGCTGTGATGCGGATGGATTTCACTTCCTAAAGGAATCAACTTATTAAGATTCTCGCTTTGTTCAATATTCTTTTCAATTACAGGAATACCAATAGTAATCTTTTCTTGATCTGTATAGTGTGCCAAACAAATCCTTAACGCGGCCTGTAACCAGCTAAATAATAATAAATCTTGAGACTTAATTACTTTTTGTATACTTTTACTAAACTCTACATTCATTATGACTTGAACGTGCTCGCAAGGATTTTCTTTATTTAGTTGGTAACCGCTATTAAATACAGAAAAATCGAGAACCTCGGAAGATAACTGCTCCTTCCAAAAAGCCTCTACCCCTTTATTTTCATGAATCGAACTTCGATCTTTAATGTGCATTTTTATCTTTATCCCCCTAATATTCATTTCATCTATTCGTTAATTTTCAAGCCAACTTCAAGCCCATGGAGAAATACTTGATGGTTATCCAAACATAAAAATTGCTGAATCTCTTCAAATTTCATATGACCAACTGAACAAACGCCTAAATTCAATGTCTCAGCCACCATATTTAAGGTAGCAGTGATAATACCAGACTCAATACAAGCAAATAAATATCCATCTGAACCGTATTTCGGGATGGAAGCGTTCGCATTATAAACCAAATAAACTGAAAAGGCAGACTGAGTAAATAAATCTTGGTTAATTGACTCATGATCACTTTTGATTACTTGATCAATATTATTTACAATAACAAGACAGTTTTTTGATGGGTTATAATAATAAAACCCAGCTTTCATACCTTCTATACGTTTTGGTTTTATATAAATAAAGATATCAATAGGGTAGAGTCCGCCTGCACTTGCGTAATGATAGTATATATTTTCTTTCCTAACCTGTTTTAGAGTTGATATGAATTGGGAAAATTCTAAAAAACTAATATGTTTTTTCATATCAAATTGGCGACAAGACCTACGTTCCTTGATTATAGTGGGTAACTCATTTGTTGTTTCAAGTTGAATTTCGGTTGACCGCACAGCATGGTGTGTTCGATTCAATTGTTCACTCATATACTTATCTAAATCTTCTTTAGAAAAGCGAATCTGGTTGCTATATGGATTCGGAAAAATCTTTTCTTGTGTGGAAAATACTTCTCTTGGGGGTAATATGTTACTTACTAACACACGATTTTTTATCATAAGCTCTATTGTTTTTTGTGTCTCTTCTACATTTCCTAACGAAAAGTGCTCTACTAGTTCACTAATTTTCACACCTTTTTGAGTCAAAAAATAAAACTCAGGAAACCATTCAGACAGAACGCCTGCAAATCTTGTTTCTCCTATCAAAATTTCATTATGCAACTTCTCCCAATGCTTAATAGGAGACCAGTAATAAATTTGCTCGCTCATATAACCCTCCATAAATGTTTTACTTATTTTCAAAATACAATTTTCTAATCTACAAAAATAATCTTTAGATTCTGCCCCTTGTCTCATAGTGATTATAAATACATGTACTTCAACGAAGCTTGAGAATAATAAAATAACTTTTTCTTCATTAAATTTTTTTATTTCATCATAAAAAATGATTTTTTATTAGACATTTCACATCCTTTCCCATAGTAATCCTATAAGGTATAAACCATTTAGAACATTAAGAATTTTCATGTATTTCCAATGTGAAATTATTGTAATGGATTGGAAAGCAGATGGAAATAGTTATTAAACAAAATAATATTGAGAAAGTTTTATTTGTTATAGCGATAAAATTTTCTAATGAGATTTATTACAAATAGATTAAGAAAAGAATTTGAAATTTTTCTTTAGAAGTTAGTGTAAAAATGCACATACTATTACATACAAGTGAGTTACTAACATATCGTATTTAAAATAGAGAAAAGACACCATTTAAGGTGTCTTTTCTCTATTTTAATTCCATATACTTTTGCATCTTTGCTATTTTTTAAACGATTTGTAGGAATTAATACAACTCGAACATCTAGCCCGTTAGATGTTCGAATATATAATAAAAATTATATAAATTAAGAATGTGCTTCAGATAATTTTATAAATAAATACAAAGATATCTTCTCCTCCTACTGTAACAATAGCAATAATCTCTTGTCTATTTTCGTTATTAAATTGTAATATAATTACAGTATGTGAAATTATATTACTTTAACTTTAAAAGCGAAGTGAAAACAACCTTCACTTCGCTTTTTTCATTTGCAATCCCTATTCAATTTGCTCAATTCAGTATATACTTTCACATTAGTTGCTTTTATTTAATCGGTTTCTCTGTTTTTAAAACTAGTGAACTTAATGCAGGAACTTTAATTTTATTGTCATGGACAACGTAAAGTGTTTTACTTCCCGCCTGATTCTCGTTTACTAGCACTTTCCATGGACCTTTCGATGGAAGTGTTATGTCAACGGCTTCCCTATTTGCATTGTGAGCCACCATAAAGTATTCGCTTTTATTCCCACTTCCCTTTCCATCTATTGTATAAGCTACAACATTTTTAGGAACATCGATAAAAGCTACATACTTTTTAATTTGCTCTGCAGAATTCATACGAAAAGCTGGGTATTTTTTGCGTAAATCTATTAAGCCCTTCATATACTCTACTTCATTATTAAATGCTGCACGGCGTAACCAATCCATCTGGTTAATAGAATCAGGAGATTTGTAACTATTATGATCACCATATTTTGTGCGCATAAACTCTTGTCCTGCATGTAAGAATGGAATACCTTGTGATGTTAATAAAATAGAAGAAGATAATTTATGCATTTGTTTTCGCATTTCTTCACTGTCACCTGAATTAGTCAACTCAAGTTTATCCCATAAAGTATGATTGTCATGTGCTTCCACATAAGTTAGCACCTGCTCCGGATCTTGATAAGTAGACGAATTTGTATCATAGTCAATACCGGCTGTAATGCCTTTTTTAATACGGTCTTCCATGTTTTGCTTTCCATTTACAAAACCATTTTCTTTCTCCTCAAATACACTACCTTTCAATCCATCACGAATATTATCGTTAAAATGAGCAATCCCTTTCATTTTCTCCGCATTTTTTTGATTTGCTTTCAATTCAGCTGCAAGAGGTGTATTTAAATCCCAGCCTTCTCCATGCAGAATAATAGAAGGATCAATTTGATTAACAGCTTTACGTATCTCATTCATCGTTTCATAATCATGAATACCCATTAAATCAAAACGGAACCCATCTAAATTGTATTCTTTTGCCCAGTATGTGACGGAATCTACCATAAATTTTCTCATCATCTTTCGTTCTGAAGCGGTATCATTCCCTACTCCAGTTCCATTTGCTAATGTTCCGTCTTCATTGTAACGATAATAGTAACCTGGAACTAACTTATGAAAATTTGATTCAGCGGCATTATACATATGGTTATATACTACGTCCATCACAACACGAAGATTATTATCATGCAATGTTTGAATCATTTGCTTTAATTCAGTTATTCGAACAGTTGGCTCAAAAGGATTTGTAGAATAGGAGCCCTCTGGGACGTTGAAATTTTTCGGGTCATATCCCCAGTTATATTGTGGTTCATTTAAATTCTCTTCATTTACTGAAGCATAATCAAATATCGGTAAAAACTGAACGTGAGTAACACCAAGATCTTTCATATGATCAAGTCCTGTTTTTACACCTTCAGGCCCTTTTGTTCCTTTTTCTGTTACACCTAAATATTTTCCTTTTTGCTTAATACCACTTTCAGGTTGAATGGAAAGATCGCGTACATGTAATTCATAAATAATAGCATCTTCCGGATTTTTAAATTTTGGCTTTTTGTTTGCTTTCCATTTTTTCGGATTTGTTTCTTCTAAATCAACAACTGCACCTTTATCTCCATTTACAGAAGCAGCACGCACATACGGATCAACCGCTTCAGTCCACTTATCCCCAATTTTCACCTTATACGTATAAAAGAGACCTTTTTGGTTCCCTTTAAGTTCTGCTTTCCAAGTTCCCTTTTCACCTTGTTGCATGTTTATTTCAGTACCTATTTTATCGCTCCATTTTTTATATGTAACTAACTTCGCTTCACTCGCAGTAGGAGCCCATAAACGGAACTTTGTATGTTGCGGAGTATATATATTCCCTAAATCATTACCACCATAATAAAATAAATTATCAAATTCCTCGCTACGAATGACTTTACCGATTTCAGTATTCGCATCAGCTAAGTTTGCTATTTTAACTTTGTATGTTTGTTTTAAATCAATTTTCTGTTCCGTAATTATTTTAACCTTATTAGTAATATCTCCACTATTTTTATCATAAGGACTAATTCCCTTAATTTTAACGCCTTCAATTTCAATTTTCTGTTCCTTACTATTAAACGGAACATTAGTCGTTACAGTAATTTCATTAAAACTATCAATAGTAGCTTTTTGAATTGAGAGATCCGAAGAAGGCTTAGAGTTATATACTTTTTCATCACCCGAAAGGATCCATACTTCAGCACGACCATCCCTTATATTTTCAACCCAGTGATCACCTCCATCTTTTTCCCATTCATTGGTACGAACTATAAATCCTACACGATTATAGTCACCATCTATTTTTATCTTAGCGTATTTTCCAAATTCATCTTCACCAGTAAATTCATATGATTTACCGTTTGCATTTTCTCCCCATACCCAAAGATTCCAGTCTTTTGTATTTCCAGATTTCTCTTTGTAATGAATGATAACTTCAGTTGTTTTCGAATTTGAAACTGCCTTCACACTCTGAAAAGAGAAAACAGATGATAACATAACGATTATGGTAAGTAATAAAAACGATTTGTTAATTAATTTTTTTGTAATTTGCACCCCATACACCCTTTCTTTAAATATTACGAAAAATTTATTATGCTCATACTACGAAACACTGCTTAAATTAATCTAGAAATCTCTTTTACTTCACCCCCATATTGACTATTTTCACGTATGTATTTCAATGATCTTTCAATACGAAAACGTTTGCATTAATGCTTAAAAAAATAGATTTTTTTTGCCTTCATATAGTTGTAAATACTAAAAGATCAGGGAAATCATTTTAAAGCAATCGTTTGTTATCGCTTTCATTTTATAGCACTTACTATTAAAAGGTCAATATATTATTAATTTTCTGTTTTTATATCCTTGAAATCTTATATATTTGTCGTAACTTATTGAAGATAGATGCCTGATTATTGCTTAGTAATTTTATTTTCACTAATACATTGCTACGTAAAAAATCAGCTAATATCCTTAAAATGACATTAGCTGATTTTCATAATGTATTAATATACGAATGGAAACTATATTTCTAACTTACTTAATTTTTGCTGCATCAAATGCCTTTTGAACTGCTTGAACTTCAGCTGTATTCGCACCATATTTATTAGTTGCCACTCGAATACATGCTGATTTCAATTCTTTGAAATTAGATGTCATGTTTAACTCATCTGTATTTGCATAATAGAAAATATCAAACATTTTATCTTCACCAATTCCTTTAACAGTTACTCCGTTATGAATTCCGCCTTTTGCAATGAGATACGCAACTTTATTAATAATACTTGAATTAAAATGAACGCCGCCTTGATCCCATCCATTAAAATCGTTAAATTCACTGTAATCATCTGGATAAGGTACTCCAAGTGAAGATGGAACAGAAGCTGGGTTTTCCATATCACGGAAAACAGATCCAGTTTGTTCTCCCATTGTCCAGTTAAAGCTTCCATTATTTACGTATTTCTCAATAGATGTTCCCATAATATCAGATAGCGCTTCATTAATCGCACCAGATTCACCGTAATATTCAAGATTAGATTCGCTAGAAGTAACAGCATGTGTAAATTCATGTCCAGCTACGTCATATGCCTTGACAATAGGATCGCCATATACAAGCATACTTCCATTATTAGCACTTAATGCATTTTGCCAATTTTTCGGATCGTTCGTATCTTCAGAATCCCAAGCATGTACAACTGAAACTACCTTTTGTCCCTTATTATCAAAACTATTACGCTTATATTTATCTTTATAAAAATCAAATACCTTTGTTGCTAAGTAATGAGCACTTACTGCTTTTGGATCGTTAAATGTTGTTGAAGTGCTGGTTGCTAGTGTACCAGGATAATAGCTTTCTTCTTTAGTAATATCTCTGTAATTCACATCATATGTTTCAATTCCTTGCCCTCTTGTATAATCAGCAAGTGCATATTTTCCATTACTTTGTTTAGAAATACCAAATGAACGAGATATACCTAAATCATCTTTTCCTGTTCCAGTTAATGATGTAAGACTACTTTTTTTACTTTCCTTTAAAGCTCCAACTAGTTTTTCACTTGCTTTTAAGTTAGATTCTTGTACCATATTTTTTAACATATCACCATTTTGTGCATTTACTAAATAAGTTCCGGAAACATAGTTTGGTGTTGCCGCTTCAAAGGTAACTTGGTATGCATTGCTAGCTTGTCCATTATTTTCATCAACAAAAATAACTTCCTTAACTTCTGGCTCAGAAATAAACTTGATATCGTTCCCGTACTTCGTATAAATATATTGTTTCGCTCCATCTTTTGATAGATTAATAGGCTTTTTCAATTCTTCTTGTTTTAAATTTTGCGCGCTATCGCCTGAAACACTTTTAATAACACCCTTATTATCTACGTGTGCAGTTAATTGATGGCCATATACTTCTTTTCCTTCGTATGTTTGCTGCATACGCACAAGTGTTGTTCCATCATACGAACCACGTTTTTGAAGAACTTTATAATCTACTCCTGTTTCTCCATTGACTTGATTTGGAGAAAGAGCTTGTTCAGCTTTCTCCTTAAGTGCATCCTTTACTACATTTTCTGGTGCTTTTTGTGACGGTTGTGTAAGTTCACCCGAACGGAATGAATCCTCCTGAATTTGAACTTGTAGTTGATCTGTTTCCTCAGCATGACCTATTCCATATGGTGCCACAGCTGTTAAAGCTAATCCTGTTGTTAATGCTACCTTAGTTAATGTCTTTGTGTTTTTCATTTTTTCACCTCGTATAATTTTTGAAATAGAAAGCTTGTACAAAGTATACTGTCTATTTATGTCGAAAAAAAGAGAAAATACAAAATTTATGTAATATTATGCAAAATTACATATATGTGGTCGATAAAATAAAAAACGAGCCCTTTTAGGTGCTCATCCAATTGGTTAGTCGTTAATTATCTATATTCATTCTAATCAAAGTACACTTATATCTTATTAACAACATAAAAAACCACTCTTTACTATTTTAAGAATTGTAGTCAAATACTTTAGTGAGGTGAGGCAACGCATATACAAGTTAGATTTTTCAATATAATTTTGTTATTTATGTCTATAGCTGCATGGATTGTAACGTTTTGAGACTGCTGAAGTCTTATATGAGTTTCATCTTGTCAAAAATATCTTTCAAAGATAAATTTGTCTCCCCATTTAAATATAGAAAAGGACATATCTATTGCATGTTATTAACTTAAGGTATGTTCTTTTAAAGCATATTATAAATATACATAGTGAGAAATGAAACAATAATTATTCAAATGAAAAACCCCCTGAATTTTTAAAGCAATCCAGGGGGTTTTTTACCGATGATTCTCTATATTTCCATACCAATCACAAACTTTTTTAGGATAATGGTATGTCCAAGTTTAATAGTTTTTTGCACGAGAGCCATCTTTTTTATATTTATTTAATTATCCTACTAAGTTTTTTGTAAAATTCACCTTTTCTTTTTACATGATTAAACTGATTTGGATTAATATTAGCTTTTTGTGAGAGTGCTACAATCTCTTCTTTTGTAATTGAATCTTTAGTATTTATAGATGCTATATTTGTATATTTTCCATCTTCTGTTTTTGGGATTTCTAAAATCCCTTTATTTACAAGATCAACTACAGCCTTATGCTCTGAAGAATGTGTATCTACACCAGTAATTTTCCAATTATGCATAACTTTTGGCGTGTATACACCGTTCTTTACCTCTTTTAAATATGTAATAGCAAGGTTACGAATGGTTCCACCTGTTTCCCCGAATGCATTCTCTTGTTTAGATGACCAAGTTTGTTCAAATTTTCGTCCCTCTAAAGCTCCCCCTTTTGCCTGAAGAGCCTCCATTCTATACGCATTCATTCCTAGCGTCATAACATCGCTCATTTTGATTGGTTTATTTGTACGAATAGAGCGTAAATTTGTAATTCTACTACCATATGGTTTTGTTAAGTCAATTTCGTATTTTACGCCTCCAAAGAAATCGTTCGTACTGTATTTAGACGCACGACGATTTTTATCAAAGCTAACTGTTACATCTCCGGCACGAGATGAGTTAAAATATCCTGCTGCCCATTCCATATAGTCTTTTAAATCTTTTCCAGTTATCTTATATACTGTAATTTCTCCCAAAGCATATTGATAATTATAAGCAATATCTTTCTTCTTTATAGGACCTATATCCAAACGGGCATAATCATTATCAATTTGATGGGCTACTACATCCGCCTTACTGTAATGGAGCATGACTTCATGAAAGAAATCTGATAAAGGTGTCTCTTGAATCTGCACACTTGGAATACCCTTTATTTCATTCTGAGGAACAAGGTTTCTACCCTTTAATCGGGCGACTACAACATTTGCATCTCCTCTCGCATACTCATGAAAAGGTGTTAGTGTTTCTTCAAGTGTAGAATCAGATAATACTGTAGTTCCATCAGCATTTTTTACAGGTATAGCGGTAGCTGTTTTATCTTTTAAAACAAGCTTCCCATCTTGCTTTGTAAAAGTAAGGTCAATACGTGAAATATGCGTTCCGTATTTATCTGGTTCTGTAATAATTACGCCATTTACAACTTCTTTTTTTACAAGTTTATGCATATGAGCCGCAAAAATAGCGCTTAGTTCCGGACAAGCATTCGCAATATCTTGAACACCAGTACCTGGGATTCCATTCTCATTTTCTAGTCCCATATGCATAACCCCTACCATTACATCTACTTTATCTTCTAATTCTTTAATAGCCTTTTTTGTCTCTTCTACTGGATTTTTCACTACTAAACCATCCAAATGATCTGTCCCTTTTTCAAAATCACTAATCATTGGTGTATTCATACCAATAATCCCGACTTTAATTCCACCTTTTTCAACAATCGTATATGCAGGAAGAAAACGCTCTCCATTTTCCTTATAAATATTTCCTGCTAACGTCTTTCCCTTGTATTGCTCACTAACTTTTTTCAATGTATCTAATCCAAAATTGAATTCATGATTTCCAAATGCCCAGGCGTCATATCCCATTGTATTCATTGCTACCATCATTGGCGATTGTGGCTTATCGTTGAATAATTCTACTGAGTTTCCTTGAATTGTATCCCCGGCATCTACTAATATGGTATTTGGATTTTCTTGACGTACCTTCTTTATAACCGTATAAAGCTGCGTCAAACTTCCACTCATATTTGCTCCATCAAGCGCATAATCCCAAGGCATAAATCTACCATGAATATCTGCAGTACCTAACAATGTAATATTAACATTAGATTCCTCAGCCTTAGAAATAGCTGGTTTGACTGTTACTGCTGTTACAAGAAGCATAAGAATAATAAAATTGCATACATAGTTCTTCCATTTCATTTTTTGCATAATAACAATATTTCTCCCCTTTTTGTACTGTCATAAAGTTGCTTGAACTTTAAAAATGTAACTTATTATTCAGAGAAATTCAACTACAAAAGATAATTTTGTAGTTGGTTTTGCTGTGAAAATATAGAGAATAAAATGCATATATCCCCTAACAGAATAGTATTTTATCATTTTCTAATAAAATACTTCTTCCTCCAACGTGTGAAGGGCGCTAAACCAACGGTAGATGTATATGTACTTTCAAAATTTTGGACATGCAACTCATTTTCGGATTTTATTTCTAATTTTTTCCTTCTATATGAAAATACTGAGATCACTTCCAAAAATAATAACCCCGCTCTTCATTTAAGACGGGGTTACACTTATACAGCAAATCGGATTCAGATTTTTTTCAAATGTTCGTTTCCTCTTCAGGAGTAAAATCTGCTAGTTTCGTATTTTTTTCTGCTTATTGGTTGCTTTCAACTAAATTCATCATAATTTTAATTAGGACTTGTATTTTATCACTCGAATCCTTGATGCTATCCCAAATCGCTCAATAAATAGACAATGATTTTACTTTTCAACTCCACAAAGCAATTTTATCTCTTTAATTTGTTCTATATGACGCTGTTCATGCAAATAGATCAGTTCTATCCACTGATCAAGTAGTAATTCTCCAAGAGCTGGATGCGTCACTGATTTTTTCGCTAATATAGATTCATCTTCTATTGTACTCAGGAAACGCATCAATTCTTTTCTAGAGTCGTTTAACAAATCAAACATTTGCTGCACTTCAAATGGTTCTATACTTGGTTCAATCATTTCTGGGGCTATAAATTTTATCGATCTATCTAATAAAATAGTGTGAATTTCTTTACGCTCATTTAAGATACTATCCATCTTTTTTAATCCCGATGAAATAACTGTTATAACTCTCTCATCTAATAAAACTAAGTGATGACAAACTTGTGCTATACTCCATTTATCCTTATCTGGTTTCCTATTAAATTGAGCATCACTTAACAAAGTAATTTCCTCAAATAATTGATTTCTAGTTTCATAAAACTTGTCATTTACAAATGTATTCATGTGAATTCTCCTTTCGCTAGAACCTACATACTTAAATTCCTACGCTAGAAATATTCTCTATGGAAAAAAGATTTTCCTTCACTATTATTCCAATCCAATCTTTTCTTTCTTTAGTAGGTTCTCTAATTCATGCTGAAATGTATGAGTTCTCTCAACATCCTTGAAGATTTCCTTGAGGTTATTATGCGCTACAGCTACATCATAATACTTTCAACGGAATCCTTTCAATATAACTACATAAAACGTTCCTAATTATCAATCTAGCATTAAATATATGTAAAAAATCAATCTATTCATTCATTTTTAATGCTTATGTATGTACATTTGTTAATTTATTAGTTATATTATGGGTATTGAATGATTACGAAAAATTAATAAATCGCTTGTATAAACACCTTATATTTTTATATCCGTGAAAACTACAAAATGTATAAAATTCCATTTGTCAAATGAATTTAATGCGGAAGGAGGTTTGTGGTTACTTCATCGGGATATAATAATCAGTTTTGAACTGATAAAAATATAGGAGGCGACATAATGTTTCGTACGATTTCAAATTTCATGAGAGTAGCTGAGATAAGAAACAAAATTCTTTTTACACTAGCGATGCTAATTGTTTTTCGAATTGGCACGTTTATTCCAGTTCCTCATACTAACGCAGAGGTATTAAAAGTACAAGATCAAGCCAACGTTTTAGGTATGCTAAACGTATTTGGCGGAGGAGCACTGCAACACTTCTCAATCTTTGCTGTAGGTATCACACCATATATTACAGCTTCTATCATTGTACAATTACTACAAATGGACGTTGTACCTAAATTTACAGAATGGGCAAAGCAAGGAGAAATGGGCCGTAAGAAATCAGCTCAATTTACTCGCTACTTTACAATCATTCTCGCATTCATACAATCCATTGGGATGTCTTATGGTTTTAATAATATAGCAGGTGGACAATTAATTACAGATCAAAGCTGGACTACATACTTATTTATTGCGACAGTTTTAACTGCTGGTACTGCATTTTTACTTTGGTTAGGTGAACAAATTACCGCTAATGGCGTTGGTAATGGAATCTCAATGATTATCTTCGCAGGACTTGTTGCGGCGATTCCAAATGTCGCTAATCAAATTTATTTGCAACAATTCCAAAACGCAGGCGATCAGTTATTTATGCACATAATAAAAATGGTTTTAATTGGACTCGTAATTTTAGCGATAGTTGTTGGTGTTATTTACATTCAACAAGCTGTTCGAAAAATACCGATTCAATATGCAAAAGCTGTTTCAGGAAACAATCAATATCAAGGAGCAAAAAATACTCATTTACCTCTTAAAGTAAATAGTGCAGGTGTAATTCCTGTTATCTTTGCTTCAGCCTTTTTAATGACGCCGCGTACAATTGCGCAGCTCTTCCCTGACTCGAGCGTATCTAAATGGCTAATTGCGAATCTTGATTTTGCACATCCGTTTGGAATGGCGCTTTATGTTGGTCTTATCGTTGCTTTCACATACTTCTATGCATTTATTCAAGTAAACCCTGAACAAATGGCTGAGAATTTGAAAAAGCAAAACGGATATGTCCCGGGTATTCGCCCAGGTAAATCTACAGAACAGTATGTAACAAAAATTTTATACCGTTTAACATTTATCGGTGCGATTTTCTTAGGAGCAATTTCAATATTACCGCTCGTATTCACGAAAATCGCAACATTACCACCATCTGCTCAAATCGGCGGTACAAGTTTACTAATCATCGTAGGTGTTGCATTAGAAACGATGAAGACGTTAGAAAGTCAACTTGTTAAGCGTCATTATAAAGGTTTTATAAAAAAAGTGAATTAATTACAAAAACACACTAGAAGTCACAATAGCGACCTAGTGTGTTTTTATTATAAAAACTTATAATAACGGAGGTTTTGTCTTATGAGTCAAAGAATGTCTTATTATGATATTTCGCCTGATGGTATGAAAATTATGATGGATATGGAGAAATACACGAAGAAATCCTCAATTAATCGTGCTGTTAGAGAGCTTATAAAAATTAGAGTCTCTCAAATTAACGGCTGTGCTTATTGTATCGATATGCATACTTCTGACGCCCGAAAATTGGGTGAAGCCGAGCAAAGAATTTACTGCTTAAGCGCTTGGGATGATTGTGATTTTTATACTCCTGAAGAAAAAGTTGCTCTGGAACTATCGGAGCATATTACTCTCATTCCTACTAAAAGAGTTCCTGAAAATCTATATAACCGAGTACGTGAACACTTTGACGAAAAACAATATGTTGACCTTGTGTTAATCATTAATCAAATAAACAATTGGAATCGAATTTCTATCGCGATGGGCAATACCGTAATAAAAAAATAACACTTATCCACCAAACAATATGCGACCGATTTAGTTAAGTGTAAAATAAAATACACCCTATATAAAAACACAGTTGGTTATTTCTCCAACTGTGTTTTTGATTCTACTATCCCTAATCTATATTCTAATGTGTTAATCACTTTCTCTAAATTAACTATTTTTCCTTCTAAAGTTTGAATACGTTTTTCGCTGTTTTCTACATCATTAAACTTTAACTACATCTCTTTTTTTAACAACCTTCCTTGCTTAAAATAAACTCCAAGTGTAGAACGATTCGCTAAAAATACACCAATCAAGATTAAACAAGCTCCAATTCCCATTGCAGGATTTAATGGTTCTCCTAATACAAAATAACCTACAATAACAGCGATTAATGGGGATACATACAACCATGTTGATGGAAATATTGGATTTGTTTTTGATAAGAGCCAATAATATAAACCGTGCCCACCGATTGATCCTACAAATATGAGATATAAAATTGGCCATTGTACATTCCAAGATGTTAATACAGCTAAATTCGGCTGTTCCATTACAACAGATACAATTAATAGCAAAACTCCTCCATAAAACATTTGAATGCCGTTAATGAGAAATGGTGATACGTTAGGTAAATCTGAAAGTATCTCTTTAGAACGAATAGAACCTATTCCATAAAACAACTCTCCTACTAATATAACAAGGCATGCAATACTCCATATGAAAGTAAGTTCTTGATGCATGCCAGGTAAAGATATAAACAAAACTCCTGTAAGTGCTATAACTAAAGCAACAAGTTGTTCTTTTTGCAATTTTGTTTTATTTCTCTTTGATTGTAATAGCAAAATCATCATTGGGGCTGTTGCAGATAGAACTGCAGCTAATCCAGAAGAAATATATTGTTCAGCCCAGTAAAGGGTCGCGAATGTCATAAATGTTAAACAAAAACCAGCATATATAATACGTTTCGATAATAAGTAGGGCATAATATCCTTTCGCTTTAATTTAAAAATAATAATGAGAATAAGGCCCGCCAAAAAGAAACGAATTCCAGCTGAAAATAATGGTGGTGCGCCAGCTTCTATTCCAATTTTTATCGTTAAAAATGTCGTTCCAAAAATAATACATACTAAAATATAATTTAAAATGACCATTTTCCTTCCTCCTTTTTACTCTTGAAATGAGTATAGAGGATATGCTGTATAACAGTGTATCCACGCATATAACAGTTGAATAAAAATATAGTTGATTGTCAGACTGTTTTTCGCTTTAATTAAATTAAAAAGAAAAACAGGTGATTCTATGAAGATAGTACTACGTAAAGAATCCAACATACCATATTACCAACAAATATATATGCAAATTGTTGAGAGAATTCAAAGCGGGATGCTTTCACATGGCGATTACCTCCCTTCTTTACGTGCTATGGCCGATGATTTGCAAATTAGTTTATTAACTGTTCGTAAAGCTTATAAACAGTTAGAAACGAAAGGTTATATACGAATTGAACAAGGAAAAGGTGCCTATATACATAAACGTGTGAACAAAGATTTCAAACCAATTCCATATCAATGGCAACAAACGAAATCCATTAATGTTATGCGTTCTCAATATGTAATGAACCAACATCGTAAATATTTTGATTTTTCACAGGCTGTCCTTTATCCACGTTTATTACCAAATCCGTTTCTTTCAGATGAAATGCACAAATTACTTAATAAGGATCAAATGATACTGGCAACATATGGACCTGTTCAAGGTGACAAAGAACTTAGAGTGGAAATAACAAACTACTTAAAAGAACACCAACAAGTAGTTACAGATCCATCTCAATTATTAATTACAAGTGGTGCCCAGCAAGGAATTGATTTAATCGCCCAAACATTATTAAAACCTGGAGACATAGTGTTAGTAGAAAGTCCGTGTTACGGAGCGGCGCTTGATGTATTTGTTAATAAAGGAGTTCAAATTATCCCTGTTAGTCTTGATAACAACGGCATTCGCTCAGATTTAATCGATGATATTTGTCAAAGAAAGAATCCTGTTTTGTTATATGTGAATCCTACTTTTCAGAATCCAACGGGCACAGTAATGAGTAAAGAAAGAAGAATGGAACTTGTAGAACTAGCAGAGCTTTATCAATTTTTCATTTTAGAGGATGATTCTTTCGGAGAGATATATTTTGAGGATTTTAAAATTCCCCCTCCAATAAAAAGCTTTGATACAAATGGTCATGTTATATATTTAAAAGGATTTAGTAAAACGTTAGCACCAGGTCTTCGCATCGCGGCACTTGCAGCTGAAGGTCCTATCTTTGAATGGTTATACGCCGTTAAGGCTTCGATGGATATTGGTAGTCCCTTATTGACACAAAAAGCACTACTTCCTTTTTTACGCGCGGAACGAATGAAAAATCATTTAGAAAAATTACGGACTGCTTTACAAATTAGACGTGATTTAACAATTGATATATTATCTCCATTAAAAGAATTAGAATTTGAAATACCTAATGGAGGATTTAACTTATGGGTTACACTCCCTCAGTCAATCGATCCTTTTACATTATTACAAAAAGCGAATGAAGTAGATGTTTCTTTTTTACCCGGCACAGCTTGTCTGATAAACCATGAAAATCAATATAATCATTTGCGAATTAGTTATTCAATGTTAAATGAAAAAGATATGTTGATTGGATTAGAAAGATTACATGATACAATTGCCAAGTTTAAATCAATGATTTAAACTCTAAAACAACAACTAACCTCTTATTCACACAATAAAAAACCAACACTTTAAAATTTTATTAAAAGTCAAGATATAAGCTGAACCTATTATTAATAGTGAATTCTTATCTAATGTCATACATTATATGTATAAAAATTAAAAGGATAGAAGAGCTTGAATAAATTCGCCCTATCTATCCTCTTTTTAAACACAAATGACTAATCATAGCGGACTTCGCTGTCAACAGAACCTGTATTGCTCTATTGCTATGCTCAAACTTCTTTTTATTACTACTTGTTCAATAAGAGGTGTTTTCTTCCTGCATAAAATTTATTTTATAGGGAATTCATTATACTTATTAAAACAACAACATGATATAGACAAAACCAAAGAATAAACATAATGGACTATAGAACCAAGTGTCATATATAGCAAACTGAGAATGTTTAATTTTTTTGAAAAATCCAACAAACTTAAAATCACCAATTGCCCTAATAATGAAAACTAAAGCACAGACAATACTTCCGATTTTAGATAAACTATTTGCTTCGAACCCCTGCAAATAACCTACTTGAACAACAATAATGACACTAGCTAATAGAATAAGAATGGCTACGAATAATGTTCCCCATATTCTCGGAGTAAAAGCAGGCTTATGTTCTCCCTCTTTTACTGGGATAACAGCAGCAGAACCCCATCGACCTCCAAAAGCCCAATAAATATGCAAAAAACTGATAAACCACAGAAGCCCCACAGCTACTACTATTAATAGTAATTTCATTTATTCGCCCCCAATTTCGTAACTTCAAAGATAACATACACTACCGTATGTTATAGTGAAAATTTTGTCCCTTCAGGTTTTATAACCATATTAGGGACATTTATTATCGAATAATCAATTATGCCTCAGCATAATTGCGTCCGGAGGCTTTCACTTCTTTCAGTGGATGTTTGGACACCCGCTGAAAGAAGTGAAAAGCTCAACCATTTTATCAATATCAAAATTAGGATTTGCTTCAAACCTTGTCATCCATCCTACATACGTTAAATAGGCAAGTCTCGCTCGATCAATTGATTCAGTTTCGTCTACGCCCATTTTTTGATACAATTTTGCAACACAAGAAATTCTTTGTTCTTCTATATCTACTAAACGTGTTGCCACAACAGGATCATATTTAGCCCAAGCATAAATACCATTCTCAATTTTTTTATCTCGATTAAAACTAATCTGTAATAGCTGTTCTAAAGAGGCATCCTGTTGCTCCATACTTTGAACAATCAGCTTTGTTGCATGCACTTCCCAAAAGTCGAGCATAGAATCTAAAAGCTCTTGATGGTCACGAAAATAGTGATAGAAGCTTCCTTTGCTTATTTTTAGCAATCGAGCAAGTGCTTCAATGCGAACTTTATGTATACCTTCATTAGCTAATTGTTGTAATCCTACTTTTATCCAGTCTTCTCTCGTTAATTGCATATTATCTCTCCAATAAAATACGCTAGCGTATGTTTTACGTTAGATTACTACTATTCTCATTTTTTGTCAATTATTCATTCTGTTTATTTTTATGAACTTTAACGTTGTTGTTAATCGTAATATTGATCGTCATCACCCTCGATAAATTAGATAACACGAAAGTCCCTTCAGGATTACTGAAGGGACTTTTACACGTTTGCGAAAAGTCCCTTTATGTACAAGAAGCGCTTTTTAGTCTAAAACTATTTTTTCAGATTACATTGCTCTAGAAGCTTTTCTAGCATTTCCAAAGTAACTGGTTGTGCCTTGGTAGTTAGTTGATACCCAATCCGTCCATTCGTTTCTACAGTTGCTTGTTGTAAATTCTTGATTTCATGTATGCCTTTTTCTCTCAGATGCATAAATAATTGTTGTTCTGACATTTTCGCGCGTAATAAATTCTTTTTTAAGATTTCTCCGTTTTCTATAACAATAATGCTAGTTCCATTTAGAAACTTTTCTACTTTTCGTGATTTCAATTCAAAAAAATGAATAATAAGTAAAACACCCGCAAAAATAAACGCAGCAAAAATAGATGGGCCTACTTTCCTACTTAATATAGGTTCTACAATAATACGTCCTATAGAAACCACAATAATAATTTCAGCTCTCGTCATTTGGCTAACAGATTTACTACCTGTCAATTTTAAAACAATAATTCCAGTGAGGATTAAAATAATGCTTTCAAAAAGTATATTCATTACAGCCCAATCCTTTAATAGTGAATGTTACTAGTATTCCCATTAAAGGATTTTTATGATATTTTAAAGTATCCATTCTCTTTACGTGCCTTATTCTTTGAAGCACCTCTCTCCCAGCTAGTACTGGTAAAGCATCAACTTTCTTCATTGCTTCTACTTGTGATTCGTTACGAATCATTGCATACACAGTATGACCTTCTTTTATTAGCATTGGTATTAAAGAACGTGCTATTACACCTGTTGCACCTGCTACAAAAATTTCCAAATGTGTTTCTTCTTATTTTGAATATCATAATTGATACGAGACATATATAAGCTATGTATAATAATCAATATGAAAGATTCATCCAAAATTAAAGCTATAATGTTGGCTAGCAACCAATAGTGATAACATGATAATTGAATTTGATGGATATGGAATTAATGAGTATGTTATTGGTCATAACTGTTCTATCAGTAAGTTAAAAAAATGTATTTTAACGTAAAAAATGAAGAGTTATCTAATGAGGAGCTTATAAATTTATTTTGTGTACGTTATCATTTTGAAAACATTCCAAAGTCATTACAAGAAGACATTAAGAGTGATGTCGTCATTGACTTAGATACGGGCTATATTTATATCCCTAATAGATAACAATAATCCAGTAAACTAAAATGGTTTAATGTAACTTACGATTCAGACAAAAATTTAATACAATAAGTAATTGCCCAAATGGAAGTCGCGAATTGAGTGACAAAATACATTGTCCATTCAAAAGAAGTCAGTTTTCTCTCTCGTTTAATTTTCTTTAAGTATCTGTAAAATATTAATGTACTCAAAAACATAAGTAATAAAGAGAATTGTTGTAAATCATCGACTATACGTACCGCCATAGACTCCATCACTCTCCTATACAAAATATAGACTATACTTTAAGGATATCATTTTTTTGGTAATGATTCCCTATATATTTAATGAAGTTAAAAAGTGTTTTATGCGATATATGTGTAAAGATAATAAAGTTGTTTAATTTTGTTCTTAGAAATACATTAATCGCCTACTCATAAATTTGATGGGCGATTATTATTTTTGTTTAATAATTGCTTTATTTCAATCACGACATTAATAATAGGTTTTGGTCTAAATGATTCTTGCAAGGAATCTCCTAATCTTGGACTTACTGATTTGGAAAAATAAAATTATTATGATCGTCTCAATTACCATTATTTTGGAGAACAATGTGCTATTATATATTCGTAATCAATGAAATAATAAGAAAGAAGGGGCTGTTGTGGAAACAAAGATTATAGAAACAGAGAAGAAAATTGATTCAAAATCCCTTTTGGCTTTGGGATTATTAATTATTTTCGGGATTGTATATCAACTTTTCGCAGTGTTAGGAGATAATATACCTGCAGTATTGGGAATGATTCTTGAAGCTTTATGGAATCTTGTATTATGTGGAATTATAGGATACTATTTTTTAGGAAAAATATCATTAGAGCAATTTAAACATTTTAATATCAAGACATTACTTTGGGGTTTGCCTTTAACAATTATCGTAGGTATGGCTTCCAACTTAATATTCAGTTACATTTTTGAACCTGCAACTAAAAATTCCGTTGCTGAAGTAATAAGTATTTCTATGATTTTATTCCGTGTACCCTTTATGTTAATGGGTGAAGAGTTGATTTGCACTAATATAATTATCGCATTACAAAAATTAGGATTAAAATTTGGCACTGCATCATTAATATGTAGTTTGTTGTTCGCTTTGTGGCATATTCCAGCTTATGGTTTTGTGCCAATGCAGTTATTAATAACTATAATCCCAATTAGATTAGCACTAAATTATATATGGAAAAATTCAAAAAGTATTTGGGTAAGTTGGATTTGTCACTTTATTTTTGACTGTATTTCATTTGTACCAATGCTTTTTAAATAACTATTTTATCCCTCTATTTGTGGGCAGTAAACGCCCAATTGGTGAAGGCTAATAATCAGTGGAGGATGGACACCTCCACACTGATTAAAGTTTCACTTTATTTTTAAGAGGACTTTATTATTTATGTACAGTATAAAGAAAAAGAGCACTCAGCTATTGAGTGCTCTAAAAACATTAATTTTGATTCAAAACATTCTCCTCAAAATATTTCCCCCAATCTGGGCGTCTTCCATCCATATCTGTAAATCCATACTCTCTTCCTAATTCCCATGAACTTAACGCTCGTCCCGTTTTTTCATGAACATTTGGATCACTTGCTAAAGCTGCTACTGCTCTTCCAACAAAGAAAGGAGTTTCTGATGCGATAAAATGAGGGTCTTGTTTAGCTCCTTCTCGCCAATTCTCCTCTGTTACACCAAATATATCTAACATCGCTTCTGAACGAAGGAATCCTGGACTAACTGCGACAGCTGTAATATTGTGTTGTTCTAAATCTTTCGCCATAGCTTCTGCTAAATGAATTGTTGAGACTTTTGCTAAACTATAGTACAAATTACCTCGATATTGATAATCGACTCCATCTGTAATTTCAATAACAAGTCCCATTTTATTTTTCACCATTAATGGTACACCGTAATGGCTTGTCATTATATGAGAATGAACAGCTCTTTGTTGCATAAGTAGTCCGTTATGTAGATTGTGTTCCCAGAAAGGTTTCTCCCATTCCGTTAAAGGATCGCCGCCCCAAACATCGTTTACTAAAATATCAAGCTGTCCATTTTGTTCGTCTTGAATCTTTGTAAATAATGCTTTAATATCTTCTTCTACCGTATGATCAACACGAACTGCGATTCCTTTTCCGCCTTGCTTTGTAACAAGCTCTGCCGTTTCTTCAATCGTTTCAGTTCTTCCCATACAGGATAAATTCCCTTTTGTACTTCTTCCTGTTACATATACAGTTGCACCGGCTTCACCAAGCATCATCGCAATACCTCTTCCGGCGCCTCGTGTTGCTCCGGCCACAACTGCTACTTTACCTTGTAATGGTTTCATGTGATTCTCCTTACTCTTTATAATCAAGTATAATTATTTTCGGTACCCCGTTCTGATTTTAAGAAGGGGTTAAAATAATATTAATTAAATTTGATTAGCATTGCACCCTATGCTTCGTTGTGCAGCAGCGAAGTTCATGCTTTTTTGTTCGAAATCAGCACATCTAAATAGTGCTGATTGTACATAACGCCTAATATGTTTCCGAAGGGATCAACTACGGAAGCCGTGATGAATCCCACGCCGCGCTCTGTAGGTGCCTCATACTCTTTTGCTCCCATAGACAGTAGCTTATTGAAAGTTGCTGTTACATCATCAACATGCCAGTACACTATAGAGCCAGATGGGCCGGTCACTGAATCAGCTGGCGCATAACGGCTATCGATTAAACCTAGCTCGTGTTGGTAGTCGCCAATGCGAAATTCGGCATATCCTGGACGTTCAAAGTATGGTTCACTTCCTAATAGGTCAGCGTACCATTTCTTTGCGGCTGCTAGATTATCTGTCCAAAAACTAACTGTGGTTAGCCCTCGTAATGTCTGTGTATTGCTCATAATCGATCTCCTCCATAATGTTGAGTAATATTTCCACATACTAAAACGAAATAACACCTTCTGAATTACCTTTAATTCACATATAAATAACCCATTCTCTTATCCACATTCAAGAAAATGCCCTTTTAATGGAAGATCATGAACGTAACGATTTTTTTGTAATTAAACAATAATATTGTGAATCAATAAGAGCAATACATACAAACAAGGCTATTCTATTCAAAACACGCCCCCTCATAATTTTTATTCTTTTTTGAACTGAAAATCTACACGGTTCATTCGCTTTATTTCCTCACTTACTTTGCGAATCCCTTCTTCAATCTTGTCTTCTTTTACATTTGATACGTTTAACTTTAACAATCTCTCTTTATGAAAGTTACTTAAATAATTTTTATCAATAGAATCTATACTTATTTGACTCTTGCTTAAATTTTTAATAAATGTGTCCGTGACTATATTTTTTTTCAACTGTAAACAAGTGTGTATTCCAATTGGATCTACTGTTCTAGAAGTAAACAAATGTGGATTTTCATTTTGAACACCTTCTACTACTGCTGCTAGTTTTTTTGACCTATTGTAGTAAGATGCTTTTATTTTATGTTTATGCCGATCAAACATTCCGCTCTTTATGTAAATTTCTAAAGCAGCTTGCGAAATCATAGGACTATCGATATCTAAAATCTTTTTATACTTATAAAAGGCATCTGCAATGGATTGCGGGATGACTGCAACACCGACTCGCAATCCAGGAAAGATGATCTTCGAATAACTTTTTAAATATATAACATGATTACAATTATCTTGGCTGTAAAACGGATCTACTTTTGAATCAGTTTCTAAATCTGCTAAATAGTCGTCTTCTACTATAAATACATTATATTTCTTCGCAAGTTTAATAATCTTTTCTCTCTCTTTTTTAGAATACGAAGTTCCAAGTGGATGATGAAATCTTGGAGTTGTATAAAAGAATTTAATTTTTTCTGTGCTGAATATCCGCTCTAGTTCATTTAAATCTATCCCCTCATGCGTACGCTTAATTCCGATTACAGGAATGTTATTTGTTTCTACATATTCAATATATAAATGGTAACTTGGCTGTTCAATTAGAATCATATTATGTTCATTCGGAAATGGTATTGAAGTTAATATAGCAAGCGCCTGCTGCACACCTGACGTTATAAATATATTATCTTCCTTTGTGAAAACTTGATAGTTTGCTAACTGTTTTTGCACAACCGAAATTAAAGATGGTAACCCTTTCGGTGTTCCGTATATAAACAAATCATTCTTATAGGTATCAATCGCTTTATTAATGCAATGCTGAAAATCTAAGTATGGAAAAACATCTGGATCTGGGGCCGAAGAAGCGAAATCAATAATCTCGTTACTTTCTATGTAACTTCCAGATTTCTTAACAACGTAGTATCCACTTTGAGGTACAGAATAAATAATATGACGCTTTTCCAATTCATGCAGCGCTCGTATTACAGTCGCCTTATTACATTCATATTGTGTAACAAGCGACCGTATAGACGGTAATTTCTTTCCTTCTTTTATCTCACCATTTTGAATCATACTTTCTAAGTCGTTCAAAACATGTAAATATTTATACATCATTACACCTCCTATTTTTTTGTACCGGTACAGTTTGTATTTGTTCACATTGTAGCACTAGATCAGAAGGATTACTATGTACGTATACTGGCCAGTAAGAAATCAACTACTATGAGGTGGAATTATGACAAATACAACAAAAGCATATATATCAGCATTACTCTATTCATTTATTATTGGGTTTTCATTTATGTTTGTGAAACTAGCACTAACCATTACGAGTCCTCTTGATACTCTGGCTCACCGTTTTACAGTTGCCTTCATAGCAGCAACCATTCCGGTTATTTTCGGTTTTGTAAAGTTAAATATATCATTTAAAAACATACTTACACTTTTACCACTCGCAATATTTTATCCAGCATTGTTCTTTGCTTTCCAAGCATTTGGCTTAGTATATACAAGTTCATCTGAAGCTGGAATTATACAAGCAGCGATCCCTATATTTACGATGATACTAGCTTCCTATTTTTTAAAAGAATATACGAATACATGGCAAAAAACATCAGTATGTATTTCTGTCATAGGTGTCATTTATATATTTGTTATGAATGGTATAGGGGCTCATGAAACGAGCTTTATCGGTGTTATTCTCATTTTATTATCGGCATTATCATCTGCTTGCTACAATGTATTAGCTCGAAAAATGACAAAAAAATTCAAGCTGATGGATTTAACATACACAATGACAGCAATCGGTTTTATTAGTTTTAATTTCATCGCAATCATTGACCATATGAACAAAGGTACAATAACTGTATACTTTAAGCCATTTACGAATGGAACATTCCTTATCTCCATTTTATATTTAGGATTACTATCTTCCTTACTGACAGCATTATTATTAAACTATTCATTATCTTATATTGAAGCAGCCAAAATAAGTGTTTTTAGCAACTTATCTACACTTATTACCATTATCGCAGGCGTTGTATTCTTACACGAGCAAATTGCCTACTATCATATTGTCGGTACACTTATGATTGTTCTTGGAGTAATAGGCACAAATTTTCTAGGAAAAAAAGGAATCATAGCGAAAAAGAAGAATACCTCCTTGAGTAAATAAAAAGTGAGGGGTAAATAATGCAGAACTCTAATACGATCGATATCCGTAATATACATGAGCTAGAGAACGAATTATCTACTTTATTAAGTAAACCCATTTCTTCAGGAGAAGATTTAGAAAATTGGCTGAAAATACAGTCGAAATTAATATGGGAAATCGAAGAACAATTGAGATCACACTATATTGACTTTCAATGTAATACAGATAACAAAGAAATAAAAGATACATTTGGATATGATCAACAATATGTAAGGCCTCTTTTGAAACGTTATCAAAATTCCTTTGATAATAAATATTTAGAGTCACCATTTCGAATGCAACTTGATCCAAAAACTTATAGCTTACTAGATAAAAAAATAAAAAATGCGCAAACATTATTTTGTGAAAAGAACATTGATTTAGAAGTAAAAGAAGACAAATTAGTAACCGAGTACTTCGAAATTACAGGCAGTTTGACTGCACTATGGGATGGCGAAGAAAAAACAATTACTGAACTACAGTCTTACTTACAAAATCCGAATCGTGATATACGAAAAAAAGCAAAAACGCTCATTTCTGAAAAATTCTTATCTGTTGAAAATAATTTACAACATATTTTAAATGAATTAATTGCAATCCGTCACCAAAAGGCAAAAAACATTCAATTAGATAATTATCGTGATTATATGTTTAAAAAACATGAACGTTTTGATTATACGGCTGATGATTGCTATGAACTTGCAGAATCCGTTCGTAAATACGTTGTGCCACTTATTGATAATATATTTAATGAGAAAAAAGCTGAACTTCAAGTAGATACACTTCGTCCGTGGGATCTAAAAGCAGCCGCACCAAATCAAAAAGTATTAAAACCCATTGAAGACGAGGGTGATTTAATCGAAAAAAGTTCTCATATTTTACAAAAACTAGACCCAGAATTTTCTGCATTATTGAGCCGTATGCATAAAAATGATTGCTTAGATTTAGAAAGTCGTAAAGGAAAAGCACCTGGAGGATTTTGCGAACACTTACCTGCTTCTCAATTATCTTTTATTTTTATGAATCTCAATCATACACATTATGATGTTACTACTTTCCTCCATGAAATGGGCCATAGTATTCATAATGAATGTATGAAGCAGCTAAAGCTACAAAAATATTTAGAAATCCCTTCAGAATCAGCTGAGCTAGCCAGCATGACAATGGAATTGTTTTCGATGGAGTATTGGGATACATTTTATGAGAATACAGAAGAATTTATAAAAGCAAAATTAGATTTCTTTAAAGATATTGTTAAGTATTTACCACAAATGCTTATCGTTGATCAATTCCAACATTGGATGTATGAAAATCCAAATCATAATGCTAAAGAAAGAAATGAAAAATATTTAGAATTACATAACACTTACCAATCGAATGTGGTAAATATTGAAGGTTATGAAAACTGGATAGCAACTGGCTGGTTACCTGTACTACACATATTCGAAATACCATTCTATTATATCGAATATGCAATCGCGCAACTTGGTGCATTGCAAATGTATAAACAATATAAAGAGAATCCTAAACAAGCACTACAAAATTACAAAAAAGCATTATCTCTAGGTAGCTCTGAATCCTTACCAGAGGTATATGAAGCAGCTGGAATTCGTTTTGATTTTTCTAGTGAGACAATAAAAGAATTAATGGCATTTGTAGAAGAAGAATTAAATTTACTTGAACAAATATAAGTAAAAAAGATGTACCTATACTTTTAGGTGCATCTTTTTACTGTATTCTCTTCTAATTAGTTTCAATTTTCATCTCGCTTTATTAATAAGCTCTATATATTGTAGGTCCCCATATCCTATTGTTGGAAAAAGATTAAACAACCTTTTTAGTAACTCTTGTGTTGGTAAATCTTTATTTTTGGAGATATACTTTACTACTACATTATTTTCTTTTAGCATCTCTAAATATAAATCTATCGCCTGATACATTACAGGTAGTATCTCATGAGATGGCTTTTTATGATTTACTAGAACTTCATTGTAAACAGAAAAATAGTTCCCTAATTCAAGTTCAATTTGACTTACTTTAAATTCATCCTCTCTGAAGCTATTTAAGTATACTTTTCCCTTATAATCAGATTGTTCAAGGTAAGAAAGTACGGTAAGTAGATTCATTTGGCAAAACATATCCTCACCAAACCATAAAACGATACATTTATACTCTTTCTTAAAAAAATTCTCTAAAGGATGAATAACCTTTTTCATATAATTTTCTACAGTACCTTGATGTCCTTCTGCCCTTGTTTTAATAAACTCATCATCAAAAATCTGTGCAGTAGTCGCATTTACACACATAGCTTCATTAAATGGAGCGTAATCAGACTCTCCCATTAGTCTTTCGCTTTTAAATTCTTCATACATAAATTGACCATTTAATATGTTTAGTACATCTTTATCAAACAGCTCACTCTTCGCATTTCGTAACTGATTAACTTCAATTTTTCTAGAAAAATTCATTCTATCCCACTCCTTTCCATCATTGATTGAGAGTTTAATAAATGATTGAACCGGTATTTTGTTAAGTTGGAATTTTCCTGGGGTTATACCAAAAACAGTTTTAAATGCTCTACTATAAGCCTCTTGCGAAGAGTAATCGTAATCAAATGCGATATCAATTATCTTTCTATCATTCGTCAAATCTTCCGTTGATAAATACAATCTTCTAAGAAGAATATATCGTCTAATACTTATCCCTGTTACTTGATGAAATTTAAACGAACAGATGTAAGGAGAATACCCCATATAATCAGATAATTTATCTAATGAAAACTCCTTTTTTAAATTGCCCTCAATCCATTCAATCATTAGCTGTATATGTTCATTCATTTATCTCCCTCCTCTCTAAATATTATAAGAAGTATCCACTTCTTTCTTTTGATATTTCTTGTGGTTTATAACATTAACCACCCTCTAGAACCTTTAAATATCATATGTAATTACTCATTTCATCTTTTTTCAGCTATCTTATTTTGTCATACATTTACTTAACTTTTCAATAAAGTGAAACTTTAATCAGTGGGGAGTTTGTTCCTCCCCACTGAATATTATCCCATACTAATCGGACTTTTACGGGATAAATCTTTTTTAAAGGATTCTACCAAATAAAACACGAAATTTGTAAGTTAATGAACTAGTAGTTTTGTGAGTGGAAAATTTATGTTTGGAAAGGAAGTTAAAATGAATAATATAGAAAAAGAGATACTTAAACTAATTAATAAACTATATCCAAATGATTGATTTTCAAGACTGTGAAAAACATTTTTACATATTCGATTTAGCTGTTCCAGTCTATAGCGCGAAATGAGTAAAAAAATAAATGATCCACTATTTTAATAGGGATCAAAATAAATACTTGAAAACATCTTTTATTTACAGAGGTGTACTCTCCGCCAATCTAGCTGCGTTAATAATAGGAGCCCACTGGAAAATTTCATCTCTTAATAAACCTGTTTTTTTGCAATATATATGTAAATACATTTCAGCTAATTCCACTGAATTCTGTGAATACAATAAGTATGTCCGAAACACATCTGCACGAATATCACCTGAACTAGCATCAACCCAATCTATAATTTTCACATCACCATTACTCATAATTAAATTAAACGGATGTAAATCACCATGACATAATCTAGGTTCAAATGTGATTGAATCTAACTTTTTTAATATATTTCCCTTTTGTTTTTCATCCAGATTATGAACAGAATTAATTTGACGATAAAGCCTCTTTTCCATCAGCTCTATTTCATGCGATCTCACACAGATCGCATGAATCTTTTGTTGTACACTAACACATATACTTATATAATGCTCCGCTTTACTCAAATTATTAAGCAAAAGCTCACCAACACTTTCCCCTTCTACATATTCCATAATAATAGCTTGTCTACCTTGTATCTCTGTAACTTTAAATACTTTAGGAACGTGTAAACCACATGAATATGCATACTTTTGTTTTTGTGCTTCGTATAGAGATTCTGTATTAGGGAGGCATTCTTTAAACAATTTCACAACTTTATTATCACAAAGATAAATTTCAGCCGTATTTCCTTTGGCTATCGGATTTCCTAGATTCAATTCATTTCTCTCCTTACAGCAAATTAAAATAACGCTTTATAGTCCTCTATAAATTCAGTGTAATTATACTGAAACCCTTCTTCATGAAAATAAAAAAAACTTACCCCTCCCTATAATTATATAGAAAGTGGTAAGTTTAATTTTCTAGGAATATCGGAATGAAACTCCGGTGTATGCAAAACAGAAAATGAATACCCTTGTTGAATAAACACTACTTCAGTATGTTTACTTTCAAATGGAACACCATTTTTCTTAAAGTTATTTTGGATTTGTTGTAAAAACGCATGATCCGGTGTTCCGAATGAAACATGTACTTTCGGTGGTAAAGCTTTCATCGCGATTGGAATCCACGGTCGCTGCCACCAGGTTGCAACGATATATGCAGTGCCACCTATAACAAAGTTGAAAATATCCCCATCTTCCTTCGTTTTCATGTCTAGATTTGATTTCAACCATTCCGTAAATACAGGTACACTTTTAACCGGAAGACCAATTTCCCTTACGTATAAAATGTTTAACGGTGAATGCGGGACTATTACCTCTTCTTTAACATAACTATGTGCGATAATTTCGAGAAGATTTCCATCACCATCTTTAAAGTATAAATTGAATAGACCGCTCTCCTCACCAATTGTATGACCATCTTTCCATTTCACAATGAGTAATCCAGACTCTTTAAGCCATTTTGCCGTTTCATGAAATTTTGAATATGGGATCTCAAAAGCGAAATGCGCAGGTGCAATTGCTTCATACACTTCTTGAAAACTAATTGTTGTATACGATGTTACTTCAAATTGAATATATGATGCGGTTTCTTTTTTTATTGGAAAAGATAATATGTCTTTATAGACTTGTTTTACCCCTTCTATAGAAACCGTTTGTAGTTTTATATCTGATATATGTGTAATCACTTTACATTCCCCCTTGTTTCTTATTATCTATTCTTATTGTATTACACTTATAAATAGATAAAATCAAACCGAAGGGTGGATTTTCCGTGTAAAAACTACAACTTTAGTATGAATATGTTAGCTCCAATTACTTTTTATTTCCTCTATAACAACTTCTGGTTTATCCCAGTGTAACAAATGTGTAGTATCAAAGATTAATTTTACTTTCGCGCCAGTTTTTAACTTGAAAATTTTTACTGTCTTTTCTCTATAATCATCCCATATCTGCGGTAGTGTAGCTCGAAGTAATACAATATTAGATGGTAACTTCTCGTAAATATCTATCGTTTCATCTTTATGCATACCTCTTATTATATTACCAGCTGTTGTACCTCTCGCATGCCAACATACTTTATTATCCATTTCAATCTCTAGATCTTTTACAGCAACTTCTAATAATGGAGACCACCTAGTATATGCTTCTTTTTCACTTTTGAAAAATCCATCCCAATTATTAAAAATATATTCTTCAAAATCCTTTTCGTAATACGCGATTTCCTCTTCAAGCGTTTCTTCTTGAAGCCTTTTTGTTTGATATCCTCCATCAATAAGAATGCTTCCTAGTACTTTTTCTGGATTATTTAATAAATAAAATAGTGCTACAAAACTTCCCCACGAATGTGATAAAAAATAGAAATGTTCAATTCTCAGTTCATTTATTATTTCATTTAACCAGTTTGCTAAATTCAGCATCTCACAATCTTCCGTTCTTTCAAAGGGCGGTGTTTTACCATGCCCAGGTGCATCAATGGAGATAAATCTATACTCTTCCTTTAATTCCTCTGCAATTTCTATAAAACTTAAACTCGTACTACCTAACCCATGTAAACAAAAGATAACGGGCTTTTCATTATTTCCCCACTCAGTAATATGCGCGTTTATTTTTTCGTTGTTAATATAGTAACGTTTCAAAATAATTATCCCCTATATTTCAATTTTCAGATTACTACTTTACCTATTTCTATGATTTTTAAGTTTCCCCTGCATTCTTTTCCACAAAAAAAGCTGATTTTCTTTTAAAGAAAATCAGCTTTTACGTTAAAATACACTATGATTTAACAGCAATAATCATAAACCTTTTTGAATTCGTACGAATACCTTTTTCGGAACTATTAGCGTCAATGAAATTTTGTAAAATATTAAAGTCCTCTTCTTTTTCTCCAAATCTAGGAATAATAGGCGTATGTTTTAATAAGAAAATAAGATCCTCAGGAGTATTGTAATAATCAGTAACATCATATTCACGTACTTGTACGAGTTCAAATCCTGCACTAATAAGTTCACCCATATAATTATCTTTTAACGTACCATCTCTTTCACCTAAACATTGCCCTCTACCAAATGCTTCTTTAAGATTTAATTTATCATGTTCGCTAACTTGTTGTGTTAAGAAAAAAGCACCTTTTTTCATTACTTTTGCCAATTCAGGTGCTACAAACGGCGCATGACAACTTGAAGTAATATCAAAATGAGCATGCGGAAACGTTAAAAATTCCGAATCCATTTGAAGAAATTCAACATTTTGTACACCTGCTTTATTCAAATTGGAATGTGCTGTTTTGATCATTCCTTTAGAGTTATCTATTCCAATCAGTAATGCAGCTGAAGATGCTATTTTTAATATATTCTCTCCTCCACCTGTGCCAACATCAAGTAGAATATCTGATGGTTTACATCTTTCTTGCACTTCGCCATAAAAGTCCCAAGTGTCACCTACAGTTTCACACTTTAGCTTACTAAAGTCCCACCCATTTAATCGTCCCACTTTATCATAAAAACTTTTATACTCTAATTCATTCATGTTATTATTTCCCCTTTGTAAAAATGCATTAACTGTTTAGATGATTCTCGAAATAGACTCATAGTTGATATTATCGTGAAAGGGCCTACGTCTTCTTTTATATCTGCTACGCATTTTTTCAGCCCCGAACAACTAGTTACTTCGAACGATACAGCATTTCATCTATATTACTTCATCTGGAAGACTGCATATATAATAACCTATAACACTATTTAATTATATATTATAAAATGCAAATTACTAAAACGATATGTTTCGACAAACCCCATTTAGTTTACATAATAATATTATAGTTTGTTTTTATCGATATATTCTAAATGTCCTCTTCCCCAACCACACATACTATCCAAAACAATACTGACTGTTTTTCCATGCTCAGTTAAGCTATATTCCACTTTAGGTGGTATTTCTTGATAAATTTCGCGTTTTATTAGTTGATCGTGCTCTAATTCACGAAGCTGCTTCGCTAATGTTCCTTGAGAAATGCCTGGCATTAATCGCTTTAATTCACCAAACCGTTTCGTTCCATCTGTTAATAATATAAATAAAATGAGTGGCTTCCATTTCCCACCGATTATTTGTAATGTCGCTATTACCCCTTTTAATTTCGGTTCCTCTAAATTCACTTTCCTCACCACTCCCCTCAAATCATAAATTATAATGAGTAATTTTTTATATTATGTATCCATATAACAAGCGATTAGTACGAAATTTGCGACTATGTACATATAAAGTGCGTACTTTTCACTTGCAATCTTTTAGCGAATAATACAAGCATAGCAGTTTTATTTTAAAGTTTTTATTAAAGGAGGGGCTAAAATATGTCTATTACTACATTAAAAGATACTCGTATCGTTATCATTGGTGGAAGCTCTGGTATTGGATTAGTAACAGCAAAACAAGCAATCGAACAAGGCGCACATGTTATTATTGCAGGACGCTCGGAAGAAAAATTAAAAATTTCTCGAGAATTAATAAATAACAACCATCTTCAAACTTATGTATTGGATAATCAAAATAAAGAGCAATTACAAGATTTTTTCAAGACAGTTGGGAATTTTGATCATTTATTCACACCGGGAGCCTCTTACACACTTGGACCAATAACCGCTACAGAGGAAATTGCTGAAAGCAGCTTTATCGGAAAGTTTTGGCCACAATATTACGCCGTAAAATATGCGATTCCTTTTCTTTCAAACTCTGGATCTATCGTGTTAATGTCCGGTGCATTTAGTCAAAGACCACTTAAAGGTGCACCTGCTTATGGCGCTTGTAATGGTGCTATTGAAAGCTTAGGGAAAGCTTTAGCTGTTGAATTAGCTCCTATTAGAGTTAATGTTGTTTCTCCTGGAACGATACGAAGAGAGAATGAACAAAGTGAGAAAAGACTAGCTGCTTATGAAGATTATAAATCTCTTTCTCTTGTACAGAGACCTGGGTATAATGATGAAATTGCACATACTGTCCTGTATTTAATGCAAAATGGTTTTACTACAGGTAATGTATTATTTCCTGATGGAGGATACACATACCATTAAATTATTTAAAACAAAAGCCCCTTATTAAGGTGGCTTTTGTTGCTAATTTAGAAACTGCTGAAGTAATACAGGATCCTTTTTTAAAAGTTCTGCTAAAAACAAAAGTTGAGGAAAAGGTTGTAAGATTAACTCCTTATCCATTTTTTCTTTCAATATAGCCATTCCACCTTGCTTAATATAATCGTTTAGTGTTATTTCCTTACTACAAATTAGCCTAATATCACTTACTGAAAGTAATAATAGTCCGTTTGTTTCAGAAGATGGATTTGGTTCATTTTCTGAATGTGCAATATACATAATAGATAAAGTTTCATATGGACTATCAATAATTAATATTGGAGCGACTTCATTTTCTACTTTTATTTTCTTTGATTGTGCATTCCAATTCTCTTTGTAGTATGTACTTGGTGAACTCAATATAGTAATATCAATAGCAGCTTCTTCTTTCACTTCTCTTTTAGCGGTTTCTACTGCTGTCTCATTGTTTTCTTTATGGCCTCCCAGCCTTACTACACCTAATGTATCGCCTTTTCTTGTTGGACCAACTTGAAAAATAAATAGATTATTATAAAGAACATACGCGCCAGATGTTCTTACGTCTCTATTAATATCTATCAAAATTCCCCCTCCAAATCATTAAAACATTATGAAACACTACTATTTAGATTTGCATGTCTACTAAGTTTAATTTATGGTCTGTTGCAACCTTTAAAAGGAATGCAATTTTTAGATTTTGGGATTTACATCTACTTCGAAACTCAACTTTATCTTAAATATTGACATTGTGTGAGAGTCAACTATTTTTAACAACTTTAATTATATTTCTTTAATTATTTATCCTTATACTTTCTTGCTCCTCAGGGCTATAAATATTGATATTAGTCCGTTCACAGCTAATAATATTACTGTAATACTAGCGAGTAAAGCTACATCTGCTGCAAACAATTTAATCGTATGCCACGGTGAATTTGTGCAATAAATAAGAAGTGGGATCAAAATACTAGATAATAGTAGAAATATACTCCCAACGAACAGCCAAGTTTGTTTTTTACAAGTTTTCTTACGTTTATACTTTTTCATTAACATAATTGATGTAATAATGAGTGAGAGTGTGACTATCGACATAACAATTTGTGTGAATGGTATGTTTTTAGGGATATCACCAGGTTTTTCCCCATTCAAAATACTAATAATCCCCTTTTTCAATACCGTTAGTGCTGTTTCTTCTAATACATGATTTTTATTCGTTAAAATCACACCAGCCCAGCCACTTTTATTTAAAGTAAACATTTCTGCACGAGCATCAGGCGTTGATCCTGAATGCCAAACCATCGTTTCGCTTACATTTATATTTGTTGTTCTTAATCCAAACCCATAACTTTTTTCTGAATTTATTTTATAAAGCGGTGATAGATAAAGATCCATGCTTTCTTTCTTTAAAAATCGAGTGTGGTCTTGGTGATTCAAAAACATTATAAATTGAATCATATCTTCCAAATTCGCGGTAATATAACCATACGGTGCTCCAGCATTATCATAAGACACTACACTTTTTCTTGGTATACCAAACAACGACTGATAACCTGTTAAATAGCCTTTTTCATATGCACTTTCTTTATTTGCCGCTGCGCCATTCATTTTTAAAGGCTGAAAAACATGCTTTTCTATATATGAAGAATATGTTTCATTTGTGACTGCCTCAATAAGGGCACCAAGTATCATATAATTTGCATTACTATATTGATATTTTTCACCTGGTGGGGCATTTAATTTTACTTTTGAAAGTTTCATTACATTTTCCTTTAATGCTTTAGAATTCTTCAATTGTTTATCTGATAATGCTAAGCCTTCATATGTGTTTATTCCACTTGTATGAGTTAGTAGATGTTGGATTGTTATATTTGAAGTTGATTGTGTATCTTTTAGTTTAAACGAAGGAAGATGTTGTTGAACTGAATCCTCTAATTTTATTTTTTTATCTTCTATTAACTTGACTATAGCTAAAGCTGTTAAAGATTTACTTATTGAGCCAATCGCAAATGGTGTTTTTCTAGTTATCTTTTTTTCAGATTCTCCAGTAACCCCCCATAATTTTGTGTAAAATACATCTCTATTATGTACAATAGCTACTGAAGCTCCTGGAATTTTATGTTCCTTTAAAAATTTTTCAATATAAATATCTAAAGTAACTCTAATATTTTGCTGAGCGTAAACTTTTGAATGTGCAATACATAACATTAATACATTACAAACTATACAAATTAGAAACAATTTATATTTCGATATCTTCATCTTAATGTACTTCGGATAACTTTCTTTTTTTATAAATTACTAAAATTATTGATATTAATAAAGAAACCATTAAACTAATCATTATTAATATAGAGTTCCACCATTGATTTTCTGCTATTCGATATAAAAGATTAAAATTAAAGTTATTTTCACTGTTGGTTGGATTAAGGGATTCAGTTAAAAATATTGAAAGTGTAGTTTGTGAAATGAGGTATGTAATAAATGCGACAAATATGCCAATTATGATTAATGTATTAGATTTTTTATTTATATTTTGAAGTTGTTTCATTTTCACTCGCAGATCAATTTCATTTATCTCCAAAAAGTCTTGAACAAATAATTGAGGCGTTCCTAGGTCATTTATACTTTCCTCACCATGTTCACGACATTCTTGGATATGCTCTAAAATTTGTTGTTTAATATTTTCCCTTTCTTCTAAACTTATATCATATTGCTTTAATTCCTTAAGTACGCCTGTTAAAAATTGCTGTTCTTTATCTTTTAATTCACTCCTCATTTCAGAAGGTCTCCTTTCAAACCACTCTTTAATAATATTTTAATATCAGATTGCAACTCTAACCATTCATTAACTTTCTTCTCAAGACGTAATTTTCCATTTTCATTAATTTCGTAATAAATCCTAACTTTACCACTATCCGTCACCTCTTGATAAGTATTAACCCACTCTTGATTTTTCAGTTTAGTTAAAATGGGATAAATACTTCCTACTCCTTTCAATTTTAAATTATGTAC
Source organism: Bacillus sp. FSL R9-9530 (assembly GCF_038008145.1). Taxonomy (NCBI): domain Bacteria; kingdom Bacillati; phylum Bacillota; class Bacilli; order Caryophanales; family Bacillaceae; genus Bacillus; species Bacillus sp. FSL R9-9530. The sequence continues at coordinate 1,440,434 of NZ_JBBOYO010000001.1, forward strand.
TTCGAGTTCTTTCATAATTTCATAACCATAACTTTTCTTTGTAGACAAAATAGACAATACACACATTTCTAAATTCCCTTTAATTAAACTTGTTCTATCCATACGATAAATTTAACAGAAATATATACTTCATTCAAGTATATATTTCTGTTAAATTTAAAAATTCTAATAATTATACAATCACTAAAAAAGTAGCATATTCCTTTTGTTATTATCCAAATAACCTAAATTATTATCCCGAAAAAACATTTTTATACGTCAATAATTATATAATAAATGATTATAATTAACGATTTAAAACTAACTCTCGCAGATAAATGTATTTACATCTTAGAAAGACTAACAAAACTTAAACATAAATGCCAACCTGTAATACCTTTCAGTTTAAAATTTAAGAATAATTTATATTGGTATTACAAATAGATTTTTCTTGCTCTATTATCTATCTACCTTAACACGTTTAAAGAAACTCTTCTTCAACATAAAAACTCATTTGCAGATTATTGCAAATGAGTTTTTAATCCCTAACTGACCACTATTTTTTATTCTTCTTAATTTAATTATTTTTCTCAAGACACTCATAAACTGCCATCATTTCTCGCTTATTCAACTCACGAATTCGATTAAATATTAGAATGTCTGCAACATCCTCAGTTCGTAAGCTTTCATCCACAACATCACTAACTTTTCCGGTTAACCATGTTTGCACATCTATTCCATCAACGATTTCTTTAAGCCCTTCATCATTAATACCACTTGCATTACAAGTTATACATGGAATTGTTAATTTAAACACGCCATCATGTAGATTATCTTCGGTTATAACTTTCTTACCGTTACAGAATGGACACTGGTTGCTTTTTTTAATTTTATTAATTTGGGTAACTAATTTTTTGTAACCAAATGCTTCGTATACATATGTTAGTTTTTTATATTTACCATTTGTGAAATACTTATCTATAATGGTTTCTCTTGTTTCATAAACATTAGGAAAATCACAAATAGTTACTTGATTGTTGAAGCAAATGGATTCTATATTTCCTTTTATTTCATCCCAGAATGGTAAAACATTTTGTAACACCATTTCATAATTTGAAAAGCTTGCTTGTTCTAATTCAAACATTTTCAGTGCGACTTGTATATTTCTAGGTAATAAAGAAACATCTTCTGTCATAATCATATCGTCACCTACGATAGATTTCAATTTGACGAGTACAGGCAAATCTCCTACAATTTTTAATACTTCGTTAAGCGGCTGATTAATAATTTCACGAATATCTGTATCTCCAAAATTAAGTGGTTTGTGGTGATTTAATAAAGTCCCCTTACAAATTGGACATTTCATCATTTCTTTAGAAGTCTTAATATCTTCTTTAATAGCTGCTTTTGAAATAACAATATACCCGCCAATAATCGTATTAAATCCTACCCATGTTCTACGTGTCTTTCCTTTCTTATCATAAAAGGACTTATCAAAATAGCCGTACCAAAATGTATGTTTTTCTTCCTCAGACATATCATTATAGCTCTTTGACAAATCATGACCAAGCTCATTTTTAATTTCTTCAAATAGAAATTCTATTTTTTCATATTGATAAAATTTTAATACTTTCATGATTTCCGGATCGAATAGACCATCCCAAAATGGAACATTTTTATCTTGAATTGTAATTTCTTTATCAAAAACTTCAATTTGAAGACGTCCGGAACATGATGGGCAATGATTATCCTGAGAATAGAAATCGAAGCTTCTCGTATCTTTATTAGTCGGATGAGCAGCTACAATATGATTGATCAATCCACCAATTTCATATAAGAAACTATATTGACTATACAAATGTCTTTCGAGATCAATAGCAACAACAGGTGCCATTGTATCAGATTCATATTCACCATAAATTAATCGTGCCATTGATGATAAGCTTTTTAAAATACCACCCTTATAAACGTTTTCAGCATTTTTAAAATAGTTAATATGATTTTCTTTTAAATAGTGAACTCCTTCTTTACGCTTAAGCGTTGAAGAAATGTGTACTTGTTCAGCATTATTCACACTTCTTTTTTGACGATAATAATCCTCATGACTTACTACATCAAGATGCTCTATAGATTCAACCTGTCTTTTTCCAAAATCAACAATATAATCAGAACTTTCTAGCATGTAACTGTTATGCTCAATCATTATGATAGAGACTGATTCATCTTGTAATATCCCTCTAACACTATCTATAAATTGATTTAAAATATTTTGCGATAAACCTTTTGAAGGCTCATCAAAAATAAACAATGTATGTGGATTTCTTGTTTTTGCAAATAACTCAGAAACTAAATGAACACATTGAAACTCACCCGTTGATAATGTTTGTGTTTTTCGTTCTAATGTTAAATAGCCCAGTCCTAATTTGATTAGTAGGCTCAAGCGTTTATACGCAATATCTTCGTTTGGAATTTCATCAATAATATCCTCAATTGAGCGCTCAAAAATATCATCAATTTCTTCACTATACTTTGTCAGTTTCTTTTTAATATCTAAGAAAGTTGCTACAGTTGATCGACTTGTAATCGATTGGTTTCGATCTTGCCCTACCATAACTAGTTTATCTTTTGGATATCGTTTCAAGAAATCTGTAGCTAAACACTCATTGACAAGTGTAGATTTCCCGCATCCAGACTCTCCTGTAACAGTTACAAGTCTATTTTTAGGAATCTGAAACTCAGTCATTTGGATATTTCGGCAATATAATTCATGGAATGTATAATATTCTGTTGGCATTTTGTAATTTCGTTCCGATAGTATTGGCTTTGGCCTTGGTGATTCTTTCACGATTTGTCCACCATATTTTCCGCTACCAGGTCCGAAGAACAATTGCTCATCTGTTGTATCCAGTACTGTATCTGAATGATCAATGAGCCAGATTTGATTTTTACACCCTAATTGCTTGATCTCTTCTAATATTTGTAACAATGTTTCATTATCAAGCCCCACGGAAATCTCATCAATAATAATTACAGCATTTTCACTTACTGCCATGAATTCAGCTAAGTAAAGTCGTGTTAATTCTCCACCTGACAACGTACCCATAATTCGATTTAATGTTAAATAACCAATGTTCATATTGATAATATTTTGCAGTATATGTTGTTTTGCTTCACTAATATTTAATTCTTCTGCTAGTGAAAGAATAGATTCAACACTTAAATCGTTAATACCCGAAATTGTATGTGATTCAGCAAATAACTCAATAGTACGTTGTTCAACTTCTTCACTATAACGTTTCCCCTTACATTTTTTACACTCAATATTTTTAGTTGTACCACGCCCTTTACAGCCAGCACACCAACCTAATTGATTATTAAATGAAAAGACTTCAGGAGAAAGATTAAATTCTTCCGCTAATTTTTCACGAATCTCTTTAAAAACACCTGTATGAGTACCAATCGTCGAACGCGGATTGGAAGAAATTGATGATTTCCCTAAAAAAAGTACTAAAGGCATTTCTTCCATTTTAATTGCACTAAAATTAGTTTCCATAATATTAGGAAATAAATATTGATATTCAGCCTTTGGCAATAAGGAAACTAGACGCTTCTTTGATTCTTCACCAATTGTTTGACAAAGAGTTGTTTTTCCAGATCCAGATAAACCAGCAATACCAAGTGATTTATTAAACGGAATAACAGTATCAAGTTTATTTATGTTATTAGCAATTAATTGATTTACTTTCATATTAACCTCTATTCTTATTGTTTTAAAAATCATTTTTATAAGATAATAATTACATAATAAATACCATGAATTTAATCCCTAATCTTTCAACTCATCAACCTTAACCTTATAATTATCAAACCAATATTCCCACTCATCTTTTGAAAACACCTTCTCTTCTCCTTCTAAAACGGAAGAAAAAAGATCTAAACAAATATGCCAACCAGCTATATCTTTTGGTGTATGATCAGTTAATTCATGAATGTATTCTTTAAGTAGTAAAAGAGCACCATTTTTCTCTTTATGTATTTCAAATCGGACACGATCTTTATCCCATGTGAATTCAAGTACTGAATTTAGTTGGCACTCTAAAATATCAATATTTAAAAATGAACCATCCATCATGTCGAACTTTATAATTCCACCTGTTTTAAGATTTTCAATCTGTAAATTAGACATCCATTTTTTAAGCTTGCTGTTTTCAGTTAAAACAGACCAAACTTCCTCTATTGTATAAGAAAATTGGCGTTCAAATTTCACAATATAGCCGTCAGTTTGTTTCTCTATTTCAGCCAACATATTTATTGCCTCCTACTTGCATATAGAATGTATGTTCTTATTTTACACGAATTTATGTATAAAAGAAATCTCTATGGCAATGAAATATTAATTTAATGTGTGAATGGTAATTTGAACATTGATTTATTATATATTCTCTCCATATGTTTATTACAATAGGCGTACCTCAACATTTCCACAAAAAAATTCAACATGAGAAAACGTTGATTTATTTACTTTATATGATATTTCCATTAAATATTTAAAAGCAATTTCCTTTAAGATAAATGTTGTTAATAAGAGCTAATATAGTATTCAAATCAAGTTATGTAATGTTCAAAATCACTTATTATGTATGTCTAATTCCTTGCTAAACGTAGGTTTACAAAGCAAATAAAAAAAGCCGCATTTGCGACTCATGAACTGATAGAACTAACACCTATTTTAGGTGAATGACTTACCTTTTAATCGCGTCAACAATTAGCGATGGAAAACCAAGTTTATCGCCTCTATTTCTAGAATCATACCTTTTCGAACGGAAAATAACGCCGTCATTCGCATCCCATTCTGTGTAATAAAATTGACCATTTTCATCACAATATTCAAGTAAAACTACCTCAAATCCAGCAATTTCAAACATTTTCGTTAATGTTTTATAATTATGTACGATTTTATGGCTTGCAGCTGGGTGGTCTTTCGGGCCAGGGCCGCCTATTTGAACTATATTTTGGTAGGTTTCATCTCGGAAAAATGCATCAGGCACTCCGCACCGAATATGACCTGATGGCTTTAAAAATTTATAGCAAATTTCAGCTGCTTTTACACCTTCTTCAAAAGTAAGATGTTCCCATACATGCTCTGCTAAAATAGCTGAAATGGAATTGTATTCAAATCTTTCTTCCCAAGTGGTATTGTCTAGTAAATTAAGTTCATCTTCTTGCGTTTGAACCCAACCTGGATTATTATTAAATACTCCAGCTCCGACTACTACTTTAATTTCGTCTTGCTTAATTGCCATCACTTTCACCTCATAAATCTTTTAATGTATTAATATATTCTATGTTTACTATACATTTTCCTTTTTCAACTAAAGTGCCAGTTAGCTCAATAAGATAGGTAACAAAACTTCTGTTGTTTTTACTTATCCTCCCACATACAGCAAAAACGTTTATAGTGCAAAATAAAGAGCGAAAAGAATAATTCCCTCCGCTTTTTATAGCAATAAATACATTTCATATTGTGCTAAAGAATTCTTTTCAAATCCAGATTTCTTTAAAAACCCTTCCAGTAAATTGTTGTTTGGGAACCCAATTGATAAACTTGATAACTTTAATTCTTCACTTGCTACCTGTAATAATTTCGTCCCAACACCAATATTTCTATAATCTTTGTCTATGAAAATAAAACTAATTTTTCCTTGTTCATTTACACATACAGAACCTTTTATATCACTATCAACATATGCACCGTAAAATGTATGATTTGTTTTTTCGATATAATCAATATCATTTTGCCAATTTATATGGAAGCTTAGCCATTTCTGAATTTCAACTTTAAATGTTGGAAATTCTAATTGTTTTACTTCAATATTTTTATTACCTTTATTCATTATTTTAGTTAAATCATTTAAATTATAATAAGAAAGATCATATACTTTTTCATAACCTAATTTGTTATAAAAATGAATCGCCCGATCGTTTCCTACAATAACTTCAAGAAAAAGCTGCTTACATTTATTTTGTGTCGCTTCTTCTTTATGTAACTCAAATAACTTTTGACTTACACCAATGCCTCGAAATTCTGGATGAACAGCTAATGTTCCGCAGCGCATTGTTTTTATACTTTCATATACCTTAATACCACCAAGTATTACACCAACAGATTTGTCACCGTCTAAAGCAAGAAAGGAGTGTTCTAGCGAATTCCCTTCTGGCCCAAAAAATCTTTTTATAAAATCTTCTTTTGAAACTTCAAGTTTAATGATGTAATCTGAAAATCCATCCTTAAAAGCTTTATACACTAAATCTATACTTACTTCACTACATCTTTTGTATTGAATCATATAAGTATAATCCCCCACTTTGACTTGTTATAAACTGCATTCAAATACATGAAATGAATTACCTTCACCATATCCATCTTTTATTTCATGAACAACAATTTGACTAAACCCATTAGTAATAAGTATATTTTCAAATTCTTTTAAATTATATAGTCTTATAGGAAAATCCATAATCTCAGTTTCTTTTATTTTCTCATCATGAATGATTTCATATTTCAGTATAATATTTAGAAGTTTTTGCGCCTTATCATATGAAACTTTTCTATACTCAACAATTAATTCATTGTTAATTTCTTTTCTATTTGTCTCTATCCAATCTAAAATTTGTTCTGTCTCACTTCCACCTTGTACAATTGTCAGAAGTAATTTTCCATTTTCCTTTAAGTTGTTTTTCATATTTTGAAGACTATTGTCTACTAAATTATTTGGTAAAAGTGAAAATGAACCGATAGGAATCATAATAAGATCGTATTTTTTATCACTATGATATTCTTCTATTCTTCCTTGTGACACAACCGGTTTTAAGTTTAATTTTTCTGCTTTATCTTTACAAACTTTAAGCATATCTTTCGAAATATCGAACCCTTCTATATTCACACCATTTTGCATAAAGGGAATTAACATTCTACCATTTCCGCACATTGGTTCTAACACATGTATATTTTTATCTTTTGCAAAAGAAAGATAAAAATCCAATTCTTTTCCGGCTGCAATTGATTTATCACTTTCATATATCTTTGTACAAAGTTCTCCATAATACGTATGCAATTATAATTCACCTCTTAATTTGAAATGAGCGGGATATTCCCCCTCTTGTTATCTATTGTTAACTACAGTAATCTCATAAACACGTACAAAAGTAATTAAATGCTCACACGCTCGTTCACATGCTAACATTTTAAAAACCTTTTGTTCTTCTTTCGTTTTGTCATTCGCTTGATCTGAGGCAGCTTTTAAACATAGAAATGGTTTGTTATTTACACGACATACATAAGCAAATGCTGCCACTTCTTGATCAACGGCTAAAGCACCGTATACAGTATGAAGTAAATACCTCATTTCTGAACTTCGAATACGTTGATCTCCAGATAGAAATGTACCAAAATGGACCGGGTCATACGAACGCAATTTCTTCATTCGTTTTACGAGTGATTTAGTTGTTTCAATAGGTGCTGTTCTACCATCATATAGATTAAAACTATCTTCTCCTGAACCAGCCGCTGTAACATCATGCTGCAAAGTATTAAGAGCTACAACGATGTGTCCATTTTTCACCTTATCTGATAAACTCCCGCAAATCCCTGTCATAAATAACTGGTCTGGCTGGAATTCACTTATTAATAGTTGTACACAACTAGCACAACTTACTTTACCGACACCAGTTACAACTGAAATAACTTCTAATTCATTAATAGAATGAAAATGAAATTCCCAAGCTGCTATTTTTTCTACACGCTCACTTGGATAATGTTGATGCAAATACGTAAGCTCTGGTTCCCATGCAGATACAATTGCGATCCTTTTCATTACACACTTCACTTCCTCCTATTTTCATGTAAATAAGTCATCTATACTCTCTCGTTCATATTCTGGTATCCACTCTTTATACTTCACATATAAATCCCGTATCTTTTCTTTATTCTTCGCAATTACTTCACATCCTCTATCATCATAAATAAACATGATAATATCCTTTGTTACATTTATAAAAAATACATCTGGATATGAAATTTCTTTTTTTCGCCCTAGACGTGGACGTAGGTCAGGGAAATCTTCATGATTAGCTGCTTGAATAAGCGGTTCATATTTAATATCTTCTGCAAAACATTGTAAAGAAAATTGATATGTACAATATAAGTCAGCTTCTTCATCTTCAAATAGAAAAGGTAATGTTTCTTGTCTAATATGAAACTTTAAACCGCTCTTTTTAATAAATCTATTGTATACATTTATTTTCTGCAGATTTTTTATATTTTCCTGTTTAAATCGATAAACATTTGTGATTAAAAAGACGGTATCTTCTTTTGAAAATATATCTTTAAATAGATTTTTATTATACCTATATAGTTGTGTGAAATATTCCATATTATACGTGTTACCATCTTCTTTGAATTGATATTTATCTTTCCCAAAATCAAAATGAAGATGATTTTCCCACTGAGAGTATATGTACGGTACTAAAGTAACTCCTGGAAATATTTGATTCATATATTCTTTAAATTGCATTTTCATACCCTTTCTACTCTACAATTTCTTTTAAATTCCGAATTGAATGTTTATATGTAAATTCTTTATTGTATTTTAATAGAAAAGCTTTAATATCATTTTCTATTTTTCCAGTTGGAGTAAATGAATATATATCATTATATAACATAGCAAGTCCCCCTTATAACTATCTTTCAGTATAATGTGGAGTTTAAATATCCTTCTTATTTTATATTCGTTATGAATGTTTTAATTCCTTTTTAATACGATACATGAAATTTTATGTAGAAACATTACTACAAAATACATAAATGTTTGATATTATAGTAATGTTGATTAATTGTAAGGAAAGGAACTAACTATAAAATGAATAAAAACATATTAATTATTGATGATGATAAAGATATTGTAGAATTATTGGCTGTTTATTTACGAAATGAAGGCTATAACATTTATAAAGCTTATGATGGTGATGAAGCATTACAAATGATATGTACATATGAAGTTGACCTTATGCTTTTAGATATTATGATGCCAAAACGAAACGGATTGGAAGTTTGTCAAGAAGTGCGTGAAAATAATACTGTACCTATCCTTATGCTTAGTGCAAAGGCTGAAGATATGGATAAAATTTTAGGACTTATGACCGGCGCAGATGATTATATGATTAAACCGTTTAATCCACTAGAATTAGTGGCTAGAGTGAAAGCTTTATTACGAAGATCCTCTTTCCAAAATGCTACTTCCCAAAAGAATGAAGATGGTATTATTCGTATTCGTTCTGTTGAAATACATAAACATAATCATACTGTTAAAGTAAATGGAGAATATATTAAACTCACCTCTATCGAATTTGATATTTTATATTTACTAGCGAGTAATACTGGAAGAGTATTTAGCTCTGAAGAGATATTCGAACGAGTTTGGAATGAAGACGGTTATGGTTCTAATAAAACGGTAATGGTCCATATTAGTAATTTACGCGATAAACTTGAAACCGTAATGAATGGTGAAAAACTAATTCATACGGTTTGGGGAGTAGGATATAAAATTGAGAAATGAAGCATTTGATATATTAAAAGATATACCAAAGTGGAAGCTTATTTTTTGGCTTTTATTAGCTATCACTCTTACACCAATTACCGAATTAATTATATTTCGCCTCGTAACGAGTGTAATTGAGAGTTCACTTACTCTAAGCGAACTAGGAAAAGAATTCATTAGAATTTTTGGCCATGAAAAATATATTGGATTAAAAGAGTCTTTATGGATGATGATTGTATCTTATTTGTTTTTATTTTCTATTTTCTCATCCTATTTATACATTTTTTATCGTCATGAAAGAAAGGTTTACTATGAAACTTGTATAAAAAAAATGATTGAAGAGATTCGGTATATTGCAAGTGGAAACTTTAATCATAAAGTTTCCATCGTACACCATAATTATTTAGAAGAACTGGCAACTGGGGTCAATCAAATTATTGAGCAATTAAAAGTATCAATTGATGAAGAAAGACAGGCAGAACAAGCAAAAAGCGAACTTATTACAAATGTATCACATGATTTACGAACCCCTCTTACATCTATAGTTGGATACGTAAATTTAATCCATCATGATAATTATAGAGATGAAGTAGAATTACGATACTATATTCAAGTCATTTACGATAAAGTAACCCGTCTTAATGCATTAATGAATGACTTGTTTGAATATACACGTGTTCAAAATAAAGAGTTAAGTTTATATTCTGCTCCCATTGATATTGTAGAATTGCTTGGACAATTAACTGTCCAATTTCGGATACAGCTTCAAGAAGCTAATATTGAATGTCGCCCTTCTTTCCCATCTCAAAAGCTAATGGTACTAGCTGATGGGGATAAATTAGTACGTGTGTTTGAAAATCTAATCATAAACGCTATTACTTATGGAAATGATGGAGATCATATTGATATTACCGCTTACGAAAGCAATAACATGATTACAATTGATATAACAAATTACGGACAACCTATCCCTAGTACTGATTTACCTCATATTTTTGAACGTTTTTATCGTGTTGAAAAATCACGTTCAACAAACACTGGTGGATCTGGGCTCGGATTAGCAATTGCAAAAAGTATTGTTGAATTGCATAAAGGAACAATTGAAGTATATAGCGATGATAAAAAAACAACTTTCACTGTAAAATTACTCCCTTATAAAGCTTAATACCACATATTTATAGGTTCAATTTTTTATCATATAAGAAATTGAACCTTTTATATTCCATTAATATCCAAAATTTAATAATCCTTTATAATTCTTTAGAAATTCTTTACCTTTTCTTTCTTCCTAATTAAGCATTCCTTTTTACAATAATATTATTGATGTAATATTAGGAGGATCGCTAATGCAATTCTTGAAAAAAATAACAGTTTTATTATTATCTTTTCTTATTACTGCACTTATCGTTTTATATTTTTATCTTTATGTAAATGGTCCAATTATTCAAGCTAAATCAGCTATTTTAATAGATACTAATTCTGGTGAGATTGTTTATAAAAAAAATGAAGAAACTCCTATACAATCAGCTACTTTATCTAAATTAATGACAGAGTATATCGCACTGGAACAACTGAATGAAGGGAAAATACAGTTAGATGAATTAGTAAAAATAAGTAACGAAGTTTTCCGAGCAGAAACGAGTCCTATACAAGTAACTTCGAAAGATAAAACGACGGTTCGTGATTTACTTCATGCATTGTTTTTGACAGGGAATAATCGTTCCGCACTTGCCCTTGCAGAACACATTGCTGGAAACGAAGATAACTTTACACTTTTAATGAATGACAAAGCAAAACAACTAAAGTTATCACAACCATCCCCGTTTCTAAATGCTACTGGAATTAATAACGATACGAATAAACAATCAACTACAACATCGATAGACGTCGCTAAACTAGCAACACAATTAGTAAAAGACTTTCCAGATGTATTGAATGTTACGAAACTAACCTCTTACCAATTTACCTTCAAAGATTCAAAAGTTTTCAATACAAATAAAATGATATATTCCCTTAATAAAAACATTAAACTCCAAGGTGTTGACGGCTTACAAACTAGTTTTTCAACTAATGGTAATTATAGTTTTGTCAGTACAGCCACACGAGGAGATACTAGACTTATTTCAGTAATATTAGACGCCGGTGATGAAAACAGTACTTTTATTGAAACAAAAAAGTTACTTCAGTACGGTTTTGATCCTTCCTCGTACTCTGCACTCCAAGCTTTTAAAGATGCTGTTACATCTTGGACAATATTGTTTCAGTTTAAAAATTTAATCATACAAACGATTATGATCTTTTTCATCATTACAATCTTAATGTTTTTATATATACGTCAAAAAAAAGCCGAGGATTTTAACTAAAAATTCTCTTTAATATAAAAACCGACTTGCAATACAAATGCAAGTCGGCCTCTAAATTTATAATCCTCTTCCAATTAAATTCGCTGAAACGGGCTGAAGATTTAATTCTCTTGCCCATATAGATATCTGACCAATATGATGAATTTCATGTACAATTACATGCCTTAAAACTTCACCGTATTTATATGTTTTATCTGTCCACGAAGCTTTTACTATCTTATATTCTAGGTCACCAGACCATATTTGCAAAAACTCTTCTAATTCTCGTCGATATGAATCAGATAGCGCTTTCGCTTTTTTGATTGATTGATAATCTTTAAACTGTGGTTCGTTATCCTCTTTTTCTTGAAGTGCACTAATCCAGCTATACTCAACATCTACAATATGGAAAAGTGTTTCTAAAATACTCCCAACACCTCCAACACGTTTGCGAAGTAATTCTTCCTCTGTAAGTTGTTCACACCATTTAAACCAATCATCTCTTACTTGCCAATTGTGTTGAAATAAAGTGTACATATTTATCTCTCCCCTACCCCAAGGATCCACTTAACAGCATCTATTACATAATGTGGTTCATCTTTTTGAATATAGTGACCACTATTTTCTGCAATTATAAATTTATTATTGGCTGATAATTGTAATAATTCTTCTTGCAATTGTAACCATTTCAGTTGTGCATCTGCTGAATAAAAGGCTTTTTTTCCAGCAGCTAACACGACAAGTGGAATATCACTCATTGATTTACAATGTCGATCTGCTTCACCTAGACTAAACATAAATTATTCATATGAACTTTCATATACAAATTGCTTATAGTAAGCTTCTTGAAATTCTGGAGGCATTATTGGTAAAAAATCTTCTTTATAATTTTCTGGTGTTGAATCAACCAAAACGATTCCCAACATACCATCAGGATAAAAAGTCGTAAATAAACGTGCATTAATACCACCAAATGAATGACCTACAAATATATATGGTGGGCTTAAATGAAGTTGCTTTAAACAATCTCTTAAATCTTTTACCATTTCAGAACTAATGCGTAGCTTAGAGCTATTCTCACTTTTTCCTAATCCAGCTCGATCATATGTGAGTACCGTCCCATATTCTGTCAGCCCTTCCGCAATACGATCCCATGCCTTTGAATAATCACCATAACCTGCTTCCAATATTATAACTGGTCGCTTCTTCTTTCCTTGGAATATTTTCGTATATATTTTAAAGTTATCAACTGGTACATATTCCTCAATACATTTAACCATTGACAATCACTTCTCTTCGACTAAGTTCCTCTACAACATGATTAATTATTTCACTTACAGATAAAGATCCATCCAATACAATATCCGAATTCGGCTTAACAGTATGAATTGCCTCTAAATAAGCTTTTCTCGCATGTGTCATGTAATGTTTCAAATTATTATGTATTTCACTCATTGTATCTTCTTTAAAATCTCTCAAAATTCTTCTAGCCATCGCAATATCTAAAGGTGTATCGATAAATATAGTTACATCAATGAATTGTCCCACTTCTCTATTTAAGTATGCAAAAGGATAATCTACAATAATATAATCTAAACTACTATCTTGTATAGAACGCTGAATATCATTCATTAGCGGTGTAAGTACCCATTCATCGTAATTAGCTCCATCATCAATCCATTTACAAATATCTGCGGGACAGTTATCAAATTTATATCTATCAAAATATAGAGCCTTTGAGTTTTTCAACTCATGAGCTAAACTTTCTGTAATGGTAGTTTTACCGCCCCCTGAAACAGCTGCAATTGAAATTATTTTTGTTTTTTTATTCACGATTCCCACCAAACCCCTTTTATTAACATAATATAATTATAAAACACTATTTTTTATTGTTCCATTCATATTCTAACATACTCATTTCCCATAAATTCCAATACGTTTCTCCTACTTTTTTTGACTCTCTTAATAAACCTTCTTTTACAAAACCTATTTTTTCGTAACAAGAAATAGCTGACTTATTAAAGTCATAAACACCAAGAGTTACTCTATGTAGTTTTAATTCTTCAAAAGCAATATGAAGTACGGCTTTCATCATATGTTTCCCTATAGAACGCCCTCTCATTTTCGTATTACCAACTAGCACTTTTCCAATTCTAGCAGACTTATTTATATTATCTATTTGTCCAAGAGAAATATGACCAATAACTACTTTAGTCTCTTCATCTATTATTTTGAATGCCAGTGTGTTTGCACTTTCTGTATATTTCTCTAATTGCTGTTCATTTAAAGGATATGTGAATGCATTTCCCGACCATTGTATTAAAAATTCTTCGGAATTAATCCAATTTATTAATTGTTTGAAATCAGTTCTTGTAAATTGTTTCAGCTTGATCACTCTCATTCTCCTTTCACACAACCTTTTATACACCTTCAAATTTATTTCTATATGAAAAATATATTCCCTTTTAAACAAAATAAAAAGCCATTCATAAGAATGGCTTAGCATCAATAAAGCATAATTAATCTTTATTTGCTACGTCAACACCGTTAAAATCAAACTCATCAGTAACAGTTGTAGCAGGTGGTAAAATTGCTTCAATTTTACAAAGAGATATAATTGCTGCAACTGAACCAGGAATAGCAGCTAGCTTAACAACATCGCAAGTTACCGAAGAAACAGTACCTATATAAGTACGTCCTTCAGTGTTAATTCGCACTGTTTTATTAATTAATTTTTTAAGCTCATCTCTAATTCCTTGTACACAAGAGCTGTCACATTTCTCATTCTTTTCCTTTTTACACTCTTCAAAAATGTCCCAACAATCATCATGCTTACACGTACATTTCTTTCTACAATTATTAAATCGAGAACCCAAAACCTCACCCCCTAATCCTTTCTACTAGTAAAGTATGTCCAATAGCTTAAAAGTGTACGAGACAAAAGCATAGAAACAAAAAAACAAACACTTGTACTAAACCTTCTTATTTATACTTTTAATAAGCCGGCTCCTTGAATAGGGACCACCTTTTCCTATTACTTCACATATACATAGGCTTTGTTCGCAGTGATATGGTGTATTTTTCTTTTACCATTGTGAAATATACATTCAGAAAAGCGTACTCCAAAATAAGATATTATTTAAAATCTTAACGTTTCCTTCAACAGGTGTTTGTTGATTAATATCATAACCAGTAGTTCTCTCAACTATCTCTTGAAAATCAGCATAGTTTGTATGAATTCTATATCTAGTAGAAAGCACTCTATCATATAAAGGTAAAATAATAGGTTAATAAACAAGCCATTCTTTTACTAAAACATAGAATAGTATGAATCCTATTGAAGGGAGGTATAAAAGAATGTCCTGGAAAAATGATTGCTGGAGTTCTAAGAAAAAGCATTGTTGTGATGACTGGTGGAAATCTAAAGAAAAGAATCATTGTGATGATGATTGGAGTTCTAAGGAAAAGCATTGTGATGATGATTGGTGGAAATCTAAAGAAAAGAATCATTGTGATGATGATTGGAGTTCTAAGGAAAAGCATTGTGATGATGATTGGTGGAAATCTAAAGAAAAGAATCATTGTGATGATGATTGGAGTTCTAAACGAAATAAGTGTCGTTGTAAATGTTTCTTTATTTGTTGTCATTGTAAAAGAAAAAATTGGTAATATTTTCGATATCGACTTAAAAGAGAGAACATGTCTTTTGTGACCGATAAACACTAGAATGTAATATACAAAAAGCTGACTAAGTATAGTCAGCTTTTTGTATATTAACACGTATAGATTTACTTTAATATAGTTCTTATTAGAAAAGGATTATTTTATATAGATTACTATAAGCATCCATAAAGCCAAGGCGCCAATGATAGCAAGCGCTATACGTGTAGATAGTACCCTTAATTCAAAGTCTGTTTTCTTGGAGGGTTCAGGATATGCAATTATGTAGATTCCCTTTAATAATGCAAGCCATGCAATAACCGTTAGGAACCCCTGCCAGTTGAATACCCATACATTATGTAGGATTACACTACCTAACCCTAGGAAAATCGATAGAAAACCATACATAATACCAAATCCTCTGTCTTCAACCACTAATTTTTTCAATTCACGTAGTACCGATGGACGTACGAAAAGTATTCCCGATACGATAACCGTTATCCATCCCCAAAACAATCCTAAAAAAGTACTAGTTTCCATTATTAGTTCACTCCCCTCAATTATTTATATTTCAGATATTCCCCCCTTTAGAACAATTCCAACATCTTTATATATAGGCTAAATTCTGCTCTTTTTTAATACAATCATGGCATATTCTATGCCCATCCTTAATCACCTCATTTCTCTACAAAATGAAATTTTTATATCATTCTTCATCATCATCTATCCGAATCAACCGAAGTCGCTTTGTACTATTACCGTACACTTTTTCATAGCTTGGAGCTAACATGCACCAAAGCCAATATAATGATTGATTCGCCTTTTCACTAACCTCTAAAATTGTCCCCTCTGTAATAAAATGATCACCTTGATACAATGTATACTCGCTTGTCCCATGGAATCATCATTATTCCCCTCCCTATTAAAATAGCGTTTTGTTTCAAATAATGCTCTCATTAATTTGGACGCATTTACCAGTATATTTACCAAAAAATTCATGATATCGTTAACTAGTCGAGTACGTCATTACTTGACGATTACCCTTAGGAGCCCCCGCAGACAATCGGGGTTCCTTTTATTTAAATAAGGATTTTGTTTAAACTTTACAAAACTCACCTATATTAAACTATCTTCTAAAATTCCCATTGAACATTTATAATACTTTTAAACGGTTTAAATTCTACAATCAGTAATGGAGGCATTTTAATGGGAAACATCCCAAAAATATCATCACAACAATCAAATCCTAAGATACCCTCACAGCAAGTGAACGCTAACACCAAACAAGGTAATAATAAAAAAACAAGACGCCGTATTATAACTACTTTAGCTTTTATATTACCTATAATTTTTGTCCTTCAATATTCTCTTAATAACCAGCAAGAAATGATTAAAGAGAAACAAATCACGGTTAATACGGAGCAACAAAAATTATCTTCTTTAAAGAAGGATGGTCATACCCTTAAAAATGATGTTAAGGCTTTAACAGGTAGTGAAGAAGAAATTTTAAAATTCGCAAGGAAACTGTATGGATTTTCTAAACCGAATGAAACTATATTTCAAATAACTGAATAAAATTACACTGCATTACCCAAAAGGCGATTTGACGATAATCGCCTTTTTATATTTAATTTCTAAAATAAACATACTAATTTCTTTTTCTATCAAATAACTATTTTGTTTAATTTATTAAAATACAACCGCTTGTCCATTTCACATTGCTCTATCATTACATTTACTATTAGTAATACGATTTTTAGAGGTGATATATAATGGACGAGTTTTTATCTTTTGCTGCACTTAATCCGGGTTCTATTGGACCTACACTTCCACCTGTTCCACCCTTTCAATTCCCTACCGGTCCTACTGGTTCTACTGGATCAACCGGACCAACTGGTTCTACCGGATCAACCGGATTTAATCTTCCTGCTGGGCCTGCATCTATTACCTTGACTTCTAACGAAACCACAGCATGTGTATCCACTCAAGGAAATAATACTTTATTTTTTTCGGGTCAAGTATTAGTAAACGGTAGTCCTACTCCAGGAGTAGTGGTCAGTTTTTCATTTAGTAACCCTTCTCTTGCTTTCATGGTTCCTCTTGCGGTCATTACCAATGCTTCAGGTAACTTTACCGCTGTATTTCTAGCCGCTAATGGTCCTGGAACAGTAACCGTTACTGCTTCACTTCTTGATTCTCCTGGAACAATGGCTAGCGTCACTATTACCATTGTGAATTGTCCGTAACGGTTTTATTTTTAAGGACTAAGCAATATCTAATAAGATGAGCACTGATTTACAGTGCTCTTTTTTATCATTGGGATGTTCCTTTCAAATGAAATTTCGTAACACCCTACTAAAATAACGCTTTTATTAAGAACTAATGATCTTTATATTTCTTAAGCTTGTCAGCACAAGTAATTTTTATAATTAGTTAAATTCTCAATATAGTTTGTGTATATAATTCCATTCAAAGATACATAATACCCACGTAACTATTTAAAAATACTTTGTTTTTATATCTAAGTTCAAAAAGGAGCAACATAACATGGATAAAAAAGATTTATTAAGTCAACAACTTGATTCTGTGTCATTAGATGCGCTGAATACCCCTAGTAAGGCCCAAGAACAACTGCAAGAAACCTCTCAGGAGGCACATAATTCAAACAAAAAGGACAGTACTCAAGCTTTACATGGCGAAGATTTACCAATTTCAGATGTATATAGAACAACGAACAAACAGTAAATTTAAAAGGGAAAAAATCTTAAGAACGAGTGAACTTAATTCTTTTCCCTTTTCCTATTTAAATAACACTTTTATATGAAACCCGTACACATTTTTGACACATCCACTATCACAATCTCCTGAAAATTCGTGATAATATTAATTTGTCGGATACGCCAAATTTCGACACTGAACGACAATAATATCTCCCTTATTGAATCCCTGTCCCCCAGGGATTTCTCCTTTTATTCATTACTTTTTTCTTCACTAAATTTTCATTCTTAACAAAATTCAATCACTCCATTGAATAGACAGCTATAGTATCCTATTTTGATAAAAACTAAAAACAAACAGATATACTTAACACTAATAGTAGATTTTTTAACTTCAAATTTACTTTTTCTCTCTTATCTTTTTGTAAACATTAAAAATGAGCTCTATTTACATAGAGCTCATTCGTAATTTTATAGTTTGCTAGACTGTAACCCCTGAATAAACGGAACTACTTCAGGATTTACAAGTGACGATAAATCTCCTAACTCTTTTCCTAAGTAAGCTGCTTTAATAACACGTCGCATTACTTTAGAATTTCGTGTTTTTGGTAAATCTTCTACAACGTGGATGTCTTTTGGACATAAAGCTTTACCAATATGAGAGTTTACTAAACTCATTAATTCTTTCTTTAATTCTCTTGAGAATGTTACACCATCTCGTAATACAACAAAACAATGACAAACTTCTCCTTTTACATCATCCGGTACACCAACTGCCGCTGCTTCTATTACATCATTATGTTTCACAAGAATAGATTCATATTCAGCAGGCCCAATACGTTTCCCTGCAATATTTAGCGTATCGTCTGAACGTCCTGTGATGATGTATTGCTCACCGTCATAAATGACCCAGTCACCATGAACCCACTTATTTTCAAAGCGTGACCAATATGTGTTTACATAACGTTCATCATCTTCCCAGAAACTTTTCGTCATACCTACCCAAGGTTTTTCTAAACATAATTCTCCGACTTCATCTCGAATTGGTTTACCTTGATCATCAAGTACAACCGCTGCCATTCCTGGTAAAGATGCGTTAAAACTAATCGGTGCGATCGGCTTAATTAGGACATTCCCGAAAATCCCACCTGAAATTTCAGTTCCACCTGAATAGTTACAAATTGGTACTTTACCTTTACCAACTGTATTAAATAACCACATCCATGGGTCTGGATTCCAAGGTTCTCCTGTTGATGCGAATACTTCTAAACTCTTTAACGAGTGTTTATTTACATATTCATCACCTTTTGCCATTAATGCACGGATTAACGTTGGTGAAATACCGAGATGAGTAATTTCATATTTATCGACTGTCTCCCATAAGCGGTCTGCTTCTGGAAAGTCTGGGACACCTTCATACATAACCATTGTTGCGCCATTAATTAAAGAGCCGAATAGTAAAAATGGTCCCATCATCCAGCCCATATCAGTTACCCATAATACTCGGTCGCCTTGTTTTATATTCATTCCAAACCCTGCATCAAATGCAGATTTTAGCGGGAAACCAGCATGTGTGTGTACTGTCCCCTTCGGCTTACCAGTCGTTCCAGATGTATATATAAGCATTAATGGATCATCACTGTTCATTTCTTCAGCATGTATAAATGGTTTTTCTTTTTCTAACGTACTCCATGAAAAATCATAATTATGCGGTGTAAAATCATTTCCTGCATGACGAACAATTACCACCTTTTCAACAGTTGGACAATGTTCACAAGCTTTATCTACTTCATCTTTTAATGAAACAATTTTCCCACGGCGTGAAAAGCCATCTGCGGTAATAACCATTTTTGAACCAGCCGCTTGTACACGTGTCATTACTGCATCAGCAGCAAAACCTGAGAATATTGGTGAAATAATCGCTCCAATTTTCATTACCGCTAACATAGCAACAACTGTTTCAGGAATCATTGGCATGTAAATTGTTACACGATCACCTTTTTCAATACCAGCATGTTTCAAACCGTTGGCAACACGGCTTACCCAGCTGTCAAGCTCTTCATATGTAAATGATTTCGAAGTTCCGTTTTCCCCTTCATACATAAGCGCTGCTTGTGTTTTCGTTTTATCGTCTGCAAGCCAGCGAGATAAAGCAGATTCTACAACGTTACAAGTTCCCTCAGTATACCACTGTGCAAACGGTGTACCATTTTCTAAATCTAACACTTCTGTATATGGTTTCATCCACTGATAGCCAACTGCTCTCTCAGCTTCTCCCCAAAACCAAGCTGTTTCTTCAATTGACTTATTATAAAAAGCTTCGTAATCTTCATAGCCTAATGATTTCATCCAACCAAATAAACGCGTTTTTTCTTTATATTCTTCTGCTGGAAACCAAACTGCTTGTTTCAATGTTTTCCCCTCCTTGATTTTTTGAGCAAGAAAGCCCTAAATAGGGCTTTTAAACTGGATATACAGGATGTTTACGATCCGTGAATACTTGATATTTACTCATATACATTTCGAATCGTCCTTTTAGCTCTTCACGTAAATTGTTTGGATGAACAATACCATCAATCACCATCTCAGATGCTAAACGGTAAATATCAATATCTTTCTTATACTCTTCTCGTTTTTCAGCAATAAAGCTTGCACGCTCTTCTTCTGGTAAAGCTGCTATCTTATTTGCATATACAGCATTGACCGCTGCTTCTGGACCCATTACTGCAATAGAAGCTGTTGGTAATGCTAAGCAGCAATCTGGTTCAAACGCTGGACCTGCCATTGCATATAAGCCAGCTCCATATGCTTTTCGAACGACGATAGAAATTTTCGGTACAGTTGCTTCACTCATTGCAGAGATCATTTTTGCACCGTGACGAATAATTCCGGCACGTTCTACTTTTGTACCAATCATAAATCCAGGTACATCTGCAAGGAATAATAATGGAATATGGTATGCATCGCATAAATTTATAAACTTCGCTGCTTTATCAGCTGAATCGTGGAATAATACGCCGCCCTTCATACGCGGCTGATTTGCAATAATGCCAATTGGCTTACCATCAATGCGTGCTAAACCTGTAATTAGTTCTTGAGCAAATAATTTTTTCACTTCAAAGAAAGAACCTTCATCAATAATTCTGTTAATGAGATCTTTCATATTGAAAGGAGCATTTTGATTTTCTGGAATGATTTCTTCTAACGTTTTATCGAACTGTTTCGGTTCTTGAGGTGTAATCAAAGGAGTCTTTTCTAAATAGTTACTTGGAAAATAAGAAATATATTGTCTTGCTTGCGTAATTGCATCTTCTTCTGTTTTACATAAAACATCTCCGCATCCTGATACTGAGCAATGCATACGTGCTCCGCCCATTTCTTCTAAAGTTACCTTCTCACCGATAACCATTTCAGCCATACGCGGAGACCCTAAATACATAGAAGCATTTCCTTCAACCATCATAACAACGTCACAAAATGCTGGAATATACGCACCACCAGCTGCTGAAGGTCCAAATAATAAACAAATTTGTGGCACTTTTCCAGATAATTTCACTTGGTTATAAAAAATTCTTCCCGCACCGCGGCGTCCAGGGAACATTTCAACTTGATCTGTAATACGTGCCCCAGCAGAGTCAACTAAATAAAATAACGGTACACGTAATTTCTCAGCCGTTTCTTGAATACGCAAAATCTTTTCAACTGTACGTGCTCCCCATGATCCAGCCTTAACAGTTGAATCATTTGCCATTACGCACGCAGTGCGACCATGTATTTTACCAGTTGCAGTTACAACGCCGTCAGCTGGTAACCCGGTTTGTTCACAATTTGCAAATAATGCATCTTCCACATATTCACCATTATCGAATAAAAGAGCTAAACGATCTCGAACAAAAAGTTTTCCTTTTGCTTTGTTTTGTTCATGATATTTCGGTGCCCCGCCTTGCTTAATTGTTTCAACTCGTTCTTCAAATGAATTAGATTGTTGTTTTTGATCTAACATACTTACTCCCCCTTATACATTGGTTTGCGTTTTTCCTTGAATGCCTGTAATCCTTCTAATCTATCTTTCGTATGGATTACGCCCTCATACGCCTGTTTTTCCATTTGTAAGCCGGTATGTAAATCTACTTGAATACCATTTGAAATTGCTTCTTTTGCTAATCGAACAGCAATTGGACCATTTTTAGCAATTCGATCTGCAATTTCAATTGCTTTCTCTTCTAGTAAATCAGCTGGTACTACGAATTCTACTAAACCATATTCTTTCGCTTCTTGCGCCGAAATACGTCTTCCTGTATAAATTAATTCTTTTGCTCTACCGACTCCAATTAATCTCGGTAAACGCTGCGTACCACCTGCTCCAGGTATAATTGCAAGAGAAGTTTCAGTAAGACCTAGACTCGCAGTGTCAGAAGCAATTCTAAAATCACAAGCTAAGCTTAATTCAGTACCTCCACCAAGTGCGATTCCATTAATAGCAGCAATAACTGGTTGTGGTAATTGTTCCACCATCTCCATAGTAGAACGAATCATACCCACAGCATGGCGAACTTGTTCTTCACTCATGTTGGCACGCTCTTTTAGATCAGCACCAGCGCAAAATGCTTTTTCGCCATCCCCTGTTAAAATAACAACGCGCGTATTTGATTCTTCGTTTATTTGAGTTAATATAGTTTGTAATTCTTCTAATAATGCCAAAGATAATGAGTTTGCTTGTCTTTCACGATTTAACGAAATCTTTACAACGTGCGGTGTAACATAGTCAACTGAAATGTTTTGTAATTGTAGCATCTTCTCACCTACTTATCGTTTTATGTTGAAGCGCTCTATACACATGACTCGGTAATTGGATATTCAACTTACTTTGAATAAACTGACTAGCTCTCAATAACTTTTCTTCATCAATATTAGTTTGGACTCCCAGCTTATGGAGCATATGCACTAAGTCATCAGTAGCAACATTACCCGATGCTCCTGGTGCATAAGGACATCCTCCGAGTCCACCACAAGAACTATCAAACGTTGTAATACCATATTCTAAAGACTTAACTACATTCGCCAGAGCCATTCCATACGTATTATGAAAATGCATTGCAAACTGCGAAGCATCATACTTCTTTAATAGATGTTCTAATACTTGTTCTACTTGTAATGGATTCGCTACACCAATCGTGTCACCGAGAGAAACTTCATAAATGCCGTATGAAAATAGTTGATTACATATTTCGTCAACTGCTGTGGCACTTATATCCCCTTCATAAGGACATCCAAATACAGTAGAAACATAGCCTCGTACCTTTTTACCTTCGAACGTTGCCTGTTTTGTTATATCTTCAATTACAGCTAATGCTTCTTTAATAGATTTATTAATATTACTTTTATTGTGAGATTCACTTGCTGATAAAAAAACATTCACCTCATCTACATTTTGCAAAAAAGCTCGTTCCAAACCATTTTGATTTGGAACAAGCGCTGCATATGTAACATTTGGATCCCTTTTTAGCTCAGAAAATACATCACTTGCATCTGCTAATGCAGGAACCCATTTAGGGTGAACGAATGAGGAAACTTCAACGTACGACAATCCCGCTTCTGTAAGCAGTTGAATCCATTTTACTTTATCTTTTGTGCCAACAATCTTTTTTTCATTCTGTAAGCCATCACGTGGCCCGACTTCTTTAATGACAGCAAAATTAGGTAGTTTCAATTCGCTTCCCCCTATATCTCCCTATTCAATTTCTAGTAATACATCTCCTTCATTTACAAAATCGCCTTCTTGTACGTTAATTTTCATAACAGTTCCGGCTTCTTCTGAAACGATTGGAATTTCCATTTTCATAGATTCCAAAATGACGACATCCTGCTCTTCCTCTACTGTATCTCCTACTCCTACAACAATCTTCCAAACATTTCCTGCCATCGATGCATATACTTTCGTCATCATTTTTTCCCCCTTAATATTCATAAATCTTACTTTTTAACAAGTTGTTTCGTTACGAAACCCGTTGTATAAATACCACTTTTGAACACATCGTCTCCGAGTACTTGCAGTAACATTGGTGTGTTTGTTTTAATACCTTCTACTTTTAACTCTTCTAGAGCAATTTTTAATTTTGAAATCGCTTCTTCACGAGTTTCACCATGTGCGATTACTTTCGCAATCATTGGATCATAGAAAGGTGTAATCGTTACTTGATTCTCCAAAAAGTGATCAATACGTATATTTGTCGGTAACGTTAAATCTGTAATTTTCCCAGGTGATGGGAAGAATGTTTTCGGATCTTCTGCGTAAATACGAGCCTCAATGGCATGACCACTACGTTTTACATCATCCTGTGTAAATGATAGCTTCTCACCATATGCGATAAGTAATTGTTGTTCAACTAAGTCTAACCCAGTAATTTCTTCTGTAACTGGATGTTCTACTTGTAATCTCGTATTCATTTCTAAGAAATAAAAGTTCTTTTGATCATCTACAAGAAACTCAACTGTACCTGCATTTGTATAACCAAGTGCTTTAGCGGCTTGTACAGCAACTTCTCCCATAGCCTTTCGTGTACCCTCATCTAAAAATGGTGAAGGTGCTTCTTCAATTACTTTTTGATTTCGGCGCTGCACTGAACATTCGCGTTCCCATAAATACACTGTATTACCATGTGTATCTGCTAAAAGCTGAATTTCAATATGATGTGCATCTGCTATATAGCGCTCTAAATACATTTCTCCGTTACCAAAGAAATTTTGCGCTCTTGTTTTATTACTTTCAAATGCTTTGGTGAGCGTTTGCTCAGTTTCCATCAACTGCATTCCAATGCCTCCGCCGCCCGCGGATGCCTTAAGCATTAATGGATAACCAATTTGTTTCGCAATTTCAATTGCTTCTTCAGCAGTTTCAATATTTGTAGTAATGCCTGGAACTACTGGCACATCTGCTGCTTGCATCGCTATACGTGACTCAATTTTACTTCCCATCTTAGTAATGATTTCTTCTGAAGGACCGATAAATACGATTCCTTCTTCTTTACAGCGAATCGGAAAAGATGGATTCTCTGATAATAATCCGTACCCCGGATGGATTGCTTCAGCATGTGTCTTCTTAGCTATTTCAATAATTTTTTCAAGGTTTAAATAGCTTTCTTGGACACGCGGACCGCCTACTAAGTAAGCTTCATTTGCCAATTTTACATGAAGGGCATTTTCATCAGCCTCAGAATAAATAGCAACGGTACGAATGCCAAGTTTTTGACAAGTTTTCATAATGCGAACTGCGATTTCCCCGCGATTAGCAATTAATATTTTTTGAAACATAGTGACTCCTCCTTTTTATCTACATCCTAAATGTCTTGCAATTACGAGACGTTGAATTTCAGAAGTTCCTTCACCAATTTCTAAAAGTTTTGCATCACGAATATATCGTTCAACTTCATATTCACGCATATAGCCATATCCACCATGAATTTGTACTGCATGATTTGCTATACGACTTGCAGCTTCAGATGCAAACAACTTTGCCATAGCCGCTTCTTTACCGAAAGGTTTATCGTTATCTTTTAACCAAGCTGCTTTATGTACTAAATTACGCGCTAATTCTACTTCAGTCGCCATATCAGCCAATTTAAATTGAATCGCTTGGAAATTAGAAATCGATTTTCCAAATTGTTGACGTTCTTTCGCATATTGCAATGCACGTTCAAATGCAGATTGTGCAATACCTACTGCTAATGCTGCAATTGAAATACGTCCTCCATCAAGTGTATATAAGAATTGTTTAAATCCTTTATTTACATCACCAAGAATATTTTCTTTCGGTACACGTACACCATCAAGTACGATTTCACAAGTATTAGAGGCACGAACACCCATCTTATCGTAAGGGCTTGAAATCGTTAATCCTTCACTAGTAGTCGGTACGATAAATGCAGAAATACGTTTTTTACCATTGTCTTCAAAACCGTTGATAGCGGTTACAATAATTGTATTTGCATACTCTGCGTTTGTAATCCAGCACTTTTCACCACTAATAACATATTCATCGCCATCTAAAATTGCTTTCGTTTGTGTGCCCCCTGCATCAGATCCAGCATTTGGCTCCGTTAATCCGAAAGCACCTAACGTTTTACCTGACGCCATTGGAACTAAAAATTTCTGTTTTTGTTCTTCTGTACCGAAATAATAAATTGGAGAAGCACCTAATGAAATTGTTGCAGCATAGCTTAAACCTGTTCCACCACAAGCACGACCAATCTCTTCAACAGCTAACGCGTACGATAACGTATCGCCACCTGAACCTCCATACTCTTCCGGGAATGGGATACCTAATAATCCTAGTTCGCCCATTTTTTGAAATGTTTCATATGGAAATTCCGCAGTTTTGTCATAATATACAGCTTTCGGTGCGATTTCCTTTTCAGCAAAATCACGTACCATTTCTTTAATCATTTGTTTTTCGCGAGTTAGAGTAAATTCCATTCCGCTACACACCCCTTATCGAATATTGAGTTTCGACAGCGTGCGAGTTTCTACTACAAACATTACTTCTTAAAAGACACGAATATTAGTTAGACAATTGCTATAATTCTGTCATAACTTAATTTTAAAACAGATTCTGTACCAATGCACAAAAAAATTCCTACATTGTTCTACAACAACATAGGAGGTTTTGTGTCGAATTATGTAATTTATTGTTTAATAATCTCTACCTTTTCCCGAATCAGAAATTTCTACTAACCCTTCAGGGTATGGTTCGAAATATG
This sequence comes from Bacillus sp. FSL R9-9530, assembly GCF_038008145.1. Classification (NCBI taxonomy): domain Bacteria; kingdom Bacillati; phylum Bacillota; class Bacilli; order Caryophanales; family Bacillaceae; genus Bacillus; species Bacillus sp. FSL R9-9530. The sequence goes on from NZ_JBBOYO010000001.1 coordinate 1,467,484, forward strand.
TTTGTCTTAATAAATACTTTTCATCAAATCGAATGGCCCATGTTTTTAAAATTACAAGTAAACTACTAAGTGGGATTTTCTTTTCAGAATACTTCTGTAACAGCTCTAAAAAATGATCTTTTTCTTGTTTTTTTAGCTTTGTTTTAAAATATCCGAAAATGTGCTCACATACATTTACATTCGATGTATAGCGAGGCGCGCGAATAAATAATTTATATAAAGTCTTCTCATAGTTATCAAATACGACTTCAATTGTTTCATTTTTTTGATTTGCAATAATACGCCCTAATTCTTTTTGTTTCACCTGATTATATGCCATAAATAAATACTTATAATCTGATTGAAACGCTACGAGTTCTTTTATGTTTTTAGTATGTTTAATCATTTTGTAATGCGCGATTGTAAACAATCTTGTAAAGAAATGCTCTCTAATAATAAAATTCGACAATCTACCTTCTTCTTCAATTGGAAGATGCGAAAATTTTTTTATTACTGCTCCGCCAAATAATCCAGTTCCTTTTCCTTTTACTGGTCCTTTTTCAAAACCAGAATAGATTTTCACATCACGAGTTCCGCAACTTGGCGAACGATTCTTCAAAATAAAACCGTCAACTTCAGGTAATGTTTGTAAAAACTCATTTGAAAATTGCTCCATTTTTTCAGTTACGTCTTCTCGTGTTGACGGTTGCACAAGCCTATTCGTACCGTTTTTTTCTACAATACGTATCGTTTCACGAGGAGTCCCTAAACCAATTTCTACTTCAGGACATACAGGTATAAATGTAACAAATGGCTGCAAGTTTCGAATTGTTAAATCTGGAACCATCTCTCCATTATAACGACAGGCATCAAATTCTAAACATTTACTTACAACAATTATCGGTTTAGCAAATTGTCGCATCACATTACCTCCGTGGCGTTAGTCCATACAAAATAAATTGAATCGTATTTTCAATTTCCACTTCATCGTCCCATTTCTCTTCCGGCAATAATAAAAACCTCGTTAAGAGCAACCCTAATACAGCTGATAAAGTAAGACGTAATACAGAAGAAGGCGGAAGTTCAATAATTTCCCCTTCTTCTTGAAACTTAGCAATCAGCTTTTTAAAATGTACAAGCAGTTCTGTTTCTATTAATTGTTGTATTTCACTTTTTAGTTCTGGCTGAAATGGTACTTCTTGAATTAATATTTTTATCATTGGAAAGTGCTTTTTAGCAAATTCAAATCTATTTTGAATTATTACTCTTAAAAGCACTTCATACGATTCATACTCTGTTTTAAATATTTCTTTTGCAAAGGCTTGTACGAAAAATGGTGCAGCGAACTTTGTTAAGGTCGGCATCACGACTGCAAACAATAAATCTTTTTTCGTTTTATAGTAGCGGAAGATTGTTCCTTCCGCTACACCAGCTCGCTTTGCAATTTCACTCGTTGAAGTTGAGGCGTACCCTTTTTCTCCAAACATATCAACAGCTGCCTCTAATATACGCATTTGACGTTCATTACGTTTATCAGTATTCGTTGCGGCAACTAATTCTTCCAGCCAATCCTTCTTCATTTATTGTGCTCCTTTTTATCATCATTATATTTTGCGATGTTTCTTTAATGCAAATACATTTCCTACTGCAAATAATAGTGAAAAAAGTAGTAATACAGTAAGATCTAATACAATCTCTGTAAACCCTTGATTCCGAATCATTACTTGTCTCATAGCGTCAGCACCATATGTGAGTGGAAATAATTTACCTAACATTTGTAACCATGTATTCATGGATTCCATTGGAAACAACCCAGAAAAGAAAACTTGTGGCACGATAACAAGCGGTATAAATTGGATCATTTGAAATTCATTATTTGCGTATGCCGATAAAAATGTGCCTAATGTTAGTGCAGTTAAAGAAAGCATACATGTTATAAGTAGCGTTAGCCATATTGAGCCAGCTACATATAAATCTAAAATATAAACTGAAAAACTTACAATTATAATAGATTGTATAAATGCAAAGATTCCAAAACCAATAATATATCCTACAACTATTTCCCATCTTCTCACTGGTGTGGATAATAATCTCTCTAATGTACCACTTAAACGTTCTCTTACAAAAGATACTCCGGACAATATAAATACAAAGAAAAATGTAAAGAAACCAATTAATACGGGACCAAGCCCATCAAACATCGTAATGTCTTTAGAGCCATGTAAATAATCCACTTCAGGCTTCATCATTGATACATTATTCTTCTCTGTACTCTTTTGCAATACTTGAAGTACCGCACGGTTTTTTGATGAATCACTGCCTTCTAATAGAAGATTCATTTTTCCATTTTCTAAATGAATTACTGCATCTACCTTTTGCTTTTCTAATTCCGAAATTGCTTTGTCTTTACTATATTCATAAATTGATGCTTCTTGATTTTTCATTGCTTTTACTATAGGAGCAGGTACATCGACTACAGCAATATGCGGTATATAGTCTTTTTGTGTAAATATTAGCGATAATAACCAAAGTAATAACATTGGTGCCCCAAACATCATTGCTAAAGAACGCTTATCTCGAAAAAATTGACGAATGATACGGATGACTACACCATTAACTCTCATGATTCAATCACTCCTTCTAACATAAAGACATCTTCAATTCGTCCAGAAGATGTTTGTTTTTTCAATTCCTCCGGTGTGCCAATCGCAACTAAATTCCCTTCTCTAATTAGCCCTAGACGTTCGCAAAACTCAGCTTCATCCATAATGTGCGTTGTTACAATAATAGTTGTTCCTTTCTTTTTAAGGTCATAAAACTTCTCCCAAATCGATTTTCGAAGTAGAGGATCTATCCCAACTGTTGGCTCATCTAAAATTAATATTTCTGGTTCATGAAGGAGTGCTATCGCCAATGATAAACGTTTTTTCATTCCACCTGAAAAATGCTGTACTTGCTTTTTCATATGCTCTGATAATTGCACAAGTTCAAAAACTTCTACGATTCTCTCTTTCTTACGCTTACCTTTTAACCCATACATCGTTGCAATAAAATCTGCATTTTCATATGCCGATAGTTCTTCGTATAATGCATCAGCCTGAGCCATATAACCAATTCTTTTCATTTCATTTAGATTAGGCATGTTTGTATTAAAAACAATTACATCCCCTGTAGTTGACTCATTAATACCTGCAATCATTTTAATGAGTGTTGTTTTCCCTGATCCGGAAGGTCCAACCAAGCCAAAAATTTCTGCTTTTTCTACTTGCAGCGAAAGGTTATGCAAAACTTCTTTTTTCCCAAAACTTTTTGATACATCTCGTAAAATAATTGAAGGTTGCTGCACTAAAAATCCCCCTTTTCTTTAAAATGAGTGAGTACTCACTTTTATTTTACTCTCGAATTATTATATGTCAAACTTTTCAAACATATATTTTTTCTGTTATTTACTAAATCAATGAAACAGAGTCGACATTAGAATATCTTTTCTTAAAGTCGACTCTGTTTCATTGTGAATTATTCGATTTTTGTTATGTTTTTAAATTTAAATACCTTCTAATTCTAGCAACATCTAATGAATATTCGATAACTATTTGCTGTATTGGTAATATAACCGTTTCCGGATATAAATGTGCATATTGTAACGTTTCTGCATACTTTTCCAACCGTTTTTCTAAATACTTTACAATTTGCTCAGGATGACTTACTAATAAAGACGTACTATAATAATGAATTTGCTCCTCAATCGCCGTATATTCTTCAATTTCAAATTCTTTATGCATTTGTACACCCCTTTATATTTTTAATATTGCTTAATAATAACTATTTTAACTCGACTAATTTTTAAGTTTTTTGATTATTTACACTATAACAAACTCAATAGGTCAAATTTTGTTACTTTATGTAACGTTGAAAAATTTTAACAAAATTGTAATGGAAACTTGTACTCAAGAAAAACTACCTTTAAATTATTCTCCTGAACAAAAAAGCCGTACAGATTAATTTAACTGCACGACTACAATCTCAGGTCTATTAAAAACTCTTTGCGGAATGATACTATTGCCTAATCCTCTACTAACTATCATAGACGTATTTTGTTGTTCATATAAACCCGCTGTATATTTGGGCAGTATTCCTTGATTAGGAGCAACTAATCCCCCGATAAAAGGTAACCGAACTTGTCCCCCATGTGCATGACCCGATAACACTAAATCTACTTTCTCCTCAGCATACTCTTCTAGAAATTCAGGCCTATGGGATAATAATACATTATACCTATCTGGCAGCGTTTCAATTTTTGCTTTTACAATTGCATCTTTTACAATACTTCCTTCATCAATATCTCCAGTATTAAATTCCGGATCATCAATTCCTAACAAGTTTATTTCGTGTCCTCCCTTTTGTATTATTACATGTTCATTTCTTAAAACAGTGACATGCTGTTTCTTTAATTTTTTTTCTAAACTGTTATATTTTCCTGACCATTTTTCATGATTTCCTGTCACAAAATATACCGGATATTCCTTCACAAGTTCTCGTATTACTTGCATACTCATTTCTGCATCGTACGATTTACTGTCTATTAAATCACCCGTAATAGCAATAATATCTGGATTTATGCTTTTTACTTTTTGAATTAAAACGTCTTGATTATCACCAAATTTTTTATTATGTAAATCTGAAATTTGTAGTATTTTATATCCTTTAAAAGAAGAGGGAATTTTACTAGAGGTTATTTTAACCTCAGTTATACTTATTAAATTGTTTTGTAAATATAAAAAGATACTAATGCCTACTAATATACCAATAATTAATATGATTCTTTTAATCTTCTTGTTCATACTTCCTCCTAAAATCTTAATCAGTACTACAGTTCACAATAAATATTACGTGCCCTTCGCATTCAGAATAACTGAAATTTTTTAATTGATTTGTAGTATTTGTTATAGTTTTATACGCCACTTATAAAATTTTTCAATCGCATGCGTATATGATGTCATGCTCATTTTTCAGTAATTTTATAGCAGATCACTGGAATTTCTTCATAATATTAACATTTATCTTACTTAGTTTGATAACTATATCATGATAATTCCTATAGTTTTTTATAAAAATATTGTGTACTTTTCTCGAAGTATATACGACATTTGATTACAAATATATTATTACCACTACGATTTTAATTTGTTTAAAACGTACAAAGAGAGAATTGAAACACTAAATTGCCTTATGAAAAGGTATTACTGTATTATTTATTAGAAAATTGAAAAAATATGTGTAGATAGCTATCATTGTAAGTGCATATATAATTAACTTTAATTTCCTGACATAATTTCACATAATTCTTAAACTAGTTTTTTGCGTGCATTATGAAATAAAATATTGCCCCATGTCAGTCTTTAAAAAATTATATATCATAACTTTAAGGGAGGAAGAAAACTATGAAGATGAAAAGAAAAATCATGATGACGACAGCACTTGCAGCTACATTGGCTACAGGTGCACTACCAAGTACATCAGTGTTTGCTGCTGAAAAAGAGGCTCCTATCCAAAAAGAAGAGACACAGATGAGTATTCAACCATTTGCACAAAATAATTTGGAAACAGCAGTTAAAGCTGCCTTAAATGGTCCAGAAGTTAAAAAAATTAAAGTATTTGAGCATGAATTTAATGTAAAACCAATTGAAGTAGTAAATTTAGGTGGCGGTAAAACATATGTTAAGGGACAAATTTCTCATCATTTAAGTTTTCGTCCAGATGATCAATTTTATTATGAGTTTACAGTGCAAGATGGAAAGGTAATAGATAAGCCTGCATTTAATATTGATAGAGGTGGTTGGACACCTTTTGCCGCTCCACTTTTATCAATTCTTGCTGCGTATAATGGGATTCCAGTTAATCCAAATGATTTAAATGCACTTGGTCAACAGATTGGAAAAGTGATAGATGGAAGCTGGGAACATGCAGCCCAATCTATCGCAACTGTAGTTAGTTTAAGTTTTAATGAGTAGAATTTCTTAATTTTTGTTAGCCTAACAGAGTCCCATTTTTCATAAGTAACCTTGTTATAAAAAATTCTGAAACAGCTATAAATAGATTTTTACCACTCAGTCACATTATCTTGATTTGTTAACCACCTTATCATTCATTATATGTCACAAAATAGAAGTCTTTTTTAAGACTTCTGTTTTGTTTGTATACAGTACAGCGGAAAGTTTGTTTTTTACCTATCTATGCTTCAATTCTTTAAGAATCCGTTTGACTATTAGATACAATTTATTACAACAAACTATTAAAATCTCAAATAACTTCCTACCCTATTTTGATTTTTTCAAACACAAAAATTCATTACTTTAAGAATCAAAACAATAGATGTAGTAAAAAATCATCTTGTTTTATTATATCTATTGTTTAAAAGTCAGGAGAGATAAAATGAACAAAATAAAAATGAGGAATTTTTTTAAAATTAGTATCCTTACTTGTTTCACACTAGCAAGTTTAAGTACACCATCTACTATTTTTGCTGATAGTCATCCAGGTTATTCCTATGAATCCAATATAGGCTATCAAAACCCAGCATGGATGTCGAAAGTAGCAGATTCAACAAAATTGAGTGAAATATCTATTCCAGGGACTCACGGTACAATGGCTTTACATGGAGCAAGTTTTCTTGATGAAAATTTGACAAGAAATCAAACTATGAGTCTACCACAACAATTAAATTCCGGAATTCGATATGTAGATATGCGTGTTAAACGTGTAAAAGATTCTTTTGCAATGTACCATGGGATTGTAAATCAAAAAGCAATGTTTGAAGATGTATTAAAAGAGGCAATTCAATTTTTAAAAGATCATCCTACAGAAACAATTTTAATGCGCTTAAAAGAAGAAACTACTCCTGAAAGTGGCTCACTATCATTCGAGGAAATACTTAATAAATACAAAGACCTTAATTATTCCTATTTTTGGGATCCGAGTTCTGTACCAACTTCAAAAAGAAATAACCCTACTCTAGGAGACATCCGAGGGAAAATTGTAATCTTACAAAACTTTACAGCCTCTCAGCAATATGGTATTAATTACGATAGCTTAAATATACAAGATACATTTGAAATTGAAAACGGACCAGACGGAATGTATGAAAAATGGAATGCGGTGAGAACCCACCTTCAAAATGCAAATAATAATTTTAACAATGATAAAATCTATCTTAACCATTTTAGTGGCACAGGTGGTGCTGCTGCATTATTAAATAATGTTTATCCTTGGTTTGTTGCAAGTGGTAAAGAGAGCAGAAATACTGATAGTAACCCCAAGATGATTCAAAAAGCTACAACTAATGCGTGGGAAGATTTCCCTCGTGATATAAATGGTCAAGTATTTTATGGTGGAATGAATACACTTGGGACCGAACTCTTGCAACAAGGTGGAATTAAACATTCTGGTATTATCGCAGCTGATTTTCCTGGTCCAGGTTTAATTGATAGTATCATTAAATTAAATGGTATACATTCGAATGAAAAAGAAATATTAATTTCGCAAATTTCATCCGAATCTAGCCCTTTATCCGGACAACAAAATCGATCCAGTCAAAACTTTAAAATTGATAGTTTACCTGTAGGTACTAAGGAATTAAAATGGATTATTGAGCCTTCAGAAAAAGATCATCCTTCTTCTATCTCTTTCAATGTAATGATTGACGTTTCTCTAGGTACAGATTCTACTCGTTGGAAAAATATTTCACATGGATCTAGGACTGAAGCTTATACGAATACTAAATATTATATTGCAAGCCCACTTGGTGCCACTAACAAATTTACAGTGAAAATATACGCTATTACAAATTAAAAAATAAAGAATCCCAATGGAATTCCTTTTTGATGGAATACCATTGGGGTTCTTTAATAATTTCATTTCGTATATATTGGGATGAAGAGTAAAAATTGCACCCCTGTTCCGGTATTGCACATAGAATAAGTGATAACTACCCTTTTCCACTGATCATTTATTTAAAACTGGCTTCCAAAGCGATAGTGCAAAAATCCAATTTGGATCGCCGTTCCCTTGATAACTTTGAATCGCTTCATACACTTTTCCCTCATGTACTACTTTATCACCTTTATTGTATGCTTTTCTTGCATCCCATTTTTCATAAGTAGAGTCCTCTAGTTTTGTTGCTACAGTTAAAACATCACTTCTACTAGACTCATTTCCAGCTAAATCAACCGCCGTCACTACATATTTATACGATGTATTAGTTTTTAAATCTTTATCCATAAAGGATGTATTATCCGCTGTCCCAATTTTATTCATAACCCCAGTGCTTTCTCTATATACAACATAATGATCAACACCTACATTATCTTCAGACGCACTCCACATCAAATCAACAGTTGTCGCTGTTGTACCCATACTATGTAATCCTTTTGGTTGAGTCGGAGCCTCTTTATCTGGAGTTTCATTTGTTGTCTTAACCTTTAGTTTTTCACTTTCTTTTGATATGTTTCCAGCAGCGTCTAATGCCTTTATTGTATAGGTATATTCCGTATTTGCTTTTAGTTTTTTATCAGTAAAAGTTGTACCTGGTACCGTACCAATTACTTCTCCATTACGTAACACTTGATATTCTTTTACGCCTATATTATCATTTGAGGCCTTCCATGTTAGTTCAACACTATTGGCAGAAACTTTAGACGCATTTAATCCAGTTGGTTGACTTGGAGCTACTGTATCGGGAGCTTCATTATTTACTAGATTTACATCAATTACATTATAAAACGCATTTGACGTATCTGCTACATCCCATACAGCTAAAATAACATGATAACCATTGCGATCAGTTGGTACATTAATTGTATGTGTTAAATTATTTGATGCTGCCGAACCGTCATGTTTCACAGTTCCAATTGGTTCTAATTCAGCACGTGTTAATGGTTTATTAGGATCCCATCCCTTTTTGGTAATGTAATAATGCCATTTACTTGTAGAATGTGCCGCTGTGTATTTCCATGTAAATGTATTTGCTCCCCCCTTTATTGTGTTTTTGAACCAGCGATTTGATGTTTGTTGGTCAAGAATCCCTCCAAACAGTCCTCCTGCCGAAGCGATTTTCCCATCAATCGGTCCACCATCTGGGAATCCTTTAGGTGCTTCTAGACTTTGAGGTTCGTACATTACATTTCCACAATTTAAATTTAATGCTCCATAATTCTGACTACATAAAGCAGCACGACTACTCGGCTTTTCAACAAACCCATGTGCATATGCACTTTGAGGAATCATTGTAATTGCCGTCACCCCTACAGCTAAAACACAAGCACCAATTCCTTTTTTACTTTTTCTTAATCTTTCTAACTTAGATGTTAACTTCAAATTCATACTCGTCCCCCCAATATATTGTTTATGCTAATATAATAGCAATATAGGGATAAACGAACAAATCACCTACTAATATATTAATAGTTCAATAACATAAACACATTTAGTTTATTTATTAACCTGATATGGGGCTAAATTAAGCAAATTAATTCTATTTTGTAACATTATGTAGTAAAGAGTTTATAAAAAACCAATAAAGATTCACAAAAAATCCAAATATCGATTACTTAATTTTTTACAACCACACCCCACACGATAACTACATTATTAAGCAGGTTTCATGATTTATTACATTCTCTCGCCACCTGACAAAATCAGGTCAAAAACATATCCCTGCATATTATCGATTAGTTCAACCACATCTGGATTTTTATCGTTGCTCAGCGACCAATTGATTGACACCATTGCGTTTGCTGTATACAACTGAGCTACAAAGTCAATCGGCACACTTACTTCAACCTGCTGCTCTTTCAAATAGGAATAGCAGGCATTATATAAAATGGATTCTAATTCTAAACGTAAATCCGCTGAGGGAACACGTACATGGAGTAAAGTTGCAATCTCTTTTTTTCGCGCTGAGATCTTATCGGTTATCATATTAATAGCTTGAGCCACATTTCCATTCTCTATTAATGCGAAACGAAATTCAATTTCTTCCTTGAACCAGCAGACATAATTTTGCACTAATTTTTCCAAAAGATCATATTTATCTGCAAAATGGCTGTAAAATGTGGACTTACTCACCATAGCATGTATGCAAATATCTTTAGTTGTAATTCGCCCAAACTCTTTTTCGTTCAAGAGGGTAATAAGTGTATTAGAAATATTTTTCTTCGTTTTATAAACGCGAACATCCTCTCCCATTAATAATCAATCTCCTTCCCAAAGTTGCTTATCAAACCATTTATATCCTTATGGTTCGATTTCGTACTTCTTACCCTTTCCTGCTTGTTGTTTCTTTAATATACTTCTCTTATCCTTACCTTGTAGTCAAATATAAGGAGGGATTTTATGTTTAAACAGTATGTAAACAACGAACAGTTCAATTTGCAAATTAACCGTTTTTTCAACGATTTCTATCAAGACGATGAGCGGGCAAATCAGGATTTGCAAGCCATCATCCCAAGACTTACAGACACGGACAGCTGGTATAACACTTGGATAGAATATGCAGCAATGCGGGAGCATCAGAAAGACTTCGATCTAGCTTCGGTTTATTATCAGGCTGCCGAGTTTTATATGGAATCATCCGATCCAAAAAAAGAAAAAGTGTACCAAAAATACCGTGAAACTTTTTATAAGGGCTTTCATGACTTTGAGTATGAAACCTATCAAATTCCTTATGAAGATTCCTATCTTCCTGCAATCAAATTCATGACACCAGGCGCATGTAATACACTACTTTTCTTTGGAGGCTACGATTCCTACATGGAGGAAATGATGAAGATGATGAACTACCTCATAGGAATCAATTATAATATTATAGTTTTTGATGGACCTGGACAAGGAACAGCACTGAAAAACGGCTTAAAATTCATCCACAACTGGGAGAAGCCCGTTTCCACAGTCATTGACTATTTCAAACTTGACCGTGTTAGTATTCTCGGAGCTTCTTGGGGCGGCTACTTGGCAATGCGTGCCGCCGCTTTTGAAAAACGAATCGACAAAGTCATCGCCTTTAATATTTTTTATAGTGGCCTTGATGCACTCAAGATGCGCATGCCGGATAATATCTGGAATAAATTGACCACGCTTCTGGCTACTAATGAAGCTGACAAAATTAATACCATGTTTAAACAAATGATGGCCACCAGCATCGACCTGAACTGGAAAGTTAAAAAAGGTATGGAAAATACAGGTGAAAAAACGCCATTTAACTTACTTAAAAACTTTGAAAAACATACGATGGCAGGAATCGGTCAGTTCATAAATCAAGAAGTATTGCTCCTGGCTGGTGAAGACGATCAGTACGTTCCAATTAGCCGATTACCGCAAATCGAATCGGAGCTATGTAATGCAGCCTCCATCACTTCTGTAGTTTTCACTAAGAAAACTGGTGGTGAACAACATTGTCAGGCTGGTCATCGTCACTTAGCTTTTGATGAAATTAAAAGATTTTTGCGACATAAATTATATTGAAAAATATGAAGCGTTTTAGCACTTTCAAAATTTTTCTTTTATTAGCACATTAGAACATGGTGACCATCGTGTCACTACTCAAAAAGACTGATATTATTTTCATAAAAGAAATCCCCCACGTATTTGTGGGGGATTATTCTGCGTTTTACTTATAATGAAATATGTGAAGTTTTGTTTATTTACAAACCTAAAATTCCAACAATCTGACTCGCCTTTAGATTAGTAATATAATAGTACATCTCTAAACCCTTTTTTTCAGCCTTTAGCACCTTACCCCTCATTTTCGATAAATGTTGGGAAACAGTGGATTGTGGAATTTTTAAAAGCTTCGTCAATTGTGTAACATTACATTTTTTATACTGAATTAACTCGTTTATAATTATTCTTACTAAATCAAACAAAAAAATTTGAGTAGCCCCCTATTTATTGCACTAATTATAACTAGAGCTAGCCCTTTCCTTTTCTTTAAATTCCTACTTTAACTAGAACATACGGACGTTAAGTGATATGAATTCATTTTATAATGGGGGAATTTTTCACCTTTTCTAAACAACTTATTACATTATTTTTATCTAATAAGGCACAGAAACAAATTAAAAAACTTTAGTGCTCCTGAAAATCTTCTTGAGGAAAAACGTTTTTAGGGTGAAACGTTTTTCAGGGTACTTTCATACTGACTCTTTTCCTTAAAATGTTTCTGTACCTAATATTTAAATTAACTTATGTCAAAATATTTCGCAATACAAGCGCTAAATGCTACATGGATATATAGAAAATGACACTTTTTATGAGCATACCCCATCAAATACTTATATTAAATATAGAAAGTCACCTTAATATTATTAAATTTGTTAAATTAAATAATGAAAATGGAGAATACTAACTTTATAATTGTCACAATTTAATTTATATATCTACTCTTTTATTACTCGTAAAAACCATTTGATAATTCCTTCAATATTAATTTATGAAATGCAGAGACCATCTAAAGCAACAATTTTCTTACATTAGATTGTTTTTCTATTTAATTTATTTTGTCGAAAAAAGTCGATATTTTCATATTTTTTTCATTTAATTATTGTACATTTGCACATTTAGTGTTAGGATTATGCCTATTCAAATTAGATCCTATTGATTCCTCTTTAAGATTTCTTTATTTTATTTGTGAAAATTAGTTACTTTCTAGTAAATTCCCAGCAATAATACAGCAAACTACACTAATAATAATTCTAAAATTATATTTTCATCTCGTAAATTCATAAAAAGGAATTTACGTCAAACTATATTTTCTATCTGTGTATATTCATTCTTTATTCAAACATGATTAATCATAAGTTCTAACTCGTTAATCAAATTTAAATAACAATTTTGATTCTAAAATAAGTTCAAAATCAAAATAAATATATTGTTATTTCAAAATAATGTTGTAAACTATCTTTAGAATGGAAAGATTTATGTAACAGCATGTTAAGGGGTTACAGGGGGAATAAAAATGAGAAATTTTTTCGATGACAAGTATAAAAATATTGAATTAAAAAGGAGACTATTAAATATAATCAGTGAAATTAGTGAATTAAAAGGAAAATTAGCTGCTTATCAGGAACAAAATCCTGATATATTTACTAGCTTAGAAAAAACCATACCACTTCATTACATAAAAAACTTTACTACTACCTATGAAGATATAAAAGTCCCAAATAAAAGATTAAAAGAACTTATTTTAGATGATATAGTACCTCAAAATATTTCGGAAGATGCTATCTTTTGTTTTTATCAAACACTTACTTTTGTACATAAGAATTCCTGTGATTTATTAATCAATCCAGAGACTATACAGGAATTACATTTTCAATTAATACATTACATTACCTCTGACAGTGCCAAATGGCGCGAAAAACCGTTTACTATTCCAGGTATTCCTGAAAACGGAATGCACTTAAATAGTTACCGCATTCTTCCACATGAGCTTATTCCACAAGTAATGGAACAATTATGTGATCAATATAACTCATTAAATTCTAGTAAGGTCCATCATTCACTTTTATTAATAGCTCGTTTTATATTTAATTTTTATTGCATAGTCCCTTTTAATCAGGGTAACGGCAGATTGGCACTTATGTTAATGCAATTGCTATTAATTAAGAGTGGAAATACATTTGTAAAATATGTATGTCTGGATAAATACATTAAGAAAAATGAATCTGAATATTACAATTCGATTTATAAATCTTCGGTAAATTGGTACTGCGAGGAACATAATAGTAGCTTTTGGTTAAAAACGTTTTTAACTATTATATTAGAGGCGTACAAAGATCTTCATAATACAGTTCTAGATTCTATATGTAAGCATACTAAAGTGGAGAGAATTCAGGATTTTATCCTTAAACAAAAACAACCCTTTACTAAGGAGTGTATTCGTAACACATATCCAGACATAGCAGAGAGTACAATCAGTAAGGCTTTAAATTCCTTGCAATTGTTTGGCCATATTAAGCTAGTGACAAAAGGAAGAAATGCTAGTTGGATTAAAGTTTAACTATACTTGTAAAACACTTACAGTTCAAAAAAGAAAATTATAACTTTATCATTTAAATTCATGCCTTTGGACTCTTATTCATTGAATTTCACTTTAATATATTAAGCTATTATTACTAATTCCTACAAAACGTTTTATAGGAATATTTGTCGAAAAAAGTCGTATTTTACTATTTTTTCTTTATTTTCTGGTTGTAAACGTTTTATTTTCATGTTACCATCTTAATCAAACAATAGATGGTAATAAAAATGAAAATATTTCTTTCCCTTAGAAACATATAAACGTACGGTCATATCAAGAAAATAAGGCCAAAGAAATATTTGATACCTATCCAAATTACCAATAGGAATTTTGCCGCATTAACTTTCTGTTATTTCAGAATAAAACTTCACATTTTGTCCCTAAACAAAATTTGTTAGCGTGCAAAATTCAAATACACTAAAACACTCAAATAAATGAAATGTCCTTTTTTATTGAGCATTGAGGTATGAAAAAATAATTCTTCCTACAAAATTCAGCTGAGTAACATAAAGACATCTAAATTACTACCTTTATCGCCATCTATTGTTGACAACATATTTACCAACTATTAAAAAGAACCTATCAAGGGTTCTTTTTTATTATAATTATTCAAATTTCACTTCTATCTTGATACTTAGATTTCTACACAAATTACATCTACTTTTTTACTCTCAATTATTGAATTTATAATATAGTACTTCAATTTTAGTTATTCTTGATCTCAATCCGTTTAAATTAGTGAATAAAATTCAAACATATAAAAATAATAACTACAACTAATCGTTATATATTAAAGAGGTGTCAATTTTGTCCTTAAATGAAAAGACCCTAGAAACAAAGACAGATAAAACCATTGAAAAAATCCAAACAAGTAACTTAAAAGAACTTAAAAATACATTAGATAACATCTTTGATATTAGTGCAGATTTGATTGAACATCCTTTGCAATTAAAAACAAACACGAATATTTTACTATATTATTTTGAAGGCCTTACAGATGGTGTTGCATTAAAAGGAAATGTTGTTACACCATTATTACAAGAAGTGAATGAAGACAGTCAAATATTTAATTCTAATATTATTGCTACTCATACCAAAATAGTATATACGTGGAATGAAATTAAAGAAGGATTACTTGAGGGACAATGTGTACTGTTTATGGAAGGAGAAAAGAGGTCCCTTCTAATAAATACAAAAGGCTGGGCAGAAAGAGCGATTCAAGAACCCATTTCAGAAGTTACTATTAAAGGCTCACATGATGGGTTTATTGAGAATGCCACAAAAAACATAGGCTTAATTCGTCGATATATTCCTTCTACTGAATTGAAAATTAAAAAAATGACAATTGGAGAACGCGCCACTTCTTTAGTCTATTTAATTTACTTAGGGGATGTAGCAAACGAAGATGTGGTCCAAGAAATAGAAACTAGAATCTGTAAAATTAAAACGGATGCGGTATTGAGCATTGGAGAACTATCTAATTTTACAAAGGATCAAAATTGGACTCCTTTTCCACAGGCTTATTTAAGTGAACGCCCAGATGCCATTTCTAATCATATACTTGATGGAAAAGTAGCAGTGTTAATTGATAGATCTCCTGGTGCGATGATTGTCCCAATGAATTTAATTGGATTTTTTCAGACTCCAGATGATTATAATATACATTGGCTCATTGCATCATTTTTTCGCTTATTACGATTTGCAGGATTTATTATAGCTATTTTTTTACCCGCAATTTATATTGCTATAGTCTCTTTTCACTTTGAAATCATTCCTTTAGATCTATACACTTCTATTGCAACGTCAAGAGTTAAAGTCCCTTTCTCTCCTTTATTGGAAGCTTTTATAATGGAAATCACACTAGAAATGCTACGTGAAGCTGGTATTCGCTTACCACAACCAATTGGACAAACAATTGGAATTGTTGGAGGGATTGTAATTGGGCAGGCGGCTGTTCAAGCTGGTCTTGTGAGTAACGTTATGGTTATTATCGTATCTATTACCGCCATTGCATCATTTATTGTTTCTAATTATGATTTATCAAGTTGTATTCGGCTTATTCGTTTTCCAATGATGTTATTAGCCTATTTTTATGGGATTGTAGGTATTGTTAGTGGATTAATGCTCTTATTTGCTCATTTTGTTTCATTAACTTCCTATGGTTCACCATATGGATTGCCAATTGCACCATTTCGTCTCCAAGAGTTAAAAGATTCTTTTGTAAGATTTCCTATTTCCATGATCACCACCCGCTCGAGTACAGGACAGCCGGAACAAAAAAAGAAAAAAGAAGGTGGTTCGCATGGGGAATCTTAAATTTCAAAACATAACTTTATTTGAATTTATTGTTTTCATCCATTCACTGCAACTTGCATCGGGTATGTTAATTATGCCAAGCCCACTTGCTACTACCGCTGGCACAGATGGCTGGATTTCTATCATTCTGGGATGGATGGTTACTTCTATAATTGGCGTATTTATTGTATTAATGTTACAAAAAAGTCCTAGCAAAAATTTCTCACAGATTTTAAAAACATACTTTGGTAAATGGCTAGGAACAATTTTTCTTCTTTTATATGCCTTTTATCTATTTTTTGCTGGTTTTAATACTTTATTAAAGGCAACTGACAT
Organism: Bacillus sp. FSL R9-9530; assembly: GCF_038008145.1. Lineage (NCBI taxonomy): Bacteria > Bacillati > Bacillota > Bacilli > Caryophanales > Bacillaceae > Bacillus > Bacillus sp. FSL R9-9530. Next base: position 1,484,168 of record NZ_JBBOYO010000001.1, read on the forward strand.
TATAAAAGTGTGGATATTCCCTTCCACTCCTGCTTATCAAATCGCCATATTATTACTATTGCCTTTTATTATTTTATCATTGAGTGGGATAAGGGCTCTTACTAGTTATTCTATGCTTGTTTTCTTCTTCACTGCTTGGATGCCACTATTTCTTCTGTTTTCATTAAAGAGTAACTACAATCCTTTACACCTACTACCTATTTTTAAAGATGGCATATCCCCTATTGTAAAGGCAACAAAAGAAACAATTACCCCTTATGCTGGCTTAGAAATTGCATATTTTATTTATCCGTTCTTACAAAAAAAACAAAAAGCCATAAAAGGAATACTAATAGCGAATACTGGAACCATGTTTTTCTATCTATATGTGACTATTCTTTCTTATATATACTTTAGTCCGGAGGGAATAAAAGACGTAATTTGGCCAGTATTTCATTTGTTAAAAGGGGTTCGTTTTTCATTCATAGAACGATTAGAAATTATATATATCGCTTACTATTTGATTGTATTTTCTACTACAATATATCCGTATTTATTTTTCAGTTTTGAATCTGTGACCATTTTACTTCAAAAAAATGCTCGCAATTGGGTGCTCGTTAGTTTTATGTTTTTAATAGTCGGCTTATTTATTTTTCTAAATCCCGACGTGGATCAATATTTGTTTATATATTCTCTTATGGATATCTTAAATATCATTTTTTTTATTCTATTACCAATCTTTTTTTTCGCATACAGCATTCTTTTCACTTGGTTAACTAGGAGGAAACAACTTTGATTCGAAAATGGATATGGATTGTAACTTGTTGTGTATGTTTAATCGGTTGTAGTCAAAGAATCCCTCTTGAACAGGTTTCATTAATCCTGTTAATCGCCTTAGATAGAACTTCTAATGGAGACATAAAAGTGGGCACAAGCATACCACTCTTTCATCATAAACAGCAAAGAAGTACTATAGAGCAATGGACGCGGGCATCCACTGTATATAATGGATTCAGTAAAATAGATACGAAGTTAACGGGCTATATGACAGCCTCAAAAGCTGAAATCATTTTAATTGGGAAAAAATTGGCCCAAGAAGCAAATTGGATGCAGGAGCTTGATTCTTCTTACCGTGATCCTTACGCTACCATTAATGCTAAAGTAGTACTTGTTGATGGACCTGTAGAAGAAATTTTCACAATTAATAAGCCCGATAAACCATCACTACCATCTTACATAAGTAGTGTAATCGAATCCTCCATTCAAAATAATCAATCCGTTTCTTCCACGATTCAACAATTAATGAGAGAAAAAAATGAAGAAGGAATGACACAAGCTGTTCCAGTTATAAAAAAAACAAAGAATGAAATCGACACGGTAGGAATTGCACTTTTAGATCGACAAGGTAAATATTTAAGCCGTATCCCTAAAAAAAATGTTAAGTTCTTCAATCTTTTAAATAAGCCCAAAAATAAAGGCCGGATGATACTACACCTTGTGCTTCCACCTAAAAAATCCAGCCAAAAACCAAACACTTCTATATTAATACAGAATGCGACTAGGAAAATAGATGTTAATTTTCAAAAAGGAAAGTTTGTATTTAATTTCGATATAAACGCTAATGTAGCTGTAATAGAAAAAACTAACGCACATTTAATTAAGGAGCATTATGATAATAAAAAAAACATACATAATTTAGAAAATGAGGTTCAAAAAGAAATTAATAAGAAATTACAAAATATGTTGTATGAATTACAAAAGAATAAAATTGATCCTATCGGATTATCGTTATATGCTAGAGCTTTTCAATATAACGAGTGGAAAAAAGTAAAAGGAAATTGGTTGCAAGCGTTAGCAGAGGCTAAAATAAATGTAAAGACACACGTCAAAATAAAAGATACAGGGACCATTAGAAATTAGATTAGCCTATTCTTTTATTTGACAGCATTTCTCAGTCGAATTTCCCTTCCTCAATAATTATGATATAAAAGACGCTAATTCAAAGAAAAATCTTTCGGTTAAATGCTAACCAATAGATTTTTCTTTTTTCTCTAACCAGTTCTTTTAAAAGGGCAACAATTTAACTACGGTAATCAAGTACAAGTTTCTAATTTAAGGAATTTAAGAACTTATAACTCTATTGCAGTAAACATGCCAGATCCCATTATCAAAGCCGAAATTCCTAAGTTAAGGGGTTTCGGCTTTTTGAGTTCGTTCGAATATCTTAGTTTTAGTTTTATGTACTTTGATAGAATAGATACACATCAGCATATTTGTGCTTAATTTTATCGTTTAATGCGGCTTTAATAAATCATTTTTAGTTTATATATCCCATACTGATAGTAATTGAATTTTATTATTTATCCCCTTAGATTATTTCAAATGATTCTATTTTCTTCCCATTTGACTCTTTTGATATATTTCAAATTTCTTGATTACATGTTGTATAGGGGAGCCCTTCTTTTTTCCACGTAAGAAATCCTCCCTTTAAATTAACTACTTTCTTTATATCAGCTTTTTGTAAAATGCTAGCTGCTATAGCGGAACGTAACCCCGTTCGACATTGTAAAACTATTGGACAATTTTTCGGTACATCATCTAGCCGTTCAAGTAGATTACCTAAAGTGATATGTATTGCATCATGAAGATGTCCTTCATCCCACTCTTTTTTACTACGCACATCGATAACCTTTACACTTCCATCTTTTATTAACGGATATAATTCATTTGATGTTTTTTCCTTATAAATCTCTAAACTATGGAATCTTTGAATTACCTTTGAAGGTGCAAAAGCAATAATATTATCTAAGCCAATGGACTCAAAGTCTCTAATAACTTCCTCCACTTTAACATTTTCCGCATCTAAAATTATTAAAGTTTCTTTTTTATAATCTAATATCCCCCCACACCAAGTTGTGAAAGAATTGTTATAAGGTATGTTAATTGACTTCTCGATGTGGCCAGCAGCAAAACACTCTACATCCCTTATATCAACTATTTGCTGAACACCCCTCATCACTTCTTGAAGTTCTTCTATTATATAAATAGCAGTAATCTCTCTCTTCTTACGAGTTGGTGGACCATACTTATTTAAATGCTTCATTAATGGAAAATACTTTGGAGGCTCTGGCTGTCCCGTCAATAAATTCGATATAAAATTATCTTCATCATTACATTGAAACGCCCAATTAAACATCTTTTCATAACCTAATGTGGAAGTTGGAATTGCTCCTAATGCTTTTCCACATGCACTTCCTGCACCATGTGATGGCCATATTTGCAAATAATCAGGGAATATTTTTATTTTTTGTATAGAATCAAATAATTGTTTCGCTCCTATTTTTGCGGTATCTTTAATACCAACAGCAATTTCTAATAAATCGGGTCTACCTATATCTCCTACAAATATAAAATCACCTGTGAATATTCCTATCGGTTTATCATTCATATAATTATTTTGACTTGTATCGGTTACTAAAAAGGAAATACTTTCAGGCGTATGCCCTGGGGTATGAATAACATTGAATTTTATATGACCAACCTTAAACTCTGTTCCCTCTCTAACCAAATTGTATCGGCCCTCGTTAAGATTTTGATATTTCCAATCACTATCTCCTTCATCTGATACATATAAATTTGCATTAAAAAGAAGGGAAAGTTCTCTAGACCCAGATAGAAAATCTGCATGAATATGAGTCTCAGCCGCAGCAATTACTTCCATTCCCTCTTTCTTAGCAAATTCTATATATTGTTCTATATAGCGGCTGGGATCAATAACAATTGCTACGCCTTCCTTCTGACAACCAACTAAATAGGAAGCATGAGCTAATTTTTCATCATAAAAATATTTTAAAAGCATAGCTATTCCCTCCAAATGCTTATTTCAAATTACTTCTCGGTTGTTACAACAACTCTCTATCTTTCCTTATAGAATCCCTTTCAACATTAAATTCCAATACATATAGGGCAACATATACCTTTTAAGTAAAAACATACTATACCGTTCTTTCGCTTGATTAAATGGAAACGTTTCTTGAGGCTCATGTTCATAGTTAAATTCAGCGAGTATAAGACTTTTATATCCTGTAACAATCGGACAGGATGTATACCCATCATAATTAGCCTGCAAGTCTCTTCCATTAAGTACGTCCAAAATATTTTGTTTTAAGACAGGTATTTGTTTTCGAATTGCCGCTCCAGTTTTAGATGTAGGTAAATTGGTACAATCTCCAAGTCCAAAAATATTCTTATATTTTACATGCTGCAAAGTATAAGGACTTATATCTACCCACCCCTGATGATCACTTATCTCACTTTCTTTAATAAAGTTAGGTGGCCCCATTGGTGGAACAACATGTATCATACTATATGGTACTGTTTCTCGTTTCAGTGTTTGCGTATCTTCAAAAATTGCTTCTCTCTTTTCAGCGATAATTTCTACTAAGTTTTTATTATAGTTCGTTATAATTTGCTTTCTTTCTAGTACTTGTTCTAATGTTTCAGCATAACGCGGTACCTGAAATATGTTAGCGTTCGCAGAATAAAACATTACTTCACTTCTGTTTTTCAAACCGCCATTACAAAAATACTCTTCTGCTAAATACATAATTTTTTGTGGGGCGCCACCACATTTAATAGGAGTATTGGGGTGGGTAAAAATCGCATTTCCTCCTTTGAATTTTTCAATTTCTCTCCAAGTAGAATCAACATATTTATAAGAATAATTGCTACAAACCCCATTGGTCCCAATAGACTCCTTTAAGCCTTTAATACCACCCCAATTTATTTGTATACCGGCTGCTACAATAAGAATCTCATATTCAAGTAGCATTCCATCATCTAAAAGTATCTTATTTTGATCTGGAAACAACTTAACAACACTTTTAGGAATCCACGTTGCTCCTTTTGGAATAAGTGATTCTTGATCACGCATCGTACATTCCTTTGAAACAATTCCTCCCCCAACTAAACTCCATAGTGGTTGGAAGTAATGTTTTTTAGATGAATCGATAATAGCTATACTTTCTTTCAATAGGGATACATTTCGTAACAAATGTGCAGTAGAAGATAGTCCTGCAGTCCCAGCGCCAATCACAATAATTTTATAATTATCTCTGGTCTTCATTATCCTCTTCCTATCTGAATTTAATTTTTAAGTTAACTAATTATTAGCCTTATTTCATCGTAGTAACAATATTATAAGATAAAAATACTATTATTTTATCTTATTAAAACGAATATTCCGTTAACTTCATCCGTCGACATTACTATATGCGTAAATCCCTTATGTTACTTCTTTAATTTGTTTCAAACTCTACAAACTTTACATTTCTCAATATTAGCCTGTATCCTATCTCACTTTAATGACATTACACTTCTATAGATAATGAAATGCAAGTTTCTTTGGTATGGTTTGTCCATCCTCCTTTTCAGGAGATAGACAAAAACAATCTTATTCCAATAGCTATATTACCTATTCTTTTTTGAATCTTTGTTATAAATATCTATACATGCATTTGAGAACGTCTTTGTTGTTTTTCCAGTCCCTCAATAATGTGAGAATTGCTATTACCATATTTCCCGTAGCCTTTGATTTATAGGGAGCTGAAAATAGTACATACCAACCCGACTGGAATATTGAACACCTCATAACAGGAGATACTTTCTACTTAACTCAACGTTTTGGTAGAGCGCATTTTGGTGCCAAAATGAAGATTTTCAAGGTTCACCCTGACGGTACTTTACAACGCTTTATTACAATTGAACCAGAATTTATTACTACGCCTAAAGGGTTAGAAATTTGGAGAACACCAATTACAAATGTATATACTAAAGGGACATATATTGCAGTAATTAAGTATAACGGAGAATTTACCTACTCAAATCATTTTCAAATTAATTAACTCTTTCCTACTCAATAGCTAGAATTGATTAATTAGGTAGCTATGAAGAATTAAGATCTTAACCAGCTTTAATTGGATTTTACCTTTTTTAATATAAACACATTTTACTTTTAATAGAAGTAAGTTAACTATTATATCCACCTACTCTTCGTATGCAATATTGCATACGAAGGGCCTTAAATATTTTGGTATACTATGCATGTGGATTTTTCATCCAAAATTCCACTCAAACGCATATTTATGTATATGCCGACCCTAATTGCTAAAAGTGAGAAGAATGTTATTCATTCTTCTCACTTTTTTTATTTAAAATGTGTGCTTGTACTTAGGTCTTTAGATATTTTACATTTTGAATCTTAATACTAATCCACGTATGTGAATTTCCTTATAAAAATAAACTCCAAAATAGAATTAATCTTCCAAATTCCACCTATGGAGTCAGTTGTTTTCTAAAAAACATTCCAGCGTTTTTATCAATTGATTTTAGAATAGTTAAATAATAATACCGTATACAAGCTCTGCATAAATTATTCATTTTCTTTTATATAATACCTACCTTTTTACTTCTAATAAATCATTAAACATTGGATTATATTTCACTTTTATATAAATAAAAGCCAAATAGCCGTTCATAATGAACCACTATTTAGCATCTTACTAATAATTTGAATGTTCTTCATGTTAATCTATTTTGTTTAATCCCGTAGAAGTAACTTGATAGGTTCTTTTTTTACCTATATATTCTTGTTTATTATTCTCAAGGTTAATAAGTGTAGCCCGTGTCTTTTCCTTTACTGCTTCCCCTTCTATATGGGTAAACTCGATATAATCTCCCACTTTGACTGGCACAGTTTGTCTTTCAGCAGTTTGCTGTCTATTTCCCACTATTTCCTTATTGTACACAACACTACCGGATGAATTCTGTACTTTGATACTTGCATACGTATTATTAAAATAAGAATGTGGTACGCCTGCTTCTAAATTCACCTGCATTTTCTCTGTTACCCTATTATAATCTACTTTTGCGATTTCTCTATCACTATATCCCTTTAAAGACCAACCAAATTGATTTCCGTCTAAAACCGTTGCTTCTGGCATCTTTTCTACTTTCTTCAGACCTTCTTTTGTAACTTCGTACATTGCTTTTTTTCCAAAGCTCTCTTGTTTACTGTTGTCTACATTTGTGAAAGTAGCTCTATGCACACCTTCTAAATGTGTTAACTCAATATAATCGCCTACTTTAACTGGAACTTTTTGCAATTCAGCATTTTGTTGTTTGTTTCCATAAATGTCTTTCTTGTATACTACTTTCCCTGATGCATTTTGTACTTTAATACTCGCATATGTTTCATTAAAATAATGATGTGGTACGCCTGTTTTTAAGTCAACTTGCATTTCTTCTGTCGACTTATTGAAATTGATTTTAGCAAACTCGAAATCACTAATTCCTTTTAGTGACCATGCAAATTGATTTCCATCTAAAATTGTTGCTTCTGGCATTTTTTCTACTTTCTTCAAGCCTTCTTTTGTGACTTCATACATTGCTTTTTTTCCAAAGATTTCTTGTTTACTGTTGTCTACATTTGTGAAAGTAGCTCTATGCACACCTTCTAAATGTGTTAACTCAATATAATCGCCTACTTTGACTGGAACTTTTTGCGATTCAGCATTTTGTTGCTTGTTTCCATAAATGTCTTTCTTGTATACTACTTTTCCTGATGCATTTTGCACTTTAATACTCGCATATGTTTCATTAAAATAATGATGCGGTACGCCTGCTTTTAAGTCAATTTGCATTTCTTCTGTCGACTTATTGAAATTGATTTTAGCAAATTCGAAATCACTAATCCCTTTTAGTGACCATGCAAATTGGCTTCCTTCTAAAATATTATTTTCATTAGGCACATCTGGTTTAATTGGATTAGAATCCGTACCCTTCCAAATCTCTGCTGTTAAAATCGGATATCCTAATGCAGCCATTTTTTGAATGGTATCGTTATTTGGACGCAATCCCCACTTCTCAAAGAAAGGTATCAAATTTTGTTTGGCTACTTTTGATGCCGAAATCATAAATAATTGTTTTTTATTTTCATCAGTTTGTGGAAGTTCACTTGAAGACATGTCTCTATACAATTGATGCAATTTAGGATAGAAGTCCTCTCCATATGCTAACTGTAGTTGCCAAAGCATAACAAGCTTAACAAAAACATCACTAACTTCGTCATAATTTTTATTAGGTTGTTCTAAGTATTGAAATGCCTTAGTATAAGCGCCCTCCTGTTGCAATCTAAAAGATTGATTAGATGTAAATGCTTTTTCTACAGAAAGGCTGTAAATATTATTTTGTACTTCTGTCATATTATAAAACTTCCAAGGTGATTGCTGTCTCAAATGCCCTGCCTCATGCCAAGGACCCCAGCCATCTTTTATAAATTTATTAATATCTAGCACGTATTGGATTGCATCTCCTACATATGCGGTTCGATAAGAAGTTGCATACATATAATAATCGGGAGAATGATTTTCTTCTACGTAATGAATATAATGTTTATCTACTTGTTCCCCGGATAAACCAGCTACTTTGTCTTGAATTCGAGTAGCTTCATCCATCTTTTTTAAGAGTTGTACAGGATCTGTATTAGAACCTAACAAATATTTCTTAACACGTGCAGGGCTGGCCGTAATTAATACACGTTCTCCTTTTAACTCCACTGCATGTGCATTGGGATATTGGTCCAGCATGTTTATTAAATCTTGTTTCGTATGCTTTCCTAGTTCAAAAAAAGGAGTAGTCGTTCCACCTGTTGTGACTGTTGTTCGAATGGTACCACCTTGTTGTTTATTATAAAAATAAATCATCCCCCCATTTGGAGATTGGATTGTGTTTATACCAGGTTTTAATGTAAATGATTTTATTTTAGAGTCTTCTCTCCAAGAAGCATCATACGAATACGTTCCAATGTATGCTTGAATATTTTGATTTCCTTCTACATTAATCGTTATTTGTTCATTTGGCTTTGCATATAAACCAGTGGGTTCATATGGACTAAATGCCATACTTTTTCTTTCCTGTTGTTTCAGTACCTCAACATCCCCTTTTCCTGGGACTGTATATATTCTGTTTTCTGATTTAACTGACTTTTCCTCTTGCAGTGATGTCGATATTTTTTTTTGCTGCTTTGTTTCCTCTGCAAAGACATCTGATGAAGAAACCATTCCAGTCGTAAGCATAGTTACTGTAGCGGTAGCTGCAAGTATTTTTCTAGTTTTATATTTTGAGTTATTCCCCATATTATCTCCCTCATTTTCCCTTAGTACATTTAAGGATTATTATTTTATTTATTACGTTTTTACACCAAAAATTTTTTACGCTATTTATGTTGTATCTAATACTCTATTTTTTCTCATAATAGTCTCCTTTTCTTTATTTCTAATTGTTTATAAATGTTATTTGATGACACATAAAATAACAACTTTACGATAAACTCATCAATAACAACCTATTATGTTTTGATTTAGTATTCTTAACTTCCATCTAATTGTATAAAAGTATTCAATTAGGAAAATAAGAATATAAAGCTCACTAATCATAGATTAGGTTTTATGGAAAAATTCATAAAAATCATTCACCTTAAAAATTCAAACTTGTATAACTACTTTCTACATATAGGATGGAATTATAAAAATATTTCAATAAAATAAAAGACAGAGGCCTGATGATACCTCCGTCTTTTCAATTTATAAAGAACAAAAAATCATTTTATAACTGTATAAATGCCCTTGCAACAAATACTGTATTCCGCTATTTTTTTGAAGAAACAGGATCCATTTTTAATGTTTTTATCCCTTCTTTTAATGTAAACGCATCCGCTCTCAATGTTTTCCAACTATCTTTCGCTGCATTCAAATTAGGTTTTAGGAATTTGAATTTATTTTGATCCGCTTTTTGGGATGCTTTATCAATATGACTAAGCACTCCCGAATATTGAGAATCTAAATCATGCCATTGTGCAGACATATAGGTAAGTGCATTAATAGCCGATCCAATCGCATTGTGCATTTCATTAATATTATTATACGCAACACCAACTACACGATTTAATGTTACTTTATAATCTATAGTCTGACGTAATTGTGCTAACAACGGCTCTAACGTACCTAAATTATTTCTTGCTACCCCTATCATTACACCACCAGCAATCCACGTAGGAATTGAGGGAATTGATACAGTTATTATTCCATCTGATTCTACTTGTTTAAAATGTCTTACTTGCTCTAAAACTTCATTTAGGCGCTTTTCATCTTCATCAATTCCAGATGCTTGGTTTTTCAGAATCGAATGCAAAATATCTTTATGACCTGCAAATGCTCGGACATCTTCTCCAATACTATCTCTTAACTTAGCCAGTTCTTGTATTAAATTCTGTGTATATGCTTGATTTTGTTTAATCTCACCTTGTAAATCTGTCATGCCTTCTTTTAATGTGTCTGCATCCCCTTCATTAATCGCTTCTACTAATGTGTCATAATAATTGTCGAATTTAGTATCATACTCTACAATCCCCGTCAGTGTATCTAAAAGTTGTTTTTTTATGTGTGAATCCCATTTCGTAGCATGCTCTCTTGCATTCTTTTGATCTTGTAGAATTTGACTAGGTAGATTTGTATATCCTTTAATGTCAATGCCTTCAAAGTTAACATCTGGGTTTTTAATTAACAAATAAGAGTAATCATTCATGGATTTTGCAAATACCCCAGCATCTTGCAAAGCTTTTTTCATCTTTTCGCTGTTTACAGAAAGAGATATATCTTCGGTACTAGTTTGTTCCATTTTACTTTCACTTGCGAAGGCTGCCACTGGAGAAACTACAGTAGTTGTTGTCAGAGTTAAAAACGTCGATACAGCAAGTAGTTTATAAGGAAAGTTTTTATTCATTTTAATTCCTCCTATACATATATATTGATTTTTAATTTGTTTTTTCTTGTTTAAAAGCAATGTCTTTTGAAATGAATTCTGCATCCTTATGAATATCATTCCAACTTTGTTTTGCAGCCTTTAAATCATCAGGTATTAAAGAAAGTTTATGTTCTTGCATTTGGTCGATATTATCATATAGATCTTTATAATTCGCTCCCATCGTATTCCATTGTTGCTGAATACTTGTTAGAGACATAATTGCTTGATCAACTGTTTGATACAAATATGTTAAAGTGTCTTTTGTATTAGTAAGTGAAATAACTGCTTGGTTAGCTAAATCAGCTTTCATACTTAATTCTCCAATTTTATTCGAAATTTCATTATAGGAGTTCATATGATTAGATGCCTCAACACCAGCTGCTGTTCCTAAACCGATACCAGCTGCCCCTAGAGCTGTTAGACCACCAACAACAGCTGGTGTCGCTGTGCCACCGGTCACAACAATTACTACCGCTCCTGCAATCGTTCCAATAACTAAAATAGCTGCTCCTAATCCACCACCAATTGACCAGGCTAATACATTATCAAAATGTGCTTTCTGCGTAGAACGTAAATTCTCAATTTCGGCCTGAAGTTGTGGGAATAGTGCTTGTTTTCCCGCTAATATAGCCGTTAATCCCCCTTGTCCATCTGGACCTCCAACATTATTTTTAAAATCTACAGTATTTGTATACAACTTTGTTTTGAAAGCTTCTAACATCTTAATAACTTCCGTAACTTCATTTGAATTTGTATGAATTGTACCGATTAAATCCCCTATTCCTTCTTTGAGGCCCGCCTTATCTTTCTTTTTTACAGTATCTACTAGTGTGTCGTAATAATTTTGAAATTGTTCATCATAATTTACAATATTACGTGCTGTCTTTTGAATGTTTGGCTTCGCTGTATCTAGCCAGTAATTTGCATTGATTCGTGACAGTTCCTGATTCAGGTGAATGTTTTTGATTAATTCTCCCCCTCCTGAACCTAAATCAATGTTGGATAAATTTACATTCGGTTGCTTAATCATTGTTTTTGCGTACAAATCCATTACAAGAATATGAGAGCCTGTTTCAGCCAACACTTTCTTTAACCCTTCAGGTCCTAACGCATAATTTTCTATTTTCTGTTCTTGTGCTGTCTGTTCTTGTGCAAGTGCGTGAATAGTACTACCATTCGTAGCAGTTATAACTGTTGCTAAAGTGGCCAAAGTTATGACCTTAAATGGAAATTTCATTATTTGATTCTCCTCCTTATTTTCAATTGAGTTATTATCTTTTTATTAAACCTAAATTCTTAATATTAAAATTTATAAACTTGTTCTTCGAGTTGATTTGTTACATTTTTTAGTCGTCTTAATGTATCTTTTTGAGACTGAGTGTTACTAGTATCAACTTCAGTCACTAATTTTGTAATACTATTATTTATTAGATTCAAATCCTCTTTATAACGTTTCATTAGCTCAATTTCTCCATCTACTTGATTAGCAAATGTATGCAAATCATTTTGCATGAAAAGAATCATTGATTTTTGTAAATCTGCTACTGTTAATTTAGTTGTTAAGTCATATAATTTCTGATTTTGTTTCTCTAAATCATTTAAATATACTCTTTGCTCTGCTGTTAGTTTATTAATTTCGGCAAAGGTACTATATGTTTTTTTAATTTTTTCAGGATCAATCACTTTCATAAGATCATACTCTTTCGTTTTTGTAACTGCAGCTGCAGCAATTTCACCTTTTTTACTTTTCTCTATCGCTTCACGTGCTTCTTTTTTGGCAGCTTCAATTTCTATAGCTGATTTTCCCTTTTCTGTTGCTTCCTGCTCTGCTTTCTTCTCTGCTTCTACAATAGTATTATTTATTTCTTTTCCTTTGTTATACGCTACTACCGCTGTTTGAGCAGCCGGTTCAATGATATCTTTTGATAGGCTATAAATCTCTTGGAATACCTTTAGCCCTTGTTCATTTAAAGCTCCTGGTAATAATGCTATTTGCTCTAAATCATTTTGAATTGATTTTTTTGTATTTAGCATTTCATTTTTTAACTTGTCTATTTTTCCTGTTCCCTCTGAACTAAGTACACTCTGTGCTTTTACCACATCTGTATCAAGATTTTTCAGTTTCTTATCTACCTGTAGTTTAAGATCTGTTAACTCATTAATCTGACGTTGCACGTTTTCTTTGTTTGTTATAGTCATATCTTGAAGAACTTCCAGTCTATCTATAAACCCTTCTTTATCTTCCTTATTATCTACAAATCCTTTTAATGTTGGATAATAGCTATTAAATTTGGCTGCAAATCCTTTACTTTTTGAATTTAGTAGAATTAATTTTGGATATAGTTCTGATGACCACTCTTTCATATCTTGTTTAATTAGAAATTGAGTTGTATTTAAAGATGGAACTTCTTCAAGTTGTACATTCGGACTCGCTAAGGCTCCATCTATAAAGGTTTGTGTTAATTTGGAGTGTGCACCTATTTTTCGTAATGCTGAGGAAATATCTATATTATCTTGTTTCGTTTCTGCCTGAACGATTGGCATTGCGAGAGTATTGATAGGAATAGTCGCCCCAGTAACGATTGATGTTATTAAAAATCCTGTCATAATTTTATTCTTCATTCCGTACACCTCTTCACTATTGTTTTTTACAGTTTTAATCGTAAATTTTGTACAACCTAACGTTAGGATTTCATCACACACACTTGAGGATAGAAATTTTTTCGATAGAGTAATCGTATCTCGTTTTTTATTTATTTTTGATATAATATAAGGACCTTACTTCCCCCTCATTTTAAACACTATGTTTTTCATAAGTAAACCTGAAAATCACATTGATTAAATTTAATTTTTCAGATATTTATTATTCGAATTTAAAAATATTATATTTAAAAAGGTTAAATACAAATTTCATTTCATAAAGTGAAATAATTATACTATGATAATTAAACATAAAAATTCTTTGATTCCCTTAAATCTATATGAACCCCTTACTTAAAAATGATTTCAATATAATTTAATAGTGATTAACACATATGTGTCTTTTATATGGATATGTAAAATTACATATCCATATAGGAGTATCTAGCTTAACTACTCCAAAATATTATTATCGTATACATAACAATCATATTGCTACGAACACCACAGGAGAAAATTTCCCTCATGCACTTTAGGGGATAAATTGTCCATGAAATAATAATTTTCGCTTATATACTTACTACTCATTATAGGAATACAAAAAAGCGATTCTTTTCACAGTAAAAAGAATCGCTTTCTAGGTTCCTATTTTCAATTACATTACATAAAGAATTGAGAAATTATCATTTAAGAGCCTTAACTATAACTTCAGCTGCATCTGCAATTAATTTATTATCATAGGTAGCTTCTTTCTCATCTTTACTAGATAAGATCGCAATGATAATAGGTGCCCTGTTCGGTGGCCAAACGATAGCAATATCATTTCGTGTCCCATAACTTCCAGCTCCTGATTTATCTCCAACTACCCAATCAGTTGGTACGCCTGCACGAATAAGTTTGTCTCCTGTAGCATTTCCTTTCATCCACTCTGTAAGAATTTTACGTTTATCAGCTGGAAGTGCATTTCCGACCGTAAAAGCCTTAAGATTGGTAGCAATGGCTTTCGCTGTACTAGTGTCACGAATGTCTCCTGGAGTAGCTTCGTTTAACTCTGGCTCAAAGCGATCAGCCATAGTAACCCGATCACCCATCTGTCTAAGTGCTTTTTCATATCCTTTAGGTCCGCCTATTTTATTAAATAAAATGTTCCCGGCGGTATTATCACTGGAACGAACAGCCGCCTCTGCAATTTCCCCAAGTTTCATGCCTGTATCTACATGTTTCTCTGTAATGGGTGAATATTCCACCAAGTCGTCTTTCGTATAAGTGATAACTTCATTTAATTTCTCAGTTGAGTTTTGCTGTAGCAATACTCCTGCCGCTAATGCCTTGTAGGTTGATGCAAAGGCAAATCTTTCGTTAGGTCGATAAGCAATTGTTCGATTTGTACCAGTATCAATAGCATACACACCTAATCGAGCATCAAATTTTTTCTCAAGTTGAGAGAATTCTTTATACGTCGCATGATTTTTATGTTTAACTGGTCCGGTCTTTTCTTTCGCTTCAACTTGCAATGCCCCTCCTGTAAAAACTTCTAGGCTTGTAAGACTTAAACCTAATATACCAACACATAAACCTATTTTTAACATCCTCTTGTTTTTCAAAATCATCATTCCTTTCAAATTTTCAATACTGAAAACAAGTAGTAAATTCAATACACTGTATCCTATTTGAAAACCTGTTTTTATACGTACACATAATAGACCATCTAAGAAACAAGTTTGTTCCATAAATTTAAAACCTTTTTAACTAGTAGCCAAGATATTAACAAAAGTAAGAGATAGCAACTATGATAGCCGCTATCTCTTATTTCAAATCTTCCTTTTTCTTTAACTTATAAAGGCTTTTATATAAACAGGGTCTCTTCCCCTGAGAAAAGTGCACAAATTTTACTAATTTTGATTCGAACTATCTATACTAGCAGCTTCACCATGTATACGTTGCTTTTTTAAATCAAAGTATACATCTAAAATTTCCTTTCCAATTATAGAATTAATTCCATTTTTATCATCATGAAGCCATGGGACTACTACAGAAAATGCTACTTCCGGATTATCATATGGAGCATATCCAACTAATGTTAAGTTATAACATTCCATACGTTCTCCTTTTGCATTTCTACCAATTGGATCATCTCCACCATATACAGTTTGAGCTGTCCCTGTCTTTCCTGCTGGTTTATATGGCGCATTTTTGAAATACTTCACGCCAGTTCCATCACCTTCTTGGAATACCCATCTAAAGCCTTCTTTTATCCGATCAATATGTTCTTTCTTCATATCAACTCGATTTAATACGACAGGCTCTATAGAGCGTATAACTTTACCGACCTCTTCTTCTTTTATTGATTGCTCTCGTATTTCTTGTACAATTTGGGGTTGCATTCTATATCCACCATTTGCAATAGTTGAAATATATTGTGCCAATTGCAATGGCGTATACGTATCATACTGACCGATAGAAAAATCTAGTAAAAACCCAGGTTGACTATCTACTTTTCTCGTTTGCCCAATTATTTCATTCGGTAAATCAATACCTGTTGGGACACCTAGACCAAATTGTTTAAAATAATAACGCATTTTATCAAATGCTTCTTGTTTAATATCCAATGAACCATTTGGTACGTAATTAACTCCCGCAATTTTTAAAGCTGTCTGGAACATGTATACATTCGAAGATACTTGTAAAGCTCGTAAATCATTAATATTACCAAATCCGGATACATTCCATGATTTCTTGGCTTGTGTACCTTTAAATTTCATCGGTGCATCATAAAATTGATCTCCTGGCTGTATTGCCCCTGTCTCATATCCAGTTAATAACGTTGCGCCTTTTACAGCTGATCCTAGCTCATACGAAGTTGTCATGTTACCTAATGCCAAATCCTCAATCTCTATTTTCCCTTCTTTTTCTACAATCTTTTTGCCTGCCATAGATAAAATCTGTCCGTTATTTGGATTTGTCATGACGACAAACGCTCGGTCCAACAATGGCTCTGAACTCTTAAAAGCTCTCAAATTTTTCTCTATACTTTCTTCCACTTTCTTTTGTAATTCCATATCAATCGTTAATGTTAAACTATTACCACTTTTTCCTTTAGAGATTATTTCTGTGTTTATAATGTTTCCTGATTTATCAGTAATGTTTTTCACTTCTTCTTTTGTGCCGTGTAATACATCTTCATATCGTTGTTCAATATAACTTTTTCCTACACGATCATTACGGTTATATCCACGTACCAAATAAGAATCTAAGTTTTCTTTCGGTAATCCTTCTTCACTACTTGTAATATTACCTAACACGGAACGAAATAAATTACCATTTACATAATTACGTTCCCAATCAACTGTTGTATCTACTCCTGGAAACTCCGCAAGTTTTTCACTTATCCGCGCATATTCTTGATCTGTCACATCTTTTTTTATAATTTGTGGTGTCAGTTGATAACCTGAACTCATTTTACTTTTAATAGCTAACACCTTTAAATCTTGTGCTGTTAATTCTGCCAATTCTACTTCTGTAACGCGACTTCGTCTTAAGTCTTGAATTTTTTTGTCTAGTTCTTTTCCCTCTATTCCCTTTTCTTTAAACTTTCCTATGTCGTTTTTAGTAATCTTTGATTCCGCACGTTTCGTATTCAATTGCATCCAGAAATCTTTTTTATCGATATCGGTTAATTTATTTATATCTTGCTCAGGCATTTCAAGTACCTTCGCCAAGTCTTTTGCTGTTTTTAAAATATCTTCACTCGTAATCCCCTTCACCCTTGTATACGTAATTGTGCGAAGAGATTTATTATTAACGACCGTTTTCCCTTCTCGATCTAGAATCTGTCCACGTGGAACTGGTATACTAGTTGTTTCATTTTGACTGTTTTCCACTTGGTTCTTATAAGCCTCTCCCTCAACGATTTGTACTTTTCCTAGCTGCATAATAATAGCTGAGAATAGTACAAATATGCAAAGGAACATTATATTCAATCGAATAGATATATATGTCTTCTGTTTCTTTACTTTTTGTTCTTTCATAAATCCTCCATATAATTCTTCAGGAAATCCTCACTAATACTTAGTAAATAAATATACTAAAAGCGTTCCCTATATATTAGAAACCACTATTCAGTTATAATAGTGTCTTATCTTTTTTGTTAAATCCTTGTAAGCATCCATTCCTTTTGGTTTAGCCGCGTAATTGATAAATCTCCCTTCCTGTTTTTTTCTCTATTTTTTTGTCGCCTGCATTAGAAATGCTAAACTGTATAATGACTCATATTAAACTTACACATAGACTTACTATTAACATGTACTTTTTTTCATACTGATTGTTCCTTTCTTCATGCTGTTATACTTAATAGACAATCTAAATCATAAAGTTGTTCCACATTTACAAAAAAAATAATTAACTATAAGATGGAATAGGCTACATAAGGGAGGGTTATATGTTACATACGAAAAGAAGGAGATTTTTTGCGGTTCTTTCTATTGTAAGTGTGATTTTACTAATTTTATTAAAAATCAACTTCATTTCAATTACTATCGCAACTTCTTCAGCTGAAAGAGGAAAAATTTTTGATCAAAATGGTGTAATACTAGCTACAAATAAGAAAGTTAAGTCTCTATATTGCACTTCTAATGATGAAAAACTATCGAATAAAGATACATCAAACACATTAGCTTTTTTCAATCAATTTTCAAACGAGTTTCAACATGACATTTCTACAGAGAACATAAAATCTCAATTACAACAATCCTGTAATAAGCAGACTATGAATGGAATATCCTTATACTATGATATAAATGAAAATGAAATTTCATTCATAAACAAGAATAAACCTAAAAATGTAGTGATCAAAGACGAATTCATTCGATATTATCCAAAGAACGAAATTGCTTCACAAGTAATTGGGTATGTAGAAAATGACCTTAATTCTAAGTATGGACCTGTTGGAAAAAGTGGGATTGAGCTTCAATATGAAAATGATTTAAAAGGAAAACCCGGAAAAACTCTGATTTTTAAAATGAATAATAAAAAGTTCTTATGGAACATTCAAAAAGCACAAAAAGGAAAAGATGTCCGGCTAGCTTTAGACTCTAAATTGCAGCAAAAAACAGAGGAAGCACTAAGATCTCAAATTAAGAAAGTACCTGATGCTAATGCTGGTTATGCAGTAGTAACCGATGTAAAAACTGGCGCAATATTAACTATGGCCAATTCGGCAGTTTTTGATCCAAATATATTAAATACACATGTATCATCTAAAAAAGAAAACATTAAATCCCTTTCGCAAAATAAAGCAATTCAAAAATTAAAGTATGGTGAATCTTATGTAAATATGGCCTCTACTATAAAGCCACTTACTATTTTAATCGGATTAAACGAAAAGCTTTTTCAACCTGAGGATACATATTTGGATAATGGTAGTTTTCAGTATGATAATCAAAATAACATCACCAATGCTCCTGGAACACCAACAGGTGAAATTACACCGAGTCAAGCTATCATTAATTCATCAAATACATTTATGACAGCAAAAGTAGCTCTCCCCTTATTCAACCGAAATAATGGGAATATAGAAAAAGTAGCAAATATATGGACAGATTATTTAAAGCAATTTGGCCTCCGCTCTAAAACTGGTATTGATTTACCCTTTGAAGAAGACGGAGAATATGAATTTCATCCATCTAATAAGTTTGAAAATGGAATCTCTGCTTTATTAAATGCATCTTGGGGAGGAAATGAAGTACACACCCCTCTTCAACTTGCTCAATATGCAGCAACTTTGGCAAGTAAAGGTGATAAATATAAACCTCAAATCGTAAGTGCTATTATTGGTCAAGACGATAAGGAAACAAAAAAGTTTAAACCACTCTTAGAAAGTTCAAATCGTTATCCTATGAAATTTTGGAGTGTCGTGCAAGGTGGGATGAGTCAAAATATAGAGGAGATTAAAAACTTGCCCTTTCATGTCGCGGGTAAAACAGGGATAACTGGCTCTCCGAACGAGCAAGAAAGAATGATAAATCATTCTCTTTTCATTGCATATGCTCCTACCGAAGATCCAAAAATTGCTATTTCTGTCGTTATTCCTGGTAGTAATTCAGAAAAAAATATTGCTGCTCTCGTTACATCAGAAATTTTAGAATGCTGGAATTCACTTCAAAAAGAGGATAAAGATAAAGAGGAAGGTTCATTAAAGTGAACCTTCCTCTTTTACCAAATAGAATCTATATTCGTTATTTCCCATATACCTTCATCATTCTTTTCAAATATGAAAGAATATTTACTATCAGTTAAAACATACTCTTTTTGTACATATCCAGTATAACCGTTAATTGTCGATATTTTTATATATCCATCATTCTGCGCTTTTTCTGGAATCAAAGCTTTTACCATTTCATTAGATACTTCATATAAAACTTGTGATTCTCGTTTTGGTTCAGCTAAAATTTTCGTTTTATTTCCAGTAACAGTTGCATATATAAAATGCGATTGCTTTGGTTGGTTACTTTCTGTCAATCCACTTGGTACTTTGTATACTTTCTTTGTATCATTTGCAAATTCTCCCCCCATTGTAAGAGCGACTTGCAACTCATGAAAAATATCCTCATCAAACTTCAATTCATCCTTCTGATAAATTTTCCCTTTAAATAGAACTTCATCATTTAACGCTCTATACAGGTCATTTTCATTTTTTGAATTTGTACTTCGATATAACTCATTCATAAATTGTTTTAATGATGGATCTTGAGCAGACTCATCTTTTGTTTTAGGCTTAATTTGAGTACTACTTTGTACCGGTGATTTATTATCATCAAGCCAAGGTTGTTGAACAATAAAAAATAACATTGTACAAACCAAAACAACTACAATAGGCAATGCTTTTTTACGAAATGGTCTCTTGTATGGTACAGAGTCTACTTCACTATTTTGGTATATCGATTGCTTTATTTTATAAATAAATGCTTCTTCATCTTTACGACGCTCCATTGGTCCATTTTTTAATTTGCTATACCAGTCAGGATTTTTTTTACTGTTCATCACTTCTACCCTCCCCTATTAATTTTGAAACTTTACTTCTTGCTCTGCTTAACCTAGATTTGACTGTTCCAATGGATACACCTAATGTTTCAGCCATTTCTTCATAAGATAATTCATATTTCGCGTCCAATATTAGTATTTCGCGGTGTTTTTTAGGTAGTTTTAATACAACATCCCACACATCATTCATTTCCTCTTGATTAAAAAATTCTTGTTCTGCCGATGGAGATTGCTTATCGTCACTAAAAAATCCCACTAAAGATATCCTTTTAAAATAAGAGGATTTCAAATAGTTTATTGCCGTATTTCTTGTAATTTTTAATATCCACGTTTTAATAGATGACTCCTTTCGAAACGAATTCCAATGTTTAAAAACCTTAATAAATACATCTTGTGTGATGTCATCTGATAAGTGTGGATCTTTCGTAATAATAAATGAATAATTCCATACATCTTGCCAATAGTCTTTTATAACATAGTCAAGCTCATCATGATTACATTTTTCAATAAACTTCTGTTCCATTTCCACACCTCAAACTTATTTGAATAAACATAAAGCTGCCCTCACTTTTAATATGGTTTCAATATATAGACATGATACAAGTTTCATTTGTTCCATTGTTTATCTTTTTTTTCGACAGATGATATTTCTAAAAAAAATGTAATAAAAAAGACCAGGATAAATTCTTAAAATCATCCTGGTTTTTCTGTATTAAATATATTTTCATTATTTTTTTATAATAGAAACCGCATCTAATACATCCACTTGACTCCCCATAGTTTTAGTGAGTTTTTTCCATTCAGTTTCTGCTTGTACAGCCGTAACATCATCTGTGTTATATGGTCTATCTTCACCATACGATTTATTGAAATGAAGGATTTCCATTGATGTTTCATTTACAGGGATTTGATTGAAAGTTGCATTATCAACAATTACAATCAATTCCTCGTAATTTGGATTACGATAGTGACCAAACCAAGTATCACTAGCATACTGGACATCTATTTTCTTTTCATTAATTGTTAATTCCTTGATTTTTTTATTTTTCTTACTAGCTAGTAAGACAGCTTTACCTTTTGGAACTGAAGGTACTGACTTAATTGGGTCTGAACTCCATACTTCATCATCATTATCTGACTCTCTTAATACACCTAACCCAACCATTTTTTTCGCTGTTTTTTGATCCATCATTAATACTTGTTTACCATCAATTTCTGCTTGCTTCACTTTATACAAAGTGTTGGTCTTAATTTCACTTTTATGTTGATTTACTATTCCTTTTAATGATTGTTCTCCTCCAATTAATAAAGCGGCATTCCTTGGTTCTTCTTTCTTCCCAAAAGAACAAGCTCCTAACATAGAAATAGATACAATCCCTGCCACGCACACTTTCATTACTTTTTTCATTGCTTTTTCTCCTCTTTGCTTGTTTTATCAATACGCTACATAATTTTTTTATATAACCGTTGTAAATAACGCCAACGGACAGTGAAAAAGTACACACTTTGAATGGATATAAAGGCTAGTATAATTAAAATCGAAATCTTTAAAACTGAGTAGTCAATTAGCTGTTGCAAGGCTATAAAAGCGACCCCGCTATGAATAATCGCTATAATGATAGGCAAGAAGAACATTAGTATAAGCTGTCGTGTTACGATTTTCTTTAGTTCTTTTCTACTTAGACCGACCTTCGCAATCATTTCGTATTGTTGTTGTTCTCTTTCTAAATCTGCATATAGCCTGAAATATAATAGGCTGGCTGCAAACGTAAAGAATACGATCCCTACTAATACACTGACAATAAGTAAAATACCGTTCTCTTGTTTCGAAGAAATCCATTCAGAATACAACGCTTTAAAATAATGATGTGCTTGCCCCGAATTATGATTACCCATTGTTTCTTCTAATTTTTTTGTAACCACTCTTGATTTCTCCCAATTTTCCACGACAAAACCATATTGACTTTTCATTACGTAAGAATCATCTTCCGTCTTTCTGTTAGGGATTTTATCGTACAGAGAATCCGAAACAACAATAATGGCTCCAATTGAATTTGGGAGAACTATATGTGGGACCGCCTTCTTGACCCGGAGGGACATTTCTAAGTTTTCCTGTACTACATCTATTTTCTCGGGTATATCTTTTCCTCTTGCATACTTTTCTTTTTGCGAAATGATTGAGGGTACTATAATCGCTTCTTGATCATTATCTATCTTTTCCATTTCATACCCGAAGATTTTTGCAAACTTGTTATACTCTGATACTTTGATTAGCACTAAATTATTTTCCGTGAATTTAGGATTCGTAACCGCTACCTGATAAGAGAAATTTGAGCGAGTAAGTTGTTTTTTTATTTCTGTAATGTCCTCTTCTTCTTGTGCATTTTCTCCTAATGAAGTATATGTAAATGCAAATGGGTTGGTCATTTCGGTTAATCCCTTATTTCCCATTGCTAGGCATGTACCAATCCCTGTGAAGGCCACAGCGGAAACAATCGCTAGCATAAAGAACATAGTTGCATTATCCTTCATACGATAGGCCAATTCAGATATAGTAAGAAGGTTTGTTTTATTAAAAAACAAAGTGTCTTTTTTCTTTAAGACACGTATTACATACACGCTCAACTGTGAAAATAGAAAATATGTCCCTATCACTACAAAGACTACCCCTCCAAGTAAGTAAGGCATAATGAAGTTTCTTTCTAGTACGAAATAGAACACACATCCATACCCTAACCCAATTAATAATACGGAAAGGAATGCTAATGCTTTTGATGCCTTTGGCTCTGGTTTTGGCTTTTCCTCTGATTTCATCAAATCAATTAACTTGTTTGCTTTTACCATTTTAGAAGTAAACAACGAAATGACTAGAAACAGAATCAAAAATGCGCCAGTTGTCGTAAAGACAGCTTTTATAGGAACGTAAAAAGGAAGACCCTTATCAATCGCTAATATATTTTCACTTGCCAATAAATTGAGCTTTGAAAATATCAAACCAATTAAGATACCAAATGTAATTGAAGCGACTCCAATTAACATATTTTCTAAAAAAATTAATTTATTTAACTGCGCCGGTGTCATACCATGCATGATTAAAATTCCAAATTCTTTTTTTCTTGTTTTTAAAAAAGAACTCACCGAATATAAAAGAAAGAAGAATGAAAATACAAAAATGAGATATTGAGAGATTTGCATCCCCATTGTTCCTAAAAGGCTCATTGTTTTACTTGTGGAGGCTAGTTCTCCTTGTAAATCAGGATGAAAAAGTAAGAGTGAATATGTGAAAAAAACCATAACTGAAAATGAGCTACTTAGAAAGTGTGCAGCATAAGTCCGCTTACTTCGAATGATATTATTAAAAGCGAATCTTTGAAAAGTCATGCTTACGACCTCCTAGTAATGCAAGTACATCTATAATTTTTTGATAAAACATTTGTTGGTTTTCTCCGTTATAAATTTCGTTATATAATTTTCCATCTTTAATAAATACAACGCGATCACAAAAACTTGCAGCCACTGGATCGTGCGTAACAAGCATCATTGTTGCATCTTGTTCTTTATTTAATCGTTTTAATAACTCCATTACATCATTAGCCGCTTTTGAATCTAAGTTTCCTGTCGGCTCATCTGCAAGTAATAATTTAGGTTTATGAATTAGAGCACGTGCAATTGCTGTTCTTTGTGCTTGTCCGCCCGATATTTCATATGTTCGTTTATTTAATATATCTTGAATGCCTAATTTTTCTGCAATACCTTCTACACGCTGATTCATATCCTCAACTTTAGTACCATCTAACGTCAGAGGAAGAACAATATTTTCTTTTACAGTTAATGTTGTAAGAAGATTGAATGCTTGAAACACAAAACCTAATTCACGTCTTCGAAATAATGCCAGTTCATTTTGAGATAATTGATATGGATTTTCTCCATTAATCAATATTTCTCCTGATGTGGGAGAATCAATAGTAGAAACCATGTTCAACAAAGTAGTTTTTCCACTTCCTGATGGTCCCATTATTCCTACAAACTCCCCTTTTTTCACACTCAAATTAATGTCGGCGAGCGCTTCATAAGATACCTTTCCTGTATAGATTTTACTCAGTTCACAGACCTTTAATATTTCCATATCGTTTTGCTCCTTTTTATCTTTTAATAACCTAAGTTTATCTAAGCGTCCCTTCTTCTCATATCGATTAACCTTTCATATATCTAACAGGTCTGTAATATTTCTGAAAAGTCAAAATAAATACCGTTCTAACGATTTGCATAAGGGAAAATAATACAGATTGTTGTTCCTTTTCCTACTTCCGACTTTATTTCAATATCATGTTCCAATCTTTTTATAATATTTTTCACAAGATATAATCCCATCCCAGTAGATTCCTTAAATTTCCGACCGTTTATTCCCGTATAAAATGGGCGGAATACTCTCGGGAGGTCTTCTTTTGGGATTCCCACACCATGATCGTGTATTTCAAGGATTACTGAGCGCTCTTCTTCTAATGTAGTAATAGTAACGTTTTTTCTACTTCCTGCTGAATACTTAATGGCATTGGATATCACTTGATGAATAACAAACCGAAGCCACTTTCTATCAGTTTCTACCATAATAGTTTGTTTTACTTTTACTTCTGGATAAACATAGCTACGGATAAACAGACGTTTATTTTCACGGATTACTTCTTGAACGATTTCCTGTAACGAAACTCTTTCCACATAAAAATCTTGCTCAAACGTTTGTAATCGCGCCATATATAAGACCATTTCTAATCCGTACTGCATTTGATCTACTTCTTCCACAATACTTTCAAAAACCTCCCCATTCTCTTCTTGTGTGATCAGTTCAATAACTGATAGGGGCGTTTTCATCTGATGCACCCATTGATTAATAAATGTAAGGTGCTCTTTTTGTTTATATTCCCAAGTCTTTAACTGTTGATGATATTGACTGTATTGTGTCTTTAACACACGCTGAAGTGCTACTGATAATGGAGTGGAATCGAGTTCTTCTAAGGAGTCCTCTAATGTTTCAGAAGGGTTGGATAATTTGTTATAAAATCTACGATGGCTAAAGTAGCGATAAAGTAAAAACGCAATTAAAAAGCATCCTCCTAAAAACACACTATATAACGCAGTAGATAAGTGGTTATATCCATCCAGCCAATAAACAGTTAGAACGACAAATAGCTGAATGATTGAGAAACAGATGAAAGGGATATGTTCACGTAAAAATAAATTCATTATTATACCTCATCATTCTTCCAAGTTATTTTCAAACGATATCCAGCACCACGAACTGTTTCTAATGCATTTTTTATTCCGATTTCCTCTAATTTTTTTCGGACACGTGTAACATTTACACTTAACGTATTATCATCTACATACGTATAGTCATCCCAAAGTTTTTCTAAAATTTTCTCTCGACTAACAATACTAGGAGATTGTCGTAAGAGAGTTTCTAGTAAAACAGTTTCTTTTTTTGACAGTATACACATGCTATCATTTAGCTTTAATTCCATTTTTTCTGGATAAAGTATTAAACCGGATTGCTGAACAACTCTTTCTTCCGCTTTCGGTGCGTATTCTCCGTAAATTCTTCGAAGATGACTTCGGATTTTTGCCATTACAACTTCATAATGAAACGGTTTAGTGATATAATCGTCTGCACCATGTTCAAGTGCCATAACTTGCTCCATCTCTCCACTACGTGCTGATATAAATATAATGGGACAAGTAGAGACCGTTCTAATTTGTCGGCACCAGTAGAAACCATCAAAACTCGGTAAATTTACATCTAATAAAACTAAATCAGGTTGAATTTTTTCAAAGTTAGCCAAAATATTTTCAAAATCCTCTGTAATATTCCCTTCATACCCGTACTTATTAATATGGGATTGAAGTAGTTTAGAAATTTTTTGGTCATCTTCTACAATCATGATTTTATACATATATTTAGCTCCTTTTATTTATGTATCTATTTATTATCTAGAAATATCTAATTAATACTTTTATCTTTTAGTATAAAGAAATTCCCCTCTTACTTATATTGAATAACCTTACTTCAAACTAACAGTTTTGTAATATTTCTGAAAATAAAATTAAGTATAATAGCTCTTATTTTTTAAATTTCAATTATCTAATTTAATATTTTAAAATTTGTTGTTTTATAATTTTCAAATAAAAAATAATCGTATTTAATTGTGTAAAAAACACGTAATTAAATACGATTATTAAAATCATAAAATCTGCGTTTAGAAATAAATTAACCGATTCCTAATATAATCTTGGATCGGTAAGGTTTGTATATTTACTAAAGAAGTAAATTTCACCTACTAATTAAGCATTATTTCTGAAAAACATGTTTTATTTTTTCACCTGGAACGTTGCTCCCGCCTCTTCCTTTTACATCTTCAATCATCATGGTAACAATCATGTTTGGCGCGCTTGCATCGAAAGCTGCAAACCATCCAAGTTCTTTACCCTCTGCTTCTTTCGATTCTTTCAGTTCTGCTGTACCTGTCTTACCAGCGAGAGTTACACCATCAACTTTAGCAATTCTCCCGGCACCATCAGGATCATTAATAACCTTTATTAACGCACTTTTTAATATCTCTTGATTCTTGGTAGAAATCACATTTTCTTTCCAATTTCCCGCTTCTTTTGTTTTTTTTATAAGATGCGGTGACGGAATGTTACCCTCATTGACAATCGGTGCATAAGTCAATGCTAAATGAAGAGGTGTCATTAATACTTGTCCTTGTCCGTACCCCGTGTCTGCTAGTTGAATATCATTTTTTATCCCATCTTTTGCAATAATTGAAATAGGGAATTCGTATTCAATTGGTAATTTTTCATGAAATCCGTATTTCTTAAATTCATTTACATACTGATCTTTTCCTATTTTCAAAGCTTGTTGAGCAAAATAAATATTATCAGAGTACTTCATTGCCTTATCAAAATCAACTGGACTAGCATCCTTCACACGTGTTACATAATAATTTCCCCAAGATGAATCTTTTGTCCACTTTAATCCTTGAATTTTAAATTCTTCCTTAGGATTTATTGTGTTTGTTTCCAAACCAATTGCACCTGTAATCGTTTTAAATACGGAACCTGGTACAAATGCTTGTGTGAAGCGATTCATCATTGGCAGTTTCGAGTCGTTATTCCATGCTTCCCGTTGAGCTTTTGATGCTCCTCTAACTATTGTATTTGGATTATAAGCAGGGCTACTTACAAGTGCGATTGTTTCACCCGTTTTAGGATTGACCGCTGCACTAGATCCTGCTTCATTTTTCATCTCATTAAAGATTTTTTCTTGAATTGCAGCATCAATAGTTAACGTAACATTTTCCCCTTTTTTTGCTTCTTGTTTTGCTACGTTTTTAATCTCTTTCCCGTTCTCATCTTCCATAAATACGCGTCCACCCTTTTCACCACGCAATTTATTCTCTAATACTTTCTCTAAACCTGTCTTACCCACTAAATCATCTGCTTGATAACCTTTTTTTTGAAGCGATTTTAACTCCTCTGCATTTACCTTTCCTATATATCCCGTTAAGTGTGCCGCTGCTTCTCCTAATGGATACGTACGAATATTTACTGGGCGAGATGAAACTCCTTCTAATTCAATATAATCATTCTGTCTGGTTCCCTCTTTTAAAATACCAATTGGTACAAGGGAATCTGGTTTTATCCATTTCGCTGCGAGCTTTTGATTGATCTCTTCTATAGACATATCAAGTAATTGTGCTACTATTTCTTTCGTTTGCGCTGCCGTTTCACCTAGTTTCTCTGGAATAATTCCAACTTCAGTCGCTTTACCATTCGTTGCAAGCCCTTTTCCATTTCGATCATATATTTCTCCGCGTTTTCCTTGCTCTGTTTGCATACGTACTTTGTAATCTTTTTTCATACCTGGGAAAATGAAGTCTGGTGTCCAATCTATTTTCCAAGATTCCTTATCTTTATCTTTCACGAGTTTTGCTTCATGGATGAATGAAACTGTTCCTCCATCCGTATCCATATTAACTTCAAAAAGAAAAAGTTCTTTATCTTTAGTATTCGCTCCTTTCGTTTTAATTTTTAAATTCTTAACTCCAATACCCTCATAAATTTTTTGATATTTCTCTGTGAACTCCTTTTTAGAAATCGTTTTTTTTGCATGTTCTGATAAATAATCATACATATTTGTAAATTTTTTATCATTCCATAAATTGATATATTCTTCAAATGCTTGTTTTGGCGGCTCATCTTTATTGCATCCTACCAACATAACTCCAAAACAAAAGAAAAGCAGCATCCATATTTTTTTCAATTCAATCTTCTCCCTTAATTAAAAATGATTATTCCTTTCTAAATATGTTAAATAAAAAATGTTTTAACGCTTAATAGACAGTGTAAGTAATGAAATAGTTCCACATTTACAAAAAAATTAAATTTATGGGTAAGCTGCATCCAAAAGGGAGGATTTTAAGATTCTTACAAACGACGAATATATTTAGCGAACGTTATCATTATTAGTGTTGTTTTAACAATTCATTTAAAATACCTTTTAGTTCATTTCCGCCAATTTCATCTTTTTTCTTTATAGATTATTGATACAAAAAAAGAATCCTTATAATAAGGATTCTGCAACAGAAAATAACAAAAATATAAACAATAAAAAGAATTACTTAAAGTATAATTTATAGGCACTCTATATCCTTCTTTTTCGCACCAAAAACCCCTGTACAGCATGCGACAGGAGTTTAGGTCATTCTACAGCTTATTTAAAAGAGTCATGTACAGGCAAACTACTAAAAATCAATTCAGCAACTTTTACATATCCTTTTGAGTTTGGATGAATTAAATCCGTAGACCAAAGCGTATTGTCATTAACTAAATGATGATTCCAAAAGTCAACATGATGTAGCTTATACTCTCTACTCAGTGAAAGTATAACTTCATTTGCCTCTAATAATTGTTCTTTTAATACTTGTTTTTTTTCAGAAGGAAACGGAAGCCGAACTGTAAAATCTGGAAGGTTTGCTATAATAATATCAGCATCTGTTTTACTTAATGTATCTATCATAAATTCCATATCGTTCTTATATGCATGATGATTCCAACGTCCTTTTAAAACATCGTTTGCACCTGCAATTAGACTAACCAAATCTGGATTAAAAGTTAATGCCTGTTCCAATTGCTGTGAGCGAATTTCTTTAGTTACTAACCCACGTTTTGCAAAATTAGCATATTTTAAATCATCTACACACAGTTGAACAAAATGATCTACCCAGCTTTTTAATGCTATTCCCTCAACTTCATCCCCTATCCCCTCTGTAAAACTATCACCAATCGCTACAAATCGCTTCCACATATATAGTCCCCCTTTTTTGTTATTCATATCTACACTATACAATAGCCCACAGCGTAATTGTTCTTCTTAAATGTTTTTCAATTTCAATTAAATTCCATGGGAGATTTTTCAAATGAGCAAGACAACTCGATTAAACTATTTCACATGAACAAAAACATGAAAATCTACGTTATCTTCTCGCAGAAATAGGTTGAGACCAACTATCTTTCCCATTATCATTTAAGCGTACTTGAAAAACATATATAGGTTGAGAAAAGCCTTTTGTATCAGCGTAGTAATCTATATTATAATCTGTAATGACTAATGTATCACCTGCTTTGAAAGATATTATAGGATCAAAGTCTCCTTGTTTTAGTTTTTGAAATACTTCTTTGGGAGACAGAATTTCGACATCTCGAATATGTGATTTTTTTGTAACTGGCTCATTGTCATTAGGCATTTTTGTAATTTCCTCTTTGTAAACAGGCATTTTATTACCTTCGTCTTTTAACTCTATTGATGTTTTTATAGTGACATCAGTCATGTCTGTTTTTGTAATGGGATCTAAAGGCATATTCCCAAATTCCTTCATTTGATACGAAATCATTATTCCAAGTGCAACAAAACTTACTGTAATCGGAAGAAATAAATATTTGGTCATTTGTGTATCTGTTTCTTTTTTCTTCAACAATATAAGAACTATATTTAACATAGAATATCCTAGCATCATTCCTAAAGTATTATGAAGTAAATCGGCTAGTTCCATACTTCCACGTTGCATTGTAAATTCAAGGATTTCAATCAATAAACTTGCTATAATTGAGCTGATTAACATCCATTTTGTTTTTTGAAAAACATTACTAAATAAAGGTAATAAAATTCCTAACGGAAAAAGCATACCTATATTCACAATGATATGGAAAAAAGAAGAAAATGAAAAGGTATTCCATGCTTTTTTATAAACACTAAGTACATCAAAGTCAATTGTTCTTGCAAAAGTTATATCATCTGGACGACCAAATGAAGTAGCTGATAATACAAGGGAATAATATCCTATTATCAATATAAACAATATAACTTGTTGTACGGTAAATCCCCCCCCTCCTTTACATACCTTTTTGTATACTACAAAGTAGCTAAAAACAAAAATGAGTAGTAACAAGAATGTGAGTTGTATTGTAGGAATTGCAAAGGTAACAAGTAGTTCGGAAATAAAATTCATTTTACACCTCTGTTTTTACGAATAAAATATTCAATAGTTTTATATAACATTTTAGATATAGATAGCGATGTGTTGTTACCCCTAATAATTATTAATACAGAATTAAACCTGTATACATTGAGCATTTCTTCCTCTTGAAACCAGCTTTATTTGACCAAGCAGCTACAAGGAAACTAGCGTTTTACTAATTGTACTTTCGGCTATGTCTGGAAAAACATTACGAAGATTCTCTTTAGTAAGAGGATTTTTGGAGTTAAGTATAAAATTAAAAATTTGTTCAATTTTAGTATATTTATATAGAATCCGTAATTGACCGATTCCTAATATACTTAGGAATCGGTCATATTCGTATATTTACTAAAGAAATAAAATTCCTTCAAGCATTACACTTTTTTTCGAAAATTTGTTGTTCTTTGTTTTGCCCAGTTGATACATTTCTTTTCAATTAAATGATACGAAACTATAGAAAAAAGTATTGTCATTGAAATACACAAAGCAAGAAGGAAAAAGATAGGTATCTTTGTATACAAAAGTTTAAATAGTACCATCATGATTGGAAAATGACACAAATAGATACTGTATGAAATTTCTCCTAAGTATACAAATACACTCTTATTTAAAAATGCTTTCACTTTTAGGTTACTCATGGCCATTATTATAAATATACTAACACCGATTACGACACCCCAATCTTTTAATAAGAAAGTAGTATCATTACGGGAAAAACCATAAATTAAAATGGAATATAAATATAGAATAATTCCTAATGCAATAAGAAATCCTTTATTAAATTTTTTCATATTCCTATATAAGTAGATAAGCTTTTCCTGATGCTTAAAAAGTAACATTCCTACCATAAACATCGATGTGAAATGCAGTGTATCGGCATAACCATTATAAAATCCCTCTGCTTTCCCTATATGCAACATATTAAGGAAAACACTAATTAAAGAAAAGCTCAAAGCAAATAGTATCGTTTTCTTCCAACTCAGTTTATAAAAAAGAAGGAATAACAAAGGAAACACAATAGATATACGCATTTCTTGAGCCAATGACCAGATAACTGGATTATAATTTTCCGTAAAAAAGTTATTAAGAAGCACAAAATGGTTTATAATATCTATTTTTGTTATAGACCCTTGCCACCTATCATAGAACCAATCCCGTAGTCCAGCCACTTCATACGGCGAGAACAAAATAAATAAAGCAAAGGTAATGATTATCCAAAGATAATAAGGGATATAGATTCGTACAAATCGCTTAATTAAATATCCACAATAATTTGTTTTTGAATGATAAAGTGCCATAGATAACACAAAACCACTGAGTACATAAAAAACGATTACAGCTTCCCCGCCAGCCCATAAAAACCTAAGCGGGGAAAATTTAATAGAATTAGGCAACGATGGTAGCATTAAACAAAAATGTCCAAATACCACTGTAAGTGCTGCTAACCCTCGCATGGAATCTAATTCTTTTATTCTCTTACTCATAAAATGTTCTCCTTGTAAATTGTAGATTTTGCTGTTAATAAAGGCCACTATACTATTGTAGTGGGAGAATTATACATATTGCTTCTTTAAATTCCTAATATAAGCAGTACAAAGTCAATCTATGTATCTGTTTTAGGAAACTTTCGTATTTAGGCATAAGTTATATAATAATAGAAAGAAAAAAGAAATTTCATTCTATAAAATCATATTGTCGTTTAGAAAACATTTTAAAACTGTTTTCTAAACCCTCGTTATAGTCTGTCTGCTTATTTGTCCATTGAACACCCTTATTCCCAGGCCACCCTGAGGTATTAGCAACATATTTTAATAGCTCTGGTCCTTTTAAATTTTGCTGTAAACCACGGTTATATGCATTTATCATATTAGATATTGCAATTCGAGTATTGGTTTCTGCATTTTTCAAATCTTCGTTCGTTAAATCTTTAGGTGCTAGTCCACCTCGATGAAGCTGAAACAGTCCAAATGATGTGCCCTGATCTCCAATTGCGTTTCGATCAAACTTACTTTCATGGAATGCAATAGATAAAGGAATCCATGGCGGTATACCATGCTCTATTGATATTTGTTGAATCGTGTCTCTTACTTTAACTCGGTTAGTATGATGGTCATATGCGTATTTTGTAAGATATACCCCTCCTGTTAAAACTAAAATAAATACTCCACTTTTTATTAATGTCCCTCTCATCGACGTCACCTCACTTGTCAGTATCAAAGATTGTCACTAGTAATCCTATCTTTTGGGGATATTAACTCGTAATCATGTATCATTTTGTTATTGTTTGTTTCATTAATTACCGATTTTTAGGTGAATTTATTAGGGAGTTCCCTCCATATAACATTCGCTTTTATCACTTTCGGTACAATTTACTTTTGTATGGGAGAGCGTTTTCTCTGTATGGTACCGTACTTTTTTCTCGAATACCTTGCTTTTTTATTCGATTGAAATTAAAGAATAACTATATACATAGGGATAAACACTATAAAAAGATACTTAAATTTCTTTGAAAAATTCATTTTTCGGCCTCCATTTCTTTATATAATTAATTTAAAACAAAATATTTAATAAGAAGAAAAGATTTTATTAAATTTTTATAAAATTTAATAACAGGAATAAGTACCAGGTATTTATTTTTATTGTCACTTGATGGAATAATGAATGTATTTTCATCATGTAACTTTATTAAACTAGCCTTGCACCAGAACCCTTTGAATCGAACAATTCATAATAAACGCCATCCTTTCTGTATATTTCTACAAAAAGAATAGCGTTTTTTGATTATATGGATACAAATTTATCTTAGCTTGATTGCAATACCGAAAGTTCCGAAGAACCAGATTTGAAAATTAATGCAATCTTCCATTCCAAGCCATCCACATAAGAATCTATAATACTTTGAAACCTTTTATTTTAGGCTAATATTTAGTTTTATCCTACAAAGTTAGCCTTTTACTATATCAACCGCACTATTCCACATACCGCTAAAGAAAGATCCTATTTCGCGCATTAAACGTGTAAACCAATTTGCTTGTTCTACTTCAGATTTTGTTACAAGGTCTACTTGTAATGATTTACCTGATAAAAATCCAGGATCTGTACTATCTTTAGGTGATATAGTCATTTTACTAATTGTTACATCTTTTTTAATAGGCGCTTCTTGTTCTTTATTCGATACTTTAAATTCTTTTTTATAAACGTCTTTGTTGCCCTTTGGCATTGGAAGTGAAACAGCTTGCTTCGTTTGAACAACTACATCTTTGTCCTTTGCATTTGCTACTCGCACTGTTTCATGACCTTTTACTACTGAATCTTTTCCATAGACCTTCTTCACTTCAAAATTTGCAAATCCATAATCATATAATTTCTTTGTTTCATCAAAACGTGCTGTATGAGAGTTTGCTTTTATAACTACAGAGATTAGACGCATACCGTTTTTTTCTACTGTACCAGTAAAACAATCTCCGGCTTCTGGAGTAGTTCCTGTTTTTAACCCATCTACACCTTCGTATTGCTTAATTAAGCCTTTTAACATCCAGTTAAAGTTCGTCATATCAATCGGATACTTGCCACCCTTTTGGAATGTTTTTTTAGGGATTTTTGCTGTATCTAATATTTTCGGGAAATCTTGAATAAGACGTTGTGCTAAAATCGCACAATCTCTTGCGGACATTTTATTTTTCTCGTCTGGAGTTGTTCCTTCTGGGTGATGTCCTTTTAAATCATGGTTTGTTAAACCTGTAGAGTTTACAAATTTATAATTTTTCATTCCAAACTCTTTTGATTTATCGTTCATCATTTTCACGAAATTGACTTCTTTTCCAGCAATCTCTTCAGCTAAAGCAATTGTTGCACCGTTTGCAGAGTAGATTACCATTGCCTCATATAACTCTTTGACCGTATAAGAGCCACCATTTTCTAATGGAACGTTTGATAATGAGCGATCTTGCGAAATCTTATATGCATATTCAGAAATTTTAACTTTTTGATCCCATTTAAGTTTTCCTTTATCCACCGCTTCATGAACTAAGTATTCACTCATCATTTTTGTCATACTAGCAATTGCTAATGATTCATCTGCATTTTTTTGATATAAAATTTTCCCGGAATTTGCTTCTACTAAAATTGCTGATCCTGCTTCTACGTCTATAGCAGGAACTGTTTCCGCTGATGCTCTTCCAAATGGAACGGCCATGCTACAAAATAGTGTAAGCACTGTTACTATTGTAATAAATCTCTTGCAAAACATACTTTTCACTTCTGTTACCTCCAATATCTTTGTACTCAAAAAAACGTTATTTTAACATAATCCTCCAAAAAATAGACAGCGTTATCAAATTCTATATACATATAAGACATTAGAACCACTTTCATATAGGCCATCTCATCCCACCCTTTTAGGCACACTGACACTTAGTGTTCCCACACATATCCCTCTTTTTAATACCTTTGTATTTTTCGAAATGATCTGTACTTTCATATCTTTTAGGATTACACTTAATAGACAATCTAAGTAATACATTTGTTCCACATTTATAAAAAAATAAAACCAGTGTGCCCCGATTAAATATCGAAACACACTGGTAGCTTAGCCGTTTTCTTATTATCTACTTGACAGAGTCTGTCAGTCACTTTTCAAAAATTACTATATTTGCACCAGAACCACGTATTACTATGACTTTTGCTATTCTTCTCTAATTACATCTTTAGCATTTTCCTTCACTTGCATCAATTAACTCACCAGTTACCCAACGACTGTCTGATGAAGAAAGAAAACCTGCAATATCAGCTATATCCTTAGGTTCTCCCCACCTATTAAAAGTCGATAAATCTGCAGCATATTTCTGTCCATCTCGATTCCCAATGTCTCGGCATTCATTTCTGTATTAATTATGCCCGTGAGAATTGCATTTACTGTAATACCAAGGGCACTAAGTTGTTGTGCTAAAGTACGAGTGAGTGTATTTATTGCCCCCTTAAATATACTGTAGGCAAAAACACTCGGAGAGATATCAATGAACTTCCCCTTCATTCCAGTATTCACCTTATAGTAATAAATAAAATAATTTGTCAGTATCATTTCTACTATGAATGGCCTACTTGAATTATTAACTTAAGAAGTTTCTTAAGTTTTAAAAAAAAGCTTATGGAACCTTTCATTCCATAAGCCATTCTATTTAATTGGATGTTCAACAATAAAGGACATCCAGCCTACTTTATATTCTGCATGTATATTACCATTATGAAGTTCAACAATTCTTTTTGAAATAGCGAGTCCCAGTCCATTTCCTTGATCATCTTTTCTGGCCTTATCACCCCTGAAAAACCTTTCAAATAATTTATTAGGGTCGCTAACAGGCGGCTTCTCGACTTTATTTGATACTTTCAAAATTGCTTTGTTACCTATTAGTTCAAGACATATTGATAATTCGGATGGTTTCATGCTGTACTTTATCGCATTCATAAACAGATTTTCATATACACGTACCATTTTTTCTACATCCATGAAAATAGGTATTGTTTCTTCCGTTATTGATTTTTGAACGATTAAACTTTCCTTTTCAAATATAGGAATGTATTCTCCAACTATTTGCTCCAACAAACCTGATAAATCAACTTCATTAAAGTTTAACTTAGCATCGATGTCTGATAAACGGGTGTACTCAAATAGTTCATCAATTAGATATTTCAATCTCTGTGATTTTAAATAAGTGGTTTCGAGATACTCCTGTAATTGTGCTTTACTGTCGTATTGCCCTCTTTTTAATAAATCTACATAGCCGATAATAGATGTCAACGGTGTGCGTAAGTCATGAGATACGTTGGTTATGAGTTCATTTTTTGTACGTTCCAATTGTCTTTCCTGTTCAAATGTATTCTCCAATTCCTTGGACATATAATTAATATTTTGAGCAAGATGATTCAATTCATCCTTTCCCTCAATCCCAATTGTCAAACCCAGCTTTCCATTGGCAATATCATTAACACTATCAGAAATGAGCTTTAAATATATTATTTTCTTTCGAACCAATATCAAAAAAATGATTATAAAAGTAAAGATTGCTAACGCGAATATAAGAAATGTAAGCATATTATTTTCAAATGTACTAAGATCATCAAGATAGTGATTTAGATTTAATGGTATTATGACATATAGAAAAGTGAGGATTGTTAAACCAAACGAAACAAAAAAACTAACTGCAACAGCACCAAGAAGTTTTATAATTATCTTATTTCTAAAACTAACCTTCTTCATATTTTGTACCCAATTCCCCAAACAGTTTTAATATAAATTGGATGTTTAGAATCCTCTTCAATTTTGTCTCTTATTTTTGTAATATGCACCATGACAGTATTATCCGATTTATAAAAAGCATCTTTCCAAACTGCTTCATATATTTTTGCAACACTGAGAACAATTCCTTTGTTACGAGCAAGTAGTTTGAGTATATCGAACTCTTTTGGAGTTAGCCTTACTTCCGTTCCTCTTACCCATACTTGACGTGTATCTGTATTCACGGTTAAATCACCAATTTCTAAGATGCTTTTATTATTATCTGTATGCATATTGTATTTTTTAAACCTTCTTAATTGGGATTTTACTCTAGCGATTAACTCCAACGGGTTAAACGGTTTTGATAAATAATCATCGGCACCAGAAGCTAGACCCTGGATTTTGTCTATATCCTCTGATTTTGCAGATAGCATGATAATAGGCATATTTCGTTCTTCCCTAATCTTCATACACACTTCAATACCATCCATATTAGGCATCATGACATCCAAAATAATAAGATCGAACTTCTTTTCTTCTAACAATTTTAAAGCTTCAATAGCATCTTCTGCCTTTTGAGTTTTCAGACCTTCATTTTCCAAATAAACAGAGATAAGATTTCTAATCTCTTTATCATCATCAACAATAAGAATTTTTGACTCCATCATATTCCTCCACATTTTTCTCGTATTGAACAACTAAAGGCAAAAGCAGGTGGTACATTTCTATCCTCTCTTTAGTATATACTTGCAATTAAAAGCGCCAAAATAACATAATCGGTATAAAAGATAATGTCTTAAATATTGTTCAAAATTTTCTTTAGATCCATTTACAATTAATAAGTTTTCTTCTTCATTAAATTTAGCTTTTAATAAAAAATAATTATTTTGAGATTCCTTCTTTTAATTAAACTTTTTTGATTACACCTGTAGTTTATATAACTTATAAAATGAAAAAAGAATCCTCTTCAATACGCTCATTAAAGGAAATTCTTTTTCAAATCTTATTTTCTTTACTCGTTACTTATTTTAACCAGTTTTTCTCCTTGTTCTAAAAGTGTTTCATAGTCATTGTTCTCTTTAATTTCTTTGATTTTATTTTCAATTGTGGGCGTATTATTTATATTAAAGTACGTATTTAATACTTCATATGGTGTCTTTCCTTGTTTGGTTGCACTATCTTCAATAGCTTCTTTCCATGGAATATTTGCTTTGTCCATGCTTAATTCAAGGGCTGAACCAGTCTCATATCTCATATTCCGCTCTAAAAACTTTGGAGATTCTGCCTGTCCATTAGCAACGAAGTTGAACGCCTCCATAAAAGTAACATGATATGGCTTCTGTTTCTTTGCAAGTACCATAAGATTTCCACCAGTTAACTTACTATAACGATACTCTAAGTATCGTGCTGAACCTTCTATTGCTTCAGTTTTTGTTTCTCCAATTAATTGAGGCCATTTTTTATAGCGATAGTTACGTACAATTGTCCAATCATATAATGCCTGATTAATACTTTCTGGGCTTGTATCAATCATTGCTTTATCTAATAGCTTAAATTCTAATCCCATTAGCGCGTAATTTTCTTTATTAATCGGATATTCGTGAATAAACTCTCCACCATTTGCATCATATGTCCAATCTTTTTGTTTATAAGCATGAAAACCTTCATGTAATAAGAAAGATGAAAAATCAAAATATAAATCTGGATTACTAAACATTTTAGGATGATATTTTAAATAAAATACATCCATATCATTAATATTTATTGTCCCAAAATTCCAAGGAATCCAGGTAGAAATAGTTCTAAAATCAAAACGAGTTAAGCGATAAACTTTAGGTAGATGCAGAGAATTTGAGACTTTTATTTCCTTTGCAAAAATACTATTTTCTAATCCCGTTACATTAACTGCATAAGCTTCTTGTCTAAAGAATCCCCCGTCTTTATTACTACGTATCAGAACCAATGGCATTTTTTCGAAGCGATAATCTTCATTCCAAAGTTTATCACTCGATTCTTCAAAGCTCTTATAAATAGTAGCTAATTCTTTTAACATCTTTTGATCCGTATTATCTAAAGACTTAAACTCTGTATGATATGTTTTATTTAAAATTATGCTTCCCAACATAATTCCTATAAACATTACTAATAAGATTAAAATTACCTTTAAAAATTTTTTCAACACACACTCCTTTTCTAAAACGATAATCCTTATGATGAGTAAGGTTTACAAGTTTTATGTTTATTTACACTCTTTTGGTGCAGGCACAATTTATACAAGATATTATTTTGATAATTGTTCCATCCTGTCAAAATTCCGGTTATAGTTAACAATTAATATTGGATGATTATTCAATTTTATTGTAAGGGGATAGTGCAAGAGTTCCTACAAATAAGGTTAAAGTAGTACTCAATGTAGGAACGATGCTATTTTCCCTCTTCCTTTCCCTTCATCATAACGGGGGCCAATTATGATGATATTTAGTATACATAACATTATTACATTAACCTTCTTTCGGAAGTACAATTCTTTTATACAATTGAACTGTAATCCAGTAGTAAATCGAGTAAATCACTATGAAAATAACAATTGGTAACCAAATTCGAAAATACGGATCGATTAAAAGAGGGCCAAACATATTCATACCAACTAATATGTGAACAATACCGATAATTGCTGGGACTAAGAATACGAAGGATAACTCCTTATAAATCGATTGTGTTAATAATTCCCGGCGAACACCAATTTTACGAAGCATTTGATAACGTATACTATCTTTAGATGCGCCAGATAGAATTTTAAACATTAAGCAACTTGCCATCATTGCTAAAAACGCAATTCCAACGAAGAACCCCATAAACATTAGTCCGCTGGAAAAACTTTGATTCGCCTTATATGTTTGATACTTACTATCCAGTTCTTCCACTTTCACATTTTTATATTTAACTACCTGCAATTCATCAATTTTTTTCCATTCTTTTACGTATGCTCCAAAAACATCTGTTTTCCCAATAAACACCGTATTTTCTGTATCTTTCATACTATCGTATATGTTTTGATCTACAATTTTTATTTTATGATCAGGATGTATATAATTTGGCTGAATTGTTTCGAAAGCTTCTCTCCATTGTTTTGATTCCGCATCCTCTTTACCCCATTGTCTTGACAATGCAAATGCATCCATGGGAATCTCTTCTGAAACTTTCATTATCTTCTCATTTTTTCTATCTTTTACTAAAGGACGATTGTTCTCTAGCTCTTCTTTTATATAATAAACATACTTATCATCTACTTTGTAACGATATTCAAGTTTCTCTTGAAATAAAATACTACTCAAAATGTTCTTTTCTTCTGCTGTTGGATTATGAACTACCGAATCGTAAATTGTTCCTTTATCAGTCTGCTTTAAAACGTCATTTTTAAATGCCATACCACACGCAATTCCACCTGCTCCAAGGGCTACTAAGATTGCTACCGTCGCAAGCACATTTGTTAGGCCATTAATGCGGAAGTTTAATTGAGCAAAGGTAAAAGCATTAAGCCCTTTTTCACTACGCTTTTTATTACTTTTTATTTTTTTTATCATGACTGGGAGAAGTGATCCAAACAACATGTAAGTACTAACAGTTGCTGCGATTAATCCAAGAGCCATTAATGTAGGAATGGTTCCTAGATTTTTTGCCTGTGGTATATAGAGCAGTGATGCATAACCAATACCTAACAAAATCAGACCAAGGAATGCAACTACAACTGTCATTTTTCCTTTTACCGCGACACGCTCTGTTTGTGCATCTGCATGTACAAGTTGTAATACAGAAATACGTGATAATTTAATACTATTCATACTTGCTGATAGTACAAATAATGCAAAGAAGAAGATGCAAGTAGCAACCATAGATGGAATGTACAAAGCTTTGTAACCTTCTCCAGTTAACTCCAATTGTTTCATTAATAACTGTCCGATACCTTCTGCAAGTCCTACACCAATTGTGATCCCAATTACAAGTGATGCCACACCTAATACAATTGTTTCAAGGAACATCAGTAATGTAACTTTATACTTTTTTGCTCCTAACATCATATACATACCAAACTCTTTTTGGCGAAGAGATAATAAGAAAGAGTTTGCATACATAATGTAAAAAAATGTTACAATCGCTAATAAAAAGGAACCTATTTGGAATATTAATACAATAGGACCAACGTTTGCATTAGATTCAAGGAACGTTTTATTTAGTGATAGCGTTTGAAACATATAGAAAGTTGAAATAGATACAATTAGACCAATAAGTAATACAATATAATCTTGTAACTTACTTTTTAGCCCTGACATGGAAAGTTTAAATAACATGCCCAAACCTCCTTTCTTATGCTTTTTGTGTGCCTAAGTCTGCAAGCACGTCTAAAATTTCTTTGTAAAACTCTTCACGTGTACCATTACGGTGAATTTCTTTATATAACTCACCATCTTGAATGAATAAAATACGCTGACAGTAACTTGCACTGTATGGATCATGTGTAACCATCATAATAGATACACCTTGTTCTTTATTTAAATTTGTCATTGCATTAAGTAAACTAGTTGCATTTTTAGAATCAAGAGCTCCTGTTGGCTCGTCCCCTAAAATAATTGCAGGCTCATGCACTAACGCACGTGCTGCTGCTGAACGCTGTTTCTGTCCACCAGATACTTCAGATGGGTACTTTTGAAGTATTGCTACAATCCCTAACATATCAGCTACCTTTTCTACTTTCGGCCCAATTTTTCGTGATGGGACACCTTGAAGAGATAATGGAAGTGCAATGTTTTCGTAAATAGATAAATTCTCTAATAAATTAAAGTCTTGGAAAATGAATCCTAACTTTTGCGAACGGAAATCAGAAAGCTCACCTTGCTTCATTTTCGTAATATCCGTTCCTGCAATTTCAATAACGCCACCTGTCGCTTTATCAAGAGTCGAAATTACATTTAATAATGTTGTTTTGCCAGAACCAGATGGCCCCATAATCCCAACAAACTCACCATCTTGAATACACCTTTTAATGCGTGTGATTGATTCTCAGCTTTTTTACCGTACACTTTTTGAACGTTTTTCACGTCTACAACTGGTTTCGTCATATATATCCTCCTACGTTTGTATGATTGATAAGCTACTGTTTGAGTTATGTCTTTTTCGTTTCCACTTGCAATGCTTCATCTGTAAAAGTATTAAACTTGTCCACCACGAATACACATCCTTTTATTTTTCAAAATAATAAGTCCTTTCATACTTTTGTAATACATAAAAATAGGTATCAAACGGGATTTATTGTATTTAATTTGAATATCTATTTTTAGTAATACACATAATAGACAATCTAAGTAATAAATATGTTCCCCTTTAAGATAAGAAAGCACTAGGTGTTTTGTTAAGAAAACAGAATGAATTGCACATAAAAAATCCCTTTTCGCCATCTCACAAAAAAAGAATTATTGCTGCAGCCTTTATAAACTTTATAATGGCTGGCTCATGCACAAGTATACATGTTGCTGCCCACTAGATACTTCAGGTGGATGCTTTTGGAGTATCACTGAAACTTCTAACATATAAGCTACCTTTTCTACCTCCAGGCGAGTAATTCGTGATGGAACACCTTGAAGGGAAAATGAAGAAACAATTTTGTGTAATCATTTGAATTATAAATAAAACATATTAAGAACTACTGGTTATATTTCTTAATTTTTCTTAAGATAATTTATAAAAACTAAACCATAATGGGGAGATTATTTCATAATTGTTTCTAGTACAAATAATAAAAAAACTACATCCTATATTGAATGTAGTTTTTCTAGCTGATTTATTTATTTTTTACTTCATTTTTATAAAAAGCAAATAATGGTTCAATGGCTGGACTAGATAAAAGAGGAATTGCCTTCTCAATCAACTCTCTATCCCAATCATACCACCGCATTTCCATTAGCATATTCATTTCTGTATCAGTGAACCGTTTCTTTATTTCCTTAGCAGGATTACCGCCCACTATCGTATATGGCGGAACATCTTTACTTACGACAGATCCTGCTGCAACGATAGCACCTTCACCGATTGTAACGCCTGGCATTATAATAGCATTCATTCCAATCCAGGCATCACTTTTAATGATTGTATCGCCCTTCGGTTCATATGAATGTTCTATTTGCTCAGCGAATGGATATACTGTAATCCATTCTGAGTGATGATTATGATTACCACCCATTAATATGACTACTCCACTGGCAATACAAACATAATTCCCAATTATGAGTTTATCAAGATGCCATCCCATCTGTTCAATTGGATTGAAAAGTACTCGGGACTTAGCATCCCCCCACAAATACCTTACACAGCCATCTTCAAAATTTTGATGACCATAATACCCTGAATAATAGGAGTACTCTCCTACCTCAATGAGTGGATTTGTTACTATATCTTTTAAATACTTCGTTTCTGACCAATGATTATATAATGGATGCTTCATAACTTTATTCCTCGCTTCTAAGTATTGTAGATCTTTGTAATTCACTTAGAAGCTTAATACGACTGCTACATTTTTTAGCTTTCTCAAACGACGAATCATTATATTCAA
This sequence comes from Bacillus sp. FSL R9-9530, assembly GCF_038008145.1. NCBI lineage: Bacteria > Bacillati > Bacillota > Bacilli > Caryophanales > Bacillaceae > Bacillus > Bacillus sp. FSL R9-9530. The sequence continues at coordinate 1,528,134 of NZ_JBBOYO010000001.1, forward strand.
GCCCTTCTTTTATAATAAAAAAATCATAACGTGATAAATTATATAAGTCAAATTGTAAAATTATGTGTTCAAACTTAACGCGTGCATTGAAATTTCAGTTTTAAAATAATCATGTTTTCAAATAATAAATCGCAATTACATATAATAAAGATTTATTAGCTATATCTCTAACTTCTTTCTTATATTAGCCTTCACTCCCTCGATATAATTTTATTATTTATTAATTTGTCTGATAAATCAATAAATGTTAATATGATTATAGAAGATATTATCATCCATTAGATTTCACAGCTAGTTTTTCACAAATACGATTTCTGAATCCTTAAGTAAATAGGAGGTTTAGAACATGAAACTTTTAAGGCAATCAACAATTATTGGCGCATTGACTGTTGGAGGATTTTTATTTTCGAATACAATTGGTACACTCCCACCCGTGTCTGCTGAATCGCAACTTACACAAAAAGAATCACAACTTTTAGATAATTGGCGGTGGCAAAACTATTTTTTATTACATCATAATGCAGATTTTTTAGAAGAGTTAGCAGTTGGTGACTTAAAGCATGGAGATACATTCGATGTTAATATATATACTGGTGGTAAGGATACTGGTATTGTAAAAATATATCAATTGAGTGGAAATGAAAATGATGAAATAAACTTGCATAGATATAAAACCATTTACGACTCAGGTATAACACATAATTATGGTAGATTTGTAACACCTATTACTAAGGTTTATAATCCAGGAACATATGTAGCTGTTATGAAACTTGGAGAAAATTATTATTATGGGGGCAGCTTTAAAATCTCAAAATAATTAACGTAAATTCGCCATTAATTAAATGTTAAATACTATTGTTATTAGACAAAGACCATTTTAAAAGCCCCCTTATATAAGGGGGGGGATTTTTTGATTGTTTCCCCTTTTTAGGGCTAGAAGAAATCCTTACTTTCTTTATAAATTAGCATTTTTATTCACTAACCGTTTTCACTTCTTTATGTTCTACAATCCGATATGCAATATTGCATATTCTATATGTTCACTCTTTAAATATTTGATAATTTATTTATACAAAAGTTTAAAATTAATATTGAAAGGAGAATATTAAATGTCTTTCTTTTCTTGGTCTCCTCTTATTTTCTTAATAGGTGTTGCAATTATCATTTCTATTCAAAGGGCTAAGAAACAATAATTTATTATTTGGAGGTGTAATAATGTCATTTGCAGCATGGAGTGCAATTTTTATGACTTTAATTGGAGCAATATCCGGAGCAATCTTTGGTACAATTCCCTCTAGAAATAAGAGAAAAAATACTAACTAAAAAAAACTAATAATAAAAATTAATATCTATTTTAGTGACAGCTAATACGCCCCAAACATTTCAGCTGTCACTTTCTATTCAAATATCTTCCTCTTCAAAACTCCATCCACCATCAATATAATTTGCTGACCATTCTTTTCACTCTTGCTCGAAGAAAGCTCCCAACTCTTTCTGGATTTTTGGGTCGTATTCTAATTGTTATAAAGTAAGTTCATCTTTATGATTAGACCATGATATCCAATTCCTAATATAAAATGCCCTTTTATTTTTTGATCCATCTTCATTCTCCTTTTCTTTCAAATAACGCTTTTATGAAAATTCCATTGTCTAATTCTTCACTTGTCCATTTCGCTTTTCTCTACTTCTGCATTTATTATTAGTAATACTAATTTTTCAGAGGTGAAATTATTATGGACGAGTTTTTATCTTTTTCTTCAGTAAATCCTAATTTAGTCGGACCTACTTTACCACCTATTCCACCATTCACACTTCCTACTGGGCCTACTGGCAACACCGGACCTACTGGGCCTACTGGGCCACCTGATGGACCTACCGGGAGCACTGGACCTACTGGACCTACTGGACCTACTGGACCTACTGGACCTACCGGGCCCACTGGATCTACTGGGGACACTGGACCTACCGGGCCCACTGGATCTACTGGGGACACTGGACCTACCGGGCCCACTGGATCTACTGGGCCCACTGGACCTACCGGACCCACTGGATCTACTGGGCCCACTGGATCTACTGGGCCCACTGGACCTACCGGACCCACTGGACCTACCGGACCCACTGGATCTACTGGGCCCACTGGATCTACTGGGCCCACTGGACCTGGATGTATAGAGCCACTACCAATATTCACTCAAATAGTCTATGTAAACAAAGCTGGTAATGACGTTACCGCTGATGGTTCTGAATGTGCACCGTTTTTAACAGTTACTGCAGCAATGGCATCAATAACGGATGCAATAGCGCCATTTCCGGATCCTTTAAATATAACTAAACGTTATGCTATCAAAATTGGACCCGGTACCTATATTGAACCATTAATTCATTTAAAAGCTAACATTCAACTGATTGGGACTAGTACTTTATTAACTAGATTACAAATTCCTTTTGATATAAATGATCCGACTTGGTTTGATTTGAATTTTTCACAAGATCCTAGATCTGGGTTTGTCAATCTGTCATTAATAAGTGGGCCACTTGATTTTAACTTTCAAACAGCGCAAAGTATTTCAGGTAAATTATTCTTTGTTAGCGTTAATATAACCCCTACTCCTATATTCACAGCTTTATCTACTTCTGTGAATCAAGTTAATATCCGTGACTCAATGTTATCCGCTGGTTATACTCAAAATGGCATTAACATGGTGATGTTTGCTTCATTCGTTTCTAATGGTAATATTACTATTAATTCACAAGCGACCACAGATACTCAAGTCAATTTAGTTGGTGGAGGAATAAATGGTAATGTCATTATTAATGTACAATCTGGTCATATTCCAATTGACCCTTTAAATTTAACCAGTTTTGCTATTACAGAAAACATTTTTAATCCCAGTCCTAATTCAGGTAATTTAAATGTCAATGGCGTTAATAACATTATTACAAGAGTCAGAGCGACAGTTGATTCATTACCTATTCGTTCCCGAATAACTCTTATAGGAACAAATACTTCTTTAATTAGAGTTGATGACGCTTTCGATTTAGCTTATGCACCTATCAATCCAATAAATTGGGCTGCTCCTCCTCCTACAACAGTACAGGAAGCTTTAGATAGAATTGCTTCATTGCTCGCAGGAACTATCGGTACTCCATAAATACCTTAGAAAGAACTTAAACCCTGTTTCTATACAAGCTAAGTTGTTATGGTATATGAGAGAAAGTCTCTTCAAATCTTATTGGAGAGACTTTTTTCGTTTCTAAGTAAATCCAATATTCAAAAATGAATCTATATGATAAACAAAGTAATTATTTCTTAACAAAATTCAAATTCCATTGAACTTTCTTCCCATTATTCTTTATCTCCGTCAGTGGCTCCATTTCCTTTTTTACAAATACATCTATCATTTTCCTTTGTATATCTTCTTTTTGTTCTTCCTCGGATCTAAAACCAAAATAAAGTAATGCACTTGTAATAACCAGTCCTACAATGTATCCTAAAATACATCCTAACCAAAATATAATGTACCATCTCCCTATGCATTAATTCGGATATATATTAATACATTAAAATGTAACATATGACGATTTTGCTATAACACAAATAAAATATAAAATATAAAATATAAAATATAAAATAAACAGAAGTATATATACAATAAAGTATATTTTCCCCTTCATAAGTACTAAAAAAACAGCAATTAATCATTATTAACTGTAAAACTTAATATTACATACTGATGAAAAATGAATTTCTAATAAAATTCTATACAAAAAAAGTAGCCTATAAAGTTTTATAGGCTACTTTTCATTTCATCATTATTACTTAACTAATTCTTTCGTTCCCTTCATTACATCAACGAAGAATCCCCAGTTATTCACAACAGAAGAAATACTAATATGCTCATCTGGAGTGTGAACGTTGAATATATCTGGACCGAATGAAATTGCATCTAATTCAGGCATCTTTTGAACGAATACACTACATTCGATCCCTGCATGCACAGCAAAGATTTCAACATCTTTATTGTATTTTTCTTGATGCACTTTTTCAAACAAATTACGAATCTGTGAATTCGGATTGTATGGCCATTCTGGATACTCTGACTCTATTTCAAATGTTGCACCAACTAATTCGGCAATACATTTAATTTCATCTGCAACATGTTGTTTTAAACTACTGACAGAACTTCTCACTTCGTTACGTAATTTAATTTCATTTTGCAACGTTTCAATAACGCCTAAATTTGTTGAACTTTCTACTAGACCTTTAATATCCATGCTCATACTTTGAATGCCATTCGGAATTAAGAATAATGATGAAATAAGTTGCTTTTGTGTCTCTTTAGCAAATACTTTTTCTACTTTCTCATCCAATTTTGTAAGAGTTACATGAACATCTGGATCAACAGCACGCATTTCTTCTTGTAATACTCTTGTCCATGATTCTAGTTTTTCTTCTACTTTCTCTATATCTTCCGTACGCAATACAATTGTAGCCACACTTTCACGCGGAATTGCATTTGTTTTTAATCCGCCGTGAACCTCACTTACATCAAATTGGATATTTGCTGATAAATCACGTAATACTCGTCCTAATACTTTGTTCGCATTACCGCGTTGTTTATCAATTTCCATACCAGAATGTCCGCCTTTTAGACCACCAACATATAGACGGAATGCATCCATATTCACTGGCGCTTCATCCCATATTACTGGAATTGTTTCTACAGCTTTCGCACCACCTGCACTACTTACAAGTAATTTATGATCTTCTTCAGAATCAATATTTATAAAAATCTTTCCTTCAAAGTGATTTGCATCAACAGCGAAAGCCCCGCCCATTGTTGTTTCTTCTTCAGTAGTAATAACTACTTCAAGTGCTGGATGCGAAATGTCTGATGCATCTAATAAAGCCATTGCATACGCAACTGCGATACCATTATCCGCTCCTAAAGTCGTTTGATTTGCATATAACATGTCCCCAATAATTCGTAATTCAATTGGATCTTTTTCAAAATCATGTACGGTTGCTTGATTTTTTTCACATACCATATCCATATGACCTTGAATGATAATAGCTGGTACATTTTCATAGCCAGCAGTTGCTTCTTTTTTTATAATGACATTCAATGCTTCATCTTGAATCACTTCTAAATTACGCTCTTTTGCAAAGCTCACTAAATAATCACTAATTTCCTTTTCATTACCTGATCCTCTAGGAATCTTTGAAATTTCTGCAAAATGATAAAATACAGGGTGCTTTGTTAATTGTTCTAAAGTAGAATACATTTTTCAAGCTCCTCTCAAAATGACAAAATAATATGTAAGTCTTTAATCATTATACCATGATTCATTATTTTACCTTTCTTTTAACTTTTTAATATATTATTCATTTTATGTACAACACTCTTACAATATTGTAAGGGTGTTGTAAGCTATATCGATTTTCCTCATTTCATAATAGCCGTATACTGTGTAAAGAAACAAATTTAAGGAGATAAACAAAATGAAAAAGTTTTTATCAATTATTACACTATGTTTATTATTTTCTAGTATTACTATTGGGTGTGAGCGAGCATCACTAAATCGAATTGGTAAAGATGTGTATTATGTGCAGATAAAAGGCGAAGGGACTATCGAAAAAGTAGAAGGTAAAAACTTACGAAACTACACGTTGCCCGCCTATGACGAAGACGGAGTAAAAAAACAAATTACATTTAGAAGTAAGAAAGCATCAAACGAACATAAATTAAATGAAAAGGCATTTTTATGTCTTTATGTAGATCAAGATGATAAGAGCAAAAATGAAATATCATCAATTGAAGTGAAGTCATATGAAGAGGTTCAGGAAGCTGAGTTACCTGCAAAAGTAAAAGAAAAGTTAAATGCTAAATAAAAAACAAAAGAAAATGCACTATGCATTTTCTTTTGTTTTTTTCACTCGTATATATTTCGAACTGTTTCTATTCATAAGTTTTTCTAAACGATTTATATTTTCTGTTAGTGCACCTTTCACAAGAGAGAAATCTGTATTCGATTCTTCCTTTTTTTCTTTAAAAAACGAAGATTTTTGTACATTTATTTCTGCCATCTCTTCTCCCCCTTTTATAAAAAAATACAACCTTTTATTTATATTATATAGCAAATGCAGACAGAGTGTACACGTATCATTTTCTTTTTAATTCTTCTTCTAACTCTTCTACTTGCTGCAAAGTATCTCCTTTTATTAAAGAGAAATCTGTTGTATCTTCATTATTTTCTTTAAAAAAATCATTGTCATAATCTTTTATCACTACAATCACCTCTACGTGCTAGTGTAGGAATGATTGTCCAATTTTATACAAGCTTGTCTGAATTTGTTCTCCCTTTATGTATAGGTGAAAAGGACAGAAAAAGATTCTGTCCTTATTTACTAAAATAACTATGATGAATTGTTAAATTATATACATTTTCAAAATCTCGATCTTGAAGGTTATTTTTCTTCCCATCAATAACAATGAAAACATCACTAACTATTTTTGCTGGTATAATTCCGACATTTTCTACTTGCACCGCTTTCTGCTCATTCAATTGCTCGATGTGTTCTAATGGAACAATAATACTAAATTGAGAGCGGATACCACGAAAGTTTGTATTTAATTCCTTCACCGCTTCAAATACAACAATTTTCGCTCCAATTTTTTCCCCATATGAATCTAAAAATGCGTTTAAGCTTTTTGTATATTCCTCTTCCGTATGCCATTCCATCGTCCCAAATGCTGCTGGATTAATATTTTGGATAATGTTCGTATATATTTCTCCTCTTGCTTTTGAGGCGATTAATGACCGCTTTATGGATTGAACAGTTTTACCGATATCGCTAAATTTCGCTCCCCATATTTCAGAAATGTTAGGTGTTAAAATAAATGCAATATCAACGAAAATGACCATCGCAGTAAACATTAATAAGTTTTTCCAGAGGGTTAAATCGATTCCTTTTATCATGAAATAAACTGTGACTGATGTTATGAATAATCCATACCAAGTTTTTCGAATTCGCTGCTTTTTCTCTTCGTATAACTCTTCATTTCTCCAATAAAAGAAAACAAGAACTACAAAAATGATCGCTAAAATAAATAAGCCGATTCGAATGTTAGAGATTACCAATCATATCACCCTCCATTCAAAAACTACTCACGATATCATTACATGCACAAGCAGCTCTCTTTATGACAAAAGACGTGGACAAGCTTCTAAATTTAGCTACATCGCATATACATTAGAAGGAGGCCGCGTCTTTTATCCCGCATTAACGGGCAGTAAGACCCCCCACCTCAAAATTCAGCGAAAGCAAAGACGTTAGGTGAGGGATCAACTGCCCATAAAAGCCCGATTGGTGAAGGCTAATAATCAGTGCGGGATGAACACCCTCCACTGATTAAAGTTTCACTTTATCATGAATCTACATTGTATATGTAGACAAGCATGCGTTTCAAATTTTCATGTTAAAAAGAAATATGTTTCGGAATTTCCCCTTCAGGTACTTCTCCATCCATACTTAAGTAATAATGACGAATCGGACGTAATTTTTCATCTAACTCATAAACAAGCGGAATGCTAGTTGGAATATTTAATGAAGCCACACCATCACTTGAAAGGTTGTCTAAGTATTTCACTAGCGAACGAATTGTATTACCGTGCGATGAAATAATTACTTTCTCACCACTTTTTAATGACGGTGCAATTTCTGAATGCCAATAATCAACTACTCTTTTCTCCGTATCCTCTAAACATTCAGTCAATGGGAATTCATCTTTTTTTAACGTTTTATATCTTGGATTGTTCGCCTCATATCGAGGATCATCTTCAGTAAGTGCAGGCGGTCTCACATCTATACTTCTTCTCCAAATATGAACTTGTTCATCTCCATATTTTTTTGCAGTTTCGTCTTTATTCAATCCTTGTAGTGCACCATAATGGCGTTCATTCAACTTCCATGAGTTATGTATAGGGACCCAAGTGAGATCCATTTCATGCAGTACAATCCATAATGTACGAATTGCTCGTTTTAGTACCGAGGTATACGCAACATCAAATGTATATCCATTCTTTTTTAATATTGTTCCTGCTTCTCTCGCTTCACTTAATCCATTCTTTGATAAATCCACATCTGTCCATCCTGTAAATCGATTTTCAAGATTCCACAAACTTTGTCCGTGACGAATGAGTACAAGTTTTATCATTATAATTCCCCTCTCGGAAATATGAATTTTAAAATTTCAATACGTACACATATAAAGTTTTTGGCAATGTGAATTTTTTATCCATAGTTGCCAAATATACAGATAAAAATTTATGATTTTTCAAACTACAAAACAAGATACTGTTTCTATCTTTTATTCTACTGGTATTTCACGCTTAGACGTCCATGCATCAAATCCTGAACGGCTATTTGCCATTTCATTCATAACTTGATGCCAATTTTCTTCACATGATTCGCCAAACTGTGAGAAAATAGCTCCCATTTGTTCTCTTTGAACATCGCTCAGTTTTTTCTCTAAGTCTGTTCCTTCTTCTGTTAAAGACAGCTGTTTCACACGACGATCATGTGCAGCTTCATTACTCTCAATAAGTCCTTTATCTAACAGTTGGCGCAACGGTCCGTGAAGAGCTTGTTTACTTATTTCTAAAAGTGATAGCAGTTCATTTACACTAAGCCCTGGAAAACGAGCGATAAAAAACAGAATTCTATGATGTACACGCTGTATACTATACTCTTTTATTATTTCATCTGGTTTTTCTGTAAAAGTTTTATATGCAAAGTAAAATAATGCTAATGCCTCATTCATTTGCTCTTCTTTATGTTGTGTCATCTACTTTCCCCCTGTATGTAAATTATACCACAACTCAATTATGAATAATTAAGTTGGTATATTGAGCCTAATTTCTTCATTCTAAAACCAACAAATTTCAACTATTATATTTTTTGAAGGTTGTTTAATTCGTAAATCATACCTTCAAATAAAGTATCCAAATTATTTTTTAAAGAATTCTTAAGGAAATAGGTTAAATTCAAATGATAAATATTGTAAAATTTATTTATTAATATTTTTTTAAAAACTCAATTGTGATTGGAGTGTTATTGTATGCAAACAAAAAAAGTTTATCTTTATGTATTTAATACGATGTCAGACTGGGAATATGGACATTTAATTGCAGAACTAAACTCAGGAAGATATTTCAAAAAAGAGTTAGCCCCTTTAAAGGTAGTTACAGTAGGAGCTAATAATGAAATTATTACTACGATGGGAGGACTGAGCATAAAGCCAGATATTTCCCTGGATGAATGTACTCTTGAGAGTAACGATCTTTTAGTTTTACCTGGAGGGACTACTTGGGGGGAAAGCATTCATCACCCTATCTTAAAAAAAATTGGTGAAGCGTTAAAACTCGGCACTATTGTTGCTGCCATTTGTGGTGCAACTGAGGGGTTAGCGAATTTTGGATACCTAGATTCTAGAAAACATACAAGCAATGATTTAGAATATATTAAAATGGTTTGTCCTAATTATAAAGGAGAACAACTTTATAAGATGGAACCTGCAGTATGTGATGAAAATTTGATTACTGCATCAGGAGTAGCTCCTCTGGAATTTGCAATGGAAGTATTGAAAAAAATTGATGTATTTGCACCAGATACGTTACATTCATGGTATAACCTAAATAAGACTTATAAGCCTGAATACTTCTTCCAGTTAATGAATTCAATTACTAGATAAGCTGAAAAATTAAATTAGCAGTTTTATATTATATAAAAAACTTAAAAAGCACCCCTAAAGTCGTTATAAATACAACCGATGACGGTTGTAAAACAAAAAATAAAAGGGATGATACATATTTATCTTGTATCATCCCTTTTATTTTTTATAACATTAATATCACCATATTATTTTAATTATTCATCTCCAGCAAGAGTTAACTGCCAAGACACACCATACTTATCATTTAACCAGCCAAACTTTTTACTAAACGGATATGAACCTAAAGGCATAAGAACTTTTCCATCTTGTGCTAGTTTATTAAAAACTGTTTCGATTTCCTCTTCCGTATCACAAGTTACATAAAGAGACATAGCTGGAGTGAATGTAAAATCATGCTTTACATAACTATCAATACACATGAACTCTTGTCCATTTAGCGTAAAAGTTGCATGAATTACAGTTCCCTCTTTACCTGGTCCATTCTCATCATAACGAGAGATACTTACAATTTCTGATTGATTAAATAGCGATGTGTAAAAATTCATCGCTTCCTCAGCTTTGCCCTCAAACATTAAAAACGTAGTGATTTTTTGATTTGTGTTACCCATTTAGAGACATCCCCTTGTTATGTATTTATGCAAAACATACATCGGACAATAAAACCGAACGTATATTCTCATAAGTGTATTGTCTATAAAAACGATGAGTTTGTCAATTATCTATGTTTTATTTCTTCTTAAATAATGCTGTCCAAAGAAATGATTCTCCAAACATATTATTTGGTTGTTCAATTTGCTGCATTTTTCTAATTTCAATTACTTCAAATTCTTTAAATATCTCTCTTAACTTTTCTTCTGAATATGCAAGACCACCTTGCAAACTCCATCCTCTATACACATCCCAGTCCGTTATTTCCGATCCATTTCGCTCATTCAAATCACCTGCTGCAAAACATGTTAATCCGAAATAACCACCCGATTTTAATGAGTTTTTAACTAGATCAACATAATTCATTCTTCTATGTGGTGGAATGTGATGCAAGCAACCGGAATCATATACAAAATCATATTCATCTTGAAAATCCAAATTAAAAATCGATTCACAAACAAATTGTATTTCTATTCCATTTTCTAACGCCCTCTCTTTGGCCCAATTAATTCCTTCTATAGACAAATCTACGGCTGTTACATCAAACCCTTGTTTCGCTAAATAAATTGCATTTCTTCCTGGACCACATCCAAGCTCTAACACTTTCTCTTTTGAAATCCATTCTGTTTGTATATATGAAACTAAATTCTCATCTGGAACATTTGCAAAAAAAGGAACATCCTTTTCTCTATTCGTGTAAAATTCATTCCAAAATGGTACTGCGGGTCTTAATAATAAATCAAGCATTTTTAATATATCTTCTTGAGTATGTAACGTTTCACTTTTCATTTATACCCCTCCATAATCAATAGTCAGAAAATTATTATATCTCTTTTTAAACTTTCAAACAAAGAAAAAACTCCTATATTCAATAGGAGTCAAAAATATTATCTCTTTAAAATCCAAGTACAGTTAACCATTTTAACAACTGCTCTTCTCGCACCTTCAAATCATCGTTTCTATACTTACCCATCTGTATTTCGCTAACAATTTCTCCGTCCACCATAAAAAGAACTCTTTCTGTTTTAGCTGCTACCTTTACGTCATGAGTAACTAGCAAAATTGTAGTTCCCATGCGGTTTATATTTGCTAAAATATCCATTACTTCTTCTGTCGCTTTTAAATTCAAAGCACCCGTTGGTTCGTCAGCAAAAATAATATTAGGTTTATTTATGAGTGCTCTACAAATAGATACCCTTTGTAATTCTCCTCCTGATGCTTCAGTTATACTATTAGTTGCAATTTGACTAATCCCCATTTTTTTCATCAATTCAAGTGCACGTTTATTTATTATTTTCCTGCTCTCAAATTTTGCTAAATACGCAGGTAAAACTATATTATCAAAAAGATTCAAATTTCTAAGAAGATTGCTCTGTTGAAAAATAAATCCCATTTCGCTGAGTCGTAATTTTGCTAACACCTCTTCTTTCATACATGTTATTTCTTTACTATCAACTTTCACACTTCCTGATGACATTTGATCCATTCCGCTAATATTATATAGTAACGTCGATTTCCCTGAACCAGAAGGTCCCATGACCGATATAAACTCTCCCTCATAAATCTCTAAATTTATATTTTTTAACATATGGTAAGTTTTATTTCCATCCATTGCGTATTTTTTATTTAATTGTTTTACTTCTAAAATTTTTTTCAAATTACACACCTCCTACTCCCCATTTTGCTTTAAATCATTTGTTTGTTTCACTGTAAAACTACTGAAAAGTGTTGCTACGGTCACAGATATAAATAAAATAGCTGGACATATTACATAAGAAATGATCGGATTAACAACAAACTTTATGTGAGCTGCTCCCATAAATGAACCTAACCAGCTTATTAGTGTTTCTCCAAACGTAGCAGCTATAAATGTCCCTGTTAAAATACCTACTAATACTATAGAAATAGAACGAGTAACATATTGTATACGAATATCTTTGTAGGAAAAGCCGATACTTTTCATAATTAATATTTGCGAAGAATCTTTTACCAATAACATTTTAAAAAACATCGCAGTTATTAAAACCGATATCAATATAGCAATCAAAATTGCCACTTGTGTCACGAGTCTTAATTGTTTAATTGTCTCTCCTAAAGTTTGAGATAAATAATTATCCGTATCTGTTATTTTTGCAAAATTAAAATTTTGTTTATACTCCTTCACTTTTTCTTGTAGATTCACTTTGGGTTTCATATCTACATTTACTACGTACCATAATATATTTTCTTTATTATAAGAAAAACTCGCTTTAGCTGTTTTTCCTCCATTCGTTACATCTTGATATATACCACTAATAGTTAGCATTTTCTCTTTTCCTTCTACAAATAAAACGATTTCATCCCCTATATTCTTTTTTAATTCATTTGCGTTCATATAAGAGAGAGCGATCTCATTTTCATTTTTTGGTGCCATACCTTTAACATATTCTATTGGAAATTGGGCGAAATCTCCCACTTCTACATTTAAGTTTTCATGTGTACCATCAGCTTTCACCATTTTAAATGTACTCGTTACAAATGCTGCATATCTTTCTACCTCTTCATCGTTTCCGACATACGATATAACGTCATTAAACCGTTTTTCTATATTTTCAGATTGCTGTAAATCTATTCGTATATCACTCTTTCCTGTTCCCATATAATTAACAAATTGCGGTGACTGAATCGTGTACAAAAAGTTAACTGGTACAACAATCATGAACACTGCAATAATTAAAACGATACTTAATACTCGATATAACTTAAATCGTTTCACTACGTCTTGTATACCAATAAATATATTTACATTTGTAATTTTAGTTTGATAGAGAGAAAAAAATCTTCTAATCTTTCTTTTTCCTAGTTTATCTCTTGATTGTAAAGCGTCTATTGCGGTAATTCTCCTGAAATTCCGCAAAATGATGCGGCAAAAAAGGATAACGGCTAGAAATAACAATGTTGTGACTATCAATGGCACAACATAATATAAAATACTTTTATTAGCTGTCCCCATATAAAGTGCGATGTTAGAGGTAAATATTTTTGTAACAAATAACGAAAGGATATATCCACATATACATCCGATAGCGGAAATAACAACATATTTTGTTACATATAGTTTTTGAATATCTTTACTTTGAATGCCGATAGCTTTCATAACACCAATTTCCCGATAATCTTCTTCCATTGAAGTCATAATCGTAAATCTAATACATAAAATCGCGATTAGCATTAATAATGCACTTATTATGATAAGTACTGCAGCTATTATTCCATCTGTTAATGAATTGAGTGTTTTAAAGAGTGAATACGTAATAGAGGGACCTTTTTGAGGTAAGTTTGATGACTGGTATAAAGTTTCAAATTCATTTATTTTAGTTAAATCTGTTAGCTGGAATTCAATAAGATATTCACTTTCTCCAAAATTCCCCTTTATTCTTTCGAAGTCTTCATCGCTTATTACAAATCGTTTTGAACTAACAAGTGATGGGTTCATTTGAACATCACGAACAAATGCCGAAATATTAAATTCTAGCTCATTATTATTTTTAACAACCCAAATTTTATCTCCAATACGCAAATTATATTTTTGCATATAATAAATTGGTACACCTATTTCCCCTTTCCTAACATCGATCAATTCATTATTTAAATCTAATAAAAAGTCAAAAATAGTATTTTGCTTAACGAAGCTAATGTCCATTACACTATTATGTTCCGCTTGATTTTTCTTCTTTATAAAAATGTTAGATCCGCCTATTTGAACCATCTCTGCTGTTTGTTGTTTTTTTACAAAAGGAGTTTGCGCTACAAATGAATCGATTGACTTTTGGTTTATTTCTCCGGCATGCATTTGTACGAAGTGCGGTGCGTTTGATACTTTAAACAATTGATCCGTTGAGTTCAATAGATTTATAACGTTACTTGAAGCACTTGCGATTAAAAGACTTGATAACATGATAAACATAAATAGAATAGTAATTATCATTTTATTTTGAGAGAAATCTCTTTTTAACATTCTCCTAATCATATGGAGCTAGTTCCCTTCATTCCATAATATTTTCTTCGTCACTATCGCTATTATTATCATTATGAAACTAATAACTAATATAGGTAAATAAATTTTCATACTGAATCCTTCAAACATAAAACCATAAATGACTTGCCCAATTGGTGCCATACATTGAGATACCGCTGTTATAATTGCCATTACTTTTCCTAGGTTTTCATTTGGTGTTTTCTTTTGGACTACAGTAATCACATAGATGGATACAATTGTCACGATCATTGCAATTAGAATAGAAGAAAGTATAAAGAGGATAAATGGTGGATAGTATCCTAAATTAAGAATAACTGGCGTAACTGATAGTGCCATTGGTAGTACTAATAAAGCTATTAAAAGCATCCAGTAATACAATGTTTTCATCTGTAGCTTTTTCGCAAAAAAACCTATCGATAATGCACCTAAAATAGTAGCAAAATCGATCAATCCCATTCCAATTCCGTATAACGTGTCGCTACTTTCCATTGTTACTCGTATAATAATTGGAGCGCCAACAACAAATAGCGGTGTAAGTATTAAATTTAGTAATGCAGCTAAAAGCATAGATTTCAAAATAAATGGTTGTTTTAAAACATATATAAATCCTTCTTTCATATCCTTTACAATTGTCGGTATTATATGGCTTTCTCGTGCTCTTTTTATAAAAGGTATTTTAATAAACATTTCTAAAATCGCAGATAAAAAGAAAGCAAGACAACTTATTATTACGAGCATTTTCAAACCAATTATGCCGTACAATATTCCTCCAAATACAGGAGCAACTATATTTGACAATGCTTGCACACCATTTACGATACCGTTTGCTTGCTCTAACTTATTCTCTGGAACTAATTGCGGAATACTCGCCATTACAACAGGTGAATACATTGCACTAACGACTGCTAGTAAAAACATAATTGTTCCAATCAATATAATAGATACAGGTCCAGTAAATAACAAAACTATAAAGCTTAATACAATCGCAGCGTTGATGAAGTCAAAAATAACCATTAAATCACGGCGATTGAAACGATCTGCTATCGCTCCGCCGAGAGGAGCTAGTAAAAACGGAATACTCGTTACCGCATATAATCCTGCGAATATATCAGCACGCCCTGTTATATCTAGCACATATAATGACAGGGCAAAACGTAAAAGTGTTGAACCTAAAATAGTAATAATTTGTCCACTCACCATTAAGTGAAAATCTTTCATCGAAGACCTTATACTAGCTGACATCCTTATCACACCTTTCATTCGATTCAGACCGACTGTCGGTCGATAATATCCAAACAGAAAATTACTATTTCTGTTTGATTAAAACCTCCACCATGTAATCAAAGGCTCCCTCTTTCGCTCCAACAGATGCTTCCATCATTTTGATATAAGCTTTAGCCCTCCTCATCATTTCTTCCGGCTTCCACTGGAATAAACCCTCATCAAATATGACTTGTGCTGAAGAGAGTAATAATTCAATCGTTTCTTGTGGGTATGGAGTAGAAAATATGCCTTCAGCGATTCCTTGTTCTAAAATCTCTGCTAAAACAGGAGATAAATGAATAATTGATTGTACTATACTTTTTTGATGCATTTCCGCATTATTTGGCTGATGAAATTGTTCAATCATTTTATCTTTTACATCTCCTGATTTTGGTGATTGTTCCATTAAAACTCGAAATAACTTATCCAAAACTGGGATATTAGGGTTAGAGACAATTGCTTTCGCTTTAGCAACATCCGCTTTAATAATCCTCATAATAATTTCATCCATTACTTCTTCTTTCGACTTAAAATAATGATAAAACGTCCCCTTTGCTATACCAATCTCTTTTAAAATGTCATTTACTGTAGTTTTCGTATACCCTTTTGTAACAAACAAACGTTCAGCAGTTTCTAAAATTTCATTTCTACGTTCCCCATATTCTTTTACGATCCTCATTCATGTACTCCTTCCTACGGACCGACTGTCGGTTTATTTAAAGTATATGTTTAGTATGTGAAAAGTTTCCTGTTATCGTACATATACAACAACCTACTTTATATTTCCTTTATGAATTTTAAAATTTATTTTTAATACGGTGAATGAAATTTTAAAGGTTGTTTCTATGCAATCAACCTTGTACTTATATCGACTTCGTTGTATAAAAACAAAAAAGAGCCGCAACACTTTGCGACTCTTTTTGAATAATAACTATTTAACGGCCACGTCTTTGCTGACCTTGTTTTGTACTACTTTTCTTATTACTTGGCTTATTAAATGATCGATTGTTATCATTTCTAGAACTATTTCTTGAATCGTTTCTTGGACCACCTTTTGAACCACTTCTTGAACCTTCACGGCTATCTCTTTGACGATATTGACCTGATTTCTTTGGAGCCGGCTTTTGTACCGGTTTTCCATTTTCATCTACATTTTTTATCATCGGTTGTTCGATTATTTGTCTTTGTATTGGTGCACCAAGCGTTTTTTCAATTTCTTCTAAATGTTTTTCATCTTTCGCTGCAACGAACGTAATTGCAAGACCTGATCCACCTGCACGTCCTGTTCGGCCAATGCGGTGAATATAACTTTCTACATCTTCAGGGATATCAAAGTTAAATACGTGCGTTACACCATCTACATCAAGTCCACGAGCTGCTACATCCGTTGCGATTAAGTACTGAATTTTAGCTTCGCGGAAACTCTTCATAACTCTTTCACGTTTCGCTTGAGGTATATCACCATGAAGTTCAGCACAATTATAACCAAGTCCCTTTAAATCATCATAAAGCTTACTTGCTCTAACCTTTGTACGACAGAAAATAACTGCTAAAAATGGCTGATCACGATCCATAACAAAACGAAGTGCATCTGGCTTTGCACGATCTGTCGTCTCAATGACACGCTGCTCAATTGTATCTACCGTTACTTCTTCACTTTGTACTTGAATCATTTGCGGCTCTTCCATATAACGTTTCGCCAATTTTTTAATATCTTTTGGCATCGTTGCTGAGAATAACATCGTTTGTTTACTATCAGGTGTCTCATCTAAAATATCTTCAATATCATATAAGAATCCGAAATAAAGCATTTGATCTGCTTCATCTAGTACAATCGTTGAAAGATTACTTAAATCAATTGTTTCACGTCGTATATGATCTAATAATCGTCCTGGTGTCGCTACAACAATATGTGTATTACCTTTTAATTTTCTCAATTGTTGTGCTACATCTTGTCCGCCATATATCGCTAGTACATTAATATCTTCTCTTTGAACAAGCATTTTTTTAATTTCAGTTGTAATTTGCAGTGCTAGTTCCCTTGTTGGTGCAACAATTAAAGCCTGAACATCACTAGACTCTGGATCGATTTTTTCTAAAATCGGTAACACGAATGCTAACGTTTTACCCGTTCCTGTTTTCGCCTGCCCAATAACATCTTTACCTGACATAATAACAGGAATTGCCTTCTCCTGAATCGGTGTTGCTTCTGTAATTCCATTTTCACGTAATGTATGATTAAAAGTTTCACTAATTCCTAATTCTAAAAAGTTTTTCAAATAGACCACTTCTTTTCCTTATTTTTCACATTAGCTTTCATTGTACCATTTGTTTCGCCAAATATGAAAAATAAAAAAATTCTTATCTTCTTTTTTTATATTCATCCTGTACTAGATGAACAAATTCTTTTTGTTTTTTCTCGGATTTTATTAATGCTTCCATATTTGCAGAAGTCAAAATATACTTTTTAATTTTTCTATTACTCCAAATTAAACTTGTATATTTCGGATCTTCGTGTAACCTTCGAAACCACTCAAATTCGCTTAATTTGGCAATATGGTGTTTTAATTTCATGTCATTTCGAGGATAAAATAAAATAACATTTGCTATTACATCAAATAATGAGTCCAAGTTATTCCCTCCTATAACTTCTTTAATGAAGATATTAAAGGAATTTTAAAAATTATTGTTTCACCAATTCAAAATAAATTACACCAATATGTACATCAAGGAACTATGTTCTACAATTTAATATGTAATACGAAAGCATTATATAACCTTCATTTTAATTTAGCATATGAGCTTATCTTTCAGAAAGATGGTTTGCAATATAAAATGGAAAAATCCTAATAGTGCATTAGAGATATTTATTATTTTTCATTATAATTTTTATAGCCTTACCATATCAATTTGGGAATTTTGTGCGTTTAGAAAACCAATTAGATACATTTAGCCATATATTGTACGCCAATAATATAGTAGTAAGAAATTTACAAATGAAGGATATAGAAAGATTAAGGGGGCATGGTTAATTACTCATGAAGGTATAGTGCGTTAGATGAATAAATAGGCTTCATTTGCAGTAACATAGTATGTTTTTTCTTTACTGCTGTGTGCTTTGTACTGTGGCGAACCATTGGCACTCACTTTTGCATCAATCATAAATCCCTGCATCTACAGAATCAGCTCCATCTTTATATTTCCAAGATGGAGCATCCTAGAAACGTAGATTGTCCACTTTGAAAACAATACGTTTTCAAGGTGGACAAATAAACTGTGCTTCTCTTATCGAGTAGCAACAGATACTTCTGAAAGAAATAGACTACATCGTAATAGGGGTTATATTCACAGCTGTAATTTTACAAGTTGAAATTGCAAACCTAACGGTTGTAGTTGGATTTATAGGTAATGTCCCTAGTACTATCCCAAGTCCTGTTTGTTCCACGCTAAAATCTGCTGCAATAGAACCATTACTTGCTAAAAGACTTACTGTAGATCCGATAAACGCATCCAGTAATTGTCTAATTGGTCGTTCACGACATTCACACTCGCATCCTACATCGGTAGGTGGAAGTAATGTAATAGGTGGTCCTGGTGGTAAAAAACCTACCCCTGTTACATCAGATATATTGACCACAAAGGTTGTGGTGCCATCTGTAACTGTAACTAAAAAATCATTCACGGAAGTGATAGTAAATAGAAAGAAAAGCGGGGGCGTGTTGGGTGTGTCTGCAATAGTGCCAAGAATAACAGTTTCTCCAATAAGTTGTTGTAAAACGCTTTGCATAGGTAAAACACAGCAATCACAAAGACAACCTTCAGTTCCTCCTGTTGGGCCTGTCTCTCCTGTTGGACCCGTTATTCCCGTTGGACCCGTTACTCCCGTTGGACCCGTTACTCCTGTTGGACCCGTTACTCCTGTTGGACCCGTTACCCCCGTTGGACCCGTTACTCCCGTTGGACCCGTTACTCCTGTTGGACCCGTTACTCCTGTTGGACCCGTTACTCCTGTTGGACCCGTTACCCCCGTTGGACCCGTTACTCCCGTTGGGCCTGTCCCTCCTGTTGGACCTGTGGGTAAAGTAAATGGTGGGATTGGGGGAAGTGTAGGGCCAATTAAATTTGGATTTAATGCATTAGCTTGAAGTATCCCATTTACCTTTTGTATTTCATTTTTATCAAACACATAACTACCTCCTATGAGTGTACTATACTGTAGTAATACAGTTACATATACATAAACTTCATTGATCGTAATATAATATGTTTTCCCTATACTATTGTGCGCCTTAAATTGTACTGAACCTTCCATATTTAACTTCCTAAAAATTGTAAATACCTCACCTACATCTACAAAACCATCCACGTCTCTATCCTACCAAGGTCGAGCATCATAGAAACGTAGAATGTTAACTTTAGAAACAACACGCTTTCCTACAATAGAAGAATCTACTGTACTTTTCTTACTAAACTTCACATAGGATGGAGTGTTCTTAATCCATTGCTCTCCACCAAGGTTTAACCAACCAGGCTTTTCGCCCCATTCAACATAAGCTTCTGATTTATTTAGTTGACGAATCTTAGAATAGCTTGTGTCTGGTCCTTTACGTAAATTAACGTTGTAGCCTTCAATATAAGCTATACCATCGGTTACAGCTGTTGGTACTTCTGTTGGTTTAGGTGGCTTTCATGTACAGAAACATCCACACTAGAATTATTGTATGCCCGTTGTACATCAGCACGGGATTGAGCTCCTGATCCCCCATGAGATTTTAAATAATCAAGTTGATCTTCATGATCTGTACTGCCAAGATATTTAATCACATCGTAGTGAATCCACAATCCTTTTCCTACAGATAACTTGTTATCTTTTAAGATTTCCGCTAAAAGTTTTACGTATTTTTCATATGAACGCTCGAGCTTTGTATGGTCTGCTGTTTCACATAACTCTACATGTACAAATCGTTTATTAGCAGCAGGTCCACCGCCATATGCAATGTATTTTATATTAGCGATTTGGATTGTTTCATCTCAATCAACAGCATATTGAACAAATACGTTTCTTCATGTACGAGATTCATACTTTTGAATATTTCAGAAGTCGCTGTACTATGAGCTACTACGCCCTCATAAATACCTACGCCAAAACGATATGGTTGTTTTGGGAAATTAGGGATAAAAAACTTTCTATCAGCAAAAACACTTGTAGCAAATGAACCAGCAAGTACTAGAATCATAAGGAACGAGGTAATTAGCTATATTAAAACCAGCTAAAATTGGAATGAATGTAAGTGATTGATTATTTATATCCTTAATTCCTTTCAATATTATTGTTGTATTCGGATTCATATACGCTATAAACAATCTAATAATTATTATCAAGATAGCTGGTATTAAGAAATCAAAAGTTTTTTCTGCCTTCGTTGCAGAACGCAAATAATTCATTGAAACCTCTATCGGAAACTTATTTGCTTTCCAAAACAGATTTTCTCTTCATCCATCTCCATAATCGTATCCGCTTAACAAGCATTGTTTTATTTTGAACAGGTATTCGCTTATAAATATCGAAATATACAATAAGAAAAAACAATAAAATTGATTATTCTTTCGCTTCTTTGTCCATCCTTTTAAAAAATCTGTTTTTTGGAAAAGGAGTGTTTATATGGAGAAACAGACACTTTGGAAAAAATTCAAAAAAAGCTCAGTAAACCTCGGGAAATCAAGCGTATATGAAAGTATTATTTTATTTTACACAATGAAAAAGAAAGAGTTACCTACTAAAGCGAAACTCATTATATTAGCCGCTTTATCCTATTACGTATTAACAATCGATTTCATTCCAGATATAGCTGCTATTATTGGGATTGGCTTATTAGATGATGTTTTAGCAATCGCTGTGGCGCATAAATATGTTATGCGACATGCTGATGCTGAAATTAGAGAAAAGAGTAAAATAAAAATGGAATCATTATTTACTTCAGCACACATTTAACGAAGAAAGATAGGCTCTTACTTGTCTTTGCTCACTGCCTAACCATCATCTATAGCTTTTAAACAAATGATTTGAACAGTGTTAATACAGAAAAAAGAACTAAAATAATCTTTTAGTTCTTTTTTGTCAACTCAATTTATTTTTGAACAATAGTTAAAAGAGCCTATTTTAATTTACCAACTAAAACAGGCTCTTTACTAATTTAAATTTACAAGATCATCATCATTTTACGCTATACTTTGCTACTTCAACAACATTTCTCTTTCATCGCTTTCATCATAGACATAGTAGTCTTCATCATTTCATCACATTCATTCATTTTCACCATCATTGCCTTATCCATTTCTACATCCATTTGCATCATGTTATTCATCATCATTTTCATACACTTCATTTCACACATCATTTTTTCCATAGACATCATCATGTTTGTTGTTTCTACCATCATAGTTTTTTCCATATTAACATCCCCCTAGAATTTTTATGTTACAAGTATAAAAATTCCTTTTCGTTTTTCTAAAACCTTCTTAGTTTACCTCATACAAATATTTATCAATATATTTCCCTCTCAATTCGTCATTGATTAACTTTATTTATTGTCACGCTGAAACGTAAATATAATAAAAAGCATCTTATTATAGATGCTTCCTTGTCTAACAATTAAATTATTAACACTATGAAACTCCATTTGTTTCGTAAACATAGGGTAAATCTATTATTTTTATAAAATTCATAAATCCAACTATAACGTATTACAGTTTCATTCATATACTGTAGTAGATCACTAGAAAGGAGGCGTATATATGGAAAGTTGTATTGTGTTCGTAAACGGCCAACCTTTTTTAGTACTCACAGTTGCTGGCATCGAAATTGCTAGATTGGAAATTACTCTTCAAGTAGCACTAGCTTTGAGAGTTCTCGGTATTCCAATCTGTGGGTAATTCATTTAAGTAAGTTTAAAAGAGAGCTTTCGCTCTCTTTTAAACTCTTGTCAAAAAATGCACTTCTATACACTTAGCAAGTGTGACTCATAGCCTTGTAGAAATTATATAATAAATATACAAGCATTTACGTTAAAAGAACTTTCTTTAACACACACATCTGCAAACAATTTAACATCCTCTTCATATCACGTTCTTTATAGTGATTCAGACATGCTATTTGAATCCAGTTATTCTTTTGTAAATATGCTGATTCATAATGAACCATATATCCTTGTAACGCTAACGCATCACCTACTGCCTTAGAACACTGCCCTTCGTTTAATTGAATGGTAAGAACAATTTGAGCGGCATGATCTTTAGGTGAAACAAGCTTTAAATCCATAGTATTAATAGCTTGTTCAATATAAGCATACGCCTCTTTTATTTTTTCAAATGCCTCTTCATCTTCAAGTCGCTTCAATGCTTCTTGCAATGCATAAATTAAATTCCATGAATGGGAGTATGGAATACTATCATTCATTTCATACATACCAATATCCATATACATAGGTATTGCTTCGTTTTTCTCTATCATGTGATTATGAAAAACGAAAGATAATCCTGTATATGATTTAATCGCTTTTCCGCTAACACCACTTGCAAAATATACATCCTTCAAATTTATTGATATTGCTCCAATTGAGCTTATACAATCTACACATAGTTTCATTTGATATTTTTTACAAAGAATGTTTAGTTCTTCTAAATTATTTAACATTCCAGTTGATGTTTCATGGTGAACAAACCAAAGCCATTCATAATTTCCAGTTGCCATTATTTTTTCTAATTCTGTATAAATAAACGGCTCTGCCATTTCTTTTTTATGCGTATCATAATGTAATTGCGCACGTGTTGCATGTCCCACTAACCTATTTCCAAATTCCCCATTTGTTAAAACTAGTCCTTTCCCTTTTAAAGAATTCAACTGTAAAGCAATGGCATCATTCGCTAACGTCCCTGTTCCTAACATTATTTGCACACGTTTTGCTTTTGTCATTTGCAGTAAACGTTTTTTTACATTTTCCATTGTCACTTGAAATGACTTAGAACGATGCGAAATAGGCTTAGTAGAAAATGCCTTTCGAACATTTTCTTCAATATCCACTGGACCAGGTAAAAACGTATATTCTTTCGTCATAATACCCCCAACACTCGACTCTTCAAACATAGCTGGGGTAACATACATTGGCTGGAAGGCTGCTTCTTCAGTACCAACTAACGTATGGAAAGATTTGAATCCCATTTGCTCATATAAAAGTAGTTCACGTGTTGTAGCAGAAATGAGTGCCAATTCATATCCATTTAGAAGCAAATAACGATGTAAAAAGCGAATTAAACCTAACAATGCTCTTCCATTTCGATATTCACGTTCTACTGAAAGTAAACGAATTTCATATACATTTTCTCCATGTTCTTGCAAATAAAAATCTAGATTTGGAATTTTATAATCTAACGAGAATGGTCGTTTTCCTCGCAATGCAACCATACCTACTAACTTATCGTCATCTAAACAAATTAAATATGTATTTTCTTCATGGAAATGATCTATACGAACACGATCTTTCGTTTCTTCATGTTGCGGAATTTCTTCTACAAATGTTTTATAATTCAATTTATGTATACTTTCAAATTCCCAAGCTTGATCAGCAACTTTATAAATTAACCCCATGTTGTATCTCCTTTATGTATTTAATAAAAATTATAAGTGGAGATTAACTCCACTTATTAAAAGTTCATTTCATTCTCGATTTACATATAAAATAAGTACAATGATTAGTGCACTTAAAATAGTCATAACAATAGAGTAAGAATACAAAATCATGCAAACTGGTAAACAAGCGATTGTAATTAGTCCGGGCTTAGTAAATCTTTTAAAGATTAAATAAAATATAATGAACACAGCAATAAGAGTAAGCGCTATCAAATAATCAAATGCAATTAACCCTCCAATAAATGTTGAAATGCCTTTTCCGCCCTTGCCTTTAAATAAAATTGGGTAAATATGTCCAAGTATAACAGCCAGTAAAGCTAACATTACAAATGTAGAATCTTCGAAAAGGTATTTTGCAATAGAAACTACGATTGCCCCTTTGATCGCATCACCTAAAAATGTAGCGACGAAATACCCTTTTCCATATACGCGCCCCATATTTCTTGCTCCAGGATTACCACTTCCTTCTTCACGAATATCAACATTATGTTTCCATTTCGTTACTATATAAGCGGTCAATATGTTTCCAAATAAATAAGAAGCCACCAAATACAAAAATTGCATACTATTAATCATGTAATCATTCACTTTCTACATGGGAGTACTTATACAATATTCAATGACTATGTATATTGTACTTTTTCTTGCTTTACATCCCTTTGTATATTTTAACATCATATTTTTACAAATCATACAAAAATTCTCATACTTCTATTTTATAAAATATACACCCTTCATTAAATGATATGTTCCTTTCACTGCCATTTCTGATGGTGATACGAATATAACTTCTCCCATATTTTTCTCACAGCATTTCTTAAATTCAGCATATATCTCAGGAACGAAACGCAATATACTGCCACTTACTGCAATTAAAGGTGATAAATCAAACTGCATCTTGTTGTAAATATTCACCGTAATTATCGTTAATTCCTTAGCCGCTTGCAGAATAATTTTATGTGCATCATCATTCCCATTCCTCGCTTCCTCTATAATTAATGGTGCAATTGCTGCAACTTTATCTTTTGAAGAACTATATACTAGTCTTTTTATATGAGATGATGTTAAAAGTCGAAACTCGTCTTGAATCCTTAAGCTTAATGGACAAAGTCTAACTCCTTGATCAAATTGATTTGCCATTCTCTTTAAACCTTGTAACGCAATCCAATAACCGCTTCCCTCATCCCCTAAAATATGTCCCCATCCACCGCTATACTCGTACACTTCGTCTTTCTTTCCTATACAAATTGCACCTGTACCACCTATAGTTAATATTCCATTCTTACCTTTTAAAGCAGCTGCATGTGCAATCATTGCGTCATTTAAAACTTCAATTTGTGTTTGGTACTTCTTTTTTAGACGTACTGTTAATTCATTTGTATTTGCTCCACTTACACCCGCTAACCCTAAACAAATACAAACGCAGTGCCCATCTATTAAAGCTTTCTTGCATTGATCGATCGCCTCCATAATATGCGAAACTGCTTTTTCATAATCTATTAATATATTTCCAAACCCACTCGTACCTCTTACAACTTCGTTTCCGTCTTGATCAAATGCAATTGCTTCTGTCTTCGTGCCCCCACCATCTACTCCAATCATATACTTCATATGTTCGCCTCATTTTCATCATCTTATTGGAGGGAATGTTATATTCCCTAAAACTACAGATTGCTTTGCACCTGTTGCGCTTGGCACATTACTCGGATTACGATGATGCGTTTCGTTTGCTAATATCGCAAAGGCAATTGCTTCTTTCGCCTCTGAAGAATAGCCTATATCTTCTTGAATGAATATCGCGCACTTTTCTTCCTTCAATCCATTTCGTATCATTTCAACAAGTGTACGATTATAACTGCCCCCACCACCTAAAATTACTTCATCGATTTCATAATACGGCAGAATAAACTCCTTATAATGATGAACAATTGAACTTGCTGTAAACATCGTGACAGTCGTCAAAAGATTTTCTTTACCATGCTTTTCAAACCGCTTCAATAATTCACTTACAAACTTTTCTCCAAACTGTTCTCTACCAGTTGATTTCGGTGGATTCATTTTCAAAAATGGATGGTTCATACAATATGTCAAAATTTCATCTACAACTACTCCTTGTTTTGCAATCCTACCATTTTGATCATATGGCAACTGAAATAATCTTTGACATACATCATCGATTACCATATTTCCTGGGCCAGTATCAAAAGCAATAACACTCTTATCACTTAGATGACTTGGTACTACTGTAACATTACCGATTCCGCCAATATTTTGTAGTAATCTATTTTTAGTTTGATGACGATACAAAATGACCTCTGAATATGGCACAAGTGGTGCACCTTGTCCCCCTGCTGCCATATCCATCGTTCGAAAATTAGAGATAACCGTAGTGTTCGTTTCATATGCTATAACTGCTGGTTCTCCAATTTGCAATGTCGAAGAAATACTATTGCCTTCTTGCTTTGGCTGATGATAAATCGTTTGTCCGTGAGAACCTATTAAATCTAATTGTTCCAATGACAAATCAGCCTTTTTACAAACTTCCTCCACAGCATTGGCAAAACATAAACCAAGCTTAAAGTTCAAACTGCATATCAATTGAACATTAGATGTATCAATTGATAAAGCCTGCAGTATCTCATTTTTTATATCCTTACAAAATGGAACAGTAGTAAAATGAATGAGTTCGACTTTAGAATCTACACCGTTTCCTTCTACATGAACGAGCGCTACATCTATTCCGTCTAACGATGTACCGGACATTATCCCTGCAATATACATAATATGCATGCCCCCTATTCACTAAAAAACAATTATGTAAGTAAACAACGTACAACCTACAGAAAACAATATAAATCTAAAAAACAACTGTGCTTTCGATGCAAACGATCCATCAATGAAAGAAACAACTACCGTAAGCAAAATACTTGCCGCAAAGCTTGTAACCAGCCATATACTATGCATTTGTGATAGATTTAGCATTCTTAATAAAGGTACGAAAAGTAAATTTGCACATATCACTCCAAATAACAATAAAAATACACCTTTATAGCTAAATTTTATATTCATTCTATTTCACCCTCTCTGGACTTAATGTGAAAGAAGTGATAGACAAAATGCCTATCACTCAAAAATAAAATATAAAACTTACGGATTAACAGATTCCCCATCACCATTTTTCTCAATTTCAAGCATGTTTTTGTCGTACATTTTAAAGAATGGTAGGTAAATAAGGAATGATATTGCTATATTTATAAAAACTAATACTACTGCACGCCAATCTCCACCTGTGGCTAAATACGCGCCAATTGGAGCTGGTAATGTCCACGGCGGCATAATATGTGTTGGCGTTACAAATCCCATCGCAGTTGCTGAATATGCAACAGTTGCTGTTACTAGTGGTGTAATGATAAACGGGATAATTAAAATTGGATTTAGTACAATCGGTAATCCGAAAATAACAGGTTCATTAATATTAAAAATACCAGGAACAATACAAGTTCTTGATAATGCTTTCGAATATTTTGATCGACCAAATACAATCATAGCTAATACAAGCCCTAACGTCGCACCAGAACCACCAATCCATATAAACCATTGGTATAACGGCTCTGGTGATATGAATGGCAACTGATCTGCTCCACTAGCAACTGCTTCACCATTTTTCCCTAAATATACTTCCCATAATGGCCGGGCAACAGTTCCAACAACCGACACACCATGGATTCCGAATGACCAAAAAAATGTAATTAAAAATACTGGAATGATTACACCGAAGTAACTATCACCAGCTTTTACTAACGGTGCCGCTAATTTATCAACTACATGATGTAAATCAATACTAAAAACGACAGTTACTAAACTCATTAAAATAATTACGAATGCAGCAGGTATAAGTGCTTCAAACGAACGTGAAACAGACGGCGGTACTTGTTCTGGCATTTTAATCATTACATTTTTCGTCTTACAAAATCTTAAAATCTCTACTGATAAAATAGATACGATCATCGTTACGAATAATCCATGCCCTCCGAGATTTGTCATCGGAAGCATAAATCCTTTTTTATCGATTAATTCGGGCGTCAATGTTAAAAGTAGTGAGCATACTGCTAACTGTGCCCCTGATAAAGCATCTAACTTATAACTTTTCGCTAAATTGTATCCTATACCAAATGCTATATATAAAGACATAATAAACATCGTTAAACGATATGGTATTAATATACTTGTTTGATTTTTCAATGCCCAGGCTGATATGAAACTATCTTTCGGTAATGGTGGAAATGCTACTATTAAAAAGAAACTCCCTACGATAATAAATGGTAACGCCGAAATAACTCCATCACGGATTGCTTGTAAATGCCTCTGTTCAGAAAGCCTTGCCATCGGTCCAGATAAGTTTTTATCAAGAAACGTGACAAACTTATTCATAACGCTTCCCCCTAACTAATTAATTCATTTACAGTTTTTAATAAAGTCGGTCCACCAAGCGGCGTGTATGCTTGCGGCGGAATAATACCGCACGGAATAGATTCTTGTTCTGTAAGTTTTTTTACAGCGTCAAATCGATGTCTAACTTGAGGTGCAACCATTACAACATCCCAACCATTCTTTACTTCTTCCTCCACCTCACTTGTTCCAATAGCATGCACTTCCATGTTCATACCTTTTTTCTCTGCTTCTTTTTTTAAAGCGTTTACAACAATTGCGCTGGACATTCCTCCAGAACAAACGAATAAAACTTTCATTATTGAATCCTCCTATACTTATAAATTGTTTCTTTCAAATGAAAGAAAGTTTCACTTTACTAACTAGCATATGAAGAAATGAAACGATTTAGTTATACTGAAAGTAAATTTCACTAAAAATATTTTTCCTATTAAATTAATGTTTCAATATTTATTTTTCTCAATTGCAGGGCCAACCTAACATCATATATTATTTTAAATAATCGTATAATAGGGAGGCGTATAAATGATTATGAAACGTTTAGTAATGATGTGCTGTATCGTCATATTGTTTACTCCTTTCTCTTTCATTTCCCCTCACTCTACTTATGCTGAAGTAAATACTACTTACAAAAAACATGAATTACGCGCTGTATGGCTAGCATCTGTTCTCAATATTGATTGGCCTTCAAAAACTGGCTTACCTATTGAAAAGCAGAAACAAGAATTTATAAGACTATTAGACGATGTAAAAAACACTGGTATGAATGCAGTCGTTGTACAAATTAAACCGACTGCTGATGCTTTCTATCCTTCAAATTACGGTCCTTGGTCTGAATACATTACGGGTACACAAGGAAAAGACCCTGGATACGACCCGCTCGCATTTATGATTGAAGAAGCACATAAAAGAAATATAGAATTCCACGCATGGATTAATCCATACCGAATAACGATGAATCACACTGATATAAATCGATTATCAAATAATCACCCTGCAAGACAACATCCCGATTGGGTTGTACCTTACGGCGGGAAGCTATATTACAACCCTGGTATTCCTGATGTGAAAAACTTTATAACGGAAGGCGCTTTAGAAATCGTAAAAAATTATGATGTTGATGCAATTCATATGGACGATTATTTTTACCCTTATAAAGTAGTTGGCGAAGAATTTCCTGATCAAAAAACATTTGAATCATATAATAATGAGAATTTTTCAACTATCGAAGATTGGCGTCGCAATAATGTAAATGAACTCGTAAAAGGTTTAAATACTGCTATAAAACAAGAAAAATCATACGTGAAATTTGGCATTAGTCCATTTGGCGTATGGCGAAATATAGCTGACGATCCAACTGGCTCTAATACAACCGCAGGTCAAAGAAACTACGATGACCTTTATGCTGACACACGTGAGTGGATACAAAAAGGGTACATTGACTACATTACACCTCAAATATATTGGAATATAGGTTTCACACCTGCTGCATATGATATATTAGTAGATTGGTGGGTAAAAGAAACAAATAACAAACCGATTCACCTATACATCGGTCAAGCGGCTTATAAAATAAATAACAACTCTGTGCCTGCTTGGTCTGAGCCAGAAGAATATCCAAAGCAAATCGCTTTAAACCATCAATATCCACAAATAAAAGGTAGTATGCATTTCAGTTTAAAAGATATAAATAACAATCCACTTGGAATTAAAGATAGACTCTCAAAAGACATATATAAACACCCTGCATTAATTCCACCTATGCCTTGGCTTGATCATGATCCGCCAAAACAACCTACTTTAAAAGGTGCCATTCCAAGAGATGAAGGTATTGCCGTAGGAATAATTGACAATAGAGATAATGACTCTTCTTATTACGCCATTTACCGTGTGAATGGAAAAAATGAAGTGGATATACAAAACCCAAAACATTTACTTACTACTGTAAGAAAAACAAAACTTGGAGAAATTTACGTAGATAAAACGGCTATTTCTGGAGAAACGTATACGTATGTGGTAACTGCAGTTGATCGATTGCATAATGAAAGCATTCCTTCTAGTTTTACTACCGTTAAGGCAAAATAAAATCTCAAAAAAAACGCCTTAAAGCTGAGAAATACTTAGCTTTTAAGGCGCCTTTTTTATTTATTCTTAAACTTCTCAGTCGCTGCTCTCATCTTCACATTCAAATCATGATCAATGGAGTCGCGAATATCACGCTCTACTACTTCCATTTCTTTTTGGAAATTTTGCAAGTATATTTTTAGTTCTTCTTCTTTTTCAGGACGTTGTGATGGTGGTAATTGTACCACTAATGATAACATCGCTGTTAAATCTTTCATTAAGAACGTTTCAAGTTTATGTTGTTGTTCAAACATGCGTTGTTCTTGATAGTACGGCAATGCATTTAATACTGAAATTGTAATGTCATCAACTGTTCTTTGTAGTGAAGGATTAATCGAGCGTTTATATGCTTGAATTGTATTTAATGCATCTGGATATCGATCATAGAAATACAATTTATAAAACGATAAGTCTGTCGGTTTTACAGTTTGCTGCGTTTCTTGTCTTAAGAAATCTTTCACTTTCATCGCGGCCACATCGATATCTTCATTTGTAAGCTTTTTCGTTGTTTTTGCCATTACATGCACTTTTTTCTGTTTTTCTTTCGGTAACATTGAAAATACTTGTTCTCTCGTACGTTGACCTGATGTACAGAAAAGAGTATTCAATGTATGTTGTTCTTTCTTTCCTTCCGTACGAATCCAGCGATAAAAGAGTGGATGTTGCGTAAACTCTTGTAAAAACGGTGTCGATTTGTTTGATAATTTCTCAATGGAATCTTGTGCTCTCTTATATGGTTTCGTCCATGAAAAATAAAGTTTACGTCCGAAGTATACAACTAAAACAACGACAGTAAATGCGATTAAAAGTAATGATCCTAATAGTAATAATACTCCTTGAATGAAACTCATTTTTTCACCTCCTCTAAAAGTCTGTTATTTCCTTGGACGCTGAATGAGTTTCTGCTTCATCTCATCATTAAATGTATCTAGTTCAATTACAAATTTCTTACTAGACTCAATAATACGTTCTGACGATTTCTCAGATGCTTCAATAGCGGCAAATACATTTTGGAATGATTCACGTAATTTATCCATGCTAATTGCAGGATTTTCTAGGAGTTTTGTTGTTTCTTCTGTATTTTGTTTTAATGCTTGTGAATTGCTTAATACCATTGATTCAATCGCTTCATTTGTTGCATTAACAGCATCAATTGTTTTACGTTGATTTGTTAATGCGAGCTGAATTGCAGCTGAAACCGTTATAACGTTTTGCGTCATCGTAATTGCATTACGAATTGCCTCTGATAGCTTTTCATTATTTTTCTTAATGATGTCTACAGATGCGATAGATTGTAATAATACACTTTTTGCTTGTTGCATATTACGAGTACGCACAAGTATCTTTTCTAATGCATCATTTATTAACGGAATATCCCTTTGACGTTCTGGATTTTGTTTCTCAGCTTCAAGCATACCAGCAAGTTTTCTTCCTAAGTATACTTGTTTATCAAGAGCGTGAATTTTATCGTGTGATTGCTCTTTTAACATTTCAAGACCAACCGTATCCTCTTGCAAGTTATCACGGCCAATGAGAAGTGATCTTATAATCTCCTCGATTTGCTTATCTATAGATTGATATTTATGCACGTAATTTTCAAGCGGATTTTTCTTAAACACTTTAAACATAAGTTTCTTCATACCAGTTGCTTTTAATGAGTTTGGATCAAGTTCTGATACCACTTTTCGTAATTCTAACAATGTATTTGGAATTTCTTCATTCTTTCCATTCATCATCGCTGTCACAGGACGTTTTAAAGCTGATAGCGTTTGTCCTGCCGCTTGCTGCTCTTTATCCCCTAAGTCTCCAAGCTGCGACAATACTTTTGATAAATCTGTATTTTGCTCGCTATTTAACTTTTGTACATAAAGATCTGCTTCTTTATTCAGTTCTTCAAGTTCTGCATCTTTTATTACTGTATCCACTACTACTTCTACATTATTATCTTTCACAATCGATACAGGTTCTTTTTTCTCGAGTTCAGTCAACAAAATCGCTCCTTTATTTATATGTGCGAATTTATGTGCACTATATTTCATCTAATATATCGTATTTCATATACATTTTTGCTTGCTTGAAATCGATTTTTCAAGAAATACCTGCTTATGCAGTCATTCCCTGTTTCATAGTATAAGTATACCTGTTCTCGTCATTATTTTCCTCAGACTTAAGACCTAGAGAACAACATACTGAAGACGGATTCTTCACAGCTTACCTTACTTATCACCACTGACTATTAATTTGAAATTCCATTTAGTTACCTTCTTAAATTCATACAATGCTCTATCTTTTGACATATACTATCTTTCAATGTGATAATTATATTAGGTCCACTTCTAATTATTCTTCCGCGCAACAAATGCTCCCTTTTGAAAAGCTAATAACACGGTTTCAAACGTAACGTCTTCTTCAATCATCTTTATAAATCCAGCTAATTCCCCCGCATGAGAAGTTGCATTATCAATTACAAGAAAACCTTTTGGCTCTAAAATACGTTTTATATGTTCCCACCACCACATGTATTGCGTGCGCTCTGAATCTAGGAAAATAAAATCAAATGAACGATCTACTTGCGAATCTAAAAATGCCCCAGCCTCTTGATTATGAATATCGATTCTCTGTGTAAGATTTGCCCTTTCAAAATTTCCAAGTGCCTCTCCAACCCGTTCTGAAGAAAGTTCTACAGTTATAACATTTCCATTTGTTTCTTCTACCGCATTTGCTAGCCACAATGTAGAATAGCCATTTGAAGTTCCAATTTCTAAAATTTTTTTTGCATTGCAGCCCTTTACTAATACTGATAAAAACTGCCCCATTTCACGAGAAATATTTCTTAATTTTTCTTCTCTTTTTTCTTTATGTCGATCATGCTCTTCTCCATATTGTTCAAGTTGCAATAATAATGAATCTAGAGTATTCATTTTCTCCATCGCCTTTCCAAGCAATATGATGAAAAAGTACATGATGCCCGTCTACTTTTCATTATATGCGAAATGCACACCTTTTTCCTGTTATACGACAAAGAATTAAAATTTTTTATAGCATATTGTTTCGTTTTTTGGTAAAGTTAATTTCTACGTGCAATTATTTAATTCACATTATTTTACAATCAGTTTTCAATTATAAGATAATCTAAACCCCATTTAAATGAATCGGTATTTCTAATTCAACTAAGCGCCCTTTTCGGACGCATTTTCTTTTGTTTATATATTTCTGTAAGAAAGGATGCTTACACATGAACGTGATTAACTTAGATGCTGCTAGAAGACGTAAACAGCATAAAAAACTAATGATAACTATACCGATTATTAAACGCATTTATGAAGAAGACGGGGAAATTAAATTCGAGGTAGCCGGCGAAAAAGATGTACCTCTTGAAATGTTAGAAAAATAAAAAAAAAGACGCACTTCTAAAGAAATGCGTCTTTTTTATACTATTACATTTAAGTGCATAAGTTTTTCTGGATTAACCATCATATAAATGTTTGAAATTTTCTCATCCTCAAATATGAATGAAAGTACATACGTCACTTTATTATTTATTGTAACTATAACGCCTGGTGCACCATTTACTATTTTGAAATCAACACTATACTTTTCTGGCAATCGTTTTGCAATTCCAAAGAACAAACGTATAATTTTATCTGCAGAATAAATCGGATTAATTGCAGTTGTAACTTTACCACCACCATCAGCTTTCAATATCGCATCTGTTTTTAATACTTCTAACATGCCTTGCGCATCCCCACACTGCAATGCTGATACAAATTTCTCCACGTAAGCAGCCATCTTCTTCGTACTTAATGTTGACTGCTTCGGCTTATCCAAAATACTTTTTCGTGCACGTTGAAAGATTTTTCGGCAGTTCACACTACTCTTTTCTACAATCGAAGCGATTTCTTCGTAGTCATAACTAAAAACCTCTCTTAATATGAAAACAATCCTCTCTACCTCAGTCAGTTGTTGTAAAAGTAATAAATATGCCGTAGAAATTGATTCTTTCATTACAAATGACTCTGATGGATCATCAATCTCTTCCACAAATGGCTCTGGCAACCACATTCCGACATATACGTTACGTTTATGTGCTGCCGAACGTAATTTGTCAATTGAGCGATTTGTTACCATTTTACATAAATAGGCTCTCATATTTTCTATAGATTGAGCGTCCTCCATATTATTAAACGATATAAATACGTCATGGACGATATCTTCAGCATCCATAACACTCCCAAGGATTCTATATGCTAATGAAAATAATAATGGTTGATACGCTTCATATAATTGCTCCGTTTCCATGATGAACTGCCTCACTTTCTAATTGCTTTAAAATGTGTAACGCTGCACGTTTCCCGCTTGCTACCGCAGCATCAGCTAATATTTCATCATGCCCAGCCCAATCTCCTGCAACGTAAACACCTGGCATTTCAGGTATACTAGGGCCTGGTTTTTCAACACGGTCAATATGAGGAAAATCATGTACTACCGTAATTTTCGGTAAATATCGCTGTGCAACAACTTCTCTTTTCCAATTCGGATGTAACAATTCCATCATATTTTCTAACTGTTCTTTCTCTTCTTGAATATGATTCAGTTCTAGTACAGGGTTATGGTATTTAGTTAGACTCACTACAATTGATCCATCTTCACTCAATTTAGCTGCTCTCGATTGATTCGTGAAAAATATAGGTTGATCCAATCCCAATGCAAAATGATGCAAAGGATTCGGTAATTGTTTTAAACCAATATCTAACGCTGCCACGGTCACTTGTATAGATTGTTCACTCCATTTTTGCAAACTTGTTCCTTCTGTACCTTTTATAATTTCACATGCCTCTTTCGGTGGAGTTGTTACAATAACTGCCCCTGCTTCAAATACTTCATCGTCAAAACAATGTATTCTTTGTTTTCCTTCACAATGCTCTATTTTTAAAACATGCTTTTTAGCCAGAAATTGTACACCACTAGCATTCGCTATTCCTCTTAAATTTTTTATTATCGTCTCCCAACCACCATCTACATAAAGTACTCCTTCTTTCATAGAAAGCTGTATTTGCTTTAGTACGGAAGATGCTAATTGTATTGTAGGAGCATACGTATATGTTGTTGTTCGGCATAATGCATAAAATATATTTCGAACCATTGGATCTTTAATTTCATTTTCTGCCCATGTAGTTAGGCTTATTTTCGGAACTTTTTCTACATCTAAGTTTCCTAAATGAATCATAAGACGAGCGAACTGTACTTTTGCAGACCATGAAAGTAACGGTGTTGATAAAATAGAGCGAAAATCTGTTGGAATGGTATAAATATCCCCTTTCCATATTCCATGTGCTTTTGTAGATGGGATTCCACCTGGAAGATTTACTCCTAGCTCATTAAAAGTTATAAACGCTTCTCCACCTCTATATAAAGCATGTGCACCAAGATTCATACAAATGCCGTTTTTATTTATAGTCATCCCTCGACCACCGAAGTGACTGGACTTTTCTAATACAATAACTTTCCTTCCAGCTTTAGCTAAATATATAGATGCTGTTAATCCAGCAAGCCCACCACCAACAATTGCTACCTCAAAATGTTTCATAATAAAATCCCTCCTTATCCGTTCTACATACGAGACGAACGATTAAGGAAGGATGTGACATGAAAATATATTTTTACTTATCTATTTTATTTCATTATTTTTTTATTCTGTCATATTGCATACGAAATAACTCAATTGCAAATGGAATATCCTCTTCACTCTTTATATAATAACTTATCCATCCTGATTCAGGTAATACGTGATGTGGTTTCACCAATCCTTGGCTCACTAATTCATCCCGCTTTACCTTTGGAAATGGTAAATCAACTAACTTATCGCCATGCAAATGACCAAGTTCTTTCTTACCATAATTTATTTCAATACCACCAAATCGATGCGGTTTTTCAGAAACACCTGCCCAGCCAAGTACTTCATTTCTAATCATTTCACTAAATGACATGAACCTTCACCCCTTTTTAATGATTGATGTAATATTAAATTAACACGTTCATTACTTTTTTCCATCAATCCAAAGTATGAATGGATATACGAATATAGTTTAATCTCAATATCTTTATTTTTTTACACACTTAAAACAATTTCAAAGGGTATTTATTCTATTATATAGAATTATTATTAAAAATAAATTTAAGGGATGGATATATATGAGCAAGGTATTATTACAAAAGGCAAATTATCTACGATTTGATGAATTAAAGCTTTTGAAAAAAGCTATACATTTTGCAGAGCAAGCACATGATGGACAATACCGTCAAACTGGAGAACCATATATTATTCACCCTTTCGCGATTACAGAAATACTGCTAAATTATAAAGCTGACATTACAACATTGATTGCTGCTTTATTACACGATGTTGTAGAAGATACCGAATACTCTCTAGAAGAAATTGAATCACATTTTGGTGCGACTATTCAATATATTGTAAATGGATTAACAAAAGGAAAAAAACTACAAGATCAAAACAAAGTATTATACGAAGCAATTAATTTTAAAAAATTACTAGTATCCTCTCAACAAGATATACGTGTTGGCATTATTAAAGTTATAGATCGCCTTCACAATATAAAAACATTGAGTGTTAAAAAACCCGCAAAACAAGTAGCTTATGCGAATGAAACATTAACACTATTTGCGCCACTTGCAAAGCGATTAGGGTTATATACAATCCAGCATGAATTAGAAAATCTTGCTTTTCAATATCTACATAAAGAAAGATATACTGAAGTACATAAATTTTTAACCGAATATGTGCCACACCTTCAAAAAAATATAACTCATTTAAGAAAAGGGATACATTCTTTTTCTAATACAAACCTTTCATTTGAAATAAACTATGAGTTTCCCCCAGTATATACTGCATACTCACAATTACAAGAAATACAAAATGTATCAGGTATTTCACAAATTTGTATTACAACTACAAGTGTACTAGATTGCTATAAAATTCTTGGAATAATACATCAATTATATAAACCGACTATAAACTATTTCGAGGATAATATAGCACTTGAAAATAGCCATTTTAATAACAACTTAAAAACTAAAGTCAATATGAATGATGCTGAACAAACAATTATCATTCAAACACAAATAGCAAAAACGTTGAAAGATAACGGTATTTTTTCTTTATTGAATGATAGAACTGCAAATATTCAAGCAATATCTTATAAAATAATGGATGATACAATTGTGAATAACAATTTATTAACTACAGATCCAATCACTTTCCGTAGTTTAGTATCGTATGAACTATTTGAAAATACTATTACAGCTTATACTACAGATTTACAACCAGTTTATTTACCTGATGGTGCTACAATCATTGATTTTTCTTTCTCTGCATTTCCAAAAATTGCACATAGCATGAAAAAAGTAAAAGTAAATGGGATGCCTGTTCCACTTAAAACAAAGGTATCTCATTTTGACGTCATCGAAATCCATTTCGATTTAAAACAAAACTTGGAATTAGAGTGGCTAAATTACGCCAATACTGCTAAAGCACAATTAATGATTCATCAAAAACTATCTTAAATCCAAGGCCAATTCCTTTCTATAAGGCATTGGTCTTTTCATATAACGTAACCATTAAAATATACGAAATAAATTTCAATATTTTTACTCCTAACCTAACATCAATAATTCCGACTTTCATTAGTTCGCTCTAATTTTTATCCGTATTTACATTATGAGAAATAAGAAGCACAACCTATATTCTTTATAAAACAGGTGAATTTATTATGATACAGACAAATGCACATAACTAACACTAGGCACATATCCTAAAGGTGTATCCATACTTACCTATAGAAAGGCAGGTAGTACGATTGACTTCTACTATTGACTACACCTCTCCTTCAACGAACTTCACTTATGATTTAAGTAAAAGTAATTTTTTTAAGAAAGATGCCCAAAATTATATAAATGTACTTGGCATAAAACAATTAAACACTTTAGAAAGTACTTCTTTATTAGATATTTATTTAAGTACAGGCAACGTTGTAGAACCACATATCCATCAAAATGCAGCTGAACTTGTTTACTGTATTTCAGGATCTGCTGTCGTTTCTTTACTTAATCCATTTACGAATCAAATATTAAACTTACCGATAAAACCAGGGCAAGTTGCCAACATTCCACAAGCGTGGTGGCATTATGAAATTGCTTCAGCAGATAATACTCATTTATTAGCTATATTCGACGCCCCAACCCCAGAAGTTATTTTTGGTTCTGATATTTTAAGATTAACTCCCGCTAATATGATGGCTCATACTTATTGCCTCAATGAACAACAATGGAAACAAGCAGTATCCCCAATTCAATCCACTACAGTAATTGGTCCTCCCGGAAACTGTAATCATAACCGCGACATGATAAATCAGTCAACTCAGCCCCCTACTCAACAACAAAATCTATATTACCAAGATTCTTATTACTTCCCTCTATACTGGGGGTATTAATTAGTATCATTTTAATAGAACCACCATTTATCTCCTCGGAAAATATCGAGGAGATTTTTTATCGTAACAATTAATAGAGTACATACATATAATATTTATATATTTAATTGGAGGTGATAGTACTATGAGTAATTATAACTATCGAAAAAACTACTCTAATAATAAAAATAGTAGCTCTTCAGCATCCTCTCAATCTTCAAACTCTCAATCTTCCGATTCCCAGTCACAAAGAGATTTAGCCGAGCAAGGCTATGTAAAGAAAAAAGGATGTAACTGTAATAAAAATAAATAGTTTATTACTAATTTGAGCAATGACATTTCACCGCTCATGATTAACAATTTAACCCACTAGTATATAGTTTATTTAATGGATGAATTCTGTTTTTAATAGAATTCATCTTTTTTGTTTATATGTAATTTTTCAAACCATATAACTTATTCCATAAACAATAAA
Organism: Bacillus sp. FSL R9-9530; assembly: GCF_038008145.1. Taxonomy (NCBI): domain Bacteria; kingdom Bacillati; phylum Bacillota; class Bacilli; order Caryophanales; family Bacillaceae; genus Bacillus; species Bacillus sp. FSL R9-9530. The sequence continues at coordinate 1,568,020 of NZ_JBBOYO010000001.1, forward strand.
GTGTAAATCATAAATTTTGATTTTTCTTATATACCAACTTAACAAAGAGTAACTTTTCAATTGATTTATTTCTAATTTCCCACAAAAAATATAGCCCCACCTAATAAAATTAGGAGGGGCTATATACAAATGTCTGTTTAAATTTCAAACAAACATTGTAACAAGTTAGACGATATTAATACCTGCACTTACAAATCCAGCAACTGCAGCTATTGGACTTGCTGCTGTTAATGAAACATATAATAATACTTTATCCCCAGCCGCTACTGGAATAGCTTCAGCTATGATTCCTGATGCTGTAGAACCAATCGCTATTGCGGCAAATGCTGGTGTTAATAAAAGAGGTGCGCCTTGTACTGTAAACGTATTACTTGCTGCTGGTGCAGTTAATATTTGTATCTGCACTTGAACAGGTGTTAATGGAGCTAATGCAGCTGTTGCACTAAAGAAACCTGCTAATGACGTAATAACCCCTGCGCGTGGTGCTACAAATGCATAATCACCTATCCCTAACGCTAATGTGATACTTGTTCCACCCGTTAAAGCAACTCCAGGCTGACTAAATCCAAATCCAAGAAGAGTTCCTGTATTAGCTACTATCGCGTTAACTAACGCAGATGGTGTTGTACCTGAAGCAAACGGAATAATAGCTCCGCCACCAGTTGCTCCTGTTGCTCCTGTTGCTCCTGTTGCTCCTGTAGCTCCTGTTGCTCCTGTTGCTCCTGTTGCTCCTGTTGCTCCTGTTGCTCCTGTTGCTCCTGTTGCTCCTGTTGCTCCTGTTGCTCCTGTTGCTCCTGTTGCTCCTGTTGCTCCTGTTGCTCCTGTTGCTCCTGTTGCTCCTGTTGCTCCTGTTGCTCCTGTTGCTCCTGTTGCTCCTGTTGCTCCTGTTGCTCCTGTTGCTCCTGTTGCTCCTGTTGCTCCTGTCGCTCCGCCTCCTGTTGCTCCTGTTGGACCTGTTGGACCTGTTGGACCTGTCGCCCCTGGAGTAGCATTGATTAATTGAATTAATAAATTAAAAAGAAGTTGTAAAGTTGCAGAATCAACATTTGAGTTGCAGGATATAGGGATAAGATCTAAAGCGAAGAAGAATTGTGCAAGGGCGCTATAAAATTGTTGCAATAATGTTGACAATTGTCCTAAATTAGGTGCTGGAGATTGTAATAAAACTATAATACTTTGAGTTAATTGTTTCAAAAAATTAACTTCTGGAGAAGGTAATAAGGAATTTAAGAAAATTAAAAATTGATTAAATAAATCGAGTAACGCTAATCTGTTTGCATTACTTGGATTTGCAAAAAATGCTGAAATAGCTGATACTAATGAGTTTAGTAAAGTAATTAATTGACTTAATTGTTCCCTAGTAATAGGAACTGACTGTGGATTTTTACAACAATCTGCTGAAAAAACAATCGGATTGCAGTTATTATGACCAAAACAATTATTATTTGACATTTATTTCCTCCTTACTTTTCTTATAGTTGAGTGTTTTCCTATTCTAAGAACTATAAAAGATGCGATTGTAAAAAGTAGTTGAGTTATATGTTTCTCTTAAAATAGGAAACATGAATTAGAATCAAACTTGAAAACGTAATTTAATTATGTTCATGACTCACATATTAATTATATGTTTTTAATAATTGACTGCTTAGATTAAACACCTAAACTTAAGAGTTTATTTTATTTTTCCACGTTTATCTATTAGGTCCAAAAGCACATTTTCATTTAAAAATTAAAACATAAATAAATCATTAGCATATATTCTACAAGTAACAACATCATTCTTTCAACTAATTAAAAATGATACCTTTACTAATATTGTGTTCCTTCTATAATCATGAAGCCGTTTCTATTATAAAAAACTTTCATACAATATAGTGGACAAGTTATTCTATACTTCGTTCAAAAAATAATTAAAGGAGTGAAATTTAATTGCCAATTATTCAACCATTTATCGCTTCTAGAAGATTTACATCTACACTAGGAGCTGGAACAGGAACAGGTGCAGCTTTTGCAATTACTGCAACAGCTTGTTTAAACGATGCCGGTACTACTGCAACTGCCTTTCCGACTTTTACGTATTACAACCTCTATGTAAACGGGATAATTCAACCTAGCGTGAACTCCAGTGTCACCACAGGTCCTACTGGTGCTATTACAATTCCTGGCGGAGATGTATTAGACGGTGGAATCCCAATAACAATTGAATTTATCGTCACTTAATTTTAACTAATGTAATTTAGAACAAAAAAAGACAGATTCCTTTTTCCATTAAGAATCTGTCTTTTTTAATTAATAATAATAAATTGTAGGATAATTGAAGATCCTTGTGAGGGTGGTTCATCATCTAATAAAGTTAACTGACCAGCTGTAACTTCATAAAAAGGTTGTGGTTGAAGAATTCCATTTATAAATAGATTAATATAAGAAACTTCACTTGGTGATAAGATTTGTGTTGTACCGTATTGTGCTATACCATCTGCATTAGTATATATAAGTTTTTCCCCATCTGAAAAAGTAAAATATAATAGGTTTGTTGTTGGGATTATTCCCGGTATTCCCGTTGGGCCGGTTATTCCTGTTGCCCCTGTTGGGCCGGTTATTCCTGTTTCTCCTGCTGCCCCTGTTTCTCCTGTTACTCCCGTTATTCCTGTTTCTCCGGTTGCTCCTGCTACTCCCGTTATTCCTGTTTCTCCTGTTGCCCCTGTTTCTCCGGTTGCTCCGGTTTCTCCCGTTATTCCTGTTTCTCCTGTTGCCCCTGTTTCTCCGGTTGCTCCGGTTTCTCCGGTTGCCCCTGTTTCTCCGGTTGCTCCTGTTGCCCCTGTTTCTCCGGTTGCTCCGGTTTCTCCTGTTTCTCCGGTTGCTCCGGTTGCTCCTGTTTCTCCGGTTGCTCCGGTTGCTCCGGTTGCTCCTGTTTCTCCGGTTGCTCCGGTTGCTCCGGTTGCTCCGGTTTGCCCCTGTTTCTCCGGTTGCTCCGGTTGCTCCGGTTTCTCCTGTTTCTCCGGTTGCTCCGGTTGCTCCCTGTTGCTCCGGTTGCTCCGGTTGCTCCGGTTTCTCCGGTTTTCTCCGGTTTCTCCGGTTGCCCCTGTTTCTCCGGTTGCTCCGGTTGCTCCGGTTTCTCCGGTTGCTCCGGTTTCTCCGGTTGCTCCGGTTTCTCCTGTCGCTCCGGTTTCTCCTGTCGCTCCGGTTGCTCCGGTTGGAAAATTAATAGACGGAAGAGGTGGAAATGTAGGACCAATATTTTTAGAATCCATAACTTCCTTAGACATTGGTAATTTGTCATATCGATTCAAATTTGCATCTCCCTTCTATAGTATTTATTAAATGTTAGATGTTCCGAAATGTTAAAAGAATTATCTAAAAAAATACTATTAATCTCTCGATTAAAATCTTTGTACAAAATCAAATTTAATGTAATTTACTAAAAATGAATGTATTTTAAACAGCATGCCGTTACTATAAAAAATATTATTAATAGAATATATGAAAAGTATCTCCTTTATCATAAAAATGAGGTGATTTTAATTAAAAATAAAGATAGAGAAAATCCCCAAAATAATGACATACAATTATCCTTCCTTATAGACTAACTAGTCCTACTGGTAGTACTGGACCCATGAGTAATACCGGACCCACGGGTAGTACCGGCATAAACGTTACAACAAATTCTATGTTTGCAAATAATACAGTGGATGGAACAGTTTCAGTTGTACTAGGGTGGTACTAACATACTACTCTCAAACAATCAAAGCCTTGATAGCTTTGCAGTCAATAGTGCAAATGATTTATTTACAGTCCCTGTAACGGGACGTTATTATCTTTCTTATCAAATTAATACTACAATTGCACTTCTTGCGGGTTCAAGACTACTTTTAAACGGATCTACATCACTTCTGAGCTCAATTCTATCTCCTGCCCTATCTACTTCAAGTTATAATAATAATTTAATTACAATATTAAATGCAGGTAATACTATTTCTCTTCAATTATTCGGTCTCTTATCAATTGTCAATTTAATCGGTGGTGGATCAACTGGCGCCTCTCTAACAATTATACGAGTTGATTAATAAATGATTCATTTTTTCTTCTTAGCTTTAAATGCCATTCCCCTATATAGATAGTAGAAACTATCTATACTAAATATTCCGGATAAACATTATCAATTTACTCTATACGCTATCAATGTTAAGTTATTTATGAAGACGGTTTCTCCTTTACGAACCATCTCAATACGTATTTGAGAAATATTCTCCAATCCTATACGCGAGAGCAATACTGTGTTGACACTCAAATGAGTGTCTTTTTTTGTAAATTGTAATAAATAAAACCATCTCTTATAGATGGTTTTATCAAAACATATCTCTTTATATTCTAAATAAAATAGCAAGTTTATGAAGCTGGATAATAAATGGTCATACTTAACCGAGTTAGCGTTCGTCCGGAATTATGATAAGAGTGCGGTCTATCCGCCTTAAAGCGAATTGAATCTCCGCTATTTAATGTATATTGACAATTATTTATTTCAATTGTCAATTCTCCCTCAAACACCGTTATAAATTCTTCGGTCCCTTCTTTATGGCCTTCCGAACTTAATTTTCCTTCCGGTTCAATTTCAACCGTATAGATTTCAAAGTTCCTATCATCTTGAAAAGGAAAAGAAGGATACACTTTATATCTCCCATTGTCTTCTGATAATACTTGAACATCGTTTCGTAAAACCACTTTCGTATCAGGCTGTGGATTATTAATTAAAGACGTAAAAGACACTTTTAAACCATTCGCTATCTTCCATATTGTTGTTAGTGTCGGGCTTGAATCTCCTCTTTCAATTTGTCCAATCATCGTTTTACTCACACCTGTTAATTGGGAAACCTTTTCTAAACTTAATTTTTCTTTCTCACGTATTGCCTTTATATTTTTCGCCAAAATAAGTTGAATTTCTTCCATAAAAAAACACCCCTACACTATATACAATATAACGACCGTTATGTATAATAAAAATCACACGTTATATTGTTCTTTTCGGTCATTATAACACACGAAAAATACTTAGGGGGTTTTGAAATGCCTTTATTTTCTTTTTTATTATTTGTTTTTATTAGTAGCTTCACACCCGGTCCTAACAATTTTTTAGCTATGACATACGCAAATCAACTTGGTTTGAAAAGGAGCATGCAATTTTGCTTTGGAGTAGCTTTCGGTTTTTTCCTCCTCACTTCTTTATGTAGTTTCTTTAATATAGTACTAATTAATATTTTACCTAAAATCGAATTACCTTTAAAAATTTTAGGAGTAGCATACATGTTATATTTAGCTTTTAAAATACTCACTAGTAAAGGCAGTACGGATCCCGATGAAAAAGATAATAAAAACTTATTTACAGTGGGGATTTTTCTTCAGTTTGTTAACCCTAAAGGGATATTATTCGGACTGACTGTAGTTTCTACTTTTATTCTCCCTTACTACAATTCATATTCAAGTTTTCTACTTTTTTCATTATTTCTAGGTGTAGTCGGTTTAATGAGTACATTTAGTTGGAGCCTGTTTGGTTCAATGTTCCAAAAACTATTATTAAAACATACTCAATTATTTAACATCATTATGGCTGTTTTATTGGTTTTCAGTGCTATATCAATCGTTATAAACTAGCTCTATACTCATTCTAATTCTTATATTTTGTTTAACTGAACCAAACGCTACAGTACGTATATCTTAAGCTTTTTCTCTTATTCTCCTAAATAAAACTTTTTTCTACCTTGTACAAACAGTTTTTATCCTCATTAAATACAATATATAGACAAATAAAAGATAGGAGATTAAAGAATGGCTGATTTTTTTTATAAACATGGTAAAAAGTACTATAAAAACTATTCATATTCTCACAATAAAAAAGAGAACTGTTTCACTAAAACGCATACGATTGCTGGCTCAAATATACCGTTAGATATTATTGTACCAGCTAACACTTCAAGAATAGTTTTTGAAGATGCTACTAATAATCACAATAAAACATTACTGCAGTTTCATGTTCCTGGTACTTCTGCACCAATTGTTGTAACTATTCGTACAAGAAATTCTCGTAGACCGATTACCGCTACAATAGCTTCAGGTGAAACAAGAATTCTTCAAGTAGAAAATTTTGAAAGCCTCACTCTCACAAATAATAATAATACAAGTAGCGACATTGGTGTTTATATCCAAAAAACGTTTTGCATCTGCTGCAATGAACAAAATGATTATTATAAAGAGCATTCATATTCTATTAACGAAGATAGTAACTGTTTTGTCGAAACTCACACGATTGCTGGTTCGGGAACTACCTTAGCTGGAAATGTACCTCTCGATATTATCGTACCCCCTAATACCTCAAGAACAGTATTTGAAGATCTTACTATTAATCACAACAAAACATTACTTCAAATATCTGTTCCTAACGATTCCGGTCCCATTGAAGTAACTATTCGAACAAGGATTTCTAACACACCAATTATCGCTACGATAGTTCCTAATGAAACAAGGATTTTTCAAGTAGAAGATTTCCAAGAACTTACCCTCACAAATAATTCCGATTCCTTTGATTTTATTGATATATTTATCAATAAAACGTTTTGTATTTGCTGTGATGACCAGAACAACCCTTGCGATGAATGTAACCATGAATACGACAATGATTATGATTGTTAATTTTAATGAAAAAGAAACCTTTTTATAAAGGTTTCTTTTTCATTAAAACAACTAACATCCGATAATATACGTACTTACTTATCTACCGTTTCTCGTTTCTTAATAAAATAGCATTTTTGTTTATAAATTTTACACATTTAAAGTAGACAAGCATATGTTATTATATGGAGATTTCCTCCACTCATAAGTTTCTTATCTTTCTAAGAGTACGTTTATAGGCGTGCTCTTTTGATTTTTTATCCAATAACGATTTTTATATCCACACGCTTCTTACTAAGCTTCATTGCTAAATAAGGTTGGATATATTTTTTCTATTTTTGAATGTATAATCCAAAACTTATTACTAGAAACTGTACAAATACTAATAGCTCTTCAAAAAAAGAAGCACATGCTTCTGTGGCAAAAGACAATTCGAGTTGACGAATTTGATTTTTCGCATCATCAAAATCAGAAGCTACAACTTTTTATTAAATACAACTTCAGCCTTATGACCTTGCAGTATATATTGACAATACTTTCGCTAGTCATAGAAAACCTTATAGATCAATCGCAGTATATAAAAATCCAAATACTTCTCAACGGATAGGATTATGGACAGTATGATCCATCAAGATATTTAATATATTCCTAATTTGGTTGGGTAAGTAATAGACCAATTAATCCATAATAAGAAAAAGAGGCTGCGAAATAATTACAGCCTCTTTTCTTTAATCGCATTTTTCTATTTGGTCGCCTTCTTCACCTGCATTTTCTGCCGAACTATCCGTTCCGCCTCCTACTGCATGTTGCTGTTTAGTATTAGAGCTTTCGATGGCAGCGTTGGTTCCCGCTGCACTGTCTTCTCCACCACCACTTGCCACTTGAGTAGCACTAGCCTGTTCCTTACGGGTTTTATTAATTTGATTATTGATGATAAGTACAAATTCTGCCTCTTCATCCGAAGTTTCTTTTTTCATTTTATGCGGCTCAATCTGGTCCCCACTAATTCCTTTATTTATGGCTTCGCCTCCAGCGCCCACCGTTTCTTGCTGTCGGGTATTCGATGAATCGATTGCTGCATTACTTCCTGCTGCACTATTTTGTCCGGCTCCACTGGCAATTTGTGTTGTATTCGGTGCAAATGTAATCTGATTATTAATGACAATGACAATTTTTCGTTTATCAGCAAGATTTCCCAAATTAATTTCTTCTCCATCTTTTTTTACAAATCGAAACGTGATTTTTTCATTGTTTTCCATATTCTCCCCCCTTTGTAGTATTAAATGACTGGAGAATGATAATGGATTGGACAAGCGTATTTTTTTATAAATATGTGACCCCGCCCACAATGAAGGATGTATTACCAGGTTCCGGTATTTACCTCATATTAGGTACGTTGGCTTGGCGACAGTCCAGCATCCGCCGAATTTCGGAATGCATGGAGAAAAACCTTATAGGAGATATAGAAAGAGAAATTAGTAGAAACATTGGTATATAAAGGTTTCTAGGTTTCATTATATTTTCCTTTTCTTATTTATATTTATCAGCCAAATATCTAGCATAGTGAACTAAATTTCTAGCTACATCTAATTCAAGATTAAATATATTAGGTACCCCTGGTCTCCAATTCACCTCAAATAACCACAATTTTTGATCCTTATCAATCCCTACATCAATTCCTAACTCATCAAATAGTATATCCTCATATAAAGAATTAAAATGGTTAGAAAAGGTTACTGCAAATCGTTCTAAATACCTTTTAATATTATACCAATCGTTATCAAACTCCGCTTTTAAAAAAACATCTAAATACGTACTATAACCACCCTTAGCCATATTTGATACAATACTTCCTAATGGACCTATTCTAGGGAATATAGAAGTAACAACCCACCTGCCTTCCCCATTTCTTTGAACATGCAATCGAAAATCATAAACATGCCCAGATTTCATTTGACATGAAATAAACTGTTGAATTATGTAACCTTGCTCTTGAATCTTATCAGATATAAAGCTCCGTAATTGTTTTTTATTAATAGATGAAATTTGTTCTGACTCATTCATACTGTAATTCATCCCATTTTTTTCAATGAAAATAATACCACTACCTTGATGTCCAGAAATTGGTTTAATAATAAGTTTTTCATAACGATTAATCATGTCAAAAAACTTATTAACATCATTTAATTCATAAAAAGGAATAAGATATTGCTTAAATTTTTTCGCTCTATTTATTCTGTTATATACACTTAATTTATTTCCAATTGAATGACTTGTAAAAGGAACTTTTTCATGTAGATAATCATAGATTTGCTGATTTTTATCACTAACATGAACACTTGCATTGTAAATAACATCTGGAAAAGAAAATTCTTGTTCAATCCACTTACCATTTTCATAAGTTTTACCTAAAATCTTCTTCGTTTCTATATTTACTTTTCCTAAAGTAAAATAAAAAAATTCCACACCTTCAGCTTTAGCTACAGCAGCATAAGTATATGCTTTCTTTACGTCATTCGGATCTTTCCGATGATGAAGCATACCAATTATAGTCATGTTAGTTCTTCTTCCCTTCTTTCTAAAGATTTTTTTCAAAACAAATATCAAATTCATTATATATATATTCATGTTCTTCCTCATTCAACCATTTTTCGAAAAATCCAGAACAAGCTTAACCTCATTTTAATATTCTACCTATAGAAATAATAAACCTGAGATTTTATAAAATGATAAAGGTTAAGGTGACATAAAATGGATACTATCGTTTTCATTGAAACAAATAAATCTGGATCAAGTAGGGAAGCAATCAAAGCAGCTGAAAAACTTAATTTTTTTACTGTTTTATTAACTAAAAAAACAAAATTTATTAATGAACGCACTATATTCCCTGATGTACATCAGATGATTTTCACTGATATAAATGATTATGATAATATAATTACAACAATTGAAAAATTAAATACATCAGGAAAAAACATAAAAGGGATCTTTAGTTTTATTGACCCTTTTGTTTATGTGGCTGCACGTTTATCAGAAATATTTTGCTCAAATATTGTATCTACTAAAGCTATCCATCATATGGAAAACAAAATATTAACTCGTAATGTACTTAAAGAATTACCAATCTCACTCAACTATTTAATTTACAAACCAACAGAATCATTATCATCTTTTCTTGAAAAAACTAAAGAGATAAATTTCCCTCTTATTGTAAAATCCCCTAAATCAACAGGATCCAAAGATGTATTATTAGTAAAAAATAAAGATCAATTAATCTTATCTATACAAAGTCTTTTAAAAAAACTACCTAATGAAGAAATTCTACTTGAAGAATATATAGATGGACCTCAGTACTTAGTTGAAATTTTAGTTCAAGATGGAAAAGTCCATATTATAGCAGTAATTGAACAAGAAATTACACTTTTTGAACGTTTTATTGTTACTGGTTATTCTTTACTAGGACAGGTAGACAAAAGACTATATAATAGTCTTTTCAATGCAGTTAATTCTGTTATTCAGGCCTTTAATATGAAAAATGGAGCGTGTCATCTAGAACTCCGGAGAATAAAAGATGTTTGGAAATTAATTGAGATAAATCCCAGAATATCAGGTGGAGCAATGAATGACATAATTGAAATTGGACATGGAATCAACTTAGTGCAAGAGACTATTCAGTTAATGTTAGGAAATAAACCTTCACTAAATAAAAAACATTATAAATATGTGTACGCTCATTACCTAACAGTTAAATCTAAAGGAAAACTAATTCGAGTTACAGGGAAAAACCGTAGTTCTAAATATCCTGGTGTAGAGAAAGTTTATATAAAACCTAAAAAAGGAACTATCTTAAAACCACCTACATCAATGGGACATCGATGTGGATACGTTTTAGCTGCAGCCTATTTTAAAACAGAAGCTAAAAAAATAGCTTTAGAAGCAGCTAAAGAAATTTCATTTGAAATCCAAAAATAATAAATACAACATATATACACCAACTGATGAAAATATACTAAAAATCATATTTCTTATAATTTTAATTTCTTTACTAAATAGATGACTCCAAAATGATTTAATTTATATATGGTAAAATATATCCATCGCCGATATGTCCAAACATGTAATTTTCATAGCAGCAAAATTACAAATATACTTTTACAACATGATTCAAAAATCAATGAAGGAATGTTTTAAGTGAAAGGACATATTCGAAAAAGAGGAACAAAGTGGTGTATTATTGTCGATATCGGAGCTGATTCAGAGACAGGAAAAAGAAGACAAAAGTGGTTTTCGTGATACATTTAAAACCTATTTGAAAAAATCCGAATTAAAAAACATTAGATTTCATGATTTACGCCATACTCATGCAACGCTTCTTTTAAAACAAGGAGTACATCCAAAGATTGTAAGCGAACGATTGGATCATAAGGACGTTTTCATAACCTTAAATCGCTATTCACATTTTTCACCTAGTCTGCAAAAGGACGCTGTTAAAACATTTAGTGAAAGACTATTCGGATGGTAATGTTTGCAAATATAAAAAATGAGGTTTCTCTTTTCTAGAGAAACCTCACCACATCAATGTTTTTGTTAAATTTTAAACTGACTCGTATACAAATCAAAGTAAAACCCACCATCTTCCATGAGAGTTTCATGATTTCCTCTCTCTAAAATACTTCCATCTTTTATTACAAGTATTTGATCTGCTTTTTCAATCGTTTTCAGCCGATGAGCGATTACAAAACTTGTTCGCCCTCTCATTAAATTATTTAATCCAGATTGAATTTGTAATTCTGTTCTCGTATCAATATTAGATGTTGCTTCGTCGAGAATTAATATATCTGCATCTGCTAAAATCGCTCGTGCAATCGCAAGGAGTTGTTTTTGTCCTTGACTTAAATTCGAACCTTCTGAAGCAATTTCCGTTTCATATTGATTCGGTAGATGTTTTATAAAAGAATGTGCTGATGCTGCTTTTGCTGCTGCAACTACTTCTTCATCACTTGCATCTAAACGTCCATATCGAATATTTTCCATAATCGTTCCTGCAAATAAATACGTATCCTGTAAAACAACCCCTATTTTACTCCGCAAAGAATTAATATCATAATCCTTTATATCTTTTTCATCAATGCTAATTTGCCCTTTTTGAATGTCATAAAAGCGAGTTAACAAATTAATAATTGTTGTTTTTCCTGATCCAGTTGGACCGACTAAAGCGATTGTCTCCCCAGGATTCGCCTCGAGACTCACATCTTTTAAAATCATGTTGTCCTGTGCGTATCCAAATGAAACTTCCTCAAGCCTAACATGTCCTTGTAAATTTTGTACAAGTACTGCATCTTTTTTATTTTGAATTTCTGGTACTTCATCCATAATTTCAAAGACACGTTCTCCTCCAGCAACTGCCGCTTGAATCGTATTCATTAAAGTTGCAAATTGACTAAGTGGTCTTGAAAATTGTCGAGAATAATTAATAAAAGCTGCAATGACACCTACTGTTGTCATTCCGTTTAATACCATTACCGATCCAGTTCCAATTACAAGCCCCATTCCTAAGTTATTAATAAAGTTCATACTTGGAAAAATAAATGCTGAAAACGTTTCAGCCTTCGTTGCTGAAATTCTTAGCTGTTCGTTAATTTCATTAAAGTTATGTACGGTTTCTTTTTCTTTTCCGTATAACGTAGTTACGTCTGCGCCTGTAATAGCTTCCTCAATAAATCCATTTAATTCTCCTAAATCCTTTTGACGCTTCGCAAAGTTTTTCCCACTATAAGCAACTAGTTTTTTCGTAACGAAAAACATAATAGGTACTGTAATTAAAGTTACAATCGCTAAAATCCAATCTAATGAAAACATCGCAATTGTTACACCTATAAACGTTAACGCTGATGAAATGATTTGCACAACACTTTGTGTCAAAGCTTGATTTAAGTTATCAATATCATTTGTCACACGGCTCATTAAATCACCTTGAGAACGTACATCAAAGAATCGTAGAGAAAGTGTTTGGATTTTTTCAAAAATATCTTGTCGTATTTTTTGTATAGTCTTTAATGCAACATTAATCATTATAAATGTTTGTAACCATGTTAATAATACGGTTATCCCATATATCGCAATGAGTAGCATGCACATTCTGGCTGTCCCGCTTAAATCCTTCGGTACAATGTATTCATCAATGATGACCCCCATATAATATGGTCCAAGTAAACCTAGTAATGTCGTGATAAATACAAGAATAATAACGAACATAAGAGATGCTTTTTGATACCCCATATAGTTCCATACTCGCATTATAGTTCCTTTAGTATTCTTAGTTTTTCCCGTTTTCAGATTGTTACGTCCACCTTTATTTCCAAATTGTCCTTGAAAATTACGCACGCTCTTCCCCTCCTTCTTGCTGCAGGCTACCACCTTGGGAAAGATAAATTTCCTGATACACTTCACAAGTTGCCAATAAATCCTCATGCGTACCATTTCCAACTAATTCACCGTTATTCAAAACGAGGATTTTATCAGCATCTATAATAGAAGATATTTTTGATGCAATTAAAAATGTCGTTGTGCCACTATATCTTGTCCTTAACGCTTCCTGTATTACAGCTTCTGACTTCGCATCAACTGCCGATGTAGAATCGTCTAATACAAGAATAGATGGCTTTCTCACTAGGGCTCTTGCAATAGATATACGTTGTTTTTGACCACCAGATAGATTGGTTGCACCTTGTGTTAAGTTATATTCATAAGAGTCTTCCAGCTTATTGATAAACTCAGTCGCACAAGCAGATGAAGATGCTAATTCCAATTCATCATAAGTTGCATCTTCTTTGCCATAGCGTAAATTCTCTTCTATACTGCCTGAAAAAAGAAGTGCCTTTTGTGGAACGAAGCCAATGGAAGCACGAAGTTTTTGCAAATCGTATGCTTTCACATTAACATCATCTATACATATTTCACCTTGATCAACATCGTAAAGTCGTGGCAATAGTTTCGCCAATGTAGATTTACCACTTCCGGTCGATCCAATAATCCCTATTTTTTCACCTTTACGTACAGTAAAGGAAATATCTTTTAAAACATATTCATTATTTTTCGTATAACTATAGCTAACATTTTTAAACTCTACATTACCACCCACTTGTTTTGGTTCATATACGTCGCCTTCAGTTGTAATATCAACTTCAGTATGTAAGACTTGTTGTACACGATCAGCTGATGGAAAAGCACGGGCAATTTGAATAAATACCATACTAATAGACATAAGTGACATTAAAATGATATTTAAATAGTTAATAAAAGCTAAAATGGCCCCTACTTGGAGTGTACCGTTAAAAACTTTCTCGCCACCAATCCATAAAGTTGCTACAATTCCGCTATTTACAACTAGCATAATAATTGGCATCATCAATGAAATAATTTGTATTGCACGAATATTTATTTCAGTTAAACTTGTATTAACTTTCTCAAACTGTGCGATTTCATATTTTTGTCTTACATATGCTTTTATAACACGTACACCGGATAAATTTTCTTGTAGCTTTGTGTTTACTTTATCTAATGCTTCTTGTACTCGCTTAAATGAACCGCTCGATTGACCTGCAATCAATACAATTGCAACTAATAATACGGGTACCACAACAAGTAAAATTGGAAATAGGTCTCTCGCTGTTACAAAGACTATAATGATACTTCCAATAAATAATAACGGTCCACGGACAAGTACACGTAACGTCATCGTCATTGCCGATTGAATAGATGTAATATCATTTGTCACGATTGTTAATAATTTACCTGTTCCAAATGAATCACGATTTTTGCTAGAAAATGTTTCTATTTTCGCAAACACATCTTTTCGTATGTCTGTAGCGAAATTAACAGCAGCTTTTGTAGAATACATCATACAACCAAGTCCTCCAATTAAACCGATTGCTGCTGCTCCTATCATAAGAAGCCCCATTTTTATTACATAATTCAAATCCCGGTTTGCAATTCCAACATCAATAATATGTTGCATTATTGTCGGTTGAATTAAGTCCATCGCAACCTCAAGTACCATAAATAGCGGTCCAATAATAGCGAAGAACATGTATGGTTTTAAATACTGTAACAACTTGCGAAATGATTTCATACACAATCTCCTTTTTTCATGAAATTACCATCGAATAATTTATAGTCCTCCTTATTTGAGCGATATAGTCTGTAATTTCTCCATTAGTCCTATTATATTAGGCAAATTAATATTTAACATTATTAAATGATAAGTTTTAAATCATTTTTAGTCAATAAAATGGAACTTTAATCTACCAGGCATTTTCACTGCCAGTTGATGTGAATACTCTTTAACTTAATAAAAACCGCATTCTCATTTAGTAAGAATGCGGTTTTCCCATCTATATTTGTTCAATTTTAAAATCGAAAACCTCGGTCTCGAATCCATTATTTTCAGAAGGACTACACGTATAAAAACCAATTTTAACAGGCTCATTACCTATGTCCTCCATCAAATGAGCGATTCTTATTTGTTCCCATCGCTGACTCGTTTTCACATATATTGTATAATCGCCAAGTTTTCGAATAATTCGAAAACGTAATTGTTGCTTAGCAAATTCATTTGGATAGTCTTGCGTTGACCAATCAGAATAGCCATTATTCGTTACGACAGCACCTAAATGTGATGGGCCCTCAGGAATATATTCTAAAGATGTTTTTAACCAACACTTCTCAGAAATCATAACAAATAAACCCGCTTGATCGTATGTCGCATTTGGATTCATGCGCAATTGAACCTCAGCCTGAAAATCTGTCATTATCTCATCATAAAATACATGGCCATTCATTACTTCAAAACCATAATGGGTTTTCAGCCAAAAATCTGTTTCTTCTTTCGAATGGACAATGAATGTATCATTGTCTTCAAGTTTGTAAAATTTAGGTGCGTTCATTACAGTAAGTTGCTCAATATGATTTGGTATATATGATGTTTTCATAATTCCTCCATAAAAAAGCATTTAAATTAATATTTAAAACTCAGTTAATACCGGGAATTTATAACCTTTAAAATCTAATTCTTTATTACTTCGAACCATTAAATACTTACTAGTCTGTAATTCTGTATATTGTACATCATCAATTCCTAATTGATCTGGGTAGAAATAAAATTCAATCTCCGTAAATTCCCCAGAGATTTCCTCACATAATTCATCTAAAATCGGAATTACCGGCGCAAATACTCCAAATAATTTTAGTTTTTGATTTTCTACTGTAAAAACAATCAGCGCATCTAATTTCTCTGAATAATAAAGGTTTTCATTCCATGTTGAATCATACATATTTAAATAAAACGAAGAGCGGTAATTTAACGTTGAAAATTTATTAGAAAGCCTTTGGCCATTTTCAATAATCTCATGTATTAATTGTCTATCCTCTTCATTATAAAAATCTAACTTTTTAAGTTGAGAATCTTTGTAGCCTTTATTTTCGTATGATACTGTCATCAAATATTCTTGCACAATTTGAAAACCAAATGGTTTATATAGTTCCGGATTTTCCGTAAACAAGACCGCACACTCGCATTGCTCATCAATTTCCTCTATCATCTTACTAAACAATTGCTTCATTAATCCTCGTCTACGATAATTCGGATGTGTCATTACTGATTGAATACCCGTTGCATTTATTTTTTCACCATTAATTAAAAGCGGAAGTGAAAATGCCGCAACATTTGCAATCGCATTATCATCTTGTAAAAATGATAATGCTTTATATGTATAATCCCAATACCCTTTCTCTGAAAAATCCTGCAATGTTTGGCTCGTAATCCCAAACACTTCTTCAAATAAAGGAAATAACTGTTCTCTTCTCGGTTCTTCTAATAGAAAGTTTACCATTTTTTCAACATTGCCCATGTTGTCCCTCCATACGTCGATTCCATTAATTTAGATATACTTATATGACCTACTCTCAAAAAATAGGCCTTTCAAATCAATATAGTATCATAAAACTTTTAAAAATGGTTTAATTTATTTTATGTTTTGATTATTAAAAAACAAGTCGAATAAACTAGTATTAAGATTTTTGAATAATATCATGTTTATTATATAACAAATGGTGCTTCCTACTTATCTTTCCGATAATAGAAATACACCATTTTATGCAAATATAATTCACCTATTCTTTGGTTCCCTCAAGTCGCTCCTTCGTACTAATTTCTTCTCCCTTCACTCGCTTTTCAAACGTCTTTCTCCAACTAGTAGACAGTGCATTTACTTCTAAAATCCTTTTTAATCCTTCAGAGTTTTGTTTTTCTTTATGCATTATGCGATTCGCAAACGAAACTGACACACCTTTTGGATCAGGCTTCAACAATTTCAAAGTATCTACCGGTAATATCCATCCTTCTTTTAATACTCGAAAATAAAAACCTGTGTATCCTGTATCTTGAAAATATAATGGTAGCTTTGGAATATTATATTTCTTTGCTAATTTAAAACAAGGTTGTCTTGGCTGCGTTACTTGTACAATTGCTTCTCCGAGGTGAAACGTGTCACCAATACAAACATCTTCTTCACACATTCCGCTTACTGTTATATTTTCACCGAAAGCCCCATATACAAGTTCCTGATTCAATTCTTTTTCCCAGTACGGATAGTGATCACCAGTATAAACACAAACCGCTTTATCTACCCCTCCATGATGAACTAAATCCGCCTGTCCATCTCCATTAAGCTTTAAAAATGATAAAAAAACAGGTTCCTTTACTTGCTTTTTATTTATCCCTGTTTGAATTAACTTCCCACCATACATAACCTCTTTTGGTAGTCCTATATTTAAAGATAGGATTTCATATACTTTAGTCATTCAAATTCCTCCTCTTACTTGCGGCACAACTTTTCAAAAGACTCATTTATTATTTCAAACCCTCTATCTATTTCTTCGTTTGAGATAACTAGAGGTGGTAAAAAGCGTAGTACATTATCAAATATCCCCGCTCCAATACTTATAAGCCCATTCTTCCAAAAATCTTCAATTAGCTTTACTGTTAGTTGTTTTGCAGGTTCTTTCGTTATGCGATTCGTTACAAGTTCCATTGCAACCATCGCACCAATTCCACGAACATCACCAATCACTTCGTACTTTAATTGCATTTGATGTAGATGTAACATTATTCTATTTCCAATTTGCTGAGCCCTTTCAACTAGATTTTCTTCTTCCATTATTTCAAATACAGCAAGACCAGCTGCACAAGATAACGGACTACCTGCAAAAGTTCCACCAATTTGTCCTCTCCCAGGAATGTCCATCAACTCCGCACGACCGACAATAGCACTTAATGGTAAACCGCCAGCAATTGATTTTGACAAAGTCATTATGTCAGGCTCTATATGAAAATGTTCTGTTGCAAACCATTTCCCTGTTCGGCCAAATCCAGTTTGCACTTCATCCATTATCATTAAAATACCGTATTGATTACAAATTTCTCGTAATCGTTTTACAAATGTAATAGAAGGAACAATAAACCCACCTTCTCCTTGTACTGGTTCCATTACGATTGCTGCTACTTTTTCAGGTGATACTTCTTCTAAAAACTTTTCAAACTGATAGATGACTTGAGAATCCACTTCTTCAGTAGAAACTCCTTCTTCAGCTCTGTAATAGTACGGATACGGCAATATATGCATGTCTGAAACGAACGGACCAAATCCTGCTTTATATGGAGTTTCTTTGGTCGATAGAGACATTGTCATTAATGTTCTCCCATGAAATCCTCGTTCAAACGAAATTACTTTACTCCTCCCTGTTACTTTACGTGCGATCTTTACAGCATTTTCAATCGCTTCCGCACCACTATTGGCAAACATCGTTTTTTTCTTACTTGTACCTGGCACTTTCTCATTAATTTTCTCCGCTAAAGTAATATAATTTTCATATGGAGTTACATGAAAACAAGGATGTATAAATGATTCTGCTTGTTTTTGTACCGCTCTTACAACTTTCGGATGACAATGTCCAACATTTTGCATACCAATTCCACCAGCAAAATCAATAAACTGATTTCCATCTACATCTGTTATTATCGCTCCCCTTGCTTCTTTTACATATAAAGGCGTTAAATGATATATTCCTGTCGGTACAGCCTCCTCATACCTTTTTTGAAGTACTTGTGAATAACTGCCCGGTAATACACTAGATTTCAACAATTCTTCTTCACCTCATCTAATTTTTTAATCAATCCATTTCTGATAAAGTGATTATATATCCCACAAAACCATTGTTCAATTCAATTATTTATATAATAATGATAGGTATATCCTATGATTAAACTTGAGGTGATTTCAATCGAATTACGACAATTAGAATACTTTTTAGCTGTTTCGAAAGAATTACATTTCACAAAAGCAGCCGAGAAATTAAATATTTCACAACCTTCACTAAGCCAACAAATACGTGCATTAGAACATGAAGTAGGCATGCCACTTTTCGATCGAATTGGTAAAAAAATATCTTTAACTGAAGCAGGCAGAGTTTTATTATCGCACAGTAAAACAATCTTTCACGAAGTCGAACAAGCTCGTTCTGCCATTCAAGATTTAAATGGATTACATCATGGTTCCTTAACAATAGGATCTTTGTTAACCGTAGTAAATTATTTACTACCACCAGCTATATTAGATTTCAATAAGCAATATCCAAATATCGAACTCTCTGTGTTGGGGCTTCGTACAGGAGAAATTCGTGAAAAATTATTACAAAATGAATTAGATATTGGTATTACATTTCTCCCGGTGCAAGATAAAGAGATTGTTTCTATCCCACTATATAAAAGTGAACTTACATTAGTTGTGCCAACCAGCCATTCTTTAACTGAACGTAAGTATGTATCTATTGAAGAATTACAGGACTATCCTTTAATTCTTCTACCTAAAAATTTCTATTTAACAGAACTAATTACATCTCATTGCCAAAACTTTAACTTTAAACCAAAGCCAATTTTAGAAATTAGTACAATGGAATCTTTAATTCAAATGGTCGCAGAAGGTATGGGGATTACCGTGTTACCAAAACCGTATATAGACTTTTTGCAAAATGAGCACATACAAGCTATTAAAATTGAAAACCCCACTCCAACAATAGATATAGGACTTATTTATAGAAGAGATAAATATATGTGCGCTGCTACCCGGAAATTTATTGAGCAACTCAAAATAACAGTACATTCTTTACAAAAATAAGCATAAAAAGAGATTATCCTATGCAGCCGTTACACAACGACCTATTAGAATAATCTCTTTTTATTATGATATAAAACATTACATTTTATGGTTTCTTTTCTAATAACCTATTATTCATTATAAGTGCTAAATTATTATCGTATTATTAAGCTACACATCAGCGATACTTTATGTCTATTTCGTATAGGTGTTAGCAAGTCCGTTTGCAAACTTGTTAGCACATTTTTATAAAAATTATATAATGCTTCACAAAGTAGGAATCCGTTTCGATCAATCTTTTTTCAAAATGGATTCCTTTTTGTCTCTTATCAATATTCAAATGTTACAGTAGTACCATTAAAACCATCAAAACAATTAGAGCAATTAGAGCAATTAGAGCAATTAGAGCAACCACCACAACCAAAACAACTAAAGCAACCGAAGCAACCAAAACAACGGAATCCACCACAACGACCACCGCCACAACGACCACCGCCGCCACAACCACCACAACGACCACCGCCACAGCCGCCACAGCGACGAGCATCATCTGTAATATAGTAATATGGATATTGGTTTTGCTGGTCCCAATACACAATATTTCCAGGCTGATAATCATTAAGGCTTAACGCTTGTAGTTCTTGTTGAAAATTATTCATCTTCATGACCTCCGTTTATAAACTAAAACCCCATCGATACTTTCCTATATTTCTGTTCGTTAAATCTAAGTAGAAATAGCGCTATAAAGTGAAACTTTAATCAGTAGGGGTTTTGTTCATCCCCCACTGATTATTAGCCCGCACCAATCGGGCGTTTACGGGCAGCAGGGCTCCCACCTAACTTCTTTGCTCCAGTTGGATTTTGAGGTGGGAGTTTTACTGCCCACAAATAGCGGGATAAACTAAGTTCAATACGTACACCAACAAAATATGACCTATCACTAGA
Organism: Bacillus sp. FSL R9-9530; assembly: GCF_038008145.1. Classification (NCBI taxonomy): domain Bacteria; kingdom Bacillati; phylum Bacillota; class Bacilli; order Caryophanales; family Bacillaceae; genus Bacillus; species Bacillus sp. FSL R9-9530. Next base: position 1,588,836 of record NZ_JBBOYO010000001.1, read on the forward strand.
TGATGCACCTTGTTCATATGCCTATTTTTAGGTTATTTTTACTATGGGCTCATTTTTATAAAGTGAAACTTTAATCAGAGGGGGTTTACGGGCAGTTAATGCGGGCTAAATGGACATTATAAAATATGAATTTAAACAATAATATTTAGATTTATGTCATCATTTTCTAGTTCTATAGTCGTATATTCCATAATTTTGTTTGGTCATCTTCGTATTTCCAATATGCACTCCCATCTTTATTTTTCTTCGCTTCAATATCTGCTATATCAGAGCTAATTTTATAAGTATTTATAATTAGTGATTTCTGCTAAGAAAAGTCTATTTTTATGAATGGCAAATCAGCGATGTTTTATGTCTATTCCGCATACGTGTTAGCACTTTCTTATATTTCTTCTATTGCATACACCTTCATAATTTCAATATATTTTCCCTTACCACATGGACATGGTTGCTCTCTTCTATATGATTCTTCCCAGCTCATTTAAACACACCTCTTTAACTACTTAATTTATATTATTATATAAAAAAGCCCTGCCACAAGGCAGAGCGAGTAAGATGGATTACACGTATCATATAACAATTTATATCAGTAACACAAAAGATCATAATTTCATCTTCACTAAAATAAAACCACGTTCATATAATCCCTAAAGCAGTAGCTATCAAACGGATAGCTATTTTTTTATTCTCATAAAAACTATCACGCCTCATCATCAATTCATTATAAACATAGGAATCTTTGACTTTCTCACTCCCAAAATACTTCAATTCAATTATCTGACGTTGATCATTATCAAGAGCATATTTCAATGTCCGTTCAATTTGTTTAAAACGTATCTCATGATTCTTATCGTCACCTTTCATTTTAGGAAAAAGAACGATGCCCCCGTTTGAGCCTGTTCTTCTTGATTTTTCATCCGAACGCACAATGCTTTGTAGTTTTTCAGCTCCTTCACCACAAGTCTTCGCATCTCTTTTTCATCGATGTCTTCAGAAAATGACAATTGATTCATACGATACGGTTCCCCTCCGTTCGATCTACTTATTTATAAAAGGATTATTTTATTAAGTTTTATTTCCACTAAACAATCCAGTCTCTTAAATGTATTAAGATACTGGAAAAAATTCAAATCAGATGCCCGTTATATGGAATGCGAGTCATATTAATAAAATCATATGTCATAATATCTTCTATTCCTATGATTACAACATCCTATTAGTAACTAAGTATTGATTATATGTACTATAAAAGTATCTTCATTTTATTTATATATATGATTACATGTAAAATAAGATCATCTTCACTTTATTGACATATACTTTGAAGGAAGAAAAACTTCTGAACATTTCATATTAAACATATACCCATAAATACTTTAAACTCAGTTGCTAATATAAATTATCAAGACATATCTAACATTTAAAATTTTTTAGAGGAGTTATTTATGAGACATAATAATAAGTCAAATTCGTGTGATAAGTTTCAGCGCCCCTGCTTTATTTCTGTATCCCCTTGTAATCAAAGTAATTGTTGTACACCTGTTTTTTTCTCAAATTCTCAACAACAAGAATTATTGCAAATAATAAACCAATTAAACCAAGCTATCCTTTCTTTCTTCACAACACCAAATCCTACAACTAGACAAATACTCCAAACAGCATTACAGGCATTAAATGATTTATTAATAGCAGTACAACCAAATACACCAAATAGAAATTTAGTTTTACGAACTATAAACCAATTAATCAATTCCTTACCTACTGCAACTCTCACTCAAATCTCAGCATTATTCCAATTTCTATTCCAAAACTTGTCTTCACTTATTAGTTGTTCAAATATATCGGACCCCTTGTTACAGCAGACATTTAGCTTAATTTTACAAGGAGTCTTGAATAGTTCACTATTAAACATTACTGGAACGACGGGGCCTACGGGGCCTGAAGGACCTGAAGGACCTACTGGACCTCAAGGCGTGCAAGGCATTCAAGGAACTGAAGGGCCTGAAGGACCTACTGGACCTCAAGGCGTGCAAGGCATTCAAGGAACTGAAGGGCCTGAAGGGCCTGAAGGACCTACTGGACCTCAAGGTGTGCAAGGTATTCAAGGCATTCAAGGACCACCAGGACCTACTGGTTCAGGGACAGGAACAGGAGTTCCTGGGCCACCAGGACCTACTGGACCTCAAGGCGTGCAAGGCATTCAAGGGCCTGAAGGGCCTGAAGGACCTGAAGGACCTACTGGACCTCAAGGCGTGCAGGGCATTCAAGGAACTGAAGGGCCTGCAGGGCCTACTGGACCTCAAGGCGTGCAAGGTATTCAAGGGCCTGAAGGACCACCGGGACCTACTGGGCCATCGGGAGATTGTGATTGCCCACCGGGGCCTACTGGACCTACTGGGCCTACTGGGCCGACGGGACCTGGATGTAATTTCCTTGTTTATGCTACAAACGCAGGAGCCATTGATGATCCTGCAGATGATACAGTATCTGTAATTAACACCGGAACAAATACAGTAGTCGATACAATCACTGTAGATAATGCACCTCTTGAAGTAACAGTTTCACCAAATGGGACTCGTGCTTATGTTACTAATATTTTTTCTAATACCGTTTCCGTTATTGATACTGCCACTAATACAGTTATCGCTACCATCCCTGTTGGAAATAATCCAATTGGTGTAGCTGTTTCTCCAAATAACACAACTGTTTATGTTGGAAATCATGGTAATAATACAGTTTCTGTTATTAACGCTGCTACCAACACAGTTGTTGGTACCATTAATGTTGGAATCGCTCCGCAAGGAATTACTGTTTCACCAAATGGGGCCCTTGCGTATGTTGCAAACGAATTAAGTAATACAATTTCTGTTATCGCTACTGCTACCAACACAGTTGTCGGTACCATTAATGTCGGTATTCGACCTAGGATAATCGTCTTCACACTAGATGGGACTCGTGCTTATGTCACAAATCAAAACAGCAATACTGTTTCTGTTATTAACACCGCTACAAATTCCGTTATTGATACAATTAACGTAGGTACCGAACCTGTTGGTATAGCTATTACACCGGATGGAGCTCGTGTTTACGTTGTAAATAAAGTAAGTAATAATGTATCTGTAATAGGTACGTTGACAAACACCGTCATCGATACCATTCCGGTTGCACTATCACCAGACCAAGTGACTATCATACCAGATGGCACTCGTGCCTATGTTACAAACCAAGCTAGTAATACTGTTTCTGTCATCAATACTGCTACAAATACGGTTATTGATACGGTCCCAGTAGGTGTTGCTCCAACTGGTATAGCAACCGGATTTATTTGCGAATAATATAAAAAACAGAGAGACACTAATCATATTTCTCTGTTCTTCCATTAATCCCCATCATATCCGAGCAGTTAGCTTTTGCTAGCTGCTTTTTTTACAAATAATAATTAATTTACCCAAGAGCATTTCAAAATATTTTCGTATGATATGGTGTATTCCTTTCTTTTGAGTGAATGATCTCGTCATGAGAGCACTTTATTAAGTGCTCTTTTCGTGTTTCAAATACATACAAAATAAAATTTTTATATTAATCTTAATTACACATTTAATTGAATATTAATTCATCAGATACGAATCATTTCTTATAAGGGCGCTCTGTACTTGCGCCCTTATATAAATACTCAAATTTATTCCCCCGCATATTTTTATAAATTGTATACAGTTCCATATGGAATTGTTGAAACAGAAATTCCGTATGGTGTAATATGATGCATTGGATAATAATACTCCATAGATAAATAGTACGGTTGTATGCCTTGCTGTATTTGTTGCATTTGCTGCTGTGCTTGTAACGCTTGTTGAACAGCTTGAATTGTACTTTGTGCTCCGCTATACGTAATACCCGCCGTACCATACGGACGCATTCTATCTCGGGTATCAAAATATGAATAAAACATTAGTATTCAACTCACTTCCATATAAGTTATTACAAAGTATATTATGAGTATTAATTTCAGTGAGTGTTAAAAACTAGTCCACTAGCTTTTATTCAAATAACGTTTTTGTTCAACTGCCTTCTTTTTATCCCCACGCCTTATCAAAATATAATCTTATATACCTTTCAACTTATTATGATGCAAGTGTCTACACTAAATTGTTAGACAAGCATAAAATAAATTGAGTCTAATAATAAAGGAAAAATAAATATGCAAAACCGTTACATGCTTACAGTCAAACTCACCTCATTTAATGGGACAACGCTGACTGGCATTACTATAGAAGGTTTCACGCTGACAGCGAACGTCACGTTAAGAACAACCTATCATCAAGCAATTCTCAATCGCTTTCCCCATCAGGACCCAGTTCGCCCCTAGTCGTGAACTATAACGTAGCCGTCAAATCTGGCAGAAGATCTGCTATCTTGAATGCCGTGACGCAACTCGCGAATGCTGGGGCAAGCGCGCAGGTCCGTCTGGATTCCTGCAACAATACTGTGGCATCCTTCCGTCCCGTTCTCTCAATAATATAAGTCAGATACCCGTCACAATAGGATACCGACTGTGACGGGTACGAAGCTGTTCGATTAAATAGCCCTCAAATTTGTCCCCATCCCATTTCCCTTCACTCCTTGAATATTTTTTCAAAACCAATACATACTATTTTCAAGCCGCCGTATCCACGGCTAATACTTCTTTCTTTTGTTACAGCAGAAGCAGGTAGATTCGTCACTTATCTGCTTTCTCTGTATATTTTTTAAAATATCGAAAAGACTACCTACAAGCTGTTTGAACTAGCAGCTTCACTCTTCTTGTAATGGGAAAGCAATTTATCACAATTAGCTAACTCATTCGACTCACTGGCAGACAACCAAAATTGTTGTCTGCTTTTTGTATGGAATTTTTCATTTTGCATATACTACTTTTGAGCCTGTTTACCAATGCAAGCCATTTTGGTGTTTTGAATTCCGACTAAGCTTTTTTGTTGCATAAATTATTACATCTTTGACAACACTGGTTAAAAGTGCGTTTTCTGGTTATTCGTAGTTCTAGTCCAGAATAATTTTTCTCCTATAAAGGACAGTAGGTACGACTGCTCGTCCTTTTTTACTTATATCGCATACTCTCCCTTTTGACAGCTATGAACCACATTGCCCTCTTCATCGAAGTAAGCAATTTCCCAATAAGGGTGGCAGTTGTACGCTTCTATTTCCCCATCGAACAAAACGAACAAATTAGTTTTCCAGTTTCCAACGATTGTACCCCACTTGCCAGCTACATTTACTCGCATACCCATGTAAGCAAAATGTAGATTTCGGTGGTTCTGCACTTTCTTGAAAGCTTTTTCCGCGTTGTACATCTGCTTGATGTCAAAAACATCTTCGTTCTCGCACTTTACAAACTTCATGAATTCTGTCATTGGCATTTGATATCTCTTTAACTTTAAGGGTATATTCTCATGTCTTACCCAATATGCAAGAAGATGCAGTGAAAACATTCGCGAAGAGTATATTTTGATATGTGTTTGCAAACACATATCAAAATGCTCAAAAGCATTGATTTAAAGGCATCTATAGCACATTGAAATAAAACATTACATATTAAACTCATATAATTTTAGTGCACCTTTTTTGAGATTGGAATATATTTTGTAAAATATGCTCCAACTAGCAATAATACGATTGAAAATAACCAAGTAAAAATACCACCAAAATGAAACCAATATGCAAACAAATTTAAGATTGCAATTAAAAAGCAACAACTAGAAGTTAATGCACTTTTTAATCCTTTTATCCCTGATTTTTTTCTTTTTTGATAAGTTATATACATCGAAACGACTAAAAATAAGATAAGAACAAATGGTAACATGGCTTGTAGCAATATCAACCCCTCCTGTCTATTTCCGACCCCTCCATTTTACCACATTATTCCTTTTGTTCTTTAGGAATCAACTCACTTTTCTCTTCTCTCCAAAAATCAGTATATTCACTATTTTCAAAGTTCACATTCACTTGAGAAAACGGAAGGCTTTCTCCAACTTTCAATGAGTGCCACTCGTTGAAAAGTGGCGATCCGAAGCAAATATTCAATGTACGATCCTGTAAATCAAATAATACAGAATGCAAAGTCCCAAACCACTCTTCATAATTATGCACCGTCACCCCTGCAGGATATTCTTCTTCTACCAATCCTTTTAAAGATTCCATACTCACCTGTTCATTTCGGTTTAAATGCTCATGTAAAATGTGATATCTCTTCGTAGATTGCTCTAGTCTCCTGTTATTTAATTTTTGAATGGATGAACTAACCGCATGATTAGTTGATACGATAAAGCCTTGACTGTCTTCTTTAGTTGTTGTTGATTTAAAACCATCAAAAATCCCTATATGTGCCGCTTTTAAAGGATCAGCTACAATTATATTAATGTTACTTGCAATTGGCATTTCTTCTATTAATATCTTAGCCTCCTGCACATTTTGACATTTCTCCAATAATACCCGAATTACCGCAAAACATTGCAAACCATTTACCATCGGCTTTCTTAAACCATCAATATTCCCTACAGGTTGACCACATGCCGAAAATGTAACAGATAACCCATGCTCGTTAATTCCTTCTGTTCGTCCAAAATATTGAGTAGAAAAGCCACTATGTGCATATGCACCTTCAACATGCGTCGAGCAAAAACGCATATCATCTATTCTCGGTGATAAATCATAATTTCTTAATACATATGTATGCTCTGAATCAGTTTTTCTAGGTAATACTGCACAATGACTACAACCTGCTTTTAATAGTGTTTGATAATAATACATCATATTTCTAGAAGGGATTTTCAATACTTCGCAAAACCCTTCAATTTCTTCATTAATTCCTGGACAATATTGTTTTAGTACTTTTCTAGATTCTGTCCAATGGCTATCTGATATTAAATTTTCTTGCTGCATAAATTGTGGAATGAGATACGGATGATTTTTCACAAACTCCCCTTGCTGTTTTCCAACTTCATAATGACTTCCTTTTAGCGATGAAAAGTACCCCTTTACTTGATACACCATAATCTCCCCCTCACATTGAATATATTCCATATCATACCAAAACACTTTTGTTCATTCTTGATGTTTTTTGCTATTTCCCCCATCACAACCACGGTTTTCCTTTTCAAAAGGCATTATTTACTGTCTAGTTAAAACCTTGTTAAGATTACCGTAAGAATAGACTTTTAATAGGTTGTAAAAATAAGTTCAACATTACAAAACTAGATTTAATAATATCAAATGGATAATAATCTACATTGAAACTTCTTATTTGCGATCAACTATTTATTGAAACGAGCAAACTTGTATTTATAGGATTGCAAATAGCCACATTTTACAATTAATGAATAAATTTTTTACTCATCCATTTTCAGGGCAAAAGGAGTATATATTAATGTGTAATAGCAAACCAATTGATGAATTAACTATTGAGGACCTGAAACAAAACCCAATATGGGAATGGGCAATAGATGAAGCGGAAAATGAAGAGTGCGATGAAACGTGGGTAAAACCAGTGGAAACAATAAATTTTACAGAAGAATTAAACGGTTCAATAGTACTTGGCGAATTAATAATACATAATGATGAGAAATTCCCTATGATGTGTAGTATTGATATTGAAAATAATGAGGTATTAATTAGTTCCATTGTTTTTATAACGAAAAAGAAGATGAGTATATTGCTATAGAAGATGTAATGAAAAAGGTTGAAATGCCTTTATCACTTAATATTAATCTCACAATTAACGGAGAGCCTAGATTTTTAAAATTCTCTGCAGATAAAGTTGATATTTATAAAAACACTATAAAAACTAACTTAAATTAAATTTTAATTGAAGTAAGAGGAAAATACTCATTAAGTAAAAAACAGGAAACCATTATAATTAACGGTTTCCCAAATATCCTTCTATTTTCAATATTTATATAAATCCATACTAAATAATCCCATTTTCCACCAATGTCTCTGCGATTTGAACTGAGTTCCAAGCAGCACCTTTTAATAAATTATCAGAAACGATCCAAAGATGGAATCCTTTTGATGTATCAGGATCTTTACGTATTCTACCTACAAATGTATCTCTTTTACCCTCTGCATATAATGGCGTTGGATAAATTTGTTCACTAGGATTATCTTGTAAAATAACACCTGGTGCATTCAGTAGTACTTCTTTAATTTCTGCAACGGTCGCTTCTTTTTCAAGTTCAATATAAACTGATTCAGAATGCCCCGATACAACTGGAACTCTGACGCAAGTAGCTGCCATTTTCAGATTTGGATCTTCTAAAATTTTCTTCGTCTCTTGAATCATCTTTACTTCTTCGAATGTGAAATCATTGTCTGTAAATATATCCACTTGCGGCAATACATTAAATGCAATTGGATAATGTTTTTTATCTTTTTTCACTGGTAATATAGTGCTCTTCACTTCTTCACCTGTAAGCATTGACTTAGCTTGTTCTTTTAATTCATGAATCGCATGAATTCCTGAGCCTGATACGGCTTGATACGTTGAAACAATAATTCGTTCTAAACCAAATGATTTTCGAATTGGCTGAAGAGCTGTTACCATCTGTAGTGCTGAGCAATTCGGAACTGCAATGATCCTTTTATGTTCCCTTAAAGTATGTGCATTTACTTCTGGAACGACGAGTGGTACATCGTGTGCCATTCGGTATTCACTTGTGTTGTCAATTACGATTGCACCACTAGAAACTGCATGATTTACATATTGTCTAGAAACTTCTCCCCCAGCGCTAAAAAAGGCAATGTCTACACCTTCAAAACTAGTTGATTTTGCCTCTTGTATTTTAATCTCTCGTCCTTTAAATTGTACTATCTTACCAGCAGATCGTTTTGACGAGAGTAATGTAATTTCTTCTATATTAAATTTCGTTACTCTCTCTAACAATGCAATGATTTTTTGCCCTACTGCGCCTGTAGCTCCAACTACAGCTACATGATAGCTCTTTTCACTCATTTTTTCTCCTCCATTTTCAATTGAATGAATTTCTCCACAACTTAATTTTAAAAGAAATTTAATGATTTGAAAAATTGAAATACATGATATAATCATTCACAAATCATGATAATAAAAGAGGTATCATTTATGGAAATGAGACATGTTAAAACATTTTGTGCCATTGTTAAATATGGTAGCTTTTCTAAAGCTGCTCATGCATTAGGTTATGCGCAATCTACTGTGACAGCCCATATTAAAGCGTTAGAGAACGATTTAAACATTCCCCTATTCGATCGATTAGGAAAAAAAATACTTCTTACAAAAGCAGGTCATCAATTTCATCCGTATGCATTAGAATTACTTACTATTTATGATAAAGCGCAAGAAATCCCTCAAAACAGTGACCATTTAGAAGGAACATTGGCTATTACATCTAATGAATCATTGGCAGTGTATCGGTTACCACAATTATTACGTACTTACAAACAGGAAAATCCGAAAGTAAATATCGTACTTGAGACAAATACCAATGAGCAAGCATTGAAAAAATTACATGAAGGAGAAACCGATGTTATCTTCATAATTGGAGAAAGTATAGAGCATAATGATTTTATTACGTGCAATTTATGTAATGAAACATTTGGATGGATTTTCCCTGCTCATTTCCCTTCAAACACTGATCCACTCCTTTTATTACAAGATACTCAATTTATATTTACAGAACAAAGCTGTGGCTATAGACCAATGGTAGATCGTTTTTTACGTCAAAGCGGGAATATTCCCGCTAAAACATTCGAAACTTCCAATGTTGAAGTCATTAAACAATCTGTGATGTGTGAGTTAGGAATTTCAATTCTCCCTTACATCGTTGTACAAGAAAGTTGTCAAAAAGAGCAACTCTGTTTTCAGCCCATCGAAACTCCAGCAGTCATTCAAAGCCACGTAATCTATCATAAATCTAGATGGATATCACCAGTTTTACAATCGTTTCTTACATTATTAGAGAGAATAGAATAGAAAAGTAAGCGAGTAATAACAAAAATGAGTAACTGCTCTAAAAAGCAATTACTCATTTTTATTAAAACATTTGTGTTCATAACAATACAGGTGTTTCAAAATCAATATGTATATTATTTATTAGCTTGTACCTCACCTGCAATTAATTTACTACCTGAATATGTACCTTTTTGTATAAAAACTTGATTAATTAATTCTTTTTGCTCCTTTCCTGACATTACTCCTTTCCCTTCTCCTAAATTCCCACTTTGTAATTTCCAAATCTTGTTGTGGTCTACATCAACCTTTTCATATTTTCCTTGTTTCCATCGTTCTAAAATATCCACATATGTACTTTTTTGTGCAACATCATTACTATTTATAATTTCGAGTAAACTTTCAATACGTTCTTGTGTAATAAAAATATAGCCCCATTTTTGATCAGCTTTCGTTTTTTGATGTGCCATTTCATGTAGTGCTGTCTGTATGTTCTCATCTGTCCACTTAAAATTTTTATTAAAACCACTATTCGGTAATGAATGATTGCCATTTTCTAAAAGCTTTGCATCTTCAGCTTTTACATTACTATCAGCTAGCACTTCTACTGCCGGAGCGGCTGGTGATGCCTTTTTCGCAGCTGGTTTACTATTATTCAGATAATACAGCATACCATACGTTACACCTACCCCGATTACCGCCATACCAGCTATAATTCCTATGATTTTAAATAATGTTTTCATCTTGCTTGTTTCCTCCCAAATATCTCTGTTCTTACTACCTCATTATTTCTTATATAAAACAGTTCCTTCATTCAAAATAGTTCATCCCATCCCCTATCATATTATTTATATATATTTCCTTATATTGTATTTCTTTTTTCGTGAAATTGAAAGATTATTCTGTTAAAAAATAAAGATATTCTACAAAATTTCCCTTTATATTTATATGGAAACAAAAAAACAACGAGCGCCTTCTAAAACACTCGTTGTTTTTACTTTATGCACGATTTTCTTTTAACCACTTCGTAATAACATCTAACCTCGAAACATCAAAACGTCTTTCTTCACATACTTTTAAGCTGTTTAAACTTTTCACAATTTCTAATTCATTCGACTTTATACTTTTTGCTTCAATCAATTTACAGTACCCGTCTGTGACGGTATTGAGATTTTCATAATAACGCTGAAATGCTTTAGATATATGTAAATGTTTTTCAAAGTTTCTTCTTTTTTTCGTCCCATCAGACTCTTTCCGTTTTCTAAGCTCTTCATCACTTGTATATAAATAAAAATATTGATCTGGAAAACCAATTTCTCTATTTATCATCTTTTCTTTATAAAAGTTTTCTATTAAAGATAACGGCTGATTAAATATATCAAAATGAAAACACCAATTATAACTAAGTGGCTGATATATATCCCCATCGAGTATTACTAATTCATATTGCTGCGACTTCTGCACTGCTATATTCCAGCGCTCTACTTGTTTTTCAAAATACCATGTTCTATGTTCATTTTTTGGTCTTTCAAATAAAAAATTCACTTCAGGTATAATGAATGCTCCATAATTGTTTTCTAGTTCACGGCATGTGCTACTCTTACCAACAGCACTCGCTCCCTCAAACGCTATAATCCCCATAGTTTCTCCCACTTTCCTTAACTAAAATCTCGTTGTTTCACTCTTCTCCCCCATAACTGTCTCCATAAAACAATTGAAGCGATAGAAAGCATTATTGTTGTAATAATACTACCTTCAATCCCAAATGAGCCTCCATGAAGGACTTCATTGCCATTTGTTACAGGTTTAAATAGTGGTGTTGAATATATCGTCATGCCACTAACTGCAAAACCATAGACATTATATTGTGCCCAATTCCAAATGGAATGCCATGCACAAATCCCCCAAAGACTACTGTCCTTTAATACGTAAAAAGCTGCAAATACACCAACTAATATTATATTCGATATTGAAAGGATTGTAATACCAGGATTAAGTAAATGCAGAAAACCAAATAAAAAGGACGTCACTATAATCCCAACCCATATACGACTTCTAACAGAAATAACTGGAAATAACCAGCCTCGTACAATAATTTCTTCCGTTGCACCTTGTATTAAAAAAGCAATTAAAGATCCTACAATACCAAATATGGCGGTTGCCGTAATTTGTTGCATTTGTAGTTTTACAATCCCTGTTAATATAAGCACAATTACTGGTATTGAAATGAAGACAAATCCTATTAACGCACCTCTCAAATACTTTCTCATCCATTGCACTTTCCAAAAACCAATGGATGAAAATGACCTTTTCTCTACAAACCTAATCCATAAAAAAATAAAAAATATAGCCCCACCAAACGTTAATATCATCTCAATATTATTATAAATTGCCTTTACAAATGATGTATCCGCTTTCGGTAAAAACAGCATAAACAACATGAAAAATTCACCTAAAGTTAAAAATACAATTGCAAGTATAACAGCGAAAATAGGATGAACTTTTCTTCTTCCTTCTTTTGCTGCTTCAATTATTTTAAATTGTTTATTTAGCAATATTCTATCCTCCTTATTATTGTAATCATCTGTATTCTTAAAATATATATTGTTTCCCTTAAACATATTTTTTAAAATAAATGATTTCTGTTTGGAATAAATTCAGATTAGGAATAATATATAAATAAAAGAGATGTCTTCGTGCCTTTTACCAGTATCACCCAATTCATTCACTGATATTACCAGCACTTGCTATTTCCCACCATTTGTTGTAGGATAGTAATTAAGGTCAATTTAGCACTATATTTTCTTTGCATATTATCAAGTATCAATCAGGAATTTTTTGTACTCCTTATGGATTTTTGATAATATGTGAACTTTTATTTTCAATCGAATAAGGCCGATCATATTGTAATCTTTTTAAATTTTAGGAGGCATTACCATGACATTAACAGGTAAAGTAAAATGGTTTAACAGCGAAAAAGGTTTCGGTTTCATCGAAGTTGCAGACGGTAGCGACGTATTCGTTCACTTCTCAGCTATCACTGGCGACGGCTTCAAATCTCTTGACGAAGGTCAAGAAGTTAGCTTCGAAGTTGAAGACGGTAACCGTGGACCTCAAGCTAAAAACGTTGTAAAGCTATAATTCAATCAATAAAAAGGTTGTTACCAGCTCGGTTAACAACCTTTTTAATATATAACTAAAAATTTTTACATAAAAGGAGTGGTTACATGTATCGCAATCGAAAGAACGATGTAGCAGAAGTACCACCAGAACAAACCCCTGTTTGGGAATGTGAATCAGAGGATTGTTTAGGATGGATGAGAAAGAACTTTTCATTTGAAGAAGAGCCTAAATGCCCTTTATGTAAAAGTAGTATGAAAAGCGGAGAACGTTTATTACCTAAAATAGGTTGATTTTTACAAGCCCCTCTTATTTTAAATAAGAGGGGCTTTTTTATTAATAATGAATATCCTCTACATCTGTTCGTACAATAGAATACATTAATGCATCGTGTTGTTTATTTCCTTGATGAATGTATCCACGTAACAGCCCTTCTTGTTGAAAACCTAATTTAGATAACATATTACACGAAGTTATATTTTCAGGATATGTAATAGCTCCAATTCTAAATAAACCTAAATCTCGAAATCCATAAGTAATAATTTCTCGAGCAGCTTCAGAAGCATAACCATTCCCCCAATAACGAGGATGCAAATCATATCCAATCTCTGAGCGTTTACTCCAAAGTTGTAAATTATTTAATCCAATTGTTCCTACTAAATTATTTGTGTCTTTTAATACAATCCCCCAACGCATTGCCTTTTTCTCAAAGTAATTTTTTGAAAAAGATTCAATCATACGTGAAGCTTGTCCAAACTCAGTAAAAGAATTCATACCGTAATAACACGTTACCTCATCTAATGAGAATATTTCATATATTTTTTGACAATAAGATTGTTCTATTTCAACTAAGCGCAAGCGTTCTGTTTCTAACATAGGAAATACCATAGGATCACTCCTTTCTCTCTACTCATTTATTATAGCAGAAAAAGTATTTATAATTAGGAAAGTCCTTAATGTCCCACAAATCAAATATTTCTAGCGATGTTTATCCTATTAATAATATATAACTTCGTTGTATTTATTAATTCCCCTCTAAAAACCACCCCTAATTTATACCTTCTCATGTTAAAATATAGAAAAATAGTAAATATTTCTTACGGAGGTACTTAAACTTTATGTATATTTTCATTGGCTTATCCCTCTTGCTCATTTTACTCATTTTTTTATTCGCAAAAAAATTCACACCAAACTCATTTATGATGACAAGTTTTAAAGGAAATAGCTTTAAGATATTTTCAGTTGGTATATTAATCGCTGCCACACTCTCTCTTTCATACGGAATGTATCACGCAGCAACATATCAACCTAGATATTTAGATATTAAATTGCAAAATCAAAATTTCACTGTTTTTGGTAATGTTGGTGAGTTTGGTTATTTCTCAGAAGAATTACTAAAAAAAGATGCAGAAGTTGAACTGTATTTTGTCTCTTGGGAAACAATACAATTAAATAATCCAGAAATAATAGTAGACTACCCTTCAGGCAAACAGGAAACATGGAAGCCTAATATAACATTAATTCCTACAAATAAATTAAAAGAAAAACATAGTATTAAAGAACTTTATCGGCTCTCACCGTATTCCTTTGAAGAATCTGGAAAAATAACATTAACTATTAAAGAGAATAAAGCCAATCATAAAAAGATTGTAATTAATGTTAAATAATTACAAATAAAATGTCCCTCCATTATGTTGGAGGGACATTTTATTTACATATGTATTCAATATTATTATTTTGACTGTTCATTCAATGTCGTAATTATTTCATTGGCAGTATTCTTTCCGTTTCCAATACAAGCACCAATTCCTACACCGTAATATGAAGCACCAGCTAAGTATACATTAGGATAAAGCACGGCCAATTTTTCTTGTAATGATTGAACAGCTTGATTATGTTCTAAATGATATTTCGGCATTAAATCTTTCCAATTTGTAACTTCAATTACTTCCGGTTCACCTTTAATTCCGAGGCTCTTTTCAATATCATATAAAGCAACTCGTACTAATTCTTCTTCACTATAACTTTTGATCGTTTCATATA
Organism: Bacillus sp. FSL R9-9530; assembly: GCF_038008145.1. Taxonomy (NCBI): domain Bacteria; kingdom Bacillati; phylum Bacillota; class Bacilli; order Caryophanales; family Bacillaceae; genus Bacillus; species Bacillus sp. FSL R9-9530. Next base: position 1,603,978 of record NZ_JBBOYO010000001.1, read on the forward strand.
CTGGATTAGTGCTCTTATAAAACATTCTTACTAATAGCTTTTGTTTACCAGATGTATGTTTCCACTTCCTGCTTGTCCATGTGCAAGCATCACAATGTAAATCACTGTTTTCCGTTACGATAAAACCTGTGCCGTCAGCCGGTAGTTGTTCATCTAGTATGTCAAAACCTAAGTAAATACTTATAAGCGATGAATTTTTAAATTTATTAAAATGCTCATTTAACTCATTAGACTGTAATAACGTTTGTGCGATATCATGTGGAGCTGCTAAAACGACATAATCAGCTTGTATTGTCTCATGATTTGCAAAAGAAACCTCATACCGATCCCCTTTTTTACTTATCACTGTTGTTACAGCACCTTTATTAATGACAGTCTCCGTCAGCACTTCTTCTAAGCGATTAATAATCGTAGATAGTCCACTTTTAAATGATACAAACTTTTTATTTCCTGCTGACTGAAATTGTTTTTTATTCTCTTCAAAACCTTTAATAATACTTCCATATTTATTTTTATACTCAAGTAAATATGGTAACGTAGATGCCATTGTAAGCTCATTCAATTTACCAGAATATACACCTGACAGCACAGGTGCAATTTGTCTTTCCACTAATTCTTTCCCTAAAAAGCTTTCTAAAAATACAGCAAGTGATGTATCCTTTGTAAACTCCTTATTTTTCGTAATAAAATCTTTTAAAGCAACGATTTTCCCTTTTTTTGAGACTAGCGTACTGCTAAATAATGATTCAACACTCATAGGAATCCCAAATATAGTGTCAGCAGGAATTGGATGTAATATGTTATCAGAGTATATGTAAGAAATACCTGTTTCGTTATATACCATTTCATTTTCTAAATTTAAATCTTTTACAAGCGGCAAAACATGTTCATTACGAGCTACAATAGAATCTGCTCCAGATTCCATAATAAAATCATTTTCTTCCACACTGTGGATTTTACCACCTAAATACTCTTCTTTCTCAATAAGGATTAAATTTAAATCTATATTATAATCCTTCTTTAATTTTTCTAAATAAAACATAGTAGAAAGTCCAGTAATACCTCCACCGATGACAACGACTGTTTTCATATTTGCTGCGCCCCTAACCGATACAATTAATAATTCCTTTATTATTATAACCAAAAATTATCATAGTCGACTAGCAGCTTGCGCATTCTGTAAGAAATTAGACAATATATATGAATATATTTTAGGCTGATCATTATGCACTAAATGACCTGCAAACGGAATAACAGCAATATGTATATTGTTGTTTAATTGTTTAAACGTTGTAGCGGCTGTAACTTCATCTGCTGAATCTCCCCCAACAATACACAGTGTAGGTACTTGAAGATTAGCTACATCACCTGTTTCATGAAATGGGTACCACTCCTTAACTTGCCACGATTTCAGCAACCCTTTCCAATCACTTTTTACATGAATTTGATTCATATAAGTTACAACTTCTTCATTTTCCATCAACTGTTGATGACACTTTACTTCATACTCCTGAGACTCTTCCCAATTATCTCGCTCAATAGGAAAGATACCTGAAAAAGTTAATGTCCTCACTTTATCTGGATATTTTTTTGCAAATAATAAAGCGGCTATCCCCCCTAGTGAAACACCCGCTATATGACAACGATTAATTTGCAAATGTTCTAGTGTATCATTCAAATCATCAGCAGAGCAAAGAAAATAATTATCTAATGTACCTCCTGATTCTCCATGTCCCCTCAAATCAGGACGAATTACTTTATATTGTTTTTCTGTAAAAAATTCTACCTGTTCTTCAAACTCTACTAAACCTGTCATACCACCAGAATGTAAAAGCACAATTGGTTCCCCTTCACCTGAAATATGCGTATGTAGTATCATTTATCCCCCTCCTTTAAAACTGAACATTCTATTTATTGGTAGTATATCGAATATATTTCTAAATTACCAAATAAAAAAGAACTATAACATATTCAACTCACGTCATAGTTCTTTCTATTTTAAAAACATAAACCAGTTTATTAATTTGTCAATTTCTTGGCTGAGTGCTATTACTTTTTCATGTTGAAGTCCATAATTTGAGACTAGATTCAATAATTCTTCTTTTTTCAATTCAATTATTTTTTCTAACTTCACTAATTCCATGTCGTCTTTATTCGCTCCAATTTCAAAATATATGTATTTTAGTATAGCCTACTTACATAATAAGTAAAAGTCTCATGCTAATGTAAAATCTTACATATTTGAAAAAACAATATACTACTAACAAAAAAAGAGACTTAAACTAAGCCTATTATTACAGGTCATTATAATTTTCTACCATTTTTTATAAATATGTTAGTTTATGAATGTGTACCATTTACTATTAATTTAAAGTTAGACACTTTTACTCATTAATAATACAACAGAATTTCTCAAATGTTTTATCTTTATATTCTGGAACCCTTGTTAAGTGATCAAAATAACTATTTGAAAATTTAAATATGTGTCCAAAATCCCAATTAAATTCGCTGTAGTCTTTAAGCCAGAATGCATTATCTAGCGGAAGTGTATCAACTTTTTTTGCTTTTGTAAGAGGTAAACGATCTACAGGAGAATTCAATATTATTTGGGCATTCGGCATTAAATTGCGACTTTTTCTAAGTACATAAACTAGCTTTAATAGTGGTTTTATTCCTCGTTGAAATAATTCTATATGCCCTAAGTCATATAATATATTAATCGCATGTGAGAAGGTAAGCATATGACCAATTAAATCGTGATGTGATTCTGCCTTATATATAACGTTAAATTCAGATAATTCACTTAAAATAAAATCAGATAATTGCTTCGGGTTTTTAATTTCGCTTTGAATCTCCTCATTATTTATAATGAGTTGCTTTACTTCTTTAGTTGTAAAACCAATCCAAGATCTACCGGGAATTGTTTTTTGAAACGATAATATAAGGTTTGCTATATTATTAATATCTTGCTCACTCCCCCAATGACTTAACTCCTTAATGGCTAGTAAACTTAAAGAAGCGTAAATTACATTATGGCCAACCCAATGGAGTTCATCAATCGTTTGTTCCAAAGATTTAATTATCGTTTCTTCAGCACTTTGATAATCGACACCTTGTTTATTATCAATTGTTTCGCCTAACCTTTGCTTATGGAGCATCATTTTCGCTTGAGAATAAATGTTACAGGCAGTTTTTTCATCAATGTTATTGTTTTTCGTAAAAAAATAACTAGCAATGGCAGCTGCTCCGAAATGTGCATGCCAAATATCATTTGTTTCTTTTTTACATTGAGATATAATTGAAAGCCCATCTTTTAATACACTTATATTTTCCATCTCTCTTATCCCCTCTAAACCCTAATAAAAATGGTTTTTTAGCATCTACAAAGTCGGCAAAAAGCCAGGTGAAAACTCTTGAAAAATTTCCTCCTTTACAGTTATAAATTAAAATTGCCCCTGTCGCTCAACAAGAATTAAATTTGCTTCTAATAATATTTTGAGATGATACTTATTCATCCCTAATGCAGTCTCAATCTTCCACAATTGTGTTTGTTTTGATTATGAAATAAATAACGAACAATCTCTCGTTTTACTCCTGCCAAAGCCTTAAAAATTTTCACTCTTTTTTTATCTGAATTATTTGGTTTGATAGTCATGGAACTATCTTATTTTTTTGTCAAATCTCTCATCTTCTTAAACATACAAAGTGAAAATCAAATGTGTATGTATTTATAGATAGTTGTTTTATTATACACGCGAATCTTCATGTAATTGATACTTTCTATTATGTTACCACTTAGTATGTATCCTTAAGCTACTTCCTTAGCTTAACGAAGGTGTTAATACAAATAAGATGTGATTCATTTCATCACTCTTATTCAAAAATCTATGTTTCACGTTCGGTGGAATACGCACAACATCTCCTTCTTCTAAAAAATATTCATTCCCTTCCAATTCCACATACACTTCCCCTTTCATTACAACTGCAATTTCTTCCTTATCTTCGTGGGAATAATGACTTTCTGTTGTATTTGCATATCCGTTTAAATCCATCATTAACATTTCAATGCGAGCTTTCATAAAATCTGGTGTTAACACATCATAAACAATATGATCATTATTTTCTCGATATACTTTTTTCCGATCTTTCTTCTTAGAAATAAGTGAGTCTGTATCAATATCATTAATAAAAAGAGTAAACAGCGGTACATTTAATGCTTTCGCTATTAATTCCAATACATTTAAAGAAGGATTGGCATGTCCTCTTTCAATTTGACTAATAAGTGAAGTACTGATTCCTGCATAATCAGCAAATTCACGAATTGTCATATTATTTTTCTTACGATAACTTAAAACAGTTTGACCTAGCCGATAATGAATCATTGTTACAACTTCCTTTCGTCCATCATAATACATCTTTTGTCCCTTTTGTGCTGACATACTAAACAGTGGCAATTAATCCTTCCTTATTTCATCTTAGGCTTATATACTAACTTTTGTACATTATATTATATACAGTTCATTATAATAAACAACCAATCGGAGGGACAAACTTTGAAATCACCTATTCTTTCATATTTCATCTTATTTTTCGGCGTGTTCGCCTTATCTACTTCAGCTATCTTCGTAAAAATAGCCGATGCCCCTGCAGCAATCACTGCTTTTTATCGATTATTGTTTGCTACGGTAATTCTTTTACCGTTTCTAATATTTAATACAAACAATCGAAGCGAACTTCGCTCATTATCAAAAAAGCAATGGGGATTTGGACTCTTATCTGGATTATTTCTAGCAGCTCATTATGTACTATGGTTTGAATCATTACAGTATACTTCCATAGCAAGTTCTACAGTTATCGTAACGTTGCAACCTTTATTTTCAATGGTCGGTGGTTATTTTTTATTTAAGGAACGGTTTACGAAAGGTGCGATTATAGGCTGCCTTATTGCAATTTCAGGAAGTATCGTGATTGGGTGGCAAGATTTTCAAATTAGTGGTGAGGCTTTATACGGCGATATTTTAGCTTTTATTGCTGCTGGCGTCATAACAGCTTACTTTTTCATCAGTCAATATGTTCGTAAAGACCTATCCCTAATACCGTACTCGGTAATTAGTTATGGCAGTAGTTCACTCTTTCTCGGTATATTTGCTTACACACAGCAGTCATCTTTCTTCAATTACACTGCACAAACATGGTGGTCCTTTATAGGTCTTGCATTCATTGCAACGATTTTAGGACAAACAATTTTCAATTGGTTATTAAAATGGATGAGCGCTACTGTTATCTCGATGAGTATTTTAGGAGAGACAATTGGAACTTGTATTTTAGCCTATTTCATTTTAGATGAAACAATTTCTTTACAGCAAGGACTAGGAATTCTACTTATTTTCATTGGATTAGCAATATTTTTATTACAACCGAAACAATTGAATCACAATTTATAAAGTGAAACTTTAATCAGTGGGGATTTTATTCATCCCCCACTGATTATTAGCCTTCACCAATCGGGCGTTTACGGGCAGCCCGACTCCCACATAACTTCTTTGCTCCAGCCAAATTTTGAGGTGGGAGTTTTACTGCCCACAAATAGCGGGATAAACAAGAAAAGCATGACATTAGTTTGCCATACTTTTTTCAAAACAAATCGATATTTCTGTTCAATTTACACACCTATTTATTATGTACAATCAAACCATTTGGTCTAAAACGACTCATCATGATTTCGTTAACAAATTTCCCATGAGCCTTCAAATTCCCAACCTTTACACCCTCTTCGATAAATCCAAATTTTTCATATAATACTTTGGCTCTAGGATTCGTTTCTAATACACCAAGCTCCACTCGCTCTAACATTAGCCAATTATCAGCTAAATCAAGCATTTTTGTAAGAAGTGCTTTTCCAATTCCTTTATTGTGATACTCACTATCTACTCCGATGAATAAATCACCCGAGTGAGATCTTCGGCCTGGACTTTGGGTTAAACCGACAAATCCAACAACTTCTCCATCATATTCTGCTACAAATTCAAATTGATTCTGTGCTAAATTTCGAATTCTATTCTCCATTGCATCTACACGCATACTAGGTAAGAAAACCATATAAGGTAAAACATCATCTTGTATGCATATACGATGAATTGCTCTAGCATCTTGTGTTTCTACTGCTCTAACGTTAATCTCCATCTTTTTCCCCTCCATTCAAATATTCATATTCTAATATCCCATATTAAAATCCTGCCAACCCTTATTTCTTTGTGTTATTTTTATATAATTATTTCGATATAATATTCGCTTTTTGAACATCATCTCTTATATTCCCTCTCGTTCAAAATGAAAAAATCACTTAGAATATGCTAAGTGATTTTTTATTTAATTTTTCACCCTATTATACAACTCAAGCAGTTCTTCTACTGAAATACCATTTATTTTCATACCGTTAATATCACAATTTTCTATTTCAATATTTTTCAGATTACTACTACGTATTGTAGTACTTTCCAAATCACATCTATCAAATGAAATAGGATCTTTATCCTCTCCAAGGCTTGTATCTCTAAATTGAACTCCACCTAAAGTCACAAAATTAAATTTACTGCCAGAAATATTTAAATCTGCATATGAGGAATTTCTAAAATTAATATTTCTAAAGGTTGATTGACTTATATTACAATTACTCATATTCATATGCATTATATTACTACCAACAAATGCACTATTTTTTAAATTTACTTGATAATATTCTGTATTAACCAAATTACAGTTTTCGTATTGACCATTTTTCATATCTTTATTTTTAACTAAGTTTTCTTCGCTTAAAGCTATCTTTATTTTTTTCACATAACAATACTCATCTTCCGTTTCAAAAATTGTTTCATAGCCCATTTTTTTATAAAAATGATGATTATTAATCTGTCTACTAGATGTTTCAAGATCCCAAATCCTTATGTTCGGAAATTTTTCTTCTATTAACTTAATAACCCGCGATCCAATTCCTTTTCCTTGAAGAAAAGGCTCTACAAAAATACGATCGATTCTTCCGTACGATTTACCAGAGATCGTAACTATAATTCCCCCGATTACTTTTTCACCCATTATCACTTTGTAAGTATCCAATTCTTCAATTGAATATTTCATCATTTCAACTGAAGAATATCCTGGCGGTTGAATGTTATAATCAATTACATCACCTTGGCCGTATAACCATCGCTTTGCTTCTTCATCAAATGTTCTTTTCATTATTTCTGTTAACTTTTCAGCATCTAAAATTGTAGCTTTTTCTATAGATATTATTGTCATTTTTGTTTTCCCCTTCATTGTTATAAACCGATAACTTTTGTGAACGATATAGTTATTAATTTACTTTTGTCTTTAATATTTTTCCCATTATTACATATGGGGCATCACTTTTACTTGGGTGAAATGGCTCTAATACATCCACCCAATCCAATCTTTTATATAAAGAACGCGCTTTTTCATTGTTTATTTGTGTTGTTAAAATACTCGTTCTATTTGAAATCCCTTCTAATAATTCATTATGTAATTTCATTCCAAGACCTTCATTTCGATATTGTGGGTGAACTGCTAACTCTACAAATTCAAAACAATCTTGTAACCATTCGTCTGCTTGTTCTAGATTTAACGCTTCTCTCATTAATTGATTATAGTACTGCCCTTCTAATGAGCGATAACCATAAGTAAAACCAACTACCTCATTTTCATCATTTATTGCTACTATACCTTTAAAATCTGCATATTCTATATGTCTTTTCATTCTCTCAATCATTTCAGTAAAATTTGTTTTCTCAAATGCTTTACAATACAATTTTGCCATATTATTAATTAGGATTTCATCTTTTTCAATACGTATGAATTTCACTTTACCTTCCCCCTATTAAAACATTTGAACCCTTAAATAATTATAAAATAAAGAAATTTAAAACTAATCACTCTCTTTACTATTAAACTACAAATCAACCTATATTTTCCACTGTTACTTAATATGAATGAATAAAAAGAAGAGAACATGTAATATACATATGTTCTCTTCTTTTTATTTTAACGCTTATTCATTTTCAATTTTATATAATTAATAATTAGATATTACTTAAGCCACTCGTTACAAGTATTAGCTAGCTCCTGTAAATCCTCTATAAATCGACTCGCATGATATCCATCACAAACCGCATGATGTACTTGCAATGAAACAGGTAGGATAACCCTGCTTCCATCATTGAAATATTTCCCACAAGTAATAATTGGTAATAAAGAATCACCATCATTATTAATATTTAAATTAAATCCTGTAAAACTAGTCCAAGGTATACCAGAAATCGGAAAAATATTTGGCGGAATATTTTCTTTCGTGAAGAAACCATGAACATTAGCATAACATCTCATATCCTCTTCATAGTTTTTATAGAAAATGTGGAAATCGCTAGAATAACCCGTCCATATACTTGAAAAAGATTTATCATCTTTATGAAAGATTGTATAACTAGGTATCATTTCCTCCCAATACCCTAAAACTCCTTCATCATTAAAACATGTTCGAAATTCTGTATGTTTATTTATCACTCTAGAAATTACATAAATAAAAGTCGGATAAAATTTGATTTCCTTTTGATGTATTTCCTCTAGCATCATCGTAATATCAACATTCGCTGTCATACTAAACGAACACTTTAATTTTAAATAATGTTCAAAATACTGCTCTCTATTCCAATTTTCTCTGTCAATTACATGAAACTTCATTTTAATAGCCTCCTAAAATTTTATTTTTATTTTAGAAGGCTAACTTTCTTGTTTTCACCACACTTGTTCACTCCTTACAGTTTAAATTTAATACTAAGCTTTTTATTTAACTATATAACATCTGCAGAAATTCGTTCACATATTTCTGGAAATCCATCCACATACTATTAATAAATCAAATGACGTTTGGAGGATTCAAACATGAATGACAAAAATGTAAATAAAAAAGAAAATGTTATCGAAAATACTACATCTATTCAAAATAATAATACTGCAAATCTTAATATCGAAGAACAAGCAATGAATGGCTCATATGGAATGCCCGAAACAACCATTGAAGATGCTGATCACGTTGTAACTGATGATTTGACTTCAAAAAATTAATGAACTACATAGAAAAGAGCCAAGGAAAATATCCTTGGCTCTTCTCTATTATATATCCATTTTTTTTACTTCTTCTCTCTTTTTAGAAAGTTTCCCTGGCCAAAAAGCGAAGCGTCCTAAAACGACTGTAATCGCAGGTACAAGCAGTGGTCTTACAATAAATGTATCTAGTAATACACCAATTGCAGTTACAATACCAAATTGGACAAGAACTTGAATTGGAAGTGTGCCTAACACTGCAAAAGTCCCTGCTAAAATTAAACCTGCGGATGTAATTACACTACCTGTTTGTATAACACCATTTTTCACTGCATCTAGATGATTTTGTTTCTTTCTGTTTTTCCATATTTCAGAAACCATAAAGATATTATAATCTTCCCCTAAGGCAACTAAAAATACGAATGCATATAACGGTATCGCACCTTGTATCGCGGGAGCTCCCATACCGAAATGCAGTAAAATCCAGCCTGCTCCTAATGCAGAGAAGAAAGATAAAACGACAGTTACAATTAAGTAAATCATCGCAACGATTGAACGTAAATACACGAGTAAAAGTAAAGCGATGATACTAATCATAACCGGAATAATAACCGCTTCATCCCGTTCAGTAATTTGCTTTGTATCATATAAGGAAGCTGTTTCTCCGCCAATCCATAAATGATTCTCAGCTTGACTAATTCCTTCATCTTTTAATACCTTTTCTACACTATTTTTCAATTTAGGGATTTGATCTAATGCTTCAATTGAGTATGGGTTTTCCACTAAAGAAACTTCATACATTTGCAATTGATTATTTTCTTTTCCCTTCATTGGCTCTTTCACTTTATTAACAAAAGATAATTTCTCTATTTCTTGTTTAATAGGTAAATCTTTTCCCTTTGAATCAACTACAATCTTTACTGGCGCTAATTCTCCAGCTGAAAAATGATCCGTAATTAATGTAAATCCTTCGCGTGATGGCATATCTTTCGGGAATGATTCTAATAAGTCGTACGTGTATTGAATACGCGGTACAAATGAAGCCAAGCCTCCTAATAAAAATACGGTTAGCATAATAATTGTCCACGGTTTACGTACAACAATATCCCCAAGTTTTTTACTAAAGAACCCTTTAGTATTTTTTACTTTTACTACTTTCTTTTTCTTTCTTGCAAACTCTTCATTCATTTCAGCTGTTCTCGGTATGAACGGGAAAAATGCAACTCTACCGAAAATTAATAATAATGCTGGAAGAATCGTTAAAGCAGCGATTCCCATAATGAAAACAGCCACACTAAATGGAACTGCGAATCGATGAAAAGCTCCATAATGAGCAAGTAATAACGTTCCTAACCCTAATACTACAGTAAGTGCACTCATTATAATTGCTCCACCTGATGCTTTTATCGCAAGTTGCAATGCTTTATACTTACTTTCTTCTTCTAGCAAGTACTCTTTATATCTTGAAATAAGAAATAAACAATAGTCCGTTCCTGCTCCAAACAGTAAGACAGTCATAATCGATATAGCCTGTGCATCTACTTTAATCCATCCATTGTCTGCTAAAAAGCCCAGTGTCGGACTGATAATTCCGTATGCAAAACCAACAACGAGTAAAGGTAAAATTGCTAAAATTGGTGAACGGTACAGTAAAATTAATAAAACCAATACTAGTAGTACAGTAGCAACTAATAATTTCACATCAGCTTGACTAAATAAACTTACCGCATCCGTTTGAATACCCACAGGTCCAGATAATCGAACATGTAAACCAGAGTCGGTAATTTTTTGTTTGAACGGATCTTCATCCACTTTACTATTCACTATTTTTCGTAACTCTTCTAAATTACCTTTTAATATATCCGTTCCAGCAGATTTATTAAAAAATATTGGTGTGACAAATGATGTACCATCTTTTGATGCACTTTTTGATAATACTTGCTCTGGAATTGTATCAAATGGTGGTAACAATGATTGTTCTTTTAAAGGGTCCGTTTTTAACTCTTTATAAACGTCCTGTATTAATTTGTAGTCTTTTGACTCTAATCCACCATCCCGATGCCATACAACTAACAACGGGTTTCCTGCATTATTAGGAAATTCTTTTTTCATAAGTGCTTCAGCTTGCTGTGACATAGCTGTTTCAGGTAAATTTTTCGGATTCGGTTCTTTCGTACTGTTTACTTGTGGTAACGTAAATGAAAGTACTAATGTAATAAGAATCCATACCGATAAAGTTATCCATTGCGTATTCTTCCCTGCTACAAGCCTCCCTAACATATGTAACGGGTGCTTTTTCATAAAACCCCACCTTCCTTTTTTTCCTCCAACATTAATTATATATACTGGTCGGTTAATTAATCAAGAATGATTAAAAAATTATGTTATAATTATCTCAATAATAAATGTCAGGAGCGAATGTATTTGGATCAAAAACAACGTCCTCTCGGAAGGCCTCGTCAAAATAAAAATACAAAGTCTACAAAAGAAATCATTTTAGAAGTTGCAACTAGGTTATTTCTCACTCAAAATTATCAAGTTGTTTCAATGGATGAGGTCGCGAAAGAATGTGGAGTTACAAAAGCAACTGTCTACTATTACTATTCAACAAAAGCTGATCTATTTACCGCTACTATGATTCAAATGATGGTGCGCATAAGAGAAAATATGGATCAAATACTCTCTACGAATAAAACTTTGGAAGAAAGATTATTGAACTTTGCTACAGTATACTTACACGCAACGATGGATATTGATATGAATAATTTTATGAAAGATGCAAAACTTTCTTTATCTGAAGAGCAATTAAAGGAATTAAAAAATGCCGAGGATAACATGTATGAAGTGTTGGAAAAAGCGCTAGATAACGCAATTCTCCTTGGAGAAATTCCTAAAGGAAATCCTAAATTTGCTGCCCATGCTTTCGTAGCTTTATTATCAATCGGGAATTTTAAAGATGAGAATCACAATCCTACTCTTGCAAATATAGATGAATTAGCAAAAGAAATCGTTTCGTTTTATTGGAATGGATTAAGTCATCAAAATTAAATTGATTATATTTAATAAAGAGCATATTTGAAATTCCTTCAAACATGCTCTTTATTAATTTAAGGGTTTTATTTATATACTAGCAATTAAATTATACTTTAGCACCGATTAACAAAAAATTCTTATCTATAGCTCTTGAATTTGTGCATTTATATTCCCCTTACTTAATCCACCATGGTAACAAACTACAGAATCAATTTCTAGATTTAAATACTTCTTCAAAGAATTTTGCGCTTCTTTTATATCCAAAGTAGTTGGGGCATGAATTCCCCCTAAAATTCCGTTTACACTATACATTGAATCCCCAGCGATAAGAGTTTTACTTTGTCTCAAATATAAACTAATATGACCAGGAGTGTGCCCTGGGGTATGAATAATAAGAATACCACCGCAATATGGAAGTTCTTGGCCTTCAACCAAAGTATCATCCACTTTTCCTTTTGGTGGATTCTGTACTTGTGCATCCTTCAACAAAGGTAACTCCCCCTCGATATATGGCTTATCTAGATCGTGAGCATAGACTTTTATATTACTTCCACAGTTTTGTAATAGTTCAGGAAGACTACCTATATGATCTATATCTTGATGCGTCAAAATCACGGCTTTTAGTTTATCAAACGATACTCCAACCTTACCCATTTCTATTCGTATATCTTCAATTTGTCCAGGAAATCCAGTATCTATTAAAACTGCCATTTCATCATCCCATAAAAGAATTGGGTGAATAATATACTCTTGAAATTCAAGATGTAACATCTCTACCCCTTTAGCAATCTCCATAACATTATTCTCCTTTATAATGAAATTTTTGAAATCTAAAAATTGGCCTGATAAACAAGTAATTCTAAATTACAAAGCCTCGCTATCGTTTAATATGTTTCGTCATACCAATCGAAAATTCCTCAAATCCAATTGATTCATAGTAATATTTTAAATCTTCAACACACATAAGTTGTGGAATAACTCGTTTTTGTTCACAGTGCCGGATTAATCGTTCCACTATTTCCTTTCCAACGCCCATGGACTGATACTCTGGCATTACACATACACCGCAAATAATGCCCGTTATTACACCATCTGATATTACTCGTCCCATCCCAATTAATTGTTGCTCTTTAAAAGCATATATCACATACCAACTTTGCTTACACATTTGCTCTAACTCATTAACCGATAATTCAAGAGAATTCCATCCTAAAGATTCATACATAGTTAATAATTCATTGAAATCTTTAGGGGGTTCAATCGTGTAATTTAAAATAGTTTTCATGTAAATACTCCCTATCATCCTTTTTGTTTTATTCCAAAAAAATTTTGACCGTCGTTAAACTGACTAGAACAATACTTCAATAAGAAAAAATGAAACTCCTTCTCTTTAAAAACATAAGGAACTTAATAAGATTGGTACCATATATATTTCTCTATTTAATATTTGTTTAATATATCAACTAATGGTGAGTATAAAATATATACATTTCAACCATCACCAAATACTGAATCTAAATTACAATTATAAGAAAAAGAAGGTATCTCATCTTTGTGAGATACCTTCTTTTATATCAATCCATCATTATATTATCAACTAAAAATCATACAGCTACATACGATAAGAACAAACAAAACTAATAAACTATTTGAGAAATAACCCATAGAATACTACCCCTTTATTTCATTATGTAAAAGATTTTACCATAAAATTATTAATAGTATAATGACTGAAAAAGACATTGGCTTCATTAGTTTTTTATGTATAAAGTAATATTTTATAATCTTTCTACTCACCGCTCATAAAAAACTTTAACTTTTCCTCTAATGCATCGCTCACGATTTAAATAACATTGATATTAGTAAATAAACAATTACTAATATCAATGTTATTATTTGATTTTAAGTAAAAATAGTAATAAAATAATTACTAAATTGATAAAGGACACGAAAAATAATGACTAATAAAGAATTAATAAACGAATACATGAATTTATTATTAAATATGTCAGGTACTTTTAAATTATTATCAGAGAAATCCACTGAATTTACACATTTAGAGCAACACATAATTGAGTATATTGCCCAGCAAAAAGTCGCTGTAAATTTAAAAATGATTGCTAGTTATTTAAACATACCTAAACAACAATTAAGTGTAACCGTTCGTAATTTAGAGCAAAACGGATACATTGTAAAAAAACAAGATACAGTAGATAAACGAGCTGTTTTAATTTCCTTAACAGGTAAAGCTGAAAAAGTACATTATGAAAGATGGAAACAAATTTATAATAATTTCACTAGTAATCTTGAAAAACTCAGTGAAGAAGATCAACGTGATTTAACTTACGGACTGTATAAAACAAATAAAATGCTATCAAAAATGCTAAATAACGACTAATCATATATATATGATATTTTTTTATTATTAAATGGAGGACGTTTCATGGTTAAAGAAATAGATTTACAATCAGTTCAAAGTACTATGCTTATTCCACTATGGGGACGAGCATATGGTAGTGAGAAAAACAAGGATATTTTAGATGATACGGAAGCTATTCGGATTATTAAAGAATGCGACTTTGATTTTTCTAAAATAGCAGATACATTTGGCGAATATGGATGTATCACTTACATTACCCGTGCAAGAAAAATAGACGATACTATTAAACAATTTATTAGAAAACATCCGAATGCTACTATAGTAAATATCGGTTCTGGACTAGACACTACTTTTTCAAGAATTGATAACGGTACTATACAGTGGTATAACCTTGATTTGCCTGATGCGATCGCTTTCCGCAAAACATTAATTGAAGATACACCACGAAATATAAGCATTGCCAAATCATTTTTTGACACTTCTTGGTTCAACGATATAAAATATGATCCAAAAGACGGTATTCTTTTTATATCAGCAGGTGTGTTTTATTACTTTAAAGAAGAAGAACTGAAGGAGATATTTGTCGCTATGGCAAAACGTTTTCCTGGAGGAGAGTTATATTTTGATGCCGAATCAAAGTTCGCACTGACACTTTCGAATGCTACTGTAAAAAAATCTGGTAATAACGGCGCTATGATGTATTTTTACGTAAATAATCCAAAGACAATAGAAAAGTGGTCTTCTAACATAAAAATATTAAGCTACTCCCCTTTCTTTAAACATATACCTACAAATAAAGATTGGGATGGAAGTACACGAATTATGATGCGGATTGTAAATTTAATAAAGATGTTGAAGTTCGTTCATATACGGTTTGAAAAATGATAAATCTATAGCTTATATATTAATCATATATAAAAGAAGACCTCGATTTTATTAAATTCATATAATAATCTATAGGATAGTTAGTCCATTATGAGGGCTAACTATCCTTTTTTATTTACATAATGAATGAAATAAGTAAACAATAAATATTTAATTTAATCAGTATAATAAAGATATATAACTTGAAACGTTCGATTGGTTTTTGGGGGAGGGCATAGCCTCGGTGCGAAGGCAACACTCCTCTTTCGAGGACATGCTTCAGTTATAGTTTGTCACTATTTGAATTATAAATCAGTTATTTTATCTTTATCTGGATTCTTGCCCAAACTAATGACCTCTTCTCCTTTTCAATAGTTTCGAGTTAGGTCCGGGATTTCTAAAGGTCGCGTACGTTCCAAACAATCTCACCGCGCTCGTCCCACGTACTGTGATGCCTCTTAAATCCTATCTTTTCTAACACCCGGAAGGACGCAACATTCCAAGCGCCTACAGTCGACCAAAGTCTGTGGCGCCCCGTAGCAATCGCAGCGTCCAGCACAACAGATGCTGCCTCAGTCGCATAGCCTTTGCCATGAGCACTGCGGAACAACTCGTATGCGATCTCCGGCTCTTCCAGTGTGGAACGACCGATAATCAAGCCACAGTATCCGATGAAATCACCTTCGTCTCGTCGGCGAATAGTGAGAAGGGAAATGCCATTTTCGCCTGATCTCTTACGCATCTCTATAAGCATGCTACGAACGGCGTCAAGGGTTGGCATATCCACACCACGTTCGCCAATTAATTTTCTCATCCAGACTGAATCGGATTCCTCCCACATACTCAGATCAAGTCGTTCAGTTTTCAGCTGGAACTCCATAGCTTTAAATAAAGCTGTCATAGTGGAAACCTCCTAGTTATGTCACTGCACTCATAATATAATGTACACCATCTTCCAACATGTACTGAATCACTTATTTTCTCTCCTTATCGCTCATTTACTACCACCTAAATGTATATGTTCTAATTATTAACACCTTTTTCCTTTAAATTCTTTAGACCCTATCCTCATTTATAGTAATAGCTTTCTTATTCGAAAAAAGATTTTTAAAAATTCCTACCCCTACAATTAATAGACCTATACCAATTAATTTATTTATTTGTATAGGTACTCTCTCCATTCCAAACAATCCAAATGTATCAACACATAATGCAACAACTAATTGAGTAATAAGGCTAATGAGCACCGTATAAGCTGGACCTAAACTCTTTATTGCACCCATTATACAAATAATTAATCCGATACCAAACAATCCACTTATATAAAATAAATAATTTGCAGTATAAAAGTTAACGCTTATACTTTTCTCTGTAATGATATGAAATAAAACAGAACTTATGAGACCTATTCCAAGAACACATGCAGTTGTTAACCACTGTCCTACAATTTCATTCACTTTCGTATTAAAAACAGATTGTAAGCTAATTAATATTCCAGCTAATATAGCTAAACTAAATCCAATCATAACCCTTCTCTCCCTTTCATTACTCATATATATTATCTTTAGCAACTTCCTTCATTCTAGAAAAATCTTTAATTACAATAACTCCATTTTTCTTTTTAATTAATTTTTCACTATAAAATTTTTGTAAAACTCGAATTACATGCCTATAACTTACACCTATAAAATCTGCAATACTTGATACAGAAGTTGAATCTAAATCCTCTTTATACATATTCCCATTACTATCCGTTGAAATCGAAAGTAAATAACTAGCTACACGTACTTCTACCAGATAAAGTAAATTTAGAGCTGTAAAACGAGTCGATATTTTTAACGTGTTCGCAATGTTTTCAAGCAAGAACTTCATAAATATAGGATCATGTAATAACTTATTTCTAATAACTGTATTAGAAATGGAGATTGCTACAACATCTGAACAAGCTTCAACAACATTATGTGCTTTGCTATTTTGTATTAATTCAATATCACCAACAATTGCTAATGGATTGATAAAGCGAAGGATTAGTTTCTTTCCTTCTGGTGTAATCGTGTAAACTTTTACTTTTCCTTTAATAACAAAATATAAACGATGAATTTCATCATCTTTATCGCAAATAAGCTTGCCTTTTTCAAAATGATTTACTTGAAAATTGTCAGTACTTATTCTTGAAAAAATTTCAAGTATATTATAAGCTTTCAAATATTGAATAATTAAGTCTGATTTATTATCCACTTACAGTCCCTTCTTTCCTTACATATTAAACACAAAAATACCTAAAATCATTACTATTGTCCCCACAATATGGTATCTCTCCATTTGTATCTTTTTTATATGAAATAATCCTTTCATTTCAATAACAGTAGCAGTTAATAATTGAGCAACCATAAGTGTTCCAGCTGTTAATGTAACTCCCATTGAATATATCGCCATTGTTTCCGCACAAATAATCAACCCACCAAGTGCGCCAGCTGCTAAATATACTTTTTTTACACCCTTTAAATCCGTTACTTTCTCTTCTTTCTTTAACAAAAATATAGTTGTTACAATAAGAAACCCAATTAAATGCGTCATAATACTCGTCGACCATATACCGATATCTGAACTAAGTTTCGCATTAAACGTACCTTGAAGTGTAATGAATACTCCTCCAAAAACTGAAAGTAAAATACCTTTCAAAAAAATCATCTCCTAATCTTCTATCTATGATTTAATTAAAAGCTACAATACTACAACGACAAAAGGACAAATGTCACATCGATATGAAAATAATTAGTAATGTACACGAAAAAACACATCTCAAAATATGTGAGATGTGTTTAAAATATTTAATCCATATATAATATTTTAGTAATTAAAACTACGCTACATTAGCAGCTTTATTCTTCAAAACAAACTTTCCAAATAAGAAACGTACAAGAGGTCCCATTATTATTAATTGAAGTGGGTACGCCATAATGAAATTTTTAATGAAAATCGAGAAATAAATTGAAGCGAATGAGTCACCATGTAACCCATTATGTAAATACATCATAGCCATTCCGTAAAATGACATAAAGAATACCATTCCGATTACCATTGTTGTTGCCATCGCAATAATCATGTTTACTTTTTTTGATTTATCAAATGGTAATGCAAATACAATCTTTTTCGCACACGGTCCAACGATACATATTTCAATTAATAGCGCAATAATAAATCCAATTATTAGTTCTAATGCGATTTCCTTAATATGAATTGGTCCTCCTGCTCCATTCATTAATAAATTGTAAAACGTCATAACGATAACCATCCCGAGGCACATCATCATACCAAATTGGAGGTTTTCCTTTCTTGTTGTTGGCAATTTTCATCATCCCTTCTCTTTGAGTCTTTGTCATTATATCGATATTGGAAACTCCTTCGTAAGTGAACATTTTGTGAACATTTGTAAAGCGTTTACGTGCATTTCTTCCACTCTTCACTCCAATCCTCCCACTTTATAACTTTTTACTTACAAAGGTTTTATATATTTTGATGTTGAATTATTAAATTTAATATTGAATTATATGATAATTACTAATAGGAGGATAACCATGAATAAAGCAGAATTTTACGCATATCACATCGTTACAAGGAAAACAATGAGTATCGGAAAAATCATTCACTTTGACAAAAATCAAACTAATACCCTCTATCACTTCTTTTTTGAAAGAGAACAATTAAATTCTAATGATGAAGACTCTATTCAAATTTTAAAAAGGCATTATATCAATGAGGAATTACATATAAATAATGAAAATGCTAAAGTAGTTCTGAATTATATAGATCAAACAATTAGAGCGGTTAGAGAAACGATTGTAGAAATGGTTAGACTGCAAGAATTTCCTGAATATCCCTCAAGGTTGTCTTGCTTATATGCTTCCAAAAGCTATGAGGATGCTTTGAAATGGAAAGCGCTATTTGATTCTTATAATCGAGAAGTTTTGCAGATTGTTAAACTACGAGTAATCGGAAGTTCTTTTGAAGGTGATGGAAACCTTTTGCCGAAAGAAGATGGTATTCCTTTCGCTCAAAAAATGGAACAAGCTAGAGAGTATTGGAAAGGAAACGTTAGAAATGAACTTCCTGAGTTACTGATTAATGGGAGAATTGAAGTGGTGGAAATTATTGATGATTTTTCATCAATTAAAATTTAATTCCTGGTTAAATTTTAAAGAATGGAGATTAAAATGATGAAAAAAGTGTACTTCAATCATGATGGTGGTGTAGATGATTTAATATCACTATTTTTACTACTCCAGATGGAAAATGTAGAACTTACAGGTGTTTCAGTTATTCCTGCAGATTGTTATTTAGAACCAGCAATGTCTGCCAGTCGTAAAATTATAGATCGCTTCGGCAAAAATAATATTGAGGTAGCAGCGTCCAACTCTCGTGGAAAAAACCCATTTCCAAAAGAATGGCGGATGCATGCATTTTATGTAGATGCTTTACCAATTTTAAATGAGTTTGGGAAAGTTGTTACACCTGCATCAAAAAAACCTGCACATCATCATATAATAGAGACTCTTCTACAAACTGATGGAAAAACAACTTTATTATTTACAGGGCCCCTGACTGACCTTGCTCGTGCACTATATGAATCTCCAATAATCGAAGATAAAATTGAACGTCTCGTTTGGATGGGCGGTACATTTCGTACTGCAGGCAATGTACATGAGCCAGAACATGACGGAACAGCCGAGTGGAATTCATTTTGGGATCCCGAAGCAGTAGCTCGTGTTTGGAATGCTAATATAATCATTGATTTAGTAACTCTAGAAAGTACAAACCAGGTTCCGCTAACTATAGACATACGTGAACAGTGGGCAAAAGAGCGTAAGTATATTGGTGTTGATTTCCTTGGTCAATGCTATGCAATGGTCCCCCCTCTCGTTCACTTTTCAACTAACTCTACCTACTATTTGTGGGATGTATTAACTGCTGCGTTTGTTGGGAAAGCTGATCTTGCAAAAACAAAAACGATTACTAGTATCGTTCATACATACGGACCCAGCCAAGGACGTACAGTGGAAACTGCTAACGGAAGACCAGTAAATGTCATTTATGATGTAAAACGTGATGTATTTTTCAACTATATAACTGAATTAGCAAAGAAAGCTTCTACTTGAAATTCTATCTATACGAAAAATAAATAAAGTCGTATAACTTCAGATGATGAGCCTGCAAAAAAATTCAAATTGGTTGCGACTTAATATTTACTTATTAAAAAGAGTATTGAATTAACTTTCAATACTCTTTTTGTACAGTTTAATTATATTCAAATCAGAATAAGCTTCAATCTGATTTGAGTTAGGTTTTACAGATTAACCATTTCATAACCATTTACAAAGTACGTTATTGTTTCTAGCTCATCTTCATTTAATTCTCTATCTAGTTCTTGTTTATATGCTGCCTTTATCTTCTCTTCATCGCCTTTATGAGTTTCCGTATAAGTTCCTACTGTTTTTAATAAACGAATCTCTCGCAAAAATTCATTTCGATCTATAGCTTCCCCATGTGAAAGAATATAGGTCTCGGCATCAAATTTCTCTAATTCTTGTATCAGTTTAAACGTTCGTTTCGTCGTATAGTTCCACTTAGAAGAAAAAATATTTGCATAAATACAATCTCCTAAAAACAATATCTTTTCTTCTTTAATATAAATGACAACAGAGTCATGTGAATGGTCTCCGCCCACATGCTTTAACACACATGTCACATCACCAAGGTCTAATTCAAGTTGCTTCTGAAAGGTTAAGGTCGGCGGAATAATTTGAATATTTCTTGGTTGTTCACTGAACTCTTTTTTTATACAGTCCGCACAAAATTCAATTTCTGTGCCTTCTTTTACTCGTGTGTCCAACGCGTCATCTGTCCATTTATAAGAAACTAGTTTCTGCATCTCTCTTTTCGTTTCAGAATGCGCAATAGATAATGCACCTTGTAGTACAGGTAATCCAAAAATATGATCCCAGTGCCAATGCGTTAATGCTACAAAATCAGGATTTGAGATATTTTGCTCTTTTAGCATTTCTAAAAACAATTGTGTATGTGCTTCTGAATTACCTGCATCTATCATCAAAGTCTTTTCTTTTCCAACTACCATTCCTAAGATAGGTCTATCGGTCTCGGAAACAGGTGTCATATACCAAAATGAGTTTCCTATTTTTTTAATTTGCTGCATAACTATTGCCTCCATTTTATGAATGTGTAACAATTTCCAGCCGAGAAAATTCTTTATTTTGTATTTTGATTACTATTAAATAACAATGTCAGAAATAAAATCATTCTACCTTTTTTATTATCTAGTGAAATACAAATACTAATTTTGACAAGGGAATCCTTTCTCAACATTTGTTACTTTTAATCTATTTTACGCTACGAATTTACATTTAAATTATATTACAATTTGTATAAATGAGATACATTTTACAATATCGAAGGAGTGTTGAACCTGGAATGCAAAGGAACCAATCATGCCCTATTTCGGTAATGTGTTAACAGGTAAAAAGTTGATCAATCAATGAATTTAATGAGGAGGGCTACCATGTTATCAATTGAATAAAAGCAGCAACTATACAGTTGCTGCTTCCAACATTTCTTTTTGTATTTCAACACGTTTGATTTGGTGAGGGTCTTTAGAAAGAATTTTAAATGCATATCCTTCGCTATTCACTGTTTGCCCTTCCTGGATATCATAATTCTGCATCAGAATCCAACCACCAATCGTGTCAACATCACTATCATTCATATGTAATCCTAGTAAATCATTTAATTCGCTAATTAATACTTTACCTTCTACGACAAGATGTCCTTCATTCATTTGCTGGATGGGCGGACGCTCATCTTCATCGTATTCATCACGTATTTCTCCTACAATCTCTTCCAGTATATCCTCAATGGTTACAATACCAGCCGTACCGCCGTATTCATCATATAACACAGCCAACGGAATACGTTTCTTTTGCATTTGTAGTAAAAGATTATGTATTGGTATGGTCTCAATTACTTCAATTACTGGACGCGTATACGATTGAATAGAATTGAATTCTTTTGTTTCCTTATTCATATAACGAATAAAGAAGTCTTTCACATTCACCATGCCAATGATTTCATCTTTATCTTCCCCAAATACTGGGTAACGTGTATACTTTTCATCACGGATTATTTTCATATGGTCTGCTAAAGAATTATCTACATGTAACCCTATAATTTCTGTACGGGGGACCATGATTTCTTTCGCAATACGATTATCAAATTCAAAAATATTATTTACATATTTGTATTCAGCTTGATTAATTTCTCCACGTTCATAACTTTCAGAAAGAATCAATCGTAATTCTTCTTCTGTATGTGCTACATCATGCTCTGATGCAGGTTTTAAGCCGAACATTCCTGTTATCATCCTTGCAGAGCCATTTAACAAGCGAATAAACGGATACATGATTTTGTAGAACCAGATAAGCGGAGCCGAAAGTAATAAAGTAACCTTCTCAGCCTTTTGAATCGCGAATGTTTTTGGTGCTAATTCACCAACTACAACATGTAAGTACGTCATAATAGTAAAAGCAATTCCTAAAGATAATACACCTGCAATGGAAGGATTGATGTTCCACTTATCAAATAAAGGATGTAAAAGTCTCTCAATCGTTGGTTCACCTAGTGCCCCGAGTCCCATTGCTGTAACTGTAATCCCTAATTGACAAGCTGACAAATACTCATCCAAGTTTGATGTCACTTTCTTAGCTGCCAGCGCACCTTTCTTTCCTTCTAATACAAATTGATCAATCTTTGATCCTCTTACTTTTACAATAGCAAACTCAATTGCTACGAAAAATGCAGTACATGCGATTAAAACCACTACCATGATTAAATTAAATATGTCCAACTAATTCCCTTAGCTTCCTTGAAACTAAAGGATTCACCTCCTGATATATTTTCTCTTTCCAGACCTACTTCATACACATTGACATGAGATTGTATAAAATCTACATTCTCAAAATGATGAGGGGTACTCTGAGAAAATCGAGGTCATTTAGCCACCTATCCGAGTCAACATCTGAGTCCAATACATTTCCACCGCCTTGATTAAATTATCTATATGTTAGCATGAGAAATAAATCCCAGTCAACGTTTACATTTTGTATACCCTGAAATTCAAACAAAAAGCTTCTCTTTCCTGTGACATAAAACCGCTTAATGTGTGCATCAAACACTATAACATTTCCTTCGCTGCCACTAACTATATTATTTTTTTGTTCATTATTTACATTCCTTCTCACATTAAAAATAAAGCGAAGAAACATTTATCAATCTTTTTTTAAAATATTTTGACACACATATTAATAATAACTAATACGATTGTTCAACTCAAATGATTTAGATGTGAAAGCGAAGTTCATACATGGCTTTACCGATAAAATAATGTTACAAATGCTTCAATGTATCATAGGTGGGGAAAAACAGTTTCTTATTTAAATGTCATCCTCTTCTTGTTTTTCAAAATCACTCCATGTCCAATTGGTCCAATCATTATTTACTTTCCCTACAGTTATCAAATTCACATTATTTAATTCAATCGCTTTAGCTAAACTTTGAAAGAATATGCTCTCACTCGGTTTTTGATCATCACTTATATCAGGATGTTCCCATTCTTCTGTTTGATAAAATAGATTTGGTTTAAATTCTGCATTGGCTTCATCTAATATGTCCGAGGGATTTACCCAGAATTTCTCCTTATATTTAGAAGTTAAAAAACGAATAAGTTTGGTAGGATGAAATGAATCAGTTTCAATTCCTAAACGCTTATACTCTTCTACAGTTGGTGTTAAAGTGATACGTTCTCCTTTCAAAAGTAACTCCATATGAAAAGGATCTACAAGGAAATGATCTTCATCATCGTACCAATATTCTTCATTTACAAGCGTTAAGATTTCATCGAAACATGAAAAGAATCCTTGCTGTCTCATGCTATTACTATACACATAGAAGTTATTCGATATCTCAAGGTTTGCATCAACGCCCACAACCTCAAATACAATGAGCCACTTGTCTTCCTCTCGAAAAACAGATATTCTGGATTGTGCTAAGTCAAAATTATAGTTATCAAGTACTGGAAAATCAAACTCCTCCGCGTACCTATCTAGTGTTTCAAGTGTTTTTTCTGCTTTCATAACATTACTCTCCATAAAGTTAGTATAGTAAATTTTTATTACATTCGTTTTTCTTTATTTAACTCATAAACATTATCTAAATACCAGGACATTTTTTTATGTCCCTCTAAACTGGCAAACATCCAGTTTTGTTTATTTGCATATTATATAAAACTCTAATGGCTCAGTAAACAACATTTGATTATGACCTTACCCTTCATTTTCTTTATACACAGTCCCCACCATAGCACTCCACTGCAGCTCCTCTTATTCTTCCTTACAATTAAAACAAAGACACATAGTCTATTGTTAATGTGAAATACAGTTTGATCATTTTTTCTAATAACTTACTATATAACAATCAGCATCCCTATCTTTTCTTCTGGCAAACTACCACCATAGAATAACAATCCTCCTGCAACTCATTCCGATCCCAATCATTATATATATGTAACAATTCAAACCCATTCGCTACAAGTAATCTTTCTAATTCTTGCGGATACGTATACCGAAGATCTATTGTTGTTTTCAGTTCCTCTACTAGCGTATCCTCCTCATAAAACCTTCTTGTTGTTATGTAGTGCTGTATTTGTTGAATTGAATCATAATTCATCTCAGTATATAAATCACATCTTCTTCCCTTTTCATCTGCAATAGTTGTCCAATATTCTTCTGTAGATGGTTGTATTAATTCTTCCTTTGACGGAAAACGTGTATCAAATATGAATATACCATTAAATGAATTTACAGTTTTTTCTCTATAATTGGTCATAATAATTTGGACTAATCTCCCTCCCCCATTAGTAAGCTGAAAACAAGGGGATAGAATTGGAGTGTGATGATATGGAACGTTTATGGATTCCTATAATCGTTACGTTTTTTTCGTTCGGTGGATTACTATTAGGAGGTGCTGTTGGAGTAGCAACACGCCAACTAATTGAAGAAAAGATGCATCGCTTATACGCATTATGTGGTGGGATTTTGCTTGGGCTTTTATCACTTGAAATTATTCCTGAAACATTTTCAAGCTATGAAATAATTGGGCCTATGCTCGGTATAGCTATCGGTATTTTAGTTATGAGCTTATTAGATAACTATTGTCATCATCCGATTATACATAAGAAAGATCAACAAGCATGGCAAACCTTCCTTTTTCTTTCTTTTGCTATATTCATTCATAATATGCCGAGTGGGTTTGCGTTAGGTACAGCTTTTATAAATCATAATGACTCTGCCATTCCTTTCTTACTTGCGATTGTCATTCACCATATTCCAGAAGGGTTAGCTTTAATTATTCCATTTCTTTTTACAAAACATAAATATATTTCATTTTTATTAACAACTTTATTACTTTCTCTTATCCTAGGTACCGGTACTGTTTTTGGCATTATGATGGACGGGAAAGCGCTCCATTTACAAGGACTTATTATGGGAAGCGCAATTGGTTCTCTTGGCTATGTCACAATTCACGAAATGCTTTGGAAAGCAAAAAAACAGCTATCTCTCCTTCCGTTTCTATCGTGGTCTATTAGTGGATTTTTATTAATAATAGCCTTCACTCTTTTCACTGGACATCATTAAAACAAATAAGTTATATCATTTGTATATTTTCCCTTTTTCTCCAAAACATAATAGTATCTACCTATTATAAGGAGGAACGATTATGTTTGGAAAAACAGCCGGTGAAGCATTAGTGGATCTTTTAATTGACTGGGGTGTAGAACACATATATGGTATGCCTGGAGATTCCATCAATTCTATAATTGAAGCTTTAAGGAAAAAACAAGATAAAATTAAATTTATTCAAGTTCGCCATGAAGAAGCTGGCGCATTAGCAGCGGCAGCATATGCGAAATTAACAGGAAAACTTGGTGTTTGTATGGCTATTGCAGGACCTGGAGCGATTCATTTATTAAATGGTTTATACGATGCAAAACTCGATCAAGCTCCTGTACTAGCAATTTCAGGACAAGTAGAAAGCGATTTACTCGGAACAGATTTTTTCCAAGAAGTAAACTTAGAAAGAATGTTTGATGATGTTGCGGTTTATAACCAACGAATAATGTCAGCTGAACAGTTACCTGCTGTAGTGAATCAAGCGATTCGAATGGCATATACAAAAAAAGGTGTCTCTGTTCTTACAATTCCAGATGATGTTCCAAAATTTGAAGTAAAAAATGGTGCGCGCATTACAAACTCTTCCTTTACATTACCAGAAATATTTCCGCAAGAAGAAGATTTAGCTGTAGCGAAACTCGCACTTAATGAAGCGAAAAAACCTGTTATTTTAGCCGGAAAAGGAGCTAAACATGCGAGAGAGTCTTTACTTGCATTTGCAGAACATATCGGTGCTCCAATCGTACTTACATTACCAGCTAAAGGGATTGTTCCTGATGAACACCCTCTTTGTATCGGTGGATTAGGATTAATCGGGACGAAACCTTCTTATGAAGCAATGAAGCATGCAGATACTTTAATTATGGTTGGTACTTCTTATCCGTTCACTGGTTTCTTACCCGAAAAAGCAAAAACACTTCATATTGATACAGACCCTGCACAAATCGGGAAACGTTATACGACAGATATCGGCTTAGCTGGTGATGCTGATAAAACATTAAAATGGTTAATTGAAAATGTAGAAAAACACGAGGATCATTCCTTCTTAGAGCATCATCAAGAAATGATGAAAAAGTGGGAAGAAAAATTACACACTCAAGAAGAAGATTCTTCTACTCCAATTAAACCACAACGAGTTATGCATGCACTGCAGAAAGTAGCAGAAGATGACGCAATTCTTTCAGTCGATGTCGGAAATGTAACAGTATGGACTGCAAGGCACTTCCGTATGACAAACCAGAAATTTATCATTTCTAGTTGGCTTGCAACACTTGGCTGCGGTTTACCTGGTGCACTTGCTGGACAAATTGCTTTCCCGGATAAACAAGTGTTTGCAGTTTGTGGTGACGGCGGATTCGGAATGACAATGAACGATTTCGTAACAGCTGTTAAATATAAACTACCAATCGTTGTCATTGTATTAAACAATAATAAAATTGCTATGATTAAATTTGAACAAGAAGTTATGGGGAATATTGAATTTGGTACAGACTTAACGAATCCTGATTTCGCAAAATACGCAGAGGCGTGCGGTGGTATTGGATACCGTGTAGAACAGTTAGATGACTTACTTCCTGCCTTTGAAAATGCGGTAAAACAAAGTAAACCATGCATTATTGATGTAGTTGTAGATGTAAATGAAGCACCAATGCCAGCAAAAATCACATTTGGTCAAGCAGCTGGTTATACGAAACATATGATAAAGGAATTATTTGAAGAAGGTAAGATTGATTTACCACCACTTTAAACAAAAAAGATAGCTGAAAACAATTTGTCTTCAGCTATCTTTCTTTATTTTTGTACCTCTCTATGAAATGAAAAATCATTCACGGTAGGCTGTATTTGTTTCTCTACTTTCACCTCTTCCTTCTTCTGTTTCGCTCTTCTAACATTTCCTAATTTAATCGCATCTTGCATACTATTACTAATAAGATTTCCTGACAAAATTGTCATACTATAGAAAGCGATTGGTATAAGTACAATCCATGTATGAGTAGTTAAGTGACGGAAGTTTTGACCAATTAACCCTGTCCATTCTTTTGTTACACTATCTGCATCTATACCGCCAAAAATTATTGTTCCGCCAAAAAATAATCGCAACAAACCAAGATGCAAGAGGAGTAATAAAGTACTTACAAATTGCTGGGCTACTAATAAAAGAAATGATGGTAACATATGCGGCCATACATGGCGTCTCAACCTCTGCCACTTACTTCCGCCTAGCACAGTGGCCGCCAACATAAATTCTTCATTCTTAATACGTTTTACTTCTTGCGCCACGTATAACATAACAGTCGGTACAGCAAGGCACGCAAGAACTATAATTTGAAACGCAACCCGTAAATGAAACGGAGCAGCAGCCTCTCCACTTTCGAACAT
Organism: Bacillus sp. FSL R9-9530; assembly: GCF_038008145.1. Classification (NCBI taxonomy): domain Bacteria; kingdom Bacillati; phylum Bacillota; class Bacilli; order Caryophanales; family Bacillaceae; genus Bacillus; species Bacillus sp. FSL R9-9530. The sequence goes on from NZ_JBBOYO010000001.1 coordinate 1,632,544, forward strand.
TAAAACTGCATTTAACATAAAATAGGAAATCATAATCATTGGTACAATACTAAACGGATCAAAAAAAGATGAGATTACTGGAAATGAGCGTTTACTGTACATACCAAGTAATAAACCAATAGCTCCTCCAATTACTACACGTAAAACTGCGATAACGACACTTGCACCAACTGTCCATTTCGCTCCTTCTATTATTAACTGGAACAGGTCACGGCCTTTCTCATCAGTTCCAAACCAAAATTTACTCGACGGTGAAAACGGAGCAGCCTCTAATTCTCCTTTTTCGTTATACATCATCGTTAGTTCACGAATATTCCCATCGAAAAACAGCGTATTCCCAATACTAACAATCATTAGTACACTCAAAAAAGTAACACCTAGCCAAAATCTCACATCTCTTTTTACAACTTGCCACATGTTACACACGCTCCTTTATAACATTTTGTAAAAGCGTATGTAATAAACGAAATAGTATAAAAAGCGGTACGTATAATAAAACTAAACTCACTGTAAATATTTCTAATTTTGAATTTTCTTTCACGAAAACGAACATACCGTACGTATTAAACAGCCATTCAATAATATATAAGTTTGATAACATAAATAAAATATTCGTTTTTGCATAATAGACTGTTGTTAACAGGACATTTCTTGAAATATGGTGCGTCAAAATATGTCTTAAACTTAGCCCTTTACTCTTAGCAAATATACTATAATCTTTCTCTAATTCTTCTCTGAAACGTAATAGTAGTAACTTAATAAATAATAATGTTGTAGGTAATGTAAGACATATTATTGGTAACAGGCGAGCCCTTTCCTCTCCAAGTCCTGCAAATTTCACTGGCATAAAACCTGTCTTTTGAAAGATTATTACTACTAGAAGTTGAGATAATAAAATTAATAAAATGTCCGGAATACTTTCAAGTGCGACGAAAATCCCATTCCACATACGTTGCTTTGATTGAGAGCGCTGTAATACCCACACAACGATAAGATACGCAATGAGTAAAGATAGTATAAATGCCGAAATAAATACAAACATTGTCTCTACATAATGAATCCATATTTGTGGAAATAACTTTCTTGAATTCCGAAATCCATACGTAATTTCACCTGGTTGGAGTAACTTCTCTCCAAGAGACACAACTGTGTTCCAAAAACCGATTAGATCAATTTGTAATCCCTTAAATAAACGCGGTAGTGCCCCTAAAAATAGAATACAAATAAGCGCCGCAAATAATTGTAAACATGTAACCCCACACCACTTACCAATTCGAATGAACATAACTATTACCCCTTCTATTTAAATGAGTATTCAGAAATTAAAACTATGTATAGTACCTATACCTTTTAATAAAATAACTCCTCTCTCGACAAAACATATCGATTCTCGTCATTTCTCTGAAGTTGTATTATATCTTTCAACTATTATCCAACATTTTCCTTCTCGCTCGATTATATACTATAAAAAAGCACTTATTTTTAAAATAAGTACTTTTTTATTTAATTTCATTTTACGAATGTATCACACAACCACTCATAAAACTTTTCCTTCTCTTCAAATTGAGGGTAATGTGCTGAGTTTTCAAAAGCTATAAATTCTTTTTGATTCGCCTCAATTCTATCAAAATACTGTTTTGCTGCATGAAATGAAGTATTATAGTCATATTTACCCATAAGAAAATAAAGCGGTAGATTCAGCTTAGTTACTTTAGTAGATAATGGATTCTTTAAATCTTTTTCTAATAAGACAGTTTGAGAATGTGATAATCCAACGTTATAACGAATTACGTCTAACAAGTTATATTCATTACTAAATAGCATCCTCATGTTATCACCATCTGGATTTTCAATGAGTCTTGATGTTCCACCATATTTCGCAACATAATTTCGCGGAGTGTATGTATCGCCATTTTTAATTTTTTCGGTTAACCCTTTTAAATAGGAAACCTCATCTGGATTCCCCGCATTTTGTGCCTGTTCAATAACATAGTTTAAGCTATCCATTTCACTTTCTACTGTATCACTCATCTGCCCTATTCCAACATATGCATCATATTTTTCAGGGGCTTTATTGGCAGCTTGCATTCCAATATATGTACCATAAGAATGACCAACCAATATTACTTTTTCTTTGCCAAGACGTTTTGAAATATAATCTGTCATAGCTAATAAATCTTCTACAAGTAGGTCTGATGATAGATTCGAATAGTCTTCAAAGAAATGATACGATTTCCCACTTGCCCTTTGATCGTAATTAACAACTGTGAATTTCTCTTCCAATAAGTCTTGATATTTTTGAGCATATGGTATTTCTGAAGAACCTGGTCCACCATGGATAAAGAGAATAACTGGATTCTTCTTATCTTTTCCGCGTATCATAATTTCATGACCACTTCCATTTATCTCTACTTGCTCTAATGTACTTATACTGTTTTTCCCCTTTATTTGCGAGGTCCATGTAGGAAATACTAACGCCATAATTATTAATAGTATAATAGTGACTGCAATACGTTTTACTAATTTTTTTATCTTCTTCATAAGACGTTTCCTTTCTTATAAATTTGTAAAAATAACAATTTAGTTCTGTAAAACTACCTCAAAAAAATATGAATGTACAACAATTGTACTTTCCAATTTCATCTTAATCTTTTTTACATTATTAATATCCCATATACTTCTTAACTTTCCGCTATATAAACTCTTAATATTTTCTTAATTTTCAATATATTATTCGTAGAAAGACTTGATCACAATGTATTACAAATATAGAAAAGAGTCCTTGTTGTCAAAACAAGGACTCTTTTCTCAAACTATTTTGCTACTTCTTCTTTCGGCATTACCATACCTTTATAAAGTTGGACAGTAATCCAATAATAAATGAAATAAATTACTATGAAGATTCCTATTGGCATCCACACTTTTACAAATGGGTCAACTAATATGAAACTGAATAAGTTAAGCCCTACTAAAACGTGGGAGATTCCAATAATCGCTGGGAAGATAAATAAATATGAGATTTCTTTATATATACTTTTTGTTAACATACTACGTCTCACACCAATTTTTCGTAACATTTCATAACGGCGTACATCACGAGAAGCTCCTGTTAATATTTTGAACATAAGAGAACTCGCCATCATTGCTAAAAATGCAATTCCAAGGAAAAATCCCATAAACATTGTTCCGCTCATGAAACTGTTCACGAACTGATAAGTTGTCATTTTCGTATATAATTCTACTTTTGTACCTGTTGTTTTTTCAATTTGTTCTTTTTGCCTCTTATCAATTTCTGTCAATAACGGTTTATATTTTTTCATATCATCTACTTTTGCTAATGTTACAGTATGCTCTGTTCCTTGAATTCCTTTGTAATGCTCTTCATCTGCAATTCTTACCGGTTTTCCGTTAAACTGATTATGTGTAATTTGTATCTCTCTTACAACCGCATCTTCCCAATCTTTTGGCATACGAGGAAGCTTATTCGCTACTTCAGGAGCTTCCAAAGCAGAATAGACAGGTTCAGTTAAAGGTGTAGCCACACGTTTACGAGCAGGTTCTTTTAAAGTCTTTGTATCAAAATGATCTGAAATAAGTGGTGGTTTTTCAGTTAAGTCGTTACGTAAATAATAAACCGCTTCTCCATCTACTTTATACTTATACTTGCTTTCTTCAACAATTTCCATTTCTTTTAATGCCGCTTTATCTTGTTCATTTGGATCATGAATTACGACATCATATACACGTGAGAAGTCTGTCATAATGCCTACATTCTTTTGAAACGCCATACCTGCTGTCATTGCACCTGCACCTAATGCAATTAACATCGCTACAGTGCCTAGTACCCTCGATAAACTAGTTACTCGAAAACGTAACTGTGCATAAGTAAAACTATTTAATCCCGTTTCATTTCGTTTTTTATTTCCCTTAATTTTCATTACAAAAAGTGGGAGCAACGAGCTAAAAATGAAATACGTTCCTACTGTCGTAACAATTGTCGCTATTATAAATCCTAGTTCAGCAAACATTTTTATATTCACCATAAAATAATATCCTGTACTTACTAGCAATACACCTAGTACTGTCATAATAACAGTGCGAGTCTTACTTTTCTTCACCTCATCTTGCGTTTCATCTTCACGTATTAACTCTAATTCTGTTTTACGTAATAATCGGAAACTATTCATTAAACCAGTAATGAAAAATAATATTAAGAAGAAAATAGATGTAACTAATATAGCTGGTGTGTACACAGATGCGTAATTACCTTTTGCTGAAATCTCCATTCCATTCATTAAAAAATTTCCTGCTACACTAGCAAGTACTATTCCTACTAAAATACCGATAATAATACTGACAATCCCCATACCAAAAGTCTCAATAAATAATAATTGCGCTACTTTTTTCTTTTTCGCTCCAAGCATCATGTACATACCGAGTTCTTTTCTTCTTAATGTAAGTAAAAAAGAATTGGCATATATGATGTAAAAAACTGTAATGAAAGAAAGCAATATTGCACCAACCCAAAAGACGAGCCTAATACTACTAATTAGACTATTATCTTTTGTAAATTCACTATTCATCGCCATCGTTTGGAACATGTAGAAAATGCTAATACTAATGACTAGACCAATAAGTAAAACCATATAATCCTTTAACATTTTTTTCATACTATGACGTGATAATTTGAATAACATAGTCTCGCCCCCCTACTTCGACTCAGTTGCTGAGCCCATTTGGGCAAGCACACCTAAAATATCTTGATAGAAATTTTCTCGTGTTCCTTGACGTTTTAACTCTTTATAAAGAAGTCCATCCTGTATAAATAAAATACGTTCACAATAGCTCGCACTAAATGCATCGTGTGTTACCATCAAAATACTTACATTGTGATTTTCATGTAAATCTTGCATCGCTTCTAATAAACTTTTTGCATTTTTACTATCAAGTGCTCCTGTCGGTTCATCTGCTAATACGATTGCCGGATTATGTACTAAAGCTCGTGCTGCCGCTGTTCTTTGTTTTTGTCCACCAGAAACAGCAGTCGGATATTTTGTTAAAATTTCAGTGATCCCTAATTTCGTCGCAACCCCATTTACTTTTCCAGTAATCTCACTTGACGGTACGCCTTGCAAGGAAAGTGGTAAAGCGATATTTTCATAAATTGATAAATTTTCTAGTAGATTAAAATCTTGAAAAATAAATCCTAATTTTTGAGAACGAAAATCTGATAATGCATTCCCTTTCATAGAAGTAATATTTGTGCCAGCTATTGTTACACTACCACCTGTCGCTTGATCAAGTGTACTGATCACATTTAGTAATGTCGTTTTACCGGATCCAGATGGACCCATAATCCCTACAAACTCTCCTTCTTTAATACTTAATGAAACACCCCTTAATGCTTTTGACTGATTCTCATTTCTTTTTCCATACGTTTTTTCTACACTTTCTACAGTAACTACATTTGTTGACATCTCTTTCACTCCATCCCTTTTGTATAGTATAAATTTCCCATATATTTCTTATATTTTTCTCATAAAAATTCTTAAGAATTTTTAAATTTTCCAAATGCAGATTGAGATACATAAGAAATACAAACGATTTCTCTGCTTAATATTCTCACTTTTCTAAAATCCTTTCATCCGATTTCCCTTACATTTACCTTACATTTTTGTAAGGTTAAAAAAACAAACCACTTCATAAGAGCATTTCTTTGGAATGAGAAATGCTTTTTATTGTTATCAAAATTCAAAAGATATTTCAATAACAATAATAATGAAATAAAAAACAATACATTTTTATTGCGAAACGATAAACAACATGGTAAAATCATGTTGTTATTACATAAGTGAGGTGCTTTTTATGAAACAAGTTACGACACTCTTTTTAAAGCTAGCTATTACTTTTATAGGATTCCCAGTTCTTGCATTGTGCATATTTTTGGTGCCTAAGATTGGGAATTTTGCTGGAGAATTGTATCCAGATATTGCTTATATGAAATCTCTCGTTTTAATCGATATGTACGCGGCAGTGATACCTTTTTACTTTGCTCTGTATCAAGCTTTTAAACTTTTAAGCTATATTGATAAGAACCAAGCGTTCTCGGAATTATCGGTAAAGGCTTTAAAGAATATAAAATACTGTGCCATCACGATCAGTACCTTGTACTTGCTAGGTATGCCACTCTACTATCTCATGGCAAAAAAAATTGATCCTCCAAGTTTCATACCAATCGGATTGACCATCATTTTCGCCTCTATGGTGATCGCCGTTTTTGCTGCTGTTCTCCAAAGGCTTTTACAAGAAGCTATTAATATAAAATCAGAAAATGATTTAACGGTCTGAGGTGGAGAATATGGCAATTATTATTAATATTGATGTGATGTTAGCAAAACGAAAAATGAGCGTAACGGAGCTTTCGGAGAGGGTTGGGATTACGATGGCGAATCTTTCCATTCTGAAAAATGGGAAAGCAAAAGCGGTTCGTTTTTCAACATTGGAAGCGATATGTAAGACTTTAGATTGTCAACCAGGTGATATTTTGGAGTACAAAAGCGAAGAATTCACTCAATAAGTACAGACAACAACTTTCTTCAACCAATGGGATTAAATAGTGAAATTAAGATGAAGGGATAGCAATTAAGCTATCCCTTCTCTTCGTTTGTTATTGTTATTTAATATATCTTTAATTACTTTAAATTCAGTATTACATATTAATGGTGTGTTTTATTATCAATCTCTATTTCCTATTTTTAATTTCCTCTTTCATACTTTCCACAAACGCATCTAGTTCAACAACTTCTGACTTCTCTTCACCATATTTCCGTACATTTACAGCTTCGTTTTCCATTTCCTTATCCCCAATAACAAGAACATACGGAACTTTTTGCATTTGCGCTTCTCTAATTTTATATCCTAACTTTTCATCTCGTATATCTCGTTCGACACGAATTCCGGCTTGTGCTAATTTATCTGCAATCCTATTTGCATATTTTTCATGCACTGCATTTGAAACTGGAATTACTTTCACTTGAACCGGTGCCACCCACGCTGGGAACGCGCCTGCAAAGTGTTCAATTAATATCGCTAAAAAGCGATCTAAGGATCCTAATACAGCGCGGTGGATTACAACCGGTCTTCTTTTTTCATTATTTTCATCTATATAATTTAAATCAAATTTTTCTGGCATTTGGAAATCAAGTTGGACTGTTCCGCACTGATGACTTCTATTTAAAGCATCTTTAATATGGAAATCAATTTTCGGACCGTAAAATGCACCGTCACCTTCATTTAATCTATATTTATAATTTAATGACTGTAATACATTTTCTAATGCCAATTCTGCTTGCTCCCATAATTTATCATCACCCATTGAATCTTCTGGACGAGTAGAAAGCTCTACTTCATACTCGAAACCAAAAGTTTTATACACATAGTCAATTTGCGCCAACACTGATTTGATTTCATCTTCAATTTGTTCTGGTGTTACAAATAAATGAGCATCATCTTGGCAGAAAGTACGAACTCTTAATAATCCGTTTAAAGCGCCACTAAACTCATGTCGATGCACTTGACCGAACTCACACATACGAATCGGTAATTCACGATAAGAATGTAATTTATTTTTAAACATAAGCATATGGCCTGGGCAATTCATCGGTTTTAACGCAAAACTTTTATGATCTACTTCTGAGAAATACATATTGTCTTTGTAATGTCCCCAGTGTCCTGACTTCTCCCATAATTCTTGATTCATCATAAATGGAGTACGCACTTCTTGATAATTGTACTCATTTTGAATTTCTCTTAAAAATGCTTCTAATTCATTGCGAATAATCTGTCCTTTTGGCAAGTAAAAGGGCATTCCCGGAGCCTCTTCCGAAAACATAAACAATTCAAGTTCACTACCTAATTTCCGATGATTTCTCTTTGCGGCCTCCTCAACAAAATGTAAATACTCTTCTAATTTTTGTTGAGAAGAGAAAGCAACACCATATATACGCTGAAGCACTTGATTGTTACTATCGCCTCGCCAATATGCACCAGAAACATGAGTTAATTGAAAAGCTTTCAAATAACCAGTAGATGGCAAATGTGGTCCTCTACATAAATCTACAAATTCACCTTGTTTATACAGTGTTACACTTTCCCCATTAGGAATTGCTTCTAAAAGCTCTAATTTCAAACTATCTTTCATTTCTTGAAACAATTCTTTTGCTTCTTCTCGAGAAACCTCAACTCGCTCTATCTTTACATTTTCATTTATAATATTTTTCATTTCTTTTTCTATTTTCGGTAAATCTTCTACGTTTACACTACTCGGAAGATCCATGTCATAATAAAATCCATTTTCAATGACTGGCCCTACACCAAGGTTTACATCACCATAAATTCTTTTTACAGCTTGCGCTAATATATGTGCCGCAGAGTGTCTTGCAATTTTTACCCCTTCATCTGAATCCATAGTAATGATTTCAACTTTCGCACTTTCTTCAATGTTTCGTCGTAAATCAAAAGACTTATCATTAACTTTTCCTGCCACTGCTTTCTTTTTCAAGCTACTACTAATTGCCCCAGCAATTTCTTCTAAAGTAATGCCTTTCACAAATTCTTTAACGCTACCATCTGGAAATTTAATTTCGATCATCTGTTCTTTCATTTTTCATCTCTCCATTTCATAATAAAAAGCACACTCATCCCTAAAATAGGGACGAGTGTGCTTTTACCCGTGGTTCCACCCAGATTCCCATCGCAAATATACAATGGCTTCTTTTACGGTAACGTCGTTTACACGGCACTAGATACTTGATTTCCCCAGTGCAGCTCTAAGGTGGTAAGTTATTTTACTGCGTTAGGAAGTTCTCAGCTTTTCTTCCTTCTCTGTATAACCGTTTAAAATAACTCGTGTCCTTTTCTTCGCTTATTATGAAATAAAATATAAAAAAGCATATTCATCCCTAGTAAATAGGGACGAATATGCTTATATTCGTGGTTCCACCCAGATTCCCATCACAAAAAACATAATGGCTTCTTTTGCGATAACGTCGCTTACACGGCACTAGATACTTGATTTCCCCAGTGCAGCTCTAAGGTGGTAAGTTATTTTACTGCGTTAGGAAGTTCTCAGCTTTCCTTCCTTCTCTGTATAACCGTTTAAAATAACTCGTGTCCTTTTCTTTGCTTTTGTAACAATTACATTTATTGTTATTTAATATATCCTATTCATTTTATTTTTACAAGTGTTAAAAATATATTTTTTATTCAAAAAAAAGAAACCAAAAACATTTTTTGGTCTCCCCTTCTCTTTTTTACCAATCTTGTGGTTCGTAATTTAAGTCTGAAAATAGGCGTTTTTTCTCTTTTTTCGATAAATCTCTCCACTGTCCGACTGGTAAATTATTCAACTCAATATTCATAATTCTCGTACGTTTTAACGTGTATACTTGATAACCCAAAGCTTCACACATACGGCGAATTTGACGATTTAGCCCCTGTGTTAAAATAATTTGGAACTCATATTTTGATAACTGTGTTACTTCACAAGGAAGTGTTTTTGTATCTAAAATTTTAACACCTGCTGCCATTTTTTCTAAAAACTCCGGTGTAATCGGCTTATCTACTGAAACGATATATTCTTTCTCATGTTTGTTTTCAGCACGTAAAATCTCATTAACGATATCGCCATCATTCGTTAACAAAATTAAACCGTCTGAGTCTTTGTCGAGACGTCCGATGTGATTAATTCGTAAAGGATGATTCACTAAATCGATAATATTACCTTTTACTGCTTTTTCACTTGTACATGTAATACCTACTGGTTTATTTAAAGCGATATACACATGGTCTCGAGCAATACGAAGTTGCTCTCCATTTACTCGTACGTCATCACCTGGATTTACTTGGTCACCAATTTTTGCAACCTTACCGTTAATAATTACTTTTCTCTCGTTAATTAACTTATCTGCTCCACGTCGAGACGCTTTTCCAGCTTCACTAATAAATTTATTGATACGCAAGTTAGGCACATCCTTTTCATAAAAAATTTCAAGCTCACACTGCTTCTACCATACAATACAAAAGGGTAAGCCTCCTATTATAACTTAAATATATTAACATGAAAGGGTATATGACGTCTTCACTTAATTACATGTTTACACGAAAATAATTGGTCCTCTTTTCCTTTTCACCTCAAACTGTTTAGCAGTCAATAGATCAACCCTTGAATATAACATCATTTATTTACTTTTTTCATAGATAATATACCGATATAAGTTTGATTAATCATGCCTAAATAACTCACAATATGTGAAAAATAAAAAAGAACCCTTTTGAAAATAATCAAAATGGATCCTTCTTCAACTAAACGAATACTAGTTTTTATACAAAAGTGTTCAATAATTATTATCTTTGATAGAAAACATCGTTCAACAAACAAAATAATCTCGAACTCCCCTAATTTTTTACGCTTCACTATTTTCTTCACATACTCCAAAAAGTAGCCCTTGATTATCTATACAATAAGCAAAGTAACCCGTATTAGGAATAGCAGTTTTAGGTACAACTACTTGTCCACCATTTTCAATAACTTTATTTATGTACTCATCAACTGAAGGTACTTCAATCGAATTAGTTGTCCTAGTAGCACCATCAGGTGATTTCATTAATCCACCATCGATACCAGGTCTATCACTCTCACCTGTAATTATGAACCAATAGTCATGTGGCCCAGGCATTTTTTCAAACTTCCATCCAAAACTATTTGTATAAAATTGAATAGCTTCTTCAGGGTTTGGGACTTGCAATTCAAACCTTAAAACTCTACTCATTTAAATATCTCCCCTCTTATTCTTGTACAAAGTAATTATAAAAGAACTAATGTTCTGTATCAAATTTTTCGAAACTAGCTACTTTAATAAGTTCTAACTTTATTTAGAAGCGGCAACAGACCATTCTTCCTTCCGAATAACTCTCTTCCCATTTATATTTTCAACATACTCATTTACATTTGCTGACTGATATAACTCTGGGAAAATTTCTTTCATATAGAGTTCGTGTGCTATTTCATCTTGCCAATACGTTAATACTATGTAACGATTTTCAGTCTTTAAAGACTTCCCAACAACTCCACCTAACATTCCTTTTGCATTTTCCATTCCTTTATTCCAAATTGTTTCTTGCGTATGTAAAAAATACTTTTCTTTTCCTTCTTTCACATCGCAAATTGCAACTCTTACAAATGACCCTTGTGCAGTTACGTCTTTCAAAGGAGTTTCTGTTATATCATACAACGTTTGAAACATTTCAATATTACAGGAAATATATGTGCCTTCTTGATTACTATTTAAAAAAATTGTATCATGAGCATCATTCATGAATGATTGATATGCATTTCTATCTTCCCATAAAGTATATACACACGCTTCCCCTTCATTCCACCCACCAAATTGTCCATAGAATCCATCTAAATACTGTAAATCACGCCATTTTTCTTGCGCATCAGAAAACAATTCCCTTTTCTCTTCTTCCACCTTGCAAAATATTGTTTTTAATAGCATTTCTAATCCCCCTTATGATACGGTCCATTTCCCACTTGCAATACTTTCTATTTTTCCACCAATGCAAACATTAATTTTACTCTCAATCACCTCTGCTTGTATGTGTATTAGAGAATGGCGATTTATCTCATACCCTTGTTCAACATGCATATTTATCTTTTCCGTTCCAAGATAACGATATTTTATAAGATACGCCGCTAAACATCCATTTGAGCTTCCTGTTGCCATATCCTCTGTGATTCCATAATAATCTGCAAAATCACGGACATTAAGATCATTGATTCCCTAACTATAAAATCCCTAATTTTCCATAAATAACGCAAGGTGATTACCTGAATACTTGCCTTGCGAGAATACATCCACAATGTAAAAATCCCAATATCTCTTCTATTCTTCAATACAACCTGTTTACATAATGAAATTATAGTTTATTAAATTTGTATATTTTTCAAAGAATCCTCTGCTTTTTCTATCAACCAATCACCAAACGTATCTAAAAATGATAAGATTTCTTCTATCTCTTTTATCGGTTCAATTACATATTGTAGTGCTTTCCTCATATTTTTTTCTTGTTCGGGAAAATGCTTACTAAATAACTCATATGCTGGATATAAGTCCCTGGAATACAGCCCTTCTCTATCAATTGTTAATGCTAGACCTGCCCTGACTACAATCTTCATGATCCAACGACAACAATCCTCTATATCATCTACGTCCTTATTATGAATTAACTCTTCGTGTGTTTGTTCAATTTGTTTCCGCAAATGAATGAGATGTTCATACACTATCTCCTGACTTACTTTATATTTAGGTAAATATAATTTTACGTCTTCACCTAATATACATACACTATGTGTCTGAATCATAAATCCTATAAAAGAAAAATCCTCTGAGTTTATTACTTCTTTTTCACTATAAAAACTTAACTCCACTCCTGATATACAATTAAACTGCTGTGTAATTTGGACTTCTAGCTCCTTTCTCCAGCTTAAGTCAATTACTTGAGGATTCTTTCGAACTAATATAATCATATCTACATCTGCAACCCCTTCTATCCCAATCCCTCTTGGAATAGAACCCCTTATATAAACACTGTGCAAATCATCCCGCAAAAATTGACAACAAGTATCCTTTATTTCTTGTATTACCTCCAAAAACAAAGGCTGAATTTTATTAAAATGTGCATCGTTTATAATAAATCCTTCATCATCCACAGGACAAAAACGCCCTATTTTTTTTATTCTTGGCAATTTATCAACTCATTTCCCTATAAAATATTGGTTTATTCCACACATACAACAATTATAATTCAAATAATTCAGAATTGAAAATTTGAAAATAAGACATAAATAATCCTACATTGTTACGTCCTATCTCTTTTATCACCATTCATTTTTCGAATATATAATAAGTAATCTCTCCTGAGATCATAAAATAGAAGATAAATTAGGAATACCAAAAAAATAAGTTTATTTACTATTTCAAAATAAAAAATGATTGCATTTCACTAATTGTATATCTATAATGTTTTTATTGATTCTATACAGAATCAATGCGTTTAAGTTTTTAATTTTATAATTCGGATGAACCATTCAGGAGAAGGTCTATTGATCTACCGACGGGGCAAAAAGTTGCTGAACCAACTTTGAAACTCTCAGGTCTTGTTTACAAGTAGAACTGCATGGGGACGAATCTCTGGAGAGACTCCCTCTCGCTTAATATAGCGCGGAGGAAAACGAGCACCGAAGGAGCAAATCCGCTAATCTAGCGGATAATCTCTCAGGTAAAAGGACAGAGACAAGCGAAAGAAAATGCCGATTTGTATCGGTTTATTTTTCTATCCCTTGTTTCTCCAGAGACCATTTCATTTCCTTGAAGTGGTTTTTATTTTTTCTAAAAAAGGAGAATACAGATGGAGACAGTAAGTAAAGTATTAGAACAAATTAATCAGTATGTGTGGGGGTTACCAACTTTGTTGCTACTCGTTGGAACTGGTATCATTCTCACAGTGCGCTTAAAAGGTTTACAGTTTAGTAAACTAATATACGCTCACAAGCTAGCTTTTAAAAAATCAGAGGATACATCATCTTCTGGAGATATTAGTCACTTCCAAGCACTGATGACAGCTATGGCTGCAACGATTGGTATGGGAAATATAGCAGGTGTCGCAACTGCTGTGACAATCGGTGGACCCGGCGCAATCTTTTGGATGTGGATTACTGCTTTATTTGGAATGGCAACAAAGTATGCCGAAGCAATCCTTGCGGTGAAATACCGTGTTAGTAATGAAAATGGTGAATACTCCGGTGGACCAATGTATTATTTAGAACGTGGTTTAGGGAAAAAATGGCTGGCTGTTTTATTCGCTATATTCGGCACAGCTGCTTCTTTCGGTATCGGTAATATGGTTCAATCTAATTCAGTTGCAGAGGCAATGCGAATCAATTTTTCTTTCCCTCCTGCATTAACTGGTATACTCATGTCATTCTTAATCGCTATCGTTATTTTGGGCGGTGTAAAAAAGATTGGTAGAGTTACTGGATATATCGTTCCTATTAAAGCATTCTTTTATATAATCGCTGGCCTTATTATTATTTTCTATCACTTTGATCAAATTCCAGAAGCATTTTCACTTATTTTTTCTGGTGCATTTCAAGGTACTGCAGCTGCTGGTGGTTTTATCGGAGCAACAGTTGCATCTGCAATTCAAATAGGAATGGCACGTGGTGTATTTGCTAACGAGGCTGGTTTAGGGAGTGCTCCTATTGCTGCGGCTGCTGCCAAAACAGATTCACCTGCAAAACAAGCTTTAGTTTCTATGACTGGTACTTTTCTAGATACATTTATTGTATGTACAATTACGGGGCTAGTATTAATTACTACAGGCGCATGGAAATCAGGTAAAACTGGTGTTGAAGCTACAACATTAGCATTCCAATCCGTATTCGGTACTGCTGGTAGTATGATTCTCGGTATCGCCATTATATTATTCGCCTACTCTACTATTTTAGGTTGGTCGTATTACGGAGAGAAGTGTGTAGCTTATTTATTCGGACAAGGTGCTGTACGATATTATAAAGCAATCTTTATCGTTATGATTGCAATAGGTGCTAATTTAAAGCTAGGTGTCGTATGGACATTTGCCGATATTGCAAATGGACTTATGGCGATTCCAAACTTAATTGGCCTAATCGGATTAAGTGGTATTGTTGTCGCTGAAACGAATCGCTTTTTACAAGCAGAGAAATTGAAAGAAAGTCATAAAAAACAGGCAAGTTAATCACTAAAAAAAGGAATGGCTCATTTATAATAAGCCATTCCTTTTTTCTCTATTTCAATTCCTTTCCCTCCTGAACCATATGTAAATAAAGTACAAAATCCATCATTGTAGATGAATAACCAAGTTGACGGATCATTGCTGTTATATTCCCTCTATGATATGTACCATGATTTACGACGTGTTGCACTAACTCTAAAATGGAAGTGTCTAATGCACCTGCATATGGGTTCTCAATAACAAATACAGTATTTACGTCTTGTATTCTACTTAAAAATTATTTATATTGATTTGCCATGTTTTCAAACATTTTTTCTAATTCATGTAACGATTTAGTTTCGATTTGTTTTCGTAATTTTTCTCGGTCTTGTATTACTTCACTCATACTTTTACCATGCAATATGTGTAACCACACTTGATCTGTAATATAAATATGTACAAAAGTATCCTTAATTGATGGGAATACACTCTGTATCTGTTCATTAAAAATTGTCTCATAGTTTGGTAACTCTTTTAGTCGGTTGAATAATCGTGTATTAGCCCAAGCATGGTAATCAAACTGTTTTAACATGTAATCTTTCAATCTAAATCTCCTCCTTATTGTATGAAACGAATGTTTTGCTTCTTCATTTCCGATTCTCTATCAGCTTTTACAATCCCTTTTTCTTTAACTTCATGTTTATTTATAGTTTTATATTTTACATATGTATAAAATTCCGTTTTAAATGGAAACGATGTAATTTGAATTGTTTCTTCATCCACCCATTCAGCTTGAATAGGCTTCTCCCCCTTACTATTAAACATTTCTGTTCCTTCAAAACCCTCTTTAAATAAATCAATTTCATCTTTCTTTTTTACACCAGGTTTATTCATACATACATATAAAGAAAGTTCATCACAAAACTTTAATAATCTATAATGTTTATCAAACATCGCATATTGTTCTTTTGTTAACGTTTTCAAAATTCTTTTTTGTCGTTCCAATTCATTTTTATAAAAAGACATCATCTCTTCATCTTCCTCATTTAATGAAAATGATAAAAAGTGCTTACTACAAAGTAGCGCCCCGTATGGATTTGACTCTTCAATTGCATTCAAACCAATCGTATAAAAAACAAAGCGTAATGAACTTGGACAATCCATAAATGTATATGGAATATTTTTAGTATCATTCAAAATTGGTACTTTATCAAGCTCTATCCATCCTCTATCATGCTCATATATAGCATCAATTGTCTCTTTTAAGTATATTTTATCTTCAAAAAAATCTTCTATTATATGTCTTGCAATTTCACCAGCTAAAAAACCATGATCATGTTGACGAATTAATATACTTTCTTTCTCATTCTTTTCACGAAAAATCATCCGTATATTCCCCCTCATCCTCATATTACAGCTTGTTGTATGCATCAATTCTTAATTAATCCCTAAATATTAGCAGGGATTCAGTTTCTTTCAACGAAATTAACATAAATATACAGCATTCTTTCTAATCACAAAGTTAGCTTTATCTTTACTAACCATTATACTAAAACATTCATTCTAAAAAAATTTTTATGAGGTGAAAACATGAACAAAACAGAATTAGTTAAAAATGTAGCACAATCAGCTGATATTTCTCAAAAAGATGCTTCTGCAGCTGTACAATCCGTATTTGACACAATTGCTAATGCATTACAATCTGGCGATAAAGTGCAACTAATCGGCTTTGGAACTTTTGAAGTGCGTGAAAGATCTGCTCGTACAGGGCGTAATCCGCAAACTGGAGAAGAAATTCAGATTGCTGCTGGTAAAGTTCCAGCATTTAAAGCAGGAAAAGAATTAAAAGAAGCTGTTAAATAAACAAGAAACCAGCCATTTTATAGGCTGGTTTCTTGTTTATTGTTTAGTTCTTATTTAAGCAGTTCCTTTATATTCTCTGCATGATACACTTCACAAATATAAAATACACATTTGCAGTTACTTACAATTTGATATTTTCTAGTTGGATAAACATTCGCCGCAACAGAACATCCATCAAACAATTCGATAATATTTCCAGATGGCTGATATCCTTCATATAATACATTTCTTCTTACTTCCATCTTTTCTATAAGGTTTTCAACAGGAATATTTCCACTCTCTAATTCACTCTTTATTGTATCCGGTAAAAACGAAGTGTCTGCAAAAATTAGATTTTCAGATAACACCTTACCTTTATAACTAACATTAGATACGCGATAAAGAAATGTTCCGTTTTTATCAAAGAAATTCTTTGCTTCTTTCGGAATGTATTGTCTATCGAGCGCTTCCTGTTCAAGTACATCAAATTGAACTGTATCTTTTACAAGTTTTTCTAAAGCTAGAATAGATGACGTATTTCTAGAAAACAACATATCTTTAATTGCCTGTACATTATAAGTTAATTCAGTTTTTCTATTTTCCGCTACTAACATGAGGAACACCTCTTCTATAAGAAATTTTATTAAAAATTAACGATGATTTAATAGCAATCCCGCGTCTAACTGCGTAATTTCAGTTACTTCTTTACTAAATATTGCAATGGAAGCCATATAATCTAAACTAGGTCTTACATCTTCCATCATTGTATTTTCTGCTAACTCTTGTCTATCTTTAAAAATCAACAATTTTGGAGGGTCATTTGGAGCTGATACTGTAATTTCTACTGGTGGGATCAATAGTCCTTCACCTGTCGCTTTCAGCACTGCTTCTTTTCGAGTCCAATATGTTAAAAATCCTTCTAGTCGCTGCTCATCAGGTAACTTCATAACTTGTGCTATTTCAATGTCTGTTAATACGCCCTCTGCCATTTTCATAACATCTACATTTGGATTCATTTGCTCAACATCAACACCAACAGGTGCAGATTTAGTAAATGCAACAACAACCCACTCACCCGAATGTGAGACTGATATTTGCGGCATACCTTCTGGTAACTGTGGTCTGCCATGTTGTAATTTACATACTGGGCACATTCGATCAATTGGCACTTGGACTGGCGACATAGAAAGTACCTTTCCAAGTACTAATCTACTAATTACACACCCTATTATAAAACGCGCACGGTCTGCCGAATGATGATATGAATTTGCTTTCTCTCGCTCTACATCATTTAGTAAATTGTAATGCCATGATTGTAAATCTGAAATTCTTGCCCACCATATTTGACAACTATTCTCATTAAGAGTTGGTACAGAATCTACAACTTTACTCTCTATCATGTAAACTCTCTCCTTTTAAATGCCAATATTACTTTATTTCAAAAGAGTATTAGCATGCTGCAACTCATTCATTTACAACTTCTTTCTCTTTTTGTAATACAGATAACGGCTTTTTATTCTTCTTTGACATTACCTCTTTATCAGAAATACGTAAAGAAAATAGTAATGCTATGAGTAAAAATATTGCTGATCCAATTAATGCTGCTTCATATGGTAAGAAATCTGACTGTGCATTATTCTGTACGTTATTACTTCCAAAACCAGATAGTATACTAGCTAAAACAGCAACTCCTATTGCTGATCCTAATCGGTTTTGCACATTGAATATAGTAGTTGCTCTACCCATAGAAGGTGGTGCAATATTGTTAAAAGCAGAAAATTGAACCGCACCGACAGATTGGCCTAAGAAAATACCAATGCCAAACAATAGTGCCCGAATTTGCCATGGATTCGTATCATGATTTACAAAACTTAATAAAATAAAGATAACCGCCGTACTTACTAATCCAATAGAGATTACCTTTCGAGCTCCTAATTTCTTATATGACCATGGTACAATCTGCGAAGAAATCATTAATCCAATCGCCTCTGGGAATGTAGTAAGACCCGACTCCAGCGCGGAAACTCCTATTACATTTTGATACATAAGCGGAAAAATAAATAACATTCCTAGTAAACCAGCTGATGAAAACAACGAAATAAGACTCATTTTTCTAAAGACCGGTTCTTTTAATAAGCGTAAATCTAACATCGGTTGCTTTACTTTAAGTTCTACAATAATAAACAATGTAAGTAATACAATCCCAGCTATCCCAATACTAATTATTTCTTTAGAAACCCAACCTCTTGACGGGCCTTGACTGAGTGCATAGATGAGCATCGCAAAACCTGGTGCTGAAAGAACAAAACCGAGAGAATCAAAACGACCAGCCGATTTTTCAATATGCTCTGCTAAAAATAGAAGTCCAAATAGCAACGCAATGATGCCAAACGGCAGATTAATATAAAATGCCCAGCGCCAAGACATTTGATCTACAAAGAAACCACCAATAATTGGTCCGATCGCTGGTGCTACAGCAATTGGAAGTACAATAAATCGAGAAATTTTTGGTCTTTCCTCTGGTGAAAATGTTCGGAATAACATCGCCATCCCGACTGGTGTTAAAAGTCCGCCACCAGCACCTTGAATGATACGAAAAATGTTTAATGAAGTAATATCATTAGCAATTCCACATAGTGCAGATGCAATTGTAAAAACGAAAAGGGCAGTTAAAAATACTTTTTTCGTACCAAAGCGATCTCCTAACCAACCAGAAATCGGAAGGAAAATAGCTAAGCTAACTAAATACCCAACATTTACAGTTCCCATTGCAGATGGGGGCACTTGCAGTTCTTTGCTTATCGTTTGCAGTGCTACATTCACAATCGTTGCATCCATCGCAGCCATAAACATCGCTGTTATATAAACGATGCTTACAACTACTTTTGGATTTATTTTTACTTTCATTATTGTTTTCCTACTAATATTTTTTCGCTAATTTGATTTTTTTTCGGCTCTAAATCATTCCAGTTAACTTCAACGTATTCTAAGCAAACTTGTCTGCTAGCTTCTTCATGTACGACATTCCATCCAATTGGTACATCGAGAAAGGCAGGCCAGAGAGAATACTGGCCCTCCTCATTCATTAATACTTTATATGTGTAATTATCATTTTCAAATGGATTCGTCATACTTTACTTACCCCTTTCTTATTCTGCAAATATTTCGCTAGCACTTGTCCAATTTCTGTAAGTGGACCTGGCTGACATAAATCTTTATGTCTACAATCAATGTCATGCTGCACGATTTCCCCGTCTAAATAATTTAGCCACGTATTTGGAGAAATAGGATCAAACCAGTCTGGTATAACAGTAGATCTAAAGAATAAAATATCCCCGTTATAAACTTTTGGCACGTATTTCCCTAACAACCCTACTGAATTTACATATGTTTCTTTCAAGTTTAAAATAGTCTCTTCCTCAAGACTTGCTAATGCACTTCCATCTTTGCGAAGTATTGCAACCGCACTTTCCATAGTAAGTGGTTTACCATCCATGTTATCTGGATCATATCCACCTAAAGCAAGTAATGCGATTAACGCTTCTTCTTCAGTAGG
This sequence comes from Bacillus sp. FSL R9-9530, assembly GCF_038008145.1. Taxonomy (NCBI): domain Bacteria; kingdom Bacillati; phylum Bacillota; class Bacilli; order Caryophanales; family Bacillaceae; genus Bacillus; species Bacillus sp. FSL R9-9530. The sequence goes on from NZ_JBBOYO010000001.1 coordinate 1,652,756, forward strand.
TGCTTCCGTATTCGGTAAGAAGTGACCAGGATACGAATCAAGCATAACGAGTAATTCTACTTCTTCCCCTTCATTTTGAAGTTGCGCCGCCATAGCATGAACAACATTTCCTCCAAGCGACCATCCGAGTAAACGATATGGTCCGTGAGGCTGTATTTCACGAACGTGTTTTAAATAATCCGCCGCCATCTCCTCTAAGCTTTTTGGAAGTTCTTCATTTTCAGCGATACCACGTGCTTGTACACCATAGATTGGATAATCTGTTCCTAAAGATTTCATAAGTCCTGCATAGCACCAACTTAATCCACCTGCTGGATGTACGCAAAATAATGGTAATTGATCTCCGCTTGCTCGTAATGGAAGCAACACATCAAGTGCACTTTGACCATTCCCCATTTCAAGTCTTTCAGCAAGCCCTGCAACAGTAGGTGCTGCAAATAAAGTTCCGATATTTAGTTCAACTCCAAGTGCCTCTTTAATGCGACTCATCAGCTGCACTGCAAGAAGTGAATGACCACCAAGATCAAAGAATCCATCATCAATTCCAATTTGAGACACACTTAAAACTTCTGTAAACAAGTCACATAACATTTCTTCTTGCGGTGTTCTCGGTCCGCGGCTAGAAGATGATGCAATAAATTCTGGAGCTGGCAATGCCTTTCTATCTAATTTACCGTTTGGAGTTAAAGGTAACTCATTTACTACTACAAAAGCGTATGGAACCATATAATCTGGCAAACTACCTCCAGCATACTGACGCATTTCATTCGTATCGATCGTTTCATTATTTGATGCGACGATATAAGAAACTAATCGTTTATCCCCTGGTTGATCTTCCCGTACAATAACAGCTACTTGTTCAACTTTAGGATGTTTCATTATTACCGCTTCTATTTCCCCTAATTCAATTCGGAATCCACGAATTTTAATTTGATGATCTGCACGTCCTATATAATCTAACGTCCCATCTTGACGCCAGCGCGCTAGGTCTCCTGTACGATACATTCTTGTACCTGGCTTACCAAATGGATCTGCGATAAAACGTTCCGCAGTTAATCCTGCTCTTCCTAAATATCCACGAGCGAGCCCTGCACCTGCAACATATATTTCTCCAACTACTCCAGGTGGCATCGGTTGTAAATAGTTATCTAATACGTATACTTTAAGATCCGGTATACTGCACCCGATTAAACTATTTGCTCGTAAAGATACGATACTTTCATCTAATTCAATATAACTAACATGTACCGTCGTCTCCGTTATTCCGTACATATTAATAAGCTTCGGTGCGTTATAAGGATGACGACTATACCAATCTTCTAATCGACTTAGTTCAAGTGCTTCTCCGCCAAAAACAACATATCGTAAAGATAATTTTTGACCAACCTCTTCATTTTCACGATCTGCTTGCATCAATTGATAGAACGCTGATGGAGTTTGGTTTAAAACAGTAACCTTTTCCTTAACAAGAAGCTGTAAAAATTCTTTCGGCGAGCGACTTACAGTATGTGGTACTACAACTAAACGCCCTCCATATAATAAAGGTCCCCAAATTTCCCAAACCGAGAAATCAAAAGCGTATGAATGGAACATCGTCCACACATCGTCTGCGTCAAATTGGAACCAATGATCAGTTGCTCCTAAAAGTCTTACTACATTTTGATGAGGTATCATAACGCCTTTCGGTCTACCTGTTGATCCTGACGTATAAATAACGTAAGCAATATGTGAAGGAGATAACGGCTTCATGCGCTCCATTTCATCTATATTGTCTTCACTATATTTCTCAATTTCTTCTATTACGTTCACATCATCAACTAAAATCTTTAGTGCCTCATCACATTCAATTTCCACATCTGAATTTGTTAAAACACATGATGGTTTCGCATCGTCTAGCATAAATGAGATACGATCTGACGGATAATCCGGATCTAACGGAAGGTATCCCGCACCAGCTTTAAGAACAGCAAGTAAGCTTACAACCATATTTAAAGATCTCGGCATCGCTAAAGCAACAAGTTGATCAGGACCGATTCCTTTCGCTATTAACAAACGAGCTATTTTATTCGCTTTTCTATTTAACTCTTCATAAGTTAGCTTTTCATCTTCAAAGACAACAGCAATAGAATTTTGATTTACATGAGCCTGCTTTTCAAATAATTGTGGCAATGTCATTTCAGGTACAATTTGAAAACCACCATTCCACTTTTCTAAAACTGTATTTCGCTCTGCTAAAGTTAATATTTCTAATCTACCAATTGATTGATCCGGATGTTTCTCTGCATCATCTAATAATAGAATGAATCGTTCTATTAGTTTTTGAACCGTTTCACGTTTATATAAATCGGTACTAAACTCTAACAATCCGTGTAAGCCGTTTGGAGTACCATCAACTCTGTTACTCTCGCTAATTTCAAATGTTAAATCAAATTTTGCAGAACCAACACTTTGAATTTCAAGGCTCGCTTCTAAATCCGGTACATTAAACGTTGCTTCTGGCGTATTTTGGAAAGCTAACATAACTTGAAACAGCGGATGACTATTTCGAGTTCGTACTGGGTTTAACACTTCAACAAGTCGTTCAAATGGAACATCTTGATTTTCATAAGCTGCAAGGTTTACCTGTTTCACTCTATTTAATAATTCTTTAAAACTTGGATTTCCTGATGTATTTGTGCGTAACACTAATGTATTTACAAATAAACCAACTATATCCGTGAGTACATCGTCGTTTCTTCCAGCAATCGGACTACCTAATGGTATATCAGTTCCAGCACCTAATCTTGTAAATAAGGCACTTAGTCCTGCTTGCAACACCATAAACAAACTAACTCCATTTTTACGAGCGAGCTCCACTAACCTACTATGCATACCTTCATCTAAATGAAAATGAATTGTTTCCCCGCGATAACTAGTTTCAATTGGGCGCTGGTAATCTGTAGGTAACTCCATTTGATCTGGTAAACCTTTTAACTCTTCTTTCCAAAAATCTAATTGTGTTGAAATAATACTGTCTGGTTTTGTTTCATCACCTAATAGCTGTTGTTGCCATAGTGAATAATCTGCGTATTGAACTGAAAGGGTTTCTAGTTGAACACTATCACCTTGACATCGTGCTTTATAAGCCGCTGTAAAGTCTCTCGTTAACGCTTGTAATGACCATCCATCTCCTACAATATGATGCAAAAGAATTAGTAAAACATGTTCGTTTTCACTCACTTTAAAAAGTTGCAAACGAATTGCTGGTTCGATATCAAGATTAAAGCTATATCTTACAGCTTCAGACAGTGTACTTTCTAATTCATCCTTACATGTATTTGTTATAATCATTTTTAAATTCAATTTATCCATTTCTAGAATTCTTTGATATGAACTGCCAAGTGAATTCGGGAAAATCGTTCTAAGTGTTTCATGTTTCTCAACTACATCATAAAAGGCACCTTGCAGTGCTTCCTCATTCAATTTTCCAGACATACGAATGACTAACGGAATATTATAAGTAGGACTTGGACCTTCTAAACAATTTAAGAACCATAACCTGCGCTGTGCAAATGAAAGTGGAACTTCATTTGGCCTACTTACTTTCTTAATAGCTGGCCTTGCGCTTTTTGCACGATCCAACTGGTTCGCTAATTCAGCAACAGTTGGTGATTCAAATAGCTTTCCGATTCCTAATTCTACACTTAACGTTTCACGAATTCTTGCCATTAAACGAGATGCAAGAAGCGAATGGCCACCCATTTCAAAGAAATTATCATCTATACTAATTCGCGAAACACCAAGTACTTCAGCAAATAAATCACATAATATTTCTTCTTTCGGATTTCTAGCAACTCTCTCATTGTTCATTCCATTAAAATCAGGAGCAGGTAATTTCTTTCTATCAACCTTACTATTTGGTGTTAATGGTAATTCTTCTAGCACAACAAATGCCGATGGCACCATATAATTCGCTAAACTTTCTGAAACATAAGAACGAATTTCCGAAAGATTAATTGGTTCCTTCTCTTCGGCAACGATATACGCAATGATTCGTTTATCATTTGGACGATCTTCTCGTACCATTACCACTGCTTGTTGTATATTTTCATGTCGTTGTAATACCGTTTCAATTTCAGCTAATTCAATTCGGAAACCGCGAATTTTAATTTGATGATCTGCGCGACTAATGTACTCTAACACACCATCGTTACGCCATTTCACAAGATCACCTGTGCGGTACATACGTGCTCCATCTTTTCCATAAGGGTTTGCAACAAACCGTTCAGCCGTTAACGCTGGTTTTCCTAAATATCCGTTCGCAAGTCCTTCTCCTGCAATATATAATTCACCGATAACTCCAGGTGGAACAGGCTGTAACCCTGCATCCAAAACGTACACTTCTGTATTCCAAATTGGTCTTCCAATAGGAGGGATACCATTTTCACTGTCATCAATGTTCATGAAAGTAGACCAAATAGTCGTTTCAGTTGGTCCATATAAGTTAGTTATAGAGCAACCTAATTCTTTTAATTTATTTGCTAAATGTGCCGGAAGAGCTTCACCGCCAACGAGTACGTTTAGCCTTTGTAACCTCTCTGGATATTCAGTTATTAACGCCTGCCAGAGCGTCGGTGTAGCTTGCATAATTGTCGCTCTTTCTTCTTGTAACAATGTCGTTAACGCAGAAGGCCCTTGGATTACCTCTTTTTGTGCAATTGTTAAACTTGCACCACTAATAAGAGGTAAATAAATTTCTAGAGCAGAAATATCAAACGCAAACGTTGTAACTGCTAATAAATGATCGTTTTCATTTAATGAAAACATATCTTTCATAGCTAATAAGAAGTTACTTAAACCTTTCATAGTAACAATTACACCTTTTGGATTTCCGGTTGATCCTGAAGTGTAAATTGTATAAGCTTGGTTTAAAAGTGATTCATCATTTTTAAATGGTAGATTCATATGAGAATATGTTTTTAACGCTATTTTCGTTTCTTCGCTATCTAATATGATTTTTTTAATATCATTTTCTATAACTAAAGTAGATGAAACAGATGAATGTGTTATGATACAAACTGGATTTGCATCATTTACTATATAATGAATTCGCTCGGCTGGGTATTCTGGATCTATCGGTAAATACGCTGCACCAGCCTTTAGAACTGCTAGCATACTAACTACCATTTCTATTGATTTTGGAAATACTAAGGCTACAAACTGATTTACTTCTATTCCTTCTTCTAATAAATAGTGTGCTAGTTCATTCGCTCGTTCATTTAGCTCTTTATACGTAAGTTTTATCCCGTTACAAGTAACTGCTATTTTATTTGGATTTTTTTGTACTTGTTTTTCAAATAATATAGGTAGATTAATTAGCTCTTCAGCTTTCTTCGTTTCATTCCATTCCAATAAAACTTTATGATTTTCTTCAGGAAGAGTAATGTTTATTTTTCCAATCGGCTCGTCTTTGTGATAATTATTTATCACTAATTCTAATAGATTCATAAATCTTTCTTTATGCAATGCTAGTTCCGTATCGCTATATACTTCCGGATTCGCATCAAAATGAATCATTAACTCATTTTCATCGAAGCGCTTATATACATTAATCGATAAGTCATCGACAGGTCCTGCTGATAAATTATGTGTAATACCACGATTTCCAGCAAAGTTAAGCCCGTAATCAAAAGGCATAACATTCACTAACGGCCCAAACAACCTTTGATTTTCACCTAGTAACTTTAAGTCTCTTCTTAATTCCTCATGACGATATTTATGATGACGACGTACGTCTCGAATTTCTTTAGAAACTTGCTGTATTAATTCTGCAAAAGTTATATTTGGAGTTAACTTTAGACGAAGAGGAACTAAATTCATTACCATGCTAGGTGTATGAATAGATACAGAACCAAGACGCCCCATCATCGGTAAACCTAAAACAATATCATTTGCACCTGTTAATTTATGCATATAAATACTTGTTACAGCTACAACAAATTCGGGCCAACTCGTTAACGAAATATTAATATCTTCTAGTAAAGTTTTCGTACTAGCATTTGATAGATAAGCAGTTTCTCTTAAAAATCCATTTGATGTTCTCGGCGCTCGTTCTGCTAAACTTATAACTTCCGGTTCATCTGCAAACTTTTCTAGCCAAAAAGTACGATCTTCCTGAATTTGTTTAGATTCACGATACTCATTATCTTCTTGTACAATTTTTGCAAGAGAACCAAATGGCTTTTCATTCTTATTTGTTTCTTCTATAAGTGATGTATACTCATTCGCTACCTTTTGGCTAAGAAGTGAAAATCCATAGCCATCCATCACAATGTGATGGATGCGCTGATACCAAAAGAAACGATTATTTTCAACTTGAATAAGTGCTTCAGTAAATAATTTATCTTCTTTTAAATCTATCGGTACAGATAAATCATTTTTCATCCATACTTTAGCAGCTTCTTCAGGATTTTCTTCTTTACGAACGTCAATAAAATGCATATGAAACGTTGACGATTCCTCAATAACTTGCCATGGGCCAATTTCATCCTCTTCGAAACGAACATGAAGTGCTTCTGCTTCTTTTACCACTTTACGCACAGCTAACTCGAAAATTTCATGATTAATATTTCCGTTTATTTCTATATATTCCCCAGTATTATAAATCGGATTAAGCGGATCTAATTGTTGCGCAAACCACATACCAGACTGCGCAGATGATAACGAATGACGAATCTTTTGACTATTAGGCATTCTTTACTACCCCTTTATTATGTAGTCTATTTGTTACAGCACTTGTGCTGCTTGTGAAGATAGTAAACGGTACCAATCATCAACAGTTGGACGTTCTGCTAAATCTGCAAAAGTGATTTCTTTCCCTTCGCGGCGCCACTTCTCTACTAAACTCATAATTCTGACCGAATCAAGTCCTCTATTTAATAAGTCTTCATCAACTTCAATACTCTCTACTGGCTCACGGAGTAGTTGTGCAACTAGTTCATGTACTTTCTGTAAAGTGATTCCTTCACTCTCATCGCTTTTTACACTTTGTAAATCTTTTAATAGTAAGTTTGTTGATGTCGTTACTGCACATCTATTAGATGCATACTGCAATGCTTGTTTATGATGCTCTAGCGAAAAATCAGCAACTGCATCTGCTACAAAAAATGGCTCTATACCATCCATAAATGCTTCACAAGCTGTTAAAAGGCAGCCAATATGCGCATAAATACCGCAAATAATAAGTTGATCTCTTCCCTGCTCATTTAAAATTTCTAATAGATTCGTCTTTTTAAATGCACTATATCTCCATTTGGTTAGGAATATATCATCCTCATCTGGAGTAAGCTCATCGACAATTTTCTTTTTATCTGGTCCAGCAGGAATACCGTCACCCCAAAAGTCTTGTAATAACCCTCGTTGTTCTAACGTTTGTCCACCAGGTTGTGCTGTATAAACAACTGGTATACCAAGTTCCTTGCATCTTTCTCTTATCACCTTAATATTTGAAATTAGTTCTACTTTTGGCGATTCTTTATCGCTATATGCATCAAGAAAATATTCTTGCATGTCATGGATTAGAAGAACCGCACGTTTCGGATCTGGCGTCCAATTCACTTTATTTTTTGGTAGTTCTGATTCAATTGGCATTTTATATACTGAAATAGATGGGATAGCCATCTAATCACTTCCTTCCGATTTTTATTATTGTTTTACTGTAATAAGTTTTTCAGCAATGACTTTACGTAATTCTTTTTTGCTTACTTTTCCAACACCTGTTTGTGGGAATGATTCAATAAATTCAATTCGATCTGGAATCTTATAAGCTGCTATACCACGTTCTCTTAAGAACATTTTTAATTCGTTTGCAGTTAGGACTTGTCCACGAGCGATAACAAAAGCGCAAGTGCGTTCTCCTAAATAATCGTCAGGCATAGATACAATTGCTACATCATGTACTGCATCATGTGCTAATAGATGATTTTCAACCTCTTCCGCAGCAACCTTCTCACCGCCACGATTAATTTGATCTTTATCTCTTCCTTCTACAATGATGTAACCTTGTTCATTTACTTTCACAAGATCTCCTGTACGATAAAATCCATCCTTTGTAAATGATCGTGCATTATGCTCTTCCGCTTTATAATAACCACGAATTGTATATGGACCTCTTGTTAATAAACTTCCTACTTCACCGGGTTTTACATCGTTATCATTTTCATCAACAACCCTTACTTCATCGAATGTAGACATCGGTCTACCTTGCGTATGAATAATAATTTCTTCAGGATCATTTAATCTTGTGTAATTTACTAACCCTTCTGCCATACCGAACACTTGCTGTAACGTACATCCAAATGTAGGGCGAATACGCTTCGCAACTTCGGCACTAAATTTCGCACCTCCTACTTGAATAACTTGCAGGCTCGATAAATCGTCGTTACGGGAAGATGCTGCATCAAGCCAAATCATTGCTAATGGTGGAACGAGCGCTGTAATCGTAACTTTTTCTTTTTCTATAAGAGCAAATGCCTCATCTGGACTGCCTCCAGTTGCCAATACTACTTTTCCACCCGCATAGAAAGTTCCAAATGTCCCTGGAGAACTCATCGGGTAATTGTGTGCTACTGGAAGAACTGCCATATAGACACTTTCTGCATTTAAATTACAAATGTCAGCGCTAACACGTAAACTATAAATATAGTCATCATGTGTTCTAGGAATTAATTTAGAAAGTCCTGTCGTCCCTCCTGATAATTGGAGAAACGCAACATCACTTGGCTGAACTTCTGGTAACGGAATCGGATCCATATAAAGATCAGTTATGTTCACGAATTCTTCTTCTTCCCCCACTACGATTACATGTTGTAAAGCGGGAACTTTCTCTTTCACTTCTCTTGCTAGTTTTCGATAATCAAAGCCGAGAGCCTTATCTGAAATAACGTAAGCACTCGCTTCACCAAACTCGCAAAAATAACTAATTTCACTACTGCGATGAGAAGGTAGTGCAAAAACAGGGAGTGCTCCAATGCGAAATAGCGCAAAGCATATTTCGAAAAACTCTATAATATTAGGCAACTGGATTACAACTCGGTCCTCTTTCTTTATTCCTAAATTCAGTAAACCTGAAGCTAAGCGATCTACCTTTTTATCAAGTTCACTATACGTTATATGCGTATTACTACTTACAACCGCAATTTGATCCCCATATTTTTCAGCGCGTTCTTTTAACATCGAACCAAATGTTTCTCCAAGCCAACACCCTTCTTCTCGATAGCGATTGGCAAATTCTTTTGGCCATTCCGTATAACCTATTAACATTCTTTCTTCCCCCTATTTTTCATTCAGCGCATTATCTCTTAACCCTAAAGCCTTCAACATTGTTTGGAACTTAGCAGATGTTTCTGCTAACTCATCTTCTGGCTTTGATTCAGCAACAACTCCAGCACCTGCATATAAGCGAAGTGTATTCTCTTGCACTTCAGCACAACGAATTGTAACAATCCATTCGCCATCTCCATCTAAATCGCTCCACCCTAACATTCCTGTAAAGAATTCACGGTCAAATGGCTCAATTTTTTGAATAGCCTCTCTCGCTTCTTCCATTGGAGTTCCGCAAACTGCTGGCGTAGGATGAAGAGCAATTGCTAATTCTAAAGAAGACGTATTTGGGTCCTTTAGTTCACCTTTCACTTCCGTAGACAAATGCCACATTGCTTCACTATGAATAACTGAGGGTTTTTCTGGAACATGTAATATATGACAGTAAGGGCGAAGCGCAGCGGCAACCGCTTCAACTACTACCGCATGTTCATGTAAATCTTTTGGAGAAGAAAGTAATTCTTCTGCCCTTCTTTTATCTTCTACTGGATCCTCACTTCGTGGTCTTGAGCCAGCCAACGGATTAGAAATTACTTGCATACCATGACGTGAAACAAGTAATTCAGGACTTGCTCCAATTAACGTCTTACTGTACTCGTTTTCATCTTTCGGCAAATTAACAGCAAATGTGTAGCCGTGCTTATTATGTTCCGCTAATTCACGAAGTAGTTTTTGTTGATCAATTTTCTCGGAAGACTTAACATCCAATGATCTAGATAGAACGATTTTTCTTAAATCTCCGTCCTGAATTTTTGCTATTCCTTGCTTCACACCATCCATATAAACTTCAGGAGCTGGAACCGGTGTCATTTCAAATGTCAGTTTCTCATTTCGTTTTATCTCATTTGTCGTCTCTAACTGTAAACGCTCAGTAATTCTACTATGTTCTGGTACGATAAGTTGAACTTCTTTTCTACGATCAAAGGGCAAAGCACCAACAACGATAGGATTCGGATTTCCGGCTTGTTTTGCATTACTTAATACCGCTTGTACAAGTTCTGGAAAGCTTTCAATTTCACGATGTTTTACTGTAGTAAACTCTCCTTCTGCTAATATTGTTCGAGTTGGTGAAGCGAAAAAGAATGAAGATTCTGTCTTATAATCTTCTAAAAGTTTTTCTGACAGTTCCTTTACGGCTGTAAGTTCATTCATAGTATAATAACCTCCTGAATTTTTTATTAAACTCCTAATGTAGCTCCGCCATCGACACATAAATTGTGCATTGTAATATGACTCGCTTTATCAGAAGCTAAAAACAATACTGCTTCAGCAATTTCTGAAGGTTGTGCAATTTTTTGTAACGGAATACCGAGTCTATATGTATTTTGAGAACCAGCAATTATATTTTCAGCTCCATTCTCATCAGCCCATAGTAATCTTTGCATTTCAGTTTCAGTAGAACCAGGAGAAACTAAGTTGCAGCGAATATTGTATGCTGCAAGCTCTAACCCTAAACACTTCATAAACATTGTCGTTGCGGCTTTTGATGCAGCGTACGCAGCCATTTCCATTCTCGGAGTATTTGCCGCATTTGAACCAACTGTAACAATTGCCCCTGACTTTCTTTGCATCATATGTTTACTTACTGCTCGAGACATATAGAAAACTCCTGTAGAATTTACGGAGAAGGTTTTATTCCAATCTTCATCACTTAAAGAGTGAATTGGTCCCATACGTAATACCCCTGCAACATTTATTAATATATCTATTGGTGCTATATCATTTTCAATACCGTTTACCATATCTTCAACAGCGGTACTATCACTCACATCTAAATGAAATATTTTCATACGTGTTTCATTTAATTCATTTTCATTTAAGAGTACGTTTAACCCCTCTTCATTTTGATCAACCGCAATAACTGTAGCTCCTCTTTCTAAAAACATTTTGGCAACAACACTGCCTATACCTTGAGCTGCACCTGTTACTAAAACCGTTTTTCCATCAAATTCCCCTAAGTTCATTTCCTCTATCCTTTCATTTGAAAATTAATCTAATTAAACAAATAGCAATAATGATAACGATTATCACTATCAATGTAAAAAATAATACACTTACTAAACTAATTGGTCAAGTGTACTTTTCATCAAAATATTATTCATTGATAATGTTTTTCATTTAATATTCTTACATCGAAATGATAATCTTTCTCAATAAACTTGTCAACCTATTTTTATTTTTCAGATAAAATATTTTAGTACTTCTCAATACAATTACATCTAAAAGCATTAATAAGTACTTACATTAAAAAATTTAATTCGTACTCCTCTTTTTAAAATTGAAGAAGATAAACTGTAGATACCTTCATTTACAAAGCCTTACCAAAAACTCAAGTATATATTTTCTCAACATTTTTCTGAAAATATCAAGAAAGTATATCTTGCAATTACCGATGCATGTCGTGTTTATAATTTAAGATTTAATAAGTATTTCGCATATAATATATCAATTTATGATATTCCAATATAATCCAAACAGATACTTTACTCATTTTTTTGCCTCTAGAAAATTCCACATGTTGTAATTCATAAAAAAGCACCCTATTAAATAGGGTGCTTTTTAGTAAACATAGTGTTAAAGAAGATTTATATACTTACGCTACACTGCGATACTCTTCTTCTTTTTCTTTTTTCTGCTTAGGCACTTGGATTAAAAGTGCGATAATAAATGATACGACACATAATACGCCGATCACCATGAAAGTTGGTTTGAATCCACCTAGAACTGCACCGATAAAGGAACCAGCGAGCGCTCCAAATCCAAATCCTTGATACACAATTCCGTAGTTCTTACTATGGTTTTTCATACCGTAGAAATCACCAACGATAGCTGGGAAAATAGTGATATTTCCACCAAAGCAAAACGCTACACTTGCTACACATACGAAGTAGATACCATAATTTAAATCTACGAAACTTAAAACCAAGACTGAAGCTGCCATAACAACAAATGTACCAGTAACGATTTTTAAACGGCCGATTTTATCTGATAACGGTCCTAAAATAATACGACCTAATGTATTGAAGATTGCAACCATAGCCACCGCATTAGCTGCTGTCGCTGCGCTAAGCCCTACAAGTTGAACACCAATGTCTTTTACCATACCAATTAAGTATAAGCCACTCATACATGATGTAAATAACATAATAAATAATAAGTATACTTGTTTTGTGCCTAACATTTCTTTCGTTGTATATTCCTGAGTTTTTGTTTCATGAACTGCTCCTTGATCTGCAGCTTGATGGATTAAACAAGCGCCAAGGACAATCATAGCTGTAACAATTAAACCCCAGTATATAAACGCTTGTGATACACCAACTGATTCAATTAACTGTGCGTTAATATATTTAAAAATTAAGCTACCCGAACCATATGCAGAGACAGAAATACCAGCAATTAAACCTTTACGCTTTGGAAACCACTTTATTAAATTGGATAATGAAGTGATATATGCTGTACCATCTGCATAACCTACAACAACCCCTGCTAGTACATAAAGCAATATTAATGAGGAAGCTTGTGAACTAAGTATTAATCCTAGTCCTAATGCTAGTCCAGCTATCATAATAAGTTTACGAAGTCCCCATTTTTCTTGCAATTTACTCGCAAACAAAGTTGAAAACGCTAAAGACAGGCTAGTAATTGAGAAAGTTATAGCAACAGCGTTAAGACTCCAACCGTATTTACTCACTAAGGGCTGATTGAATAAACTCCATGTATATATCGTACCAAGCCCCATTTGTACTATGACTGTTCCAAGGACAACAAGCCATGGATTAACCGATGATTTTTTCATACCATCTCTCCTCCTCTTTCTATTTCAATGCTATTCGCTAAATATGCTTTTTTTATTTTTATTTTCGCCACCTCATTCGACTTAACAACTTCATTGTATAGGATGTTTTCGTTTATGTAAGCACTTACAAGATGGAGCGTCAAAAATATGGAATCAGTTACAGAAAACGAAGGGTGAAATACAAAAAACTGCTTGTTAAATACGTAGCAGCTTTTATAATGTTTTGCATCAATACGACATACGGGGCTTTCACATCCTCTTTTACCAAAAAAATTATCGAATTATCCATGGCTGGACTTCAATATTTTGCTTATCCTATTCTTATTTAACTCTTCAACGTTTATAACATGTTGCGTCTGTATTTCTTGATACAAATCATTTAATAGTCTTGTAATCTGGCTTCTCATTACAATGCTTGTAATCAAAAATTCCATCTTTTATACATTTTAACTTCCATATATCTTGTTTTTTAACGAAACATACAGAATTACAACGTTATTTTACAATTTTATACATAAAAAAATAGAAAATATATAATTCATTTACATAATGTTGCACTTTAATTTTTACTAAACAACAAATATTTTATTGATAAATAAAACTAAACATTCACTAATATATCTATACGTGGTTTAATATATATAATAAACAAACATTTCTGACTTTTATAAGGAGGTACTATGAAAGCAAACGTAGGCGATACTATACTATTTCAACGAAATAACTTAAAGATCACAGCATCTGTACTAAAACTATACACTGAATCGGTCTTAGTTGAAGTCACAGATGTAAGCGGTGGTACTTTTGAATTTGACCGAACAATTGTAAATCATAAAAACTATAAAATTTTAAATGCAAATAAATAAAACAATACAATACAAAATAGCCCCTGCTTAACAGCGGAGGCTATTTTGTATAATAACAATTCATTAATTTACATATCCTAAAACACTAACAATCTTGCTTGCTTTTAAATTATTAATATAATAATAAATTTCTAACCCTCTTCTCTCAGCTCTTAGCACTTTACCTTTCATTTTTGATAAATGCTGTGAAACAGTCGATTGAGGAATATTTAATATTTCTGTTAATTGTGTTACATTACAAGTTTTGCGTGCACTTAATTCATTTACAATTTGTAATCGTATTGGATGCGCCATTATTTTTAAAATATCCACATCTTCTTCAGTTACTAAACTTTTTTTTATCTCGCTCGTATATGTTGTCATAAGACATTCCCCTTTTATATTGATTCCTTTTTATTTAGATCCATTTCTAAAGAAAACCGCAATCCCCAATATGCAAATAAGACCCTTATATAGAAATAACAGGATTTCATTTCATTAAAAACAGAAATGTTTTTTATTTTATTTATTTGGTACATATACATAATACAATTTTAATATGTGCTGTATGTGAAGTTAGCATAAATTTATGATGAAGATTCTTCATTCATTTATACATAAACTGATAGGACTTCTTCGTAGTTCATTTATTATTTCGATTGGCTTATTGTCTTTTATATAGATGCGAGGTATCCTTCTACTTAACATACAAGTAATCTCATAATTAATTGTACTTAATGTATCTGCAACGCAATCTACACTTATTGATTCCTCGCCTTGATTACCATAAAAGACCACCTCATCCCCAACATGTATTGGCATGATTTTTGTTACGTCCAACATTAACTGGTCCATACAAATACGTCCTATAATAGGAACTTTCACATCCTTTATTAATACAAACCCTTTATTCGAGAGTTGCCTGCTGACACCATCCGCATATCCAACCGGTATCGTCGCAATCCATTCTTCTCCTGTCGCTGTGTATGTTGCTCCATAGCTAACCCCATTTCCTTTTTTTACTTTTTTGATATGCGCAACTTTTGATTTAAATGTCAGGATAGGCTGTAACGAAATAGCTTCTTGATTGACATCTGCAGATGGATAGAGACCGTATAACGCGATTCCAAGGCGGACCATATTTCCTTTTGTTTCTCTCATATCAATTGTAGCAGCACTATTATTGGCATGAATCCATGGAATAACAATTTGTAACTCTTCTGCTTTGCTTACGGCTTTTTGGAATACCTCTTGTTGCATGAGAGTATATGCTTTATCCCTTTCATCTGCACAAGCGAAGTGCGTGTACATTCCTTCAACCTGAATATATTTTGTACACTTTAATGTTTGTAAAAACAATGTGACTTCATTAAGTTGTAAACCGATTCGGCTCATTCCAGTGTCAATTTTAATATGGATGTACGCATTCTTTTCCATTTGTGAAGCAACCTCTTCTATAGCATGCAAATCCTCAATTGTATATACTGTCATGCTTAAATCATACGTAATTGCATCTACTATCGCTTCATACGGTGTGTATCCAAAGATTAATATTGGTACAGTTATACCAGCTTCTCTAAGTTCAATTCCTTCATCTACAAACGCAACTGCCAAGTGACTTGTGCCTGCCTCTATTACCGCCTTCGCAATCGGAACTGCCCCGTGTCCATAGGCATTCGCTTTTACAACTGTCATAATCGCTGTACCAAATGGAATAGCTTGTTTGTACTGTTGGAAATTACGTTGCAGTGCATTTAAATCAACTTCAATAATAGTATGTCTACCATAGTTAACGTTCATAATTTATTTACCTCCTATATTAAGCTATCAAAAATGCTCTTCCTGAAGAGCCAAGTTCATGAATCCATAAAAGTCATTAGTATTCAAACGAAAATCCGTCGGTTATTATTTTTTTAGTATTCCTTCAGTTATTTTTACCTCGTAGCCTTCGGTGAGCTAAAATCGTTAAAAATCACATTCACTCTCACCCTCATATTTTTACATATCTTCACCTATCCAAAAAGGTACACACATTATGTATTTTTACAGTCTAGTGGTATGTTGGAGAGGTATAGAGATGCCTCTTTGTAATGAAATTACTTTTCGAAGTAATACTATATGAGTAATAAATATATCTACTGTATAAAAATATTCATAAGATGACGTCATATCCTACAACTATATGATTTAACAATTCATTTTTAAGGTAATTTTAATTTATATTAACAATTCAAGTATAGTAATATGTAGTTTGCGAATTGATAATTAGGAGGCTGTTGTAAAGTGAATTACAAAAAGGGTATTTTAGTTGGTCTTATATGTGTATTTGTATTTTCATTAAGTGGTTGTAATTTTATTGATGGGTTTAAAAGTGGATTTGCTTCTAAAACGGAAAAGGTAGAAAACCAGGAGAAAAAATAAATCCGTACAAAAAAGACGACATTTTATATGTCGTCTTTTTTGTTTCAACTTTAAAGTGAACTCTCATTATTACTTTATTGCATCAAAGCCCGTCAGTCATTCCTTAGTTCAAAACCAGTAAAAGCTTACACTGTTTTCCATAATGATAAAGCATAAATCCAGTTTGGATCCCCATTTCCTTGATAATTTTGGACAGCTTCATACACTTTCCCTTCGTGTACGACTCTATCTCCCTTTTTATATGCCTTCTTTGAATCCCACGCTTCGTATGAAACGCTTTCAGTTTTTGTAGTAACTGTGAATACATCGCTTTGTGCTGATTCATTTCCAGCCACATCAACAGCTTTCACCGTATATTTATATGTAGTATTAGCAAGCAAATTTTTGTCCATATGAGAAGTAGTGTTGGATATTCCAATTTTTTTCATTACGCCTGATATTTCTCTGTAGATATCGTAATGGTCTACACCGTCATTATCGTCAGACGGACTCCACATCAGATCAACGCTTGATGCTGTCGTTCCCATGCTGTGTAATCCTTTTGGCTGTGTAGGTGCTTCTGTATCAAGAGTCGCTACTGATGTTTTCACTTTAACTGCCGTACTTACCTTCGATACATTTCCAGCTGCGTCAATCGCTTTTACAGTATAAGAGTATTCAGTACTTGGTTGTAATTGTTTATCAATAAAATGAGTGCCTGGTACTGTGTCAATAATCTCTCCATTGCGTAGGACCTGATAACCTTTTACCCCTACATTATCCGTAGAAGCGTTCCATGCTAGTTCTACACTATTTGCTGTAACTTTTCTTGCCTCAAGCCCATTTGGATTACTTGGTGCTTCTGTGTCTGTTTTTTCATTATTGACTAGATTTACATCAATTACATTATAGAATGCATTTGCTGTATCAGCTACATCCCATACCGCTAAAATAACATGGTATCCACTACGATCAGTAGGTACGTTAATTTTGTGATTTAAATTGTTTGAAGCTGCAGAACCATCATGTTGTACAGTTCCAATTGGCTCAAAGTCAGCTCTTGTTAGCGGTTTATTTGGATTCCAATTCTTTTTCGTAATGTAGTAATGCCATTGGCTAGTTAAGTGAGGAGCTGTATATTTCCATGTAAACGTATTCTCTCCACCAGTTATCGTATTTTTAAACCAACGATCTGCTGTTTGTTGATCTAGAATACCACCAAAATTACCACCTGCGGAAGCTATTTGTCCATCAACTGGGCCACCTTGTGGAAATCCTTTTGGAGCTTCTAAACTTTGTGGTTCATACATAACACTTCCGCAGTTCATGTTCAGTACGCCATAAGTTGGGCTACATAAAGCAGAACGACTTCCAGGTTTTTCAACAAAACCGTGCGCATATGCATTTTGAGGAATGAGAGTCGTGCCTATGATTCCAGCCGTTAATGCTACGGCTCCTAAACTTTTCTTATTCATTTTCATGTTTTGTAAGTGTTTTAAAATTCGATTATTCATGTTCGTATCCCCTTCTTGTTATACCTTGTAGTGTGATGAGGGCTTTGATGCAAAAGAATAACAATAAAGACACTTGTTTTTGGGAGTGCGTAAGAAACTCACACTTAATAATGAACGAATGTTTCATTCATTATTATTAAATATTTAACTTTACGGATATATCATGACATATAAACTACTGAAACTTGTGCAGAAGTTGTGCAGAAGCGTTGAACTTAATACTAACACTGGCTAAACATTAAATTCACTTAGATGCTTATACAGACAACTTCTTCATTTTTAACACATGTTAGGCATTTGTATATACTATTGCAAAACACATTCTTATTGAGGGGGACTTTATATGCCAACACCGTCACAAGAACAAGTTGAAGAAGCTCGTGAAACGTATGTCAGTCGTATTATTTTAGTTGGTGGTTCAGCTTTATTTTTAACAGGTGGTGTTATATCTGCAATTTCAGCCTTTAAAAGTTATAATCGTTTGGCAAATACACCACCTTCTTCAAATGATTCATAATTGCATCATTCATTCCTTTAAATAATAAAGATGCCGCCTCTACTATAGAGACGGCTTTATATAAAAACATTATTAAATTCATTTGAACTTAATTGAAAAAACGTTATAACAATTTGGTACAATGTTCAAAGTAAGGATAGATACTTTCAATTTGACAAGCTTATTTCACCACAAACCTCGTCTGACTACACCCATCCTTCTGCTTCGTTACCTCTAATACGGCTGGCATTGCGTTTTTCAGTTCTTGAACGTGTGAAATTACACCGATAAAGCGACCTGATTTTTGCAAGTCGATTAGGGCGTCAACTGCTTTCGTTAATGACTCTTCATCTAATGAGCCGAATCCTTCATCGATAAACATCGTTTCGATGGAAATACCACCCTCATACGCTTGAATTACATCTGCCATTCCAAGTGCTAAGCAAAGTGATGCGTTAAATTTCTCACCGCCAGATAATGTTTTTACATCTCGGGTTTGACCTGTATATGCATCATATACATCTAATCCTAATCCACTTTGTCGATTCCTCTTTTCAACTCGTTCGCTTCGTTTTAAATAAAATTGTCCATTTGATAATTTACGTAGTCGTTCGTTCGCAATTTGAACAATTTGTTCTAAATACTCAATTAAGATGTAACGTTCAAAGGATATACGACTATCGTTATCCCCTTTCATTACTTCATATAAATCAACAAGTTCTTGGAATGCTTTTTCTTCCTCATGAATTTGTTCATCAATTCGTTTAATATTTTCATGTAAATCCGTAATATATGATACGGCGTTTTGAGCACGTTGTCGTTTTTCTTTAATAATATCAAGGCTAATTTCCAATTCTCTCACTTGCTCATCTAATGAAGAAATGTCCATATACTCTTTATCTTTTAAGTCTGCTTTTAATTCTTCAATTTGTTTTGTAAGTACTTCTAGAGATGAGTAATAACTTTGGATTTCTTGTTGTAACTTATCCATCTCAGCATCATTTAATTTGGATTCTTTATATGTTAATTGATCTGTAAATCCGCTTTGTTCTAGCTCTTTCATAAAGCGTGTGAAAGTCTCTTCTTTCTTATCTTTTGCACTATTAAATTGATTAGAAGCATTATCATGTTCTGCTTGAATACGTATATTTTCATTTTGCCAATGTTGATACGCCTCTTGTACTTTCTCCCATTCATCTTCCATTAACCTAAGTTCTTGCAGAGCTTGGTCAAACTGTACTTTCCAAGCTTGTACCGTTTGCAAGCTTTCCGGAATATTTTGCTTATCATGTTCATATGACGTACGAAGCTGCATACACTCCATTTCAGTACGGTGCTGCACAGTTTCTACTTCACGCTTTTGTTTCTGGAGTTCTTCTACTTTTTCTTCTACGCTTTTTATATTCACAGCAATTTGCTTACGCGTTTCTTCACTTGCTTTTAACGCATTAACTTCTGCTGCTAATTGCTTTCCTTTTTGAACGAGCGCACTATATGTTTCTACTAATTCTTCTGAGCGATAGCCTCGCTTTAGCACTTCTTCTATCACTTGTTCATATTGAACTCGATAGAAATTCCACTTTTCTTCTAATTGAACATGTAATTTTTCCGCAATAGTTTTCTTTTCTCTTAGCTCATTTAACTCTTTTTCATCAATTGCATTACTTTGCTCTGTAGCTTTTTTCGGGTGGTCCATACTACCACATACTGGACAAGATTCACCATCATGTAAATGAAGAGCTAATATACCAGCTTGTTCACTTAACCAGCGGCGTTCCATATTTTCATATGTACTAACTGCCTGTTGCATCTTATGAAACGCACTTTCTTTTTCTAGCTCGTATTTTTGTTTTTCTTGCCATACATCATATGCCTGCTTTAATACTTTTGCATCTTCTCGCATATTCGTTAGTTCTTCTACTTTAGCTACATATTGTTCAAGCGCTGCTTCTAATTGCTGTAATTCGCCAGACATTCTTTGTTTTTCATTTTTATGCGCTTCTAGTTGTTCCTCTAACTTTTGCATACCTTCTTTTAATTTTCCTATGTGAATTTCAGCATTTTGCAAATTTAACTTTTTCTCAGCTAATGATGCAATAATTGGCTGTAACTCTTCTAGTCTTTGAACTTGTTTTTTAGCATTTTCTCGCTCGGATGCCTTATTCTTTAATGCTTCATATTTCTCCTGAGCAAGTGCAAAACTGTTCATTATATGCTCTTTTTTTGCGATTATCTGTTTTAACAAACTTTCAGACTGCTGTTCATATTGCATCGCTTCCTCATACCATTGCTCAAATGGTAATAATCGCTTCGCCTGTTCCGCATGTTTAAAAGATTTTTCTTTCATTTCGATTACGGCACGGTTTTCTTGTAAAATACTGTACTTCTCATTCTTTTGTTCTAAATCTTTGAATTTCTCATTTACAGCTTTTGCTGCATGAAAACGTGCCTCTGCTTCTTTTAATTGTTTCGTTTTGTCATTTTGTTCTAAGTGTAATTGCTCAACCTCTGCATTGTACCAAATTGTTTCTTGTTCTAATGCCTCTACTACTTGATGTGTATTTACATGCTCTTGCTCCACTAATGTCTCTAATAATGCCCCATCACGTATTGGTAATTTAAATACATTACGGAAATATAGCTCACGTTCTTTTTGTTTTTCTTGTAAGACGTCTTTCCATTGTTTACGCTTTTGATCTAATATCTCACGCATTAATTTATAACGATCTGTTTTAAAAATGCGGCGTAGTATTTCTTCTTTATTTTCCGTTTCAGATGTTAATAATTTTCGGAACTCTCCTTGCGGTAACATGACAATTTGGCTAAATTGATGTTTACTTAATCCAATTAAATCTTCAACTTTTTTATTTACATCCGTTACATGAAAACGATCGACACATGGAACTTTCTCCTCATCAATTACTTCATATAATTCGACTGCATGTCCTGTAATTGTTTTATTTCCTTGTTTTTTATGGCCCAGTTGTCGTTTAATTTCATAACTTTTTCCTTTTAATTGAAAAGTTAATTCCACACTTGTATAAACATCATCATCAGCAAATTGGCTACGAAGCATGTTTGTATCACTGCGCTCTTCTCCACTAGCCTCTCCATATAATACATAACAAATCGCATCAAAAATCGTTGTCTTTCCAGCTCCTGTATTTCCAGAAATAGCGAATATACGATGCTCACCAAGATCTTTAAAATCGATTACTTCTTTCTGTTTATATGGACCAAACGCGGTCATTATAAGCTGAATCGGTCTCATCCTCGCTCACCTTCCCGTTCTTGCACTGTTTGCAAAACATCTAAAAATAGACGTTCTTTCTCTTCTGATAAATCTAGCCCTTTCATTTCTTTATAAAATGCTTTTAAAAGAGATAAATCATCCGTTTTATGTCTTGAAACAGTTACTTCATTTTCATCTGTGAACTCTCGTCTTTGAATAGATCTTTCAACATGCATTGCATTTGGGTATACAGAACGTATTTTTTCCATTGGCTGCAAGACAGGATTTTCATCTAATAATTTCACAAATACATAATCTTCACTCACTGGATGAAGCAATAAATCGTCTATTTTCGCTTCTACTGTACGCATTTTACGACGTGGTGTAAGTAAACGTTTTTCAATTGTTGTTTCACCTTTTTCATCCAGTTCCACAATATAATATCCTTTTTTATGCTTTTCTTCAGAAATAGAATATGCAAGTGGTGAACCTGAATAACGAATTGTCTCATTACGTACAAAATGCGCTTGATGTAAATGGCCAAGCGCCGTGTAATGAAACTTATCAAAATAATGGCTATTTACATATTCAGCACCACCAATTGAAAGTGGTCGTTCCGCATCACTCGTATTTTCCTCTGCCTCTCCTGAAGAAGTTACAAATGCATGTCCTACAAATATGTGTCTCGCTTCTTTATCCATCGTTTCAGAGAGTTCGTTCATAAAAATACGCATCGCATCATCATGAGAACGAACATCTTCATTTTTCAATATATGTCTAACAATACTTGGATCTGCATACGGAACGAGATGGAAATGAACCTCTCCGTATTCATCATTTAAAACAACAGGATTGTATGGAAACTGGAATTGTCCAACAATATGTAATCCTTGTTTTTTCATTAAATTACTACCAAAATGTATGCGGTCCGGACTATCGTGGTTTCCTGCAACTGCAATTATTGGTGTTTGTAAATCAATAACTATCTTTTGTAATACATCATTTAATAAGTCTACTGCTTCTGTAGGTGGAATTGCTCGGTCATATAAATCTCCTGCAATAATTACAGCATCCGGTTTTTCCTCTTCAACAGCTTGTACAAACTGATCTAACACAATTTTTTGATCTTCAGTCATATATACACCATGAACAAGCTTACCTAAATGCCAATCCGCTGTATGAAAAAACTTCATATTACCCTTCTCCTTTTAGTTTACTGATTGTAGTGAAACAAGCTGATAGTTTAGTGTAGTTTTTCCGTTCTCCCATTCTAACTTTTGGACAATTGCACTACCGATTCTTTCTTCGTTTGATTTATATAAAGGCAATATTTCTTGAATAGTAAATAGATGATAACCATCTAAAATTAATTGAAATAAATTATCTTCTATATGTAATCTTACTTCTTTTTCATTTGAAATAATTTTTGTATGCATCTCAAATTTCATGCTAGATACAACCCCTTTTTTCTAATCTCTACATTTTAATAGTATAGTGGTCATGCAAGATTGACAAGTAAATACACCGCGATGTACATACTTTTTTAATTATAAATATTTTATGTTTTTTTATATGAAATACGGTATGTGAAATTATTAATCTACAAAAATAAAAATGCCCTTTCAGGCATCCTTATTTTTGTAAGTACTCTTTCATAACGTAGTACAATACAGTTATTAAGACAATCGCTACAAAAAACGCAAATACGGCCACAACATACCCATCTTTATTTAATAAAAAGCATATGGAAATAGATATTATAAAAATCGGAAACACGAGACGTACCTTAGCCTTCACTTCTTCTGTCGTATCTGTATGATGAAAATACTGTGTAATTCCTACCATAAGAGATGACAAAATAATAACCGACAATAGTAAAGGTCCTGGCATTCCGATCTCTCCTTTCTCTATTTCTAATTATATACAAACCCCGCGCTCTTTAAAAGTTAGATAATTCAGCCTTTTAACTTTTTCTACATCCACTCTTTAATTTACGCCACGTATACTAACTCAATATAAGTTATACATATAATAGCGCCTTCAACACGACATTTTCAAATAATAGCACTTACAGTAATGTTGTAATATTCCTCTTCATTCTCTGAAATCCTGCAAATATAACTCGTCAAAATATGCGATAAATACTAACACTAAGCACCTAATTTAGACAAAAATTATAGAGGACATTTCAGCATGTATCAAGAAATAAGAATAGAAAGATAAGTAAGGGAGGATTTATAATGACTGAACACGTTTTATTTTCTGTTAGCGAAAACGGCGTTGCATCTATTACTTTAAACCGTCCAAAAGCACTTAATTCTTTATCCTATGACATGTTACAACCAATTGGGCAAAAACTTAAAGAATGGGAGCAAGATGAGCGTATTGAACTCATCGTTTTAAAAGGAGCTGGGACGAAAGGTTTTTGTGCAGGTGGTGATATTAAAACGCTATACGAAGCACGTTCTAACGAAGTTGCATTACAACATGCAGAGCAGTTTTTTGAAGAAGAATATGAAATTGATACATTTATTTATCAATACAAAAAACCAATTATCGCTTGTTTAGATGGAATTGTAATGGGCGGTGGTGTCGGTCTGACAAATGGAGCGACGTATCGAATTGTAACAGAGCGTACGAAGTGGGCAATGCCTGAAATGAACATCGGTTTCTTCCCGGATGTCGGTGCTGCTTATTTCTTAAATAAAGCGCCTGGATATACTGGTCGATATGTTGCTTTAACGGCATCTATTTTAAAAGCTCCTGATGTATTATATATTAACGCTGCTGATTACTTTATGACATCAGATTCATTACCAAATTTCCTTACCGCACTTGAAAATGTAAATTGGAAAAAAGAAGATGTACATACTCATTTAAAAGAAGTTATTCGTACATTTGCAACTGCTCCAAACTTAGATGGCAATCTTTCTTCCTCAGTAGAAGAAATTAATTCGCATTTTGCATTCGATACAATTGAGGGAATCATTCAATCGTTAGAGAAAGATCAAAGTCCATTTGCCCAAACAACGAAAGAAAAGCTATTATCCAAATCCCCTGTTTCATTAAAGGTAACATTAAAACAGTTTATTGATGGCCAAGAAAAGTCAGTTGAAGAATGTTTCGCGACAGATCTTATACTCGCTAAAAACTTCATGCGACATGAAGATTTCTTTGAAGGAGTACGCTCCGTTGTAGTTGATAAAGACCAAAATCCAAATTATAAATATAAACAATTAAGTGATGTTTCAGAAGAAGATGTAAATCGATTCTTTAACTTACTTAACGCTTAAACAAAGAGGCCATATATTGTAGCACACTCTCAGCTACTCTATATGGCCTCTTCTTTTTAGTTAAATAATTTTAAATATAATTTAATTTTATTTAACTAAAATGTATGTTAAACTAACGTTAATCGAATTTTCTAAAAACAAAAAAGGAAGGCGGATAACATTATGGAAAATTTTTTTCTGTTTATTATTATGTCTATATGTCTTATTATTCTACCCGGTCCTGATACAGCAATGGCTACGAAAAACACATTGATTGCCGGCAAAATCGGCGGCGTAAAAACTGTTTTTGGTACTTGTGTTGCGCTTTTAATTCACACTTTAGCTGCTGTAATTGGTCTTTCAGCACTTATTGTAAAGTCTGCTCTTTTATTTTCTATTTTTAAATATGTTGGTGCTGTATATTTAGTCTATATTGGTATTAAAGCCCTTTTAGCAGTAAGAAACACAGAAGACTTAAATACAAATGACGTTCCAATAAATAATGACAATAAACATACTTCTTGCTTTCGCCAAGGGTTTCTTACAAATTTACTAAACCCTAAGATTGCAGTCTTCTTTTTAACTTTTTTACCACAGTTTTTAAATCCAAATCATAATACATTTATACAACTTCTCGTTATGGGACTTACTTATCTCATTTTAACCGTCATTTGGTTTGCTTTTTATATATTTTTAATTGATAAAATTAGTGCTTTTATGAAAAAACCGAAGACACAGCGTTATATTCAAGGGATTACAGGAATCGTCTTAATTGGGTTTGGTATTAAATTAGCCTTTGAAAGAAATAGTTAACACAATACAAACGAAAATACACTACTCCATTATGAGTAGTGTATTTTCGTTTGTATTATTTTTATAATGAGTGGGAATGCACCCCACTCATTATCATTTCACTTTATTAAAACCAGCGCTCAGTTACAACTTTTTTACGTGTATAAAATTGAACGCCATCCGTACCATTTGTACCAAGATCTCCAAAGAATGAAGCTTTGTTTCCTGCAAATGCGAAGAATGCCATTGGTGCTGGAACATTAACGTTTACACCAATCATACCAGCATCAATATTGTCTCGGAATGTTTGTGCATGTTTTCCATTTGATGTATAAATAACAGCACCATTCGCAAATTTCGATTGATTTGTCAGCTTAATACCTTCTTCTAAATCTTTTACTCTTACAATACTTAATACCGGAGCGAAAATTTCATCTTGCCAAATTTTCATTTCTTGATTTACACCATCAAAGATTGTTGCACCAACAAAATAACCTTCTCCAACTTCTTCATTGATTTTACGGCCATCTACTAGTAAAGTTGCTCCATCTGCTACACCACTATTAATATAGCCTAAAACACGTTCTTTATGAGATTCACGGATTAATGGTCCAACATAATTCTCTTCGTTGAAACCGTCACCTACTTTTAACTTCTTCGTTTCCGCTACTAATACAGCAATGAATTCATCAGCAATTTCATCAACTACTGCTACTACTGAACATGCCATGCAGCGCTCTCCACTACTTGCGAACGCAGACCCAATTACACCTTGTACTGTTTTCTCAAGGTTGCAATCTGGCATAACAACCGCATGGTTTTTCGCACCTGCTAACGCTTGTACACGTTTACCATTTTTTGTACCAGTTTCATATACGTAGCGTGCCACTGGCTCAGAGCCAACAAACGAAACTGCTTGAATATCTTTATTTTCTAAAATACTATTTACAACATCTTTTCCGCCTTGTACTAAATTTAATACCCCTTTTGGAAAACCAGCTTCATAGAATAACTCTACAAGTCGCTCAGCTAAAAGTGGCGTTCTTTCAGATGTTTTTAATACGAATGTATTACCGCAAGCAATTGCAAGTGGGAACATCCATAATGGAATCATCATCGGGAAGTTAAACGGTGTAATACCAGCAACAACTCCGATTGGGTAGCGCCAAATCGATCCATCAATTCCACTAGCAATATTCGGAAGGGCTTGTCCCATCATTAAATTTGGTGCTGATGTTGCAAGTTCTACCGCTTCAATACCACGCTGTACTTCACCAGTTGCATCCGTTAGCGTTTTACCGTTTTCTAGCGTAATGATTTTTGCAAGCTCTTCTTTATTTTCTTGTAACAGTTGTAGATATTTGTATAGTTGTCTTGAACGATTTGGAACTGGCACTTTAGACCATGTTTTGTATGCCGCTTTTGCCGCTTCAACAGCTTTTTCAACATCTTCTTTTGGAGAAAGTGGAACGTAAGCGATGATTTTTCCGGTTGCCGGGTTCGGAACCGCTTCTACTTCCGTACCAGTAGATTCTACCCATTCGCCATTAATATGATTTTTCACTCGTTTAATTTCAGTTGTAATCATTATATTCTCTCCTTTTTTATCATGGTTTTTATAAGTGCACTATTTTTGATTAGAAATTAATTGTTCGCTAACTTTCTTATATAAAGCAGCCATATCGTTTTCACCATATCCTGCCTCACTCGCTTCTTCATATACGTTTAATAGCATCTCACTTACTGGTAAGTGAAGTTCGCTTTCTTTCGCTAAATCTACCGCAAATCCTAAATCTTTCTTTAATAAATTCACAGTAAAGCCTGGCTCATAATTTTCTGATGCAATGAAACTTTTATAATTACGCTCATAAATTCTACTTTGACCGTAACTTACATTTAAAATATCAAACATTTTATCTAAATCCATATTGTTCTTTTTCGCTAATGTTAAAGCTTCACTCACACCAGCTGTATAAAAACCAATTAATAGATTATTAATTAATTTAACAGTTGTACCACTATCAATCTGCTCACTAACATGGAAAACATTCGCTCCAAGCACTTCCATGACAGATTCAGTTTTCTCATACACTTCTTTCGATCCACCAACCATAAACGTTAATGTACGGTTTTCTGCACCAATTACCCCACCGCTAACAGGTGCTGCTAAAAAGTCTACTTTCTTTTCCTTCGCCGATTCCTCTAATTGTTTGTTTAATTGTGGAGATACTGTACTTGTATCAATTAAAGCTACATTCGAGTGGCTATTTTCAAATAATCCTTCTTCCCCAAAATATACCGCTTCAACAGCACGAGGTGATGGTAAGCTTGTAAAAATCACATCGCATGTCTCTGCTAGTTTTGAGATTGATAGGCCGATAATTCCTCCTTCTTTTTCAAAGGAAGCTTCCGCCTCTTTATTCAAGTCCACTCCATATACTGTGTAGCTAGATTTAACTAAATTTTTAGACATTGGAAGACCCATGTTACCTAAACCGATAAAACCAATCTTTTTCATATCGCTTTCCTCCTATTTACACAATATATTTCCCGCGATTTATAATAACTTTCGCAATATCTCTCTTTTTCGTAAATAAGTTTGAGTATAAAGGCACTAATAATTGACGGATTTCAGCTAATATTTCTTGTCTATTTTGTTCTTCTGTGACAGCTGCTGAAAGAATGGAAATCGCGGATTCTTCTACTTTACGATATCCTTCTTCACAAATAACATCTGTTATCATTTGTTTCGTACGCTCTTTTTCCTCACCATTTTTACTAACTGCTTTCCTCGTACGTAAAAATGCTGATTCCATGACGTACACGTCCGTCAACATATTTGATAATACGCGTGAATATTCTTGCTCTTGCTCAATTTTTAAACCTGGAGTTTTAGAGAGCGTTTTCAAAGATTGTTTCAACAATTTTTTCGCTAATAAAATGTAACGATGGTTTCTTTCTACATTTGCCACATCAATTTCTACTTCAGCATCTTCTATTTGCTCGATTTGCTTCATTAACATTTTTGCAACTGTTAATCTATTAATTTCATTCGTTCCTTCAAAAATACGACTAATCCTAGCATCAC
The DNA here is from genome assembly GCF_038008145.1 of Bacillus sp. FSL R9-9530. Lineage (NCBI taxonomy): Bacteria > Bacillati > Bacillota > Bacilli > Caryophanales > Bacillaceae > Bacillus > Bacillus sp. FSL R9-9530. The sequence continues at coordinate 1,681,551 of NZ_JBBOYO010000001.1, forward strand.
GATATAATCGTTCTACTTCGTATTCTTGCATATAACCGTAACCACCATGAATTTGTACAGCTTCATCTACGATATAAGCAAGTGTTTCAGAAGCGTTTACTTTATTCAGTGCACATTCAATTGCAAATTGGGACATTTTTTTCATAAGATCTTCATCACTCTCATGAATTGCTTCATCAATTACACCCGCTGTACGGTAAGCTGCACTTTCTGCTCCATATGTAGAAATAATCATATTGGCAATTTTCTCTTGAATCATCGTAAAATCTACTAATTCCGTTTGGAACTGTTTTCGCTCTTTTCCATATTGAACCGATAAACCAATTGCTTGTTTTGCTGTTCCAATATTTCCAAAAGCCAGTTTTAGTCTAGCAAAGTTAAGGATATTAAGAGCTACGTGATGCCCTTTCCCAACTTCCCCTAAAACATTTTCAGCAGGGATGACAACATCTTCTAAAATAAGCGTCGCTGTTGAAGAACCTTTAATCCCCATTTTCTTTTCTTCTAGTCCAATGGATACACCTTCACATGTTCTTTCGACAATAAACGCTGTCATTCCTTTATTTGTCTTCGCAAAAACAACGTATACATCTGCCATATGAGCATTTGTAATCCACTGCTTCTCACCATTTAACTTCCAAGCAGTTCCATCTTCATTCAATACTGCACTCGTTTTTGCACTTAATGCATCAGAACCAGCATTTGGCTCAGTTAAAGCATAAGCCCCAATCCATTCTCCAGACGCAATTTTCGGCAAATATTTTTCTTTCTGTTCTTTCGTTCCATAATATATGTAAGGCAACGTACCTACACCGGCGTGTATATTAAAAGAAACGCTAAATGCACCAGCGTAACCCATTTTCTCTGCTACAAGACCTGAGACAGCCTTTCCTAACTCGAATCCGCCATAATCTTCTGGTACCTCAATGCCTAATAATCCAAGTTCCCCAGCTTTCTCAAATAATTGACGAGAAACTTTATAGTTATGTTGTTCAATATTCTCAATTTGCGGGACAATTTCTTGTTTAACGAATTGTTCTGTCGTTTTTGCAATTAAATCTTCATCCCCTGAAAAATCTTCTGGTGTAAAGAAAGTATTATTCACATCTTTATTGAGTGAAAAAAATTCATCCCATGGTAACTTCGTTTTCTCCATCTGAATCCCCCTATCATTTCGGCCTTCGTTGATTTTTGCATATGCTCGTCTACGATGAGTGGAATATCTTATTATTGAAAACAGAAGGCGATGATTTTTCACATCAAGCAGTTCGTTTTGCCAAAGATGTATTTTCATCGCCTAAATCCTTCTACCTATTGATCTTCAGATAATACTGTTTTTGCAATTCCAGTATCTAACTCTTCAAAGTCATGATATGAAATTGTTTCATATAATTCACTTCTCGTTTGCATATTAGAAAGTGCATCTTTTTGAGAACCCGTTTCCTTAATTAGCGTAAACACATTCTCATATGCTTTTGCAGCAACACGAAGTGAAGTTACAGGATAAATTACCATTTGGAAGCCCATATTCGCAAATTCCTCTGCACTATAATATGGTGTTTTTCCGAACTCAGTCATATTTGCTAGTAAAGGTGCATTCACTTTGCTAGTAAATAAACGGAATTCTTCTTCCGATTGAAGCGCTTCTGGGAATATTGCATCTGCCCCTGCTTTTACATATGCATTCGCTCTTTCAATCGCTGCATCTAATCCTTCCACGCCGCGAGCATCTGTGCGTGCTACAATATATAAACTTGGCGCAACTTCTTTAATCGCTTTAATTTTTTGAACTAATTCTTCTGTAGTAACAAGTTTCTTACCATTTAAATGTCCACATTTCTTTGGTAATTGTTGATCTTCAATCTGAACAGCCGCAACTTTCGCTTCCACCATTTCTACAGCTGTCCTCGCTACGTTTAGTACTCCACCAAATCCTGTATCAATATCAACAAGAACTGGTAAATCTGTAGCTCTAACTAGATCCCTTGCTCTCTCTGCTACTTCAGTAGACGTCACGATTCCTAAATCTGGTAGTCCTTTACTTGCAGTGTAAGCAGCTCCCGATAAATATAGAGCTGAAAAACCTGTGTTTTTCGCAACAAGAGCCGCCATTGCATCATGAGCACCTGGAATTTGCAAAATTTCATTTGCTTCTACTAAAGCTCGGAAGCGATTCGCAAGCTCCTCTTGTGTTGACTGTTTATTCACAACCCAAGCCATTCTAAATTCCCCCTATTATTAAATTAAGAATAGATCTACAAATTCGTTTACATTCATATTTTCTAGTTTTTCTTCATTTAGACAAGCTTCATGGATTTTTTCTTGTTGCTTACTAGAATAATGACCTGCCATATTTGCAGTGAATTTTCGAACAACTTTTGGAATTGCTTCGTCTCTACGGAAACGGTGGCCAAGTGGGTATTCACATTCCACATTTTCTGTTACAGTACCATCTTTAAAATGAACTTGAACAGCGTTGGCGATTGAGCGCTTGTTCGGGTCAAGGTAATCTAAACTGTACTGTTTGTTTTCAACAACAACCATCTTATTACGTAATTCATCTACACGTGGATCATTCGCTACTACATCCTCATAATCATCCGCAACGATATCTCCTTTTAATAAACCTATTGCCGTAATGTATTGTAGGCAGTGATCGCGATCAGCTGGGTTATTTAATGGACCTTCTTTATCGATAATACGAATTGCTGACTCATGAGTTGTAATTGTAATACGATCAATTTCATCTAATCTTTCTTTAAGTTCCGGATGTAATTTCACTGCACATTCTGCAGCTGTTTGTGCATGGAATTCTGCTGGGAATGACACCTTGAATAATACATTTTCCATTACATAAGATTCTAGCGGTCTTGCTAATTTTAATTCTTGCTTGTTAAATAACACATCTTGGAATCCCCATCCTGGTGCAGATAATGCCGTTGGGTAACCCATTTCACCTTTTAATGCAGTCATTGCAAGATGAACACCGCGGCTCGTCGCATCACCTGCTGCCCATGATTTACGTGAACCTGTATTTGGAGCATGACGATATGTACGAAGACTAGAATTATCAATCCACGCATGTGATAATGCATTAAAGATTTCCTCACGCGTTCCGCCAAGCATTTTTGCAACTACTGCAGTCGTCGCTACTTTTACATATAATACGTGATCAAGACCAACACGGTTTAAACTGTTTTCTAAAGCAAGTACACCTTGAATTTCATGTGCTTTAATCATCATTTCTAGTACTTCACGTACTTTTAATGGTTCTTTTCCTTCTGAAATACGAACGCGGCTAATATAATCTGCAACTGCTAAAATTCCGCCTAAGTTATCAGATGGATGTCCCCACTCTGCTGCAAGCCAAGTATCGTTATAGTCTAACCAACGGATCATACATCCGATATTAAATGCGCCTTTTACTGGATCTAGCACATAAGATGTTCCTGGTACACGTGTACCATTTGGCACGATTGTTCCTGGTACAACTGGTCCTAATAATTTCGTACACTCTGGGTATTGTAGTGCTAAAATTCCACATCCAAGTGTATCAAGTAATACGTAGCGAGCCGTACTGAATGCCTCTGCACTTGTAACCTCTTTATTTAATACATAGTCCGTAATTTCTTCTAATAATGCATCTTTTTGTTTAATTTCATTTGTTTTAATCATGCTATTCTTCCCTTTCTGTCGAAAATTCGTTATTATTAATGATGGGTGTCGGTCAAACACCCATCTGGCGGGCGGCGCTAACAACTCCCCAGTTGTTTTTATTTACTAAATGCATGTCGCTCGCCAATATAATTTACACGTGGACGGAACAAACGATTGTTCGCATGTTGCTCAATTACGTGTGCACATAGCCCTACTGTTCTAGAACTAAAGAAGATTGGTGTGTAAAGTTGAATTGGAATACCAAGCATCCAATATACTGGAGCAGCATAATAATCAAGATTCGGATAAATTCCTTTTTCCTTCTCCATAATTTTTTCTCCAGCTTCACACATTTCATATAGTGTATAATCGCCTTTCACATCACATAACTGCTTTAATGCTTCCTTCATCATAAGTGCTCTTGGATCCATCTTTTTCATATAAACACGGTGTCCAAAGCCCATAATTTTTTCTTTGTTATATAGTTTCTTCTGTAATAACTCTTCAAATTTCTCAACATTACCAGCTTCTAAAAGCATGTACATAACCGCTTCATTCGCACCGCCATGAAGACTTCCTTTTAAGGATGCAACTGCTCCTGTTAAAGCGCCGTATAAGTCGGATTGCGTTGATGCAATAACGCGTGCTGTAAATGTAGAGTTTGGCATTTCATGTTCACTATATAAAACAAGGGAACGATCAAAGATTTTCTCTTCAAGTTCAGTTGGTTTCTTTCCAGTTAACATATAGAAGAAATTCGCACTATATGACAATTCTTGAAGAGGCTCAATTGGTTCCTCATTATTTAAAATATGGTAGCTATTCGCTACAATATTTGGCACTTTACTTAAAAGCTTGTATCCTCGACTTTTATTCACTTCTAACGAGCGGTTTTCGATATCACTATCGTAACCAGCTAATGCAGACACACCTGTACGTAGCCCATCCATAGGATGCGTTTCCTTAGGCAATGCCTTTAGAACATTGAATACACCTTCTGGCACTGCATATTCTTCTTTTAATTTCTTTTCAATTGTTGCTTTCTCATCCTCATTCGGTAAACGTTCTTCTAATAAAAGGTGCACAATGTCTAAATACTCTTTTGTTTTTGAGAGTTCGATTAAATCATACCCTTGAATTACAATTTCACCTTTTACTGTGTCAAGAAACGAAATTTTCGTTTCCGCTGCTACTACACCATCTAATCCCGGGGAAAATTTTTCTTCAGCTTTCATCATTATTTCCTCCAATCCTAATAGATCTTCGTGCACATAACTGTAAGCCTTTACAATAATATGAAACTACATTTCTATTTCAATGTATCAGAGTTTTTAGAAGATTTCAATTTATTTTATAATGATAAGTTTCCTATACTTTTACCGATGTAATAATACAATTTTTCAAAAATAACTTTCATCTTTTATAAAGAAAGGACAGACATCCTTTTACAATGTTTTAAAACGAAATATAACAATTATCCATATAATCCCACTAAATATACCTTTAATCCCTTTTTCTTCAACAAACATAAAAAACCGAGCTGCACTCATGCACAGCTCGGTTTTTTATAATATTTATTTCATATTCCCATAAATATAATTCTTATATAAAATTTATTTATTTTTAATAAAATTATTATTTTACATAATTAAATTAAATTTCTTCCGTTTCTTTACGATAGCTTACAACTAATTCATAGTTTTGAAAGTACGAAAGATCATCAAAATCTATAAAAATAAACTACCGTCTTTCTCAACTGACACTATTTCCCGAACTGATTTCTCAGAAACAATCCCTAAAGAATATCCGGGCTGAATTGAGCTATTTCCTCCGTACCTTACAATACATCAAATAGATTCATCATGCTTTATACGCAAAATCTTTTTTGCCTAATCGTTGTTTTACAAAAATGACAAATATAATTAAAGCTATTAATCCTGAAATTGCACTACCTGCAAATAAAATACGGTAACCAAACATTTGTGAAACTACTCCAAGTAAAATCGCACCTAATCCAATCCCTAAATCAAAAGCGGTAAAGAATGAAGCGTTAGCAACTCCTCTTTTACTAGGATCAACAATTGTCAGCATCGCTGCTTGTAAAGCGGGCTGTGCTGAACCGAATCCAACACCATATAATGCCGCTGCAATCATTACACCTATCAAACCATTTGAAATCGTTAGTACAACTATCGCTAAAATAGTAATACATAGTGCCGGAAGTATGATAAAAACTTCTCCATACTTATCTAATAGTTTTCCTGAAATAGGTCGTACAATTGTTAAAGCAATTGCATATACAAGAAAGAATGTCCCAGGATTCACATCAATTGATGACGCGAATAACGGTAAAAATGTTGTTATTCCTCCATATGCAAATGATAAAAAGAAAACAACAACCGTTATTGATAAAACGGATTTTTCAAACAGCTGAATTTTCCCTTTTTCTTTTTGTGGCGTGAATGGCATTTTCGTTATTAACGATAATACGACTGCCATAAAGGATAAAAGAGTTGCTAACAAGAATAGACCATGAAATGAATAATTTTGTACAACCCATAATCCAATCATCGGGCCAATTGCCATCGCGATTGTCATCGCCATGCCATACCAGCCCATCCCTTCACCACGACGTGAATCTGGAATAATATCAGTTATCGCTGTTCCAACTGCTGTTGTAGAAACAGCCCACGTCACTCCGTGAATAACGCGTAAAACAGCTAAAAGGACAATAGTCGATGCTAAATTATACGAATACATCGTTATCCCAAAAAATATGAGTCCGAAAATAATAAAAGATCTTCTACCATATTGATCTAACATACCTCCAATAATCGGTCGTATTACAACTGCCGCTATTGTAAACATTCCCATCATCAGTCCAACTTGCGATTCATTTCCACCAATCTCTTTAATAAAGAGCGGGAGCGTTGGAACAAGTAAATAAAACCCCGTAAATAAAAATAACATCGCGATAGTCATTTGTATAAATGATTTCGTCCATAATCGTTCCATTAAAATCCCTCCATAAACACGTAAAATATACAATCAACACATCAATTGTATATTTTTCATGTTCCCTTGCCCTCCGCTAATAGACGTATCTTTTCATAATAAATGGTCTACCATCAATTTAAGTTGGTCTTACGACTTTATGCCTATGTTTTAAGCAAAAAACCTATATATGTACCTTTATAGGTTTTAGAAGAATATACTATTTTATTATTAAACTTAGGAGTGATCGTTTTCATGTGGGTATCACCAAGAATAACCGCCGTTGTCCCATCAGCTCCCTCAATACATGTTCCTGTCGTTCATACAGCTAGTTCTGATGTTGGTATCGAACTTCCTGCCGCTTGGCAACAATATCAATCGACTGACCAAGTCACCCCTTCATTTTGGCATCATGGTACACACCCGAGTAGTACTACTTTTTATGGCCCTAGTTATCCAATACCGCCAACTCAAATTTTTTATCATTTCCCATCAATTTACTTTCAAAATTTCTATGGTACTTTTAATATTTAAAAATAATATTACTCTTTATAATACAAAAAGCACCAAAGAAACCGTTTTTCCCGGTACCTTCGGTGCTTTTAAAATGCATTATTTATTGTCCATTATTGGAAGGAGCCTCTCCTGTGTTCCCGCCAGTAGTTGGTGGGGTTGGAGTTTCTTGGCCACCTCCAGTGGTTGGTGGATTTGGAGTTCCTTGGCCACCTCCAGTGGTTGGTGGATTTGGAGTTCCTTGGCCACCTCCAGTAGTTGGCGGATTTGGAGTTCCTTGACCACCTCCAGTGGTTGGTGGATTTGGAGTTCCTTGGCCACCTCCAGTGGTTGGTGGATTTGGAGTTCCTTGGTCACCTCCATTAGTTGGTGGATTTGGAGTTCCTTGACCATTTCCATTGTTTTGTTCATTTTGCTTATTCTGTTCATCTTGTTTCTTTTGCTCTTCTTGCTTCTTAAGCTCTTCTTGCTTCTTAAGTTCATCTTGTTTCTTTTGCTCTTCTTGTTTCTTAAGTTCTTCCTGTTTCTTTAATTCCTCTTGATTTTTCTCTTCTTCAGTTTTTTGCTGTTGATCTTGTTTTGGTTGTTCCGTTGTATCCGGTACGCTAGTATTTGGAGATGAATCACGTTTTTCACCTTTTATACGCAATTCACTACCTTCTTGAATAACACTACTTGGCATTTTAAAGCGTGATTTATCTGTAGCCATCTCGCTCATCATTTCTTTAAAGATCAACTGTGCAATTTTCGTATTTTTACTACTAATATACTCGTCTTTACCATCTTTCGTATATCCAGTCCATACTGCCATCGTATATTGCGGTGTATATCCTGCAAACCAACTATCACGAGTTGCACTTTCTGGAATTCCATATTGTGCTAGTTGTTTTGAAGAATAGTTAGTTGTACCTGTTTTACCAGCTACATCTAAAGAGGCCACATTTGCCGATGTACCAGTACCTGATGTAACTACAGAACGAAGCATATCAGTAATCATATATGCTGTAGAATCCGCCATAACTGATTTTGGTTTTTGTCCAAAACTTTGTGACTTGCCGTCTGGATAAACTACTTTCTTAACAAAATGCGGCTTCGTATACTTACCGTCATTCCCAAATGCCGCATAAGCACCTGCAATTTCAGTTGGTGACGCTTCATTTGTACCGATCGCTGTTGATTCTGTCGGTGCTACATTAAATGTAATACCTAATTTCTCAGAGAACTCTTTCGATTTACTAATACCTACCTCTTTAGCTGTTTTAATAGCTGGGATATTACGTGACTTTGTTAGTGCTTCACGCATTGAGATTGGCCCTAAATGACTTCTATCTGCATTTCTAACTTCTTGGCCAGTTGAATACTTAAATGGAGAGTCATCAATTTGATGATAAGTAGCCCATTTTAAATATTCAATTGCAGGAGCGTAATCAAAAATTGGTTTCATCGTTGAACCAGCTGCACGATCTAATTCAATCGCCATATTATGCCCTTTAAATACTGCTTTATTTTCACCGCGCCCACTACCTATAGCGCGAACTTCTCCAGTTTTCGTATCCATAAATGTGAAAGCACCTTGGAATTTATCATTTGGATAATTAATAATATTTGTATTCAAAATATTATCAGCTAATTTCTGTGCTTTTGGATCCAATGTTGTATAAATTTCTAAACCATCAGATCCAATATTAACATCTGGTATTTCCTTTTCTACTTCTTTAACTACTGCATCCATAAATGCAGTATATGGCATCGCTTGTAGTTCAGCTGCACTCTTAATATTTTTATCCACTGGTACTTTCGAAGCTTCTTCCATTTCTGCCTTTGTAATATAACCATGTCTATTCATTAAGTTTAGTACAGTATTTCTTCTTTCTGTTGCCCTTTGAACATTTTCTTTTTTCGTTGGGTCATAGTTATTCGGTGCTTTTGGTAAGCCAGCTAGCATCGCAACTTCTGGTAATGTTAAATCTTTCAATTCTTTACCGTAGTAGTTTTGTGCTGCTGTTGCGATTCCATATGAACGGTTTCCTAAATTAATTTTATTTAAATACATCTCTAATATTTCATGTTTTGAATATTGTTGTTCTAGCTTATACGCTAAATATATTTCCTGAACTTTACGTTTTGACGTTTTTTCCATCGATAAGAAGTAGTTTTTAATAACTTGCTGCGTTATCGTACTACCACCTTGAGAGCCATAATCTCCCTTAAGACTAACTAAAACTGCACGAGCAGTACCTTTAAAATCTACTCCGCTATGCTCATAAAAACGCGAATCTTCTGTTGCTAAAAATGCATTTTCTACCAATTTAGGGATTTGATCATACGTAACATTCGTCCGCTTTTCTTTCCCATATTCATATACCAAATTCCCGTCTTTATCATAGATTTTTGAGGATAACGGATTAACAAGTTTTGCTTTCTCAAGTTTTGGTGCATCCTTAATCATTACGAAAAAGGTAGCAACCCCTGCCACTAAACCTACAATACCAAGTAGTAAACAACTGATTAAAAATTTACGAAAAAACGATGTTTTACCTTTTGGTTTTGTTTTTTTAGAAGCTGGCTGTTTTTTCTTTTGAACTTGTCGTCGCTCCTCTCGAGAACGATAATTTTCTGACATGTTACTTTCTCCTGCCTTTCAATTCTCCCGTTGATTTACTTGAAAATATTGAGGTCACTTTCCCAAATACATTTAATCAAGAAAGTATATTGACCTGGAGCATTCAATATTTTCCCAATTCACAGATTATACATTTTAGAATACTTCTTATACAAACTATTTTCACTTCTATTTTTTCTAATAATACTGCCCCTTAAAGCATAGAATGTAAGAAGTGAATTTTTAATACCTCGTATAAATAATATACCTTTTTTTCAAATGGTCAATATTTTCTTATTTATAAATCAAAGGTGAAATAAAAATAGCACAACGATATGTACTTCGTGTGAACTTCCTTATAATTACGTATAACAAACATTTAATATATTGCATATAAGTATAATACTCCTTTAATTATTAGGATTTCAACACGACAATCCCCTTCTCTACAAGAAACCATCTAAAATGAAAAATAAGGAGTTGCGTAATGATGGAGCTATCTCCCGTTATTTCAAAAAAATTAGTTGCTGTTGGCTATAATCCTTTTTCTATGATTTTACGTATTCAACTAAAGAATGGTATGTATGATTTCTTTAATGTGCCAGAAAGCATTTACACCGGTTTATTAAACGCACATTCTAAAAGTTATTATCATAATACTTATATTAAAAATTCTTACCGCTATACTAAAATTTAAACTTGATTGGCATACAAAAAAGAAAGGCGAATCAAATCCCCTTTCTTTTTTGTATGTCAATCGCAATTTACCTTCTATTTCTTTTATTAATTTCATCATACGCCTGAACTTGTTTTTTAAGTCGCCTGTCGGCTTTTTTATCATGTACGACAAGAACTGCGTGTATCGCTCCTGGAACCCAAAAAATTAAGGTTAAAATGAAATTAATAATCGCTTGAAATGGCTTTCCGCAAAATAAAACAGCTACCGGCGGAAGTAAAATTGCTAATAAGTACATCATGTCTGAAAAACTCCTTAATGTTTATTTTTCGATTCTTCCCCATCCATCTCCTACACTATCAAACCTATGAAATCATGTTATTTCTAAAAGCGTATATAAGAACTCATCATTACAAAAATCACATATAATAGTATAACTAAATGAAGAACCTCTCACTAACGTTAACAAGTTATTTTCACCTGTTCGTTTATATGTATATTCTACGCCTATATGAAAAAGCCTACAAAAACAATTAACACATCCATCTTGTCCTACTTCTAAAATTGAAATACTCCAAACTTCATTGAAATGAGTATTTCATCACCTTTTCTTAGATTCCAATCGTTGTTCCTCTACTATTTCGGTTAATCCAATTGCTGAAATTACAGTACCTATTGCCTGTATCCAAATACCTATTAGCCCTATTATACGTTGATCTTCTTTATCTATATTACTGTCTTCTTTTCCCTTTTCTTCTTTTGGTATATTTTTAATACCTTCATATGCTTGTAATCCCGCACCTAAACTTTGCATTGAATTCCCTAATACGATAATCCACTGTATTCCATTTATCTCATTCAATGCTACTTCTACTCCTAAAAAAGCGCCAATTGATTGCAAACTATTTCCAGTAATTATAAGGAAATCATTTTCTTTCATTTGTTCATTGAGATTAAAATACGTTCCTATTACATTTGAAATATTACCTAAAGCTAATAACTCAATCCCCGTTTTCGCTAGCGCTTTATTTTTATTATCTATAGTTACCTCTTGCTTCTCACATTTATCTTCATCTTTCGCATCATTAGTTGCTATAATTTGTAATATATATCCGAGAGCTTGTAATGAACTCCCTACAATAACGAGATCCGACTCAATCTTTTCTTCCCCTGCAAACCCTCTAGTTGTTCCAATTGCCGCTATAAGATTTCCTCCTACTTGAAACCAGGCACCTGTCAATTCTAAATCGCGTAGGTTCATTTCCCATCACCTATATTTAAATTTTCTAGTACATTCAAAACAAACAAATATCACCTTTAATTCATTATTTTATTTTTCATATGTAATTTTGTGCATCACATAATGTACTAATAATACAAAAGAGCACCTTTCAGGCGCTCTTTTTGACAAGGAGTTTCTCAATGAATGTATGCCGGACATGTCAATGACTCACCGTTTTTATCTATTGATATATTTAATATATAATGAATTGCTTTATGTGACCACATTTCAGGTGTAGGAGATTCTTTTACATATTGAGGTGCACATAAGTGAAGCATTGGAGTGCTAATACTGCCACCTGGATCTAAAGCAACTACTGCCATACCATTTGGCAGTTCCATTGCCATTGACTGCGTGATACCTTCAACAGCAAACTTCGAGGCACAATATGGCGCAAGTTCAGCCTCGCCTTCTCTTCCCCAACTAGAGCTCATGTTAATAATAATTCCTTCTTTCCTAGCTATCATCGCCGGGACGAACGCCCTAATGACATTTACTACCCCGTTCACATTTACACTCATTACACTTTCAAATTCTTGTGCGGTAACTTTCCATAGAGGTGCATTTTGATTAACAATCGATGCATTATTTATTAACATATCGGGAGCCCTATACTTATTAAGAATACGACTTGCCCATTTACTAACTTGGTGATGATTTGAAACATCAATTATTTGAAAATCATGTGAAGCACCGTAATATTTATTAAGTTCTTCAATTTTATTTTTTGAGCGTCCACACCCTGCTATGTTCCACCCCAATTCATGAAACCTATCAACCATTGCACGTCCTAACCCTTGCGTTACTCCAGTAATAATTACAAGTTTCCCAATGTCGTTTCGCTCCAACTTCATCTCCTCCTTTCCATTAATATTACTCTTTTTATTCTTATTCAACTTCTCACTTAAGTATCAATTCATTTCATACTTTAGAAGTATTTTTGATATTACATATTACAAACAAAAAGAGTAACCATCATAGTTACTCTTTTTGTTTGTATCGTTATTATTTTTAAATTGTATCTTCTATTCCCTACATTTCTCACATCGATAAATATAGGTTACACCTTAATGAAAGTATATTTATGTTTACGGTTCGATTTATCCAAATACTTTTCAATCCACTTTTTCAACTTAACAGAGCCCACCTCTATCAATAAATTTCCACCTAGTCTTATAACATACTTTTATTTAAATTCTCAATCTCATTTTGTAACTTTTTAAATTGCTCAAAATGCATTGTTATAGATTGAATACTATTCCTTTCAACATTTTGCTTTACTAATAAAACGCCTGTATCGTGAAAAATTGCTTCAAGTTCTTTTCTTATAGATACTTTCGTAATATATGCGGTTTTAATTGCCGATAAAATTGCTATTTCATTAAACTTTAATTTTATTTCATTAGGACAAAATGCTTTTTCGATCAATGTGACATCATTACTATAAATATAAGCAATAAGTTTACTTGATTCTGCATCTGTTAAATCGACTGTTTTTATAACATTATCCATTACATTTTGCCTCCTTTAATTCCATATATATTAATTATTCAAATTTATTCTTTTTAAAATTCAGCTCTTCATTAATTTTAACATACTTTTTGCTCGATTGATTAAACAAAGCTTCAAACATTTTTCTATTCCGGAATATTTGTCAAATGAACCAATTAGACTATACCTTCATATAGTAATGCAAACAATTACTTATAAAGCAGGTGAAAATTATGCCCTCAGTTGTTGGGAATTTAGTTGTACAAAATAGTAACGGATCTTTCAACTTAGGTGATTTCTACAATGTTTCTCCAAAAGAGAATACGAAAGCTTATAACGGCTCTGGCGCATCTAACGTTGGTTTCGTAGTGAACACTTTTAGTGGGGTTAGCGCGACTAATACATTTGATTCTGATCTAGCAGATCAAAACCAAGTTGGTACGGCCTAACCAGATCTGTAATCATTTTTGTATAACATTTTAAAATTTGTCTATACTATACTCAGGCTGATACACAGCTATCATTGATTTTTTGAGTGCCAATCTTTTTCTCCCTTTCCCTGGGACTAAGCAGCTAGCTTGCAGCTAGCTGCTTTTTCATTTAGTTCTTCACCTCTTCAAAAAATTAGGTTTTAACAAGTAGCCTGACTCACAGCCGAATTTTGAGGTGTGAATCTGCCTGTCCGTAAATAGCTAGATAAATTAAAGAAGCTAAACTTCAAAATTCAGCTTCTTTTAGGTTACATCAATTATGTCCATTGCAGAAAATATATATGTTTTATAAAATGCATCTGTACATTTTACAATTTGTTGAATTGGATTTATATGAACCACTGTCATATAACTCGTAAGTATGTATCCTTCTTCAAAATATGTCACTAACATCTCTTCTTCAGACAATAATGAAGTTAATAATTTGTCTGAAATGCTGTCTTTCGCTTCATTTGTTATTAGCGGTCTTTGGACTTTTAATTTCTCTCCAATAATTTTTTTCATACTTAATAATTGTTCCGACATTACTGTAAACGGAACCCACTCTCTTCCTTTTTCCTGTATCTTTACATAATTCATTTTCTTTACTCCTCAATTTTCTATATCTATCCATTCTTGAACTACCCCACTTTCACTTCGTTTAGAAGTGGGGGATTCCTAAGTAAAGAGTTCTATCGAACTCTAATTTATTAGGCTATCTCCGCAGCCCTTGCGGTTAGAAGCCTTATCGCTTCATTCTTTATCCATCTCTTATTTATACGTAGCGTAGCTTTCCAATTCAAAACTATTTATGAATTTGTAGACATCTCCACTCCGAAAGAACATTCGTTCTAATTATACACGAACGAACGTTCTTACGGAAGTGCAACATGTAAATTTTTCAAACAAAATGCAACTTTAATATATGAAGTTTATTCATACTCATTTATTAGTCCCTTTTATTAATCAAATTTCTTTGCACTTCCTATCGCATCATAGAATACGTGTAGCAACAATAAAAGCGACTCCACCTAATGTGAAGTCGCTTTTATTGAACTAATTATATTTCTAATTTTACTTTTCTATCCTAACTAACGTTCTTTCTGTAATACAAATTTCAGCTACATCTCATTAACCATCCTTCAACAAAAGCATACACTTTTATTATGAACGAACTCACAAAGCTTTAGAAACTTATGATGTAAAACAATTCATTCCTCATAAGTTTCATACATATCGACAATTACTACCATTTATGCTGCTATTTGCAGGCAGTAAGATTCACACTCATCAATTTTTCACTTTCTTTATTGAATATGCTTGGGTTGCATTATAATATGTAATTCTCTCTCTGTTTCTGTTTTTTTCGGATTCCGATAATATTCCAGTTTATATTCTAATACTTCATACTCAACCATCCCAATCTTTATCCATTTTGTTTCTTTTAATACAGCTAATAGAACGCTTATATTTTCATTAGATGATTCAAAAATTTTCCCTCCGCCTTCTCTCTTAAAAATAACTTTCATATATTCTCCCCCAAATTAATTTAATAATCTAGTAAATATAAAAATATTCATCCTATTTTAATAAAGTGAAGGCTAATAATCAGTGGGGGTTTTACGAGCAGTAAGACTCCCACAAATAGCGGGATAAATAATTCTTATCATCATTAAGAACATCTTTTTGTACTAAATGTTCAACATGTCACTTCCTATAAAGTTAATTTATACTCCAATAAATATGATATGTACCATTCTTTAAATTATGTCCTCAATTCACTCTCCAAGAAAATATATTTAGTTTATATTTAACAAAATTAATTAACTAAAACATTATCATTTCAACATTTTGCGAATTTAATTGCTTATTCCTTTTATCTACATCCAAATTTTCCTATTGTAATTCTTAATATTTAAATGTAATATTGTATTGTCTTACTATCTATTTATAACTCACACACTAACGCGAAAAGGGAACTCTATATGAGTTCCCTTTTCTATTGAAAACAAAAAAAACAGAAATATAGCATTATGCTAAATCTCTGTTTTTCTTCTAAACCTTATTTCTCATCTAAGAATTTAAATGTATCTTTAAATTCTTTATCTGTTACTTTAATATCTGCTTCTTTCAATAGATCATTGATTACTTGTTGTTTCCATTTACCTGTCGCATCTTGCAGTCTTTGTTGTTCTAAATCTTTTCGAATCGTATCTTTTACTTCATCAAATGGTTTCAATTCTTTTTTATCCGTCACTTTTATTATATGATAACCATAAGATGTTTTTATTGGCTCACTTACTTGTCCTGCATCTAATTTATACGCAGCTTCCTCAAACTCTTTCACAGTTTGACCAGGAGCAAAACCAGCTATTTCTCCGCCCTGTTCCTTTGAACCAGTATCTTCCGAATACTGTTTCGCTAAAGCAGTAAAATCTTCACCATTATTTATTTTCTCTTTTACTTCTTTCGCAGTTTTTTCATCTTTCACTAAAATGTGACTTACCTTCATTTCAGGTTTATGGTTATCTTTCACATCTTTATCTGTGACAGTCGCTCTAATCGCTTTCTCAAGTGCAATTTCTGGCTTCATTCTCTCTTTTAATTCATCTTCATTCTTTAATCCTACTTGCTCTAAAGCGACTTTAAACTTGTCACCCATTTGTTCCTTCGCTGCTTCTACTTGTTTTTTAGCTTCTTCATCTGAAACTTTATATTTATCTAGCAATGCCTTATTTAACATCATTTGAGATAAAGTACTTTTTCCATATGTTTGCCTTAATTCTTTACTTAACTCTTTCTCTGTCACGTTTCCTACTTTTGATGTTGCAACATTTTCTGAGGAACCACACGCAGACAATGTTAGCGCCACACATGCAATAATAGTTCCCATAAATAGCTTTTTCTTTTTCAATTCAAATACCTCACTTTGATAAATGTATATTAGGAACTATACAGCGCTATTGTGAAATCAATGTGTTTTCTGCAAGTATTTCTCTTCATGCCAGAGACAAGCTTTATTAAATAAAAAAGCCGGCATAAATCCGACTTTTAACATCATTTAATCTGCACATGTTCTTCTTTGATCCATTTGTTCCCACCTATATCTATATATCCATCTTGACGATTCCAAATACGATAAGGAACCCTCCCATCGACCGCACCTGTATCATTCCCGTTTGGCCCATCGTACGTTCTAATTTCATATCCAGGTGTATACTTTGAATATGCATAAAACCATTGTACATTAAAATGTTCTAACTTAGCCCACTGTTGTTCACCACCTAAACAAATCATATCTTTTTCGCCACCTCCCCAATAACCTTTATAGATTAAATATGGGATTTTTTTCGTAAGTCTTCCTATAAATTGCGGATTCGCAGGATTTTCATATAAATTAATTCCGTATCCATCATCATATTTTGAAACTGCAATACCAATTCCATTTGGTCGCTTACTGTCTCCAATACTAGATTGATTTGTTTGATTTGAACCTATAAACCAAGAAAGATTTTTATTCCCAATTAATTGATTCAAATCACATTTTCCAATACCAGGAACATTTCCTGAATCAGTATATTGCCAAATATCACAAGGATATGCTGGTTTATTCCCTCCATAACGAGGAATCCAAATAAAATCAGCATCAATATTGCGAGCTCCAAATGATACATACGTGTGATGTCCTACATATAAACCAATTTTTTTTGCACCTAATCGGCGTAATTCATCAATAAATGCTTGAGTCCCGCCTTGCATATCTACCATTGTTTGAACTTCTACATCTGCCACCCAAAATTTAGCGTTTTTATCGCCACGATTCCAAAAATCTTGTGCTTCTTTTTTTGCATCTGAAATAGATATAAAACGGCAAAATGCATAATTCCCAAATGGGATACTACGTTTCTTCATTTCTTTCACATAACCTTGATACATAAAATCGATCGTATTCGAACCATCTTGAACTCTAGCAATAACTAAATCTAGCTGAGACGCTGCAATATCCCAATTAATATTTCCATTCCATTTCGAAATATCTACAATATAACCCATTACTAATCAACTCCTTTTTATTATCTTATTCAAAGCTTGTTTTATTGCTAGACCCATACGCCTAATAGCAAGCTTCTATAAGACAAATAAATATATTTTCATCATTTTTTAAAACTAAATAATTTCTTTTTATCGATAATAAATAAGTCCTTCTTTTTTTGCATTTGTAAACGATAAACTTGCGTTTATTTCATACTAAATATTGGAATAAAACTATAAATAATGTACATACTACATATAAGCAATTTTTGCTTATACTCATGAATGACCTCCAAGATTTTTCAATCTCCCTGTAAAAGGCAGCTAAAAAAAGCTGCCTTTTTACAATTTATTATATAGAGACAAGTTAATTAACGCTTATTCCCTCATATTAGTCTGTTTTTAAGCTTTTTATAAACATGATATATATTTTTTCACAACACTATTTTGATACGTAATAGAAATTACATCAACTCATACAGTATATGTAATAATCAACTACAATAAAAATTACATATTATATTAATATGTCTTCCTAATTAAAAGGAAATAAACATATAACCTCTGTTATGTAAGGAGTTTATTTAATGAAAAAAATCCCTATCGTATTCAAAGTTCCCCCGAATTCAAAGCTAAAAGTTACATTCTATGGTCCTTGTAACGAAGTAATTACAAATGTATCTTTAATTAATCAACTACTCACCACTACCTGCCAAACTGTATCTCAATATCCAGACTTCAAGAAATATATAACTGAAGTCCGATCATTATCAAATTGTTAATCGTATAATTTTATGATTTATCATTTCGAACAGTACGATAACAAAATAATAAAAAGAGCCGCATCTTTCAAAAGAAACGGCTCTTTTTCATTTCACAAAACATGACTTCATTAAAAAACTAAAATAACTCATTAATTGATATTCTGTTGATATTTTATTGATATTTTACACATATTAATGAAATGCGCATATATTATCGTATGGAGATTCTCCACTCATAAAACCTATCTTTTTTTGAGCATACTTTATTTGTATGCTCCTTTTTTATTCTTTACTTAACGGCTTACCCTGTTAATATTTCCAAATATCATCTGAACGAACATTGAATATTTCAATTTTTTTATTATGTGCTATGAATATAAGTTTAATAATTTATCTGTAGCTACATTTTCAGTATCACTTAAATCGACAAAATAATGAAGTTGCCACAATTGACTCTTCTTAGCTTGATTACTAATAGGTTTATCCCAAATAGGGTAAACCCTCATAGCCATTTTCCCTTTTTGATTTTGAATTTTTAATATTTTTTCTTTTAGAAGAATCTCTTTTGGAAAAATAAATTGTCCTAGGTTATTATCCGCTATACAAGTGATAACTAAAAGGTTAGGAGCTGAATCATAAGAAAATGCCTGATTGCTCATGGAGGCATTCTTCTCCCAAAAAGAAACAAATTGTCCAATCTTATTAGGCGTAATTTTTGATACCCTAAATCGGATGCTTCTATTATTTAGCTGGAATACCCCTCCTGCATATTCTGAATTTTGCTTTTCTTCTTTTCGTTTAGTAATTAATAGATTATTAGGTTTGTAAATCATTTCATCTAGTTTTTCAATTATATTACTAAAATTTGTCATGTAAACGCACCTTTTTTATTTTCCAGTATACCAAGAACGTTCGTTCTTGTATATTAAACTTAAACAAATGTTGGCTTTGAATAGTCTTTCAAAGATTATTTTATCTACTCCATCCATAACTTCAAATTTACTTTTATAGTATTTATTACATTACTCTTCCAATTCCTTATATTCTTCATTATTTCATTAATATATTAATAAAAAACGAGGTACATATTACATGAATCCATCCAAAATTGACTTCGGCTCCATAGAGCAACCTTTATTCCTATTAATTTTATATCTTATCGCAATTCTTTTAACACTCGGCATTACATTTAGTATATGTCATTCCCTTTTACTAAATTTAAATGCACCGAGATGAGTAGCAAAACTGTTAGCTATCATATTAACTCTAGGTGTTGCTTATCAAGTGTTTATGAACTTATTTTAATATATTACCAATTTAACACCTTTAACTAAAAGGCCCTACCATAAGGTAGGGCCTTTTTTAAAAAATAGTCCATAAATCACAAACATGTCTTTTATTTTATTGGAGATGGGAATCTTGCAGCTTCAAAATGCGTACTAATAAATCCTGGATCATTTTGTATAATCAGTCCATCTACATCACTCTCAGCAAAAATTTCAACTACATCTCCTGCATGTAATTGAAGTATTGTTGAAACAGCTACGACATTTGCAAAATTGGGTGGACCAAAAAAGTCATTATCTATCGCTATAGCTGGATTATCATTTACCCGAATTTCTACACGCGCTCTATAATTCGTATTACTATCATTAGGTGCAAAGCTGATTGTACCAATAATAGAATAAACCCCTCTAGTCTTCGGAATAAAATCTGATGTTACTGGATTATATTCATTCGCTAAATCAAACTGTTCATTTTGGAATAATACTTTAACAAAAGTATTTGCAGTGACATTTTGATTTACTGTACTAACCGCTCTAAAAGCAGATGCCCTTACAAGTTTATCTTTCTCATTATCACAACACTTATCGTAATAATCTGTACTCTTCTTACAACAAGTATGCTTTGTCTTTTTATAGCCATTGCAATGCTTACAATAATAATAAGACATATTTATATCCCCTTTCTAAATCTATTGTTGTATACTATGCAAAATAAATTTAAAAAGTTTGGACGAGCTATTGCTATTATGAAATTAAAAAACTCCACCGAAAAGCAGAGTTAATAAATTTTTTCCTTTTTAATATTTATACAATTGGAGATGGGAATCTTGCAGCCTGAAAATGAGAACCGTCTTCTGTACTACTAATAACCCCATCTATACTACTTTGTGCAAAAATCTCGACAATATCACCTGCATGTAATTGAAGTATTGTTGAAACACTTACGACATTACCGAAATTTATCGGACCAAAAAAGTCGTTATCTATAGCAATTGCCGCATTTCCATTCACTCGAACTTCTACACGCGCTCTATAATTTAAATTTGTATCGTTCGGAAAGAAACCAATCGTCCCAATTACGGAATAAACTCCTCTAGTCTTCGGAGTAAAATCTGATGTTGCTGGGTTATATTCGTTCGCTAAATCAAATTGTTCATTTTGAAATAATACTTTAACAAAAGTATTAGCTGGAAGGTTTTGATTAACTGTATTTACAGCTCTAAAAGCAGATGCTCTTACAAGGTTATTCTCCTTATGATCGCAAGAACAGTCATCACATCTTTTACCGCACTTATTATAATAATCACTTCTTTTTTTACAGCAATCATGATTTTTCTTTTGGTAACTCTCACAATTCTTACAGTAGTAATAACAAGACATATATAGTGCTCCTTTCTAATCTACTACTGCATAATATGTATGCTAGACTTGAAAAGTTTGGACAGGTTATTGCGATTACAAAAATAAAAATGCTCCACCATAAGGCAGAGCGAAGAGAAAGTATAACTTTTAAAAACAAAGCACTCATGTAATATTCTGGTTAAATCAGTAATACAAATTATCTAGTTTCATCAACTCGGATTTTCAGAAAAAACTCCTCTGTACGATTTTATTATTATTGAATAGATTATATTGTTAAGTGAGATATGCAATATTTCATATTTTATTATTTCAATATTCCTTTATTATCGTTGAGTTGTAAACATCCTCTTTAAAACACTTTAAAATCAACACTTACTCTATAACAAATACTTTTTCATCCTTTAGAATTACCTGCAAGCATTATATTCAAATATTATTATTGTAAATTATTGACCTGTACAAACGTATAATTTTTGTGTATTCCATGGACAAGGAGTAAGGTAAGAGTTACTCTTTGCCTTTTTAGGAAAGGCCCTGTTGGAGACAACAGGGCCTTTTTTCATAAACTAAATCGGTAAGATCCCCTAACTAGTAAGCTTTCTTTACCTAAACATCATGCATTTCTTTTTGCATACACCGCTACTCTTCTTCGACTGTTTCGTTTACAATCATCAGACACTATTTAACAGTACATAGTTCATTTATCCAGCACTTTCAAAACAACTTGTACACCGTTAAAATACTTCATGCACTACAAATAAATTATCCGTTCTTGTACAGGATGAGTATAAATTTTGGAATGTCCTGATATTAAATTACTTACAAGGTTTCATACCACTTATACTTTTGGAGACGGGAATCTTGCAGCTTCAAAATGCGTACTATCTTCTACATTACTAATAACTCCAGCTACGCTACTTTGTGCAAAAATCTCGACTAAATCCCCTGCACTCAATTGAATTATGGATGAAACAGCTACAACATTAGCAAAGTTTATTGGACCAAAAAAATCATTATCTATTTCATAGACACCATTTATCAAACACTCCATGTTTCTTCACCTCTTGAATATTTTTTAAATAAAAATACATACTACTTTCAAGTCGTCGTATCCACGGCTAGTACTTCTTTCTTTTGTTACAGTAGTAAGCAGGCAGGTTCTTCACCTATCTGCTTTCTCTGTATATTTTTTTAGATATCGAAAACACTACCTACAAGCTGTTTGAACTAGCAGCTTCACTCTTCTTGTAATGGGAAAGCAATTTATCACAATTAGCTAACTCATTCAACTCACAGGCAGACAACCAAAATTGTTGTCTGCTTTTTGTATGGAATTTTTCATTTTGCATATACTACTTTTGAGCCTGTTTACCAACGCAAGCCATTTTGGTGTTTTGAATTCCGACTAAGCTTTTATGTTGCACAGATTATTACATCTTTGACAACACTGGTTAAAAGCGCGTTTTCTGGTTATTCGTAGTTCTAGTCCAGAATAATTTTCCTCCTATAAAGGACAGCAGGTACGACTGCTCGTCCTTTTTTATTGCCCCAAATACTTTTGTAACAATTCCAACGCTTCATTAATGCTCCCATTTAAATCATCAAGTTCAGCATCTTCTGGACACTCCTGCAAAATCACTACCGCTCGACTTATGACATCTTGTAACTTTTCGATATCGATAGAAGTTGTAATAATTCCCTCTTGTTCTTGCGAATCAGCTTTACCATAGCCATTGTGCATGGACATCGGGTTTTCTAGCATCTAGCTCACCCCCTTAAAAAATGCAGGATTTTCCTTTCCATTATCGAATTAGTAATGTTTGAAAAGGGGGTGTAATATGGCAGAAATTAAAGTAGGACTTACACAATTTTTAGATTTCACACTGAAAAGTAGTGCAGCTAAAACAAACTTTGCGAAAAATCTAAAATCTCAACCGGAATACCAACCAGCTTTTGATTACTGGAAACAATTACGAGACACTGTTATTAAATTTCATCAAAACGAACTACCTTTTGAATGTTTCGAAACATTAGTGCAAACGGTTGATCAGAAGAAAAAGCAAAACTACATTGATGTCATAAAACAGTACAAAAAATTTATTAAAAACAAAGACGTCTCTTGGTTCGATCCAGGTAAATCACATTGGATATCAGATGATTTAATCGTCCGCTCATCACCTGAACTCGGTTTGCTCATTAATGATGAGCCGCATCTTATCAAACTGTTTTTCAAAGGAAAAAAAGAGCGAATTGATAAATACAACATCAACTCAACGCTGACATTATTAAACGAATCGATATTTTCAAATGAACATAACGATGTGAATTATACGGTTCTTAACATCCAAAAGAACAGAATGTATACGAATAACTCTATTAATAATGATCATTTAATAGCGCTTGAATCAGAAGCTAACCAGCTTTGTTATATATGGAATAAGATGTAAAGAGTACTATTCATCTCTTTCAATACCTTTTCCATGCATAATTTGGGCACAATTTTCACAGATCCTATCAGTTTAGCCCACCCTGCATTGTTCCTCACGAACAATGCAGGGTGGGCGTTTTTTCGAAAATAGTTTCTTTCACCATTTCCGCATCCTAACTCACCTCCTCCGAAAGAGTGATATAATGAGCTCTCTCCACTAAATCAGCGTTATCCCCCTGATTTTTAATTGATGAAGAAGTTCTTCGTTTTTTAGAACATGCAAAAAAAAAACGTTATTATATCGCTTATCTTCTTGCTATTACATGTGGAATGCGTAAAGGTGAAATTAATTATGTTCATTTTAATAAAACACATAAAGATTCCTTACCTAAGCCAAAAGGAGATGGGCCAAATGGTGGGCGATTACAATCTCATCATGGATTACAACAAGAATGGGCAAAAAATAATTTCAGTCAGTATGGGTATGATTCGAAACTTGCTCCAACAATAACTGTCGAGACTGGAAAAGGACTACCACATACAATCATTACTAATGCTCAAACTGCGAGACGAAATGAACGGGTGGCTTCAGGGGTAGGGAAATGGAGTACTACTTTACAAGAAGAAATGCAATTCATGGTGGGTGATTTAACTAAAGCTGGTTTTTCACGTGATACTACTAGCCAAGTTCTTGAACAACAATACAAGATGCTAGATAAACTAGGAGTTAAATATGAAAGGATTGATTATTAATGAACAGATTAGATAATATCAGTAGTGTGTATAGAATTGATGCCAAAAAATCTCCTTCGAAAGAAGAAGAAATTAAAGCGCTTCAGGATTTTTCAACAATAGATGTACCTACAGAATATATAGAAATAATTCAGCTAGCTTCAGACATTGAAATTAATGTTAACGACCAAATTTATATTCGAATTTGGGGAGCTTCGGGGTGCATTGAAATGAATGAAGCTTATGAAGTGCAGAAATATCTCCCGAATTCACTCGCAATTGGTGATGATGAAGGAGGCGGTGCATTAATCTATCTACAGGGTAAAGATGGTTTTGGAATATACTATAACAGATTCGCAGATTTGGATATTGAGGAGGCAGTGAAAATTGCAACATCGCTAACCGAATTATTAGAAAATAATGTAGGTGTGAATACTTTATTAGACATTTAAAAAATTTAGAGACCTTGATTGGCTTGCCTTTCAAGGTTTTTTATTGGTAACGATATAGGTTTTGTAACAACTATGCTATTTTTTACAAATGTTTTAGATTCCAGTGTATGGGGGTAGTGACAGAGTTGTTGTCATAGACCGCAAAGTATGATTCGATAAAATTATAAAAAGTGCACCGTACACTTTTTGAAAAAGGTTTACCGATGAAATATGATGAAATAAATGAGTACTATAGAAAACAGGCGGAACAAAACGCCATAGAGAAAACTAAGGAGACTCCAGAAGATGGATTGCACATCAAAATGCTCTAATTTCGCCCACTGCTTCTCGCTACCTAAACAAATCATATCCTTATCACCGCCACCCCAATATCCCTTAAAAATAAGATACGGGATTTTTTTCGTGATATTTCCTGTGTATTGCGGATCAGCAGGATTCTCATATAAATTCACGCCATAACCATCTGCGTATTTTGAAGTTGCGATTCCGATCCCTTCAACTTTCTCATTATCTTGTTGCGGTTGTTCTTTTACCTTTTCAGTAGTTTGTGATTGGTTCGTAAACCAAGCTAATGACTTGCTACCCACAAGATAATTCAAATCACATTTACCGACACCAGGTACATTTCCTGTTTCCGTGTATTGCCAAATATCGCATGGATACGCTGGTTTATTTCCACCATAACGCGGAATCCATACAAAGTCATATTTCACGTTTGCCATTCTACATAATCAATTGCTTTATGATCTATCCCTAAATTAACAAGTGCCTTTCTTGGCGCTCCGATTCCTCCGAATAATTCAAGTATTTTAATCAAAGCCACCCCTCCCTTCTTGCTATTAAAATAGCGTTTTTATTAAATTTCCTAAATACAACCGCTTGTTCATTACACTTTGCTCTATCATTGCATTTACTATTAGTAATACGAACTTTTAGAGGTGAATTATATTGGACGAGTTTTTATCTTCTACTGCATTAAATCCGTGTTCGATTGGGCCGACACTTTCACCTATGCAACCCTTTCAATTCCCTACAGGTGCTACTGGACCGACCGGATCAATCGGGCCAACTGGGAATACGGGATTGACAGGGAACACCGGACCTACTGGTATTACTGGACCTACTGGCGACACCGGTTGATTTCCCGCATTATTGTTGGTCCTCTCCATATACCAGCTTGCTTCCATTCCTTTTTCATTTTCCCGACATAAGAAGGACTACGATCATACATAATGCTAATATCTTTATCTGGAATGCCTTGTTGATTCAATTCGCGCACACGCTCCGGAGTAAGTCCGATGGGTTTGTCTTTTCGTTTTCCACCGTGCTCTTTCGGTTGTGTATCAAAATATCTACCCAACTAACGTAATTCTTGACCAGTCGGGCAGTTTTTACAAACACTAATACTAAAACAAGCATTATCTGAACGATTGTAATAACAACGTCTGCATTTCTGCTCTATGATATCGCCAATTTCGTATGTGATTTGGATGCGTTCTACTTTCGTTTCACTCATTAACCGAATTATTTCACATACACTATTCACTATCGATGCCATTCTTCTCTTCCCCCTTGAATAATTTTTCCAAATCAATACATACTATTTTCAAGCCGTCATATTCACGGCTAATACTTCTTTCTTTTGTTACAACAGAAGCAGGTAGATTCGTCACTTATCTGCTTTCTCTGTATATTTTTTTAAATATCTAAAAGACTACCTACAAGCTGTTTGAACTAGCAGCTTCACTCTTCTTGTAATGGGAAAGCAATTTATCACAATTGACTAGCTCATTCGACTCGCTGGCAGACAACCAAAATTGTTGTCTGCTTTTTGTATGAGATTTTTCATTATACATATACTACTCTTGGGCCTGTTTACCAATGCAAGCCATTTTGGTATTTTGAATTCCGACTAAGCTTTTTTATTGCATAGATTATTACATCTATGACAACACTGGTTAAAAGCGCGTTTTCTGGTTATTCGTAGTTTTAATCCAGAATAATTTTTCTCCTATAAAGGACAGCAGGTACGACTGCTTGTCCTTTTTTACTTATACTGCGTACTTTCCTTTTGGGTAGCCTCGAACAACATTGCTCACGCTGCTCCCCTTTTCCCATTCTGCAAACCTTTGTAACCAAGCTCCCCAACGTTCTTGTATGGAAGGATATTGATTTTGACAGACGTACCTTATCTGTTAATCATTCCCTCTCGCATATTACCAAAGAGTTTCATGAGCCTAAAACATCTTCAGGAAAGAGATTAATTGTTTTACCTGAAATTACTCTGCTGGCTCTTCAAGGACATCTTCAAAAAATCAATGAAGAAAAAGAACGGTATGGCGATGGAAATAATAATTATGATTTAGTTTGCCCAACCTATAATGGTAACCCGTGCAATTTCAGAAGTTTGACACAGCTCCTGAAAAAGCTTATAAAGAAAAGTGAGGTTCCTAATATTCGTTTGCAGGATATAAGGCGTAAATCCGAAAATCGTAAGTAAACGATTAGGACATAAAAGAGTAGGGATCACATTAGACACCTACTCATATGTATACCAGACCTACAAGAAAAAGCAGTCGAAGATTTTGCAGTTACGGATTTTGCATAAAAAATACTAGCTTATCCGTGTGACATTGAGAGGAGTCAAAAACATGAAAGAAATCAAATCTGAACAAGAATTCAAAGACATCATCGCAAGCGAGGAGCCAGTAGTTGTTAAGTTCTTTACAACATGGTGCCCGGATTGCGTGCGTATGGACAACTTTATCGGAGATGTAATGGAAGAATTCAATAAGTTTGAATGGTATTCTATTAATAAAGATGAATTCCCAAGTATCGCGGAAGAGTATCAAGTAATGGGTATTCCAAGCCTGCTTGTTTATCAAAATGGCGAGAAGCTTGGCCACTTACATAGTGCTAACGCAAAAACTGAAGAGCAAGTTACTGAGTTTTTAGAAGCATACTAAGAAACGAAAAACCTCTGAAAATATTTTCAGAGGTTTTTTCGTTTCTTAGTATGCTATTTGTATTTTTCTCTTTATAGAAAATGAACATTTTTATATTATTCTCCTCTTCTTATCCACTAATTTTTTATCATTTCTTATATATTACTCCCACGAGGAATTACGAAGAGTTATTTTGTGAAATATATATATGAATGGAATTATGCGAATCATTATTCACGCCACCTTCTCCTATACCATAATCATCGTTAATGGTTTAAACAATTTTCCGCTTTGTACTTTTCAACATTTTTTTCCTTAACGAAACTTTGTTATCCCCTTCTTAAAAAGCTATAAAACGTCAACAATGTTTGTATAGACCCACACGAGTTTCGTTTGATACTCTATGTATAGAAAGAAATTCCTTGTAGAAAGGCGAGTGATTAAAATGGATTCTCTTTCTCATAAAGAAGCTGATAAAGGTGCTATTGTCAGCATTATAGCCTACATATTTTTATCCTCTATGAAAATCATCATCAGTTATATTACCCTCTCTAGCGCATTACGTGCTGACGGTTTGAATAACTTAACGGATATTGGTGCTTCTTTAGCAATATTAATTGGCCTGAAAATTTCTCGTAAGCCTCGTGACCCAGATCATCCATATGGGCATTCGCGTGCAGAACAAATCGCATCACTTGTTGCTTCCTTTATTATGGCAACGGTCGGATTAGAAGTTGTTATTAGTGCAATTCAATCGTTTTTCAATCCGAAACAAGCAGCACCTAATGTACTTGCTGCATGGGTAGCTTTATTTTCTGCTGTCGTTATGTACGGTGTATACAAGTATACGAAAAAGATTGCAATGCGAACAAAAAGTAAATCATTAGAGGCTGCTGCAAAAGATAATTTATCAGATGCTCTTGTAAGTATTGGTACAGTAGTAGGTATAGTCGGAGCACAGTTCCAAATGCCTATTTTGGACCCTATTGCAGCTTTACTTGTCGGTCTTATTATTTGTAAGACCGCGTGGGAAATTTTCGTAGAAGCTTCTCATATGCTAACGGATGGAATTGATCCTGAAAAAATGGATGAATACGCTGATGCTATAGGGCATATTTCAGGTGTAGAACATATTGTAGATATTCGTGCTCGTATGTATGGGAACCAAACGTATGTGGATATTACAATTGAAGTAGATGCTCGAATGGATGTTAGCGAAAGCCATTGTATTACTGACAATATTGAAGATATGCTTCGAAAAAAATTCGGAATTTACCATGCTCATATTCATGTGGAGCCCATGCAAAAAGAACCTATTATGACATAGGTTCTTTTTTAATGAACGCCTTATGAAATATAATACATAAAACGAGCCAGCTACCGCCCGCTGCCCATCCGGCTAATATGTCAGATGGATAGTGCACGCCAAGATAAATTCGGCTAACTGAAATAGATAATACAACGAAGCTTGCTATAAAAATAATCAGCAACTTTTTATGCAATGAAATACGATCTTCTGTAATTGTGACGTATGCAATAAATCCTAAAAAAGCAGTAGCATTCATCGTATGACCGCTCGGAAAGCTATATCCAGTTGCTGTAACAAGCTGCGTCACATCAGGTCGTGCTCGTTCATACCATAGTTTGAGCATGCTGTTCAAATAACGTGATCCGTAATAATTAATTGTTAGAAGTAATGCACTTAATATTTTTTTTCTAAGAAGAAAATACATTACAAGTATAATGAGTAACGGGAAATATATTCTTTTTGAACCGATAAAGGACACCCAAGTAAAATAGGTTGTCAAATACTCGTTTCGGAAACTTTGAATAAAGTGTGCGACTACATTATCAAATTTTTCAATACAAGCGGTATGATACGAAAGTGATAGTGCGACAAAACAAATGAGTAGTGTACAACTTAACAAGTATAAATGTCGGTATCGTTTCACATACATAACCTCACTATGCAAAAAAATGGAGCGGTTGTTTTAGTTTTCCTCTCCATTTCTTTTTTATGCATAGTTTATTAAAAAATATTATTGTTAATTTTTTGCTGCATCGTTGGAATATCTTCGTTTGTTACTGTAAAGCGAATAACCTTCTCATCAAGATCAAGTGCTTCTGCGAATAAACCAGCCAATCCACGTGATTTTCTATCTACTTCCATAATAATTTCTAATCGGTCGTGGGCACTTGGCAAAATTAATAATTCTAATTCATCTAATTTCCCATAATACTCTCCGGAAACTGGAATAAACTCAAATTCTTGCGCGAATGGAACTTGCTTACGTAATCGATACGGTAATTCTTCGCATTCTACATGACGCGCTTTAAAACCTAATTGATTTACACTATTTAATACACTGTTCAATAGCGCATTCGGCAATACTTGAATATAATCACGGTCACTTGGATCAATACTACGTTTAATATCAAGACCTGTATGAACCCAAACCGTTTTCATTCCAAGTGTTAGTGGTGCTTCAATTGGCATTAAAAACGAAAATGGAATTTCCACTTTTTCATTTGGCTCTACAGAAAATGGATCTGTTAAACGAACTCGCTCTAAATCATACGATGCAGTTACTTTTTTATCATCCACTTCTCTTACATATGACGTCGACAACGTTAAGTAAATGCTTTCAATTTCTTGGCTAACTGAACCTCCAGTTATATGAATCTTCCCTACTATCTCTTCTCCAACTGTATACTCATCTCTTTCAAGAACAGTATCTACTTTTGCACTTCCAATTCCAACGCTTGCTAAAAACTTTTGAAACATGGGGTCTCCATCCTTTCTAAAGCGTAAGCTACATCTTTTTTCAAATCTTGTACATTTTCATAGTATGGCGCTTTCATTTGTAACATTCGCATCAGCATGTCGCGATTATATTCTTCCAGCACTAACTCTTCATACCAAGGTTTTTCCTTTTTTTCAGTCGATTGATAACTAGCATACAATAAAAATAATACGAAATGACCGAGCGCATAAAAGTCGCTACGAAAGTGAACTTCTCGCATCAAAGCTTGTTCACCTTCATAAGTTATAGCTCGCTCATCACCCTCACCTTTCAATTTAGCCAATCCAAAATCAATAATACTAATCTGATTTTCTTTCATTAATATGTTTGGAATACGTAAATCTCGGTGAATGATACCTTTACTATGAAAATACGAAACAATTCCTAGTACTTCATATAAAATTTCAAAAACTTCACGTTCATCATATACTTGCCCATCTAAGAAAATATGATCTTCGAAATTTTCCCCCGGCATATACTCCATCACAAAAAAGTTCTTTTTCTCCCATATGAAATGGTCATGTAGCTTAGGAATTGACGCATGATTTAATGTTTGTAAAATCACTTTCTCTTGCTCAAATGATTTTCTACCAGACTCATATCTTTGTTTACTTTGCCTTAATTGTTTTAAGACTTTATATTTATTTATTTGTAAATCATTAACGACATATGTAACCCCATAACTGCCCATTCCAATTACTGATTCAATCTTATAACGCTCTGCAACGATTGTATTTTTTCGCAGTGGTCTATCAAATAAAGCTAGTATACGACGCCATTTCATCAGCTACTTGAAAAGAAGCTACGGCTTTTACGTTTTCTTTTATAATGCTGATGCCCATAACCAGATGAACGTCGTTTATAGTCGCTACTTGAATAAGAGCGCCCTCTATGACGATAATCACTGCTTGAATACGAACGATGTTTTTTCTTCCCTAATAAAGAATCAATAATTTTTTTGAACATCCCTTCACCTCTTGTATAAAATTTTCTTTTAATTATACCAACAATTCTTGTCTATATTTGTGACAAGTTTGTAAAGAGTAAAAAACGACGAGTTAAGCCCGCCGTTACTTTCAATCTTCCTCTTCATCAAAAACTTCATCAATCATGCATTTCTCTAATAAATACTCAAATGTAATATCTGCCAGGTCCTCAATTTCTTCTCTTTTTGGAACGTACCCTCTTTCAATTAGTCGCTCATAAAAAAACTCCGCAATCTCTTCCGTGTCAATTACGACTTCAATTTCCTTCATGAGCATCACTCCTTTATTTCTGTTTTATGAAAAAATCTCAAAATTATGTATATGAGATTAGAAAAATAGTTTTTCTTTTTTATAAGTCATATCATGTAGGTAAAGGGCATACGATGTTAGTACAAGCTATCCAAAGGGGGAAATAATAATGGAATACCAATATGAAGTAGATCAAGAAGTAGGGCAAACAAAAGAAGAGTTCATGCATGAAGATCAATGGGCAGACTCTCTTATTAAATGGCTTTTTATTTTTTTAATAATTGTAGGCATACCTTATACTGCATATGTTGTTGTTCAATTTATTCTCTCTTTCTAGTTAACTATTTTTTCTCTGTCAATTTAACTAAATAATTTTGAACAACATCCATAACAATTTTATATTCTTCATCTTTAAATGTATCGAATAATAAATGATAATCATTATAAATATCTAATAACCCATCAATAATTTCTTGGCGATTCGTCTTTACACTTACTTTTTTCGAATTGTTAATTGACTTCAATTTTCCTAAATCTAATTTATTCATACCCGCTTTATCTTGTTTCATTTTCTTCAAAATTGCATTTGCCGTTTGTGCATTGGCAAGTAATGTTAAATCCGATTCATCAGCTTCTAACCATTCACCATCAGTAATTCGTGACAATTCATATATAGTATCTTCCCATGCATCATTTTTATATCTCCATACTTCTGTACGAAAACCAACAATACGAAAAACATCTTTATCATATCCAGTTACTTGCACGAGATCACCAAACGTAAAGTTATAATTTAATTCAATCCACTCTGTGTCGCCCTTTTTCATTTCCTGCTCTGTAACATGCTGTAAAGTTTGTTCTACATAAAATCCATCGTGATTATTTACTTCGTATACGTAAACTCCATCTAAAACTTTCATATTTGTAACTTTCCCAACGGTTCCATATAGCGTAATCACGACTATGTCTCCTACGTTATATTTAGGTTGTTTTTTCCTTGCCATCAATATCTCTCCTTTTTTAAACGTCGTGATTTTGATAACAGTATATGCAACCTACATAAAAACGCTTATCACATAAGCTTATATTCATAAATTTTTTCAATAAAAAAGTAGAATTTGTATATAACTTAAAAAAGCTAGTATTTAAACTAGCTTTCACTTTTCATTTATGTTCTAACAACAAGACATATTGTAAATAAAAAAGCATAATGAATACTTCACTTCTTTCAAAGTAATGTATTCATTATGCTTTCATTTCCCTAAAACTTCATATCGTTATCTCTCTTGTATATATAAATCCCATGCATCATCAAATATAGACATACTTTCTAGCATTCCACTTAACTCTAAGTATGAACTAATTACATCATAGTCTTCAGATTGCTTCGGAAAACTTAAATCATCATACATCGCCTCTGCTAAATCTGATATTTCATTTTTAAATAAAGCTGCACGGTGCTTCATCATATAATGGTAAAATGTCTTTTTCAAAAATATTCCCTACCTTTCTAACTTGGGTACATTATACAAGGCAAAAAAGAAAAAAACCAGCATAAAAGCTGGTTAAAAGTCGAAATAATTCCTTTTTAATAAACGTGGTCTTCCCATCAACTCTTCGTATGTTAGTTGTTTTGGCAAATCTTTCGTATAAATTAAAAACAACTGATCTTCAATTTCTTTTACAGTATGGTCTGCTTGATAGTCCATTCCACATGAGGAACAAGTAATACATGGTGTCTCTTGGATTTCAATGGCTTTCGTACCATCTGGTAATTCCCAATATACAGTATTCAAGCTTTCTTTCGCTTCTGTACTGTCACACCACATACAATTCATACTACGTCACCCTCATTTTTTTTGTCATCATCTAACTTTGCTATTTGTGCTTGATATTTTTTATCTTTTAATTGATCACGCTTATCACGTTTATCTTTTAAAGAAGCATGCGTTTCATTGACTTCATAATCTTTGCGGCGATTCATACGTTGTAAATCATCTGGAACAAGATTAAATTTCTTATCACTCATCAATCCTGCAACGCCGATATCAGAACGTTTCTCTTCATAAGTCGGATAAATTTCTTTAAAGTAGCCTTCTGCTCTTCCTGGGATATAGTTTTCTGGTTCTGGATACGTTGTAATAACCCCTTCAAAGTTACGAAGAACAACTTTATCCGCACTTTGTGAAATTAAATAGTTTGGCTGAAGCGCAATTTTTCCGCCTCCACCCGGTGCATCGACAACGAAAGTTGGTACTGCATAACCAGACGTATGTCCACGTAAGCCTTCAATAATTTCAAGACCTTTCGAAACTGGTGCACGGAAATGACCGATACCTTCTGATAAATCACATTGATAAATGTAATATGGACGAACACGAATTTTCACTAAATCATGCATAAGTTTTTTCATAATTGGAACGCTGTCATTAATTCCAGCTAAAATTACAGCTTGGTTTCCAATTGGAACACCTGCATTTGCAAGCATTTCACATGCTAGTTTCGATTCTTCTGTAATCTCAATAGAAGTGTTAAAATGAGTATTTAACCATACTGGATGGTATTTTTTAATTATGTTACACAGGTTTTCTGTAATACGCTGTGGGAATACAACTGGTGCTCTCGTTCCGATACGAATAATCTCAACATGCGGGATTGCTCGTAAATTCTTTAATACATATTCTAAAATTTTATCATTAATTAGAAGACCATCACCGCCAGAAATTAAAACGTCACGTACTTGTGGTGTTTCACTAATATAAGCAATCGCATCATCTAATTGCTTTTTCGGTACGCCCATTCCAATTTGTCCACTAAAACGACGACGTGTACAGTAACGACAATACATAGAACATTGATTCGTTACTAAAAATAGTACACGGTCTGGATAACGATGAGTTAATCCTGGAACTGGTGAATCTTCATCTTCATGAAGAGGATCTTCTAAATCATATTTTGTTTTATATAACTCTTCCGAAATCGGTACTGATTGCATCCGAATCGGACAGCGTGGGTCATCAGGATTCATTAGCCAAGCATAGTACGGTGTAATGTTTAACGGGATCGTTTTCGTTGAAATTTTAACGCCTTCTTCTTCGTCAGGTGTTAAGTTAATTACTTTCTTTAAATCATCTAAAGTTTTGATCGTATTCGTTAATTGCCAAACCCAATCATTCCATTGTTCTTCTGTAACATCTTTCCATAATTCAATATCCTTCCAGTGACGATTTGGTTTGTATACATCATGTAACATTGCTATTCCCCCTTTTTATACGCTCATCCTTTATATAAGCAATAATTATGCCAACTTCATATTCTTGATAAGTAAATGCGAGAAATACCCTATTATATAAGAGAATAAATATTTTTAAGTGCTGTACTAAAACGATATTTACTATCATATTCATTACTTGTTATATATGTAAACGCTCTTTTATTGGTGCAAACACACAAAAACCGCCGGTTATTCGGCGGTTTTGTCATACTTGCTCAGTTTATATTGAAGCGTTTGACGCGGAATACCTAACATTTTTGCTGCTTGCAAAATATTCCCTTCCGTTTCAATTAACGCTTGATCTATTAATTCCTTTTCCATTTGATGAAGAGCTTCCCTAAGTGGTAATATACTTTTCTTCTTCGGAAGTTTCTCTTTCCGAAATGTTCGTGGCAAGCAATTTGCTGTTAACGAATTCCCTTCTGTAATAATGACAGCATGTTCAATCGTATGCTTTAACTCACGAACATTTCCAGGCCATTGATAAGCTTGTAATCTTTCTTTCGCTTCCTTATCAATTTGAAGTACACCTTTTTTATAACTTTTATTATATTCTTTCAAAAAGTAAGACGCTAATAACAGTACATCCTCAGTTCTTTCGCGAAGCGGCGGGATATATAATGAAAACACATTTAATCGATAGTATAAATCAGTGCGAATTTTATTTTCTCTTAAACATACTTCTGGAGGCTGATTCATTGCAGTAATAACGCGAACATCTACTTTTCTCGTCTTATTATCACCAATGCGACGAATAACTCCATCTTCTAATACACGTAGCATTTTTGCTTGTAAATCGAGCGGCATTGAATTCAGTTCATCTAAAAATAATGTCCCTCCATCTACAAGTTCAAATAATCCTGCTCGTTCGATTGCCCCTGTATAACTACCTTTTGTCGTGCCAAACAGCAAACTTTCTAATAGCGACTCTGGCAAAGCTGCGCAGTTTTGTGCAATAAACGGCTTATTTTTTCGTTTAGAAGCTTCATGAATCGCTTGTACAAATAGCTCTTTCCCCGTTCCAGTTTCACCATATATTAAAACATTCGCATCGGTTGGCGCTACTTTTTGTGCTAACTCTTTCGTCTGTTTAAAGCGGGAATCATCAGTTACAATTGTCTCGAATGCAACATGCTTTTTCACCGATTTTTTGCTAGTCGATCGTTTTATTTTCGATTGTAGATCTACAATCGTATCAGTAAGCTTTTGAATAGTAGAATAATCTTTCGCAATTTCTACAGCACCAGCAATATTTCCATCTATTAAAATAGGTAACGTTGTATTGACCGTACAAACGTCTTCCCCATTTAAATTTTGGTAATGTTGAACTTGGTGTACGATTGGTTTTTTTGTATCTAATACTTTCATCAACGTACTTGTTTCTCTGGATAATGACGGGAATGCTTCTAATAAATGCTTTCCTAGCACATTTTCAATTTTAGATCCATCATGTTTTGCAGCAACTGTATTATAAAATATTGTAATCCCATTTTCATCTACTGCATGTATGGCCTCATCTATACTGCCCAAAATCGCTTCAATGACTTCCTGTGTCGAAACTGCTAGCAATGTCATCCCCCCTTTTGCCGAAAATCCAGCAAATTCAACGCCGAATTTCCGGCACCCTCTGTGCGATTATAAGCATGACGATTCCGTTCTATTATTTTGATGAAATGTATATATATTTTTATTGCTTATTTATGGTTAAGTGAAACTTTAATCAGTGGGGCTTTATTATTAACCCGACTCCCACTTAACTTCTTTGCTTTACAGCCGAATTTTGAGGCGGGAGTCTTACTGCTTTCGAATAGCTTGATAAATCTTTCACCCATATATTCATATCTTCCAACTTATCAAAAATGTAGCAATTATTCGCAAGCCTTCCCGTATATGTATAGCCTAATTGATGAAAGGCTGCATTCATACCGAAAGATAGCGAGCGAGCAATTGTATAAGAACAAAAAATAGATTTTTCTTGGAGCTCTTCCTCCAATTTAATTAACAGACTTTTCATAAAACCATGTTTTCGATATTCAGGTAATGTAGCACAATTCGTTAATTCTGCATTACCTTCTTTCACGTTCATTTCAGCAGATGCTGTACTAATAATTTTCCCCTCGAATTCATAAACATAGTAAATTGTATCGTCTTCCTTCATCGTCTGCTTTACATAATTCCCATCATTTAAAGGTGTCGGATAAACTTCAAATACTTTTCCAAAGACAATTGCTAATTCTTCCGCATCCTCTTCTGTCGCTTTTCTTAACACAAATTCCTCTGGGACTATTTTTTCTTTCACTTCTTTTTCTTTTACACCACTTAAAATAGTATCTTCCTCAGTCCAATGAATACTATTTCGTCTTTCATCATTATGATATTTCACGAAGAAGTGCGCATCGTGCCCTTGAAAATAATGAGGTATCGTTGCTTCCAGTAAGAAACCGAAAGAGAGCCATGTTGAAACATGTTCTCCCTTTCCTTTAATAATACATTTAGTGAAAGAATGTTTCTTTGCTAATTCATCGATTGTTTGTATGATGCTTTCAACATTTCCTGTATAGTGATCAACTCTAATACGTTTATTAAAATAATCTAAAACCCCTTCTACTGTATAATGCTTTGTCTGTTCACTAAAAGATTCATAGTATTTCATTTTTTCACCTCACACCAATCTAGTAATGTACATGCAATTATTTTTGCGGCAGCAATCATTTTATCAACTTCTATATATTCGTTTGGATAGTGTGCTACTTTCGTCTCTCCTGGACCAAATACTATCGTGGGTACGTTAGCTATTTGTGTGAACAAACCTCCATCTGTTCCCCATGGCGAAGCTTCTATAATCGGCTCGTTCCCTTCGATTTCAACAAAGTTATGTTGAAGCGTTGTAATAAGTGGATGATTTTCTTCTAGTTCACCAGGAACCCATCTAGCCCCAAACCATTCTACTTCTACAGGATTTTTTACAAACCAACTATCCACATCTTTTAATTCACCAATCCAGCCCTCAAACTCTTCTTTTGCTGCCTCTATAGTCTCATTCGGCGCAATACCACATCTTCCTTCTAAAATTAATGAATCGGGAACAGAACTTGGCCAGCTTCCCCCTTCAATTTTCCCAACGTTAATTGGAATTGGAATCGGAATCCCCTTAAATAACGGATCTGTAATTCGACCATTTCTCTTCTCTTCTAATTTTCTCAAATGCTCTACAACAAACATACTTTTTTCAATTGCACTTACTCCTTCATAACGTGTACCACCATGTGCTGCTTTTCCTTTTATATGTAGACGAAACCACATTGATCCTTGTTGTTTCGGAAAAAACTTCATATTCGTCGGCTCAGGAATAATAACGCCATCTGCCTTATATCCTCGTAAAATAGCAGCTAATGTTCCTGCCCCACCGCTCTCTTCTTCTATTACACTTTGAAAATGTATATCACCTTTTAGTTCAATACCAGATTCAATAATCGCTTCCATCGCAAGCATAAGTGAAACATTGCCGCCTTTCATATCTGTTGTTCCACGTCCATATATGCGGTTTCCTATTTTCTCTCCACTATATGGATGATGGTCCCACTGATTTACATCCCCTTCTGGCACGACATCAATATGCCCGTTTAAAATCATAGATTTCCCTTCGCCACTTCCTTTTAAAGTCGCTACAATATTCGGGCTATCTGTAAAACTTGTACGAGGTGATACGAAATAAGGGTGATCTTTCATTTCATTAAAAGCAGGCTCCCAAATATCAAGATCTAGACCTAACTCACGCAACTTTTCAATAACAATTGCCTGCGCACCACTTTCATCACCAGATACGCTCTTTTCTTGAATTAATCGTGTTAAAAATTTTACACTCTCTTCTTCATGACCCTCAATATAATCACAAACTTGTTTTTTTAATTGCTCCATATATTACAACTCCCCTCATTCAATTACTAGTAAATTTGAGCTTATATGAAAATCAGCTGTCGTATGTCGTTTTACATCTTCTACAGTATATGGACTCATTAATTCTTGTAAGACAAGTCCTCTTTGGGTCACTTCCATGACAGCCATGTCTGTAATAATTAAATCTACACATTTTTTCGAAGTTAATGGCAATGTACATTCCGAAACAATCTTTGCATTTCCGTATTTATCAACATGATTCATCACAACAACGACCCGCTTCGCTTTTTGCGCTAAATCCATCGCTCCTCCAATACCTGGAACGCGTTTTCCTGGTACAATCCAGTTCGCTAAATCACCATTTTCACTTACTTGTAACGAACCAAGTATCGTAACATCAAGTAATCCTTTTCGAATCATGCCAAACGCCATGCAGCTATCAAAATAACTTGCTCCTGTAATAAGAGATGTTGGTAAACCAGCTGCGTTACATAAATTCTCATCTTCATTCCCTTTACTTGGCGTTGGTCCCATACCAACAATACCGTTTTCCGCATGGAACATAACATTCATATCTTCTGGCAAATGATTCGGTACAAGCGATGGAATTCCAATACCTAAATTTACAAGCATACCATTCTGAATTTCTTTCGCTGCACGTCTTGCAATCTTATCTCTTACTTCTACGCCCATACCCATTTCCAATTCACTCCTTCCGATGGCACGATATAATTTACAAATACACCTGGGACGACAATTTCTTCTGGATCTAAACTTCCAAGTGGAACAATTTCTTCTGCTTCTACAATCGTTATGTCACCAGCCATAGCTACGTGTGGATTCATATTACGAGCGCTTTTATCAAATACAAGATTGCCAAACGGATCCGCTTTTTTCGCATATACAATTGCGACTTCAGCCGTTAAAGCTGTTTCAACTAAATATGTCTTTCCATTCATTTCAACTGTACGCTTTCCTTCTTCTACAATCGTATCAACACCAACGTCAACTAAAATACCACCAAGCCCTACACCACCCGCGCGAATACGCTCTGCGAGTGTTCCTTGCGGAGAGAATTCAATTTGCAATCTTCCTTCATTTAATTGTCTTCCCGCATTTGGATTTGACCCAATATGAGAAGTAACTAAAGATTTAACCCTTTCATTCGTAACAAGACGACCGATTCCTACATCAGGAAATCCAGTATCATTTCCTATTAAATTTAAATTTGTAATGCCTTTATCTAAAACAGCTTGAATTAAAGATGGAGGGGATCCGATTCCTCCAAATCCCCCAAACATTAATGTCATATCATCATGGAACAAAGAAATTACTTCCTCTATTTCTTTTAATTTACCGAATGTATTTGTAATAGTTGTCATGCGATACTATGCCCTCCTTTTTGCATCATCTCTTCCACGCTCTTTACAAAAATTGAAAGTAATTCATCTAACTCGGAATATGTAGTTGTCATTGGTGGTGCAACAAGCAGTGCACTATCCTCTTTTCCTGCTTGCCCTGAAACAGCTTGGTATAAGAGCAGTCCATTTTTAGCAGCAACTGAAATAAGCTCCGACGCTTTTGTAAACGGTTGCAATTCTATTCC
The DNA here is from genome assembly GCF_038008145.1 of Bacillus sp. FSL R9-9530. Taxonomy (NCBI): domain Bacteria; kingdom Bacillati; phylum Bacillota; class Bacilli; order Caryophanales; family Bacillaceae; genus Bacillus; species Bacillus sp. FSL R9-9530. The sequence continues at coordinate 1,722,053 of NZ_JBBOYO010000001.1, forward strand.
AATTAGCAATCCTTTTCCACGAACATCGGCAATGATTGTCGATTGTTGCTGAACTTTCTGCAAACCTTTTAATAAATACTCTCCCTTTTCTGCTGTTTTTTCAGGTAAATTATGTTTCTCCATATATTCAATAACAGCTAAAGCCGTTGCTGCAGACAATGGATTTGCACTAAGCGTATGCCCGCTCATTACAGAACGTGATCCACGTAAAATTGGCTCCATAACACGGTCACTTACAACTGTTGCTGCCATTGGTGTATAACCTGCTCCTAGCCCCTTACCAAGGGTCATAATATCCGGTTCTACACCCCAGTGCTCCATCGCAAACCATGCACCAGTACGACCAAGTCCAGTCATTACTTCATCCGCAATAAATAATATATCGTAATGACTACAAATATCTTTAATTACTTTATAGTATTCTTTCGGTGGGACAACCGCTCCTCCAGCAGCTCCGATAATCGGTTCAGCAATAAAAGCTGCAATATGTTCTGCACCAATTCGATCAATCGCTCTTTCTAGTTCAGTCGCACAAGAAAGTTGACATGTTGGATATACCTTTTGTACAGGACATCTAAAACAGTATGGAGCTGGAATAGTCGGATAATCTTCCAAAATAGAAACGAAACGTTGTCTGCGCAGTGGATGCCCAGACATAGATAAAGCTCCCATTGTAATCCCGTGATAGCTCATCCACCGTGACAAAATTTTATGTTTCCCTTGAATGCCACGCTCCTGAAAATGCTGAATTGCGATTTTCATAGCTGTTTCATTTGCTTCCGTACCACTATTCACAAAAAAGCTCCAGTTCAAATCTCCTACACATAAATCACTTAACTTCTTCGCTAATTTTTCAGCTGGTTCACTCGTAAACTGTGATCTATAAACGAAAGCGATCTCCTCTGCCTGTTTTTTTATAACTTCTGCTATCTCTGCTACGCCATGTCCAATACCTGCCGTAATCGCTCCAGACGAACCATCAAAATATTTATTTCCGTTTTGATCATACAAATACACACCTTTTCCATGTGAAATCATCGGATACGGCTGACCAACAAGTGGTTTAATTAAGTAATCGCGCATAGCGCTCCCCCATTTCTCCAATTTGTATATGTATATGAAGAAAATTGACGTTTCTTTCATAAAAAAGAATCCTCTGCAAAAGCAGTGAATTTATCAAAAAACTATTATAAAATATACAAATGACTGCTAAATATTATTTTAAAAACAGAAAATTCAGAACTAAAAATGAAGACCAACCTTACCTGTACGCTTAAATACCCCTTCCTGATTTAAGATAACAGCAAATTGAATATTTTTTTAATATAATATCAACTTTCCTCAATTGCTGACATTGTGTAAACTTCGACGAAACTCCCGTTATTCTCCTTCCTATTATCCTACTTTATATTGCATATTTTCAAACAAAATTCGACATTTTACTTCACCTCATTTATCATAACTATTTCTTAACAAATAGTACCACCTGTTTAGAACAATAAAAAAAGAACCGATTAACCACATTAATCAGTTCGGCACGACGCTCTTTTATCGGTATTACCTTATCCAACGCATCACTAAAATTAATAGAAATACTCATAATACAAATCCATAATTCGTCCCACAGCCTATAGCACCAAATCCTCCATAACTTCATTCCAAATAACTATGGGGATATCCCCATCCCAATGGTTCCACTCCTTCCATCAAAGTCAAACTACCTTTCCTTTATAATTTATGTAGGACAATTATTGATTTGTATGTGTGTTTGCCTATAAATAAAAAAATCCCCATTTAAACTTTTCCTTCTAGAAAGGCAAGTTTTTTGCATAACCTCTTTCTAGCTTCGCATATATTTGTAATGATGATAAAGGAGGAATGTTCATGACTCAATCCGAAATTGAAAAATACGGCCAAGAAGCTGCACGTTACGAACAGCTCGCTCGTTACTATCAATATAGCAATCCTAAAAGATATGTAGAACTCTATATGAAATACTATGATGCAATTACAAAACTTGTACAAGCATATGAAAAGAGAGATTCACAAGAAGCGACTTTACCGTCACATATGAGAATCTTCCACACAGCTCCCCATACACCAGCAGTTGATATTATAATAAACGGACAAAAGGTTATTAAAAATATTTCTTTTAAACAATTCAGTCCGTATTTATCATTAGTGCAAGGTAAATACCGTATTGATATTGTCCCTGTCGGAAACGAAACTCCAATATTTTCAGCATTAGTACCAATAATGGGGAATCACACTTATACCCTTGCAGCGGTCAATAGCGATAATCATCTCCAATTACAACCCATTCTTGATAATACTCATTTACCATCTGGTCAAGCAAAAATACGATTTGCACATTTTTCACCAGACACTCCAGTTGTAAATGTAAATTTAAAAGATGGGGATCATTTATTTGAAAATGTACTCTTTAAGCAAATAACAGATTTTTTACAAGTTAGCCCTGGTACAGCAGATATTGAAGTTTCACTTGCTGATACAAAAAAAGTACTATTAACCATTCCAAAATTCAACGTTGAACCAAATACAATTTACACAATTTCAATAGTTGGTTATTCAACTGAGGATCCAAAATTAGAAACCGTTATACTTACAAATTAAAACAGTCTACACCATTCGCATGGTGTAGACTGTTTACTTTTGAAACGTAATTTGAAATTCTGTCCAATCGTTATCCGAACGACACAATATGGATCCTTTATGTTTTTCTACAATTTGTTTACATACAAATAGTCCAATACCAGTTCCTAGCTTTTTAGTAGTTACAAATGGCTCAAAAATAGTCTCTACATTGTCTGCTGGAATCATAGGTCCATTATTTTTTATAACAATGCGAACAGCCTGATCCTCTTCAAATACATCAATGATAATTTTCCGCTCTTCTTTCACCGATTCAAGAGCATCAATCGAATTCATTAAAATATTTAAAACTACTTGCTTCACTTCACTCCGGTAACCAACGAGTGGAATAGGATACGGCAAATTCTTTTCAATCAAAACATTTGCATTAACTAAACTTGGATATAAGAATTGTATAATATCTTGAAATAAGTCATTTACCAAAAAACGTTCAGATTCATTCCACATTTCTTTTTTCGATACAAGTAAAAATTGCGAAATCCTAAAATTTAATTGATCTAATTCATGTGAAATAATATCTAAATACGATAGATTAGGGTGATCTGTCTTCAATAACTTTACAAATCCCATAATCGAAGTTAGCGGATTACGAAATTCATGTACAAAACTAGCCGACATTTGCCCTAGAATCGTAAGCCTTTCTTTATGTGTTTCATTTATATATTGCTGTTTTTCTTCTAAATTCCTCGATATAATTTCTGAGTATTTTAAAACGGTATAATAAATTAATTTGTCAAAACAAGTATGTATTTTGGCCATAATCGGTTTCAGTTCTCGAGCGCTTACATCCAATTCGCACATCGCTTCAAAAAGTTCATTTCTTCCCACATTTGCATTGTAAACAAAATCTCCAATATTCGCATCTGCCCCTGCACGCTCAATGGCAATTTTCTCACATAATGGCTGAAGATAATTAATGTCTTTATCTTCCATAATAAGTTCGATAATTAACTCTAATAAATTCGCTCCATTTTGAACTACCTCTTGTTTAAATGGATCTTTTTCGGAAATTATCATTTTGTTTTTCCAGTTCTCTACGAATTGGTGCCTGTTGTTTTTCAAGTGCGAACAAAATACTTCTTTAATATCCTTATCGATTGGAAAAACCTCCATTCCTCCATTTCCATACGACGAATACCCTTTATATTTTGAATATTAACACAAAAAATACATTTCGTTAATAGATTTTTGTCACATTTTGTTAATTTCTGTTGATAAAATTTATTTTTCCTTTCTTATTTAAATAAGTTGTATTCCTATATCCCTTTCCCTTCTCATTTTTTAAATTATTTTCCTGTTCAAAACTACTTTTTTTTTGCATCCTTTTTAATTCTTGCGTACAATAAGAAGTGAAAGGTGTGAAAAATATGGTAAATAAAAATGTGGAAGACTATCTCCAAGAAGGCATATATGGCCAAAAGCAAAACAAACCAGAAGAACGTAATATGTACTTAACTACATTACGTGAGCGTGTAGAAATCGCTTTAACAATCGGTCAAGTAATGCAAAGTAATGTGTATACAGAAGTAACGGGTAACATACGTTCTTCTCAATCATTACAACTATTCCTAAATGGAAGCATTGCTTACCCACATTTATCAAAATACATTAAATTAGCAACTGAAAAAAATATTCATTTTACAATTGTTCAAAATAAAGGTACTGAAACACCAATAGGTTTAGTACTCTCTCATAGCACTGCTGTAGATAAAGAACATATTTATGTCGAAGATGATATTTTCAAACAAGAAATGAAGTAAAAGGTACACTTGATTAAATGTAATCGTTCCGAGAAACGTAAAACAAACAATAAAAAACGAGTATGGAATCGTAAACATTTCCTGCTCGTTTTTTATTGCGGTGTTTAAGCTCGATCTACTTTATTTTTTAATACACACTAATTTCATTTCTGTCATTTCTTCTATTGCATATTTAATCCCTTCACGGCCTGTTCCACTCTCTTTCACACCGCCATAAGGCATATGATCTACTCTGAACGTTGGAATATCATTAATCATGACACCACCGACTTCTAATTCATCAATTGCACGCATTGCCTTACATAGATTGTTTGTAAATACACCTGCTTGTAATCCATAGCGTGAATTATTTACTTGTTCTAAAGCCTCATCAAATTCTTTAAATGTATTTACAGTCATAAGTGGACCAAATACTTCTTGGCACTGAACAGATACATAATCTGGAACATTTGTTAATACAGTTGGTTCAAAAATCCTTGCATCACGTTTGTTACCACCGTATACAACATTAGCTCCTTCCTTAACAGCCTCTTCCACCCATGAATTTATACGTTCTACATCTTTTTTTGAAATAAGTGCTGATACATCTGTTTCTTCATGAAGCGGATCTCCTACTACAACGTTTTCCATTGCTTTCGTTAATTTTGTAATAAACTCTTCCATTTTGCGTTCATGCACAAAAACACGTTGTACTGAAATACAAACTTGTCCATTATTCACAAACGCGCCCCATTTTACACGTTCAATTATTTCGTCTGTCAATTCAACATCTTCATCAATAATTACTGCAGCGTTCGATCCTAATTCTAACGTCACTCGTTTCAACCCGGCTTTTGCCTTAATTCCAATACCTACTTTCGGACTTCCTGTAAAAGTAATACTAGCAACGTTCTCATCTTTTACTAATGCCTCACCTACAACAGATCCAGGTCCAGAAATTATATTGAAAGCTCCCTTTGGTAAACCAGCTTCTTCAAATAATTCTACCAATGCATACGAAGAAAGTGGCGTTTGGTCGGCAGGCTTTAGCACAATAGTATTTCCAGCCGCAATTGCTGGGCCTACCTTATGTGCTACTAAATTAAGTGGAAAATTAAATGGTGTAATAGCACCAATAACCCCGATTGGTTGTCGAATTGTATACGCTATACGGCCACCTGCTCCTGGTGCAGCATCTAATGGTAACGTCTCACCATATATTCGCTTCGCTTCTTCAGCTGCAAACTTATATGTTTGAACAGTGCGATCTACTTCTCCACGTGCAGCACGAATTGGTTTTGCAGCTTCTTTTGCGATAATCTCTGCAAACTCTTCTCTTCTCTCATCCATTTTTTGTGCAACCTTTTCTAAAATAGTTGCACGGTCGTATGCGGATAATTTTTTCATTTCTTTCATTGCATTTTTGGCCGAAACTATTGCTTCCTTAACGTCATCTTCTGTACCTTGCGCAATCTCCGCTAATGTTTCTTCAGAATATGGTGCATACAATGGTTTATACGTCTCCACTGATTTCCATACCCCATTTATATATAAATGTTTTTTCATAGTGGTTCTCCTTCCGAATATATGTATACAATAATACATTTCATTTATTTCACCTAGTGAAAGGTCTGACTTGTGTAATTGTATCATAGCCCTAATACATCAAAAAAACATTTTGCTCAAAAAAACTCTGCTACAAAGCAGAGTTTACGAACTAATTTGTTCTTGGAGCGAAATCTTTTTTTCATCTCCTACAATAACAATCGATTCTGAAGGTTTCGTTACTTCTAATCTCTTAATATAGTGTCCATCTAATTTTTTCACGCAAAATTTATAATTTTCAATCTCAATGGTATCACCCTCGGAAATCTCAATATTTTTTGTTAGGATCCAACCGCCAATCGTATCGACATCATCGTCGTCAATAGTCAAACCTAATAATGCGTTCACTTCACTAACAAGTACTTTTCCCTCTAAAATCGTTTTCGTCTCACTAACTTGTTGGATTTCCGGTTGTTCATCAGTATCGAACTCATCTTGAATATCCCCTACAATTTCTTCTAAAATATCTTCAACGGTTACAAGACCTGATGTACCACCATATTCATCAATTAATATAGCGATATGTGTTCTTTCTCTTTGCATTTTTAAAAATAGATCATGAATTGGGATAGATTCAATAACTAAAATAATTGGCCTAATATATTGCTCCACTGTCTTTTCACTAACAACTCGGTGCTTCACAAAATCTGTAAATATATCTTTAAAATTCACAAAGCCTATTACATGGTCCTTATCACCATCAACAACCGGATACCTCGTATATTTTTCATGAGACATTTTTTGTAAAGCCTCTTCAGCAGGCATTTCTTTATTTAAAATATTCATCTCTGTTCGTGGTACCATTATTTCTTTCGCAATACGATCATCAAATTCAAATATTTTATTCACATACTTATATTCAGATTGATTAATCTCACCATTTTTATAACTTTCTGAAACTAACAACCGCAATTCTTCTTCTGAATGCACTTCATCATGCCCTTTTGGTGGTTTCAACCCAAGAAACTTTGTAATTAACCGAGCTGATCCATTTAAAATCCAAATGAATGGGAATGCAATACGATAAAACAAAATGAGTGGCTTAGCAACAAAGAAACTCACTTGTTCTGCTTTTTGAATCGCAAATGTTTTTGGAGCTAACTCTCCTACTACCACATGGAAAAATGTGATAAACAAAAATACTAAAATTATAGCTAAAATGTCTGCGAGTTGAGTAGGGACGTTCCAATTTGCAAACAACACATCAAACATGTGCTTTAGCGCAGGTTTACCAGACCACCCAATCCCAAGAGCTGTAACAGTTATTCCTAATTGACAAGCTGATAAATATTCGTCTAAGTTTGTAATGATTGTTTTGACAGATATTGCACGATTATTTCCTTTTGCAATTAAATAGTCAATTCGTGAACTCCTCACTTTAACAATTGCAAATTCTGCTGCAACGAAAAATGCCGTTAAGGCAATTAAAACAATCACTATACTTATACTATATATGTCCAAATACTTTTCCTTACTTACAGTGTAAGCAAGGAAGCCACCTCCTACTTAAATTTATTCAAGTGAAGTAAGCATTCTTATACTCTAATAAAATTCTACATTAGTAACCACCTTTTTATATATTATATGCATACATAAAAAAGATATTTATAATTATGATAATCTAATTAGCTTATTATCGTCAAACTATAGTAAGCCCAATTTTCCGATAACTAAAAATGATTTATATAAATAGTATGTGCTAAACAGCTGAACTTCGTGAAAAAACACTTTCTTTGCCGATTCCACACTTCTTTTGTCACACCTGAAGGGAACTTGCTACATAACTAGAAATCATTCAACAGGATATATATAGGAGGGATTATTTTGGAATATAAAACACCATTTATCGCAAAGAAATTAGGTGTTAGCCCAAAGGCTGTTGTCCGGATTGCACAACAATTAAATCTTACGATTAAAAAAAATAAATATGGTCATTTTATTTTCACACAAGGTGATTTAGATCTAATGTTAGAATACCATCGCTCTCAAATGGACCAGCCTCAAAACTCTCAAACTACTCAAAAACCATCTTCAAATGATGTAGAAAAATTAAAAACTCAAGTAAACACAATTGTTCAAAACACATCATCGAATGATTTTGAGCAATTAACAGCTCAATTTACCACAATTACGAGAAGACTAGATCGAATGGAAGAACAAATGCAAGATAAAGCAAATGATGTCGTTACATACCAACTTTTACAACATCGCCGCGAAATAGAGGAAATGTTAGAACGAATTCAAAAACTAGAAGCTGCCCTAAAAAAAGAAGAACCAATATACATTACTCCTGATGCAAAACCAACATATGAAAGAGAAAAGAAACCGAAGCGTCGTAAAATGATTTTTAGTATATTTGGACTTTAATATTTTAGACCCTTATTCTGAGAATAAGGGTCTACTTTTTGTATGAAAACAGATGCCTGTAATAAGTAACTCTTCTTCATACTATACATATTCATATATTTTCATTTTGTTAACATAATATTTTTACTGTATTCTGCAATAAGTGCCTGCGCATGAGCATTCCCTTGAATAATATCACGGAATTCTTTCAAAGAATACAGATGTGTAGCCCCTTTTCGAGCATGAATTCGCACTGGTACACCTTGTAAAGTATCATGAAACTGGAATGGACTATCTATCGGTTCGATTGGAAAACCGAGTGTAAGTAAATACATATACATTCTTTTTGTAACTGCTGCAATATACCATTCCGCTTTCGTCTCTAACGCATGCATAAATAAAATAGCTGCCAGCCTTTTGAAATGTCCTCTCCCCCGAGACGTTTTCGCAATACTTAACTTTCCTATTTCATACACATTTTTCAAATCTTTCACTAAATCATTTTTAGAAAACGGATAGAAAAACTCAGAATTTGATTGTTCAGGTACTGTAAACTTAATACATTCTACTGTACCAATATGATGTTCATCTTCTATTAATAAAAATCGTGATGGATTTAAATTACGTTCTACAAACATTAAGTTTCTTTCTTCACAAAAATCTCCCCACAGTTGCTCGAACCAAAAATGCTCTTCCTTTGTTTGAACACGCTGGAACATATTTAACCGCCTTTCCCATCGCCGCTCTGTTTTTGATAACGCTTTCACTTACTATCATATAAGAACAAATCTTCGTATGCAACTAAAAATATTTATGTCTTATTATATTCTGCAAAATGAATTAAATTCCTACTTATTAGTCATTCATGCACATGTAAAAACCCTTAATTCCCCATACTATTACAAACATAAAAAGATTCAATTACTCTAATAAAAAATAATAATCACTATCAAGTTCGAACCGTATAATGTGTCTTTCCGTACTGCATATAATTCTTCTTAACCTAAAGAAATCCTTCATTAAAAAGGATTTCTTTTACATTTTATTACTTTTTAACCATTTCTCAAAAATTTGAATCATCCCATGCTTCCCAGCCAACTTCTCTTCTCCTTGTTTCGTTTTATATGGATATAGTTGTAAAAACACTCCACATCCAGATTCAATTTTTTTACTATGCATATGGCTACCTGGATATACACAAATCACTTCATAAATCGCTCTTCGCTTAAAAATTCGTTTACCATCCTGTTCTTCTACATACTTAATAGACCAGTATTTATACATTTGCTCCGTTGCTTTCGTATTACCTACAGGCTGAAAAATATTGTACATAGGACTATATTTCACTTCGATAATAATAGAAGATTTATATACATACTTCTCTTCTTCCTTTACATAACAATCTAAACGAATATCCGGCTTCTTTGTGTCCTCTCCGTTATAAAAATTACTTCCTTTGCTTAGTGCAATAAGAGGGTGTGTTTCAATTAAATCATTAAACGCGACGTGCACTTTTATATCATCTCGATGTAAAATCACTGTCGTTCCATCTTGTAATCCGTCTAAATAAAAATGTTCTTGTATTTGTTCACGAATAGGATTCTTATCTTCAAATCCGATTTGTTCTAATATAGAAATAACGATAAAAAAAGCGTAATACTCATACACTAAAAACGTTGGTTTATATACGAATAATAAAGATGGGGGTTGCTCCGTATGTTGCGGTAACAATTCTAAATGGTGGATTAATTGTTGATGCGGTATAGATAAAATGTTCGAATTAATGGTAGCTGTTTCAGAAACTTCCCTCCAAAATGGAGAATACAATAAATTTCGAAAGTATTGCACACTTTCATATACGATATGAGCTAATATTTTATATTCTTGTATTTTCACAGAACTTTTCCGTAAATCTGCTTCTTTCAGTAAATGTAGATTTCTATATTTTTGTTTTTCCCTATCCGTCACGGATCCATTTCGTTCAATCGTTTTCATAATTGTTTTAACAGCTTGAAATTCATCTGACTTTTTCTTCTTTTCTCCTTCTAGTATTTCAATAGTTTTACGTACAAAAATTTCTGCTTCAAGTAAATAATAATAGAATTGCATCGTTTTAAATTTAAGAAATGCATTTTCAATACTATTTTTTTGCTCCTTAAATTTACGGTTGTAATATTTCGCATAAAGCTTTCTTTCTGTCATAATGGCAGTTTTTCTCGTTGCCTTCCGCGCTTTCGTTTCCCATTCATATTCGTGTACAAATTCCGCATTCGATTCTACTTTCTTAAAAATTTGTTTTATTCTTTTCATTTTTTGTGGCAACTTTCTTAACAATACCAAATAAGAAGAATCTTCAATATCGCTAAGTGCTGAGAAAGTTTTCTTGTAATAACCTCTATCTAAAATTAACTCGTTTAAAATTGACTTCACATAATCTTGAATCATTTCAAATTGGTCATCAAAAAAGTTTTTAGGAACAACTTGAAACGCACCATAATAAGTTTTATCTTCTATACGCACTTCAAAATGGTATAAGCCACAGCGCCACGGATAAAAAAATTCAGTTTTTCCATGTTCATACACTAATACTCTTTGTTTTTTTTCATTTAATTCATATTGTGACTCTTTTATATTCTTTTGTCCCTCATATACTTTATTCCATATGAATGTAATATCCATTGGATTTTGATAATGGAAATGTAATTTCAGTGGTTTTAATTCCTGTACTTTATAAATACATTGAACTAATGCTGTAGTAGACGTACAAAGCCGGTTTAAAAGGATAAAATCGCCTTTCCCCTCAGTACCAATAATTAGCTTCAATACAAACGGGAGCGTTTCTTTCGTATCGACGATTGCTGTTTCATAACGCTCCTCATTTTGCATAGCCATACAGCTCCAGTTCTCTACGCTTTTGTCTTATATAAGCTAAAGAATGTTCAAATGTAGATACACGATTTGCAAGCGGAGACTGTAAAAGTGGTATCAATGTCGCTCCCCTTTTTGCTTCTTCAGAAAGTAGAGGGCCCACTGTCATTTCTGTCCCCCTTAATTTCGTTAATACACGCTGCTTTATTTGCAAATCAAAACCTTCTTCCCTGCTAATCATATAGGACTGATTATTTTGGAACGGTATATTTTGCAAATACGTAGCGATTGCGCTTGCACATCGGAAAGAAATTCCTTTTGATATATCGTGTGATGATAATACATCATGTAACTTATCCAATAACTCTAATTCCTCTTCAGTATACACTTCGATCATCTCTTTATTCCTAAACCAATTGAGTCGAAATTCTCCCGTTGTTACTTTCAGCGGGGGTTGCTGAACAACTTTCTCATGTTCTATACTCATCTCGCAAAACGGAATTTTTTGTAATGTAATCAAATTTGTTCGATCTAATAATCGATCGGAAAGCTCTTTCGTCGTTTCATCAAAATTTACAGTGCCTACGAAAATAATATTCTCACCAATTTCCACTGAAGGTGGAATTTGATTTTCTATTTCTTGTACTTTCTCATACAAACTCAAAATACGATTTTTCTTTTCAAGTTGAAGAACGGATAGAAACGGAGTAAACCAATGCTCAATATGTGACATGTTCATTTCATCGAACACAATTATATACAATTGATTTGGATTTTCTTTAGCCTTTAACAATGTCCGAACTAACTTCGTTTCACTTTCAATAAAATTACCATTCGGATGAAGGTAACCGAGAATATCATGTGGTTCTTGATACGATGGTGAAATCGGAATCCAAATTAATTCTTCCCCATAACGTAACCCAAGTGATTCTGCATAAGCTTGCACAAAGCGTGATTTCCCAACACCTGGTATACCACCAACAATTGTTAACATATTGGTTTTAATACTAATGTGAAAATTATATATATCTGTATCATCCAAATATAACCCTTTATTACGAACCATACTTTGTACATACTGCAAAAAAGAGGATTCACGCTCATCCCATTCCCAGTCATCCTTTTGCATTTTAATATCTTCTACTTCAACTAACTTACCTTCTTCAGCAATTCGTTTATTTAGTTGGTCATACACATTTTCACTTACAAAATATAAATGATCATCTACTGCTATTTCTACATGTTTCATCCAATCGTTTATTTCAATATATTTGCATTCTTTTCTTTGCTCAAAATATGAAATTGAACTTATTGATGATTTTAACGATAAATTTCCATATAGCCTTCCCTCATGCCACAATAATTCTGGAGGCTCAAAGTCTTTTGGTAATTTAGGCATAAGAAATGATAAATAACCGTTGCTTAACTTCCGTTCCAATGACGCTCTCTTTTTATAATTTGAGACCTTTGGTGAAGGAATCACTTTATATGAAGATGCTATTTCCCGAGGCTCTTCTGTGCATATTAATTCCAGAAATAAATTTCCACGATCATAATAAAGACGAAACATAACCAGTTGCTTTTCTAATTTATGCTTCTTTAAATCAGTAAAGATTTTTTCATTCTTTTTATTACTGCATAATCCTTCAAACAAATATTTTCCAGTCGGAAATAACTCTTGTAAAGTTAAAGGTATTGAAGAAAGACATTGTACAAAGAAATTTTCTCCATTCTTCTCTCCCTCAGCTTTTGCAAACTTCCCAATAAACCTCATATAATACATTCGCTTTATAAAACTTGGATGAAGAGCTTTATGTAATTTCAACGTAGTCACCTTCTTTTTTTCATACTATCCTTATTGTATGAACTACAATCTAAAACTAGAAATAAAAAACCTGACGTCATCCGTCAGGTTCAAAATTAAAACGTATATTAATGAGAAGGAAATGCTTTTTTTTCTTGTAAAATGGCATTATGAGCGATTTTCATTTTAGCAAGTACGTACCGTAATCGATCTTCGGCATTTTCATCTTTATTTTGCTGCAAACTCGCCAAATTCTCTACAGAACTCGCTAAATTTTCAATCACGCCTCGAAGTTCAGGATGATGATTAAAAAAAGATTCTTGTACTAATACTTTCCTTAAATCACTAGCTAAATCCATAATTCTAGACAACTGTTCTTTTTCTTCCATTTTCATCCCTCCTGAATATCTTATGTATTAAATATTCTCTAGACAAGGAAAAAAGCCCTTTAAATTAAAAGGACTTTTACATTTTTATAGTTCCTGTCAGTAACATATAAAGTGATGTAATAGCTGCAATAACAATTGCCAACATCACATATCGCTCTTTGCCTGCAAAACAACGATTCCCTTTTTCTTTTCTTGCAAACATATACACGAGAATCCCAATACCATATACGATTGAAACAAGCAATAAATTCTTTAAACCAGCTGCATAAATTAACCATACAGAGTATAGGGAAGCAATTAATGCTAACAATCCATTTTTTACTCTCGCAACTTTCAGCTCTTTCGTGATGACTAATTTCAATTGAAATAGCGCTGATAATAAGTACGGCAGTAATATAGATGTTGACGCAATAAAATACATAATTTGATATGTCGATTGTGAAAACAAAACGATTATAAATATAGTTTGGGCAACGATATTTGAAATCCACAATGCCATATGCGGCGTTTGTTTCTTATTTGTTTTCGTAAAGACTTTCGGAAACACGCCGTCTTTTCCTGCTACGTGAGAAATTTCAGAAACAAGTAAAAACCAGCCAATTAATGTACCTACAAGTGACGCAACTAATCCAATATTAATTGCCATTGCACCCCATGGCCCAACAACATGTTCTAATACATGTCCCATTGAAGGAGTCTCTAATACTGAAAGTTCTTTTCTTGTCATGGCTCCCATTGACAGAACAGAAATTAAAATATAAATAGACATTACTAAAATAAGTCCAAGTACTGTCGCTTTTCCAACGTCTCTACTATTTTTAGCTCTTCCTGATAATACAACTGCTCCTTCAACCCCAATGAACACCCAAAGGGTTACGAGCATTGTATTTTTCACTTGACCTAGTACAGAGGAAACTGAGATAGTTCCTTCGCCCCAAAAGTCATGTGTAAATGTATCCCAGCGAAACGCTGTTACCATCACGACAATAAATAATAAGATCGGAACTAATTTCCCAATCGTTGCGATAACATTCATAATGGAGGCTTCACGAATTCCAAATAAAATTAGAAAATGCAATGTCCATAATAAAAGTGATGCACCTACGATTGACGCAACATTATTTCCGCCTTTAAAAATTGGGAAGAAGTAACCTAATGTACTAAACAGTAACATAATTGTTGCAACATTTCCTAAAATCCCTGCTAGCCAGTATCCCCAAGCACTGTTAAAACCAATATATTCACCGAATCCAGCTCGTGCATAACTATAGATTCCGCCCTCAAGCTCCGGTTTTTGTCTTGCTAACGTTTGATATACGAGCGCAAGTGGAATCATTCCCATTGCTGTAATACACCAACCAATTATCGTTGCACCACTATTTGCTCCTACTGCTAAATCATGCGGTAAACTAAAAACACCGCCACCAACCATCGTTCCAACTACTAATGCGATTAACGGAAAAAACCCTAACTTCTTTTCTATTTGTACCACCCCATCTGTCATTCTAGGTGTTATGTTCGTTCAACTATTAAAGTCACCTTTTTCTCTAATAGACGTTTCTCTTATATTTTTTCAGGAAAACATTACTTATTCTAAAAGAAAATGAAGAAAAATGGAATACTTTTTTGAAAAAATGTATAAGTATGCACAAAAAAACCGTTCATTTTGTAATGAACGGTCATTTCATACATATAAAATTGTATATTTATTGTAAAATTAACGAAGTAACTTCTCTTTTTGTAAAAATTGTTTTGCGACTTCTTCGCTACTTTTCCCATTCACATTTACTTCATAATTCATTTTTCTCATTTCTTCATCTGTAATCTTTCCAGATAATTTATTTAATACTTTTTCGAGTTCAGGATATTTCTGTAACGTCTCTTTTCTTAATAATGGTGCTCCTTGATAAGGCGGGAATAGTCCTTTATCATCTTTTAGCACTTTAAGCCCATATTGCTCCAATTCACTATCTGTTGAATATGCATCGATTACGTTAACATCTCCCGATTGTATTGCACTATAGCGCAGTTTCGGTTCCATCGTTTTAACATTTGAAAACTTATAGTTATATAATTTTTGCATTCCTTTATAACCATCTTCACGATCAGCAAATTCTAATGTAACTCCTACTTTAGCTTCCTGTGCAATTTTTCCTAAATCAGAAATTGTATTTATGTTATTTTGATCTGCTATTTTTTTCGGCATGGCTAGTGCGTATGTATTGTTATACTCCATTGGCTTTAACATAACCATATTATATTTCTTTTCCATTCCAATACGAGCTTGTTCATATACTTCATCACGATTTGTACTTTTCGGTTCTTCTTTCACGAAAGTAGATAAAGCTGTACCTGAAAATTCTGGGTATATATCTACTTCACCTGATTTTAACGCTTCGAATACAAATGCTGTTTTTCCAAGGCCTGGCTTTAATTCCACTTGTAAATCTGTATCCTGTTCAATAAGTTGCTTGTACATTTGAATTAATATTTCTGGTTCAGATCCAAGTTTACCAGCAATAACTATGTCTTTCTTTTCGGTATTCCAAAGAAATGGAGCAGCTATCATTACTACAACTATACATATCGTCAATATAACGCGCTTAGAAGAGCGTTTCGGGCTCTCAAGTATGCGAAGTACTATATCAAAGAATAAAGCGAGTAACGCAGCTGGTACGGCCCCTAAAATGATAAGCGCATGGTCATTTCGATCTATGCCTAATAATATGAGCTTACCGAGCCCACCAGCGCCTATTAAAGCAGCTAATGTAGCCGTTCCAACAATTAATACCATCGCTGTACGAATACCAGCCATAATAATTGGCAATGCGAGTGGAAGCTCTACCTTCCATAATCTTTTCCAGCTATTCATCCCCATAGCTCTCGCCGCTTCTATAAGTGATTCATCTAATTCCCGTATTCCTGTATATGTATTTCGTAAAATAGGTAATAGTGCATACACAACTAATGCGATTATAGCTGGCAGTTTTCCAATTCCTACTAACGGAATTAATAGTCCAAGTAAAGCAAGTGAGGGCACTGTCTGCATAACAGCAGAAGTCCCTATAATAAATTCAGCCATTCGTTCTTTTCTCGTTAATATAATGCCGAGTGGCACTGCAATAATTACTGCAAAAAATAGTGAAATAAGCGATATTTGTAAATGCTCACTTAATGCACTTAGCAATTCTACTTTTCGTTCTTGGAACGTTTGAATAAAATCAGTCACTGTTTAGCCTCTTTCCTTCATTTGTTCAACAATGTAATTGACAATATGACGACTTGTTAACGCTCCAACATATTGACCATGCTCTTCAACCGGCACTGACTCTTCAGTTTGTAAGCGGACTAGTGCTTCTTGTAATGACGAATGTAAAGATAAAGCATTCCCTTCAACTTGTATACCCTCGTCTAGCGGCAATACCTCTTCTATACTCTTCCCCTCATACCAAGGTCGTCCACGATTTCCAATGAACTCCTCTACAAACTCATTTTTCGGGTTATGTATAATTCCTTCTGGTGTATCTAATTGAACAACTTTTCCTTCTTTCATTACACAAATACGATCACCAAGTGATAAAGCCTCTTGCATATCGTGCGTTACGAACACGATTGTTTTTTGAATCTTTTTTTGCAATTGTACGATATCCTTCTGAAGCTGCTCCCTACTTAACGGATCTAACGCACTAAATGGCTCGTCCATAAGTACAATTTTCGGGTTTGCGGCTAATGCCCGTACGACACCAACACGTTGTTTCTGCCCTCCTGACAATTCATCTGGCATGCGATCACGATATACATCTGGATCGAGCCCAACCATCTGTAGCAAGTCATCGACACGTGCTTTTATTTCCTTTTTGGTCCATTTTCTCATTTCAGGGACAACTGCAATATTTTCAGCAATTGTCATATGTGGAAACAGCGCGATCTGCTGCAACACGTACCCTATATTCCAACGTAGTTCGTTTATGTTATATTGTTGAATATCTTTTCCATCGATTAAAATTGATCCTTCCGTCGTTTCAATTAAACGGTTAATCATCTTCATTGTCGTTGTTTTCCCGCAACCACTCGGACCAATGAGAACAAAAAATTCTCCTTTTTTAATTTCTAAATGTAATGAATCCACTGCTTTTGTGCCATCTTCATACGCTTTTGACACATGATTAAATTGAATCACAGACACAACTCCTTTCATGTTGTTTCCTTTATTTTGATGGAATATAGCATTCATTTCAAATGATACGCTTTATTATACAAAAAAAGAGCTCTCATTTGAGCTCTAACGGTCGAACAATATTGTTTTCATAATTGCAGCATATTCACGCACATACGCTTTTTTCTTAGAGCGTCTCGGTGTTTCAGCAGCCAAAGCTTCCATCTTTATCCCTAAACGCTTTGCAATTATTTTCGTTCGATATAAATGATACGTATTACTTACAACTACCGCATGCTTTACATCATATAAATCCATACTAAACTTTAAATTTTCATACGTATTTGTAGAGCAGTCTTCAATTAAAATACGATTCTCATCTATACCATGTACCATTAAATAGTTTCTCATACTGTGAGCTTCCGGTATATCTTCATCTTCCCCTTGACCACCTGAAACAATTACTTTCACCTCAGGGTGAGCATGTAAATATTCCAACGCTATATCCAAACGATTTTGAAGAGATAAAGACGGTCTATCTCCAAATAACTTTGCACCTAATATAAGAACGTATGGAGAGTGATTACTCAATGTTTCACGAGCAACTTTATTCATTCGAAACGTCATATAAATGATGTATAGCGGAGGTAGTAATAAGATTATAAGCAATATCCATTTGTTCATAAATAAGTTAACACTCCCTTTCTTTTTATTATATAGAAAAAGAAAAGGAGGCAGAAGTATTTTTTAAACAATTGATTTATTAGACACATTCGCTTCCGTTTTACGTTTTGAAATTACATAATAAAAAGCAATCCCTAATGATAGGATCAATATACAGCTCAGTACGTAAAACGGGATCATTACCCCTGCTTTAGATACGCCTGCCGTAAACAACATTAATAATACAATTCGAATTCCTGTGCCAATTAATCGAAATAAGCTGTCCACACGTCCCATTACTTCGTTTGGGATTTCTTCCATCATCAATACATTTCTCGCCACTCGTGTTCCAGCATTTCCAATCGCATGGAAAATCGCTAGTCCATATAATAACATAATGGAAGGCTCAATAATCATTGCGGTAATTGAAATTACATAAATAACCATCGTCATAACGATTGAAATTTCTATTTTGACATATTTCATCATGATTGGAATACTTATTCCTGCAAGAACCGCTCCGACACCGTACATCATACCTTCAATTGCGTATACAGAGGCACTAGCTTTGAGTATATCTGAAATATATACTGGGATTAAATAATTTGCCATCATGACACCGATAAACGGCATATAAGTCGCTAGTAAAAACCAAAATAACTTAGGGCGCTTTTTCATAAAGTGAATTCCTTCGAACAATTGCTTCTTAAATGTTGCTTTCCGTTTTACTTCTTTTTTCTTTACATACGGTATACATAAGAAAAGAAAAAATGCTCCTGCAAAAGTTAACATATCCACTAACAAGATCCATTTCAAAGAAATAATCTCAATTAAAAAGCTAGCAGCTGCGCCTGAAATAACTTGCGTTAATTGTCCTTGTATTTCCATTGTGCCACTTAAACTTTTATAATGCTCTGATTGAAATATTTCTTGGTTAAATGCAAATATTGTGGGATAGAATAATAGATAATAGAAAGAACCTGCTATATAAATAATAATGTAATGAATAGAATTGTATGATTGCCCAGCAAATCCCCAAATGGCCATCATTCCTATAATGGCTATCCCGATACCTTCGTTACATAACAATAAAGATTTTCTTGAAAAACGATCTATGCTTTGCCCAATGAATGGTGTTAGTAAAAACATGATGAGAGTTGCAACGATAGAAACATAACCAAATGTTGTCTCTCCTCCACTTTCCTTAATTAACAACCACGGAATCGTTATCATAACAATCCCGGAACCAATAGCTGATAAACTATTGGCTCCTAGAATGTAATACAAGCGAGAATCATGATAAAGAGAGGACATATCACTCAACTCCTAATTGTTTTTTCACCTCTTTATATACACTCATATATGCTTTTAATTCTTTAACTAAATCATGAATTAATGGTTTTGCATCTTCTCCAAGTTCACTATCTTGCACATGTAATCCATCA
This sequence comes from Bacillus sp. FSL R9-9530, assembly GCF_038008145.1. Classification (NCBI taxonomy): domain Bacteria; kingdom Bacillati; phylum Bacillota; class Bacilli; order Caryophanales; family Bacillaceae; genus Bacillus; species Bacillus sp. FSL R9-9530. Next base: position 1,741,741 of record NZ_JBBOYO010000001.1, read on the forward strand.
AGCACGACTTGTTTTGGAATTGCATTTGCGTAAACGCCTCTAGCGACAGTCCGCATACTATTTAATGCGTTTATTCCCCCTTTACCTCCTCCAGCAACTGCTAGTAATGCGACAGGCTTATGGATGAATTCACTGCTACTTAAGTAATCTAACGAATTTTTCAACGCTCCGCTCATCGCATTATGATATTCTGGTGTACATAGTACTACTCCATCCGCAGCTTTCACTAAAGCTTTTAATTTTTTTACTGCCTCTAATTCACGTTGTGATTCTTCTCCATTATATAAAGGCAATTCCGCTACTGCTAAATCGTATAACTCCCCTTCAAATTGCTCTGCAATATATTTTGCCACAACGCGAGTTCTACCGAATTTTCTTGGTGTACCGTTAATAACGACTAGTTTCATAATTATTTCTCCCCTTTGTTTTCAAGTTATATTTATATATTATCAGAAATTTCTATACAAAACACAGTAAAAAGAGGGAAAAACTTTCATTAAATAGTATGAGAAATAAAAAAAACTCATACTTTCGTATGAGTTTCACAAAACTAATTTTTCACAACCTCATGTCCACCGAATTGATTACGAAGAGCTGAGACAACTTTCCCATGGAATGTATCATCTTCTTGTGAACGGTAGCGCATAAATAATGACATAGCGATAACTGGTGCCGCTGCTTGTAATTCAAGCGCTGTTTCAACAGTCCATTTCCCTTCTCCTGAAGAGTTCATAACACCTTTAATGCCATCAAGTTTCGGATCTTCTGCAAATGCTTTTTCAGTTAAGTCCATTAACCAACCACGGATAACCGATCCGTTTGCCCATACTTTTGCAACATCTTCATAATTGAAATCAAAATCACTTTTATCTAGTACTTCAAATCCTTCAGCGATTGCTTGCATCATTCCGTATTCAATACCGTTGTGAACCATTTTTAAGAAATGCCCACTACCAACGCGGCCTGCATATGAATAACCATTTTCTACTGCTAAATCTTTAAATAAAGGTTCTAGTTGATCATAAATTTCTTTTTCTCCACCAACCATTAAGCAAGCGCCGTATCTAGCTCCTTCTACACCGCCTGATGTACCGATATCTACATAATGTAAGCCAAAGCTTTTCGCTTCTTCAGCACGGCGTAACGTATCCTTATAGAATGAATTTCCACCTTCAATAACGATATCGCCTTCCTCTAATAATGGATATACATCTTTTAGTACTGACTCAACAACTTCTCCTGCAGGTACCATTACCCAAATTGTACGAGGTGCTTCTAATTCAGAGATCATTTCTTTTAATGTATGACGAGCAGTAATCCCTAATTCCCCTGCCTTTTCAACAAGCTCATTATTTACATCGTATACAACTACTTCATGCTTGTCTTCATGTAAGTGTTCAGCTAATGGGAATCCCATTTTTCCTAATCCAATTAAACCTAGTTTCATATTAATCAATCTCCCATTCTATACAAATATATTTAATAACGAAATTAATCCAAGTGCTACAACAGATAATATTGTCTCCATTGCGGTCCATGTTAATAATGTTTCTTTCACAGTCATTCCGAAATACTCTTTAATCATCCAAAATCCAGAATCATTTACATGCGATAATATTAATGACCCTGCTCCTGTTGCAAGTGCCAGTAACTCTACATTTACTCCTGGTGTACTTGCTGCAATCGGTGCTACAATTCCAGCTGCTGTCATCATAGAAACAGTGGCCGATCCCGTTGCAACTCGGATAAGTGCAGCAATTCCCCAACCTAATAATATCGGTGAAATATGTGATTCTTTCGCCATCTCCGCAATTGTAGTTCCGATCCCAGAATCTAATAACACTTTATTAAATGCACCACCTGCACCGATAACTAACAGTATGTTTGCAATTGGGCCTAAACAATCATTTGTAACTTGTAAGACTTTGTCTTTAGAAAACCCTTTTGCATAGCCAAGACTAAAGAAAGAATATATCGTTGCAATTAATAATGCTACTATTGGATCTCCAATAAAATGCAATACTTGTGCAAGTTGGCTTGTTTTATTTAATGCTACTTCCGCTATCGATGCACCTAGCATAAGAAATACTGGAAGTAAAATAGTAAACAATGTATTTCCGAAGCTAGGAAGTTCCTTCTTCTTATCTCTTTCAATAAATTGCTCCGCTATATCTAACGGTACTTCTTTATGTATACGAGCACCAATCCATTTCCCGTAAAGCGGACCTGCAATTATTGCAGTTGGAAGTCCGACAATTAATGCATACAAAATTGTCTTCCCTACATCTGCTTTAAATATACCTACCGCTGCCATAGCTGCTGGATGCGGTGGAACAAGTCCGTGTACAACCGAAAGACCTGCTACTAGCGGAATACCGATTGTAATAAGTGATACCCCTGTTTCTAACGCAATTGTAAATACTAACGGAATTAATAGTACAAATCCAACTTGGAAAAATACCGGAATCCCTACTATAAATGCAACGAACATCATTGCCCAGTGAACACGCTTTTTCCCAAAACGTCCAATTAATGTGTTAGCAATTCGTTCAGCACCGCCAGACTCAGCCATCATTTTTCCAAGCATTGTTCCTAAAGCTAAAACAATCGCTAAAAACCCTAACGTATTACCGAGACCTAATTTAATAGAATCGATAATCCCCGGATGTTGTGGTGAAGTTCCAATTAAGGGCATCCCCATTGCTAGCCCAACTCCGATTGCTGTTAAAATTAACGCGACAAATGGATGCCATTTTACTACCGTAATTAGTAAAAGTAATATAACAACAGCCGCTAGTACGATCCCAACTACCATTTCTCCCAATCCCCCTATTGTTTACGTTGGAAAGCAGCTATACAATCAAATTCTTCTTTCAAACGATTGTAAAGTCGTTCATACATATAAAACATCTCTAAATATAAAGCCGTATTTTCTTTATTCGGTACATGGTGATGGACAATATCAATCCAATCCTTCACCTCTTCAAGAGAATCAATTTTCCCAATTGCATACAAAGCAAGTGCTGCTGCCCCAAGCGCAGATGCTTCATGACTTTCTGGAACAAGCAATTCTTTCCCCATCATGTCAGATAACATTTGTCTCCAAAATGCAGATTTCGCAAAGCCTCCTGAAACACGTATTTCAGTAAGTGGCCCTGTACAATCTCGAATGGCAAGTGCTACTGAATACACACTCATACAAACACCTTCCATAACTGCTCGTATGAAATGTTCTCGTTTATGCTGAAGGTTTATCCCGAAGAATGTACCTCGAGCATTTGCATTCCAGTAGGGTGCACGTTCTCCAGATAGAAAGGGTAAAAATAGTAATCCATCTGCTCCAGCTGGTACACTTTCTGCATACTTAATTAATAAATCATAAGGATCAATTCCAAGCTTTCTTGCTACCTCTTGCTCTGGGCTACCAAATTCATCACGTAACCATCTAAGTAATATTCCACCGTTATTCGTTGGTCCGCCGATCACCCAGTGCTCATCTGTTAATGCGTAACAAAAAGTTCTTCCTTTTTCATCTGTATTAACACTCGATGAAATTGTTCGAACCGCACCACTTGTCCCGATCGTAATTGCAGCTGAGCCAGGTGATATTGCACCGACACCTACATTTGCAAGAACACCATCACTTGCACCAATAACAACCGGAGTATCCTCACTAATACCCATCTTTTGTGCTAATTCCGGCTTCATTCCCGATAAAATATATGTAGTTGGTACAGGTGTTGATAATTGTTCTGGTGACATATTTAACATAGTTAAAACATCTTCATCCCAGTTTAATGTTTTTAAATTAAATAACCCTGTAGCAGATGCGATAGAATAATCAACTACATAGCGTGAAAATAATTGATAAATGACATACTCTTTAATGGAAATAAATTTATGAGCAGTTCTGAATAACTCCGTTTCTTCTTCTTTCATCCACAATAATTTAGAAAGTGGTGACATCGGATGAATCGGTGTACCAGTTCTTCTATAAATGTCATGACCATTCATTTGTTGTAATAGTTTTTCTGATTGCTTTGTGCTTCTATTATCTGCCCAAATAATAGAGCGCGTTAACGGCACACCGTTTTCATCTACAGCAATTAAGGCATGCATCGCTGTACTAATCCCGATAGAAGAAATATCTTCCGGTGACACATTACCCTTTTCAATGGCAACGCTTACAGTTTTATATACAGCAGCACATATTACATCAGGATCTTGCTCAGCCCATCCGACGTACGGTTGAATAATTGGATAATCAATTGCATGTGAAGCAACGACTTTTCCTTTTTCAGTGAATACAACCGTTTTCGTACTTGTGGTACCGATGTCAATCCCGATTACTCTCCCCCTTGTTTCCATGCGAACATTCCTTTCGTTTCTAGCAAAATACGATCTAGTAAACCGTTTACATGAATTAGTATATAAAATATTTTTTCATAAATCAAGTTATGAAAAGAAAATTTTTTTCAAACCAAAATGTACCTCTCATCTTCTAAATCATTCTCTTTATCTTTTTTAAATAACCTTTTTAATTTATCAAACATTCTTTCCCCTCCACCTAAAGATAATAATATATAAGTTCTCGTTTTCTTAGTTTGATGGACATAGGGCGTGGCTGCCTACTATCACTTTTTTACCTTGTAAATATATGTTCCATACTATAAAATCTAATAGTATTTATATTTTTCTGAAAAATCAAAACAAAATATGAACTTTATTGTATAATGTTGTAAAAAGATGTCGGAGGGATTTAATGTTATATAAAATATCTCAATTCACAATAAAACTTTCATCAATTCTTTTATCACTCTTACTATTACTAAATTTACCTTATTTATTTATCACTCAACAGGGATTCACTTTTCAACCAATTCATTTTTTTAATCAGATCGTTACTATGTTAAAACAGGTTTTCTCCCCTGAATCATTAGTAGTTATGGGATCAGACCCGAAATTTGGTCATTTCAAAAAGACACCATTATTTCCAACTGTTTTAGAACCTTACCTATATTCATTTACTGTATTATTTATAGCCTTTTTGCTTGCACTCTTTCTATCATCTAGCATGGCATTTTTTTATTTTTTAGCAAAAGATTATATAAAAAAATGGATAAACCGAATTGTGTTCATATTAGAAGCTGTCCCTGATATGATGATGATGATTTGTTTGCAAATATTTTTCATATGGGTACTTCAGAAATTCGGGGAATCTCCTGTCACCATTATTTCTTTTAATGAAAATCGAGCTTATTTACTCCCTATTTTATCTTTAGCAGTCTTACCTACATTACAAATGTTTCGGATGATGGTGTTATACATAAAAGAAGAACATGAAAAACATTACGTAGAGGTTGCATATGGAAAAGGACTTTCATCAAGTTATATACTATGCATTCATTTATTCAAAAATATATCTATCCACTTCTTTCATCATTTAAAAACGATTTTTGTTTTCTTACTTTCTAACTTATTCATTTTAGAATTTGTTTTTAATATGGAAGGCATTATTCAATTTTTATTTAAGAAGGCGTTTATTTCACCTCCAGCTGCATTTATCATACTTGTTATGATTATTTTACCGTTTTATGCCATTTTTCAAATAATCTCATTCATGATGAATAGATGGAAAAAGCAATTGAAAGGAGCAGCATTATGAAATCTATTTGGAAATCAAAACGATTTTTAATCGGCTTTACTTATCTATTCATACTTGTTTCAGCTAGTTTTATTTATAGTTGGTTCTTTAAAGATAACATCCCAAAACCTCCTCAGTTACTTTACAATGACAATAACGAATTACTTGGAAAGGCCCCCTTTTCGCCATCGTTAATGCCGCCTTTTGGATCTGATCGTTTTGGAGAGTCTGTTTTCTTACAAATTGTAGAAGGAGCAAAATTCACTATCTTATTAGCCGTGGCAATTAGCTTCTTTCGAATTTTATGCGGAACATGTATAGGAATCCTCTTGAGTTTATACGCTCCAAGATTCAAGAGATTTTTCCAGGCATGCTCAGAAGTTTTTTACTATATTCCTACTTTATTTATCGCATTTATACTCATCACGCCCGTTAATATTGTAATCATATCAAATGCTGATAGATTAGATCCAAATATTTCATTTGCGTTTTATCAAGTTCTCGTACTTATTTTCGTCGCTCTACCTACACTTTCTTTATATATCTCCTCAGAGGTTGATGAATTTATGAAACGAGATTACATTTTAAGTTCACAATTACTGGGTGCTAGCCGTTTTCATATTATCAAAAAACACTTACGAGTCTTATTACTTGATCGCTTATTTGTGTTATTTATGGAACATATCGTCCAAACACTCATACTCGTTATCCATTTAGCGTTGCTTGATATTGTAATTGGTGGGATACAAATGCGTGAACTCTATGACGGAGTACTCAAACCTGTTTCTCTATCGAATGATTGGGCAGGCCTTATTGGATTAAATCGTTATGAAATGAATATTTCATGGTGGATTATTTTGTATACTCTCGTTTCATTCTTTATTACGATTCTGTTTATTAAGCTTATGACAATCGGGATTCAAGATGCACTGAAAGCAAGAGATTCGCAAGTTGTAGCAATTCAAACCGTTCCAAATCATAAAAAATTTGTTAAAAGTAAAGATTCTTTTTCATTTGTAGATAAAGTGAACCTTTAATCATGTCTCATCAATCAAGTATTAATTGGCATTGATATTAGTAGAATATAAAAAAGATGATCCCTATTGAATACAAGGGATCATCTTTTTTATGCCGTCTAACTTTTTTAAATGACCTTTGCTAGACTCATGCTTTTTATATTTAAAATGAATTATTTACACTCACAATTATGCTGTTTAAAATCGATTACCATACGCCCTTGAATTCTACCTTGTTCCATTTCTTCGAATACATTTTGTACTTTATCTAGAGAACACGTTTGAACAACCGGCACTACTTTTCCTTCTGCGCCGAACATAAATGCCTCCTCCAGATCCTTACGAGTACCAACTAGAGAACCAACTACTTCAATTCCGTCTAATACAAGTCGTGGAATGTTTAAATCCATAGTTTCTACTGGTAAACCTACCGCAACTACTTTACCGCAAGCACGTACTGCATCAACTGCTGAGTTGAATGCTACTTTAGAAACTGCTGTTACTACAGCAGCATAAGCACCATCAAACTCCTCTTGAACAATTTTATCAGCAGGACCTTGAGAAATCGGATTGATAGTCATATCAGCACCAACTTCTTTTGCTAAGGCTAATTTGTCGTCATTGATATCTACTGCAATTACCTTTGCACCAAATACGTTTTTAGCATATTGAATAGCTAGGTTACCTAATCCACCACAACCATAGATTACGATAGGTTGACCAGGTTTAATGTCTGATACTTTTATAGCTTTATATGTAGTTACGCCCGCACATGTAATTGATGATGCTTGAGCAGGATCTAATCCTTCTGGTACCTTCACCGCATAATCAGCTGTAACAATACATTGTTCAGCCATACCACCATCTACTGAATAACCAGCATTTTTTACTTCACGGCAGAATGTTTCTCTCCCCGTTACGCAATATTCACAACGTCCACAAGATTGGAACATCCATGCAATACTTACACGGTCACCTATCTTTAGTGAAGTAACATCATCAGCAATTTTAGTAACAATACCTACACCCTCATGACCAAGGATGCGGCCATCGGTGTTTCCAAAATCATGATTCGCAACGTGTAAATCAGTGTGGCAAACTCCACAATACTCTACATCTACTAGCGCTTCACCCGAGTGTAACGGACGTAATTCTTTTTCAATAACTTCAATATTTGCTTTGCTGTTTTTATTAACTACTACTGCTTTCATATGTGATCTCCCCTTTAGTGTTTTAGAGTTTTAATGAGTTTATCTCACAACTACTGTCCTCACTATTTTGGCTAATTATTGTACCAAATTTAAGTGTTCAATCATCATTACAGGTTCATCATAACATGGAATTTCATAAGCTTATTGTTAAATATTGAACAATATTTGAATTATTACCCAATACGTATTTTGATGTATCAAGCTACTTGTTAAATTTCATATGCAAAATATCGAGGTTTAAAAAATGAAGGGTCTAAAAGATGAGAGATTATTATTATTATTATAGGTAATTGGCATATTTCTATAGACACTTAGAACAAGTAGATCTAGAGGGTATATCAACAGACTACTCGCCAATATAAAAAGCTCTTCATTTGAAGAGCCCTTTATATTCGCTTCATCGAAATAGTTTCACGTATACTTTGTAAATTTTGTAGTGTTTCCTCTTGTCGCTGCAATGACAATCCCACATACAAAGTATCTAATAAACTAAGCTGCGCTAATCGTGACGAACTTGCTTCTGTACGAAATTCCGTCTCACGCGTCGAAGTATATAATGTTATATGAGCAAGTTGGCTTAATGCCGATTTTTGATAGCTCGTAATCGCAATAATTTTGGCCCCTCTTGCTTTCGCTACTTCTAACGCTTCAAGTAAACCTTTATTACTGCCCGAATGAGAAATTGCAATGACCACTGCTTTTTTTGTCAGCAAGCCCGCTCCCATAATTTGAAAATGTGAATCCGTATGAGCAATACAAGAAATACCCGTTCTCATAAACTTATGATAAGCATCCATCGCAATAATACCTGAACCACCATTTCCATAAAACTCAATTCGTTTCGCTTCATTCAGCGCACTTACTGCCTGTTCCAACGCGTTATCGTTTAACAAATGTAATGTATCTTGCAGTCCTGTAATATGTGAATGAAAAACTTTTTTAGCAACAGTGACAATATTATCTTCTACCGATACTTCCTCATGAATATTTTGCATCGGGGTATGTACAATCTCACGAGCTAATGTAATTTTCAAGTCTTGGAACCCTTGAAAACCTAAGTGTTTGCATAAGCGGAATATCGTTGCTTCGGAACTATTCGTAACTTCCGCTAATTCCGTAATCGATTTATGTACAACATCTTGTGGATGTTTCAAAATATGTTCGGCAATACTTCGTAATTTCGGTGATAAACCATTTAACGAAGCCTGAATCTTTCCAATCCCACTTTTTGTACCAGGCATAGCGTATCTTCCCCTTCCATAGTAGCTTTATCCCGTATTAACGGGCAGTAAGACTCCCACCTCAAAATTCGATGAATGCCAGGGAGTTAGGTGGGAGATCAACTGCCCGTAAAAACCCGATTGGTTCAACTAATAATCAGTGGGGATGGCCCCCCCACTGATTAAAGTTTCACTTTATTGTACCTAATTATTGAAAGAAGAAAAACCTTTATTCGGCATCTCTATACATTTTAATTTCTCATATGTATTCTTCCGTAGCATATGACACAATTATTCATACTTATTTCTAGTTTTCCCCATGCTTTACTGCGTATAAGGCAGCTTGTGTACGATCATCTACTTCCAATTTAGCCAATACGTTAGAAACGTGTGTTTTCACAGTTTGTTCTGTAATATGAAGTTCTGCTGCAATCTCCTTATTGCTTCTTCCTTTCGCAATTTCACGAAGTACTTCTTGCTCCCTTTTTGTTAACATAGAAAAAGGATTCTCTTTTTCTTTCTTGACTGCTGATCGTCCTAATAGTGCTGGTGTTACTTTCGGGTGAAAATTTGCGTTTCCTTGATATACCGCAACGATTGACGCAACAAGTTGATCTGGCTGCACTTCTTTTAATTGATAACCATCTGCCCCAGCTTCTAATGCTGGTAAAACGTAATCTTGTTCTGAAAAACTACTGAGCATAAGAATTTTTATTGTCTCATCGTATTGTTTTATACGTTTTGTCGCTTCAATACCATCCATTTTCGGCATTGATAAATCCATTAATACTACATCTGGCCTTTCTGTTTGGACGAATGTTAATGCTTCTTCACCATTTGCTGCTTCCCCAATAATTTCAAATTCTTCTCTCGTCTTCAAAAAGAATACGAGTCCCCTTCGAACGATATGATGATCTTCTACAAGTAATAATTTAATTTTCACTGACGTTCTCCCTCTCAAACCGGTAATTGAATTTCTATCTTTGTCCCCTTTTCCGGTTCTGCTTTTATTCGAAAAATTCCCCTCATTAATTCAATTCGTTCTTTCATACTTTTCAAACCAAGTGCTGACTCTCTTACTTGATCCTGTATAAATCCTATTCCGTTATCTTCTATGTAAAAATGCAACTTATTATTTTCTATCCTTAAATGAACACATACTTTTTCACATGAGGCATGTTTTTTACAATTATGTAATGCCTCTTGGCTTATACGCCATAAAACTTCTTCTATTTCATCTTCAATTAAAACCATTCCATCAATTCGAACTTCCACTTGAATCCCTAACAGTTTTCCGTAATTTTGAATCGCTTCTGCTAAACCTTTCTCTAATCCTTCAGGCCTTAATTGCCAAATTAAAAGTGTCATCTCTTGTAATGCTTCCTGTGATAACTCTCCAATATAACTTAACATCTCTTGCAAGTCTCTATCCTTCGTCATATTTAGAGTCCCTTTCGCTGTTAGCATAATTGAAAATAACAATTGTTTAACGGAATCATGTAGGTCACGTGCAAGTCGATTTCTTTCAGCTACAACTACATATTTCCGTTCTTTCTCAACTAATTGAATACGTTGTATTGTCGTTCCAATTTGAAATGCAATCGCTTCTAATAACGCTAACTCCTCCTCAGAAAAATGTGTTTTATGGGGCGAAGCTACATTTAATAGACCAAATTTCTCTGATCCAGATCTTAGCGGGATTGTCGCATGATGTGTAACATCTTCTGTCTCGCCCCAATTACATTCAATCGCATCCTCTATTCGTTTACATTCAATAATATTTGTCGCTTTTTCCAATCTTCCATTCACAAAACGTTCTACACACCAACAATCGCCTTCACACATCGGCTTCTTTTCCTGCCACGTAAGAGCTGGGGGTAAATTTTGCTCTACAAGCATACGATGCTTTCCACTTTCATCAATAAAGAATATCCACCCTGTTTGTAAATTCATAACTTGTAATAATGTATGTAACACTTTCCCTAACATTTCCTGTAAGTTTGTTGCTTCATTTAGTAACTCAGCAATTTCTTTTAATGCCTCTAAACGATGCATCTCTTTTTCATCTATGTTCATTCTCATCACCAACTACCATTATAACATTAAGAAATTTCGAAATACTACAAACAAAAAAGAACCGAATTTCTTCAGCTCTTTTTTCGGAGATATCCCATACAGTTCATTCAAATCTATTGATTCACAAATCTAAATTCTAAACCAAAACAGAAATTAGCTAGTTTTCATTAACTGTCTGATAAAGATTGTCCCACATGGATATTCTGTAAACTTTCAGTGTTAACGAACATATTCGCTGCTGGCATTTGCACTTGATTTTTATGGAACATAGACATTAATTCAAATCTTACTTGTCTAGAAGTTTCAAAATAATCTTCCGGTTTAATCAAACCTGTAATACAAAATTCATATCCAACATATTTAAGGTTAGGATTTAAGTCTGTAACTCCAACATATTTAAATGGCTCAACAGCTTCATCATCTACTCTATAAAGATTTTGCTCCAATTTTTCATTACAAATAACACATACTTCTTCTAACAATTCTTTAACTCTTGTAGGATCTTCCTGATAACTTACCGTGATGCGTTCAATAACTCGCATCCATCCTTTATTAAAATTCTGTATCGTTCTAATCTCTCCGTGTGGTATGGTAAGGAGTTTCCCTGACCATTCACGAATTTGCATAAAACGAATACTAATTTCCTCAATAGTTCCTGAATTTGTTCCGTTAAAAGTTACAAAATCGCCAACTCGAAACTCTTTGTCCGCTAATCTTGCGAAGCCTAATATGACATCTTTTAGCATCTGTTGTGCAGCAAAACCGATGACGACTCCCGCTATCCCTGCACCTGCAATAATACTTTTTATATCTACAAATTGACTAATTAAATATATGATAAGACTAATGATAATGATATACCTAAAAATAGATCGAATTACACTTTGAATCGTCTGCTCTACCTCTTCATCAAAAAAGCTTGATTTCCTAAAAAACCAATCAATAATGCGATTTATAACAAAAGACATAATGATAAGAACTAAAGCAAATAGTAAAAACCTTAAAAGTAAAAACTCCCTTACATAATTAAAAAACTCTTCAGTATACGTTAATAAACTCATCCATCCACTTCCTTACTAATAAAAATTTCATACAAAGCTACTATATTTTAAATACGCATTTATCATCTCAACACTTGTTTTCGAAACATCTTTTATCCTGATCTTAAATCGTACTTTCTTAACTATGTATTTGTATTCATTGTTCATCTTCAACAATATAACCCTTTAATCAATCTTTCAACTTCAGATGTTCTTTTCTATTTACTATAATCCTTTTTAATCCTCTAAAGGGATATTACAATAGAATTTTTTATAAACGACTTTCTTTTAAGTCCGCAATACTCACCTCGTTAAAAGCAGACGAAGCTGAATCATTACATTGTACAATTTTTTGATTTAAATGGGCTACCAGAAAAGATTAGACCGTTCATTAAAAAGTTAATTCAACAGCAAGTCGTCTCTATTTAAATGTGAAAAAGAGACCTTTTGAAGGCCTCTTTTTTTTCACTTCACTTCTGCATTTAAACAAGATTTAAAATGTCCAAGTGCATATTCATGCCCTTGCGCATTAAAAGATGCTACTGCTTTTTCATAAACCACAATTTGAAACCCTTTGTTATAAGCATCTACTGCTGTATGAAGGACGCAAATATCTGTACATACACCTACAAGATGCACTTCCCCTATTCCTCTTTCTCTTAGCTTCATTTCTAGATCCGTTCCTGCAAAAGCACTGTAACGTGTTTTGTCCATATAGTATACATTCTCTGCATTTTTATATTTCTCGCATACATCTTGTAATTCACCAAATAAGTCTCTTCCATTTGTACCTGCTATATTATGAAGTGGAAACAATTTCGCTTCTGGATGATATACATCATTGTCTTCATGTTTATCGATCGCAAATACTACGTAATCACCTTTTTCAATAAATTGTTTCGTTACACTTACAAGTTCCTTCTCAATTTCTTGACCTGGTTTCCCACATGTTAAAGCACCTTTTTCAGCTACAAAATCATATGTATAATCAATATTTATAAGAGCTCTTTTCATAACTACAATCTCTCCTTCTTCTGTTTCACAGTAAACAATAGAAAATTTGTTATTACGACATCGTATGTACTATTCGACATTTCAAATGAAATCCCTACATTTCCAACTCAATACTTACCTTAATCCGAGTTTATCATAAAGCGTAACTTTAATCATAGGGGGTATTATCCTTCACCAATCGGGCTTTTACGGGCAAGTTGATCTCCCACCTAACTTCCTCGCATGTGCCGAATTTTCAAGTGGGGTTCTTATTGTCCGTTAAGGCTTGATAAAACCGATACACAATGACAAAACATACAGCTCCAATTAACAAGTCATGAATGTGATAATTGAGCGTAACTTCAACCGCCTCTTGTAAAGTAAACCAAATGACCGAAAACATTATAATAAATAAGAAAATACGAATAACTCGTTTCAAACTTTCAATTCCTTCCTCTTACATGATAGTAAAGAATAAGTTCTTTCTATTCATTCGTACTAGAAAGTGAAACAAATTATTCTCAATGACATAATTCAATCCAAACTAAAAAGTACACTACTTTTGAGTAATGTACTTTTTTCCATATTAAGACGCAGGTTTCGTTTCAAACGTCGCTTGATTCAAGCTAATGACTTTTCCTTTTGGATCATTGTTTTCAAACTGAGCTGCGGTAATCGTATGACTACCTGTCTCAAGCGTCTTTTCTTTTAATTGTACTGTTGTCTGTGTTGTACTAGTTACTTGATGTTTATCTGCAAATATTTGATCTACAAATACAAATGTTTCTTTATCGTTTTGAAAATTGGAAAGTTCTAATTCGACTTGCTGAATTAAAGTATCCTTTTTTATGAATACAGTTGGTATATTGCCATTTTCAGAAGTACCATCTGGAGTAGTTACTTTTACTTTCCCTTCTCCGATTGGCACTGCTCCTTCAGGAAATACGACCATATTCTCATCACTTGCATTTACAACTTGTTCTTCCTGGTTTGACTGTGCATCCTCTTTTTCCTTTGGAGTACCACAGCCTACTAATAGCAATACAGACAATCCAGCGATTATGAATTTCTTCAAAATTCATTCCCCCTGTTATTTCATTATAATTTATTATACAAAAATAACTTCTTGATTTTAAAACTAGTTTTTAACACTTTCATGAACAAATATTAGCTTGCTCACGATTACTGTACCATACTTTCATTTTAAGAACATTAATTTTTTTAAAGAAATAAATAGTAATTCCAATCTATTCATCATTTTAGCCCAATTTACTAAAAAAATATCCATTCAAAATAAAAAGACATTGTCATTTCAATGTCTTTTCTACATAACATTTAGAAAATAAATGTTGTAATCTCATCAACTTCTTTTCGAGAAAGTTTCTTCGGCTTATCTTTCGGAAACCCGAGTGAAATTACCATATTAATTTGTTTTTGAGGCTCAATTTGTAAATATTGTCGCAGTTCATCTTGAGCTAATAATACAGGTCCTGTCATTGGACAAGTACCCAGTCCTCTCGCATGTGCAGCCAACATTAAGTTTTGTGCTGCTAAACAGCTACTCTTAATTCCTTCCTCTTCCCATACTGAATCAGGAACGAAGGCAATTGGATCAAATATCTTTTCACGAAACTTTGATTCATATGGTGTTGCCAAACATACGATTAATACTGGCGCCTCAGAGAAAGCTGTCGCATATGGACCGAAAGAACGTGTAAGTAATTTCCCTGCTTTCTCTTCTCCATTTTCTGCTGCTTTTGCTGCAAGTTTATGTAATGCATCCCATGTCATTTGTTCAATTTCTTTAATTTTCTCTCGGTTCATAATGACCAAGAACTCCCACGTTTGTGAGTTCGTATCACTCGGTGCATAACGAGCACAATCAATAATTTCTTTTATATCACTAGTGGATACTTCTTGTTCTGTAAACTTTCTAACACTTCGTCTACCGTGAATTACTTCTTTAAAATCTTCATAATTCATATATTAAATCCCCTTTTTACAGCGTTTTCAAAACTTGTCCTATGGTTGAATTATATCATGAAAAAAAGCTGGGGGAATACCAGCTTTTTCCCTCATTATTAATTTGTCACTTTAAACAAACTAATACTTTCTTCATATGCAGCTTGTAGTTTTTTCGTAATTGGTCCTCTTTCGCCGCTTCCAAACTTCTCATCACCAATTTGAACAACAGGGAACATTTCAAGTGGTGTCGCTGTAAAGAAACATTCGTCAGCCTCGTATACTTCTTGCAATGAGAATTCACGCTCTTCTACTTCAATATGTAAAGCTTTCGCTAATGTAATAACGTAGTGACGAGTAATGCCGTGTAGAATGAAATTATCGGCCGGATGTGTAATTAATTTATTATTTTTCACCATAAAGAAATTCGAATGACACCCTTCTGTTACAACTCCATCTCGTACTAATATCGCTTCTTGATACCCCTGCTCGTTTATTTTATTTTTAATCATGATATTAGGTAGAAGGTTTAAAGATTTTATATGACAGAACTTCCAGCGTATATCCTCTTCTACAGTAACCTTTATTCCTTGTTCCATAGTAGTAGTAGGTCTTGGAAACGAAACAATATTCGCAAAATATGTTGGTTGTAAATCTTTTTCATACACATGATTTCGAGCTTGAGCACCACGTGATATTTGAAGATACACATTCCCATCTTCTTGAAATTGATTTTTTTCAATCATTTGATGTAACTCTTCCACTAACTCTTCTTTAGTAAACGATGGAATTAGTTTTATTTCTTCCATAGAATTAAAAAATCGTTCCAAATGTAAATCCAATAAATGTGGCTTCCCATCATATAACCTAAACACCTCATATATACCATCACCAAATTGAAAGCCCCTCTCCTCTAATGGGACCATCGGCTGTTCTTCCTTCGTATTCACAATTCTTCCGTTAAATAAAATCCAATCTTTATGAGTAGCTTTCATTCCTTCCCACTCCTTTATTCCATAATTGATTTTATTGTACAACTTATCCACACTTAAAAGAAGGAATTTTCTGTATTTAACTAAACAAAAAAAGTACATCACCTATTTAAAGTGATGCACTCAACCATTCATTTATTTCAAAAAATATTTTTCAATATCATCTAGCATTAAGTTTGCAGCTTTAATACCGCCTGCTGTATTCCAAATTACTTCATCCACTTGGAATACTTTATTATCTTTAGAAGCCTGCAGCTGCTTAAAGAGTGGGTCTTCTGTCCATTCTTTTGCTAACGTGGTTCCTTCGTTATTCTTATCTGCATCTTTATCAGATGTGAAGTAGAATATGTAGTCTCCATCCATATTCGGAATTTGCTCTTTTGTAATTCCTTTTATCGCAAACTCATCTTTATCTTGTAGTGGTGGTCGCTTAAATCCAATATCATTTAAAACAGCACCTGAGAATGAGTTTTTCTGATAAATACGAACGTCACCTGGTACGAAGCGAATAATAGAAACTTTAGAATTCAATTTATCTCCTAACTTCTCTTTCATTCCTTCAATACGTTTTTTATAATCTTCAAGAGCCTTTTGCCCTTCTTTTTCTTTATTTACAGCTTTTGTATAGAGTGTAAAGTTTTCTTTCCAATCCCCGCGCAATGTTTCAGCGTACACAGTTGGCGCTATTTCGTTCAATTGCTCATATATTTTTTCATGACGCATTTTATTACCGATAATTAAATCTGGCTTAAGCTTCATAACTGCCTCTAAATTAATATCACGCTCAGTACCTACAACTTTCGTATCTTTTAAATCTTTCGCTAAATGAGGATACCATTCATCACCAGCACGTGGTTTTGTAGTTCCAACTGGTGTTACTCCGACAGCTAAAAGCGCCTCCGCACCCTCATTTGTTAAAACAACTACTTTTTTAGGTGTACCATTTACTGTTGTTTCACCCATTGCATGCTTTACAGTATACGAATCTTTTGCTTTAGCCGATGTATCATTTTCTTTTTTCTCTTCTTTGCTACACCCTGCGATTATTACCATAAGTATCATAATGCTGAACATAAATATTTTTTTGCTATGTACCATATGTCCTCCCTAGATGAAATCGATTATCATTAACAATTAAAGATTAATGTATATTACATACATTGTCAATGTATATCAGAAAACTTTTTCAATATATACATTTTAGATTCTATCCGCTATTCAAATGTTTATTTTTAAAATAAAGTGTATAAGTATGAAAATAATAAACGTTCTTAAAATGCGTATCTACGTTATACATAAATACGCATTCATATTACATTATAAACTCATTTCCTAATATTGATTATATTTAATATATGATGGATCATTATACACCCATTGATTTCCACCAAGGTTCAACCAACCGTTTTGATTAATATATACTAAATAAGATTCTGGATTATTTAATTTACGAATAACTGAAGAAGATGTTGATGGACCACTTCTTAAATTCACATTCGTTCCTTGTATATATGCGACACCAATTGCACTTCCATCGCTATTGCTCGTCTTTACAAAATTAATGTACGAAGGGTCATTATACACCCATTGTCCATTTCCTAAGTCTAACCATCCGTTACTTTCCTGATATACGACATACGATTCTGGGGAGTTTAGTTGACGAATAACCGAAGAAGACGTTGATGGACCACTTCTTAAATTCACATTTTTCCCAAGGATATAAGCAATCCCCTTCGTTTGTGGTGTTGGCTGAGGATTTGGAGGTTGTGGATTTGGAGGATTCGGATTTGGAGCTACTCCAAAAATAGCTGCTATTCCGTTTGCATATGCTTGACTTAGATCTTCGATAAATTGTGGATTTTTCAATAAATTAGCATCAAATGTTGTATCAATAAAAGCAGTCTCAGTTAAAATTGCATCCATTGCAGTCTCCCTTAGTACCGCATAATTTGCTTTTTTTGCCCCTCGATCACGAAGACCATATTTTGTTAATACAGGATTGACTGCTGCATGCATTTTTTGTTGCTTTTCATATGCGGAACTACTATTAGATAGCGCATTGTAAATATAACTTTCAAATCCAGTGCCACCGCCACTATTAATGTGAAATGAGATAAAATAATCTGCACCAAATGAATTAGCAATATTAGCACGTTCTGATAAAGAGATAAACACATCACTATCACGTGTCATTTTAATATTGATTGGGTAATTTGCAGATAAAATATCTCGCACACGTCTAGCAATTTGAAGTGTTAACTCTTTTTCCACTAACCCATTACCAACAGCACCAGAATCATATCCACCATGCCCTGCGTCTATAACAAGTTTCATATATCTTTTTCATTCCTTTCTTTATTGTAATAAGCTTTCATTTCTACTCGTCCTATTTTATGTTAATTGTACAAGTTCCGTTACAAGTACAAATAAAAAAACCCCCTTATGTAAGGCGGTTTCTATCGCTTTGCTTTAGCCAATTTAAAATGAATATATACGATTGATAATGGATGTAACGTATGCAAAATAAAAGAAATAAAAGAAATATCCCACCGCCGCTATATAGCAACCCAAACTTCAAAAAGATGTTCAAAAGAGGTGGGAAATACGTTATGTTTTGCAATACAAATAGCATACAAAACAAAATTACAAACACGGGTATATATTGTAATTCATATGGTCTTCTCTTCTTATACATTCTTTTCCGAATAAAAGTCTGGCATAGTTCTGCTACTATAAAACAACCTCCAACTAATACAAGACCAGAAGTTATCGTCATACGTCCACCTACCTTATATTCATATCATCACCTAATCAATATTCACTATATTTTCTTTACATATATTCCATTTTCCTCAATAAAACCAGATCCCTCTATGAAAGATTTAGCTTGTTCCGTAAACATCTCTTGCAATACTTTTATTTCTTTCACATTTCTCTGTTTCATCATTTCTTCAAATGTAAAATACGTATTTGTCCCGTATCCATAACCTTGATAATCAAAATGAATAATTAACTGTGACAAAATAGCACTCTCTTCTTGAACGCTATAATCTATTACACCAATATATGTATCATCAGCCTTTACACAATACTGAACCTTTTTCTCATCTAAGCTGTGTGAGTGAAACATTTCTTTTACAGCGCTTTCATTTTCTATATTTACTTTCTCAAATGTAATCATATGTTGTCCATCCTTTTACTATTATTGTATCAATAATAAATGCAATTTATGAAAAAAACCTTAAGATCGAATGCGACCTTAAGGTTTTTTATTAAACTAAGCTATACGCACGCTTTGTTTCTTCGTGGAACTTATTCGTATCGTATTTATGCTCAACATAAATTTGATGCCATACCATAAACGCAAGTACAGTCCAAATTTTACGGCTATAATCGCCTTTATCTGCACAATGTGCTTCCAGTAAGTTTAATACATACTGTTTTTCGATTAAATGCTCAGTTTTGCTTTCTTTAATAATATTTACAGCCCAATCGTGCATTTCATCTTTTAACCAGTGACGAATTGGTACTGGGAATCCAAGCTTTTTACGATCTAACACGTGATCCGGAACAATTCCACGAGCAGCTTCACGTAATATAGCTTTCGTTGTTCCGTTTGCAATTTTAAATTCTGTCGGAATTTTAGATGCAACGTCAAATACTTCTTTATCTAAGAACGGTACACGAAGTTCTAATGAATTTGCCATCGTCATTTTATCAGCTTTTAATAAAATATCGCCGCGTAACCATGTGAACATATCAATGTACTGCATTTTACTTACATCATCATAATCTTTAATTTCGTTATACAATGGTTTCGTGATATCCATATAGTTAACACTTTCATCGTAATACTTCATTAATTCAGCTTTCTCTTCTTCACGGAAGATTTTCGCATTTCCATAGTAACGCTCTTCGATTGGCGTACATCCACGCTCTAAGAAGCTTTTTCCTTTAAACCCTTCTTTAAGAGCACCACTTAATGCCTTTAGAACACTCTTTCCTGGGCTAGGAATGTAAGAGAACATTTTTAACGAGTTTGGCTCACGATAAATGTTATATCCACCAAATAGCTCGTCTGCACCTTCACCAGAAAGAACAACCGTTACATGTTTACGCGCTTCTTTCGCAACGAAATACAATGGTACAGCTGCTGGATCCGCTAAAGGATCATCCATATGCCAAATGATTTTTGGGAACTCATCCATAAATTCTTGCGCTGTAATGAATACGTTATGGTTTTTAACTCCTAATTTCTCAGCAGTTTCTTTCGCAACATCAACTTCACTGAAACCGCGTTGTTCGAAACCAATAGAGAATGTTAATAGATTTGGATTCATTTCTCTTGCGATAGAAGCAATAATAGATGAATCGATACCACCAGATAAGAAAGAACCTACTGGTACATCACTACGCATATGTACTTTTACAGAATCGTATAATACATCACGAATTGCTTGGATATGCTCCTCTTTCGTTGCGCTTGAAGCGTTGAAATAAGGATTCCAGTAGCGATGGATTTCCATCTCTTTACCGATTTCTTTTACGAAGTAATGACCAGGCTCAATTTTGTTAACATCAATTGTTAATGTTTCTGGCTCTGGACCATATTGGTACGTAAAGTAGTGTTGTAGTGACTTTGGGTTTACCCCTTTGTCTTCCATTACATGCATAATACTTTTCTTCTCAGATGCGAAGAATGTAGTATCACCTTGTTGTGCGATGTATAAAGGCTTAATACCGAAGTGGTCACGTGCACCGAAAAGTGTCTTTTCTTCACGATCCCAAATCATAAATGCGAACATACCACGAAGGTAGTCTACACATTTTTCTTTCATATGTGCATACAATGCAATGATAACTTCTGTATCAGATTGTGTAGCAAACGTTGCACCTTTTTCAAGTAACATTTCACGTAGTTCTACATAATTGTAAATTTCACCATTAAAAATAATTACATATCGATCATTTTCATAAGTTAACGGCTGATGTCCTGCCTCTAAGTCAATGATACTTAAACGGCGGAAGCCAAATTGTACATGTTCATCACGAAAATATCCTTCGTCATCTGGACCGCGGTGGAAAATCATCGTGTTCATATTTTCAAATTGATGTTTTTCTGTTTCTGAAAACTCTCTAGGGTTTTCACATAAACATCCTACAAAACCACACATACTTCTTACCCTCTTTCAGTTTTCATTCTGTCTCAATACTACTATATCAACCCTATTTATACTAGCATAATCAACTGAATATGGCGACCAAAAACTATAAAAAACTCACTCCATTTCACATTTTTAACATTTTTTTATGAAAACATGAAAACTAGGCACTCACCTTTCTCCGCTTTTGTCATATGATATTGCAAATTGATTTCTAGGAGGTAATACCATGAGTGAAGAAAAAAAAGATTCTTCTCGCCCACCAGTTCGTAATTATTTAAAACAAATTGATGATTTTTTCGAACAAACGCCTCTTCGTGGCGTAATTGCTGATTTAAATCATTTTTTCCAAAAAGGAAACCGTTTATTAACATTCCCAGTAGATTTATACGAAGTTGGTGACGAACTCGTCGTTACAGCCGAACTACCAGGTATACAAAAAGAACAAATTCAAATTGAAATACAAAGCGAATACTTAAAAGTCTCTGTAAAAGAAGATATACTTGAAGAGACGGAAGAAGAACAAACATCTCATAACTATTATCGCCGAGAACGTTCCATTTCAGAAGCGTCAAGAATTATTAAGTTACCATATTTAATTAATAAAAAAGCAACGAAAGCTTCTTATCAAAACGGTGTATTAGAAATTCGCGCACCGAAATTACCACAACAGCATGACATATTATCCATAGACTGAATACTAATAAAAGAAGGGTGCTAAGCACCCTTCTTTTTAATCAGCTAATCGCTTCATATCACGTATAATATCTTCGTATGGCGTATTGCTAATGCCGCTATATTTTTTCATTACTTTTCCATTTTGATCGACTAAGAAAAATGATGTACCGTGTATTACTTGCCCATTCTCTGGTTTATCTACAAGCGACTGGAAGTTATCTTTTGAAAACTTTGTAATATCCTCCAGTGAATAACCAGTTAACAAGTTCCAGTTACTTGTATCCTCTGTAAACTTTTGAATGAATGCTTTCAAATTTTCTGGTTTATCAAGTTCAGGGTCTACACTAAACGAAACAAACTGAACGTCTAATTTCTCTTCCTTAGCCATTTTCTGTAATTTCGCCATATTAGCAGTCATTGGCGGACAAACTGTTTGACAGTTTGTAAACATGAAATCAGCTACCCAAACTTTCCCTTTTAAATCTTTTGTACCAAACGGCTTTCCTTCTTGATTTGTAAATTGGAAAGTTTCTAAATCCCAGTTTAACGGTTTACGGAGTTTTGCCCCTGAACTACTACAACCTGCAAGTACAAAGAGACAAAATACAACCATAAGACCAATTAACTTTTGATAACGCTTCATTATTAAACCTCTTTTCTCTATCCTTAATTTATGTAAGTTATGTATATCATAACAAAAGTAAACACTATGAGAAAATTGTTTACATCATTTGTTCACGAAATCGTACGAATTTACGTATGTTACTTCTTTATTTCAAGCGAATTACTAGACAAAATATATTTTACTACTATTATTTCTCTAACCATTATTTGCGAAACGAAGTTCATTGTTAAATTTGTAAATAAATCCCCCCTATTTTTTTACAATTACTTAAACATTAATCCATGTTAAACACTGTATTCCTTAACAACATTTCGGTACAATACAACTACAACGATTTTAAATGAGGTGATGTTCATGGCAAAGCGCTATGAAAATATGGATAATGCAAGTACAAAAAAATCAATTCGCGCCTTCTTACGTTGGCGTAAAGAGAGAAAGCAAAACAAAAAAGACTTTTCTTTTCTAGTAGAACAATCACCTGTTAAACAAAGTAAATTTCTACTAAATAACTTTGAAAAAACGACTGTCACATGGATTGGTCATTCAACTTTTCTCATTCAAACGAACGGCTTAAATATTTTAACAGATCCAGTATGGGCAAATAAATTAAAGTTAGTTCCACGACTTACTGAGCCAGGGCTCACTATAAAAGAACTACCTAAAATCGATATCGTTCTTATTTCACACGGTCATTACGATCATTTAGACTTTTCATCTCTTCGTCAACTAAATGATGATACCTTATACCTTGTTCCTATTGGGCTAAAAAAATTATTTACTCGTAAAAAATTCACCAATGTAGAAGAATACAACTGGTGGGAAAGTACAACAATTGATGAAGTCTCTTTTCACTTCGTACCTGCCCAGCACTGGACGAGAAGAACATTATTTGATATGAACACCTCTCACTGGGGAGGATGGATCATTGATAATATGACTTCTTCAGAAACCATTTATTTTTGTGGTGATAGTGGTTATTTCCAAGGATTTAAAGAGATCGGCAAACGTTTTTCAATCGATATTGCACTTATGCCAATTGGTGCCTATGAACCAGAATGGTTTATGAAAGTGTCTCACGTTTCACCAGAAGAAGCTGTGCAAGCGTATCTAGATATAAAAGCTACACATTTCATTCCCATGCACTACGGTACTTTTGCTTTAGCAGATGAAACACCAAGGGAAGCAGTAACACGACTACGAAATAACTGGAATTTACGAATGCTACCGTGGGAACAACTACATGTTCTCTTTTTAGGTCAAACTTTCACTTATAGCCCTATTGTCCCAGTTAAAGAACCAGTAAAAATCACAGAAACTTCTCATGTATAATAGTACTAATTTTTGCGAGTAATTTATCATATACTTTAAAAAATTGAAAAGGGTGTTTTCCATGAAAGATTATTTACAGACTCGCTATATAATTAGCGGTAGCGCCTGTATTGCCCTTCTCATTTCTTATTTTCTGTCCTGAAATAATAAAAAAGCTACTTGAAAATTCATTTCAAGTAGCTTTTTTATTACTCTGCTAAATACATAAAACCAATTGCTCCTGGTCCTGTATGAGTACTGATAACTGGTGTTGTAAAGAAAATCTCTGATTGAGTGAATCCATTCACTTTTTCAACAGCAGCTTTTACACTTTCTGCTAAAGGAATTGCTTTAGCATGTGGAATCGCAACAGCTTTCACCACTTTCCCAGCAGTATCTTCCTCGAATAGTTTAGCCAACGTTTTTACAATCTGCCCTTGGCTACGTACTTTCGTTACCGGATTATATACGCCGCCTTCTAAACTTGCAATAGGTTTAATATTAAGTAATGAACCGATAAAAGCTTTCCCTTTACCGATACGTCCACCCTTCACTAAGTTCTCTAATGTATCTACGACAACATATAAACGAGTATTCTTTCTTACTTCATCAATACGTTTTAAAATATCTTCTAGTGAGCATTCTTCTTTTGCCATTTTTGCAGCTTCAATTACTTGATATGCTAAAGCATGTGTAATAAATTGAGAATCAACAACTGTTACTTTTGTATCTGTCATTGATGCAGCACTATTCGCTGTTGCGACAGTACCGCTCATTCCACCTGTCATATGAATAGAAAGCACTTGGCTTCCGTCTTCGCCTAGCTTGTCATACATTTCTACAAATGTACCCATAGCCGGTTGTGATGTTTTTGGTAATTCTTCTGATTTAATCATTTCTTCAATAAATTCATCCGGTTGCAAATCTACACGATCTAAGTATGTTTGTCCATTTACAGAAATAGATAATGGTAAAACATGAATATCATACTTCTCAAGTATATCTTTTGATAAATCTGCCGTTGAATCTGTTACAATTTTAATTTTTTGCATATTATATTCTTCCCTTTCCAATACGCTCTCCCTGTTATTATACTAGCATTCCCGAGGCTTTCAACAATTTCGAATGAATTTCACCAAATTAATTATATTTTTATACCTAAAATGAAAAAGACAGAGCCTATCTAACTCTGTCCCTGCTGTGTATTATGCATTCTTTTCAAGAGTATTTGTCTTATATACATTTGAATAATCATTCCACTTCAAACAACTTTGTAAATATTCACGGAAAGAGTACGAGAATCTTGGGTTTTTATGTTTTTGAATTTTTGCAATAAACAATTGAAGACGAGACTGAATTAGAAACGCTAATGGATGCTGTGTTTGTAGGACAGGGATTTCAAATATTTTAATACAATTCCCTGTTGCATGAGTGAAATAAAAACTTTTCGTAATCACAATATCAATCCTCTTTTTCGTTGGATTTTTGAACTTCCTCCACTTTATTCTTTAACACGTTTTTTAGTGTAGGTTTCCTATGAATACTAAAATATCCTTAAGCTGCCCCATTTAGAAGTTAATACTTCATTTATATCCACCTAATTCGAACCCTGTCCTATATATCCTTTGAGACGGGAGTCTTATTACCCATATATAGCTTGATAACTTCAGTATAAACTTATAAAAATGAAAAGTTTGTCTAAATTTTGGAGATTCTATAATTTTTTCCTTCTATATATTGTATACAATTATAGCTAGAGTATAACAAATAAATTAAAAAGTGCCTTTATAACGAGGCACTTTTCGACTGTATTTCTTCTTCTCTTTTCTGTTTTCGTTTACTAACTATCTTTGATAAAGCGATACTAATTTCATAAATACAAATAAGCGGTACCGCTACTAAACTATGTGATAAAAAATCTGGCGGCGATATACATGATGCAATTATAATCAACACGACATAAGCATATCTTCTTATTTTCTGAAGAAATTCTGCCGTTAGAAGACCTATACTCGTTAAAAACATAACAACTACAGGTAATTCAAATATAACAGCAAACGGAACTGTTAAATTTAATACGAAATGAAAATATTTTTCCGTTGTAAACATCGTATTAAACATCTCATTACCAATTGTAGTTAGGAAATGAAATAAAAATGGCATGACGATAAAATAACCGAAAGATAGGCCTGCTATAAATAATATAGACAATACCGGTATATACATTAATGTCATTTTTTGTTCATTGGGATGTAAACCTGGTTTTACAAATAACCAAATTTGTATCGCAGCAAAAGGAATTGTACAAACGACAGCAAATACTGTAGCAATCGAGAAAAAAATCCACAACACATCACTTGGACCGAGAACAGTTAATTTCATTGGTAAATCTTTTACAAGCCAAAAATAAATATCCTTCGTAAAAGTAAATCCAATAATTAAAAATAATACAAAGGATAATACTGTATATATTACTCGTTTGCGAAGCTCAACAATATGTTCTACTACGCTCATTTCCCGATCTTCCATCTCGTTCACCACACTTTATTTATCCATTCCGAGAAAAACTTCAGCATATTCTTTTATTTATTTTTTTTCTTTCTCTTGAAATGCCTCATCAGTCAATTCTTTTGTTGATTTTTTAAATTCTTTTAACGTTTCCCCTAAAGCTTTCCCAATTTCCGGTAACTTTTTTGGGCCAAATAAAATTAACACTGCTACTAAAATTAAAATTAACCCCGGAAAGCCGATATTTGAAAACATTTCCCCATCCCCTTCATAAGTAGATTCCTTGTCCTACTATTCCATAAGTTCATTTTGTCAAAAAATTTCGTAAACGTCAATGTATCCGTTGTCTTTTGTCAAAAAAATTCAAAAATATAATCAATTAAATATCATTTTCTATTCCTTTTGTATATGATATGGTTAAGGAAAATATAACTTATCTCAATACAGTGAAAGGGATTAACATTATGACGCAAAAAATTAAAAGAATGACCCAATTTGTAAAAGAAGAAATTGCGAATGCAATTACCCATGGTATCGGTGCCATTTTAAGCATCCCTGCCTTAATCATATTAATTATTCATGCTTCCAAACATGGCACAGCATCTGCTGTTGTTGGCTTTACCGTTTATGGCGTAAGCATGTTCTTACTATACTTATTTTCTACACTGCTACATAGCATCCATCATCCAAAAGTAGAAAAGTTATTTACCATTTTAGATCACTCCGCCATATATTTATTAATTGCCGGCACGTATACACCATTTCTACTCATTACACTGCGTGGCCCGCTCGGTTGGACTTTACTCGCAATTATTTGGACCCTTGCGATTGGTGGCATTATTTTCAAAATCTTCTTTGTTCGTCGCTTTATTAAAACATCAACATTATGTTATATCATTATGGGTTGGCTCATCATCGTTGCCATTAAACCCCTTTATGAAAATTTAACCGGTCACGGCTTCTCACTACTATTAATAGGCGGCATTTTGTATTCTGTCGGAGCTATATTCTTCCTTTGGGAAAAGCTTCCGTTCAATCATGCCATTTGGCATCTCTTCGTACTAGGCGGTAGTACAATGATGTTTTTCTGCGTACTGTTTTATGTCTTACCCGCAGCATAAAAAAAGTTTCAGCTTGTTTAAGCTGAAACTTTTTTTATTACTTATGTAATTGAGATGCAATAATATCTTTTGTATGCTGGGTTAACTCTTTAGCATCCATACTTGCATATTCTTCAGGTGTAATTGGCTTAGAAATTGTTAATGTTGCATGAGCTGGTTTCATACGATTTCCATTAGCCTCAAACATCTTATATGTACCATCTAAAGTTACTGGTAATATAGATACGCCAGATTTTACAGCAAGGTGAAAACTCCCTGCTTTAAACTCACCGATTTCGCCACCCTTACTTCTCGTTCCCTCTGGAAAAATCACGATAGAATGCCCGCTCTTTAACAGTTCAATTCCATCTTTAATTGCCTTAAGAGATTGACGACGATCACTGCGGTCCATAAACACACAATTCATTAGTTCCATCCATGTTGGCACAACCGGAAACTTTTTAATTTCCGCTTTTGAAACGAATCCAATTGGCTTATTTAAGTAACCTAGTAACACAGGAATATCCATATTACTTTGATGATTACTTACAACTAGCACTGGCTTGTCTTTCGGAACATTTTCAAGTCCCTTTACTTCTACAGTCGATCCAGTTACACGCACCATTTTCTTACCAAACCAGTTTGTTGTTTTATACACAACACTATCTTTTTCTTGCGGTGACATCGCATTTGCTTTTCTTTTTATACGCCACAACCTTGGTGTAATCGCAATTACGATTAAAATTAAATAAAAGATTTTAAAAAACGTTTGAATCATACAGAACCCCCACCTATTATCATTCCGACCTTCATTATACTAGACAAACGAAGGAAAAAGAAGAAAAAATGTCCAAACAACAAGTGTTTGGACATTTTGAAGTTTTCTATATTAGAAACGTTTTGCTAATTCGCGTGCACTTGCAATTGCTGCTTCTTTAATGTCTTGTGCTTTTTCAGGATTTGCATTCATTCCTTCAACTGCAATATATTCAGTGTCTGATACACCCATGAATCCTAATACTGCATTTAAATGATTGCGACCGAAGTCCATAGATGCGTATGCTCCTTCAGAGTAAACGCCGCCTGTAGCTTGAATATGAAGTGCTTTTTTTCCTTCTAGTAAGCCAACTGGACCATTTTCAGTATATTTAAATGTTTTACCTGCGATTGATAAGTTATCTAAGTATGCTTTCACTACTGCTGGGTAGCTGAAGTTCCACATTGGAGTCACGAATACATAACGATCTGCATGCATAAATGTTTCTAAGTTATTGTTCATTGCTGCAACTTTTTGTTGCTGATTTTCACTTAAAGCTTCGAATCCTTCGCCTGCTGCAAATTTACCCCAAGCAGCGAATACGTCTGCATCGATTGCTGGTACAGTTGTATTGAATAAATCAATTGTTACAACTTCGTCTTGTGGATGTTCGTTTTTATATGCTTCGATGAAAGCTTCCCCTACTGCCATACCGAAAGAACCTTCTGCTGAATTTGGATTTGCTGTAATAAATAGTACTTTTGTCATTGTATTATCTCCCTTTTTCTAATTTATCTTTAATTCGAGATTTATTATTTTATAGTAAATAACTTACCTTATGTAAGTATAATACAAAAAGTTTTAATGGATGTCAATAAAAATAGCTACTTTTTTTTCGTAAGTTAATAAGTTACATTATTTCAGTTAGTTTTTGTATATAAATATTAAGGTTTTAATCAAATAAAAAACTATCTCCATATTTCATGGAGATAGTCTTCTTCAATTACTACTTTTGAAAAACATGTTTCACTTTTTCAGCTGGAATATTACTTCCACCTCTACCTTTTACATCTTCAATCATCATTGTAATAACCATATCAGGTGAATTTAAATCAAACGCAGCGAACCAACCTAGTTCTTTTCCTTCTGCCTCTTTTGATACTTTTAATTCTGCTGTTCCTGTTTTACCAGCAAGCGTCATACCATCAATTTTCGCAATTTTCCCCGTACCATCTGGATCGTTAATTACTTTCGTCATAGCAGTCTTTAATATATCCTGATTGCCTTTTGAAATGACATTCTCTTTCCAAACTTTTGGTTGCTTATCTGTTTTAATAATATATGGAGAAGGTATGTTTCCATCATTAACAATTGGTGCATAAGTTAATGCTAGATGGAGTGGCGTCATTAATACTTGCCCTTGTCCATAACCTGTGTCTGCCATTTGAATATCATTTTTAATCCCATCATTTGCGATTTTAGAAGCTGGGAATCCATATTCAATTGGTAATTTCTCATCGAATCCGAATTTTTTCGATTCACTCATAAATTTATCTTTTCCGATTTTCAAAGCTTCTTGTGCGAAATAAATATTATCCGAGTATTTCATCGCTTTATCAAAATCAATCGGATTTGCATCTTTTACACGCGTTACATAATAATTACCCCAAGAAGAATCTTTCGTCCATTTCAATCCTTCAATTTTCAACTCTTCTTTCGGATCGATTGTTTTCGTTTCAAGACCGATTGCAGCTGTAATTGGCTTAAATACAGAACCTGGTACCGATAATTGTGTAAATCGATTCGTCATCGGTTTTTTCGGGTCATTATTCCAAGCCTCGCGCTGTGCTTTTGATGTTCCTCGTGCAATTAAATTAGGATTATAAGCTGGACTACTTACAAGAGCAATTGTTTCTCCACTTTTCGGATTAATTGCCGCACTTGAACCAGCTTCTCCTTTCATTTCATTATACGTTTTTTCTTGAACAACACTATCGATAGTTAAAGTTACATTTTCTCCATCAACAGCATCTGTTTTCGCTAAATTTTTAATTTCTTTTCCTTGTGCATCCTCCATGAAGACACGGCCACCTTTTTTCCCGCGTAGCTGTTCTTCCAATACTTGCTCTAATCCAGCTTTACCAACTGGATCATCGGCTTGATAGCCTTTCTTTTGAAGCGTTTTTAAATCTTCTGCATTTACTTTTCCGATATAACCAGTAAGATGCGCTGCTGCTTCCCCTAACGGATATGTACGAACATTTACAGGTTTTGCTGCAACACCAGGTAAATCGATGTACGTATTTTGCGTTGCTCCCTCAGGCAAAATTCCAATTGGTACGAGATACCCTGGTTTTACCCATTTCGCAGCTAGTTTTTGATCAATCTCTTCTACAGACATATTTAACAACTTCGCTACTGCTTCTTTCGTTTGCGGAGCAGTTTCATCTAATTTTTCTGGAATAATTCCAATCTCAGAAGCTTTCCCATTCGTCGCAAGACCTTTTCCATTACGATCGTAAACTTCACCACGTTTTGGTTGTGTTGCCTGCATACGCACTTTACTATCTTTTGTCATGCCAGGGAAAATGAAATCAGGAGTCCAATCTATTTTCCAAGATTCTTTATCTCCATCTTTTTCTTTCACCATTTTTGCTTCATGGCCAAAAGAGATATTACCACCAACTGTATCCATACTTACTTTAAAAGGAACAGGACCTTCATCTTTTTTATCTTCTTTTACTTCTCCTGCTTCTACTTTTAAGTTTTTCACTTCAATGCCAGAATAAATTTTTTCATATTTCTCAGTGAACTCTTTCTTTGAAATATCTTTTTTTGCCTTTTCTGATAATTGATCATACATTTCTGCAAATTTTTGTTTATTCCATGCTTTTGTATATGTATCAAACGCTTCTTGTGGTTTTTCTTCTTTACCGCATCCAACTAACATGAACGTTAAGCAAAGAAAAAGAATCCCCCATATCTTTTTCAATCGATTCTCCTCCTCTTTCTATATGAATACTTTTGAAAATTTTAGCATTTTTACATGCTAGATTTCATTATAGCACTATTGAATACCATCTATAAACTTATATTAATGAATACAAATAAAAAGATTGATGTGAATTTCACATCAATCCTTCTTATTATTGTTGCTTCTCATATACATGATAATAGTACGTATACGGATTCTTTTCATCCGTTAAACCTTTTTCAACAAAAACTTCTTTCCAATTTGTCATATCCATTTCTGGGAAGAATGTATCTCCTTCAAATGCATGATGGATTTTTGTTATATATA
The DNA here is from genome assembly GCF_038008145.1 of Bacillus sp. FSL R9-9530. Taxonomy (NCBI): domain Bacteria; kingdom Bacillati; phylum Bacillota; class Bacilli; order Caryophanales; family Bacillaceae; genus Bacillus; species Bacillus sp. FSL R9-9530. The sequence continues at coordinate 1,773,334 of NZ_JBBOYO010000001.1, forward strand.
ACTTGTCTACGTAAGGTAAAAAGAGATCATAAATTTGTGCTCCGCCGAAAATAAAGATTTCCTCTTCATTTTTGCATAGTTCAAACACTTCTTCTACAGAATGTGCTACTTCACAACCTTCAACACGATACCCTTCATTACGTGTTACAATAATATTACGTCTTCCAGGCAGTGGTCTACCAATCGCTTCGTAGTTCTTTCTGCCCATAATAAGTGAATGGCCCATCGTTGTTTTCTTTACATACTGCAATTCACTTGGTAAACGCCAAGGTAAATTATTATCTTTGCCAATTACTCTATTCTCGTCCATTGCGACCATAAATGAAACAATCATTTTTTCATCTCCTCTACAATTATACTGCAACCGGTGCTTTAATTGCTGGGTGTGGATCATATCCTTCAATCGTTAAATCTTCCATTTCAAAATCAAACACAGATTTCACATCTGGATTTAATGTAAGTTTCGGGAATGGACGTGGTTCACGTGCCAATTGCTTTTCTACTTGTTCAAAATGATTCGTATAAATGTGTGCATCTCCAATTGTATGAACAAATTCTCCCACTTCAAGACCACATTCATGTGCGATTAAATGTGTTAGTAATGAGTAACTTGCAATGTTAAATGGAATTCCAAGGAATATGTCACCACTTCTTTGATATAACTGACAAGAAAGTTTGCCATCCGCTACATAAAACTGGAATAGCGTATGACAAGGTGGTAATGCCATACTTGGTACATCTTCAGGATTCCAGGCAGAAACAATTAAGCGACGGGAGTCTGGCGTTTTTTTAATCATTTCAATTACATCTTTTAATTGATCAAGCGTCTCACCAGCTGTCGTTTTCCAGGCACGCCACTGCTTTCCGTATACATCTCCTAAATAACCATATTTATTCGAGAAATCATCATCTTCTAAAACGTTCTTTTTAAACAATTCCATTTGCTCATCGTACTGCACTTTAAATTCCTCATCTTGTTGTGAGCGAAGACCGAAATCTGTCATATCAGGACCAGTATACTCATCGCTTTCTACCCAGCTCTTAAACGCCCATTCATTCCAAATATTATTATTATGTTGCAATAAATAGCGAATGTTTGTATCACCTTTCATAAACCAAAGCAGTTCACTTGCTACTAGGCGAAATGGCACTCTCTTTGTCGTTAATAAAGGAAATCCTTTACTTAGATCGAAACGCATTTGATATCCAAATACAGATACAGTACCTGTCCCTGTACGATCTTCTTTCTTCGTACCGTTCTCCATTACATGACGGCATAAATTTAAGTATTCATATTCAGCATGTTTCATATGTAAGAAAACCTTCTTTCAATCTTATATGAGATTTATCATAACATGAAAAACAGCGAATTTAATAATCCAAATTAATAAAAATTCTTTCAATATTTCTTACAAAATTATTAACTTTCAATATTAAAAAAGGTTTTCACTTTTCTATTACAGAAAGTATAGTGCGGAACATAAAAATTATATTTGGAGGTTGGAAGCATGTCTAAAATCAAAACTCCTGTTTTAAGTACGTTACAACATAAGGTTGAGAAGATGATGAAGGATTTACACGTTCCTGGAGCGGCTGTAGCTGTTATAAAAGATGGTGAGGTCATTATTTCAGAAGGTTTCGGCTATCGTAACATAGAGAAAAAAGAGGCTGTTACTCCGCAGACACGATTCGCAATCGGTTCTGCGACGAAAGCATTCGGTACACTTTCATTAAGCTTATTAGCACAGCAAAAAAAGTTTAATTGGGATACTCCTATCCAAACTTACGTATCTAACTTCTCTCTATCCGATATGCTCGCTAACTCGCAAGTTACAGGACGAGATTTAGCTTCTCATCGTACTGGGGTAAGTCGTCATGATGCTCTTTGGTACAGCTCTTCTTTAACTCGAAAAGATATAGTAGAAAAAATAAAACATTTATCACTTGATGCTCCGTTCCGCACAGCATTTCTTTATAACAACTTAATGTATGCGACAATTAGTTATATTGTGGAAAATATTACGAATCAAACATGGGAGCAATACGTTACAGAACATATTTTAGAGCCTTTAAATATGAGGCATACAAACTTCTCTGTTACAGACTCACAAAATACAGATGATTATGCTTTACCTTATATTGAAAATGACGGTGAAATAAAAGAAATTCCATTCCGAAATATCGATACAGTTGGAGCGGCTGGATGTATTAATTCTACCATTGAAGATATGGCAAAATGGGTTTTGCTTCATTTAAACGAAGGAAAAATAGAAAATCATGATTTGATTTCTACTGAACTACTCCAAGACATGTATACACCACACACTCCAATCCCGGATCAGCCAATGTTATCAACGAGTGAATCACCATTAAATAGCTATGGACTTGGTTGGTTTATTAGTGCTTACCGCGGTTATAAAATGATTCATCACGGCGGTAATATTGATGGGTTTTCTGCACTTGCGTCATTTATGCCAAACGAAAATATCGGTATTATCGTACTAACAAATTCTGGACAAACTTTACTTCCTACTTATATTACAAAGCATATTTACGATGAACTTCTCGGACTAGAATATATCAACTGGCATGAACGCGCTGTAGAAGATAGTGAAAAAATGAAAGAAATGATGAAAGAGGCAACTACATCACTTCCCGAACCAATAAAAGAGACTACCCCTTCTCATGCATTAGATGACTACACTGGAACTTTTGAGCATCCCGCTTATGGAACACTGAAAGTATACAAACAAGATGATTTCCTACATGTACAATTTATGGATATGGAATTTCAGCTAAAACATCATCATTACGACATCTTCTCAGCATCAATTAGTTTGTTCCAAATGAAAATGGGGCTTTTATTCGCTTATGATATGAATGTAAATGGTGAATTCCCGACTCTTCAATTACACGTACCTGCAACTTTAAGTACTCAGCCTCTTACATTTACGAAAATTAAATAACAAATTAAATAGAGGGAAGATTACTCTTCCCTCTATTATTTCGGAATTAGAAATTCACCTTGCAACCAATCCTATTATTGAATTTAATAAATGAAATGAGGATAACCCAAATGCTAAATTATTTATCGTTTTCTGACAGAAGACTCCTTCCTCAAAAATGTGAAGGTGTGAAACACCAATTTTAGGTGGGAGATGAATGTCAGTAGGCGTAAGCCTACGTTTTTTTGTATACTGTAGATATACGATGAAAAAGTGAGGTGCAACCTATGTTAGTAAATAAAGCATATAAATTTCGTATCTACCCGAATAAGAAACAAGAAATATTAATTGCTAAAACAATCGGTTGCAGTCGCTTTGTATTTAACTATTTCCTTGCTCTTTGGAATGATACGTATAAAGAAGCAAGAAAAGGGTTAACCTACTTTTCTTGCTCTGCCAAGCTTACTCAATTAAAGAAGCAACAGGATACGATTTGGTTAAAAGAAGTAGATAGTATCGCTCTTCAATCCACATTAAAAAACCTCGCAGATGCTTTTTCACGTTTTTTCAAGAAACAGAATGATATGCCTCGATTCAAGTCTAAAAAGAATACAGTTCAATCCTACACAACTAAGCAAACAAACGGAAATATTGGAATTGTAGGCAACACAATAAAATTACCGAAACTTGGCCTTGTTCGCTTTGCTAAAAGTCGTGAAGTAGAAGGGCGTATCTTGCATGCAACGATTCGTCGTAACCCAAGTGGTAAATACTTTGTATCTATCTTTGTTCAAACAAGCGTACAAGAAATGCCTAAAACTGATTCCACTTGTGGAATTGATGTTGGATTAAAAGATTTTGCCATTCTTTCTGATGGCACAACATACAAGAACCCTAAATTCTTCCGTACATTAGAAGAGAAGTTAGCGAAAGCACAACGTATCCTTTCTAGAAGAACAAAAGGTTCTTCGAACTGGAATAAACAACGTGTGAACGTTGCACGAATTCATGAACATATTGCAAATGCAAGAGCTGATTACTTACATAAACTTTCTACTGAAATCATCAAAAACCACGATGTTATCGGTATGGAAGACTTACAAGTCAGTAACATGCTCAAAAATAGAAAGCTTGCAAAAGCGATTAGTGAAGTATCTTGGTCACAATTTCGGACTATGTAGGAATATAAAGCAAAATGGTATGGCAAACAAGTTGTTATAGTATCTAAAACATTTGCTTCTAGTCAATTATGCTCCAATTGTGAATACAAAAACAAAGACGTTAAAAATCTAACCATTCGTGAGTGGGATTGCCCTTCTTGTGGCGCACATCACGATAGAGATCGAAATGCAGCACTCAATCTTAGAAATGAAGCAATTCGTCTCTTAACCGTAGGAACTACGGGGATAGCCTAATGAATTAGAAACCGTTAGGTTTCTGTACTTAGGAAACTCCCACTTCAAACAGTCCGTGAGAATGTTAAGTGGTGAGTAGTTCAACAAAACAGCTTAATGAACAAGCCATGCATTAATTATTATATTCCCTCAAAGGAAAAGACTTTCTTATTACCGATTCAATGAATGTGGAAGAACATCATTATTATTTGTGCGTTTATTTTTCTTATCTTTCCATATAAATTTTTTCAAACACATAAAAACAGTAACTGAAATAGCGACTCCAACTGTAACATCTGAAGCAAAATGGGCTCCTACCACAATACGACTCATTGGTACTAGTATCTTATTAGTTGGTTCATATAAACTATTGGATATTTGTAAGTCTGTAAATGCAAAGATACATAGTAAAATAGCGAAGCTGGAAATTAATATCACTTTTCTATTTCCCATCATTTCTCCTACTTTCCACTATGCTTTAATATAAAATTCCCCATCTCAATTGCTAAATCTTCACTTTGAGGATAAACCCCTACATTATCTCCATAAGCGTGCCCTAAACCACGATAAAGGACCGTTTCAGTATCCACTCCTTTTTTAGTCAATTTAGCTGCATACGCTAAACATTCTATCATTAAAAAATCATGCTCTCCTACCGTAATAAATGTACTTGGATAGTCTGGGGATACATCAACATATGGACTTAAATACTTCGAATGAATTTCTTTCGTACCCAGTACTTCTGACATACCTCCAACCATTGAATGCATTATATTAAGCATTTTTTCTAATCCTTTTTTATACTTAGGAGCAATTTCATATTTATCTATACTCCAAGAATAAAATTCATCTTCATAGTCACACATATTAAGTGTAGGATACAGAAGCAACTGTCCCTTCACGTACTTCCTACCATCTTCCATATCTTTAGTTGTACAATACTGTGTTAAGTTCCCTCCTGCACTATCACCTGCCACAAAGATATTATTCTTATCCCCGCCTAATGTATCAGCATTTTCATAAATCCACTTTAAAGTAGTGTAGCAATCTGTATGCCCAGTTGGAAAAGGATTTTCCGGAGCTAATCGATAATCCACAGAAACGGCTAGTATATCTGTTTTTTCTACTATCAATTTCACAAGTTCTTCTACTACATCTGGTGATCCTGCCATAAATCCACCACCATGAATAAAGTATAAAACTGGCGCATTCTCTTGTTTAGAAACACTGTTATAAATTCTTATCGGAATATCATATCCATCTTCCGCTTTCACTGTTTTATGCGTAATATTAACGTCTTTAGTGACAATTGGAACACTCTTAATTCCATTAAATTGTTTTCGCATATTCCTTACCGATTTTTCAGAAGCGTCCATTTTCATCATATTTTTAGGCATAAACCTCATTACATTCATTTGAACCTTCGTGTCCTTATAAAGACGTGGATCCATCGCTCCTTTTTCATCACAATCTGGTATGTTTTTTACTAAAACTTTCGCCCCCTGCACATTGATGGTTTCTTGTTTTTCTTGCATTTTTTCTAATAAGTCTAAGTCATATTTTCTAGTCATCTAATATTTCTCCCCTCTAAATTCAAGCGCTTTGATTATTCAGGATTATATAACTTCCCGTTTACTAAATAAAAATACGTTCCATGTACAAAATGTAACATGAAACGTTTTTTTATTGTTGTTCATATTTGATTCGATTATTGTCATTTTTTGATATGATATTTTTCCTATACTGTAATGGTGTATATCCGTATTTTTCTTTAAACTGTGAAATAAATGATTTTACATTTGGAAATCCGTGTTTCACTGCTATATCTTGTATAGAATTTGTACTATTAATAATATCTTCATACGCTTTATAGAGCCTGTATCTCGTTAAAAAAGTGGTGAAATTTGATCCGAACGATTTTTTGAACATACGGGAAAAATGTTCTTCACTTACAAAAAAATGTTTAGCTACATCTTTCAGTTTAAGTTCTTCATCATAATGTTTATAAATATACGTAATCATTTCTTTCTGTTTATTTCCAAGTTGATAATTATTGTCTATACTCTCTCCTTCTTTGCAATATCGCAATAGAATATAAACAATTTCATAAATTAAACTATTAATTTTTATGTAACTTAAATCATCAGAATTTGTGACTAACTCCTTTAATTCATAAAATATTTGCTGGAGGTTAGTTTTCTGAACAACTGATTCTTTTATATTAAATCTATATTTATCAAAATCTCCATTTACCTCTTTAAGAAATTCATAAGAAATAATTAACATCATTACTGCACAACTTGTATTTTTAACTTTTTCGAATTCATGAACATCGCCACTATTCACAAAAATAAATTCGCCAGCGGATACTTTCTTTTTTTGCCCATTCACATACAAGAAAACCTCTCCATATACGACTAGACTAATTTCAATACTTCTATGCCAGTGAGGAGGAATATAATAGTGAAAACCAGTAGGTAACATCGTGTCCTCTATATATTCAACCATTCCTGGAATTCTATCGCGTAATTTTATTTCTTCATATTTACCTTGCCTGATTTTCAATAGTCCACCCCCTTTTTATATTATAAAGTGAAACTTTAATCAGTGGGGATTTTGTTCATCCCCACTGATTATTAGCCTTCACCAATCGAGCGTTTACGGGCAGCAGGGCTTCCACCTAACTTCTTTGCTCAAGCCGAATTTTGAGGTGGGAGTTTTACTGCCCGGCAAATAGCGGGATAAAGTAGACGTCAAGGTTTTCATTCCTTCATAAAAAAACTACATACATAGTATGTAAAGAGACCGTCTCATGAGTTATTTACAAATAGCAGGTGTGAGATTTACCACCTGCTATCCTTATTTTTTATTCATCATTTCACTATCAAACCAGATTGGCTTTGATAATTCAAAGTTTTTATGATCCTCTAAAACTATAGTAAGACGTTCTAACGTATCATCTAACATATGCGGTGCTGCTCGTAAACTCCAGACAACTGAAGAAAAAACCGTCATGCCAACGTAAACCGCATATAATTTCCAAAACTCCTCTGGTATTCTCCCATTAAAGTATCCTTCTATTTGTCCGATTGAATATGGGATACTAATGTCTCTTGCAAATAATGCAATTTTTACGAAATCATGAAGTGGATCGCCCCAATCATAGCCGTTAAAATCAACAACACCTACATATTTCGCATCACGTACAATTATATTTTCTAAATGAAAATCATCGTGTTGAAATCGATTTGGGCGGTTCTTTAAATATTTTTCATTTTCATCTATAAACTTTATGATTTTATCATCATTTTTAATTCGTATTCCGCATGTTTTATATGCCTCTACATATTTTCGATGTTTTTTCATTGCTCTTTCATACCATGAGAGTATATCCTTAGGAGCTTCATGTGTATGCATTTTTGCTAAGTCTTTTCCTGCTGCTATACCAATATCATATTGTTCTCTTGGCGTATATGTAGGCAATAGCTTCTTAGCATCTTCTCCTTCTAAATATGAAAAAATACTATAACATAAATCTTCTTCCTCCAATATACCGAGTTCAATTGGTCTTTGAGCCTGCACGTTACGTTTTACCATTTCATTTAAAATTTGAAACTCTATTTTTTTCCTATCATACTCTTTTATATCACCTGTCCGTAATAAATATTTTTCATCATCAGTAGTCGTAATAATATATTTTTTATCAGGAGAGAAACCTTTAGAGATTTCTTCAATATTTGCAGCATCTTTTACTATTTGTATATTGTTTTTCCACGTTGTAATTATCTTCATGTCTATTCTCCTTACATTTCTGTATTCGCTGTATACGCAACCTCTACAATAAAGCCCTTCGGGTCATAAAAGTCTATTGTATAGTAACATCCGAATAATGATTCATTTCAATTGGACCACGTATAACCTTCACCTTATTGCCAGTAAGAAACTTTGCTACCCAAAATTCAATATGATAAATAACTGCTCGAAGTTTATTTATATTGAGAATGTGCCGCCTGTACTACTTGCACAATTTCCCCTGGCGTATTAACCATATAATCTGGCACGTCTCCTTTTACTGTCTCAATTACGTCATACCCCCAAGAAACCCAAATGACATTCACACCAGCTTTTTTACAAGCTGTAATATCACGTTGTTCATCACCGACATACAACAAATCTTGTTCTGTTAGCTTTTTCGACTTTAAAAATCTTTTAATCATTTTATCTTTACCAAACAAATTTTTAGAACAATACACTTCTTGAATATTTTCTATGCCATTACTATGTAAAAATGCCCTAATATGCTCTTCTGAGTTCGAAGATATAATCGCAATCCCGTAGTCTTTTTTATGTAATTCATCTAATACATCTTTCATCCCATGGAATAAAACGAGATCTTTTATAGCAGGTTGATATAATTTATAAAACTCTAACGCCAATATAGGAAGTTTATAAAGTGGTACATCGAGTTTTTTACATCTTTCAGAAATAGTCAATTTTCGTAAAGGCTCAATTTCTTCCTCACTAACTGTCTTATATCCATGCTTTTCAGCAAGTTGATTATAAATTGGTACAAATATATTTTGTGAATCTACTAATGTGCCATCAAAGTCAAAAACGATATATTTTTGCATCCCCATACTCCCTTTTCTTTTTTCCTAAACCTATGTTATTCAACAACATAAATGTCTTACCCTTTCATACACATAAAAAAAGAACAAGATTTTCTCTCGTTCTTTTTAAGACAACCATTTCGGCGGTACATTCGTATTCCAATAAATATTTCCTAACTCATGGTGTCCTGAATATCCATCATCAAAACGATGATAGTGGAAATTAAAATAATATCCATCTTGCGGTGGATGATCTCTCCTCACATGAAATCGCAGTAAGTCATTTCCTGATTTCGTGTCATAAACATGAAAAATCTTTTCATTATTTCCACCAGCCGGTCTTTGAGAAATCGCTAATGATTGCAAAGATTCTTCTGGCACATCATTTGCAAGTTCCGCAATTGCCTCTTCAATTTTAGGTAATACAACATCTTTAAATTCATCTTCAATTACAGGCCCAATTTTAGAGCCGAATTTTTGCATAGATTGCTTCTCTGCTTCTTGCATCGCATAGTTAACAAAAGTATCGGTGGTTAACCTATCATTTGTTTCTTCATATGTATAGGACGTACTCTCCAGATTTTGTTGCCCAGCTGTGCTCGTAGGCTTGTCCGCAGCTTTGGCATTATCAAGTAATATGGAAGGAGGCGTCACTAAACCAAACGTAAATACGGTAATTAATGCGACTAAGGTTTTTCTAAACCAATTTGGCATTTATGTTCCCTCCCCTTTCACTCATTATATTTTATATAACGGTTGTTTCTTCTATTATACAAAATGATTGTAATTTTTGCACTTTACAATTTTGTTAACGTTCACATATTTTTCACTTGAATATGAAATTGTAAGATTTCATACACTATAAATACAACAACAATGAGGGGGCAATCAGATGACTTTAGATGTCGTGTACTCCGCCGCAAGCATACTCCTTTTAGTATATTTTATTTACCAGTGTGTTACAGACTAGAAAAAGAGCCGCTTCCGGCTCTTTTTCTATGGTAAAAATACAATCCAACCAATGAATACTATAAAAATAACTCCAATAATTACTGCTGGTAATAAATAAAACTGAGAAAGGATGACCGTCCCGTATATGAATACGACTGGAAGGAGCAAATAACGATCCGCCTTCCACCTTAATAATAGTAATTCTCCTTCATCACAATATAAATGTAGAAACATTTTCTTCGTAAATTCATTCCAATAATCACGCGCATAGCGAGAAATAGCAACTATAGCAAATACAAGAATAATAGCTGTTATCCACTGCGGAGTCACGATAATACTTACAGTACTTATACATACAATTTGAACATAAAATATTAAAGCACTACTTGTACGCAAAAATTCTTTTAAAAAAGCTTCTACAATACGCGAATCAGAATTTTTTCCTAATATCTTTTTAGACCGAGGGAACATCCACGGTTTTTTATTCGAACTACTTGGTTTAGCTGCATGACCACCAACTTGCATAATCCCTACAGTCCAGCGCATACTTTCTTCTTTTTCTTTCTCAACTTCTTTAAAAAAGAAATTTTTATAATTCATCTTTTCTTTTACTAAGACTACAGTAAGTACAGCTACTAGGCCGGTAAATAATATGAAATACAATGGATTTTTAAAAATGAAAAATACACTGATTCCAAAATAGACTAAACTTAAAGAAAATATAACATCTTTTATAATCAATAAAACCCATCGTTTCCCCACACGTACATTTATGAATCTCGTCAACAACGATAGCATAAATCGAAAAACAGTAAAGAACATCCAGAACAGTACGATTTGTATAATTGTCGCTCCCATACTTTTCATCAATATAGGCAGCATAATGAATACTACAATTGCGTTCGTTATTGCAATCCGAATTAACGTATATATAATGCCAAGCTTCATTAATTTTCGCATATGATTTGGGTACGAAATTAAAAATAAACTATCTGCTTGTTCAAAAAATGAGCGAACTCCTCTTGAAAATGTGACAAAATAAAACGCAAGTAAACCTAACCCAAAATAAATGTTCTCTTCCATCGATAATTCTTTCATCCATAGTGAACGATAATAGATCCCCGCAAATATAAGTGCTGGAATAATAATATATAATGCTACTGTCCAATCTGTTACAGAACGAATCGCTTTCCATTTTCTTTGCAATTCATGACGTAACCTTTTATTAAACTGTTGTTTAATCATTTTGTTCCCGCCTTACAATTGCATCGAAACAATCTAACAGTGTACGTCCTGGCATTTCTGCTAACGATTGGATCGCCTCTAAATGCCCATCTGCTACTAATGTACCTTGCGAAATGAGTAAAAATCTTTCACAAATTCTTTCAGCTGTATCCAGCACGTGCGTACAAAGTAATATACCTGCTCCTCGCTCTTTTTCTTTATATAAATAATTCAAAAAGTCTTTCGTGGCTACTGGATCTAAACCGATAAAAGGCTCATCAATAATATAGAAATCTGGCTCTGTTAAAAATGCTAATATTAGCATCGATTTTTGTTTCATACCTTTTGAAAATTTTGATATGTATTCGTGTATATGTTTTTCCATTCGAAACGTATGTAATAATTCTTTTGCTTTGTCCTCCCAATGTCCCTCTTCATTTCCACGGGCAGCCATTAACAATTCAATATGCTCCCATAGAGTTAAATAATCATAATAAGTGGGATGCTCCGGTACATATGCATATGGATTTTTCTTTTCACCAAACGAGATTTCACCATCCATATTGACAAGCAAACCGAGTATCGACTTAATTGTCGTACTCTTTCCTACGCCATTTGCACCAATAAGAGCCACTAACTCTCCTTTTTCAATTGCAAATGCAATATCATGAACTGTCTTTTCACCAATTTCATATCCGGCTGAGCGGATATTCACCTCTAACATAATACTTACCTTCTTTCCATTTACATTACAATCAAGGAAAATGATAACATATCCCTCTTAATATAGTATTATATCACTTCTGATATATTTATTTCTGTAGCAGGAAAAAGCATATTTCAAGAGAATACTTAATGTTTATAGATTTTAATTTAAATTGAAAGGACTATAACTATGACAAACATTGAAGCAATATTCATTGATCGTGACGGAACAATTGGCGGTGATACTACAATACATTATCCAGGTTCTTTCACATTATTTCCTTTTACAAAGGAATCTTTACAAAAGTTAAAAGCACAAAATATTAAACTATTCTCTTTTACGAATCAACCAGGTATCGCGGATGGAAAAGCAACTGCGAATGATTTTACGAAAGAATTAAAAGAGTTTGGTTTTGATGATATTTATCTATGTCCTCATAAACATGGTGATGGATGTGAATGCCGCAAACCGAGCGCAGGTATGCTCCTGCAAGCAGCGGAAAAACATGGGCTTGATTTAACAAAATGCGCTGTAATCGGTGATCGCTGGACGGATATTGTTGCTGGGGCAAAAGTAAATGCAACGACTATATTGGTTCAAACTGGCGCTGGATATGATGCTTTACATACATTCCGAGATAAATGGGCACATATTGAACCAAACTACATCGCAGAAAACTTTGAAGATGCTACAAATTGGATTTTAAATCATCAATAAAAAAATTAAATGAGACGTCTTCACATTGAAAACGTCTCATTTAACTATATATATTTCAAAAAGTTAATTCATAATGGAAATAACGATTATCTCTCAAGTATCCATTTTCAGCGTATAATCGCTGAGCTGATAAATTATCAATCTCTGTTTGTAATTTCACACCTTTTGCGCCATTTTCTAAGGCAAATTCTTTTGCAGCTTCTAACAATTTTTTACCTGTTCCGGCTCCGCGCTTCGCCTTTTGTACAAACAGATCATTTAAAATCCATAACTCTTTCATCGAAATAGAAGAAAATGATGGATATAGTTGCGTGAATCCGATATATTCTCCATCTTCAACTGCCACGAAAATAATGGATTCTTTTCTCTCGATTCGATTTCGTAAAAACACTTTTGCTCCTTCAATATCGGAATCTTGTCGATAAAATACGCGATAGTTATTAAAAACAGATGCTAGTCCATCTAAATCTGCAATTGTTGCCTCATATATTCTCATTTTGTTTTATTCCCCTTCCAATATTGTTTCATAATATCCGTTACCCATTTAGGCTGTAGAATTTCTTCTTTCGGCATAAACTCTTTCATTATCGGCTTTATATCCAATATAGGGGTGCCATCAATAGCATCTAACCCCTCAACAATAATTGATTTACCTTCTCTTTTGATCACCTTTACAATTGTAGCTCCTATGCGATTCGGACGATTTTTCCCGCGCTGTGCAAAAATGCCTACTTTAGGATAATCATTATTATTTCTAGGATGTCTAGCAAAATATTGAATTTGTTCATCAGTTACTTTATGAAAATAAAAGACAACTTCAATATGAGAAAAATCTTCAATCCCTTGTATACTTTCCTCTGTATACATATCAGTTAAAGTAATATAGGATCTTACTTCTCCCCACTCATCATCTTTTATTTCCTTTCTTTCATTATGTACAAATGCGATTGGCTGAACTGAAAACATCCGCATTCCCCCTTAAATGTAACCACTTACATTATAAAATATTTTCTGAATGTTTTCCAGACAAATGAGTTGAGTTTACATAATATAATTACAATCTATTATCTAAAGCGAAATTGACTGCTTCAATCGCATGTATATGCGTTGTATCAAATATCGGAACTGATATGTCTTCCTGCTTTATTAATAACCCTATTTCTGTACACCCTAATATTATTCCTTGCGCCCCTTTTTGCACTAACTCTTCTATAACTCTTTTATAATACTCTCTAGATTGAGATGTTATCTTTCCTAAACATAATTCTTTGTATATTACTTCATTTATTTTTTCTCTATCTTTTCCTAATGGTACTATTACTTTTATATCATTCTCTTCTATACGTGATTTATAGAAATCTTGCTCCATCGTATATTTTGTTCCAAGCAGACCAACCGATTGAATACCTTTTCTATTTATTTCTTTTGCAGTTGCATCCGCAATATGTAATACTGGAATGTTAATATTCTCCTTTATTTTCTCAACTACTTTATGCATTGTATTTGTGCAAATGATTATAAAGTCTGCTCCTCCTTTCTGCAATGAATACGCCGTATTCCCTAATACTTCTCCTGCTCCCTCCCAATCTCCGCTAGACTGGAATCGTTCAATCTCTTCAAAATTCACACTATTAATCAGACATTTTGCTGAATGTAATCCACCTAATCTACTTTTTATTTCTTCATTTAAAATTCGATAGTATTCAGAAGTTGATTCCCAACTCATACCACCTATAAGACCTATCGTTTTCATAGTAAAAACACCTACCTAAACTATTTTTATAAAACCAATAACAATATTTTATTATGTATATTATACACAATAAAACAAGACTTTAAATTTATAATATAAAGTCTTGTTTTAACTATTTCCAAGGAAATTTTATTATAATATTCTGAAATTAAAACCCTGATGTTTTTATAGCATCTTCATATTGATAATTAAAACACTCTCGATACAACTGTTTGATTTCATCATAAGAAGGAACTCGTGGATTATTTCCTGGGCTACCACTTGCAATTGCATCTTTCGCCATTTTAGAAATAGCATTTTCAAATTCAACTTCGTCAATTCCGTATTCTCTTAAATTAGGAATACGAAGATCAAAACAAAGTTTCTTAATTTCAGCAATCGTGTAGTTCGCTACTTCTTCATCAGAATGAGAATACAAATCTTTGTTTAAGCTACGTCCTACTTCTGCTAACCTTTTTATTGCACTCATTTTTGTAAACTCTAAAACTGTAGGTAATAGTATTGCATTCGATATTCCATGTGGTACATGGAATAATGCTCCCACTGGACGGGACATACCATGCACTAATGTAACAGATGCATTCGAAAAAGCAATCCCAGCTTGTAATGAAGCAATCATCATTGCTTCCCTTGCTTCCATATTATCTCCATCTTCATATGCGATACGTAAATATTTCATAATGCTTTCAATAGCTGAAAGAGCAAGAACATCTGTAAGAGGTTGTGAAACTTTAGAAATATAAGCTTCAATTGCATGGCATAATGCATCTACTCCCGTTGCTGCAGTAATATGAGGTGGTACCGAACTTGTAAAAATCGGGTCTATTATAGCAACATGAGGGATAAAGCTTGGATGTTTTATCATCATTTTCACATCTGTTTTTTTATTTGTAATTACTGCTACACTTGTTACTTCCGATCCAGTACCAGAAGTCGTAGGGATTGCGATTAGCGGTAGTGGATTGTATTCTATTTCTATATCCTTTTGGACGTAATCTTCAATTTCTCCACCATTTGTATATAACACTGCTACTGCTTTCGCAGCATCAATACAGCTTCCTCCTCCAATACCTATGATAAAATCGCATTTTCCTTCTTTACAAATAGATAACGCTTCCAATACGTGTAAATTTGTAGGCTCAGTGTTTACTTCATTGTACGTAATAACAGTAATCCCTTTCGCATTTAAGTGATCCACACATCTTTCAACATAACCGAAACTCTCCATAATTGTATCACTGACAATAAAAGCCCTTTTCCCTAACTTTCTTGATTGATCCCCTAGTTTTTCAAACGAATTTCTTCCATATAATACAGACTTCGGCATACGAAACTCAGCAACTTCTTGCAAGTACTCCACCCCTTCTATTTATAATAAATATTTGCAACTACTCAGCCATGCATTTCATTCAGAAGTTTGATAAAGTCTATTATTCCAGTTAAAATAAGCCCCCTTATTAATATACTTTGTTTTAAAACTTTGCGCGTGGCAGGAAAGGCCCTGACCGCTCCTATAAATAGCCAGGTCCTCTCTCGACCAACTTAAAAAACTTTTCTGCCGATTTTTCATAGAGTGACTGAGTAGTTACAATAAATATTTTATTATGTAAAATATCAATCTAATAAATATTTTCTTTTCGTATATTAACTAGTATTAATAGATCCCTGTTAAAGTATAGAATGCGATGACTGCAAATACAGCAATCGTTTTCAAAATTGTAATAGCAAATATATCTTTATATGACTGTTTATGTGTTAATCCTGTTACCGTTAGAATAGTAATAATTGCACCATTATGTGGTAATGTATCCATTCCGCCTGATGCCATTGATACAATGCGGTGCATAACTTCTAATGGAATATCATATTGATTGGCCGCTGCAATAAATTTATCCCCCATCGCACTTAACACAATTCCCATTCCGCCTGATGCTGAACCTGTAATTCCAGCTAAAATATTCGTCGTTACTGCCCCATTTACTAATGGATTCGTGAAAGTTGCAGAGATGCTATCTCTCATAATTGCAAAGCCTGGAAGTGCTGCAATAACACCACCAAATCCAAACTCCGCGCCTGTATTCATTGTTGCAAGTAGCGCTCCACCAATACTTGTATTCAATCCAGCTTGAAATCCAGTTACTACTCGTTTCCAATATAATAAAAGCGTTGATAAAATCCCTATAATAAGTGCCAATTCTACAGACCAAATCCCAACTACCGCACTTAATTCAACTTTTCCAAATGCTTTCATACCAATAGCTGAGAAATCAAAACCATCTGGATACCACTTTGGTATCATGATTGTGAAAACTTTATTCATTACACCTACTAAAATAAGTGGTACAAACGCAATTACTTGCTGTACTCTTGTAATTTCAATACCGCTTAATATCGGCATATCTTTTTGTTCTAATTGCAAAGATGCTGCCATTTCAGAATTTCCATCGTTAAAACCAAAATACCCTTCTCCTGCTGCTTTTGCCTTCTTACGCTTACTCTCTAAATAAAGTAAACCTAACGTTAAAACAAAAATTGCGCCTAAAATACCAAGTATCGGTGCTGCATAAATATCAGTTTTAAAAAAAGTTGTAGGTATTACATTTTGAATTTGTGGTGATCCAGGAAGCGCATCCATTGTAAATGTCGCTGCTCCAAGAACGATTGTGCCAGGGATTAAACGTTTTGGAATATCCGCTTGTCGAAACAACTTAGCCGCAAACGGAAATATAGCGAACACCACTACATACACACTAACACCGCTATACGTTAAAATAGCTCCCATTAAAACAATCGCTAAAATTGTACGTTTTTCTCCAACTAACTCTACAATCGTCTTTGCGATGGAATCAGCGATTCCTGACATTTCTACTACTTTCCCAAATATTGCTCCAAGTAAAAACACAGGGAAATATAATTTAATAAATCCTACCATTTTCTCCATAAAAATATTTGAAAAGAAAGGTAATACAAAACTAGGCTCTGTCAAAAATACCGCAAATAATGCAAAAATAGGTGCGAATAATATTACAGAAAATCCTTTATATGCTACAAACATGAGTAAACTAAGTGCTAATAAAATAATAACTAGCTCCAATTATAACCCTCCTTTTAAACTGAAAATTCAATCTTTTAACGACGAACTTTTACTCGTATTTCGAACCCTTTTATTTCATGACATTCCTCCTCTTTTTATCCCGCTATTTGCGGGCAGTAAGACTCCCACCTTAAAATTCAGCAAATGTGCAGAAGCTAGGCGGGATATCAACTGCTCGTAACAGCCCGATTGGTGAGGGCTGATAATCAGTGCCGGATGGACAAAACTTCCACTGATTAAAGTTTCACTTTATTACAAATTTTTCATGCTAAAATTGTCTAATTATAGTATTCGATTACATATGTAAAATCCCTTTAAACAAAAACGATTTCATCGTCATATGTTATAAAGGGATTTCTAGGTTCTATTTCTATAGTTTTATCGTACTATTCTCTATACAAAAGCTTTGTAGCTCTTCGACATCTTTCACTATATGAATCGCCCCAGCATCACTCAATTCAATCTCACTACCATATCCATACAATACACCTATTGAAGAAATTCCGTTACTGTTCGCACCGATTACGTCATGCTTTCTATCACCAATCATCACCATTTCTTCTTTTTTGAGTTCTTCATTTGTTTGTAAAATATGAGCAATTATTTCTTCCTTTTTTATTCTTGTCCCATCTAAATTACTCCCAACAATCTCTTCAAAAAAAGATGTTAACTGAAAGTGCTCTATTACTTGTTTCGCAAATACAGTAGGCTTTGAAGTTGCTACAAACAAACGATTGCCAGCATCCTTTAATTCTTGCAATAGGGCTGTAATTCCATCGTATACTTTATTCTCTAATAAACCACTTTGCTTTAAATATTCCCGAAAGTAAAACACCGCTCGTTCTACTTCTATTTCATTCATATTATATCTATCTGCAAAAGATTGTTGAATTGGTGGACCGATAAATGAATCTAACTCACTTATATTCACTTCTTCAATCCCCATTTTTTCTAACACGTATAGAACAGCATTGATTATCCCTTCTTTCGGATCAGTTAATGTTCCATCTAAATCAAATAGAAATGTTGTATACATATTTAATTCCCCCACTGATTTTATATGTACCCTATTAAGGCCATGCTCCTACTTATCCCTTTACTATACTATCACCATCTAACTTTTCAGAAAATTACTTTTTCTAACCCTTATACTTTCAGTTACAAAATCACAAAAGATATGATAAAGTAAAAAAGTTACAATTATTTTAATAGAAACTGGTGAAACAAATGTCAATTACATTAATTTTTATAATGGCTTTCACAATTGTTATCCACGCAGTCGAAACTAGTTCTTATAGTATTCGATTAGCTGGTGTTCGTTTAAAAAAGATTGTCGTTGCCTTATCTGTCGTAGGAATGGTATTACTTATTTCAAGAACGTCAAATTTACTACAAGCCTTTTTAATTGGCGGGATTGTCGATGACGCAAAACGAGATGCTTCTATTAATTTAGAACATACTATACGACTTGTACTATTATCTGCTTCCATCGGTACATTACTTGCGATTATTCTTTATCCAACTTTGACAAAACTATTTGGATATGTCATTCAAAACTTTGAAACAGATGGTTCTTTCATTCGAATGATGAAAACAAATAACATTCAAAAATTAAAGTACACAAAAAAATATGTGCGCTTTCCAAGATTTGAAATGATTCATAGATTGCGTATCGGTGGTATCCCAAAGCGTATTATGCTTATTAACATGTTTGCTACTGCAATTTATACAGCAGGTGTTCTTTCTGCCCTTTATGCTTCTTTTCTAAATCCAGATTACGCAACAAATGCAAGTACAGCTTCTGGCCTTGTGAATGGTTTTGCTACAATTTTATTAACAGTGTTACTCGATCCACGTATAGCACTTTTGACAGAACGTGCTTTACAATCAGAAAATGGCGCTGAATCTATGAGTAAAATGTATGGTTGGCTAATGATTTCTAGACTTCTCGGCACCTTATTAGCACAACTTTTATTTGTACCAGGTGCTCACTGGATTTTATGGATTATTGAGCTGATGCATTAATCTACTAGGAAGGTGTATTTATCAATGAATATAAAAACAGAGCAAGATTTAATTCACTTAATAGAAAACGACGAATGGATGATGAATGTATTACAATTGGCAAAATCACTAGAGCTACCTGATTGGTGGATTTGCGCTGGGTTTGTCCGTTCTAAAATTTGGGATACTTTACATAACTACGAAGTAAGAACGGCTACGCCAGATGTCGATGTCATTTATTATGATCCATTACATAAAGATGAGGCGTACGAACAATCATTAAAACAGAAGCTGGCGAATATGGATGCCTCTATCCCTTGGTCAGTAAAAAATCAAACTCGCATGCATGTAGTGAATGGAATGCCACCATACTCTTCTTCTGTTGATGCTATTTCTAAATTTCCTGAAACAGCAACCGCTTTAGGAGTTACGCTTGACGAGCAAAACAATGTCATATTAACAGCTCCATGTGGAATTGAAGATGTACTTTCATTACAAGTGAAACCTACACCTCATTTTCTGGAAACGAAAGAACGAATACATATGTACAACAAAAGAGTTAATCAAAAGAAATGGCAAAGTAAATGGCCTAATATTACAATCACTTATCCAGAAATTTAAAATAGAGCGCTTCGCATTATACGAAGCGCTCTTTCTTTTTTAGTTCAAAAAATGAATGACTGTTTCAGCAAATCGATCAGCTTCCTCATAATGTGGTGTATGGCCACTCTCTTCGAATATGATATGCTTCCCATTTTGAGCATCTTTATTAAATGTTTCAATTTGTTTTTCACACGTTACTACATCATGTTTTCCTACAATTAATAACATTGGATTTTGTATATCTTTTATTTTAGATAATAATGACGTATGACATGCTCCCTCTAATTTTAATCTATCAAAATGGATTTTGGAGCGATTTGAAAATACTTCCCACTCTTCATCACTATATAAACTATCGTCTGTCTCATCTTTTTTATAATTGTAAATCTCCATTCTTTTTTCTTCTAATTCAGCACTTAATCTTATATAAGCTTCTAACAACTCTTCTGAACTAGCATTATTAGATGAATAAGCAAAGCAGTCTTCTGCCACTAATTCTTTTCCATACTTTTTTAATAAAGTTCCTGTCTTTTGTAGTAAGGCCCTACTTGTTAATGCAAAATCGAAAGTCGGACCTTCAAATATTATTTTCTCTATTGAATTTGGATACATCGACGCATATAACAACGCTAAATATCCACCGAAAGAATGTCCAATTACAGACCATTTCTCAATTTGTAATACTTTTCTTAGTTCTTCACAGTCTTCAATTAAATCACATAGTCCAAAAGTTTCTTCTTCGGTAATTACTTCTGACCGACAAACCCCTCTTTGATCTATCATAATTACATATAAGGAATCTTTTAATCGTTCCGCTTGATGAAATGAAAAATCATAACAGCTTTCACCTGGACCACCGTGTAAAAATAATACTGGTTTATTTTTAGGACTTCCATGTGTTTCAACGTATAGCTTTTTCCCTCTAATGTTCATATATTTCCCAACTTCAATCAAATTCGTTTTTATGATCATCACCTTCTTTTTTACCGAATATTATAACATTTAATATTAAATAATCCCTATTACATTTAAAAAGACAATAATTATTGCAAGTGGTGCTACAAATCGAAGTAAAAATGCCCAGATAGTAAATACTATCTTTCCGTAATTTCCACCTACAAAAAATTCAGCTTCTAACACTTTCTTTTCCATCTTGAATGATACGAAAATACTAATAAATAATGCTCCCAGCGGCATTAATATATTACTAGATAAGAAGTCTACTGCATCAAAAATATTCTTCCCAAAAATCGTAATATCACTCCATACTCCAAATGATAAGGCAGATGGTATACCTGCTAGGAAAATACAGAACCCGATGATCCATGATAGTTTAGCTCTTCTTTCTTGTTCACCATTTGCTAATGCTGAAACTACCGTCTCTAGTAGAGAAAATGCCGATGTTAATGTCGCAAATGTAAATAGCGCAAGAAATACCGTTAAGAACAATCCTCCTAATGGAATTTGACTAAATACAGATGGTAATACGATAAATAGTAAGCCTGGCCCTTCTGTCGGCTCCATGCCTAACGAAAATACTGCTGGAAAAATGGCAAGACCTGCAAATAAAGAGACGAATAAATTCAATCCAACAATTGTTATTGCTGATTTTGGTAAACTTTCTTTTTTATTTAAATACGAGCTATACGTAACCATAATCGAAATCCCTATACTAATCGCAAAGAATGATTGGCCCATTGCGAATAAAATACTTTCTGAAGTAATCTTCGAGAAATCTGGTTGTAAGAAAAACTTCACGCCTTGCATCGCATTATCCAGTGTTAATGAACGAATAATAAGAGCGACAAATAAAACGAACAATGCTGGTAACATATATTTACTTGCTTTTTCAATTCCATTTTGTACACCTTTTGATACAACCCATATCGTAATGAACATAAAAGCGAAATGTCCAGTAATAGCCCAAAGCGGATTTCCAATTGTTTCAGTAAATAACGAACCGTAATTTTGTCCCGGAGTAATAAGTTGTCCTGTTACTCCCCTGAAAAAATATATTAAAACCCATCCACCTACAACGCTATAAAACGAAAGTAATATAAAGCAAGTTCCAACACCAAGGCGTCCAATCCAGTGCCATCCTGTATTTGGTGCGATACTTTTAAATGCCCCAACTGCTTGTTTTTGTGTACTACGTCCAATCATAAATTCAGCTATAAGTAGCGGTAATCCAATTAATACAGTAAATAATATAAAGATTAAAAAGAATGCTCCTCCCCCGCTCTTTCCAGCAATATAAGGGAACTTCCATATTGCGCCAAGTCCAATTGCTGATCCTGCTGCTGCCATAATAAAACCTAATTTCGAAGTCCATTGCTCCGTCTGTTTCATCCTATTTTCCTCCCGATAAAATCATTTTATATTAATAAATAAATGTTATTGATCAATCTGAATAAAACCTCCATTTCTTTTTCTATAAAATAAAAAAATGGCCCAACGTCTCTATATAAAGAGACGCTAAGCCATTTACTTAACGCGGTACCACCCTTATTGATTCCATTATGAATCCACCTTAGTAGTAATCGTTTGATTACAAACCTAATATCGAAGGTTAACCGTTAAGATTTACTAAGAATGTGATTCCGTTCCACCTTACTGCTCCTAGGCGAGTTCAGGATGTCATTTGACTATGTCGCACCAACCCATAGCTCTCTGCACAAATACATGACCTTACTACTCCTATTCAACACATTTTAATATTTAGAATATATTTTCTTTTGAAATTAATATGAAGTATATCGGTTATATTTATAACTGTCAAGGGATATATTATTTTTTTGTCGAAAAGGATTTTTATAAAATCACATAGAAAATATTTACAAATAAAATATAAGGAGAAAAATATGTTATGTCACTTCTATCTTCACGGCCTGCTGCCACTTGCATTCCTTTGTTTCGTTTTCCTTTTTGAAGTATTAATTCTCCTGCCTCAACATCTACTATTCTACCAAGCTCATCTGTTGTATATTTATAACCATCCTCGGTAATATAACGCACGTTTGGTGCCAGTTCTTTTCTTCCATTTTTCCCTTTAATAATGTGCTTCCCAAGGTCCCCCTCTTGTATTTCCGTTATCTTAGGAGGATTACCCGTACCCTATGTTGTAATCTTAAACCCTCACAACAAAAAAACAAACCATGTAAACCTTATTAAACTACTTCTTTTTCTTCCACTACCGGCAACTCATAAGCTATTTTATATTTCATCATGCCATATACAATGTTTACAAGCCTTCTCATAATACATACCAATGCTTGTCCTTTTGTTTTTCCTTCTTTTAATTTCTTTTGGTAGTACGCATGAAACACTGGATTCCGTGGCTTCTTACTGCCTTTTGCTACTTGCACTTGCTGTACTGCTAAATTATAAAATAAAGCGTGTAGCGCCCTGTTTCCTTGTTTGCTTTTGTGTGTCTTACCTTTCCCACCAGAACCAAAGTAAACAGGCACAATCCCCGCAAATCGTGCTAATTTGTTGGCATTTGGAAATCGCCTTACATCCCCAATTTCTGCAATTAATGCTGATGCCGTCACAAGTTCTATTCCCGGCATCGTTTCTAATTGATAAGCTAGTAGTTTTACTAGCTGTTTTAATTCTCTTTCGATGTATTTAATTTCTGTCTTTTTAAACTCAATATCCCGTACAATACTTCTTACTAAAAAGTCTCGTGTTTCTTGATATTCCTTCATTGTATGTCCATCTTCTTTTACAAGTTTTAATATTTCGCTTGCTTTCTTTACTGAACATGTATTGTTGCTAACATCTAATAAAAAAAGCTGTTAATTGCTTTATATTTGCCCCCTCTAAACAAGAGGGTGACGGATATTGCTGCCAAAACGCTAATGCTGTTTTTCCATCTAACTCTGAGAAAAACTTTTTATAACTTGGATAATGGTGGTTTAATTGAATATGTAATTGGTTCTTTAATGCACTTTGTGCTTTTACTAATGCATTCCTTCTTGAAACCAATTGTTGTATCGACCAAAATAAATCGTTTGGCTTTGCATCTGGCAATTGATTAAATTTGTTTACCAATATGCGTGCTACACATTCCGCATCCCAACTATCACTTTTTTGTGTCGTCACATGGCTTTTTCGCTCTAAAAATGATAAAGCTGGATTTACTTCTTTCACTACTTGTTCATGATCTACTAAATATTTCGCTAACGCTCTTCCGTAACCACCAACATCCTCTAAACCAAATACAACTGATAAACCATCACTCACATATGTCTCTACTTCTAATAAAAACTTCGAAAATGCAGATGGTTTATTATCAAATTGTATTTCTCCTAATTTTTCTTGCCAACAATTAATAATAACAGCCGTATGCTGCTCTTTATGTAAATCTACTCCTACATACAAATAGTTCTGCCTATGATGCATAACTCATCCCTCTATTCAATTATTTAGTCATATATAAAAATGTCGGCAACCTTAGTTCGAGCGTTCATCTTCCGATGCGCATAGGTACGCAAGCCTATCCATTTTCATAATTTCATAAGTACATATAGTAAAATGAGCTAATTTTTTAAGTGAATTTATAAAATAATTGCTGGATGTTTCCCAATTGTTTGTATTTGCCCGTATGTATATACCCCTCGATAAAAGTTCTCTCGGTCTAACATACGTTTCACTTGCACTTTCGTAAACAACTTTCCTTTCTCAGTACAATACCCTTCCCTATTTAGTCGTTCTGCCAATTGAGTCAGCGACCAATGTTTAAAAAAGTGTCTTAACTCAAATAGTCTACGTACAACCACTGCTTTCTCCGTATCTACTTCTAACACTTTTTGTCCGTTCTTTACTCTATAACCAAACATCACACCGCCCCCCGCATATCCACCTTGTTCTGCTTTCTTCTTTCTACCTCGACTTAGCTTTAATGCAATCTCAAGACGTTGATATTGATCTAATAGCTCTAACATACCATTTACTAAAAAGTCATTTGGGTCATGCGTGTATATACTATAATTTGGTTGTTCAATTGCTTTCACATCTACCTCATATTTCTTTAACTCTCGTTGTATTAACACTTTTGCCATGTCTGAGCGCCATAAACGAGATGTATTTAGTACAACAACTTGACTCACTTGTTGATACGCCATATCCGACAATAGCTCTTCTAATCCCTCACGTTCAACTGTTAATCCATCTTCATCTACTTTCGCTCCGCTGATTCCTTTATCTTCGTATATGTGAAGCAGTTGTAGTTTATTTTCGATGCAGTACCGTTCAATTTCTTCTACTTGATACGTTAGGCTATACCCTTCACGCACTTGTCCTTCCGTTGAAACTCGTACATAACCAACTACTTTCTCTCCCATATTGAGCCCCTTCCCGTTACAGCAATTAAAGTCCCTGTAACGTTTACCCGTTTTTTGCGGATAACTTGTTTGTAACATGCATCCGTTAAAACGTACTTTACGATGACTTCAAAACATAACACAACCCTTTATTTTTTCTTCTACTATCGTCGTATACTGTACATAGCCATTACAATCTATAAAATTTAACAATTAATACACTTATAAAATTATAATCCTCTTTTAAACTTTCACGTTAAAACACAAAAAAGCACTCGTTGCCTTTAGTCGACAATCAAGTGCTTTAAGTAGCATTAATTTTGTAAGTTTTATTGTAACAGTATGACACCTTTTATATGTCGTGACAACTACTACGTTAAAACTTACGAGTTTGTACGAGTTCGTTAGTTTAATATACATTCCATGTGTTTATCATCATCGCCCAGTAAAATGTCATCTCGCCTAAGCTCGTACCTCGTTTTCTATTCTATCATTGCACATAACACTCTATGATGGTACAACCATCATGAAGTATGTACTTTTTAACAGCCTATTTTAAATTGCAACGTCTTGATAACCTACTTCAGTTACTTTTTCATTTAGCAAACGAATCCCTAGCCCATTTTCTGTATCCCATGTACAATTAAATGTAATTCCAATATCCCGACCGTCAAAAATACCTGCATAGGGAACAACAATCCCATCTAAACTTATCATTTCTAATATTTCATTAGTTGTTTCAACTAATGGATAGTTTTCATTTACTTCAATATCATAACCTAGTTCCTGACGCTCTTGTTTGTAATAGTCTAATATTGATTGCAAAAAGCTTTGTTGTAATTGTTCCCAATTTTGCATGAGTGAAGTATATGCTACATATTGTTCTTCATCAAACTTACCATCCTCATCACCTTTTACTATTAGTGCTATCTCGACTTCATTTCCCAAAAAGTTAATGCTAGTATCCTTAGACCACACAAAATCATATTCAAGCTCACCAAAAACCGCATCATTTATTTTCATCTTACTTCTCCTTTTTATTTTTTAGCAAATCCTCCTGGCTCAAACGCCCCTGCGTTTATCTCACCTACTCCACCAAGATGCCCAAATCTTTTATTTATCTCTGTCGGTACAAGTTGCATTATTTTCACATCATTTACTTCATGCCATGTTAATTGATTTTTTGTTCGATATTTGTCTATGTCTTTCGCGGTAACCCCACCAGGTTCCATTCCAAATTGGCGAGCTAGTTCAACTGAGTCATTTAGCTTATCTGCTAACTTTTGGTCTGCTTGAGCAAAATTGTATGTCCTAGCCTTTGTACCATAATTTCCTTTTCCTCCAAGCATATAGTCAATTTCAATTTGAGCCTTTGATACTGGTGAAAAATCAGGAACTCCGTTTTTATATTGAATACCTTTAATGCCAGCTTCATCTAATATACGTTTCAATTTAGGGTCTGGTGGTGGTTTAAGCGTACTTAAAGATTCTCCTCTGATTCCTTCAAATTCAACCTTCGAATTAATTGGTGAAGGTGTCTGATTATACCTTGCTTCATAAGAACTAGCAAAATCAGTTTGTCTAAAAGCAGGTGGAACTTCAGCCTCTCTATTACCCGTACCCTTAACACCCTTCTCTCCAACACTTTTCATATACTGATAAGCATCTTTCAGAGAATGCTGTCCCATCTCTCGGACCATTCCTACTCCAGGCATGACGTAGGCTTTTCCTAAACCTGGGATCCATTTGTACTCCAGTAATGTTTTTACTGCGTACTGAATCTTTTCATTCCCCTGCAAGAAAGTTGTTTTTACGGTTGTGGCACCTTTGTTCCATAAGCTTCCGATTTTGTCGGCAAAGCCTTTTGCTGTGGAGGCTACAAAGTTTACACCCTCTTTTACTTTGTGGGTGGCTGTTTTTATTCCATCGACCGCTGCTTTTCCAGCTTTTCCAGCCACCATCGTTATGCCTTCGCCTAGTCCTTTTCCTGCTTTTACAATTGTCTTCCCGAAGCTAGAGGCGACATACTTTATTCCTTTTCCAGCAAGACTCGCAACTTTTCCAACAGGAACAAAGTTTAGGAGTGTCCATCCTGCAGCGATGAGTCTTTCTTTTGTTGATAATTCTTTTCCTGTAATAGGGTCTTTACCAGTAACTGCACGAATTGCATCATTCACTCCGATGAATTCAGCTGCTCCTTCTATTCCCTTTTCCCACCATGATTTTTCATGTTTCTTTTCTTTTTTATGGGTTTCTTTCAATTTTTCATTTTGTTTCTTTTGATATTCTTCATCTGCTTGACGAAACTTTTGAGCAATACGCCGTAATTCTTTTTCTGTAACTTGTAAGTTACGTATGTAAGATTCCATGAGTCTCATTGATCTCATATATTCCCCATAAAAATGCTGACTCGTCGCTCCTTGCCATTGCATTTGAATACTAAACATGGATTGATTGAGATTTTGTTGTATATTCTGGCTGTGTGTTTGCATCTCTGATATGTTTTTGGCAATTTGTTCGAGTTGTTCAGGTTTGACTTTAATCTCCAAACCTTCTCCCACCTTCCTCTATTTTATACCAAAAAGAAATAGAACTGCATCAATTTTCACTTATTCTCTTTAGAGAAAACATCAAAAATACTGTTATCACAAATCGCTTCAATTTCTTCCTTTACAAATAATTTTTGAAATTTTGTTCCTGGGTTCAATATGACATTTGCCTCTAAATCTATCGTCTTTAATAATTCAACCGCATTCATAGAGACATACGGACATTCTTCTGGAATAACCATTTCTAAATGTTTCAAATCAGAATACAGTGGTAACATTAATCCTTCTTCCATTTCAAAATAATGAATTTGCAATTGTGTATTATCAGTTGAAATCAAATTCCCTTCTTCATCTACATTTGTATCTCCCTCGACAGAAGCTACAACGTATAAATTTGTTTTCTGTAATATCTCATAAAAACGAACTCTTTTTTCTTCATTCTGTAAAGCTTCCACTAACGCCTCATCTAATGGACTAATTTCTAGTAAACTCATTGAACTTCACTCCTTATGTGAAATAATTTCGCCATCTTACGCAAAGTAAGATGGCGAAATTTAAATCTAATTATTTTTGAACGTTTATAGCTTTAATTTCGTCTAATTGTTTCATTGCTTTTTGGCGCAATTCTCCATCAATTGTAGCTGAATATATTGGTCGAGTTAAAAACTCGAAACATTTATATGCATTATTACTATCATTTTTCTTTAAATACTCTTCACCTGTCTCTAACATTTCTTCAGAAACAGACTTCATAAATTTATTTACAGGCTCCTGCTGATACCCTAGCATCATTGATTGATGTGTTAATTCAATTACTGATGCTAAATCTTCAATAGTTCTTACATGATTAGCCCTTTTATTTGCAGCATCAAATGCACTTAAATATTCAATGGCAGCTTTGGCTTTATCTTTCATTCCAGTCAGTTCAATACCTGGCGTCTTATAAAGAATTTGATAAATTTCTAATGCTGATACATAATTGCTTTCTTCTGCTTTTTTCCCTTCTTGCAATACAGCACTTGCGACTTTAGTGAATCCTTTTTTATCATTAGCTCCACGATAAGAAGCTTGTCCATAATAGTGTAAAGCTTCGTAAAGTTTTCCGTTCTGGTTCGCTTTTGCATTTGCTACTTGTAGTAGTTGGATTCCCTCCATCTTTTTCGACGCATTATCAATAACACTCATACCAGCGATTTGCTCAATTGTTTTATCAATATCTTTCAACTGTGCCAATAACGTATATGATGGAAGTACAGTTTTCTCAGCCTTTTCTTGCCAATTTGGTGTTCCATTGATTTGCTCCCATTCAACTTCTGTTTTTTCCCATAGTTTATTTGCATAATTCACCATTTCTTCTCTTGAACGCTCTAATGGATGTTTTGTACGAATTGCATTGGCAATATTCAATACAGCTGTATAATATTCTCCTTTATTTGCAGCCTCATTTGCTTTTCTTTCAAACATAAGTGGCATTAACATTTTACTTGCTTCATCTTGAACAGGTTTTTCTACCCTTGCCGTACTTGCTAATAGATTTGCTTTCTTTAAAGCATCTTCCACTGAAAGATTAGGATCTCTCATCTGACCTCGAAGTCCATCTACCGCTATACTAAATTGCTGATTTAGTTTTTCTTTTTGTTGATCTTTTGCGACATCAATCCATTGCTTTGCTAATAGCAAAGCATTTTCATAATTTAGACTTTCAGGGTTTAAATATGTTTCAATTTGCTCAATCGCTTGATTGATCAGATTTGGTTTTTCAGGTTTTTCTGGCTTCATTTGACCATCTGTATCTGTGCTATTTGTGTCTTTATGATTTACTTCTTTCGTATTTTCTTTGTTGTTTTTATTAGCTTCAGTTAATTGATCTTTTTGCTCTTTCTCACTAACTATTTCTGACGCCTCAGTTTTATTCGTATTATCTTCTTTAACCGCTTGTCCTCTATTACTGCTAGTTGCAGTTGCTTTCTCTGGACTTACGTTTTCTTTTGTATCATTTTTAGATGTCACTACTGGTGTTTCGATGTTAATATTTTTTAATTCTTCTTGTAATAGTTTGTAGAAAATCTTTTCTACACGTTGATTTGCAGCCTCTACTAATTTAGGATCCACGCTTTCAATCACCGAAGTAACTAAGTAATATTTACTTAAAGATTGTTCTAAAGAAGCTATATCATTTGGGTTATTTAACCAAATATTCTCCTCTTGTACAGCCTTTTCGTATACTAACTTTGCAACAGATTGAATATACTCTTTCTTATTTTCATTTAAATATGCTTGTAACTCTTGTTGTGTTTTATCCTTTTTCTTAAGTGTATTCATTTGGTTACGTAAATAAAATAATTCACTATGATTCGAATAATTCTCCTTATTAGCTAAAATTTCTCCCAAATTGTCCAATGTTAATCTATGATCAGCAACTGTCTGTGCATTTGAAGATGCATTCAATTGAGATATAAGTGTTAACTCTTTATTTTCCTTGGAATATTCAGCCCTATTATTCAACGTATCAAAATTTTGTCCTTTATCATAATAATCATTGAAAAATACCGACGAGTACCTTTCTCCATTCCCAGCATACCACTCCACCAAAATATCTCCAGTTATTGGGGATACAGTAATTTGATCGTGTGGAACTGGTGGTTTTGGTTTCTCTGGTTCTTTATCATCACCTGGTTTTGGTTTCCCTGGCTCTTTATCATCACCTGGTTTTGGTTTCTCTGGTTCTTTATCATCACCTGGCTTTGGCTTCTCTGGTTCTTTATCATCACCCGGTTTTGGCTTCTCTGGTTCTTTATCATCACCTGGTTTTGGCTTCTCTGGTTCTTTATCATCACCTGGTTTTGGCTTCTCTGGGTCTTTATCATCACCTGGTTTTGGCTTCTCTGGTTCTTTATCATCACCTGGTTTTGGCTTCTCTGGTTCTTTATCGCCACCTGGCGTCTTTCCATCGCCCGGTGTTTTCCCCGTATCCACCAAACTATCCGGTAAATTTTTACTCGGCTCCACCACAGGCCCCCCCATATTCGTTGGCAACTCTGGCTTTTGTGGCATTGGTGCATCTGACAATTTAATCTGTGGATCTTTCTTTTCCACCAACACATCATCTGGCTTATACGTCATTGGTGTAATTGGTGATTTATTATTTCCGATTAGGTCTGCTAAATTAACAGTTGGTTTTTCGCCAGGTTTTTCATCTTTTTTTGCAGGATCAGCAACTAAATTTGGGAACATAGACTGTAAGTTGCTTCCTGTAATACGATCATCTTTTTTCTCTTCTGTATTACTTGCTAGTTTTACAGTTTCTCTTCCCGCTGTGCTAAAGCCTTTGTCATACACAAGATATCCTGACGTTCCAAATAAAGCTACCGACATTACTGATATAGCAACTTTTTTCCCTAGGTTATTATTGTTTTCCTCCATGCCTTTTTCCCCTTTTCCTATCTTTATTGAATCCAGCCGTTTGTTTTCATTTCTGCTAGTTTTTCTTGTGCTGCTCTTACTTCAGCTTCATTTTCATTTGCTTGTACTGTTTTTCTTAAGAAGCGGCTCGCTTCTTCATATTTTTTCTGTTTAATTTTGAACATTCCAAATGCAAAGTTCACATGTGGATCTTCATCATTTTGTGAGTATGCTTCTGTAAAAAATTTCTCTGCTTCATTTCCTTGTCCCACTTTATCGTATAAAATCCCTATATTTACAAGCGTATTTATGTCGCGAGTCCCACTGTTGACAACTCTATTGTAAGCGTCCAATGCTTGTTGATACGCAGCATTACTCTTTGCACCATCTCGCGTTTCGTAAAATTGACCAGCTTCATAATACACAATTCCAAGTTGATTTAATAATTCTATATTTTTCATATCTTTTTGAATCGCAGCCTGTAATACTTGAGATGCCTGTTGATAATTCATTTCTTTTTTCGCACTATCAATTAGGTTTGTTTTATTCCAAAGCACATATAAATTTGAAAGTTCAATTGTATATATGGCATTCTTTGAATCTTGTATAATAGCTTCTTTAAAGAAAGACTCCGCTTTGTCTAACTGCACAGTTGCTGTTGATAGTTGCCCTTTTAAATACGAAACAATTGCCTTATCCTCATTTGTCTTCGTACTCATTTTGACAATAACATCTTCTGCTTTTTCAAATTCTTTCATCTTCATATGACTTACAGCTAAATCTCGCATAGCATCTTTTTTATACGGTTCAATTCCTTTTGCATTATTCGCTAATGCTTGTTCAAAATTCAACACTGCTTCTTGATATTTTCCGATGCGGAAATTTGCTGAAGCTAATAAATAGGCAGCTTCATTATTTTCTTTATCAATTTCTCTATCCTTTATTAATTTGGTAATATAATCGATTGCAATTTTATTCTTTCCTTCAGCAACGTAAATTGTTGCTAATTGAAGATGCGCTTCGTCTCTTCCTTTCACTGTAATTGCATGACCAACAGCCTCTTCTGCTTTTGTATATTTTTTATCATGATAAGCTTGTCGTGCTTGTTCCATATATTTTTGATATTTAGCGTTTGTTGTATAGAAATAAAATAACGTTGAACCACCTATAACAACTACTACTATTGAGCCAATAATCAAAATCCGTTTCTTATTCTTTTTCCACCATTTAGAAAAAGCAGACGGTTCACTTTGTTCATGCGCTACTGTAAGTGGTTGATTCGATGCTTTTGCATTTAAAATTTCATCATCTATATCATATTCAACTTGTTTTTTTGGTTGTTTCCGACTCTGTAGAATGCTATTAGGAACTGTAATTGTGGCTGCTATTTCTTGCTGCGGCTGTGTTCCTTGTTCTTCTTTTATCTCTTCAATAATGCTTTCAATTTCCTTTTTTAACGCATGATCAATGTTTGGAAATTGTACGATTCGTGAATAGACGAAACAAGCAAATTCTGCATTGTTTTCTCGTTCCAATTCAGTAGCTAGTTCCAAATAAATTTGTAGTACCTTTTTTTGATTTATTTCAGGCTCTTGACTCTCCATAGTTTGAATGATATATGCGAGTTCTTGTTTTAGAGCTGTTGATGGATTAAGTGAATTGAAAATTTTTTTATATTCATATAATGCCGCTTGTTTAAGTCCTCTCTCTTCAAACAATCTTGCAATTTCCAAACATTTCGATACAAAAAGAGAATGTTCTTGTGCTGACTGCCTTTCCGCATCAATTTTTATTATTTCTCTTGCGCTATTAAATGCATCGTACCACTGTGCAAAGCTTGGACATTCTGCGAAAGAGTTACTATTCCATGCCTGCTTAAATAGCCTAGCAATTTCCCCATTCCATTGATTATGTAATACTTGCTGAAGTAACGTATATCTTTCACATTCGGTCTGCATTTCTTCCGTTTTAAAGTAACTTGCATCCGTCCATTTTGTATTTCGAACTTCTTCACTACACCAGCTTAATATTTCTCCTAATAAAATAGCACCAGCAAATCGATCGGCTTCTTTTTGCCATACCCCGCTTTTTAAATACATTGGCGCATAACCCGCTGAACCTGCTGGCAATAACGAAGGTCTTTTACTTTTTGGCCCATACATTTGCTCAACATCAACAAGCTCAATACGGTGTTGACCTTCAATAGGATTTTCACTTAAAAAAGGTATTAGTATGTTACTAGATGACAAGTCATTATGAGCAATCTCATTTTCTTCCATTGTTTTAAGTGTTGTTAGAAATGCTTCTGCAATAAAAAAACATTGCTGTTTTGATAACATTCGTTGCTCTTGTAAAATATCAGCCCAAGTTGGCCCTTCAATCCAAGGCATCACAATACTATTCGCAAGATCTTCTGACTTTTCAATTACAGATGTATGTTCTTCTTTTGTAACAATGTAACGTGAACATACTTTAAGACCCGCTATAGAAGAAAGTGGTTTTAAAAATACTAATTGATGTTTTTCATCACGATAGCGTTCCTTAAAAACTTTTAATGCGATTCGATCTATACTATTTTCATGTTGTAGCTGATATACCGTTCCTTGTCTACCTTCTTGCCCATATGGCATATCAATCCCAATAACTGCTGGATGCTTTGCAAAATGATAAGCATCTTTATTAAAAACAATTTTTTCTCCCACTTCTGGTCTGAATCCCATTTTATCCCCTTACTCTCATATGACAATTTTTAAAGAAAAGGCCAGGAACAATAGCTCCTGGCCTTTTGCAATTGTTCTGCTATTAATATGAGTTATCTGCGTTACGGAAGTTAGTAGCAATGTTTTTCAAATCGGCAGAAATGTGTTCTAGAATCGGAATGTATTTTAGCATTTCTTGTCTAGCATCACTAAAGTTCGCTCTGAACTTATCTTGTGTTGCCCCAGACCATTGCCCATTTAAACTTTCAATGTCATTTCCAAGGTTATTGATTTGTTGTTGAGCTTCAGCTGCTGCGTTTGTAAAGCGTCCAGCAATTTGATCAAGTTGTTCAGGTGTAATTTTAATTTGTGTCATCCTGTATTTCCCCTTTCAATCTACTAATATTATAACAATTAGATTATAAACTATATTCACACTATTTTTAAAGGGGTAATTTACAAAAAAATAGTATTTTTTTGTAAATTACCTAATTTTATACTCTTTTTTTAGATTCTAACCATTTCCTAGCAACCTTTTTTGTTAAATCATGTAGTAAATGTAGCGGTGTAAAAGCACATTTTACTTTCATAGGTTGTCTGCGTATAAAATATCCTTCCCCGCTTTGGAATTCTTGATCCATTTCTGTATGCTTAAGCTTTATATTAAAGAAATACACATCATTATTTTGTGTGGTGCCTAATAAATAACTAAAGCTTCGTTTTCTGATTTCCGCAAACCATTTTTCATGTGAATAATTAGTTACACTTGAAGTTGTAGCAGCTGCAACAAAATGGATCCCTTTATTTCTTCCATTTTGAACAATTTGCTCTATTTTATTTTTCGCATCAAAATCAGTAGATAATAACGCCAGCATTTGATCAATATCATCAATAACAATAATAATCCTCGAATATGGAAACTTCATTTTTTCATTTGGATTTAAAGACGGCATGACTACTTCTCTGTTATTTATTACTTCTAGCAACTCATCTAACATTTCTTTTAATTGTATTCCATCTGTAATTCGCTTTTTAACATGAGGTAATTCTCCAAGAGCTAAAATACCAGTTGTTTTTTCGCTTAAATCAATCATGAGTAATTCAATTTCTTCAGGTGCATGTTGATAGGTAAGAGAAAAAATCAGTGTTTGTAATAAAGATGTCTTACCACCTTCAATTCTTCCGCCAATGAAAATATTTGTCATTTCTTCCAATGAAAAGTTTTGCAAACGAATATCTTCTGTTTCGATACCTACACAAATTCGCGATGATTCTGATTGTTCTAGCATATCTTCAGCAAACAACTGTTTTGGAACCATTGGAATTGATTTCGCTTTCTCTCCAGTCCATGCCCCATTCATTTTTTGAATAATTGTTTTTAATTGCTGAGAATATTCCAATTCATTTTCTCCGATAAAAGGCAATGCTGCTTGGAATAGTTCTGGGGGCTGCCCTTTCACTAAACCACGTCCAGATGGTACATCAATTAATGGGAATTTTGGTCTTCCAAGTAAACTATAGTATTCTGTTCTATCTTGCAATTCAAACGAAATCGCCATCGGAATATTGTTACGAACACGGTCAAACATATCATTTGTTTGGTTGAGTGAAAAATGAAAATGAATACCGTACGTACTTGACTCACGTAATAATAGCTCTAAAATTTCATTTTCCTTCTCATACTCACTTCGGAACCTAATATAACCATCTATCATTACGACAATAACTGGAACCTTTCTTTCTACTATTCGGTTATACATCGCGAAAGATTTTGCTCCCACATCAGAAAAACATTCTTTCCGATATGTGACTTCCTTTTTCAAAGAGCTAAACAATCGTTTCATTTTTTCAATTTCGTCTTCTTGTACAATTCCACCCATATGTGGTAAATCTTTAAAGTCTAAAAACATGCGACCAAAATCAACCACATAAAAGTTTACTTCCTCTGGCGTATGAGACAGTGCCAGAGACATAATAATTGTTTGTAAGAAAGTCGTTTTCCCTGTACCCGGCATACCGTAAATATTTAAATGCCCCTCTTGTACATCTAATTTCAAAGGATACTGCGCTTGATTTGCCACATCGTCGATTAATCCTACCGTTAACTGCAATTCATCTTCTCTTTGCTTCCATACATCCGCATTCCAATTCTCTATTTCATAGAATTGATTTAATAATAGTTTCTCTGGTAAAGGTGCTAACCAAGGTCCTGGTAATGCTTTAATATTTTCTTTTTCTGATACGCTCTGTACATATTGAATAAAAGCTTGTAATTGCTTTGGACTATTTGTCATTGGTTTTGGACGCTTTTTCACTTTTATTCTTTCACCTGAAAGCTTAACTTCTGTAAAGTCAACAACATCAAGAACTTTCTCTTCATCTGGATTATAAGGTGCTCCGCTCCATGCAGATTGAAATAACTCCAATACTTCATTGCTGCCAACTTGTAGATATCCTCGTCCCGGTACATTGATTTTAGATGCATCTGGAATCTTTAGCATTTCACGACTATCCGCATCATCTTGTACACGTAAACAAATTCGAAAACGCGAGTTACTCCAAATCTTGTCATTTACAACCCCAGAAGGTTTTTGAGTTGCTAATAATAAGTGAACTCCTAATGTCCTTCCTATTGCAGCGACACTAATTAGCTCGTCCATAAATTCAGGTTGTTCCTTTTTCATTTGAGCAAACTCATCAATGACAATAAATAAATGTGGTAAAGGTTCTTTTTCACGCCAACGTGTTTCATAATATTCATCTAGATGCTGGACATTTCCAGCCTGAATGAATAATTTTTGTCTCCGCTCTAATTCTGCCTTTAATGAAATTCTAGCACGCTCAATTAAGTTTGGATCTTCTAAGTTCGTAATAGATGCAATAATATGCGGTAATCCCGCAAATGTGTTTGACATTCCGCCACCCTTATAATCAATAAGCATAAATGCCATCTCATGAGGATGATAGGTTGCTGCTAACGCTGCTATTATAGACTGAATAACTTCACTTTTTCCTGATCCTGTTGTACCAGCCATTAGACCATGTGGACCATGCCCTTTTTTCTCTATTTTATCGTGAATATTTAGAAAAACAGGCTTACTTCCTTCTCTTACACCAATTGGAACCGGTAATGAAGTCGGATATCGATTTTCTTTCCATCTCTCTAGCACTTGTAACTCTTCCATTTTCTTAGCTTGAAACAAGTCTAAAAATGTTAATACTTTCGGAATGTTGGCTGCTGTAGAACTTTTCATCCGAATCGGAGCAATGCTTCGCGCTCCTAATTCACATCGTTCGAATGAAAGTCGATCTACTTTAAAACTAACACGTGTTGTCCCACTATTTTCAGCTGAACTTGAAAACGTTTCTACTAACTCACCATTTTCTCCATTTAAGCTTATAACAAGATCACATTCCATCGGCAATCTTTCTCTTTGTTCTGCAAATATAAACGTAGATGCTCCGACACTTTCCCCTTCTCTAAGTAACATTGGGATTAGAGGATCATCTTCTAAAAATTCTCGCGCGGATAAGAAAAAGACATACATTGGGATTAAAGGTATTTTCGCATCTGCCTGTGCAGAGGAATTATAAATTCTACGCATATTAAGTGGTGTGAACAACGCTTCAGCTAATTTCTGAGCGTCTTGTTGATTTGCAGATAGAAAACGCATACTTCTCTGCTCATCCCATACGTGAGGAAGCCATCTCATCCAATCCCACTGTTTTTTCTCCTTCTCATGATAAAAAGCTGCTATTTTCACTTCATTTGGCGCATGATGTGTCATAATTTGCGTCGTTACAATTCGAATAAAGTTCAACCTATCTTCTTTATTTCCAACTACACCAATCACATCATTTTTTTTCAAAGAAATTGAAATATGCCCATTAGGAATTGTAGTAAAATCTCTTTTCACATTTTGTGCTTCTGTAACTAATGGATTTTCTTCGTAACCTTTCTGCTCAGGCACTTTCAACTCTACAAGGAATGGCCTTTCCCCCGTTCCAATACGAATATCTAAAAAATCCGGACTTTCGGGTGTTCGCTCCCATAAGTTACTTTCTTGATTTTCAATTCTTTGCACACTTTTTAAAGGACTTGGATTTTGTGTAATTAAATACTTTGCTTGTTCAACCTTTAACGTATCTAATTCCACTCGGTGCTTTTGAATTTGCTCTAAGTATCTTGTTTGCAATTGTTCAACCAATTGACGGTGTTCTTTCTTTCTACGTAAATGCCCCATCGATGTAAATATATATGACCCTAACATAGGAATACTAGAAACCATCATTAGCGGCATATAGCTTGAATTCATTTTCATAACCTTCATCATCACAAAGTATAATACTAGAGTCAAAATTGTCATCGCCGCTGGCAATATCATCGTTTCAATTGAAAATTTCGGCTCCTCCGGTATATTCGGCGGATCATGAATAATAACATCCCCTGTGGGTATATCTACTTTCACACGCGGAGAGCGTTGAAAATATGGTGATTTTTGCACAAAACATTTCTCCTTCCCCATTCAAAAACTATTACTCAATGATTTTCCATACATAATCTTCTCTACTTGAAGATATATCTGGTTTAACAGGTTCATTATAAACTTCTTCTGCCGATAACATTTCAAAAGAAGGAATAATAGCCCCCTTTTTATATAGCATTACATATTGTCCATCCCAAACATCATTATCTCGCAAAGTTTCATCATTCCGAATAGAATGCCACTCTTCTTTATCTTTTGCCACTTTAATTTCATAGATACTGCTTAATGCTTCATCTATTTTTTCATGATGTAAAATCGCTTCAATAATTTGCACTACTTTTATATCATTAGGAATCGCAATATCTATTTCTTCATTTGATTGTTTTATGTACGTCACAATAATCTCTTCCACGTTTTATTCACCTTTTTCCATCGTGTTGTTACCAAGAAATATCTAAAAATGAAATATCATCGCTTGTCGGCGAGCACTGCGCCCTCTCGATTTCTGCTAAGACTTCCTCAAAATTATACTGCATAAGCGACATAAGCCCGTCTGAATGAATAACCATCCGATTAGCTTCTTCTCTGGATAATGTCTTTGAAAAAACCTCCAATTCGCCACCAATAATGCCACGATGTGTAGACCATCTTTTCTCTATATTTCTCTCAAACTTCATTACATTCAAACAATTCTTCTGCTTTTGAAACAATTGTACAAATGAATCACCATGTGTAACTATTGTTACATATACTTTATCTTCATTTGGAATGAGTTCTATTCTCCCGCCAATAAACATAGCTTCACTACCTTGTTTTCGCTTTTCTTCTAATACATCGCGAAGTAACCACGGTGTTTCTTCTGGCAATCGAAATGCACTCACTTCCTCTGAAGCTTCTTCTATCCAATTATTTAACTGTTCATCTAATAATGTAGGAATATCCTGTCCACTTTCTTGACACGTTTCAAACAAGTTTAATAACTTCATACCAAGAAACTCTGCAGCAATTTCACCGTGGAAAGACATCCCTACACCATCACATAAAACAAATATGAAACTAGTTCCATTATCTTGAAATACTAAGAAATCCTGTCCACTCTCATTTAAATCCTGCGTTTCTTTTGCTCTGACATAGCTATATCGATAAGTAAAATGTTTGCTTTTCTTTTCTTGCAATACCGTTTCTTTCTCTTGCGATAGGATATATTTCACCATACTTCTCCCTCCTATCGAACCGGCGTTGCAGCAGACATTTGAAATCCAAGTGATACTAAATCCGCATTTGTACCAGGAAACATCATCACCGCACCATCTGCAATATGGAAACCATATTCAGTCATCATCTCACGATAGCTTTGAGGGATAGGCGATGAAAGTCTTTGCAACTTTGCACCATACTCATCTGTAATTTCTGTATTTGGCATAATCCCTTGCCACTTCTTTATGCTAGTAATTTGGTCTTGCATAATTTCATCTGAAATAAAAATGTTTTCAATTAGTACATTTCCATCAGGTACAGACATATCCATAATTCTTCGCACAATTAATTCTGGATCTTCACCAGTTGAAGCCCCATCTGTCATATGACAGACAACAGGAGCTGGTCCATCTTGTAAATTTGGTAATTCATTTTGTAATAACTTCTCCACTACAGAGAAAGCTTTTGCTGTATCAGTTAAGCGATGTGTTTGGATTTTTTCTAGCGGACGCAGTCTTGCTACTTCGTCGATTGTTTTCACCCCACCCAATAAATCAAAAACATGATCACTATAGGCTAAAATAGACAATTTATACCTCGGGAGCAAACGACTACCTTTTGTTGAACGGAATACCATTTGGCGAATTGCTAAAGAAAG
This sequence comes from Bacillus sp. FSL R9-9530, assembly GCF_038008145.1. Classification (NCBI taxonomy): domain Bacteria; kingdom Bacillati; phylum Bacillota; class Bacilli; order Caryophanales; family Bacillaceae; genus Bacillus; species Bacillus sp. FSL R9-9530. The sequence continues at coordinate 1,813,651 of NZ_JBBOYO010000001.1, forward strand.
AGCATCCGTTACAATATCAATTCTTCTTTTGTCTTCTCCCCCTGCATCCATCATTTGATTCATTGATGCGCTTACATCAAGAAGGTAAATTATATACGCTGGTGTTTGTTGTGTTGCTTGTGTTTGATATAGCATGTTTCATACCCTTCCATACATTATTATATGAACTATTTTTATATTCATATTTTATTATAACTTATGAATTTTCTTTTTCTCAATTCATTATAAAATTTTCTTGATATAATTTACATTTTTTCACACAAAAATCCATTATTATCTCCTTTAACTTATGTTGAAATGCATAAAACCCTTCTATAATATAGAAGGGTTTTAATGTTATGGCATAAGACGTGTACAATCTCTCGGAAAAGCGCTCGCCTCTCGTACGTTTGTTAATTCTAAAAGTTTATATACAACCCTTTCTAATCCAATTCCAAAACCGCCATGCGGTGGACAACCATATCGGAATGTATTTAAATAAGATTGAAATTTCTCTGGATGTAATCCTTTTTCTTTAAAAGATGCGAGTAACATTTCATGATTATGAATACGCTGTGCACCTGACGTTATTTCTAATCCTTTATATAATAGATCAAATGAATCCGTTATGGCTTCGTTCTCCTTATTCGGCATTGTATACATCGGTCGCGATTCTTTCGGATAATGTGTAATAAAGACAAATTCACTATTATATGTTTCCTTCACATATTTCCCTAATAACTTTTCACCTTCTGTATCTAAATCCCCAATCGGCGATTCTTTCCGGTATTTATTTTTCAAAATATCTTGTGCTTCTAACAATGTGATTTTAGGAATTTCAGTAATGACAGGTACTTCTATCTGTAATAGTTGTAGTTCTTTCTCGCATGTTTCTCCTACTTGTTGAAACATATATCGTAAAACATCCGTTTCTAATTGCATCACTTCATAAAAATCATTTATAAATCCAAGCTCTACATCTAACGATATATATTCATTTAAATGTCGTGAAGAGTTATGATGTTCCGCCCGGTACACAGGAGCAATTTCAAAAACACGTTCAAGTCCTCCCGCTACCATCATTTGTTTATAAAATTGTGGTGATTGAGCTAAATACGCTTCTTTTTGGAAATATGAAAGCTTAAAAACATTTGCTCCTCCTTCTGCCCCTTGCGAGACAATTTTCGGAGTAAATACACGTGTGAAATCGTTCTCTATTAGAAATTCACTAAAGCTTTGAACGAGTGTAGATTTCACTTTAAAAATCGCAGCGATTCGCTCATGTCTTAATGATAATACCCGCTCATTCAATAGTTGATCTAAGCCAACCTGTAACTTCTTCTTATTTATTTCAAATGGAAGTTGTTCTGCACCATTTAATACTTTCACTTCATGAGCAAGTACTTCAACCCCTAATTCTGTTTTCGTTGTCGTTACTATTTCACCAATTACTTGGACGACACTTTCAACATCAACTTTATATCCAGCTAACTCGTTTTCTAATACACATTGAACAACTCCGGTACGATCCCTTAATAATAAAAAACTAACATTGCCTAGATGACGAATCTTTTTTACCCATCCTTGTAGTAATACAACCTTTCCGCTATGCTCCGTACATTCTCGTGTGAGTGAACGCTTCATTATTTGATCCATTATATTTCCCTCCATTAATTTTATTTTTATTTACGTTATTGTTATTGTTGTTGTCGTCGTCATCATCCACGTTCACTCACCTCCTTTCAAAGAATACAAAAATCCGCCCCTATAAATAGGGACGGATTTTTCCGCGGTACCACCCAAATTGTCATAATGACCATCTTAGTCCTGATAACGGTAGGTACCGTTTGCTTTTACTAATAATCACGTTCAAAGCAACACTCACAGGCGTCTTTCCATCATGCGGTATCGCAATCTTCCCAGCAACCGATTGCTCTCTGTAGACCCTTACATCATGTACTTTTCCTAATCATCACTTTTTATATTTACAGAGTATTCTATCTCTTTATTTTATAAAACGCAAGCTTTTTTAGAAAAATATTGCAATTTCTCACTAAAGAGACCCCTTCTAAAGATATGTAATATGAACATTAAACTCTATACAATTATCATTTGACAGCTTAGAAATATTTTATCTTTCTCAAATTCATCCAATTGCATTTTTCCATTTTATTACATAAAATCTGTATTTCCCACGCATATTATTATTAAAGTTTTATCGGAGGTGTACATATGAAAAAAACAATTAGTTCCTTTCTCCTATTATTATGCATAGTTGTAGTTAATGAAGCATATGCCTATTCACCAAAATCTTTACCAATCTCTCAAAATTCTGATCAATGGCAAGTAAATATTGATGAAGTAAAAAGAACGAGTGAAAAATTGTTGCAACCAAAAAAAGGTGTATTTCAAACATATCATTTCTCTGTAAAAAATCTCGGGAAAAGTGAAGTGTATAATGTACAAGTTGAAGTTTTTCGGAATGAACCAAATACGAAAACAAAGTATGAACTCTTTTCCAGAAAAGAAGGTCGTCTAGCAAGTGGAAAAACTGGATTTGAACATGCTAACTTCCCAGTTTCTACAAAAGCAGATGAGGTTGACGTTATCATTACGTGGCAAGAACATCCTTTCCGCTCTATGCGAAACGGTCAAAAAGTTGAAGCTAGAAAGTTTAAAGAGCATTTTGTTTTTAAAGAAGAAAAATAGTAATTTTGTCGAATCGCTAGTGTATGAAATGAATCGCCAATAAATTTATATTATCACTGATATAATTTAATTTACTAGTACCAGTCCTTGAACAAATTAAAAACGTCGTGGCTTATAAATGCCACGACGTTTTATATTAATTCGTACTAATTCCTCTCGCTGTCCAAATTCGATCAATTTCAGCTGCGTGTTGTCCGCCGTATAAAAGAGCATCTGCTTGCTTAATCGCTTTCGCTCCATCACGGAATTTTGCATTTGGCGTTAATGACCAATGTGATTGTAAAATAATTTTTGTTGCTACATCACGTCCAAAAACTTGCGCCATTTCATATTGACCTTGAGCCCATATTTCCCCGTCATTATGCACTTCATTCGTTATATCTTTCGGATATACTTTATTCGTATCTAATCGGCGTAAGCACGTCGGATCTGAACTAGAATACGCAGTCGCATCCCACTCTCCAATACATGCTTTTCCGTAACCTGTTGTGGATACTGCATCTTCATAAGTAGCACCTAAGAAGTCTCCAAATCCTTCTCCCATCGCTCCACCTTCTGGTGAACTTCCGAAGCCTGGTACTTGATTATCTTGAATAGAATGTCCATATTCATGCGCGATAATGCCCGCATCTTCTGCATCATCTACTCCGCCAGTACCGAAAGTTAAAGCTTTCGTTGATGGTGAATAAAATGAGTTATCATCAGTTGTACCATTTACATTCACTTTAATAGAACGATTATTAATATTGTTAATGCCTAATCCTTGAATGTAACGCTGTAATGTATCAATATGATAATATGACATAACATCTTCAAAACTATCATTTGCACGTGTAAAATTAAATTGTAAGTTTGTAGATTTCGTCTTCGCTTTTGAAGAAATTGTTACATACTCACCAATTAAAAATCCTGTACCATCTAAACCTTTTAACGTAACAGTTTTCAATTGATTCGTTAATGCTGTTGAATCTGCGTCATTATTGTCTTTTAATCCTGTTTTACTACCACTAGATACGACAGGATTAGGTAAAAATACTTTCCCTGTTCCTTCTGCTTTTCGGTTTATATCAACCTTTTTAATTAACTTTCCATTTTCCGCGTCAATAAATGTTTCCCATGCTCCGAAAGGTTTATTCGAATGGACTAAAACTTTGTATACTGGGATAGCTACTCCATCCTCAATAATATATCCAAATTCTTTCTCTGTAGGAGCCCATAGATTTTGCTCACTTTCTCCTCCAACATACGCCATTGATTTTTGTTCAGCATCTTTTTCACTAATCTTATTTGCTATTTCTTTCACACTTTGAACTGCCTGGTAATCAGACACAGCAAGTATTCCTTGTCCCTGTCCATTAAGAGTAACTGTAATTTGTTTTGAAAATACAGGAGCACCATTAACTACTTGTTGGAACCTAACATATGAAGCTACTGATGTTTCTGTTGTAGAAATATATTGTAAGTCTGAAAGGTCCGCCTTCAATCCATATTCCGTAGCATGTCCTTTTAAATATTCAATTGCTTTTTTCTGTGGTGAATAAGCTTCTAGCTTTACTTGCTGTTGTTTTTCCAATGCTGAAACTGTGGAAATTGTCCCCATTACTAATGGTACAGTCATTGCCATTGCCACCATTTTTTTGTTTAACATAAAACCACTCCCCCTAATAAATTGAACCCTTTACCCCATTCCTATAAGGCTATTCCTGTCCACAAGTAACGAAATAAAGTGAATCTACGAGTAATTCTATAAAAACAATTCTATTACCTTTACATTTTGGGTAAGTGAAATTTTCTCAATATTTATGTGTAAAACTAGAAAAATACTGTAGAAATATATTACTCTTTAATTTCATGTCATGGTGATAATTCATTTTCAGTGTTTTATTTAGCGTGTTATGGAGAAAGAAATTTTCTAGAGGTCCTATCGAATGGATTATGAGAAAATTAGCCGGATCATTTCTCTTCATACAAAAAGGAAGTTGGAATGATTCCAACTTCCTTTTCATTTAATTTGCTGGACTCAGTTTGATGCGAACTTTTGTCTCACCTAATGAAAGCTCATCATCTTCTTTCGTTAATGCATGAAACATAAATTGTTTTACGAGTAAATTTTCTTCTAATAACTCTTTATGGTTCGTTAATGTATGCTGCAATTCATCTTCTACATCAAGAGTAACATCAACCCGTAAGTTAACTGGTAAATTCAACTGCTTACGATATTCTTGAACTGCACGAATAAATTCACGTGCTACTCCTTCTTGTAACAATTCTTCCGTTACATTCGTATCTAACATTACCGTATATTGACCGTTAGTCGTATTTGAAAATCCTGATTTCGCAACTTTCTCTACTAATACATCTTCAGCTGTTACAACTACTTCTTCTCCTGGTGCTACTTCGTAAACTGCTCTTTCTGTAGATACAAAGTGTTGTACTTCTTCTTTTGATAATTGTTTTAGCCAGCCATTTACTGCATTCACACTTTTACCAAACTTCGGCCCAGCCGTTTTAAAATTCAGCTTTAATTGATAGGACGTGTATTTCGTTTCATCGAGTTCAACATGGAACGCTTTTACATTTAGCTCATCCATGATGATATCACGATAAGATTCCCAATCCATATCATTTTCATTATGCGCTAGTAATACAAGTTCTGCTAACGGCTGTTTTACTTTTAATGAATGTTGATTACGGTTACTTCTTCCAAGTTCAACAACTTGTAAAACAGCATCCATTTCTGCTTCTAACTCAGGCTGGATAAGTGATTCGTTTACAAACGGATAATCTGCTAAATGAACGCTTCTTCCTTCTAAATTCAGATGAATATCCTCAGCTACAAACGGTGTAAATGGTGCGATTAATTTACTAATTGTTACAAGCACTTCATGAAGCGTTTCATACGCAGCTGCTTTTTCAGGATTCATACCAGATTCCCAGAAACGATTACGTGATCGTCTTACGTACCAGTTACTGACTTCATCTACAAGCGCCGCGATTTCACGAGCTGCATTCGTAAATTGATAATCATCAAGTGCTGTTCTCACTTTTTTCGTTGTGCTATGCAATCTTGATAATACCCATTCATCTAATTTCGTACGTTTAACTTCATACTTTTCTTTCGGATTATACTCATCTAAATTTGCATATAAAACGTAGAAGCTATATACATTGACTAACGTATCTACAAATTTAGATTTTGCTTCCAGTACTGTTCTTTCAGAAAAACGCTTTGCATTCCACGGAGCACTGTCAACAAGTAGAGCCCATCTTAAAGCATCTGCACCAAACTGATTTACTAAATCAACTGGATCTAGTGCATTTCCTTTACTTTTAGACATTTTCTGTCCTTCCTCGTCTAGAACATGCCCTAGTGATAACACTCGTTTATAAGGTACTTTTCCTGTATATAGTGCGGATACTGCTAATAAACTATAAAACCAGCCGCGTGTTTGATCAATTCCCTCTGCAATTACATCTGCTGGAAACTGTTCTTCAAACAACTCTTTATTTTCAAATGGATAATGATATTGCGCAAACGGCATGGAACCACTATCAAACCAAACATCGATTACTTCTGGTGTACGATTCATTGTACTTCCGCATTTTTCACAGCACACTTTTACTTCATCTACATACGGCTTATGCAATTCTAAATCTTCAGGCGTTTCTTTCGTACTATGCTTTCTTAATTCGGCAATGCTTTTCGGTGAGAATTGATGATCGCAGCTTTCACATTCCCATACGTTTAACGGTGTTCCCCAATATCTATTCCGGCTAATATTCCAGTCCACCATGTTTTCTAAAAACTTACCAAACCGTCCATGCTTCATATGGTCTGGATACCACTTAACAGAATCATTATTTCGTAAAAATGTTTCTTTAATCTCAGTTGTTCGGATTAACCAGCTTTCTCCTGCATAATAAAGTAATGGTGAATCACAGCGCCAGCAATGCGGATAGCTATGTTCATATTTTTCTTTATGATATAGCAAACCTTCTTTAGCTAAATAACGAACGATATCAACGTCACAATCTTTTACAAACTTACCTTTAAGAAATGGTACTGCATCCGTATACTCACCTTTCTCATCTACAACATGTAAGAACGACAATCCTTCACTTTGAACGACTTTATAATCGTCCTCCCCATATGCTGGAGCGATATGAACGAGTCCTGTACCACTATCTGCTGTTACAAAATCTGCTGCAATTACGTGGTACCCATTTGTAACTTCCTTCATCGGAAACGGTGCTGTATAAGATGTGTTTACTAATTCTTCGCCTTTATGAACAGATAATACTTCATAGTTTTCTTTTAATACTTCTTGTACACGTTCTTTCGCAACAATGTATACATATCCTTCTTGTTTCGCTTTAACGTATTCCATATTTGGATGTACGGCAAGTGCAACATTCGCTGGAAGTGTCCACGGCGTTGTCGTCCATCCAAGGAAATATTCATTTTCACTATCTTTTACTTTAAACTTAACCGTTGCGCTTAAATCTTTCACTGTTTTATATCCTTGTGCAACTTCATGTGAACTAAGCGATGTTTGACAGCTTGGACAGTATGGAGAAACTCTATGTCCTTTATATAACAAACCTTTTTCATGAATCGTCCCTAAAATATTCCATACACTTTCGATATATGGATTCTCTAGAGTAACGTATGGATCATCCATATCTACCCAATATCCAATGCTCTCCGTAAATTCACGCCACTGCTTCTCATACGTGAATACACTCTCTTTACACTTTTGAATAAATGGCTCAATGCCGTACTCTTCAATCTCATGCTTACCTGAAATACCAAGTTGTTTTTCGACGCCTAATTCTACAGGTAATCCATGTGTATCCCAGCCAGCTTTTCTTAACACTTTATATCCAGCCATCGTTTTATATCTTGCTACTAAATCTTTAATTGCCCGACCAAGTGCATGGCCGACGTGTGGTAAACCGTTCGCCGTTGGTGGTCCTTCATAAAACACAAACGATTGTGCGCCTTCTCTATTCTGAATTGATTGTTCAAAAATGCCCTGTTCGTTCCACTGCTTACGAATACGTGTTTCTCTCCCTACAGCCGACTCTTTTACATCTACTTTCTTCATCTACAATCACTCCTTTGAATGTTTTAAAAGCACACAAAAAACCCGCCCCTATGAAGTAGGGACGGGTTTACCCGCGTTACCACCCTAATTCTATTAGCTTTTCACTAATAGCACTTAGCAACGTACTAACATACGCGTTCTTTGTAACGGTAGACATCCGTCCGAGCTTACTTTATTCAGCCACGGCTCCTCGGAGATGATTTTCAAATAACGTCTGCACACCGGCTTTCAGCAATACACCGGCTCTCTGGAGAACAGCTCACTATTTTACTCTTTCTCGTCTTCAGATTTGTATACTTTATTAAAAGTTATTTTATGCCATTAAACAATTAATTGTCAACTAATTCGAAATATATTTTTATTTATACCCTTTTTCTCTATTCTTATACAATTACTTTTCAAATTCTCGCAATCCTGCTAAATCTTCATCTTCCTCTGCAAGTTCAGCGAAAAATCCTGTTTCATCTTCACGAAGCACAATTTCAAGTTCATCTCTTGCCTCTTCATTTCTGTTTAATGATGTTAAATAACAAGCATGATCGTATCTTGCTAACAAGTCAGTAGCATCAATTGCTAATATTTCACTTGTTATTTTTTCTGCCTTTGTCGTTTGCCCAGCTCTATGATACGAAGATGCTAAAGCAAGAAGAATTGCCGTTTCATTCGGATGATATACAGAAGCGTCTTCTAATAACTGAATCGCGTCCTCAATTCTCTCTTGACTTTGATATATTTCTGCTAAAGCAAGGAATCCTCTACTTACAAATGGTGTTTTCTCAATTAATTGCAAGTAAATTTTTTCGGCTTTTCTTTCTTCACCTAGCTTACATAATACATTCGCTTGTAAAAGAAGAGTATCATAATCATCCGGTAGCTCTCGAACCATTTGTTTCGTTAATTCAAAAGCGTCTCGTAACATATCTTCTTCTTCACACTCAATGAAAAGATTTACAAGTTGCTTCGCTACATCATAATCCCACTTATTTTCTAACGATGTTTGTAAAACCTCTATAGCTTCTTTATTCATCGCCGCATTCTCATAAAATATTGCGAAACGCTGCGCTGCCATACTATTTTTCGGATTTAGCTTTAAGGAGATTTCAAATAAATCAATAATAACTGTAATCATTGAAATTTCCTTCGCACGATTTTTCATACGATAAAATGCTCTTGTAAATATAGATTTTTTCGGTTGCTCATTTTGTTGCCTTTCTACTAATCTTTCGGCAACCGCAGTAGCTGCATACATAAACGCTGTACTTCTTTCTGCTTTTTTCACCTTTAGCGTATGAAGTACGTCTCGTATTTGGGATAATTTTTTATGTTGTTCCATTGCTTTTACGTACACACCAAAAATACGTTCACTTTCCAAATCTTTATGCATTACTTTCAGCGCAACTTCGATTGCTTCTGCATTCTGCTTTTTAACTAGCAATTTCGCATAATGATATAGTACTTCCACATGCGCTTCATCTATTTTCATTGCGCATTCGATATATTCTTTTTCTTTATCTATGTCATTCATCGCGCCAAACACGTATGCAATCGCATCTAAACGCCATGTTTCAGGAACTTCTTCCTCCAATTTTTCTAGTTCAACTAGCAATTCTTCCTGAAGATTCATTTCTACTGAAAGCTGCGCTAAATATTCCATATTTATATGCATTGGTTCTTCTTTCATCGCCTGGACCATATGCTTTTGTTCTTTGGAACGATTCTCTTCTTTTTCGTATATTTCAGCAAGCTGCAAATGTACACCTAAGAAGTTCTTATCCATTTCTAAACATGTTTCATACGCATGCTTCGCTTCTTGAAATTGCCCTAACGCCATGAATGTTTCACCGATACGGAAATACGGCAATGAATCTTGTTTTTTCTTAAGTGCATCATTATACCGTTTTATCGCCTGATCATACTGTCCAATAGATTCATATAAAACACCTGCGTAACAACCGTATTCAATTACATCCTCTTTTTCTTTTTCTAACGTTCTTAAAAATGCTATGCCTCGTTGCACAAAAGCTGTGTCTTTTATTCGATTTACATACTCATCCAACACGCTCGCTATATTAGCGTATACGCTTCGTATACCGTTCTCTAATTTAGAAAGTGCAAGTTTTAACTCTTTTTCATCCTCACCTAATGCCATTTCAGCATCCCATAACACCATACCAGCATTCATAAGGAAATCTTGATTGTCTTCAAATTGCTTATTAATACTGACAATATAGTTTTTTGCATCCTTATATTGTTCCTTTGCCATATAAACTTGAATTAAACCGAAATGAGAATATACATCTTCATTATTTTCTTCTAAAGAACGCTTATATATAGTTTCCGCTTCTTCAAGTTCATCATTTTGAAAATGAAAATCTCCTAAACGAACATATAAAGACGCCTGATCTTCACAATTTTGAATTCCTTGTAATAGAATTTCCTTCGTATTTTTCTCATCATCCAAATCCGATTCATAGATTTCCGAAAGCTTCGTATATAAATAGGCTGCTGTTTTATCTAATTGAATCGCCACTTTAAGTCCTTTTACCGCCAAATACACTTTCCCTAAATACTGAGCACATCTTGCACGTTCATACCATATGTGCGCTTCATATTTATATTCTTTTAATAAATCATTAAAGAATCCATATGCTTCTTCATATCGTTCTAAATCTATTAAAATTAAACCGTGATTTACAAGTGTAAACCTTTCTGGACTACGTTCTATAGCTGTTAGAGAATACTCTAGCCCCTTTTCGGATTGATCCATATACATGTATGATAATGCTAAGAAACTCCACGCAACTGGTTGATCTGCATCCAATTGTAATGATGAACGAAAACTAGCAATCGATTCTGCATAATTATCTTGCTCAAAAGAATAACGTCCATTTATAAAATGATACAACGCCTGATTGCTTTTCTTCTCCACACTTTGAAGCATCTGTCCTGCTTTTTCCATATCCTGCAGACGAATAAAACACTGTGCACTATGCAATTTCACAAAGTCAGAGCTCGGAAACTTTTTCATTAATTTTTCTATACAAAACTGAATAAAATCTTTATCTACTTCAGCATCTAAATGTTTAATCGTATATAACCAAGTGTTTGGATTTTCACTTGTTTCTTTTAAAAATAGTACTAATTTTTCAATTCCCTCTTTATCTTGCTCACCTAAATGATCTGTAAGAGAAAAGATTGTTTTATAATAAGTGTGTTCTTCCTCATTTAAAAATGAAAGTTGTTCCATTCTATCTTTTGGTATAAACGTAATAGCTAAACAATCTGTATAACGATATTTTTCTTGCAACTTATCATATTCCACAAGAATCGGTTCCAAGAAATTCGGATCTTGAATATAAAAAGCTTGCAGTACATCGTCATAACCAGAAAGCACTTGTACATGGGAAGCGTGCTCAATATCTATACTTAATAAAACGGGAATACCTTGATTGAGTAATCTCTTATAATTTTCCTCATTCCCTTGAAAATAACGATATTCGTAACCTTGCTCTTCTATATATGTAACTGTATCTGAAAACTTAGAACCTGTTACATCAAAAATATGTTGTGCAATTTCATCTTGCGTACGTTTTTCTCCCCATACCCCTAACATCATTTCCAAACTTGTCGGAACGCAATAGTTATCCTTTTGTACAACCGGAACTATCGGTAAACGAACCTTTTTTCCATCAGGATTTTTTTCTATATGATGATATAGAGAATTTTTCAAACTCTTTTCACTTTTCAATAGTGCTTGCAAATCGTGAATATTATTCATTTTATAAAATGCTTCTGCACGTAAATGTATAAAATAAGTTGTATATGCATGATGCGGAAGCATATGATTGATTTTATCTATTACCGCTAACATTTCTTCATAGCGCTCTAAATCTAATAAATATTTTACTTTTTCAAAATAGAAATATGGTACTTGAGGGAACTTTGCAATCGCATCATTAATGAGTTGTAACGCTCGCTGCTGTTCACCTTTATATGCATATAATTGCGCCAATAAGTACGTAGCTAACTCTTCACAATCTTTATGCTGCTGACCGGATAAAAGTTGTTCCTCTGCCTTCTCCCACTCACCAGTCTGTATATATAAGTAACCCCATTTATCAAAAACTGCACGCGTACTATGCTTTTCCGCCTTTTGCATATAGGCATAGGCCTCTTCATTTCGCTTCATATCTAGCAAACATCTAACTAACGTAAAGTATGCTTTCGTTAAAACATCCGCATCAGTTTCCTCTTCATTTACCTTTTCCAAGGAATCTTTTAATAATTGTTCAGCATCAAGGATTTTACGCTCATCAATTAATTCATCACAATATAAAGAGAGCGTTCTCATATTTGGGAATTTTTTATAAGTATAACGAATTAAAAAGGAGCTATATTGATGCATCAAACCTTCATCAGCAAGACGAATTAATGTATCAAACTCCTTAGCTGACGAGACGTTAGAAATCCATTTCTTCACGTATGATAACTTATTCGTTTCTTTTATATGCGCAATTTCATTATTTATCTCATGTAATCCATCTAGGAATCTCTTTTCTTTCAAACAAATCTCTAATTGCTTAAAATCTAGCATGCATTCACCTCAAATTATTATTTATACTGCCATTTGCAAGCAGTATTCTAACCTACTTGCTTAGATTTTACACATCATATAGTATGCATTCAACTAAAACCTCATATAATGAACGATATTATTTAATATTATTCAAGTTTATAACTAAATATCTTAAAAACATTGATTTTTATGGGAATTTTGTTCAATTTGATGAAATATCATGTGTTATTAGAACATCGATTTTATCCTCTTTTTTAAGGCTTCATTCAGTGGATGAAATTATATTAACGATTTCCTGAATATCTATTGTAACTTACAATAGATCAACGATTTGATAAGATATATCGATTTACCTAAAAAAATGACAATCATCCTATCTTTTATTTCACTTATCAAATTTTAAATCCATAAAAACGCCGTAATGATCCCTTGGAAATACGTGTGATGAAGTTAATGCTAAATCTCCAAATACAGATACATTTTCTATATTTAGAGATTCAAACGAATCCTTCTCTTGTATCAAAATCCAATCATATCGTTCTTCTTGCTTTTCATCCCCTATTAAATTTGTATTCTTTCCATAATCTAAAGTTGGCTGAGCAAGAATGTTATCTTGATTTTCTTTAAGCTGAGCCACGTCTATCCATTGATTACTTATTAAGTATTGATGCACCCCTGAATGTGGTTCATCATTAAAATCACCACATAATAATTCGTAGCCACTACCTCTGTTTTTAATCCAATTATTCACCGTATCCAATTGCTCTTGTCTTACCTTACTAGATTTCCAATTTAAATGAACATTCGTTACCCCGAGCTTATACTCTTTATATTTTAACATGATTCGAATGGCACAATAATTCGATTCCTCTATATCTGTTTCCCAAATAGCTTCTTCAGCTAAGATAGGAACTTTACTTAAAAAAGCTAGGCCTTTATCTGGAGAATCTGGATACTCTTTAAATACACAGACCGGATATCCAGATTGATCCGCTATATACTGCGCAACATTTTTCTTCAATTCATACTTAGCACAACTTCCCACTTCCTGTAGAGCAAGAATATGCGGGGAAATATTGCGAACCTCCTCACAAATGGCTTCTAATCTCTCAAACCAAAAACTCTCGTGATTCCATATATTGAAAATAGCAATTCGAATTACATCACTACAATTTAACATTTTATTTCACCAAATGTAATTTTCATATTCGGAGCATAAACTAAAGATGCATGTATATGAAACACTTCAAAAAATCGTAGTTCTGCTTCATATTGAGCAAGCGCTTCAGCAAATGTTAAGCCCCGACTCATTAAACGTTCTATAAATTGCTGTTTATCACCCGGATTGCCTGCAATCCCCTCTTCTTTTAGAGAATTATATAATCCTTGCTTATCATTTTGATTTAAATTAGAATCTAAAAAATTCACTTTATCACTTACTCTACATTCAATATTTTTAACACCTAATTCACTTAAATACATTGGTATTTTCATGCCAATATTGCCATCTTTACCACTTCTGTGTGCATCTTCTTCAAATAACTTCTGCAAAACACCAAGCTGGATAATTTCCGATTGAATTAATCCGTCTAGCGTGTATGAGGACATATTAGAAATCCAATTCGGCTCAAAACATATTATCTTTCCTCCCTCCTTAATTGAATTTATCATTTTTTGCAACATCGTTTTGGGCGAATTCATATGTAATAAGAAAGCATGACTGACAGCTATATCATATTTATTTTCCAATTCAATTTCTGTAGCATCTCCTTCAATAAATTCTGATTCATATGGAAGCGAACGAAACAACTCTCTCGCTTCAGCTATTAATGCTTCCCCGCTATCAATACCTGTATACTTTGATCCATTTGGAAGTAACGGCAACAAAATTAATCCTAAGTAGCCATACCCACAACCGTAATCAACAATATGTACTGGCTCAGAAATCTTCCAAACTGTATTTACTAAAAAACTTAAATAATCATCGTTATAATATAAATCTCTCGTATTTCTTAAATACTCTAGCTTACTATTCCAATCATACTCTTCCAAGTACAACACCTCCTTTTATATACAAAACTAAAGTTCTCCATTCAATAAACGTATTCCTATGTTTCTAATATTTTTAGAGATTTTTAGTTCTAATTATTGCGTTAAATCGTACATGTTCTTTACTCTCCACCTATTTGACAAACTAATTTTTAAAAAAATAAAAAGGATTACATACCTGAAACGATATATAATCCTTTTCATAAAAAAGAAATACATAGAAGTTTAGATAGTACAATCACAATCTGAGTAATCGGTACAATCTATTACGTCACAATCTAAATTTCTCTTTTTTTTGCTTCTTTTTAAATAAAAATATAGTAGCACCATAAATAATAGGCAAATAACAAAAGCTATTGTTGCTTCTATATATTTTTCATGAATGATAAAACCAATTCCACTTCCACCTGATATAAAAATTAGAATTATGTAAATCCAAAACATGTAAGTAGCTACCTCCGTTGATATGTGGTTTAAGATGTAATCCATATAATACTAGCTGCAATAAATAATCCCATACCATTACCGCTTAATAAGCCAGTAGTTACTCTTAGCAAATTTATGCTGCTTCGCCATTTCCACTTTTGGGTGAATCCATCAATTAATAATGGAATTTGAGCAAAAAAAGATAGCATTAATGAGAGACTAAACGAAGGTGTTATTAAAAAGTAAATTGGAAACATACATAAACCAATAAACATACCTGTGCATCGCGCACATAAAGGCATGTATTTTTGTAGTTTAAGAAAACCCCTTTCCGGTAGTCTATGACAAGGAATTTTTAAAATAAAACTTCGAATCAATACGAACCATCCTCTCTACAAATATTTTAATTGATTTCGTAACAAAATTATAGAATTCTTACACTTCGTAGCGTATAACACTTTATAAATAAGAATTTATTTAAGAAAATACAAAAAGACAAATCAGGTTAATGACCGTCTGATTTGCCTTTTTGTTACAAAATTTTTATTTTACATCTCCTCAGGTGCCCCTACCCCAAGTAAACGTAATCCCTCTTTTAATACAACCGTCACAGCATAAGCTAATGCGAGTCTACTCTCTTTCTCTTCGCTCTCTTCTAATATACGAACATTTCCATAATATTTATTGAACGCTTGCGCTACATCTAATACGTATTTTGAAATAATAGATGGCTCATTTTTGTTGAAGGCCGCTTCAATTGCTTGCGGGAATTTATTGAGTAATTTTACTACACTCCAGCTGTAATCGTCTTTTAATTCAAAAGTACACGTTTCAAATTCTACACTTTCTTTTCTTAAAATAGAGCAGGCACGCGCATGTGTGTACTGCACATATGGTCCTGTTTCTCCTTCAAATTTCAACATATTTTCTAATGAGAATTCGATATTATGCATACGCTCATTTTTTAAATCGTGGAAGATAACTGCTCCAATACCGACTTGTTTTGCCACTTCTTCTTTTTGTTTTAAATTCGGATTTTTCTCTTCAATATTTTGTTCCGCAAGCGCAACAGCTTCTTCTAACACTTCTTCCAATGAAATAATTCTGCCCTTACGTGTCGACATTTTCTTACCATCTTTTAATATGAACCCGAACGGTACATGTTCCATACCATCGACCCAGTCATAACCAAGCTTTTTTAATACAGTGAAAAATTGATTGAAATGTAAGCTTTGTTCTGGGCCTACAACATATAAAGCTTTATCAAATTCGTATGTGTTTTGACGATACAATGCCGCTGTTAAATCACGTGTTGCGTAAATAGTTGCACCATCTGATTTTCTAATTAGGCAAGGCGGCATACCTTCTTTTTCTAAATTAACGACTAATGCGCCTTCTGATTCTTCAAGTAAATCGTGCTCTTCTAAAATCCCAATAAAGTCTTCCATTTTATCGTTATAGAAAGCTTCTCCTTGAAAGTTTGTAAATTCCACACCGAGAAGTTCATAAATACGAGAAAATTCTTTTAAAGACTCATGACGGAACCAATTCCAAAGTTCGACTGCTTCTTCATTTCCTTCTTCTAGTTTTTTAAACCATGAGCGTCCTTCTTCTTCTAGTTCTTTGTTCTCTTTTGCTTCTTCATGAAACTGAACATATAACTTAAATAACTCACGAATTGGATCCTCTTTAACAACTTCTTCATTTCCCCATTTTTTATATGCAGTAATTAACTTTCCAAACTGCGTGCCCCAATCGCCAATATAATTGATTCCGACAACTTCATGCCCACATTTTTCGGCGATATGTTTCAGCGAATTACCAATCATTGTAGAACGTAAATGCCCCATTGAAAAAGGTTTCGCGATATTAGGAGAGGAATAATCGATAACTACCGTTTTTTCACATCCAAAGTGATTTTGACCGTACTCTTCTTTCTCCGCTAAAATCGTTTTTAATACTTTATCACTTACTGTTTCACGATTAAAAAATACATTTACATAAGGACCCACAGCCTCTACTTTCGTAAAGAACGGATCATTTAATTTCTCCGCCAATTCCTTCGCTATAATAGCTGGTGATTTTTTATATTGCTTCGCTAGTGAAAAGCATGGGAACGCTGCATCTCCGAATTCATCTTGTTTTGGTGTTTCGATTAAATCTAAAATTTGATTTTGCGTTAATTCATTCGTAAAAATATTCGATAAACTTTTCGCAAACTGCGTTTTATAATTCATACTATAACCTCCTTATTTTTTAAAACACAAAAAACTCGTCTCTAAAAAAGAGACGAGTTTTAACCCGTGGTACCACCCTTGTTGTTCATTTCGAACCACTTTCCCGTTTATAACGAGGACAGGGGGCCTCGGCTTACTCTACTATTCGTTCAAGAAGCGTCTCCGAAGTGCGCTTCATCTTTTTCTTCTGCACTAGGCTCACACCATCCCTAGCTCGCTTTCCTTCTGAAAAAGATTACTCTCTTCATCACAGACAGTATATTTAATTATTGCTTATTATACATCTTTTCAAACAATTAGCAAGGGTCAATTACACCAAAGTGAAACTTAGCACTTTTTCTTTTGTATACGTGAAAATTATGTTTTTCAAATCTAGAACTACGAAAATGATCTTTCAGAACGACACGCTTTCTCGCCACACGCTTCGCTTCCGCAATTGTTTCGTCAGTAATATCATGATACAAAGCGAAGTGTTTTAATCCTTTAATTCCATCTGATTCTATGACAGTTTCTTCAAACATTGGATCAAGGTAAACAACGTCATAACTATTATCTTCACATTGTTTTAAAAATGCAAAATGCTCTGTTTGCTTTACATCGATTCTTTGCATTGCTTCATCGATTTCAGAAACGGATGAAGACCATGTTTGCAAGCCTTTTCCCATGATGTAAGACATATATTCGTTTCCTTCAAGCCCTGTTACTTTTCCACTTTCACCAACAACATAACTAGCTACAATACTATCTGATGCCATACCGAGCGTACAATCTAATACTGTCATTCCGCTCTCTAATTTAGCAGCTTGTATAAATGGATCATGTTCTCCGCGCATTAACCTTTTCACACGAAACATCGCTGAGTTTGGATGAAAGAAAAACGACTCTTCCGTACCTTTTGGATAAATGGCTAATCGATTTTTCCCTACGACAAGTACATCTTGTTCATACTGCTCATGCAGTTTATTTACTGGTATGTCATTACGTTTAACGAAAGAAAGATTTAATTCTGCTGCTACCTTGTTTGCATAATCTTTCATTTCTTTATTTGTTCTTCCTGCTGTTGTTACTATCATTTTTTCACCTCTATATAAAGAAAAGAGGGAGATTCACTCTCCCCCTACTTTAGCAATTCTTTTCGAAAGCTTGTTCTAAGTTTGTAATAATTTCGTCCATTGTTGCGCCTTCAATTTCATGACGGTGAATGAAGTGAACAACTTCTTTTCCTTTTAGTAATGCCATAGATGGTGAAGATGGAGGAATTTCTCCGAAGTATTCACGCATTTTTACAGTAGCATCTTTATCTTGACCTGCAAATACAGTTACAAGATGATCAGGTTGTTTTTCAGCACGTACAACCGCTTGACCTGCTGATGGGCGTGCTAAACCAGCTGCACAACCACAAACAGAGTTTACAACTACTAAAGTTGTACCTGATGCATTCTCCATAAATTCTGTTACAGCTTCTTCTGTAGTTAACTCTTCAAATCCAGAACGCACTAACTCTTGGCGCATTGGAATTACCATTTGACGCATGTATTCTTCATATGCATTTGACATCTTGTATCTCTCCTTCAACTTTCATTCCAAATTTATCATATCATGCTCTATTAATAGGTGCAAAAGAAAGATAACGATGATTTCATTTTTTTGTAGGGATTTCACAAACCCCTTCACGACAGTGTCCAACTGGGACAAGTTTTCTATTGTTGGCAATATAATCGTATACTTTACTTCCAAATCCAAGTACGATAGATAGTTTTATAAAAGGTACTGCAAACCAATAAGATGGAACGGCCTTTGCTAATACGTTAATGCTATGAATTCCGTCATACCACTTATTATTTTTTAAAATATACAATCTTTGTTCCATTTTACTTTGTAATTCTTGAGAAAGTTCATACTTCTCAACTACATCTTCATCTCGAAATGAAACAAATTTCATCTTACCCTTTTTATCTAATCTTTTCGTACGTTCTGCAACCGCCGTACACATCGGGCACCAACTATCATAGAAAACAATCATAAACTATTCCCCTTTACGAGACTCCGTCATTTGCTTCCATACTGATCCTTTTGCTTCTTCGCCGCCTTCAATACGTTCTAAAGCTAAACGTGCTTGCATCGCCACTTCAAACTCCGGATCATCTTCTGCTGCTTTTAGTGCCGGAATTGCACTTTCATCACCAAGTTCAAATAAGAACATTGCTGCACGCCAGCGTACTAATTTACTTGAATCTTTCAGAGATTTAATCATAACGAACATCGCTGCTGGATCACCTACGTCCGATAAGCAATCTCCTGCTGTACGACGAACACTTACTGAACGATCTAATAACGCTTTATATAATAACGGCAATACTCCATCACCTTTTACCATACCTAAATAAGCTGTTGCTAAACGGCGGATAGATACTTTCTCATCATCTAATGCCATTTTCAATACCATCATATCTTCTTCCGTTGGATCCATTTGTTCTAAAGCTGCAAAACGGTTTTTCCAGTCAGAATCTTTCATCATCTCTTCTGTTACTTTATATGGCTCACGCTTTTGAATCGTTACTTCAACAGCACCTGCTTGATCTAATAATTCTTTAACCGTTTCATTTACACGTTCTTCTGAATAAGCAGCAATAATTTCTTCTACTACTTCTTTCCCGATTTCTTCAAAATTACCGTAACGTGTACTTTGCTCTACCCACTTACGCTCTTTCACAACGTTAGGTGCAGACATTTGCACTTTCATAATTGATTCTTTAAAACGATCAGGTAAACCAACACGCTCTTCTGAGGTTCCATCTGTTAACTTCACTTGCATCGGAATTGTAAAGAACATTTGAACAAACACTTTCACTTCTCCAAAATGAGAAAGTTGTTGTTCTTCGCTTTCTTCCACTATTTCTTCACCGAAAACAGCACGAACTTGTTGTAATAAAACTTTCCAGTCATACTTCGCATTTCGCTCCACTGCTAAAAAGTCTGCAACATGATACACACCTTTAATGCCTTCAATCTTCAAAATTTCTTGCACTTGCACTGGTGCTTGTTCTTTATTTTCATTTGTATAATTATTACGCGCTCCTGATGGTAATACTTCATTCAAAATAACTTTCATTGTATTCGGACTTGGCGTCGGTTCAATTGCTTTAATTTTCACGTAAAAATACTCTCCTTTATTGCGTGTTCTTAGCTGTATTGTAACATGTTACCCCTTTATACTCCTACTCGGATGCTTAATTTTATTGATTTCTTCCCATCATCATACTTTCTCTTTCCACCTAATTAATCCGAAACTATCGTTAAAAGTCTAATATTATTGCGATGCACCCTCCCTCCTTCTCTCCAGAAATGTAATACTCTCAATCAGAACTTCAGTTCTATATACTCTCTTTCCTTGTTCATCATCGTAATTACTCGTATGAATACGCCCTGTAATCCCAACAAGTGAGCCTTTCGTACAATATTCTGTTACATTTTCAGCCGACCTTCTCCATACAACACAATTAATAAAATCTACTTGCTGTTCACCTAAACTATTTCGAAAACCTCTATTCACCGCAACACATATTCGTGCATAAGCGACACCTTGTTTTGTGTAGTATAATTCTGGCTCCTTTGTCAATCTACCGATTAATACAACCCGATTCATCATAAGTTATACCACCTCACATATTTTTCTTCATTGTAAAGAAAAATGTTGGAAGGGTAAAAAGCGCAAAATGATATGTTTGTAAGCAAAAATTATTACTTTATATCTTACAAATCAAAAAAAGAAACCCTACATAGTTTAAACATGTAAGGTTTCCAAAAATATTATACTTCACTGCAAGATATGTAATATCCTCCGCGGGCCATCTTTATTTCAGCGCGGTACATTACATTTTCTAAGTAGAAAGTAATCGGTTTAACTTTACTCTCAATTTTTAATTGTTCATTACATTTAGCCGCATAGCTTTCAATAGCTGAACGAATAACTTCTGCTGATGGATATGTTAAAGCGTCATCTAGTTCTATGAAAAAACTTTTAGAAAATAGTTTTTTCATAATCCCTTTTTTCTCTTTCATCATATTCCATCCCCCTTCAATTTAAGTTGCCAACATCATATTTTCAATTTATCTTTGAAAATAAAAAAATCCTGCACATTTCATGCAGGATTTTTTTATTAGTCATTTTTCGTAAAGTAAGAAACGAAACGAAGAATTTCTAGGTATAACCATACTAGAGTCATCATTAGACCCATTGCACTGTACCATTCCATATATTTTGGAGCTTGACTACGTGCACCGCTTTCGATTAAATCGAAATCTAGTAATAGATTTAATGCAGCAACTACAATAATAACTGCACTAATGATCATACCAATTGTCCCACCTTGGTGAATATATGGAACAGAAACACCGAACATGTTTAGTAAGAATACGATTAAATACATAACCATAATTCCCATTGTTGCTGCCATAACACCTGTGCGGAATTTATCAGTTACCTTCACTACGCGTGTTGCATATAAAACTAACATCGCAAATAGAATTGAGATTGTTAGTAATACAGCGTTTAAAACGATAGAATCCTGAAATTTCATTGCATAAACTGCTGAAATACTTCCTAACACTACCCCTTCTACTGCCGCATAAATCGGTGCACCAATTGGTGATATGCGTGGGAAGAAGATAGATGCAAACGCAACGATTGTCGCAATAACTAAAGCACCAATTAATACTGGCATTTTCATCGTACCATTTGACATCTGTATGTATGAATAGACAGACGTTGCAAGCAGCAAGATAAGCATGATAAACGTTTTGCCTACTGTTCCGCCAATAGTCATCGCGGAAGTATTTGCTCCCTCTTTACGGAATGCCTCTTTTTTCAACATTGGATTAGATGTTCTCATTTTTTCCCTCCTAAAATAGGTTCTACCAATAGTGTAAAGTTTTTCTCTTTACTTTTCAATATATGCAGCTTGTTTTTATTTTAATCCTTCAACGATGTCGGATAGTTCACTCCATCGTTCCATCGTTTTTTCTAGCTCTTCTTCTATCTTCTGCCCTGCTTCAGATAATTCTTGGGCCTTTGTGAAGTCAGATCCAACATTCGTAAGTTCTTCTCCAATTGATTCAAGTTTCTCTTCTAGTTGTGCAATTGTATCTTCAATTGTTTCCCATTCACGCTGCTCATTGTAAGAAAGTTTACGTTTACGTTGTTGTTTCGGAGCCTCTTCTACTACTTTTTTCTCCTTTTGAACTTCTGCTTTCTCAATGAGTTCTCTCGTTTTTTCCATTTCTAAATACTCTGTATAACTACCTAGGAATTCACGCACTTCGCCTTCGCCAGTAAAGATGAACAATTCATCTACTACTTTATCTAAGAAGTAACGGTCATGCGATACAGTTAAAACGACACCTGGGAAATCTTCTAAATAATCTTCTAGCACTGTTAATGTTTGTGTGTCTAAATCATTCGTAGGCTCATCAAGTAATAGTACGTTTGGTTCTCCCATTAAAATACGCAATAAATATAACCGTCTTCTTTCGCCACCAGATAGTTTACCAAGCGTTGTTCCATGTGAATGCGGTAGGAATAAGAAACGTTCTAACATTTGAGATGCGCCAATTACTTTTCCATCTGTCGTATGAATAACTTCCGCAATTTCTTTAATGTATTCAATCATACGCTGGTTTAAATTCATCTCTTCATTTTCTTGCGTATAATAGGCAACTTTTACAGTTTGTCCTACTTCAATTTCACCACTATCAGGAGAGAATTTTCCTGCAAGCATATTTAATAGTGATGATTTTCCGCTTCCATTTGCTCCGATAATTCCAATACGATCACCAGGCTTCACAATATGATTAAAGTTATGTAATACTGTTTTATCACCAAATTTTTTCGTTACATCTTTTAATTCAAGTACTTTCTTTCCTAAACGACTTCCACTTAGTGCAATATCAACTGATTGCTTCGCTGCTGGTCCTTCTTGTCCCTTTAGCTCATCAAAACGCTGAATACGCGCCTTTTGTTTCGTAGAACGGGCTTTTGCACCACGGCGAATCCAAGCAAGTTCACGACGATATAAATTTTGGCGTTTTGATTCTTGTGCCGATTCTTGCTCTTCACGAAGTGCTTTCGCTTCTAAAAATGTACTGTAGTTTCCTTCGTAGCTATACAGTTTACCGTTATCTAATTCAAAAATACGGTTTGTCACACGATCTAAGAAATAACGATCATGGGTTACAAGTAATACCGCACCTGTATATCTTGCTAAATATTCTTCTAACCATTCAACTGTCTCATGGTCAAGGTGGTTCGTGGGCTCATCCAAAATTAATAAATCAGGTGTTTCAATAAAACATTGCGCCATTGCAATACGCTTTTTTTGTCCACCAGATAGGTTTCCAACAGTTGCTGTAAAATCAGTAATTCCTAATTTCGTTAATAACGATTTTGCATTCGCATTTGCTTCCCATGCACTCATCGCATCCATACGTTGCTGCACTGCAAATAATTGTTCCTGTACTTTTTCATTACTTGGATCTTTTTCGATATTTAATAACGATTGTTCATAATCACGAAGAAGACGAATTAAAGGTGTATCACCATGGAACACTTGCTCTAATACTGTTAGTTTTTCATCAAACTCTGGTTGCTGTGATAAATAACTAATTGTATATCCGCGTGAATGCGTCATATCACCTGTATCAGGAGTTTCTAATCCTGCAATAATTTTTAATAACGTTGATTTACCAGTACCGTTTACACCGATAATTCCGACACGTTGTCCTTCTGTAATACTACATGATAATCCATCAAATAACGGTTTTTCTCCGTATGATTTCGATAAGTTCTCCACAGTTAACATTTTCATATTTGTGCATTCCACTCTTTCATAAATTGTTCAATAAACTGTTCCATATAACGATGACGAACTTCAGCCTCTTGTTTTGCTGCGTTCGTGTTCATTAAATCTTTTAGTTTTAAAAGCTTTTCATAAAAATGATTTAAAGATGGATCATTATTTTTTCTATATTCATCTTTCGTCATCACTTCTCGAGGAGGGATAGTTGGATCATACATTAATCTCCCTTTCGCTCCTCCGTATGCAAACGTTCGAGCTATTCCAATTGCACCAAGAGCATCTAAACGATCCGCATCTTGAACAATTCTCCCTTCAAGTGACTCAACTGTGCCACCATGACCGCCCTTATAAGACATATTGGCGATGATATGAAGAACATGCTTACTTTCCTCTTCTTCAACACGTAACTCTTCTAACCAATCAGAAACTTTTTTCATTCCTGCTTCTTCACTCTCATTTAACTTCTCATCTGCTACATCGTGAAGTAATGCTGCCATTTCAATTATAAAACGATTTCCCCCTTCTTGCTCGGATAAAGAAATCGCCAATTTATGTACGCGTTCAATATGATACCAATCATGCCCACTCGCATCTTTTTCTAAAATATGCTTTACGAAAGTTATTGTTTTTTGTATTTTTTCTTGTTTTATCATTTTATCTTCACCCAGTTACTTATTGTAACACGCCCGCATTTTTTCATCACATATTTTCTTGTCCGCCCATACACTAGGTGGTAAGCATCATTATGAAGGAGGAATAAAAATGTTCTATAATAACCAACCGCCTTACCCACAACAACCTCTTTATCCTCAACATCAGGAACAAAGATATGCTGAACAATATGAGGAGCAAGAATTACAACAGCAAGAACAACAATACGAACAAAATCCATACGCTACACCGCAAACTCAAGAACAACAAAATCCATATGACACACGTCCAAATTATGAATATCCTCAAAATCCATATGCAGCACCGCAAACTCAAGAACAACAAAATCCATACCCAACTCAGCAAACTCAAGAACAACAAAATCCATACCCAACTCAGCCACAACAACCACAATACCAACAACAAATGTATCAACCCAACTACGACGCACGTGTCTCACCACCAAAACCACCAAC
The DNA here is from genome assembly GCF_038008145.1 of Bacillus sp. FSL R9-9530. Classification (NCBI taxonomy): domain Bacteria; kingdom Bacillati; phylum Bacillota; class Bacilli; order Caryophanales; family Bacillaceae; genus Bacillus; species Bacillus sp. FSL R9-9530. The sequence goes on from NZ_JBBOYO010000001.1 coordinate 1,838,716, forward strand.
AATCGATCCGACGCAACCTCAAATTTTACCACCTGGACCTACATTCGATATTACGCAGCCTCAAATTTTACCACCTGGACCTATTACAGAACCAACGCAACAACAAATTCAACAAGTTGTCGGTACACAGTTTTTACCTTTAAAGAAACCTGTACTTGATTTCGTAAAACCTTGGGTAGATTACGGCTTGAATGAAGCGAAACATACATCACACAAACATGCTTTAACAGAAGTTGCTGCGATTATGTTCTTAGTTGGCAAAGGATTTAATCCGACGATTGCACATTATATTGTGGAATCTTGGGAGAAGAATGAGCAGTTTTAATCTTATTCATCTTGTGTTAAGCAAAACTATAAAAGTGTCGCAAACGCCTGTTATACAAGCATTTGTGACACTTTTTCATTTGTTATATTACATTCTATTTCAATAGGGAATTTCATATTTTTTCACGTGTTTTTATATTATTTGTGAGCAAAATGTGAGCAAATAATAGCCTTTTAATTAAACTGTATTAAATCGATTTTTATTTTAAAAACAATTCATTTAACATACATTTCTACAATAAATATTGTATTACAATCACCTTGATAAATAGGTATTACCGTTCCCATTTTTGAACTTGTGTGCGGAACAAATTTCAGGATATTAATTCAAATCAAATTCATTGTGAAACATTACTTTATCAGCCTTTTGTATATTCGATAAATCAAAATAACCCAAAATGCACTGTATAAAATCGGGCATTTTTAAATCTAAAACAAAAGAGCATAGCGTGTATATAAGGTGATACCAACACTCTATATACCGTCCGCCTACGCTAGATAGGCACAAACACTTGCTGTACTCTTACGGACTATTTTACAGTACGTAAGAGCTCCTTAACAACAGTTTGCTTACAATTGGCATTCTGTTGCTTTTTTGTTTATACAAAGGGGCTAATTAATGATGGAAAAGAAACGTATCGATGTTATCGCAAGTAAAGAATCCTTCCATAATTTATCATCATTCACAGATTTAGAAGAACTAAATAAAACTGTACGTACATACAGAGACAACATTCGTATGTCTATTAAACGTACTGACGTACAATCTAAATTAATTACATTACTTGAAATTTTAAAGCGCCACAGCTTTAAATATGTAGGTGTTAGTTTCCTATGCAGAAATAGAATTGCTGCATAGATGGAAGTTTCATATAAAACTGTACAACGTTTAATGAAGAAACTTGTCGATTTAGAGATGATTAAACAAGTGGCAATGAAGCGCACAAAAGATATGCTACAAACTTCTAATGCCATTATCATTCAACCAATTGTGGAAGAAGTATCCGACAAGGTAAATACAAAAACTCCTACAAAGTGCCCTACCATTAAAACAACCCCTTCTTCCTTAAAACAAAATATAAAAGATAAAAACAAACGTAATAGTAATGAGAATAGCAATACTCCTGAAAAAAACATTAAAGAAGCTGATTTCGTAGCTCACTGGGTACCAGAACGTTTTGTTTCTTTAACTAGCTCTTTTTACAGTGAATCAAAAACAATTCAAGAACTGTGGAAGGTCGTAAGACAGTGCAATAAAGTTACAAACTTCTCTACAGGTGATAAAGCATTTACTAAGGACCAAGAGGTTACTAATATAACGCGCGAAAACGGTGATAAATTCAGAAAATCGATCCCCTCCTCCGGTGCCCCTTAGAGCAATTTTTGATGAAATATTTTAAGGGGGGGTGCTGTTTCCGAATCATTTTCACCACTTTTCATCATGTTCCCATTTGTTGATTTTCTTTTTAAATGTTCTTCCGTGTTCTTTATTGTGGCAATTAACACAGACTGTTTCGAGATTGTCTATTTCTAATGCAAGTTCTGGATGATGTTCTAGTTCTTTTATATGATGAACAACGAGTTGTATCTTCTTACGCTTTGCGCTCTCACTATACTCATTGGTATCAGTTTGAACTCGACCATTTCGTTTACATTCTTGGTTGGCACTCATAGTTGTCTCGTTTCTTTACTTGTTCTCGTATACTCTTCCACTCGCCACTGTAATAGAACTTACGCTTCTGTTGTTTGGTTTTGTATTCTTTCATAACCGAAAGAACTCTACCTGTTCTCCCACAATAGGATGATTATGCTGTATGCTTTTTGTGTTAATACCTTGTTCATCTGGTTCAACGTGTTCGGTGTGAATGTAAGAACCTAATCTACAATTATAGTTTGTCTTCCAATCAAAACTAACTCTTACTCTACCTTTTATCTCTTCGCCTTTATAAAGCACAATAGGAACAGCATTGATATCTGATTGCACAATTTGTAATAAAGGTTCTTCGTTAGCTTTTATATCATCCGATTGTTTGTACTTCCCTAACTTAAACATATCTACAAAAGCACCGTTACATTTCGGACAAACGGTTACTTCTTGATATTTTTCTTTAGATGGATGATACACCTTATTTTGATGACCACACGCTAAACATTCAGAACGATTGAAATATCTTGTTTCTGTACGTACCTCACACATCTATCCTCACTCCTTATCTATAAAATAAAAAGCACCCGAATGGATGCTTAGATTAAACTTATTCATTATCAATATCTCTACTTTCATCATTAACTGATTTCGGGTCTAACAAGCTTCCTATATCAGGCGGCAAAGTTAACTCTATACCAGCTACTGGCTGATTATCCTCATTAAAATAATACTTCTTTACCTTATTCAATTCTTCATTTTTCTTATTTTCACTCATATTCTCCCGCCTTTTATGTATGATATTAAACACTTTATTTAATATGTACATCGAGAAAGATAATATACTATTTTTTCAAATCTCACACGAATTATACACTTTTGGCATTATAAAAGAGCAACCATGCGTCAGTTGCCCTTTCGTCAAAATCTTATGCTATTACTATAAATACGGTAAATGAAGTTTTATTCTTCTTCCAACCACCTAACGTTGTTTACACTTATCTAGGTAACAATATTAAGTAACTGGAAGAAGAGCAAAAGCCCTTCTCCGTTTACACAACGTGAATTGCAATTGAATGTGAAATCAAGAAACAACTGTTCAGCCAATCTGCAACCATCGCCACCGGTTATGACGATCCATTTTCAGATATAAGGAGTTTTGTGAGCAATGTTTTCCGCCACTACTCACAATACAAAGATATCACGTTGATTCCAAAACAACCGACACATTTACTGCCAAAAAGCGGTCACGACTCTGCCAATTATTTTAATTTGCTAATCGCCTTTATTTCCCTAGACAACCTCACTGCAACAACCATAAAGAATAGATTGAATTTTATTTAGTTATTATGCTTGATCTGATTGTAGAACATGTAATGGAGGCGGAATAATCCAACCTTTTTTCTTATTCAGACGAAGTAATATAGCTCCAGCTTGGGCCTTTTTCATATGAAATTGACCAAACATCATTCCAACGTCTTCTCGAAGAGATTGTCCCATAGCTTGACTACATGCTACTAACCCAGCAGCAAGATCCATAGAAACTTTAGCTGCAATTTCTGCATCATTAATACGAGCACCAGGAGGAATCGTTTCAATAGATGCAACTGGTCTTTCTGGAGGTGCTGGTGGTAATGCAACACCATTCAATTTTAATATATTTTTTAATTCTTCAACTTCTGATTGAATATCATTCTCTACAAGGTTTTCTAAAAATTTCTTTAAATCCTCGTCTCCTGTGTGGTTAATAAGAACTTGATATCCAGCAATTGCACCTTGTGCCGCTGCAAGGTAACTCCAAATTCCAAAGACTTCTCCGTAGTGCATTGGTTCATTTTGTGGATTTCCACTTAAAATACCCATAAAAATATTCCTCCTTAAAGAAATTAGACTTTTAGCAACAATACTTACTATAGAAAAAATTTTCCCAACCATGTTCTTGATTAAAGAAAATAAATTCTTATAACTCATAAGGAACACCTTACCCAAATATAGTAATTACCTCTCATAGAATGTACCGTTACCAAAAATTTATTCTTATAAAGAATAAATACATTTCAATTAACTTAATCCATTATTATAAGTACTTTTAATAATAAAAATTAAAGATGTTTATTGGAATTTCAATTCAAATGGTTTTATATATTTTCAACCGAATATTGTCTAAAGGAACTGGAGATATTACTAAATACGAAAGGAGGGAAAACCATGAAGAAAAAACTTTCATCTATTTTAGGTGCCCTATTACTAACTATTATGGTTTTTGGTACAAGCGTCCATGCTGAATACGATGGATATAATACGAATAGAGTTAACAATACTACAACTCGAGTTAATGACTATAACACGAATAGAGTTAATGACTATCATATGAATAGAGTTAATAATGATGTGAGAACTCGAAATGTAAATACGACAAATGATTTAAATGATAATCGTAATAAAAATAATAATTGGGCTTGGCTTGGTTTACTGGGGCTAGTAGGATTATTTGGTCTTAGAAAAAAAGACAATGATCCAGAAAGACGTTAATGTAGAACATTGTATTTAATTTTAAAAAATATTTATTTATCAAAAAAATGCAAAATGAATCGCCTTTAATAAGGCGATTTTTTATTTTTTAAAAATCAATAACAATTGTGATTTGAGCCATAATTTTGCCGCTTGGGCAGGCTTATGGTTCTTTCGGTTTGTGGCGATCCTCCTATAACCTCAATGTTTGCCTATACTGTCCAAGACTGTTTCACCTATCGCTTGTTAAGAACAGGCGATAATTTCTATGACTGTCAAAATATATGTAGACCACATCCACAGTAAAGTGTGTACCCTATGGAGGACTGTTCCCTTTGAGCCCCTCAATCTTTGAAGGGCTCCCACGCTAGTTAATCAAATCAAATATTCTCTTTGCTTCACTAAATCCGTTTTGATTGACCAACATCCTTTTTTCCTATAACAGGGCTTTTGCTACTACACCAAGTACTCCTGTTAACAATCCGCTTATGATTAATCGTAAAATCCATGTAGTATTTGCACTAATTTTATCTAATTGTTTATTAATAGTTAAAACATCCTTTTCAGCTACTAGTATTCTTGTTTCTAAATTTTTCATATCATGTTGCATAGCTTTTAAATCTAGTTTCATTTGATTAAAATCTTTTTCTAGTTCCTCCAATTTTGTCATATAACATATAAAGTATTAAAATTTAATTTTAATACTTTATATGTATATGATAATTAAAGGATAGTGATGCAAAGAGAGGTCCCAAATCTATTAGGGTTGCACCACCTGCCCATCAAACTACATTAATAAAAAATACGGCAAGTTTATGTGTAAAAAAAAGATTTATGGCAATATTATGGTTCAAATTGTGGCGGACTTATGATTCAAATCACAACAATCACAAAAAACGGATACAATTAATCGGAAACAATGAATTTCTTATCTTAAAAGTAATAGAGCATTACATCTGTTTGACGAACTCCGCTCCTTTTTTATCCCTTTTCTTCACTTACCCATATCTTATATTGTGTGTAACTGCCCCTTTTGCTGAATCCCTTGGTACCATTGATTTCATTTTACTTTCTCTTTTGAGTTACACAGTACGAAAATTATGAGTAACTGTATAGGGATACCACCAGCAAAATAACCTACGCTATGAGGAAAAATAAAATAAGCTGCCCATTTGGACAGCTTATTTACATAATTATCGTTGCTGGAAGTGAATAGTTTCAGATTAAAATGAACTAAATAATCAGGGGAGCGGTCAAGTCCAAACCGAGTTCTGTATGTAACATATATTGATTAAATGTATTGATAAAGAAAGTGAGGCTAACACAAATGAACACTTCCAATCAATTTAACCCTCCTATTCTGTTTATCCCAAAAGAGAAAGAATGTTACGAAAAAAGAATATGTGTCTTGGTTTCCATCAAGATAGATCCTAAGACTTTATCTCTTTGTTCAAGTTTGAGCCATCAGTTTACTGCGACAGGCACGTATTCTGACAAATCAACTAGGGACATTACAAAACTTGTAGAGTGGTACTCTAGCAATCTTTCAAGTGCAATAGTTTCAAATGAGGAAGAAACAAAAGGTTTGACTACAGCAATTAATACTGGGGAAGCTCAAATTTTTGCAAGATTAGACGGAATCATGAGTTCGGATAGTTGTCTCACCGTTACTGAACCAGTGGTTCAAATGACAAATTTAAAGGGATCCAATGATTATACGTTGGATATAAATAAAACAGTTTCTACTACTGAGACAACCAGTATGAATTGTCCTAGTAGCACTTTCGTTTTTGGTAAGGGCGTCTTACTGCTTGAGAATGATGTTGCTTCCTATGACTTCGCCAAACAACTTTGGTCACTCACTCAATATACTGTTGTGCAGATATCTCCATCAATTATCAAAGATCAATACACTACAGGTAAACAACTGGCAGCGGATTACTGGTGTGTTTGGATCAAAATTCAAGGGAATATTACTGATCTGGACGTCATGGAATTAATGCAACCAGGAGGAATCATTGATGAATTCACCAAGCTTGGTGGAATTTTCATTGTACACGATACCGATACTAATCCAATAATTGTAACATCTTCTGAAGGATTTGAGTTCATTGGGGGTAAATCTGAGTCACTAACACAATTTTCGAAGCTTGTACAAATACCTTTGTCCTTTGAGTATCTTCGAACATATTTATATAATAACTCTATCAAGAAAGAAGGTGACTCTATGGCTCTTGAAACTAACTGTCAGACTTGTACTCCTCCTGAAGGTTCCACATCGATTCTTACTGTGGATATACCAGGTGGTCTAGCTATTAATCTATTGGGGATTCATATCGAAGCTTGTCCGATCTGCGTTACAGTATTCATTGATGGATCTGATACACTTACATCTCAACAACAAGATATCGCAAATAATCTCATCAAAGTAGTACAGAGTTTGGTTCCAACTATTCCTGGTGCTTAAAGGGAAATAGTTTGTAATTTAATACAGGGCTTGACCAAAAAACGGTCGAGTCTTTTTTCCCAAAATGCTGCGATACCCCTAGATTTAAAAAGAAATAAGCAATGATTAGATTTTAAACCTAGTCATTGCTTTATCCATTGCATCTTGGTTTACGCCTATATAACGTAACGTGACTTTCTCTGAAGAGTGATTGAATATCTCCATGAGTAATGCTATGTTTTTTGTTTGCATGTACATATGATATCCGTACGTCTTTCTTAATGTATGTGTTCCTATTTCATCTAATCCGAACTCTGCCGCCGCTCCACTTAGTATCTTATATGCCATGCTACGACCAATTGGACGATTCTTACCTTGTCTGCTTTGCAATAAATACTCATTGTCTTCTCTTTCTTCAATAAACCATTTAAGTTCTCTTTTCAGTGCTGCAGTAATTTGTATTCGTTTCTGTTTCCCTGTTTTCTTTGCCCGCATAGATATATGACTGCCTTTGACATCTCCTACCTTCAATTTTAAAATGTCAGAGATTCTCAGGCCTGTATTGATTCCCATAATGAATAAAATATAATTTCGTACACTCTTCTCCTTAAAATACTCTTTTAGCTGCTGTATTTCTTCTGGATCACGTATTGGCTGAACAAAATTCATTACTCATTACCTCTCGTTTCTTCTGTCTCGTAAACTTCTAATCCAAGTGCAAAAGCAAGTTTATAAAACGCTTTGGACTTCCAACGTCGATAAGTACGCTCTGACATTCCGATTTCGTTATAAACAATGTAATCACATACGTCCTCTTCTTCTAAATAACGTTTATAAATAATATCCCTTTGGATAATTCCTGCACGTCCGTTTCCTAATCGATTTAGAAACTGATCAATACGTAATGACATTCTTTCAAGCCATTCTTCTCGTTTACTTTGTTGAATATTTGCTATGGCAACATCTTCTAACGGCTTACCAACTGTATGTGTAGGACCGTGCTCACGTATTTCATAAGAAGGAGTGACTTTCATTTCTTTACGCATCATCCCGAATTGTCTATGTATACGTACACTTTCCAAAACGCCTTCTAATTCCTCTTGTGTTGCCGTTCTATCGATTTTTGGTAAGAAAGATAATTGTTTAGTCATGTAAGACCACTCCTTTTTATTTTTTAATTATTTTTGTCTTAAAGCTCCACGTCTACGCTCATAACGCGGCCCATGAATTCCCATTAAATCTTCAATGTCACGAGTGCTTAATTTCTCTTTTCGTTTTTTCTTATTTTTCTTCTTTGCTTGTTTTGATTGCTTTTCCCACTCACGTAACTGATCTCTTAGCACCTTCATTTCCCCATCCCCTTTTTCAAAATAAAAAGGACACCTATTCTTAAAACAGCTTTAATTACTGCTTTAATGAATTGGTGTCCTCTAGTTTTCTAGCCGGACTATATTCAGTTTGCTTTCACTTTAAAAGGATTATTTTGTTCAAATCTAACTTTACTCTCAATTTGCAAATGTAATTATCTCGTAAAAAAAATTAATAACATTAACATCTTGAACAGTTAGTTATTGCGTTATAATATAAGTAAATTCGTCTATGCACGAATACCCTGTGACTTGCTAGGAGAAATCCTAGCGTTTTTCTTTTGAAAAAGACCTTCTACGCCTGAATAAAACTCAACATTACGTCAATACTGTAGACAACCCATTTCTTAAACACATTCCATGATTCGAGCAGTTAGCTTTTGCTAACTGCTTTTTATTGCGTTCCAACTCTTGCTCCTTGAAGTACTCCTTGACTGCCTTTTTTCAATAAGTACCCATTCCTTATTTCCCTTGAATAAATTTTTAAACCTTGTCTATGCTATAGATACATTCAATTATTGAACTTCCTAATTTAAGTTTTAAGTGAATAAAATTCTAATTTTTTCCGATACTATGGAAGAATTTAAAAGGTTATTTTAAATTCTTCCCACTCTAGCTCTCTTGGTCGAGAGGTGAGCAGTTAGCTTTTGCTAGCTGCTCTTTTGAGTTTATTCGAATAAAATTTTAAATTCTGTCCAATACTATAAATGGGCTGATACAGCTTGAATTCACAGTGACCTCTGTAATGTTCTTTTCCCCTTTCTCTGAGGGCTTAGCAGTTAGCTACTTCAGCTAGCTGCTTTGTTGTGCAAAATAGCGTTTTTGTTCAAAATGATGACCTCATCCATTTGGACACATTTACCAGTATTTTTACCAAAAAATTCATGATATTGTTAATTAGTCGAGTACGTCATCACTTGACGATTACCCTTAGGAACCCCGCAGACAAACGGGGTTTCTTTTATTTAAATAACGATTTTGTTTATAAACTACACATAAATTACGAACATACATACAATAATCAAGATCATCTTATTTCAATGCTCTCTTGGTCATAGAGCGCCTTAAAAAGCGCTCTTTTTATTTAAATAAGGATTTTGTTAAAAAAATTAATAAAATTTGATATTCCACTAATACTAATGACAGTACAATCTACTTCTGACCCAGGTTGTATTACATAGAGCAGTTAATATAACTAACTGCTTTTTTAGTTTCCATTACATAAATTTAGAATTTAAGCATATACTATTTATGGGCTATTACAGATGTAGCCTAATAAAAACGTAAATGTTCATTCACTTGGCAGACAGCTTTTTATAATTGTCTGCCAAAAAATATTTAAAGTGCATAATTTCCAAAATGAAATTCATAATATATATAGGTCTAATTTTCTAAATCTTCATTTCAGCCTTTAGTATTAGACCTAATCAAGCGCTCCTCTCTCTTCCTTGGGGCTAAGCAGTTAGCTTTTGCTAGCTGCTCTTTGTTTGCAAAAAGCACTCAATTAACTGGGCACACATATAATATTCTGTGTTTCTTTATAAATTGAAATAGTCTTTACAATTGGATAATCTCGTCACGAGTGCACTTTATTAAGTGTTCTCTTTTGGTTTTAAACTAATACAAAATGAAATTTTTATTGCATTAATCCCCGTATAACATTTCCAGTCCTGCTAACACTATAACTGTAACTTTAAGTTACACATATTAACTTGTAGGGCCTAATTTTCTTTTGTACAACAAGCAGTTAGCTAATTAAGCTGATTGCTTTGTTGTGCTAAATGAAGTTTTAATTTAGTTTTCTTTCCTGCATAATATTTTGATATTTGTTTATACTATTGATGTAACTTTTTGTTACAACATATATCTGTATCCAATGAATTTCTAAAATTGTACAATAGAGCAGGTAGCTACTTCAGCTAGCTGCTTTGTTGTGCGAAATAAAGTTTATATTTCTCAACAACCATTATTGGAATTAAAATCCCAATAATGGTAATATAAAAGTACCTTTCAGTCATAATTTTTAACATGTCAAGTGTTGTTCCCTTTTAAAAGACCCTGTGTCAATCAGGGTCTTTTAAACTTGTTCCTTACTAAAATAGCATTTTTGTTAAATTATTTTCACCTTTTAATTGGCCAAGCATATGTTATTGTATGGAAACTCTCCATTCAAAAAATCTACCTTTCTTATCAAAGAGCATGCTTATATGTGTGCTCTTTTTTATTTACTATAAAATTAATATTTTGTTAAAAAAATAATAAAATTCGATATTCCACTAATACTAATGACAGTACAATTTGCTTCTTGCCCAGGTTCTATTACATTGAGCAGTTAATATAATTAATTGTTCTTTTTTAATTTTCGTTACATAAACTTAGAATTTCTGCTTATACTATACTCAACCATGAGATTTTGTACTCCTTAAATTAATGGTTGTAATGTTCTCATTGCAGTTAGCCTTTGCTAGCTGCTTTTTCATTTACATAACCATTTTGTTAAAAACTTTTCACGTTTAAACTGGACAAGCATATGTTATTGTATGAAGAGGCTTCACCCATAAATATCAATTTTTCTTGTCTAAGAGCATCGCTAACTGCATGCTCTTAAGTTTGTTATTAGATAAAACATTTATATAAAAGCTTTCACCTTTTGATAAGACAAGCATATAGTATTAATACGGAAGCTTTTCACTTATAGGAATCACCTTACAAAGAGCACTATGAAAAAGTGCTCTCTTTTCACCCTTCATGAGAAAATACATATATTAATATCGGCTGCACATGTATTCAGCTTACAAATTAGGCCTTGTGAGCTGACACCTTTTAAGGAGCACATTTTAATATGTGCTCTTTTATTTAATTTTTTTTACACGATTATGCAAAAGAAACATAAAGTATATGGTAATTCAATACTCATAAAGCCTATCTTTCTAAGAGCCTACTCATTTGTACGCTCTTTTTTTGTTTTCAAATAACGCTTTTGTTTAAATTTCTTCAACAAACCAAGATACAGTGAAACCTGGTGATAGCAGTTCACTTGCCCCTGGAGGAGGCTTAGCTACACATGAGGCTAGAGGTGGACATTTACTAGAAAGACATGTAGGTAAAACGGATGAAGAACTATTGCAAAGATTAGAAAGTGATACTAGAATAACAGGTGCATCCACCTTTACAGATAGAGCGACAGCTGAAAATATAGCTAACAATGTTTTAAATAACCCTAGAAACCAAGAACTTATTCAAAACTGGTTAAATAATTCACGTAATAATCGGCCCTTAGCCTTACCCTATAGTGGTAATGAAATAATTGGTAGAGGAATTCAAAGAGGTTCTACGACAATTGAGGAAATGACCAATGCTAAAATTATTTTAAAGAAAGATGCAAACGGAAAATTTATTTTAACTGGCTATCCAAATTAATAAATAGGAGGATAAATATGTTATTAAAACACAATCCAGAAGATGAAATTTATCAATTCCTAGCAGGAAACTTTCATCAAGATTCTTTCTATGAAGAGGTAATTCAAGAACTAATAGAAGAGGAAAACAAAGAATATATACAAGATGCTATTATTTTCTTAACTAAATTTATTCAAAGTGATTACAGTAACGAAGAAAAAAACAGATATATAAAAGAAGCTGCAGATGGAATATATTTTGAGGGATTAAAAGTAACACCTTTAGAATGGTTAGAACAAACCGTTGATTTATTAAAAAAAAGATAAAAAATGCAATGCTACCCAAAAGCCGTCTCTACTAAAGGAAACGGCTTTTATCTTACTTCACAAACATATAGACTTCATTTACTGTTACGTTGTATATTTTCCTTTCCATATGGGGCTACCGTATAACAAATATACATTCAATAGTTAGTGAGGTGATAATGACAAATTGTTCAAAGTTATTTGTTATTATCACCCATTAATTTTAAACTTTAATCCTTCATCTACTATGTTCTTCTAATACAGAAATAGAATCTAAAAAAGGAAATCGAAATAACTACCTTTTTTATTTTATAAGTTGTAAAGCTTTCATGTAAGGTAAAACCTGGTGATAGCAGTTCACTTGCCCCTGGAGGAGGCCTAGCTGCACATGAGGCTAGAGGTGGACATTTACTAGAAAGACATGTAGGTAAAACGGATGAAGAACTATTGCAAAGATTAGAAAGTAATTCTACAATAACAGGTGCGTCCACCTTTGCCGATAGAGCTACGGCTGAAAAAATAACAAATGAAGTTTTAAGCAACCCGCAAAATACGGAAAAAATAAACAGATGGTTAAATAACCCTAACAGCAGGCCAACCTTACCGTTAAGATACCAAAGTACAGATATTACTGGTAGGCATGTTGCTAGAGGATCAGAAATTATCTCAGAAGTAACAAATGCAAAAATTGTTTTAAAAAAAGACAGAGATGGTAGTTTTATTATTACAGGATATCCAGAAAGATAGATGAGAGTTTACATGAAAGATAAATACACACAATATGAAGAATTAGGTGGTTTTTTAGCAGGAACTTTCCATCAAGATATTGAATCACTCGAATTCGCCATAAACGAATTTATCACTGAAGTTACTAATATATGTTTAGAGAATACGATTGAAGACATTACATCATTCCTACAAAGTGGTTTAACTGTTCATGAAAAAGAAGAGTTCATTAAATATAATGCCGAAATTTATTTTCCTGCTTTAAACCTTACCCCTATAGAATGGCTAGAGCAAATAGTTGACCTCTTAAAAAGAGCATTAAAAAATAAATAGTAAGAACGATTTTCGACCGCCCTTTACAGGTGGTCTTTTACTTTTTTCTACTTCATATATACAAAAGCTTCATTTGTCGTAACATAGTATATTTCCCCCTTTTCTATTGTGTACTTTATATTGTAGCGGATCGTTTACATTTACTTTTTATCCCTTATGGCGATAATTTTAATGACCAATAAATAACCTAGCGACTACTTACAATATCCTCAAACAGGAAATGGATTTGTAATGTCCGAAAACGGACGGATTATTCCAGAATATGAATCTTAGAACCAAAAAACGGAGCGGAAATCTACACGATAATTAATGGTGAAGAAAAATTAGTAGGAGTATATCGCGAAAAATACCAGCATTTTATTCCAGCAATAACAAAATAATTTTGTTTTTAAATGTTTATTTTCTAATCGTAGCTGTTCCAATTCATTTAGCTATTTTGGCCCTTTTCCATAAGAATATTGTTTTCCTAAAGGTTGTTGAAAACGATAAGTTTGACCTGTACGATACCATTTCATCCATGTCTTAATTTGGGAAACATTTTTAATTTCGAGTATCTCCATAATGGTACGATTTGAATAACCATCCTTTTTCATCTCAATCACTTTCCACTTTATTTCTTCTGGATAATGAACTCTTGTCTTCAAACGAAAAACACCTCCATTGAATTTGCATACTTAGTATGCGAATTCAGGAGGTGTTTTTCTCATGTACCACTATTCGGGTTCACTTCAAAAGTGAGAGTGGTCTTTTTATTACTTTATCTAGCGACCTTTTCAAATCCCCTTATATTAATGCTCGCTATTAAGACCTTCTCCTTCTAGGACCTACAATTAATTTGATTGCTGTTCTTTCTTGATTATCGATAGTAACCTCTTGAAATGCTGGAACAAGAACCAAGTCAATGCCACTTGGAGCTACAAAACCTCTTGCAATCGCAATTGCTTTAATCGCTTGATTTAAAGAACCAGCTCCAATCACTTGGATTTCTACTTTGCCACTTGCTCTTAGTACGCCCGCTATTGCACCTGCCACTGAATTCGGACTTGATTTTGAGGATACCTTTAATATATTTTCCATGTAAGTTGCTCCCTCTATTATTTAATCTCTCTTTTCTTACTGTTTGAAATATAACTAACGTATCTTTAACTACTATTCGAAATAAATACAAACAATTCTGTATAATTACATTCATTCGATATTTTTTGCCTTCTTCCTGCACAACTACATAAATAAAAAGCGACGACTAAGTTAAAAACTTAATCATCGCTTTATCCATTTCTCTGTTTCACTAAAATGCTGTCCTTTAAATACTTCTCTTCTTTACTTTGGCGATATACTATCTTAAAGTTTAAATACTTCAACATTTTAAAACCTTGGATAGAGTTATCTGCTAAATATTCATCCTTTTTCTTCTCCAAAATTCATTACATAGAATATTCTAACTCCATTTTTTTGAAAACTATATCTCCTCATTAGAGCACTTTATATTATGCCAGCTTTTTATCCCAAATCTATTACCTTATATATGGACAAGTATACACGCCAATTGCTTTTCGATTGCATAAACTACTATGTGTTATACATTTATTAATAATAGGAGGTAATATATTGGGTTCATACTATCATTCTTCAAGTTCATATAAAAGATCTTCATGCCACTCTTCTTCTAGTTCATATAAAAAATGTTCGTGCCATCAATCTTCCAGTTCGTATAAAAAATGTTCATGCGACCATTCACATAAATCATCTAAGCCTGCTTACGGCACTTTTTGGCAAACTGAGTTTATAACTGTTCCTTTTGGCGGTTCTTTTCCGTTTAATCACGTTGGCCCTTTGGCAGGGGGAGTTTCCTTATTAAATCCGACTACTATACAATTTAGTAAAGCTGGTGATTATAGAATTTCTTTCATTTCAAGTATTAACACTACGTTAAATCCTGTATTTCCCCATATTCCAGTCATAACTATATTTTTAAATAATAATCCACTTGCTAATAGTCAAGGTGATTTCGCTTTTCAAATGAATACTTCATCAAATAACGAATGCCTTCAACTAGTTGGCGAAACTATTGTTACGGTGCCTGCTAATTCAACTCTTCAACTTAGAAATAATAGTGGTTTTAATCATCAAAGTATTGTAACTTGTGATAATGGTATAAATTCAGTTGAATTAACAGTTACAAAACTAAGTTAATACTATTCCCTCACATTCAGATGCTATTTCAGCATCTTTTTTTATTGAATAATGCTCTTTTGATTCCTATAATCAAACATAAATTCCATTGTACGTTTCTGTTAATCTAATAAACATGAAAAAAGTACCGAACTCTTCTACTACAAAAGTTCGGTACTTTTTATATTAAAAACTTCTCATTCTTTCTTACTTCTCCACATAAACCGACTTAACAATTGTACGATTATACGGTTGTCCTTCTTTATTCGTCCCTTTTATATCCATCGTAACGTTATATACTCCTGGTTGCTTTATGTCCTTCAAAGCACCAGTAAACGTGTTGTTATTACCCTTTTGTAATTCATTGTATTCAGAGACTAGTTTCCCTTCTTTATTAACTACTCTTACTGTTATAGAAAGATCCCCTTTCATTTCAGGTGCCACAGGTGATTTTTTCAGTTTATACTCAGATTTATTCACTTTAACTTTTGTAGGCATTTGGAGAACAAATGGTGCACCACTCTTGTAATCGCTTACAATCAAAAATGCATCTTTCGACTGCTTCGCCATCATTTTAACTTTCCATTCTCCTACATCCATTTTATCAAATTTAAATGTTCTAATTGTCGCACCACCAAAGAAAGATTCACCTTCACCAGTAGTAATAACGCTATCCTTATTTGTATACATTTTTCCATTTGGAGACATCATTTGTACTTCTACATCAGAAGACGCTGTTAAGATAGAAACTATTCCTTCAGCTTTTTTATCAACCGTAACAGTTTGCTCTATCCACTGATTTTGTGGCAAATCTCCTCCTAATATGTTTTGATTTGAAGTTGTATTTAATTGTTCTATATTTTCATTTGAACTAGTGCTGGATGCTACTAAAGCTGGTACGGCTACATTTGCTGTACGTAAATATGGTTCAATTCGAGAGAAAACAGCAGATCCTTTTCGTATATTATCATGATCAAATCTGGAATCTGTAAATAAATGCGTTCCATACGGTAACTTAGCACTCCACTCATTTACTAGTCCATCATTTGAACCGTATGATGACAAATAGAACCCGCCCATAGATAGCGCAGAAAATACTGGTCCCCAGCTAGTCCCAGTAGCCGTATAGTAACGGTTTAATTTAGCTGCTGGATTATTATCAATCGTTGAACGAAATTTTGCCATTTCGCCCATTTGTAATGAGTACGTACCATCATCTTTTTGACCTAATATAGAAGCCAGCCATCCTGCCCACCAACTATATGATAAATCCGCTAAGTTTGATCCATGGTGTGGCGTCGCAAGCGTTACAACATTTCCGACAAATCGATTTGCGCCATATCCTACTAATGCAGCCTGTGTATCGATACCGCCTTTACTATGTGCTACAATATTAACTTTTTTACCGAAGTGATTATATATTTCTTCTAATTTTTGTGCTAACAATTTTCCGTTGTCCCACTGACTAGCTGACCCTTTCCCAGCAGCATCATATAATTGGATAAATACTGTTTGATATCCTGCTTTTAAAGCATAGTCATACATATCATTGATATCGTGATACACTGTATTTCCATACCAACTATCAGCATTCCCGTTCCTTCCTTGTACAAAAAGAATTGGAGGCTTATTCTCATCGTAATTAGCAGGTTTTTGACCTAAAAACCATTCTCCAGGTGTAAATACTTCTTTATCTGGAAATCCCGTTTTAATTTCTTTTACTTCCTCCGCCTCTACCTTCGTACTAACAGCCATCGGAGTCATAATAAAAAATGCGAGAAGTAATAACATACACCTTTTCAAAATCCTCATTAACATTCCCCCTTTTTTGAAAGGAAGCACTATTTTTACTCTAGTTATTTTTGCAGGTGAAATAACTAGTAACTGTCCTTTCTTATGAAACGTTATTCTCTCAACATGTATTCATTCCTTTTCCTACTAAGCTCATTAAAAATTTCTCAACATATTTCTAGCTAAAAAAGCTGCGTATAAAAGGTCTATTTCATAACCTTTTATACGCAGCTTCTTTCTTATAAATCAATGATATACTCATCATCATATTTATCGTATTGGAGCCCTGATCCTATTTTGGATTCCGTAACTTGATCTCTTAAAAACGGTGCAGCTTCCATTTTGCTAGTTGCAATTTCAATTCCATATTTTTTCGTTAAATGGGCTAATTCTATTAAAAACCACTCTCTTCGCAATGTAACTGGAATATCAAATGTTCTTCTTTTCATATATAATAGCACCTCTTTAATTTCATAACTTAATGAACATCATTACATGCACGTGTGAAAACTACCTTTCATCACTAACATCCAATGAAACATTATAGTATATGCATGTCCATTTTAAACGTGCTATTACAAAACAACATTTCAGTTTACATAATCATATTATGTAAGAGTAGAAGAGAAAGGAATATCCCTTCTCTTCTACTCTAGAAATTTAAATTAAGAACATCTTGGTACACCTAAAGCTAAGAATAAACCTGCTACTCCCGCAGTAATCGGTACTTTTAACGTAATAACATCGTCTACTTTCGTTACTAAAAAGAAAGCATTACCTTCTTGTAATATACAAGTTACCAATAATTGAAATTCCATTTAAACCCCCTCCTTTCAATCGATATATTATACTTTATGAATTCTCTTTAAAAATGTAATAAGGAATATATCTATTTTTCCTTATATATAAAATAAATGTTTATAAGTCTATTAAAAATACTAATTTTCTAAATTTATATAAATCGTGTAATATCCAATAAGTTCCTATATAATCAATAGTGAAAATCTTACAAATGGAGGTATAAAAATGGCGATTTTGAGTAATATTGGTGCAGCTTTATTTTTTATTGCTTTTATTCTTTTAATACTATGTATCATTTCATTCTTTAAGAAAAATGGAAAAGCAAAACAATATGGTCGTCCTACTGTTATTCTTTTTATGATTTCAATTCTCTTAATAGGAATGGGCACTACAAAATCTGAACACCCATTCATCGATTTTTTTGCTACTTTAAGTTTAATTTTATTTATTTTTTTCCTTGTTCTAGCAATCTTATCCGTAATTAAAAAGACAGGTGTAGCAAAAAAACAATTTATTATCACTGCTATTTTATTTGTCATTTTTGTTGCATTATCAAGTATTTCAGCTCCTTCTTCTGAAAAGACGACAGCAACAAATAAACAAGTCGCTTCTAATAATGCAGAGAAAAAAGATGATAAAAAGAAAGAAGCGGACGAGAAAACTCAAAAGCAAGAAGATGAGAAGCGTCTAGCCGATGAACAAGCTCGTAAGCAAGAGGATGAAAAACACCAAGCCGAAGAGCAAGCTCGTAAGCAAGAGGATGAAAAACGTCTAGCTGATGAACAAGCTCGCAAACAACAAGAAGAGCAAAAACGTCTAGCTGATGAACAAGCTCGTAAACAACAAGAAGAGCAAAAACGCCAAGCTGATGAACAAGCTCGTAAACAACAAGAAGAGCAAAAACGCC
Source organism: Bacillus sp. FSL R9-9530 (assembly GCF_038008145.1). Classification (NCBI taxonomy): domain Bacteria; kingdom Bacillati; phylum Bacillota; class Bacilli; order Caryophanales; family Bacillaceae; genus Bacillus; species Bacillus sp. FSL R9-9530. The sequence goes on from NZ_JBBOYO010000001.1 coordinate 1,857,443, forward strand.
AAGCTGATGAACAAGCTCGTAAGCAACAAGAAGAGCAAAAACGCCAAGCTGATGAACAAGCTCGTAAACAACAAGAGGAACAGAAAAAGGCACAGCAACCTCAAACACAACCTGCTTCCGGAAATACTAGTAATGCATATTACAAAAACTGTGATGCAGTTAGAGCTGCTGGGAAAGCTCCGTTATATAAAGATCAACCAGGGTATAGCCGTAAACTAGACAAAGATGGCGATGGAGTCGCATGTGAAAAATAGCAATGAAAAAGAAGCTTCTAGTAAGCTTCTTTTTACTATTACGTATAGAATCTTATTACTCTTCCATTCTTGTAAGCCCTATATCAATTCAAATTGGCATCTTATTTTTTTATACTTGTAACAATTAATCATTAACTGGGTCAATACTCCAATTAATGATTTCAATATGTTTCACCTCCACTTTCCCTTTGACAAGAACATGTGAAATTAGGTGAAACATCCCAAATCTTCTACCCTTTTCGTATTCATCTCTGTAATATTCTTTTGTGCAGGTATTTAATTGCTTTAATTCTCTATATTCATTAAAGTTGATGAGTTCTATTTCACATTCTTTTAATTCTCTATTTGGTCCATCCCAAAATTATGCTTTGAGTACTTGTATATTGCCATACACTGACCATTCAGTGCGCTAATAGGAATTTTATAAAACAGTTTATTTGTATTAATGTTTATTCCTATTTCCAACAATACTTTATAAATCTCATAAGGGTGCAGTGGTAAAAAATGCACAACATCATTCCATAAACATTCTAGTTTTGGTATTTTACGTGTTAATAAGTTCTCCCTTTGAGTATGATCTTTATATTTTTGTATATACTCACCATATAAAATTGGATATACCCTTTTCAATTCATTTAATGGGATTAAATATTCTCCTTTTAGTTCTTCTGGTACCATATGATAAACATATTCCATAAAAACCCCCTATAAAGTGAAACTTTATAGGGGGTTTTGTTCATCCTCCACGGATTATTAGTTGAACCAATCGGACGTTTACGGACAGTTGATCTCTCACCTAACTCCTTTGCTCCAACTGAATTTTGAGGTGGGAGTTTTACTGTCCGTTAACGCGGGATAAAAGATATACTTCCTACCCAAAAGCATCTTAGATTGATAGAAAATAAATTTGTAACTTATCTATACCTTAATAATGCCCTATGGATAATTTCCTGCTCAAAAAATTCTTCGTCATCAATTCTATTATTTCCTCTATTAAATATCACTCCTATTATTCTCAAATCAGACACATAATAAGTGATTTCAATCACCACATTGTTTTTCATTTATCGCTATTCTTAATTTAGATATTACATTTAAACTTTATGGAGGCATTCATATGAAACATACATTTACTGAAACTTCAATTGTTGGTGAGATTGTTACACAATTTCCGAAAGCTAGTGATCTTTTTAAATCGTATAGAATAGATTTTTGTTGTGGTGGTAATAAGCCACTTATTGATGCAATTCATGAAAGAAATTTATCAGCTTCTGAAGTAATTACAGAGTTAAATACGCTTTATCATAATACGAAACGATTAAATGAATCTGAAATTGATTGGAAAAATGCTTCTTATCGCGAATTGATTGATTATGTAATTAATAAGCATCATCGTTATTTAAATGAAGAGTTACCGCAGTTAAGTCCATATGTGACGAAAGTATTACGCGTTCATGGAGCAAATCAGCCTCATTTAGCTCAAATTCATAAGCTGTTTCATGAACTTAAAATGGAATTAGAACAGCATTTAATTAAAGAAGAAACAGAAGATTTTCCATTAATTTTAGAATTTGAACACAATCCAACTGATGAAAACTATGCTAAGTTACGTAAAGTAGTAGATGAACTAGAAAATGAGCACAATCATGCCGGAAATATTATAAAAGAACTTCGTAAAGTGACAAATGACTTTACTCCTCCAGAAGGAGCTTGCGGCACTTATCGACTTGTTTATCAACGTCTTGAAGCGCTAGAGTCTGATTTATTTGAGCATATTCATTTAGAAAATAATATTTTATTTCCACGTGCCATTACGAGAGCATAAATCAAGTGCAGGACATGAGTGTAAATACTTATGTCCTGCTTTTTCATTTTGCGAAAAATATCCACGCCCCCCTCACACAAATCCGAATTTCAACAATTTGTGAATCATTATATAAGTGTGATAAATATCACATCTCCCTCTTTTTTAATTTTCTATAATAGAAATATAATCCTTTGTTCAACATTTCACATAAAAAGGGGAAACGAAAATGAAAAAACGTTTAGTTATGATCGGAAATGGTATGGCTGGCATACGTTGTATGGAAGAAATATTAAAACATGATAGTAATTTATATGAGATTACTATTTTCGGAGATGAACCACATCCGAACTACAACCGTATTATGCTCTCTCATGTATTACAAGGAAAAACAAATATGCAAGATATCATTATGAATCAATACAGTTGGTATGAAGAAAATGAAATAACTTTGTATACAAATGAAAGAGTTCAAAGTATTAACCGAAAAGAAAAAATTATTATTACAGAAAAAAATCGTACTATTACATACGACAAACTCATTATCGCAACAGGTTCTAGTGCTTTTATTTTACCAGTTGAAGGTTCCACCCTTCCTGGTGTAACAGGATTTCGAACAATTGAAGATACACAATTTATGATGGATACCGCTAAAGAAAAGAAAAAGGCCGTTGTCATTGGTGGTGGATTACTCGGTTTAGAAGCCGCAAGAGGTCTTATTGACTTAGGAATGGACGTACATGTTGTTCATTTAATGCCTAGCTTAATGGAGCAACAACTAGATACGAAAGCAGCTTCCCTATTGCGTGAAGATTTAGAAGCGCAAGGCATGAAGTTTCTAATGGAAAAGAAAACTGTAAAGATTCTTGGTACAGACCATGTTGAGGGCATTCAATTTGAAGATGGTGAAGTTGTAGATTGTAATTTAATCGTAATGGCTGTCGGAATACGCCCAAATACTCAAATAGCAAAAGATGCTAGTTTACTTGTAAATCGCGGCATTGTAGTCAATGACTATATGCTAACGAATGATGAATCCATTTATGCAGTTGGAGAATGTGCAGAACATGACGGTATCGCATATGGACTTGTTGCTCCTCTTTATGAACAAGGCGCAATATTAGCAAAACATATAACGAATTTACAAACTAATGGATATACGGGCAGCATCGTCGGTACACAGTTAAAAGTTGCAGGTTGTGATTTATTCTCTGCTGGTCAAATTTATGAAGATGATCAAACGAAAGCAATTTCAATCTTTGATGAATGTAAACGTTCCTATAAAAAAGTATTAATTCGTGACAATAAAGTCGTCGGTATCGTTTTATATGGTGATGCAACTGATGGTACACGCCTCTTTAGCATGTTAAAGAAAGAAGAAGATATACAAGAATATACAGCCGCTTCCCTTCTTCACAAAGCTGGTGAAGAAAGTGAACTTGACGTTGCTACAATGAGTGCGGATGACACAATTTGTGGATGTAATGGCGTTACGAAAGGTACAATCGTTCATGCCATTTTAGAACAAGAGTTAACTACTTTTGAAGAAGTTAAAGGATGCACGAAAGCCGCAGGGTCTTGTGGTAAATGTCGTCCGCTTGTGGAACAAGTTCTAGCTCATACACTCGGAGATGCTTTTGATGCTTCTGCGCAGTCTGCTGGTATGTGCGGATGTACAACTTTATCACGTGACGAAGTCGTAGCCGCCATTCACGAGAAAGGTTTAAAATCGCCAAAAGAAGTACGAAATGTACTCGGTTTTGCACATGAAGACGGCTGTTCGAAATGTCGTCCTGCTTTAAATTACTATTTACGTATGGCGATTCCGGAAGAATATGTAGATGATAAATCATCCCGTTACGTTAATGAAAGAATGAATGGTAACATCCAGCATGATGGTACATTCTCTGTTATTCCACGTATGTACGGAGGCGTTACAACCGCAGATGATTTAATGAAAATTGCTGAAGTCGCAAAAAAATATGACGTTCCTCTTGTGAAAATTACAGGTGCGAGCCGAATCGGCTTATATGGTGTTAAGAAACAAGATTTACCTAACGTATGGGCTGACTTAAATATGACTTCTGGATATGCGTACTCAAAATCGCTTCGTAATGTAAAATCATGTGTTGGTTCTCGCTTCTGTCGTTTCGGTACGAAAGATTCTTTAGGACTTGGTATGCTCCTTGAACAGTCATTAGAAATGGTAGATACACCTCATAAAATGAAAATGGGTGTAACAGGTTGTCCACGTAACTGTGCGGAAGTACTTACGAAAGATTTCGGCGTTGTGTGTGTTGAAAATGGATTCCAACTGTATATCGGTGGAAATGGTGGTACGGAAGTACGCGAGGCTGATTTTGTAATGATCGTCCCTACTGAAGACGATGTCCTTCGCATCGCTACAGCTTACATGCAATATTATCGTGAAACTGGTATTTACGGGGAGCGTACTGCCTATTGGACAGAACGATTAGGCTTCGATCATATAAAAGAAATACTACAAGATACAAGTATGGTCACGATGTTAAATGATCGTTTCCAAACAGCTCGTAGCACATATACGGAAGCTTGGGGAGAAGCACTAGAAACGAAGTCTTTAAAAGCGATGTATGAAGTAGAAACTGTGAAATAAGGAGCTGTGATCTATATGATACAAACGAAAGAAAAAATAAAAGTTATGCGTGCGGAAGACCTTCCTATTCAAATTGGTAAAGAGGTACAAATGAAAGACATGTCTATCGCCCTATTCCGCCTTTCAAATGGTGATATTCGAGCTGTAGAAAATCGGTGCCCTCATAAAAATGGACCGTTAGCGGAAGGAATTGTATCTGGGGAATTCGTCTTTTGTCCACTGCATGATTGGAAAATCTCATTACTAACAGGTGAAGTTCAAAAACCTGATGACGGCTGTATCCAAACGTACGAAGTAGAAGTTATTGATGGTGACATTTATATAAAGTGAAACTTTAATCAGCGGGGATTGGTTCATCCCCCGCTGATTATTAGCCCTCACCAATCGGGCTTTTACGGGCAGTTGATCCCTACCTAACTACTTTGCTTTCGCTGAATTTTGAGGTAGGGGTCTTACTGCCCTGCAAATAGCGGGATAAACATGTAATTTACGAAAGGAAGCCTCCTCTGGCTTCCTTTTAAATAAAAAATGATGAGGTGCGATTATGAACGGATATGTATATTTAGTTGGTGCAGGACCAGGTGATGAAGGGCTTATTACAAAGAAAGCGATAGATTGCTTAAAGCGTGCAGATATTGTCTTATATGACCGCTTATTGAACCCTAACTTTCTTAGCTATACAAAGCCAACTTGTGAACTTATTTATTGCGGTAAAATGCCAAAGAATCATACTATGCGTCAAGAAATGATTAACGCCCACCTCCTTCAATTTGCACAAGAAGGAAAAATCGTTGTCCGCTTAAAGGGCGGAGATCCATCTATTTTTGGCCGTGTTGGTGAAGAAGCAGAAACTTTAGCAGCAGCGGACATTCCATATGAAATTGTACCAGGTATTACATCTAGCATCGCCGCTAGTAGCTATGCAGGTATCCCCCTCACCCACCGTGACTATAGTAATAGCGTTACTTTACTAACTGGGCATGCAAAAGGTCCTTTAACCGATCATGGAAAATATAATTCATCCCACAATAGCGATACAATTGCCTACTACATGGGTATAAAAAACTTACCTACAATTTGTGAAAATTTACTACAAGCAGGAAAACAAGAAAATACACCCGTAGCAGTCATTGAGTGGGGTACAACTGGAAAGCAACGCGTTGTCACAGGAACACTTTCAACCATTGTTCCTGTCGTCAAAAACGAAAATATTTCTAACCCTTCTATGACAATTGTTGGTGATGTCGTTTCCTTACGGGATCAAATCGCTTGGAAAGAACGTAAACCATTGCATGGTAAAAAAGTTTTATTTGCATCCGCAACAAATAAAACCAGTTTCATAAAGCAAAAGTTACAAGAATGCGGTGCAGAAACATATCAAATTCCAACTTTCAAAAGGGAAGAATACACGTTAACATCTGAACAAATCAATGAAATTTTTAACGTTGATCGCCTTGTATTTTGTTCAGATGAAAGTGTAGAAATCTTGATGCGATCATGTAGTAAACACCAGAAAGATATTCGTTCCTTACAGGCGAAACTGCAGTATATGAACGTTGCCACTCAAGAAAAACTTATGCAATATGGGCTACTAAGTAAACAAGCAGAGTTCTCTTCCGATACAACTGTTTATTTAGGCAGAAATATTAATCGAATTGGTTTTATTCAAGAAAAAATTGGTGCTGGGTCTTATATGATGACTCATGAGTATACAATTGATCATCGCTTCGATGAAATTCATTCTCGTATGCTTTCTGAATTCTCATGGGATAGCATTGTATTTGAAGGGCGTGCTTCAATTGATACGTTTCTAGCAGAAATAAAACGACTTGGCTTTATCGATATTCTTACTCTTCCCTTCTCGTATACCGACATTCCAACGTTACACTATGCGAATAAAGTTGGTTTTCATAATGTAGATGAGCAATTACAAGACATGATTATGAAGAAAGATTTGGTGGTACGATGAAAGGAATTGTATATGTTGGACACGGTAGTCGCCTGCGAGAAGGTAATGAACAATTCATTCACTTTATTCAATCTGTTATGAAAGAACGTAACGAAAGGAGTCAAAAAATAGCTTTTCTAGAACTAACGACACCTACCATTTCGGATGCAGTTACAGAAGCAATACTAGAGGGCGCAACTGAAATATTGATTGTACCTGTTTTATTATTTGCAGCAGCTCACTATAAACGTGATATTCCTTTTGAAATAGAGCAACTACAAAAGAAATATCCACATATAACATTTTCAGTTGTACCACCTTTTAGTACGCATCCACATATGGTTGAACTTGTAGTGAAAAGAATACGTGAAACTTTGCCAAAGCAAGATAGTAGCGTTTTACTCGTAGGACGAGGCAGTAGTGATCCACAGCCGATACATGAGTTACAACAAATCGGAGCAGCGGTCGAACGAAAACTCGGTATGCCCGTATCGTGCTCCTTTTTAACGAAAGGAGCGCCCTCTTTTACTGCTGAGCTCAAGACGATAACATCGACTGCGTCCCATGTATATGTCATGCCGTACCTTCTCTTTACCGGATTGTTGCTTCAAAAAATTAAGTTGCATACAAAAAAATATGATCACGTTACGACTTGTAATTGTCTTCAATTTGATACATATATGAAGTTGGCATTATTAGAACGAATGGAGGAATGTGTGTATGTATAATATGTATCCTCTTATGTTTAATTTAGATAAAAAAGTTGTTGTTATAGTTGGTGGTGGTAAAATTGCATATCGGAAAGCGTCTGGATTAAAAGATACAGGCGCTTTTGTCACCGTTATCAGCCCAGAGATTTGCGAGGAAATGAAGGAACTTCCTTATATTACTTGGAAGCAAAAAACTTTTAGTAATGATGATATTAAAGATGCTCACCTTATTTATGCAGCTACAAATCAACATGATGTCAATATGATGGTCAAACAGGCCTCCCATGATTTCCAATGGGTTAACGTTGTAAGTGATGGCACAGAATCATCCTTTCACACACCTGGTGTCATCCGAAATGATGAATATATTGTAACGATTTCAACTTCAGGTAAGGATCCATCGTTTACAAAGCGTTTGAAGCAGGAACTAACATCTATATTTCCTAAACTTATAAAAAAGCTTTCTCGTACTCACAAATAATAATCTATTTCTTAGCTAAAATAGTAATTACCTTTGGACAAACGTTTTTTTAGAAGCGTTTGTTCTTTTTGTTTTAGTTCCTTTTTTGAATTAAGCCGCTTGATTATCAGACATGGTACAATTGTAAACGACACCCAATATATCAAAGACTGTTTTCTTCTCATATCGATGGGATTTCCGTCCATCATTTACCGCCTCAAATCTATCCGTTTTTGCACGTATATTCAAAACAAAATATATGACAAATAAATAACGACAGTTACTGTAATAATGCTGAAAAGTGTTGAAAATAAAACGATTTGTGCATGTAGTTCAGGCTCTATTTGATACTCCATAGCAATAGTTGCTGTATTTCTTGAAGTAGGAAAAGAACTTGCAATAAATAATGATTGTGCAACAATACCATCAATGTTTAGTAGGTATATCATGGCAAGTGCTAATAATGGTCCCATCAATAATCTTCCAATTAAAGCCCATGTTATGACTCGATGGAAAAAATTAAGCTTAATGTTGGATAATTGCGCTCCTAGCAATATGAGTGCTATTGCAACAAAACTATTCGCAAGCTGATTAAGAGGTAGAAAGATAGAATTAGGTATTTGAATTGTAAAAGATTGAAAGAGAACCCCTAATATGAGTGCATGAAATACAGGCAGTCTTAGAAATGATTGAATAATACTTCCGATTGTTTTTGTTGCTGATAGTAAGTTATATATCCCGTATGAATAAGTTAAAAGATTCTGGAAAATCACAATGAAAATCTGAATGGAAACCCCCACTGGATTGTGACTGAAAATCAATTGACTTACTGGTAATCCATAATTACCGGAATTCATTAACGAAATGCTATTTTTTAGAGCTGCACTTTCTCCTTTTTCTAACTTTAATGTTTTTGAAATGAAATGACTTACTATCATCACACTCAGACTGTAAAGTATTAAATAGTATATTATCTGGAGCAACAAACCTGTTTCTATACTAATATCATATATATTCACAAATACAGCCGCTGGCATCAAGCAATAAGTAATAAGTGTAGATAGCTGCTTTAAGTTAAATTGGAACTTTCTTTGTAAGATTGCACCAATTAGAATCAATATTAATATTGGTAATATCACGTCTAATATAATAAAAACAAACATTTAATACCCCATTCTAAATACATTATAGTTGGATTAAACTCTTTACTAAATATGGATACAGTTAATTCAAATGTAGCCCCTGACGCTACCCAAAATACCATTTGAAAGCATTCGTATACAGGATTTTATCGGTAGCTTGTTCATCAAATAGCTGTTGAATCAATTTGATATCTCCATACTCAAAAGGTCTTTTTGCTCTTGTAGATGGTAAATCTGTTCCAAACATAAGTGCATCTGGGTTAACTTCATAAATCGACTTTAAGGCATTCTCAACATCTAATTCGACACGACCAAAACCAGTAGCTTTCACATGTACCCCTTTATCAACTAGTTTTAATAAATATGGTAAACCTTCTTCTGATAACCCTAAATGGTCAATTGATATAGCTGGTAATTTTTCTATAGTGGATGCAATTTCGGGCAACTCTTTTGCATCCATATAAAGCTCACTATGCCATCCTACTAAATCATGAACTCTTCTAGCAAAGTAATCCAGCTTCGATAAATCTTCTGAACCACCTCTTTTAATATTAAAGCGTAATGCTTTTACCCCATTTTCATTTAAATTTAGTATTTCTTCATCCGTCACTGTAAAAGGTAATTGTGTTACGCCACAAAATGTTGAACCCAACTGTTTTAGTGCCTTTAATAAATATTCTTGATCAAACCCTTGGAAAGAACCAGATACGATCGCTCCACCAATTACATTCAAATTAGGAGTTTCATTCTGATAATCTTCTACAACAAAGTTGGGTGGAAAATACCCTTGGTTCTCAATAATCGGAAAATTAAAATCAATAATATGAAAATGTGCATCAAAAATTCTCATTTCATTTCCCTCCCCTCTCTTTTCTTTAACATATCAAATATGACTCATAAAGAAAATTATGGATTATTTATACAAATTCATAATTTTATCTTATCGACCTAAACTTTATTCTTTATTTTAAGTGTACTTTTTCACAATATCCATTAGCCTTACGAAAAAATCTGGCCCTAAAAAATATGAAGTTTTTTCTTGTTATAAATACCGTCATATGTTTTTGGAATTTCAGAATATTTAAATCCACCAATATATTTTTATACAGATTAATAGATATCCTTTAGAAAGGAGCGACTATTTATCGATTCGTTAGCGATCAATAGTCATCGTTTAATTCAAAAGTTATTATTTTCGTTCTCGATATATTCCGAATGTTTTATGAGGATTTTTCGTTTGTTCATTTCAGTCTTATAACAATCGTACTGTTGCTTTTACTTTGGAAACTTTCAATAGACAAAAAACAGAGTTCTCGATTGTGGAATTAGATTTAAGTTCATACATTTATCTCTTAATATCTTTATCTGTAGGTAAAACAATTGCAGCTATTATATAAAGTAACACCGTAAATCCACTAGTAAAAAAGGCTGATAATGCAGTGACTATGCGAAGGATACTTACATCAATTCCATACTTATCGCTTAAGCCACCTAATACACCTGATACTTGTTTATCTTGAGTGGACTTATATAATTTTTTCATCTAAACACCCCGATCCAATTAAGTATTTGTATGCTAAAAATTAGTTCTATCTTCGGAAGAGATTTAAACTTTCTTTAACTAACCCTTTAATTGAATAACATCTGATATCTATATTTTAACATAAAATTCCATAAAACTTCTGTTTTTCATTTTTAAACCACATTATTTTAGAATACAAGTGTTTGTTAAGTTAGCAATAAAAAACATATCGAAGCCTATTACTAAAAGAACCCTCCTAGATTACTTTAGGAGGGTTCTTTTTCTTTATTAATGATTCTTTAACATCACTAACAGCTTCTCTTGGCTATACATCCATACTGTAATGATTAAACAAGCAAGAGCGACTTCTGATAACGCCATAAATCCAATTGCATAATGACCTGTTAGTTGGAATAGTAACGTTAAAATTAATGGTGGGAAGAACCCTCCTAATCCACCTAAAGCTGACACAACCCCATTTACAATCCCTGCTTGCTCAGAGAAGTACATTGGAACAAGCTTAAAGATTGTGCCATTTCCAATACCTGCACAGAATGCGACTAGTAAGCAACCAAACGTATACACGTTCATACTAGGCATGAATGATAAAACAATACCAGATAGTGTTAAGCCGATAAATACGAAGATTAATATTTTAAATGGATTAAATTTATCACCGAGCCAACCACCAATCGGGCGCATCATTGTTGCTAATACGATGAATCCAGCTGTCCGCATGCCTGCATCTACTTTCTCTAATCCGAAGTGAGATACTAAAAAGTTTGGTAAATATACTGTAAATGCAACAAATGATCCGAAAGTTAAAAAATAAAAGATACATAGAAACCAAAGTTTTTCATTTTTATATACACCTTTTATTTGTTCCATTAATGGTGTATTCACCTTTTTTTCCTTACGATCGCCTAATAAAAAGTTCATAAGTGCAAATGCTGCAAGTAAAACTAAATAACACTGTACTGTTGTTCTCCAGCCAACTGATGTCGCAATTACAGGTGCTAAAAATGAAGTAATTGCTGTTCCAGCGTTACCCACACCGTAAATACCATTTACAAAACCGTGACTCTCTTTCGGGAAGTATTTCGGTAGAGAAGTTACTCCTACAGAGAATACAGCACCACCAATCCCTACAAATAATCCACCAATAATTAAATCCATCATAGAATTGGCAACACTAATGTAAAAGACAGGGAATAATAAAAGTATAAAACTAATAAAGAACAATTTTCTTGCTCCGTAACGATTTGTCCAATAACCAATTGGAATGCGAAGAATAGAACCTAAAATAACGGGTACTGCTGTGACCATAGAAATTTGTCCCGCAGTTAATGGAATATCCGCTTTAATATATGGCATTAATGATGATAAGATAACCCATACCATAAAACCGATAACTAGATTAGAAGTTTGTAAACTTAATTGAAAATTAGGACTTTTCACCTTGTTCCCTCCTATGTATGCATAGTTATATTCATTCTCTCCAGCCTAATCACGTCCTAACATGATTAGGCTGAAAAGAATCAACCACCACTTACTGGCGGAATCATTGCTACTACATCGCCAGTTTGAATAATGTCATCCTCATTTGCATACTCTTCATTTACGGCGACCATTATCTCGTTTGAAATCGCTACGCTGTATTTCTTAATGAGAACTTCCTTTAGTTCAACAACCGTAATATTTTCACAATCTATGTACAAGGCCGGCTTACTTGCTTCTTCTTGCAAATGTGCAAATAATAGTACTTCAATCATGTTCTCATCTCCCTTTCAGGCTCACCATTTGCATATGCTATTTTCTCTAACTGATCACCTATCCATGACTCACCATCTTCCCAAAACTCTTTCTTCCAAATCGGAATAATTTGTTTTATACGCTCCATAATATATACGTTCGCCTCATAGGCTGCTTTCCGGTGTGGTGTTGAAACGGCGACAACAACAGCAAAATCAGAAATTTGCAATGTACCAATGCGATGTGTAATTGCTACATATGTCCCAGGCCACTTCTCTTCTACTTCATTACCAATTTTCTCAAGCTGTTTTTCCGCCATTGTTTTATATGCTACATACTCTAAATATAGCGTACGACGTCCTTTCGTAAATTCTCTGACGGTACCAATGAAAGTAGTAACCGCACCACACTCACACCGAATTACTTTGTTTGTAACTTCTTCAATTGAAATAGGTGTATCAATTACTTCATAATACGTATGTGTCATTTTGCACCTCTTACCTTTGTATAAATTAGCAATCTATTTTTCTATTACTTGTATGATCGAAGTGGTTCTTTCCACGGCCACTCACTTCCTATGTTCGATTCCAATAATAATACCGAAACAATTATTCCTGCTTCAAATCCTCTTGTTCCGCCCGGCAGGACGATAAATGCGTTCGCCTCTGCAAGTGAAGAAATTGCACTAGATTTATCTAAACCAACTGGTGTAGCTTGCAATTGGCCATCTACAATTTCTACTCTCCCTCTTACAAAACGAGTAAATGGGTTTGCTTTCGGAAAATCTTTCTGTAAAATCGCTTCTGCACGATATACATGCGGATCTTTTCTTTGCAAATATGTTCGAATAACTGGTCTAACATATAATTCACATCCGACATAACAAGCAGAGGGATTACCAGATAGACCAAATAATAGTTTTCCTTCTAGCTCAGCTACAGTTGTCACGCTTCCTGGTCGCATCGCTATTTTATTGAAAAGTACATTAGCTTGTAATCTCTCATAAATAGCAGGTAAATAATCGTAGTCTCCTACTGAAACGCCACCAGTTGTAATTAAAATATCGACTTCTTTTATTGCTCTTTTTACGGTCTCATAACACGTCTCTAAATCATCAGCAAATTGTCCATAATAGCGTACAATTCCACCTGCTCGCTCAATTTGAGCAGCAATCATATAGGAATTACTATTTCGAATCCTCCCCGATTTAAGCTGTTCATGTACTTCTAAAAGTTCACTTCCTGTCGCTACAATTCCAATAACCGGCTGTTTTACAACATGTACGGAACTATAACCAAACGTAGCAAGAAGCGCCGCTACTCCAGGGTTAATAGAAGTCCCTTTTTTCACAAGTATGGCATTTTGTTTTACATCTTCTCCTTTAAAAGAAATGTTATCACCAGCAGCAAAAGAGCGTTTTAATTTCATATAAGTCTTTTCTTTTTCTTCAAATCCTTCCGTTAGCTCTAACATAACAACCGCATTACATCCTGCTGGAATTGCAGCTCCTGTCATAATACGTACAGCTTGAAATACTTTCACCTCTTCTCTAAAAACAGAACCTGCCCCGATCTCACCAATCACTTCGAACTGAATCGGGTTACTGCTATTTGCTTCTTTTGTATCTTCCGCTCGAATCGCAAATCCGTCGTACGGAGAGCGATCGAAATGCGGGACATCATGATCTGCAATAACATCTTCTCCAAGCATTCTACCGTAGCTGTCTATAAGAGAAACCTTTTCTATTTCACCTTGATGAGCATACTCCATTATGCGTGCAACTGCTTCTGCTACTGGAATTGGTTTACGTTTTTCTAGCATTCTTTTTTCACCTCGTTTTGATAAGGATAAACTCTCTTTCTGTTCATCCTATATATTTTGCGTATAATCGTTTTGCCATTTTTACATCATTTGTCCCATGAATAAATGCCCTACCGTCTGTAAATAAAACAAAACGATATTCATCTACTAGAAACGATAGTAAATATGGAGTTTTTTTGACACTCACGCTTTTTTGTAAGCGATTTCGAACTTCTTCTAAATTAAGAACTCGCTTTATCCCTGGACGGATTTGAACTGTATTCCGCCCGCATAGCACTTCAGTTTTCATCTGTGATCCAAATGTTAAATTTGGGTAAGTGCGTACATTCCCACAAGATGGACATGTACTTTTCTTCTGCCTATTTACTTTTAATGAGAGATATTGATTGTTCCAAATATCAAATGATAACATCGTTCCCCTTAGCGCCTGAAAATCATTCACCAATATTTTCATCGCTTCTGTCACTTGGTGAGCAACGACCATTTGTACAGCCGGCTGAATGATTCCTGCTGTATCACATGTTGCACCGCCCATAGGATGATCCATTAGGCAGCGAAAGCATGGTGTTTCCCCCGGAAGAATTGTATACGTTACACCGTAACTTCCAATGCATCCACCGTATATCCAAGGTATATTTTCTTTTTGCGAAATGTCATTTATAAGTAGACGCGTATCGAAATTGTCAGTCGCATCTAATATAAGATCCACTTCTTTTGTTAACTCTTCTATTTCTTGCATTGTGACATCCGTTACAATTGGTACAATTTCTACTTCAGAATTAATCTTTCTTAAATGTTCTGCCGCTGCAATTGCTTTTGGTTTACACTGCTGTGCATCTTCTTCTGTATATAACTGTTGCCGCTGTAAATTACTCCATTCGACGTAGTCACGGTCAGCAATTGTTAATTTCCCAATCCCCATCCTAACGAGCGCTTCCGCATTTGCAGCTCCTAGTGCACCCGCACCGATTAGGAGCACATGTTTTTTTCTTATTTTTCTTTGTCCCATTTCACCAATTCCAGAAAACAATACTTGCCTTGAATACCGCTCTTGCATAGGGAATCCTCCTCTCGCTATCCACCAATATAAGACATTTCAACTTTTGGACGTTTATTTGTACTTTCAGCCGTTCTTTCATCCGAATACCGATCTGTTCTGCACTCCCATGTATGTTGGAGAATTTTTAATAATGAAGCATCAGAAATATTTTCTCGAAGAAGCGTTCGCAAATCAGTTCCTTTCGTTCCAAATAAGCACGTAAAAAACTTACCGTCTGCCGAAATACGAGCTCTCGTACAAGAGGAACAAAAAGATTCAGAAACAGAAGTAATAAATCCAACTTCTGCATCGCTCCCTACATATCGATACAATTTCGCAACTTCTCCAAAGTAACGAGGCTGGGCGGGCTCAATCGGATATACACGATTAATTTTCTCTATTAATTGTTCCTTCGTAATAACTTGTTCAAAGTTCCATCCGTTCGTACTGCCCACATCCATAAATTCGATAAAACGAAGCTGAATTTCTTGTTCTTTAAAATAACGAGCCATTAGAAGAATTTGACTATCATTCATCCCTTTTTTTACGACCATATTTAATTTTACTTCTAATCCAGCTGCTTTTGCTGCTTCAATTCCTTTCAATACAGGTTTTGTACTTACATTTCGTCCATTAATTTTTCGGAAGACATGATCTTCTATCGCATCTAAACTAATGTTTACACGTTTTAATCCCGCTTCTTTTAATGACCTTGCCTGTTTTGCTAAATGAATACCGTTTGTTGTGAGTCCAATATCCTTTAAGCCTTCTAGCTTTGTAAGCCTTGCAATTAACTTCGGTAAATCTTTACGCAATAAAGGTTCACCGCCAGTAAGTCTAATTTTATTAACACCCATACTTATAAATAATCTCGCTAACCTTTCTATTTCATCGAACGTTAATAAAAACTCTTCCTGTAAAAAAGCATAATCAGGTCCGAACACTTCAGCTGGCATACAGTACGTGCACCTAAAATTACAACGGTCAATAACTGAAATACGTAAATCTTGAAGTGGCCGCTCTAAAGAATCTTTCATCTTCTCGTGCATATATATCCCTTCTTTTCTACTGCAATCATTAGTAAGCTTTCAATTTTTTTATTTGCCTTCATTATAAAAAAGAAGCTACATATTCAATGTGACTTTTCTCACATTACTTTCCCCATTCAAAAATTCTTCACAAATCCGTTCGAATTTTGTTCACATCTCTAGTCCCATTCTCTTTACATACTAAAATTTCTTAAACTAAAAAACTTATATTCGTATAATATAAACCCTTACTATAAGTAGCTTTTTAGACATTTAAGGTCGTTTTTCCTTACGGTCATTGAAATTTTACTTTATTTTCAAAAATATCTCTTGCAATTTCATCATGATTACATCCAAAATAAGAAATATACTGCTTATAAGAAGAAAGGTGATTGCTGTGGCAAACAGTACGGCATTATCCAAAGATTTAAAGGAGTTACTTTCATCTGTTGAATATAAAATGCAAATCAATAAGGGGAGTTTTATTTTTCAAGAAGGTATGGAAGCAACAGAAATTTATATTATTCACTCTGGAAAAGTGCAAATCAGTAAACTTAGTGCTGACGGACAAGAATTAACACTTCGCATTTGTTCACAAAATGACATTATTGGGGAATTAACATTGTTCACGGAAGATGCAAGGTATTTATTAAATTCAAAATGCCTTGAAGATGTTGAAGTAGGCGTTATAAAGCGTGAAGCCTTAGAAAAAGCATTACTCCAAAAACCCGCTCTTGTATTTGAATTTATGAAATGGATTAGTGAACATTTAAGAAGAATGCAAACGAAGTTCCGAGATCTAGTATTACATGGCAAAAAAGGTGCCCTATATTCTACTCTCATTCGAATGACAAATAGTTATGGTGTGTTTAAAGAAAATGGGATTCTCATCGATTTACCATTAACGAATCAAGAACTTGCAAACTTCTGTGCAACTTCGCGTGAAAGCGTAAATCGAATGTTAAATGATTTGAAAAAAAAAGGTACGATTTCTATTCATAAAGGAAAGATTACAATCCATGATTTACAATTTTTAAAATGTGAAATTGCTTGTGAAGATTGCTCTGCCTCTGTTTGTAGCATAGAGTAGCATCTTATTTAGATGCTACTCTTTTTCTCTTGCATACAGTTATTTCCTAAAAAAGACGAGGCCTTCCATTAGACCTCGTTTCATGTTAGTTGCTAACTTCTATTCGTTTACTGTGGCATTATTTTTTCAATTCATTAGGAATACGTCTTCTGTAAATCACATAACTACGGCTTAAGTATTTAATTGGGGCACTAAATACATGAACAAGTCTAGTAAATGGCCATACTGCGAATAGACCCATACCTGCAATTATATGAATTTTAAACCATACTGGTACTTCCATCATATATTCAACTTTCGGTTGGAAAATAAAGAGACTTCGGAACCACGGACCGATTGTTGTACGATAATCAAACCCTTTTGAGTCGATATTTAAAAAGGTTGAAGAAAGTCCCGCTAGCATTACGATTAGTAATAAAATAAGCGCAATATAATCTCCCCTTGTACTCGTTGCAATGATGCGTTTTACTGTTACACGGCGGTACGTTAATATAATTAAACCGATGATAGAAGCAACACCTGCCGGAAGCCCGAAACTAATTGCCATTATATGATACATATGCTCAGAAATACCTATTGAACGGTATACAGACTCTGGAATTAAAATCCCCATAACATGACCACCAATGACGAACATGATCCCAAAGTGGAATAATAGACTTCCGATTCGGAGCATTTTCTTTTCTAATAGTTCACTAGATTTTGACGTCCATCCAAATTGATCATAGTTGTATCTGAAAATATGTCCACCGATAAAGATTGCAAAAATGATATAGGGAAACAATACCCATAGAAATTGATCCATCATTTTGACAACTCTCCTTTCTAATTTTCCTGTACACCCCATGTATTGATAGCGAGTAGAACAGCGGCGAGAATTGGTTCATACATACAGTTTGCTTCTTTTAATTGCCCGTGCAACGCTTGTATATTTTCCGTGTATTTACTCATAATTGGTTCGCTATCTTTTTCATTCGCGTTTGCAAGAAACTCAAGTAGAAGCGGTAAATAATCAGGTAGTTCTTTATCTGTTACGTTAAAACCAGATTTTTGATAATGCTGTTTTAACTCTAATAATTCAATTCCACGCTCTCTTTGTTCACCTGTTTTCATGTAGGTAAGATACATATTTGTCTTCTTTCCAAAGTCGAATGTATAGACGTAAGAATCAATAAGTTGATTGTCTGTTTTATTTAGCGCTTCTTTTATAAATGTTGTAAGTGATGCTCTGATTTCTTCCTGTTCAATTTCTTGAATCTCTTCCTGTAATTCTAGTAAAGCTTCCCTCCAACCTAGTTCAGGATAGGAGAGAAGAAAAGAAGAACAAGAAAAAGCTGTTTGTAAACTTTGTTTCATAGTTTTCTGCCCCCTTTTTTTAAGAAATTGTCGTACAAGAGCCTGGCCCACCTGCGAAAGATAAACCACAACTTCCTTGCTCGCTATATAAATCTGCAACTTGTTCGCGGTGAGACGTCGGGATAACAAAGCGATCTTTATATTTCGCAATAGCAAGAAGACGATACATATCTTCTACATCTTCTTTCGTTAAACCGAGTTCTTTTAATACAGCTTCATTTGGTTCTTTATTAATTTGCAATGCTCTCATATGTGTTCGCATGACAGCCAATTTTTTCAATGTAAGACGAATATGTGATTCATCTCCTGCAGTGAGTAAATTCGCTAAATATTGAATTGGAATACGCATATTATCAATAGCAGGGAAAATCTCTTCTGCTTGCCAGTTACTACCTTTCCCCTCCACCATGTTCATAATTGGGCTAAGCGGCGGGATATACCAAACCATTGGCATTGTACGATACTCTGGATGAAGAGGTAGAGCGATTTTCCAATCGATAATCATTTTATAGATTGGCGACTGTTGTGCCGCTTTAATCCATTCTTCAGGAATCCCTTGTTTTTTCGCTTCAGCTGCTACTTCTGGATCATTTGGATCTAGGAAAGCAGTAAGCTGAGATTCATATAAATCTTTTTCATTTTCAACAGAAGCCGCTTCTTTTACTTTGTCAGCGTCATATAGCATTACCCCAATATATCGAATACGTCCTACACATGTTTCAGAACAAATTGTTGGCATACCAGCTTCAATACGAGGGAAACACATTGTACATTTTTCAGCTTTATTTGTTTGCCAGTTAAAATATACTTTTTTATACGGACAAGACGATACACAAAATCTCCATGCACGACATGCATTTTGATCCACAAGAACAATCCCATCTTCCTCACGTTTATACATCGCACCCGATGGACAAGAAGAAACGCAAGATGGATTCATACAATGTTCGCAAATACGTGGTAAATACATCATAAAGACATTTTCAAAATCCGTTTTAATTCCTTCTTCCATTTTCTTGACGTTCGGATCTTGTAACCCTGTTATATGTCCGCCTGCTAAATCATCTTCCCAGTTTGGACCCCATTCAATTTTGTCGATAAATTCACCCGTAATTGCTGATTTCGGACGAGCAACTGGTTGATGCTTACGCTGCGGGCTATTTGTTAATGTTTCATAATCATAATTCCAAGGTTCAAAGTAATCATCAATTGTTGGCTGATCTGGATTGTGGAAAATATTCATAAGACGCTTCATTTTCGAACCGGATTTCAGCTGAATTTCACCATTTTTCAATTCCCAGCCGCCTTTGTATTTCTCCTGATTTTCCCATTGTTTCGGATAACCAATTCCAGGTTTCGTTTCTACGTTATTGAAGTACATATATTCAGCACCTGGACGATTCGTCCAGGTGTTTTTGCATGTTACGCTACAAGTGTGGCAGCCGATGCATTTATCTAAGTTCATTACCATTCCGACTTGCGCTTTAATCTTCAAGCCAATCTACCTCCTTCAGTTTACGGATTACAACGTTTAAGTCACGCTGGTTCCCAGTCGGACCATAATAGTTAAATCCATAGCTTAATTGGCCATATCCACCAATCATATGTGTTGGTTTAACGTGAATACGAGTTGGACTATTATGTGTTCCCCCGCGGGTGCTTGTTAATTTCGTACCAGGCACGTTAATGTGACGATCTTGCGCATGGTGCATAAATGCCATCCCCCTCGGTATACGGTGTGTTACAACAGCACGTGCTACGACTACGCCGTTACGGTTAAAGCATTCAATCCAATCATTATCAGCAACACCAGCTTCAGTCGCATCATCTTTATTCATCCAAACAGTTGGACCACCTCTAAACAGCGTTAACATTGGCAATGAATCGAAGTACATACTATGAATCGACCACTTATTATGCGGTGTTAAATAGTTTAGTGTAATTTCTTTCCCTTCTACTTCAGGGCGTGATTTACGGAATGGTTTATGTTGCAGTATTGGTTTAAATGTTGCCATCGTTTCGCCAAATTCTTTCATCATGTCGTGATCTAAGTAGAAAGATTGTCGACCAGTTATCGTTCTCCAAGGGATGAGACGTTCAACATTTGTTGTAAATGGTGAGTAACGGCGTCCACCTTTTTCAGAACCCGTAAAGGCCGGAGAAGTAATTACTGTTTTAGGCTGCGCTGTAATTTGTTCAAATGTGAAGCATTCTTCTTCACGTTCTTCTGCTAAGTCACGTAGTTTTAAATCGGTTTGTTTTTCAAGCGCTTCCCATGCTTTTACCGCCATATGACCGTTTGTTGTAGAAGAAAGTGTTAATACCGCCTCAGCAGCATTAATTGCTTCTTTTATGTCTGGGCACCCCTTCGCAATAGAATCCGTTCGAACAACTCCTAATCGACTCTTTAATTGCTCATATTCTTTTTCTGCCGACCAAGAAATCCCTTTCGTACCAATCGGTTGTTTTCCGGTATTTGGTCCAAGCGCTGTCATCTTGTCATAAATCGTTTTATAATCCCTTTCGACAACATGAATTTGCGGCATTGTTTTACCTGGGATCGGTTCACACTCTCCTTTGCTCCAGTCTTTAATCTTACCAAGTGGTTGTGCTAATTCTTGCGGTGTATCGTGAAGAAGTGGTGTTGCAACGACTTCTTTCATTGGTTCAAGATCGATTTTCTTCGCTAAATCTGACACAGCTTTAGAAAGAGAGGTGAAAATATCCCAGTCAGAGCGTGCTTCCCACGGTGAACCGATTGCTGGATTAAATGGATGTACAAATGGATGCATATCCGTACTGCTTAAATCATGCTTTTCATACCAAGTTGAAGCAGGTAAGACGATATCAGAATAAAGCGCCGTTCCAGCCATACGGAAATCTAAATTAATGAGTAAATCTAACTTCCCTTCAGGTGCATCTTCATGCCACTTAATTTCTTCTGGTCTTAATGAGTCACTATCGTCATTCATTAATCCGTTTGTTGTACCTAATAAATGTTTTAAGAAATATTCGTGTCCTTTACCGGAACTTGAAATTAAGTTTGCACGCCATACGAATAAGTTACGCGGGAAGTTGTTTTTATTATCTGGGTCTTCAATCGCAAATTTCAGTTCTTTTTCTTTTAGTTTTTGTGCAACGTATTTTCCGATTTCTTCTTGTGTTGTTGCACCAGCAGCAACAGCTTCTTTATATAATTCAATTCCATTCTTCTCGAATGTTGGATATGAAGGCAACCAGCCAAGTCGTGCTGCTAATACATTGTAATCACCGTGATGTTGATAACGAGAGTTGCCCTCAACTGGTGATGCTAAATGTCCAACAGGTGTATCTTCATAGCGCCATTGATCTGTTACGAAATAGAAGAAAGATGTACCGTTTTGTAATTTCGGTGGCCCCTGCCAATCTTTCGCCATCGCGATTGTTTGCCATCCTTCTGCTGGTCGTAATTTTTCTTGACCAACATAATGTGCCCAACCGCCGCCGTTTACACCTTGTGCCCCAACGAGAAGAACAAGATTTAAAACTGCGCGATAAATCGTATCAGAGTTAAACCAATGGTTAATACCAGCTCCCATAATAATCATCGAGCGGCCATTCGTATCAACTGCATTTTGCGCGAACTCACGAGCAATTTGAATAATAAGCTCTCGTTTTACTCCAGTCATTTTCTCTTGCCATGCAGGTGTAAACGGTACATCATCATTGAAATCTTTCGGTTCTTGCCCGCCAAGACCTCGGTTCACACCGTAATTTGCTAACGTTAAGTCATATACAGTTGTAACGCACACTTCGCCTTCTTCTGTCATAACTTTTTTCACTGGAATTGTACGTTCTAATATTGTATTTCCATCATCAGAGAAGTACGGAATTTGCACTGTTTCAACACTATCTTCCATTCCAAGTAAAGAAAGACGTGGATCAATCGTTTCACCTGTCTGTTCATCTTCTAAACGCAAGTTCCATTTCTTCTCGTTATCCCAACGTGATCCCATTGTGCCGTGAGGTGTTGCAAAATCTTTCGTGTTATCGTTCCAAAGAACAGGCTTCCATTCTCCTAACTTTGTTTCACGTCCAATATCAGTAGCATTTAAGAAACGATCAGCGACGAATTGATCTCCTTTTTCTTTCAATGTGACAAAGAAAGGAAAATCAGTATATTGCTTCGCATACTTTGTGAAGTATTCCACTTGATTATCTACGTAAAATTCTTGTAAGATCACATGCCCCATTGCCATCGCAAGCGCACCGTCTGTACCTTGTTTCACACTAATCCAATCATCCGCAAACTTAGTAGACTCGGCGAAGTCAGGACTTACAGAAACAACTTTCGTTCCTTTATATCGAACTTCGGCTAAAAAGTGTGCATCTGGCGTTCTCGTCATCGGTACGTTTGAACCCCATGTCATAATGTAACCAGAGTTATACCAGTCACTACTTTCTGGTACATCAGTTTGATCACCCCAAATTTGCGGAGAAGCTGGTGGTAAATCAGCATACCAATCATAAAAGCTAAGCATCGGTCCACCCATAAGTTGCATAAAACGGCTACCTGCAGCGTGACTTAACATCGACATTGCTGGAATTGGTGAAAAACCAACATTTCGGTCTGGACCGTATTTAATTACTGTGTATAGTAATGAAGCAGAAACGAGTTGTAATACTTCATCCCAATTCGCACGAATGAATCCCCCTTTACCACGCGCCTGCTTATACGTACGTGCTTTTTCAGGGTTTTCCACAATGCTTTTCCAAGCGTCTAGTGGTGACTCGTTATTTTGTAGTTCCTCTTGCCACATTTCCCAAAGCACACCACGTACATACGGATATTTCACACGAAGCGGACTGTAAATGTACCAAGAAAAACTCGCTCCACGCGGACATCCTCGTGGTTCAAAATCAGGCATATCAGGACCTGTTGTTGGATAGTTAAGCTCTTGACCCTCCCATGTTACAATTCCATCTTTCACATAAATGTTCCAGCTACAAGAACCAGTACAGTTCACACCGTGTGTAGAACGGATTACTTTATCATGCTGCCAACGCTTTCTATACATATTTTCCCATTCGCGATCTTCATATGTTTCTTGTGTATGATTATCGTTATAACGATCTATTGGTGAAAAATATTTTAAACGTCTCATTAATGCTGAAGGTTTCTTCTTCATACTGTTCACTCCTTTAATACGTCTCTCTTACATACCCTTACTATAAAAGAGGTTGTAAAATACAGATGTGACATTTCGCACAGTTCAAGAGATTGTCATAAATTCATTTGGAAATCGGTTTAAGGGGAAACATTTATAAGTAAAGATTACTTTGTTTTGTTGTGAAGATTTCGGTCAGCGGTGGGCTTATTAGGAGAATAGTATTTGGAGGATTCACCTTTTTTTGCATAAGAAAAAACGCAGGAGAAATTCCTACGTTTTTATATAAATATATTAAAAAGAGTTTTGATACTACTTCAATAACGCTATAAGGAATTTACTTTTCTGCAACGATACTATTATCAAGACATATTTTATATAAAGTGAAACTTTAATCAGCCCGCAAATAGAGGGATAAAACTACAAATCATTATTTACTGTATTGCCCTTAATTACGGAAACAATTATACTAGATGTTATCTGCATATATAATCTGAATATTCATAAAATTATGAGTATGATTTCCTTTTGGGACATATAAATTATAAAGTATATCACCATGATTTTTTAACATTTAAGTTTTTCCTATTTATATAAGTTCTCAATATGAACTTATATAAACCATTCCTACTTACCTCTTAGATTACTATTATACTGCATTAAAATGAAGGAGCTCCTTTTCTTTAACATAAAAATGAATTAGAAAAGATAATAAAATTAGGAGGATTACGATGCCCCAGCTTGATTCATTACATCCCATAGTAGAAAGAATAATCAACAATATTGAAAAATTAATGGTCGGAAAACGAAAAGAAACGATCTTAGCTTTGACAGCTCTCTTAGCTGAAGGTCATGTACTATTAGAAGATGTTCCTGGCGTTGGGAAAACAATGCTAGTACGTGCTCTTTCTAAATCCATTGATGCCGATTACAAGCGTATTCAATTCACACCTGATTTACTGCCGTCAGATGTAACAGGTGTTTCTATTTATAATCCGAAAGAGCTCCAATTTGAGTTCAAGCCTGGACCGATTATGGGGAATTTTGTACTTGCTGATGAAATTAATCGTACATCTCCAAAGACACAATCTGCCTTACTTGAAAGTATGGAAGAAGGCACTATCACAATAGATGGCATTACAAGATCGTTACCAAAACCTTTCTTTGTAATGGCTACACAAAATCCGGTCGAATATGAGGGAACATATCCTTTACCAGAGGCTCAGCTCGATCGTTTCTTGTTGAAGCTAAGAATGGGATATCCTACACCAGAAGAAGAATTTGAAATTTTAAACCGGATGGAAAAAACAAATCCACTCTCTCATTTACAAGCTATTACTACAATAAAAGAATTACTTTATTTACAACAAAGCGTACGGGAAGTAAGCATGGACAAAGCAATCAAGCATTACATTGTAAAACTTGTTACTCAGACGCGTTCTTATAGTTCTATACAGCTAGGTGCAAGTCCACGCGGCTCAATCGCTTTAATGAAAGCTTCACAAGCTTATGCATTCATCCATGGCAGAAATTATGTTATTCCAGACGATGTTAAATTTTTAGCTCCTTACGTTTTAGCTCACAGACTCATTCTAAAAATGGAAGCAAGATTTGAAGGAATAACAGGAGAACAAGTTATCGCCAAAATCGTTGCACGAACTACCGTGCCGACTCAAAGGACGAAAAACCTTTGATGAAACGAATACTACGAGCACTATATCACGTTACGAAGTTATTGCTAATCCCTTTATGCCTAGTCTTAACATTTGTGTACGCTATGCTTCAAGGAGGATTTGTAAGTTGGTTTTTGTTTTACAGTACGATTCCTATTGGTCTTTATTCACTACTACTTCCCTTCTACGCTTTACGAGACGCTGAAGTAAAACGAATAACAAACCAAAATGAATATGCAGCAGGAGAACAATTTTTAAGCACCATTACAATAAAAAGAAGATTTCCTTTTCCCTTACTTTATTTAATTATAGAAGATGAACTGCCATCACAATTTACAAATTGTAGACAAACGAAGGTGAATAAGGTAATACTCTTTCCAGGATTCAAACGGAATATTTCGTTTCAATATGTTATTGACACAATCCCTAGAGGAGAGCACACTTTTTCAAGCGTACGTGTCAAAACTGGTGATCTATTCGGTATGATGGAGAAGGAAGTAACTTTTTCAGTTCCAGATACATTTTTAATCTATCCCCAGTACGTAGATATAACGTATCGACAATTGGAAAATCATTTCGAACAAGGAGCGCTTTCAGCAAATATAAATTTAGCAAAAGACTCTACAATCTCTGTCGGTGTCAGAGACTATAAACCTGGTGACCGCTTTTCATGGATTGATTGGAAAGCAACTGCCCGAACAAACAATATTATGACGAAAGAGTTTGAACAACAGCGCAGCCATAATATCATGATATTCATGGACAGAACTGAGTCCCCTCTATTCGAATCAGTCGTAACATTTTCCGCCTCTATTGTAAGGGCTGTCTTGAAGCAAAATTCACCAGCGTCATTCGTGTCTGTCGGAAAAGAACGAACTTTTTTCCCTTTAGACAATGGAGATAGTCAGTTACAACAAATCTTTTGTCATTTAGCGAAAGTACAAGCAGACAGTGTATTCCCGCTCTCCCGGAGTGTAGAAATGGAATTAAGAAAAATTTATGAGCCCGTAACGATTATACTCGTGACAAGCGATCTTTCTCCCGATATTCAAAAGGCGGCTGACTATGCCGCTATTAAAAGTAGAAAATTAATGGTGTTTGTCGTGAAAGAAAAAGCAAATCAACTCTCACATCGAGAACTAAGTATTCTAGAAACTCTACAAAAACGAAAAATATTTGTAAATGTGGTTTATGGGAACCGGTATACAAACGTGTTTTTTGAGGTGAGCAAATGATAACATTACGAACAAAATACAAATGGGATATGAGCAGATTCTTCATGCATGTATGTGCATTTCTACTTTTACTAGAATGGCTAAGACCCCTTATAGGTATTACAAACGTAGGTAGATTAGATATTTTTGTAATATTTATAGGAATTTGCTTCACTCTCTCTTTTTTTCAAACAAGGTGGCAGATTCCAATAAAGATCGTCACGATCTTATTCATCATTCATTTCCTGTATTATAAAAATGCTTTTATAAATCCATCTTGGCTAACGAAATTTTTTGCTGATATTTCTCGAAATTCCTCTCTGTTTTTCCAGGGGAATTTGCTAGATATTTCTCCCGTTTTTCCAACACTTTTATTTTTTTTATCCTTTTGGTTTTTGAGTGCTTTCATCTCTTTTTGGATGATTCATAAAAAACGTGGGTTGTTATTTCTTATATTGACTATTATTTATATCACCATTTTTCATAACTTACATTTATACAATGCAAACTACGCTATTATTCGTACTATTGTCATCGGCTTTTTTATGCTTAGTCTTCTTCGCATAGAACGAATAAGAGAGATGGAAAACTTACAAAATTTTGCTAGAGAAATCTCAAAATTACTTAGACCTCTTACAATATTTATTGTATTGTCAGCAACTATCGCATACTTTGCTCCAAAATTTGGCCCTCAATGGCCAAACCCAATGGATTTTTTAAAATTCAACACATCCGAAGCAAGTAAAAAACAAGAAGTTTCTAAAATTGGATATGGTTTAGATGACTCGCGATTAGGCGGTCCTTTTAAGGCAGATCCTACAATTGTTTTCACAGCACAAACGCAAAACAAACAATATTGGAGAGTCGAAACGAAAGATTTTTATACAGGAAAAGGCTGGGAAGTTTCTGAAAATCAAAAAAAGATTTCTTTTAAAAATAAAAACGACGTCGTGAGCTGGTACGAACAAAATACAAAAACGGAGGCCACTGAGGCGACAATCACCATGAAAAAAAGTTATCCACACCTTACCTATCCAGCAGGATTAATATCAGTTGAGGCTTCTTCTAATGTATCATACAGCGTTGACCCCTTTTCAGAAAAAATCTATACGATGGACGGAGATTCTTCTACTATTTTAAATTCATATAAAGTAACATATGGGGTCCCAGAGTTTTCCATAGAAAACTTGAAAGCTGTAAAAACAAATGAAGGTCAAGAATCAAATCCTTATTTCATGACAAAGTACACGCAACTTCCCGAATCATTACCACAGCGAGTAAAAGACTTAGCTGTAAATCTAACAAATGATAAAGACAACCGATATGATAAAGTATTAGCTATTGAAAACTACTTTACCGACCATTCTTTTGTATATGAAACAATGAATGTGTTGTTCCCTTCCAAAAACCAAGATTATGTAGATCAATTCCTTTTCGATACAAAAAGCGGCTACTGTAATAATTTCTCGACGTCTATGATTGTGTTACTTCGTTCTACCGGGATTCCTGCTCGCTGGGTAAAAGGTTATACAGAAGGAACTCTTGATAATACACTTGCCTCTGCAGAAGGTGAGGATGTTTATAAAATCGCGAACGATAACGCACACTCTTGGGTCGAAGTATATTTCCCAGGATACGGATGGATTCCATTCGAACCAACAAAAGGATTTACTAATCCCTATAATTTTACAAATAATACTCCTGCTTCTACTTCACAAAATAACGAAGTAAATAATTCTAATAACGAGCCAATACACCAACGGAACAATGAAGCAAAGCTCAAAAGTTTAATAGAAAATACAGAAGAAGCCTCTACTAAAAAGATCACGAATTCTAAAAATGATTTTTCTTGGTGGTACGTATTCCTCTCTACGATACCGATTAGTATCATCGGATACATTCTCTTCACCACTAGAATGAAATGGATTACATTTTTTATTATTCTTTTCTATAAATACCTAAAAGATGATGCTGTTTATCAAAAAGCTTACGGTGCACTTTTAAAACAATTTGCGAGAATCGGCATACCACGGGGTGAAAGTCAAACATTCCGAGAATACGCTCTCCACATCGATACACTTTACAATTCGGCCGATATGCAACAACTTACTTTCAGTTATGAGAACGCTATGTATCAAAAGGAACAGGCCGCAGCCGAATGGAAGACATCCGTACACTTATGGGAAGTGCTTATGAAAAAAGCAGCTTCTCTGCCTAAATCAAACGACTACGATAGAGTGATTTAATCTTGATAATGTGAGTTTAAAGAAAACACCTCAAAGAGCTACTTTGTTCTTTGAGGTGTTTGTTAATAAAGTGAAACTCCTAATTATTCCCCAAGTACCTTCTCAATCTCAACCTCTAAATCCATCGGCTTCGTCTGTGGTGCAAAACGCCCTACTATTTTCCCGTCTTTTCCAATTAGAAACTTAGTAAAGTTCCATTTCACTGCTTTCATACCGAGTAAACCTGGCGCTTGTTCTGTCATGTATGTATAGAGAGGATGAGCCTTGTCACCTTTTACATCAATCTTTGCAAACATTGGGAAGTTCACACCGTAGTTCAATTCACAAAAACTAGTAATATCAGCTTCTGTGCCTGGTTCTTGTCCCCCAAATTGATTACAAGGGAAACCGAGTATTTCTAGTCCTTGGTCTTTATATTTATCATATACTTCCTGTAACCCTTTATATTGTGGTGTAAATCCACATTTACTAGCTACATTTACAATAAGAAGTGCTTTTCCTTCGTAATCTTTTAACGATTTTTCTTCTCCTGTTATTGTTTTAGCTGAAAAATCATAAACTGTCATTGTTCATACCCCTCTCTTCACTATCATTCTATGTTTATACTATACTACATTCGTGAATATACAGCTCTTATTACGTATTCACATACCGTAATGATAGCGCTTTATTTTCGTTCGAAAATTCGACACAATATACTAGACTTTTATGATGGAAAGTTTTACAATTAATTTGTGAACAAAATGTGACAGTTTATATTTCCATTATAATAGAAAAGGATGGTGTTCATTATGAAAACTGCACAACATGAAACGATTTCAAATCGCGAGTTTTATTTCGTACTATATATGATGTTATTGTATGTTATTGGCTGGGTAATCGATGTAAATGGTTTATTTTTAAGCTCCTACTTTAATTTAGCAGGAGAAATTATGCTTCCGATCGTTGGTGGCATTGTTGGACTGTTCGTTATGTCTATCAATAAAGAACAAACGAAATAACTACATTACAAAAGGGCAGAAGACGAGCTTTCGTTTTCTGTCTTTTTCTGTTTTTAGCGTATAATAGATACATACCGTATATAAGGAGTGGTAAGTATGAAAAAAGTAGAACAACTATCTTCTCATCTATATCTTATTGATGATTATGACTTACAACATGATGAACGCACAGGTACATACGTTTTATTAGGTGACGATATTACTTTAATTGAAACTTGTGCGGCCCCTTCTCTTCCCTATATTTTAGACGGCTTACAGCAATTACATATTAATTTAAATGATGTAAAAAACATTATCGTTACACATGTTCATTTAGATCACGCAGGCGCAGCAGGGTTAATGATGGAAAAGTGCCCAAATGCTACTCTATTTGTGCATCCGCGCGGGGCTCGTCATATGATTGATCCAACAAAACTAATTCTTGGCGCAAAAGCTGTGTACAAAGAAGATTTTGATAAACTTTTTGATCCAATTCTTCCAATTGAAGAAGAACGTGTTCATATTGTACAAAATGGTGATACATTAAAAATTGCAGAAGACCGTACACTCACATTTTATGATACACCGGGACATGCGAAGCACCATATTAGCATTCACGATTCATTAACAAACGGCATTTTTACTGGTGATACAATAGGAATTTATTATAGAGAACTCGCAGACCTTGATGTAGAACTATATCTACCATCAACGTCTCCTTCACAATTCCAGCCAGATGCGATGATTGCTTCTAAAAATCATATTCAAAGTATGAATGTAGATACTATTTATTTCGGTCATTACGGCGCATCATCCAATGTTACAGAAGTATATAACCAACTTGAACATTGGTTACCTATTTTCGTTAATACTGGAAATGAAATTTTTCAAAAACATACTGATTTTGATGAGGCTACTAAGGCATTACAATCTTTGCTACTGGAGAAAGTCTCCACTCATCTTACAAAGCTAAATGTTCCATCCAATCATTCTGTTTATAACATTTTACATCTTGATTTAGAAATTAGCGCGATGGGAATTATTGATTACTTAACGAAGCAAACAAAATCCACAATTAACTAATAGAAAACGAAGATATATACAACGCCATTATCGTATATATCTTCGCTCCTTGAATATATTTTTTAATAAAGGATGGTGGAATGGAATGCAAAAAGTGATACTATACCTCTGCTTTACATTATTTATCATCTTATTATTAGTTGTAGGTGTTAAAATTCAATTTTATTTAGATACAGACGCGCAAGTGAACTTTAACGTCTATCCAAGATTATTCTACTTTACACTCTTCCCTCTTTTGGTCGGCATTTTATTACGATTCCTACAATCAATTAATCGCGAAACGAGTAAACAAAACTGGAACTTTCAGCCGGATAAGTTTATCGCTATTACGTTGCCAACACTATTCATTGCCTTTTCTCCAGCTCTACTCTTTTCACCAGTTGGTAAATACCTACCTTATTTAACTAATATTATTCTTGTGAATACAACTTTCATTACCATTATTAGTTTAATAGCTGGTTACTCACTTTTAGATTGTTTGATACAAAAAGACAAGGAGAATAGTAAGGAATATAACTAAGTGATTTCCCACTTTCACTTTATTAAGCAAGTCAAGGTAATTCTGCCCCTGACTTGTATGCAAAAGAACCTAATGTTCAATTTTTAAGTGCCGTTGGTTATGCTGGGTTATTTATAAGTGCAATACTCCTAGTAAGAGTTGCTATACATGTGGTAAGGAAATTTAAGTAATAACAAAACGAGTATAAAATCGCATAGATTTTATACTCGTTTTTTATTGTTCATATATTTACGTTTCAATAAGAAAAGCTCACAGCTTAAGCTAT
The DNA here is from genome assembly GCF_038008145.1 of Bacillus sp. FSL R9-9530. Lineage (NCBI taxonomy): Bacteria > Bacillati > Bacillota > Bacilli > Caryophanales > Bacillaceae > Bacillus > Bacillus sp. FSL R9-9530. The sequence continues at coordinate 1,889,132 of NZ_JBBOYO010000001.1, forward strand.
GAGCTTTTTTACTTATCTCACCTTTTCATCTACATACTCCATAAACTGTTCTGCTTTAATAAATCTTTCTTTATACGCTTCAGGTACTTCTTCTACTGTTATCCCACCACTCGATTTCGCTTTTACTAATACAGTTTGATATGACATTAACGCTTCCATATATCGTTCATACTCTTCTGAAGTTAATACTTCTTTACTAGATTTATGGCCATTTAATTTATCAAAATACGGCTGAAGTTCCATTTCTACCTTTTTCATTTCCTCTTTTTTAGCTGGTGATAATTGATCATAATCAATATTACCGTTCGAATCCCCGTACTCAAGCTTTGCATTCGTTAATTTCTTTAGTTCTTTTGTAAACTCTTCATATTCCTTCGCACCCATTTCGTCTTTCGCTTGTGATAACTTTGCATTAAAACGCATGTATCCTTCTAATGTTATAGCTCCGGCATGTTTTTTTAAGTTCTCAAAAGATCCGTATATACCATCCGCCATAATAGATTGGTAAGCAAAACCAGTCGTTGGGATTAAAAATGCGGCTGCAAGCACTCCTGCGATAAGGCGCTTCTTCCTTTTACTTCCCCCGCTCTTCATTTTTATTTGAACAATTACTTTTTCTTTTAACTCCGGCGGGGCAATAATCCCCTTCGCTTCTTCTTGTATAGATTCTCTAACTCTACAATCTAAACTCATTTTACATTCCCTACCTCTCCTAAAAAGATTTCTTCTACTTGCTCTTTTTGACGTAGTTTCTTTAAGGCCGCATGAATTCTAGATTTCACGGTACCGATTGGAATATGTAATATTTGTGCTACTTCTTCTTGTGAGTAATCATGTAAGTATCTTAAGATAATAACTTGTTTCAATTTATATGGTAATTTATGAATGAGCTCAATTAATTTTTGGTTTGATATTTTACTTACAACATCGCTAGAAAAATCAATTTCTACTGGTTTTCTTTGCTCTTCTGCTTTTTTTACAATTCGCAGTCGCATCCACCTCTTTCTTCTATAAGAATGGATTTGTTTAATCGCAAGTCCAATTAACCATGGACGAAATGGCTTCTCACTATCATATTTACGAAGCGATTCATATAGCTGTATGTATATTTCCTGAACGACATCATCTATATCTGCTTTATCCTCTATTAAAAAATGTGCTGTCTTATATACTTCTTGAATCGTTTTATCATACAATTCGCTATACGCTTCTTTATTGCCTGATAAAGTTAATTGGATTAAATCTGTATACACTGTTTCATCTTTCATGTACCATCCCTCCTTTGTCTTACACTATATATTGGCAAGCAAACGATATTTCGTTCGATTTCTTTCAAAGATTTTTCAAATAAATTAATATAATGATGCAATAACTTCATAAGCTTCACTTATAACCCTGCATAACAATTATATAATTTTCCAATTCCTAATGAAGATTTAAAATAATATATATAGTCAAATTTAGGAGGATGTATATGAAAGCTATCGTTGTAACTTCATTCGGTGGTCCTGAAGTGTTGAAATATACGGACATGGATATTCCTACAATTTCAGATAATCAAGTTTTAATTCGTGTTGTTGCTACTAGTGTTAATTTCGCCGATATTAAATCACGCTATGGCAAAAAAGGAAACAAAGCATTACCTTTTATTCCAGGTATAGATGTAGCTGGTATTGTAGAACACGTAGGTTCTCAAGTGAAAAATATTCATTCTGGACAACGTGTCATCGCTTTCCCTCAAAACGGATCTTACGCAGAATACGTTGTCGCAAACGAAAATCTTACTTTCGTTTTACCTGATGAAGTCGATTTTCAAGCTGCAGCTGCCTGCCCTATCGTATCTTTTACAAGCTACAATTTACTTGCAAATGTTGCAAGACTACAAAAAGATGAAACAGTTCTAATCCATGCAGCTGCTGGTGGAATTGGTACTACAGCGATTCAACTTGCAAAACTATTAGGGGCTAAAAAAGTAATCGGGACTGTCGGAAGTGAAGCAAAAAGAAAAATTGCTTTAGATGCTGGCGCTGATTATGTTATTTGTCATCAAGATGAAGATTTTGTAGAGAGGGTAAATCAGCTTACACACGGAGAAGGCGTTAATATTGTTTTAGATTCTATTTCTGGAACTGTTTCTGAAAGAAGTTTAAACTGCCTTGCTTATTACGGTCGCCTCGTCCATTTCGGCAATGCTAGCGGAGAAGTTGGTAGTTTTCAAACGAAAGATTTACACGCAAGTTGCCGTTCTATACTCGGTTTCAGCTTTGGCACTACACGGAAAAAACGTCCTGAATTGCTTCAAGAAACTGCGAATGAAGTTTTCCGTTATTTACGCGATGGAAGTTTACAAATTAAGGCTACGAAATCTTTTCCCCTTCAAGATGCAGGGAAAGCACATGAATGGGTCGAAAGTAGACAAAGTACAGGGAAAGTAATACTACACGTTCAGACAGCTCCCTAAAATGAATACATGAAATAGAGGTGTTATTCATGGGATCACGAATTATGCATATCATTATCGCGAGCGGTATTGCTGAGAAACTATCTATTCAAGATAAAACTTCTTTCTTACTTGGTGGTGTAGCTCCTGATGCTGTTCATTCAAAAAAAGAAAAAGGAACTTCCCATTTTTACGCTGGTACAACGAAGAACTATACGAGAAGAATAGATTATGATTCATTTATTCATAAATACGAAGATCATATGGATTCCCCTTATATTTTAGGTTATTATACCCACCTCATTGCCGATGATAATTGGCTAAGCGGCTTTTTTCTACCTTGGCTTAAAAACAGAATAGAAAACGACGAAACTATCGCACCTATGTACTATAACGATTTTAAATTATTGAACGCACAATTGTTGCATCATTACGATAAAGAACAGCAGCTCTTCGCCCTACTTAATCAAGAGGCTAACATTGTGAATATAGAGGAGGTTTCTAGAGAGAATGTTTTAGCTTTTCGGCAATATATTTTTGAAGATATGCTATATCCTGAGCAACACTTGCACGAAAACTTACAAGTGTTTTCATTTGATCAAATCGTTGGTTATATTGAGACTGCAATTGAAAAAGGAACATTTTTTATAGAACAACTCGCTAATAAAAAATTGACTTCAAATATTTAATCCCCCTCATTATTTACGAGGGGGATTTTCACATAACTATATAATTATTTATTTTTTTCCATTACTGCAAAGTAATTCCCTTCACTATCAGCAAAGTTAAATACTTTACAGCCCTTTCCGAACGAGAAAGCCCATCGCCTTTAGGCATGGGCTAAAAGTAAGGTTGGATACGGAGTACCACTAAAAATCGTAAGGTTCATGGTACTTTATGTATACAAAGTATAGGTAGTTTCATTGGATCTTTTTGTTGTGATTTTTCGAAAATAAATGATACATTGTAACTATGGTAAATGATTATAGAAGAACGTTGCAAAGTTTATGGACACGTTCTTATTTTGTTTCTACAGCTAAAAATGTAGCAAATGAAAATATGTTGAAAATCAAAAACAAGGGGTGAAACGTATGTCACAGACCCTAACAGCGAAAGTGAAATTGATTCCAACAAAAGAACAAAGTCGTTTATTGGAAGAAAGTAGTCGTGAGTATATCAAAGTCATGAATATGCTTGTATCAGAAATGGTTGAAGCAAAAAAAAGTACGAAAAAAAGCACAAAAGATATTGAAGCAAATATCCCCAGCGCAGTGAAAAATCAAGCGATTAAAGACGCGAAAAGTTTGTTTGCTACAAAAGTAAAGAAAAGTCATTATAAAATCATTCCAATTATAAAGAGACCTGTTTGTGTATGGAACAATCAAAATTATTCATTTGATCCTACTTATATTTCAATCCCATTTAAGGTAAATGGAAAGTCGACTCGTGTAAAAATCCGAGCTTTATTAAGTGATAAAAACAATCGTAATCTGAATCTGTTAAAACATAAATTAGGTACACTTCGCATTACAAAGAAATCGAATAAGTGGATAGCCCAAATATCTGTCACACTTCCTATCAATAAAAGGACAGGAACGAAAATTTTAGGCATAGACTTAGGTCTCAAGGTCCCTGCAGTAGCAATCACAGATGATGATAAAGTTCGTTTCTTTGGGAATGGTAGGCACAATAAATATAAAAAGCGTAAGTTTCGTAGTGTCCGTAAGGAGTTAGGAAAAGACAAAAAAGTGAAAGCCATTCGAAGAATGGATGATAAAGAGCAAAGATGGATGCAAGATAAAGATCACAAAATAAGTCGTGCGATTATTAATTTTGCGATTGCAAATCATATTTCTGTCATTCGATTAGAACAACTAACGAATATAAGACAGACGGCAAGAACAAGCCGTAAAAACGAAAAAAACCTACACACTTGGTCATTTTATCGTTTGTCACAATTTATTGCCTATAAAGCAATGATAGCTGGTATTCAGATTGAATATGTGAATCCAGCTTATACAAGTCAAAGTTGTCCGAAATGTGCTAAAAAGAATAAGGCTCGAGATAGAAAATATAAGTGTTCGTGTGGGTTTAAGACACATCGTGATATCGTTGGAGCGATGAATATTCGCTACGCAACTGTGATTGATGATAACAGTCAATCAGCCTAAGCACCTTTATGGTCTGGTTTAGGAGGGGCAATGAGATGCCCTTATCTTGAAGGCTGTTCAAAGCAGAAATGGATTGCGAACGATTAGTCATTCAAGAATCCCACCCGTAAATCCGTAAGGATTCGGGCTTGCGACTTTAGTCGTGGGAGTCTCAACAGAAGGCATAGTTACCATCTCGCCAACTGTAACATTTTTATTTTATATGTATTTCTTCACGAAATTTATCAACTGACTCGTTCACTACTTTACCAATAAACATAAAAGACGTAACTACGCATAGTTACGTCTTTCTCATTATTTATCTAGGTTTTTTCTTACCAGTAAAGGCTGGTTTCTTTTTCTTTGGTGCTGGTGGTTTCGATTCTACAAATGTTCCTTTGAACATTTCTTGTTTCGTAAACACGATACCTAATTTTTTCGCAAATTGAAGTAATTTACGCTCTTCTTGTTCTGTTACAAGAGAAACAACTGTTCCTTCTTTGCCCATACGTCCAGTACGTCCTGAGCGGTGAATATATTGGTCTACTGTGTCTGGTAACTCTAAGTGGATTACGTGTGTTAAATCATCGATATCTAATCCACGTGCTGCAATATCAGTAGCAAGTAATATTTCTAATTTCCCGCTACGGAACGCGCGCATCGTTACTTCACGCTCTTGTTTGCTTGCCTCTGCATGAAGTGCTGCTGCTTTCATTTTACGGAACTTCAGTTTTTGAGTAATTTCATCTAAACGGAATGGATCATTTAAGAAGGCAACTGCTTTTACATTTCCCATATGCATAACTCTTCTAATATAATCATTTTTTTCACGACGCTCACAAACGATATACGTATGTTCAACTAGGCTCTGTGCCTCTGAACGTGTTACACGTACTAATTGTGGTTCAACTGTCAAATCACGTGCCGCATCTTCTGCAGCTTTTGTTATTGTCGCCGAGCAGAACACTAATTGACGATCGCGCATCGTTGATTTAATTACATCAAGTACAGCACCCATCATCTTTTGTTTTACAATTTGATCAAACTCATCAAATACAATCGTTTTCACTTCATGCATCTTTAATTTTTTCATGCGAATCAACTCTAAAATACGTCCTGGTGAACCGACAATAACTCTCGGATGTTTCTTTAATTTTTCAACTTGGCGCTTAATATCCGCACCACCAATTAAAGACGCACCTGAAATATCCGTTCCTGCTGTAAACTTTTGAACCTCTTCATGAATTTGCATAACAAGTTCACGAGTTGGCGCTAAAATTACAACTTGAGGTTGTTTAACTTCAGGATTAATTTTATGTAAAAGTGGTAATAAGTACGCTAATGTTTTTCCTGTTCCAGTTGGAGATTCAGCAATAACGTCTTGTCCTTCTAAAATAGTTGGAATCGCTTGTTTTTGAATTTCAGTAAATTCTTTAAAACCAGCCTTTTCCCAAGCTTGTTGTAAAAATGGTTGCATATCTTTTATCATTTGTTTTTCTCCTTTATCTCTATTTTTGAAGAAAATGTTGTATTGTTCGCACCGTTTCTATCATGTGTGAAATAACAGCTATTAAATCATCAACATGGTCTTCTGTAATCGATTTTTGAAATAGAACCTCTACCTTATTATGATATGAAATCGCTTGCTTATTATATTCGTATGAAATTTTTTGCGTAATCATTCGCTCTTTTCCCCATATAGAATGCAATAAAGTTTCAATTTCTTCGCATCCTATCTCTGGTTGCTCCATTTCGAACGAGAATTCCAGCTTCATTTCACAACCTGGTATAAACTGAGGTACTTCTAATATTTCACCTGATAAATTCTTTGCATCAACAGATAGTGAAAATGTCGCCTCTACCATCGTTTTAAATGTTTCTGTTAGTTGAAATGAAATACTATACATACGACTTAATGAAGCAAGGTCCATCACATCTTTTCGATCCGTTACGAGAATATCACCGTGTAAATCGAAATCATAGACAGCTCCTTCCACAATTACCTTTAAATTTTCAAAAGCAGTTGGATCAAACATAATTTCCTCCAAAAAACAGGCGCCTTTCGATGGAAAGGCGCCACTTGATGTATATATAGTTTACAGATAAACGAGATGAATTACAACCTTTTAGAATAAACCTACTGCTTTTCCATCTTCATTTACATCCATTTGCAGCGCAGCTGGCTGTTTTGGAAGGCCTGGCATTGTTAACATTGTTCCTGTTAACGCAACGATAAACCCTGCACCGATAGATGGTTTTAATTCACGAATTGTAACGATAAAGTCAGATGGGCGACCTAATTTTGTTGCATCATCTGAAAGAGAGTATTGTGTTTTCGCCATACAAATCGGTAGGTTACTCCAACCTTCTCCCTCATATTGAGCTAATTGCTTACGTGCTTTCGGAGCAAATTCAATATCTTTTGCGCCGTACACTTTTTGAGCAATTGTACGAATTTTTTCTTCTAATGGTAATTCTAATTCATAAAGTGGTGCGTAGTTGTTTTCACCTTTTTCAATTTCTTTTAACACTTTCTCAGCAAGGTCAACTCCGCCTTGGCCACCTTTCTCCCAAACTTCTGTTAAGGATACTGCATAGCCACGCTCATTGCACCATTCTTGTAAGTATGCAACTTCTGCATCTGTATCAGTAATGAATTTGTTAATGGCAATTACGAAAGGAACACCGAAGCTTTGAATTGTTTCAACATGCTTCTGTAAGTTCTCCATACCTTTTGCTAACGCATCTACATTTTCTTCTTTTAATTGATCTCTCGCCACACCACCGTGCATTTTAAGCGCACGAATAGTCGCAACAATAACTACCGCTTCTGGTTTAATACCAGCTGCACGTGCTTTAATATCTAAAAACTTCTCGGCACCTAAATCTGCACCGAATCCAGCTTCTGTAATAACATAATCACCTAATTTTGCTGCCATTGTCGTAGCGATAACACTGTTACAACCGTGAGCGATATTCGCAAATGGTCCGCCATGAATGATAGCTGGTGTATTTTCTAATGTTTGTACTAAGTTCGGTTTTAATGCATCTTTTAATAGAAGTGTTAACGCTCCTTCTACTCCTAAATCTTTAACTGTTACAGGTTGATTTGAAAAATTATAAGCGACAACAATGCGAGATAGACGTGATTTTAAATCTTGAATATCTGTTGCAAGGCAGAATACGGCCATAATTTCAGATGCTACTGTAATATCAAAGCCATCTTCACGTGGTACACCTTGAACCGGTCCACCAAGGCCAATTACTACATTACGAAGGGCACGATCATTTAAGTCAACACAGCGTTTCCAAACGATTTTACGCGTATCAATTCCAAGTGTGTTTCCTTGTTGGATATGATTATCAATGAACGCCGCTAATGCGTTATTGGCAGTTGTAATCGCATGAATATCTCCAGTAAAGTGAAGGTTAATATCTTCCATTGGTACTACTTGAGAATAACCACCACCTGCTGCTCCGCCTTTTAATCCCATTGTTGGTCCAAGAGATGGTTCGCGAAGTGCAATTACTGTTTTCTTACCAATTTTATTAAAAGCTTGACCTAAACCAACTGTTACTGTTGATTTACCTTCTCCTGCTGGAGTTGGGTTAATCGCTGTTACTAAAACAACTTTACCGTCTTTCTCATCTTGTAAACGCTTAAAAATATCAAGAGATAACTTGCCTTTATAATGTCCGTATGGCTCTAGTTCTTCTTCTAAAATATTTAAATTAGCTGCAATTTCTTGAATCTTCTTCATACTTGCTTCTTGTGCGATTTCAATATCAGATTTAACTGTTGTAGTAGTTGTCATATACCCTAGTCCCCCTTTAATTGATTCTGATGATATTGTATCAGTTTTTTGTATTTTCTGCACTTATTTACCTCCTAAAACCCTTCAATTTTGTTATACGTTTTTTAACATAAATACCCATAAAAATGTTAACGCTTGTTGTAACTCTGTAGGTAGCTGACCTAACATCTTCTCATTTACTCCGCGCTTATATACGCCGGTACCATCTACAACTTCAAATCCTTGTTCTTTTGCTAACTGTTCAAATTCCCAAGGCATCATCGTATTGCAAACAACGTCTTTGCCATATAGGCGCGGATAACTGTTCTCTCTCGGTTTTGCTGTCGGTCCTAAAATTGCAATACATGCGTATCCATCTTTCTTTAAAACACGCTTTATTTCATTTAATGCTCGCAACGGCTCCTCGGTCCATTCTAAAGAATTAATTGCCATAATTGCTTCAAATTTCTCATTTTCAAATGGTAATGAAGAAAGATCACCTTTTATAAAAGATAAGTTTGGGTCTTCTCCGCGCTCCTTACCCTTTTGAATCATAACTTCCGATAAGTCCACCCCAACCGCTTTGTAGCCAGTAAGACTTAATTTATATGTACCATACCCATCACCACAGCCAACATCTAACACTTGTACTTCCTTTTCCACGTACTGCTCAAAAAATGGAATGATTGTACTCCTGCTCCCGCTATCCCACATTTCTTGACTATTTTGATTCCAAAACTCTGCATTGTTATCCCATTTTTTCTCTGCCGATTCATGCCAATTAAACTTCGCCATACATTCCCCTACCTTCACGTATTATCATTCATTTCATTCTACATCATGTTCCAAAATCCCTGTTTATCTTCATAAGGAGATAAAGTGAAACTTTAATCAGTGGGGGTGTTTGTTCGTCCGCCACTGATTATTCTTTGAACCAATCGGGTTTTTATGGGCAGCCCGACTCCCATCTAACTTCTTTGCTCCAGCCGAATTTTGAGGTGGGGGTCTTACTGCACGGCAAATAGCGGGATAAACAGGATAACAACGGAATCTATTTTCTCCAATTTTTGCTTTACTTGGGTTTAACTCATACTCATGTTCTGCTCCTTATGAAAGATACTATAGATACACCCAATTGAAAGAGAGGGATGTACATGCGAAGAAAGAGAAATCATCATTTTAAAAGTGGTGAAAAAAACGAAGAGTATGCAGCTGAAATATCTCCGGCTGGTATTCCGATTAGACATGAGCGCAAAGAAATTGCAAATGAAATAGAAGGTACAAATACCGGTGCAATGATCGGCTATGTCGCATTATTTCTTTCGTTATTCTCCATTGCTTTTTATCCTGTTACACTCGGCTCCCTTGCTATTTTAGTTGGCTTATTAGCTGTCAATTTTGGAGCGAGAACACTTGGATATACCGCAATTGGTTTTGGTAGTTTTTCTGTTTTATTTACTTTACTCTATCCGCTTGCTTTGTCAGCGTTTTAAAAAAAACACACCAAGTTATACTTGGTGTGTTCATTCGTGATACAACATAATATGACCGCATCCACAACAATGCTTCGCTGTAATTTCTTGAAAAACTGGATAATTTTCTTCATCTCTATGCTCAATAAACACCTTTTCAAATCGGTACATGTTTGGCGCATATGCCCAATCTTGTTTCGTACGTGCATATAATGTTGAAGAAAAAAACTCCTCACCACCACAAACGATACATCCCTTCTTCATCAATACCCCTCCTATGCTTGTCTTACTTCATCTATATGAACATAAGCATAAAAAAAAGACCTTCTATTACTAGAAAGTCTTCTCTGAAACAAAAAGAAATGTACCGAATATACCTACTCCGCTATATTCTTTCGTAACACCAGCTTCTGTTTTATACGTTTGCTTTACAGTCATAAAGAAAACACCATTTCGTGCATCAATACTTTCAAACTGTAATTTCTCTTTTTTTTCATCTACATTTTGCGTGCATTCAAAGCTACTCTCGTCACATTTCAATGCATACTTATCCTCTAAATACAATTTAAAATCTGATTCTTTCGGACAAGTTATAAGTAATATTGCCACGAGAATAATACTTACAATACCCACAATTGTATAATATTTCTTCATTTGTTCTCCTTTCAAAAGACAAGAAAACTTGACTTCATGCGCCAAGTTTTCTTAGTCTACAACCCATTGCCACTCTTGTTCTTTCTTATCAAAAATGAGCCAACCCGTTTCTGTTGCTTCCGCTTTCAATTCATCGATATTATCTAGTACCTCATCCGTACTTTCGAATGATCCTACTACATATACCGGAATTTCAAGACCTCTTCTCGACTCAATTTTCCCCGCTAAATCAATGTATAATCCATCTTCCATTAACGGCATAAGCCCAAGGATAACTTCCTTTGAAATTGCTGGGAAAATTTTTGATTTTTGGAAGAAAGTAAAACGTTTCTTTCCAAACGAACCGAGTTTATATGGAATCACTTTACTCAGCATTCCTACAAAATCACCGATTCTACGGTAATACACTTTGTTGTACCAACCGTCATCATGTGAAAAATAAACGAATCTATTCTTCAACAATGGGAAGAACGTTCTTCCAAGTGGTTCTTTTTTGTGAGCCAAATATAATAATTCTGCAATTTCTTTTGGCTCTAACTCATCTAAATCGCTTGCATCATCGAAATCTACCCAACAAAATTCATCAAATTCATCAATCTCTGCTTGAATGAGTTTATGTATGTTTTCTTCCTCAACATATTCAAATAAAGTATGATAATGAAAATCTGTCCACTCAAAATTATGCTTTAAAAGCAATACTTGATGAAGCGGTGAAGGGATGTTACTTGCAAACTCTTTAAACGTAATTCCAGATGTAATAAAACAATGACCCCGACGATTACCATTAATATATATCATATTGTTTACTTGGTCAGATCCTCCAGACAAAGCACCTAGCCACCTTCGTTTTATATGTTTCAATTCTATAGCATATTTTAACATGAAAAATTTTAGAAACATAGAAAAAACTTCAAAAACTATTTACAATTTCATGTGTTTTATTACATACTGATTACAAGAAAAAACGCCTGCTTATGAGCAGGCGTTTTTAAAGGATTTCATCTGGGTTTTGAGGGTGATGATTTCCCTCTTTCTTTTCATCTGTTTGGAACATCGATTGAATTTTATCAATTGTTTGTGGAGCTAATTCAATTATTTTTTCCGCTAAATGTGTCGCATTTTGTAAATGAAGAATATTTACCCCGTCTTTATTCACGACTAGAAATGCTACTGGTGTAATAGAAACACCACCCGCGCTACCGCCACCAAATGCAGGGTTACCGTTCGCTCTTTGTCCATCATTCGTTTGGAAATCAGAACCTCCTGCTCCAAAACCGAACGCTACTTTAGAAACCGTTAACACCACACCACCGTCAGCCGTTTGAACAGGCTCTCCAACAATCGTATTTACATCAACCATTTCTTTTAAATTTTCCATTGCTGCTTTCATTAACCCTTGAATTGGATGATCCACCGTTCATAACCTCCTTTGTCATATCTTTCCTAGTTTTTCCGAAAGTTTGTGAACTAAACATAAAATTTTATATTGATTTCAAAAAACTTAAGTTGTAATATTTAGAAAAATAAAAAAAGAGGTCGATTCGTTATGATGCGAAAATTAACAAAGAAAGATCATGAACAAGTATTCGCTTACCTAAAAGAAGAAGCAGCCATTAACTTGTTTATTATTGGAGATATTGAAGCTTTCGGTTATGACACAGATTTTCAAGAATTATGGGGAGTATTTAAAGAGAACGGAACATTAAAATCGATTTTACTTCGCTTTCACGATACATTTATACCGTATAGTAAAGAAGAGTTTGTGGTTACTGACTATGAGGCACTTCTTTCCGCATATAAGCCGCTTAAACTCTCTGGCAAGTCAACTATTGTAGAAAGATTTGAAACTGCTCCAAGTGTACAACTAGGCGCCAAAAATGAAATGTATTTTTGCGAATGTCTAAATGACAGCAACTTACCTAGCACACCTGTCCAAGAAACAATTAAACTTGCCACACTAGATGATGTGGAGCGAATTATGCAATTACGAAGTAACATTGCTGAATTTCCAGTTGCTAATGAATCAGAGAAAATATTAAGACAAACTCTCGAAACAAATACAGGACGTACATATTATATTGAAAAAGACGGTGCTATTATCGCATCTGCTTCTACTTCCGCTGAAAATTCACTATCGGCTATGGTTGTTGGAGTCTGCACACATCCGAATCATCGCGGGAATGGATATGCTTCGCTCATATTACAGAAAATGATCCAAGACTTTACGAAAGAAGGCCGAACGCTTTGCTTATTTTATAACAACCCAGCTGCTGGACGAATTTATAAAAGTTTAGGGTTTAAAGATATTGGAATGTGGACGATGTATCGTTAAAAAGCCGATTTATTCATCGGCTTCTTTTATTTTATATTTTGCTATTCCAGCTTGAAATATTTTCTCACTTCAAAGTCATAATTACTTGTCTTTCAATGAACCCAAATTCTTCGTACATCTCTTTTGCAAAATTTCCAGCAAATACGTTCAAACGAATTTCGGAATACTTCTCCTTCAATTCCTTAATGCCAGCCTCCATCAATTCTCGCGATAATCCTCTCCCGCGATATTCTGAAAACACATACAGCTCATATATAAATCCAAGTTTTTTACGAGAAAAATAGTCTGTATTTTCCCCTATTAATATCCATCCCATTACTTTATTTTCTTCTTTAATGACTAAATAATATGCCCCTTTTTCTATTATTGGCTTTGTAATTTCAATCGCTTTTTCTTTACTTAACTGACAATTCCCTCTCGTTCCTTCGAAAAGTGATTGAGCTGCATAATGTAATATTTTTTCCGTTTCTTTCTCATTCGCTTTTGTAATCATTCCTTTCTCCCTCCTACCCTCTAATCATCATTGAAATACCATTTTCAAGTCCCTCCGACTCAATTACAATTGCCATCAAGCCCTTTTCCGTACTCGTCTCATGAAACTCACCCTTCTCCCAAAACACAGCTTGTCCAGCTTCCACCTTCACTTTTTCTTTATCTGCCCCGCATACATATCCTTCACCATCCACAATAAGAAGCAGTTGAGATACAACTGCTTCATGATATCCGATAATTCCATTCTCTTGTAAATGCATGGCACCGATATGTATATTCCCTTGATGTTTTAATATTTTTGACATTATAAAGTTAGATTGAAATGCTGATATATGCTCTCCCACTTTTTCACTGAAATCAAAAATTTTCATTTCTGATCCTCCTTATATGTATAAAACCATTCTCACTGTTTGCAGCATATGTCCTTCGAAATCTTCTTCAAATTGCTCTAAAGCCGCAAAACCTTTTGCTTCATAAAATCGTTTTCCTTTTTCATTTTCCGCTTCTACATGAATGTACATTTTTCGAATCCCTTTTAACGTCGTGATCCCTTTTTGTAACAAAGCTGTCCCTATCCCTTTCCCTTGCTGATCTGGCAACAAATAAATTGCACCTAATTCTGCTTCGTTTTGCAGTCTAATTGGTGAAAAATTTGCAAAGCCAATTACTTCTCCCTCTTCTTCCGCAACAAATAAATGTGTATTTTCAAGACGATATTTCATTTTTTCATCGGAATACGCTTCATTTAAAAAGTTGTCTTGAATCTCTCCCGGAATAATTCCTTCGTAAGTATCATGCCAAGCTATTTTCGCTACGTTTTGTACAGCATGAATATCTTCTTGCTTCATTTCTCTAATTACATATGTCATCTCGATGTCTCCATTCTCTTTAAATTACACTCTGCTAAAATACTAGAAGAAACGGCAGAACCATCTTCATAATTTACCTTAATTAATTTTAACTTCTCAATCGAAGCTAGTGTAACATTAAATTTTTCATATATATATTCCATTACACTTAAAAATTGATTTGAATTTAACCCATTAGCAATCGTGCAATGCGGAATCCATTTTCCTGGAACGTAATAGGACTGTGGATTATCATGAAAAGTTTTGAAATAATCATGATAAGAATGATGAAGTCTTAATAATTCATCAGTAATGGTTGGTGCTAGAAAGATCGTTCCGTTAGTAGGAAAAGTTCCAACTGAAGGAAAAGTTACAGCGGAGATGTTCTCTTGAAAAACTACAAACTCCTCTAATTTCTTCGTATATAAATTAACATCTAACTCATTATAATCAGCCAATGTAATATGTGGTTCTACTCCAGCTAGTTGATTTATTCCAATTATATTTGTTAATTCATTTTGCAATTCTTTAATTTTATTAGTAAACACACTATCCAATGTAGCAATAATTGCGTACATGCTTCCTCACCCCTTCGTTACACATAGCGCTTCCCACTCTTCACGAATCATTCCCATTCGAATAGAGTCATAGTATGTCCCGTTATAATAACGGCATTTTCGCATTCTACCTTCTAATCGCATTCCTATTTTCTCCGCTACTTTCATCATTCGTTCATTACCAGACCAAGTCGTAAGTCCTACTCTACCAATCTCCATATTTTCAAATAGCAAATCTCTATATAGTTTTAATGCTTCTGTACCATATCCACCATTCCAGTATGCTGGGTCATAAATTACGATTCCCATTTCTAACCAACGCGTCGGTTTATGTTCCCAATAAAATCCGACTGTCCCTATAATTTGACCGTTATTTTCTATTATTAAATTTGATAGCGGTTCTTCTTGTAAACGAGTTTGCATCTTCTCTTTATAGGACGAATATTCTTGCATTGAGAACGGAAAATACGGTGCATCCCATTTTTTCCACTCTGGATTTTCTTCTTTATATATGAAGCTCCATAATGTTTTTATATCTGATTCTTCAATTGTACGAATTGTAACTTTGTTCCCCTTTAATATAACGTTTTGCATAATTCCCTCCTACATTCCTCTTTATTTCATATACAATTATAATATTTTTTCAGAAAAATCAAAACAAATATCATTTATTATATTGTATAATTTTGTTATAAAATACGAATTATTTATGTAAATTAGCCTATTTTTTCGAGTTTAATTTAGAAACGGAACTTCGGAAAAAATCAGATGAAGTACGAACTCGTAACATAGTTAATAAAAAATAGGAGGTTATATCCCTCCCATTTTAGCTAAATATTGTATTCCTCTTCTTTTCTATCTCAAGTAGAATTCCTTTCTCTATCCAGCCTTCTACACCATCTTTTTTAATTAAATCATATCCGACACAACTACCATCAATGAGAGAAACAACATCCCCGTTTCTAACGCTTAATTGTGCACAAGAAATATCCGTTTTCACTGTATACTCACCTGATTCAAGTTGCTTTATATACTCGTTTTTCACATGAAGTAATTCATTTGTTCCTAGTTGTTTACATACGGTAAAACCTTTCATTCTCTCCACAGGCTCTATATAATAATGCGGATATGTAACCCCGCCCTGCATTACTGAATTCGCATTAAAATCGGCCAATACTTCATACTGCGGAAAATGATCTACATATGTATAAGAAAACGTATCACCTGAAGTTGTCCTCTGAATAATAAATGCATTTAATTGCCCTGCTTCTTTAATCGCATTACCACCATCAATCGCAATAATTTTTTTCTCCTTATCAATAACTGGATTGTTAGACGACGCCTCCTCGGAATAGTTCACAACAGGCCAATGTCCAACAATTACGTACTTATCCGCTCTATGTGATTTATTAAAAAACTCCGGCATTGCAATTGCATTTTTCCTGTCTGTTTGTCTCCAATTCTCTCTATCTTCAAGACCAGCATGTACAAAGATATAATCTTCTGTTTCAATCGCTGTCGGTAATTCTGTTAGCCACTTTATTTCTTTTGAAAAATAGCTCATCAATATGTTTTTCACTTCACAAATATCACTTTCTTCATTAACTGTAACGTTCAATTGCCCTAGCCATTCATTAAAAATTGTATTTTTTCGCGTACATAAATAATTTATTAGCGCAGGATTTTCATTTACAAGCGCTTCAACTACAACTTCACAATTCCCTTCAACTACATAAACATTTGGCTTGCTAACTACTAAATCCATCACATAGTTTACGACGCCAATGCTATCGTTCCCCTTCTCACAAAGGTCACCATTTATAATTAAATAATCATCATCTTTAAAATTAACTTTATGTAATAATTCCTTTAAAAGATTTAATTCGCCATGAATATCAGATATTACGATAACTCTTACACCTTTTGGGATTAATAGTTTCTGAATTTTTTCCAAGTATGAACTCCCCTAACCTTCTTTTAATTCCATATTATCGTCTCAATTATAAAGAGACTATTCGACAAAATAAGTAATTAACCCTCCTCATTCTTCAATTCTAAATTAAAAGGGGTTCCATATGTTTTCACACATAGAACCCCCTTACTATTATAATTCTTTATAAAAAGAATAGCTTACCTTATCATAGCCTTCTCTTTCATAAAAACGATGTGCATCAGCTCTTGGAAACGCTGATGTAAGAACGATAGAACTGCACCCTTTTTCTTCCCCCCATTTTTCTACATATGACAGCAGAACCTTACCATATCCTTTTGATCTGTGAGCTTCTGCAGTTACAAGATCATATACGAAAACATGTTTCTCATTATAAAAATTCGTACAAATCGCTACACCAGCTAGACTAACAACTTCGTCATCTTCATTCTGTAACGAGAGTAGTTTATAATTTTCTTTTTTCATTTTTTGAAATAAAGAACTTGCTTCTTCTCTTGAAATTTTTGTTCGTAATTGCTGTAATACAGGGAATACATCATGTAAATCAGCTTCTGTTACTATTTCTCTAATATTCATTTTGATTCTCCTCTTTCTATTTATTAAATTTTCTAAATGTTGTATCATCATTATAAAAAGTAACTGCCCTTAACTTAAGTGACAGTTCGATTATTTTTTATATGGCCAGTTTTTAAAGGAGAATTCTTAAAATGGATCTTACTATCCCATTACAATTAGAAAGTAAAACACCAATTTATTTACAAATTTACGAATATATGAAACGAGAAATCTCTCAGGGATCACTGCCTGCCGGTACACGCCTTCCTTCTCACAGAAATTTAGCGATACAACTTAATGTTAGCCGTATTACTGTTGAATCTGCTTATCAACAATTACTAGCTGAAGGTTATGTAGAAAGTAAACCGAAGCGCGGGATTTTTGTTGTGGAAGTTGATATTGATGTCATTCAAAATAAACAACACGTTGCGTCAAACAGCGCTAACAATACTAAAAATGAACAATATGACTATGATTGTAGCCAAGGCCTTATTGATCAAAAAGCTTTTCCAATTACAAACTGGAAAAGAGCATTACAAGAAACTTTATTCCAGTATGAAAATGAATTATTTGCTAAAGAAGATCCTCAAGGTGAGTTCATTCTACGAGAACATATTTCAAAATATTTATATCATGCTCGCGGGGTACATTCTACACCTGATCAAATTATTATTGGAGCCGGTACGCAGCCTCTTCTTTGGTTACTACTCCAACTGCTTGGTTCAAAAAAAGAATATGGAATCGAAAACCCTGGATTTCACCGTATAACTGCTATGATTCAAAGCTCTGCTCTTCCTGTTCACCCTATACCTCTAGATGATAAAGGGCTTCATATTTCAGCTTTACGTGAATCAAGTGCTAATGTAGCATACGTCACTCCATCTCACCAATTTCCTCTTGGAATGATTATGCCATTATCTAGAAGGCTCGAATTATTAAGATGGGCCAATGATTGCGAAGGATATATTATTGAAGATGATTATGACGGGGAATTTCGTTATATAGGAAAACCTATCCCCTCTTTACAGGGACTAGATTCAAATGAACGCGTTATTTATATGGGAACTTTCTCGAAATCCTTTTTACCTTCTTTGCGAATGGGGTATATCGTTTTACCACCTCATCTTTTAAAAATCTATAAAGCGCTTGGGGGCATGTTTAAACAAACTGTTTCTACCCTGCAGCAACTTGCCTTTGCAACCTTTATTCAAAATGGGGATTGGGAACGTCATATTAATCGAAGTCGTACGTTATATAAAAGAAAACATATTTCTTTAGTTAAATCTATTACAAATGAAATGGGCAATAACGTTCATATACTCGGTGAACAATCAGGGCTTCATATCGTACTTCATGTTCATAATGGGATGAACGAACAAGAACTTATTCATGCTGCTGCAAACCAACAAATCAAATTATACCCACTCTCTACATATGATTCTGTACATAATTTAAGCGAGGCGTCATATGTACTACTCGGTTTCGGCAGCATTCCCGAAGATAGTATCGAAATTGTAGTCAAATTACTAAAGGAATCCTGGTTCCCTAAGTAAAATAACTCCACATAAGTTATACTTATGTGGAGTTATTTTACACACTATTTTTCTGATACGTCTCCTGATCGAGCAGTCCTTCCTGGACGCTTAACACCAGTTGTTTCTGTTGAATAAGAAGCTTCAATTATAGCGGTTGGATCTACAGAGAGAACGAGATCTTTCATTTTTGGATAAATGAAACGGTTTGTAATACAATAAATGATTTTCTTGTGCTCTCCTAAAAAACCACCTTCTCCATGTAGATACGTAACGGATAATTGCAATTCTTTCATAAGCAAATCGCCTATTTCTTTATTTTTCCCAGAAATAATCATAACGCTCTTTCCTTGATTAATACCATCTAATATGAAATCAATCATTTTCGTAACAATATAGAAAATAGCTAATGAGAACATCGCTTGTTCAATTGAAAATAAAATGGCAACAAAAATGAAAATAACTGCATTAACAGCAAGTAAAAATGTGCTAATTGGTACTTTAAAGTGTTTGTTCATCCAAACAGCTAACATTTCTGATCCATCAATTGCCCCGCCCATTTTTACAACGATCCCAACACCAACTCCAAATAGAACTCCTCCGTAAAGTACAATTAATAATTCCGAAGTTGTAATTGCTGGAAATGGCTTTAAATAAATCAATCCAAGTGTTGTAACAACATTTGCATAAGACGTACGGATAAAGAACTTCTTACCCATTACTTTTGCAGTAAATAGTAAAATTGGGATATTAAGTCCTAAAAATACTCCATAAAGCGGTAATCCAGCAACTTTATTTGCCATAATAGCAATCGCAGTTACCCCACCGTCTACTAGGCCATTAGGCGCTAAAATAAGTTCTAGTGAGCCCGCTACAATAATGGATCCAATTGTTAATAATACGTATTCGAATAATTTTTTCATTCATTACCCCCAAAACTTATATATTTTCTTAGTATTATTTTAACGTAATTTTACTACTAATTCAAAGATATCAGTTTATATACACAAAAGTTTCACCTTTATAGTGATTTTTTATGTAATTTATTTATAAAAACACACTTACGTATTTCAGTAAGTGTGCTCCAAACATTTATTTAAGTTTTAAGTATGAATTCACTTTCATTTTAAATATTTCATCAACTGCTCTATTATACCCACCAGCATTTCGAAGTGACTCTCCAACTTTACGACTATTTTCCTTAAACGTTACATCATACATTACTTTCTTTACAGTCTCACGTAACAATTCAGAAGTTAATTCTTTACGATTAAGCCTTATTCCAGCTCCTACTTCACTCACTCGTTTCGCAACTAAAGGCTGATCTCCTGTTACCGGAATTACAACTAACGGGACACCGTAATATAGTGCTTCACTCGAACTATTCATACCACCGTGTGTCACGAATACATCAGCGTACTGTAATACTTCTAATTGCGGCACATAATTATACAACTTAAAGTTATTCGGAATGTTTTCAAATTGACTTATATTTATCTTCTTACCAACAACTAATACGACTGTCGCTTCTACATCTTTAAACGCTTCAAAACATTTTTCATATAACTCAGGTTGTTCATTAAAAACTGTTCCCATAGAAATGAAAATCAATTGTTTATCTTTTAAACCTTCCATAGGAAAGCTATCTACTTCTTTTCGAGTAGCAATTGATGGACCGACAAACTTATACGATTCATCGAATACATCTGAACGCGGCTGATATTCCTTTGAAGTATATACAATAGTAATATCACCAGGATGATTCATAATATCATACATATTAATACATTTCATTCCATACTGCCTATTCCATTTTTCCATTCCCGCTAAACAAGATTGATATAATGGATTAGTTTCATCTACTTGTCTCGATTCTTGTTCATCATTAAAAGTAATGTACTGATTAAAAGCAAACGTTGTACAAGAAGAAACGCTAGGTAATTTTAAAACATTCGCTATAATACGTCCTACTGGAAAATGATTATCGTATATCAAGTAATCGTACTTTTCCCCTTTTGTTTCTTCTACAATTTGAGTAACAATACGCTCTGATGCTTCAATCATATGAGATAGCATCGTCAAAGGATTCCCACCTTCATTTACTCGTTCCATAATATTAATTTGAGAGAGGAAATTCTCAAACACTCGGAATTCTGCACCTGTTGCTTCAATCTTCTTTCTATAATCTTCAATACAATACGAAACAACTGTTTCCCCTCGCCGAATTAACTCACTTACAATAGCTAAAGTCGGATTTATATGACCTTCTCCAGGGAAATTTATTACGAGTACATTTGCCATAATATTCTCTCCTATCTAATATAATTAATAGTTAATCATATTAATTAATTTAAAACTATTAAGTAATCTATTCTACTTCTTCATATTTTTCTCTTCATTTTATAATTGAGAAATATTTTTCATAACCTACATTATAACTCTTATAAAAGTAGGCTTAACCTTTCATTTATTGAAAAATACGGGATTTACATTCAGGCATTTTTACAGATTTATCATCAGAAACATTATTTTGATAATTCATACAAAACTAGAAAAATATAATTTTCACACTGATTTCTCACCATAAATTTATTTAAGTTCTATGTTGTCCCCATCATTATCCACTTGGTACATATTCTGTTATATAATGAATTTATAGAATTTACAGAATAAGGAGCCCTTTCATGCTACAACAATTGTTTACTTCACCTATTTTATCCGCTCAAGCTTTGCATCCAGGCTATGAAGACCATGCAAGCGACGTGTTTCTTGTTAAAACAGAAGCTGAAGAAGTTATTGTTCGCTCTTCAAAAATGACTGAAGAGCCCAACAATGATTTTTGGTGGGGATGTAAAAATCTTTTTGGAATTGATCCAAGGCATGTACATCATTTAGAAACAATACACGCATTATTGAAAAAGCATACTACCTTACCCATCCCGACTATTTTGCAAAAACATGTTTTAAATGAGCGAGAGTATGTAATCGTCGAAAAACTAACCGGAAATACGCTGCAATCATTTATCGGACAACCTGATTCTATTTTATTCAGCCTTGGAAAAGGACTAGCAGAAATTCATTCGTTTCAAGCAGAGTTTATAGGAAACCCATCAAATACTTTCCACATTCCACTAGAAGAATTTAAGTCTCACATATTAAAAGTCAGTAAAGATCTTGTAAATAAGTTCTATTCCGATAACGCGAGCATCCAAAACGCATTTCATACTTTTGAGTCACAGCTCTCTTCCTTGCCGTCACCGAAGGAATCTACACTTGTTTTAATTGATATGGATCCTACTCAGTTTTTATCAGATGGAGAATCTATTACTGGTTTAGTAGATACAGAGGCTTATGCAATTTCTCCACGAGAGTTTGATTTTATTGGATTAGAATATGTACTTACAGAAAAAGAGGCTCATGCTTTTAAACAAGGTTACGAAACCATTATGCCCATTCCTCGTCTTGAAGAATGTAGACACCCCTATCGATATTTGTACCGGTTATTATCTGTTCAGGGCAGTGTGGAGTTAGAAAAGTGGCTAAGTCATCCATCCTATTTTTAAATACGAATGAGAGGGATTATGAAATGAATATTGAAAAAAAGACATCTTTAACAGCAAACGAAATTCAGCAAATGAAAGATTTATCTCATATTTGCGGACAACACGATCAAATTGATTACTCGTCAGATTTACATATAAACTTTTTAACAGCTCGTAATAAAGATGTGATAAATGATTTTCTATTTTATGATGATACACAATTAATCAGTGCATTAAGTATGTATGACTTTGAAAGACCGACAAAACTGGAATTAATAGGGTTTGTTCATCCAAACTATAGGAAACAACATATAGGCACCACTCTTTTACAAACCGCAATGAAAGAAATACGAATAAGAGAGGCAGATGAAGCTCTTCTTATTTTGAATGGGGATTCTGCTTCTGGGAAAGAATTTGCAAAACAAATGAAGTTACCTTATTTATATAGTGAATATAGTATGGAGTTCAAAGCAAAAGAAGTGCAAAAAACAACAAAGAATACTATACAGCTCACACTTGCATCTTCAGAATCACTTCTTAATCTTATTGAAATTTCCAGTAAAGCCTTTGGAGATTCTGTAGAAAATACCGCTACATGGTTACAGAAAATGATGAATTCACCTTCTCATCAAGTTTACATTGCTCTTATTAATGAAAAAGCAATTGGAACGATTACAGTTACTGAGCAAGAGCAATCTACTACACTATCAGGATTTGCAGTTCATCCTTCTTATCAAGGTAAAGGATATGGTAAAGATATTCTTAGTTATATGGTACATACACTTATTACAGAAGGAGTTTCAACAATTGAACTAGACGTCGAAACGAAAAATAACAATGCTTTAAAACTATATACACAATGTGGTTTTGAAATTAAAAAGAAGCATGACTATTATAATTTAATGAATTTTGAGCAGAATACATATGTCTAAAAAACTAATTTATTCTGATTATGATATTTTTGCAGACATTTATAATAAACATTGGGGACATTTTGCAGAACACTCCTATCCAGCCTATCATAAATTTGTTTTACAAGATGCCGCTTCCCACTCCCGTATATTAGACCTTTGCTGCGGGACTGGTCATCTTACTAGGAAACTAATTGATAATAATTTTATAGTAACTGGTATAGATGGTTCTGCTCAAATGATCGAACACGCACGTCAAAATGCGCCAGATGCAACCTTCATCGTCGATGATGCTCGCTATTTCAATATAAATGAGCAATTCCACTACGTCATCTCAGCCGGTGATAGCTTAAATCACATTATGAAATTAAACGAGCTAAAAGACGCTTTTCATCATGTTTATTCGGCATTATATGATGGAGGTACATTCGCATTTGATATAAATACAGAAAAAGAATTTCTTGAAAACTGGAGTGCTTCGTTTCATATTTCAGAACGAGAATATGTTTGTACCATTGATTCCACGTATGATAGTGAAAGTAACAGAGCAGAAATGAACTTCATACTATTTAAACATGACATAGATGATAGTTGGAAAAGAAGTGACTTTTCTTTTGAGGAAGCCTGTTACTCCAATGAAGAAATAATTTCTTCGTTGGAATCTGTAGGATTTAAAAACATTCAACTACATGGTGCAAATAGAACATTTTTCATTTGTCAAAAATAAAAAAACTGAATCATATCGATTCAGTTTTTTCTTAATATATTTACAATTGCAGTCGTTTCATCATTTTCTTTATAGACACGTGGAATTCTTCTGTCCAACATACATGTAACTTCATAGTTAATTGTACCTAGCATATCTGCTATTTCTTCTACCGCAATCTCTTCTTCATCTTGTTTGCCGTAGAATACAACTTCGTCTCCTACTTGTACTGGCATTGCATTTGTAACATCTAGCATAAGCTGATCCATACAAACACGGCCAATTACAGGTACTCGTACTCCGTTTATTAGTGCATGCCCTTTATTAGATAGCTGACGATTATAACCATCAGCATAACCAATCGGTACAGTTGCAATCCATTCTTCGCCCGTTGTTACATAAGTATTCCCATAGCTAACACCACGATTTTTTTTCGCATGTTTAACATGAGCTACTTTTGATTTTAAAGACAACGCTGGCTGTAAGGAAGCAACTGTATGATCCACTTCTCTTGAAGGATACATACCGTAAATTCCAATACCGACACGAACCATATTTTGAAATGTGTTACTAAGTTCCATTGATCCTGCACTGTTTGAACTATGAATATATGGAAAATGAATTCCTAATTCTTCCGCTGTATTTACAGCTTTCTCAAACAAACTTGTTTGCATATTTGTATAAGTTTTATCTATTTCATCAGCGGTAGAGTAATGTGTAAACATCCCTACTACTTCTACATATCGCATACGTTTTAACTCTTCAAAAAACGGTTTAACTTCTTCTTCCTGTAAACCAATACGGCTCATTCCTGTATCAATTTTCACATGAATTCGCACTTTCTTTTGAAGATGGTTTGCAACTTCATCTATACCTTGTAAATCTTCTACTCTATAAACAGTCATCATAACGTCATATTGAATTACATCTTCTACAGCTGCTACTGGTGTATATCCTAAAATTAAAATAGGTACAGTGATTCCAGCTTCTCTTAATTCAATTGCTTCATCTACAAATGCAACTGCAAGTTGGTTTATTCCTGCTTCAATAGCCGATTTCGCAACTTCAACTGCCCCATGACCATACCCATTCGCTTTTACAGCAGCCATCATTGCAATATTTTCATCATTCACACGTTTTTTAAATTCTTTTACATTATGTTTTACCGCATTTAAGTCAACTTCAACAATTGTATCTCTTCCATATTTCAAGCTCATTGGTCTAACTCCTAACTCAATAATTACATTCCATTCTATTTCACGTTTCATATGACCTTTTACAATATAATACTTTTCACTATGCTAGTCAAACTACTAGAATTTTCGGAATTTTGAGTATGATATAATACCCTTAAGAAACTATTATATACGGAGGTGAGAATAATTACAATGTTTGTTCCATCTGCATTGAATCAAGTTAAAATTGCTATCGATACTTCCATTCAAATACTGAACCAATATACTGAAAGTGATTTGAAAATAAAGTCGATTGAATCAAAGCGGGCATTATTTGAAATGTGTACACATCTTTCCCTTATTTGCCACGCTGATTTACTCATATTAAATGGTATTACGGAAAAAGACTTACATACCTTTTATATAGAACAAACACCAGAAACAATTACTCAAATACAGCAAACGATGATACAAGGGTACGATTTACTTTCTAAAACTTTTTTATCCTATTCCAATGAAGAGTTAGCGGAAATTATGACTGCTTATTGGGGTATTTCTTACTCTCGATTCGAATGGTTGCTTGAAATCGTTGCACATTTTTATCATCATCGCGGGCAAATTCATATTTTATTATGTGAGCACGTTAAAGATCCTAACATACCTTTATTTCAATAAAGGTATGTTAGACGACATTAAACTTTTTTAAGGCAAATAAAATACCACCTTCACTCGCCTTCTTTGTAACGAAATCTGCTCTTGTTTTTAACTCTTCTCCGCCATTCCCCATCGCAATTCCTAGTCCTACATACTGTAACATCTCAACATCATTTCCACCGTCACCAAAAGCAATTGCTTCTGATTTACAAATTTCCAGATGTTCCAATACCTTTTGAATTGCAGTTAGCTTCGATACTTTACTATCTTCCAACACATTCATAACGTAACCATGAAAACGTTCAAACGTAAGTGCTGGATATCTTTCAAAGAATTTTTGAGCTTCTGTTTCATCAGCATACAGACATACACAATAAATCTCTTCTGATAAGTTTCTAACTTTGTCAGGATACCGCTCTAAATTTAACGTTTCATTTAATGCTCGTATTACACGTTCGTCTTTTGAGGCAATACCATTCATTACAAATTCCTCTGTAAAATAAGAAACACTGTGACCATGTAATTCAGCGAAATTTGAAATATCATGAACAATTCCACTTGAAAGTACCGATTTATGTATAACTTCATCAGCACATTTTATATGTGCACCATTTGCAGAAATAAACGTATTTATGCCCAGCTCTTTAAATTGTGAGCATAAACTATATGGTCTCCCTGTTGTAACAACTACGTGAATTTCTTTATCTATTAACCTTTGTATCGCTTCTTTTGTGCTTTCATGCATACTTCTATCAATCTCACTTAAAAGAGTACCATCCACATCGAAAAATACAACTTTGTACATATCCTCTTACATTCCCTCTAAATGATTTGTATCATTTATAAAATGAATAGTTTTCTGTTTATCCGTAAGTTCAATCAAACTAATTCCCGTATCTCCCATTTTAAAATAATAGTCCATGCTAATTGGCATTTGGAAAAACGCTCGTAAAATACTATTTATTACACCACCGTGTGCAACAATTGCAATTCGGTCATATGTATTCTCTGTCACGATTTTAGAAAAAATCCCTTCTATTCTCATTCTAAATTCAATAAATGATTCCCCGTTTTCAAAACGATCATGAAGAAATTTTGGCTCTGGATATTTTTTCGCTTCTTCAAATGATAACCCTGCTTGTACCCCATTATTAAACTCCATTAATTCTTCTTCTAGTTGAATTGGGCACCCAATTCCTTCTGCTAATGTTTCACCAGTTTCGCGAGCACGTTTTAATGTGCTTGCCCAAATGAAATCTGGCGGGAAATCTGCTTTCACTTTCTGTACAAGTCTTTGTACTTGCTGTCTTCCCTTTTCTGTTAATTCAAAGTCAGCTCGACCTTCATGTACATTTAAAATATCTGCTTCTGATTCACCGTGGCGTATTAGTAGTATTTGCATGTTTCTTCCGCTCCCTTGTTTAATACTCACAAAACTCCATTATATCACATTCTTAACTTTATATAACAAAAAAAGGAACGGTTTCCCGCCCCTCATCCATTCACTTTCTCTGCATCATTCCAATAATACTTACTAAACGCTTCCGTCAACACATCAATTGTGTTATATAATTCATCTAATGTATTATCAACACCACCAACTTCAATTAACATCGCATTTTTAGATAAATCTTGATTATAAACGCCATTTCCATCTTTTTTATACTTTGGAAAGATTCCTCTGCTTAATCCGTAATAGTTTTCATCTAAATAACTATTGATTGCTCTTGCAATTTTTTCATTTTCAGCACGCCCTTCATTTTCCATCCCAATTATAAAATATAATCTTGCATACGATTTCCCGTTAATTACTTTTGTTGTTACCTTCTTCCGCTGATCATCACGGTGTATATCAATCGGAAACGCAATTTTATTATTTTGTGCTAATGTTTCTTTTACATATTCATGAGACGCTTTATATGATTGCGGCCATTTCCATTTTTTACTCGCTAATAAATCCCCCATATTCGTTTTATCATGAACTACTGGAATTCCTTGTCCTTCAAGTTGTTCTTTCATACGTTTCCCTAGTAAGGACACATTTACATCTGGACTTGATGGATCGGTAGCCCCTGGTAATAACGGAAAGAAAGATTCCCAGCTATGTGTATGATAAATATATACTGCACTTTCACCTTTTTTCGCTCCGTTCTTTTTCTGAACCGGATTATTCTTTTCAGCTTCTGTAACTTTATCTTTTGCTACTTCTCGCTCTTTCGTTACTTCTTCAATCGGTACACTAGATTCATTTGGGATATTCGTAAAGTTTGTCCCTTCCCCAGCTACGATAATGTTAGAGTAATACTTTGACATACCAGGCACTTCTTTACCGACAAACGTTCTTAAATCTTTAATTTTCAAATCCGTCGCAATCGAGAACATTAAATTTCCAAATGACTCCCTTTTATTCTGCTTAAAATAATCAAATCCGTAATAGCGATTCTCACTTTCTATCATTTGAACAAAACCTTGCATCGATACTTTTCCAAACCATTGATTCACGTAATTCGATTTCATTGTATGTAAAAGCGACGTCAAAATCGACGCAATAATAATTATGACTAGTGCATATAGAAAGAGTAACGAGATTAGTTTCTTCCCATGTATACGGGTTGCATACTTTTTCAATGTATCACCTTCTTTATACATGGATATGTACAAGCTTTTCGTAATATACGCAAAAAAAAAGAGAAATGGCATCCCATTTCTCTTTCTCACTCTTATTATTCTTTTTCTGTATCTGACGAAGGTAATTTCTTCGCTTGTTTTTCTTTGAAGATTTCCCCAATTGCACCAAGAGTACCAAGTGTTTCAATTGCATTAGACGGAATAAAGACTTTATTCGCTGGTCCTTTTGCAACCTCAATTAATGATTCAAACGATTTATAAGCAAGTACGCGTTCATCTAAATCTGCTGCGCGAAGTAATTCAATTCGGTTTTGTTCTGCTTTTGCGATTTCCTCAATCGCTCTTGCTTCCCCTTGCGCTTCTAATTCTTTTGCTTCTTTTAAACCTTCAGCTTCTCGAATACGCGCTTCTTTATCCCCTTCAGCCATTAAAATTTTACTTTGTTTTTCCCCTTCAGCCCGAAGGACTTTATCTTGTTTCGCTGCTTCAGCTTCTAAAATGATCGCACGTTTATTACGTTCTGCTTTCATTTGTTTTTCCATTGATACTTGCACATCTTTTGGTGGATTAATATCGACTATTTCGACACGCTCAATACGAACGCCCCATTTTTCTGTCGCTTCATCAAGTGCTAAACGAATTTCTGTTGAAATTTTTTCACGACCTGATAATGTTTCATCAAGCTCCATTTTACCAATAATTTGACGCATTGTTGCAGATGTAATATTACGAACACCATATTCATAGTTTGAAATACCATATGTCGCAAGCTCTGGTTCAACAATTTGATAGAAAATAATTGTATCAATTTCTACTTGTACATTATCTTTCGTTATTACCTTTTGTGGTGGTACATTCGTTTGTTGAATACGTAAATCGTGATATACACGAACGCGGTCTACAATTGGGATTAGAATATTTAATCCTGGGTGCATAATCCGTTGAAATTTACCAAACCTTTCAACGACCCCAACTTTTTGCTGAGAAATAATTTTAATTGTCAATGCAATAAATACAACGACAATCAATGCGAAAATAATCGTTAACGTTAATGCTACTGCCATATTTATTCACTCTCCTTTTTCACTTGTAAAATAGTACTATGCCTCTGTATAACAACGACTTTTTCTCCAGCATCAATAGGAGTATCCGAAATAGCTGTCCAAGTATCTCCATCCACTTTCACAATACCGTTCACTTCACTTGTAATCGTTTGCATAACAATTCCCTTTTTACCAACAAGTTTATCTACTGTATCAGTAAAACCTTTTGCTTCTCGAAAGTTTTTAGAAATTCTTTTCGTAAAGAAAGTCAATGTTAAACTTACAATCGCCCCAACAACAACTTGTAAAAATAGTGCATCAGGAGCAAACAAAGCAATAAGACCTCCGACAACAGCTCCAATTCCAAGCCAAAGCATGTAAAACGTAATCGACAACATTTCTGCAATAAATAAAATACCCGCTATTATAAACCAAATCACCCATCCAGCCATATGCAACCCTCACTTTCTTTCTCATTTTCTATATGTATATGAAGAAAAGAATGGTTTATCCGCCCTTTCTCATAGAGGGGGCGTTTGCTACAAGCTATTATATGTATTCGCTGTTACAACAAGCATTAATATAATGCTATATTAATATATTCTTCATTATACACGAAAACCCCTTTCAAAAAATGACAAAAAATTTAATTCTTTCAAAAATATATTTTTCTGATTATAATTTGAAAAATATTATTGATTTGAAGATGGGCTTCTTATTGCCGAAACGTTCACTAGCTTACTATTTAGGCTCCAAAATGTGTATTATCCTCGCTGACATTGTATACAACTAAATCAGCTACAATTACCGATATTTTCGATGTTCGTACTATTTATATTATCGCTTCTTTTCTTATTTTATGTTCTACTTGTTTGTCTTTTCGTTTATTAAAGCATCAGAGATTGCAAAAGAAAGAGATTTCTATTTAACATATTGTATCTAAGTGATTTATTTCTTATATAAGACTTCCAACTAAATAGTCCAATGAATTTATATCAACGATTTTTCAATTATATATATTACAACTTACAATATATCAACGATTCGATATGAGATATCGATTCATCAAAAGAAATCGACAATACTTTTAGCTATTAATAAGAGAAGGCTGGCCTCCATAAATCCATTTCAGGCAACCTTCTCTCGTTTCTATTTACGATAAGTTTGGCATTTTTCTATGTTTTGTCGCTTGTTCAAAAGCATATGCTAGTTTAATTAATGCCCCTTCACTAAAAGCAGCACTTGCAAGAGTAATTCCAAAAGGCCTCCCATTATCCATATATCCCGCAGGCATTGCTATAGATGGATAACCTGCTTTCGCACATATAGTAGATCCTATATAAGAAGGGAACAGTATCGCATCCAGATTATATTTTTCCAACGCAAAATCAATACCTTGTTTTTGCGAAAAATATATATCTTCTAATCTTGCGTTTAAATATTCTGGATTTCTTAACGTATTAGGAAAATCTTTTCTTCTTTCTAACTTAGTTTGTCCATATTTCAAAGCTCTTTCTGCTATGTTTTTATTAAACTCCATTAACTCCGAAATAGAATGTACTGGAATAGTAGAAGGTAATTTAGAAAGATAGTTATCCAAGCTGTGCTTCAGCTCATAAAGTGGAACTCCCCAACTCCATTCCCTATGAAAAGACGGAATATCAATATCTTCTACTACTGTCGCTCCCTCACTACGTAATACTTGGATCGTTTCCTCAAACAATTTTTCATCGTACTCACCATTTTCGTAATAATCTTTTGGCGCATTGCTATAAACACCAATCTTCGCTCCCTTTAAACCATTAGCATCAAGATAAGATGTATAATCTTGATATGCCATGCCTTCACCTTTATGAGTAGCTACATCTTTTTCATCCACCCCAGTTAGACTCCCTAGTAAAATAGCAGCATCTGTTACCGTTCTAGCAAACGGACCGGCTGTATCTTGAGAATATGTGAACGGAATAATTCCACTACGGCTAATTAAACCAACTGTCGGCTTAATACCTACAACCGAGTTTTGAACAGCTGGACTTAAAATAGAAGCATCTGTCTCTGTTCCAACGGATAATACAGTAAAGTTAGCAGCAACTGCAACGGCAGATCCTGTACTCGATCCACCAACAAACATATCATCCTTTCCTGTACCGTAAGGATTAATCGTTTGACCGCCTCTAGCGCTATATCCAGCCCACATTTCAAAAGACATTCCGTTTGCTAACTCTGTCATATTTGCTTTCCCTAGTATAATCGCACCTGCTTCTCGGAGCTTTTTAACAAGAAATGCATCTTCACTACTTATATTTTGTTCCAGGGCAATCGTACCTGCACTTGTATGCATTGAGTCATTCGTTTCAATATTATCCTTAAGTAAAACAGGTATACCATGTAATAGGCCTCTTACACCTTTTGTCTTTCTTTCATGATCTAGCGCTTCTGCAATAAAGATAGCATCCGGATTGATTTCTAAAATAGAATTGATTTTCGGACCATCTTGGTCATACTTTGCGATTCTATGAAGATAATACATGACTAGTTCTTTTGAAGTTAACTTCCCAGCTTCCATTTCCTTTTGAATATCATGAATTGTTAATTCTTTTTGCAATAATGTATTAAACTGAATTTCCATTTTCATTCTCCTTTTATAAGCCCTTATATATATGACGTGTATCTATTACTTTTTCATTTTCTCCGCTCCTCGCATAAACAGCTACAATCCCTTTAAAGAAATTCAACTCACCAGTTTAAAAACCTTTAATTTCCAGAGAAATAAAAAGAGTCTGAAACGAATACAATATCGCCTCAGACTCTTTTTATTATTTTACATATACCTCTTCTAACAAATGTAAAAACTCGCCTTGTTTACCTGCTAATTCAGGGCATTTGTTAATATCAATCCATTCATAACAAAATACTAAACCTTTGTCTTCCTCACCAGCACTTACTATATGTTCCCACGTATCTTTCACATCTGTTAATAATGAAATGTGGAAAAAATGACGTTTTTGATATTCCTTTTTTTCTTTCATATAAATAATGTAATCAGAAAGGAAGCGCTCGATACAAAAATGGCGTAGTCCTGACTCTTCTTGTACTTCACGTAAAATTGCTGCCTCTAACGTTTCGCCTTCATCTACCGTCCCGCCTGGAACTTGGATACCAGCCTCTCGTATATCACGATGTTTAAAAACGAGTAGTTGCATAGCCCCTTCTTTTTCTCTCGTAATATATGCATGTACCTTTTTCTTATATAACATCGTCATCTTAGCCCTCTCCCCTCAATTCATTACTGCGTTACTTCTTCAATCGTCAGTTGGTTTTCATATAAATATGTAGCTTGCGGATTCCCAACATACCGTACATGCCACGGTTCATAACGATAACCGGTAATCCCTTCTTTCTCTTTCGTATATCTAATAACAAAACCAAACTTATGGGCATTTTCAGAAAGCCACTTTCCTTCTTTCGTCTCCCCAAAAACAGTTTCTAGCTGAAATTTAGCAGATTGAGATGTAATATCCATAGCTAGTCCTGTTTGATGTTCACTCGTACCAGGGACTGCACTAGACATCGCTGTCTTTGCTTCTCCATCTTGTCTTTTATACATTGTATTTAATGCTTTTTGTCGATCAAAAGATCTAAATCCAGAGACTGCAAAAAGGAAAATCCGCTCATTATTGGCTTGCTGAAACATTTCCTCAAGTGCCACCGCTGCCTCTTTCCTCATCTTTTTCTTCTCTTGATCACCTTCACTAGAGTAACGTACTTTCGGAACAACTAAATCTGGCGGTCTATACCCATCTGGTAAACGCCTATTTTTATTCACAAGTACAAGCATCGAACTTGGATTACTAATGACTGCGATATCCCCATCCATATTA
This sequence comes from Bacillus sp. FSL R9-9530, assembly GCF_038008145.1. Classification (NCBI taxonomy): domain Bacteria; kingdom Bacillati; phylum Bacillota; class Bacilli; order Caryophanales; family Bacillaceae; genus Bacillus; species Bacillus sp. FSL R9-9530. The sequence goes on from NZ_JBBOYO010000001.1 coordinate 1,922,449, forward strand.
GCAATCGTTTCTTTAGCTTTCGGAAATATATTGTTTACATTTACTTCCTTCGCCTCTTGCTCCTTGTACATCTTATAATTTATTCCTGCTACTCCAATGATTAGTATCATTGCTACGATACCAAGTAGTGCCCATCTTTTTTTCATATAACGACCTCTTATTTTAATAATTTGGCCATTTCATACTCATCGATACCTTTTCCATCGATGATAAGAGCAGATTTTTTGACACCTTCTTGTTCAAATCCAATTTTGCTATATAGTGCCTGAGCTCTTGTATTGTGGGCCATTACCGTTAATTCTAAACGCCATACATCATGTAATCTTGCCCACTTCTCTACTTCTTTAAACAAACTCGTTCCAATACCTCGGCCACTATACTCTTGCAAAATACCAATTACAATGCCTGCCACATGTCTCTTTCTTTGAACATCATTACCATTGGCTAAAATAAATCCAACTACTCTATCATCTTCAACTGCTACAAATATTGTTGCATATTCATTTTCTATAAAACGGTGGACCATCTTTTCTTGTTGCTCTACTGTGGTTTTTCTTTCCCCTGGTTCGTATAACATAAATTTCGTTTCTTCGTCTAACTGCTTACTTAATTGTAAAAATGATGCTGCATCTTCTACTCTAATCTCTCGTATCACCTTAATCCCCTACCCATTCTGTTAGTTAAAAATTTTCCTTGTAAAAAGATTTTCTCTATTTTTGCGAAAATCCCTTTCTAATTCTCCTATTATAAATAGACAAATTTCGATATTACTATAGCAATTACAAATTATGTCTATAATGTGACATCTTATCATCCTCATTTCATGACAAACAAAAAACGTAAGCTGTACACTTACGTTTTCCCCCAATTGATGTAGGCTGATAACCATCGGCAATGCCTACCACTAATTCAAATTTCACTTTATCCATTCACTTTTTCTGCTTGCCAAAAATATTCACCAAATGCTTTAGCAAGTGCATCAATTGATCGATTTAATTCTTCCTCTGTATTATCTACCCCGCCAACTTCAATTAATATCGCTTGTCCTGATAGGTCTTGATTGTAGACTCCATTTCCTGTTTGGAATCCTTTTTGAATTACACCACGGCTCATTCCCGGATATTTCTTACTAATCGTCTCATGTAACGCAGTTGCTAATTGTAAGTTTTTTTCATAGTTTTTGTTACCTTTCCCAATTACAAAAGCAAGCTTAGCATATGATTTATCTCCAATTGTTTTTGTTGTTACATTTTTCCGTGCACTATCACGGTGTAAATCGAAGAAGTATTGTAATTCTTTATTACCAGCCATCGCTTCTTGTACAATTTCCCGTGACATTTTATAAGAACTAGTATCATTCAATCCTTTACTTATTAACTTTTGACCGACATTAGTCTTATCGTTAGTAGCACCTATCCCTTCACTTGCCAGTTGTTCACGAAAGCGATCTCCAACTATTGAAATATTCGTTACAGAACTCGTTGCTTTATTTGGATTAGGATCATTTGTTAAGTTAAGTAACGGCAAATAAGATTCCCAGCTATGTGAATGATATATAAATGCAACTTGTCTTTTTCCAGTCGTTTGAGCTGGTTGTTTTTTCTCTTTATTCGTATCAGGCTTTGGCGCTTGTCCACCTTCTCCAGTCCGTTCTTTCACTACTTCTTCAAGAGGAACACTCGACTCTATCGGTAAGTTAGAATAATTTGTTCCCTCACCTGCGATAACGATTTCTGTATCGTACTTACCAAAGCCAGGAAGCTCTTTCCCGACAAAACTACGTACATCATCAAAACGAATATTCGTAGCCATCGAAAAGAGGAATGAAGAAATAGAAAAGTCTTGATTCAAATTCCGGTACTCCTGTGTAAAATAATGATTCTCTTTCCCAATAACGTACATGTAGCCATTCATCGATAACTCATTTAACCAATTATATAAATACGTTGACTTTGTCTCTTTCATAGAGGTTACCATCATACTAATAAGAAAAAAAGTCGCCAGTACTGTAGTAATAATAAATAAAACTAACTTACGTACACTTGTGAACTTCACGTAAAAAAAGCCTCGATTCATACTATCACCCTCTCTATTTCAAGTTATGTACAAGCTCTAGAGAATAGACCGCTTAAATTCCGGCTATATTGTTAATGAGGTGAAATGAATTGAAGCTACTAATAGGAACATTACCAATCGTCTTATCATTTATTTTTTATTTGTTTGCTTTACATCCTAAAATTCGTATTGTGCTACATATTTCCGCATACTTAGCACTGTATGTACTCGGTACAGTTATTTCCATTAATATATACGATGTTTTAATACAAGATTTAGTTTTCATGACGAGCATTCATGGAATTTTACTGAATCCATTTTTCCTTATTGCAGGAGCGTATATAGGAACATACACTTTATACTTACTTTTGTCTTACATTATTACAAATATAAAAAATGGAGCGTAATGAAATGCAGCCACCATTCATCTGTCATAAATGTAAAAAAAGAATAACGAGAAAGAAAGATCTTATTACCTCTACACGGTATTTCCGCTTTTATTTGTTTCACAACACTTGTTTCAAAAATCAGCAATTATTTGTCTCACGCTTTATTCCTATAAATACACTCTTTGGTTTCTTTCTTATTACATATGGGCTTATTGCTGGCAGCATTCTAATGTTCACGGAGCCCTCTATCAATTGGCTTATTTTTTTGCTTCCTATTTTATATCGGTTTCTTTCATATTATTACGTTGAACGTTTTTTCTGTAAATAACTAGTAGATTGACCTCTAGGAATGCTTAAACACTCCCATTCATTTTCTTTTAACATTTTACCAATGTAAATGATTTGTCCAATATGTAAAGCATAATGAGAAATTTGCCTTTCGATCGCTTGCATGACAGTGTGTTCTTCTCCGCGAATGTATACTTTCTGCAAAATCTGTTCTGCTGTTAAAGTATCCATCGTTTTAAAGACATACTCCCACCCTTCTTGCCACGCAGCAAGCGCTTCTTGTTTTGAATTGTAGCCACCTTCAAATTCACCATCTCGGTTACGATCTATTTTTTCGCCATCAGACGTTAAAAATTCCGTCCATCTTGAACGCATATTACCATGTAAATGTTTAATAATAATCGCGATACTATTTGTCTCTTCCTGAGCAGACCACATTATCTGTTCATAAGATAATTGAGAAAGTACACGTTCTCCTTGTTTTTGTGTTGCCTTGAAATTCGAAATGGCACATTGTAAATATTCTCGTCCGATATCCATGTTTACCCCTACCTTCACACTAACTAATTTTCGTTCCATTTGGCAATTCCATATTAGGCTGAAGCAACACAACATCACCAGCTTCAGGAACACCACCCAATACAAGCACTTCCGATTTAAATCCTGCCACACGCTTTGGCGGAAAATTTACAACAGCAACAATTTGCTGACCGATTAAGTCTTCTGGATTATATCTCTTCGTAATTTGAGCACTTGACTGCTTGACCCCAAGCTCCCCAAAATCAATTTCTAGTTTAATCGCTGGCACTCTCGCTTCTGTAAATTCCTCTGCCTGTGTTACTGTTCCAATTCTTACATCAAAAGTTAAAAAATCTTCAAAATTAGCCATTTTATCATTCCTCCCAATTATTACTTAGACAAAATACAAAAATCCCCTTTAAAAAAAGAAAGGCGCCTAAGCACCTTTCTTTTGTAATTCACTTAATTCATTTGATTTATAGAAGAAGAAACCGAGAATCCCGCCAATACATGATGGGATTAGCCATCCTATTCCTTCTTTATATAATGGTAACATTTGTAGCACATTAGAAATCGCATCAATTTTAATGTTCGCACTTTCTAAACCGTTAAAGAAACTAATTAACAACGCACCTAAAATAGCTCCAATATATATTGTATTACGCTTCCCTATCCATTTATGGAAATATGAAAGAACGATTAATACAATTGCAACTGGATAAATGATCATTAACACTGGTAATGTTACTGTGATTAATTGTGTTAACCCTAGGTTAGATACAATTAAACTAAATACACATACCATAGTTACAATCGTTTTATGCGAAAGTTTTGGGAATAAGTTTGTAAAGAAGCCAGCACACGCAGATGTTAATCCAACAGAAGTTGTTAAACAAGCGAGTATAATTACAAGTCCTAATAAAATTTTGCCACTTGTTCCATATAACTCATTTACAACATTCGTTAAAATAAGACCACCGTTCTCCGACACACCAAGTGATGTACTTGTAGATCCGAGATATGCAAGTGATAAATATATTAACGTTAAGCCTAATACAGCAATAACCCCTGATACAACTGTTATTTTTGCGATTTGTCCGCTCTCTTTTATCCCTTTTGAGCGAATAACTTGTACAACAACAATCCCAAACACAAGTGCACTAATCGCATCCATCGTTAAATATCCTTGAATAAATCCACCAAAGAAAGCATTCTCTTTATAAGCAGCTAAAGGTGCAGCCGGTTCTCCAATTGGATCAATAATTGCTTTTCCGACAATAACAGCAACAATCAATACTAACAATGGTGTAAGAAATTTCCCGAACCAATCCACTAATTTAGATGGATTTAATGATAAATACCACGTTATTCCGAAGAAAACTATAGTGAAAAGAAATAGCATGTACCACTCAGAAACCATTGTCTCTGATAGAAATGGCTTCATACCCATTTCAAATGAAACAGCTCCAGTACGCGGAATCGCAAAAAATGGTCCAATCGCTAAATAACTAATCAATGGGAAAATAAACGCAAATATAGGGTGAACTCTAGAAGATAGCGCTTTCAAGTCCCCCTCTACAAACGCGACAGCTGTTACAGCTAATAGGGGTAATCCGACTCCCGTTACAAGGAATCCAATTGTAGCAATCCAAACATTTTCTCCTGCTTGTTGACCTAAAACTGGCGGGAAAATTAAATTTCCTGCTCCTAAAAATAGTGCAAATAACATTAAACCAATCGCTACCGTATCACCTGGCCTTAAACGTCCCTTCATGCTTTTCATTTGCATAGCACTTTTTCATTGTTTATATCTCTTTTCACAATATGCTATGCATCCTCCTCTCTGCTCAAGATGATAAAATATGCCCCTTACAAAGCAGTGTCTTTCTCCATAATTTCTCCATTCCCCTTATTCTTACTCTAATTATTAATTTTTGATTTTTTCGAAAATTTAACTCATTAGAGTGGTATAACGTGGAGTTTAGTTGTCAGACCTCTTTGTTTTTATCACACATATAGTAACATATTTAGTTGAAAAATAAAAACATATTTTCAATTTGATTTTTTTGAAAATCAAAATTATCTACATATACTTCCTTTATTCATTCTATTACACAAATATTTTTTAAAATTTACGATTCATATATTTTATTATATTTAGATATCTTTATGTGAAAGAAAGTAAAAGCCATCAAAAATAAGATGGCTTTACTTGTTAGTCTATCGTTTCAACTTCACGTGGATTTTTCATCTCTTCAACATACACAACTCTAAATCCATGATCTTCTAAATCCTTTAGCAATGTTTCTAATTCACTATCTTCAAACTCTTCTCCCAATGTAAACATTATTCTACGTACTAATAAAGCATCATTATCAAAAGTCATTAAGCTTTGAATACCAGTGTATTTCTTTAACACTGTCGATAATTTTTGAATGGCCCCATTATAATCTTGTGTTCCAATCATGACAGAATATTTACTAGAATGGACTCCCCATGCATCTTCTAATAGTTCAAAAACTTTTTTATGAGTTAAAATACCAAGGAAGGCCCCTTTTTCATCAACTACTGATAAATACGGTAGTTTTTTAATTGTAAAAAATACTTTAAAGAAGGAAGAGTCTTCTCTCACGTACCCATTTTTATCGTTCAATAATTGTAATACATTATCTTCAAGTGAACCTTTATATTCTAAAATATCTACTTTATATACATTCCCTAAAAACTTCTCTTTTTTTTCATCTAAAACTGGTACACAACGATACCCCGTTTTATTTAAATGTTCCAGCGTTTCCCTTATCGTAATTGAACTTGAGCAAAACAAAACTTCCCTCTTTGGCACATAATTCCCTTTAATCCTCATAAAAAAGCCTCCTTATGCTAAAATACTTTCTGTGCCATAACTATATTATATTTTCAGAAAAAAATAAATATATTATTTTATTTTTCTGAAAATTATTCATTTTTTCGTCATAATTTATTCATGAATCATTCACTTGTACTCTCTTCAGCATCAAAAATCCCTTCTGCATTCTGGATCACTTTACTGCATCATTGTACGGATCTAATTGCTTTTTAGAAAAATAATGATTTGTCTCCTTACTTTTCATTAACATATTTCCTTTTATAATTAAAAAATAGGTTGCTACTAGAAAATAGATCAGCCCTAATATCCAATCCAAATTTGTAGCTAGATTGTGTAAAAGAACATATCTCATATATGCATAACCAATCGGAACATGTAGTAATACAACCGCACCTAATCCCGGATTGTATATTGTTTTAGCTTTTATATTCGCAAAAATACCATGCCATATGAATTGAAAAAACCCCATTAAAATAGGTGCCATCCCAAGCCATATTATATTTTGAAAGAAAACCGGAAGTAAATAAAAAACATACGCAATCAAAATATTTATTACCATAGCAGATTGCGTATTTAATGGATAGCGATCTGGTATATCACTTTTAAATATAACTACATTAAACAGACCAGCGAAATAACCTGGCCAACGATACTCTTCAAATTGATGCACTAAAATGGCTACAAAACTTAACGCTAACAGTACTTTTATTTCACTTATTTCTCCCAAATTCGCGACTAAACAAACAACGACAACAATAGCCACAACTAACCCTATATCATACCAATGCTTTCTAAAGAAACTAACCATCTCTATCACCCACTATCTCAATTTTTATAAAAATAGCGTTCAAATAGGAAATCAATCTGTTTTTCTATAGGCAGTACTCTTATATCTGCTCCTGATTCAAGAATTGGCATCATTAATGCTGGAAGAAAAATGGATCCAAATATTTGCACTGTCATCATCATTAAAATTTCCTGATCCGCTTCATTTGTTATTTCGCTCAAAATATTCTTCACTTTACTAAAACCTAGCCTCTTCAAAAAATCTCCATATTCGTATTGAGATGTAAATACCGTAGTTCCCATTGCAATAATCTTCCTGACTAACTCAGGATATTGCCGAATTACTAGTACATAATCAAATAAAAATATTTTTAATCTTTCTTTCGCTGGTACTGTAATATCATCTAAAATAGAAAAAGTGCCTTGGAAGCTAATTAACAAAACTTTAATCGCCTCACTAATCAACTTTTCTTTTGAACCAAAATGGTAATTTACAAGCGCAATATTTACATCTGACAATGATGCAATTTTCCTTATCGTTACCCTTTCAAAACCTTCGTTTTTAATTAACTCCAAGGTTGTATTTAAAATCTTTTCTTTCGTTGATATGTTTTCATTTCCCCCCAACTTATCTCCCCCTCTAGAATTTATCGATTAAACAATGATTTAAACACTGTTTAACTTTATGGTATCACTTTCCAATTTGAAAAATCAATTTAATCCTTTCGACATTTACCTACATTTCTTTTCATTCATCCCATACAAAAAACGTGAAAATGCTAAACTGTTCACGTTTTTTGTATGGATGCTGTTATATACCCTCTCCTGCTTTATATCCCACACATAAAATAAATTTCTAAAAATAATTTAAAACTATCCATATACCAATAGGTAAAGAAAAATATATTGTAACTTCCCCTGAAAAAAGCTAAAATAAGAATAAGAATTTTCTGAATATTCTAAGAGTAGGTGATTGTATGTCCTTATTGCGCTCACATATATGTAAATTTATAGCCGGTGTTTTGATTATTTTTGTCATAAGTCCCCTTCCAGCATTATTCATTACACATAATTACTCCTACTTAACTGGATTTGTAAGCATTTTTCATAATTTAGCACAGCCTTCTTCCATTTCAATTCCAACAATTGATTGGATGCATGAGCCTATCCTTTTCTCAGCAAATCAGCTTGTACATACACAAAATATACTACATATCTCTAACCATTCGTCACCACTGTTCCCCTACATATGGGAAATATATTTTTTATCAATCGTTCGTTTCACATTCACTCTTGTAATCGGTTTCTTTATAAGTCTAGGAATTGGCCATCTATTTTTAAAAGCACCAAAATCATTAAAAAAGTGTAGTTCTTTATTTCGCTGGATACCGTATTCTTTTGGCACTGTGATATTACAATGTTCAGTCCTATTATCACTTCTCTACATATCTAAATTCATAAAGTTTCCTTTCTTCTCTTCTTTTATCATCGTATGTAGCACTTCGATGATAATCGTTATGCAAGCAATTAAAAAATGGCTACCGTTCTTAAATACTACTAATGAATACGAAATAAAAAATTCATCTTTCCTTGTTGATACGTTATTTATTGCGCTTACTTCCAATCATAAATCTATTTTGAGTTCCATTATTCTTTCATTCGTTTTTATGGAATGTATTTTTCATACAAACGGACTATTACAATTTATCGTCCAATTTGGTAGAAATGCACCTATAGTTGTCACAATTGGTTTATTACTACTTTATATTCCATATAGCATCTTATCGTTTCTCCAAGCTTTATGGACAACAAACCACTCTAAACAAAACACGTATACTTTAACTAGAAGTATTTCGAAACCATAACATAGAATAACCGTCTACTTAAATTAAAAGTAGACGGTTATTCCTATTATATAGAGGACAAAATAACAGCAAATTAAAAAACTACTATAGAAACCTACCATTATTTACCCATTTTCTTTGACTAATCTTTTCATTTGGATTTATTATAAAAGTATAACATAATTACAGGAGGTGACATCTTTATTCCAAATTAGGAATAAAGAACACACTTGGACATATTAAATATTTTTCTCATCTTTATACTTATCCTTATTTCTGGTTTTTTCGTTGCTTCAGAATTCGCTGTCGTAAAAGTACGAAAAAGTCGAATTGACCAGCTTGCTAATGAAGGTAATAAACAAGCATTAGCTGCAAGAAGCGTTTTATCTAACTTAGACGTTTATTTATCCGCTTGTCAGCTTGGCATTACTATCACCTCTTTAGGACTTGGTTGGCTTGGTGAACCAACTGTGGAACATTTACTGCGACCACTATTTGAAAAAATCAATATTACTGGAACAATGGCTAACACGTTATCCTTTATTATTGCTTTTAGTGTGATTACTTTTTTCCATGTTGTATTAGGCGAGTTAGTTCCTAAGTCTTTCGCAATCCAAAAAGCTGAAGCAATCACATTAAAATTTGCAAAACCACTTATTTTATTTGATAAAATTATGTATCCGTTCATTTGGCTTCTCAATAGTGCAGCTATATTTTTCACAAAATTACTCGGTTTAGAGCCTGCGAAAGAAAATGAACTTGCCCATTCCGAAGAAGAACTACGACTCATTTTAGGTGAAAGCTATAAAAGCGGCGAAATTAATCAAACCGAATATAAATATGTAAATAATATTTTTGAATTTGATGATCGTGTTGCTAAAGAAATTATGGTACCTAGAACTGAAATGGTTTGTTTATCTACTGAAAATACGTTAGAAGAAAATATGAAAATCGTTGCAACTGAAAAGTATACACGTTATCCTATTATTGAAAAGGATAAAGATGATATTATCGGAATGATAAATACGAAAGAGATTTTTCATAATCAAACAAAAGGCATTTACAAACCACTTGATGCCTACATACATCCTGTTTTAACTGTATTTGAAACAGTTCCCATTCGTAAAACGTTAATACACCTCCAAAAGAACCGCGTACAAATGGCGATTGTTATGGATGAATACGGCGGAACTGCTGGCCTTTTAACGATGGAGGATATTCTTGAAGAAATTATCGGAGAAATTCAAGATGAATTTGACGCAGACGAATCACCAATGATTGAAAAGCGTACTCCTAGGCTTACTGTTTTAGATGGGAAAGTACTCATTTCTGAAGTAAATGATATGTTTGGCCTACATATCGATGAAAGTGATTTAGATACAATTGGTGGTTGGCTTCTCTCTCAATCAATTGATTTAAATATTGAGGCTGGCTATTCAGTTGAATATGATGGTTTTCAATTTAAAGCATTAGAACTTGATGGGCATCAAATTAAAAAGATTGCTGTACATAAATTAGATACTACAAAGGAGCTATAAAGTGACTGTTTTACTAACAATTTGTATCATTGCTTGTTTCATTGTTTCATTTCTTGCCTTTATATACCCCATTATCCCTGGCATCCTTGCCGTATGGGCTGGCTATTTCATTTATCATTTTGGAATAAACGGCGGAGAGTTAACGACATCTTTTTGGATTATTCAAGTCATTTTTACACTCTTCATTTTCGTTGCTGACTTTATTGCAAATGGATACTTCCTAAAAAAATACGGAAGTACAAAATCGGGCGAACGTGTTGGTATGGTTTCTATCATTGTCGGATCGTTCTTCTTCCCACCATTCGGGCTTATTATCATACCGTTCTTATCTGTATTTATTACGGAACTTATGCATAAAAAGGCGCCAAAAGACGCCCTTTTAGTCGGAATTGCAACTGTTGTCGGTTTTTTAAGTAGTACAGTAGCCAAAGCCATTCTCCAAATCATTATGATTATCATCTTTGTATGCTATATCATTTTTTAGCCATCCCTATTTTGGGATGGTTTTTTAATATGAAATACCTACTCGGCTTTTCTCGTATAAGCTTTTATTACGTAAACTCCATGTAAACTGAGCTGTATCACCAACTGTGATTTTCGATCCATCTGTTGGCAACATATCTTGTTCAGTTCGATATACACCGGTTACATCACCATCTATTAAATGCGTCGGACAAACAACAGTCCAACATAGTTTACTATTATTCAGCGCTTCATAAGCAGCTAAATGATCTTCCGCAGCTGTTGTCATTTTTCTTTTCGATTCTTTTGATCGGAAACGATATATACTTGGGTTTGTTCGTGCTTGTAAAATACCAGCAGTTCCTATTGTAACAATTTTCTTTATGCCCTCTTCTTCCATTTGCTTTATAATAATCGGTACACTCTTCTCTAACGTCCCATTCCGATCAGTTCCAAGAGCACTAATTACAATATCACATCCTTTAATCGCTTCCTTTATATCATCTCCGCTTAATACATTTCCCTTAATAACTTGCAACCTTTCATGCTCTGTTTCCACTCTACTCAAATCACGAACTAATACCGTTACTTCATATGAATCTTGTAATGCCAATTTCATAATGTGTGATCCTACTCTACCTGTCGCTCCTAATATGCATACTTTCATATATTATCCCCTCTTCAGTTCTTTCTCTCTATTTTTCCCTAATACATACAAATATACAACAAAAAAGCTTCCTCGTTTATGTGAGGAAGCTCTATTATTTATTTCTTTTCTTTCGAATCAGAAGATTTTTCTGTTCCACTTGTTTCTTTATCTTTCTTTTCATCTTGCTGCGAAGTTGTGTCATCCTCTTTCTTTTTATCCTCATCTTTACTACAACCTACCATTAATAAAGAACTTGCAAGTGCCATAGCAGTTAATGACTTAACCCATTTGTTCATTTGCGTTTCCTCCCTTTGATAGAATATGTACAATCCCATATTACTCTTTTTTTTTAAAGGGAAGATTTAAAAACAGTAAAGATATTGTAAACTTTTGTAAATATTCCGATAACACAACTGGTTTTTCTCAATTCTTCTAATTGAGCCTTTCATTAGACATAAAAAAACTAAGACGCCTTTCATTCCGTCTTAGTTTTTCACGCAAACTTCTCACTTTCACTTTCATTTTCATATAAATGTTTAATTTTATATTCCTTCTTCACAACATATTGCCAAACACTATAAGCATAACGATTCATTTTCACAAAACAATTTTCCAAGAAAGAACGAAACTCTGGGTTCGCAACTTCCACTGCAACTTGAGCAAACTTTAATGCTAATCGTTTCAAATGTGAAATATAACAAATAGCAATCCCAATATCCCCTGTACACTCATTATCTGTTTCCCTATCCATTTCAGTAAATTCCGGCCACATTTGTTTACAAGTTATATGTTGTATATTTTCTCCTTCTTGAAAATTCACTTGTTCATTATATGCTTGTAACATATACGGCAAATGATGCTGTAATATATCCTTTAATTCTTCATCTCGAACCTTGCTCGTGTATTCTCCAACTTTATATATAAGTGTGTAACTATATGTCATCAATTCTTTCATACAATCCATTAAAGCGCCTCCCTTCCTATTTCATCTCTATACTATAAATATGATGCGATAACATTTGATATTCTTGCTAGAAACCAATCCCATCTACTAATTTTCTCAAAATCTTCTTCAGAAAATCGTTTTGATTTATGAAAGTCTTCTTTTAATCGATTCCATACGTCAGCAACGACTGTCTTATCATATATGAAACAGTTAGATTCGTTATTTAAGTAAAAACTTCTATTATCAAAATTTGCTGTACCAATATCAACCATTTCCTCATCGATGATTGTTACTTTCCCATGAAAAAATCCATTTCGATATTGATAAATCTCCGCTCCAGCATCTAACATGTCTTTCAAATAAGGATAGGCAGCCTGTTTTAGCAATACTGCATCACTTTTAAATGGGACGAGGATTTTTACATGGACACCACGATTTAATGCATCTTTCAGCCCCTTCACCATTTCTTTACTCGGTACAAAATATGGTGTAGCGATAATTAAAGAATGTTTTGCCTTCTTTAAAAACGCTCCATACTCCTTCCATAAACCTTTTCCATTCGAAAATACGTATTGATATTTTACATTTCCTTGTACAGGTAACTCTTGGTGTATAGGAAACTTTTCTCCCGTATCTTCTTGCCAGTCTTCCGCAAACTTCCGTTCCATATCAGTAGCTCCATTCCCTTCGATGCGTACATGATAATCACGCCACGGACCAAATTTAGGATCCTGTCCAAGATATTCCTTTCCGATATTGAAGCCACCAATGTAAGAAACTTTCCCATCTATAGTAACAATGCGTCTATGATTACGTTGATGCAAAGAATAAAATAAGTTTTTAAATTTAGGTTTTTTACTAAATGTAAACTTCACGCCTTTTTCTTTTAATTGATTAATTATCTTTTTCTTAAGCTTATATCCGCCAATGCGGTCTACTGACAATTTCACATCTACTCCGCTAGATGCTTTTTTCTCTAATAACTGTAAGAACTTTTGGCTTACTTCATCTTTTCCTACAATATAAAAATGAATATACACATTCTTTTCTGCACGATTTATATCCTCAAATAAACTTTTATATAACTCATCACCGTTCGTATATACTTGAAAATCCCCTGATCGGATTTTTTCTAATTCATATCCACTAGCCATTTTCTTCCCCATTTCCACATCAACGTTCATCCATATGAATACACCTATAAAACAAATTATTACAATTAAAAAGCGCTTCATGGATACGTTCCTTTCTCTAACTACTGTTATTCCTATATCTTTCCTTTTTTAAAACATTATCATACAAAAAATATGTCATTGCATGATATACGTCCATATCAAACAGGAGCTCATCTGCATATTGTATGTTGTATCTTAAAATAAAAGGAGGAAATAACAATGGGCTTCGCACATGGTAATGGATTTGCGCTACTAGTCGTATTATTTATCCTCTTAATTATCGTCGGTGCTGCTTGCTTCTGCTAAGCAGTTATTGTAGTACGATATGGGGATGAAAAAACTATAAAAGCGGACACCTATTTTTAGGTGTCCGCTTTTCATTTCAAAAATCTCCTAACCTATTACAAAATAGTACCACTAGGAAAGTATTTTACATCAAAAAGTTAGCAGTGTAGCTACCTTCTTACTCTCTGCCTTACGAATATGGCGCTGTTCTGCACGTAACACAGCAATTCGATGCAATTCTTTCTCCTCTTCTGTCTCAGGGATAACACGCGGTACAGGAACTGGATTATTCTCCTTACTAAGCGCAACAAAAGTAACGAATGAAGTTGCTGCTACACGTTTTTTACCTGAAATTAAATCTTCTGCTACTACTTTCACAAATATCTCCATAGAAGTTCTTCCCGTCCAAATTACGAAAGATTCATAACTAACACAATCTGAAGAACGTACTGGATGTAAGAAATCTACCCAATCCATAGACGCTGTGACACATTCCATTCTCGAGTGTCTCGTTGCTGAAATTGAAGCAACCATATCCATCTCCGCCAATATCTTTCCACCAAATAGCGTGTTATGATCATTTAAATCCGTTGGAAATACTCGACTCGTTTTAAACACCCTTGATTCATTAGCTGTTTTACCCTTTACTTCAGTCATTGTTATCACCCCTTTAATTATTTATCCCTAATATCCCAATATACACTACACCTCATGAACTACACGTTTAATATTAACAATTTTTAGAACTTTTAGTCCATAAAAAAGAACCGATTTTATCAATCGGCTCCTCTAAATACATATTGTTCTTTCGGCTGTTCAACTTTATTCCATTTCGTTACTTCTAACACTGGAATATTCGCATGAAACGGCTGATAAAATTCAGTTGAAATTTCTCCCTCTATCTGAATCCAATCATCATTTTTCCACTCTACACCTTCTGGTTTTTTAACTAACATACCATATACACCCGAATCGGCAACACAATGTATAATGCCGAAACGGAATAAGAAATATTGTTCCTTTTTAGAAGAATCATCTCGGAAAACAAATCCTTTATAAGACAGGGTTTTACCAGTAAATTCACCAGGATAATTATAAATTGTCTCCATACCCTTTAAGAAATCTTCATCTTTTAAAGTGATATTGTCTTTCGTTACAAACTCTTTCTTCCCTTTTTCCATTACACCACGGTATCCTTCTTTCCCGTAATAAATGCTCGTGTCAGGTCTTAGAAATTGCCTTGTCATAAATGGATCTTTACTTTCTGCTTGCGCTACTGGAAAATGGAATCCCTTCGCCTTAACAATATCGGAATCTAATGTTGCAATTGGGAAAAACAATCCTGTAATGATTGGAAAACAGAATAACGTGTAAGAAAACACTTTTTTCCACCATGTATTCTCATCTTTCGAATGATCATGCCCACAATGACTATGATCACAACTACAATCATGTTTCTCTTTTTCCTTTTGGTGCTCTTTTTGGAAAACGATAATAATTTGTACAATCGTTAAGAAACCTAAAATAATAGCAGCAGTTTTTGATAAATAGGCGTACTTCATATTTATATACTTCGTAATGTTACCGGAAATATGAAGCTGTCCAATTAAAATTGTAAAGCCTAATAATATATATGCTCGAAACATAACCTACCACCCCATCGCATAAATGAGTAGTGAGCTTGCATAAACAACAAGGGTAACTGTAACCGTCACAACAATTACAAATTTTGTTTTAAATGTCGCAAGCATCATAAACATATTTTTAATATCCACCATCGGTCCATATACGAGAAACGCGACAAGTGACGCTGTTGAAAATGTACTTTGGAACGAAGAAGCAATAAATGCATCCGCCTCTGAACAAAGTGATAAAATGAAAGCAAGTCCCATCATTACAGCTGATGAAGAAAACGGACCTTGTCCAATAGCAAGCAATGTTGAAGTTTGTACAAACGTTTGAACTGCAGCAGCAATTAACGCTCCTAACACTAAATATTTCCCCATTGAGAAAAATTCCTCAACAGCATGTGTACATACATCCCACATTTTTGTACGTAACGGACGCTTATGGTTCACTTCTGGGAAGTGATCATCTCTTAATTGATGTTCTTTAAACATAAATGATAATATAATTCCAACGATAATTGCTACGATAATCGCTACAATAGAACGATACCATACCATGTGCATACTACTTCCAAAAGCAACATATGTTGCAAATAATACAACTGGATTAATAATCGGTCCAGTTAACATAAATGCAATTCCTGCATAGGGTGGAACCCCTTTTCCGATTAATCGTCTTACAATCGGAACAATTCCACATTCACATCCAGGAAACATCATACCTAAAAAAGTAGCTAATAAAACAGACAGAAATCGGTTTTTAGGCATCCATTTTGCCACCATATCTTCTGTCACAAACATTTGAATGAATCCTGAAATAAATACACCAATTAGCACAAAAGGAAGTGCTTCGATTAATATTGAGATAAAGATTGTATTCATTTGCAGGAATGCTTTCGGTAATTGAAACAATTCCATGATGTATTTCCTCCAACTTTTCATTAACAATATGTAATTTTAACCCCATTTCATTATTTGAACAAGAGTTATATGGAATTCATAACCTTCATACACATTACATTTCACAAGTTATATTCTGTTCCAAAATTGAGATTTCATAGCAAAAAAAGCTGCGCTAGCACAGTTTTATAACTATGCTAGCGCAGCTTTCCTATCATTAAAAGTAACGTTTCTTCCAAAAAACAAATGCTAAAGTGAAAGATAATGTTACACATATTATAAGTACAATTACAAAACCATGTGCTTCCCCTTCAAACGGAACCTTTACATTCATTCCAAAGAAACTAGAAACCATCGTTGGTAATGATAAAATGATTGTAATAGAAGTCAACAGTTTCATAACACTATTTAAATTGTTAGAAATAACCGAACTAAATGTATTCATCATTCCACTTAAAATGTGACTATATATTTCCGCCATTTCAATAGCCTGCTTATTTTCAATTAATACATCTTCTAGTAAATCTTGATCGTCTTCATACATTTTCAAAAATGTACTGTTTCGCATTAATTTTTGAATTACAATTTTATTTGCCTTTAATGATGTTGTAAAATAAACTAAACTTTTTTCAAGGCCGAGCAATGTAAAAATTTCTTTATTTTTCATCGACTTATTTAATTGGTGCTCTAAATCGATTGTTTTTCTGTTAATTTGCTTTAAGTATCTTAAATAATAAGTAGAAATCGTATATAAGAGCTGAAGTGCAAAGCGCGTCTTTTTAAACGTATAAAATTCTTTAATACGTTGATTAATAAAGCGTTCAAAAATTGGATTTTCTTCTAAACAAATTGTCACAAAGCAATCTGGCATTACAATCATACCTATTGGAATCGTGTCATAAATCGAATTTCCTTCTTCATCATGTCTAACTGTTGGAATATCCACGATAATTAAAGTATTATTGTCTTCCTTTTCAATACGAGAGCGTTCTTCATCATCTAAAGGGTCTTTAATGAAATCTAAATCTACATTTAACGTTTGTACTAGATATTGAATTTCTTCTTCCGTTGGATGAAGTACATTAATCCAGCAACCCTTTTGCATTTCCTCAACCTCTTGTAGTTTTCCGTTTCGGTCTGTTAAATAAATATTTAACATACTATCACCCCGATTCTTTTTACATGTAGGAATCTACCTCTCTTACATAACAGTTTTTGAACCGCCATTCTCAGCATATGAAACATACGTTTAAATTTCAATAGAAAAATTATTTTGAAAACGTTTTTATAAGAAAAATATTCTAAACAAAGAAAAAGACAGAGTGCTCTCTGCCTTAAAAAGCTTATGTTGCCTTTATAACATATTTAGAAAGCATCCACAAGTTAAAGCCAACTGAAATCGTATAACCAGCGTATGTTGAAATAATAAAACTTACATAATCGAAATACGGAAGCAATACGATATTTAAAACTATCTTCACAATAATACCAATTACTAATCCTAGCACTGTTTTCTGTTGTTGATTAATTCCTTGTAACATCGCAGCTGTTACTGTGAAAAGCGAAAATAGTATACAGGCAGGAGCATAATACTGTAAAATAACTCTCCCCATCTCCGGATCATTTCCGGCACCAAATAAAAGAGTATATACTGGTTTTGCTAACAACATCATTCCAATCGCCGCTGGTACCGTAATACCTACTACTAATACATTCGTCCTCGTAAAATGTTTGTACAGTAACTTCACATTCCCTGCTGTATAGGCTTTTGTCATCTCAGGTACGAGAGACATACTAAAAGCAGTCGCAACGGAAACCGGGATAAGTACAACCATCTGGACAAGACCAATTATCGCATTAATCTTCTCCGCTTCTCCTTGCATATACCCTATTTGTATAAGTAGTTTATTAATTGTAAATGTATCAATCGTCTGATATAACGGAATCGCTAATCCAACTACAACGAAAGGAATAGAATATGTAAACAGTTCTCTATACAACGAAAAAAAAGTTTTCGTCGTTTGTGGTATACTGGCAATCTCTTTTTTCTTTAAATGTTTTCTCCTTCTTATATAATACGCACTTAAAACACTTAATCCACCTAGTGCTCCCATAAATGCTCCAAACGTTGAAATACCAACTGCCAACGAAACAGAAGCTTTTATAACATATAAAACGACAAAGCTTCCTATCAAAATAGTTAAGACCCGAAAAAATTGCTCTACAACTACACTGAGCGCAGAAGGTCCCATAGATTGAAAACCTTGAAAGAAACCACGTAACAAGCTCATTACAGGAACGAGTATTAACGCAAAACTTACAATTTGAATATTGTGCGTGACAGCTACCACACTATTCCCCGACTGATCATTTCCATCAATCACAAGTTTAGCTAAATGTGGTGCTAACATATATAATGCTAAACAAGAAATAACGCCCATAATGACCATAAAAACGATACCACTCTTTAGCACTCTCTTAACAGTGTGATAATCATTGAGTTGATCATATTTTGAAACCATTTTTGAAACGGCAAGTGGTAATCCCATCGTTGCAATACTAAGCATAATTGTATAAGGACGGTATGCATACGTATATAATACGTACCCACTCGTACCCACCATTGCTGTAAATGGTATAACATATATAAACCCTAACATTTTAGATATCATCGTTGCCATCGTTAAAAATATCGTTCCACGTAAAAACGGTGATCCTTTCATCACATTCCCCCGCTACGCTTTATTATTACACATTATGGACAACTCCTTTTTTTTAGAACTGAAACAATAAAAAAAGCCAATGAAAAATCATTGACTTTAACGCGCTGCTTTTTTCTTTTTTAAATACTTTAAACCGAAGTATAGAGCAACAAAGAGAACAGCCGCTATAATTATGTAATGTGTGTAATCAGATGCATACTCTTTAATATGTCGCCAATTTCCACCAAGCTTTTCACCTAAGTATATAAATAGTATTGACCATGGAATAATCGCTACAACTGTATACAGTGTGAAAAGTTTTAATGGCATCTTAGCTAGTCCTGCCGGAATAGAGATTGCATGACGTACAATTGGGATAAAACGTGCCGAAAATATTACTCCAGCTCCGTAACGCTTAAACCAATTTTCTGCTATGTCTAAATGGTGTTTATTAATAAGTAGATATTTCCCATATTTCTCTACAACCGGACGCCCTCCGTAATATCCAAGCCAATATAAAAAGATTTGAGCTAAAGTACCACCGATTGTTCCAGCAATAACTGCACCGACAAAGCTAATTTTACCATCTGCGACTAAAAAGCCAGCATACGAAAGTACAATTTCACTCGGGATAATTTCAATCATTAAAGCTAGCGCTACTCCAAAGTAACCTAGGCTTGCAAAAAATTGCAATAACTGATCTATTATGCTTGCTAACATTTTATTTTCTATCTCCTTTTTTCTTCACATACCATCCCATTATTACATAAAGGTCGCATTCTGCCAATATCTTCATTTCAACAATATCATCGGCATAAGCATTATTAATCTATTAATGTTTCTTTTTGAGGTTCTTTCATGTAGGCAAACATTTCTTTAATTTGCTCTTCTGTATTTCTAGCAATCGATAAATTAGGCAATTCATTCTCACCAAAAAACTCCACATCTTCTGTTTCAATACTAGTTTTCTTTTCGCCACCAATAATCTTACAGCCAATAAAAATTTTATATACATGTGTTGCTGAAGGCGATGGTTGATGTTTTTCTTTATCAAATATAGCGAGTAGCTTAAAATCATCTACTTCATAGCCCGTCTCCTCTAAAACTTCTTTTGCTGCTACTTCTGTTGGCGTATAACCAACATCAGCCCATCCACCTGGCAATGCCCATTTCCTATCACTTTTTTCTTTCACAAATAATAGTTTTTCATTTTGAAAAATAACTGCCCGTATATCAACTTTAGGTGTTTGATAGCCTGTCTCACTTGCAAATAAATTCTCTACTACTTCCCAATCTGTCTTTGTGTAATGTGACATCATCGAGATGGAAATATCCCGTAATTGTTGGAAACGCTCTATGTCATACACATCCTTAGAATACGTTAAACCCGCTTGAGCTATAGATTGTATTTGTTTTACCCAATCAATCCACTTGACCGTCATGTTTCCACATCTCCATTCTTTATTAAGTAAATATTACGTCAATTCAATTGATACATCTTTATTATACAAAAAAAGAGATTGATAATGTTCCAATCTCTTTCAAAATTAATCCAATTCATGTAAGTGGTCTTGTATATACTTCCTTCTTTTATTTATATATTCATCAATCATATCAGCTTCTTGATCAAATGTTTCTAATTTTTCTTTCATATATGGATCTTGTAGTAAATATGGACGAATCGATTCACACAAACCTTCTACTTTCGGCATCATAAACGAAACGGTAAATTGTTCTTCTAATATTTCTTCCAAAATACTTCGGTATTGTTTTCTAAATACAGGTATATCTAACAATCTTGCACTTAACGTATTATAACCTTGAATACGAATATATTCATGATTAAGTGGTCTCCCTTGTACATCTCGCCCCCAAGTCGCATCATAATCCCACGGTATCACTTCAAATAAATTTGTCTCATCGTTATGATATAGTGCATAGTTATGAACGAAACCATCAAAGTTTTGCGTAAAAATAACTCCAGCTAACCATCGTAAATATTTATCTACATGTAGAAACTTCCCGATTTCTTTTTCATAATCTTCCCTCGACAAAGTATTCGCTTGAAATACAAATTCACTCAGTTGTTCTTCACTATTTTTATTCGAATATTTAAATTCATAACCCGCAAAGAGCTCTGTCTTAACATCTTTATCTCGCTCACTCATTAACGAAAAATTCGCATCATCATCTATCGCATAATAAATAGAACCACTCGGTAACCCTCTATTTTTCAAAAAGTTTTCATCAACTGATTCTAACTGTAAATACACACCTTGAATTTGACCATTAATTTTTATAAATACATGTTGTGATTTTGGCGAAAGTACACCAATATCATGAAAAAAATCTAAAGATAATTTATTTCGTATGAGAGACGGATCCATAAACTCAGAATTCAAATGAAACTCTTTCGCGCCTTGAAATTTTTTCGGTTTATAAAACATAACATGATAAGACTTTTTCTCAAATTCGCGAATATGAGCCCCTCGGTATACGATATCAATGTCATACTTCTTTTTTCCATAAGTTAATTTTGCTGGCACTGGACTATCTGACCAAATGTCCTTTTTCAATTCCACTAAGTACATTGGATGAACAAAAAAATCATATGAAGGCAGCATGTTTTCTCATCCCTTCTCAGTTCTCTTCATTCAATGTATGCGCCTTGTCTTGTCCATACATCCGCTATCATCTATTTATATAAAATTACACTCTTGTCCTGTTCAGAAAGAAGTCGAATCTCATATCATGTTAAGGAAAAAGAATACCTTTTCAATTTAACACTCGATAAGGAGGATTTCTATGAAACGTGATATTAGAAAAGCTGTTGAAGAAATCAAAAGTGCTGGTATGGAGGATTTCTTACACCAAGATCCAAGTACTTTTGAGTGCGATGATGATAAATTCTCTCATCATAAATGTACAACAGGGTGTAAATGTACAACTGGGCGTAAATGTACAACTGGGCGTAAATGTACAACTGGGCGTAAATGTACAACTGGGCGTAAATGTCCAAGAACAAGATGTACTCGCGTAAAACATTGTACTTTCGTTACAAAATGTACTCATGTTAAAAAATGGACGTTTGTTACGAAATGCACTCGTGTACGTGTTCAAAAATGGACTTTCGTTACAAAAGTGACGCGTAGAAAAGAATGCGTTTTAGTTACAAAACGTACTCGCAGAAAGCATTGTACGTTCGTTACAAAATGCATACGCTTTGAAAAGAAATTTTTCTGGACAAAACGAAGTTTCTGTAAAAAATGCGAATTCTTCCCTCACGGACACGGTAGCTCTTGCGATGATGATTGTGATCATGGTAAAGACTGTCACGATGACGGGCACAAATGGAATGATTGCAGAGACGGACATAAGTTCCCATCTTGCAAAAACAAGAAATTCGATCACTTCTGGTATAAAAAACGTAATTGCTAGTTTTTTATGTCCACCAAAAAAGGTCGCTTTGCGACCTTTTTTACGTTTACTGAAAATGACTTATATCTGCAAATTGTTTTACTTTACCACGGTTTTCATCAAATTCAATCACACTAAGGCTCGCGCTATGCATAAATGGCTCTTCCCATACATGTTCAATTTCAAAACCTGCAAAATGCCCTACGAGTAATTTCGCTGCTGCAGCATGAGTAACTATTAAAATATTTTCTCCTTTATGCTTTTCCAAAAGAAAGTGTATCCCTTCAATTACTCTTTTATGAACGGCCGCAAAGTTTTCCCCTGATGTTGACTGAAAAAGATGTGGTTCATTCCAAAATAAATGTACTTCTTCTGGATATTGCATTTCCAAGTCAGCAATTGTTTGCCCTTCCCATATCCCCATGTTTATTTCATAGAAACATTCATCTTCTATAATTGGAAGATCGCGTTCCCCTTTAATCAATTCAGCAGTATGAAGCGTTCTTTCGCTTGGACTACTATATATGGCATGGAGTGGTAAATCCTTCATACGCTCCCCTAATTGTTTCGCTTGTATCATACCATTCTCTGTTAATGCTGAATTTTTCCGTCCTTGCATCCGCCCTGCTACATTCCATTCTGTCTCACCGTGCCTTGTTACATATACCGTTGTCTTCATTTCAAGCCCCCTTACCATTTTGGCCGCGATTCCCACGGCTCTACTCTCCCTACAATCCATTCTGTGCATTTACTTTCAATTCCTTTTATAACTCCGTCAGCAATCTCTTCATGAGTAAGCCATCTTGCATATGTATCTTCTAAAATAAACCCTAATATAATTCTATAATAACTACATAATGTCCCGCCTATTTTTTGTGACTTCGTACGCGATGCACTACTACCTAATATATGAAATAAACTATACTTTTCCGATGACAATTCAACTTCATTACAAATGAGTCGTAATGCATGCTTTGCACTAGAGTGTATCCAGGCAACAACTAATGTTATTGGACCATTTTGTTCAATTGTATTTGTAATAGATTGCTTTACATCATCGTCATTTTGATAATCTAAAGGAAGGCACGTAATATTTCCCGGTACAGAACTCACTTGCTTAACATTTTCCAATTTCGTACTATCTCGTCCAATAATAGAAACATGAAACCCTTGATCACAAAGCCACATAGAAACTTTCTTTAGCATTCCTGTTCCACCAATTACAAGCGCATGCAACTTCTTCCCCCCTTAGTAAAATGTCATATGAGGTTTCTCATCTCTATAATAATTTAGACGGTCTTGTAACGTCCCTGAATGAAACTCAAATTTATGACCATCAGGATCAACAAAATATATAGACCTACAATCTCTCACATCACGCTCTCTTCCTTGTAAAATATGAACATTATTTTCTTCTAACCGATGTAACAGGCGTTCAAAATCTTTTTGTTCAACAGAAAATGCGAGGTGCGTATAAGATTGATGAATCTCCTTTCTCGGAATATGTGTTTCTTCATTAAGCGCTATCCATACTCCACATATATTAAAATATGCAAGTTTTCTCCCCTTGACTAATAATTCTCCTTCCAATACTTTCTCGTAAAATGTAATAGAGTTTTCTAAATTGGACACTGAAAAACAAAGATGATTGATTCCCTTTAACAACTCTAATTCCTCCTATACAAATAAAAGATGAGCGAAAATTCACTCATCTTTTATTATACTATTTCTTTGTAATATATGCCCATTTATAACTGAAGTCTCCACCAAACGTATGGTTAGCGATACCTTTTACATATGTCTTCTCTAAATAAGCCGTACTTTGCTGATACGTAGGAGAGATTGCAGCATCTTGACCAATTAAGATTTTTTCAGCTTCTGCAAGTGCTTTCCAGCGTGCTGCGTCATCTTTTAGTAGTTCTCCTTTTGATTTTGCTACTAAATCATCGTACTTCGGATTTGAATAATCCATTTCATTAAATGAGCTTCCAGTAACGAACATATCAATATATGTCATTGGGTCTGGATAATCTGGACTCCATGCAGATAATGAGAATTCATATTCAAATTTCTTTTCTAAATCTAACTTCTGCTTATATGGTTGTTGCTTCAGATTCACTTTAATACCAGGTAAGTTTTTCTCTAATTCTTCTTTAATAAAGTCGCCCACTTTTTTACGACTACCGTTATCATCATTTAGTAATTCTACTGTAATTGTATCTTGACCAAGTTCTTTCTTCGCTTCTTCCCACAGTTTTTTTGCTTTCGCAGCATTATCTTTACTGTCACGGAAATTTTTATTTACAGTACGGAAGTCTTTTCCATCTGGTCCTGTCGTAAACTTTTCAGGTACTAAGAAATACGCCGGCAATGATCCATCATTCAAAATTACATCCGCAATTCCTTTTTTATCGTACGCTAAATCAATCGCCTCACGAACCTTTTGATTTTTAAACGTTGCATTTTTTTGATTAAAACGTAGGAAATACATACGTGGGTCTAGCTTCGTTTTAAATTCATCTGGTTTATTCTTTTTATATTTGTCTACAAACTCAGAACTTAAAATGACACGATCTGCTTGATCACTATCATATAAATTTACCCCAGTACTTGTCTCTTTTACTATACCCACATTAATTTCTTGTAATTTTACAGCATCTTTATCCCAATAATTTGGGTTTTTCTTTAACTGGTAACTTTGTTCATGTTTCCATTCACTCATTGTAAATGGTCCATTGTACAATAATTTATCTGCTTCTAATCCGTATTTATCCCCTTGTCCTTTTACATACTTTTCATTTAATGGGAAGAATGTAGGGAACGAAGTAAGCTCAAGGAAATAAGGTGCTGGTTGCTCTAATTCTACTACCAACGTTTTATCATCCTTCGCTTTAACACCTAATTGATCCGACGGTACTTCTCCTTTATTTACTTTCTGTGCATTTTTCACATCAAATAAAATAAATGCATATTCTGCTGCTATTGCTTTATCTAATGTACGTTGCCATGCATATACAAAATCTTGTGCTCGAACTGGATCACCATTTGACCATTTTGCATCACGTAATTCAAATGTATATGTCTTTTTATCTTCACTAATCTTCACGTCTTTGGCCATACCTGGAGTTGGTTTATTATCTTTATCTAGACGATATAATCCTTCCATTGCATTTACAAATACACGGAAAGATACAGAATCTGTTGATTTAGATGTATCCATTGAAGGAATTTCAGCTGTTTCTAGTAAGTTTAATACTTGCTTATCCGCTACTCCCTTACCTGCTTCTTTCTTCGTTGTAGATGCCTTCTCCCCATTTCCGCAACCTGCAACCAATACACTAGCCGATAATGCAACTGCAGCAATCGTTGTTACCTTTCTCTTCATTCTTCCTTCCCCCAATCTATATGTATAAGTTAAAACTTGTATAATATATTTTATTATACAAAAAATTCTGATTATTTTAAATATTTATTTTCATAAAAAGAAAAAAAGCGGTCAGAAATTGCTTTCCCTCCGCTTTGTTGAATAGCATTTACTTGTAAGCCATCCTCTATATCAAATGGATTTTGAACTTTAAATATTTCCTCCATTATCTTCAAAAACTCTTCTTCATTTTTAGATTCACCGTTAATCGTAAGTGAATATGGTTCCACTTCTCCCAATTTATAATCAACAATAAATTGAATTGTCACCTTTTTCCTTGGCATCTCAGGACTCTCCCCCTGAAATTCTACTAATTCTAATCCTTCCGTTCCCCGATAGTATATCCATCCTGAATTTTGAAAATAATTTTCGAACGATTCACCAATTGAAAAGACTGGATATTCATAAAGCGAGCTTGTACGAACTTTTTGTATAATATCTCGATCAGTCGGAAAAAAGAAATGACTGAAAAAAATACTAGCAACTGCTAAAATAGTAACGATTGTTGCTCCCATTTTACTCGTTCCACCACTATCACGGATGAGATAATTTTCAACCGATTCATCTTTAATTCCCCGTGCTTTTATTCGATATATACGCCTTTCTGCAAATTGATAATATAATCCATTTGCAAAAATCCCCATCCCAAATAGAATGAAAATGAGTAATAAAAACGTAAGAGGCACCATATTAATGATTGGCAACGCTACGTTGAACCCCATATAATAAGAAAATGCATCACATGCTACTAATAACAGTATAAATAAAGCAGCAGGTACGTAATACTTGCGATATCCAAGCCAACCTACATTAAAAATAGCAGCCAGACCATTCCAGCTCCACCTAGCAATTCGCTTATTCTCAAGCTCCCATTTTCTTTTGTAATATGGATATTGTCTCCCTACATATACTTCTAATTCTTTGTCTATTAGCGAGCTTTCTTCACCTTGTTCATTATGCAAGTTTCGTTGACAATTTGCACAATTCAGCTGATCATTAATACAAGGTCGCCCACAATTTATACATTTCAAAACAATCCCTCTTTCCATCCATACTTCATTGTGAACTACCCACCACTTAGTATCTCTTACGAGCTTACCCCGAAGTGGGGGCTTCTCGGTTCATCGTTACTTTTGATAGCTAACGCATTTGTCTTAGGACAGCCGAGCTAACTCCCTCTTTCCAAAGGTTGTTTCTTACGATTTATTTAAAATACCTTCATGTTTCAATAACCACTCTTTCCTCCATAAACCACCCGCATACCCAACAAGTTTTCCACTCTTTCCTATTACACGATGGCATGGAACGATAATTGAAATTGGATTCCGGCTATTTGCCCCTCCTATCGCTCGTACAGCTTTCGTATTCCCAACCTTCTCCGCAATATCTAAATATGAAGCACTTACGCCATACGGAACAGTGTAAAGTGCATCCCATACATTCTTTTGGAATGGTGTTCCTTCAGCAGACAATGGAACTGTAAACTCTTTTCTTTTTCCTTCAAAGTATTCATCTAATTCATTTATACATTGTTCAACAAATTCATTTTTATGTTCTTCTTTTCTTTCTTCAACAAATATAACAGACGTAATTCCTTCTTCGTTCGCTGTAATTTCTAACAAACCTAATTCACTATCATAATAAGCCTGGTACATATGTCATCCTCCAATTCATTACATATTATTTATTGTAACACGAATAGACGAAATTTTTCGTATAAGCGTTTTATTAGGGAAACAAAAAAGAGGATGATACAATGTAAGAAAATTCAATCAAGGGGGATATTTGATGGAGTTTCAACTCTTTTCACCTTATACAATTAAGGACGTTACGCTAAAAAACCGTATCATTATGTCACCTATGTGCATGTATTCATCAGAAAATGAGGATGGCCAAGTAACTAATTTTCATCTCGTCCATTATGGAACCAGGGCTGCTGGCCAAGTAGGTTTAGTTATGATTGAAGCAACAGCTGTGTTACCTGAAGGACGAATTTCTAACAAAGACTTAGGCATTTGGGATGATAATCTAATTGAAGGCTTACATAAAACGACAACATTTATACATAATAACGGTGCAAAAGCAGCCATTCAACTCGCTCACGCCGGAAGAAAGGCTGAATTAGAAACAGATGCTTTCGCTCCCTCAGCAATTCCGTTTAACGATAGAATGAAAATACCAGTAGAAATGAATAAACAGCAAATTAAAGAAACTGTTTCTGCTTTTCAAAAAGCAGCTTTACACTCTAAACTAGCGGGGGTTGACGTTATTGAATTACATGGTGCTCACGGTTATCTTATTAATGAATTTCTTTCTCCGCTTTCCAATAAGCGGACTGATGAATACGGGGGCTCACCTGAAAATCGCTATCGTTTCTTACGCGAAATCATCGATGCTGTAAATGAAGTTTGGAACGGACCGTTATTTGTTCGTATTTCAGCAAATGATTATCATCCTGACGGGTTAACGGTTCAAGATTATGTGCAGTATACAGGATGGATGAAAGAACAAGGGGTAGATTTAATCGATTGTAGTTCTGGTGCTGTTGTACCCGCACATATTGATGTGTATCCTGGTTACCAAGTACAATATGCTAAACATATTAAGGAGCATGTTGACATCGCGACTGGTGCGGTAGGATTAATTACAAACGGATCACAAGCAGAGCAAATTTTAAATAATAACGAAGCAGATTTAATTTTTATCGGACGCGAGTTACTTCGTAATCCATACTTCCCAAGAATAGCTGCCAATGAACTTGGCTTTGAATTAAAAGAACCATATCAGTACCGACGAGCACCCGGAAACATTAAAACTAATAAATAAAACCGAGAAATTATTCTTCTCGGTTTTATTTATTTTATTTCTATAATATCGTTTGAACTATAAATATGAATACCAGATTCTTCACGTAGCGCTGTTATATACATTCCTTTCGCCACATCTTTAGCTGAAATTGGTTTATACTTTTTAAAAGCCCCTTTAAATATAAACGGAAGAATACGAGATAATTTCTCAGCCATTCTTTCCCCAAAACGATATTCTTTTCGATTTCCAACTAATAATGACGGCCTGAAAATATGTATGCCACCAATAACTAGCTTTTTCAGCTCCTCTTCCATTTTCCCCTTCACTTGCGAGTAAAAGAAAAATGATTTAGGTTTTGCTCCCATTGATGAAATAACAAGAAAATTTTGCACGCCTTGTTTTTCAGCTAAGCAGGCAGCTCGTAATGTATATTCATAATCTACTTTTTTAAAATTCGACTTCGACTTCGCCTTTTTTATCGTTGTTCCTAAGCAACTAAAAACATCATCTACTGCAAAAAATTCTTTGTATTCCTCTAATACTGAAAAATCCACCTGTTTCTGTTGCAATTTCTCATGCTGTAATTGTAATGGTTCCCTTACAAAAATAGTAACCGAATCGTAGTAATCTGAGTCAAGTAATAGTCGCGTTATTTCTTGTCCAACTAACCCACTTGCGCCAAGTACTAACGCTGTTCGCTTATTCATATATGTGTATACCTCTTTATTTACTATTCTCTCCTATAGCTAATCGTCGCTAACAGGAGTTTCCGTTCTCCCATTTTACCATAAGTAAAGCACTATGCGTATGCATAGTGCTTTACTTACTCTTTTTTCTCTTCTTTTTCTTCCGCTGGCAATTTTGTAATTGTTGTAGCATCCCCTAAATTACTTATTAGTCTTCTTAAAAAAATTAAAACAAAAGATAATGGCAAAACAACCGCAAGTATTAATAAGATAGCTTCCATGAAGTAACCCAAGCGCTCATCCCCTTTTCTCTGCTCCCTCCCAATATATGAAAGTAACATTGTCACATATGCACCAATCATAAAATTTAATACCTTTCTTTTTGACAGATTTATTACAAAATCAAATCGTAATGATTATTATTTATTGCAACTTTCATAAAGATGTATTATACTAGGTTCGCAAACTAAAACGTAATTATTCCGTTTTGTATTAAAACGTAATTATTCCGTTTTGTATTAAAACGATATTTTCTTCTTATATTTGGAGAAAATATAATTGTAAAAAAGAAAAGAGGAGAATTATATGCCTAAAAAATTAGCTCTATTTTCATTTATACTTATTTTCACACTCATCTTTGCTGGATGTTCTAACAACAAAGATAGTGCAGCGAAAAAAGATGGGAAACTTTCTGTTTATACAACCATTTTCCCACTCGCTGACTTTGCAAAAAAAATCGGTGGTGATTATGTAAATGTAGAAACAATTTACCCACCTGGTGCGGATTCTCATACATTTGAACCAAGTCAAAAGCAGACTGTACAAGTGGCGAAAGCCGATTTATTTGTTTATAACGGCGCAGAATTAGAACCATTTGCCGAAAAAATGGAAAAATCATTAAAAAAAGAAAACGTAAAAATTGTAAATGCATCTAAAGATATCGAACTTCGTGCTTCATCTGAAGAAGAGCAGCACGATCATGGAGACGGTCATAAAGAAGATGAACATCATCACGATAAAGACCCACACGTTTGGATAGACCCTACTCTTGCGATGAAACAAGCAGAAAAAATTAAAAATGCACTTGTAGAATTACAGCCTGAACATAAAAAAGAGTTCGAAAAAAACTTTGCAGCACTACAAACAAAATTTACTGATTTAGATGATCAATTTAAAGCAGTTGTTGCAAATGCAAAAACGAAAGAAATATTAGTTTCACACGCAGCTTACGGCTACTGGGAACAACGATACGGTTTGAAACAAATTCCAATCGCTGGAATTTCAGCATCTGATGAACCATCTCAAAAGCAGCTTACTGACATTACAAAAACAGTAAAAGAGCACGGTCTACAATATATTTTATTTGAAACATTCTCTACTCCAAAAGTAGCATCAGTTATTCAAAAAGAAACAGGTACAAAAATTTTACGCTTAAATCACCTTGCTACTATTTCTGAGGATGATGCAAAGAACAATAAAGATTACTTCACATTAATGGAAGAAAACGTAAATACTTTAAAAGAAGCAACAAACTAATCAACTATATTTTCTAGGCAGCTGAATATGTCATTCAGCTGCCTTTTTATGTATTTATCCTTGACTTGATCGAGATAACAAGTAGAATTATCCATATTAGCTTGTAAGCTATACTAATTTAGAAGGTGA
This sequence comes from Bacillus sp. FSL R9-9530, assembly GCF_038008145.1. Lineage (NCBI taxonomy): Bacteria > Bacillati > Bacillota > Bacilli > Caryophanales > Bacillaceae > Bacillus > Bacillus sp. FSL R9-9530. The sequence continues at coordinate 1,953,481 of NZ_JBBOYO010000001.1, forward strand.
GTTGGAACTATGAATCTTCACATTTGTGAAGTAACAGCAAATAATTGGCGTTCAGTTGCTGCTTTAGACGTAGCAAAAGACCAGCAGCAGTTTATTGAAAGCAATGCGTTTTCTTTAGCGGAATCATTATATGAAGAAAACGGAACGTCAGTAGGCTTATATGACAAAGAAACACTCGTTGGATACGCAATGTACGGTTGGTATTCCCAAAAACATGAAAGTGTATGGTTAGATCGTTTTATGATTGACCAACAATTTCAAGGAAAAGGATACGCAAAACGTTTCCTTCGCTTACTAATTCAATTCTTGCAACAAAAATTCGAATGTAAAATAATTTATTTAAGTTTACATCCTGACAACAAACACGCAATGGGACTATATGAGTCATTTGGCTTCCGTTTAAATGGGGATATTGATGACGAAGGTCCAGTTGTAGGTGTTGTAATGGAATTACTTATAGATGAAAATACAAGCCTGTGAAAACAGGCTTTTTATTATGCATTTATCAATGTTATGTTTTCTATTTTTAGTTTCTTTCCCTTATATACTTCATTTTTGTAATCTAGTATTACCTCATTAAAATGCTCATAAAAAATAAGCCTGCGATTTACGCAGACTTATTTCACACATTCTTCAAAATGTTCTTGGAACCATTCTTTATTAATATCTCTTCCGATGAAAACTACTTCGCTTACTCGCTCTTCGCCCTCTTGCCACTCTCTATCGTACGAAGCAGCAAATAACGTATGCACACCTTGGAAAACAATACGTTTATCTACTCCATCAATAGATAAAATTCCTTTGTAGCGATATAAATGCTCCCCTAGTTCCTGAACGACAGCTGACATCCACTCATTCAATTTTTGTAAATCTAACGGACGTTCTTCACGTAGTACAAACGATTTTACACCTTCTAGATGGTTATGTTCTGTATGAGGGTAAATTTGCAGCGTATCTTTCGTTTTAAACGTTTGAATTTGTAATAACGATGGAATATCTACCTCACAGTTAGTCGCCTCGATTAACTTTGCAGTCGGGTTAATTCCTTGAAGTTCATGCAAGAGATTTTCTTTCTCATTTTCTTCAATTAAATCTAATTTATTAACTAACACAACATCAGCAAAGGCAATTTGTTCTTTTGCTTCTAGTCCTTTTTCAAAATGTTTATGTATATGATAGCTATCTACAACTGTTACAACACCGTTAATTTGGTATGCAGATTGAATAACTGGATCTAAAAAGAAAGTTTGAATAATCGGACCTGGATTTGCAAGACCTGTTGTTTCAATTACTAATCCATCAAAGTCCATTTTCCCTTCTGCTTTCACATCCAGTAATTGTTTTAAAGCAACAAGTAAATCTTCACGCACAGTACAGCATAAACAACCGTTTGTCATTTCCATAATTTCTTCTTCAACGTTCATAATTAATTGATTATCGATACCAATTTGCCCTATTTCATTTACAATCACTGCTAATTTCTTGCCGTGATCCTCTGATAAAATTCGATTTAATAATGTCGTTTTCCCTGATCCAAGAAAACCAGTTAGTATTGTTACTGGAATCATTCCTTACATCTCCTTATAGCTCTATGTTTCTACATTATAGCATATAGAGAAAAACGTTTTTGTAGCAAAACATATTTATTGTATGTACGACCCTATAACTATATAATAATACGTAGTAAGAAAGCCTTTTCAAAAATATTATTCATTCATATAGGGGGTACTTATAGTGGAACGAGTTCAAATGGCCGAAACGCTAGAATTTTCTCGTATTATTCAAGGTTTTTGGCGTTTAGCAGAATGGAATATGCCAAAGCAAGAGTTACTTTCTTTTATTGAAGACTGTATGGATTTGGGGATTACTACTTTCGATCACGCTGATATTTATGGTGGGTATACGTGTGAAGGATTGTTTGGAGAAGCGTTACAATTAAAGCCTTCCTTACGCGAAAATATGCAAATCATCACTAAATGTGGAATCGCTCCCCCATCACCTAAATTTCCAGATCGATATGTTGCTCACTACAATACGAGTGCTGAACATATAATAAAAAGCGCGGAAGATTCATTACAAAACTTACATACAGATTATATTGATGTATTGCTCATCCATCGTCCAGATCCATTTATGGATCCAACTGAAGTGGCAGAAGCGTTCTCACGCTTAAAGCAAGAAGGCAAAGTTCGCCACTTCGGTGTATCTAACTTTTTACCTTCACAATTTAATATGTTAAGTTCGTATTTAGATTTCCCACTCATTACAAATCAAATTGAAGTATCTGCGATGCAAATCGAGCATTTTGAAAAAGGTACGATTGATTTATGCCAAGAAAAACGAATCAATCCAATGATTTGGTCACCTCTTGCTGGTGGAGAAATCTTTACTGGCCAATCAGAACGCGCCGTACGTGTACGTGAAACTTTACAAAAAGTTGCTACTGAACTAGGTGTTACTAGCATCGATACTGTTATGTATGCATGGTTACTCGCTCATCCAGCTAACATGATGCCAATCGTTGGCTCTGGTAAATTAGATCGAGTAAAAACGGCCGCAATGGCAACAAAAGTTAATTTAGACCGCCAACAATGGTTTACAATTTTCGAAAGCTCTAATGGACATCCTGTACCATAATAAACAAAAAGAAGAGCTGTACACATTTATCAAGACCTAATTTTAAAAAAGATAGAAAAATTAAAGGGTTCTACATATTAGATATGACTAATATGTAGAACCTTTCTTCTTTTACTAAAGCCCCCGTTAGTTGAATAAGTAATTTATCACTTTCGAATATATTTATATACGATATAAAAAAACACCTATTAGAAATATATAAGTCATCCCTAATGATTCTTCAACTTCTTTAAAGTCTTTATATTTCAATAGAATCAATTATTCCCCATTTTATTTGGTTAGAAATGCAGTACACAAGTGTCCTGTTTTTACTTTTAAATAATCAAAAAAAGCGAGTATTTTCTACTCGCTAGTTACCTCCACTGTTGGTTTCTGATTTTCCTCTTCCCTTATGCCCATATCAAATTGAATTTTTTTTAGATGCCTTGGTATTACATAAACATATTCCAAAATTATCTCTGTAAATTTGAATAGGGAACTTACTAATTGTTGATCAAATTCCACATCATCACCGTGTGCAGCTTCGTTGCCAATATCTTTGATGATAGAAGACATTACTGAAAGAATCGGTGGGATTACACCATTATCTGATAAATATTTCAATTTACGATATAGATCTTTCCCTTCCGCACCTTTATCCTTACACATTCTTTCAAGTGTTCTCCTTAAAGCCAGAGATGTTATAGCTCCATCAATATTTCTCACTTTATGTACTGCTTCAAAAGCCTCTTTCACTCCGGAGGGAAACTTTATTACTTGAGATTCTATTAGAGAATATAATACCTTTTCGCTCCAATATTCTGTTCCATCTGGTCCGCACTCAAAAGTACTTGAGGATTTCAGTTCTAATGTAACTTTCTGACATACTGGACAAAGAAAAAGGTTATAAACATCCCAATATTCCCCGATTTGTATTTCTCCGTAACCTGGTTCATATTCAACTTCAGGAATATTATGTTTATACGTAGTCACTAACTCCATCTGTGTTTTATTTCCACAATGAAAACAAAGTCTAACTTCTTTCATTCCTCCTCACTCTCCTCTCATAAAATTTCTACAATAGGATAGTTTTCCTCTTTAAATATAAAAAAACGAGGAGACACCTATTTTTAGGTCAGTTAACTTGAACGTATCATAATAAAAGATACCCACAAATTAGAACATATCTAATATGTGGGTTATTTTTGGCTTTAAAATTCAACTAAAGCACTCCGTTAGTTGAATAAGAGTTGTAATATCATTACTAATCAAATTTATCTTTATTTAGAAAATACAATTAAATCATTCAATTACAATTACTTCTCCATCCCTTTCCCGTTTATTTGTAAGAGCCCCTCTTATTGGTTATACTAACTTTATTAGGGAAAGTAGTGTTGAGAATGAAAAGAAAAATCTTATTCGGTTCTGCTGCTATTGCCGTTATACTTATTGCCACACTTGGAGTTCGTGAATATGGGGCTCTTAAATATTCAAGCGACAAAGATGACTCAACAAATAGCAACATTGTAGAAGCATCTGAATCCCAAATTTATAATGCTGAAATCGGAGAATGGGTTTCAAAGATGAACGTATTACTTTCCGAACCGATGAACGACCCAAAATTGAAAAAAGCTAGTAACGATGAAGGTTTCGAGTATTACTTGAAGTCACTAGTAGTCAATGATGAATCACCAATCCATTTAATTAAAGGAAATAAAGAATTGGAAAAAGATTATATAAATTTGTTCCTTTTAACAAGTTATATATCTAATAAGCAAGCTGCCCGTACGGTACATTTAGATCCTAATGGTGAAGCAATGGAATCAACAGATTTAGTTAATCAATGGGCACCTACTGATGAAAATACGCGTATTGCATTCGAATACATGAAGCAAATTATCAATGATTTAGACGTTGCAATTAATCATAATGGAAAAGGTGAACTATATGGTGTGACGCATGTATTGAACACGCGTTTGGCTTCGCAACAAACGAAAAAAAAGCCAGTCCTATTCGCTGTAGGACTGGCTTTCGTGTTGTCTTGCTAAATTTCATAACGTTTCGCACTTAAAGTATATCATGATTTAATTTCTCAATCAAAAGTATTGAGTATTCTTTTATCATACTTGTTACGTAAAAAAAGAACCTCTAAGCATACAAGACTTGAATAATATTTTTGTATATGAAAGATTAGTTCTTTTGAAAAGTTTTTTTAATGTATCATCATATTGTGTAGTGTAGAATGAAAAGAAACCTTATCTAAGGAGAACAAAATGAAAATAGAACGTATGTTAACCATTATTGTGATGTTACTTAATAGAAATCGTATAACAGCCAATGAATTGGCTCAAAAATTTGAAGTGTCGGTTCGGACTATTTACCGAGATATTGAAACAATCAATCTAGCCGGAATTCCTATCATTTCCCACTCTGGAAACAATGGTGGATTCAGCATTTATGAAAATTATAAATTAAATCATCAAGTACTGACTCTTAATAATCTGTCCTCCCTTCTTTCTGTTCTCAAAGATATTAATTCCACGGTTGACGACATTGAGCTAGAATCATCCATAGAAAAGTTAGAAAATATCATTCCTAAAAACAAGGCAGATGAACTAAAGCTGCATATGGAACAAATCATCATTGATTTACATCCTTTTGGAGAATCTCTAGAACAAAAGTCATTAGTTAAAACGCTAAGAAAATCTATTACACAGACTGATATACTGATGATTGACTACAGAAATTATAATAATATTGTCAGCAAAAGACGAGTTGAACCTATGTCACTCATATTTAAAAATTATACTTGGTACTTATTTGCTTATTGTCTTTCAAAAGAAGATTTCAGAATATTTAAAGTTTCCCGTATAAGTGATTGTTATATCGAAAATCAATCATTTGAACGTCGAGAAAAATCGTATCATGAGATTAGGACATTATTAAATGAGCAAACAATAATGACAACAATTGTCTTAAAGATTTCCTCTATAATGCAGTCTCGTGTGGAGGATATTTTTAATAAAGAAGATATTTCGGTGTTAGAAACAGGTGAACTTCTTGTTAAAGCTACACTCCCCGAAAAAGAATGGTTGTTCTCTCTCATATTTAGTTTTGGAGAGCATGTAGAGGTCTTAGCTCCAAAAGAAATGCGTGAAGCAATTGCTTCAAAACTCAGATTGATGGCTGAAAAATATCGTTAATTGCGTTTCTCAAAGTTGACAGACTGTTGTCAAATCACCGTGATAATATTGTTGTTATAAGACACATTTATTTTAATTAGGAGGAACGTTAAATGACAAACAATTATGAATTTCCGACACCAACACTTATCTCAGTTAACGGTGTGAAACTAGAAGTTTTTGAAGCTGGACAAAAAAATTGGGGGCGACCTATCGTTCTCTGCCACGGATGGCCAGAACATGCCTATTCTTGGAGACATCAAGTGACTCCTCTTGTAGAAGCAGGTTATCACGTTATTATTCCCAATCAACGGGGATATGGAGAATCTTCTTGTCCCAAAGAAGTTACAAAATATGATATTAAACATTTAACCGGTGATCTTGTTGCTCTATTGGATCACTATCAGTACAAAGATGCCATTTTTATGGGGCATGATTGGGGTGCAAGTGTTGTTTGGAGCATGGCTTTGCTGCACCCAGAACGTGTTCGTAAAATGATTAACTTATGCTTGCCCTATCAAGTTCGTGGAGAGAAACCTTGGATTGATTTTATGGAAGAAGTTTTTGGAGACGATTACTATTTTGTTCACTTTAACAAACAACCAGGTGTTGCAGATGCTATACTAGATGAAAATTCATCACAATTTCTTAATAACTTATATCGAAAGAATGCTCCATCACAAGTTCCTGGTAAAGGAATGGAAATGATTAATCTAGCTAAAGCAACCAAGCCATTAGGTAAACCTGTTATGAGTGATGAAGATCTTTCTGTTTATATCTCAGGGTTCAATAAGACAGGTTTCACTCCAAGCATCAATTGGTACAGAAATCTAAATCGCAATTGGCATTTATTAGGTGACATCTCTCCTATTATTCATCAGCCAACATTGATGGTATATGGCGAGAAAGATATTATTCCGCCACTTCAAAATATAAAAGATTTTGTACCTAATATAGACGTTAAGAGTTTGGACACTGGTCATTGGATTCAAGAAGAAAGACCTGAAGAGCTTAATCAAATGATTTTAAAATGGCTGATAAAATGAGTGAAGCCTTATTTTTTATTAATCAAACAGAATTTATTGATTGGTTAGATATTCATCACCAAACAGCTAGTGAGATTTGGGTAGTTTTTTCAAAAAAAAAGACCAATAAAGCTAGTCTTACTTGGTCAGAATCAGTAGATTGTGCACTGTCGTTTGGTTGGATTGATGGGATACGAAAAACAGTTGATGAAGATAGCTATAAAATCCGCTTTACTCCACGTAAGTCTAATAGCCTCTGGAGTAAAGTTAACGTGCAAAAGGTGCATAAATTAATAGAACTTAATCAAATGAAGCCTGAAGGATTGACTATTTTTAATCAAAGAAATGATCAAACAGGTTATTCTTCCGCTAATAGGAACGTTACTTTAATAAAAGAATATGAGGATGAAATTAAAAAAAATCAAAATTCTTGGAAATTCTTTAATCAGCTTCCGGATTCTTACAAAAGAGATTCTATTTGGTGGGTAATGAGTGCCAAAAAAGAAGAAACTAGGCTAAGAAGATTGAATCGATTAATCGATTCATGGAAAGAGGGAGACATATTAAGACCGTAGTTTTATCAATCAACAGCATTAATTTATATATACCTGGATTGTTTAGAGAGAAGAATATGTAGCTTTTGAATAAAGTTCGATTAAAAGTAAGTTGCAAACGCTGATTTTATACAGAAAGAAACCAACTGTTTTGAAACAAAGTTTGATCAAAACAGTTGGTTCTTTATTTATCTAGTTTGGTTTTTATAATAAAGATTGATTATTTCTGGTTGCGAATCTTCAATTAAAGCACCCTATAGTTTAAGTGGGTTTCTTCACAAACTTGTCTTTTTTAAACCTAATTAATTATTACTATCTAATTAACGAATATAATATGCATAGGAAAAGAGGATATATGCTCATATATTGAACATAATATCCTCTTATTAGTTTAGTCTATATAGTTCTTTACAGCTCTTCTTTTTCATACGTATTTCTCGTCATTGCAAATACACACATATCCCTTAATCCATTTCCATCCACCGCAACACTCGCGCTTTCTAAAGTACCCTCTAATTTAAAGCCTAATTTCTCTGGTATCGCTCTACTCTTCTTATTTAGAGAATCACAACGAATTTCTACCCGGTTTGCTTTCAGTTCAGTGAAAGCATAATCCGTTATTCCTTTTGCAGCCTCTACCATAAAGCCCTTTCCACTAAACCTTGAATCAATCCAATACCCGATTTCAAATTGAGGTATATCCCAATTAATACGATGTAATCCGGCAGATGCAATAAATTCACCTGTTTCGTTCGAAAAAACTAGTAATCTCAAATCCTCACGCTGCAAAAATTGAATATGCGATTTTCTAATACTCTCTTCTATTTCTTCCTCCGTTTGCTCTTTTTGTGCAAAGACCATCCAAGGTTTTAATTCTTGTATTGAAGCTTGAATTGCGTCATATACAACTTTACCATCACCTGGTTTTGGCATTCGAATAAAAAGCCTGTCAGTATAAAATTCAGAAGGAAAATCGAATAATAACGGATTCACTGTAAACACTCCCTATAATTCTTTTATATATAATAATATCCATCTCAAGTTATACAGTAAAGAAATTTCTGAATTTTAAACTTTTTGATCATTCACTTCCATCGCCACACGCACTCCGGATTCAATCGCACCTTGAATCCATCCGTGATACAGCGTTGTATGATCTCCGGCAAAGTATATTCTCCCCTCAGGTTTTACAATGACTGGCTGTAATTCAGATTCTTGACCAGCTTGAAATAGTGCAAACCCTCCAAGCGCATATGGATCTAATGTCCAACTTTTTGATATTCCAGACATGAACTCATCATATACTTGACCACCTAATATTGTTGCTAAATTTTGTAATGTGTAATAGATACGATCCCCTTTTGATAAACCATCCCATAGTAATGCATCGTATGACCATGTATAACTCCCTAGCATAATGGCTGGTCCTTTTGAACCGATTCCATGACTTGGATAATACGCATAACGTATAGGAAGATCTGTTATAATTCTCCCACCTAATTGCCCTTGTTCCTCCCAAAAACGACTTTTAAATTGAATCCCTATTTTTGTAGCTGGCATATAATGCAATTCGCGAATTGTTTTCCACTTCGCATGAGATATCGAATCAAATGGATCTACTTCTACAAATCGCATTGTTGAAAAAGGAATTGTAACAATAACTAAATCCCCTGTAATACTACTATATTCAAAAGTTTCCTCGTTCCGGTAATAGGCTGTTACACTATTGGCTTGTTGATGAAGCTTCATTAATTTTTGATTATATATAATATTTTCTTCTAATTGTGGTAAAAAAGACTTTGGTAATCTATCATTCCCACCTATTATTTCACAAAATCCACTTTCCTCTTGCATAATGTATAAAAATCGTAACGTCTCAACAAATGACCTTTCCAAAAAACCTTCTAAATCTAATAGAACACCAATCATCTCAATCGTTACTGGCGAAAAATAAGTATTATATTGATAAGGATGATACTTTAAAAATTGCCCTGTAGAATATTTCCCAAAATCCTTTACTACAATATCCCAATTTTTCTCTGGTTTCTTTTTTATAAAATTTATAATGGGCTGTACCGCTAACATTAATAGTTCCTCAGACGTTTTCCCAACTTCATTCATTTCCACAGGATATCTTAAAATACTTGGATCTTTTTCGTATTGTTTTAATGTCGTTTTCCGACCATTTACGTAGATAATATCTGTCTCATTCCTATTAATAAAAGGGCTCACCTGTAGCCCAAACTTTCTTATATATGCCATCGTTAATGTATGCGAATACGGAATTCTCATCGCTCCAACATCTAAATATAATCCGGTATCTTCCATCCTAACTGTCTCTATGCGGCCACCTACACGGTTGTTCGCTTCAAAAACCTTCACTTCATGCCCTGCTGCTTTTAATAAAGATGCCGAAACTAATCCAGCCATACCAGCCCCTACTACAATGATTTGTTTCGGACGTGTCGTCTTCTTCAATCCCTTATTTATAACTTTTAACGTTTCATCCATCTCATTGTTAAACATTATATCTTTCTGCACAATCCCACCCCTTACTTCATGAAATACAAATTAGTGGTTTAGTGCATTTTATTCCTAAATTCACTTAAACATAACACCACCACAATTTGAAAATTCACTAAAAATACATAAGGTGCAGCTCTCCCCCTTCCACATGCTTCATATGATAAACATACAGATAGTAACTGTATGGAAAGGGTGGATACACATGAAACGTACTTACGATTATCAGGCTACAAAAAAACATTTAGAATTAAAGAAACAGCAGTTATGTAAAAAACTCACTAGCGTTAAACTAACTGAAGAAGAACGCAAGCAAATACATTTAGAAATTGATAACTACGAATATATATTAAACTTAGTCGAAATGAATCATTATGAACGAGGGTTTTCTCATTAAAAGCGGATAAAAAATTATTCACTTTTCCTTTTGAGCATTTCATTACGCATTTTTCGTAAGTAAATATATAATAGGATGTACATTAAGATTGAGAGGTATATTCTATGATCAAATTAAGTGTATTAGACCAATCACCTATTTCAGATGGTAGCACAGCAGCCCAGGCTATTTCGCATACAGTTACGCTTGCACAAGAAGTTGAGAAACTCGGATTCACACGTTTTTGGGTATCCGAGCACCATAATTCAATTAGCTTAGCTGGTTCAAGTCCAGAAATACTCATTTCACATATTGCCGCGAAAACTGACCGTATTAGAGTTGGTTCTGGTGGTGTTATGCTGCCACATTATAGTCCATATAAAGTTGCCGAGAATTTCCGCGTTTTAGAAGCACTTTATAAGGGCCGCATCGACCTTGGTGTCGGTAGAGCGCCTGGTGGTATGCCAATAGCAACTCGCGCACTTCAAGAAGGTAAAATGGTCTCACTTGATCAATATCCAGAACAAATTGCAGATGTTGCTATGTACTTACATGATCAAGTACCAGAAAACCATCATTATGCAAACTTAAAGGCTACTCCAGTTATCCCAACATCTCCTGAAATGTGGATGCTCGGTTCTAGCGGAGAAAGTGCAATGATTGCCGCAAAGCAAGGCGCTTCTTTTGCATTTGCACAGTTCATTAACGGATACGGTGGCCCTGAAGTAATGAAGGCTTACCAAGAACAATTCCAACCTTCCTATTTAGGTGATAAACCAAAATCAATCGTATCTATTTTTGTTATTTGCGGAGAAACAAATGAAGAAGCGGAGAAGATTGCATCAAGCCTTGATTTATCGATTTTACTATTAGAACAAGGAAAACGGACTACTGGTACTCCTTCTATTGAAACTGCTCAAAATTATTCGTATAGTGCTTATGATCTATTCCGCATAAAAGAAAATCGTCAACGTATGATTGTCGGTGATCCGTCTTCTGTGAAAGAAAAAATATTAAACTTAAGCAAAGCGTATAATACTGACGAATTTATGATTGTCACGATTACTCATCAATTTGAACATAAATTAAACTCTTATCGCCTATTGGCAGATGCTTTTAATTTATAATAACGAAAAAGAGATGCATCACATATGATGCATCTCCTTTTCTTACTACCAATCAATTGTTTTTGCTTCCTATATATTCAATAGCTTCTTTTAATAACTCATCAAAATTATGAGGGTAATCATGATTTAAGTTAGGCACAACTTTATACTTATGTTCTATATTTTTATCCTTTAATAACTTTACAAATTGCTGTGTACCTTCAAAACAATCTTCATCTTGATCCCCACATATTATATATCCTTTTATGCTTTTATCATGCAATATTCCAATCATTTCTTCCCATTCTTCCATTTCCGGGAGCCACGGTGCCACAAAAATAAAACCGTTCACTTCTATTTCACCTTGTAACATGGAATGTAACGCTACTCTTGCCCCAGCAGAAAAGCCACCAATAATAATATTCTCAAATGGTTTATTCACTTTAATCTTATTGTAATGTCCTTTTAACTCTTCTCTTCCTCTTTCGATATTATCCCAAACATATCCATCTGAAAATTGAATTTGGGAAGATTGAGGCAATGCTAGCATAAAACCTTGTTCCATTACAGAGTTCCAATATGGTTCTATTATTTGTATATTTTCTTGATCCCCATGCAGTGTTATTAGTAGATTTTCATTTTGTTTGCTGTATTTATATTTCACGTCTGCTTGTTCCGATTTCTTTGCTAATTCTTCTCTTTCTTTACATAATTGAACCATTCTATGAAACTCTTCAAATTTATGTAGTGGTTTTAAATCATCATCGGAAATTAAATACTCACTTCCGTACCAAAATCCATTTTCTATAATTGCTTTCTTCATTAAATGCAACGCTTCTTCTTCAAGTCCTGCTGCACTTGCTAATGCATATTTAAAATTATATATTTGTGCTTCATTACCCATTACATCTTTAGCATTATTCATTATATAAGAATACGCTTCAAAACTTCCTTTATTTGCATAACAATGTAACGTTTCATTTAATAACTTAAGATAAGTCATATTATTTTCCATATAGGAATTCCCCCGTAACCTTTTATAATAATTGCTTCTCCAATCTTCCTATCATTCTAGGGTCACGGTATAAGTAGTTAAATTCTACAATTCAACTTAACAATACCTGATTCTCAGAATGATATTTAATAGTTAATGCATGTATACGCATAATACACCACTCCTTCCTATCCACTAGTTGTAGTATAAAGTTAAATAAACTGAAAAATCAATATTTTAATAAAAAAAGACAACAATAATATTATTGTTGTTCTCATAACATCTGCCCACTATTCTTTTTTTTCTTATCTGGTTTACTTGAAACTAAATAATGCTTTTCTGAAATATATAAGTTTCTTTTTAATATACGATTTAAATATGGTCCTAGCTTCACTCCGCATATGAGGCGATCTTCGCTATCTTCAACAATTGGGAACATTTCTTTTTCTGTTACATATTGATCTACGGCCTTTTGTACGATATCAATTTCTTTAACTAGGTTTAGATTTTCTTCTGTATGTTCAAATACTTCAAGCGTTTCCTTCGTTATCAGAAAAAAATTTGTTGGAAATGCAGGTAAATAGGGCTTTAGCAAATCATAATTTACTGTGTAATCATCATTTACTAAAACTGTATAAACGATATTAGCATTCGTTTCTAGAAACTTCGCCATCGCTTGTTCTAATTCATCTTTCGTAATTTCCCTATCTTCTTTTCCAGTTCTGAAAAAGCGAAACATTGTATCGCCTCCTTTTTACTATATTATAGCATAAAAGAAAACTGAAAAATTATAAAAAACTCTATTGAAAGAATTTTTCAATAGAGTTTTTCTTTAATCCATTTATGTTTATTTTAAGAATGCACTTAACATCCATACATGTTGTTCTAATGTCGTATGAATTGCTAATAGCATATCAGCCGATGTTTCATCATCAGCTTCATCAGCTACTTCCATACCTTCTTTTAATTCTTGAATAAGTGCAGAAAAATCGTTTACTAAAATTTGCACCATTTCTTCTGCAGACTCTTTGCTTGTCCCTTCGATTACAGTTGAAGTTGCTAAATACTCTTTCATTGTCGCTAACGGTTTTCCTTCTAACGCTAAAATACGCTCTGCTAACTCATCAATGTATGTTCCTGCTTCATTATAAAACTCTTCAAATTTCTCATGTAATGTAAAGAAGTGCGGCCCTGTCACATACCAATGATAATTATGCAGTTTGACATATAATACATTCCAGTTTGCTACCTGCTTGTTTAATACTTCAACAACATTCGTTTTCGTACTCATACAATCCACTCCTCTTATCATGTTACTATCTTTTAATGACCTAACTTCATTTTACCATACATTCCCTATTCTTTTGAATGAACAGCTTTTATGTAACAAAGTTTTAACAACCTTAATATTTCCCTAATATCATATAATTCATGTATCCTTTCAACTACTTCATATGTCTAATTGTCCAAGCTCACACATATGCATAATAGTAAGTCAAGCTCATCATAGAAGAAAGAGGGATAACATGGACAATCAACAATGGCAAGTAGCAAAGAAAGTCGCTGCTACTTATATCGGAACGGTCGTTGGAGCTGGATTTGCTACTGGGCGAGAAATTGTCGAATTTTTTACAGTTAACGGATTGTACGGAACCATTGGCATATGTATAAGTGGATTTTTTTTTATTTGGCTCGGTACAAAAATGATGTTACTTTCATCACAAATCGGGGCATTTTCAGCGCAAGAATTTAATAAATATTTATTTGGGGATGTATTTGGAAATGTCGTAAATACTTTATTATTACTCGTATTATTTGGCGTAACTAGCGTTATGTTATCAGGAGCCGGGGCAGTATTTGAAGAACAACTTCGTCTCCCAAGACAACTTGGTATTTTCATCACAGTCATCGCCTGCCTCATTATTGGGAGCCGGGGATTACAAGGTGTTTTTGAAGTGAATACACTTGTCGTACCTATTATGATGATTTTCATTATCGGACTTGCTATTACAACCTTTATTCATGGTACAACTCCTATTATTGACACCGTTCCTACAGAAAGTTGGAATATGAAATGGATTACTAGCCCTATTACATATGTTGCATTAAATCTTTCTCTCGCCCAAAGTGTTCTCGTCCCATTGGCCAGTGAAGTAAAAGATCGAAAAGCTATTTTATGGGGTGGTATTTTAGGCGGCGCGGGGCTTTGCTTTATTTTATTATGTAGCCATCTAGCAATATTATCAGTTGAACAATTTTATCAATATAACATCCCAATGGCTGAAGTTGTAAGAAGGTTTAATGCAACTTTCCATTTTTTCTTTGTTCTTATCATTTTTGGTGAAGTATTCACCACATTAGTTGGGAATATATTCGGAATGACAAAACAAATGCAATCCATTACCGGATGGAAAAGTAATAACATTATTTACTTCATATTACTAATTAGTTATTGCTTTAGTTTCATTGGATATAGTGAATTACTTCATATTCTATACCCTATTATCGGTTGGGTGAGCATCATTTTACTACCGATTATTGCCTTTAAACAACTTCAAAAAACATAAAAAAACATCCGTGTATACGGATGTTTTTCATCTTCATTCACAGTCTTCACATACTTCCCAGTACGGCCCCATTTCTACTGCAAGATATGGCTTTAATTGCAAACGAATCATTCGACTTGGCATGCGTTCCAATACGAATTGAATGCCGTCTTCCTCTTCATCCAACTCAACTTTTGAAATAGCAATTCTTTGCATAGTAGTAATAGGGCTTCCATCTTTATATAAAGTGATTTTCACCTCATCATACTCATTAAAATACAATTCAACATTCATTTGCTTTTTTAACATTTCATCAACAATTTCATAATTATCATTTTGTTCCTGGATTATATATTTCCAGCCGCCTCTATCCAATTCTATCGGAGCAGCTTGGAATAATGTCATCAAATCCTCGTATAGCATAAGATAACCCCTCTCTTACTAAAAAACGATGAGTATTTTATATACCCTTTATCTCTATCACTATCCATGTTTATTGTACCATATATCATGAATCTTACCGCATTCATTTGCTTTATAAACACATACAAAACATATAGTATTTTCAGTTCACTCTCTATTCACTAGTACGTCCTCTTACTGATAACTTATCACTTTCCTTATTTCCTATACACTACTTATAACTCTTAAAAAACCACAAAAAAGAAGAGTAATTTATATCACTCTCCTCATAAGATTTTTCCTGTAGCTGCTAATGCTAACACTATAATTAAACTTGCAAATAATAGTGTTACAATTAAACTAAAAATCGGTAATATTTTCTTTTCATTCTTCTTAAATAATAACCTTAAACAAAGGATGATATTTAATGGGACAAATATCAAATAAAGATATTTAACGATTTGTAATGAACTATTTGAAAGTGTTTTAAATACAAACACTTCAATTAAAAAAACAACAAAGAATAAAATGCTTAACCAAAACGAGACATAGCTAAGCCAAGAATGTCTTTTCGTTCCCCAATACACTCCCATACTGATCTCCTTTAAACGTAGTCTATATTATATTAATTATACACCCGCTTAACAAATTCCTCTATTTTTCGACAAACATTAAATACATTGAACCTCTAATCCGTTTATCAGCTAAAAGACTGTCTCTAATAGCACTAATGCTATTTTGAGACAGCCTCCCCTTTTTATACTTTAAATCTTTCAATTAATACTTGTAACTCTTCAGCCATTTGAGATAGTGTACCAGCTGCAGAACCAATTTCTTCCATAGAAGCTAACTGCTCCTCAGCTGACGCTGCAACACTTTGTGTACTCGTCGCATTATTTTGTGCCGTCATAGCAATTTGACCAACCGAAATAGATACTTCATTTGCACCTTTTGACATCCCATTAGCTGTTTCAACCATCGTTTTAATTTGGTCAGCAATTTCATTTGTAGATTGTAAAATTTCAGTGAAATTTTGTTTTGTTTCATTTGCGATAACAAGTCCAGATTGCACTTCTTCATTTACATTATTCATAGATTTTACTGTCTTACTCATATCATCTTGTATTTCACAAATTAATTTACTAATTTCACTTGATGATACACTAGATTGTTCTGCTAATTTTCGTACTTCATCAGCAACAATTGCAAAGCCTCTTCCATGCTCACCAGCTCTTGCAGCCTCAATTGCTGCATTTAAAGCTAGAAGATTTGTCTGATCTGCAATATTTTGAATAACTTCTAAAATATCACCAATTTGCTTTGATTTGTTATTCAACAACTGAATAACAGCATCTGACTGTGAAACAGATTCCGCAATAGATTGCATTTGATTTACTGTTTTTCCAACTAGCTTTCCACCATCTTCTGCTTTTTCGCGAGTGTGAGCAGAAGCAGTATTAATAGATGATGAGCTATTTGCTACATGCTGAATCCCTTCTGTTACATCAAACAGTAACAGAGCACCATTTTCTACGCTTGCTGTTTGCGTCGTTGCACCACTTGATATTTCATCCATTGCTGATGTAATTTGTTCAGTCGCTTCACTCGCTTGTCTCACACTTGCTGTTAACTCTTCAGATGCCGCTGCAACATGCCCTGCTGAAGTATTAATTCTTCCAATTAACGTTCTTAGTGAATCTGTCATTTCATTAAAACCTTTTGCAAGTTGACCGATTTCATCGTTTGAATTAATTTCAATTGTTTGCGTTAAATCTCCTTCACTTATTTCTTTAGAAGTGGCAACTAATCTCTTTAAAGGTTTTGTAATAGAAAGAGTTACGAAATAAATAAGTGCCCCTCCTACAACTAATGAAATAAGCATAACAATTAACATATTATAAAATACAGGCTGAGCAGCTTCAATTACTTCATTTGAGTACATCGTTCCACCGATTTTCCAACCTGTTTTTAAGTTTGTAGCAAATACCATTTTCTTTTCACTACCGTCATACGTGTATGAAAAAGTGCCTTGATTATCTTCGTAAATTCTCTTTGCCCAAGAATCAGCTGCTTTATCTCCTGGTTTTTCTTGAGGATGCGCAATTATTTTTTGTTTTCCATCTAAAATGAAAGTATATCCTTTTTTACCAATATTGATTAACTTTGTTGTTTTCAATAAATTATCTAAACTTAAATCTACCGCAACAACACCATTTTTATCTTCTGTTTGTTTCGCGATCGTTACGACAATATGTCCATTTCCTTTCGCCTTATACGGTTCAGTGACCACGATTCCACCTTGTTTACTCACTGCATCTTTATACCAAGAACGAGTTGTTGGATCATAATCTGCTGCCATTTGTATATTTGGTTCTTGCACAAACTTCTTATCATTGCCGGCAACATATACTTGTTCAATATCTTTATTTAAATTAATATATTGAGATAATACCTTTCTTAATTCATCTTGATTATCTCCTTGATACATATCACTATGAATCACTCGTGCAAAGTTATTTACTTCGTTAAATTTCGCCTCAATCATTTGATTGATTAAATTATCTAATATTTTTATATTATCGTGAGCACTACTCGTAATTTGTGATTCAAAATTCTTTTTAGCCGTTTGATAAGACATTCCTCCAATAATAGAGACAGCCGCAATTAAAATTATCAAAAATGAAATTAATAGCTTTTTTGCTACTTTTATATCTCGAAACCACCTTAACAGTTTACTCATTATAAACCTCCCACATTTAAATATTAAGTTTTAAAGATAAATAACCAATTATGAATATATCCCATTCCCTATCCTCTATTTTTACAATTCGTTTTTGATAAACACCTTGTAAAGTTTAAACAAATATTCCCCCTTTGTCTATATATATGAATAATATTATTATAAAATTTACAAATACAAAAAACCAAAGGAATAGTCCTTTGGTTTTTTACATTTTTTTATGTTGTTTAGAAATCTTCTTCCACTTATCACGCTCAGCTCTTGCGAGAATAGCATCTTGTTTTCTCATAAAATACGCCAATTCTCTTTGCAACTTTTTATAGCTTTGCAAACGATTTATCGTCATTAGCCCGTTATCAATTGCTTTATGCACTGCGCATCCTGGTTCATTCTCATGTTTACAATCTCGAAAGCGGCAAGTATTTGCAAGATCTTCAATATCAGAAAATGTAGTTTGAATTGCCGCGCTTCCTTCCCAAAGCTGAAGTTCCCTCATACCAGGAGTATCAATTACTAAACCGCCACTCGGTAATTGGAACAATTCACGGTGAGTTGTCGTATGTCTTCCTTTACTATCTTCTTCACGTATATCTCCGGTTTTTGCTACATCTGTTCCTATTAATGCATTTAACAAAGTAGATTTTCCTGCACCTGAAGATCCAACTAAAGCAACTGTTTTTCCTGGTGAGACAAATTGTTGCAATGATTCTATTCCGACGTACACTAAGCTATCAACAACAAATATAGGAACACCGATTGCTACCGCTTCAGTTTCTGCAATTTTCTGTTCCACATCTTCACATAAACTACTCTTCGTTAAAACAATAACAGGCATTGCACCGCTCTCATAAGCCACCAGCAAATAACGTTCCATCCTTCTTACGTTGAAATCATGGTTAAGTGCATTCACTAAAAATAGATAATCTACATTTGTTGCGATAATTTGTTCTTCAGTTCTGTTACCAGCTTCTTGTCTTGAAAAAGAACTTCTTCTCGGAAAAATACGGTGAATAATTGCCTTTTTCTCATTTTCTATTTTCTTTATATATACCCAATCCCCAACTGCCGGATAATCTCCCTTCGTTAACGCTTCATGACGAAACTTCCCAGACAGTTCCGCTACATATTCACCATCATTACAAATAATCCGATATATATGCTTATGCTCAAGTAAAATACGCCCTACTTCATAGTTCTCTACAGCTTGTTCTTCAAAAAAAGAATCCCATCCGAAAGATTCTAAAATATTTTGATCCAAATTGATATCCTCCCTAGTTTGAACTTAGTGGAAGGATTGTGCGCTCACTTATAGAGTATCGCCCTTTCCGTCCACCTTTGTATTTGGTTTATTATTCATATAAGTTAATTTCGCCATAATACATCACCCCGTTCTTATTTTAATTACTCTCATTATATGGAATATTGATTTAAAAAGCTACCTCATTTAACGTAATTTTCAAATAACTTATTTTTTAGCATTTTAATTTGTCCGCGATGACTAATTTCATCTTCTAGCACATGAAACCAAAGGTAGTGCTGATTATACGCTACACCGTTAGGCCACTTTCTTTCTGACATTAGCCATGTATCATCTACTTCACTCAAATACTTTAGCGACTCTTCTCGAACACTTTGCAAAAGTTGTACATAATACGGTATGTCATAGCCACGAATAGATTTCCCTGCTTCCCCTAAATACAGTGCATCTTCCCATATTTCTAATTCTTCTTTTGTAAAGTCACGCTTTTGAAATGAAATAAGCTGATGTGCTTTTTCAATAGCTGCTATATGCTTTAGTAACGCTCCGATGGAATTCCCTCCACTCGGCATAATTAAATCTAATTGCTCAACTGATAGCTCGTTTATTTCCTGTAATGTTACAGCATGCTTACTAATTCCCCTATATTTTTTGTATAACCATCTACACTTCTTATTCGATAATCTATATTCATATCACGCACCCCTTTCTACATTCATATTAAGGAATAACCGCTTCATACAATAGACTGAAATATATCAGATTTTTCTGTTATAATTAAATTGAATACGGAATAAACCTAAACAAACTTTCTCAATATGCTTATATGAAATATTAAAAGGAATCAATATCAAATTATCGAATCTTATTCACTAAAAGGAGTGGATTCGATGGAAATGTATCAATGGCTAACCGCTGTTCTCGTTGGTGGCATTACTGGCTTCGTTTCCCATCTGATCAATAACCAAGGCAAGTTATTGCTTCCACGCCGTTTAAAAACTTTTTTTCATTTTGGATTTTTAACTGATATTTTTACAGGTAGCCTCGCCGCACTTCTTGGACTCGTTTTATTCGATGTCACCTTAATAAAAGAAATTATAAAAGTCTCCATTGTGACCGCTATTTCCGGTCAAACGTTTTTACTTCACCAAGCTCTTGGTGGTGAACAGGCTAAAAATACGCAAATTGGGAAAGCTGATGAGAAAATCCAAGAAATTGACAAACTATTACGACGTTAGTCTATACTTTCTCTAAAAATTATTGTTATAATAAAAAATAAATATTTTCTATTGCGTCGTTTGTCAGAAGAAAGGGTGTTTCGTATGACAAAAAAGAAAATAGAAGATTTCTTAACAAACACCGAAAAAGAGGAACTGCTAGAAAACTATAAATGTTTACGAGAAGCCCGCACAAAAAGCGAAGCTAACTATTTTGGTGAGGCAGTAGACCATCTATTAAATAAAGTAAAAAAACGAATTATTAAAGAAGCAGGAATACATGATGAAAATGCGGCAACAGTTCAATCTAAACGAAAAGCACTGTTTTAGCTAAAACAGTGCTTTTTATTACGGCATTTTTCACATTACTTTCACATCTATTTCACAAATATAAGTATTCCTATATGTTAAACTAAGTATATCCTTTTCCAAGGAACAATATGCCGATATATAAATCCCTATCTCTTTAGGGATTTTTATTTTTGGATTCCCCATAATTTTATTACAATACATTTCTATTATTTGTCTACTTTTTTTACCCCCTGCACTCAAAAGCTCCTTCAGGTATTTCTTCTCTTTTTATATAAAAAGAGGGATAGTTCCCTCTTTTCAACTAATCTTCTAAAATAGATTCAATCTCTTTCATAACTTTTTCATTCAATGAAACATCCACTGCTCTTACACTTTCTCTTATTTGCTCTGCCCGCTTCCCGCCAGGAATAACAGTATCAATTCCTTTTTTGTTTAATAACCACACTAAAGCTAAATGCGATACTTCGAGATTCTTTTCTTTAGATAAGCCTTTTAACTTCTCAACTTTCTTAAAGTTACTCTTATATGTATTTTCTTCAAATAGATTTACACTTTGACGCCAATCGCCTTCAGCCAATTTAAAATCTTCTGTATATTTACCGCCTAGTATCCCAAAGGCAAGAGGCCCGTACGGAATAAATGAAATACCTGATTCTATACAATATGGCAAAAGTTCTTCCCCAGCAACACGATCCAACATATTATACGGTGATTGTACAACATCTATATGTCCGTGCTGATTCGCTTCTTTTAATTGCTCTACATTTACGTTAGATATTCCAATTGAACGAATTTTCCCTTCCTCTTTTAGGCGAGTAAGCTCTCCAATTGAATCTATGTAACTTGTTTCAGGATTTGTAAAATGTAAATAATATAAATCAATATAATCAGTTTGTAATCTTCTTAAGCTATTTTCCACAGCATTTCTTAAATAGCTTCGTTCATTATTAATATGAACCTCTCCATTTAATAACGGCTGAATTCCACCTTTTGTAGCAAGTACAAACTCGTGGCGTTTTCCTTTTAATACTTCTCCTACCAATTCCTCTGATCTACCGAAACCGTATGAATCTGCTGTATCAAAAAATGTAATCCCTTGCTGAATTGCTTCTTCTATTAATCTTTTTCCTTCTTCCTCATTCACATCAGCATATAAATTATGTCCCCCAACAGCGTTTGTTCCTAACCCCAACTTCGAAATATTTAGTCCTGCCTTTTGCAATTTTGTATACTTCATTTTTTATCCCCCTATATTTCTATTGTTCGATTATATTCGAACAATAGAAATATACCACTTTATATGTTATAGTGCAAATATATTAACTTATACAAGCAGGTGAAAAAATGCGTACTCTCTATCATCCAAATCGAGAAGAAATTCAATTCTCTTCTGTCTTATATGCACTTAGCGATCAAATTCGTTTACAAATTGTAACTATGCTACTAGAGAAAAATGAACAATCTTGTGGTGCGTTAAACATTCCAATTGCAAAATCAACTTTATCTCATCATTTCAAAGTTTTACGTGAATCTGGTGTTATGTTTACACGACTTGAGGGAACGCAACGTTTCATTTCAATTCGTGAAGATGATTTAAATGCTCGATTCCCTGGTTTATTAGATGTTGTAATACATGCGACAGAACCATACTAAAAAACATCTCATATAAATATGAGATGTTTTTTAGTAATTACTATTCTTTTAATAAATCTATTAATCCATTCCCTTCAGATGTACGTTCATACCCTAAAGGTACAGTCCTTTTTATAAGTTGCGCATATATTTCCGGCTCTGATAATTTTCTACCATACTCTCTCTCACACTGCTTTATGAGAAGTGCTAGCGCCCCAGCGACATGCGGCGTCGCCATTGAAGTACCACTTAATACCGCATATTTCCCCTCTGGATACGTAGACAGTATTTCATCACCCGGCGCTACTAAATCAATTTCTTGATTTGAATTACTAAAGCATGAAATTTTCCGCTCTAAATTAACAGCACCTACTTCAATTACTTCAGAATAAGCACCTGGAAAATCTAATTCTTCAGTATCATCGTTACAATCTCCATCATTTCCTGCAGCGCACACGACAAGTACGTCTTGTTTTACCGCATTTTGAATAGCTTCATGTAACTCTGGTACATCTTGCGGACCACCAAGTGACATTGAAATAATTCTTACTTTCTCTTTATTCGGTCCTCTCCAATTTACAGCATAATGAATGGCCTCAATAATTTGCTCATAACTTCCAGAACCATCTCCAGCTAATACTTTTAAAACTAACATTTTAGAAAGTGGTGCGACTCCTAGTACACCCACTCCATTTTCAGTCGCTGCAATTGTCCCCGCTACATGAGTACCATGCCCATTATTATCAAGATAAATATTGGGATTTCCTTCATAATCTTTTGTGAAATTTCTCCCACTAATAATACGATCTTTTAAATCTACATGATTTACATCACAACCTGTATCTAAAACAGCAACGACAATGTCTTTTCCTTTCGCGCTCTTTTCCCATACTTGCGGAGCATGAATCAATTGTACACCTGGTGGAATTTCATTTACTTGTTCAACCACTTTATTTACAGTAAACGGAATTAATTTAATGCCTTTTTGTTTATTCGCTGTACTACTATTCATCGTAATCCCTCCTGAAAATATATTATTTTCATTTCAGACCACTATTGAATGCGTTTAGATTTAACATTCGTTTTATTCGTTCCATTTCCCTTCCTCTCAAATGTTTCTCAATAAACAAAAGAAAAGGACCATTAATGGTCCTTTTCTTTTTCAGTTTTTCAATAGAATAATATAAAGTGAAACTATAATCAGTGGGTGGTGTTCATCCCCCACTGATTATTAGCCCTCACCAATCGGGCTTTTACGGGCAGTTGATCTCCCACCTAACTGCTTTGCTTCAGCCGAGTTTTGAGGTGGGAGTTTTACTGCCCACAAATAGCGGGATAAATTAAGACTAAATCTTACTCTTGTTCAAAAACTGCTCAATTTCTTTTATTACATGTTTTGCGCCTTCTATACTAACAGTAATGTTTCCATTTGCTAATGAAATATTTTGGTCTGAAACATCACCTGTTATTTGACAAGCATTGTAAGGTTGATATTTTTGTAAAATGACTTTGTCTTCTTCTACAAAAATTTCAAGTGGTGATTTGATTTGTATTCCTAATACATCTCGTAATTCTTTAGGAATAACTATCCGTCCCAATTCATCTACTTTTCGAATAATTCCTGTTGCTTTCATGTTACTCCCCCCTTACTCTCTATTATTTTTTTCACCTCGCTATTTTCATTTTATCACTATATATTTGGTAATGCCTTACTCTTTTTAGAAAATATAGTACAAAAGTTAAAAAAACACATTTAACGAATATTCAATCTTTCTTTCAATTGTTTTAAATAACGCGATCTTATAATTAAGAAGTATACAACTTGAATACCTACGAAAATACTTAATACAATTGTATTTTCTTTAAACAGTGAGTACTCAAACATTTGTCCTAACGCAGTTAATGCTACTGCCCCGTGTAATGTTGCAACTCCAACTGGAACGAAGAATAAAAGCGCTAAGCGGATTGTGACTACTTTCGATAATTCCCCTCTCGTCAATCCAACTTTTCGAATCATTTCAAATAAACGAGTATCGTCCTCCAAATCTGAAAATAAACGGAAGTAAAGGAAGCTTCCTGCACAAACGAAAAATACAATACCAATAAAGAAACCTACAAATAAAATGGGTCCTGCGATTTGTAGACTTTGATTTTGATCGTACTCTTCTGCACTAAACGTTGAATGTTCTTCATAAGGCTTCATCTGAAGCGTAAGTTCCTTACCGACCTCAATTTCATCTTTCGCGGATTGTGTTTTATACATATAATCTTTTTCTTCTTTAAATCCATCTTGTAATGAATCATATTGATTTTTAGAGATTACATACACATTACCTCTTAGTATTTTACTTAATGAAGAAGTATTAACTTTTTTCACATTTAAAGGTTCATTCATATTTGGTAAAGTAATTTCTTTTCTTTCTTTCATCGGTGGTCCGGGTATTTCGACTGACAAAAATAAAGCCTCTTTATTTGATACAGTATTAAATGGTTCTCCTGTTAACTTTGCATATTCTTTATAATCTGATTCTTTTATAAAAATGGCGCTTCTTAACGACTGCTCCTCCGTTTTCTTCGATGAAATATTTATTTTTGAAGCTGCTATATTATGTTTCTTTAATCCTTCGTCAATGATTTTCAGATGCTGTGGCTCATTGCTATTACCTTGCTTAGACTGATAGTGAAACGCAATTGGTCTGTCCATAATTTCTTTCGTCATCGAAGCAAACCCAACCAATGTACCTATTGCTGAAAATGCTACTGTTGAAATAATCGTTACAATAAAGAACATCCTTGCATTATCTCTCATACGGTATGCTAAATCTGACAAAGTAATAATATTTGTCTGTGTCCAATAGAAACGTTTGCTTTTTTTACATAATCGAATAATAAAGACGCTCAACTGCTTGTACAGCAAATACGTACCAATAATGACTACCGTTGTAACAGGAATCATCATTATAAATACCATTGCACCATGTGACATAAGAGCTCCTGCATAACCAGCGCTAAGCAATAATACTGCTAATATAGAAGAAATTATAGATGCCTTCGGTTCTGGCTTCGCCTCTGCTGATCCTCTAAACAATTTCATAATTTTATTTTTACGAACCATTCCTGCACTAAACAATGAAATGATCATAAATAATACGAAAAACATAATACTCGTTACAACAATCGCTTTCATCGGTATGTAATAGGATAAAGAGATATCTAGTTTTAATATCATCGGAGCTACAAATATTAATATCCCTGAAAACAACATACCTGAAAGAATCCCAAAAATTATTGCTCCTATTCCAATCATTATATTTTCAAAGAAGATAAGACGCTTTAATTGATATTTCGTCATACCTAGCATCATTAAAATTCCTAGTTCACGCTTTCTCGTTTTTAAAAACATTCCCATTGAATATAAAATAAAGAAGAATGTAAATAAGTAAATAATAGACTGCGCAAAAGACATACTTACGAATACGTACTGTCCTAATTCTCCAGCACTTAATGCCGGATGAAACGCAAAAAATGAATACACAAAAAAGGCCATAATTGCAAATGCACTACTCAAAAAATAAGCTGAGTATGTTCGTCTATTTCGCGTTACATTTCGAAATGCGAGTTCTCTAATGTTCATACTACTTCTCCGCCCTTCTACTAACTATACTTTTATATTAGTAAAGTTCGGAAATACCTTCCATCGATTCAAATGACAAAAACCTTACATTATTGAAAGGTTTTAAACAATTGCTTATATAAAACAGTTTCATTATAATGACTACATTCATACACGCATCCTATTGTATATTCGTTAGTTTTGCGAAATAATAAAGGATAGAAGTATGTACCAATATACATATAAACTTATTTACCGCTTTAATATGAATAGGAGGAAAACATAATGACATTACAAGAACAAATTATGAAAGCATTACATGTTCAGCCTGTAATTGATCCGAAAGTAGAAATTCGTAAACGAATTGATTTCTTAAAAGATTATTTAAAAACTACAGGTGCAAAAGGATTTGTACTTGGAATTAGCGGCGGACAAGACTCTACACTGGCAGGACGTTTAGCACAGCTTGCAGTCGAAGAAGTTCGTAATGAAGGTGGTAACGCAACGTTTATCTCCGTACGTCTTCCATACAAAGTACAAAAAGATGAAGATGATGCACAATTAGCATTACAATTTATTCAAGCTGATCAGTCTGTTGCTTTCGATATCGCTTCAACAGTTGATGCTTTCTCAAATCAATACGAAAACTTATTAGACGAATCATTAACAGATTTCAATAAAGGGAACGTTAAAGCGCGTATCCGTATGGTTACACAATACGCAATCGGCGGACAACAAGGGCTACTCGTTATCGGAACTGATCATGCTGCTGAAGCTGTAACAGGTTTCTTCACAAAATTCGGAGATGGCGGTGCAGATTTATTACCATTAACGGGATTAACGAAACGCCAAGGACGTGATTTATTACAAGAATTAGGTGCAGACGAGCGACTTTACTTAAAAATGCCAACAGCTGATTTATTAGATGAAAAACCAGGTCAAGCTGATGAAACAGAGCTAGGCATTACTTACGATCAATTAGATGACTATTTAGAAGGTAAATCCGTTCCACCTGACGTTGCTGAAAAGATCGAGAAGCGTTACAAAGTGAGTGAACATAAAAGACAAGTACCAGCGTCAATGTTTGATGATTGGTGGAAATAGAACATAAAAAAGAAGCTAATCTCATTTAGCTTCTTTTTTATACGTTAACGATATACCCCTACTCTTTTCTCTAATAAATCCTGCAAGCAATCTTCATGTTGTTTATTAAACAATGGCGGCATTTTGTCTAAAGGGAAAAACTGCAAATCTAACGTTTCATCACCGTCTATTTTTGTATTCCCTCCAACGATTGAAAACTTAAAGAATATTACAATTGCCTGTGCCTGATCTCCATTCGGATATGCTTGAAAATATTTCGTATACACACCAATGAGCTCATCAATTTTCACATCATATCCTGTTTCTTCTTTTATTTCTCGAATCGCAGTTTCTGCCGCAGATTCCCCGATTTCCATTGCACCGCCTGGAAATCCCCAAGCATTAAAGTCTCCTCTTTTTTGCAGAAGCACTTCACCAAATTCATTAAATACACAACCTCCTGCAAAATTCAAAATAACATAATCATGCCCTATTTTTTCACGTAATTCCTTTATATAATTCGCCATCTGCTTCTCCTTTTTATCCATCTTCCATTATTCTTTTTTATCTTTTTCAAGCAATTCAATAATCCGATCTAACTTCTGATTCATATTAATCACATGTTGTTTTTTCAGAGTGTTGTTTTGCAATAATCTTTTAATGAACAGAGTAAATGATACAAAAAACAAAACGATAAGTCCGATTACTAGACAAAAATATATCAATGCAAATATATTATTTTCGAACAAATTCATTCAGCTATCACATCCTCTATTTTCAATTATTTTATCACATAATTCTAAATAGTCACTAGAATTATACTCAAACGTAAAAAGAGCACCTTTTAAAGATGCTCTTTTTCATTAATACGTAAATGTAATTGTCGCTAATGAATAACCTGTCATTGCACTATATGGCGCAACTTGATAAGATACACGCTTTGCACCTTTTGGCCAAGTTATTTCATTTAATACTTTCTTTATATCTTGCATCGTTCCATCCATGGACTGCTTATATCGTACTTCTACTTTTTCTGGCTTGGAAGCAAATTGTTGCTGTAATTTTTTCTTAAACTCATTGTAATTTTCCGCTCCGTATTGTGCAGATAAATACTTTAAATTTGTTTCTTTTAACATTTGTTCATATACAGCAGTTTTTGAACTACCGGCTTTTATTTTGCTTGTTAATTCGTTGAAGTAGCTTGTAGTTGCCGCGGGATATTCACTACGATCCCATTCATGGTCTTTGCTTAATTGTTCATCAGACATATTAAAATATGAATATGTTACGCGCCCAGCTTTATCAGGAACTGGATCATCGAATGTAGTATCAAGGTGGTACCACTTGTTATCAATGTTCACTAAATTCCATGCGTGAGCTTGTCCATTCCCTGTACCTGTTACAATATGATTTTGAATACCTGCTTCTTTTAGTAATTGATATGTTAACAATGTATATCCTTGGCAAACGGCAGAACGATTCGCTAACGCTTCATACGCTGTATATGCTTGATAAGAAGTATCATATGATACTTCTTTCACAACATAATCATGAATAGCTTTCACTTTTTCATGTTCATCCATGCCTTGTTTAATGATAGAATTTACAATTGCTTTCGCCTGAGACTTTACATACTGTGTTTGCTCTTTTGATTCACGGTACTTCACTTGTAATGTAAATGTATAATTCCCTGGCATCCCTTTTATAGAATATTTAGTAGACGCTACATTATATTTTACATACTCATCAGCATCTACAATTTTATTAAACTCGCCATACAATTGGTCCATAATATTTCTAGCATTTCTATCTTTTGTTTTATATGTGATTGTAATATTTTCTTCTCTATTATCAATCTGTTTTTTTAATTCTTTTCTGAAATCATTTAACAACTTTGCATCTGATTGTGTTGTCACTGTAGTCGGATTCGTAGCCGCATAAGATACAGCTGACGCCTGTAAGCCTCCCATTACTATAGTTGAACAAAGTGCGGCAGCTGTCACATACTTACTTGTCTTTCCCATCTTGTCACTCCTTACATTCTATAACTATACAAAAAAGTATCGTATAGTTTCAGAGTATACAATACTTTTCAAAATAGGTCATATGAGATTATGCATATTTAACATTTTTAAAAGGGTTGTTCTTTTAGAAAAAGAACAACCCTTTTTTTAGCAAGTTTGTAACACACAGCATGTATTTTCAAAATGGCGATTTTTCAAGTCTTCATTTCCAATACAGAAATAAAGCATCCCTAAATCTCCCCACATCATATTACAATTTTTAGTATCTGAATCAATTTGGAATAAGAGCGTCATATGCTGTGGATCTATCCCCATATATTGTCCAGTCTCGTACAATACCTCATCTTGTACAGAGAATGGTTCTCCAAACATTTGATGATTATCATAGTTGTCTGGGATTAGCTCTTCAAGTAATTGCAAGAAACGATCTGAATCCGCCTCATCTTCAATGAAAAGCTCCGGTAATTTATACGTCAGTTCAAAAGTAATTGCACACTGGTTATATTTCGCTTGTATTTCATCTGCTCTACGTAATTGCTCTACAGGGATATCATAATAAAGTACACGTCCAGCTTCGGTTGGATCCACATCTTCTTCAAAGTAATTTTCAATACTAAAGAAATATAACATCCCTGTCTTAGGAAGATTATGATCCATACCAACGTTTTGTAAATCACTTAAATTAAATTGTGCGATAAAACGTAACGGATTCTCTTTGTATGTTGGATATTCAAATGTATTTGGCAAATCAGGAACTCCGCCCATTTTCGAACTGCCTATCGCAATTATTTCCTGTTGTTTTGGCACAACTTTTACACAAGGAAATACAGTATTAATAAGTTCCTGTTTCAAATGTGTTAGTTCATATTTATCAATTAATATTTCAATTTTCTGTTCCATAAATTCTCCTTACATTTACATACTTATTTGTATCATAGCACAAAGATTATACTTCATTCATTGTAAATTCAACAAGCCCTCCAAAAAACGGGCTTATCCCTCGTACGCGAACAAGTTTAAAAAAGCATAGTATACATTGTTCCTACAAACACGATAGTTCTTTATTTCTTCCAGTACATTTTCCCCTCGTTCATTTTTATTTTTAATTTAAGGAGGAATTCCACATGGGTTACGGATATAGTTGCGGCGGTTACGGCGGTGGTTACGGTTACGGCGGTAGTTGTGGTGGCGGTTGTGGTTATGGAGGTTTCGCTTTATTAATCGTTTTATTTATCCTTCTAATCATCATCGGAGCTAGCTGTTGGGGCGGCTTTGTAGGCTGCTAGTAAACTTAAAAACTATTGTAAAAAAGCACGTACAATACGTGCTTTTTTTCCATTTTCATTTTTTAGAAAGGAAGTATGTTCAATGAAAATTGATGGTGTTTTTGAAGGAGGCGGTGTACGCGGAATTGCTCATGTAGGGGCAATTTGCGCGTTAGCCGAAAAAGGATATGAATGGGAACGTTTAGCTGGAACATCAGCCGGCGCTATTATTGCAGCTCTTCTAGCAGCAGGATATTCTTGTTCCGAATTAAAGACGATTGTAACAGACATTGATTATGAAAAATTCACTAAAAAAACTTTTCTTGATAAAATCCCCTTTATTGGTAAAGGATTAAGCGCTTGGTCTACTCTAGGTATTTATTCAAATGTATTTCTCGAAGAATGGCTAGAAGACCTGCTTAGAAAAAAAGGAATTCATTTGTTTACAGACTTACCCGATTTGAATAAACTCAAAATTATCGCTTCAGATATAAGCAATGGTAAAATGGTTATTTTTCCTGATGACTTGCCAAACTACGGATTTTTAAATTATCGCTTCTCTATCGCTAAAGCAGTAAGAATGAGTGGAACCATTCCTTTCTTCTTCGAACCAGTGAAATGGAGAACCCCAAAATGGAAACAACCTTGTTATATGGTTGACGGCGGTATTTTAAGTAATTACCCAATTTGGATTTTCGATTCACCGACTTCTCCTCGCTGGCCTACCTTTGGATTTCATTTTGTAAAAGATGAGATTCAAGCTGATCCCGCCCACTATGACGAACCTATTTCCATGTTCAAAGGATTATTTAAAACGATGATGCAAGCTCATGATTTACGTCATTTAGATAAAGAATCAAAGGCTAGAACTATTACAATTCCAACAGGAATCATTACCAGTACTAATTTTCAACTAACTAAAGAAGAGAAAGAATGGCTCTATAACTCTGGTTATAATGCAGCTAATAAGTTTTTACAATCCTGGAACTTCAGACAATATGTTGATGAATATAGAGACGGCAATCAGGATCGAAAAACAAATCGGTATTTCCGCCAACTTGACTCATAATTATATTATTTTCCCTGTCACACTTTAATAGTAAATAAGCCTAATAATATAGTACATTATTAGGCTTATTTACTTCTTATGTACTCTCCCATTATTTAAGGATAAGTTAACCCTTCAGCTTCTTCTGCGGTAATTACTATGTAACGGTTTCCGGTTCTTAATCCTAACAGTTCTGCTTTTTCAACTGCATCCTGTTTTGTCTCTGCATAAGCAGCTAAATATTTATCCCCATCGATAATTTGGCAAATCACATATTGTTTCATGGTTTTCTCCTTTTACATTTTAATTAATTGCGCAATCTTTTTTATTCCAACTTCAATTTCTTCTACAGTTGCATAGGAATAAGAAAGACGTAAAAATTGGTTAGCACTTCTATCATACAAAGTGCCTGGGTTTAACAACACCTTTTCTTGTAAAGCTTTTTCAAATAAACTACGATTCGAAATTGGTAGGTTTATATGTAGCCAAATGTAAAAGCTTCCTACTGGCTCATGCCAAGTTGCAATGCCACTACAATACTTTTCTAACATACTTATCATAAAATCTCTACGTTTTTTCAATTCACTTCTTACAAACTGTAAATGTTCATCATACAATCCATTTTCAAACCACTCCGCTGCAATCTGCTGGGATATAGAACTTGAACCATAATCAGTTTGCATTTTTATATCTGCTAATCTTTGAATAACTGATTCTGATCCAACAACCCACCCAATTCTTAAACCAGGACTAATGACTTTGGACATACTTCCAATATGTAGCACGATACCATTTTTATCATATGCCTTTAAAGGCTTTGAAACTGGTGCATCGAACCATAAATCTTGATATACCGCGTCCTCAATAATAGGTAATCCAATTTCATTACATATCTCCATCACTTCTTCCCTCTTCTTAGCGTTCATACTAAAATTGGTCGGATTATGAAAAGATGGGATTGTATATAAAATAGATGCGTTAAATTGTTTCTTATATTTTGTGATATAGGAAGTATTTATACCATTCTCATTTATTGGTATTCCAATCAAGCGCATTCCTGCTGATTGAAATACATTAAGCGAATATAAATATGATGGTTTTTCTAATAAAATTGACGCTCCTTTCGGAAGAAGCCCCATAGAAATAAGTTGCAGTGCTTGGATTGCTCCCGAAACAATTAAAATAGAGTCAGGAGATACATATACCCCATGCCCTTTTAAATATTCCGCAATTTTTTCTCTTAAATGGAGATTTCCTTTCGGTTCCTCATACCCAAGTGTAACATTTGATTGTAGAATTTTATTAATAATACCCTTCATCTTTTTCTCAGGCAAGAGACTCGGTGAAAGTTCACCTGTTCCTAATCGAATTACATTGGGAGTAAATTCAGCTTGATTAATCTCTTGTACAGCAGGAAGATTCGGATAATGAAGTCCTGTTTCTACATAAGACTGCCAGTTTGGAGGCGGGGCATATGTAGAAGTACTCTCACTATTATTTATAACAATTGTTCCCTTCCGGCCATTCCCCTCAACATACCCTTTTGCTACTAATTCATCGAAAGCCATTACAATTGTACTTCGATTCACTTCAAACGTATGCGCCAAATCTCTTTGTGAAGGTAATTTAGTTCCAATTGTCCATTCCCCATTAACAATTCTCTCTTTTATATAAGATTCTATTTGTTTATACAAAGGAACAGATGAAGACATATTAGGTTTCCAAACGAGCCTTTCCATTATCTCACCTCACATACTTTATGGTTGGTAACCTATCCAACCATATGGATGGATACAAATTTTCATTTCTTCTATACAATATAGACTATCATAATTAATCAAATTAAGTAGGAGGTAATCTGATGAGTGAAGCAATTATTCACGGTATCATCCTTGCATTTGGTCTTATCATTCCATTAGGTGTCCAAAATGTTTTCGTCTTTAACCAAGGCGCTAGTCAACCAAATATTTGGCGAGCTGCTCCTGTAGTCTTGACTGCATCTATATGTGATACATTATTAATATTAATTGCTGTACAAGGTGTCTCCCTTGTCCTCTTAACTTTCTCTTGGTTAACAACCACCTTGTATATGATTGGATTTTTCTTTCTTATGTATATGGGCTGGGTTATTTGGAGAAGCGATCCTTCAAATGATGTAAAACAAGAAAAAAGCATGCCTTTAAAAAATCAAATTATTTTCGCCGCATCAGTTTCATTACTAAATCCACACGCAATTTTAGACACAATTGGTGTAATCGGAACAAACTCTATACAGTACATAGGAAGTGAGAAATGGGCTTTCACTTTTGCAACAATTATAGTTTCTTGGATCTGGTTTATTAGTTTAGCTTTTGCTGGAAAATTTCTTAAAGGATTTGACTCGACAGGAAAAACGATTATAGTATTAAATAAAATTTCAGGGCTACTCATATGGGGAGTCGCACTTTATATGTTAAAACAAGTTGTTTTTCCTAACTAATTAAAGAGAATTGCATGTTATGTAATTGGCATGCAATTCTCTTTCGCATTATGAAGTTGGTTCCGGTTTCTGTTTTAACATCATTTTATCTTTTGCTGGTTTAATCCAAATAATTGCTATGACAGCACCAATAGTAGCGAAGATGCTTGTTAAATAAAACACTTCATGGTCTGCCCCTTTCATAAAAAAAGAATACAGGGGTGGTCCAGCTGCTACACCGATAAATCGCATTGAACTATAAAATGACGTAACTGTCCCCCTCTGCTCTTTTTCAATCCCTTGTGTAATAAGAGCATCTAGACATGGTAACGCCATACCAATTCCTCCCCCCATAATAACGAGACAAAGAAGTAGCAAATAGATTCCTTTTAGAAATAAAGGTAAGAAGACAGATGCAGCAGCCAGTAAAAATCCAATATAGATACACTTTTTCATAATATCTTGTTTATCTCCAATTTTTTTACCAGCCATATATGAGCTAAGTGATAGTACAAGTAAAGGAATAGCGAGTACACACCCTTTCCATATACCATGAATATCGTACTTCGACTCCAGTATAGTTGACAGATAAAAAAGTATTCCGAATAAAATAAGCATAATAATTGCACCTAGTATAAAAATGGCAATTAACCATCTTCCCTTTTCTCGAAACGTAGAGATAATAGATTGAATAAATTCCTTAAGTGGTGGGGCTTCTTCTTCTTGTTTCTTCGCCTTTACTAGTACCAGTAGTAAAACAATCGATATTACACATAAAAC
This sequence comes from Bacillus sp. FSL R9-9530, assembly GCF_038008145.1. Taxonomy (NCBI): domain Bacteria; kingdom Bacillati; phylum Bacillota; class Bacilli; order Caryophanales; family Bacillaceae; genus Bacillus; species Bacillus sp. FSL R9-9530. The sequence continues at coordinate 1,988,235 of NZ_JBBOYO010000001.1, forward strand.
TGGAATCGCCCAAAATGGTAAGAACCATACAATTGCTGCAAGAGCTGATCCTAATATGGGACTCAATACTTTTCCAAATGTATTTGACGTCTCAATGATTCCTAAACCTGCACTAACCTGTTTTTCATCTTTGTATAAATCACCGACACATGGTATGACAACTGGCATAGCACCAGCAGCACCTATCCCTTGAATTGCTCTTCCGATAAGAATCCAAACATAAGGGTTATCAACTTTCCATGATACCCATCCCGTTATCGCTCCTCCAATAGCTGCAATTAATAAACTTGGAACCATTACCATCTTTCGTCCCCATCTATCTGATAAATAACCAGCAATCGGTATAAGTATAATTGCAATGATAGAATAAATTGTAATTATCATGGATACTTGGAAAGATGAAATATGTAATTTCTTTTCAATGGTTGGCAGGATTGGAATAAGCATTGAATTACCTAGCGTCATAACAAGTGGAACTGATGCAAGTGCAATTAAACAACAGTTTTCTTTTTTTAACATGTTGATTTCGGAACCTTTCATCATATATTTCTTACCATATAATAGCCCTGCTGGAAATTATGTTTACATTCCACCAGGGCTATTTCATCTTTACTACTTTCCATTTACAACAAAAGAAATTGGGTAAAATATAGCATTACTCCTATTCTTTGAATCCTGTTCACAATATATCCATACCAATTAATTGAAAATAAAAAAGAAAGGAAGAATCCTTCCTTTCTCCTATAACCTTCTACATTTAGCGAGTATATCCGCCACCAAGCTGTTGTTCTGCCATCGCTACAAGGCGTTTTGTAATTTCACCGCCTACAGAACCGTTTGCACGTGAAGAAGTATCAGCCCCAAGCTGTACACCAAACTCTTGTGCAATTTCATATTTCATTTGATCTAGAGCTGCTTGTGCTCCATGTGATGCTAATTGATTAGCGTTACGATTTCTAGCCATTACCGATCACCTCCTTATATATATTAAACTGTATCAAATCCGAAATTAAATACATGGTAATTTTTGGTTATTGATAAAAATAAAAAAAGAGTCTCCTAAACGAGACTCTTTCATCATTTCACCTTATGAACTTACTACTTCTAATTTTCTATTCGTTAATACTTTCATTTCTTCTTTCAATATATCTTTCGCATTATGCCCAAACCATTCAAGCGAAGCAAAATGATCAGTACCTCTCACTTCCCGGATGATTTCATCATAGTTTACAATACCTTCAAATAATGGAACCATTCCTACACGACTTCCAGCAGCGGCATATACATTATTTGGTTCAAACACGTGTAAATACTCCGCTGATGATATATTCTTAAAATGGTAATGTTGTATCCACGGCTTTAATCGATGAAAACTATCTACAGGGTCTGCACCAGACTCCCATATATGAAGAAAATCAAGGTTTATTTTTAAATATGGATGATTTACTTCTTCTAACAATTTCAAAGTAGACGGCAAAGTATCCGTTAACGTATTTGGATGTGTTTCTAATAGTATATACATATTATGCGGAGCAAATAGATCACAAATCATGCGAATTCGCTTCACATACTCTTTTCTCTCTTGTTCCGAGAAATCCTCACTACCTTTTTGCCCGGCAAATGTACGAATTTTATTTGTATTAAACCAATTAGCTAGTATTACCAGCTGTTCACATTTTTCCATCGTTTTTTGAAAATCTGCTGATAATGATATGTCCAAGTAATCACTTATCATCGTGACCTCTAAATTTTTATCCTTTAAATAATCTATTTCTCGTTCTGTCGTTTCACGCTCTTGCATATATAAATTTTGTGCATGGGTCCCCCACAACTCAATTCCTTCAAAACCGTTTTCATATGCAAATTGAACAATATCAGTAAATGAAATTAGTTGATGGCGAAATGAAATTGTACATAGCGAATATTTCATTGGTTTGAACTCCCTTATCTTAAATTCAATGAACTTGTATTAGTTAAGAAAGACTGATTTGTTATCATTTCTTTCCATAACAGAAACTGTTTCTCTAGTTCATCCTTAATTTGCAGTTCAATTGTATTCATTTCATCAAGTTTTTCAACAATTGGTAATAACATATCTTTATTATTTGTCATTGCCATTTTAATAGCACGGTACTGTACACTTGTAAATCCTTGTACAATTTCTTCCACTCGATCACACCAATAATCAAATTCTTGCTCCGAATATTGTAAAGTTTCACGGAAGTATGCAAAGGCATGTTCATAGCTATATTTACGTATTGCCAATACGGGTATTTGCTTTACTGCCGTTACGAGCCCGGAAAGTGAATACCCATCCTCTTCATTTACCATTTTTATTATTAATTTTTTTAATTCCATTGTTAGTTCATTATCATCTTTTTTGAATGTTTCCATGAAATAACTTTCTACCATCTCTTGTGTTGGCTCCTGAATTCCTTCTATATCAATGAAATAGCCTCCACCAAATGGGTTGTCTTTAACAGAATGGAGCACTTTTTCTCTTTCCATATTCCCTTCCCAGCGAAAATCAGGATCAAGCATGAACCATTCCTCTTCTTTCTCTGTCTTCGATATCATTAAGTAATGCGGAAACGGTTTTTGATGAAACTTATTTTCTCTCTCAGGCAATAAAGACATATCAACCATTACAATTACGTAACGATTTTCCGGCTTATTTTCTACTAATTCTAAAAATGTTTCTACATTGCTACTTTTATCTTTTGAATGATCGTACCATTCGTTCACTTTAATGCCATACAATTTTTCATACCAAAGTAAGTAGTTATCATGATTAATGTTTTCGGAATGATAAGAAATAATCCCGCCTTCTGTTATATCAAAATCTCCATCCCATAATCCGAAATAAAATGGACGGAAATCTATATCGCTACGCCTTTTTATAATTTCACAAAAACAACTCACTAAACAGTGAACTTTAATTGAAGTCATACTCTCATCCACTTTCCTAAAAGGTTAGTTATTCACATTTATTTCGTGTAACGGCTGTAACTCTTCCATAAAGTCAAGCAAAGATCCTACAGTAAGAAACGCCTTTGGGTCTATCTCATCCTCTGGAACGCATAGCTTTAAATCCATTTCTATGTATACTATAAGCTGTAACATCATTACCGAATCTATATATAAATCTTGATTTAAACGCATCGTTTCTTCTAAATGCGTTACATTTTTCAGTTCCATTTTTTCTCTCATAATACTTAAAACTGCTTCTTTTAACATTTCACGACTCATGTTGTTATCTCTCCCATCTCTAATAACTTCCGACTTACTTTCCCTGTTTTATTTTTCGGAATCTCTGCTACATTTTCAATTTCATGTGGCACTTTATAAGACGGTAAATGCTGTATGCACCATTCTCGTATTTGTACTGGTTCAATACGAGAGACTACTTTCGCTTTTACTATTTCTCCCATCACAGGATGCTTGCCCCGGTATACAATCGCCTCCTGAATACCTTCTAATCGAAGTATCGTTTCTTCCACTTCTATAGGAAATACCTTTAGACCGGACACATTAATAACATCATCTATTCGCCCCATGAAATGAAGGCCTTGCTCAGATCTATAACCTAAATCTTTTGTATAAATCTCCTTTTCAGCAATTTTCACTACGATTTCTTCAGGTTCATCTTCATTTGAACCTATGTTAATACTTACATGAGGAAGTGGTTTTCCTAAATCCAAATGTGTTTCCATAGCATGACATATACTAATGCAACCAGCTTCAGAACAGCCGTACTGCTGCATCATGTATTTCGTCATGCACTTTAACTTATAAAATAGCGTTTCTGGCAAAGGTGATCCTGATGTCATAATTTTATGAAACTGAAAAGTCCCTTGTGGAAAACTCCCCATAATATGTAACATAAGTGGTACTGCGTATATGATATGTTTTTCGGTATTACGAACTATATTTAATGCGAATTTAGGGTTTTTATTTGTAATGATTATAGGCTTACTACCTCTCGTAATTGCTGATAACGTGCCACAAATTAATCCGTATGAATGTGAAACTGGAGCCATTACAATTGGCACTTCGTCTTCTTCACATTTTAAAGCTTCATTGTAAGCAGCAATTTCTGTTTCAATTTCCGTCCATGCTCTACGAATCAGTTTTGGCTCTCCTGTTGTACCTGAACTATACTGCAATAAAGACGGTTCTTCTTGTAATAGATTTGGAACTTCTAATTTTGTAAAGTCGTTACTTTCTCCGTATAAAAGTGCAGTACACTTTGCGCGCTTTGCCATTTCAATAGCTGTATCCTTTGGCGTATCTTCATGAATAAGTAGTACAGATGCTCTTTTTTCTTTTAGGAAAAACACAAGCGTAATAATATCGAATGGATTTTTCAGACAAAGTGCAAATCTATTTCCTTCTGCTTCTTGAAATTGTTCCACTCCCTCGTAACCTTGTAATCTCAATTCAAAATCATATTTGCTAAATTCTTGTTTATTAACGATTAGCATGATTTCCCCCTGTAACAACTGATTTTTGTATTGTAAGTTGCTTTGCCCTATACAATGGATTTGGAACTTCATGAACAAGCGATTCCACATCCATATATAAACGACGCTTCGTTAATTGCTCTGCATGAAATGTAGGTGCATATAATTGTAATGCTTCAAAACGTTCTTTCAAATGCGAAAATCTTTCAAAATGATCTTCTATTTCTTCAACAAGAATGATCCAAAATTGTTCCTCTTTCAACTGATACTCATCTGCCAACACGAAAGCCAGTTCACCTAGATTGAATAGGAAAAGCGCATCTAAAACCATTTCTTGCAAACATTCAATACGGTCCATTTCAAAGAAATCATTCATTTGACCATTCGCATATGTTTTATGCATTTTAGTAAAGTCTGGACATTTTTCGAGTTCTTTCAAAAATGGACGATAAAACTCCAGTCCTTCATGAAAATCTTTTAGTGCAATACGGACTGGTATTCCCTCTTCATGAACTAAAATCATGTTTTGTCCATGTGATTCTAATGCGACTCCATGCTCTACAACGAGGTGTACAACTGGGATAATTGCTTTTTGAATAAGCAATTGTAACCAGCTTTCTACTCCATATCTCTTTAACCACAAGTCAATAGTTGGTGTCCCATCTTTTCCCTTGGCATATAAACCGTTAAATGGGATTGCCTCTTCTTTCTTATCTAAATATTTGTGAACGCTTTCGCGCCAAATACATCCTAATGAGCCATACGTAGCTTTTTTATTCGCATCGTACGTAACACTCGAAAATTCATTTAACAAAATTAAACGCGATTCATCCCTTAAATAAGGGTCATGATTTACTATATCTTTTAACCAATTCGATATAGCAGGTGCACTCACAACCGAATGTGGTTTTAATGTACGGATAGTTGAAGTATTGAGTAAATTCATTGATAACTTTACATATGGTTTCTCTCGATTCGTAACATTTCTTAATGTCCGCATCGACTGCTGCGCGCAATAATCATCTTCTGATTTCCCTAAATAAATAATATATTTACCCTGTATATGGTCAGTATAATTCGGAATAATAAAGTTCTCCCACTGCCAAGGATGAACAGGTATAAACATGTACTTCTTCGAATCACAGTCCATTGTTCGAATACGATCCATATACTCTTCGATTTTCTTTTCACCAATCTCTTCTTTAAAGGTACAGTTATAACTCTCTTCACTTTCATATCCTACAGTCGTATATTTCTCATGAACTGCAATCCATATAATTTTCATTGGTTGCATAAATTCAAATCCATATTGAAAATTATCACGATATTGAAACCCGATGCGTGCTTTATAACTAGGATGATACGGGTGTCCATCTATTAAATGACTTTCAAGCTCATCATAAGATTTCGCAAGATAGTCTTCTTCACAACTTCTCTCATATTGTGCAATCGTATCTTTAAAGATTGTTTGTTCTAATTCTTGAATAAAAGAATCCAATTTCGTTCGATCCACTTGAACAATCCGAAAAATCTCCTGTAAAAATTGTGAAACTGATTGTATTTCTTCTTCCTCATCTTGAACTCTCATTATTAATGAGTCATGTAAACAAATACGCCCAAATGTCATACGTTCTTGCCCATAGCATTGGTACATTACATTTTGATCCTTTTCATCAAGACCTTGTATAATAAAAAGTATTTGCTCTCCCTTTTGTATACGAATCGGCGTAATGATTTCTTCATAAATTAACGATTCTACTAATTGCCGGAATACTCTTCTTCTTACTGAAATATACTCTTTTGATTGGAGTGCCTTCAATATTTTTATGTGATAAACTTCTTCTTTCATAAATCCCTCCGCTATAATACGGAATATCAAATTCCATTATTTGTATTACGTGAAATTTTAGCACTACTTATGAACGAACAGCCACTTCTCTAACGAGTGGATTATCTACTTGTACATAAATTGCTTGCTCTAAAGGATTTGTCAGTTCATCAACATCGAAAAATCTCGTTAGCAAATTTGCTTTACATGCCAATTTATTTTCTTCCAACAATTCACTTAAAAATGTAGAAGGTTCGCGGTTATATGGAAGGAACGCTTCAAGTACAGACCTTAATTCCGAAAGAAGAATTTCCTCCTTTATTAATCCTGCTGTACCAAAACCGTTAATTAGTCCAAACATATGATTAAAAATTAAATAGTAACGAAATCTTTCATCTACAATGTAATCGTCATATAAATTCCCAGTACGTTCGCCAATACCCGCTAGTTCATTATCTAGCACTGACTTCATTGAATTGCAGAAATAAAAACCTTGATTATCACGGAAGTAAAACTTAACTGGATAACCATCTTTCAATTGAACAACACTATTTTGTTGATGCGCTTCTAATGCAACGCCATAACGTAAATACATCCATACCATCGGCTTTAAAGAGATATTCATATATCGTCTAAACCACTCTAAACTTACTTCTTCACAGCTTCTACCTTCTAAATCCGCTAGGCGATGGATAATATTTGCTAAACGAGTTCTTTCACCCGGAATTGCATCTTGTACTAATCCAGCGATAAGCGTTGCATCATTTTCATTTTCACTATAAAATGTGTTTTCTCGAATAATCACTTCAAATCCAGACTCTTGTGCCCCGTATTTTAAAGTAATAAAGGCCGGATCACATATAAAATCAAATCCTGGAAACTTTTCTAGCACCTCTCCAATTTTAGTATTCAATATTTCCTTACCTTCAAGTCCACTCTCAAGTTCCTTCAATTTATTAATACGCATTGAATTCGTGACCTTTACAGGGAATGAAAACTTGAACATATACTTCGAATGAGGATGATATAGCGTTCTAAGTGATGATGTCGCCATATAACACTTACCTACTGGACCGATATATTCAAGTACACCTTGATTCATCCAATTTTGCACATAAGATTGATGTAATAGCCATTCTGCTTGTAGCGGATGGATTGGAATTAATGAATATTCATCTTCTTGACAGTACTCTTCAATAAATTCTTGACCTACCTTTTCATCGTTTTTTAATTCCTTTTTTATCATCGCCGTTGTAGAATCTTGTAACAATGACTTTTCACTTACTATACTTTTATGTGCCCGAAAATAGTGAAGTTGGCACTCCCCTTTTAATTCAGGAGAATACATTGAACTTTTCCAATCCAATATACCTTGTCTACTCTTTGGTGTAGGATGAGTTAAATGTCCAAATAATAAAGATTGCTCCGCCTCTATAAAAGTCGTATGGAAACCATATAATTCAGCTGTATCCTGCTCCCTTCCTTGTATAAACTTCTCAATATTTTGACAACTACAGATAACTCGAAGCATAAGTTCATCAGGATGCGTACCTTCTCCATAGTTAATAGACATTTCCTTTATTAAAAACATAATAACCGTAATATAATCTGCTTTAATAACATTTTTATTTTCGCCAATTTGGTAATAAAATTGTTCTCCAAATAGATGACGGTCCGTTGACGATCTATATATAACTTCCCCATACAAAGTAACGTTTTGTGCCGATAAAGGGCAGCATAAATAAGTGGGGATAGCGTCTCTTTGAAATGAATGGCAGAAAATATTTTCTATCCTTTTATCCTCCGTAATCCATTCTCCACTTCCTGTTTCTCTTAAATAACAATTTAAAAAGCTTTGTATTGTTGCATGTTCCGCGATTTGTTTCGCATGCTGCATACTGCTCCTCCTCTTTTAGACGAACACTATCATTTTTTTGTGAAACTTCTGACAGTTGAATTTTATTATCAACTATGATTTTAATTGATAATGATAATCATTTCAAGATATATTTCAGAATTTTTTTATCTAGCTAAACTTTTCACCTTTTCAAAACATTTAATCCGTCAACAAAAAAATACACCAATATAATAATTGATGTATTTTTTCATTCTCGTAAATTAAGTTTACATAATAAAATTATCGTTTTCTAGATTGATAGTGATTTGTATAAACAATCCATATCTCGCCAAGCATATGCTATTTCTTCTACATTTAGTCTTTCTAAAAGTTTCGTGTCAATTTTTTCCGGATTATATTTTTCATAAAACTTTTTAGAAGGGTTATTAGCAACAACCCAAACTAACAGAGATTGCATATTATCTTTTTTACATTCCGATAGCAATGCTTGAAATAATCTTTGTCCTATCTTCATTCCTTGATATTTTTGTAAAATGTATATTGCATATAATTCTCCATCACAATTATATGCACCTGTTCTTTCAACTCCCCCATCGATAAATCCAATTATTTTACCATTTAACGTTTCTGCTACAAACCTAAATTGATGCCCGTCTTCTTTTTGAAATATACTTTCCCATAGCTTTTCTCGTTGGTCATACGTTATATTGTCTAAAATTTCATTAGAGAATATCCCCTTATACGTTGTTTTCCAACTATCCACATGCACTTTTGCAATTGCCGAAATATCATCTTTTATTGCCCTTCTAATATGTATCTCCACCATACTCATCCCCCTTAGAAAATAATTATAGCAAAATGTTTTGTATGCATTAAAAAAAGAGTGAATTTTCATCACTCTTTTTATCTACTTTCAACTTCTACTGAAACAACATGATCGATTTCTTTTAAAGAACTATATAATTCAGTTGTATATAAATCTTCTGGAGCTAAAATGACCATTTCCAATTGCTGAGATGCCCCATTATCAATATCTTTAATTTTCACTCGTTTCACTTGCATATTTAAATTTTTAATTTGCTTAAAAATCCCGTCTAACTCTCGATGTTTGTTTACGGTAATTTTTATAGATAAGTCCTTTTGTCTTAATGAATAAGGGCCTGCAATTTTCACAATTTGCGGAAGTACGTTAATCGCTAATATAATTAAAATCATAGCAACCGTCGCTTGTATATAAAAACCTGCACCAATCGCAATACCTAGTGCTGAAGCGGCCCATACCATAGAGGCTGTCGTTAATCCTGAAATAACGTCATTATTTCTTCGTAAAATTACCCCTGCTCCAAGAAAACCAATCCCACTAACAATTTGAGCGGCGAGACGCATTGGATCCATGTTTGTATGACCCGGTACAGAATAAACATTCACTGATTCAATTGAAACCATTGTAATTAAACAACTCGCTACGGAAATAACCATACTTGTTTTCACACCAAGCGGTTTATTCTTTAGCTGCCTATCTATTCCGATGAATAATCCTAAAAAGAGTGCTAAACCTAATTTGAATAAAAATTCATATGACATAATTCCTTCTGCTACTAAGAATATAGACAAATGTACATTCTTAGAGTATTCCTGCTTCTGCGTGTCCTGTCTCGCCACTAACTCGCTACTACAGTTTGCTGTAACACTCCACAGGCATAAATTCCGATGTAGCCCACCGTACATATATACAATCTATTTACGTTAGTATTGTATATTTTTTTGCTTGTAAAAGGTTGATTGACGCGTTCAAATCTCTACCTATTACATTTCCACAGTCACATTCATATACTCGTTCGGATAGTTTTAAGTCTACTTTCTTTTGACCACAACATGAGCATAACTTCGACGAGGGATAGAACCTGTCTACTTGACGTAGTTCAATTCCATATTCCTCACATTTCGCCAATAACCATGTTTGAAATGTATAAAAGCATTGCTTCGCAACTGCTTTAGATAGATGTTTGTTCTTCATCATACCTTTCACATTCAAATCTTCTACTGTAATAAATGTTGGCTTGGTTTTCACTACATCATTTACAATAGACTTTACATACGCTAATCGAATATTTGTTAATCTGGCATGTAGTTTTTGCACTCTAAGAATATTTTTATCTATATTCGCTCTTTTGTTAGTAACAGATTTTTCACCTCTCTTTTTTATATTTTCAAATTTACGCGATAAAGAACGTTGCTCACGTCTTAACCGTTTTTCTATCTTTTTTACTCTTATTGTTTTGTTGATGTTTTCATGAACGATACCGTCGCTACGTATAGCGAAATCCTTCACCCCTAAATCAATACCTAAACCTGTTTGCTTGAAAGTTGGCTTCGTTTCTGTTTCTTCCAATTCGCAAAGCACGGATACAAAATATCTTCCTGCTCTTTTACCTATCGTTCCACTTTTTACAATCGCATTTTTGGGAATATACCCATATTCTTTTAACCTTACCCAACCAATTGTGGGGATTTTTACTCTATGCCTTTCTACTGTCCAATCTGTTTTGTTGTTTTTAGGAAAATAGCACTTCACATCTTGCTTCTTCTTTTTCTTATATCGTGGAAATTTAGATAAACCCTTAAAAAATCGCTTAAAAGCTTTATCCCCGTTCATAATCGCTTGTTTTACAGCTTTACTTGATACTTCTTTTATCCACTGGTCACATTCTTTTGTATAGACATTGTTCAACCATTTTGAAAAGTCATACCCACTTAAAAACTTTCCTTCGGCTTCATACAACTCTTTGTTTTTAGAGATATACAGGTTGTAAACATATCTGCACACACCAATAGTCTGATTTATTCGAGGTATTTGTTCTTTTGTCGGATGGATTTCTATTAGATATGCTCTTTTCATAAATCTTTATCCTCCGGTATTTTCTTCTTGAATCCCCATATAGTCTTTATACTGTTTATCTGTATAAAATCTTCTTCCTTTAGGGTTTCGGTAAGCAGTCAATACACCCTCGTTATCCTTCTCTGTAAAGTTCTTACAGACACATTGATTATTTCAGCGAATTCTTTTGATTTATATTGTTTCATAGGTAGAATGTAACATATTCATCTGCATTTGCGTATGTTTTATACAACTGTATTGATCTCCTTACTTCCTAATGTTTCCCTTCGAATATTTCACTATAACTCTTTTATGATATCAATTCCAGTCTTTTCTATTCATTTAAAGTAAAAAACCGAAAAAACATTTTTGACAATGTTTCCCCGGCTTTTTATTACAATTAAGATCTTTCTTTATTTTTGTTCTTTAATTTTAATTTGTGCATCTTTATAAAATGCTAACTTATTATCATTATACTCTTTTGTATGTTTATTAAATTGTTCTTTCGCCTTTTGCGCTTCCACATTTAATTCATTAACAGTTTTAACTTTTTCACCAATTTCTTTTAACTTCGTTTCTTTTACTTTTAATTTTTCATACAGTTCTTTTTCAGTCGCTAACGCCTTCGTGTAATTCTCATTCATCTTTTGGAAGGCATTATAACGATTTTTATACGATTCTTCTACTGTTTTTGCTTGTTTTTGTAATTTCTTATCTTCGAGTTTTTCAATATCATTTTGAACGGATGTCGTTTCTTTCTGCGCTTTTTCTAACTGTTCCTTCTCGTTTTTCAATACTTTTTCACGCTCGTCTACATTTGCAGTAGCTTGCTCTATTTTCTTTGAAACTGCTTCATTATGCTCTTTACCTTCTTGTAAAATTTGAGAATAAAGTTCTTGTCCTTGCTTTTCTAACTTCTCTAATTTTTTTGTGTCATCTGCTAAAGATTTTTCTTGTGTAGATGCTGCTTCAAAAGCCGTAAATAAATTTTCTTCTGGCTTTTCACCGAAACAACCTGATAATAATCCTACTGATAATGCTCCAACTACTGCTACTTTTCCATATTTCAACTTCAATTCCTCCATTACATACGGTTATCATGCCAGAGGTTCACGGGGAAGTGATTCTCTTCATGATATGCTTCAAACTCATAACCCTTTTCTTTTAGACCCTTTAATATTGCTGGCACAGCTGCGACTGATTGCGGATGAATATCATGCATTAAAATGACTTCTTGAGGATTTGTTGCACCAGCTAATACATTTTGAGCGATTTGTGCTGCCGCCGCATCGACTGGTACTTTGTTGTATTTCCAGTCTAAAGAATCAATTGTCCAGTCCCATACTTTAAGACCACCCTCTACTACTTTGTTTCGAAGGTCTTCATTTAAACCAGGCTTCGACCCGTATGGTGGACGTGTTAATTGAGGTGATTTTCCAATAATATTTGCGATCAAGCTTTGATCTTCTTTCATTTCATTAACATATTCGCCATTTTTATATAACTTCGCAAAATTGTGTGTCATGCTATGCATTCCAACATAATGACCCTCTGCATTTTGACGTTTTACTAAATCAGGAAACGCTTTTACATTCGCTCCTATTAAAAAGAATGTCGCCTTCGCATCATGCTGTTTTAACATATTTAATAATTCAGCCGTATATTTTCCTGGCCCATCATCAAATGTAAGATACGCAACTTTTCTTTCCACTCCGTTAAAACGACTTGGTGCCGTTTTATTCATTTCAACTTTCGATTGTTCACTTGCAAGCTGCACTACATTTTCTTGTTTCGCTACAGCTTTTGCTGGTGAAGTAATAGATTGAAACATGAAATACCCAATAGCTACTATTGCAATCGCTATTAAAACAACTACAACTCGTTTAATTTTAAAAGCCTTTTCCATTCTATCGAATTCCTCTCCCTATTAATCTTATATGTAAATCACCCAATATAATTATACATCTATTTATTTTCATTACACTATATAAACATATTTTATATAAATTATAGTGGGAGTTTTATCAAAATTGTTGTTCCTACTCTTTCTCTACTTGTAATACTAAGCGTACCACCATGAAGCTCCACCATTTTCTTTACGATAGCTAATCCAATACCTGCGCCTTCAATATGGTTATTAATCTGATAAAATGACTGCTCTATAAATGGTAGATGCTCTTTAGCAATTCCAATACCTTGATCTGTCACCTTAATCACGGCTTGTCCCTCACTTTTGGTCGCTTCAATGTAAACTGTACTTTTTTCATTTGAATATTTAATAGCATTATGAATAATATTTAGGAAAACTTGTTTTAGTCTATTTCGATCTCCTACTAGTTCTACTCGTTCTAAATTAGCAACTAGATGAATCTGTTTCTCTTCTGATTTAGGAGTTAATTGCCAAATCGTCTCTTCTAGTATATCGTATAATTGCACCTTTTGTTTATATAAATTAAAATGATTTGACTGCAATCTTGAAAAATCTAGTAACTCTTCTACTAAATGAATCAATCGGTCTGTTTCACCTGAAATAATTCCCATACCTACCTTTACTTCTTCATCTGTTAAATGATCTACTGTTTTTAACGTCTCACTCCACCCTTTAATTCCTGTTAAAGGTGTTCGTATTTCATGAGAAATAGAGGCAATAAATTCATTTTTCAGTTGCTCAGCCTTTTCTATTTTATCGGCCATATAATTTAAACTATGCGCTAACTCACCTAATTCACCAGGATAATCCTCTTTAATTTGCTCCTTTAATGTACCTTCCGCAATTTGCGAAGAAGCATGAATAATAGATTCGATAGGTTTCACAAACGAATTCGCCAATCGTCTACTGATTAAGAATACGATACCTGAAATGACAATTCCAACTGAAATAGTAAACAAAATAATTTCAATAATCTTTGCATTTACATGTTTTAAAACAGTCGTATATTTTAAAACACCGATAGTTTGCCCTTGATGAATAAGTGGACTAAATACTTCTAATTGTTTCACGTTATCTTTCGTAGTAATAACTTGGTGATACATTTCCCCCTCTAGTAAAGAATAAGGAATACTCACTTTACCTTCAACCTTTTGCCCACTTGACGATTGTATAATTGTACCGTGACGATCAATCAATTGTAATTCCGTTCCTTCTAATTGGAAACTCTCAATTATTTCTCCGCTATATTCTTGCAAACGAATAAAATATAGTGAATTGTATTCCGAGAAAAAACGTGTACTGGTCTTTGCATGAGATTCAACATATTGCACAATGCCGTTATAATAATATCGATAAATAGAAACTGAAAATGCTACTTCAAATAATACAAGCATTAGTGTAATGACCGTCATAAAATATAAAGTCACTTTCCGTCTCATCTTATAGTTTCCTTCCACACATATCCTTTTCCCCACACAGTATGGATAAACTCTGGTTCTGACGGATTACATTCTATCTTTTGACGTAATCGTCTCATATTTACATCGACTACTTTCGTCTCGCCTACGTAATTGGTTCCCCAAATCATATTTAGAATTTCATCACGCGAGACTGGCTTTGAAGCCTGATTCATTAAATACTGTAATATCATGTACTCTGTAGGGGTTAAATCAACTAATTGTCCACCTTTATATAATCTTTCTTCTATAATATTTAACGAAAACGGACCAGACGTGATTGTATTCGTTTTTTCTTCATGTACTTCTATTCTTCTTAATAAAGATTGTATACGTGCAGTTAACTCTACTGGACTAAACGGCTTTGCGATATAATCATCTGCACCAATTCCTAACCCTTGTACTTTATCTTCATCTTGTACACGTGCGGTTAACATAATAATACCCATTTTTTTATTTTCTTCTCGGATAGCTTTACAAACTTGAAAACCATCAATCCCTGGTAACATAACATCAAGTAACGCTACATCAACAATATGTTCACTTAAAATCTGTAACGCTTCTTCTCCAGTACTAGCTTCTAATACATAAAATCCAGCATGTTTCAAATTTAAGACAATAAAGCTACGGATTGGTATTTCATCTTCTAAAACTAAAATTGTTGACATAATTCCCACCTCCCTACTCTTGTTGATAATCCGCTAGCGGTTTTATATATGCTTTTACCTTTTCAAATTTTGATTGCTTCGGTACTGCATATACATGAGAAGCCGTTTTAACTGCTGCCTCGTATCCTTTTATTTTGAACCATTCTTTCCGCTTAAAAATATGGACTTCAAGCCATGTTTCATTTGTAGTTACATCTATAAATTTTTGAACATCCGGTGCTTCTTGCTGAACTGGGACAGTTATTTTTCCAATTAGCGCTTGAGGGATTTTGACAAAATAACCTTTCTCTATATTGACATATCTTTCTTCTATCAGTTTAATTCCCTCTTCACTCCACTGTATATAACGCTCAAACATCGTGCTCTCTCCGTACGATACCTCCTCCCAACCTTTTGGACGCACAGTACGAACAAATTCAATAATGCCGTCTTCATTAACGTCTTTACTTTCCACAACATAATCATTGAATAAATCTTCTTTCCCGTCTATAGGCAGCCCCTCATAATGATCCTGATCAAATTTTGCTACATATGTTATACCTGAATGAGCCCCAACTCCTGCATCAATTACAACTGCCTTTGACTTGTTAGAAATACGTCCCATTTGTATTCGTTGGATACTATTTATATATGGATCAAATGTAACTTCAGACATAGTGTTAAACTGTTCAATGAACTCAACTTTCAATTGCTCATCTTTTTTATAAGTAACAAGGCTTATATCATTAAGGCCATTTTTATTTAAATCCTCTATAAATAACTTCGTATATTGCCGATTATAAATCTCCTTCATATCATCATTTTCTTCCGAAAAGACATACATTACATGTTCTAAAGATTCACGACTTACAGAGATTCCAATTAATAACTCTCGCTTCCCGTTCCCTGTAAAATCACCGACTTTAACGATATCTATATTCTCACCATCAAATGTATGAGTGGACTTTAATTTCCAGCCATTGCTGCTTTCCGCATAAATAGCTAAATATATACTCCGATCTTCATTCGGTACTTTATAAAATACGATCGCTTCTTTCTTATTATCTTGTTTAAAATCCATTGACCAAATCATCTGTTTATCTTTATTAGACATTGGAGTAAGCAACCGATAATTAACTGGCAAATCTTTATCTATTTGCTCTTTTAATTCATTAATCCACTTTTCATTTGCAGGAGCTCCCATTAAACTTGTTGGAGCTTCAGACATTTTACATCCAGTCAATATAAAAATGATTCCCAAAATGCTTATCCATTTCTGCATATGATATCTTTCCTTACTACAAATTTTAAGTATTTTTTATACTATGTGCCTCTCCAATATTCTCATACATATGAGTATAGTTTTTCTAATATAAAAAATCGTTACAGAAAAGTTACAACTATATTTCCATAAAAAAAGATTGGCAAAGGCCAATCTTTTTTACTATTCGTTTCGAGCTGGTTTTGGTGTTATACCCAAATGATCATTTAATTTTTTTGAAATATCTTTTACATTTTTTTCGTTTGGACTGTAATAATAAATACCACCAATACGTTTATCAGTACCTTCAATTTGCATTTTTTCCATTTGCAGGTCAGATCCAGCCATATTTTTCGTAATAGCAAGCATATCATCAAACGTTAAGTTTGTTTTCATGTTGTTATCCACTGCATCAAGTAAAGAGCCCATTTTACTAATTGATTGAACAGACATTGCTTTTTTCGCAATTGCTTCAATTACAAGTTGTTGCCTTTGACCACGCATTGCGTCACTATCAATTTTACGCGTTCTAGCAAGTGCAAGGGCTTGTTCACCATTTAAATGTTGGTAACCTTTTTCTAAATGGATCATACCTGCTTGGTCTTTACTATCTTGTTCTGTGAAAGTAACCGGTACATCAATATCAATACCACCAATTGAATCTACAATTTGTACAAATGACTCAAAGTTAAACTTCACATAATAATCAACTGGAACATTTAAAAATCTTTCCACTGTATCTCTTGTACTTTCAACACCGCCAAATACGTGTGCGTGTGTAATTTTATCTAATTTCTTTCTAGATGGAATATAAACGCGTGAATCACGCGGAATACTTACTAATTTAACGGATTTATCATCTTTATTAATTGTCGCTAATAAAAGTGCATCTGTCCGAACTGCTTCGCCGTATTGGCTTTTTCTCATTTCACTTCCGTCTACACCCATGATTAAAATCGAAATATTATCCTTTAAAGGTTCCACTTCTTTGTCCCTTTTTGATGACTTATCAATTTTTGCATATGCATCACTTACAACCGCTTTTGCTTTGTTATATATAAACGATCCATATCCTACTCCTCCAAAAATAAGTAGGAAAAATGGAATTAAAATGAACCATTTTATTGACTTTCGTTTAGAACGTTTTTTATTGCTTCTCGTATTTTGTTCTAATTCAGAGCTCATACCCATTCGCCTCTCTTTCTCTTTCCCTAGTATAATGTAAGTCTATTAATCTTCATATTGAATTTCCTTTCAATTACCTTACATTTTTGTAAGGTTACTTCATGAATCCAACATGTATTCCATTTCACATTATACTCTTGTGCTTATTTTTGGCAAGTCACTATTTATCAACTTAAAAAATCCAATACTTCGGAATATTCGAATTTACATATTTATTATTCTGTTATTTGCAGGTAGTAAGATTTTCACCTCACAATTTAGCAAGAATAAAGAGTCAAGTTTGTGCCGTACCATCTTGATTGGTGATGACTAATAATCAGTGAGGGATAAATCCCCCACTGATTAAAGTTTCACTTTATTATTTCTCATTTGGTGTGTATATCATTTGCTTCCCATTATTATTAATTAAAGCTGACTTTGCTTTTATTTTCGTTTTTTCTATTTCTACATCTTTATTTGAGAAATTCACAATGATTTTAATATCTTTTCCATATGAAGTAGATTGTACTAGCTTATCTTCTGACAGATATGCAAAGTTCGTCATTTCTTCTTTTACTGCCTTTTCATGAACTTCATTCCAAACTTTCAGATGCTCTGTAATTTCTTTTTTATGCTTATTCCACTCTACTTCATCTAAATGGTACAACGGAGGAACATTATACAATAACTCATATAACATACGATTTCCAACCTCGTCCTTTACCTTCAAACTTCCCCATTCCCAGTGGTGCGTTGTAATAACCGAATCATTGTATACTAGTTTATATAATGGCACCGAATATACTGGATTTAAATATACTTGCTTATATTCTTCTTTTAACGGTACTTGTTTTGCATATTTTTCTGGAACATTTTGATTTGGTGACCAATATCCACCGACATAATACGGGCTTGTTTTATTTTTTCTCATATCTTCATCGTCCCACTTAATAACTGGTGTTTCAATTCCATGAGCAAATGCAATCGTACTACTTGCAAAATCATTTCCGCCCTCAGAGCCAACTACCATACCTTTTTCTTGTGCAATATAATCCATTCGTTTTAATCTTGCTTGTAAATCTTGTTCTTGTGTCGTTAAATGTTTTGTTGAATAATCATCATAAATTTCGCCCGTCGCGTCACAATCAATAAACCATGAATTATATTTAGGGCCATTTTGTAATATATCGTTCATTCGTTCTTTTACACTAGGAAGTGATAATGTCGGATTTAATTTTCGGCCTCTCCCTAAAAACCCTTGCACTTTCTCACCATTTTTCTTCGTTACAGTGGCTTCTTCATATAACGATGGGTCATTAAAAGAAGCTGTGTTCCAATTTTTATCACCTTTTTCGTGAATAGAATGGTAAGAATCATACGGACCAACTAAATATCCCATTTCCTTAGCTTCTGTAACGAAATTAGGCTGCATAAATCCTTGTTCCCAGTTCGGTAGACCAATCCACGCTTTGTCTATCCCTACTTTTTTCATTTCCTTTATTATATCCGTTCCATCTGCTTTACCCCATTTACTTACTTCTTCAACTGCATCACCGAGTACTGACTTTAATAAATGTTTATTTAAGCTATACAGCTCTGTCTTCGATAAGTGATCTACACCTTTCTTTAATAACACACTAGCTTCCTGATTAACTTTCGGGAAAATATCCTCTTTATACAATTCCTTCATAGATAATACTTCGTTTGTATAGCGTAAAATAACATTTTTTTGGTACTTATCGATAAAGTCTTGTTTACTCACCTGCTCAAATACATTCAATTCCCCAGGCTCTGAACTATTCTTTTGAATAAGGTCTTTTATATGGCTAAACACCGGGCTATTTATTTGCTCTCTTAGCTTCGGCCAATTCACGTTACTTTCTGATAAACCATTTTGATTCCAAAAGTAAAAATGAGCTGCCCCGTAAAGTTTTTCGATTTCTTTATTTTTTCTTGCCTTTTCTTGTAATGTTTTAAATTCACCTTTTCGAGCAATATTATCCTTATACAGTTTAGCAATACTTACTGCATCATTATTTGTCACATATAATTGAAATCCATATGTTTTATTTTTATTTATACTCGGGAATTCATGTATAAAATCAAACCCTATTTTCGGATCTGAATGAAATTTCAATTCATTATTAAACATATTGTTCGCAATATATACGATCGAATATTTAGAACCATTTAATGCAAAAAACTTCATAGAAAATGATTCAGCAAATGAATATGCATCATCCTTTAAAAACTTCTTCCAATTCTCATCATTACTCGGAATTTGCTTACCTTCCCATAACGGAAGTGTATAATTTTCAGCTTGCACTTTTGGCCATGTAAAACTTTCTGCACCAGTCGATTCCACTTCAATATTTAAGTGGTCTTTTTTCTTTTCTAAATTTACTTTTACTTTTTGATCCGGATATTCCCATGATGTATGATCCCTGTCTTTTTTCAAATTCGATACCTTCATTTTTGGTAACGGTTGTGATGCCTGTTCTTTTACACCATCATGTTCTACAGTTAACGTAAAAGTCTCAGGATTTACATCGTAAGTAAAATCTTTATACGTCGCTTTCTTTATTTTAGACTCTTGTAAAGCATCATTACCTTTTACATCACACCCGACTAAAGTCGAAAGTGACAATGTTGTAAGAAGACATATCGCTATCATTTTTTTCATCTTCTGCACCTCCACCACTGAATATACAGGAGGTTTGTTACAGGAATATGGCAAAAAATAATAGAGCTAGCATTATGCTAGCTCTATTATGAGCAAAAAAAATTTACGTATTACTATAATCTGTTTAAAGAAAATATGTAATACAGGCAGACTTTAATCCTTTTTTTTATTCTCACTAATAATTAGATCAAGCAAATCTAACTTCCATCAAGCTTTCCTTAACTGAAAAAGTAACTATATATAATATATCCTAAAACTAGCACTAAAATTAATATCCCTGTACCTTTCCAATTCATACCACCTGTCATATCAGCGGGGCTACCTGATTCCGCCCTGTTGAGTCCATCATTCAAAGAACCGGTAGGATTATTTTTCAATTCACTTTGTCTCATGCGTTCTCTTTTTTCTTCTGGTGACTCTTTTGAACTCATATAATCACCTCTAAAATTAATGTTTATTCCGAAAAGTCCCCTTTAAAATAGATTCTCCATAACGTAAAGAAAGCTAGCGATGCTAGCTTTCTTTATAATCCAATATGTTCTTCCTTATTTACAGTAATCCCTTTATGATCAATTTCAAGCTCACATACTTTCATAGCTGCAAATACTCTCGCTAATTGGTCAGCTATTTCTTTACGCTTCTCGTACGGAGTTAAAATAAAAATGGATGGTCCCGCACCACTAAGCGCTGTTCCATATGCTCCGAATTCTTTTGCACATTTACGAATTGATGGTAATAACGGTACAAGTTCTAAACGATATGGCTCGTGGAAATGATCTCTTTCCATCATTTCACCTACAACTTCCCACTTCTTTTGACATAACGCAGCTACTAATACGTTACTTATCGCACTAGCCTTAACCGCTTCATGAAACGGAAACATCTCTGGTAATACAGATCGACTTTCATCCGTATTTAGCTCTTCATTCGGAATAAGAGAAATTACGCCTAATTCCTTACTTTCAATCCTTACAACCGAAACATTTTTTCCATCAAGTGCTCCGATTACAGTTCCACCTAAAATAGAAGCAGCGACATTATCTGGATGTCCTTCAAAGTTTGTAGCAATTTGAACCTTTTGATCAGTTGTTAAATATAAATTTCCAAGTTGATTCGCAAGCTCTATTCCTGCTACAATCGCTGATGCGCTACTTCCTAGCCCTCTTGTCAGCGGAATATTACTAGTAACTTCTATTATATGGGGTGATAAAGAAGGACATACTTTACATGCCGTGCTAACAATTAAATTTTTATCGTCTTTTGGAATTGAATCGTCAAAAGAATGTATCACTTGCCACTTATCAGCTTCTTCCTTTACACTTACTTCTAAATATAATGACAAAGCTATTCCAACAGAATCAAATCCTGGTCCAACATTCGCTGTACTAGCAGGAACACGAACTCTTAATGGTATCACGACATAATCACCCCTTTAATATGATCTTTAATTTGTTCTATATCATTTGACACACTTGCAATATCAAATTTATTAGAAGAAATTGCGATATCAGGATCTTTTAAACCATTTCCAGTTAAAACTGCAACAACTGTTTCGCCTTTTTTAATTTTTCCAGATTGAACATGTTTAATTACACCCGCTAATGAAGCATTTGATCCTGGCTCTGCGAAAACTCCTTCAGTTTTTGCTAACAATCTATACGCATGTAAAATCTCCTCATCTGACACCATATCTATTTCACCATTAGACTGTTCGGCAGCCTCTACTGCATACGACCAACTTGCCGGATTACCGATGCGAATCGCTGTTGCAATCGTTTCAGGTGCCTCAATGACATGTCCTTTTACAATTGCCGCCGCTCCTTCCGCTTCAAAGCCGTGAATTCTGGGCTTCTTATAGCCTTTTTCTTTCTCGTATTCACAGAACCCTTTCCAATATGCTGTAATATTCCCAGCATTTCCAACAGGGATAGCTAGAACATCTGGTGCGTTTTGCAACTGGTCACAAATTTCAAATGCCGCTGTTTTTTGCCCTTCAATTCGGTAAGGATTTACTGAGTTTACTAATGTAATCGGCTCTTCTGCAGCAATATTTCTTACAGCCTTAAGTGCATCATCGAAATTCCCTTCTATTGAAATGATCTCCGCTCCATAAGCAACTGCTTGCGCTAATTTCCCATGCGCAATCTTTCCTTCTGGTATTACGATAATACATTTCATTCCGAGGCGTGCCGCATATGCGGCAGCTGATGCCGATGTATTACCTGTAGATGCACAAATAATTGCCTCTGCCCCTTCTTCTTTCGCCTTTGCAACTGCCATTACCATGCCACGGTCTTTAAAAGAACCTGTTGGATTCGCTCCTTCATATTTCCCGTATAACTGAATTCCTAATTGCTTTGATATATTTAATAATGGAATCAGAGGTGTATTCCCTTCCATTAAGCTGACATCAGGTGTGTTTTCATTCACTGGTAAATAAGAAGCATACTGTTTTAATAGTCCTTTATACATATTGTTTTTCCTCCTCAATAATGTAGTAACTGTTTATTTCACTTGCGACATCTTCTATCGCCCCTAAAACTTGTTCGAATTGATATTTTGAAGTTCGATGCGTCACAACAACGACTTCTGCAAGTTCGCGATTTAAAGGTAATTGAATAACTTCTTTTAAACTTACAGAGTAATTAACGAAACATTCCGTTACTTTTTGCAACATCCCTGGCTCATCTCGTAATGAAATACGTAAGAAATATTTCGAAACTACTTCTTCATCTCCTTGTAATTCGTAAGGCTCTGGTTCTTTTAACGCACTTTTATTTTTCGGAACTTGATTCATATTTTTAACGATTGAAATAATATCACTTACTACAGCAGAACCAGTTGGTAACTTCCCAGCTCCAGGTCCGTAAAACATCACTTCCCCTACTGCTTGACCGTGAACATACACCGCATTGAATTCATTATTTACATTCGATAACGGATGATGCCTTGGTAATAAAGTCGGTTCTACACTTAAATGAATGGCTGATCCTTGTTTCTCTGCTTTACCAATTAATTTCATTGTAAATCCTAATTTTTCGGCCATCTCTAAATCTTCTTTTTCAACCTTTCGAATACCTCTAACTTGAACATCATCTAAAGAAACATTCATCGAAAAACCTAAGTTTGCAAGAATTGCTACCTTTCTCGCAGCGTCTAGTCCATCTACATCCGCTGTCGGATCTGATTCTGCAAACCCTAATTTTTGCGCTTCCTGTAAAGCCTCTTCATACGACCATCCATTTTGACTCATCTTTGTTAACATATAATTTGTTGTTCCATTTACGATTCCCATTATTTTTTCAATTTGATCTGAAGCTAGCCCGTCTGATAATCCTCTTAATATTGGAATCCCACCGGCTACACTCGCTTCGTAACATAGGTCACATTCATTTTTATTTGCCAGTTGCAAAAGCTCCGCACCGTATACGGCCATTAAATCTTTATTTGCTGTTACAACATGTTTTTTATTTTGTAAAGCCGTAACAATATGCTGTTTTGCTTCTTCAATTCCGCCCATTACCTCTACTACAATATCAATATTTGAATCATTTAGAACTTCATCTACATTACTTGTTACTACGATTCCATCAATGCAAACATCACGTTCCTTTTCCAAATCACGTACAACGACTGTCTTTACCTTTACTTCATATCCTGTATCAAGAGCGATCTTTCGATAATGTTCTTTCAAAATATGGACAACACCACTTCCGACAGTACCTAATCCTAATACCCCAACATTAATAACGTTATTCATTTTCTAATCTCCTCCTAAATAGTTTAATTGTTACACCTGTGAATCACCTTACTCTGCTTTTTAATCATGCAGGTGGTGGTTATTTCCGTACGTACTAATCGTTTCATGTTACCGCACCTCCTTTCAAAGTAATAAAAAAACACACTCATCCCTAGGAAAGGGACGAATGTGTTTTCGTGGTTCCACCCTTGTTCCAACCTAGACTTACTTTCTTCTAGATTGCTCAAGTTCAGATAACGGCTGATACCGTCAATAATTACTAGATTGCTCGTTCACTATTGAAGTTCAAAGGTGGTAAGATCATTTCTCGTGTTAGGAAGCTCACAGCCTTGGCCTCCCTCTCTGTAAACCGTAAAAATGTTCTCATGTCCTTATCGTTACTTTTTCGCTCATGTTTATTTGTTAACTCATTATACTCGCATAAAAAACAAAATCAATACTATTTTTTAATTGTTTTAAATTTTCAATCTTAAAAACTATAAAAAAACACACTCATCCCTAGGAAAGGGACGAATGTGTTTTCGTGGTTCCACCCTTGTTCCAACCTAGACTTACTTTCTTCTAGATTGCTCAAGTTCAGATAACGGCTGATACCGTCAATAATTACTCGATTACTCGTTCACTATTGAAGTTCAAAGGTGGTAAGATCATTTTTCGTGTTAGGAAGCTCACAGCCTTGTCTTCCCTCTCTGTAAACCGTAAAAATCATCTCATGTCCTTATCGTTACTTTTTCGTTCATGTCTATTTGTTAACTTATTATAGTTATCAACTTTTTAAAAAGCAAGCCTATTTTTCTTCACAATTTTTAAGAATATGAATAATTATATTTTAAAATAACAAATCATCTAATACAGATTTATTCTCTTGCACATATATTCATCACATACAAATTAACAATATTCATAGTTAAAGTCTCACTCTAAAACGTTTAGAGTTTCATACTTCAACACTATATTTAAAAAATAATTTTTAATACAATCTTTCCCTATAACTTTCTTCTAAAGAACGTGCAACGTCCTCTTCTGAAGCATTCACTTTCGCATGCTCCATTAACATTTTCGGTGCTGAAGGTAGCTCTGTTTTATTTAACCATGACTCTGGATCCCACATTTTTGAACGAATAAAAGCTTTTGCACAATGAATATAGCATTCTTCTATTTCAACAACAATTCCAAGTAACGGATTGCGTCCATTCGCCTGCATTTCTTTCAAAATTTCTTCATCGTTCGTAATATATGCTTTACCGTTTATTCGGAGTGTTTCCCCAAGACCCGGAATAAAAAAGATTAACCCTACGTGCGAATTTGAAATTATATTTAAAATAGAGTCTATACGACGATTACCCGGTCTTTCTGGGATGATAATTTTATTTTCATTTAATACATATACAAATCCAGGTGCGTCCCCCCTCGGCGAAGCATCACACTCTCCGAATTTATTTGCAGTAGATAATACTAGAAAAGGCGATTTAGACAGGAAATCTACACAATGGTGATCAAGTGATGAAATAACTTTTTTCAAAGCCCGTTCACTTGGTTGCCCCAATATTTGTCGTAATTCTTCCTCAGTTGAAATTATTGATTTTATTTCCTTATTCTCTATCTTCACTAATAATCACTCCTTTTTCTTTATTTTCCCAAAATTCAATACAAATATTGTATAATAAAATTTGCAGAAAGGGGAATTAAAATGACAGAGTGGTTAACAATATTTGATCCTGAAGGAAATACACTTGGAAAGAAATTACGTGATGACGTGCATCGTGACGGTGATTGGCACGAAACATTTCATTGCTGGTTTATAGAAAAAGATGCTGAGGATATGTTCTTATATTTCCAATTACGCTCTAATAATAAAAAAGAAGCTCCGGGTATATGGGATATTACATCCGCCGGACATATTATGCATGATGAAGATGTACTAATTGGCGGTCTACGTGAAATTGAGGAAGAACTGGGTCTTTCCTTCCAAACGAATGATTTAACATACAAAGGAATCTATAAAATAGATTATGAAATTTCAAGCCTTACTGATCGTGAGTTTTGTCATATGTATTTCCACAATGTAATAAAACCACTTCCATTTGCACCAGGTGAAGAAGTAGACGATGTGATGAAAGTACATGCGACTTCTTTTCTACAACTATTAAGAAGAGAGATTTCATCTTTAACGACTAATTCTGTTTTAAACAATAATCCGATAACGATAACATTTGAAGATATTTATCCTTATGATCTTGAATACTATGAATTTGTTATAGTGCAAGGACAAGAATCGCTAAACAAAAATAGTTTATAAAAAAATAGGACTCCCAGCTTACTGTATTCGGGAGTCTTATTTTTTTATTGCTCAAGTATCTTTAATTTTTTCTCTACTCGTATAAATAATCGTATAATTAACAACAGCATAACAATCATAATCGCTATCATTGTATGTGGATATCTAAACAGTATACTAATAACACTTCCAATTAACATCATAATGAATCCATTTTGTTTCATCACTTCTGCACTATACTTGTTACCTGCATCCCATAATTCCTTATTTTTCATAGACCGTTTCGTACGGTAACCATATGCTGCGTTAATATCCGTCGGTGGATTTTTTTGAAGAATAAGTGCCGCAAGTATAAATATAATACCAATCAATATGCTCATTCCTATGTTTACTAGTGCATCCATCAATTATATCCCCCCTAACTTACACCTTCATTATACTATACAACCCTTAAAATCCCAATTATTAACATTTTTATTTTCTCTCTTTAGATGTCTGGAACATACTTGGAAGTGTTACAAAACGTGCCCCTTTCGTTTTTAACTGCGGAATGATTTTGTCTAGTGCATCGACAGATCCTTGCAAATGTCCACCTGGAGTCGAATGTTGAAGTATGACACTTCCTGGAAATGAATTCCCTAGCACATTATTTGTAATCGTATCAGCACTTACCCCTTTCCAATCAACTGTATCAACACTCCACTGTACAATCATAAAATTTTGCTCTGTCGCCCACTTCAATTGATTTTCAAGTATTTCACCGTATGGTGGACGTATAAACTTCGGTGCATAACCAGCTAAATGATTTAATATTTCTTCCGTTTTTATAATTTGATTACGGTATTCAGCCTCATTTACTTTCGCTAAATTCGGATGATTATACGTATGGTTACCAATTACATGCCCTTCATTCGCGATACGCTTTACTACATTCGGAAACTTTTCTGCATTTTCACCAAGTAAGAAAAAAGTAGCTTTTACATTATATTGTTTTAACTTATCTAAAATTTTTGGCGTAAATACTAAATCTGGTCCATCATCAAATGTAAGAGCTACTTCCGCTTTATTGTATGGTCCTGAAAATGCATACGCATATTTTTCAACCCATGAAAAAGGTGTCCATGACCCCCGATTCTCTTCCTTCACTTTGACTTGATCATTTTGCGGAACATTTAATACATACGGCACTGCGTCTATATAGTTTCCATAATAAAATGAATGATATGGCATATAAGCATACGAAACATTTCGTTCTAGTCCCCAATGAAATGGAACGAACATTTCTGGTGCGTAAAAATAATACATGATAAAAACCTCCCTAAAATTTCATATGTGATTCATCTGTACTTTGTTAGAGAAATTCTTATTCATGAACAAAAATAAGACTGTCCGTAATTAGGACAGTCTTACTGCTTTATACAATTAATAAAGTGAAACTTTAATCAGTGGGGCTTTTGTCCATTCCCGACTGATTATTAGTTGAACCAATCGGGCAGTTATCCCCCACCTAACTTCCTTGCATTCGCTGGATTTTGAGGTGGGGGTTTTACTGCCCGTTTATGCGGGATAAATCGATGTACTACCTTTCGGCAAAACTTTCACATGTTTTAAATAGCTTGTCACTTTGTCATCATCATCTTGCGGGTATTGATATCCATATGTGTTAGCAATTTCGTTCGCAACTTCCCTAAATAAATCACCCATTACAAAGAATGACTCCCATATATTTTCATATTCTGCATTTGAAAATGTATTTCTAAATTGCTCCCACGTATCTTTTTCAACATATTGCTCGAAATGCTTACCAAACTTTCCGGTATTCACTGTAAAATTTGTTTTCATACCAATATGCCATTCTAGCATTACGATTAACATATCACGCATTGGGCCTTCAAGCATTCCTTTCGCATAAGAAAGTTCCTCGCGCCACAATCCTTTTCCTACATTTGTACTGCACCACCAAAATTCATTACAGCAATCGAAAAACTCTTTTTCTGTAGGATTTTTTATAACGTAATCTTTATCACTTGCTGGCGGAAATTCTCCAATACATTTGTCTTTATCCAGTAGTAATTTACTTAAACTATCCTGTCCAATAAATTTATTTATTAAATCAACTGGAACTAGCATTAAATCAATTCGATTCCCATCCATGAACTGCATTAAATACGGAAATTTCCCGTCTTTATCAGCTGGAAGTAACGACATTTCTTCCGGCATTTGCACAATCATTATTTCTCCAAATCTATTAATCCAACTATGATTACACGTAAAAGATTGTATATCTTTTACAACATAAATAATATCATAGTCTTGAAAACAATCTTTTTTCACATTTGGATTCACACGTGACCCATTCATGATGACAGCTCGAATTCTTTCATCCTCTTTTGCTGTATTTATAATTAAGTCTAACATTTCTTTTTCAGTTCTCATCTTCTTATAGCCTCCAAGTTTTTAATATATAATATAAAGCTATGTAAATTGGAGGTCCACGAGCTAAATTCGTTGTACAAGATACACGTTATAATTTTTGAAACTTCTTTTTCATCCCTTTTTCCTCCTTACATTACTCTGTTACGACTGCCATTACAAACCCATCGTACCCTTTACTTCCTACAGTTTGAAGCGCAGTAGCACTTACACGCGGCTCAGCAGCTATTAGCTCATAGAAATGGCGTATCCCTTGCACACGAGGGTCGCTGCTAGTATTGTCAATAACTTCTCCTTCACGTACTACATTATCCCCAATAATTACAGTACCCGGTCGTGATAGTTTCAGTGCCCATTCAAAATAAGCAGGGTTATTTTGTTTATCCGCATCTATGAAAATAAAATCAAATGGTTCATACTTCTCATTTTCTATTTGTTTTAAAGAATCTAACGCTAATCCTAATCGTATTTCAATTTTATCATTCAAATTGGCACGCTCAATATTGCTCCGTGCAATTTCAGCATGCTTTTCACTTGCCTCTAATGTAACAATTCGCCCTCCAGATGGCAATGCTCTTGCAAGCCATATTGTACTATATCCGCCTAGAGTGCCAATCTCTAAAATGTTACGCGCTCCTTGAATTTGTACTAATAGTTGTAAAAACTTCCCTTGAGTTGGCGATACATCATGTGCCGGTAAATTAGCTGAAGCATTTGCTTGAAGAACTTCTTCTAATGTAGAGTCTTTCGGTATTAATACATCACTCATATATTGATCAACAGCCGTCCATTTCTCAATCGTACTCATGGAAATACCATCCCCTTCAAGTTTTTCATGCTTTTCTACCATTCACTTCACATTATACCGACAATTCTGCTTTACATACAAAAAAATAAAAAAGGGACACCCATTCCATTACAGAATAGATGTCCCTTCTTTGTTTATAAATTTACCCCTTACGGATTAGTAGACCAAAGTCCTGCTGATTTAATAAATGTACGTTTATTTAATTTCAGCTGCGCTACGATAAACTCTGCAATATCTTCCGCTTGCATTACTTTATCAGGATTTCCATCAGTTAATCCTAAGTCTACAGCCATGTCAGTTGCTACTGTACTTGGTGTTAAAGCTGTTACACGGATATTATGTTTACGAACTTCCATCGCTAACGATTCTGTTAAACCAAGAACACCAAATTTAGAAGCACTATATGCACTTGTTACAGGTGCACCTTTTTGTCCTGCTGTAGATGAAATATTAATAATATCACCAGATTGTTGTTCAATCATACTTGGTAAAGCTGCACGAGTTGCATAGTATACACCCATTAAGTTTACTTGAATGATTTTTTCCCAATCAGCAACGTCTAATTCTAAAAACTTACCGAATTTAGAAATACCAGCGTTATTAATTAAAATATCGATAGATCCTAAACCGTTTTTTAATGTTTCAATTGCAGTAGTTACCTCTTCATATGAAGATACGTCAGCAGTCGCAATAACAGCTTTTACGCCTTCTGCTTCTACTTCTTTCGCAACTGCTTTTAAGTTTTCTTCTGAACGAGCTAAAAGACCAACATTTACGCCTTCTTTCGCTAATGCGATCGCTACAGCGCGACCAATCCCTCTACCTGCTCCTGTAATTAAAGCATTTTTTCCTTGTAATAATTCTGCCAAGTGTAACACTCCTTAATCTTCTCAGTTGTTTATTATATTAAAAGTGTAGCTATGTTTATGTAAAAAGGCAATGATGCACTTTTATGTGCGTAGGTTACTTATAGGTAACTATAGTAATGGTAAATGCATTTTTAAAGAAAAATAGTGTTAGAAGGCCTCCTTCTAACACTATTTTTCTTCATGATTTGGAATACGCACAATAAATTCTGTACCATTTCCTTCTACACTCTCAACTTTTATTTTTCCTTGATGAAGGTCGAGTACTTTTTTTACAATTGCTAGACCTAATCCACTTCCTCCATAAGCACGGTTTCGTGAAGAATCCGCTTTATAAAAACGTTCAAAAATATGTTGTTTCTGTTCTTCGGATATACCAATTCCCGTATCATGAATACTTACTTCCAGGAATTCTTTATGTTCTTTTAAATGAATTGTAATCGTGCCACCATTTGGTGTGAATTTAATACTGTTATGAATTAAATTAATCCATACTTGGCTCATACTTTCTTTGTCTGCAGTAACACACACTTTATCCATATCAAGATCTAGCTCAAGTCCTTTTTCATCCCAAAGAGGCTCACTATTTAACACAATTTGTTTCAACTGTTGATCTAATCGATAAGTAGCTCTTTCTGGTGAATACTCCTCTGACTCTAAAAGTGTTAGCTTCAATAAATTTTGACTCAATTTAGATAATCGCGTTGTTTCAGTTTCAATAATAGTAAGATAATGTTTTCTTTTTTCAACTGGTAGATTATCATCTTGTAGCGCTCGAGCAAATCCCTTAATAGATGTTAATGGCGACTGTATTTCATGAGAAACATTCGATACAAATTCTTGTCTCATTTTCTCCATTGCATTAAGTTCATCCGTCATATCGTTAATACTTTTTACAAGCACACCAATTTCACCATCATACTTTTCTTCATTCCGTATTTTTACAGAGAAGTCCCCTTTTGCAATTTTTTGTATCGGTTCAATGATCGTCCAAATCATCGCCTCTCGCTTCGGTCTCATTAAAATTCCGATTAATGTCCAAATAAGAACGATAAAAACAAAGCCGACCATATCACTAATTAGAAAAGTAATAAAAGGCGATACGTTTATTTCAAAAGCTTTCATTACACTAGACGATACAAAAAAGGCTATTGACCAAATTATAGTAAGAAAAGCAAAGAGCGCTACTATCGCCCCCATTACTTTTAACATCTTCATCTTACTCATTCTTTCTCTTTTTCTCATTTACTTACCTCTAAGCGATACCCTAAGCCCCTTATCGTCCTTATACTAAACTTTGATAGCTCTTCTTGAAACTTTTCACGCAACCGATTAATATGAACGTCTAGCGTGCGTTCATTCCCTTCAAAATCATATCCCCATACGTCTTCTATTAATTGCTCTCTTGAACAAGTTCTTCCCGCTTTAGATCCTAATGTAAAGAGCAACTCAAATTCTTTTAGCGGCAGCGTCACCGTTTGTTCTCCAACGTTAACTTCAAATGTTTTACGATTTAACAGTACATTCCCAACTTGAATAGATTGCGATACTGTAATTTGGTAACGTTTCAATAATGCCTTCACTCTCACAACTAATTCTAAAGGATCAAATGGTTTTACAAGATAATCATCTGTTCCGAGGTGAAATCCTTTTACTTTTTGAGATGTTTCACCTTTAGCAGTCAGCATAAGAATTGGGATATCATAGTATTTTCTTAATTCATAACATAAATCAAACCCATCCATATTTGGCATCATAATATCAATAATCGCCATTTCGACTTTCACTTCTTCTATTTTTCGAAGAGCATCTAATCCATCAACGGCCTCATATGTTTGAAAACCTTCTCGTTCCAAAAATACAGAAACAAGTTCTCTAATGTGCGGATCATCATCTACAATTAAAATTTTGGGTATCAAGGAATCATATCCTTTCTGCTTAACATACTTTTTAGCACTCTAAAATCAACAAACAGTGAAGTGCCCCTTCACTGTTTGTTTTCATTCTATAATGCTCCTTCTTTAATTTTCAATTGTTGCATTGCAAATTCACGGTACATGTCATGTGTCCGTAATAACTCATCATGTGAGCCACTTCCTGTAAGATTCCCTTTTTCAATAAAGATAATTTTATCTGCATCTACAACAGTAGAAAGTCTATGCGCAATAACTAAAGTTGTTCTACCTTTCATTAAGTTATTTAACGCCTTCTGAACAACCGATTCCGATTTACTATCAAGACTTGACGTCGCTTCATCTAACATAAGGATTTGCGGGTTTCGTAGTAACGCTCGAGCAATCGCAATTCGTTGTCTTTGCCCTCCAGAAAGCTTCACACCACGCTCTCCAACTTCTGTTGCGTATCCACTTGGTAAATCATGAATAAACGCATCAACATACGCCATCGCTGCTACTTTTTCAATTTCTTCATCCGTCACTTCACCCTCAACACCGTAGCAAATATTATCACGAATCGTTCCATCAATTAACGGACTATCTTGTGAAACGTAACCAATTTGACGTCGCCATGATTGTAATGAATATGCTTTAATTGGTTCTTTCCCTAATTTTATGAAACCACTAGTTGGCTCATAAAAACGTTCTAACAGCGAGAATAAAGTTGTTTTTCCGCTACCACTCGGTCCTACAATCGCCGTTACTTTTCCAGATTCAATCGTGAAGTCGATATTTTTCAAGATTTTCTCTTCTTCGTTATACTCAAAATGTACATTTTCAATAACGATCGGCTGCTTCGCATTTGTAACATTCATACCTGTTTCATGATTTTCTACTTCATATTCTAAAATCGTATTAATTCTTTCGGTTGCACCAATTGCTTTTTGGAACTGAGTAAAGAACATTGATAACTGACTCATTGGCATAATAATTTGAACCAAATACAAAATAAATGCTACAAGTTCACCTGTTGTTAATGCACCACTAGAAACTCGCATTCCACCATACCCTACGATAATAACAAGCAATGCCATTAAAACAAACGACATAACAGGTGAAATTAATGCTTGCACTTTTCCTTCTTTCAAACCAAATTGCAATAATTTTTGGATACCTGTATTACCTGTTTCATATTCTTTTTTTTCCGTATTTGAAGATTTTACTAAACGAATTTCTGATAGTACTTGTGTTAATACACTAGTAAAAGAAGCCGTTTCATCTTGAAGTGCTTTTGAAATCTTATACATTTTCCGTCCAAGTGGAACTAAAATTAGTACCGATAATGGAATAACCGTTAAAAGTAAAATTGTCATTTTCCAGTCTAAAACAAATAATACAATTAATGACCCAATAATTGAGATACCGCCTGTTAATAAGTTTGACAAATGCTCAGAAATTAATGTTTTAACAACACCTGTATCATTTGTCATACGACTAATTGTATCTCCCGTTCTGTTTTGATCATAATAAGACACTGGTAAAATAAGTACCTTTTTCCACAATCGTTCTCTAAGTCCAGCTACAATTTTTTGTCCAATATAATTCAGTAAATAAATTGACAATCCTGCAGCAATTGTTTGAATAATAAAGAATGCAATTAATCCAACAATTTGTCCCGTACTAATTGAAGAAAGTGAAAAATTATCAACTAAACCTTTTGTCAGCATTGGAATAAACAAACTCGCTCCAGTAGAAAGTAAGCTCATTATTAATGCAAAAATAAGAATGCCTTTCGGTGGATTTGTATCTTGAATGAGACGTAAAAACTGCCTCCAATTCCCTTTTTTCTTTTCTGTATTCCTAACTTCCATTGTCGTTCATCTCCTCGTTATAAACAAAACTATTCTTTCTAAAACTAGAATACGCTATAAATGTAAACTGAATGTAAACACACTTTTTTCTAATTTTACAAAATATACATATAAACTCATCTTTACAA
The DNA here is from genome assembly GCF_038008145.1 of Bacillus sp. FSL R9-9530. Lineage (NCBI taxonomy): Bacteria > Bacillati > Bacillota > Bacilli > Caryophanales > Bacillaceae > Bacillus > Bacillus sp. FSL R9-9530. Next base: position 2,022,443 of record NZ_JBBOYO010000001.1, read on the forward strand.
CAAGTATAAATATCTGATATTATTACCTGGTACTTATTATTATTCTATGTAAATTATAGACTACGCATAGAAAATATATAACTAATTTTATCAATTAGCTAATTTAAAACACTATATAAATCTCCAGCATTGAAAGGAGTATCCTTTTTGCAAACAAATACACATTCCGAAAAGGAAACAATCATTTTTATTCATGGATTAGTTGGAAATCGCCGCGCCTTCAAAAAAGAGCATAAACGATTTTCTGCCTCCTACAACATTATAACTTATGATTTATTAGGTCACGGCGACGATAAAGGAGAAGCTATCGACTTTTCAATACAGCGCCTCGTAGATCAATTATTGAACTTGTATGAAAAAGAGGGAATTAAAAAGGCTCATATTTGCGCTCTAAGCTATGGCTGTTATATCTCTACGACATTTGCACAAATGCATCCAGAAAAAGTATTGAGTATTTGTCATATTGGTGGACATTATAATAACCCTTCCCGTTTATATAATGTTTTTCAGAATTTTTGGGAAAAACGTGGTGATGAATATTCATCTTGGCTTTCTCAGTATGCTAGTACTATTTTTCCAAGTGGAATACTAAGGGCAAATCCATTCGCTGTTATTTCACGAAATATTTATTACCGTTTCGGATTACAATTACACTCGTCCATTATTGCTGAGTCATTACGACACCGCTTAGAATTCGACTTAAAATCTAAATTAAAAGCACTTCCCCATCCTATATTATGGGTGATGGGAGAACATGATCATCTCTATAAATCTTGTCTCTTTGATTTGAAGTCCATTCTTCCGAACGTTTTATATAAAGAAATTCCATTAGCAGGTCATGCAGCAAACTTATTCCGTCCAAACTATTTTCATGATTTATATGCTAAGTTTTTGCATGGAAAATTGACATAAAGTGAAACTTTAATCAGCGGGGATTTGTCCATCCCCGCTGATTATTATCCCGCAAATAGCAGGATAAATACTACTATACTGTTAGTTTATCCAACTATGAAAAAGGCTTCCCAAGTTTCCCTGGAAAGCCTTTTCTCTATACGAAAAGTATATAAAATACTTTTTCTTAGTATGCTTTTGTGTAACCTAATAGGTGCTTACTCCAGTAAGAGTTGCTTACAGAGCTAATGCGTACACCAGTTGCGTCAGTTTCTGCACTGATGAACTGTCCATTACCTAAGTAAACGCCCATGTGAGAAGGACCTGATTTATAAGTATTTTGGAAGTATACTAAATCACCTGGTTGTGGACTGTTAGTCTTTGTTTTAGAGCTCCAGTATCCAGCAACTGTTTGACGAGCGCCTTTATGACCAGTTTGATTTAATACGTAGTGAATGAATCCACTGCAGTCAAAACCAGCAGGTGTTGTACCAGCAGTTCTGTATGGTGAACCATTTAAAGATCTAGCGAATCCAGCGATTGAAGATGTATCTCCACCTGTTGGTGCTGTTGGTTTTTGTACTTGGTTCGTACCTTGGTTCGTACCTTGGTTACCACCAGTAACTACATTATTCACTCCGCCTTTTACAAACTTAACAAAGTCTGCACTTACGTAACCAGTGCGGCCATTATGGTTAATTTTATACCAACCATTTTCAGCGCCAGTAACGTTTAATACTGTACCATTTGTTACCCCACCAATTACAGGGTTATATGTAGCTGGACCTGTACGTACTTTTAAAGCACCTGTGTTAACAACATAAGATCCACCAGTTTGAACTGTAGTAGTATTGTTGTTGTTTGTAGTTGGTTGCTGAGTTTCGTTAGATACAGCTGAACCACCTTTTGTTACGAAGTCTTTACTTACGTATCCAGTTCCACCATTGAAGTTAATTTTAAACCATTCTTGAACTTCACCTACAACTTGAACTGTTTTTCCTTTATTTACAGAACCTAAAACAGTATGAGATGCACTTGGGCCTGTACGTACGTTTAATGAAGAAACGTTTACTGTGTAAGTACCTGTTCCTTGCTGAACAGTAGTAGTAGTTCCTTTATTGCCACCAGTTGTTACGAAGTCCCCACTTACATAACCTGTTTGACCATTTACACTAACTTTGAACCAACCGTTTTCTTGTCCAATTACTTGAAGTACTTGACCTGATTTCACTTTAGAAATAACGTTATGTCCTGTACCAGCACCTGAACGTACATTTAATACATCAGCTGTTACTGTGTATTTTAATTCAGAAGTTGTTTCTACCGTTTTTGTTTCAGTTACAGTCGTTTGAGTTTGAGTTTGTCCATTAATTTCTTTTAGCGCATCATTTGAAACTTGTGCATGAGCAGAATCCATTCCAGGAACTGCTACACCTACTACAGATGCTGCTGCTAAACCTGCGATTACTTTTTTCATAAGTTGTCTTTACTTCCTTTCCCTACTATCCTCTTGAGAAAACTATAAACTTAGTACTTTACAATATTATCAAAGTAAAATATTCATCCAGTTCCATTTTTTAGCAAGAGTTTTATTTTTCACACATCGTTTATTTTAAACGATTGAAGTGAATTTAGTGTGAACTTCATGTGAACTTTATCATTAAACAGTGTGTTTTTGCAATGCTTTTTTCAAATTTCTTATGTATTTCATTGAAAATTCGACATTCCATTCATTATCTTAATATATATTTTTCTTTTGCTATCCACTTTAAAAAACTCTATTAATCTAATACAATGCAAAGAATGTATTTTCTAGTAAAGTCCCTTCCATGAAGCATACTCTTATCATGACAAAAAATGCTTTTTTTATCAATAGTATAATATTTTTAGAAAACTATTTTTGATATTATCCATCGTTTTTAAAAGATTTGACGATTTGTAAGATTTAACTCCAAAAATTCTGTTCTAATTTGACGAAAATACACATTCCACTATCTATTTTTCACTATCCATGGAATTTTCAGGATATTTATATTATCATATATAAAGTAGGATTTTAATCCATACAAATTTTATTCACCCCACACTGAAACCAATCGAACTTTTACAGGTCGGTATTCTATACGTATCATTGAATTTTGATATGGAAGCCTTACTGCCCGCAAATAGTGAGATAAAAAAAGGAGATATATTTATGAAAAACATAATAGATGATCCTATAAATAAAAATATAGAACTGTACTATGCTTTTTTTCAATTCGTTTCAATTATAACATTACAAAAAGTATCAACTATTGAAACACGTAAAAACAAATTAAAAAATCAGATGAAAAATTCCTACAAAAAAAATCCTTACTACTTATAAAAGGTGAACAGATTATATCTCTGTTCACCTTTTATTTTTTATTTTATTTGTAAATTTTCACACGAGTTTCTAATGGCTGATATTCTTTATCTCCTGCCGAAACTACCGGTTTACCAAATGGCATTTGCGCAGTTAACTTCCAGTTTTCAGGTACATCCCATTCTTTTTTTACTTCCTCATCAATCAACGGATTATAATGCTGTAGTGTAGCACCAAAACCTTCAATCTCTAATGCTGTCCAAATCGCAAATTGCAACATTCCAGAAGATTGCTGAGACCATGTAGGAAAATTATCTTTATATAGTGCAAAGTTCTCTTGCAAACTTTCTACTACTTTACTATCTTCGAAATACAAAACTGTTCCATAGCCACTTTTAAATGCATTCATTTTCTCTTCAGTAGGTGCAAAATTATTTTCAGGCACAATTTTTCGTAACGTTTCTTTCGTAACATTCCATAATTTGTCGTGTTGTTCACCTAGTAATACAACAACTCTTGCACTTTGAGAATTAAAAGCCGAAGGTGTATGTTTCACAGCATGATAAATCACTTCTTGAATTCTTTCATCAGAAACTACTTGCTCTTTACTAATCGCGTAAATAGATCTTCTGTCTTCAATTGCTGAGTAAAAATCTTTTGCCATTACAATTCCCTCCAATTTTCATTTGAGGCAGTATCATATGTACGAAGCATGTAATGCCTCTCGAACTTATTATTAATAAGTTCTTAACTTAATAATATCAACAAACAAAAACAAACTCAAATGATATCACTTGAGTTTCCACTTCCTATACGTCAAAAAATAAGACAGACAGTTTATTCTCACCAAAATCAAGGTTCAATAAACTGTCTGTCTTATTTTTATAACAATCTAAATTACTTCTTTCTTCACCTAATTAAGCAATTGAAATGCATAGGACATTAATTTATTTGTTTCTGTAAAACGTTTTGTTTTACTTTTTGTCCCCATAACAACTGTAATAACACGATTATCGCCTTGTTTTGCAGTACCTGTAAAACAATACCCTGCGCTATCTGTAAACCCTGTTTTTAAACCGTCTATTCCTTCTATATATAAAGCTTTATTATTTTTGTTTAACATCTCATTTGTGTTTGTAACATTAATATTATTAAATGCTAACTGACTTTGACGTAAGTGAGTCACTTCTAATATCTCTGGGTAATCTTTTATAAGATGGTACGCTAATTTCGATACGTCAGCTGCTGTCATTTTCGTTTCACTTCCGTCGGGCTCCTGCAATCCGGAAGCATTCGCGAATTTAGCTTTATCTGACATTTCTAACTGCTTTGCTTTTTCATTCATAAGTTGAACAAAGTTTTTTTCTGTCTTAGCTACATGTTCCGCTAAAGCGACAGCCGAATTATTAGCCGATTCAATCATTAACGCATGATATAAGTCCTTAACAGTTAATGTATCATTTGCTTGCATCGGGATTTTTGCACCCTCTGTTTGTGCCGACTTTGCACTTATTTTCACTGGATCTTCCCAGTGGACTTTCCCATTATGTATACTCTCTAAAACGAGATATGCTGTCATCATTTTTGACATACTAGCAGGGGCAACAGCTTCATTTTCATTATTTTGATAAATAACTTCTCCATTACTCGCATCGATAATAATAGCTGCTTTTGCATCAATTTCTGGTGGTATATATTTTGGTGGAACTACTTTTTCAGATAGCCCTGTTTTAGGTAGCTCTGCCACTTGTAAAGGCTGAGTATCTACATTTGTTTCACTCTTTTGAACTCCTTGGAAAAAGAACCAACATATACCCAGAATTACTACTAACAGGATTGTTAATCTTCCCCATTTTAACCGCTTCATTCTAAAACTCCTTTAACAAACCTTTTATACACTCATGTTTAACCATAACAACAATTACTTTATATCGTCAAGGTAAAAAGCATATTTATTCATCTATAACAATTATAATTTCAACCTCGTTCTCTTTTTCATATGTGTTACACTAAAAACAACGAAATATAAGAATATTCAATTACATTTAAACACAAAAACACTATATAATAGAAAGGATTTATACAAATGATACTTCCAAAAGCATTAAAATATGGCGATACCATTGGCATCTACTCTCCCTCTTCACCAGTAACCTATACTTCTCCAAAGAGATTTGAGCGCGCAAAATTATACTTACAAAAGAAAGGATTTCATATATTAGAAGGTTCACTAACAGGTCAATATGATTATTATCGTTCCGGGAGCATTAAAGAGCGTGCTGAGGAATTAAATGACTTGATTAGAAACCCTAACGTCTCTTGTATCATGTCGACAATTGGGGGACTGAATTCAAATTCATTATTACCTTATATTGATTATGAGACTTTTCAAAAGAATCCTAAAATAATGATTGGCTATTCAGACACAACAGCATTATTACTAGGTATTTATGCAAAAACAGGAATTCCTACATTTTATGGTCCAGCACTTGTTCCTTCTTTTGGTGAATTTGAGCCTTTCGTAGATTGCACGTACAAATATTTTGCGGATACTTTATTAACTGATCAACACCTTCCTTACAACATAAACCAGCCGTTATTTTGGTCAGATGAATTTATTAATTGGGAAGAAAAAACGAAAGAAAAAGATCTTCGACCGAACAATTGGATTTCAGTAATGGGCGGAAAAACTACTGGACGTATTATTGGTGGGAATTTAAACACTATACAAGGTATTTGGGGTAGCCCCTATATGCCACTTATTCAAGATGGTGACATTCTCTTTATTGAAGATAGCTCAAAAGATGCAGCTACTATCGAAAGAAGTTTTTCATCACTTAAAATTAACGGCGTTTTTGATAAAGTTTCAGGTATCATCCTTGGAAAACATGAACAATTTGATGATTGTGGTACAAATAGAAAACCTTACGAAATATTATTAGAAGTATTACAAAATCAAAAACTTCCTTTTCTAGCCGATTTTGACTGTTGTCATACTCATCCAATGATTACTTTGCCAATAGGTATTCAAGTAGAGATGGATGCAACAAATAAAACGATACAAATTATAGAACAGTGGAAAATCTAACTCTACTAGCTCTATTATTTTCAGCTCTAAAGCTACGCATTGCCTTCTATTGTTTTACATTAGAAGACATGATACTATATATTTTGGAATGTGAAGAAATAAACAAAAATCATTTCAATATGCCTTTTATATATAATAAGAAGCTATTGATTATATACATCGAGTTTACATACGTGTATATAAAGTAAAAGAGAGTGAATATATGAAACCAACTATTAAAAACTATGTATTTCTACATGTAGCCTTCTTGATATATTCTATCATTATGGTTTACATGAAATGGGCATCTCAATTCCCTATTGCATCAATTTCATTTTTTATTGCTTACTTCGGACTTGTTGTACTTTTATTCGGATATGCAATTCTATGGCAACAAGTCATTAAGAACTTTGAAATTTCTAGAGCATATTCACACCGTGGGATTATCATACTATGGTCAATGCTTTGGTCAGTATTCCTGTTTGGAGATACGATACAGTGGAATCACATACTTGGCGCAGCTATTATTATCGTCGGAATTGTGGTGGTGACAAAAGATGAATAGTTATATGTTATTATTGATATTTGGGATAATTTTAGCCAATTACTCACAAATATTATTAAAAAAGGCTACTTTACAACAATACGATTCTAGAATAAAAGAATATGTGAATCCTTATGTTATCATCGGCTACTTTTTATTTGTAATTAATGCCGGATTAAATGTGATCGCCTTAAAGGGCATGGCATTAAAGCAAGCATCTGCATTAGAATCATTAAGTTATATCATCATTTTAATTTTCAGTTGGTACTTCCTAGGGGAGAAAATCACGAAACGAAAAATCATTGGCAACATTATTATTGTCATTGGTGTAATCATCTATTGTATTCAATAACAAAAAGATCCGTTTATCATAAACGGATCTTTTTGTTATTGCCCTAAATTTTGAACCTTATCTTTCAAATCACGAACTTGTTCTATCGTCTGCATAAGCTCAGAGTTTTTAAACTGCTCTACATTCATTTTCCCTTCCTCTATCTTTGTCATAGATGTATCAATTAATGTATTTAACTTTTCATTATACCCGACGATTTGCTGGTGAAGATCCTTCGCTACATCTGGTGGTGTTAATTCATTAAAAGCTGGTATATCTTGTTTAATTTCAGTAAGTTTCGTTTCTAGTTCTTTCCGGGCTTCCCCATCATTAACAGCCTTTTCTGCTAATGCTGGCGCTTCATTTGCAAATGCACTTATTTCATTTACATAGTCTGTCGCTTTTTGAGCGTAATCTATGGAGTTCTTCCCTTCCTCTACTAGCGAACATCCCATCAAACCAATTGAAACTACAATTGAAAGTAACATTGTTTTTGTAAACTTCATTTTTACCTCCTAAATAATTGCCATACTTTTATTCATTTATAAACACTTTATTTTCTTCTTATACACTTTATCACATCATATCTTATTTTTTTAATCTTCCTCTTATACATTCTAGAAAAATCATTATTATCCTGTTCAACATGTACCTCGAAACTATCTTCATTTAAATATAAAAACAGACATACTTATTTTAAGTACGTCTGTTTTCCAGGTACGTATAGCTCTCACTAATTAAAGTTTCTCTTTATCCTCTCACATGCCCTATTACTGTTATAATATCTATGTCTATATGTACACTAATAATATCTTCTATAATGTCCGTATATCCTTGACCTAAAGGTGTTCCGTAATGTAATAAAATTTCTTTTTTTTCATAAACTGACTTCGGTACTGTAAAAATAAATTTCCTCATATTCCGCTCATCAGCAGGCTCCAGTATTAAAACAATGCCATCCTCTTCAAACATATAATCACGCCTTCCAACAATCCATTCACTATGGCTCAAGTATTGCCTTGAAAGGATAGGTTTTAAACACCCTTTCTAACAATATATAACCATTTCATGATCAAATAGCTTATACGGCTTATATGATTTCACCACAAATACAAAAAAACACAAACCTTGAACTACCAAGAATTTGTGTTTTTTTGCATTTCATTCCTATTTACCTTTATCAAGCTCATATAACCTACGATATTTCTCATTTTCTTTCAGTAGCTGTTCGTGACTACCTTGCATAGCGATTTGGCCACTATCAAGGAAAATAACTTCATCTACATGTTCAATTCCTACAAGATGATGTGTAATCCAAATAACAGTCTTTTCTTCTGTTGCAGAAAACATTGTTTCTATTAAGGCTAATTCCGTTTTAGGGTCTAAACCGATAGTTGGTTCATCAAGCACAATAATCGATGCTTCTTGCATAAGAGTTCTTGCAAATGCTACTCTTTGCCTTTCTCCGCCAGAAAACCTCTTTCCCATTTCATGCATTTTTGTTTGTAATCCATCAGGAAGAGAAGCAATGTGCGGCGCTAGCTGTGCTTTCTCTAAAGCTTTCCATATCTCTTCATCATTAGCCTCTGGTTTACCGATCCGCACATTATTTCCAATTGTCGTATCGAATAAATGTGGTTTTTGGTTTAATACAGAAATATATTTTGACAAAAAATCCGTATGAGCTTGTTCACCATTCAATATAACTTGCCCACTCACCGGACGTAGCGCACCAGTTAACAGTTTTAGTAAAGTAGATTTTCCTGTTCCACTTCTACCTAAAATAGCAATTTTCTTTCCTGCCTTTATTTGCAATGATACATCTTTTAATACAGGTTCATTACTATCCGGATAATTATACGACACATTACTCAGTTCAATATCTATATGTTTTTGTGCAACGTAATCTTTATCTCCAGGTAACTCATTTCCATCTTGCAAAATGATATCACTTTCTACGCTTTTAAGCCTATGAGCAGATTCTACATAAGATGGAATTCGATCAATAGCATCTGATATAGGGATAAGCGCATTTGTCACAGATAATGTCATTAATACGAAAGCTGCGATAACTGTAGGTGCAATCTGTTCACTTGCCGCTTGATTTCCAGTCCACATAATCATTGAAATAACTACAATGCCGACTATTAAATGAATGATACTGTCTCGAATATGGTACCAGCGTTTCACTCTCTTTTCTGTCTTTAACAACTGGACATTTTGCGCTACATACTCATTAATAAATTCATCTTTTCTACCACTCGCCTGCCAATCAGATAACCCAAATACAGCATCTGTCAATTGTTGATACAAACGATTTCTTCCTCGCTTCAAAGCAACATGATGTCGTTTCATCAAAAGTAGTGATACGAATGGGAGAAGAAAAACAATAACAGCTAACATACAAGCTGCGATAAGTGCAAATACTAAGTCAAATGCACCTATAACAATTACGAAAATGCTATATACAACTAACGCTAATATACTAGGGAATATTGTACGTAAATATAGATTCTGTAAATGTTCTATATCATCAGACAATACACCTAGTACATCACCAGTTTGAAATCGAGAGCGTAAAAATAACGCCTGTGGTTCTACAATTCTATATAGTTTTGTTCTCATTTTTTCTAAAATTCGTAGAACGACGTCATGCCCTACTAAACGTTCTAAATAATGAAAGACAGCTTGCCCTATACTAAACGCACGCGTTGCAACTATAGGAACATATACAGCCATTACATTTTCTGGTCTGAGAGCAGATTTAGAAATTAAATAACCTGAAATGAAAAGTAGCATCGCACCTGAACTAACTCCAAGAAGCCCGAGGAAAATAGTCAACGTCATTCTACCTTTATTTTGCTGTATATAAGGTTTAATCCAATTACTCATCGCTCTCCCCTCTCTTCCCTATGAAAATGTAATGTCTCATTCTTTAAAAGTTCTTCATATGTTCCACTTTCTTTAATTTCCCCTTTATTTAAAATAAGAATATGATCCATTTGCTTCATCCAATGCAGACGATGCGTTGCAAGAAATACTAACTTACCTTCAAACAGACGTAACATCGATTGCTTTATTTCAAATTCAGTTTCAATATCAAGATGTGCTGTAGGTTCATCTAATAAAATGATTGGCTTTTTACTTAAAAGTGCACGTGCCATAGCGACACGTTGTTCTTGTCCGCCACTAAGCATACGTCCACCTTCTCCAATTCTTTCGTACATCCCATGTGGTAATGATGCAACGAGCGAACGAAGACCAACTTCATTAATAACTCTCTCAACTTCTTCATCAATTGTATTCGTTTCATAGAAACAAATATTATCTTTTAATGAAAGCGGAAAAATATAAGGTTGCTGCGGAATATAAGCAATATTTTTTTGCCAATCTTCTCGAGTAGATTCACCAATTTCCACACCATTTACTAACATCTTCCCACCCGAAGGCGGTAGAAATCCTGCTAACACATCGATTAACGTTGATTTCCCTGCCCCACTTTCACCAATAATGCCTATAGCACCGTTACCTTGCCAAGTAAAATCAATTCCCTCTAATATAGCCTTTTCAGATTCATCATTATTTACTTTTACATCTTGTAATTTCAAACTACTAGAAGAATTCCATACTATATCTACATTTGAATCTTTCTTTTCTATTTCTTTTTGTTTCTGTAAAATTTCTTCTATTTGCTCCATTGCAAGTTGTCCATCTAATGTAGCATGATAATTCGCTCCAACTTGCTTAATCGGCAGAAAATATTCCGGCGCTAAAATTAAAATCGTAAGAGCTGGCAACAGTATAATTGTCCCATCTATTAACCGTATCCCTAATCCAACTGCTACAAATGCAATTGATAAACTCGTAAAGAAATCTAATGCAAAAGAAGAAAGAAAAGCAACTCGCAAAGTACGCATCGTTGCTTTTCTATATCGTTTACTTACTTTTTCAATCTTTCCTTCGTGCTGTTTACTTTTCCCTAAATACTTTAATGTTTCTAATCCTTTTAACGTATCTACAAAATGATTAGAAAGTACACGATATGTCTCATATTGGCTATCCGCCATTTTCTGCGCTGCTAATCCTAGAAGGATCATAAATATGATCACAATTGGAATCGTTACAACTAAAATGATTCCAGACTTAATGTCCAGTGTAAAAACATATAGAACAATTAGCCCTGGAACGATACTACTTCTAATCATTTTAGGAATTGTCAATTCAATATATGTTTTAAGTTTCTCAATACCTTCTATCGATAAAGTAACCAGATGACCAGTCCCATTCGTTTGGACAAATCTCGGCCCTAACGTAAAATATGCTTCTATTAACTGTTTACGTAATGCAAATCCTGTTTTTTCAGCGAAACGCTCAACCAATATTTGCGATGTTCGCACTAACATTTGGCGTGCTGCAAACGTGATCCCAAAATAAACAGTTTCATTTAGCACAGCTTGCACTGTTTCTCCATGAAATAAAAATGTGATTGCTCGTGCTAAAAATACTGTCTGCGCAATGATACTACACGCCTCTAAAATGCTAATAAGACTTAAAGTTACATATAAAACTCGGCTACCAGGATACGACGGAAGTCCTCTTTTTCTTTTCATTAGTACTCCAAATCTTTGTCTGACTTAACAGGTTGTCTAAATACATAGAAACTCCATATTTGACTACCGATAACAAACGGTAAAATAGCAAGAGAAAAATAGCTCATCAATTTTAATGCATAAGGTCCTGATGCCGCATTATAAATTGTCAAATCATTTACCGCTCCTAATGAGCTAATCATGACACGCGGGAACATACCGATGAACACACTTGCACTTAACAAAATGATTGTTAAACTCGTCATAAAGAAAGCCCAACCATCTCTTCTTCTTTTATTTAATAAAGTAGAAACAAATAGCGCTACAAAAGCTCCAATTGGAACCATTAGCCACTCTGAACCATGTGCGGTGAAAATATCTGTTTTCCATAACCCTCCAGCTGCAAAAACAAGAAGTGTTATTAATGCAAAAGGTGCAATCTTTGTCGCGGCAATACGTGCGCGTTCTCGTAATTTTCCTGTTGTACGTATAGTAAGAAATTGCAAACCATGAACAATACATAGAAGAAGAAACATAACTCCCCCAAGTAACGCAAATGGGTGAAGTAATTTCATAAATCCGCCTACCATATTTTTACTTCCATCAATTGGTACACCTGTCATAAAGTTTGCGATTGCAACTCCCCAAAGTATAGGAGGTAGCAAACTTCCAATAAACATGCCCCAATCCCAGAAACTCTTCCATTTATGATTTTCTATTTTCGCACGGAATTTAAAGGAAACACCTCTTATAATTAATGCAAGAAGCATAAACACAAATGGAATATAAAACCCACTAAATAAAGTTGCATACCAGTGCGGGAATGCCGCAAACATAGCGCCACCAGCACAAACAAGCCATACTTCATTTGCGTGCCAAAACGGCCCAATTGTATTTAAATATATACGTTTTTCCAAATCGTTTTTCCCTAAAAACCTTGAAACGATTCCTACACCAAAATCGAAACCTTCAAGTACAAAGAAGCCAACGAATAAGGTTGAGATAATTAGAAACCACAACTCATTAAGAGATAACATACTCTTCCTCCTTATCAAATGGATCATGGCTTTGATAATCCTTTTTCGTTTTCTTATTCGCATGTCCTTTAATGATACGAACGAATAAGTAAACAGTAATTCCTCCAACAATTAAATATAGTGATGTGAATGAAACAAGAGAGAATAATACTTCTCCAAATGAAACGTTTGGAGATACAGCATCTTCTGTTTTCATAACACCGAAGACAACCCAAGGCTGACGTCCCATTTCAGTCATAATCCAACCTACTGTATTACCGATAAACGGTAGTGCAATTGCATATACCATTATTTTTAAATACCAAGGGTTTTCAGTTAAGCGATCTTTTCTTGATAAGAACCAGCCGTACATTCCTAAAAGAAGCATGAATGTTCCACTCATTACCATCGCTCTAAAACTCCAGAACATAGTATGTACTGGCGGAATATAATCTCCAGGTCCATATTTTTCTTCATATTGTTTTTGAATTTGATTCATCCCTTCAACTTGACCGCTAAATTTATCGTATGACAATAGACTTAGCATATAAGGGATTTGAATTTCAAACGAATTTTCTTTCTTCTCTGTATCAATTTTTGCAAATACTGTAAATGGAGCTGGATCCTCACTCGTATTCCATAATGCTTCAGCTGCTGCCATTTTCATCGGATGTGTCTTAATTAAATTTTGTGCTTGTGCATGACCGAAAAATAATACCAATGCAGTTGTAATTGTTCCAACAACGATAGAAACTCGGAACGATTTTTTAAACACCGCAGTTTCTTGGCCTTTTGATATTTTCCATGCACTTACACCTGCAATAAAGAATGCACCAGTTGCAATCGCCGCTGTAATTGTATGCGGGAATTGCACCCATAATTGTGGATTTTGAATAATCGCCCAAAAATCATTCATTTGTGCACGTCCATCTGCTGCCATTTCATATCCTACTGGGGCATGCATAAATGCACTTGCAGTTAAAATCCAAAATGCTGATAACATTGTTCCTATTGAGAGGAGCCAAATACATAAAAGGTGAACTCGCTTCGGAAGTTTATCCTCACCGAATACCCATAAACCTAGGAATGTAGACTCAATGAAAAATGCTAATAAACCTTCAATTGCAAGTGATGGTCCGAAAACATCACCAACAAAACGTGAATACGTTGACCAGTTCATACCAAACTGAAATTCTTGTAAAATACCTGTTACAACGCCTACCGCGAAGTTAACAAGGAATATTTGTGTCCAAAACTTTGTCATCTTCTTATAAATTTCTTGTCCCTTTACCACATACAACGTTTGCATTAACGCAATGATAAAAGCTAAACCTATAGACAGCGGAACGAAAAAGTAATGAAAAATCGTTGTTGATGCAAATTGTATTCGTGCCAATTCGAGCGTTTCCATGCTAAAGTCACTTCCTTCATATTTTTTTATATCGTAATATCGATTGAATTGTATGAATTCATTTCATAACGAACAATTCAATCATTTGGAAATACAAAAAGATAAATTCGTTTATGTACTTTCTGAAAATATAGATTGTCAGTTTTTTAGATAATTACAAAAGAACTTTCTTCATACGATTTACCTTTTCACTATTTCAGTAGTGTTTTATTCGTTAATCGAATTGTATAATATACTTACATAATAAATTCAGGTGATTTTTGACGTATTATTGACAGGATTTTGTCTGAAATATGTCTTTTGTAATTTTTTTGAATTAGATTTCTCACATTTTAAAAACGTACTTTTCAAACATACAACACACTCTTATATCAATTGTTATTATGTTTTTCTCTTCATACGCTTGACTTTCTCCTTGAAAAATGTCCTCGAATTAAACCTAGAAATATGCTAGTTTTTTGTCAAGAGAAAAATGTATTTCCAAAATTCAAATCAACAATATTGTTATTCACAAATAGAAAAAAACTCCCCTTTCTCTAGACATAAAATTCGTTTTTTTGTCATTTTTCAAACAGACTAAATAAAAAAGTACCGAGAATAAATTATATTCCCGGTACTTTAATCATTATTTCGTTGTATATTTTCTAACAGCCGGCATAATTTCGGTAGCAATTAATTCAATGTTTTTCTCAATCTTATCAAATGGTACACCGCCAAAATCAATCTGTGCCATAAAACGTTGCTGTCCAAATAATTCATATTGATAAAGCATTTTTTCAATAATTTGTTGCGGGCTACCAATCATTAACGCATCACGGTGATCTACTGCGTTAGTAAATTGTTGTTTTGGATACCCACCACCGCGTAGCGCAAGCATACCAGCATTAATATGGGGATAATATTCACTAAGTGCATCTTGTGAATTTTCTGCTGTATAAAATAAACTTGTTGTTGCAATTGGTAATGTTGCTGGGTCAAAACCACTTTGCTCAGCTGCTTCACGATATGCATCAACCGAAACTTTAAAATTAACAGCTGGGCCACCAAGTGTCGTAAGCATCATTGGTACACCTGCGCGTCCTGCCTTAATTGCACTAGCAGGTGGCCCTCCAACAGCACGCCAAATTGGCATATTGTTATTTTTAGCTCTCGGTATAATTGCCGCATGTTCAAGTGGCGTTCTAAACTGCCCTTTCCATGTTACACTTTCTTCTTTATTTATTTTTAATAAAAGATCCATCTTCTCTTCAAATAGTTCTTCATAATAATTTACATCGTAACCAAGTAAACTATATCCCCCAATACGAGATCCACGACCAGCAACGATTTCAGCACGACCATTAGAAATTAAATCAATTGTGGCAAAATCCTCATATACACGAACCGGATCTGACGTGCTTAATACTGTTGCAGAACTCGCGATTTTAATGTTTTTCGTAGCTTGTGCAATAGCTCCTAAAATAACTGTATGAGCTTGCGTTGTAAAATGCGCTTGATGACTTTCACCGACAGCAAACACATCAATTCCAGCTTCATCTGCTAACTTAGCTGTTTCAATTAGTTCATGAATTCTTTTTTCTGCACTTATTTTCGAGCCATCATGCGGATTTAAAATATGATCTCCAATTGAATATAATCCAAATTCAATTCCCTTACTTGTATCAATACGGTATTTTTCCATAGTTGCTCTCTCCCTTTTAATAAAGCGGTATTAATTTCTCTTCAATCTCTTTTCTTCTCTCTTCTAAAAATGGTGGTAAATCCAGCTCTTTTCCTAATTCTTCAACTGTTGAATCTACTGTAAATCCTGGGCCATCCGTCGCAATCTCAAATAAAATGCCATTTGACTCACGGAAATATAAACTTTTAAAATAAAAGCGATCGATAATCCCTGTTGATTGGAACCCTTTATCTTTCACCGCTTCATTCCAATAACTCAGTTCTTCATCATTTTTCACACGAATAGCTAAATGATGAATACTTCCTTTTCCTGGTCTTTCACTCTCTCCATCTTGCTGTTTCACCAAAATTTCTCCAAAAGATTGACCATCAATAGATTGATAAATCCCCTCATCGTCTGAACGAGATACTTCTTTATAACTAAACAAACCTGTTAATGTTTTTGATAATTTATTTAAACTGCGCACTGTCATTTCAACTGTTCCCATGCCTAAAATACGATGATTCTGCTCTACAGAAGATTCATCCCATGCAGTCCAATATTCAGGCACCTCTTCATCTTTATTATTTAACAGCACTAACCGTAGACCATCTGGATCTTCAAGGTGCAGTGCGTCTCTTCCGGCGTAAGTTGTAATTTCCCCATGCGCCACCTGGAGTGACTCAAAACGTCTCTTCCAAAATGTAAGACTTTCTATTGAAGGTACGAGCAAGCCTATTTGTGTTATTGCATTTGTACCACGGATTGTTCTACCTACATTCGGCATTTCAAAAAATGATAATTCAGTTCCGGCACTCCCTGTTAAATCACCATAAAACAAATGATACATAAATGGATTATCTTGATTGACTGTCTTTTTCACCCGGCGTAATCCTAAAACATCTCGATAAAAATTATTATTCGTTTTCGCATTTTTAGTCACCATAGAAATGTGGTGATGTCCTGGAATTGTATACATAAAACTTCCTCCCCTTTATCACTTGATTAGTCAATTGATTAAGTAAAAAAAATTACTCATTCGGTAATTCTTTTTTTTCACTATGCTTATGAACTTTTGACATCAACTCGTATAGTATTTTCTGCTCTTCTTCATTTAATACATCATCAAAAAATGATGATTGAAATGCAAGTTGCTCTGGCAATGCTCTTTCTAAAGCCGCTTCCCCTTGCTCTGTAAGACTAATTGTTTTCGTTTTCCAATCTTGTTTTCGTATAATATATCCTTCTTTTTCAAGACGTGTTAACATTCGAGAAATACCGCCTTGTGTAACGGTAACCTTTTCTGCTAACTCCATTTGTGTTAATGGCTGATAAGTCCGTATTTGCAAAAGCACATCAAATTGGGCTGTTGTTAAATCAAAACGTTTTAAAAACTCATTTGACATTTGATTACTTTGGTTCGTAAATCGTATTAAACGTAGCCATATTAACGATCCTATCGTATTTTCACGCATGTTTCATCACTTCCTAGCGTTGATCTTACTATCACTTTACCACTCAAGTGATAAAAAAGCAAGTAAAGAGTAAATACATATTTAATCCCAAAAATCTTAACCAGCTATTTTTCCAATTAGAAATAATAAATTAGCATCAATTGAACTATTTAATTAACGCAATAGACTTTTATACAAAATAACAATCTCACGAATTCCATACACCCAAGTTCTTTTCTAGAAATGGCAAACCCTCCTTTAGATAAGTTAAAGGAGGGACTTCATATTATATAGCTTCACCTAAAACCTTTTTATCTTATATAGAGCTATTCCTTATTACCAAAACCTTATTCCAAAGAGTTTAAACGTTCTGCTCCACCCCTGTGCTCTTCTCCTTCTTACTTCTTTTAAAATTCTTCAACTTCTTAACTGTTCCAACTAACCCTTTCGGAAAAACTAGTAGCACGATAATGTATAATAAACCAAGAATGATCGTCCATCGTTCAAAAATCGGATATTCCGTCGCTAATTCGGATAAATAATATTTCAATGATTCAATAATCCCAGCTCCAGCGATTGCTCCGATTAAAGTTCCAACTCCCCCAATCATTGTCATCAATAATGCATTTAATGTCATTTCAATTGAAAATACAGTTGTATTAACAAAGCGTAAAGTGATAACAAATAAACCACCGCTAATCGCTGCAACTACTCCTGCAACAACACTAGCAATAATTTTATAATGAAGAACTTTATAGCCAAGTGCTTCAACTCGTTGTTCATTTTGTGAAATCGCCTTTAACACTTTCCCAATTGAAGATTTTGTGAAAAGACGTAACAAAATGAAAATACTGATTAGACATATAAATGTTATATAATAAAATGTAAAACGATCACGGAATATATCTGGTACACGAAATGTAAATCCATCTCCTCCATGAGTCAGTGAACGCCATTTTTCAGCAAGTACAAAAAACAGCTGGGAAATAGCGAGCGTTAACATTGCATAAAAATGACTTTTCAGCCGTAAAGAAAGCAAACCGATTATATAACTAACGATGGCTGATACAATAATTGCGGCTGCTATTCCTATAAAAAAGTTTGTGATAGACACCCCTTGTCGATCAAATAAAAGTGCTACCCCATACGCCCCTATACCAAAGAACATACAATGACCGAATGAAACAATACCTGTATATCCAAGGAGAACATCAAAACTCATAGCGAAAATAGCAAAGATGAAGATTTGAGTGAACAAAATTAACAAGCTCCGTGAATCATTTACGAATGGAAATACACTTAAACAAATGAGCATAAATACTCCGAAGTATACTTTAATTCGATTCGATGTGCTGTTCACCATTTCACCCCTTTTCACCAACAAGTCCCGTTGGCTTCACTATTAAGAAAAATAGTAACATTAACATATTAATTGCAAGAGATAAATCTGGCAAAAAATACGCTGTAAAAGCACCGGCTAATCCGACAATTAAAGATGCTAGCGCTGAACCTTGTACGCTACCTAATCCGCCAATAATAACTACTATAAAAGCTAAAATTGCGTACTGCATACCCATCTCAGCAAAAATAACTCCTGAATATGGTGCTAGTAGAAAACCACCTAACGCCGCCATCCCTGCTCCTAATAAAAAAACAAACGAGAATATCGCTTTTACGTTAATTCCGAGAGCTTGAACCATCTCTTTATCCATTACACCAGCGCGAATCATAAGTCCTATCTTTGTTTTTTTCAGCAGCAATAGTAAAGCGATGTAAATTAGTATCCCAACTAAAATAACGAATAGGCGATATTTTATTAAGATAACTCCTCCAAATGTAAAACTGCCTTGAAGCCATAACGGTAATTTTGCAGCAATTGGATTAGGACCCCAAAATATTTTGATGCACTCGCTAAGAACGAGCATTCCTCCGAGTGTCACGAGAAGCTGCCGCACATGGTTTCCATACACTGGTCTAATAAGAAATCTTTCTAAAATGAAACCGAGGAACATACCCATAGCGACTGCCCCAATTAGCGCTAATAAATAACTATCTGTCATATTAAATAACCAAACGCCTGTAAATGCTCCCCATGCAAATAAACCGCCATGCGCAAAATTTAGTACGCTCATTAAACCGAAAATAAGTGATAGACCAGACGCTAATAAAAAAATAAGCATCCCTGTCGAAACGCCATTTACAAATAAGTTAATTAGCACATCCACGTTCTATCCCCCCGTATCAATGTTAAGAAATACCTAAATATTTATGACATGTTTCCTTATCCTCTCGCAGTTCCTCCATGAAACCGTTATGCACAATGCGCCCATTATCCATAATGTAAAAATAATCACCGATTTGACTAGCCATCATAAAATTTTGTTCAACAAGTAAAACAGTCGTTTTTTCCTTCATTTTCAAAATGGCTATCATTAATTTTTCTATCATAATGGGCGACAAGCCTTTACTCGGCTCATCAATAAGTAATAAACCATCACTATTAATAAATGCTCTTGAAATTGCTAGCATTTGCTTTTGCCCTCCGCTTAAGAGTCCGCTTTTTTTGTGCCAAAATTGCTTTAAATCTGGAAATAATTCAAGCATCCAGTCTATTTTTTCTTCCGCTTCTGCTCCCTTCCCACTAGCAAGAGCGAATGTTTCTTCTACTGTCAGGTCGTGAAAAATACCTTGATTTTCTGGTACATACCCTATTCCTTTCCTTGAAATTAAATGTGTAGATAATCCATTTACTTGTGTACTATCATAATAAATTTCACCATGTGCGATATGGTGAAATCCCATAACCGAACGTAATGTCGTAGTCTTCCCTGCCCCATTTCTTCCAAACAGTACAGTAATCGTTCCTTTCTCAACAGTAAGAGATACCCCTTGTAAAATATGAAACTGATCTAAATACGTCTCTATATTATTCACTTGTAGTAGTGCCACTATATAATCCCCCTAAATAAGCACTTTGTACTCGCTCGTCTTTCATCATTTCTTCCGGCAATCCTTCAGCCAATAACTCCCCATGAAATAAAACGATAAGATGATCTGATAAATCTAGCACCATATCCATTTTGTGTTCGATAAGTACGATTGTGCTCTCTGGATTCTTTTTAATATTTTCGATTACTTGTAATATAGCCGGAACTTCCTCAACAGAAATACCTGCTGTCGGCTCATCTAGTAGTAATACATCCGTTTTTAATGCTAATAACATAGCAAGCTCTAACTTTCGTTTTTCCCCATGCGCTAGATCTTTCGCTAATACATATTCTTTCTCGTGAAGTAATACTGTTTTTAAGAAACGTCTCGCCTCTCCAACTTGTTGCTTAAATTTTGCCGAACTCGGAAAAAAACTATAGTAATCTTGCACAAATGATTGAACACTTAAACGAACATTTTCAAGTACCGTTAACTCTGGGAATATATTTGTAAGTTGAAAAGAACGACCAATTCCTAATCGAGTACGATCCGAAATTGATAAATTTGTAATCTCTTGTCCTTTAAAATATACTTCACCCTTTGTTGGAGAAATTTGTCCACTTAGTAAATTGAATAGCGTTGTCTTTCCAGCACCATTCGGTCCAATTATTGAAATGAGCTTTCCTTTTTGTACCGTTAAATTAACATCCTTAATAACATGATGATCCCCAAAAGATACACAAAGATTTTTCGTCTCTAACAAATGTGTCATAAAATCCCTCCCACTGAAAGCCATGTTTATGAAAGAAACAAGTATAAAGAGGGTATTCCCTCTTTATACAAAGACAACAGAAAATTCAGTCTATTTATTCTGAATTGATGGTTCTGTCTCTTTCATCGTTAATTCTCTCTCTAACACTGGTACTGGATAATCAACACCATCTTGCTTTTTCAGCGTTATAGAATATAGAGTTTGTAATGCTTGATGATCCTTCTCTCTAAATTTCATCTTTCCTTTCGGTGTCTCAAATTCCATCCCTTCCATTTTCTTAATAAGTGTATCTACATCTGTATCGCCCTTCGTTTTCTTTAAAGATTCGACGATAGAAATTGCCGCTGACATTCCTCCTGCTGTAAACAGATCTGGAACAGCACCATTAAAACGTTTTTTATGTTCTTCTACTAGCCAATCGTTCACCTTATTCTTTGGAAGTGAGTGATAATAAACAGAAAACCCTTGCATCCCTATTAGTGCATCCATCGTTTTTAATGCTGGTATATCAGGTGCACCAGTAGAAATTTTAATACCTTGCGCTTCCACATTCATATCTTTCAACTGTTTCCATGGTGAATTCGCACCTGCCCAAACGATAAATAAATAATCTGGCTTTGAGCTAATAATATTTTGAATATTTGCAGTGAAATCAGTTGAATTCGTATCCGCGTATTGCTCGTTTACAATATTCGCACCTAATTTCTTTGCTCCCGCTTTAAATGCTGCAATCCCTTCACGACCGAAAGCATTATCTGGAGCAAACGTCGCAATCTTTACATCTTTTTTAGCAATTGAGGCAGCCCCAGCAATCGCATCTTGCGAAGAGTTTCTACCTGTTCTAAAAATATATTTATTCCAGTTCTTCCCGGTAATACTATCAGCAACTGCTGGTTCTACAACCATTATTTTTTCATATTCCTCTGCAAGTGGTAAAACCGCTAATGTATCACTTGAACTAGACGATCCGACTAAAAAATCGACTTTCTCTTCTTCTAATAACTTCGTAGCTTTTTTAACCGCTACATCAGCTTTCGTTTCCGTATCTTCTACAACAAACTTAATCTTCTTCCCTTCCACTTTCCCAGTTCCACCAGTTGCATAGTCTAACCCTAATTCAAATCCGTTCACTGTTTGTTTTCCATATGATTCTAATGGACCTGTTAATGAAGCAAGAACCCCTACCTTAATCGTCTTTTCATCTTCTGTACTTGTCTTCTTTCCCGAACAAGCTACTGTTACTAATAATGACCCTAAAACACAACCAGTAACCACCGTTCTTAGCCATTTACGTTTTTTCATCGACATTGTGATCCTCCCCATACTTTACTTTCTGATAGAATCAAACACGCCAAATTCCCCTGTCCGTAATCATGACTTTAAAATTGGTAATGGAAAACTCTTGTAGTAACCTCTACATTCGGCACAAATCTATAATCACCTTCCTATTAAATGGAAACGGACATACAATCAATATATATTCCGTTGTTCAAATGAAATTACTGTTTCATTACAGTAATCATCACGCAAAAAGCTGCAAATAATTGACTTAATTCATTAAGTCAATTATTTGCAGCTTACCTAAAAAAATGATTAGAAAAACCGATTAATTATTTTCGACTTTCTCTAACCCCTCAACCAATTGCTTCTTATCTAATCCTTCCCCTATTACTACCAAGTTTGTCGGGAAACCGAAGTCTTGTTCCAGTAAAGTCGGTACCCCGAACGAATATTGGAATAGATGCGGGTATTTATCTCCATGGAATTTCACAAATCCTTTTACACGATAAATACTATCTGGTAAATTCGAAAGCCATTCGTATAATTTATCTTGATCAATCGATTTCGTAAATTGATACGTCATCGTTTGTATATGTAAATGCTGTTTGACATGTAGTGTCTCATGTTCCCCATCATTCGTAAATTCAGCTTCTTCTATGTCTTCTAAAGATATATTACAATATTTTGTTTCAAACAATTTCGCATGATTATTTATTGCTTTCACGTCTTCAAGTACTTTGTTCTTATCCGAATCTGTTAATAAATCTGATTTATTAATAAGAATATGACTTCCATATTTCATTTGCTCATGTAATAGCTGTTGTACATTTGCACTTAATATACTTCGGTTTAACCATCTTACTGCATCTAAAACGACGACAATTGATTTCACTTCAAAGAAAGGAGCTAAAATTGGTGATACACATGCATCTAACACTTCAATTGGATGTGCGACACCTGTTGTTTCTATATAAATTACATCTGGTCTTTCTTGTTGATATAAAGAATGTAATTGAATTTCAAGCTCTTCTTTTAACGTACAACAAATACATCCTTTCAGAAGTTCCCTTAACACATTCTCTTTTCCAATAATATCTGTATCTACCGAGTATTCACCGATTTCATTCATCAAAACTGCAACTTTTCGATTTTTCTTCTTTTCTGCTAATAATAAATTTTGCAGCAATGTTGATTTTCCGCTACCTAAAAAACCACCTAATATATGAATTTCTACTTTACTCATTCGACCGACCATCCATTTCTCTACTTCAAATTTCTTCAAAGCGTAATTATTACGATTTATATTTATCATTTTATTAAAAGAATACCTATTTGTAAACAAAACTGCTAGATTATCGTTTCATTTCCATTCACTTCATGAGCAACTCTAATTCCAGACTCGATTGCCCCTTGCATCCATCCATGTGTTAATGTCGTATGTTCTCCTGCAAAGTGCACTCTACCCGCTGGCGGCGTAATATATGGAAACAATTCAAGCTCTTGCCCTGGTTCAAAAGCTGTAAATGCTCCGCAAGAATACGGATTTTGACTCCAGCTAAAAGATTCTCCCGCAACATACTCACTATAAACCACATTTCCATATATTTGCGCTAAATTTTTCAACGCATAACGAATACGTTCTCTATTCGAGAGACTATCCCACGTTAACGCCTCATCTGCCCACGTATAACTCACTAAAACGATAGCCGCCCCTGGTGTATGAATGCCGTAGCTCGGATAATATGTAAAGCGGATAGGTAAATCTGTAATTGACTTACCACCATATTGTCCTGCTCTTTCCCAAAATCTACTTTTAAACTCTATCGCAATTTTAGTTGAAGCAATATAATTTAATTCACGAATTGCCCGCCTTTTATAATAAGAGAATAAATGATATGGCTGAACTTCTACAAATCGCAAAGCTGAAAATGGAATTGTGACAATAGCGATGTCACCAGTTACTATAAATGAATTTAACGTTTGTTCATGTGTTACTTGCATCATTACTTTATTATCTTCCTGTATAATTTTTTCTACTTTATACGACATAAAAATATTATCCTTTAGCTCTGGTAAAAATGAATTTGGTAATTTATCCATTCCGCCCGTTATCTCATAATATTTCGTCGTTGAAGTGAAAAAGATCATTTCGCGTAATACTTCAATTAATGACATTCCCATGTATGCTTCCATATCAAGAAGTACTCCGATCATATCTATTGCCCCATCTGAATAATACTCGGTTAAAAATGAACCGAGCGAATATGTTTTATACTTTTTTTCAACAATAATCCAGTTTTTATTAGGATTTTTCTTAATATAATTAAGTATCGGTTCCAATACCTCTAACATTAACCCTTCTGCTGTTTTCCCTCTTTCTTTATCTAAAACTGGATATCCAAGTACACTTGGATCCTTTTCAAACACATCCAATCTCGTTCTTTTGTTATTCGTATAAATTATATCTGAAGAAGTTTTATTAATAAAAAGGTTTAACGGTAGTTTAAATTTATGAATGTAGGCTAAAGTTAAATCATGAGTATCCGGAATACGCATAGGGCCTGCGTTAAAATATAACCCTGCGCTAAATGGTTCACGAATCGTATACACCCTGCCACCTATTCTGTTATTCGCTTCTATAATCGTTACCTCGTGTCCAGCCTCTTTTAATAAAGATGCTGCAACTAATCCAGACATCCCTGCACCGGCAATTGTAATCCGTTTGGGGTTATTTGTTTTGGCAAGCCCTTCATGAATAATTTGAAGCATTTCTTCCATCGATAATGGATTCCCCATGCCAATTCCCCTTTTATGAAGGATTTTACTGAATTATATTCGTTTAACAGGATTCCTATGTTTCATTCAAGTAATTGAGCGGATACATTTTCAATTACTTGAATATCTTTTATAAAATGTAATAAAATAGATATGAAACTATAGAAGTAAGACGTATTATCTTGCATAATAAAATTAATGAAATTGCGAGGAATTTTGAAATGAAAAAAGGTATTAACCGTGTTGTATTAGTAGGAACAGGAGCAGTTGGGTGTAGTTATGCTTACTGCATGATTAACCAAGCTGTAGCTGAAGAATTTGTTTTAGTGGATGTAAATGAAGCAAAAGCTGAAGGAGAAGCAATGGACTTAAGCCATGCCGTTCCTTTCGCACCAGCTCCAACAAAAGTTTGGAAAGGTAGTTATGAAGATTGTAAAGACGCAGATCTTGTTGTAATTACAGCTGGATTGCCACAAAAGCCAGGTGAAACACGTTTAGATTTAGTTGAGAAAAACGCTAAAATTTTCAAGCAAATTGTTCGTAGCATTATGGATAGCGGCTTTGATGGCATCTTCTTAATCGCAACGAACCCTGTAGATATTTTAACTTACGTAACTTGGAAAGAATCTGGTTTACCGAAAGAACGCGTAATCGGTTCTGGTACAACTCTTGACTCAGCTCGTTTCCGCTATATGTTAGGTGAGTACTTCGATATTGGACCTCATAACATTCACGCTTATATTATCGGAGAGCATGGTGATACAGAACTTCCTGTGTGGAGTCACGTATCAATTGGTATTCAAAAACTACAAACGCTTCTTGAAAAAGACAACACATATAACCAAAAAGATTTAGATGATATTTTCGTAAACGTTCGTGATGCAGCTTATCACATTATTGAACGAAAAGGTGCTACATACTACGGCATCGGCATGTCACTTTTACGTGTTACGAAAGCAATCTTAAGCAATGAAAACAGCGTATTAACTGTATCAGCATATCTTGAAGGTCAATACGGCCAACAAGATGTTTATATCGGCGTACCTGCTGTTTTAAACCGCGGCGGTGTTCGTGAAATTTTAGAAGTTGAACTAAGTGAAGAGGAAGAATTAAAATTCGATCACTCTGTTCAAGTGTTGAAAGAAACAATGGCTCCTGTTCTTTAATCATATTTTCCAATCAAAAAAGCAATCCGATTTATATTGGATTGCTTTTTTATACTTTTATAGTTCCCCCTCAATTTAAACGGTAATATTATCTATAAAAAGGGGTGATTTCATGAATGATTCTTTGACGATTGCAATCCTCTTGCTAGCTGTAGCATCCTTAATACTTTTCCTCTTCTTAATCATCAGAACGCTATTTCCAACTAAAAAATATGATAAGAATCTCGGATTGATTCTAATTATTTTAAGCTTGTTAGCAATACCGATAAGTATCTTCCTTGTAGGAGGATGGGCAGGTATGGGAGTTAGTGTAATTGCAGTCTTTATTTTTGCTGCTGTTATTATAGCTTTAATTGCAAATACCTTCATTAAACTACCTCCTCCAAAGAAAAAATAATAAATGACCGATGTTTTCATCAAGAGAAAACATCGGTCATTTTCTATCACTTATTATCTTTAATCGGTTCATCATTATTTACATCAAGTACATCTAATAAAAAGATAAAGATTGGAATCCCAATAATAAGCCCCCATATTCCGAGGAAATGCTCTGAAAAAATAAGAATCATAAATGTATAAAAAACAGGTAAATTCGTTTTTGCAGACATAAATTTTGGATTTAATAAATAACTTTCAAGAGCGTGGATTACTGTAATGAACACTAGTATGTAAACAACATACACAACCCCGCCGACGTTATAGGCAATGATACAAAGTGGAAACAATGAAATGATAACACCAGCAACTGGAATCAAACCGAGTAGAAAGACCATGACAGCCAATACAAGAAGCTGTGGAAATCCTAAAATGACAAGTGCAATTACAGTGAGCACACAATTTACAACCGCAATTAAAAACTGTGCTTCAATCACTTTTCCGAACGATCTTGCAAACCTTTCACCGAAATATGCAATCTCCTCATAAAAAATTTTCAGCTTACTATCTTTAAATTTCGAAGTAAATGCTATAATGCGTTCTTTTTCTAATAAGAAAAATAAGCTTAAAATAAGAGAAAGTAGTATTTGTAAACTGACTTTTCCTATGTTTGCTATCGATTGATAAATGACATCTACACCTTGTTCGATATATTTCGATACTTCCATTCCATTAATTGTCGAAAGTGCATATTTAATTATCTCGTTATCAGGTGGGTTTTGAAAAAACAATTTAAATTGATAAATTAATTGTGAAATTTGTATCGTTAGTACAGGCAAATATTTATATAGTGTAGTTACAATAAACGTCACTAACACAATATATAAACCAGCAATAACCACTTTCCTATTTACTTTCAATTTTTTTGAAATAAACTTTTGAAATCGATCCATCAAAAACGTGAGAATAAACGTAATTAATATTAAATTAATCATACTTTTTAATCCATACAATACAAGCACTAATATTATTAAAACGAGAAACCGTTGAAACCCTCTGCTTCGAAAGAAATTTTTCACTTCATTCATTAAGAATTAACCTCCCCCTTCAATGGATGGAAATTGGATATATTACATTTTATGAACTTCTATAGACAATCTTTCTTACTAATTGGAAAGAATCCTTTTTTTCTTTTTTATTGTCGGATTTTTTTATCTACTACTTTTCTAAAAACTACTTTATCAACTCTATATTTTAGGAGATCGTCTATTTTTAGACTGCTGTTCATACGCATATCCAATATTAAAAAGTTCTTTTTCACCAAACTGTTTCCCAACAAACACTACACCTACCGGCTGACCATCAGAATCATATCCTGCCGGCACTGCTAATTCGGGATAACCAGCCACAGCTGATAGAAGAACTTCATCGTTATTAATCATTACAAGAGCATCCAAACCTTTTTCTACTAAATACCTATCTAGCTCTTTTCTTGCATTTTCTTGACTCGTTTGAACTACTTTTTCAAATTCATCTTTCGTTATAGCAGATTTTTCAGACCCCTCAATTAATGTTTGTCCATATTTCATTCGTCTTTTACTATCTTTTTTATTAAACGCTATAATCTCTTCTAACGATTTTACAGGCACATTTTTTTGCTTCGAAAGATAGTCGTTAACATTATGCTTGAACTCATATTCTAATGTTTGCAGATTATCTACACCCTCGCTGTTTAACTGAATATCATCAGTCAATATCGCACCTGCATCTTGAATGTCTTTTCTAATCTTTTCTGCTACTGCTTTTCTATTTTCATCTTGTTGATCTACAGAAAAAAGAATCCCTATCTTTTTCCCTTTTAATCCATCTATCGATAAATCATTCGTATAATTTATTCTATCTCTATCTTTCATTTTTTCTGTCATAGCATCTTTTTCATCATAACTTACCATTGTATTAAATAACGTTGCCGCGTCTTTTACCGTTCTTGCCATAGGCCCTGCAGTATCAAGCGTTTCAGCTAACGGAATAATTCCAGTTCTACTAATCATACCTAAAGATGGACGTAATCCAACTACTGATTGTTGCGTTGCCGGTGCTACAATTGATCCAGTCGTTTCTGTGCCAATCGCAAGCGGTGCAAAATCTGCTGCAACCACTGTAGCAGATCCAGAACTTGATCCCGATGTATCAAACGTAATCGGACCATATGGATTCAAATTTTGTCCTTTTTTCCCGCTATATCCGCTAGGCATTGTAAAGGATAAATAATTTGCCCATTCAGACATATTCGCTTTTCCTAAAACAAAAGCACCTTCTTCTTTCAACTTCTTCACGATCGTCGCATCTTCATCTGCAATCCAATCTTTTAATACATAAGTGCCTGCGCTTGTCGGCATCACTTTTTCCGTTTGTATATTATCTTTTACGATGACAGGAATGCCATATAAGTTCGATTTCTTATTTAACGCTCTCTCTTTATCTAACTTTCGTGCTACTTCCATCGCATCAGGATTAATCTCTGTAACAGCATTTAATGATATTCCACTTTGGTCGTGTTCTTGTATTCTAAAAAGATAAATACTCGTCAATTCTTCATATGACAATTTTCCATCATCGACCATTTTTTGAAGCTCATCCACAGTCGCATTTACAACTTCTTTTTCTTTTATCTTTATATTATCTATGTTGATACCGTTAAGCTGATTATGTATCGGCTTTAACACTCTGTCTTTATCATATACAATAAGTTCAGGTTCCTTCGGAAAATAGTTTTTATACACGTAATATCCTCCAGCACATGCCAATAGGACAGTACCTCCAGCGATAGACAACGTTATTTCCACCCATTTTTTCATGTTGCTTCCTCCACTCTAAAAGTTGCTCATTTATATAAAAAAGAGAGTTACCTTTTACTTAACTCTCTCCAATCAAAATGCTAAATGAAAAAATGAAAGATTTCAATCTAATTACTTCTTTTTTTGCATTTGCTTCGCTAATAATTCCTTCACTTGATTATACGTTAATCCTGAATCTTTATTTAAACGTTTTACTTCCTCAACATCAGTACCTACTACTGTATATTTTTTCTCATCATTCATTTTTCCACTTCCCTTCTTACTACGTTATTTCTTATATTTTTTCCCTAAACTCTTAGAAATTAACACAAATACAATTAAGGACACTGTACGAAATTCAATAGGTAAAGGCAGTTACGTAAGAGGAAAAGATAAAAAAATGTCGAATTTATATACTTGTTGAATTTAAGGACTTGGAGGTTGCATTTTGAAAACATATGAGTTTAAACATAACATTCCAACATTAGAAGAGTATAAATATTTGTGTGATTCTGTTGGATGGACTAATTATATGAATTTTGAAGTAGCGGATACTTCACTGAAGCATTCTATTCACTGCATCACAGTCAAAGATAATGAACAAATTATCGGTATGGGGAGAATTGTTGGCGATGGATCTATCTATTTCTATATTCAAGATATAGTGGTTCATCCAGATTATCAGAAACATGGTATTGGGAAAGAAATCATGCATCGTTTGATTGCATACTTAAATGAGAATGCCCCTGATAAGGCGTTTGTCGGTTTATTTGCATCACAAGGTAAAGAATCGTTCTATGAAAAATTTGATTTTAAAAATTACTCACCAAACATGACGGGGATGTTTACTGTCATTTCCAAAACATGATAGATTTTTAATTGTAGGGAAAACTTCGCTTCGTATGAAAGAAATTATTCTTGCAGTAACCTTTTCCACAATCGAATTTAAACATTACATACGAAAGGAGAGTACATATATAGCTAATATGTACTCTCCTTTCATTTATTTAACTCTGTATATATTAAATTTCTTAATAAAATTTCACTACATCTTCAGTAGGTAAGAACGTTCTTTCTCCTGGTTGTTCATTTGGCTCACCAAATGGCATTTGTCCTACTAAACTCCACTCTGCTGGAATGTTCCAAGTTGCTTTCACTTCAGCATCTACGATTGGATTGTAATGTTGTAAGGACGCTCCAATTCCTTCAGCCGATAATAGCATCCATACAGTATGTTGTAGCATTGCATTTCCTTGATGAGACCAGAATGGGAACTGATCTTTATACAATGGTGCATTTTCTTGCATTTTTTCTACTGTTGCTTGATCTTCAAAGAATAGAACTGTTCCTACACCTGCATGGAAGCCTTTTAGTCTTTCTACTGTTGCTTCAAAATTCTCTGCTGGCACGCGTAATCTAAGTGTTTCTTTTACGATATCCCAAAACTTTTCATGCTCTCCATCCATTAATACGACCATACGGCCACTTTGCATATTGAAAGAAGTTGGTGCGTGTAAAGCTGTTTTTAAAACTTCTTCAATTCTTTCTTTTGTTATTGTAGCACTTTTTGTTACTTTACGAATTGAACGACGGTTCACGATTGCTTCTTTTAAATTTGTTGTAGTTGCTGACATTTTAATTCCTCCAAATATATGTTTTATTATTTTTATTTAAACAAATCAACTTGAGTCTTTCATGCAAGACGAATTAGCAATATCCATCCGTCTTACATTGCATACCTTCAAATGAATTTGTTTTATCCTTTTCGATTTCTTTATCAATTACTCTTTCTAGCGTTTCTTTACTAGCAAGTCCTTGAATGACTTCATCTCCAATCATGACAGTTGGAACAGCCATAATATTCGCTTCATCATATGCATGCTGAATTGCTTCTTGATGTTTTTCTTTATATTTACGATTTACTAAAGCATCTTTAAATTCAGCTTCAGGAAGCCCTACTTCTACCGCTAATTTCGTTAATACATCAATATCTTCAATGTTTTGCTCTTCTTGGAAAAACGCAGTAAATACTCGGTGATGATACTCATTTCCAAGTTCACGCTCTTTCGCGAATTGGCACCCTTCAAAAGCTAAATGTGTATATGGATGCGGAGAAACGCGTGGCAGACGCATTTCAACCCCTAATTTTTTTGCAGTAGGAAGAATGAAAGAATCCCATGAACCTAACTTATCTGGCTCGTTCCAAGGATCTATTTTAGAATATGGACTTGGACGCAATTCAAATGGCATCCATTCGATTTCCACATCTTTCTCTTTCGCTACTTCATCTAATGGGCCTTTTGCTAAAAAGCAAAACGGGCATATAAAATCTGAGTATACTTTCATTTTTACAGTCATATCTTTTACACCTTACCTTCTTTTTATTTTTAGATGTAACCAAAACAGTTACAATTTTAAGAAAAAAATATGCATTCTCTTTTAGAGACTTGCAATTATCATATTATGCATTCATTTTTTGTTGTAAAGATTCAAATAACTGCCCCATCGTAATATTTCTCAAAACTTCTTCCATCGCAGATTGCGCCTGAACTAAAATAACTTCTAACACCACTTGAATATTCGCGCCAATTGGACAATCTGGATTTGGTTGCTCATGAATATGAAATAGTTTATCCTCTTCCACTACATTTACTGCATGATACACATCTAACAACGTGATTTCATGTAAATCCTTTAATAATCCCGCGCCACCTGGTCCACGATTTACGTAAACAAATCCAGCTTGTTTCAAGTACGACATAATTTTACGGATTACTACCGGATTTGTATTTACACTTTCAGCCATATAGTCTGAAGTACAAAGTGAAGACGGATCGTTTTTCAAAATAGATAAAATATGAACAGCTATAGAAAAGCGGCTACTAATTTTCATCGTAATCACCACCTTGATGTAATTATTATAGTTACAACTAAAAAATAAGTCAATCCTTTTCATAGATTTTTTATAAGCAAATTAAAAAGTGTCCCATTATGATATATGAGACACCTCTTTTTATTCTGCAAATAGCGCTTGAAATTCTTCAATAAATAGCTGCACAGCGATTGAAGAATCCTTTAATGAAGGAACAGCTAAAGCAATTTCTCTCCATACTTGTGGTTCCAATTCTCTCGTTTGTATATTCTTTGGTAAACTCGTTAAAGATAACTCAGCCAAAATTGCGATTCCTAATCCTTCTTGAATCATATTTAAAGCTGTTGTAACTGTGGAAATTATATATTCAGCCCGAAGTGGTACGTTCGCTTGTTTAAACATATCGATAATGGGTGGTTCGTACCCACCCTTACATAATATGATCGGTTCATTCTCTAAATCACCTATTGTAATAGCATCGTTCTTACAAAGAGGATGATCCTCTCTTAAGACAACAACCATTTTCCCCTTCGTTAAGGGCACGATCTCCATATCTTTATTAGGCAAAATAACAATTCCTATATCAACAACCCTCGATACTAACCAATCTTCAACTTCTTTAATCGTGCCTTCACAAAGAACGACTTCTAAGTTCGGATACTTCTCCTTAAAAAGATTTATCATTTTGGGTAAGAAATGTGCAGAAGCACTCGGAAAACTCCCAATTCGAATCGTCCCAACTTCGTGCCCTTTCTCCATCGCTACTTCTTGTTCAATCTTCTCAACGCCGTTTAAGATTTCTCTAATATGTACAAGAATTCTATTTCCAACATCCGTAACGATTAGCCCTTTTCGTTTATCGCGTATAAGAATGGTAACTCCTAACTCTGACTCAATGCTTGAAATCGCATGACTTACAGCTGGCTGTGTCATATTTAACATCCCGGCAGCCTTCGTAAAACTCCCTAATTCAACCGTTTTAATTAAAACTTGAAGTTGTGTAATGGTCATAACTAATCACTTATACTCCTTATAAAAAAGATTCATTTTATTTATCATAGTCGATATCATATCATAGTGAAATGGAATACAACAAGGAGGGATTACAGTGACACAGCTTTCTCGAACTAAGACGGCCATAATCCTTACATTTCTCGTTATTATGTGGGGAATTAATTGGCCGTTATCAAAATTCGCTCTGCATTACACACCACCCGTACTCTTTGCAGGGATTAGAACATTAATAGGAGGATTTATCTTACTTACTTTCGCATTACCGAAATACAAACAATTAAATTTAAAGGAAACTTGGCATTTATACTTTATTTCATCTTTACTCAATATTATTTTGTTTTACGGACTACAAACTGTCGGACTTCAGTATATGCCCGCCGGACTCTTCTCCGCAATCGTATTTCTCCAACCTGTCTTACTCGGCATTTTCTCATGGATTTGGCTTGAAGAATCTATGTACGGCTTGAAAATTTTCGGACTTATTCTTGGATTTATTGGTGTTGGGGTTATTAGCTCTAGTAGTTTAACTGGACATATTTCTATTATCGGTGTACTACTTGCTTTAGGGTGCGCTATCGGCTGGGCACTCGGCACAGTATTTATTAAGAAAACTGGACACCGCGTTAATGCCATTTGGATGGTAACACTTCAGCTTATTATTGGCGGACTTTGCTTAATCGGATTTGGTTCAGAATTTGAGAGCTGGTCTAACATCGCTTGGAGTATACCATTTGTAAGTGTACTACTATTCATCTCGTTCTTTGTTATTGCAATGGGATGGCTCGCTTACTTTACACTTGTAGGAGCTGGTGAGGCAAGTAAAGTTGGGGCTTATACGTTCCTTATCCCACTGATCGCTATTATTGTAAGCTCTATTTTCTTACATGAGGCCATTACAATTAGCTTATTCATCGGACTTTTATTTATTATCGTAAGCATTTGTTTTGTAAATATAAAGCCGAAAGCACTTGCTGTAAGGCAGCAAGTTGAAGTGAAATAAATAGATATGAGAAAGAGTCTACCACTTGTAGGCTCTTTCTTTTTTACCATTTTATCAGTACAGTCACTTAACATCTTAGCAAAAGGAAAATTTTCCTTTTTTATTGTATGATGATAATTAAGTAGAAAATATTATCTCTAATACATATGTATGGACTAACAATTCTAATCATAAGGGGGAATTATATGGTTTTACAGTATAAGGAATTTGGAGATTCAAGCTCTCCACTTATGGTTTTTATTCATGGGGGCGGAGTCAGTGGATGGATGTGGGACAAACAAATTAAACATTTTACTAACTTTCACTGCCTTGTTCCTGATTTACCCGAGCAAGGGGAAAATAGTAGTAAGGATCATTTTTCAATACACTTTAGTGCTGAAAAAATCATTGAATTAGTTGAAGAAAAAGGACAAGGTAAAACTGTTATAGTAATCGGTTTTTCGTTAGGTGCTCAAGTATTAATTGCAATGCTCAGCATGAAACCAAACTTAATTCAATACGCTATGATAAATAGCGCATTAGTTAAACTAATTCCTTTCGCTAAAACATTAATAAGATCCCTTGGCTTAACCTATCCACTTATAAAGAGTAAGACGTTTTCCAAAATACAAGCAAAATCAATGTACATAGATGAAACACAATTTGATAACTATTATCATGAAAGACTCGATGACTGCAATCCTTGAAAGCAATCCTACTTGCACAGGTATTATCATTCCTAAAATCGGTCATGGAATCCCTTTAGCAAATCCCAAACTATTTAATACTTTAATTGAAAACTGGCTTAAGCATGATAACCTACCAGAAGAAGTAATGACAGTCAATTGAGTTCCTTATCTTAATAAACCATGTTGTATTTGTAGCTCTAATCCCCCTCGAAGCTGCTTAATCTCAAAATTTTATTAACAAAGGTCTCATTACTTTCAATGAGACCTTTCAATGTTCCCTACTTTTTACGACGTACTACAAAAACACACGTACCTACGGAAGATACAATCGCTAAAACTGATAAGACAATTGCTATTGTTTGCATATTACTTGTACTTTCATTTTTTTCCACACTAGATACTTCACCATGTTCTCCTGTTAATGATGTACCTTTTGCAATCGTAGTAAGTGAGTGGGGCTTTTCAGCTTTCTCATCGCCTGTCCATTCAACAATTTCTCCATCTTTATATTGTTGATATGCATTCCAAGCTATTTGTTGCTCTTTATCTGGATTTTTAGCAACGAAAGTAAATCGTTGGAACTGACCAGGTAAAATCCCTTCTCCTGTTGCTTCCCATATTACAGTTTTAACTTTTCCAGCTGCATCTTTTTGTTCTTCCACTTTCCACCCTGGCACTGGCTCGTACTGTTGAAACTCGACTCCAGACGGTATTTTCAGTGTGACTTTTGTTGTTGCCATATTCTTTTCAACAGGTACCTTTATTGTATAAGTCTCCCAAGAGCCAACGTCAGAAGTTGCTGGTTTCACAGTTACGTGAGCACTAACAGGTAACGAAAAAATCCCCATTGCAATTATTGTTGCGATCATTGTTGTTCCTAATTTTTTTATACGTTTCATTTTCTATAAACTCCTTTTCATTTATAACGTCTTTTTTATCTGCCACCTACAATAAATTTATAATCCGTATCGAAACTATCAAGAGATTTTGTTAATCCGTGAACTTGTATATTCCAGTTTCCTGTCATGTTAATATACATACCTTCCGCTTCATATTCTCCCGGTGACACTGCCGAAACTTTAAATGAACCTTTGCCCATATTCATATCTAAAGATTGAGTCGTCAATACAATTTGTTCCATATCAGTAACAGGCTGTCCATTCTCATCCTTCAAAGTAATATGAAATGTATTCTGTCCTACCTTATTAGGACTTACATGTAAAGTAAGTTCATATCCATTATCTAATTGTTTACTCTCTGTAAAAGGTCCCGTAGGAGGCATCGGCGGCGTTTGTACATTTGTCATAAACGCTACGATTACGAAAACGATAATTCCAATGATAAACTCTACTTTCACCGTAGCTCCTAACCTTTGCTGCGCTCGCATTCTCCCTTTCACATAATGAATAATTCCCAATATCCCCATACACACGAATAAAAGTATCTTTGCTAATAAGGCCAATCCATACTTCGTATCAAATAGGGAATGGATTGTGGGAATAAAAAATGTACTGTTAAAAAGACCCGTTAATAAAATCACTATGACAGCACCTGTTGCCCATGGCGAAAAACGCTTAATCGCATCCCAATACATAGTCCACTTGTCATCCTCTTTACGTAAAAGAAGAACAATCGATGATAGCCCCCCAATCCATAACGAAGCTGCGAATAAATGTAGAAAGTCCATAACGACAGCAATTTCTTTAAACTTTAATCCATATGCATGACTATTGAAAGCTTTCATAACCAGTAACCCCATAAATAATACAATTGGAATGCTCCATACTTTAAACGACGAAAGCCTCTCACTCTTCACTGCAAAATATGTAACAATTATAAGCGTACTAATAAGAGCCATTTGAGTGATCCATACATAACCAAAAACAGATAGCTGTAATGTTTCTTTTAATAATAAAGGATCGAATGCTTCTAACCATGAAACATCAGCATTTATTTTCGCCTGCAATGGTAGATTGAATAGTAAACTAATAAATATCCCAAATAATGATATCCATATTATTCTCTTACCCCTTGATTGAACTGAGGTTGCATTCCCTTTATACATAATAAGATTAAAGAATAGAACTCCTAAAAATAGTGAGAAACTTGTATATAGAACCCCACGTTCCATGATCATATCGATTTGCGGAACATAGCCCATCTCTTCTACTTGTATATCATCTGTTCCCGCTTCTGCTAATCCAATACGGAATGGAATAACTCCTTGAATCGGATGTCCATCAGCTGAAATAGCTTTCCACTGAATAGAGTAAAGACCATTTTTGAGATTCTCTTTTAACCCAGCCTCTAATATTTTTTTGTTTTTCTTATCAATATGTGCATCTTTTAAATCTACTCTTTTACCTGAGGTGTCTCTTACGAACAATGTATTAAAACTTGAAACTTGTATGTCCTCATCGAATTCAATTTTCACAACAGATGGTGCTTTCTTTAACGTTTCATTTTCAGCAGGATTTGATTTCACAACATACGCATGAGCAGATGCGCTTTTTGGTATCAATATGATAAACACGCACGCTATTAATAGCCATGCCCCTAACCTTCGTATTACTTTCACAATCATTTCACTTCTTTCTTCTTTCTCGCTACACTTTCATTACTTTATACTTCCTAGTTTGATTTCCTGACGAAATATTAACCTGATTAAGTATTTTTTTATACAACATGACGCTTTCTTTCTCCCCACCTTTAAACTTCTAATATAATAGTAGCTACTTTAATTAAAACAACTTACATTTTTAAAGTCGATTGTTATTATATCATAAAATATATTTATGTAAGTTTCCTAAGAAGAAAAGTTCTCGTGAATCATTTGTGAAGAAAATGTGAAATACATAAATAAAAAGGTGTTACGTTATTACGTAACACCTTTTTATTTATAAATCGTGCCATTGGAGAAGGTATAGTATTCGTTGGTGTAAGTAATTCAATTCTATCACCATCCACTTCAAGAATGGCTGCTTCTCCTTCCACACCTAGCACCTCACTTACGTAACGCTCTATTACTGTTCCTTACCAAACCTTTTCGTAAAAACGTATAACTATCTAGATCATGAACTACGATACCGCTATCCTAAACAAAATGAAACACTTCTTTAAGTCTCTCCATGATAGAGAACTCCCTTTATATCGCCACTTCTATATCATCGTTTTAATTATAATTAAAAGCTAACCTTTTCTATACAATATATCCTTTTATTTTTTATAGATATTTAAAGAATGCATTTATATGAAACGGCTATTCCTAAAGTATCATATTAGGAATAGCCTCAATAACCAATATCTTATCTATCTTAAAAATTAAATTTGACATTTTCAATTTCTGTATTCTCGATTACTAACCCTTCAATCTCAATATTTTCTAATTTTATTTCTTTATTTGAACTAATCGTGTCTAAGATACCTAAAAAATTCTCCGCTAATTTTTTTATAGTTTCCATTCTATACAAACTACTTGCATATTCAAATTCAAAAAACAACTCTTTTTTTCCTTTTTCTACAAATAAGGTTAAATCAAATTTCGAAATTTTATTTCTATATTGAACAGGCGTCATTTTCAAATTCCCCATTATACTTTCATTGATTTGAGATTCTTGAAAAGCTAACATTGTAGAAAATATAGGGTTTCTCCCTAAGTCTCTCTTAATTTTTAACTTATCAATAATCATATCAAACTGGTAATCTTGATTATCATACGCTTTAATTAACTGTTCTTTAATCTCTGACAAAAATTCCGTAAAGTTTTTTTTCTCAATAGGGAAACTTCTAATTGCAATAGTATTTGCAAACATACCAATGATATTTTTCAAATCAGAATGTGTCCGCCCTAAAATAGGCATTCCTACAATTATATCGTGCTGCGAGGAACATTTTGATAACAAAATACTATAAGCTGCAGACAAAATCATGTACAATGTCGTATCTGTTTCTAAACATAAATTGTCTAAACGTTGCTTTAATTCATTTCCGCCTTCAAAAATAAAACTATTTCCTTCAAAGCTTTGTATAATTGGTCTAGGAAAATCCGTAGGCATATCTAATACTGGAAGATCCCCTGAAAGTACATCTAACCAATATTTTTCTTGTATACTTGCAGCACTTGTCTTTAAAAACTCATTCTGCCAATAAACGAATTCTTTATATTGAATAGGGTTTTCCTGTAACAGTTTTCCTTGATATAATTCTGATAACTCCTGCAGTAAAATATTGACTGAATATCCATCTGAAATCAAATGGTGCATATCTGTTAAGAGCACATGTTTATGACTACTTAAGCGAATGATCTTAACTCTTACTAAAGGGGCTTTACTTAAGTCGAAAGGTTCAATAAATTCATCAATTATATTTTCCAGTTCGACATTCAGCTTACTTGATGGATTAGAACATAAATGTTCATCTAAAACAGAATAACTAATTTCTATATCCACTTCTCCCTGAATTCGTTGTTTGGGCACACCATCTACTACTTCAATAGATGTTTGAAATGCCTCATGTCTCTTTACAATCTCACAAAAAGCTTTTTCCAATTTATCCAGATTGATTTCACCTTCTAGTAAGGTTGCTCTTGGCATATTGTAACTAGTTCCAATCCCTTCCATCTGTTGTAGTGTATATATCCTTTTCTGAGCTGAAGAAAGGTCGTAATATTCGCACTTTTCCACAGGTTGTAATGACACATACTTACTTTCAGATCTTTTCTTTATATGCTTACTTATACCTCTTACTGTTGGTGCTTTAAACGCTTCTCTTAACGATATATCTACACTAAACTTTTTGTGAATTTCTGCCATTAAAAGCATTAACGACAATGAGTTTCCACCCATTTCAAAAAACGAGTCATTCATACTAATTTGCTTAACATTAAGAGTTTCTTCCCACATTTGTGCAACAGTTTTTTCAATTGGATCCTCAGGCAGTTCATAATTAGTTTTTATCAATAATTCATCCTTAATTTCTGGGAGTGCTTTAACATTTAGCTTACCATTTGGAGTCAAAGGAATTCTATCTAACTTAATAAAGATAGAGGGCATCATGTAGTAAGGAATCTTACTTGAAAGGTATTCCCTTATTCCCCACCCATTCTCATTCTCTTTCAACACAATATAAGCACATAGTATATTATTATTTTCTTTATCTTTTTTTGGAACAACAATTGCATCAAGTATCATATCGTGTTGCAACAGTACTGAATTTATTTCTTCTAACTCCACTCTATATCCTCGAATTTTCAATTGATTGTCAATTCTTCCGAGAAATTCTACTTCTTGATGGCATGTGAGCCTCCCTAAGTCTCCCGTTCTATAGAGTTTGATTTTTTCATGTCCCAAAGGTGAAACCGTAATAAACTTTTCGCTATTTAAATCAATTTGATTCAAATAACCTTCTGTCACTCCTACTCCCCCAATACAAATTTCACCAGCCATTCCAAGTGGAACAAGTTTTTGACCTCTATCCAAAATGAATATTTTCGTGTTATCTACTGGCTTTCCAATAACCGTTCCCTTGGATACAAGGTCAAAATCAGTAGCATTAAATTTGTGAAATAGAGCGCCAATAGTAGTTTCTGTAGGTCCATAGTGATTCATAATTACAGTTTGCGGATACACCCTATTAAACTTACTAATATCAGCTGACTTCACTTCTTCACCGCCCAATACGATTAACCTTAGCGCCATGCAATTCTCATAATCTTCAACCATACGATGGTTAACTAAATAATTAAATAGTGAAGGAGTCAGTTTTATATAACTTATCTTTTTCTCTCTCAAATATGTGATAAGGGTTTCTGGGAGCATATAATGTTCTTTTGGAACTAAATGTAACTCACAGCCATTTAATAAAGCTGTATACAAACTTGTATATCCTAAATCAAATGCAAAGGAAGATAATAGTAGTGTTTTATCCCTATACGTTATACTTGCTTCTCGTGTGAACCATGAAATATAATTTACCAAGCTTTGATTCTTAATCGGTACCCCTTTTGGGAGCCCAGTGGTACCAGATGTATAAATAATATATATTGGATTATCAACTGTACTTCTTTCCTCTATATTTGAAGGACATTCAAAAAATAAGCTCTTATCTTCCAATTCCATAACCTCACAAGTAAAATCATTAGAAGTTACTAAGTGAGACTGGGTCAAAAGAAGAATTGTATCACTGTCTTCAATCATGCTATTTATTCGTTCTAATGGAAACTCCGGATCAAGAGGTAAATAAATTGCCCCGCTTTTAATAATACTCCATAGTCCAATGATCATTTCAATAGAAGGCTCAGCTAATAAAGCGATTACTGTATCACTTCCTGCCCCCTTCTTAATCAAGTGTTTAGCTAATTGATTTGCTTTATCATTTAATTCCTTATAAGTTATTGTTCTCTGTCCAAACACTACAGCAGTACGATTCGGATGTTTTTCCACCAGTTCTTCAAATATACGTTTAATCGTTTTTTCTTCTGGATACAAAGTATCAGTATTATTAAAAACACCTATTCTATTTTTTTCTTTCATGGTTACTAGATCAATTTCCTCAATTGGAATAGTAATGTCCTCTATGATAGTATCAATAATTTTAACGAAATGTTCCGCCATTCGTTCTATCGTTTCTTTACGGAACAAACCTGTACTATATTCAAATATAAAACGAAGTTGTCCATCCTGCTCAGTTACTTTCAGCTCTAAATCAAATTTAGATGTACGATTCGTATACTCGTACGGTTTAATTTCAAAATCACCTATTTCCGCCCATACTGCATCAACATTTTCAAAAGCAAACATCACATCAAACAGAGGATGACGATTCACATTTTTTCGCAATTGTAGCTTATCAACGAGCATCTCAAATGAATATTCCTGATGTTCGAGAGCTTGAAGTGTGTGGCTTGCAACTTCTTTCAAAAAATCCTCAAACCGTTTCTCTGAAGTAGGATAATTTCTGAGCGCAAGTGTATTAACAAACATACCTACCACATTTTCTAATTCAGAATTCAGTCTTCCTGCTACCGGGCTTCCAATTATAATGTCTTCTTGTCCGCTATATTTAAACAGTAGTATATTGAATGCCGAAAGTAATAATGAGTACAGAGTAGCTCCTTTTCGGCTTGAGATTTCATTTAATTTAGATGTATAATATGCATCCAAATTAAATTGAACTACATCACCTTCAAACATTGGCTCATCTAACCTTGGATAATCAGTTGGTAAATTGAGTAATGGTATTTCTTTTGAAAATATTTCAAGCCAGTACAGTTCTTTTAGTTTCCAGTTCCCGGATTCTATCATTTTGTTTTGCCAGTTTGAAAAATCTTTGTATTGAATTCTTACGTCTGGCAAATTATTTTTTTGATAAAGAGATGCAAACTCTCTAATTAAAATTCCCATTGATAAACCATCGGATATAATATGGTGCATATCATAAACAAGCAAATATTTCGATGATGGTAGCACCTCCACAATTGCTGCTCTGAACAAGGGCCCTTTCTCTAAATCAAATGGTCTAATAAATGTTTCAACAACACTCTCAAAATTTTGTTCATCTGCATACAAGTGTTGCATATTCCATTCAGGATTCTGATGGATTTTTTGAACTATTTTCCCTTGTACTTGTTTAAATGATGTTCGCAAGCTTTCATGGCGATTAATTAAAGCTTGCAATGCCTTTTCTATCTGTACTATATTAACTTCCCCTTCAAGAAATACTGCTCCGGTAATATTATAGTTTGTAGATGCACCATTCAATTGACTAACAATATACATACTTTTTTGTGCTGGAGAGACTTCATAATACTCCTGTGGTGGTGCTAGACGAATCGCTTCATATGTTTCTTTTTTTCCCATCATTTCTTCAATGATTACAGCCAATTCCTTAATAGTAGGAAATGCAAATATATTTCCAAGTGGAAGTTCAACTTCAAATTCCCTATGAATTTCAGAAACAAGTGTTATTGCTTTTAATGATTGTCCCCCAATTTCAAAGAAATGATGATTAATGCCTACACCATCAGTTCCCAGTATCTTTCTCCAAATACTTACAAGTTTTTGTTGTATCGTATTATAAGGTTTTTGATATTCTTCATCAAACTGTACTTTAATCTCCATATTTTCTAGG
This sequence comes from Bacillus sp. FSL R9-9530, assembly GCF_038008145.1. NCBI lineage: Bacteria > Bacillati > Bacillota > Bacilli > Caryophanales > Bacillaceae > Bacillus > Bacillus sp. FSL R9-9530. The sequence continues at coordinate 2,065,565 of NZ_JBBOYO010000001.1, forward strand.
GACTTCCGATCAATTTTTCCATTCGGACTGAGCGGAAGGCTTCCTAGTTGAATAAAATAAGAAGGAATCATATATTCAGGAAGTTTTTTCCGCAAAAAACCCCTTATACTGCATTGATTATTTGTACCATGTGAGGGGGAATCATAGAATGCAACAAGATACTTATCATTTGCTACTCCATTCTTCACGACAACTATAGAGTTTTTTATGTTATCACATTTGTTTAAAACAACTTCAATCTCTCCTATATCAATTCGATGCCCTCGTATTTTTGTTTGGTCATCCTTCCGCCCCAGAACCTCAATGTTACCATCGCAAAGTAATTTCCCCATATCTCCTGTTTTATAAAGCATTTTTCCATAATTATGATAATACGGATCTCGAATAAACTTATCCTTCGTCAACTTAGAATTGTTAATATAACCTCTAGCTAAAGGTATGCCACCTATGAATATTTCCCCCTTCACTCCAATCGGCAAAGGGTGCATGTTCTCATCAAGGATATAAATGCGCCTGTTAGCAAGTGGTTTTCCCACGGGAATAACTTTTAAGTCGGCACTTTTAGTTCTTTTTCCAGACACTTCATATAAAGTACTTGTCATCGCCGTTTCAGCAGGTCCATATGCATTTAACAAAATAATATCTTCTAAAGGTAACTGTTCCCACATCCCTACTTTCTCCGCTGGCATTTGTTCCCCACCAACTATAACGAGTCTGAGGTTACTATCTGGAATTATTTCTGGTCTTGTATACCATTCTTGTACAATTTCGCCCCAATAATTTGTAGGTAGATTAACAACTGAGAGTCCAAGTTCAACACATTTCTGAGAAAACTGATAAGGAGTCCATATATTCTTATCACGCAAAACAAGAGAACTTCCTGCAGCTAGTGTTGTAAAAATCTGTTCAAGTGAAATATCAAAACTTATCGAAGAAAACTGAAGAACACGATCCTCCGGTGTCAGCTCATAACGTTTGCAAATATCAATGGAGTGGCTTACAACTGCTTCATGAGACATCATTACACCTTTTGGTCGACCAGTAGAACCCGAAGTATAGATGATATATGCCAAATTCTGGGGTTCAATTCTAACACTCGGTTGGTTTTTTGGTTCTTCGCGCACTGAATCCCATTCTATATCAAGACAAACGGTATGTCCCTGATAATCTCTAATCTTCGACTGTAAATTATTTTGGGTGAGTAATATAGGTACTTGGGCATCTTTCAACATCAAATTTATTCTTTCGCCAGGATAATCCATATCTATAGGTAGAAAAGCTCCACCAGCTTTTAAAACAGCTAAAATTCCTACAATCATTTTAGGTGAACGTTCAACATACACTCCCACAGGTATTTCAGGCCCTACCCCTAATTTAATTAGCTTATGCGCTAACTGGTTTGAAAGTATATCTAATTCTGTGTAAGATAAACTTTCATTCCCCTGTATAACAGCAGGTTTGTTTAAATTTAATTTTACTTGATCAGTAAATAAATCCTGAAAACATTGATTCTTAGGATAATCCAATGAAGTAGAATTATTATCACTTAAAATATGTGTAAGTTCTTTTTCGGAAATCATTGAGATATTCTCTAACTTACCATCTTCGCTAACAAGCATTTCCCACAAAATATTGATTAAATGTGAAAGTATCTGATTTGCTTCTGTTTCATTTAAAAAGGAACTATTGAACAGTAGCTTCAATTGAAGCTTTGGTTGTAGATTACAATAAACAACCAAAGGATAATCCATTTGTTCATCTATACGTACTGATTTCACTTGTAATGAACCAATTCCGTCTTTCAATTTCACATCGAATGGATAGTTTTCAACAATTACAATACTCTCATACAAATCATATAAGGCAGAGCTTCTTGGCATATCAATCCAACTTCTTATATCAACGAGTGAGGTATATTCATATTGACGCATTTCAACCTGCTTCAGTTGTACATCTTTAAGCCATTTAATCAAATTTACATTTTTATTTATCTTTACCCTAAAAGGAAGAGTATTCATAAAGCAACCAATTATTGAATCCGAACCTTCTAACTCGGCCGGACGCCCTGATGAAGTTACCCCAAAAATAATATCTGTTTCTTGGGAGTAGCGATTTAAAAGAATTGCCCAAGCCCCCTGAATCATAGTATTTAGTGTAATCCGATTCTTTCTAGTAAAGTCTTGAATTATCTGTTGTTTGTCTTCAGACACTTCGTATACTACATCTCCAAAAGCAGATAACTGATTTGAATTTTTTGCAGGAAAAATATTATTGAATCGTATAGGTGTTTTAAATCCATCTAACTCGGTTCTCCAAAATTGTTCCGCTTTCTTCTTGTCTTGCCTACGTAACCAGTCGATATAATCTTTAAATGAATATACATGTCCAAATGTTATCTTTTCGTCAACACATAATGCTTCATAACACTGACCCAGTTCCTTAAAGAGGATGCTATTACACCAACCATCTAACTGAAGGTGATGATGCGTCCATACTACATCATAGGCATACTCTTCTTGCTTAATGACCAAAATTCTCATAAGTGGTGGTTTTGAAAGGTCGAATCCCTTCTTACGATCTTCCTCAATAAGTTGTTCTAACTTTTGCAATCCTTCAGATTTCGAAAAATTTGTCCAATCTAAAACTTGAAAAGGAATTTTTAGATCTTTATGAACAATCTGTACAGGTTCTTCTAGTCCTTCCCAATGATATGATGTTCTTAAACTTTCATGTCTATCTAAAAGTTTTTGCCAAGCCTTTTCAAATATCTCAATATCTAGTTTTGATTTTATTGAAAATATTGTTTGCTCCACAGTTACTGACGATTTTGGTGAATAGATATGATGAAAAACCATACTTTGTTGTACTGGTGAAAGCATGTATATATCTTCTATATTTTTATATACCTCAATCCACTCATCAATTTTCTTTTGATCTATGGAGACAAGTGGGAAATCTGAAGGCGTCAAATATGTACCTTCTTTTGTTTGACAGTGGTCAATTATATCCTTCAAATTGTTGACAAAATCCTTTGCCAAGCCTTGAATGGTTTCAACCAAATGACTATTCGCACTATATTTCCATTCTACACATAATTTTTTATCAACGATCATACATTCAATTTCAAGCAAGTGACTTCTAATTCCATTCAAATCACGGGTTGGTCCTGTATTCACATCCGCTATATTAAATAACTGCTGTTTTTTAATTGCTTGTTCGAACTGTCCTAAATAATTAAAGCTTATTTGTGCCCTTTTCCTAGACGAAATTTGCCCTCGCATCTCTTTCTCTGCTAAGTAATATAAAATTTCATAACCAATTCCACCATTTGGTATAGCACGATACCGCTCTTTTACTTGCTTCAATATTTCTGCTATGCCCTTCTCTTTTTCAATGTCGCCCATAACAATAGGATATACACAAGTAAACCATCCTACAGTTCTTGAAGTGTCGTACTCTTTTAACAAAGGATTCCTACCATGGCCCTCCAAATCAACTAGTGTTTCACCACTCCAATTTGCTAATGTACTAGAAAGTGCGGAAAGCAGAATATCATCAATTCTCATTTTAAATAATTGATACGTGTCATGCAGTAAATACTTTGTTTCTTTCTCCGTCAACATAAAAGAAAGTGTACGAGCAGAATTTTCATCATTTCTCCCCCCTTCCATGTCAATAGGTATAGTATTTACAGAAGAAGGGACATTGTTCTTCCAAAAAGCAAGTTCATCTTTTAATTGATTGGAATAAGCATATTCATAGAGATGCTCAGACCATTTTTTAAAAGAGAGGCCTTTCACTGGAAGTTGAACAGAGCCACTATTTGTAAGCTGTTCATATATCATCTGTAGAGTGTCCAGCATAAGTCGCCATGAATATCCGTCTATTACAAGATGATGTACTGTTATAAACAACCTTCCTTTTTCCTGATCCCCGGAATCAAAATATGCAACTTTAATTAATGGCCCATCTGTAATGTTTAATTCATACTGCAATTTTGATAAAATTTCATGCATATGACTATTATTAAAATCATGTAATTCAAATAACACATTCTCATCGGACTCTGAATAAACTTGAATCCATTCTCCAGCCCTTTGATAATAACGGAGCCTAAAACTCTCATGATAATTTGTAAGTATACGAAAACTTTCATGCAACAAATTCGGATTTATACCTGCTCGTGTTTCCAATAGCACAGATTGATTCCAATGATGATAATTTTCCAAATCTTGCTCAAAAAACCACTTTTGAATCGGTGTAAGAAGCACTTCTCCAGTCTCAGGTTCTTCTATTTGATCTTCACTATAGCTTTCTTTAATATCTGCAATACAATCCGCCAGTTCTGCTATCGTTTGGTTCTCAAACATCTGACTCACGGTAATCTCTATACCCTTTTGAAGCGCTTTACCTACTATTTGAATACTTAAAATTGAGTCTCCTCCCAACTCGAAGAAGTTATCATGTATACCAATTCCCCCCTGATGTAGACCCAATACTGCAGACCATACCTCTACTAGTTCTTCTTGAACTTTATTTTTTGGAGCAACGTAACCTTTATAAGTATGAATTTGAGGAGCCGGTAAGTTCCTTCGATCAAGCTTTCCTATGGAAGTTAAGGGCAGACTCTCTAGCTGAATATAGTATGACGGAAGCATATAATCTGGTAATTCTTTTGCTAAAAATCCCTTAAGTTCCTCCATGTTAACCTGAACATGGGAAACGATATATGCACAGATAACTTTTTTCCCATTATTAATTTCCCAATCAATTACAGCAACATCTTCAATGTAGTTCCTTTTTAATATTAAATTATGAATTTCTGAAAGTTCAATCCGATACCCTCTGATTTTCACCTGATGATCCTCTCTTCCAAGAAACTCGATTTCTCCGTTTGGAAGCCATCTTCCTAAGTCCCCTGTTTTATACATACGATCATTTGGATTAAAGGGATCATTCATAAACTTTTCATTTGTAAATTCTGGTAGATTCAAATACCCTCTTCCTACACCGTCTCCAGCAATATACAACTCACCAGGAACACCTATTGGACTAATATTTTTATCTTTATCTAATATATAACATCTAACATTTGAAATCGGCCGCCCTAAAGAGACGGTATTTTCTGAACATTCAACACTTAAAGCATCCACTGTCGTTTCTGCTGGACCATAATTATTATATAATTTATATCCTCTATCAATCAGTGCATCTTTTAATGATTCTTCTAGTCTTTCCCCACCTGAAATAACTGTGTGTAAACTCTGCAATTTGCGATCATGACATAATAATTCTTTTAATACAGTCGGTATGAAATTAATAATATGAATTTCATGTTGATCAACATAATCACAAAAATGCTCCTTATTTAAAATTAAATTCTTTTCGGCTATATGTAATGTCGCTCCATAAAGTAATGTACCGAAAAAATCCTCAATACTCGGATCAAACACATAATTTGTTAGTTGTAATAGATTTGTTTTTTCCGTTATATTAAATGTTTTTCCAAACCACTGAACAAGATTAACAACATTTCGATTTTCTATCATTACACCTTTAGGTTTTCCTGTAGTACCTGAAGTATACAAAACCGTAAATAAATCATTCGGACTAAGGTTTACTTTTGGTAGAAGAGTCTCACCCGAAATTTTTCTACTATTATCCAATATAAAAATACAATCATTGTTGAATTTTCCAATTACATAGTCGTTTTTATTAATTACATCCTTACTGGTCAATATGAACTTTGTTTGACTATCCTGTATCATATACATTTTCCTTGACTCTGGATATTCTGGATCAATTGGCAAGTATGCAGCTCCGACTTTTAAAATAGCAATTATCCCTATTAGCATTTCAATTGATGGATCCGTCATGATTCCAATAATCTCACCCTTTTTCACTCCTTTTCTAAGCAGTTCATTTGATAAGTTATTGGATATGTCATTTAATTCTTCATAAGTCATAGTCCTATTTTTATATACAATCGCAACATTATCCGGGGTTTTCATCGCTTGTTGCTCAAACAACTGACTAATCGTCAACTGATGTGAATATGTTTTACGAGTATTATTAAATTCCAAAAGGATTTGTTTTTTCTCTTCAATAGATACGATATCAATCTCTTCTATTTTTTTATGAGGATTTTTTATGACTGCTTCTGCAATTATAGTAAAATGCTGAGCTAAACGCTCAATTTTAGATGATTCATATAATTGTTCGTTGTAACTGAAACATATCTCAATATCTTTGTGCAAACTTATACTAATAGATAAGCCATAATTAGTCATTTCAAAGGTGGAATATGAGTTCAAAGCGATTCTATTTTTGTTTGTCAGTATCGTCTGATCTAAAGGGTAGTTTTCAAAAACAACAATAGTATCAAAAAGGTCGATTTCCGTATCCAATTCACTATATTTTTTTATATCTACTAAAGATGATGTCCCATACAATTCCCAATCCTGCAATGTCTTATTTAACTTTTTGATAAGTTCTATAGATGTTTCGCCAGAATCCTTTTTAACTCTTAATGGAACTGTATTTATAAATAGGCCTACCATTTCTTCAATCCCATTAAATGTTCCTGCTCTACCCGAAATAGTTGCGCCAAAAATAATGTCATCGATATTATGATTCTTTTGTAGCACAATTCCCCATAAACTATAAACAAGGGCGGCAAGAGTAACTTCATTTCCCTTCGCAAATCCTTCCAACTTATCCCTTGAAAATTGAATACGATACTGATGATCTTTTCGAATTGATTTATGTTTCTTTTTTGTTACTTCCAATCTATTTTGCGAGTTAAATCCTTTTAAATACTCTTGCCAAAATACTTTCTGCCCTTCTTTATCCTGTTTTTGAATATATTTAATAAAATCTTTATATTTTTTTTTAGTAGGCAGATTGTAAGTTTCTGATTCACTAAGGCATCGATATGCGTTTAGGAATTCTTTTAAAATAATTCCATTACTCCAGCCATCATATATAATATGATGATTACTTATAATCATTTCATGTCTTTCTTCTGCTAATATGCACAAAGTAACCCTGAATGGTATTTCACGAAGATTAAACTTTTTTTCACGATCTTTAACTTTTATCTCTTCTAGTAAAATATTTTTTTCACTTTCACTCTTGTGTGTAAGATCAATTATTTTAATATGAGGGGTATGTTCTTTCAATACTATTTGAACAGGAGTTTTCACTTTTTCCCAACGAAATAGTGTACGTAACTGCTCATTTGTTTGGACAACCGCGTCCCAAGCTTTCTTAAACAATCCTGCATCAACTCTACCTAAAATCCCCAAACATATCTGTTCAAAATACTCATCACTTTGAGGATTTTTTAAGTAGTGAAATAACAACCCTTCCTGTATTGGTGTTAAACCAAGAATATCTTCCAAATTTTGTTTATCCAATTTTATCATCATTGAGCTCCTCCTTGAGACAATCAAATGAATCTAAATAATTATGCTTCTTCATATTTTCTATAATTTCTCCTCTTTCCATCTTGATAACTTTATCCGCGATATGAAAATACCTATCATCATGAGTAATAGCAATGATAGCTTTTCCTTTTTCCTTTAATTCAGCCAATAGTTCTGTATAGAAAAAATGTCTAAATTCAGGGTCTTGATCTGCCGCCCATTCATCAAATAGATAAATAGATTTATCCTCTAAATAGCTAATTAATAGTGCTAGTCTTTTTCGTTGTCCTGTTGAAAGTTTAGTTGTACTAAATTCTCCATTTTGAATTTGTACTTTTTCATCGATACGTAATATTTTCAAATATTTTTTTATTTCTTCTTCCTTTGAACTATAGTCAATACCATAGACTTTTGTAAACAAATAAAAATCACTAAATATTGCGGAATATAGCTCTCTTAACTGTTCCTGATTTATTTGTTGATTGTTAACAAATATGTTTCCGCTATTTGCAGAATACAAACCTGTAATTAGTTTAGCAAGAGTTGATTTACCACTACCATTGCCACCGGTTATAAATACAACCTCTCCTGATTTAAGTTCAAAATTAATTGGCCCAACTTGAAAAGGTTCTCCATGTTCACTTTCGTATTGATATACTACCTCTTTAATCTCCATGTTTATTTTACTTTGAGGTATCAAAGTACTGTTTACGTCTGTCTTATTAGTTTCGGTTTTTAAATACCTTGAAAAATCATTTATTCTCTTCCAACTAATTTTCATTTGAATCGCATTAGGGATAGTATTGAGTATACTATGTAGAGGTCCTGTCATATAAAGAAAAACAAAAACATAGCTTCTTAAAAACTCACTCTGTACCCCTTTAAATAAAAGCGGAAATAAAAATGTAACAGCCCCAATTACCATAACAAACAGCAATTCACCAATAATAAAAACATTAGCAAACTTAAGACCACCTTGAATCCGCTTATCCTTATAATCCTCACAGCTCTCTTGCATCCCTTGTCCAAACTCTTCTCGCTTTGACTTTCCTATGCTTAACTCTTTATAACCGCCAATGAGATCGTTTATATATCTAAAAAAAGTGTTTTGGATGTTTCTTGTTTGTTCCCAAAGATTATTAGCTGATTTTCCAGCTACATAATACATACCTGCTGCAACCAAAATAACTGCAATAGAAACAAGCAGTCCATAAACATTAATTACTCCCAAATAAACCAAACAACATAAAAGTGTAATTGAATCAGTCAAACCAGTAATTATGGTGGCAGCATAATTACTGATAGCTTCTGTATCATTATTTAAGGTGGTTTGAATTCTTTCTGACTCTATTTTTTCAATTTTTTCAAAAGGATTTTTTAATATATCGTTAATTAACTGGGTCCTTTTTTCATAAATCAGATTATTTGTAATGGTAATCAACTGCGTCCGTACCAATTTTTGCGCTAATACATAAGTAATAATTCCTAGCAAAAAATATAAAAACAAACTATTGTTGCTTGAATAATTACTTCTAGTTAAAGCTTCATTAATAATAAAAATAATCATCGCATTTCCAAAACCACTGGTTACACTCAACACAAAAATCGGAAAAAAATTTTTCTTATTATGCAAAGGAAAAACAGTTATTAAAGATAAATATAGGCAGAACAGTACAATACTAATTAAAGTAGCCCATACCGCAAAACTCATACTGATAGGTAACCAAACATTAACAAAATCCCAAGAAAGTCTCCCGAAAAATACAAATGGAATTTTATAAAGGGCATACCCAGCTAAGAACGCAAACAGAAACGTTATAAAGGGAATACAAATACTTTTAAATTTATTTTTTTCCAACTTCCTTTTTTTCTTATACACCTGAATCATAACTATGAAAATGAAGTATAGAGTAATAATTGAAAAAGGAACCATAAACAAAAGTACAGTAACAGAAAAGGCATCAATACTCTTATACGTATCTTTACCGTTTGTCACCACACTCTCCCCCACAAGTGTGTCCATAATAGCCTGGCCAATATTTTGAGTGTACTCGGAGTTCATGTTAGCCATCACCGCAACTCCTAACTTCTCTTGAGGATGAAATACAACGAAAGAGGAGAAATTCGGATTACTTCCTGCATGTGATATTTCACCAGGACCATTTTGAAAAACTTGCCACCCTCCGGCATAAGAAGAGCCATCCTCAGATGGTGGAACTGATCTGTTTGGTATATGTGTACTATAAATTGCCTTTTGGTGATCATCACTTAGTCCATATATCCCAAGCTGCATACGAAGCCACTTTTCCATGTCTTCATTATTTGAGATAAAATAACCTGCGGGTGTATTTCCTCGATAAATAGGTGCATTAAACTCTATAGGCTTTAAAAAACCTATTTTATATCCCTTTGACATATCATATTTAGCGACATCTTTTCTAAACAAAAAAGTATTACCCATATTAAATTGGTTTAATATATTATTCTGAACGTATTGTTCAAAAGATTGATTGGTAACTTTTTGTATAACTAATCCTAGAATATCGTAGTTAATACTGGCATAATTGAATTGCTCTCCTGGATATGTCTCCAATTTTTGATTTAATATTTCTCTAACTGTATTTTCCAACGCATCATTGTCATTTGAGATAGGTATGTCCCCAATGGTATGAAAAGGGATCCCACTCGTATGATATAAAAGCTGTTCAAGAGTTATTTCAACATTTTTATTAAGTTGTTTTCCTTTATAATTACCTTCATATATCATTTGAAACCACTGCAAATATTTGCTAACAGGGTCCTTTAAATCAATTAACCCCTTTTGAACAAGTTGATATATTGCGAGAGCTGTAAACGCCTTACTATTCGAACCGATTTCAAATAATGTTTTTTCCGTTACACGTTGCTTTGTCTCAAGATTTGAATAGCCAAAACTTTTTTTATATACAGCTTGATCACCTTTGACTACTATCACTGACATTCCAGGAATTTTGGCTTCTTGCATTTGTTTTTTTATAAGCGAGTCTAGTTGTTCTTTATCGTTTTCCGTAAACATTCTATCATTCTCTGCATTTGCTATTTGAATCCCAAATAGCATCTGTACATTTAATAATATTACAAGGGTAATCAAAACAACTTTTACTCTCATCATGATTGAATGACTCCTCTCTAATATCATATATTAAATATATTTTCAAGATCTTCACTCGAGAGGTTTGCCGTTTCAAAATCAGATGGGGTGAATTCAGCATGTTTTCTCTGACAACAATGTTGAATCAAATCTCTCAATTGATTCATATACTCCATGAAAAATTGCGATATTGTTTCTTGTTTAAATTTGTTTTTGCTATACGTAATCGACAAATTCAACTTTTTATCTACTGTATACGCAACGATATCTAGCAAACAATCCATCTCATTTTTATTGCTGTTATCTTGACCGGAATTTTCATACGCAAATTCAAAAATTCCATTGGAAAATGTAGCATTAAAATCACCTAAATAGTTAAAACGAACATACTTTCGAGATTCGGAACTTAATTCCTTCGAAATATACTTTAAAACTCCATAATTTAGACCTTTACTTGGAACGCTACGCAATTGCTCTTTTAATTGTTTAATTTGTTGTGATATATCTACATCCTCAAATTGTAACCGAATTGGAAATAGGCTCGTAAACCATCCAATAGTTCGCGATACATCAATTTCATCATTTAATTCTTCACGCCCATGCCCTTCAATTTCAATAATCACATCATTTGTTTTAATATACTTAGCCATTACCAATGATAGCGCTATAATCATTAGTTCATTACCTTTTGTTCGATAAGCTTCATTTGCTTTTTGTAACAGCTGCATAGTTTCTTCTTCTGTTAACTTCTTAATCATTTTCTCGCAAAATTCCATACGATCCAATCCTAAATCAAAATCATTAAATGAATTCTCTTCATATTGATATACATGCTCCCAGTATCGCTTTTCTGATTCTGGAATTTTTTTACTCATTCTCTTTAACTCAATTGCCCAATCCTGTACCGAATTATCTTTTGGCGGCAAAGAAGTTTTCTGCTTATTTTCTATCTGTTTATATAATTGATTTATATCTTCAAAAATAATTCGCCAAGATATACCATCAACAGCTAAATGATGAGCTGTCATTAACAATCTTTTACCAAAATCGCCCAAATCAAATATACAAACTTTAAGAAGAATTTCATTTTCAATATTAAAGCTCGATTTCAATATTTCTCCAATACTAGCAATACGAATACCTTGCTCTGTTTTTGATAATTCAGATAAATCTAATGATTCTATTTTTATTTTTTTATTGTAATTATTTTGATTATAAAATAATTCCTTCGTTTCCATCCGGTAATTCAAGCGAAAAGCGTCGTGATGACAAACTAATAAGCTAAATGCCGATTCAAGTATCCCAACCTCAACGTCATCCTTTACTTTGACTAACACTGACTGTGTATAATGGTTTATATTGTTCAAATCTTGCGAAAAAAACCATGAGATAGATGGTATCGTTTCAATACTACCAACACATTGTTGATTACTCTTCTGCTCTTTTGTGCTAGTCATTTCTAAATATAAAATCATATCTTCAATAACTGGATTAGCCAAAATATCCTTTGTTTTTATTTTAATCCCTTTCTCACGTATCTTAGAAGAAATTTGAATTGCTTTAATGGAATCCCCGCCTAGATGATAGAAGTTGTCTCTTATACTTACTTTTTCAACATTTAATACTTCACGTATAATACCTACTAAATCACTTTCTATCTCACCTTCAGTTTTTTTCTCTATTTTAACTTCAGGTTTCGGCAAGGCCTCTCTATCCAGCTTTCCGTTAAACGTCAACGGTATTTCTTTCAACACAATAAAATACGAAGGAATCATATAAACTGGTAAGATCTCTTTTAAGAATCTAAATAGTTCGGATGTCTTCACCTTAGCATTCTCAGTATAGTAGGCACAAAGATAGTGGTTTCCATCATAATCCTCTTGATCAATCACTACCACTTCCTTAATGCTCGGATATTTTTGCAAGTTTATTTCGATTTCTTTTAGTTCTATGCGGAACCCACGAACTTTTACTTGATCATCTTTCCTTCCCAAATACTCAATCTTATCTCCTTCAATAAATCTAGCTAAATCACCCGATTTATACATCTGCTCTTTTGCCGAATATGGATTTACAATAAATCTCTCTCTTGTTAAATCCTGATTGTTAAAATATCCTCTTGCAACACCTTCCCCAGAAATATAAATTTCTCCAACAACTCCCATTGGTACTGGGCGAAGATCGGAGTCCAACACATATATTTTCATATTTTGTGCAGGTACACCAATAGGAACAGATACCCCTTTATCTTTTTCAATATCGAATTGATGAATCATACATCCTACAACTGTTTCTGTGGGCCCATATTCATTATATATTTTTGTTTCTCTACCTAATTTTTTCTGTATGTTTGCGGCAAGGTCTACTGTTAAATTTTCTCCACCAACAATAATTTTTTTAATTGAACACCCAACAAAGTCTGAATCTTTCAATAAAAACAGGTGAGATGGAGTTAATTTAATAATACTTGCTTTTTTTTCTTTAAATATTCTATATAATACATATTCGTTTGCATCAGCAGGATAAATAATAATCTGATTACCACTAATTAATGGGGTAAATATAGTTGTAACAGTAAGATCAAAAGCAAGAGATGAATACAATGGGAAAACTTGATTTTCACTTGCGCCTACATATACTTGATTTGCCCAGGAAATATAATTAACCAATCCTTTCTGTTCAATCATTGTACCTTTAGGGTTTCCCGTAGAACCCGATGTATATATGATGTAAGCAAGGTCAGTCGGCTCACTTCTATTTTTAATATTAGAAGTATCTCCCATATAAATATGAGCTGCATTTATATGGATAACCTCAACCGCATACAAAGAAAGATCCCATTGATGCGAAATATCAAAATTAGTGAACAGAATATTGATATCTGAATCTTGCAGCATATAATTGACCCGTTCAGATGGATATTGTGGATCAATAGGTAAATATACCGCTCCTGCTTTTAAAATCCCTAAAATTCCAATAATTGTTTCTAGAGAATGCGTAGTTGATATTCCTATTACTGTACCTTTTGTTACATTTTTCTTTAATATATACCTCGCTAATTGATTAGATCTATCATTCAATTCACGATACGTAAGTTCCTTATCTTCCAGGCAAATCGCAACTCTATCTGGTGTCCTTTCTACTTGTTCTTCAAAAAGCTGATGAATTGTCTTGTCCTTTGGATACTCCCTATTCGTTGCATTAAATTCATATATCAATTTATTCCACATATCTTCTGGTAAAATTTCTAATTCCATCAACTTTTTATTGGGCGACTCCAACATCTGATCCAGTAAATGACTGATTCCAAGATACATTTGTTCAATTTGCTTTTCTGTATACATATGATCCTTATAATCTATATCTAGATTAAATCCTCCTAATCTAGACCATTCTCGAATAATCAATTGAATTGAATAAATCTGATTCCTATTGTAAAATTCTTCATTTTCTATTGGTGTACCATTAATTTCAGTAGGAAGTTTTGTATTGTAATAGTTAATACATGTATCAAATAAATCACCGTATCCCTTTTTCTTTAATTCCAAATCTTTCACCAATACATCATATGGATATTTTTGATGATAATAACAGCGAACCAATTCACGATTAATGCCTTTTATAAAATCTATGACTGTCATTTCACTATCAACAGTATGACGAAATGGCATAGTACTTGTTAACATCCCCACAATATTTTTTTCATTTTTCCCCGCTCGATTAAGTACAGGCATTCCAATAATTAAATCATCCTGCCCATTTACTTTATTTAAGTAAATATAATATAGGGCAACAAAGAATGCGTACACAGAAACATTTATGTCAGTAGCAAATTGTTTAATTTCATCCGATTGATTATTTGTTAAAGAATATGTTTTTCTATTTGCCTTTGCACAATCTACTTCGTTCTTCCGCTTCACAATTGGGAGCTTACTAAACTTCTCATTCCAAAAATTTTTATCCTTCATAAATCTTTTTGAAGTTAAATAGGATTCTTCCTTCTCAAGGCAATACATATAGGTACTATTAAGCTGATCTGTTATTTTTTCACCTTTCAAAATTTGAGTGTATGCATTACAAATCTGTTCAGTTAAAAGATTCATAGACCAACCATCAGAAATTATATGATGGACCTTAACGAAATATCCCCCTTCTTTAGTATCTTGTAACTTGAACAAAGCAAAATCAAATAAGTCTTGTTCATTGATATCGAAAGGTTTTGCAGCTTCCTGCTGAACCCAGGCATCTAAATCCTTCTGACTATTAAAAATAGTATATCGAACTTGATATTTATGATATTTCTCCACATATTGATGAACCTTCTCATCCGATTCTACAAATCGATGCCTGATTCCATCATTTTTTTTTATAAAATAATTAATTGCTTTCTCAAGACAATCAAAATCCACTTCTCCTTGTATCTTTACTGTTCCCCCAATATTATGCAATGGCTGATGAGGATTAATTTTCTCCATATACCAAATCCTTTGTTGAGGATGAGTTAGTGAAAAATATTCTCTATACTTCAAATTATCACCACTTTATATTTAATGTTTTTCGAAATAATTAACTTTTTGACCATATCTAATCATTTTTTTCGTCATTTCATCCGTAATATTATTCCATACAAAACCCGTTTTTCTTAACAGCATATTCGTTTTATCTCCCATTATATGGAACAATGTTTGTTCGACATCATTAAATGTTTTCAATTCATCTCCTATACAATGCAGCTGTAAATTATATATATCTGATGCATATTGATTAAATTGCTTTTCATCAAAGATATAATCTATAAATTTATCAATTGAAGTTTCTTTTACATCTATGTCTAATCCATACGTTGTTAAAAGAGCTGATAAGCTTACATGGTTAGGATTGAAAATGTGATGAGTCTCATTCATTAATTCTTTTTTATTAAACAACTTAATAATTGCCTGACTAACATCATTCACACATGCAAAATCTATATCTCTTTCCATTTCTGGAACCAATCCAATTCTTATATATGATTTCATCATTGAGTATAATGCATTCTGCTCTATGTTTTCTTGAAACCTTCCTGTTTTAGAATCAAAACCAATGTTTCCCACTCGAAAAACATTTACATTTATTCCCTTATCCCTCGTTTCCAGTACAATCTTTTCAGCTTCTAACTTTGTCTTTGGATAAGGATTTTCAATAATTTGCCCTAAATCATTATCATACTCCGTATACAATATATCTTCGTTATTCTTTACTACACCAGAAGCTACAGCCAATGTAGAAATATGATTCACATCTTTCTTTACTCCCTTAAGCGAAAAATCAATTACATTTCTCGTAGCTAGAACGTTTGCTTCATAGGATTTTTCATATTTCCCATAATGACTAACACTGCCTGCTGAATGTATAATACATTGGATTGTTTCACTCAAATATTGATAGTTCGGCAAATCTAAGCCCATATATTTTTTTGTCAGGTCGCCACTATATACAAAAATTCTTTTCTTATACTTATCATAAAAAGATGTTCCAAAATAAGAGCAAACTTTTTCTTTAATGCGATTTTCTGCTTTTATACAATTGTCACTTCTTACAATCAAATGTACATTGCAATCTAATTCAGTTAATAAATCATGTAATAAGTAAACGCCCAAATATCCCGTGCTTCCTGTCAATAGAACTTCCTTATAACCGGTTTGGCAAGAAAGGTTGATTTCGTAATACTTTTTGTTTCTATCATCATATAAACTTCGTATCGCTATGTCGCCTCTTATCTTCTCCTCCATTAACCGATGCCTTTCTCCTCTAGCAATCAGATAAGTTGCTAATGCATCTGGAATGGTCTTCTCCTTTTTATATGTCATATGCTGCGCTAGATCAGAGACTCTAGGGTATTCAAATAAATGATTAATAGAAATATCAAAATCCTTCTGTAAGCTCGAAACAACATTGATAGCCGTTAATGAGCTACCTCCTAATTCAAAGAAATCATCATGGATACTAACTTGTTTTACTCCCGTAACTCTCTTATATGATTCTATAATTTTCCGCTGTTTATCATCTTTCGGAACAACATTCCTCTTTAGCTCTTCTACATAGTCACTTTGCGATAAAGGGGAACTCTCTTCCATTTCAATATCCTTAGAAAGGCTAAAGAACTGCCGTTCAAAAGGATACGTAGGGAGTGGAACACGATATCTTCTTTCTTGCGAAAAATACTTGGACCAGTTAATCTTCACGCCATGAATATGCAACTTACCAATATTTTGAAGCAAGTAATTGTCATCAAAAATTTTTTCTTTAGGATGCCTTACAGTATTAATAATTGGGCATTTTGATTCTCCTTGAGTATGTTGTCTAACAAAACTACTTAATGTTCTACCTGGTCCAACCTCCACAAAAATACTTTCCGTACCCGATAGTAGATGCTTAATGCCCTCAGAAAATTCCACTACATGTCGCAGATGATTCACCCAATAATCTGCACTTTTTGCTTGTTCTTCCGTAATCCATTCTCCTGTAGAATTGGATATAAATGGTATTTTAATGTCCTGGAAATTAATTTCTTTTAACTTCTTTCCATAGGTATCTAAAATTGAGTCCATCATGGATGAATGAAAGGCATGGGAAGTTGTAAGTTTTTTAAACTGAAAACCTTTCCTAATCAATTCCCCCTCAAAAGTATAGATTGCCTCATCAGAACCTGAGATTACGCATGATATTGGACTATTCACTGCGGCAATAGATACATCTTGATTCATTAGTGGTAAAATTTCATTTTCCGAAGCCATTACACTTATCATGCTGCCTTTAGGTAATTGTTGCATTAAGGTCGCCCGCTCATACACCAACTGAAGCGCTTGCTTTAATGAAAACACTCCCGCCAAACAAGCAGCCACATATTCCCCTATACTATGTCCAATCATGCCGTCCGGATAGATGCCCCATTCCATTAGTGTTTTTGCTAATGAGTATTCAAAAATAAATATTGCAGGCTGTGTATTAGATGTTTGATTTATATCATCTCTCATTCTAGCTTCCAGGTCCTTTGGATATAAGACTTCCTTCCAATCAATCCCACTAATCTCTTCTAAAATCTCACAACAAAGATTCACTTCATCTCGAAATCTCTTCTCTTCATTATATAAATCCAATCCCATATTTACATATTGTGCACCCTGCCCGGGAAACATGAAAATTATTTGCTTACTACCGCCATCACAAATGTTAGTTTGAACCTTAGCAGAATTTTGAATAAAAAATTCTCGCTTCGCTTCCTCTATATCCGAAACCACTAATGCTCTTCGATATTTTAAATTTTTCCTTCCATTTAAAAGTGTATAAGCTACATCAGCCAAATTCACATTATTGTTATGATTTAAATATTCAGCTAACTTTTTAGTTTGCTCTTCAAGAGATTTTTTCGTTTGTGCAGAAAAAGAAAGTAATTGATATCTCCTACTCCGCTCAGAAGCTTCTCTTTGGGGAGGTTCCTCAAGTACAACATGGGCATTTGTTCCTCCCATACCAAATGAACTTACTCCTGCTCTTAAAGGAAACTCTTGGTTCTTCCATTCCGCCAATGTATCCTGTACATAAAATGGACTATTACCAAAATTAATTTTTTCATTTGCTTTCTCGTAGTTAATGCTTGGTGGAATCATGCGATTCTCCAAAGCAACTACAGTTTTTATCAAACCTGCTATACCTGCAGCGTTATCAAGATGACCAATATTCCCTTTAACCGATCCAATACCACAAAAATTATTCTTCTCTGTATTAAATGCCAACTTCAAGGCTTCAACCTCAATCGGGTCACCTAGCATTGTTCCAGTACCATGAGCCTCTACATATGATATACTTTCAGATTCTACCTCGGCCATGTGATGAGCTGCTCTAATAACAGCAGCTTGTCCTTCTACACTTGGCGCATTAAAACTAACCTTATCAGCGCCATCATTATTTATTGCGGATCCTTTCACAACAGCATGGATGAAATCTCCATCAGCAATCGCATCCTCCATACGCTTCAAAACAACAATTCCCGCTCCATTTCCATTGACCGTTCCCCTAGCATTATCATCAAAAGGTCTACAGTGTCCATCTGGTGAAAGAATCATGCCATCCTTGTATAAATACCCTCTTTTCTCAGGTAATGTAAGTGAAACCCCTCCAGCCAAAGCAATGTCACAATCTCCACTTAATAGAGCTTGACATGCCAAGTGCACAGCAACCAATGAAGAGGAACATGCAGTTTGAACTGTATAACTAGGACCTTTCAAATTTAATTTATGTGATAATCTGGTGCCGAAAAATTGAGAACCATTTAAAAATTCTGCTTCTTTTATAAAATCTTTCGCTCCATCATATACCGCTTCTAACCAATATAAGTTTGTAGATGCTCCAATATAAGTACCAATTAAACCATTAAAGGTATCCGAAAAGTAAGCACTACTCTCTAATGCTTCCCAAGCACACTCGTGCAAAATTTTCAGCTGTGGATCCATTACCTCTAATTCCCTAGGTGAGTAATTAAATAATTTATTGTCGAACCATTCTGTTCCTGTAATAGCCCCACCAGCCTTTATATAATTGGGATTTTGGATCGTTTCTAGATCAATTCCTCCTTTCTGTAACTCCTTATCTGTGAAGAAAGTTACCGATTCTACACCATTCTTCAAATTTTCCCAGAATTCATTTATAGTATCTCCACCAGGAAATCTGCAAGACATTCCAATAATAGCAATCTCTATACCATTTCTTATCGGTTCCTGTGCACTATCATTCATTCGAATCCCTCTTTCTTTGACGTCTTTGTTTTAACCTATTTTTCGATTCCTTTATTACCTGAACTCTATTTGAATTCATTTTTTCCTGTACCCTGCTCTCATCGGTCATCTTTAATTGCTGGGATAGAGAATAAATTGTAGGATATCTAAATAGCATCATTACAGTTATGTCGATGTTCAAATCATTTTTCAACCGTTCATTTATTTGAATAATATTCAGTGAATTCCCACCAAGTTCGAAGAAATGATCATAAATACCGACCTGATTTACCCCAAGTACCTGTTTCCAGATCTCCGCTATCATTTTTTCTAGATTCGTTCCAGGTGCTATATAAGTAGTACCTAACGATATATAATTCTCATCATCCCTTTCTTGCAAGGCTCTTACGTCGACTTTGTCGTTATTCGTTACAGGCATACTCTCTAATTGCACAAAATGTGACGGAATCATATATTCAGGTAACTTATTCCTCAAATACTCCCTTAATTCTGTACTGGTAACCTCTTGGTTTGTAATTAGATACGCACACAAATAGCTTTCATTACTTTGATTTTGTTTCGCAACAACAATTGCATTATCAATATATTCATGATTTAAAATGTGGTTTTTTATTTCATCTGGCTCTACTCGGACTCCCTTAACCTTTACCTGATGGTCAATCCTTCCAAGATACTCAATGTCCCCATTAGGGAGCCACCTTGTAAGGTCTCCCGTTTTATACATTTTCTCACCTGGAATAAATGGATTGGACATAAATTTTTCATCTGTCAAATCTGACTTATTGATATATCCCCTTCCTACACCTGCCCCAGCAATATATAACTCCCCAGTCACACCAATAGGTACAGGATAATAATCTTGATTTAAAATATATGCCCTATAGTTACTTAGAGGCTTACCTATTGGTATGCTCGAACCCTCTTCATTTTCACGACAAATATAGTATGTTGAAAAAATCGTCGTCTCGGTTGGACCATACAGATTAATAATCATCTCAGCATTAACAGTACTCTTTAATTGATCATAAAGACTCTTTGTAAAGACCTCACCGGCTACAAGAACATAGTTAAGAGGTTGACTTATGACAATATTATCTATTAAAACTTTCAAATGGGTAGGTACAGCACCCAAGACATTAATTTTGTTTTTCTCAATAAAGTTCCACATATTTCTTGGCTCAGCGATTAGCTCTTCCTCAGGAATATATAACCTACCCCCAGAGAGAATCGGGAGAAGGATTTGTTGAACAGAAACATCGAATGTGATTTTTGCTAGCAATAAATGATTCATTTCTTGATTAAATTTTAATTTCCGAATGAGTCCTATCAACTGATTCACAATATTCTTGTGTTCGACCATAACCCCTTTAGGGTTACCGGTTGTTCCAGAGGTATAAATTACATATGCCAAATCGTCGGGCTGGTTTATGTTTTCAAGATAACAACCATCTTCTTTACAGTTTATTTCATCATCCAACCTAATTACTTCCTGTTCAAAAGTAAAGCGTTCCTTCATATTATTTCGGGCCAGAACCAACTGACAATCACTGTCTCTCAAAAAATATTTTATCCTGCTTATTGGAAGAGTGGGGTCAATCGGTAAAAATGCCCCTCCTGCTTTTAGCACACTGAGAACTCCTATGACCATTTCTAAGGAAGGCTCTGCAATAAGTCCAACAACGCTATTTCTTTGCACTCCCTTTTTTCTTAAAGTGCGGGCCAGTTGATTTGCCCTTGCATCCAGCTCAGAGTACGTTAGTGTCATTTCTTTATACACGATGGCATTTTCTGATGGACCTTCTTTCACTTTCTGCTCAAATACCTCATGCACCGTCATTTGATACGAATATTCATCCGTCGTATTATTAAATTCATAAAGAACGGTTTTCATCTCTGATTCAGACATCATCTGGATATCTTGTAATGGTATATCCATCTTTTCGGTAATCTCATCAAGTAGATAAATAAAATGTTCTGCTAATCTTTGTACTGTATCCTTCTTGAATATATCCTTACGATACTTCCACTTAAAATGCATATCTTCATTAATTTCTAATACATGAATGAACATATCAAATTGAGTCATACTACTTTCAAATGGGAATTTTCGGAAAGTTAATTCCCCTTTATCCTTAAAGAAATACTCATCATTATCCAAAGAAAACATAATATCAAATATTGGATTTCTCCCTGTATTTCGATAAGCATCTACTTGATTTACTAACAATTCAAACGGATATTCCTCATGATCAATGGCTTTTATTGTATTATCCTTCACTTCATCCAGAAAATTCAGAAATGTTTTTTTGCGACATGGGAAATTTCTTATTACTACCGTATTCACAAACATACCAATAGTCCGTT
This sequence comes from Bacillus sp. FSL R9-9530, assembly GCF_038008145.1. Lineage (NCBI taxonomy): Bacteria > Bacillati > Bacillota > Bacilli > Caryophanales > Bacillaceae > Bacillus > Bacillus sp. FSL R9-9530. The sequence goes on from NZ_JBBOYO010000001.1 coordinate 2,087,260, forward strand.
CCAAACCTGGACGAGATCGGCCAGCTGTAGGGGTACCAATCGTAATATCTTCTTGACCCGTATATTTTAAAAACAATACATTTAAAGCAGCAAGTAGCACCGTATATAGGGTTGTCCCATTCTCCTTCGCTATCTTTTTCAAACGCTTTGTCAAATCGTATCCCGCCATAATTGGTACATAATCACTATCATAAAGTTGCACCGGGTGTCGTGGATAATCTGTATTTAACTCCAGTAATGGAGGTTCATCTTTAAATATGTTTAGCCAATACTTTTCTTTACTCTTAAAATCATCAGTCTGAAAAAATTCTGCCTGCCATACTGCATAGTCTCTATATTGTAATTTAATCGGAGGCAAATCTTTATTTAAATAACTATCATAAAATTCCTCCATAATTATGTCCATCGATATACCATCAAAGACAATATGGTGAGCATCAGTTAACAGCAAATGCTTATTTTCTCTGATTTTAATAACTTTGATTCTAAATAGAGGAGGTTGTCCCAGATTAAAAGGTGTAGCAAACCCATGTACATACTCCATTAATTCTTCTTCCGATGCTTCAACGATATCAACAATAACCTTTAATTTAGGATGTACATACTGCACCACTTGTCCATTGATGAATGAAAACGATGTACGTAAAGATTCATGACGATCAACAAGATGTTGGAAAGCTCTCACCAACATATCATATTCGAGATCACCCTCTATGATTGTCCCCGACGGTAAATTATAAGCTACTGAATCACGATTAAGTTGCCACATAATAAATAGCCTTTTTTGCTGTGATGAAACAGGATAGTATTCTCTTGCTTCAACAGGTAATATAATTGAACTTTTATGTTGTTCCCCATCCAGTATTAGAGTTGTAAATTCTTTTATAGTTGGCTTTTTAAACATTTCACTTAAGTGTATATTCACGTCAAATTCTTGGTTAACTTTCAATATAATCGAAGCAGCATTTAAAGAATGCCCACCTAACTCAAAAAAATTATCATACACTCCTATCTTTTGAATATTAAGAACATCTCTCCATATATGTGCAACCTTTTTTTCCAATTCGCCTTCTGGTGCAACATAGTCGAAGTCTGATACTGGATCCAAGTTGGACACTGGCAATGCTTTACGATCAATTTTCCCGTTTTGATTGAGTGGCATTTTTTTCAGTTGAGTGAAGTAGGTTGGCACCATGAAATTCGGCAAACTTTTAATAAGGAAATTTCTTAATTCTGAGTTTGTTATATTCACATTGGCAACAAAATAAGCACTTAATACTTTCGTACCGAAAGTATCTTCGATTGCAACAACAACAACCTCATCTACATCTGGATGCTTCATAAGACCAGTCTCTATCTCCCCAACTTCTACCCGAAACCCCCTTATTTTCGTAAGATTATCTTTCCTTCCAATAAATTCAATATTCCCATCAGGCATCCACCTTGCCATATCTCCTGTTTTATAAACTTTTTTTTCGGTAATTTTCGGAAACTCTACAAATTTTTCTCTCGTTAAATCTGGAGCATTATAATACCCACGTGCCAATCCAACCCCAGCAATACACAGTTCTCCTGTTACACCAATAGGTACAAGATTCATTTCTTGATCAACAATGTATATTTCGACATTATTAAGAGGCTTCCCGATTGGAATCACCTTCAATTGTTCTATCTCTTGATTACTAATTCTATAGAAAGCGGCTAAATCCGTGCATTCCGTGGGACCATACGTATTTATAATTTCGCTCTTGAAATTTATTGATTTAACTAAAGGTTTGAGTTTTTTACAATTTATCGATTCACCACCTAAAAAAATACGCTTCAACGTGATTAACCTGCTAAAATTAGTTCTCTCATTATAATCAACCAATGGATAAAAACCACTTGGGGTACAATTAACGCTCGTGATTTTATGAATATTTATATAATCAGACATTTTATTGTAATCATACATACCTGACTCAAAAAGGTGCAATCGCCCCCCTTTTATCAATGGAGCAAATAAATTTTTATGCGCTGTATCGAAACTAATTGGGGCAATTAATAATACATTATCGGTTGGATTCATATCAAATTCATTGGTATACCAGTTGAGCAAATTCATAAATGAATTTCTTTTCACCATAACTCCTTTAGGGTCACCAGTGCTTCCAGATGTATAAAGAACATACATTAAGCTCTCTAATGGGATTTTCAATTCTAAATTCCCACTCATTTCTATAGGTGTACCGTCTCTCAAAGTTGTATCTATATCAATAAATCTAGTGTTTTCAATTATAAAATTAAATTCATTATTGCTGCACTTCAAAATGATATCTACATTAGAATTACTTAAAAGATAATTAATTCGTTCATTTGGATAGTTTGGATCAATGGGTAAATATGCAGCTCCTGCCTTTAAAACACCTAATATACCAATTGGAAGTTCGAGCGATCTATCTAACATAATTCCTATTACAGAATCTTTTTTAGCTCCTAATTCAACTAATTTATGTGCTATATGATTTGCTCTTATATTTAATTCCTCGTAAGTTAAATTTTGATTTTGGTAAAAGACTGCTAGCTTATGTGGACTTTTAGCTACTTGAAATTCAAACAAGTCAACAACAGATTGATCCTTAGGAAAACCTGTTTTTGTGTTGTTAAACTCATTTAGAATACGATTTCTCTCATTGGATAAAATATCAATTTCAGAGAGCCTTATACTCGGATTAGCTACTACTGCTTTTAACAAATGAGTCAATTGATTTATAACTCTTTCAATCAAGTCTCCTACACTTTCTTTACAAGTGATACAACACTCTAGTTTATCTCCATGCCATGTAAAATTAAAGACGGTATCTGCATTTGTATAATGATTAGAAATATTATGTTGAATATTTTCAAACTGTATGACTGTACGAGGATTCAGTTTATTAGAATTTGCATTCTCATCTCCTAAAAGTTTTGCTAATCGCTTATGCGATACTTTCTGATTTTTATTTGCCTCTGTAATGTTTTGTTGTACTTTTAATAGAAGCTCTTTAAATGTCATATTACTATGGACATTACTTCTTATAATCAAAAGATGATCATAATATGCTGTGCCAGATTTTGATTGAATTACTGGCGTTCCAATAGAAATATCTTTACTATCCGTGTATATTGAGAGCAAATATTTCACACTAGCAATCAAAATGATAAGCATTCCATATTCAGAATGATTACTTATTTCACTAATTTTATGTGATATGTTTTCTGATAACCTATATGTAAATATTTTTTCTTCCTGATTTTTCACACCAACTTTTTTATTAAAATTTACAAAACTACTCATTTCTAAATCCGTTGATAGTTGATCCAACCAAAACTTCTCCTCTTTAGTTAACAAATCTGCATTATAAACATCATTGCTCATAATAATCTCCTCTCCCAACCAATGTTGAATTAATAAGATTTATAATATCAATGTAATTTTCATTAATAAAAAAGTGATCTCCTGGATAGCCATAAACAACAGTATCTCTCGAAGTAAACTCACACCATTTTTTCATGTATTCCTCAGTAACATCATCCAGCTTACCGTACATTGCAGTAATACACGTATTTAACTTGTACAATTCATTACTGAATTTATATTCTTCTATCAATTTAAAGTCAGATCTTAAAATTGGGATAAATATATCCATTAACTGCTGATTATTAAGAATTTCTTTTGGAGTACCATTTAAATTTAATATCACATCTTTAAATTCTTTTTCTGGTAAGTTAGACACTTTTTGTTCTCTAATAAAATTTGGGGGCTTTACACCTGATAGAAAAATATGCACAGGAGCATTAAGATTTCTACTTTCTATTTCCTTACAAAGTTCATAAGCGATAAGCCCGCCCATACTGTGACCAAAAAACGCGTAATCGCAATTACCTACAACTCTATATATACATTCGAATATATCATTAATCGCGTGATTCATATCATCATAACAATCTTCTTGAAATCTTTTACCCCTTCCTGCGTATTGAATTGGTTTCAATTCAATACTAGGATGTAAGTAATTTTTCCACTTACTATATATCGAACCGGATCCACCAGCATAAGGAAAACAAAAAAGCATCGTGTTATTCATATACTCTCCTTTCCTATGAATCAAAATTATTTACTAAATTTTAAAAGGCTCTATAGAACTTAATTAGCCACCTAACATCTCCCAATTTTTTTTATTAATCTAGCTCCCATTTATATTTTAGGGTGCAATCAGGAATTATCTTTGGTAAACCATTAAATTTCCATACAGCCTATGTAGCACAACATGTATAATGATCTATTTCCCTTTCACTTTATTCCAAAATGGTATCCGTCCTTGTATATCATCTATTACAGAAGAGAATCCTGGTGCAGTGGAAAAAAAGAACCCTGTACAATGATGCGCTTTTTGATATTCTTCATCTTTCATTAAAATAAGATGAGCCTTCTTTATATTAAAGTGTGGAACAGCAGGGAACAAGTGATGTACCAAATGGTATGAGTTTCTATGAGGATGAATGAGAAAACGCTCAAAAAAATTCCCAAAAGAATTTCTTGATGCAAATATCTCATTTTCCGATTCTAGTCCTGCATGTTCGGCCATTTCAGCCCAATATTTTAACATTTGAAAAGTTGTTAAAAACGGAACTACCCAAAATAAAATCAACTCTTGCCAGAAACCGAAAACAATTGAACAAATAATGATAGCGCCCCAATATAGAGTCCTGATTATTTGATCAAATCTAGGTTCCTCTTTTGCATATGCTGTTACTTTGATCATTCCAATCAAATAATTCGGCACATGTACTAAGAACAAAGGCTTTAAGCAATGCTGAATAAAAAATTCCATTTTATTTTTAGTCGGTTTATCTAACCCAACAATTTGATACCTTTGCTTATCAGGGTCTATCTCACTCCATAAATACCTGTGGTGATTCATGTGACTCTTACAATATGCTTTATAAGAAATCATTATCGGATAAGCAGCAAAGAAACATGCAACCCACTTATTTAATTTACGATTTTTAAAAAGCATACGATGACTTGACTCATGCATCATAATATCAAGGCCACGCATACGGCTACCAATGATAACAATACTAATCAAATACATCCACATAGTAGGGATAAAATAATTCAATGCAATTACTAAGGACACAATACCCCAATCCAATCCTATGGCAAAAAAATTATACCAATTGTTGGTTTTTTGTAATTCGCGAATTTCCAAGTTGATTTCTTTCGAAAAACGATGCTTCTCTAACTCTTTCTTTTGACTTTCCCCTAAATCGGTAGTTCCTCTAATCATATTATTAACTCCTTTATATAGAAATTAATGCTGTTGATTTATATCAGGAATCCTTCATTTAAATCCTTAACAAACACCCTTAGGCTCTCAAAATTTATACTCTAATTAATCATTTAAAGCGAACAATCCAACAGTTTTTATAAGCATATTAACTCTTAGTTAAATATTCATATCCTTTTTTATTTTGTAGGTATCAAAAAACATCCATGAATCTCAAAAACTAAATCTTTTTTTCAGAAATTAATTTATCAATCCCACTTTTAAGAGGAACTACATTTCGTTCCACATTAGACATAATATGGAATTGCATCTTAGACTTTGCATTTACAGATGAATGAACCCTCACACCTGGATCAAATCCAAATACAAAATATTTGAGAATCTCATCATTTTCCATCGAAATCCAAACACCATATCCATAATGTAAACTATTATTTTTCACATAAGGAGTTAACAACTGATTAGTGTACTCTTTATTTAGGAGTTTCCCATTAAATAATCCATTCCAAAATTCTCCTAAATCTAAAACTGTTGTAAAAGCCCCTCCATCTGGCCCACCAATTATAGGGACCGAATAGATATTAGTTCTCCAAGTGTTATCATCTTTATTATCTATATATCCAAGTGCAGTTCGTTCCGGCAGTTGATCCATCCGGAAATATCCTGAATCTGACATGCCACAAACCTGAAATATATTCTCTTTTACATATTCTGCAAACTTCATCCCTGTCAATTTTTCTACAATCAACCCAAGTAAAATATAACCTGCATTACTATAAGAAAATTTACTTCCAGGATTAAACTTCATATGATAATTTTGAAACATAGGCAGAAAATCTGCAGGAGATTTAATAGAATACATTGGGGTATCCTTCCATAAATCTTCAAAATCATCCATTTCTTCTTCATCAAAATAATCTGGTATGCCCGAAGTATGAGTTAATAAATGATGAATTGTAATGCCTTCATAAAAATGTGGGAATGAGTCTTCTAAACACTCTTTCAAACAGGTATCAAAAGTTAAAACACCCTTTTCAACTAATTGACATATTGCCACTGCAGTGAAAATTTTACACCCAGAAGCCATACCAAACCGAGTACGTGATGTATTAAAAATTTGTTCACTTCTATTCGCATATCCAAATCCATCTTCAAAGATCTTTTTTTTATTTTGAATTAAAATCGCACCTGAGAATGGTAATTTATCATCATAATTCTTTATAAATTCTTTTATTTCTCCAGAAATTATCACTTACCCAATCCCCTTTTATTTTTCTGATTTTTCCAACTATTAAACAGGATTAATTGTAACTTCATTTAATTTTCAAAGCAATCTAAAATACATAACAAACCTTGAGAAACTTTTTTAATAATTGAATTGACTTCAAAAAAAAAATAAAACATAAGTTTGTTCATTTCTTCAAAATAGCTATACAATAACACTTAATATAATTCACATGATTTCTCAATAAATCTTATATCGCTCTCTATAATTTAATGGTAGTTGATAAATAATAAAATTAATTATACATTTAAATTCTCTTGAGACTATTATTTATATTGTTAGTGAGGTCATTATGAAAAAAATTGATAGTTACTTAGAAATTATTGCAGTTAAATTAGGAATTTTACTACCCTACAAAGACATAGAGCTGAAACTCACAGAATTACCTAAAAATGAAAGGGAAAGAATTTTAAGATTTCATAAATTAGAAGATCAACAAAGAACATTATTAGCTCATCTATGCATCAGAAAACGTTTGCAAAGATTATTGCTCATACCTGCAGATACTATCTCTATTAAAAGAGATCGAACAGGCCGCCCTTTTTTAAATAAATATCATGGTTGGAAGGGGGATTTTAATTTATCTCATTCTGAAGAATGGATTATATGTGGACTTGCTTCAACTGGACGAATTGGTGTAGACATTGAAAAAATTCAACCTATAGATCTTTCCGTAACCGAACTATGCTTTACTCAAGAAGAAATTGACTATTTTCAGTATATTCCTCACGATAGACAGTTATCGTTTTTCTTTGATATTTGGACTCTAAAAGAATCATTTGTTAAAGCAATTGGAAAAGGACTTCTATATCCATTAGATAGTTTTGGCTTCAATATGGACGATTGGTCCCAAAATAAAATAACCTTACGGAACACTAATTCCGATTTTAGTCAATTCTATTTCTGCCTAAATCGGTTAGAGCAAAATTACACTATCGCGGTTTGTTATACAGATTTGGAACAGATAAACAATTCATCTATAAAGATACTAGATTATTCTGAGTTCCTATAATTATTTTACGTTTTTTCTAGAGCAATGATACACCCGCCGTTATAAAAAACTGAAAATACAGAAAAATAACAACTTATAATAATCACTTTAATTATTATAAGCTCAATCTTTTTTAAGTTGATATTTTATTACGTTTTATCTTCTGTATCCAAAAATATTTTAAGCTTCAATCATCGTATAACAATTTAAAAATCACCTATATTGGAGGATTATTAGAATGAGTATTTTAAAGTCATATTGCTCAAGTGAATATAGTACGTTAAAAAAAGTTGTACTATGCGAACCATTATATATGAATATTTCTAGCGGTATAAACAAGACCCAAAAATATTTTATCAATTTAGGCTTTAATGTAAATCTAGCGAGAGAACAATACTCAAAATTTATTGATATACTTAAAGAAAATAGAATACACACTTTAATGCTACCTCCTGAAGTACGCTTTCCCGAACAAGTTTTCACGAGAGATATCGGTTTTACTGTAGGGGAAACTGTTTTCATTTCTAACATGAAAAATGAAGTTCGTAAAGGAGAAGAGCAAATTTTCAAGAAAATATTATTAGAAAAAGATATTACTTATATAGATTGTATTAATAGTCATATAGAAGGCGGCGACGTCATTATCGATCAAGATATTGTATATATTGGCGTAAGCAATCGAACGTTATTTAACTCTGTAATAAAACTTCAACAGTTGCTCACACACTATAAAATAATTCCTGTTCCTTTTTCCAAAGATTTTTTACATTTAGATTGTGTTTTTAATATCATTTCAAAGGAAGAAGCCTTAATATATCCACATGCATTTAGTAATAGTACATTAAAAATGTTATCAGATCGTTATAATTTAATAGAAGTATCTAAAAAAGAGCAATTTACTTTAGCAACCAATGTATTATCTTTAGGCAATAAAAAGATGATTAGTTTACCCATTAATACTACAACAAATAAAGAGCTGAGACTTAGAGGTTATGAGGTTATTGAAATCGACTTTGGAGAAATTATAAAATCTGGCGGATCTTTTCGCTGCTGCACTCTTCCTCTACAAAGGGGATGATTAAAAAACTAAAAATTAAAAGCTCACATTATAAAGGTGTTACGTTATTACGTAACACCTTTTCTCAAGGATAAACTTCCTTTACTTCTCTTCCGGATAATCACAGTACTCAATGATTGTTCCCTCTGTATCCGCTGGGTTAAGATAAATTAATCGTCTACCATGTTTATTAATTCGAAGCGTATGTTCTAACGTTCGAATCCCTTGTTCCTTTAATTCTTCTAAAGCTACATCTAAATCGTCTACACGATACGCAACATGATGGACACCTTTCCCTTTTTGCTTTATAAATCGTGCTATTGGAGAAGTCGAATTATTCGTTGGCGCAAGTAATTCGATTCTATCACCATCAACTTCAAGAATAGCTACTTCGCTTTCAACACCAGGTGCTTCACTTACGTATCGATCTATTAAAGTTCCTGATAAAACCTTTTCATAAAACTGTATCGTAGTATCTATATCACGAACTGCGATCCCGATATGGTCAATTGTTTTTTTCATTTTATTTCCCCTATTACTTTATTTTTTCTATTCTTATCAATAGTAACAAAAAAAGTTATAGAATCAAATTCTATAACTTTTTTCATTTAACTTATTTTCTTATTCGCACTAGCTGCTGGGCGAACTCCATTTTTCATTTTCACAACGCTAATGCCGTATCCAATTAATCCACCAATTACTGCTGGTAACACCCAGCCTAATCCAACCTCATGCATTGGAAGTAACTTAGTAAGAATATCGCTCACTACTGCTAATTTCACACCAGCAGCACTTAATCCATCAAACATACTTACAATAAATGTTACTAATAAACTTCCCTGATACACTTCAGCTCTTCCATTGAACAATGGGTGAAGGAACGTTAGGAAAATTAATACGATTGCTAATGGATAAATCGCTGTTAATACAGGAACTGAAATTGAGATTAATTGTGTTAAACCTACATTTGCAACAACTGCACTGAAAACTGATAACATAATTGCAATCGTTTTATATGGAATACTTGGGAATAGCTTATGGAAAAATGAAGAACACGCTGAGACAAGTCCAACACTAGTTGTTAAACACGCTGCTATAACCATTATACCTAATATAACTCCGCCATATGAACCAAAATAATAGCTTGAAACTTTTGCTAACACTGCACCACCGTTATCTAAGTGACCAAGTTTTGCAACACTTGAAGCTCCCATAAATGAAAGTGCTGAATAAATTATTGCTAAAATAGATGCAGCGATCAATGTTGCTTTTGCACAAACAATCATAATTTCTTTTTTTGTTTTTGCGCCCTTTTCTTTAATAGCATTGATAATGATAATACCAAATACGAATGATGCTAACGTATCCATTGTTAAGTATCCTTCTTGGAACCCTTTAAAGAACGCATGTGATGTATAAGCCTCTGCAGGTGCTTGCATTTCTCCCATTGGATGAATAAAAGCAAAGACTACCAAAATTCCAATAAACGTTAATTTAATTGGCGTCAAGATTTTTCCAACAATATCGACAATTTTCGCAGGATTTAGCGAAAAAAAACAAGTGATGCTAAAGAATACAATTGTAAAAAGAATTAGCGCTGTAGAACTTAAGCCTTCTGGCACGAAAGGTTTAATACCAATTTCATAAGAAACGCTTCCTGTTCTAGGAATAGCGAATAACGGACCGATTGCTAAGTATAAAACTGTCGTAAATACAATTCCGAATACTGGATGCACTCGGCTTGCTAATGACTGTAAATCTTCTTTACCTGAAATCCCAAATGCTAATACACCTAGTAATGGTAAACCTACTCCTGTTACTAAAAATCCAGCGTTAGCAATCCATACATTCTCTCCTGCCGATTGACCAAGCATCGCTGGGAATATTAAATTTCCTGCTCCAAAAAATAGTGCAAATAACATTAATCCGATAACTACTATGAACGAAAACGGTACTTTATTCGCCATAATATAACCCCCATTCAAATTTCCTTATCTTATTTCCAATTTTAACTAATTGAATTTTCTGAACATTTAATTTAAGTATCAACTATTCTTGAACTCATTATAGTTTGTTATATAATATTTTGCAATACTATTTTCAAACTTTTCATTCATTTTATGAATATACATTTTTTAACATGGAAATTAGACTAAAAAACCAACATGGTCATCCATGTTGGTTTTACATTTACTATCATTAATTAAAATTTCGCCGCTACTTTCTTAACGTTCTCTAAACCTTCTTCAACAATTTGCTGTGAGCGATCTGGATATTGATTGTGTCCTTCAATTACAACTGTCTCTGGATTTGCAATTCCCCAGAACCCAAGTACGTTTGTAACGTAATTAACAGCCATTTCCATAGGAGCCATTTGTTCAGAAGAGTAATCTGAACCACGAGCACCTAAAACAACTACTTTCTTATCACCAACTAAACCTTCTGGACCGTTCGCTGTATATTTAAACGTTTTTCCCGCTTGAGAAAGATATGAAATATACGTGATTAATGGTGCTGGTACTGTAAAGTTCCATAATGGGAATGCAAATACTACTTTTTCAGCTTCTAAAAACTGGTTTAAGTACTTATCCACTGTAGCAACTGCCTTCTCTTCTTCAGCTGTTATCTCCATTCCTTGACTACGTTTATATCCACCTGAAATAGCGATATTTCCGTAATACGGAAGATCTAATGCGAATAAATCTAACTCCGTAATTTCTGTATTCGGATTTGCTTCCTTATAAGCACTTACAAATGTTTCATACATTTTTGAACTAATTGCTTGCTCCGCTGGACGATCGTTTGCTTTTACAAATAATACTTTTGACATTGTTTTATTCTCCTCTACTTTTGTATTTTCTTCTTTTTTACCAAACAATGAGCTAAATAATCCCATTTTCTTCACCTAAACTTTCTTATCATATTCATTATTCATCATCATAAAAATTCTTATTCTAATAAAAAGTTCCAATAGATACCTTAACCTAAGTAAATTAAAACTTTTTGTTATTTAATTACCTTATGTAAGTGATTGTAATATATCTACTTACTTTAGTCAAGTTACTTTTTAAAAAGAAAAGAATCTCGAATTAAAAATATTTAACGCAGATATTTCCTCAGTCAAAATGATTAATTCAAAAACACATAAGGGAAATACCTTGTATAATACAACTAGAGAGGGAAATTCATCTATAGAGAGGATTAATTAATGAGTACTTTAGAAAAGATTCAAACCTTTATCATTCTTGCAGCTGTTATATTCGGGGTTATATTAGGACAATTTAATATGATACATATGTATTCGGAAAAATTTATTGTTCCCTTCTTATTTTTCATGCTTTATGGATTATTCCTCAGCATCCCATTGAAAGAAATAAAAAATGGATTCCGTAATTTAAAATTCGCTGGAACGAGCCTCACCATTAATTTTTTATGGACACCTTTACTCGCTTGGGGGTTAGGAGCACTATTTCTTTCAGATCACCCGGCACTTTGGGTTGGATTTATTATGTTAATGGTTACTCCATGTACAGATTGGTACTTAATCTTTACTGAAATAGCAAAAGGAAATGTAGCACTTTCTACTGCAATTTTACCTGTAAATTTAATATTGCAAGTACTACTCCTTCCCATTTATTTATTTTTATTTGCTGGTGTCATGAAGACTGTAGCGTTTTCTCTTTTAGTGGAAAGCATTGTTATCGTAATCGTCTTACCATTTGTACTTGCACACGCTACAAAATTCATTATGAATAAAATGAAAAAAGCTGAAACACTCGAGAATAAACTCATTCCGTTTTTCAGCTCTGCGCAAATTGTATTTTTAAGTTTAGCAATAGTAGCGATGTTTGCCTCACAAGGTAAGTACTTATTACAAAATATGAATGTTGTTTTATTGTTACTTATACCAGTATTACTGTTCTTCATAATTAACTTTATACTAGGACAGTTTGTAGGACGTATGATGCATTTATCCTATGAAGACACTGTAAGCCTAAGCTTAACAACATTAGCGAGAAACTCGCCTGTTGCACTCGCTATTGCTGTAACAGCTTTTCCAGACGAACCTCTTATCGCGCTTGCATTAGTGATTGGACCGTTAATAGAACTACCAGTACTAGCGTGTGTGTCACAAGTGTTATTACTTATTAAGAAAAAACAGCAATACACATAAAAAAACGTCCTACTTTGGGACGTTTTTTTTATTGTCGAGAAAGTATAGAAGTAACGATACTTATCAGCTCTAAGGATTTTATACGTTATAGAAAATTAGCTTGTCGTTACGTTAACAAAGTCTTTCTAATTAAAAATTATAGGAAAAGTAAATATAACGAAAGCTGCCCAAAGTCCGTAGATTGGCAAATACTTCGTAACGGCGTCTTGGATAGCTGTCGGTCCTGATTTGTTTTGTAGAAAACGCATATAGGATAACATAATCCAAATGAGATTTGCCCAAATCAGTATGTTTACTCCTAAAACAGCAAGTCTATTAGGTGTAATCCCATAAGAAGAAAGTCTGAATACGATGGCTGACAAAGCTACAGTGTCAATAATAAGCGCAAGAACAATTAAGGCAAAATTGATATAATCTGAAATGTTCTTTTTCTCGTCTGATTCACTCTCAACAATGGAAAATATGGTAACAGCCAATACACCAAGGAGTATTCCGTTGAAGGCCATTAGGAAATTGCGGTCCAAGAACGGATTTTTCCCGACCCATATAACCGTTATAAGATAAATCAACAATGTGATCAGGACGAGAGGACTAAAAATTTTAGATATGTATGGTGTAATATTCTTAGCAAGTTTAAGATTCATTGATGCCAAGTATGCAGCCACAATAGCGAGAGCGGCAGCACCAAATAAAATAACATTACTAAAATAGAAGTCTTCTATATTCAAGTCAACAAACCTAAATAACTGCATGGTTAATGCTGCTAGTACCATTCCGCTCACTGCCATGCTGGCGTAGAGAATACCATATTCCAAATTAAATTTAATATAAGCTAATCTCGTACTTCCTTTTGAATATTCATTTCCTGTAAACGCAAACCCTACTAAGACCCATAACAATATAGGAAGATGTAAATAAGCAAGGATAATGCTGTCTTTATAAGTTAATGGCAACATATTAAGATACAACCCGGAAATTAGGAACAACGCCGCAAGGAAATAAATAATACTTTTCTTCGGAGTATTATTGTAAATAAAATAAGCAACAATAAAAGGAATTACACCAAAAGCTAGGTTAATTGGAGCAATTGCTTCCTGCTCGACAAAGTGAAAAATGATTCTGGTGCTTAGCCCAGCTAGAATAGCTAACATGCCCATGAATAAGAAACCTTTTTGAAACAGCGATATTTTTTCTGCATTTTCCGTTTCCTTGAAATGCATCCTTTCATACCAAGCAGCTAGAAGCTGAGAATCAGGGTTTTCATCCCATGCTTGTGAGAATGACTTTTTAAAAGCTTTCGGGTCTTTTCTATACAGTCTCTCCAACTCATGAGGGTTATCCATATTTTCAATTATTAAATTGTTAACCTCCATATTTATACCTCCTCTATTTTAAAAAATAAAGTTGTTACCTTTTCCATAAAAAGCACCACACTTATTTATTATGTTTTTGATTTTAATATAGAATTTATCGTTTTGCAATAAAATTTTATTATTTTAGATAGTATTTTTGTTGTATATTTTTATTCCAAGCAAAAACAAAAAGCATTCCTCATTCAAAGAAATGATCAAAATGATATAAACGTCCAATTTAATAACACCTTTTCAAACAATTATTTCAAATAAATTTTAGTGCTAGTATACAAAACTCTGTAATTATAAAATAAAAAAGCATGACATAAAATTGTCATGCTTTTTCTTTTCTATCTATATTTTCAAACCTAATACAGCACATTTTACTCAGGAAAGAGCTTTTTCATTTGTTGAAACCACTTATGTCCTTGTATAAAAAGTTCTTTACTAATAAGTAATGTAATTACTGCGTTTTTCAAATTAGTAAAGAACTTTTTACCTTTTATTTATATAGCTACAGTCAGTTTTGAAACTTCCTCAAGTAAAGAACTTTTTATCCCGGCTCAATTTTTCGTAAGATGTCTTTATTACTTGATTGAAGGCTATTTTTGCTTTGTTCATATCTCCTAATCAACCATTTCCCAAAATTGAGATGCTACTTTGGAAATTCTTTGGTCTTTTAATTTTACTATTACAGGCTCTAACTGAAAATCAAATTGTTTCAATTCAAAAAGCGTTGTATGTTCTAAAAATGATGATGTGTAATCCATTCTTGGAATAACGGATAATCCTAGTCCTCTACTAACAAGTGCTACAACCATCCTTATATCTTTACACTCGATAATGATATTTGGCTTGACTTGATGTTCATCAAATACTTTGAAAAGGTCTTCATTGAAGGAGAGTCCTTCCATCGCTCCTAGCATAATGAATGGAAACTGGGCAATCTGTTCAATCGTCACATGCTGTGATGAAAACGATGTTGCCCAACTTGATGGAATAATCACAGCGGTTGGTTGTTTTTTTAATATTTTCATCTCATATTGTTCACTATTGCCCAATCGTAAAAGTAAGGCAACATCAATTTCTCTTTGTTCTAGTCTTTTTAATAATTCTTCTGAATTTCCAGTTACTATTTTTATTTTGACATTAGGGTATTGTGTTCTAAACGTACTAACATAGTCAATGAGCATATTCGAACATGTAGACGATACACCGATACTTACTGTTCCGCCTATACCTTGTTCAATTTCTTGAATTTGCTGCTTTACATCTTGAATTTGCATTAACATTTGATTGGCATATTGGTATAGTATTTCACCTGTTGCTGTAAGCTCCCATTTTTGACGATATCGATGAATTAAAGTTGTGCCAAGATCAGTTTCAAGCTTTTTTAATAATTGGCTAAGTGGGGGCTGCGCGATATGGAGCACTTCTGCTGCCTTAGAAATGCTTCCTTGTTTCACAATTTCTTTAAAGTAATATAATTGCCTGAAATCCATTGTATCTCTCCGTCATATGTTTTTTGATATAATTAGTTTATCATATATATATTTTTCATATGTCGAATTTAGCGTTATATTTAATTCTATAGCTATAGTCTTTATATTGATAATATTAACTAGAAAGTGAGAGATACTATGAATCATTGGAGTAGAACCTTGAAGCGCATCATCTTATACGTGCTCGGGTTATTTTTTATGTCGATTGGCATTAGCATGTCGATTCAAGCAGGATTTGGTGTATCGCCTGTGTCATCATTAGCATATGCAAGTACGCTAACGATTGGTTTATCGGTTGGTGTGACAATGGCGCTTGCAAATGTTTTATACATTATTATTCAAGTGATATTAAGTAAACGAATGGAGTTAAATGAATTTGTGAGTCAATTCATTATTTCATTTTTATTTGGTTTTTTCATGGATGCAACGCTCTTCCTTGTACAACTTTTCCCTGCACCTGAAACTCTCCTTGCTCGAAGTGTATATTTGATTGTTAGTTTATTTGTTATAGCGGTCGGTTTAATGGGCTATACAACAGCGAAACTGCCATTAATGCCGTATGATGCGTTAACTTATGCAATTAGTGAAAAATTTAATTTAAAATTCGGTAAAGCAAAAATTTTGAGCGATTTAATAAACATTTGTGTGGCTGGTGCAATCTGTATAGTTTTCATTCAATCATTAGGCTCAATCGGAATCGGCACACTAATTGCCGCCTATTTTATCGGCAAAATTTTAGGGTGGATGATACCGTATTATCAACCACCTCTCCAACAATGGGTATTTAAAACAGAAAAGGCTGTCTAAGGAATCATAATAAAGTACAGGAAAAATAGATGAATCAAATTCCTCAGCCGAAATCAAATAATGAATTTTACACCTTACCAAGTGCCAGTCCACATTAGGAATGGCACTTCTTTATTACTGCCTTTTCTTTGACCTTCTATCACTTTGGTTAAATGATAAAACAAATATTGTATTAAAACTAACCTGCCGTTTAGTTAAAGAAGGATCTTTAAACAACTTTTTTATATTTTAAAAGACTTTATTGCTACTTAACACTATTTCATACCATCTTTTCAAACAATTATTTCAAATAAATTTTAGTGCTAGTATACAAAACTCTGTAATTATAAAATAAAAAAGCATGACATAAAATTGTCATGCTTTTTCTTTTCTATCTATATTTTCAAACCTAATACAGCACATCTTACTCGGGAAAGAGCTTTTTCATTTGTTAAAACCACTTAATTCTCAAACACAAAATTAATCTTATTATCTTTCCACTCTAACTTCGCATCAAACGTTTTCTCGCCTTTTTTAAAGCCTTTAATTAAATCGGTCTTCTCACCTTTTAATAGTTTCGTCATGTTTTTTTGCGAAATAGCTTTGCTTAAAATCTTCTTCGAGATGGTAAAATCACATTGTGTTGTATTGTAGTTAGAACAACCGTAAAACGTCGACTTATCAATAACATCGCCATCGCATTTTTTACAGTTCCCGACCTTTTTACCTGTTGTAAATTTCGATCCTTTTCGCTCAATCGATTCAACATGTAATCCGGTGAAATCCCATTTCTCCGACATTTCTACCGCATCTTCAATAATTTTAGCTGATAGCTTTTTCGTTTGCTCCATAAATGTCGCTGGTGAAGCTGTACCTTCTCCAATTTCCGCAAGGCGTTGCTCCCATTTTGCTGTCATTTCTGGTGAAGCCAGTATTTTATCACCGATTGCTGTAATTAATACTTTCCCTTTATCGGTTGCGTACACTTGGTTTTTCTGTACATCTATATATTTACGGTCTTTCAGCATTGTAATAATACCAGCACGAGTGGCCTCAGTACCTAAACCTTCTGTTTTCTTCAATACTTTCTCAAGCTCTTCATTTTCTAAATACTTACCGGCCGTTTTCATTAACGTAATGAGTTGTCCTTCTGTATAACGTTTCGGTGGCTGTGTTTTTCCTTCTTTCACTTTCACCTTTACAACTTTTCCTTGTTCACCTTCAGCTACAATTGGAAGAATCGTTTCGTCATCTTTATCGTCTTGGAAAATAACTTTACGCCAACCTTCTTGAATTTGCTGTTTTCCTTTCGAAATGAACGCAGCACGTTCGTCTACAAGAGTTGTAATCGTTGTGTAATCAAAGATTGCTACTTCATAATGCGCCGCAATCAGCCTTCTTACGATCATATCGTAAATTTTCTTTTCATCACCTGATAGTTTGCTTGGATTTGTAACTTGCTCTGTCGGTATAATTGCGTAGTGATCTGTAACTTTCTTTTCATTCACATAACGCTTATTATTCATAATCGATTCAATTGGTGCTGGCAATAAACCTTTATATTCATCAAACTGACTTAACTTCTGTAAAATATCAGGGAACGTCGCTGCCTCTCCTTGTGTTACATAGTTAGAATCCGAACGAGGGTAAGAGACAATCCCTTTTTGATATAGTGCTTGCGTTATATCAAGTGTCTTTTTTGGTGAAAATTTAAAGGCTTTATTCGCTGTCGCTTGCAGTGCTGATAAATTAAATAAAAACGGCGGCTGAAACTCTTTACGCTCCGTTTTCATTTCTTTTACTACAGCCGGTTTGTTTTGACAAAACGCTGCAATTTTATTTGCCAAATCAGGGTCATTTAAGCGGGACTCATTATCTTTCTCCCATTTCCCCTCATATTTCTTTCCTTCTATATTAAAGGTTGCGAACACTTCCCAAAACGGCTCTGACTTAAAGTTCTCTATTTCTTTTTCACGCTTTACAATGAGTGCTAATGTTGGTGTTTGTACACGACCAGCGGAAAACACATCATTCATTCCTTTTTTCTTTAGCAAAATACTAAAGACACGCGATGCATTCATACCAACGACCCAGTCAGCGCAAGATCTTGTATATGCTTCGTAATACGTATTAATCGTATCTGCTTCATCTAGTAAGTTTTTAAATCCTTGATAAATAGCTTGCTTCGTTAAAGATGAAATCCAAAGACGCTTCATTGGCTTTTGCACGTTGCAAAGATTAATAATATTTCTTACAATCAGTTCCCCTTCACGCCCAGCATCACCCGCGTGAATAATTTCTGTTACCTGTGGATTATGTAACAGCTGTTTCACAACGTTAAATTGCTTATACTTTGACTTTGTTACCTCAAATTGAAAACGCTCTGGAATCATCGGCAATGTATTAAGTGACCATTTCTTCCACTCAGCGTGATAATGTTCTGGATTACATAACTGCGTCAAATGACCAATTGCCCATGTACAGTACGCTCCATTTGGAAATAACTCATTTGCTTCTACTTCTAAATACCCATCTTTCCGGCGATATTTAAACTGTGAAACAAGAGCCAAACCTTGATCTGGTTTCTCGGCAATAATTAATTTCATCTTCTAACTCCCTATCTGTATTCCAGTGTTACTTTCATTGTCTATCTGTTTAGAAGCGATGATAAAACAACCATCTTATTTATCATTCGCGGTTTGCCTCACAAATGGGAGACCTATAATATTATACGCTTATTCTTTATGGCTTCACAATAGAAACTCATTATATAACACTTTCTTTCTCATGCTTATAGACAAAAAAGACGCTCAAAAATCGAACATCTTTTCCATTCACTACTACTTGCTTACATATATTCTCTCAAAATAAAAATACAACAATTCTTTATGAAGCATCGTCCACTAAGAGAACCATCATTATTTGAAAATTATATTGAACTTACCTTTTTTAAATTGTGCAGATAATTTGCAGATATATATTAGCATAAGTACTCTCCATTTGAACATATGATGAAGTGAATGATAGGACAGGGAGGTATCATGATGTTCGCTTATACGTTAACTGCCTTAACACTTTGTTGTATCTCGATTATTATTACATCATATATTTCTAAACGTAAGGGTACCCTAATGGAGTATATGGTATTTATTATGTCTTTTAGTATGTGTATCGGTTTAAGTATAGGTTTTTATTTAGGGATTCTCTTCAAAGGAGAATTACTATATTCTACTTTGCTTGCTATTTTGATTAGTGGGTTTATCGGTTTTTTAGTCGGTCTACGTTTTCACCTATATACTGCTTTAGAAGGACTGTTCTCTGGATTAATGGCAAGTATGATGGGAGCTATGATTACAGAAATGTTAAACGCTCAACAAGCCCACAGTATACTGTTCATTAGTCTTTTACTTACTATAACAATAACTATGTCCTGTATAATTCAACTTTTATCAGAAACCTTTTCTACTTTTATCCAACGGCGTTTTTTATTATTACTTTCAATTAGTGTGGTAATTATCGTTGCCGTGTTCGTGACATTCCCCGATCATACTCCCCCATCTTCATCCGGGCACGATCAACATATGCATTAACACTTGCAACGAAAATAAATAAGCAGCTATCCATAGGATAACTGCTTCATATTATTCTGGCTTATTAGGAATGTTAGGGTTTGGAACATAATCAGATTTATAATCTGTATATTTCACTTCTGTTACCATCCCCGCTGAAGCATGGTGTAAATCATGACAGTGGAACATCCAATCACCCGGATTGTCTGCTACAAAGGCTACTTCATATTCTTCTCCTGGTTTTAAGTTCAAAGTGTCTTTAACAATTGGAGAACCTTCTACCGGTTTTCCGTCTTTACTTAACACCTGGAAGAAATGACCGTGTAAATGCATCGGATGATCGTCCGCTTTAGAGCGATTTACTAATTTTACTCTTACTAAATCACCCTTTTTCACTGGAATTGGATCAATATCCGGAAATATTTTTCCGTTAATTGTATATACCATTTCCTTTCCATTCATTTGCGTATTCAAGTCCATATTATATGTGGCAGTATACTGCTGGTCTAACGTGAAACTACCTAATTTTTTCGCACCATATTTCGTCATATCTAATTTTGGTAGTTTTTCTTTTTCGTTTGCTTTATCTTTCATCTCTTTACTACCTTCATATTCAATAACAGCTTTCATTCCTTTTGCACCCTTATTTTTCGAATGGTCTTCAACGTACCATTTCCCAGGATTGTTAGCTGTAAATTCAATATCATAACGTTCACCCGGTGCGATTGAAATTACTTTGTCTTTTATAACTTTTGGATCATTAATTGGTTGACCATCTGTTGCAATTACTTTTAAATCATGACCGTGAACGTGTATATCATGTGATAGATAACCCGCATTAACGAGTCGAAGACGAACTTTATCACCCTTATTCACTTTTAATGGCTCTACTAAATCTCCGCTTTTACCATTGATTGTGAATAAGTCATACATACTCATATCATGACCTTCCATCTTCATATTTCCATGGTCCATTCCTGCCATATTACTAGAGTCTTTTTTATCACTGTCCATACCGGAATGATCCATGCCTTTCATATCATCATTCTTTTTCGTATTTTCATTACCCTTAGATTTATTACCTGTTGGCCCTTTTGTCATTTCTTTTAACTGCTTATTAATTTCTTCTTTATCTGTTACCCATTCATCTAACATTAATGTGTAATCTTTATCATACTTTTCACTTGTATCCTCTACAATAAGAGCACCATACAAACCTCTATCTAGTTGATTTACAGAATCTTGATGTGAATGATACCAATACGTTCCTGGTACGTTCGCTTCAAATTCATAGGTGAAACTTTTTCCTGATTCAACCGCATCTTGTGTCACACCCGGAATTCCATCCATGTTATTTGGGACTGGATATCCATGCCAATGAATAGATACTGGTGCAGATAATTCATTTTTTAATGTCACTTTAACCTTTTCACCTTTTTTCACCCTGATTTCTGGTCCAGGAGATGAACCATTAAATGTCCAGACCGGAACAATAACACCGCTACTTAGCTTTTGCTTTTCTTCTTTCGCTACTAAAGTAACTTCTGGCCCTTTTACAACTTTCAATGGTTTTGTAGCCGTTTCAGTCTGTGTTGTTTTTTTATCGTCCATATTTTTATGATCATTTGTTGTATTCGTGGTCGCAGAACATGCAGCAATTAAAGATATTACGGAGACTGTAACTGCTGTTAATACAAATCTCTTCAATGAAAATCCCTCCTTTTTCTTTTTCAAGATTATTATAGAAGTCAATTTTCAAGAAAATATGGAGGTTTAAAATGGCCTAAATAAAAAGACGCCCAAAATTGAGCGCCTCTTCTAATAATTATTTCGTAACAACTTCATCTTCTTTTACATTCACATTATTTTCACTCATAAACTCTTCAATCTCTTCAACTTCTCTAATGATATCTTTTGACAAGTTTTCATACCCATCTTTTGTTACAAGGATATCATCCTCAATACGAATTCCAATTGATTCTTCTTCAATATAAAGACCAGGTTCGATTGTTATAACCATACCTTCTTCTAACACTCTATCTTTGTATGTTCCTACATCGTGAGTATCTAAACCAAGGAAATGGCTGACGCCATGATAATAGTATTTTGATAACTCTTCATCTTCTTGAATTAAACCAATTGCTTTACACTCTTCTGCCAGTACCTTTTTTGTATGCTCATTTAATGCAGTAAACTTTAATCCTGGCTTAATAAGCTCAGTTGTTTCTTTCAATGCTTTTAACACTATATTATATATTTGTTTTTGGCGACTAGAGAATGTTCCACTAGCTGGGAATGTGTAACTAATATCAGCGTTGTAGTAATCTTTTTGAGCACCTAAATCGAGCAGCACTAAATCACCATTTTGAATTTGTGCATCATTATCTTCATAATGAAGGACTGTAGCATTTTTACCACTCGCCAAAATTGTATTGAATGCATGATGTTTAATTCCAGATGATTTAAGCGTAAAATCAAAATGAGCTTCTAATTCATATTCCATCACATCTGCTTTTGCATGCTTCAGCACGTTATAAATACCCTCTTTAGTTACAGCAATCGCTTCTTTAATGATTTCAATTTCTTCTTCCGTTTTAAACACTCGTAATTCACAAATATGCGGATATACATTACCAATTAAAACGTGTGGATACTGTTCTCTTACATATTTAGCAAACGCTAACGTTTTCGTCTCAGTACCCTTCCACTCACGACGCTCTAAATCTAAATACAGATGCTTCACATTTTCTGTGAAAAGTGTATTTGCCATTGTCTTCTCAAAGCTTTCTATATATACAACTTTTTTTATGCCTGAAATTTGTTCTGCATCTTCTTTAGAAACTGTTTTACCGTCCCATTTTTCCATTACTGGATCTGATTTTTCAATGAAAAGAGTTTCTTCCACACTATTTCCAAACTTTTTCAACATGAAAATAACATTTGGCTCATCGATTCCCGTTAAATAGTAAAAATTTCGATTCGGCACAAATTTATAATGTGCATCGGCTGACATATGAGGTGCTTGCCCAGCAAATAAAATAGTAATAGATTCATCCGGTAATGTGTTTACTAATCGTTCTCTATTTTGAGCAAAAAATGTTGATTTCATAATAATCCCCCTAGCATTCTATGTATAATTTTGAAACTGATTATCCAATATAATTCATTCTATTATTGTTATAATTTTTCGTCAATTAATAGTGCTCATAGAGAAAAGAAAATCTTCATTACTAGGGCCCCTTCCACTCTAAATTATGCATACCACTCCACAATTTCTTGACATTTATTCCATATACTTAAAATCTCATATATATGGAAAGGAGTCTACAAAAGTGAAACATTATGTAGCAACAGGGTTAGCAATTACTTCTTTATTAATAATTACAGGATGTTCTAGTAATGCTGAAACAGCACCAGCTAAAAAAGAAACGGTGCAATCTCAGCCAAAAAATAAAGAAACAGCAAATACGATTCCGCAAAACTTCTATAAAGAAATTACCTCTGGAAAAATCGAGCACATTCATGGAATTGGCTACGCGGGAAATATGCCTGGGGTTTCTATCGCAACTCACAGTGGTATAAAAGTTTATCAAGATGGTAAATGGTTTGAAACTACGACTGAGCTACATGATTACATGGGATTTCAGGCAACAAAGAATGGATTCGTTGCCAGCGGTCATCCTGAACCAGGTGCAAATTTAAAAAATCCTTTAGGGCTAATGAAAAGTTCTGATGGCGGTAATACCCTCGAAAAG
Organism: Bacillus sp. FSL R9-9530; assembly: GCF_038008145.1. Taxonomy (NCBI): domain Bacteria; kingdom Bacillati; phylum Bacillota; class Bacilli; order Caryophanales; family Bacillaceae; genus Bacillus; species Bacillus sp. FSL R9-9530. The sequence goes on from NZ_JBBOYO010000001.1 coordinate 2,111,043, forward strand.
CTAGCGTTTTATGGAGAATCTGATTTTCATAACCTTGCTGTCGGATATAATACGGAAGCAATTTATTTATACAATGAGCGTCCAAATTCTAAATTACAACAAGGTTTTTATTTCAGTACGAACAACGGACAAGATTGGAAAAATAGTAAATTAAACGGTCTTTCAAGTACAATCCATTCCTTTTCAGCACATCCAGATCAATCTAGTGTAGTCGCGGTAAGTGCTAAAGACGGTGTATATTTGTCTACAGATTATGGAAATACATTTGAACTATTTTCTAAACCAGTTGAATCGACCGCAGTTACATTAAGTAATGAAGACATTATCTATGCCTCTATTAATAAGCAAACTGAGCAACTGATTACGAAGAAATCAATTGCTACAAATGAAGAAACAAACTTACAGATTCCATCTTTAGATTCTAAAGATACAATTATGTACATATCACAAAATCCTCAAAATTCAGCTGAAATAGTTTTTGCTACAATGAAAGCAAATGTCTTTCTTTCTATGGATGACGGTAAAACGTGGAAGCAGATTACTAAAAATGGAACATTACAATATAACTAGTTAGAAAGGTGAATATAACGTGTTTTCAACAGTTAGCGAGTGGAGTTATCAACTCATGTCTCCTTTAATGGATATCGCGAATGCTACGAAATCAATTCCTCTTTTATTTGCGTTTTTATTAGGCATTGTAGGTACCCTTGCTCCTTGCCAATTAACAGGAAGCATTAGCGCTATTACACTTTATCCCGCATTAACGGGCAGTAAAACTCCCACCTCAAAATTCGGATAGTACAAAGAAGTTAGGTGGGATATCAACTGTCCGTAAATGCCCGATTGGTGAAGGCTAATAATCAGTGGGGGATGAACAAAACCCCCACTGATTAAAGTTTCACTTTATGGCAATCAATCTTTACAAAAGGGACATGCATGGAAACATATATTGTTATTCATTTTAGGAAAAATAATAGCTTTTACGACACTTGGACTATTAGTATGGTTCTTAGGAAAAGAGATTCAGCAAATATTAACTTTGTATTTCCCATGGTTACGAAAAATAATTGGACCTTTATTAATTTTAATGGGGCTAATGTTGGCAGGTATTATAAAAGGAAGAAGTTTCTTCTCAATCAAATTTATACGAAAACAAAATGAGGTTGGCTCATTTTTACTTGGATTCTTTTTTTCCTTAGCCTTCTGTCCGACTATGTTCGTTCTATTTTTCGGAACGTTAATCCCTTTATCTTTCTCATCTAATTATGGATACTTGTTTCCGACATTCTTTTCGATAGGAACTGCTCTACCTATCGTTATATTAATGTTCATCATCTCCTACCTTGGATTAAATGACACACTACTTAAAAAGAGCCGAAAAATAGGAAAAAACATTCAACTTATAGCAGGGGTGCTACTCATTTTAGTTGGACTTTATGATATATCCTTATATTGGGTATAAATATAAAAGGTAAGTTCCAGTGACTTGAACTTACCTTTTTACCAATTATATTTAACTCTTCTGCATGCCCTTTTGCTTCATCTCCCACTTTTTATACAGTAGTACTGTACCAAATAAGAATACCCCCGCAACAAATGAACCTACTGGTAACATCTTTATCATTTCATCAGGAAATACGAGCGGAAGTAATGGGAATGCATACGCTGCTGGAATACGTACTCCAACGATTTTCAATAAAATTAGCATTAATATCATATTGAATAAAGTGACTACAATCCATGAATCAATCGCAAAGTACAATAACGTTCCAACAGTTGCTGATGTAGTTAATACTAGTATTTGTTTAAATGCCATTTTTTCATTGTACATCGGTTTTTGAAGTGATTCATACACAACGACTAGAATTGGCGGAATAACCGCTAATTGTTCATAACCAGTTATCCAACATAAATTGATCCATACAAAATTTAAAAATAGAAATACAACCATATATTTATATTGGATTTTAACTTTTCTCTCAATACCGTTATTCAATTTAAAAATAAGAACACCAATCATTAAAATAAATGTCAAAACGAAGACTGAGATAACAAATGACCATTCCGTCGCATTTGTTACTAATGGTAATAAACCTGTCGCAATAGATGGTGCTAAATTGGATTGAATAACACGTAAAAACAACATCATTAATATAAGTGTTAAGCTAACTTTTCCTATATAGGAAATGTCCATTTGATTCACTGCAAAACCAATAACAGCTGTTATTGACGGCGCAATAAAGATTTTTTCTGGTTGTCTTAGCCATCCCGGCTCACGATATGCCCATAAAGCTATTGCCATCGCAGCTATTTCCGGCAAAATTACTTCTGGATCATCTAATAGTACACCAGCTGTAACCATCGCTAATATAAATAGAATTGCAATGCTATATGATATGATTGTTTCTTTCCTTGAAATTACTGAATTCATTATTACATACTCCTTTTTGCTTATTACTCTCATAAAGTAAAACAATACCCTATATACCCTACTTAGGTATTGTATATTAACATCTTTTCTATTTCAAGTATTTGTAGTTTTTTCATTCTTTATCACCCCATACACTTACAAAACAAGGCATGTTTACAGGCATTGACACTTATTAAAAGATACGTTACAATAACTATACATTAGTAAGTAACTAATGTAATTAAATCTAACTAGAGGTGAAAACAAATGAAAAACATTTTATTCCGTATTAACGAATTATCAAAAAAAGAAAGAACATCTGGATTAACAGTTGATGAAAAACAAGAACAACAAATGTTGCGTCAAAACTATACAAAAACATTTCGCGGGAGCTTAGATTCCATTTTATTAAACACAAAAATCGTTGATCAAAATGGTCTTAACGTTACACCAGTTGCATTACAAGATGCTCAAATCCGTTTAAAATTAAGCAAATGAAATCAAAGCTAAAAAAACAATCGTATAAAACATAAAAAGAGCTGAAATTCCTATATAGAAATTCCAGCTCTTTTTATTGTCTTTTCTAATTTAGTAAACGAGCGATACATCGCAATTCTCCACGATACAATCATCGCAAATGCGAGTAAGAAAAACATCCCGCTTAATTGTGCTAAATCAATTGATTGACTTAAATATGATTTTAATGCTACCCGGACAGCTAATAAACCAACTAAAATAAATATGAACGCTTTTGATGGTTTCATATATATGTCTTCGCCTCTTATTTCGAACTTAGATGTTTTAATAAGAAATATAGAGAAAATAAGTCCTACGCTAATTGCCTCTACTATTTCTAAAGACGTTAATCGAAACTCTGGTAAGAAGTACATCATTGCACCAGTGCTCATAAAAATTGGCGGTAATATAATTTTCTTTTTCGTTACCGGTTTTTTCGCTGACTTAAAGCGAAGAAACATAACTCCAACAGCCATACAAACCGCTACTATACTTGATAAAAGTGCTAAACTCATACTCTCCACTCCTATCTATTTAAAAGATTTTCTGAGCAAAATCATAAACCAAACGAGCCCAATACTTATAATGACATGACCTAATCCAGCCATATGGCTTAAACCATTAAAGTCAGTTCCATTCACTTGTAGAATACCTCTAAATACCATTGTAGCGATTGTAAAAATAAGTCCTATGTTATAAACAACAAACCACGCACGAAAACTTTTTGTTTCACGGACATTAAATACTTTAAATAGAGCTAAAGCGATCAAAAAGAATACGAAGCCGAGCACTAATACGTGTGTATGCACTAATTGCAACATAGTGGATCCTTTAATTCCTTGCGCTTTCGTATACTCTCTAGCAAATACACCTGATAATAAACCAATAATTAAGTAAATGAATGCTGCATTATATAATTTCTTCATCATATTCCTCCTGCTGTAAACTTTCCATATTCGATGCAATCATTTTACGCAAAGTTTATGAACGGAATATGAACGGAATATTACATTCTATTTTTGAAAATAAAAAAGCCATTCCACAACTATTCATTGTGGAATGGCCTTTTAACTTATTTTAAATCTTCAATTGAGAAAGCACCTGGCAGTAACTGTTCCACAGTCACTTCTTTTTCATCACCTTTTACATTCGTTAGTAATACAGGCATTTTCGGATCACAAAATTCAGCAATAACTTGTCTACAAGCACCACATGGTGAAATAGGTCCGTCAGTTTCTCCTGTAATGACTAAGTAACTAAAGTCGCGCTCACCTTCTGATACTGCTTTAAATATTGCTGTTCTTTCTGCACAGTTACATAAACCGTAAGAAGCGTTTTCTATATTACAACCAGTATAGATTTTACCTTCTTTCGTAACTAATGCTGCACCAACAGGAAATTTAGAATACGGAATATACGCTTTCGATAACATCTTATTTGCTTCTTCGATATATTTTTTCTTATCCATATTATTTCCTCCTCAAAGTAAATGTAATATTGATTAGTCAGTAATAACTGTATGAACTAATTTAGGAGCCACTGCTGTTTCAGCGATAGAAATGTTCTCATAGATTTTTGCTTTTACATCTTCTACATTTTCGCGATTTGCATAGATCGTTACGAACGGCTCGCCTTCTTTTACTGCATCGCCAACTTTTTTACGTAACATTAGTCCTACTGCTAAATCGATTTCATCTTCTTTTGTTGCACGGCCAGCACCAAGTAGCATAGCTGCGATACCGATTTCATCTGCAACAATGTTTGAAATCACACCTGAAGTTTTTGCAGGTACATCAATTACATACTTCGCTTGTGGCATTTTTTCTGGATTGTCTACAATCGAGCTGTCTCCGCCTTGGTTGCTTAAGAACTCTTTAAATTTCTCAGTTGCTTTTCCATTTTTCATCACTTCAATTAGCATTTCACGAGCTTCTTCTAATGTATTTGCTTTTTTCGCAAGTACGACCATTTGGCTTCCTAATACAAGTACTAATTCTGTTAAATCTTCTGGACCTTCGCCTTTTAAAGTATCAATTGCTTCCTTCACTTCTAGAGCGTTACCAATCGCAAAACCAAGAGGTTGTGACATATCTGAAATTACTGCCATCGTTTGACGTCCAACATTATTTCCGATACGTACCATTGCATGAGCTAATTCTTTTGCATCTTCTTCGGTTTTCATAAATGCACCAGCACCTGTTTTTACATCAAGTACGATTGCATCAGCACCAGCTGCAATTTTTTTACTCATAATTGAACTTGCAATTAGAGGAATTGAATTTACTGTTCCTGTTACATCACGTAATGCATAAATCTTTTTATCAGCAGGTGTTAAGTTTCCTGTTTGTCCGATAACAGCCACTTTGTCACGGTTTACAATATCAATGAACTGTTCTTTCGTAATTTCAACGTGGAATCCTTCTACCGCTTCTAATTTATCAATTGTCCCGCCCGTATGTCCTAAACCACGACCAGACATTTTTGCTACTGGTACATCTAAAGCAGCGACTAATGGTCCTAATACTAATGTTGTTGTATCACCAACACCGCCAGTTGAATGCTTATCTACTTTAATGCCTTCAATTGCTGATAAGTCGATTGTTTCTCCAGACTCAACCATTGCCATCGTTAAATCTGCACGTTCACGATCCGTCATATCTTTAAAGAAAATTGCCATTGCAAGTGCACTCGCTTGATAGTCAGGAATACTTCCGTCTGTATAACCGTTAATAAAGAAATTAATTTCTTCAGTTGTTAATTCTTTTCCATCACGTTTTTTCGCAATAATATCTACCATTCTCATTACAATCACCATTCCTTTTTATATTATATGAATCTGTTAAAATAATAAGCCAACGATTGTTGCTGATAAGAAACTTACTAATGTTGCACCGAAAAGTAATTTCAAACCAAATCTTGCGACTACATTCCCTTGTTTTTCATTTAAGCTCTTAACTGCCCCAGCAATAATTCCAATTGAAGAGAAGTTTGCAAATGAAACTAAGAATACAGATATAATCGCTGTCGTTCTATCTGAGAAATTAAAGTTTCCTTGTGCTAAATCTGTCATCGCAACAAATTCATTTGATACAAGTTTTGTCGCCATAATATTCCCTGCGTTAACTGCTTCATGCCATGGAACACCCATAATAAATGCAAATGGTGCAAATACATAACCAAGAATTTCTTGGAATGAGATACCGATTACACCTTTAAATACTGCATTAATGAATGCGATAAGGGCAACGAAACCAATTAACATAGCTGCTACTGTAATCGCAACTTTAAATCCATCTATAATGTATTCCCCTAATACTTCAAAGAATGTCTTTTTCTCTTCTTCTTGTACTTCTAACATATCTTCTTCTTCAGTAACTTCATACGGGTTAATGATAGAAGCAATAATGAAGCCACCGAATAAGTTAAGCACTAAAGCGGTTACAACATATTGCGGTTTTAATAACACCATATATGATCCAACGATAGACATAGATACTGTAGACATTGCAGATGCACATAATGTATACATTCTTTTCTCTGGCAATAATCCTAGTTGTTTCTTAACTGAAATAAACACTTCAGATTGTCCTAAAATCGCAGAAGCTACCGCGTTATATGATTCGAGTTTCCCCATCCCATTTACTTTACTTAATACTAGACCGATAGATTTCACAATAATAGGTAATACTTTAATGTGTTGCAAAATACCTATTAAAGCTGATATAAATACGATTGGCATTAATACACTTAAAAAGAATGAAAACTCTTTTTGATTTACTAATCCACCAAATACGAAATTCACACCATCAGCGGCATATTTTAATAATTCTCCAAAACCATCTGCTATTCCGCTAATTAATATATTCCCTACGCTTGTATTTAATAATAAAAACCCCAAAATGAATTGTAATATAACCATCGTTATGATTGGGCGATATTTGACTTTCTTTCTATCATTACTAGCAAGCCAAGCGATACCTAAAATCAATACGAGGCCTAAAACACCGATTAAGTATTTCATAAGCCGTCTCCTCCCACTCGTATCCGCTTACATTATTTTCAATTGTTAAAGCAATAGATACACTTTACTTTAAACGTGTATCTATTGCTTTTCACACTTTATTAATTAGTAATTATCTGTAGCACCTTTTGCATCATTTAATACGATTGCAACACTAGCACTTGCTCCAACGCGAGAAGCTCCAGCCTCTACCATTTTGTCTGCATCTTCACGTGTACGAACGCCGCCAGATGCTTTCACGCCAACGTTTGGTCCAACTGTTTTACGCATTAACGCGATATCTTCAGCAGTTGCTCCGCCAGTTGAGAATCCAGTTGAAGTTTTTACGAAATCAGCGCCAGCTTTTACTGATAATTCACAAGCACGAACTTTTTCTTCATCTGTTAGAAGGCAAGTTTCAATGATTACTTTTACAAGAGCTTTTCCTTTTGCTGCTTGTACTACTTCATAAATGTCTTTTTCAACGAACTCATTGTCGCCATCTTTTAAAGCACCTACGTTGATTACCATATCAACTTCAGTTGCACCTTTTGCGATAGCATCTTTTGTTTCGAATGCTTTTGTTTCAGTAGTGCTTGCTCCTAATGGGAAACCGATTACAGTACAAACGTCTACATCATGTCCAGCTAATTCTTCAGCAGCTAGCTTTACCCATGTAGGATTAATACAAACTGAAGCAAATTTGTATTGCTTTGCCTCTTCGATTACTTTCATAACATCTTCTTTTGTAGAATTTGGTTTTAAAATTGTATGATCAATTAACTTTGCAATGTTCATTATCTTCACTCCTCATATCTTTTAACAACTTCATTCTAACCCTTAGTTGAACAAATGTAAATATACTTTTGAACTTTTGTTCATTCTTTTTTAGAAGGGAATTTCTAGTAATACATTGAAAGTAGTATAAGCTTGTAAATAAAGGATGTGAACCACTTGTTTAAGTCAAAATTCTTTATATTCACATTGCTAGTATGCACCTCACTATCCATATTTATTTTTTATAAAAGGGATGTTATTTTCCAAGAAGGAAACCCAGTTCCATTTGCTTTAGCTATGTCTAAGATGGTTATTCAAGATAAAGAAATGATGGAAGTAGAACCGATAGATAATCAATACCCCTACTTAGTAAAGCGCGGAAAAATGGAACCTTTTATCGATATGATGGAGCAAGATGGCTGGAGTTTTGTAGATAGAGATATTATGGCTAACTCACTAATTTTTGAAAAAGGAGATCAATCAAAGAGCGTTCCTTACAAATACTTTACAAGGTACTACACATTGATTTATTCATACTAAAAATAAAAGGCTTTCTCAAAATTAATATTTTGAGAAAGCCTTTTATTTCTAACCTTTTTGATAATGTAACAATTCTTTCGCTGTATGCTGATCTATAATTAGTACATTTGCATACCCGCCACGTAACGCACCGTCAATTGCTTTTATTTTTCTATTACCACCTGCAACTAAAATAGAACGTTTCTTTAACTTAAGTTCCTCTAACTCAATTCCAATTGTACGCTTATTAATTTCTTCGCTACTAATATTTCCGTCTCCATCAAAGAAACGTGAACAAATGTCACCGACAGCTTGTTCTTTCAAAATGTTCGTTTCATCCTTATCTAAATATCCTAATCGGAATAATAACGCTTCATCACGCACTGTTCCAACAGTGAAAATTGCAATATTTGCTTGTTTCCCCATTTCAATAATGTGATGAATATGTCTATCTTGCTCCACTAATTCTTTTGTCACCGCATTATCAAATATAACTGGAAGAGGTAGATTTCTTGGCGTCGTTTGAAAAGCATCTGCAAATAACGCGATCGTTTCATTCGCATATGTATTTACACTTGAGTGACTAATGCCACCTTTTAACTGGACAACCTCTACACCTTTCACATGTTGCGGTACGATTTTTCTAGCGATTTCATACATCGTCATTCCCCAGCTTACACCAACGATATCACCAGTTTTCACTGTCTTTTCCATATACTCAGCAGCATACTTACTAATATACTCCGTAATCGTTGCATATTCTGGTACTGGAGAAAATATAACATGCGCCTCTAACAAGTTGTACTTTTCTTTAAGTAAGTTCCCAACGTTATCTAAGTCAGCAAATGGATCAGCTATACTAATTTGAACAAATCCTTTTTCTTTCGCATACTTCAATAATCTAGAAATCGTCGGTCTTGAAATATTTAATTTATTAGCAATTTCTTGCTGACTATAATCTGATTGATAATATAATCTTGCAACTTCAACGCTTAATTGTTGTTTATCCTTATCCATAGTAACTCATTACAAACCCTTTCCTGTATTTCCCTTTCGTTACAAGCATTATACAGCTTTATGCAAGAAATTTCGACTCCCTAAATTTCTCTGCCTAAACTTCTACTCCCCTTAGTATATACAATGAAACTTTAATCAATGGTTTTTTATCCATCCCTTACTTATTATCAGTCCTCCCTCACAATGTAATATTTTTCCTTATAAAGCAAACTGGGCAGGTTATTAAGGAACTCATTTTTAAACTTCAAATTAGATATGGACATAAAATTAGTATGAAGGTGTGAAATCAATTGTAAAATGGCAGTTTTAGAATAAGTAAATAAGAGAAATAACCACCATTGATTATTTCTCTTTTCATATACATATTTATTTTTGGAAAAATAACCTAACTCCAAATACTAACAATACTGCGCCAGTAATACCCTCTATTGTACGGTTCACTTTTTCTTTTCTTAAAAAAGTTCTTAATTGACGTATTAGTGAGATATAAAGTAAATACCATATTGCTGTCAAAGTCGTAAATGTGACTCCTAATAAAAGAAATTGTAGGAAATGATTTTGATTACTCACAATAAATTGGGGTAAAAAACTAAGGAAAAACACAGCAGTTTTTGGATTTAAGATTGCCGTGGTAAATCCTTGTCTAAAACTTTTAATCGTTCCAATATCCTTAGAGTTCATTCCCACTGAACCTGACATATCTTCTTTTTTATGTAAGGCACTTTTAATTGACTTTACAGCTAAGAAAATTAAATAAAAAGCTCCAGCATATTTTATAAATGTAAATAGCATAGCAAATTTCATTAGGATAGCAGAAAGTCCTAGTGTAGCCATTATTGTATGAATCATCATTCCAGATATCGTTCCTAAAACAGTCTTTATCCCACCATTTTTACCATGCGAGATAGTGTTTTTTGTAACTAAAGCAAAACCGGGACCAGGCATTATTATGATTAGGATTGCTGTAAGGATAAATAACAAATAATTTTCCATGTTCTAGTATTTCCTTTCCAATTTTTAGTTTTTCTTATAGTATAGCTTTTTTACTAAAAATATTAAATATAAAAAGCGTGATCAGGAGTTTATCGAGGTTATTAGTATCAATTTGATCAAACATTATCCTAAAGTTACATTGATAAAACACACGGCAAACTTATGGGTAAAATTACAAGCTCGTCTCTCACAAAAAACGGGATAAAAAAAATAAACAGTGGAACTAGTCCGCTATTTATTTCGCCACGCCTTCATGTAATTTTTCTGTATAATCTTTTACATCCTTCCAGCTATCTTTCGCTGTATTTAAATCTTCTTTTATAAAGGTAAATTCTTCGGGACTGATTCCTTTTACGTTTTGTAGTAAATTATTATATTTCGCACCTACCGTATACCACTGATTTGATATGTTTTGCAGTGCTGTAATTGCTGCATCAATTGTTTCTGTCATATTTGTTGTTTTATTTTTTACATCTGTCAAAATTGCCACTTCTGCTTGTGCTCCAGAAATTCTATTCTTTAAACTGGCTATTTCTCGTTCTGCATTTGCAATATCTTTTTTCGCAATCGCAATCATCGGTCCGCCAGCAAGACATGTTATTAGTGCTACGCAAAGTACACCACCAGCAATCACCATATCGTTACTCTTTTTAATCGAATCGTTATATGTATTTATTTGTTGCTCTAGAGCTGGAATACCAGCATTCGTACTTGCCAAAATCGCTGTTAATTGATTTGTATCCTCTTTAAAACTATTTGTGTCTTTCGCCATTCTATCGCGAAAAGCTTTCAAATTCCCTAATAATACATCTACCTCATTTTGATTCTTTAAAATGTCCGCATACAACTTTTCTAAATCCGCTTTTAACTTTACGCTATCTTTTTGATCAATCGCTAATAGCATGTCACTATAGTACGCTTGAAAAGTATTGTTGTAATCAATAATATTTTGATCCGTTTTCATAATTTGAGGCTTCATATTATTTAACCAATACGCCGCATTAATTTTTGCATCTCTTTGGTGCTGAATCATATTCCCTCTTAAATTACCATTAATTGAACTTATTTTACTCAAATCAGTCTCTTGTTGATTTTGAATTAATTTTGCATATGAATCCATCGCAAATATACTTGATGTCGTTTGCGCCATTACATCTTGGAACCCTGCTGGTCCGAGAGAATAATTTTTTGCACTCTCTTGTAATGTTTTTATGTTTTGTTCTGCTGCGAAAGGATGTAAAGGAAATGCATTACTCGTTGCCACTCCAGCAATCATTATCGTTAAAAGGCATTTTTTATAGAAATTACTACGCATACTTATCACCTATTCTTTTTATGAGGATATGAAACGTTAGAGGTAAAAGAACTCCTGCTCACTACTGAACAGGAGCTCTCTATTTTATAATAACCAATTATCTATACATAACGTTGTAACAGTTTAATCGCTATTATGCTTTTTTCGTATCTACTACTTTAATATCTTCAGCATAAATCTTTTCTGCATAGTCTTTAATGTTTTTCCAGCTATCTTTAGCTATATTCAAGTCTTCCTTAATGAAAACAAGGTCGTTTGGACTAATAGAGTCTACATTTTGAAGTAATGAATTATATTTCGATCCCATTGTATACCATTGGTTTGAAATATTTTGCAACGCTGTAATTGCTGTATCAATTGTGTTTGTTAAATACTCAGTTTGTGTTTTAATGTTCGTTAGTCCTGCCACTTCTAATTGGGCAGTTGTAACTTGTCCTGTTATCTTTTGAATTTCTGCCTGTGCATTATCAAGCTCTTTCTTCGCTAATACGATTCCAGCTGTTCCACCACCTACAGCTGCTGCACCACCTGCAATTAACGCGACTCCTAGCGGCGTTCCTGCACCTGTAGCAATAACTACTGCACCACCGATAATTGCAATTGGCCCTAAAGCTGTCGCAACTGATGAACCGATAATAATTGCATTATATTTACTAATCGCTTCATTGTACGTTGTAATTTGATTTTGCAGAAGCGGGATTCCTGCATCTTGACTAGCTAATATAGATGTAATTTGATTTGCATCACCTTTGAAGTTTTGCGTATCGGACGTCATTTTGTTTCGGAATTTTTTCAAGTCTTCTACTAACTGATCTACTTGCGCTTTATTTTCATTAATACTACTTGATAATCTAGTTAAACCTTTCGTAAGAGTCGCTTTATCTTTTGCATCTACCGCAGCGACTAAAGTATCATAATAGTTTTGGAATTTCGTATTGTAATTAATAATATTTTGATTCGTTGAAATAAGCTGTGGTTTTAATACATCTAACCATTGCTTCGCATTTCCTCTAGCTGTATCCTGGTGCTGAATCACTTTCCCTTTTAAAGCCGCATCAACAGACGATACATTACCAAAGTTAACATTACCTTGTTTAATAATTGTTAAAGCGTACAGATCCATTACTAAAGCGTTTGAACCTGTTCTTTCCATTGCATCTTTCAGGCCTTCTGGTCCTAATGAATATTCTTCGTAGTCATTATAAGCTTTTGCTACAGCATGAACTGGAGCTTGTTTCACTGTACTTTCAGCTGCATACGTATGGGCCGGCATAATATTCCCTGCTGCAAATACTGCCATAAGTGCTGATAGAGCCATTACTTTATAAGGTTTTTTTGTCATTTTTCTTCTCTCCCTATATCGCTAATTATTTTTCTGTTTAATGTACTTCAACGTTTGTAACGTAATCTTCAAATTGATTTGTTTGCTTATTCATTTCATCACTTACTTTTTTAAGTTGATTGAAATGTTTTTGAAGTAAACTACTGTCTGTATACGTGCCTTCTTCAATATTTGTTTGAATTTGGATCATATTATTGTTTAAAACTTTCCAATCCGTTAATAACGTTTCTAAAGTTGTAATTTGGCGATCAATTAGTTCTGTAAAGCTACTTACTTGATCTTCAACAAATGTAATTTGAGTCGCCTCTAATTCAGTTTGTGATAACTTCTGAATAAGCGGTAATAACTCTTTTTGCTTTTGTTGAATACGAAGAGCTGCTTCCCTCGTTTGACTATCTGCTGCATTTACAATTTCATTACTTAACGTACCGATAGAAACAAAATCGATTGTTTTCGTTTGTGCAGTTTGATTTGTGATTGTAAATACTTGTTTACCGATATTAATAGAACCTTTAATAATTTCTTGTGGTCTATTCAAAATAGTAGTTAGTTCAGCTTGAATTTCCCCTTGAATTCTTTTTATGTCTTCTCTTAATTTCACAATATCTCCACTTGATCCTTGCAGTGTTTTTATTGCTTCATCAGCTTTAATTGATAAGTTATTACTATCTTTGTCTAATACCGTTTTAAATCGATTTAACTCTAATAAATCTTGCTCCATACTCTCTTGAATGCTTTGGACCTGCAATTGTAATTTTCCATATGCGTTTGTAAAATCTGCTTTTGCCTGTTCATCTTCATTTACTTTTCCTGCTAGTTCATAGAGCTTACTATAATAGCTATTAAATCTAGTGCTGTATCTCATCATCTCTTGATTTAAGTCGATTAGCTTCGGATTATATTCATCAATCCACTCTCGTACATTCGTTTTTGCAAATTTTTGATGATTCGTTAAACTACTCATAGCGTTTACCTTAATGTCTGGCTGTTGCAAAATAACTAATCCGTATGCTTGTATAAGCGGTGACTGTGATCCTAACATTCTAATTGAATTGGATAATGTATTTGGAGCAATTACATTTTGCGCATATACTGTTTTCACTTCTGTTTGCCCCTCCTTAGCGTAAGCGCTTACAGGAACGAAGCAACTCGTAGATACTGCTGTAACCAATAACCCTGTAATTAAAGTCTTTTTCACTTTAACTCCTCCTATGTATTAGCAACTATTACTATCGCATTTTAGTATTCTATTTTCTTGCAAATGATTTGAGATGGTTAAAAATAGAGAACGTTCTCACCGTGAGTCATGTACGAACCACCTCTCTCAAACTTTATTTCTACAGTACTTACTTATTGCTATAAAACACTTCATAACTTTTCATATGTGCTTAGTATGAATAAAACTGTATAAATTTTCTATTTTATTGCGATTTCCACATTCACACAGTGAATATATTACATGAAAATATTATTCATTTTAAACTAATTAACATGTGAAAGTATGAAATTTCGTTTTGTTTTCATGTAAGTTTTGTACTGTAAGGTCATTTAAACACAGCTATTTATATAACGTAAAGAAGTATTTTAATTCCCTTTATTTTCAAGCTCTCATGTCCTTATCCCAAAATAAAATTCAATTCACTTTCTCGATTAAACTATCTATATACCACAACAGGAAACACTACATATTCATAACCATTAAAATTATACTAATATATTTTTTAAATCCATATGCAATTATGCATAGCATATACACAAAAAGGATAACCTCACTTTCGTGAAGTTATCCTTAAAAAATTTCCTTACTTTTTCAAATGATACGGTACTGTCGTAATAACAACATTTCTTTTATAGAGTAAATACGCACGAATGAGTAAACTAGACTGATTATGAAGAATGTTATGCCAACCTTTTTTCGGAATAAACTGTGGTATAACGACCGTAACTCGGTAATTTGATTCACTCGCTTTATATTGCACTGTGTCAATAAATTTTGTAAGCGGCTGAATAATGCTTCTATAATGAGAATGTAATGTAACAAGCCTTACTTCAGGTTGCCACTTCTCCCATTTCTCTTCAAATTTCTTTTCCTCTTCTCTGTCAAAAGCAACATACACAGCGATAACTTGATCTGCAGAAAGAGCTTTAGCATAGTTCAGTGAATTTTCTACTACATGAGTCATACCTGCTACAGGAACGACAATTACATTCCCTTCAATCGGAACAAGTGGTTCACAAGTTTTTAAACTTAATTGATCGCCCACTGCATCATAATGCTTCTTAATTCGATGGAACAAGAAGATAATGAAAGGTAAGAAAATAAGGATTGACCAAACTTGTGCGAACTTAGTTAAAAAGAACATGCTCATAACGATAAAACTAATGACTGCACCAATTAAATTGACCGTTAATCTTAAAGCCCATCCTTCAGGCTTTTCACGAAGCCATTTTAGTACCATTCCAGTTTGAGAAAGTGTAAACGGAATAAATACCCCTACTGCATATAGCGGAATCAAGTGTTCTGTTTTTCCCTGAAAAGCTACAATTAAAATAATCGAAGAAATCCCAAGTATAATAATACCGTTTGAATAACCTAGGCGGTCTCCTCTAATCGTAAACATTCTCGGTATAAATTTATCTTTTGCAAGGTTAACTGCTAATAGCGGAAATGCAGAATAACCTGTGTTAGCCGCAAGAATTAATATTAAAGCTGTTGTACCTTGTATGAAATAGTACATGAAATTACGTCCAAAAGTTTGTTCAGCAATTTGTGAAACGACTGTTACTTCCTTACTTGGGTTAATTCCGTAATAATAAGCTAAAAAGACAATTCCAGAAAATAAAACTGCAAGTAATGCACCCATTGCAAGCAATGTTTTTGCTGCATTGTTAGGTGCAGGATCTTTAAAGTTTGGAATTGCGTTAGATATCGCCTCAACACCCGTTAAAGCAGAGCTTCCTGAAGCAAATGCTCGTAACAGTAAGAACAAACTAATTCCCGCAACTGGTGTTCCAATTGGCGAATGCAGCGTGGGTGAAACGTGACCAGTCAAAATATTATATATTCCTACACCAATTAATATAAATAATGCTACAACGAATAAATAAACCGGATATGCTAAAACGGAAGCTGATTCCGTTACGCCTCTTAAATTTAAGATGGTAATCAATATGACAAATATAATCGCAATGATTACATTATGTGCATGTAAGCTAGGGAAAGCTGATGTGAGCGCATCTGTACCTGCAGATACACTTACTGCAACCGTTAAAATATAATCGACTAATAAAGATCCTCCAGCTATTAATCCCGGATTCATCCCTAAATTTTCTTTTGATACTACGTATGCACCCCCACCATGAGGATAAGCAAAAATAATTTGTCGATAAGATAAAATAAGAGCTGTCAATAATACTAATACCCCAATTGCAATCGGAATGGAATACCAATAAGCTACCGCTCCAAGACCTGCTAAAGCAATTAATATTTGCTCTGGTCCGTATGCAACCGATGACAATGCGTCAGAAGATAAAATTGCTAGCGCCTTCGTTTTATTAAGCTTTTGCTCTCCTAACTCTGTTGATTTTAACGGCCTTCCAATTAAAAACCTTTTGATAGATGAAACCAACGCTGTCCACTCTCCAATAATTTTGCACGAATTTTTCTGCTAATTACAGCGGATAAACTATTTCTTCAGAAAACAAAAAATGTCTACAAGCCATAATGAAATAGACTTGTAGACATTATTTTTTTTGTCGCACAAGCTCCACCTTCCTTCTCAATATAACGCTTACGAGGTTAGCTGTCGGATTCGGGCCTATGAGTAGCCCTACCTTTTTCAAGGATTCACCCCATTGGATTAAGTACTAATCCATAAGAACGGGTCCCCCGCACCATGCGGCTTCAGCGATTTAGAAAATTGAAACTGTGGATTATAATACTCCTTTATTTTCAAAAAGTAAACAAAAATTTTAAAAAAGAAAAAAATTAAAATGATTGCGCATAATCCACCGAAAAATATACATAATGAATACTAAAAATCCACAAAGGAGACCCGTATGTCTAAAGAAAAGAAGCCACTTTTTTCCGATTCATATTTAGATGCAGTAGCAAATGAAATTAATCAGCTATATGGTAAACGTGAAAGAGAACGAAATACGACAGATAAACCGAAAAGAAACGAATAAATTGTCAAAAAGAAATAAAAAAAGGATAGCAACATTTATATTTTGCTATCCTTTACTCTTTTTCATACCATTTCTTTAGTAAAAATCATTTTTTCATATACCTTTAAATTTTGATACACAACACTTAATAAAGGCACATCTATAGACATTTCCTCTGCTAATTTCAATAAGTATCCTTGTAAATGCTTCCCTTCAATGAGCGAACCTTTTTCCATATCCCGTTGCATCGATGACTTCATATCATACGAAATTTTATCAATTGTTTTCATATGTTCCTGGGCAATGTTTTCCTTTACCGGAGCTCCTAATGCCCTCATGATTTGCACAGATTCTTCAAATAAGTTTTGGATAAAATCGCGTCCACCTTCGCTTTCGCGAATCGGTCCTATTGGTGCACGCATTAATGTTGTCACACCTGACATTACAGTAATAAATAAATATTTATGCCACATATCTTGCGTAATATTTTCACTTAAAACAAAACTAGATTTCGTACCCGCAAATGCTTTGGAAATATGATTGATTCTCTCTGAATCTTGAGACTTAATTTCTCCAAATACAAGTCTGTTGGCAGCACTCGTTTGTACAATTTCTCCCTGATCGTTTAATGTCGTCTCTATAAAGCATAGACCGCCAATTACTTTTTCTTCACCGAATTCCTTTTGTAATAGTGATAAATGAGCGATACCATTTAACAATGGGATTATTACAGTATTTTTACCTACAAACGGCTTTAAATCTATGGTCGCCTCGTGTAAATGATACGCTTTTGTTGAAAATAAAATCACATCAAATGGAGTCGTTCTATCTTCTTTCGTTACCAATTTCGGTTGAAATGAAAAATCTCCATTAACACTACGAATAACAAGGCCTTTTTCTTCTAATTGCTGTTTTCTTTTGCTGCGAACGAGAAATGTAACATCTTCTCCCTTTTCTACTAATCGGCCACCGAAAAATCCGCCAACGCCCCCAGCTCCTAATACTAAAATACGCATACAACATCCCCCTTTTTCTAACACAATTATACTAATTTTAGTATACATAACATTATACATGTCCCTTGTTAAATAAGCTGAATTTTCATTCTTAATCTAATGAACAAGAGAGGTTATTTTCAAGAAAAATTGGGCATGTTGTTTCTATAGCTTATACGGAAAGGAAACAATGTAAATGGAGGCAATACAAACAATCGAGGAAAAAGATGTAACAACAGCTATATTTCAATTTATATTCCCGTTTTCGTTTAAAACTGGATATGAACAAAATATGTTCCCTTTCTTACAAAAAAATGATTTTCGACCTTTTCGACTCGATCATCTTGAAGATGAAAATACATATTACGGGAAATTTCAAGTTTCACATCAAAATATGGAAGCATACTATCTTTCCTTTACAAATAAAATTCTCTTTCCTCATTCAGAACATCAAAAAGGATTACAGCGCTATTCTAAAGACCTTAATTTAAATGGACATTTAACAACTAACCTTATTTCCGTTCCATTCAAGATACATTCTATTGATGTAACACTTTGTCCTTATGAGCTTGGGTTCTTAACAATTCGGACAGAAATAAAAACCGCTCCTAACATGACATTATCAGAAGCAATTGAATTCGCGGCTCGCTTCCGTGTACTTGAAACTAAAAGTGATACGACTGAGACTATTTGTATTGAATGTGATGGAAAAAAATATTCACAAGTAGAAAAACTTATATTCGGTGATTTATTTCATGGTTTAACAGACTTCTTTGAGAACAAGAGATTGCGGAGTTCTTATTTTCAAACATTCCCTTTCTTTGAAGACCAGCGAATGTATGTACAAACTCTATTATCCATAAACAAAGAGTCAGACCTTCATATAATCGATGTATATCGAACTTCCAGTCTTTCCGGATTATCAGATGATGGTAAGCCATATATTAGTGCAAATAATGTTCCTTATATTCACGATTATTTAACAAAACATTCTTATCAAAGATGGGCTCCTAACCGTTACTTTATTATGGAAGAACATATTTTCACATGTATTACAAATGAAGGTGAACAAGCAGTCACTAAACTTGCTAGTCAAATGTACGGGGAGTTTTATTACGCTTTATTATTAAATTTATTTCATAAAGTTGTTTTATTAAAGATGGCAAACGCTTATGCTGAACTAAATATTGAACAAGATACAAATGAGATAGAGAAATTAATTTATTCAATAAATTCGTTTACAGCTAATTATTTTTCTTTAGAATTAGTATCCCAATCACAAAGTGAAGATATTTTCTTTCGTCTAAGAAAACTTTTTAACATTGAAGTACTGTACACGAACGCGAAACAAAATCTCGATAGTTTATTTAAATATCAAGAAAATGTTGCTTCAAAAAAAGATAGCCTCTTATTATTAATTTTAACGCTCTACTCTGTTGTAGGCCAAATGTTAGGGTTTACTATGATTGATCTTTTAAGAAACACCGATTCAAACAAAATATCATCGCCTTTTGAATTTTTTGCTCTATTAATAGCGATTAGTGGTATAGTCATTTCACTTATTTTAGGTATACAAAGTTTATACCAATGGAGTGTACAACATAAACGAAGAAAAGCATGGGTAAAACAAACTGTATTATCTGCTGTGAAAGAAAAGGATAGTACAAAGTAACTAAAAAACAGATGGCAGCACGATGCTACCATCTGTTTTTTTATTAAGCTAATTTTGCTTACTTACCTGCTTCGATTTTTTCTAATGTAGCAGCTACTTGCTCTTCTGTTAATTCGTGTTGCACGATATAACGATTACGTGGGTGTACACGACATTCATGAGAACATGCACGTAAATGTTTTGCTTCACTTTCTTCAGAACATAAAATTTTCTTGTTACATTCAGGGTTTGCACAGTTTACATAGCGCTCACAAGGTTCACCTGTAAAGTGATCTTTACCAACGATAACATGTTCTTTTTGGTTTACTGGTACAGCGATACGCTCATCAAATACGTAACATTGACCATCCCAAAGTTCACCTTGTACTTCTGGATCTTTTCCGTACGTTACAATTCCGCCATGAAGCTGGCTTACATCTTCATAACCTTCACGAACTAACCAACCTGAGAATTTCTCACAACGAATTCCCCCTGTACAGTACGTTAAAATCTTTTTACCTTCAAGTGTTTCTTTATTTTCTCTAATCCAATCTGGTAATTCACGGAATGATTCAATATCTGGTTTAATCGCACCTTTGAAGTGTCCTAAATCAAATTCATAATCATTTCGTGCATCAATAATAACTGTATCTTCTTGTTTCATTGCCTCATAAAAATCTTTTGGTTCTAAATACTTCCCAGTAATTTCTTTCGGGTTAATGTCGTCTTCTAGACGAAGTGTAACTAACTCTGAACGAGGACGTACGTGCATTTTCTTGAATGCATGTTCATCTGCCTCATCAATTTTAAATACGATTCCAGCAAAACGTGGATCATTATTCATCGCTTCCACGTATTTTTCTGTTTGTTCAACAGTTCCAGAACAAGTTCCGTTAATTCCTTCTGTCGCTACAAGAATTCTTCCTTTTAACTCAAGTGATTTACAAAATTCTAAATGCTGTTCAGCAAATTCTTCTGGATTTTCAATTGTTGTGTACATGTAATACAGTAATACTCTATATGGTTTTGTAGTTGCCAATGTATTTCTACCACCTATCTAAATTTTAAAATCATGTATAAGTTAACGTTCATATCAAAACATATATAATAAGAAAATACATACTAAATTGTACTTAGCCTATTTTCTTCTATTTACAATTTTTTCTATAAGTTAACAGAAATAAAAACAAGATTACAGAACAAAACACTACGGTTAGGTTGTAATCCCAATATATTATATATCATACAATTTCATTTCCATCAATTAATATGCTGTAATATAGGCTGTATGTTCACATAAATTTCAAAAACAACCCTATAATTTATTATCTTCTCCCTTAGTCAGCAACCATAAACTCCCAATTTTTTTTGCATCGTCACACCATTCATTGCACACAGTCATATAATTTGCATTAAGGAAACTTTTATGTTCAAATGAAATTGCCACATCATATATCTAAACGTATTGAAATAACGAGTAAGAATAAAGTGAAACTTTAATCAAGTTAAGATTTCAAAGGGGAATACTACTATGAATAAAGATATAACAAAAAATGAACAAGTCCCTTCTCAAAGTACAACAGTTCAATCAGCCCATTTAGCGTTAAGTGGACAAACAAAAGGCTTTAAAAGACTGTTACCATTCTTAGGACCTGCTTTTATCGCATCAGTTGCTTATATTGATCCTGGGAACTTCGCTACAAATATCGCAGCTGGATCACAATATGGGTATTTATTGCTTTGGGTAATACTCGCTTCTAATTTAATGGCTGTATTAATTCAAACTTTATCAGCTAAATTAGGAATCGCTACTGGGAGAAATCTTCCTGAAGTAGCTCGCGAAAACTTCCCCAAACCAGTTTCCATCGGTTTATGGATACAAGGGGAACTCGTTATTATGGCTACAGATTTAGCTGAATTTATCGGGGCAGCACTTGGCTTATACTTACTATTTGGAATTCCGATGTTACCAGCTGCTTTAATTACAGCAGTTGGATCATTTATTATTCTTGAATTTCAACGCAGAGGCTTTCGTCCATTAGAAGCTATCATAACAGGTATGATTTTTATCGTTGTTATCGCTTTTGGTATCCAAGTCTTTTACGCAAAACCGGAATTAAACCCTCTACTCTCAGGACTTTTCACTCCAAAATTCCAAGGTGTAGATAGCATCCTTTTAGCAGCTGGAATTTTAGGTGCGACAGTAATGCCGCACGCGATATATTTACATTCGGCCTTAACGCAGCGCCGTGTAGTCGGAACAAATGATGAACAAAAGAAAAAGATTTTCCGCTTCGAATTCATCGATATTATTATTGCAATGGTTATCGCTGGAGCAATTAATGCAAGTATGTTAATTGTAGCAGCTGCACTATTCTTTAAAAACGGCTTGCACGTTGAAGACCTTGATGTTGCTTTTAACCAGTTCAGTAATTTAGTCGGTCCTGTATCGGCTGCATTATTTGGGATTGGACTTTTATCAGCAGGTTTATCTAGTTCTTCTGTTGGTACGATGTCTGGTGATATTATTATGCAAGGATTCATTCGAATGCATATTCCGTTATACTTACGCCGATTTATAACAATGATTCCGCCTCTCGTTATTATCGCTTTAGGTGTAAATCCAACTTACGCTCTCGTTATGAGTCAAGTTGTCTTATCTTTCGGTATTGCCTTTGCATTAGTACCACTTATTATGTTTACAAGTAATAAGAAGATTATGGGCGCACTCGTCAACCATCGCATTACAACATTTATCGCGTGGTTAATCGCTGCACTTATTATCGTTTTAAATATTTTCTTACTGTATCAAACATTTGTAGGGTAATGAAGAAGGGTATTCCAAATTTGATTTGGAATACCCTTTTTGTATGAAATGATTTCCTTCTACTTACCACTTATGTATGTCCCTCTTTCCGGCATTATCGCACCTTTTTCAGTTCGAAAATAAAGTGGCAAGCCTTCCGTGAAAAACATACTCACCTTGGATGGATCCTGCCTTTGATGATGGATATGTAAATGTGGTTCACTTGAACTTCCTGAGTTACCGACTTGGGCAAGAACCTCCCCTTCATTTACACGTTCGCCTTCCCTCACTTTAATTGATCCTTTCTTTAAATGGGCAAGAAACAAAAATGTACCTGTTTCATCCAGTCGTAAATAAATATGATTTCCCGCCATCGATTGAAAATCATCCGATCCCGGAACTAAATCTATTTCATCATTTTTAATTGATACAACTGTCCCAGAAGCTGGTGCCATTACTTTCGCTCCATATATTCCATAATCCTCTAACTTACTACTTTTCACTTCAGCTGGTGGAATGAGAATATCGTATGCCCATCGTTCATTTGGTTTTATAACGTGATAGTTCGTTTCTAATTTATCGCCGCCCCAACCTATCAATGCTCGTTCATTCAAAGGAAAACGAACGACTACTTTAGGACTCATAGACTGTACATCTACTGGGTATGCAATTCTCCCAATGTTAGCGAACCATCCCACGGGCCAAGCTCCAATGGTAGAAAACAGAACTATTAATAGTAGCGTTCCATCTATCCGCTTTCTAAAAATGCCTTTCCAAACAAACATTACTGCTGAGCCTATTAAGAGAAAAACTGAAATTACACTAAAAGCCTGTATAATCCACCAAACAAAGACTGATGTAACGCCATTACCTAAATAAACTAAACTCCAACTTATAATTAAAAAAGCAACTATACTCGCTAATAAAAATCTCTTCCACATACTGTATCCCTACTCTCCTATCTTTGTTCCCCATGATACGAAGTAAAAATTACGACATATGAAAGAAATACTTACGACTTTCTTACATTTCTTTATACTGCGGTAAAACGATAGTGAAAACCGTTTCTTTATCGTTACTACGTACAGTGATATCTCCTTTATGAAGTTCCGCTATACTTCTCGCAATTGCAAGCCCCATTCCTTTTCCACCCGTATGAGAGCTACGTGATTTTTCACCACGATAAAACTTTTCAAAAACGTAAGGAAGGTTCTCATTCGGAATGCATTGTCCAAAATTTTTAATTTCTATTTCAACATTCATATCTCTTTTAGAAACTTGAATTAAAAGCTCCTTTCCGTCTTTCCCGTACATAATACTATTACTAATTACATTTTCGAATAGCCTCACCATAACCGCTACATCCATTTCCACATGTAACACCTTATCACCTTTAATAAAAAAGCTCATATCAGCATCATCTAGTTGTGGTAAAAAATCAATCATGATTTGTTCAATGAACGCTTTCATATTTATTACACTTTTATGTAATTCGATCTCTCTATAATTTATTTGACAATATTCTAATAAACCATCTACTTGATTTTTTAATTCATAACTTTTTCGCTTTAATATACTTACATACTGTTCACATTCTTCTCTATTTGAATGAAGCTGATTTCCTAACAGGTCCGCGTAACCTATTAGGGATGTTACAGGTGTTCGTAAGTCATGAGAAATATTACTAATCATTTCATTTTTCATTTCTTGCGATTTTTTTTCATTCTCGATAGACTCTTTTAAACTTTTGGCCATTCTATTAACATTCGCTGCTAATTCACCAATCTCGTCATTTTTTGAAATAAGTATATGTATTTCAAAATTACCATTACTTATTTCCTTCAGACTCTTGTTAATTTCAGATAATCTTTTCATCATTGTTTTTGTCATGAATGCAAAGTATATTGTAGTAAAAATTAAAAAAACTATTAAATATAAAAATGAATATTTTTCCTCTAACACAGTAACATGACTATATATATTTCCAATTACAATTTGAAACGCTATTATACTTACAGTTGCTAACAAAATGCTACATATGAATGCGATAAAAAACTTAGCTCTCATGCCTTGTAATGATTTAATCTTCAATTTTATATCCGACTCCCCAAACATTTTGAATAAACTTCGGCTCTTTTGGATTCTCTTCAATTTTATTTCTTAATCTTGCAATATGAACCATTACTGTATTATTACTTTCATAGGCCCTTTCTTTCCAAACGCTTTCATATATTTCTTCAATAGTAAACACACGATTCATTGCAGCGGCCATTAAGTACAAAATATCATATTCAGTTTTCGTAAGATTGATTGTTTCTCCATATAACATCACTGTTCTCGACACTTCATCTATTTCTAAACCTCTAATGTTTATTTTCTTTTCTATTACTTGAACAGCATTTTGATTGAAGTATGTATACCTTCTTAATTGAGCTTTCACTCTTGCTATAAATTCAATTGTACTGAACGGTTTCACAATATAATCATCTGCCCCAGTACTAAATCCAACGACTTTATCTACGTCCGATGATTTCGCGCTTAAAAACATAATTGGTAAACTATGTTTCTCTCTAATCCTTCTACACAATTCTATCCCATCCATTTGCGGCATCATAATATCCAGAATAGCAAGTTGAATACTGTTATTATTTATTATTTCTAAAGCCTCTTCTCCGTTATGAGCACTAAAAACTTTAAAACCTTCTTGCATTAAATTTGCGTTCACAAATCGAACAATATCTCGATCATCATCTACAATTAAAATTGAGTTTTTCTCCATATCTAAACCTCTTTTTGAAATATATTCCACAATCAATTTTATCACAAATCAAAACCATACTTCCCTCTTGAATAATCTTTATTTTCAGATTAGATTATATAATAACAACACATTCTGGTTTCAGAAGAAATGGAGTGAAAGCATGTTTCCTATATTAAAAACCAACCGACTCATTTTACGAGAACTTACCGAAGAAGATGCACCGAGTATACTACAATGCTTTTCTAATACTGATGTCCTGCGCCATTATGGCCAAAAACCATTGCAAAATTTGGATCAAGTAAAGCAAATCCTTACTAATTTTAAGTTGGGTTACAACGCAAGAAGCGGCATTAAATGGGGAATCGAATTAAAAGACAAGAAAGAGCTCATTGGAACAATTGGTTTTCATGATTGGTCTTCCGAACATAAACGAGCAAATATAAGTTATGCCTTTTTCCCTGAACACTGGGGAAATGGATATGCGACTGAAGCGGTTTCTGAAGTTATATCATACGGTTTCCACACACTTCATTTAAAACGTATCGGAGCAATTGTCTTTCTTGAAAATGAGGCTTCAAATAAAGTGCTATTAAAATTAGGTTTTGAAAAAGAAGGAGTTCTAAAAAATTATATGTATCAAGATGATATTCCATATGATACGAATTATTATTCTTTATTAAAATGAGTTTAATAGAAATTATACGTAAAAACTCGTTTCAGCATAATGAATCAAGATAGTGGATTTTTAACGAAAGATGGGAAACCGAGCGTTTTTCATTTCTTAGATCATCATACGACTGATGCGAAGTACAATAAATTATATAATCTAAACAAAGGGCATGAGCATATTCTTACTCATGTCCCTTTTTTACGTTCTTTTTCTGTTTTCGCAATGCTTTTGGAATGTATACACAGAAAGGTTCGCTTTCCATGTAATCTCCCGTCATTGCATATGCTTTAGAACGAGATCCTCCACAAACATATCGAAACCCACAAACTAAACTTTTTATAAGTTTTCAATACCATTACCTCTTTTCTAAAACCATAAAGAACGTACTATCCGGTAGCACAACCGCATTCCCAGACTCATCTTTAAAATCGATTTTCTCGCTAAGATGTTGTGTATATCCATCCTGTAAATAGTTCATAGCTTGAACGATGTTTACTTTATCTCCAAAGATACCCTTTACGAAATCCTGATAGTCGTTTGGCGTAAAGATTCCAAACTGCTCTTGCACCTCGTGAACGAAGGAATCCTCACCCCATGTATACGTATATAAGAACTCCATCGCATCGTTAACAGGCATTTTGACTGTATTGTCTGCAAGTACCTCATACTGGATTATACGCCCCTTAAATTCACGGACATACTGCTCTAAGAACTTCATTCCACCTGCATCTTTAAAATGAATCACACGCATTAACATTTTATCTTCAGTCATGATGCCATCACGAATGATAATACGACCTCCTGGCTTTATCACCTCGTAAGCACTCTGTAACCCCTTTTTGATTACTTCATGATTGAATTTCTTACCTTCATACTCAATATAAGAGAACAGCTCATGAAGGATAGAAGAATACACAATCGTATCAACCGATTCTTTATCAAACGAGCTACCTAAGTTGATAGCATCCCCTTTAATGACGTCCCAAGAACGACTTTCGTCCTGTTTCTTCTTTTTCAACGTATCAATCACATTTTCGGAAATATCGATACCGTAGATTCGTTTATCCTCGGTCTCTTCTTCAATCATGTCTAGCATAACACCACCACCGGATCCGACATCTACAATCGTATCTCCCTTTATATAATCAAGAATAATTCGTTTATCATCAGCCGAACTATTCATATGCTCCAAATACACTTCTTCGTTATGGAATCTATCATATGCATCCTTTCGTAACCCGAAGAAATCAAAGAGCAGTACATTTGCCCGAGCATGCATCATATCTATCTTTTCTGCCTCTACACAGAAGATGATTAACGCTTCACCTACAGCAGAAAACTGAAACGACACATACGCAGTCTTCATATCTTCATCGACTTTAACCTCAAAAGAAACATGTGTTGTATTCGGCTTCTCGTTCTCACGGTACTCCCGTAGATACTTCTCAATAACCCGCTTACGATACACGTTGTCCTTCTTCTCGCCTTTGAAATCATAGTGCAACTGCTGCATCAATTTCTCGAAATGGATATGCTGAACCTTTCTAGTGCCTATCTCGTTCTTTAACATAACAAAAACTGTCCAAATATCCTCGAAGCTAAGGGCATGCATAGACGGTTCTACATACCACAAATCCTTATCAGATAAAAATGTTTGAACGTCTCTCTTCTCGCTCCCCATAATTATATCTTTTTCAAATACTGACTCCTTATGTTTTGGCGTGAGTCTATGTACACGAGAAGTAAATGGCTCCACATAACCATCAAATAGCCCATCAATTGTAATCTTCACATCGTTCTTTACTTCGCTCCACAAAGATTTTGATACACCTTCAATAATACATTGATTAAGATAGTATAGAATCTCCTTTAACCTAACGTCTCCGTATTCTTCTTTATATGTGTCAATTAAATCAATATGAGAGTTCAAACGAGCCTCTCCGCGGATATACTGCCCGATTAATCCATGTGTTCTAATTAAATCTCGAACAAACAAATACTCAGTAGAGTTTAAGTTTGTCTCTATATGTTCGATAAACTGAATATCACTAAAGATATCAGCAGAACCCTCGTTATGTACCAATAGATTGATTCCGTTCTTCTTCCATTTCTCTCGCTGTTTTAAAGAGCCTACCTTTGCAAGCTCACTATACGTTAGTACTTTTTCAATAATGCGATACGCTTCTTCATCTAAAGACAATCCATCTAACACTTGCAGCGTACGGTGTACATAGTACAACACCGCATCTGTTTTTAATTCACCAAGTACTTGTACATTCTCATAGTTTTGATGTATCTCCTCTGCCCCGATTAGATGCTTTAACCACGTAGGGAGATCATCAGAAAACCCTTCAATGTATTTATTTAGAACTTCAATGTTTTTCAACTTATTTACCCCCATATATAATCAATATCTGTAGTAAGGTCTGGGACACCTTCTCCAAAAAGATCATCACCTTATGTCCCCCTGAGTGCTACTACTTGCTTTTTACCATCTACATCTCTTTCAAATACAAATGTATCAAACCCAGTCTTTTTATCATGTAAAAGAGAGTTATCAATTTCGTTACTAACATGCCAAGTTTGTAACACATTCTTTTGTTCATCTCTTATTTTAACTTCATCAGGAATTTCGGCGGAATAAACATCAGGACTCAGCGGATCACTTCATAAACATATGTTGTAACAGAATCAACTGAAAATGGAAACGGCAAGCGGGTGCACTCCACTTGCCGTTTTTTCATAGCTTAGTATGTATTTGAATTTCTTTTGCTTTCTCTTTTTCACCCTTCACGCGTACAATTAAATCATATGATCCGGATTTTGGCGCTTCAAAAGAAAGCAAACCTTCCTTTTGAGAAGTGACTTCTTCTTCATAAATAACCTTATCATCTTTTGTAACTTGCAATAAAATCGTACCTTCTTCAACGGCTGCTTCATAAGGAATTTCCACATTTCCTTTTTCAGCTTTAAGCGTTTGCACATCGTAATACCCTTGCAGGGAACCAATTTTTAAAGTCGTTTCGCCATTTTTTTGAACCTTTGTAACTTGTGTTGCTGTATTGCACGCGCTTAACAATACGACAAGAGTGAGAATCATAAATAAACGTAATGATTTCATAGAAATCCTCCTTTTTTATGTATATGAATTAAGATTCATTCTTTAACTATTTCAAAAACACCAACACCTTAAAAGAATCACTGCTTTTCTTCAATTTCTTTTTTAAATAATTTTTGAAACTCTAATTCTGTTTCATTAATAAAACCAAGATGTAACACACTAGAGATATCTTCATGATTCAAAAAGAAATTATACTCCGAAGAAATATTACTAGCATATTTAAAATTCTTTGCAATTCTCCTCAATTCTTCCGGTCTAACTTGTATATTCCTCATGAATATCCCCCTATCCCAATAACGCATTCAAAAAATTTCATAACACAAATTTTTAATCCTAATCATTAAAAACCCTACTTTTTCTTACTTTAATTGTTTCTAAAATGTAGAAAAGAACCCCTAAACCAAATATCTTTTCAGCATTAGAAACATTATTACCTAATTTAATAATAGGTACATTTAATCCGAATCTTTCGCTCCATTCCAAAGGCATATATCCTCTTTTACAGTTTATTAATATCCGATTATCCATTGTACGAAAAGAAGTTTCGAAAAAATCAAATTCAACTTCTACTTCAGAAAGTTTTATCTCTTTTTCATTCATTAAAGAACCACGTACCATTCCAAATCCTTGTATCATATTTTCTTTAAACATACCTACACAATTATAATTTGAGTCATAAATAGCCCAATCATAGTTTTCAACTTCACTATGAAAATATGCAAGAATTTCCCCATCCCTTGCTTCCAACCCAATAACTTGCTTGTTTTTTAAAAAAGGTAATTTTGAAGAAATTATATCAGTTGAAATCATAGTTGTTCCTACTATATAGGCCCCATCGGGAGTATATAAACCGTAATGTTTATTATTTTGAGGTAATTCTAGTAAAACATAAGTATCAATATCCCAAAACTTCAAATCATTTTTAGCTATATTCTCTTTTAATAAGTTCCCTTTTCTTAATTGCCAAAATCCAATTCCCCCAAAAACAAACGAAGCTATAACCATAAATATTATTTCTCCCCAATTAACATCACCCCAACTATTATACAGACAATATAATCCAAAGAGAAAAATCCCTGTCCCAATTAAACACTTAAACCGTCCCCTTTTTTATAATACTCAAATAATTCCACACAAACACCTCTATCAATTCATCTTAATACCCCAAATTACCTTTTAAGTATACCAAGGACAAAATATATAATCTAATATTCTTTTCATATAATTAAAAATAAACGTAGTTACAGAAAGAGAATGCTTGTATGCTGATCTGTACTGCATTCTCTTATTCCATATATGCTATATTTCTATTCTTCTTTTTCCGATATTACACCCCTACAAAGAATAGAAACTACATTCAATTTTTAAACAAATCGAAAAAACTTTCCATTTTTGTTTTTGATTTTTTGCAACTTCTTATGAATGCGTAACTACAATTTTTCATTTATCTTCTTTATATGCTGGGAACACCACCAAAGGATTTCCCTGCCCTCTCTAAAAAAACCTTACTTTTAAAAAGTAAGGTTTTTTGTATTTATTCATTAGCGATATAAGCATTCTTATAAGTATAAACACCACCAAATTGATGTTTTTCAATTCCTTTTACATAATCCTTTTGTACATAAGCTGAGCCAATATGATACAGCGGTGCCACAGCAGCGTCTTCTAATAAGACCTGCTCAGCTTCTACCAACGCTTCCCATCGTTTCTCCGGATCTAGTACAAAATCATTTTTCGCTTTCTTTATTAATTCATCGTAGTGAAGGTTAGAATAATTCATTTTGTTATTCGGATTACCCGTCGTAAATAGTTCTAAATAACTAATTGGGTCTTTATAGTCAGGTCCCCAATTTGCCATAGATATATCGTAATCTCCTGTTTGTTCTAATTGTAATTTTTGCTTAAATGGCTGTTGTTTAATTTGTATCGTGAGTCCTTGCAAATTCTTCTCTAAGTCACCTTTTATATATTCCGCCATACGTTTTGCGTTATCTTGTTCAAACGTTAAAAACTCGAGTTTTATTTGTTCTACTCCAAGTTCTTTTTTCGCTTCTTCCCAAATCTTTTTCGCTTTTTGTAAGTCGTATGGAGAAATATCTCCGTTTTCTTTTCTAAAATCTTTGTCAGTCGCTTCATTTATATGACCAACTGGTACAAGTCCACTTACAGGTTTTGCCCCGTTATTAATAAAGTGAGCGACGAAATCATCTTTATTTAACGCTAATGAAATAGATTGACGTACCTTTTTATTTGCTAACGCTTTATTTTTTTCATTAAAACGAAGCATAGCAATCCCAGGATCGCTCGACATATGTAATTCCTTACTGCCTTTATACTTGTCTACAAATTGAGAATTAATAGGCACTCGATCCAAATCACCAGCTTCGTATAAATTAACAACCGTCATTGTATCTTTTACAATTTGAAAGTTTATTTCGTCTAATTTCACTTTCTTTTGATCCCAATATGTATCATTTTTCTTCAATTGAAATCCCTGTTCATGCTTCCATGTCTCTAACACGAATGGACCATTATATATGAGATTATTAGGTTCAAGCCCGTAATTTTCCCCTTGTTCTTTCAAAAATGATTCATGCTGTGGTAAGTATATAGGTAGGGCTAGTAACTGTAAGAAATATGGGATCGGCTGTTCTAATTCTACTTCTAACTTATAATCATCTATTACTTTTACGCCAAGTTCATTGAGAGGAATTGTTCCCTTGTTTATTTCTTTCGCATTTTTTATATAAAACAGCATGTATGCATATTGAGACGCTGTTTCAGCACTTACCGCTTTTCTCCACGCAAACATAAAATCATTTGCTGTTACTGAGTCTCCATTTGAC
Organism: Bacillus sp. FSL R9-9530; assembly: GCF_038008145.1. NCBI lineage: Bacteria > Bacillati > Bacillota > Bacilli > Caryophanales > Bacillaceae > Bacillus > Bacillus sp. FSL R9-9530. The sequence goes on from NZ_JBBOYO010000001.1 coordinate 2,142,949, forward strand.
CACTTTGCATCTTTACGCAAATCAAATGTATATTTTTTACCATCTTCACTTCTTTTAAACGATTTTGCTACTGCTGGAATAGGCTGATCTTGATCATCTAATACATACAACCCTTCAAATATGTTTTGCATAACGTGCGCTGATGTACCATCCATCGTTTTCGCAGTATCAAGAGAAGGAATTTCTTCTGATACTGTTACATTTAATACTTGTTTTTTTGCCTCTGTTTCACTTTTATTCGCTTTATTATTACAAGCTGTTAAAAATAAAGATGTAACAAGTGCCATTACTATTAAATGGCTCTTTTTTCGCTTCATGAGTTGTTCTCCTTAAGTATAAAATATTATAAAGCGTTATATATTATAGCAGAAATACCAATAGAAAGATGCGACATTCTTTTGAATATTTATTCGTTCAATAAAAAAAGCTACCCTATTCTATTTTCTAGAAAGGATAGCTTTCTCAACTGGTATATAAATACCTATCTTTGTAAACCTCGTTTATAACGACTTGCTTCAAATATAATACGCTCTTCATCTAACGTTTTACATTCACCATTCCAAACGACACGTTTACCATTAATAATTACATCGCTTATATCTTTTCCACTAGCTGCATACACAAGATGTGATAACACTTCATCTGCCGGTTGTAAATGTGGCTTATTAGATGGATCAATCGTAATAAAATCAGCACACTTACCAACCTCAAGTGATCCCGTTTGTTTCATACCAATTACTTCCGCAGCTCCTTTTGTCGCAAGAGAAAGAGCTGTTTCAACTGGTAATGCTGTTGCATCTTGATGAATACCTTTTTGTAATAAAGTCGCTATACGCATTTCTTCAAACATATCTAAATTGTTGTTAGACGCCACACTATCTGTTGCAATTCCTACTTTTATTCCTGCTTCTAGCATCGCTTTTACATTCGCTATACCAGAACCTAGTTTTAAATTACTATTTGGGTTATGAGCTACTCGAACATCATGTTCTGCTAAAAATGCACGCTCATTTTCATTTAATACTACACCGTGCGCAATAACTGTTGGGCGTTTAAACAATCCGCAACTTGCTGCATATTCTACTGGACGCTTCCCATACTGTGCTTCAATATCACGTACTTCACGCTCTGTTTCAGAAAGATGAATATGAACCATCGTTTGATTTTCTACTGCAATACGAGCACACTCTTCTAACAGTTCTGTGGAACATGTATATGGACTATGCGGTGCAACCATCGTAGTTAACATACCACTTTCGTTATAGTAACGCTTCACATATTTCTCAGCTTCTTCAATTGCTTTCTTTTCATCGTCTTTCGTTCCGAAGCTAAATAAAGTTCTTGAAACAGCAGCACGCATTCCACTCCTTGATACCGTTTCCATAATTGCATCTTGGTCTACTCCAATAGGATTAAACATATCAGAGAATGATGTTGTACCACTTTTCACCATTTCAAGTAATCCTAATTCCGTGCTAGCGACCGCAAGCTCTGGCGTAAACTGACTTTCAAGTGGCCAAATTCTCGTCTCAAGCCATGGCTGCAATAACATATCATCTCCGATACCTCTCAAAAGGCTCATAACAACATGTGTATGTGTATTGACAAGCCCTGGTAAAACCCACTTTCCTTTCATGTCAATTACTTCATCTACTTCAAAATCGTTAGCGAATTCTCCGCTATTTACATCTATAATTTGATCATTTTCTACAATGATATATCCATTTTCTATCACTTCATTTTGTTCATTCATCGTTGCAATTGTAGCGTTTACATAAGTTGTTTTCAAAAGTATTTCCCCTTTCAACTCTATGAAGTTCCCTTTAATTAGTTACCACCATTATAGTAACTTATTGAAGATTAAGAGTCAAAAGATAATTTTAATTCTTTCGTTGTCTTTTCCTTCAAAATGCTATATTGTTTTTCATTTGTATCTGCAAATGCTTCTTCACGGCTCGACTTCATGTCCATATAGTTTAATGTTTCATGAAATTGGGTCCTAGTAAAATCATACCTTTTCCCATCTACTTTATTGTAGAAATGCCATACTTCACCTATCTTCGTCTTTATTATCTCTCCCCCGCACAATTCTTGGACAATAAGGGCCGTTACACCACATTGTCCCTTTGCTGGGCTTTCGCTCGTCCACTTAGAACTCGTTTCTATTGACCAAGATTTTCTTAATGCTTCATATAGTTGTTTAATCTTTATGCTATCCATATTCAGCATCTCCTGACATTAGCAATTTCACACATCATATTATAAAAGCGGTAAAAGGCAATCTTTAAAAATCATTACTATTTGTAACACCGTTCAATATATTGAACGGTGTTACAAATGATTTAATTCACCTTTGCTCCATAACATCTCGCGACTGCAACCGCCTGCGCTATATCTAATTTCACGTTTTTTAAATCAAAAGCTTTAAAATCAACTCTATCAACTACAGCTCCTCTTAAATCCGCCCCACTAAGTTTCACCTTACCTAATTGTGCGCCCGTTAAATCCGCTTCACGCAAATCTGCTTTTTCTAAATTACATTCATATAGGTCAGCTTCAATTAAACGAATACCCTTTAACATTTGTTTACTTAAGTTTGCAAACCTTAAATTCGTATATGACCAATCGCCTGATATAATTGTTATTCCGTCTAAATTCGCCTCTTCGAAATCCGAACCAGTCATTTTACATTCTTCAAACTTAGATACAAATAAATTCGCACCAAAAAACCTACAATTAGCAAACGTAGTTCCTTGATGGATAGAAGCATTAAAAAGAGTACCAGTAAAATCACATTCTATGAAATTACAATTTTTAGTAAAAACTTCTGATGCATCTATCCCTCTAAAACGGCATTTTATGAAGGTACAATTTTTCAATTCCTCTTCTTTTATCCAGACATCTTGAAAATCTATTTCTACATATTCTTTATTTACAAATTCACTCATAATCAATCCTCCAATTTTTCAAAAAACCTCACTTCAGCATGAAGTGAGGTTTCTTCTTATACAATATGCTCATCTAACCATGAAATCAAATCTTGAAATACATCTTCTCTATTCACTTCATGGAACATTTCATGTCTACCATTTTCATATAAACGAAGTGTTACATCTTTCACACCACATTTTTTATAGTTTTCGTATACTTCTTTTACACCTTTCCCCATATCCCCAACAGGATCACGATCACCAGAGAATATATGTATTGGAAGATTTTTTGGTGTCTTCTTGTATTCTTCTATTTTATTTACTTCTAGAACTCCATGAAACAATTCTCGGTAAAAACTAGTCGTGCAAATGAATCCACATAACGGATCCGCAATATAATTATCAACTTGATGAATATCTGAAGATAACCAATCAAATTTCGTACGATTTGGCTTAAAGTGTGAGTTGAAGTTTCCGAAAGATAAGAAGTTCAGCATCGGACTTTTCGTTTTCTTTCCGCGAAGTTTCATCTCAATTGTCGCTACTTTATGACCGATACTTCCTAAAAGCCCTGGATTTCCACCAGTTCCTGAAATAAGGAATCCATCATATAATTCACCTTTAAGTTGTACAGCACGTCTTGATAAAAAAGAACCCATACTATGTCCAAGTAAAAATAACGGGCATGTCTGCTCTTCTTTTATCATTTCCGAAACAAAGATAACATCAGACACAGCCTGATTCCAACCTACATTTGGTTCAAAATGACCATAGTCTTCTTCCCTTTTCACTGTTTTTCCATGCCCTTTATGATCATGAGCATAAACACCATATCCTGCTTCTAATAAAGCATCAATAAATTCTGTATAAACACCTGCATGTTCTGTCATACCATGTGCAATTTGAACAATTCCCCGCGGATTTCCTTCTGGTAACCATTTACGCAAGTAAATTTCCGATTTATCCAATGCCGTAACGAAATTTTCCTGTATGTTCATTTCGACAGCCCCCAAATCTATTATGTATATCTTTTTTTATAATGAATAACATTCATTATTCTTATTATGTATTATATGCAATTGCTTTCATTATGACAAATATCACACTTTTCCGATTAACTATCAAACTATTATGTTGACGAACGATAAATAAAATTATATAGTTACTTACATAAAGTAATCATTATATTTTTAGGAGGTTTCTATTATGATGCCATCATTATTTTTAGCACATGGTTCACCAATGCTTGCTATTCAAGATACAGAATATACAACTTTTTTAAAAACACTTGGAGAAACATATAAACCGAAAGCAATTGTTATTTTCACTGCTCACTGGGAAAGTGAAGTATTAACGATTTCCTCATCAGATAACGAATATGAAACAATTTATGATTTTGGAGGTTTTCCTCCTGAGTTATACGAAATCAAATATCGTGCGAAAGGCTCTTCTAGCATTGCGTCTATGCTAGAAACAAAATTTAAAAACAAAGGCATTCCAGTCCATCATAATATGACGAGAGGTTTAGATCATGGTTCATGGACACTCCTGCATCGTATGTACCCAGAAGCCAATATTCCTGTCGTACAAATATCAGTAAATCCATTCCTTCCTGCAAAAGAACAATTTGAAATTGGAGAAGCACTAAAAGGACTTGGACAAGAAGATATTTTAGTAATCGGCAGCGGAGTTACTGTTCATAATTTACGAGCATTAAAATGGAATGAAACAACTCCGGAACAATGGGCGATTGAATTTGATGATTGGATTATAAATCATATGCATACTAGCGATAAAGATGCATTGTTTAACTGGGAAAGAAATGCTCCTCATGCACAATTAGCTGTACCAAGAGCGGAACATTTTGTTCCTCTATTTATCGCGATGGGTAGTGGTGAGAACGACGGTACGGTCATTCACCGTAGCTACGAGCTTGGTACATTAAGTTATCTTTGCCTTCAATTTTAATGAAAAAGGATGAAGCAATATTGCTTCATCCTTTTTCTGTTTTTCATTCACATAGTTAACTAACTTCCAAATGTCGTTTCTCTGATACCTCTTCGTTCTTACTATGAAAATAAACCCAAATGCACGCAATAAATAATAGTGATGATGTAGAGAAGAAAACATATTGGAAGCCTGCATGAGCTGCAATTTGTCCACCAAGTACTGGCCCAATCATATTTCCTAAAAACTGAAACGATTGATTATATCCAAATATTCGTCCCGTTACATGGGTTGGCGTATGTTGTTTTAGTAGAGTTTGTACGGAAGGTAATAGTCCTGCTTGTGCAATACCTAATAAAAAGCGAAGAATTAATAGTTGCCAAGCTGAGGTTACAAATGCTTGCGGAATAAAAATAATTCCTGCAGCAAACAACGCTACAACTAACGTTTTTTGAGGTCCAATATGATCTGATAATCTTCCTAGCTTAGGAGCTGCTAAAATAACTGCTAATCCTGTCGCAGACATGACTGCACCTGCAAGCATTTCAATATGATCTGTTCCTGGTCCTGCCAAATGCTTTACGTACAACGTAATAATAGGTTGAATCGACATATTTGCAAGCTGAATAATAAACGTTGCTACAAATAAACTTATTATTAAATGTTTTGCAGGGACCATCGTCCATACTTTTTTCGGCTGTGCCTTTTTTTCTTTAGCAGAATGTTTCTCCTCATGTAAGAAGAAAAAGACGATAAGAAAGGAAAGGAATAAGAAAGCTCCTGTAACTAGAAAAACATGGCGCATTCCAATTAACTCTGACAAATAACCTCCGAGTATCGGCCCAAGTAATGAACCGCTCACGCCTCCAGTTGAAATTGTAGAAATTGCCCAACCTGAATGTTCTTGCGGAGTTTCTGCAGCAATAAGTGTCATCGCTGTAGAAAGGAAACCTGATACCGATCCCATTAAAAACCGAAGTGCGACTAATTGATACACATCTGTCACAAACCCCATAAGCGTCATAATTATCGCCATACCAAGGCTAGCACGTATAAGCATCAATTTCCGTCCATGTATATCACCGAGCTTTCCCCATATCGGTGATACAATCGCACCCATTAAAAATGTTACACCAAATGCAAGTCCCGACCACTGTGCAATACTAGAAGTGCCAGTCACTCCTAATTCCTCAATATAAAAAGATAAAAAAGGAATTACTAAACTCATACCGGCTGCAGTGGTAAAACAACCTAGCCAACAAATCATTAAATTTCGTTTCCAGCTGGCCATTTTCACACCTTCTTTCATTAGATACCCATTCTACACCGTTTCCTGGAAAAAGTTTAGTAATTTGATTTATACATAATAAAACTCTATCCCTTTGCATTCTTTGCAAAGGGATAGAGTTAATTATCTCCTATGGGTATTAAACGTGCATTACAGCACCTCTCATAAAACTCAATCGGACCTGCTTGTCCTATAATTGCATAATCATATCCGCTTTTCTTCATGTTATATAAACAATGATTCAATAACGTCTTCCCAACACCGTTCACACGATTATGTTTCGCTGTACCCATCGGGCCAAACAACCCTTTTTTTCCTCTCACAACATCGTAACAAGCGAAACCAATGATTGCTCCTTCCTGCTCAGCAATAAAAATAGGCAACTCCTCTTTATATGTCCGAAATCCATAATCTAAAGATTTTAACCAACGTTCACCAAATTCATCCTTAACAAAACGTGCCAACTTTTCAAAATCAGAAAAGACAGCTCTTCTAACATTAAAATTTAAATTATTATAAATAGGATTAAATCTTTTTAAATCAACGGTTAAGTCTCTTGACTCAGATGTAATACTCAGCAGCTCTTTTTGCACGTTTTTACTTATAACCTTTTCAATAACTGTATCAACTTGAAACAGTGCATATAAAACATGCCCTTCATTTATTAATACTTGCTGAAAACGGTCCATCCGTTTCTTTGCTACTTGTAAAACTTCTATCGTCTTATTTGAAACTTTAAACTCCCCAACATTTATGTATTCTATTTCATTTGCATAATATTGTTGGAGTAACGATATCTTTGCTAAAAAATCCATACCCACCGTGTGAAATAAATACATATGTAACTCCGCGCAAACTCCAGTACCTTCCTTACAAGCTCCTATAAATAGATGAACTGGATGGATAATACCTTTACTACACTCAGCCTCTTCTGCTGCAATCTCCAATATTTTATATGCACGTTTTGTAAATTGGAATTCCATCATCTATATCCCTTCCCCTAATGACTTATTATCAAACCATAACCGTATATAATAGAAACAATTACTCCAACCATTAATATGCCTGGAAGTAAATTTGCCACTTTAATTTTAATAAATCCAAGTAAGTTTAATCCGATTGCGAATATCATAATACCGCCAGTAGCCGTCATTTCCACTATAAATTGATTCATTAATTCTTTTGGAACAAAACTATTAATTTGTGTTGCAAAAACTGCAATACCTCCCTCATATAAAATCACTGGAATCGCTGAAAATACTACGCCAATTCCTAGAGTTGTCGTTAATATAATAGAAATGAATCCATCGATAATCGCCTTTGTAAATAAAATATCATGATTTCCGCGAATCCCACTGTCCAATGCACCAAGTATCCCCATCGCTCCGATTGCAAAAATAAGCGTGGCTGTTACAAAGCCTTCTGATATGCTCCCTTTCCCTTTCGATCCAACTTTATTTTCTAGCCAATCCCCTAACAGTTTTAACCTTTCTTCTAATTGTAGCCATTCTCCGATTACCGTACCAATAACTAAACTTAGTATGACAACAAGAAAATTTCCACTTTTTAATGCCATTTGAAGTCCAAGTACAGTAACCGCTAAACCAATTGCATGCATAATTGTTCCCTTCATACTTTCTGGAATTGCACTAAATAATTTACCAAGTAAAGTACCAAATATAATACAAATCCCATTTACAACTGCTCCTAATATAACCATTTCTCATTCTTCACCCTTCGAATTCTTTATTTCTATATTTTGGTTTATACATTGATTTACAGGTTACCTATATGTTAACGTAATATTGCGAATATTAACAAACGTTTTTCACTACATAACCCGCTATTTTTTTGTAACTATGCAAAGACCGATTGCCTTTAGTAGATTCATTGTTAATCTAATTGCGGGATAAACTCAAAAGGGAAGGTATTTATGAAAACTTTACTAAAACGATTTCTGTTAATAGCCTTTTTCATTACACCAATTGTTTTATTAATCAACTACTCTTTTATTTCAAAAGCGAAAGACAAACCTGATATGCAAAACAAATCTAGTAAAACAGCTTCAAAAAGCGAAAAGAAAACCGAAGACCCTGAAATCACACTCACCTTCTCTGGTGATACAATGTTCGATTGGCAATTACGTCCCGTAATCGAAAAAAATGGGGCTGATTATCCATTCCAACACGTAAAAGAAGAAATAACGAAAGCTGATATTTCTTTTGTTAATTTAGAGTCAGCATTTACAACGAGAGAAAAAAAAGTACCTGGGCAACAATTTTGGATTAAAAGTGATCCATCCACACTACAAGCCATTAAAAACACCGGATATGACATCGTGAACATTGGCAATAACCATACGCTTGATTATGGGCAAGATGGACTACTAGACACCATTTCTCACGTCGAAAAATTAAAACTACCTTACACTGGAGCCGGAAAAAATGCTGAAGATGCTTATACTGCTCGTGAACTAACTGTAAAAGGAAAAAAGTTTAAATTTCTTTCCTTTGTACGCTTTATGCCTAACTTTAATTGGGTAGCTGGTGACAATAAACCTGGCGTTGCAAACGGATATGACCTAGATCTTGTAACAAAAACGATTCAAGAGCAAAAGAAAGATGCTGATTATGTAATCGTCTATATGCATTGGGGCGTCGAAAAATCTAATCGCCCAATAGAATACCAGAAACAATATGTTCCGAAAATGGTAGAGGCGGGTGCTGATGCAATCGTTGGAAGTCACCCGCATTGGTTACAAGGATTTGAGTATTACAATAAAGTTCCTATCGCATACTCGTTAGGAAACTTTTTATTCCCGAATTATGTAAATGGAAAGAGTGCCGAAACAGGCGTATTAACTTTAACCTTTAAAGGTAAGGATGTCCAAATGTCATTCAATCCTTACATCATTCGCAACAACCAAGTTTCTCCTGTAAATGAAGAAGAAAAGAAAAAAGCACTGCAATATTTACAAACGGTTTCAACTGATGTAGAAATTGATGATACTGGGAAAATAATAAACAAACGCAACTAAACAGCACGAGATTCATTTCTCTGTAACATACATTACGGGATAGGTGATGAATATGCTGAAAAACTTATTAGAAAATATAAGTCTGTTAGAAAACGTGTATAAAATATCTATAGCGATCCTGCTTTTATGTTCATTTTTTTCTGTTAGACTTCTAAGAAAAGTAAAGCGAGAGAGAAAACTTACTCCCTTTGAATTTACAATGTATGTAATCATTCGTATTGCAATACTTTTTTGGTTAACTAGCTTTATCCTTCTTGAATATGGAGCTTATTTCGTTTAACTTTCAAAGAATAAAAAAGATAGGACAAGCAGGATTTCCCTCCCCTTGTATCTATCTTTTTTATTTCAATTAGAATTGTATGTTAACTCTTTTCTTTTATTAAATAAGTAAATCAAACAGCACAGGATTTTTATTAAGCTCCACGAATTGAATGTTATTTTCTTGAAAACGAGTAATTAAAGCTTCATAGTCTTCCTTATGCTTTAATTCTACCCCCACTAAAGCTGGACCATTTTCTTTATTATGTTTCTTAATATACTCAAAGCGAGTAATATCATCTTCCGGTCCTAATCCTTTATCAAGAAACTCTCGTAGTGCTCCTGAACGTTGCGGAAATTCAATGATGAAATAGTGCTTTAATCCTTCATGAATAAGGGATCGTTCTTTCATTTCTTGCATTCTATCAATATCATTATTCCCACCACTTAACGTGCATACAACTGTTTTTCCCTTTATTTCATCTCTGTATAGATCAAGTGCCGCAATAGAAAGCGCACCAGCTGGCTCTGCTACAATCGCATTTTTCTTATACAGTTCTAAAATCGTTGTACAAACCTTTCCCTCCGGTACTAAAACAATGTCATCAATTACATCTTTACACGTTTCAAAAGTTAACTTTCCTACCTTCTTAACAGCTGCTCCATCAACAAAACTATCAATCTTTTCTAATGCAACATTTTCATTTTGAAGAAAAGCTTCTTTCATAGATGCAGCTCCCATCGGTTCTACACCGATTACCTTTGTAGTAGGACTAACCCCCTTTACATATGTACCAATACCAGATGCTAATCCACCACCGCCAATTGCTGTAAATATATAATCAACTGGTTTCTCCATATCATGCATAATTTCAACAGCGACTGTTCCTTGACCAGCAACGACATACGGATCATCAAACGGATGTACAAATGTCATCCTATTTTCTACACAATAGCGCTGCGCCTCTTGGAAAGAACTATCAAATGTATCACCAACTAATACAATGTCTGCGAAATCACCACCGAAAAATTCAACTTGTGATACTTTTTGCTTAGGTGTCGTTGTCGGCATGAAAATTTTTGACGGAATCTTCAATAAATTACACGTATAAGCAACTCCTTGTGCATGATTACCAGCACTTGCACAAACAACACCATTTTGTAACTTTTCTTTCGGTAAACTTTGAATTAAATTATACGCACCACGAATTTTGAAAGAACGAATAACTTGTAAATCTTCTCGCTTAACATATACGTCACATTCATATTTCTCAGATAAAACTGAATCTCGTTGTAACGGTGTTTTAATAACGATATCTTTCATGCAATTATGAGCCATTAAGATATCTTCAATTTTCACTCTCTCCTTTACATTTTGCACCATTTTATATCATCCTTATCTCTTTTTATATTGGCTCAATCAAAATTCGGGATTTTCAGAACTGCACCTGTATTCGCCGATGTTACCATTTGTGCATATCGTCCAAGCCACCCAGTTTTCACTTTTGGTTCTGGTCGTTTCCACCCTTTTTTACGCTTCTCTAATTCCTCATCACTAACTCTCACTTCTAACAAGCGTTCCTCAACATCAATACATACAATATCTCCTTGTTCAAGAAGTGCAATCGTTCCGCCAGCTGCTGCTTCTGGTGAAATGTGCCCTACCGAAATACCACGTGAAGCACCAGAGAAGCGACCATCAGTTAAAAGTGCAACATCTGCTCCTAATCCCATACCAGCAATTGCTGATGTTGGTGCTAACATTTCCGGCATACCAGGTCCGCCTCTTGGTCCTTCATAGCGAATAACAACTACATCTCCTTTCTTAACTTTCCCAAGCATAATGCCGGCAAGCGCCTCATCTTGTGAATTAAAAATAACGCAAGGTCCTTCAAATCGTTTTACTTCTGTTGCTCCGCTTTTAATAACCGCTCCGTCTTTCGCAAGGTTTCCTTTTAATATACGTAATCCTCCTTCTTCACTATGAGGATTTTCTAGAGAATGAATAACTTCCTTATCTTGAATCTCTGCATGAGCAATGTTTTCTCTTAATGTTTGCCCAGTAGCAGTTATACGATCAAGGTGAAGTACCCCTTCTTTTCGGCTCATCTCTTTCAAAATTGCACTAATCCCGCCTGCGCGATCGATATCTTCCATATGCCAATTAGAAGCTGGACTTACTTTACATAAATGCGGTACACGCCTTGAAACTGCATCAATGCGGTTCATATCGTAATCTAACCCCGCCTCTTGTGCTAGTGCTAACGTGTGTAATACTGTATTCGTTGATCCACCCATCGCCATATCAAGTGCAAACGCATCATCAATTGCTTCTTCTGTTACAATGTCGCGTGGTTTAATATCTCTTTCAATTAAAATTTTTAATTTTTCTGCTGCTTGTTTAATTAACTCCTCACGTCTTGGATCAATCGCTAAAATACTCCCGTTACCAGGAAGAGCTAAACCTAACACTTCACATAAACAGTTCATAGAGTTCGCTGTAAACATACCGGAACAAGAACCACAAGATGGACAGCCATGATCTTCAATATCCTTTAATTCTTCTTCTGAAATTTTCCCAGATTGATAGGCTCCTACCCCTTCAAAAACAGAACTTAAATCGACAACTTCCCCTTTAGATGTTTTCCCCGCTGCCATCGGACCACCTGAAACGAAAACAGTTGGAATGTTTATTCGAAGTGCAGCCATCATCATACCTGGTGTAATTTTGTCACAGTTTGGAATACAAATCATTCCATCAAACCAGTGTGCATTTACAACCGTTTCTACTGAATCTGCAATGATTTCACGACTCGGAAGCGAATAACGCATACCGATATGACCCATCGCAATACCGTCATCTACTCCAATTGTATTAAATTCAAATGGCACCATGCCTGCCGCACGAACGGCTTCTTTTACAAGTTTCCCAAACTCGTTCAAGTGCTTATGCCCTGGAATAATTTCAATAAAAGAATTACAAATCGCAATAAACGGTTTATCAAAATCCTCATCTTTCAAACCAGTTGCTTTTAATAAACTACGATGTGGCGCTTTATCAAAACCTTTTTTTATCATGTCACTTCTCATCTTGTCAAATCCCCTCTTACGTATTTTTCACTTATATTCTCTCAATCTATTTCTTTACTAACGTTTTCTTTTCTGGTTCCTTAATCCAGCTCATCATTTCACGAAGCTCTGCTCCTACTTTTTCTAGCTGATGATTTTGTTCTGCTTTTTTCATCGCATTATACGTTGGACGCCCTGCTTGATTTTCTAAAATCCATTTCTTCGCAAATTCACCTTGCTGAATTTCTGCAAGAACACGTTTCATTTCCTTCTTCGTTTCATCTGTAACAATTCTCGATCCTGTTACATAATCTCCAAACTCTGCCGTATCTGAAATAGAATGGCGCATATTCGTTAATCCGCCTTCATACATTAAATCAACAATTAACTTTAATTCATGTAAACATTCAAAGTATGCAATTTCAGGACGATATCCACCTTCCGTTAACGTTTCAAAACCAGCTTTCACAAGTGCTGTTACTCCTCCGCAAAGCACTGCTTGCTCACCGAATAAGTCTGTTTCTGTTTCTTCTTGGAATGTCGTTTCAATTACACCTGCACGTGTACAACCTACACCTTTTGCATACGCTAATGCTACATGTAGTGCTGTTCCCGTTGCGTCTTGATGCACTGCGACTAATGCCGGAACACCATTTCCTTCTTGGAAGACACGGCGAACGAGATGACCTGGACTCTTCGGCGCGACCATCGCTACATCTACGTAACTTGGCGGATTAATTTGCCCGAAGTGAATATTAAATCCATGTGAGAAAAGTAACATTTGTCCTTCACGAAGATTCTCTTCTACTTCTGTTTTATATACATACGCTTGCTGTTCATCCGGCAATAACATTTGTACAACTTGTGCGGTTCGAACCGCTTCTGAAACGGACATTACTTCAAACCCCTCTGCTTTTGCTACTTCATATGATTTACCAGGACGAACACCAACTACAACTTCCACACCAGAATCTCGTAAGTTTTGTGCTTGAGCATGACCTTGAGATCCATATCCAACTACCGCAACTGTCTTCCCTTTTAATAGCTCTAAATTTGCATCTTTCTCATAATAAGTTTTCATATTCCATACACTCCTTATAATTTATTTACTTGCAGTACATTGATTAATTTTTTCAACTGACTGACAAGTAACGTTGCTTCATTTTCAGTACAAACTGCTGTTAGTTTCATATCAGAAACACCACTTGTATCTCTTTCGTTTAAATTTAAAGAAGAAATATAATAACCACGCCGAGCAAAAATTCCGCTTATACGTAATAAGACGCTCGGATCGTTATGAATAACTAATGAAAAAGTATGACTCATTCTTCCCACCTCTTCATAATCATTTCGTTATTCCCTTTGTTTGGCGGAACCATTGGAAAGACGTTCTCACCTTCTTCTACACAAAAGTCAACTACGACAGGACCTTCATGAGAAAACGCTTCTAACATTACCTTTTTCGCCTCAAACGAATTTGTTGCTCTTAGCCCTTTTACACCATAAGCTTCTGCTACTTTCACAAAATCTGGTGACCCAATTCTCGATTCCGACAAACGGTTTTCATAAAACATTTCTTGCCATTGCCTTACCATTCCTAAAAATTTGTTGTTTATAATGAATACTTTGACAGGAATATTATTTTCAGCAATTGTTTGCAGCTCTTGAATGTTCATTTGAAAAGAAGCATCACCAGCAATACAGATGACAAGTTCTTCTTCTTTTGCAAGCTGAGCGCCAATTGCTGCTGGAAAACCAAATCCCATCGTCCCTAATCCCCCTGATGTTAGAAAAGTCCGTGGTTTTCTCGCTTTATAAAAGTGAGCAGCCCACATTTGATGCTGTCCTACCTCTGTCGTGACAATCGCTTCACCATTCGTTAATTCACTTACTAAGTTGATAACATGCTGTGGTTTTAACTCAAATTCTTTTTGCTTATATGAAAGTGGATATTCTTCTTGCCACTTCTTCACTTTCTGAAGCCATTCATCTGTTTGTGTATAAATAGACATATGTAACAGCATATGTAGCGCCTTTTTCACATCACCAACAATCGGATGCTCTACAGTTACATTTTTATGGAACTCAGAAGGATCAATATCAATATGTACTTTTTTCGAATGCGGAGAAAAAAGTTCTAATTTCCCTGTTACACGATCATCGAAACGAACACCTAACGCCAGTAATAAGTCACATTCTGTTACTGCCATATTTGCAGCGTACGTTCCATGCATACCGAGCATTCCTAAAAACAACGGATCTCCCGGCGGATATGCCCCCAGTCCCATTAAAGTTGAAACGACTGGAATACGATTCTCCCTCGCAAACTTGATGAGTTCTTCAGATCCGCCTGAATGAATGACGCCTCCCCCGATATAAAGGAGTGGGCGTTTTGCTTTTGAAATTGATTTTGCTACCTCTCTCAGTTTCAAACTGTCTGGAAAAGGTTCTGGTTTATATCCTAGAATCTCCACTTCTTCATTAAAGAAACTTGTTACATTTGCATTTTGAACATCTTTTGGAATATCAATTAATACCGGTCCCGGTCGCCCGCTTTCGGCGATGTAAAAAGCTTCTTGCACAGTTCGTGATAAATGATTTACATCACGAACTTGGTAATTATGCTTCGTAACAGGTACTGTAATTCCGACAACATCCGCTTCTTGAAATCCGTCTTTACCAATTAAAGGCGTTGCAACTTGCCCTGTAATGACAACTAAAGGAATCGAATCCATATAAGCATCTGCTAAACCCGTAACTAAATTCGTCGCCCCTGGGCCAGAGGTAGCAAAGACTACCCCAACCTTTCCCGAAGCTCTCGCATATCCTTCTGCCGCATGAATGGCAGCTTGTTCATGACGAGTTAACACGTGCTTTAAACCACTTTCGTATAACGCATCGTATATTGTTAAAATCGCGCCGCCCGGATAACCGAAAACAGTCGTTACACCTAATTTCTTCAAACATTGAATAACGTGTCCAGCACCTGTAGCTTCTTCACTCTGCAGTTCATCATATGCTGTATACTGTTCCTCCATTTCAATTAACTCCTCTCCCTATTTACGCTAAACTTTCCGCCAATCCTGGAACACGTACTCCTCTTTCTCTCGTTAATTTTTTAAATTCTTCGGTTAATCTTTTTGTTACATCTCCTGGTTTTCCATCTCCAATTTCTCTTGAATCTACTTTCACTACAGGAATTAGTTCCGCTGCAGTTCCTGTTAAAAGCACTTCATCTGCTACATATACGTCATGGCGAGTAAACGGCCTTTCCTCACACGGAATATTAAGTCGCTCACATAACTCAATCACACTATTTCTCGTAATACCTTCTAGCGCCCCTAAGTACGAAGGAGGTGTTAACACTTTTCCATCTTTCACAATGAAAACATTATCTCCAGATCCTTCACAAACATATCCTTGTTGGTTGAGCATAAGTGCCTCAAGTACGCCTGCTTGTGCGGCTTCAATTTTCACAAGTACGTTATTTAAATAGTTCATTGACTTAATACGTGGGTCTAATGCATCTGGTGTATTACGTCTTGATGCAACAGATACAACGCTTAGTCCATTATCATAAAATTCCTGCGGGAATAACTTTAATTGCTCTGCAATAATAATTACGCTCGGTTTCACACAACTTCTCGGATCGAGTCCTAAGTCACCTTTTCCTCTTGAAACAATTAATCGAATGTAGGCATCCGCGTATTCATTTTTTTGCAATGTTTGTAAAACTGCTTCTTCCATTTCGTCAACCGCCATTGGAATTGTAAGTAAAATAGATTTCGCCGATTCATATAATCGTTTCACATGTTCTTTTAAACAAAATACATTTCCTCCGTAACTACGAATCCCTTCAAATACACCGTCCCCGTATAAAAAGCCGTGATCATATACTGAAACAACTGCCTTTTCTTTTTCTACAAATTCCCCATTCATATAAATGTACTGGTTTCCCATCTCACATCTCTCCTCTTTTTTCTCTCTATTTTTGCAACCTATTTCTATATCGATTGCTGAGATGAGTATTTTTAACAGAATATTCAGTATACTAACCTTAAAAATATACTCGTCTCAACAATCGATTACTTACACACTTGTAGCAATCCATTGCTGAGACGAGAGACTCGTGGTACCACTCAGCTTCCTTACACTTCTCACGAAATATAAGCTCTGCAAGTCCAATTAGACTTTTGTTTTTCTATCGGAAACAACTCCGCTACTTTTTACTAACTTCAAAAGCAGTGCTCCGAGGTGATTTTCAATGATTCAATTGTTACCACCCTCACAGCCTTTGGGCGGCTCTCTGAAACAATCTTTATCATTTACTCTCCTCTTCCTCGCATTCTTTTATTCTATTTTTTAAAATAAAAACTCTCGCCTCAGCAATCAACTACTACAAATTAGTAGCTTTGATTGCTGAGGCGAGAGTTTCGCGTTACCACTCAGCTTCCTTATACTTCTCACGAAATATAAGCTTCATAGGTCCAATCAGACCTCCGTCCTTTTACCGGAGACGATGCCGCCGCCCTCTACTCAGTTTCCCTTTCGCAAGCGATGCTCCGAGGTGATCTTCAATGATTCGATTGCTACTACTCTCACAGCCTAGGAGTAGCTCTCTGAAACGACCATAATCATCTACTTTCCTCTTCTTTGCATATACAACATATAAAGTTAGAAAATTCTTAATTAACTTTTATTTGTTACACGTATTATAGGACGCGGTTCTTTCCATTGTCAACATGTTTTTAGAAAAACATTAAAATTCATTCTATTTACCAGAAATATATTTATTTTTTCTCAAAACAAAATCGGAATGAACTTCTTACACATACTCATATATTACTTAAGTATGTTCGCATTACTACATAAAGAAAAACAACTTAAAAACATATACAATTTATGAGGAGATGAGAAAACTATGTTAAAAGGTAAAATAGCATTAGTTACAGGAGCAAGCCGAGGAATTGGACGTGCTATCGCAAAACGGTTAGCAAACGACGGTGCATTAGTTGCTGTTCATTATGGAAATCGAAAAGAAGATGCTGAAGAAACTGTTCATGAAATTCAATCAAATGGCGGATCAGCTTTTTCTATCGGTGCAAATCTTGAATCTTTACACGGTGTAGATAACCTGTATATTTCTCTAGATAACGAACTACAAAAAAGAACTGGTGGAACACAATTTGATATTTTAATAAACAACGCTGGAATCGGTCCTGGTGCTTTTATTGAAGAAACGACTGAACAATTTTTTGATAGAATGGTTTCAGTAAATGCAAAAGCACCATTCTTTATCATTCAACAAGCACTACCACGTTTACGTGATAATAGCCGAATTATTAATATTTCATCAGCTGCCACCCGCATTTCTTTGCCTGATTTCGTTGCATATAGTATGACGAAAGGTGCAATTAACACGATGACTTTCACGCTTGCAAAACAACTCGGAGCACGAGGAATAACAGTAAATGCAATACTTCCAGGCTTTATTAAAACAGATATGAATGCAGAACTATTGAGCGACCCAATGATGAAACAGTACGCTACTACTATTTCCGCCTTCAATCGCTTAGGTGAAGTAGAAGATATTGCCGATACCGCTGCTTTTCTTGCCTCTCCAGACAGCCGCTGGGTTACTGGACAATTAATTGATGTGAGCGGAGGATCTTGTTTATAAAAAACATATATTTTCAAATCTTTTTTATTGCGCAATAAAAAAATTTATATAATACTATATAAAACATATACATTTAGGAGGATTACAGCAATGTCCGAAAAAACATACGAACTCGCAACCTTCGCAGGTGGTTGCTTTTGGTGCATGGTAAAACCATTTGATGAACTTCCTGGTATTCATAAAGTACTTTCTGGCTATGCAGGTGGTCATATAGAAAATCCAACATATGAACAAGTAAAAGCTGGAACATCTGGCCATTTAGAAGTCGTTCAAATTACATTCGATCCTTCTATTTTCCCGTATCAAAAATTACTAGATTTATATTGGCCACAAATCGATCCGACTGATGATGGCGGACAATTTTTTGACCGTGGTCCCTCTTACCGCACAGCAATTTTTTATCATAATGAAACACAAAAAGAGCTTGCAGAAAAATCAAAGCAAACTCTAGCAGAAAGCGGTATGTTTAAAGATCCAATCGTGACTGAAATTCGCCCGGCTGCACCTTTTTATGAGGCCGAAGAATACCATCAACATTTCTATAAAAAGAATCCAGAGAAATATGCTACTGAGCAAAAAGAATCTGGCCGTGAAGACTTTATAAAAGAAAATTGGCAAAAAAAATAATAAAAACGCATCGTGCTTTTTTTCAAAGTGCGATGCGTTTTTATCTTTGAAAAAAGTACCATACAATTAAAAGAACAACCGCTGTTAATGTCCAAAGTACTATCTCGTTTTTTACTCTATTCTTTTTATTAGTCATTTCATCTCCTCCTAATAGCAATACAACTTATTCAACATTTCCTCTGTTTAATTGTCCACCTTATATACGTGAATACATCCTTACAAATTCTTATAACAAGACCACCGATGATTCCGATTGCAATTGAAATTACTAACGTCTGTCCAAAACTAAAAGATTTTGTATATGTTATGTAGAAAACAATACACACAAGTAAAATATCTGGTAAAGAAAATAAAAGCTTTTTATACAATTCTTCACCTCTCCTATGCTTTATTTATAAATCATATCCTCTACTGTAGTTTTAAAAAATTCCATTTAGACACTCATTTTACGGAAAAAGAATAAGAACCTCTTTTAAAAAGGGATTCTTATCTACATATCCTATTCCATAATTACTCCTAAACTAGAATAATATTACTAGTGATTTATTATAAATTAACTATTTACCAGGCAATCGGATGCTGCGCCAACTACCTACATCGCATTGACCGTATGTATTATCACCTACTGCTACCACCGTGCCATCTAATTTAAGTCCAACCGTATGCGCACAACCAGCCGCTATCGCTACAATATCACGCCAATCACTTACATTACATTGGCCATACTCATTCCAACCTACTGCCGCCACAGTACCATCTGATTTCAGAGCAATTGTATGATTACTACCTGCCGCTATCGCCACAATATCGCGCCAATCGCTTACATCACATTGCCCCCGTTTATTATTACCCACTGCCGTCACCATACCGTCAGATGTAATACCAACTGTATGAAGATATCCCGCCGCTATCGCCACAATATCACGCCAGCTACTTACATTGCATTGGCCATATCGATTATTACCCACAGTCGTCACCGTTCCGTCCAATTTAAGACCGACTGTATGCCAGTCACCCACCGCGACCGCCACAATATCACGCCAGCTACTTATATTACATTCTCCTTCTTTATTTCGGCCCACTGCTATCACCGTGCCATCCGGTTTAAGGCCAATGGTACGGCGCCACCCCGCCGCAACCGATACAATATTATGCCAATCATTTACATCACATTGGTCATGATTATTCCAACCCACTGCAACCGCAGTACTGTCACATTTAAGACCGATTGTATGAGCATTACCCGTGTTCGTCGCCATATGAACATTGCCCGCTGCGACCGATACAATATCACGCCAGCCACTTACATTGCATTCTCCTTCTTTATTTCGGCCCACTGCTACCACCGTGCCATCCGATTTAAGAGCAACGGTATGACCACGACCCGCTGCTATCGTATTTTTAGGCCACCTTTTCACTTTTAACACCTCTTCTTTCGGTGAAATGTAATTCATGTTTTACCTCCTTGCATATAAGCAACTGTATCCAAATAGATATTTTCATCAAATTTCATTATAAATGAACTAACTTTTTTATAAATCTACATCTCCAAAAGAACCTATTACTTCTTCTTCAAAAAATAAAAACCTCCAGTTTAAATACTAGAGGTCTTCTATTTTTATTTCTTTAGTCTCTCAATAAAATCCTGTAACTTATCAAGCGATTTCATATTATGATTACAAGCTACACCATCTTTGCAAATATAGTTTCCCTTTCTAACGAAAGTTCCTGGTACATCACCTTTAATTTCAACTAAAAACATTCCTACTTCTTCATGCCCATGACATAATGAACAAATGCTTTTTTTATTTAAACTTTGAAATGTTCCTTGCAGACCAACAAACTTATTTTTATCATTTTTCGCTATAATAAATTTCCTGCTCGATCCCTTGTCAATCCAGCTTAAATAAGTTAATTCTTTCATATCCAGTTCTTCCATATCAGGAAGTTTTAACTTTTTCGCCTTAGGAAATAATTTCTTTAACGTTTGTGCTGTAACTTCCTGAAACGGAATTACATACGGATTTATTTTCATTAAAAACGATTCTGCATCTTCTCTATTTTGAACTGTTAATACCGTATCAATTAACTCTTTCTGTTCATCCGTTAAATTCTCAAATACATGTATTATCTTTTCAATCGCAAGTGATTTTAACGCTTGAATTACACCTCTATCATTTGCCGTTGCATGCCCATTTGCTAAAATATAAGCTTGTGACTTTATAAAATTATATTGATCACTTCTAATAAAAACTTCCATCTTTATCACTCCATACAAATTGTTGATCTAATTTTATTGTATACAATGATTCAGCTTTTTGATATGTAAAAGATAACTTAGAAATGAACATTACATACTCTGACTATGTTCTACCGAGGCATTTCCTGACAAAAGAAACCATCATCTGTTTTCCATTCTGCATATAATACATCTTCAAATTTAGTAATCCCTTTTTGCTTTATTTGTTTATAAAGCCATCCTTCATCAAAACCTGCTTCCCTCAAATTATCTTTCACTACTTTTCCATCACTAATTAATGAAATCGGTAAGTATACAGGTTTATGTTTTAAACTTAAATCATTTATAGTAGGAGATTCATATTTGCTTTTCTTCAGAACACTTATGTTTCCATTAGGTTCCAAAATCATATATTCAACTTCTCGGATTGAAAATATATCTTTTTGTTGTCTTAGCATTTGTTGTAGTTGATTAATATCCAAATGATTTGAACTTAGTTGTTCCCGGTCAATATATCCATTACGGATAATGATTGACGGAGAGCCTTCAAAAAAACTTCTCGTCCCCCTAAATTTTTGCGTTATCACTTCTATTGTATAAATTAACACTACCCATACAAGTACTGCATATAAAATAGACCATACTTTTATTTCCGGATCATATATAGTATTTCCTACTAATTCTCCGAGAACTATGGCAGAAATAAAATCAAATGGCGTTAACTGAGATATTTGTGTCTTCCCTAATATTTTAGTAGCAATCAATAGCACAAAAAAACCAAAAAATAGTTCTATCGTTATTTGTCCTAGATGATTCATATATGCTCACCTTTCTGCTTTTCACTCAAATGCTCTATATTCTATTTAGTAAAAAGCCGGCACATTTTTTCTATTATCTTGCCCATTCATATCCAATAGATACAAAACAAAAAGAGTCTAGTTCAATTTAATAATTGAACTAGACTCTTTTATTTTCATTTAGAATACACAATCTTTTTAATCGTTTCTCCGGAAAGAAAATGCTCCTCCGCAAGTTGATGAATGGAAATTCCACTTTTAAACGCTTCTTTAATAGCTTTGTTTCTTTCATCTAGTTGTTTTCTTCCTCCAGATTGTGTACCCCATTTATAATGTTTTGTTTCTTGTTTTGGAATGTAAATTGTTTCACCTTGTATATACTTTTGAATTTCAGCAATTAAACTTTCTGGTAAAACCGTCGCAGCTTTAACGTATTTCATTTCTGCTCGCCCCTTATTTTTTATGGTTCATTTCAATAAGGTGCAAAGCCAAATATAAAAAATGATACGAGCTCATTTAGGCGATTGTATATTACTTGTCTACCCCACGCAAAGTATCGCCATTTCCATACTTGGCTTTGCATGAGACGTTGCAGTGTCTGGCAATTGAATTATAATCGCCATATAAACACCTCCTAATATACCTTTTGCATTTTATTATATGATAAATTTCTTCCCCTTGCATCCACATCCTTTTTAAAGCACGAAGTTACTTAGTTTGATATAATACTTTTTAGTCCAATCCAAAAGTATAGTGAGGTTGCGTTATGAAAAAGAATATAATCATTACAATCGTTACATTATTCATTATTACTGTAGCATTATTCGGAACATACAAATTGATGAACACAAGAAGTTTTCAATTGTTTGGAGGTTTAACAAACCGAGTAGAAACAAATGAAAAAGTGATTGCTTTAACTTTTGATGATGGTCCTACTAACAATGTAAAACAAATATTACCGCTACTAGATCGATACAATGCAAAAGCTACTTTCTTTTTAATCGGAAATGAACTAGAGAAAAACCTATCGTTAGGAGAAGATATCGTACAATCTGGACACCAAATTGGAAACCATACATACTCTCATAACAGAATGGTTTTCAAAACGCCTTCTTTTATTAAAAAAGAAATAGAAAAAACGAACTCGATAATCCGTCAAACAGGATATACAGATGGAATTGATTTTAGACCACCTAACGGTAAAAAGCTAATTGGTCTGCCCTATTATTTAAATAAAAACAATATCGAAACAATCACATGGGACCTTGAACCTGATACTTTTTATACATCTACAGCTGATAAAATTGAATATGTTAGTAAAAATGTAAAACCAGGTTCTATCATTTTATTGCACCCTATGTACGATGAATCTAATGAAAATCTGCAAACTATTGAAGGTATTTTAGACTCTTTATCTAAAAAGGGCTATCAATTCGTGACAGTAAACGAATTGCAAAAAAAAGCAAAATAAAAAGGTAGCGTATCATATCTCGATACGCTACCTTTCTTTTATATAATTCCAAGCACATTTAGGAATACGATAATAATCGCAATTGGTGCAATATAGCGAAGTAAGAATAACCATAATACGAATAGTTTATAGCCTTTATTTTTACTTACACCAAGCTCTTTCATTAATACATCTTTCTTCATTTTCAACGGAACAAAGATGGAAACTAATAAAACACCAAGCGGCATTAATATGTTACTAACCGCATAGTCTGCTAAATCAAAAATTGTTTTCCCAAATGGTTTCACATCACTTAACAAACCGAATGATAAGGCTGATGGAACCCCTACAACAAAGATTAACAAGCCAACAATTAATGCCATTTTTTCACGTTTCCCTTTACTTTTACCTTTAGTTGTTAAAGACGCAACACTAATTTCTAACATCGAAATTGCTGATGTAATAGTAGCAAAGAAGAATAGTAATAAGAAAACAATAAAGAATAACTTCCCGAACGCCATTTTACTGAAAATAGCTGGCAGTACGATAAATAATAGCCCTGGTCCTTGAGATGGTTCCATCCCAAATGCGAACACTACTGGGAAAATTGCAAGCCCTGCAAGTAATGTAATCACAAGCGTTAAAGCTACGATAGAAAATGCTGAACGTGGTAAGCTTTCTTCTTTCGGTAAGTACGAACTATACGTTACCATAACGGCTACCCCGACAGATAACGAAAAGAACGATTGCCCCATTGCATATAAAATGATTTCTGATGTTACGTTTGAGAAATCAGGTTGTAAGAAGAATCGAACTCCTTCTCCGGCACCATCTAACGTAAGTGCACGAACAATTAATACAAAGAATAAAACGAATAATGCTGGCATGAAATATTTATTTACTTTTTCAACACCATTTTGTACACCTTTACTTACGATAAAAATAGTAATAAGGATGAATAATAGCTGTGATCCAACTGCTAAATACGGATTGGAAATGATTTCACCAAACGTAGCTTCGTATGCTCCATTTCCTTCCCATAGTCTACCTGTAATTGCATTCCATAAGTATAATATAATCCATCCTCCTACAACACTGTAGAAAGAAAGTAATATGAAACAAGTTACAATCCCTAATTTACCTAACCAAGGCCATAGTGTTTTTGGTGCGATTTCGCTATACGCATCAACAGCCTCTTTTTGTGTACTTCTTCCGATAACGAATTCAGCTAATAATAGCGGTAAACCAATTAATAATGTGAAACCGATGAAAATAAGGAAGAACGCGCCGCCTCCTCCAATTCCGGCCATATACGGGAACTTCCAAATCGCTCCAAGACCAATCGCTGAACCTGCTGCAGCTAATACGAAACCTAATTTCGATGTCCATTGCTGTGAATTCATTTGTTAATCTCCTCTCTTTATCTTTTTCTGTTTTACAATCCAGTATTTATATTGTTCTATCCATACTCTTTTCTAATACGTTCACTTCCTCCCTAATAATAAAAAACGCCCCTACGTAAATACGTAGGGACGACAAAAATATCGCGGTACCACCCTAGTTATGAAGATACACCAAAGTTAGGACCTAAATAAAAAACGTCCCTACGCAAATACGTAGGGACGATAAAATATCGCGGTACCACCCTAGTTATGAAGCCACACCAAAGTTAGGACCTAAATAAAAAACGTCCCTACGTAAATACGTAGGGACGATAAATATCGCGGTACCACCCTAGTTGTGAAACAATCTTCACCACTTTATTTGATAACGGTATAAACTACCGTCTTTCATTTCCTCAAAACATGAGATTTATGAAAGATGCTCCAGGACGAACTTCATGAATAATCTATATACTGATTCACACCAACCATCAGCTCTCTGAAATAGGGAGATATTCACTACTGTACCCTTTCATTGCCCAAATATTATTTTCCGAATTGATTACTATCATTTTTATCATACATTAAAAATAGTGTCAACTTATATTTTGAAATTTTATGCATTACATTCTATTTAAAAATTCAAAATATGACTTTTGTATGAATAGTATTAGAACATTTATGGTTTATACTGTATTAACTTCTCTAGCAGGTTTATAGTAGTATACGATAAATGCAAGACAGCACGAGTAGGAGGAAAGAATTTTGTCTACTTCAAAAGTTTTAAAAGGTACCGCTTTATTAAGTGGTGCAACAATGATTTCACGAATTTTAGGTTTTATATACTTTTTCCCCTTTCAATTATTAGTTGGAACGCAAGGGGTCGCTTTATATGGATACGCATACTCTTGGTACGGTATTTTATTAAGCTTTTCAACAGCTGGTATTCCTATTGCCGTCTCAAAATTTGTTGCAAAACATAATGCACTTGGTGATTATAGTACAAGTAAAAAATTGTATAACTCGAGCGTAAAATTAATGATGTTTATGGGCTTTTTAGGATTTTTAACTTTATTTATTGGAGCACCGTACATATCACAATTTATTATTCGCTCGAAAACACCAGATCCACAATTTATCGCAGACGTAACACTTACAATGCGAGCATTAAGCTTCGCGCTTATTATCGTACCAGCTATGAGTGTTACACGTGGTTATTTCCAAGGTTTTCAACATATGAAACCAAGTGCTGTTTCTCAAGTCGTAGAACAAATCGCACGTGTCGTTTTCATTTTAGTTGGTAGTTTTATCGTCTCAAAACTATTAGGAGGTTCAGTAGCTTCTTCTGTGGCAGTTGCTACATTTGGTGCTGTTATCGGGGCACTTGCAAGCGTCTCTATTTTAATGATGTACTGGAAAAAATATAATGGATTAAAACCTCCTGAAGGTGAGCTGAAAACGAGATCATCAAACATTCCGTTAAGAAGTATTTATATGGAATTACTACGTTATGCAATTCCAATTGTATTTGTAGGCATTGCAATCCCGCTCTATACGTTAGTAGATCAATATACCGTAGCTGATGTCCTTAGAGCGATGGGAGAACCTTTAGAAACCGCGAATGCAGTTTTCGCTTATATAACGAACTATGCCCAAAAGTTAATTATGATTCCGG
The DNA here is from genome assembly GCF_038008145.1 of Bacillus sp. FSL R9-9530. Taxonomy (NCBI): domain Bacteria; kingdom Bacillati; phylum Bacillota; class Bacilli; order Caryophanales; family Bacillaceae; genus Bacillus; species Bacillus sp. FSL R9-9530. The sequence goes on from NZ_JBBOYO010000001.1 coordinate 2,169,328, forward strand.
CTTCACTTGCAACTGGATTCTCATTAACAATTATTCCGGCTATAACGAAATCATTTACAAGCGGGAAGCTAGATGAATTACAAGGACAAATTTCAAAGATATTTCAAGTGTTGTTATTCTTCACTATCCCAGCCGCATTCGGTCTTGCTAGTATCGCTTACGATGCATTCCGCATGGTTTATGTAAATCCTGAAATTGCACTTGGTGGATCACAATATTTAATTTCATTTGCACCTTCTGCTGTATTAAGTGCAATTTTCACAGTTTCAGCCGCTATATTACAAGGAATTGATTATCAAAGAAAAACAATGATTGCATTCTCAGCCGGTATTCTCGTTAAAATTGTGGTGAACACACCGCTCTTACATTTATTCGGTGGACATGGTGCTGTACTTGGAACAATTCTTGGATATCTCGTTTCAAATATTATTATGTTATACTGCATCGTTAAGTTTGCGAAATTTAAAATTGGCGAAACAGCAAAAACAGTATTTCTAATTACGATTTACTCCGCAGCAATGTCTGCTGTTGTAATTGTATTAAGAGCAATTATAAGCTGGATTATTCCTGGACAATCTTATATAGAATCACTGATCATTGTGTTTATATGCGCATCAGCAGGAGGACTTGTTTATCTTTTATTCGTATTAACGAGTGGACTTGCTTCGCATATTCTCGGTGATAGGATTCGACGATTGCCTGTATTAGGAAAGTTAGTAAAGTAAAAAAACAAGAGATGTAACGCGTTGTTACATCTCTTGTTTTTTTACTTCGCATATTGAATACGCTTTTGTTGTTCAGCGATATTTAACTCCGGAGCATATTGTTCTACTAAATGTAATACCTCTTCAAGTAGCACTTCTAACTCCTGTACACTATACTCCGGTTTCCCTATCAACGTATTCGCCATACGCTCATATAAATTTTCAGGTTTAATACTCATTCGTCCCACATTATATGGCATCCATTTAAACGCAGGATGGTGCACGTACATTCTATTCAAACCGAATAAAACACCGAATAAATGCCTTTGTACTTCACAAATAACATCATAAAGCATAAGCCAGTCTTTTCGTTTTAAAAGCGCCTCTCGATTATGCCAACGATTGCTTAACCAAAGGTTTTCTGAAATCATCCTTTTCGCCAGTTCTTCTGGAAATGCTTCAACTCTATCTTTTAGAGCATGTACTTTTACTTCTCCATACAAACTCACACCATCATGAACCGATGATACAATACATTGTTTCTCATAATTTATATCATACTGCTCTATAACTTCTGAAATAATTTTTTCTACTGTCAATGTTAAAAAGTTACTAATCTCTAGTTTAATTCCTTCTTTCGTCAAATACGTTTCCGACCATTCTTCGTCCTCGTAAGGATGATATGACAAAATCGTTCCACCAATATTATTAATTGGACCTAGACGCTCTTCATCCTCTGGTGGTTCTGACCATAAAATATGTAATTCAATATCTGAATGTTCATCTTCTAACTTTCTCGCTACAGATCCTGCTAAAATAATAGCTTCGACTTTCTGGTTTTGCCTATAAATCTCCGACATCTCTATCGCTTTCTCTTTTAATCCCATTGCATTTCCCCCTAAAACTGCAGTACTCCCCTTACTTTTCATTTATCTATTTCGATATTAAACATTATATTACCTTTTCAAATTTCAACTAAATCATATTTCTACCCAATAACGCTGAACAATTTCGCCAGAATTAGAAGAAACTACTTCATTTTCTAGCACACCGCCAACCTTTTGAATCGTTTTAGCCGAACCAATATTAGCTTTATCACAAGTTATTAGCACTTTCTTCAACCCTAACTTTTGCGCTTCACTTAATGCAAGTTTCAATTGTTTTGTCGCGTAACCTAGGCGACGTTTATTCGGATGGATACTATAACCGATATGACCGCTTTCCAGCAATAATTCTGGATTTAATCGATGTCTAATATTCACAAAACCGATAAGTTCTCCTTTTTCAAAACTTAAAAACTGACTAGATGGCACTCGATTTGCTTGTAAGTTTCCTCCTACTTCTTGTATACTCACTTTTTCAAACCATTCATCTAGTGAATCAAAATTTTGTAAAGAGCTACTGCCGTGTGGTTGTTCTCCTGCATGTAAAAATGCCTGCCTATACTCCATAATTTGTTCGCTATATTCGTATGTTGGTTTCAATAGCTTCATTGTCATTCTCCCCACTCACCCATTATCTATTTTTCTAAAAGAAACACCTTAATAGCGGATTTTCATCCTTACTATTAAGGTGTTTCCATCAATTTTATTCAAATAGCCCCATACTTAAATAGCGTTCCCCTGTATCAGGTGCAATACATAAAACCTTTTTACCAGCACCTAAACGCTTCGCTATCATTATTGCGGCGTAAACAGAAGCTCCTGAAGATGGCCCTACTAGTAATCCTTCTTGTCTTGCCAAGTTCCTCATTGTAGTTAATGCCTCTTCATCTGCAATTTGCATAATTTCGTTATACACTTCTGTATTTAAGTTTTTGGGAATAAACCCTGGGCTTGTTCCGACTAGTTTATGAGGGCCTGGAACACCACCAGATAACACTGGTGATCCTTTCGGTTCTACTACGGCAATATATAAGTTTGGTAGTTTCTCTTTTAACGTTTCACCGGTCCCTGTAATTGTTCCGCCTGTTCCTGCGGTTGCTACAAATGCATCAAGTTCTCCATCCATTTGTTCATAAATTTCAAGTGCAGTCGTATAACGATGAATATTCGGATTTGCTGGGTTTTCAAATTGCTGCGGAATAAAACTATTTGGAATTTCTTTTTGTAACTCTAACGCCTTCGCAATTGCTCCTGGCATTCTTTGTTCTGCTGGTGTTAAAACTACTTCTGCGCCGTATGCTTTCAATAAATTAATACGCTCTTTGGACATATTATCTGGCATAATTAAAATAGCTTTATATCCTTTAGCAGCTGCATTCATCGCTAAGCCAATTCCTGTATTTCCACTTGTCGGTTCAATAATTGTATCACCTGGCTTAATGAGACCGTGTTCCTCGGCAATATGAATTAAGTTATAGGCAGCACGATCTTTCACACTGCGTGAAGGATTAAACATTTCCAGTTTTACATACACATCCGCTGCGTCCTCTGGAATAAATTTAGATAATCGGACAACAGGTGTATCTCCTATTAATTCTGTAACGTTTTCACATAATTTCATAGCGCATCCCCTATTCTATCGTTTTCTTATCATTTGGCAGTAACAATGAAGTAAGTCCAATTAATGGTAAACCACTACATAATAGCATAATAAATTGAAGACTATACATATCAGCTAATTTCCCAAGGACTACAGCACCTAATGCTCCAAGACCAAACGCAAGACCGACAATTAATCCTGACACCATTCCAACTTTCCCTGGGACAAGTTCTTGAGCATATACAACGATTACACTAAAACTACTAGAGCTAATAAATCCAATGCATAAAAATAACGGTACAACCCACATAAGAGAAACGTGAGGTAACAATAGTGCAAGCGGCGCTGAACCGAGCATCGAAAAGACAATAATCTTTTTCTTACCGAATCGATCCGCTAGCGGACCACCAAAGAAAGTACCTAATACACCAGCAATCATAAAAGCGAAGACGAAATACTGTGCATTTTTTATAGATAAACCGTAATGCTCTATTAAATAAAATTGATAGAAATTCCCGATACCAGCACCGTACCAAGAACGTACGAATGTTAGAAAAACAAGAAGTATAATAACAAATTTAATGTGCGTACTTACAATCGCATTTTCAGCCTCAAGTGCAGCCCTCTTTTTCCTTCTTACAGCACCAGTGGCTAATTCATTTTTATACCAATTTGATACGAAAATTAGTAATACAATTCCAACTGCTGCAAAGGCTGTAAAACCTAAAGAACCAATTTGACCAAGCGGAACGAAAATTAATGCTGTAAAAATAGGTGCTAGAGAATTCCCTGTATTTCCCCCCACTTGATAAATCGCTTGTGCTAAACCTCGTTTTGCACCGGCTGCCATGTAAGCAACACGAGCGCCCTCCGGATGAAAGACCGCGGAACCTAATCCAATAAATAAAACAGAAATAATAACAACTATAAAGTTCGGTGCAAATGCGAGTCCAATCATCCCAAGCATACTCGAAAACATACCGAGCGGTAATAAAAATGGTGACGGCCTCTTATCTGAATACATCCCAAAAACCGGCTGCATAATCGATGACGTCATATTTAACGCAAACGCAATCCACCCTACTTGCATATAGGATAAATTCATCGTTTTTTCCAAAATAGGAAACAACGCTGGCACAACTGCTTGCATCGAATCATTCAAAAAATGTCCGAAACTAATCGCAAATAATATTCGATATATTGTCGGTGTTTCTACTGTATTTTTTTGTGAAACTGCCTGCATATGTGTATTTCTCCTTCCTGTACAAAATATATATTTATTACAGTTAGTTTGAGACTCCCACGACTAAAGTCGCAAGCCCGAATCCTTACGGAATTACGGGTGGGATTCTTGAATGACTAAACGTTCGCAGTCCATTTCTGTTTTGAACAGCCTTCAAGATGAGGGCATCTCATTGCCCCTCCTAAACCAGACCATATAGGTGCTTAGGCTGATTGACTGTTACCATCAATCACAGTTGCGTAGCGAATATTCATCGCCCCAACGATGTCACGGTGTGTCTCAAACCCACATTGACACTTGTACTTTCTGTCTTGTGCCCTGTTCTTTTCAGCGCATTTCGGACAGCTTTGACTTGTATAAGCTGGATTCACATATTCAACCTGAATATCAGCTAATATCGCTTTATATTCAATAAATTTTGACAAACGATAGAATGACCAAGTGTGTAGGTTTTTTTCGTTTTTACGGCTTGTTCTTGCCGTCTGTCTTATATTCGTTAATTGTTCTAATCGAATGACAGAAATATGATTTGCAATCGCAAAATTAATGATTTCACGACTTATTTTATGATCTTTATCTTGCATCCATCTTTGTTCTTTATCATCCAATCGCCGAATCGCATTCACTTTTTTGGCTTTTCCTAATTTCTTACGAATACACCGAAACTTACGCTTCTTACATTTGTTTTGCCTACCATTTCCAAAAAAACGAATCTTATCATCCTCTGTGATTGCTACTGCGGGGACCTTGAGACCTAAGTCTACTCCTAAAATTTTCGTTCCTGTCCTTTTATTTGTAGGAAGTGTGACAGATATTTGGGCTATCCACTTATTCGATTTCTTTGTGATGCGAAGTGTGCCTAATTTATGTTTTAATAGATTCAGATTGCGATTGTTTTTATCGCTTAATAAAGCTTGGATTTTTACACGAGTCGACTTTCCATTTACCTTAAACGGAATTGAAATATGAGTGGCGTCAAACGAATAATTTTGATTGTTCCATATACAAACAGGCCTCTTTAAAATCGGAATGATTTTATAATTGCTTTTCTTTACTTTTGTAGCAAACAAACTTTTCGCGTCTTTGATTGCTTGATTCTTCACCGCACTTGGAATATTTGCTTCGATATCTTTTGTGCTTTTTTTCGTACTTTTCTTTGCTTTAACCATTTCTGATACAAGTGTATTTATAACTTTGATATATTCGTGACTACTTTGTTCTAATAAACGGATTTGCTCTTTTGTTGGAATCAATTTCACTTTCACTGTTAGGGGCTGTGACATACGTTTCATCCCCTTGTTTTTTGATTTTCAACATCGTTCATTTGATACATTTCTAGCAATAGAAACAAAATAAGAACGTGTCCATAAACTTTACAACTACATGAGGTGAGGAGATTTTCCTCTCAAACACTTTGAAACGTACTTCTATCATCGTTGATTCTAGTTACAATGTATCATTTACTTTCGAAAAATTACAACAAAAAGACTCGAAGAAACTACCTATACTTTGGATACTTAAAGTACCACGAACCTTGCGATTTTCAGTGGCACTCCGTATCCAACCTCACTTTCATCCCATGCCTAAAGGCGATGGGCTTTCTCGTTCGGAAAGGGCTGTAATAAATTTAGACTTTAATCAGAATAAATTCTGAGTTTTGAAACATTTCTATTCTATACTGGTTTCATTTCTTTTTCCAGAAATTCAACTTCTAAAAAAATATATTTTTTCTATGTGCTTTGTCGGATTTATTCATATGAACTCTTTGTATTTTCTTTTATACTAAGGCAGGACGAAAGGAAGGCTTGCAAATATGAAGAAAAAGACGATCCTAAAACATATTAGGATCGCCTTTTTTTATTAAATAGAAAAACGCTTATATTTCTCATAATCACTCGTCTTACATTCTAGTACCATTTTCGTACCTTCGTTTTCATAACTCGTAGATAAAACGTGTGCATGATTGTTGAAATACGAAACTACCTGCCCTTGATCATACGGAATTAACATTTCACACTTCGTATACTCTTTATAAATGTGTGAACGAACTACTTCTACAAGCTCTTTAATTCCAACATGTTTCTTCGCAGATAGATAAACGCGATCTTCTTGCACTTTCGGAATTTCAACATCTACCAAATCTGATTTGTTGTATGCATAAATCGTCGGGATATTTTCCACGCCAATTTTCTTTAACGTTTCATTTGTAATATCAATTAATTGCTCATAATTGGGATTTGAGTAATCTACAACGTGAATGAGTAAATCCGCTTCTGCCACTTCCTCTAGCGTTGAACGGAAGGCTTTCACAAGATGATGCGGTAATTTACTTACAAATCCAACAGTATCCGTTAATAAAAATGATTTATTATCCGGCAAATCAATATTTCGTACAGATGTCTCTAACGTCGCAAATAACATATCTTTTTCAAATACTTGTTTTTCTACAGTACCATTAAAAATTTCAAGCATTGTATTCATTATCGTTGATTTACCTGCATTCGTATATCCTACTAATGATACAACTGGCATTTCATTTTTCTTACGTTGTTTACGCTGCGTTTGACGTTGTGCAACAAGTGCCTCTAATTCTTTATTTAGAGCTGCAATTTGTTCTTCAATTTTACGACGGTCTAATTCCAACTTCTTCTCACCGACACCTTTATTTTTCGTGCCAACTCCCCCGCTCTGTCTTCCTAACGATTCACGAAGACCGATTAAGCGAGGCATCATGTACTGAAGATGGGCCACTTCTACTTGCAACTGCGCTTCTTTCGTTTTCGCACGCTGCGCAAAAATATCCAAAATTAAAATGGTACGATCAATTACTTTACAATCTAAATCCTCTTCTAAATTTCGAATTTGTGAAGGAGATAATTCGTCATTAAAGATGACCATATTTGCATCTGCTTCTTTCACATACGCTGCTACTTCTTCAATCTTCCCTTTTCCAATATAATGCGACGGATTTACTCGTTGTAAATTTTGCGTCACTTGACCGATTACTTCCACATCACAAGCTTCCGTAAGATTTGCTAACTCTTCCATCGAATATGCAAAATCAGCTTCCTTACCTAAATTTACTCCAACTAATATTGCTCTTTGTAATAATTCTTCCATATATTTATTCCTCCATTTCGATTACGCAAAATAAAAAACACAGGTCACTGCCTGTGTTTTTGTAAACGGATAAGGGTTCACCAAAGAAATAGAAGAAAGCAGTGCTTTCGTCCTATACATGGTCAAAAAGTCCCAAGATAGTATACGTATCCAACAAGTGTTCACCTATACTATCCCATTCTATTTATAAAGGCAAAACAAAAAGAGGGCGTATTCGTCCCTCCCTCTTTTTCACATATAAGCTTAATAAAGGGTTCCTTTAAAATAGGCAGACCAATCCCGTTCACTCTGTACACAGACAGAGCCTTTGAGCGCTATTCAATTATCGGCACAAAGTATTGAGACGTAATCTGATTAAGATCAAAGGAAGCCCCTCCGTTCATTTTAAGTTACATAAAGTGTAGCATAAGTAATTCGCTTTCACAAGATTAAACCACCTATAGAAACCGAAAGAAAATCTTTATATTTTTACTTTAATCGTCATTTTTTGCGAGTTCTTCTCACAATAAAAATAACAACAGCAATTAACAATAACACACCTATAGAAATGATAGTTACTTGCCACCAACTTAAACCGCTTACCATTTCATCTTTTAAATCCACTTTCTTCGTCGGAACAGACTCTTTTGTAATATGACGTAAAGCCATTTTCTCTATCTCTGCCTCATCTAATCTCTTCGTTCCACTGCAGCTAGATGTCTCCAACAGTTTCACTTCTCCTCTATGAGAAGTGAACACTAGGTACTCTCCTCCCTCTGCAAAACGAAATGCACAACTACTACTACTGCTTGTATATATAATAATTTGCGAAGAACTTGTCCCTTTCCAAATTTTCTTCACTTCAAATAATGTTTTCATTCTTCCGTCCTTCTCTTGAACTTCTAATACCTTACCTTCAAACACTACATCATTTTGTTGTAACCTCTCTTCTGGTGATGCTTTAGTACAATCACAAGCATAAGATTTCTCTGGTAAAATAAAATAAGTAAAGCTACAAATTAAAACAAGAGACAATACATATACGATTCTTTTCAAGAATCTCAAACCCCTTCATTATCAAATTTAGAAGCTTTCCGTATATTATTTGGACATCACTCCTCAAATCCCTTTCCGTTTATTAAAATATATTAATTTTATTAAACAGAAAATCTTTATCAATATTTTTACGATCTAATATTAGTATCAGATTATAAAAATAAGTTAGGAGATGTTCTTATGAATTCTCAATCTCGTATTACTGCAATTGGTACTTATGTTCCAGATCAAATATTATCTAATAACGATTTAGAAAAGAAGGAAAATTAAATAATGGAGATACACTTTTACTGTAGGGATTTGACGATGGGTGTATGCATTTAGGACTTATTGTGGAGTGGGATTTAAACTGAAATTTCCTTTTATACAACTAACATTACGGTAAATGAAATTATATCAACGATTCCAGTTAGACTATTAGTTGATCACAAAAAAGCGGCATTCAAAGATTGATTATCTCCCTTTGAACGCCGCTTCTTTTATCTGAATTTTATTTACCTGTCTGAGACCATATCACAACTGGAATAAGCAGTAAGGCTACAGCCCCTCCCGCTAATGATAATGCCGCATAACTTGAATTAGCTACTACCATACCTGACATCGCTCCACCAGAAGCTCCAGCTAACGCAACAAATACATCTATTTTTCCTTGTGTTTTTGCACGTGTAGAAGGTATAGTTGCATCAACAATTTGAGCTGTACCACTTATTAAACCGAGGTTCCACCCTAACCCAAGTAAAGACAGAGCAACAATTAATAATAGTAAAGAATCACTCGGCGCTATCGCAGCTATGACACCCGCCGCTAGTAAAATTACTCCACCAGCTATACTCATCGTAGTTCGGCCGATTTTATCAATTAACATTCCTGTAACGAGAGACGGAAGATACATTGCACCTACATGAAAACCAATTACAAGCCCTATTGCACTTAAACCATGACCATGATGCCCCATATGAACTGGCGTCATCGTCATAATCGCAACCATCACTATTTGAGTAAGTATCATTACGATTGCTCCAACAGTAACACCACGTTTATTTTCTATCATTTCTTCTGTTACTGGTTGCCCTTTATATGTATGTTCTTGTTTATATGTTTCTATTATGTTAGCAATAATTAATGGATCTGGACGAAGCATAACAAAAAGTACAAGACCCGCAAGTATAAATGCCGCTGCTGATAATATGAACGGACCAGCAAGGTTAGGAATTCCAATTGAATGGGCAAAATCTCCCATTACGCCTACTAAATTTGGACCAGCTACCGCACCAAAAGTCGTCATAACCATCGTAATACTAATAGCAGTTGCTCGTTGTTTCTTATCTGCTAAATCGGTACCAGCATAACGAGCTTGTAGATTCGTCGCTGTACCCGCACCATATATGAGTAAAGAAACTAGTAATAGAATAATACTATTTGTTAACGCAGCCAATACAACTCCAATAGCTCCTAGTCCTCCTACTATAAACCCTGTTGCAAGTCCTATTCGGCGACCATATTTTTGCGATAACTTCCCAACAAAGAAAGCCGCTACCGCAGATCCCATTGTAAACATAGCAGCTGGTAATCCTGCATACGCATCCGTCCCAAGCATTTGCTGTGCAAGAAGTGCACCTACTGTAATACCAGCAGCTAATCCCGCTCCGCCAAACATTTGTGAAATACTTACGATTATTAACGTTCGTTTATATAATTTTTGTTGCTCTTCTTCTGTATACATATGATTACTTATTAAAGCATCTGCTATATCTATCATTTCCTCACCCTTCCTATGAAACTAATATCTCTTGTTAATGTACTATAAAACAACAAAATCCCAAAATTGAAAGCGCTTAAATTTATCCATATTTCGTTACTCCTACATCTTAAATAATGCTAAGTTCCTTTCGTGAAGAAACTTAGCAAAAAATTATTGTTTCCAAATAATGATTAAAGTACGATTTATTACAAATACCATTCCAAGAATAATAGCTAAGGTTATTTGATCAACAACATATAGAGCAACTGAGGTAACTCCAAACAATATGATTTCCAACATAAACCTATATGGTTCTGGCAGTTTTAATGATGCTTTAGGTGCAATGAAAATCCCCCATATTGTCGCAAAAAGTAGTGGTGAGCCAATGCCAAAAATAAATTTCACATATACACTTTCCCAAAATTGAAAGCCCCAGTAACATAGTGATGCAAGAGCACCTAATTCTAGAAAAAATCGAATCACTAAATTTATAGGTTTTATAAACATTTAAAGAACACCCCTTTGAAAAATATATTTAAAATCCTATGAAAATAATATTATGCATCCGTTATTTGAACTTGATACGTGCCCATTCATGACATGTAAAAAACAATTATACATCTTATTAATATTATTTAGTTTATCTTTCTAAACTTCGAAAACTTGATCTTGACGGATAATGAATGAAAGCAAATATTTAATGACAGTGATACATATGCCTATAATCACAAAATAAAGAACTCCACGGTTTACGTTTCGCCCATTACCGAGGAGTTCCCAAAATAATTCTATAAATTTTTTTGGCAGCTAACGTTCCATAATTAAAATGCGATTCATATTTAGCCTATTCCCCTACTACTCTTTCTTAAAGTTTCCCCTTCCTAAAACAACAAACTTACTACAGCACAAACTAAAATAATTGGTACACTCGCTTTATATAAATATATAAAATACTTCCAACTAAAAAGCTGTCTTTTAATTTGGGTTTACCAAATTAAAAGACAGCTTCCCTTCATATTTCCTATACAAACCTTTTTACTATTTGACTCCTGCATCTTGCACAGATTCAATTTTCTTTTTCTTTCCTTCTTTTATTTCATTATAATAAGAAGGTAATTCTATATTATGCTCTAAGAAATAATCCTCAATTAATGAAATAATTACTTTCAATGTTTTCAAACGGGCGTATAATTTATCATTACTCGCGATAATATGCCATTTTGCATTCGGCTTATTTGTATTTTCAAACATGTCTTCTATTGCTTCGACATACTCATCCCGTTTTTCACGATTTCGCCAGTCTTCATCTGTAATTTTCCACCTTTTAAGAGGGTTGTTCTCTCTTTCTGTAAATCTCTTTAACTGTTCGTCTTTACTAATATGATAGAAAAACTTTCCTATTATGTAATGATCATCAGTTAATAGTTTTTCGAAATCATTAATTTCACCATACGCTCTCGTCCACTCTTCTTTTGTAGCAAAACCTTCAACACGTTCAACTAATACACGCCCATACCATGAACGGTCGAATATAGTAATTTACCCATATTGAGGAAGTTTCCGCCAAAAACGTTGTAAATAATGATACCGTTTTTCATGAGGAGCAGGCGCCCCAATTGGATTTACTTGGAATCCACGCGGATCAAGATGTTCAGTTACTCGCTTAATCGCTCCGCCTTTACCTGCCGCATCCCAACCTTCCATAACCATCATAACGGCTATTTTCTCTTCTTTTAATATTTGCTGTAGTGCCAATAAGCGCATTTGATATTTTTCAAGTTTCTTATTGTACTTAGATTTTGATTCAATTTTTTTCGTTAAATCTACTTTAGCAAGATGCTCTTTTTCCATCAAACGAATCCCCCTTGTTATATGACAATGTTATTTTAACATATTTATTGGTAATTTTTTCTTGTTCCAAAAAAGCTGTGTAGAAAATCTCTACACAGCTTCTTTCTCTAATTGTACATCCACCTCAATATTCTCTCTTCTATTCCTTACAGCTTTCATAAAGAATACAGCAGTTAAAATAACTGTAATAACCGCACCTACAATATACGATGTATTTAGCGGAATATTAAAACCAATTTTTGCATTTAAAATATAAACAACTGTCATGAGCGTCATAAATATCGCTGGAATTAAAGAAACGATATACTGTTTTCCTTTTATAAATAAATACATCGTTCCAATCCATAACGCAATGGCTGCAGTCGATTGGTTAGCCCAAGAGAAATACCTCCATAATAGTGTAAAGTCAATTTTCGTTAAACCCTATGCAATAACAAATAATGGAATCGCAATAATTAAGCGATTTTTTAATTTTGTTTGATTGAAATGGAAGTAATCCGCAATAATAGAACGTGCCGCACGGAATGCTGTATCTCCAGATGTAATTGGTAATACAATGACACCAAGAACAGCTATTGTGCCACCCACAGCACCTAACATCGTCTTCGAGATTTCACTTACAACCGCAGCTGGTGTACCCGATTTAATTAGCTCATTTAATTCACCGTAAGAGAAAATACTCATTGCCGCAGCTGCCCAGATCATTGCAATTATCGCTTCTGCAATCATCATACCGAAAAATACATAACGGCCATGTTTCTCCGTTTGAAGTGTACGTGAAATAATTGGTGATTGTGTTGCGTGGAATCCTGATAAGGCACCACACGTAATCGTCAACATTAATAATGGGAAAATAGGTGCATTGTCTGGATGCATATTTTCAAACGTTAGCTCTGGAATAGGAGAACCTTTTATTATCATCATTCCCCCTATGCCAATAGCACTTATTAGCAATAATGCACCTAATACCGGATAAATTTTACCAATAATTTTATCAATCGGTAAGATAGTCGATAAAATGTAATATATGAAAATTACAGATAAAATAATAGTTATTGACAATTTTCCTTGCAATACAATATCAAGTAATGATGCTGGCGTTGTTATAAATACAGTTCCTACTAATACTAAAAGTAACAATGAAAAAACATTTACAATATGTCTCATTGCATTCCCTAAAAATTTCCCTGCTAATTCAGGAATATGCGCCCCTTTATTTCGTATAGAAATCATCCCTGTAAGATAATCATGAACGGCTCCTGCAAAAATCGCTCCTATCACAATCCAGACAAATGCAACTGGACCATATAAAGCACCTAATATTGGTCCGAATATAGGACCAGTACCTGCAATATTAAGTAATTGAATCATAGAATTCTTTCGCCTATCCATAGGTACATAATCTATCCCATCTTGATTCACATAAGCCGGTGTCTTTCTCGAATAATTTACTCCAAATATCTTTTCAATTAACTTTCCATATGTAAAATAACCGATTATCAATACGACGATTGACACTAAAAATGTAATCACTTCTATCCCCTCCCCCTTCAGAAAGCATTTTCTTATTTCTATATAAGAAATCGCTTTCAATTTATTCTAGCATGTTTAACTATATTAAATAAACGTTTTATACAGAATTTTTAGCATATTCTTTTTATAAGATAAAAAAAACAGCCTCTCTTATTTACAATACCCCCTTACATTATATGGTATATTTTTTCACTAAGAGAAGATAATAACAAATAAATCCTTTAAAGAATGGGAGCTCTCTAAAGATGAAACGAAAAATATTTTCTCTCTTTGCACTAATCTGCTTAGCACTACCAATACAAGCTAGTGCATACACATTTCAATCACTACCAATTGCGTCAAAGTCTAAACAGTGGTATATCGAAATTGACAAATCTCATAACTCAAACAAGCAAGCCGTGCAGCCAAAACAAGGTGTATATGATACGTATAGTTTACTCTTAAAAAATATTGGTAATGATGTTGCAAATGTATCGGTGGAAATACTTGATAACACACCTACATCTAAAGCTACCTTTAATCCTACTTCATCTAATAACAACGTTTCAAAAAGTCATACAAGCTTTGACTACATGGTATTCCCATTAGACTTTAATAGCCATAATTTTAAAGTTGTCATTACTTGGGAAGAAAAGAATTTCTCTTACAACGGTCATCCAGTACATGAGAGTAAAAAAATGAAGCAAACATTTGTGTTTAATGAAGAGTAAGTCCTAATTTGATTAGGGCTTACTCTTTATTTACAAAACCCGATTGAATTGCTTCTGTCACTTCTTTTGCAATATGTATTTTTGTAGCGTCTACACATATTTTTTTGTCCCAAACATGTACGGAAGGCTCTTCATTAGACAAATGCTTAATTAAGATGAATCGATTATATGTCATTTTATTTTCTATAGGAGTAGCAATATACACCGTGAAATTCCTTGCTTCAAATACCTTTTCTCCCAAAACGTATTTACATCCCAACTCATGTACTACTAAATCATGTAGATTTTCTATAGTCATATACCATCCCCCCCTTTTTGCCTACATAATCAATCGAACCGCCGAATACTTGGTACAGACAATGCCATTCCAATTGTTATGAGTACTAAAATAGCTAGCATTATAATTGTTATCTTTCCACCTATTACAGTAGCTAACCAGCCTACAACCACATATCCTAATGGCAATAAAGCAAATGAACCTAACATATCAAGGCTTGCCACTCTTCCAAATGCTTCTTCTGGTACAAGCTCTTGTAAACTTGTTTCCCAAATGAGCCCAAATATCATAATACCGAATCCTTCAATTGCCATTAATCCAATTAAGACAGGTGCCCAAGAAACGAAAGGCATAATTAATAGTGCCATTCCACTTATTAAAACACCGCCATACGCAAGTAATCCTCTCTTATGCCACTGCTTCCTCCCACCAAAAATTAGCGCTGCAATTACAGCTCCAGCACCAGAAGCAGCCATACCCAATCCATATACGTAAGCTTCAAAATGATGATGAACATTAAACAACCATGGAATTAATACAACGATAATGCCTGCATAACAAATATTAACGAAAGAAAAGACTAGAATAGTAATCCACAACCACGGATGGCTTTTTAGAACAAGAATCCCTTCCATAAAATCTTGTTTGTAATTGACTTTATTTCTTTCAAATTTCTGTATTTTATTAAACTTTATTTCTTTTAAAAATAATAAACATAAAAATGATAACAAATACGTTGCTGCATCTAGTCCGAAGCCTATCCCTGCAGATGTAACTGATACTATCAACCCTCCAAGAGCCGGTCCAATTAATCGTATACCCTGATTACTCATTTGCGTTAATGCGCTAGCTGCATTTCGAATTTCCGGTACAAATACTTTCGCTCTTACAGCTGAATATGCCGGCTGAAATATCCCTTCCATAAGTCCATATAATGCAACAAGTACATATAAAAGTGGAATTGTTAAAATGTCCATAAATATAAGTGTTGCAAATAAGAGCATTAATATACAGCGAATTATATCTGTAAATAACATCAATTTCACCCGGTCAATTCGATCCACGACTAATCCAGCAAACGGTAACGCAAGAATATTAGGAAGCATGTATATTGCCATAGTCATTCCCATTACAACTGTTGAACCAGTTAATGAATACACAACGACTGGCAGAATAACCATCGTTATCGAACTACCTAAAGTCGAAAGTAATTGCCCAATCCATAAAAACTTAAAGTGCGGTGACACTTTAACTGGCAATAACAATTTACCGACATAACCTAAATTTTTCTCTGTTGGTATTTCTCCTTGCATATCTCTCTCCTCTTTTCAAATGATTATAGACTTTATAATAAATAACTGAAAATTAATAATATTCTATTTTTAATTATATAAGAAACTATTATATTATGGTAAAATTATCAAAAAAAGATAAAGGAGAATACATTATTATGCCTCAAAATTCTCATAATATCGAGCACCGCATCTATACAATGTGTATGATCCAGCGAAATAATGACGCTTTACTTATAAAACGCCCCGACCATCGAGGTTTTCCTGGCTACATAGCTCCTGGTGGAAAAGTAGATTTCCCAGAAAGCATATTACAAGCTGCTATACGAGAATCGAAAGAGGAGACCGGACTCCACGTTTCTAATTTAATTTTCAAGGGGTTAGACGAATATGTAAATCCTAAGGAAAATGTTCGATATATGGTATTTAACTATTGGACAGATTCATTTGAAGGTGAACTCCTTTTGAATCCTCCTGAAGGCGAATTATTATGGGTGCCAATTGATACAGCACTCAATCTTCCTATGCAAGATTGGTTTAAAGAGAGATTCCCATTATTTTTTGAAAAAGGTACGTTTGAAATTCAGCGTGTCTGGGACCCAGACTTGGATAAACAAGTTGCTATGACAATTACCCATACATAAAAAAGCTTGGAATCTCTCCAAGCTTTTCTTACTTTCCCTCTATTTTCTTAATCTCATAATCAATTTCTAAAAACTTAACTCCAAATATCCACATTCTATGATTAGCTTCTAATATTTGATCGTTGCGCTCTTTAATAATAAAAGTCTCTGCTAATGGTAAACGTATTGTAAAGAAACGAGTATGTAAATAAATCCCCTCATCTCCCCTGCCATTCTCTCTTAACTTACTTGTAATGATTAAAGCATTATCATCATTGCATAACTTCAAAATACCAGTCATATTCGAATATGGTAAAGGTAATGCGATATTCATATATGTATCTTTCTTGTATGTATGCTTTGAATAAAGAGCTACAAAAATTGTCTCTCCTGCTTCATTTTTTCTTAGCCAAGCCCTTACATTCTCTCTTCCATCCTTCTCATCTATTATCCCAATGATAGAGCCATGCATCGTTTCCCACTTGCCGCCCATTCCTAAATGTATTTGTCCTACACGCTTACTCATTTTCTCATAACAAAATGCAACCGGACGGAACCAACGAGTCCATTTAATATGCGATTGTAACTCATACTCTTTTGTATTTTCATAAAAACGAATAATACTTAAAGGAATCTTCGCCATGTCAAATGCCTCACTATGAAAATCATTCATTTTATCAACTAAACCTTTGTATTCCTTGCGATCTATTAAATTTCTGTTATGTAAAAATGCTTCACCAACTGTCGCATTTCCTCTTAACCTGCTCATTGTTTTCCCGTAATATTTATAATTCGGAGTACTCTTTTCAATCATCCAACCAACAAATGCTGGTAACGCTACTCCAATTCCATTTACAACACCGTGAATCCAAACCATTTGTGCAATTGTAATCGTCATTACTTGTTTGAAATTTCCGTATGAATATATGAGTGAAAACATTATTGTTACCATAAGTGTGCTAGAAGAAAGAACTAAAAGTACCTTCGCACTTATAGCATTGAATTTCGTTCTCCACACGTAAACTCCATATCCATAAATCGCACATAAATATATGAACACTGCAAAAAATTCAAATATCCTTGAGTATGTAATTCCTATCGCAACTGTCATAGGTGAAATGACTATGATAAACATAATAGCATCATACACTTTACTTCTCTTTTCTCTTTTCCTTCCAAGTAAACCAACTGATAACGGCAATAGAAATGCCGAGTAATGAAAGTGTGCCGCTGTAAGTAAAACAATGTCAGAACTAAAGTGCATAATTGAAACCTTTGCTACTGAAGCAAAAAACCAAAAACCACCTAAAAACAAATAAATAAATGCACTATCGATAGCCGTCTCTTCTATCGGTTTCCATCCTCTTTCTAACAATCTACTTACACCAAATAACGCAATGATTCCTGTATATGCAAACCAAAGTAGCGCAAAGAAATAGTGATTTGTTACGAAAGCTAGCATTGCACTGATTGCTGCAATTGGATATAAAAACGATACAAATTTATAAAATAATACATACGATCCATTTCTTTTTTTCTTGTCAATAATACAAAAAGACATCGGTATAAATAACAAAATAGATAATAAAATAATTGCTTCAACTGGGTTTACATTTGACCACTCACATATTAGAAAAATAATATAGCAAGCAAGCCCAAATAGTATATTTTTCATATCGTTTATTCCCTTTCCACAAATGTTCCCTTATATGAAAATAACGAACCAATTAACGGATTCCGTACTTGTACATGAATTCGAAAACATTGCAGTGCATCATCATAACTTTCAACAATTTTTGCCTCTCCATATAAAAATTTTGGTAACGGGATTTTTCTTCCAAACATAAAAAACCATTGTTTCTTTGAAGAAATATGCATCCCGCCTTTTTCATCAATATAAAAATTCAATGTAGAAACGAGTAAATGTGGCTCACCAAAATAATCTACAATTTCATTATTCTCTTCATCCAACTGCATAACAGCGTTAAAATATCTTTTCTTATTATGAAAATAAAAAGTACGATTCCACCGTACAAACTCATTTCCATGTTCATCTCGCTCAGCGGTATTATGTATCACAAACGGAACTTTTTGCCCTCGATCAGAGAAAAACATTCGAAACTTCGATGTAATTTTTAATATTAATTTAACGAAAAAAGATCCTCCATAAATTTCATCCATTTCCCCTTCCCCAATAAAGCTATTTTCCTTTGTTATCGCATATCGTTCCTGCAATTTTGGATGAAGCCTTTTATAAGAATCCCCTAATAATCTTTCATAAATATTAACCATATACTTATCCCTTTCTCGTCCTCTTGCAATTTTTTGCGCTTGGCAAATTCGTGCTATTTATATAACCGACAATCGATAACCCTATTAGAAGAAAATTTAATGTAATCGGATTAAACGGTTGCGTAAAACTAGCGATATTCGTCGATCCTGCCGCTAATGTTAAAACTATCAACAATATAATATGCAATATAAATAGTTTTCGCTTTTGAAGTGGCAATAGCCACATAACACCCCATATTATTTCTAAAAATCCAACTATTTTAAGTATAAAAATACTACTTTCATTCGATCCGATTAGTGCAGAAAGCATCTTTACTTCTTCTGAATGAGTAAACATCAATTTCGGTACAATCCCTTGATATAACCATACGAAAGCAAATAAAAAGCAAACTAGCCAATACGTCATCGTTCTTCTAATTAGCAACTTAGGATGAAGTCCCTTTTCTAACCATAATTTTAAAGCATCAAAACTCCATGCTGTCGCCCAACCTAATAGTGGACGAAAAACATATAAATCTATCACATTTCCTATACGACCAAATCTCGTATCATAATCATATTGCGTTTCAAAATGAATATGTTCTTCATTCGGTGTATACTTCCAATAACCACGCCCTATTTGTATAAGTGATAATTGATTGTCTGTCCAAAATTTTAAAGAGGAAATGCGTTCTCCAGTTTCTTTTCTTATTTCACCTATCGATTCCCCTTCTCCGGCTATTTCAAGTCCAAATCCGATCTTTGTTTTATATAAAAACTTCTGTGGTTCTCCCTCTTTTTTTTCTAAATACGAAATCTCAGTAAAACGAGCATCCCACTCTGTATGTATATCAGGCTCTTGTGTATATGCCCATAGTTTCTCCATTGTTGTGTTCATTTCTGTGGCTACATAAATAGGCTTTTTCTTCCCCATCCTTCCACCTCCCATGCGCTATATTTTCAATGTACATGCAATGAATCGATTTTGCTACATTTTTCACAAACTAATTTAATAAAAAGATAGAATTTCAAAAAAATACAAAAAACACTTGATTCCCTGAAAAATTTAAATTATTATAAAACAAATGTTACCAACAACTTCATAAATCATACACTCTCGCCTAAAACGTGAGATAGAGGTTGCAACGCTTATAAGTATTCTAAAGGAGACACAGAGATGTCTATGATTTTAGAGGAAAGGAAGTGTTGCCGAAATTGATAAATTTCTCTGCATTTATCAATTGGGGCTGTTTTCGAATAGAAACAGAACTGTCATATGTACAGACGTGTACGTATGAAGAGCTATCTACAAAAAAGAGATATCATTTTTATGATATTCCTTTTTTGGCGGTTTTTTTATTAGCTCCGTTTTCTGTTTCCCTTTTCCTGTAACAGCACCATCCTCACTTATTTGAGATGGTGTTTTTTGTTTTTCTCTCTGGTAACTACAGGAATATTGGGATTTGTATATGTCCTAACCTATTCTTAAAAATGGACGAAAGAAGGAATTCGTAATGGAAACGATTGTACAAAAATTTGGCGGTACTTCTGTCGGAAGCGTCGAACGCATTCAACATGTAGCAAATTTAATTATTGAAGAATATGAACGAGGACATAGTATTGTCTCTGTCGTTTCAGCAATGGGAAAAAGTACGGATAAACTTGTAGCACTTGCTAACGCTATTACTGAAAATCCAAGTAAACGTGAAATGGATATGCTCCTATCTACAGGAGAACAAGTAACCATTTCATTATTAACAATGGCACTACAAACAAAAGGTTATAACGCAATTTCATTAACAGGATGGCAAGCTGGTATTACGACAGAATCTGTACATAGTAGTGCACGGATTATTGACATTAACACTACTCGTATTCAGTCTCACCTTACTGAAGGCACGATTGTTATAGTAGCTGGTTTCCAAGGAGTAAGTGAAGAAAATGAAATTACCACACTTGGCCGCGGTGGCTCTGATACGACTGCTGTCGCATTAGCTGCTGCACTAAAAGCAAAAAAATGTGATATTTATACGGATGTGACCGGCGTATATACGACTGATCCACGAGTTGTACAAGATGCTTATAAATTAGATGAAATTTCTTATGACGAAATGTTAGAGCTTGCCAACCTCGGTGCTGGCGTATTACACCCACGCGCTGTTGAATTTGCTAAAAATCATAATGTAATTTTAGAAGTTCGCTCAAGTATGGAACAAGAAAACGGAACAATTGTAAGGGGAGAATGTAACATGGAACAACAATCAATCGTTAAAGGTATTGCATTTGAGGATAATATTACACGCGTCACAATTAAAGGATTAGAACAAGGTGCACTTTCAACAGTTTTCTCTACATTAGCAGCAGCACATATTAATGTGGATATTATTATTCAAAGTATTACAAATGAAGGAACTGTTCACCTCTCCTTCTCAATCCATTCTAATGATTTAAGAGAAACATTAGAAGTATTGGAACAAAATCAAGAAGCACTTCACTACGAATCTGTAGAACATGAAAATCATTTAGCAAAAGTATCAATTGTAGGATCTGGTATGGTATCTAACCCAGGAGTTGCTGCGAATATGTTCACTACTTTAAAAGAAGAAGATATTCATATTAAAATGGTAAGTACATCAGAAATTAAAGTATCTGTCGTTATTGACCGTCTTCATTTAGTAACGGGTGTTGAAGCACTTCATCAATCATTTATGGCGAAAATTGAACCTTTAGTGCAAATGATTTAATTTCCACCAGTAAAACTTACAACAAATTATATGAATCTATTTCCTTCCTATATAAATAGAAAGCTGTTTGCATAGTGGAAAGTGAGAAAAAGGTTATTTAGTTTAAAATCAAGTCGTTTGAAGAATAATAAAATTGTTAAAAAACGGAAGCAAGTCATTCTATTCAACAATCGGGCAGTTATCTCCCACCTAACTTCCTCGCATTCGCCGAATTTTGAGGTGGGAGTCTTATTGCCCGCAAATAGCGGGATAAATTTTTACACATAAGGAGATAAAGACTATGGCAAACAACAGATTACTAAGAATGGACAATGTCAGCATCGTTGTAGAATCTCTTGATAACGCAATCTCTTTCTTCAAGGAGATTGGATTAAAACTCGAAGGGCGAGCTACTGTCGAAGGTGAATGGGCTGGTCGCGTAACTGGACTCGGTTCTCAGTGCGTAGAGATTGCTATGATGGTTACGCCAGATGGTCACAGCCGAATTGAACTTTCGCGATTTCTCACCCCACCTACTATAGCAGATCACCGGACAGCTCCTGTAAACGCCCTCGGTTATCTGCGCGTCATGTTCACCGTCGAGGGCATTGACGAAATGGTATCCAGACTTACTAAGCATGGTGCTCAGCTCGTTGGAGAAGTAGTTCAGTATGAGAACTCGTATCGACTCTGCTACATTCGTGGAACCGAAGGAATTCTAATTGGTTTGGCGGAACAACTCGATAACAAATAAGTAAGTGACGTTTTATAAAAGGCCTTTACTGAAATATACATTACTGAAGTAAAAATATTTGAAGAAAATTCTTATTCAATAAAACTTAGATTTTCAACCCCGTCCTAACTTTAGAACGGGGCTATACTCGTTTGAGCTTTTAAAATTAAATAACTTTATTATCATTTTACACATAGATTTCAAGACTCTATACAAACAGCTTTTTAACATATTACCTATATCTAAAAATCATTATAAAAAAATCAGATTATTCGCAATACCTTTTCCTAGGAAATATAACGGACTCTTCTCACTTCTTATCATATATATCTTTCCCTTTAAATAATGAGCGAAATTCATTCAAAATAACTTTCTTCACGTCGGAATAAAAGACCATCATGAATAGCGCAGCCCCTAATAAAATCTCTTGAATTCCTTCGTAATCAATGAAAGCACTCATAATTAGCAAACCAAATCCAATATAAAAGCCAAACTCATTCTCTTTCTCAAAATCCTCATCTTCTTCATCAATATGTATTTTCTCTTTAAAGCTTTGATTCCCTTTTATTAACTCATCTAGCGTAACATTGTACATTTCGCTAAGTAAAATTAAATTATCAATGTCAGGGTAACTTTTATCATTTTCCCACTTATCCCGCTTTAACAGGCACTAAATCCCATCGTAGCTTTTACATACATCAAGGAAGCCAGATGGGATTAACTGCCTATAAAAGCCCGATTGGTTCAACTAATAATCAGTGGGATAAATCGCTCCACTGATTAAAGTTTCACTTTATACACCGCTTGCCTAGTTACCCCAATTTTCTTTGCAACATCCTCTTGTGAAAATCCTTTTGATTCTCGTAATTTTTTTAATTGTTCTCCCAAGTTCATAACGCCCCCTCCTTTAATAAATTATTACATAAAAGGAGATAAAAAAGAAAGAAACTATTAGTAACACTCACTGTAAACCACCAGTTTACACAATAAAAAAGGGAGAGTAACTCTATTTTCGAGCCACTCTCCCTCTCACTTATATTAAAACAAATGAATGTTTTCTTTCTTACAAGCTTCACGTAAATCATCAGGCCATACAGAAGATTGAACTTCACCGATATGTGCTTTACGTAAGAAGTACATACACATTCTTGATTGTCCAATACCACCACCAATTGTTAATGGTAGTACGTCTTCTAAAATACCTTTATGGAAATCATACTCACGTTTGAAGTCTTCACCAGTTTTCGTTAATTGCTCATCAAGTGCTTTACTATCAACACGAATTCCCATTGATGATAATTCGAACGAAGCTTGTAGTACTGGGTGCCAGAATAAAATGTCACCGTTTAATTTCCAATCATCATAATCAGACGCGCGTCCATCGTGCTTTTCACCTGAACGGAGTGCATCACCAATTCCAATAATAAAGACTGCACCGTGTTCTTTCGCAATTGCATGTTCACGATCTTTCGGTGTTAATTCTGGATATTTATCTTCCAGTTCTTGAGAAGTAATGAAAACAATTTCTTCTGGTAAATACTTTCCAAGGAACGGATACTTTTCAAATAAGTGATTTTCCAATTCTTTGAATATTCCATAAATTGTTTGTACTGTTTTTTGTAAGTAATCGATAGTACGCCATTCTTTTTGAACGATTTTTTCCCAATCCCATTGGTCAACATAAATGGAATGCGTTGCATCAAGTTCTTCATCACGACGAATCGCGTTCATGTTTGTATATAAACCTTCACCAGCTTCATATCCGTATTCATGTAATGCGAATCTTTTCCACTTCGCTAGTGAATGTACAATTTCTAATTCTTCTCCTGAATGTAACATATCAAATTCAATTGGACGTTCTACACCGTTTAAGTGATCGTTTAATCCTGATTTCTTCGTTACGAATAATGGTGCAGATACGCGGAATAGTTCAAGGCGCTTTGCTAATTGATCCTCGAAAAATGTTTTAACTTCCTTAATTGCGATTTGAGTCTCTCTTACTGTCATTAATGATTGATACATGCTGGTTTCCTCCTAAAATGTTTGGATGTTGTGAAAAGAAGCCAACAAAAAAAGCCCTTCTTTCCCAAAAAACTGGGACGAAAGACTTTGGTTCCGCGGTACCACCCAAATTAGCAACAGAGGTTGCTCACTTATACAATACGGAGATTAAAAAATCTCGATACTGTTCTTCTTGTAACGGCGAAGTTCCCGGCTAAGTCTACTTTCCTATAAAGGATTTCGGTTAGCGACTCCAGGAGGTTCTTCATAATAGGCTTCGTATCAGGCTCACACCGTCCCTGACTCGCTTAAACTACATCCTACTACTACTCGTCCTTTCATAGTCGTTTTATTGTCACATCTCTGAAACATTTTATTAATGATTATTCTATACAAAAAATCGATAAAGTCAACAAAAAGTTTTAAAATATTTTTCAATTCTTTATTTTATGCCTTTACCGACTGTTCTTAATATAACATTTTTATTTCCTTTGTCTCTTCAATCCAAAAAACATTTCACTAATTGAAACTAACATATATACAACAACTAGTGTGATTGTTCGAAATATAGAATCCGCAGTATTTCTTATTATTTTCATTTTCTTTATAATTCCTTTCAGTTTACTCGCAATTTCATGATATACTATAGCATTCAAGCAGTTTGTTTTTATTTAAAGCAAGCATAGTCATTTATCGATAGTATTTTTCTAAAACATTGGCTATTATCAAATCAGATTTTTTATATAACGGAGTGATCATATGAGTAAAACGAAAGCAAAACCGAAAAAAGGTGTAGGACAAGGTACAGGAAGTAAAGGATGGAACCGTTGGCAATCAAGTGCGAAAAAGAAAGCTGCAAAACCATACAAAAGTAAAGGTACAAAGAAATAAAATAAATAGTGGGAGACGAACAACTCCCACTATTTAAAGTTTCACTTTATCTCTTTACTTTGTACAAAACAAAATATAATTATTACAACAAAAAAGCTATGCTTTCATCTCTATGAAAGCATAGCTTTTTGCATATTAAATCATAAGAATATCGCGGATTTCTTCCTCCGTAATAGAAGATAACTTCTCTTCTCCCGGCTCGATAATTTCAGCGATTAAATTTTTCTTACTCTCTTGTAACTCGTGCATTTTTTCTTCAATTGTTCCATGTGCTACTAACTTAATCACTTGCACTGTATTTTTTTGTCCCATTCGATACGCTCTATCCGCAGCTTGTTGTTCAACAGCTGGATTCCACCACAAGTCGTACAATATAACTGTATCTGCACCTGTTAAATTTAGTCCTGTGCCACCAGCTTTTAACGAAATAAGAAATAGATCCCCTTCTCCTTCGTTAAACCGATTGCATAGCTCTACACGTTCTTGCGCTGGTGTACTCCCGTCTAAATAAAAGTATGGAACTGCTTGACGATTTAATTCACGTCCGATTATCGAAAGCATCTTCGTAAATTGGGAAAAGATAAGAATTCTCTTCCCTGTACTTCTGCATTCCTCCAAAATTTCTAGCAGCTGATCAAATTTAGCTGAACTACCTTTATAGTCATCAACAAACAAAGCAGGATGACAACAAATTTGCCGTAGTCTCGTTAAACCAGCTAAAACCCGAATTTTATTTTTACGTAACGTATCTTTATCCAAATGTTTTAACGTTTCTTCTCTTAACTTTGCTAAATAAGCTGCGTAAAGCCTCTTTTGATCTGGTAAAAGTTCTGATGATTGCAAGTGCTCAATTTTTTCTGGGAGTTCGTGTA
Source organism: Bacillus sp. FSL R9-9530 (assembly GCF_038008145.1). Taxonomy (NCBI): domain Bacteria; kingdom Bacillati; phylum Bacillota; class Bacilli; order Caryophanales; family Bacillaceae; genus Bacillus; species Bacillus sp. FSL R9-9530. The sequence goes on from NZ_JBBOYO010000001.1 coordinate 2,195,432, forward strand.
ATACATCACCCTTTAACCTTCTTAACACGAAAGGTTTTACCCGCTTCGCAATATCTTCACGTCTTAAATCACCGAACTCTTTTCTTCCCGGTAATAATTCTGGGAAGACGACGTGGAAGATAGACCATAGCTCTTCTAATGAATTTTCTACAGGTGTTCCTGTTAATCCAAAACGGTACTCCGCCTGCACTGTTTTTACCGCTCTTGCAGTTTGCGTCGTATGATTTTTAAACGCTTGTGCTTCATCAAGAAATAGCGTATGAAATGGCTGCTCATATAACCTTATATCTCTTCTCAGTAGAGGGTATGACGTAATGACAACATCAAATTTCGTTATATCTTTTAAAATTTTTCGGCGCTCTGCTTGATTTCCATCGGCAATAACTGCTCTAATATGTGGAGTGAATTTTTCCAACTCACTAAGCCAGTTGTAAACGAGGGACGACGGAGAAACAACTAATATAGGCAGTTTCTTCTCTCGAATTTCCGGCAAAACAGAGTCTATAAAAGCAATACTTTGCAACGTTTTCCCCAGTCCCATATCATCAGCTAAAATGCCGCCAAAACGATAATAGGCAAGTGTTTTCATCCACTGGAATCCGTATGTTTGATACTCTCTCATTATCGCATCTAAGCCACTTGGCACCGCAAACTTCAGCTTTTTAGGGTTTTGAATGTTCTCTACCAATTCTTGAACAGACTCATCTAAACTTAATACGTTTCCTTCTTGCAGTGAATTCATCCATTTCACACTACGAATAAGAGGGACATCTATTTCTTCGCCCTTTAAAAATCCTTTTCGAATACTAGATTCTTTTATAAACTGATTAATATCATTAAACTCTTTACTCTCAAGTGATAGTAGAGCACCACTTGCTAAACGATAATATTTTCGTTTCTCTTCAAGTGCCACTAATACCCCTTTAATTTCTGCCTCTGGAATACCTTTTATATCAAAGCGAAATGATAACCAATCAATTCTCTCTTTCCTTCTAACTCTTATAAGAGGAGCTGTGTCTCCCTTATGAATTCGTAATTTGATGGCTGACGTCGCATAAATATCAACTAAACCTTTTAACGTTGGAACAGCATGATATAAAAAGTTATACTCAGCTTCTTCATTATGCATAAAATAACCGCCTTCCGTTTTCGCAAAGGCACTTTCACTCATAATGTCTAAAATCTCTTTTTCCTTTTTCTCATCACGATTAAAAACAGATGGCTGCCCATCCTCTTCTAACGGATTAATCACGACGTTTCCATAATGAAATTCGAGACCTGCTAACAAACGATTTTTCACTCGATCTAAATACAATTTTGCTTTTAATGCGGGTGTTTCAACACGATCTGATACTACCTCATCTATTCGCACAGTTCCTAGCTTCATTAACCCTGGTACAACTTTTGCTACAAAGTGCTCCATCTTATCTGCTGGAATATACAATTGGTTACTACTAGAACGATTCATCATTTTTTGTAATTCGATAAGTCGCTTACAATCCTCAGCGTTCAACTGATACAGTTTCCCTCCAAATAGAGCATAACTATACGTATCCATTACTTCTACTTGTTGTAAGCCGTCAATATAAAGCGTAAACCCACCGTTACTCCCTTTATTAAACTCAAAATGTAAAGGAAGTAGCCCTTTTGAAATTTGTAAACCGTGAAAAGATTTTCCATCTTGATTAAGTCCCACAAACTCAACTTTAGAAAGTAAAGAAAGCATATCCTTCCATGAAGCTGGCGGTATTAAAATCATACTATCATCTTGTTTTGCATGTACTTCCAGTGTATCCTCATACATTTTTTCATTATGATAAATTTTAATGAGCTGCTGAATAATCGCATCCGTTTCTTGCTTAAAGCTATGTACATCCGGTGTATATGTAAATTTATTCGAACAATTATAGGACTCTCTTTTCTCCACATTGGAAAGAAATTCTCTAATATGATTTACAAAATACATCTTGGCGAGTTTAAACTGAATACCTAGCAGTGCCCCACCATTTTTCGTAACTACTGGCGTACATATAAATTCAACATGAAGTATTTCACGTGTATCAAAACGGTGTTGTTTACTTTTTGGTCTTAATGGTTTTTCTGCAAATAAATGAAACATCCCGCTTGTTAATTGATCATTTCCACTCATATTCCCGCTACTAAGAGGCACCATTCCACCGGTTTGCTGATTATAATTTATTTGTATCAATACTGCCGCAACATGTTGACAGTATGTTTGAAAAGACGCTAACGAAGGACAACTACATTTCGCAACAACATCACCTTTTTTAGCTTTTTCTACTGTAACATGAAAATCTTCGTTCCCTTTTACCGTCGCTTCGCAAATTTCTTTATTTTCATCATAATGATTTATTATTACTTTATTTGATTTATAATAAGCTTCGCCTCTTTTATATGAGGTTTCTCCGCATACTTCTTTAATAATCGATTTATTTAATGTAAAACCCATTGTTTTGACACTTCCTTACTTTAAAACCAGTTTCTCTTAACTAACATTTTACATGCTCCAAGAGAAAATATAAAATGTAGATTTAATAAAAAAAGATGCTTGTATATAAGCACCTTTTTTCACTCTATCTCCATCAACCTTTTCGCCTCAAAATACAACACTTGAATAAATTTCTTCGTATTAATTCGTATATGGCCAGAAGTTGCTACTTCATCCTTTGTCATTTCTGTCATTCGTTTTCTAACTACAGTGAAATCAAAAAATTTCGGAGCATAGCTTTCAAATTTCGGATTTGAAAAGTCTGTTAATCCAAGGGAAGCTAAGTGATTTAACGATTGATAAATCGCTCTACGTACCCTTTGTTCAGATGCTTTTCTCTCCTTATCTATATCTGCATCTGAAGCTATATTCTCTAATTTCCTTATAGTTATATGGTGAAAGATATCTTTTAGCGCAGGAAATCCAAATTCAAACGTTTGCTCTTTTTCTTGTCCATATAAATATTCCAACATACTAAGTAAATCTTTACTTCCATTCTCTCCCGCAATACCGAGTTCTGATAATAAATAGCGCCCTGAATCTGCTATTCTTTTTCCTTCTTGCATTGGCTCATTTCGAACTTGCGGCTGTTCCCACTTAAAAACGTTATTCAATGATTTTTGAATATCATGTATAGAGCGCTCTAAACGAATACGTTCCATTACTTTACGTACAACAGATATAACCTCAATTTTATTTAATGGTTTCGTAATATAATATTCAACACCAAGTGTATACGCCTCACCAATAAGCTGTTTCGATTCAACTTGAGAAATCATGATGATTTTCCCTGAAAAAGAGGATGCAATATGGCGAACTGTTTCAATCCCATCTCGCATTGGCATTAATAAATCAATAAATAAAATATCTACTTTTTTAAAATTTAGTTGATCTGCTTCAATAAAAGCTCCATCTTCCGACTCTCCAATTACTTCCCCAAGATCGCCATCTTCAATAATTTGTGAAAGCATGGAGCGGAAAACTTCATCATCATCTACGATATAATAAAACAACTTCATTCTCCTTCCCGCTTTAAACTGCACTCCGGTAAACAAACGACAAACTTACACCCTCCGCCAGTTTCTCGGTCTTCTAATCTCACTTCTCCTCCGAGCTCTGTTACCATTTCGTTTATGTAAGAAAGTCCAATTCCTGTTGATGGTGTTCCCGTTTGATCATACTTTGAAGTAAATCCAGGCTTAAATACTAATTTCTTATATTTTTGTGCAATACCAGGTCCATCATCAATTACTTCAAAGAATATATGGTTATCAAGTTTATATAACTTAATAATAATAACGCCATTATCCGCAATTGCTTCAACTGCATTTGCAACTAAATTATTAAAAATTGATAAGACCGTATACACATGATATTCTGCATGCTCACCTTCTATATGTTTAGAAAAACGTATATCTTTTCCCAACATTTCAGCGTACTTCTCATTTATTCTCACAATCATTTCCGCAAGCTCGTGTCCTTCTACATACTCAGCCACATTTTTATCTAATAACAGTTTAGATAATCCTGCAAAAATTCTTTGATTATCCTTTTTTATTTCATGTACCTCTCCCGCTATTTTCAATGCTGTTTTACTACTCGAATCATCGTTCGCTTGTAAATTCCGATATAATTGATACGCTGTTTGTGTAATTAACTCCGCATTTTGTAACGTTTTTTTCAAATGAACAGATTCCACATATAAGTTAGAAAGATGCAGCAACATTTTTTCATTTTCTTTTCGCACTTGTGATTCTTTTAATTTTGTTTCATACAAGTTCATCATATTTAAAAAACCAAGCGCAAAGAAACTACGAAAAATAGCAATAATAATTAGTTTATTCACTTCAGAAACTGTTATCGTTGTCCCCAGCACTAACATATGATAAAACGCAAGTTCAGACATACTTGCGATAATTTCAATTGTAATTCCAAGACATCCTATCACAATTGGCTTCTGATGAAACTTATTCACCCTACAAAGCGAAAAAAGACTTCCATAAATAAAATAATAAAAGAACACAGGATAACGCAAATAAAATGATTCTGTCATATGGAATGAACCTTGCAATACCCAGTCAAGACATACACGAAATAAGACTACAGATATACCTACAAGAATACCTGCAGCTGCTGCTGGCACTCTTCTTAAAAAAAGTAATAAAAAGAAGAAAAGCGGTGTCCCGAAACTAACACGAAACATATCATTAAAAGGATGAAAATTCAGCTCTCCAGCAATCGGAACAACAACCATTAATATAATTAAAAGATACATATCTTTCTTCCATAATTGATTCCAATTCAAAGGTGCCACTTCCTATGCTTTTTTTCAATTGTAAAAGTGAAAGCCCGCTTATAATTATAAACGGGCTTTATTTCTATATTCTAACCTTTTCTACCGCTTTTATTTGGCGATACTCCGGTTCCCATATTGCTTCTTTTACTGCAATCTTAATATCGTCATCACTTAAGTTCTCTCTAGCAACACCTTCTGCAACTGCGACTTTCGCTACTTCAATCGCAACCAGTTCAGAGATATTACGTAACTCTTCAACTTCTGGCAAAATAGGCGCTCCTGGCTGACTTGTATCTACCATACTTGCAACTGCTTCTGCTGCTGCTGCGAACATTCCATCCGTCATGACGCTTGCACGAACAACAATTGTACCAAGACCTAGTCCTGGGAAAATAAGTGCGTTATTTGACTGTCCAATCACATACGTTACACCGTTATATGTAACCGGTTCAAACGGACTTCCTGTTGCAACTAATGCTTTTCCTTCTGTCCACTCGATTAAATCTGCTGGTTTCGCTTCAGCAAGTGGCGTTGGATTCGACATTGGTAAAATGATTGGTCTTTCTACGTGAGAAGCCATTTCTTTAATAATTTCCTCTTTAAATGCGCCTGCAACAGTAGATGTACCAATTAAAATTGTCGGTTTTACATGTTTCACAACTTCAGCAAGTCCGATAGCATCATTTTGTTTCCAATCACTTACTTCAGCTTCTTTTCTTGCATATGGAATTTGGAAATCAAGAAGATCTTCCATATTATCTGTAACCAACCCATTACGGTCAATACACCAGAAACGATTATGTGATTCTTCGTCTGATAAGCCGACACGAACCATTGCATCTCTTACTTGATCTGCGATACCGATTCCAGCCGTACCAGCACCAAACACAACTACACGGTGTTCACTTAACGGTACACCAGAAGCTTTTACTGCCGATAATACAGCAGCAAGTGAAACTGCCCCTGTACCTTGAATATCATCATTAAACGTACAAACGTCATGACGATATTTATCTAAAATTTTTCGTGCATTTCGAGAACTGAAGTCTTCCCAATGTAGAAGTGCTTTCGGGAATTGTTTATTTACCGCTTGAACAAACGTATCAATAAATTCATCGTAAGCTTCACCTTTTATACGAGGGTGACGATTTCCAATATAAAATGGATTGTTTAATAATTCCTCACGATTTGTACCTACATCTAAAATTACCGGTAATACACGGCTAGGATCGATTCCAACTGCGGCCGTATATACAGCCAATTTCCCGATTGCGATGTTAATTCCACCAACACCCCAATCACCAATTCCTAATATACCTTCTCCATCCGTTACAACGACTAAATCAATGTTTTCAGCTGTTGCACCGATATTTGCAAATGCATCTTCAATACCTGATGGATCGTTAATTGATAAATAAATGCCACGTGGTTTACGGTATTCATGACTATATCTTTGAATTGCTACACCTACAGTTGGTGTATATACAATCGGTAACATTTCACGTAAATGCTCTGTTAAAATACGATAAAATAACACTTCATTTCGATCATGTAACGCTGTTAAGTATACATTCTTTAATAAATCATCCGGCTGAGAACTAAATTGTTCATATGCTCGGCGTGCTTGCTCTTCTAACGTTAAAACCGCTGGCGGTAGTAACCCTTTTAAACCTAACTCTTCTCTTTCCTCTTGTGTGAAAGCTACCCCTTTATTTAAAAGTGGTGTTGATAATACTTCTGCTCCTCTTAATGTTGTTTCTAATGCACCATTAGAAGCCACTGTAAACTTACTCATAACATCCCTACCTCTATTCATATATAGCATTTCTATATTGTAAACAAAAAAGAGGGGATTGTCCCCCTCTTCTTTTAATTTTTCTTTAAAAGAGTTGCTCCTGCAATCCCTGGGTGTGTCATTTCGAATGGATCTAGAATTAACTCTAATTCTTCTTGTGACAATACACCATTTTTCACACATAGTTCTCGAACGGATTGCCCTGTCGCAATTGCTTCTTTCGCAACGCGAGCTGCTGCTTCATAGCCGATATGAGGGTTCACGGCTGTAATAATTCCTACACTCTTCTCAACGTACTCTTTTAAGCGATCTTCATTCGCTTCAATTCCTTTTAAGCAATTATCTGTAAAGGCACGGAAACCGTTATTCATAATGCTAATAGATTGAAGTAAGTTGAAAACAAGTACTGGTTCCATAACATTTAATTCTAATTGTCCTGCTTCTGAAGCAAGGCAAATTGTATGGTCGTTACCAATTACTTGGAACGCAATTTGATTAATTACTTCTGGCATAACAGGGTTTACTTTCCCTGGCATAATAGATGAACCTGGTTGACGAGCTGGTAGCATAATTTCCGCTAATCCAACGCGTGGACCTGATGCCATTAGACGAAGGTCGTTCGCAATTTTAGACATGTTCATCATACATACTTTAAGTGCTGCAGATACTTCAGTGTACGCATCCGTATTTTGAGTTGCATCTACTAAATCTTCTGCACCAACAAGTGGTAATTCACTAATTGTAGCTAAATGTTTTACAACTGCTTCAATATATTCTGGATCCGCATTTAAGCCTGTACCAACTGCAGTTGCTCCCATATTTACTTCATATAGATGTTGACGTGATTGCTTGATACGTTTCATATCACGTTCAAGTACGCGAGAATACGCTTTAAATTCTTGTCCAAGACGAATTGGCACAGCATCTTGTAAATGTGTACGACCCATTTTAATAACATGATCGAACTGTTCTGCTTTTAATTCAAATACATCATGCATATAACCCATCGTTTGTAATAAGCCTTCTAATGCATTTAATGTTGCAATATGAATTGCTGTTGGGAATGCATCGTTTGTTGATTGCGCCATATTTACATGACTGTTCGGACTAATATAATCATAGTCTCCCTTTTCCATTCCTAATAATTCAAGGGCACGATTGGCAATGACTTCATTTGCGTTCATATTCATTGAAGTTCCTGCACCACCTTGAATTGGATCAACGATGAAATGATCATGCCATTTCCCCTCAAGGATTTCTTGTGATGCTTCTGCGATAGCACCACCCTTTTTCAATTCCAATCTTCCTACATCTGCATTAGCAAGTGCTGCCGCTTTTTTAACAATTGCTAACGCTTTAATTAAACCTTCATGGACTTTGTATCCTGTAATCGGGAAATTCTCCACTGCACGCATTGTTTGTACACCGTAGTACGCATAATTTGGTACTTCTTTTTCACCTAAAAAATCTTTTTCAATTCGTACTCCATTTTTAACTTCAGTTAATGTTGCCATGATTACTCACTCCTTAACAATCTCTTACGCTGCTTTTGTTTGTTTGACCGTTTCTACATATTGTTTTGCTTTCTCATCATCGAATTCGCCTTCCCACTTCGACATAACAATGGCAGCTAATGCATTTCCTAATACATTGACAGCTGAGCGAATCATATCTAAAATGCGGTCAATTCCCGCAATTAATGCGATGCCTTCTAGCGGTAAGCCCATTGATCCTAACGTCGCTAATACAACAACGAATGATGCACCCGGAACTCCCGCCATACCTTTGGATGTTAACATGAGAACGAATAATAGCGTTATTTGCTCCGTCAGTGACATGTGTACACCGTACATTTGTGCAACAAACAATGCCGCTAACGCTTGATAAATAGCTGATCCAGTCAAGTTAAATGTATAACCTGTCGGAATTACGAAAGAGGCAACTGCCTTTGGACAACCGAACTCTTCCATTTTTCTCATTATATTAGGTAAAACAGCTTCTGAACTTGCTGTCGTAAATGAAAGAATAAGTTCTTCTTTTAAAATTTTCATTAATGTAAAAATATTTACTCCAACCATTCGCGCATTAATACCTAATACAATCACAACGAATAGTATAACAGTTACGTATACAGCTAGCACTAGTTTTCCTAAAGGAAGTAGTGTTGCTACACCAAATTTTGCAACCGTAACAGCAATTAATGCGAATACACCAAATGGTGCGAATTTCATCACTTGATTTGTAACCCAGAACATCGCTTCGAGCACACCTTCAAAAAAGTTAAAAACAGGCTTTCCTTTTTCTCCGATTGCTGCAACTCCTAAACCGAATAGTACTGAGAAGAATATAATCGGTAATAAGTCACCTTGTGTAATAGACTCAAATATATTTTTCGGTACAATATGAACAATCGTTTCTGCAAAGCCTTTCTTCTCTGTTGCATCTGCTGTTTGTTTATAAGAAGAAATATCACTTTGCTGTAAATTACTCATATCAACGCCAGTACCTGGTTGGAATATATTTGCTGCAAGTAATCCCATTAAAATAGCAATCGTCGTAATAATTTCGAAATAAAGAATTGTCTTACCGCCCAGTTTCCCAAGCTTTTTCATATCACCTACACCAGCTACCGCAACAATTAATGCTGAAATAACAATCGGTACTACAATCATTTTAATTAAATGAATAAATATATCCCCAACTGGTGTGATATAAGAAATCGCCGTTTTATTGCCATAAAAGATTGCCCCTACTACAATCCCTAAAACAAGTGCGACAAAAATTTGTGTTGCCAATCCGAATTTTTTCATTTATGTTCATCCCCTTTTATGCGAACGCTTTCATTTCGTATTTATAAAAGCTTACTCACACATCATATAGGCGAACCTACAAAATCATACAAAAACCTACAAGTTCGTCACAAAAAATTCAAATTTATTTCTTATAATATTCATTGACACTTTTTTATAAAAAAGAAATAAAATAACCTTGATAAAACATCAGATTATTTCGTATAATCTAAAAGATATACGTATTCTAAATAAATGGGGATGAAAAGGAGTGGATGTTATGAAAAATCACGTGAAGAAGTTCATCATATCTATTTCTTTTCTATTTCATTTTCTTACGAAGGAACAAAGGCATTCGCCTTTGTTCCTTTTTTATTGCAATCTATATAGGGGGAATTGTTATGAAACCATATAAACGCGTCTTAATTAAACTAAGTGGCGGCGCACTTGCTGATCAATCTGGAAATAGCTTTAACTCCAAACGATTAGAACATATCGCAAACGAAATAATATCCATTATTGACCTAGATATCGAAGTATCCATTGTCATCGGCGGCGGTAACATTTTCAGAGGTCATCTAGCTGAAGAATGGGGAATTGATCGTGTAGAAGCTGATAATATCGGTACGCTAGGTACGATTATTAACAGCTTAATGCTTCGCGGCGTTTTAACAAGTAAAACAGATAGAGAAGTACGCGTTATGACTTCCATCCCTTTTAATGCAGTAGCTGAACCATATATTCGCCTACGTGCAGTACATCATTTAGATAACGGTTATGTTGTCATATTCGGTGGTGGTAACGGGCAACCATTCGTTACAACAGATTACCCAAGTGTACAAAGAGCCATTGAAATGAATAGCGACGCCATTTTAGTCGCAAAACAAGGGGTAGACGGTGTCTTTACAAGTGATCCAAAACATAATAAATCAGCGAAAATGTACAGTAAACTGAACTATAACGATATTGTTAGGCAAAACATACAAGTAATGGATCAAGCAGCTTTATTGCTTGCTCGAGATTATAATTTACCGGCACACGTCTTTAACTTTGATGAGCCTGGTGTTATGAAAAGAATTTGTTTAGGTGAACATGTTGGGACGTTGATTAATGATGATGTTTCGATGCTTGTGCATGAAAAATAATTATTCCCATCAAAAAAGGGTGTCCTTTATAGACACCCTTTCTTCCTTAATTATTATAAATAAAAATCAACTAATCCCGCCAACCTCTCCTTAAAACGCTCCCAAAAAGATAAGTTATCAAAAAACTCTTTCTTCATTTCTTTCGAATCATTAAAATCCTCTATTAACGCCTTATTTACTTGCGCTACGATAGGACCACCATGAATATACAAATTCATCTCATCATTAATATAGAAGCTACGTGCAGTAAAGTTTGTAGTACCGATAACAGTTAGTTCATTATCAATCAGCATTAACTTTCCATGAAACATACCTTTTTTATAACCATATACCGTAATCCCGTTATTAACAGCTTGACGAATATAAGGATACGCTGCCTCTTTAATAAGAGGAATATCTGGTTTATATGACCATAGTATTTTTACTGTAACACCACGTTTTTGCGCTCCAATTAAAGCATTCATTAATTCTTTATTTTTCGCTATAAAATAAGGTGTTGTAATTACAATTGAATGTTTCGCTTGTTTTATTAACTTTATATATTTTTCAGCGACGTGATGTCCATTGTAGCTAACCATCGTATGTAATGTATTCCCTTTACTCGCTTTATTCGTACTTCTTTTTATATGTTCTTTCGTATCTCGTTTCCAATCTAAAGCGAATTGCTCTTCTAAATCTTTTGCTCCTTCTCCTCTAAGCCGCACATGATAGTCACGCCAATATCCAAATCGCTTATCTTTCCCTAAGTACTCATCCCCCATATTAAAGCCACCCGTATAGCCAATCTCCCCATCAATCGTCGTAATACGACGATGATTACGATGGTGAAGTGAATAAAATCCAAATGGCAATTCCGGTTTTCTACTATATGTAAAATGAACACCACTTTCCCGCAATTCATTTTTCATCTTTCTTTCAAATGATAAATCATTAATTAAATCAACCGATAAATATACGTTTATTCCTTCTTTCGCCTTCTCCTTTAATAAGTTTAAAAAAGTATGGCTACTTTTATCATCCGATAAAATATAAAAATAAGTGTAAATAGATCGCTTCGCTTCTCTTATATCAGTAAATAACTGTTTATAAAACGACTTCCCTTCCACATATAATTGAAAGTCACTATAATGAGGCGCATACTCTGTCGGCATGTTTTTCCCGGCTTCCATTTTCCTTCCGAGCGTAACGTCAATATGCATCCAAATTAAAATAACAACGAAAATAGCAATAATAATAGAAGTAACTCGCAATATCTTTTTAATCATTTGGATTTCCTTCCGATCATATTACTTACTATTTCGTAGTGTTTCATTAAATTACTTTTTCATACGAAATGTATTCCTTACTTTTAATTACGAACAAAAAAGGCGTGGCATTTACGCCACACCTTTTTTCATTAAACAAAGTTCCTCGCATCATTATTTCTTCCAAACTTATAAATAGCAATTAAGAAGAATGCTATCGCGAAAGCGAATAAAATTAAAATATTTAAATACAACTCAGAAAATGGAATGCCTTGCTGTAGTTTTGAAATCGTATCTAGTAACCAACGCTGCGGAAGGAAATCAGCTACTTTTTGTACTGCTTTCGGCATAATGTCGTACGGGAAATAACATCCAGCAAGTAAACATGTTGGTACTATTACTATATTTTGCATTGCATTTGAAGCAGTTGAACTTTTTGAAAAAGACACAATGACTAATGATAAACCAATTGCAATTAAAGCGAATATCATAAGCACACCAATCATAACTATGAAAGGCATATTTATAGTTGTGTGAAAAACATTCGTCATAAAGAATACTGCAATTACAATTTGTACTGTTAATATCATCATATTTACTGCGACATTAGATAATATAAATTTCTTTCCGTCAATCGGCGTTGATAATAATCTAAAATACGTTCTGTTCTCTTTTTCTTTTAAAATAAATCCTGATAAGTTCACTGCTGAAAATAACATAAACATAATAAGATAACCCATCGTTTGATTTGTCATATCTTTATTTTTTGAAGTATCTTCAAGTGTCTCAGACTTTACTTTAAATGAACTTTTTTGATAACCCGCGTACATACTATTAAACGTACTTTGATCGGCCCCTGCCACTTTACTAATCGCAGCGATGTTATCAACATAGTTATATAAATACGATTTTATAAATCCTGTTACTTGATCGCCTTTAATCGATGAAACCTCAATATGACTCGGTTTCCCTTCTCGAACACTTTCAGAAAAACCAGACTGTAATGTAATAACACCATCAAGTTTTTTTGAAGTGAGTTTATCTTCCACTTCAGATTCCTTAATTTTACTAACATTTACATGATTGAGTCCTTCTAAAAATTTCACTGTATCATTTGCGATAGGTTGATTTTCTTTATTTATAACCCCAATATTTAACGTTCCTTGCCCTACATTCCCATATATCGAAAAGGAAATGAGCGTTCCTATTATCGGCAAACTAATAATAATGAGTAACCCCTTTTTATTTTTCAGAAGCACAGATAACGTTTTTTGTATGAGCCATAAAATATCTTTCATACTATAGCCCCTCCCGTCTACGTAATGCAATAATCGCAATTAATAAGAAGATTGCTGAAATCCCAAGATTTAAAGATATTACCGGCAGTGCCGCTCCTACATCATTTGCATAAATAATTTTCATAATAGCTGTGTTTGCCCACGTTAATGGTGATAAATTCGTAACGAAATTTTCTTCCACTACGAAATACGCACCACCAAAAATAGACGCTAATTGCACAACAACCATAATAATCGCTCTAGATGCCTCACCTGTTTTTGTAATATATCCGATTCCTAAACCGAAGCTAATTGCTAAAAAGACTTCTGTTAGTAAAATAATAAATATGATTCCAATATGGTCGCCCCAATTCGCTTGAAAAACAAATTTACTAAATAAAACGACAAGTAATAGACAAAGTGCATTCGCTACAAGACTACCGAGCACTTTCCCAATGAAAATTTCAGCCTTACTTATAGGTGCTGCAATTAAACGATCTCCTGTTTTACGTATTCGTTCTCCTCGAATTAAAAAACTCGCCCCCATTGCAGCGTACAGTGCAATCATCGTCGTCATTACAACCGCATAGTAATCCATAGAACCTGGTTTTTTAGCAGCTTGTAAAGATGTTTCTTTAATATAATCATTATGATTTCCGTTTGAAATAACTGCGCTAACCCTACTCGGGTCTACTTTTGCAACTTCGGCCACTACGTTGTACTTATCAACAAATGTTGTAAGCATGCCTTCCACAATACTTCCATCAATACTACTTTTGTCACTTCCATAAAATTTTGCACCATCTTTATTTAACTCTACATAAGCAGCATATTTATTTTGCTTCACTTCTTCTTTCCCATCTATACCTTCGGAAGCTTTTTTAAAATGAATACCTGATTTATCGACTTCTTTCGTAAATGCTTCAAATGATTGAGAAAACGTGCTACTTGCTTCATCTTTATATAGCACTTGTATATCCTTAAACGATTGACTATCGCTATTAAATGCATTCGTTAACGCTGTTCCTAACACAAGCATAAGTACAATCGGAAATGCTAACATAAAAACTAAAGTTCTTACGTCCCTGAAATCTCTTTTAATGTGCATCACTGCAATGTTAAAGATGTTCAATTGATGAACCTCCCTTTACCTTTTCTTCATTTACCTTTATTTATCTCGTAAGTTTCTTCCAGTTAACGTAAGAAATACTGTTTCTAAGTTTGGAGCCTGCTCCTCTAACGAACGAATTTCAATGTCATGATTAATGAAATGCTGAATAATTTTATTTAAATTATTTAATCCTGCATCCGAGTTTACCTTGATTACGTTCTCTTCAATTTGAACAGCTTTCACACCATTTATCTCTTTTAAATTTTCTACATCTAAATTTTCTACTGACTTTACTTCAATCCAAATATCTTTCGTATCTGTAATAATTGCTTTTAACTGTTCTTTCGTTCCTTCTGCAATTACTTTACCGTGATCGACAATTGCTATTTTCGTACAAATCTCTTCTACTTCTTCCATGTAGTGACTCGTATAAATAATCGTACTTCCCATTTCATTTAATTTTCGGACAGACTGAAGAATGTAGTTCCTTGACTGCGGATCAATTCCAACTGTCGGTTCATCCATAATAATTAACTTCGGTCTATGAGCGATTGCACAAGCGATATTCAGTCTTCGTTTCATCCCGCCAGAAAAGTTTTTCGGATAACTTTTATGTTTATCACTAAGGCCTACAAATTGAAGTGCTTCCTCTACTCTCGCTTTTAGCTCGGCTCCTCGTAATCCATACAATCCAGCAAAGAATTTCACATTTTCATAGGCAGTTAACTCTTCATAAATCGCAATATCTTGCGGAACGATACCGATATTCATTTTCGCAAATCGATTATGTTTCTTTATATTTTTTCCTAGTATGCTAATTTCACCTTCATTACTTCTTAACAAACCAGCAATCATATTAATCGTTGTACTTTTACCAGCACCATTTGATCCTAAAAAGCCAAATATCTCTCCTTCTTTAATAGATAAAGACATATTATCTACTGCGATGAAGTCACCAAATTTTTTCGTTAAATTTTTAATTTCCAATGTATTCATCATTTCACCCCTATTTCGGTTTCTCTGCTTTTATTATAAACAAAAAGAATGAACCTGCTCAGTGCAGAAGTTCACCCTTTTCACATGAGATTATTCACTTTTTTCATATGAGATGATTCATCCTCGTCTCATCCTCTTATATCGGCAATAACATTGTTACTGAAAAACCACTTGTTCCATCTACAATAATTTTTCCGTTTACTGATGCTGTTCGCTCCTCCATTCCCATAATACCGAGGCCTTTCTTAACAAGAGCTGCACCTTTACCATTATCCTTCACTTGTACTTTCACCATCTTGTTCAGTACATGAATATCTATTGAAATGACTGTCGCATCAGCATATTTCATCGCGTTTGTTAGTGCCTCCGTAACATTTTCACCAATAATCTTCCACTGAATCGGTGAAATCATATCTAAATTCCCTTTATATACGAAAGGAATATTTATATCATGCTTACCGGCAAATTCCTCTATGAATAATTTCATACGATGAATACCAATTTGCTCAGTTGGTGGCTTCATATTTTTTAATGTAATCCGAATGCTTTCAATTCCATCTTTTGAAATATGAATTGCATTTTGTAATAACTCAGCAGATTTCACTTTATCTATTTCCATTAATCTCTTCGCTGCTTCCATTTGAATAAGTGCACCTGTCATTGAGTGACCGATTTTATCATGAATTTCTTGAGATAGTCGATTTCTTTCCTCTAATTTAAATGTGTATTCAGATTGCCTTATGTAATCTTTATTTTCATTTAAACTTTTCGTAAGTCTTTGTATGTCTTTTCTCATTTTATCATTTTGCATTTCTAGTTTTAATAATCGTGCTATATAGCGATGAGCTATCGTTAAGGAAAAAAAACAAAATGCACTAATAAGTCCATACGTCATTTGAATACCTTCACCTATAAAAATAATAGGAAGAATCATAATGAAAAAGATTAACCATTTCTTTTTTATGTAATAATTTGCAATTTCATATAAGTTCAAAGGTAAAAACAAAATAAAAAACGGATGAACCTTCCATGTAAATAACATAACTACGCCAATTGACACACAAGTTAATATATTTTTGTACGTATCTTTTTTAAATATAGAGATCAACACATTGACAGAAAGATATAAAAGCAAAGTAAGTATAATCCACGGTAAGTTCGTAACATTTAAATGAATGTAGCTAAACACTATATATAAAAAGACAATAAGTTTACTTACAGTTAACCAAAATTCCATAACATTAATCTACTTTCCCTGTTAAGTAATAAATCGCAATTTGTGTGCGATGTTCTAGTCCAGTTTTCCCTAAAACTGATGTAATATAATTTGCAATCGTTCCTTCAGATATGAAAAGTTGCTTCGAAATTTCTTTATTCGAAAAGCCTTTCGCAATTAATGCGATAATACTAAGCTCTCTTTCTGTAAAAAGACTCTTATCAATTTTAGATTCTTCCTCTTTACTTTCCATTAAATTAGACTTAATTTTATCAAGCACTACATCTTGCATAACAGTTTGACCGTTATAAACTCCTTTTATCGCATCACGAATACGCTCCGGATCATTATTTTTTAACAAATAACCTTTCGCTCCGTTTTTTACTGCATCCAAAATATATTCATCATCATCAAACGTCGTTAAAATGAGAGGCTTCGTTTTTGTCTCTTCACAAATTAACTTCGTCGCCTCTACCCCGTTCATGTTTGGCATACGAACATCTAAAAGCGCGATATCAACTTCATACTTTTTACAATACGCTACAGCCTCTTTCCCATCATTTACAGTATCTAATACTTCAAACTCTTCGTATGTATTTAAAATAATTTTCATGCCTTCTCTAATAAAAGAATTATCGTCCGCTATTAATATTTTAATTTTCATGTTTGTTAGTATGGACCTTCCCCTACTAACATTCACATCCTTTCTCTGTGTAACATTTCCTTCTTGCTCATTATATACTTCTCTTTACCATTTTTTCACACCTTTTTCATATAGCCCTCCTGCTAAAAATATATTATTCTTTTTTTATAACATGTGTAGGGTGACTTATCATTTCTTACGTCTATATAATAGAATGCGTCAAAAAGGAGGGAGAGACCGATTGAGGAAAAACAATTAGTTGAAAAAGCACAACAAGGAAGCGAACATGCTTTTCGTATCCTTGTACAAACATATCGTCATTATATTTTTCAAGTTATCTTTTCTATTTTAAGACATGAAGAAGATGCTAAAGATGTTACACAAGAAGTATTCGTAAAAATTCACG
Organism: Bacillus sp. FSL R9-9530; assembly: GCF_038008145.1. NCBI lineage: Bacteria > Bacillati > Bacillota > Bacilli > Caryophanales > Bacillaceae > Bacillus > Bacillus sp. FSL R9-9530. Next base: position 2,212,859 of record NZ_JBBOYO010000001.1, read on the forward strand.
CCTCTCTCCCAAATTATCAATTTCGCGGATTAAAAACGTGGATGGCACGTATTGCCACCAATCACGCTATTGATTATAAGAGAAAAAAAGCTAGAGAAAACGAAGAACTCTCCTTATGTAAAGAAACTGCGGAAAATATAAAATCCTCTCATAATATTGAGGCTTTATTATTGACGAAAGAGCAAAAATTACTCATTGCTCAAAAACTGAGAGAACTTCCCGACAATTACCGCGACGTCGTTCTCGCACATTACTTAGAAGAAAAAAGTTATCAAGAAATTGCTTTGCAAGAAAATATTGAAGTGAAAACAGTCGAAATGAAACTGTATCGGGCAAGAAAATGGATTAAAAAACATTGGAAGGAGGAAGAGTTTCTATGATGCATTATTCAAAAGAAGATTGGCGCAATTATACATTAGATGTTATATCAAACAATGAACGTGAATCTATGGAAGAACATCTTTATGAATGTGATCATTGTTTAGCACTTTATATGGAAAGTATTGATGAACAACATGAAAACCTTCCAATGATAAATGATGATTCATTTACGAACGAAGTTATGACGCAAATTAATTTTGAAACACTACAATCTAATGAAAATATAAAAACAAACTCACTAAAGCGCACAATTATTCACTACATAATTGCGACTGCGGCTACAATTATTTTTATGGTAAGTGGTTTATTCCAGTATATTTTCACAGCGACATCAAATTTCGAGAAATCTTCAAAACATAACGAGTCTTCTATCTCACAACAAATTGTAAACAAATCGGTAGACACATCAAAAAAGGACGGAGGTTCAAAGCATGAATAAAAATCCCTTTTTAGCACTTGTGTTAGGGCTAATTCCTGGGCTTGGACATTTATATTTAAAGAAATTTGGACGATTTATTTTATATAGCGGCGGGGCTTTATTTCTATTTATCCTTGCAGCATTTTGTACAATAGCATTAGGAGCGCGTGATATTGCTTTTCTTTCTCTATTTTTACTAGTCGTGTTATGGGCGATCAATTTATTAGATTTAGTTATCACTATTATTAATCAATCGAAAAAACAAGCAGCCGGAGAATTTACAGAGTCCTCTAAAGAAAACGAACGATTTTATATCATTCTTCTATCAATCATTCCTGGACTTGGCCATTTCCAATTAGGACTTATGCAACGCGGACTTACATTTTTAGTCGCTTGCACAGGAATCGGAAGTATGATTATATTCGTTGCACTCTTAACATCTCAAGGAAGTTTCCTTATCTTTCTTATTACATTACCTGTTTTATGGATTTATAATTTCTTCGATGTTGTTCAACAACTACAGAAAAAAGAACGCGGCGAGCAATTAGTGGATCGTACTATTTTTGAAGAATTTGAAGAGCACCGAGAACAAGGAAAGAAAAATAAAACATTCGCTTCCATTTTAGCAATGTTTCCTGGAGCAGGACATATGTATTTAGGCTTACAGCGCCGTGGTCTTCAGCTTATGGCAGCCTTTTTACTATCTATTTATTTGCTCGACTTATTAAGACTCTCTGCGTTTTTATTTTTAGTACCAATCATTTGGTTCTATAGCTTTTTTGATGCGTTACAGCAAACTGCAAAATACGGAAAAGAACGTGTCAATGACGAACCTATCATTGACTATTTTATCAATCATCAAAGATGGATCGGTATTGGGTTAATTACACTCGGTGGTTATTATTTATTAGATCAAACAGTCCTTCCTATTTTGAATGACTATTTTGCAACTATATTTAATATTCATCTTAGCGAACTATATTATCGCTATTTCCAAACATCTATCGTTGCTCTCCTTTTAATTGGTGGCGGCTTTAAATTGTTACTTGGAAATAAAGAAAACAAAGGTGGTACAAACGAATGAGAACATGGCGCGTTGGAACATTCTCAATGGGGCTCTCCATTATTACATTAGGTTGCTTTTTACTATTTTCAGTCGTAAAAGGAGTTCAAGCATTAGATACATTAACAGCCTGGTGGCCTGTTTTACTTATCATACTTGGCGCTGAAATTTTACTATACCTTCTATTTTCTAAGAAGGAACATTCATTTATTAAATATGATATTTTTAGTATTTTCTTTATCGGAGTTTTAGGAAGTGTTGGAATTGCTTTTTACTGCTTATTATCAACTGGATTGCTAGAAGAAGTTCGTCATTCTATTAACACAACTAGACAAACGAGTAATATTCCAGACGGACAACTTGATATACCTGAATCTATCAAAAAAATCGTAGTGGATGCGGGGCATCACCCTCTAACGATAGAGGGAGATAATACAAATCAAATTCATCTTTTTGGAACATATGAAATGACGACAAAAACAAATGAAAAACCTAATTTAAAAAGAGATGATTTCCTTTCAGTTCAAACGGCTGGAGAAACGATGTATATAACGTTAAAACCATTACCGGTTCAGCATACGTTTTTTAACTTCGCACCACAGGTGAAACAAACACTCGTTCTTCCGCAAAATAAAAATGTAGAGATCCGCGCTTCGAATAACGAACTATCTCTTTATCCAGGTCAATTACAAAATAATTGGTTTGTACAAAACAGTTCAAACGTATCTGTTCATTTAACTAAAGAAAGTGATGTTTCTTTAACAGCCGTAACAAATCAAAAAGAAACTCACGGAAACACACCTTGGGAACAAGTAGAAGATTTAGCGAAAAAAGAAAATAATTCTTCAGAAGAAAATCCAGAATTAAATGGGCAAGAACATTGGTATAAAAACTCGATAAAAACAGGAAATGGAACGTACAAATTAAATATTGAGAAAGCTTATAATTTAAATATGAGCGTTATCGAAAAATAAGAAACCTTCCACAATTGTGGAAGGTTTTTCTCATATAATCGCTTTTATTCCTTCTAAAATTAATCCAATCATAAAACCACAAACAGCCCCGTTCACACGAATCCACTGCAAATCTTTACCGACATTATTTTCAATCATTTCGATTAATGTTTTATCATCTAACTTATCAAGGTTTTCTTGCACAAGCTTTCCAATTTTCGAATGATTCTTTTCAACAATAGTAACAACTTGTTTTTGTAACCAATCTTCTATTTTTTGAACAGTCAATTCGTCTTCTTTTATTTTATTCATTTGTGTTTGTAAGAATGGAACAACATATTTATCAGCAAATTCTTCATTCTTCACAAAAGTAACTGCCCTACTCTGTACTTGCTCTAGCATCTCTTTTATTTTGTCAGTAGCATCCCAATTTGCAATCCATTTTTCTTTCCACTTCTCTAATTCCTGTAATAAAGATTCATTTTCTTTTACATTTATAATCTCTTGACGAATTTTCGCTAATATAAGTTGCCTTGTGCTATTATCTGCATCTTGTAAGCTGTTAATATTGCTAATGATAAACTTCTGCAAAATGCCGCCGATTTTATCCTCATCAACAATATTCATAAATGATTTCAAAGTAAACTGCAGGAATCCATCTACTTTTATGTTTTCCATCGCCTTCATACCTAAGCTTCCGAGCTGATAACGTGCTTCATCTTGAGCCGTCCAATCTTTCACTTTTACTAATATGTAATCAAGTGTTTTTTCATCATATTCTTGCACAACTAATTGATCCACGAGAACTTGTAATATGTTACTTGTGTTAATTGTATGCAAATACGTTTTTAATTCTTTTTCAATAATAACTGCTAATTTTTCCGTATCTATTTGAAGAATCGCTTTCTCAGCAATTGTTACAATCCCTTTTTTCACAGCATCAGACTGTAACTCTTTCTCAGCAATTTGCAGTACCATTTGCGCTAGCTGCATTTCTTTTACTTTACTTGTAATACTGTCTTTCGTCAGCCATTCATTTTCTAACGTAGAAACGAGTCCCTTTGTTACCCGCTTACGATTTTTCGGTAATAATGCTGTATGTGGAATTGGGATTCCCAACGGATGACGGAATAAAGCTGTAACCGCAAACCAATCCGCAAGTCCACCAACTAACCCAGCTTCAAATCCACCTTGTATAATTTCTCCAGCTACCGTTCCTTGAAAAGGGATTGAAGCCGCAAAACCTACGCCCATAACCCCAAGCGAAATACCCGCTATATATTTAGTCTGTAATGACATCGTATACACATCCTCTTATTATGTAAAATAAAGCTTTTTTGTTATATTTATTCGATATTAGCAATCCTTTATATCTATACTATAATGAACTAATGCGAAAATAACAAAGAATTTTATGCACATGAAAAAAATGAGGCTGTAAATAGCCTCATTTTTATTTTAACGTTAATTCCAAACCTTTCTTATAATACCCATTCATCACGTCTTCCGGAACCATACTCCCACCAGTTCCCCACACAATATGAGTACCTTTCTTCACCTTCTCTGTTAACTGTTGTTTTTGTAAATACTCATTTTCAGCTTTACATACATTCAACGGCCCTATCATACCCGCTAATGCAGAAGGCTCTAAATAAATATTTTCAGTATCAGCCAGTTCTTTTAATAATCTATATAACTCCTCATCACTTACTGTGTAATTTCCACTCAAAAATGGTTCCATCGTTTTACCGACAAATCCAGATGGTCTTCCTACCGCAAGTCCATCCGCATCAGTTACATTATCAATCCCGATATCTTGAACGGCGATTTTATCGTGAAGCCCTGTCATTAAACCGAGTAACATACATGGAGAGTGCGTTGGCTCCGCAAAGAAACAGTGTACGTTGTCTTTATACAATAACTTTAAACCAAATGCTACTCCGCCAGGTCCGCCCCCTACTCCGCACGGAAGATAAACGAATAAAGGGTGCTCTTCATCTACTACAATCTCTAACTCTTCTAATTGTTTTTGTAAACGTGACGCTGCTACTGCGTATCCTAAAAATAAATCATGCGAGTTTTCATCATCAACAAAATAACAGCTAGGATCTGCATCTGCTTGCAGTCTTCCTTCTTCTACTGCTTTACTATAATCAGCTTCATATTCAATAACGTTTACACCTTTACTTCTTAATAAATCTTTTTTCCATTCTTTTGCGTCTGCCGACATATGAACAGTCACATTAAAACCTAATTTCGCACTCATAATACCGATGCTAAGCCCTAAATTCCCAGTAGAACCTACTGCAATTGAATACTTCGCAAAAAAATCTCTAAATCTATCACTATCTAAAATTGAATAATCATCTTTCCCTGTTAACATTCCATGCTGAAGTGCCAGTTGCTCTGCATGTTTCAGCACTTCGTATATTCCGCCTCTAGCTTTTATTGATCCTGATATCGGAAGCCCGCTATCACATTTTAATAGTAATTCCCCTAAAATAGGTTTCCCATAACTTTTCTCTAAAGATTGTTTCATAGAAGAGATTTTCACTAAAGGTGATTCTATAATACCGCCTGTTTCTTTCGTTTCAGGAAATACTTTCGCAATATATGGTGCAAAACGCTTTAATCTCTCTTCCGCGTCTTTTACATGTTCTTCATTAAGTGGCGAATTTTTTATTGCTGTTTCATACTTTTCCATATTCGGGTTTACCCAAAATACTTCTTCTGTTGCGATTAAGTTATTTACTAGTGGATATTGCTCTTTTAATGCCTCTATCTCCTTCATTCCTCTTCCTCCTCATATCCTTGTAGATAGCCATATAATAAATTATAATTAAATTAATTTTAATATAGTTTAACATAAATAATTCATTTTAGTTAATTTAAATTTAATTTATTTAAATATAATTTAATAATTATTAAGGAGCATTTATTATGGAAAATATAGATATTGGTAAAAAGATTGAAAAACAAAGAAAAGAAAAAGGATTAACTAGTAAAGAATTAGCAAAGATGGCCGAAATCACACCATCAATGCTTAGTCAAATTGAACGTGGTTCTGCTAACCCTTCTATTCAAACATTAAAGGTACTTGCAAAAGCTCTTGATGTTCCAACATTTAGTTTTTTACTTGAAGAAAATAATACAGACGATTTAATTGTACGTTCTCATAAAAGAAAAAAAATGATTATCGATAATTTATCATATGAATTGTTATCACCTGATTTCACAGGAAATTTAGCAACAGCAATTATGACTATCCCACCAAATACTGCTTCATCAGAAAATGTTCTAGAACATAAAGGTGAAGAATTAGCATTAGTATTAGACGGAAAAATCACATTGCACTTAAATGAAGAAGAATACACATTAGAAACTGGTGATAGCGTAAAAATACCAGCTTATTTAAAACATAAATGGGTAAATCAATTCGAGAAAAATGCGATTGTTTTATTTTCTGTTACTCCGCCGATTTTTTAATTCATATGATGATACAAAAATAGCCATGCTCTCCGTGCATGGCTACTTTTATTTTTTTGGTACTAATAAAATCCCTAAACTAATAACAAAAAAACTGAGTATTTGCTGTATTGAAAGACCAAATAGAACTGAATTTTGTTCACTAATAAGTGAAATAATGATATGAGCAATTCCCTCGCAAATTAGAAAAAAGCTTATATTCTTTCCATTTCCTAATCTTTCATTTTTAATCCATAACGAGCCAATTATACCGAGTGCGAGTATAATCTCATACATGAAAATAGAATGATACAAAAATTTTGATTCATATATTTTCATCCCCCACGGCAGTGTCGTTTGTGCACCTACTTCTTGATGGAATATAAAATAAAAGATTATACTCACGCAAAATCCAAAAGGTAATGTATCAAGTAAAATCCGAAGAGAAAATTGCTCTTTTTTACTTTTCCAAACAATATATATACTCGCAATTACGCACCCTACTATAATATGCTGAATACTTCCTACAGCTAATAATGCTGGCATTGGCGCCCCAATGGCCCATACCGGATTTAAAATTGCCGGTGCGAATTTCCATACTAATACAATGATAAGAAAGCCATTCGTTACTGCATCCATCATTTTTTCATATTGAATATTTTGCTTTTTCATCCTTAGTTTCATTAGAGTAAATCCAAATAAACTTCCTATTATAAGAGAAACGGGTTGTAACCTCACCATCCACTCCATCACTATGAAATCCCCTCTTAATTCTCAATTATTTTCTTAAACTTCTCTTCTAATTGATCTGGAGGTAATACCCCTCGTGCATGATCTACAATAATTCCATCTTTATTAACAAAAAATGTCGTTGGTAAAGAAAATACTTTATAATCTATTCCAGCTACTCCGTCCATATCTAATAGAACAGGAAATTTAAATCCGTGACGATCTGCAAATGCGCTCGCTTCTTGTACTGGATCGCCGATTGTTGCATTTACCGCAAAGATTTCAACATCCTCCTTATATTTATCATACAAACGAACTAGATCAGGAGCCTCCATTTCACATGGACCACACCATGATGCCCAAAAATTAATAACATATGGTTTTCCCTTTGCATCATTTAACGAATAAAGCTTCCCGTCCAATCCTTTTAATGTTATGTTCGGCGCTTTAAATCCCACTTGTGGTAATACTTCCTTCTCTTGTAACTCCGCTTGTTTCGCTTTTCTTTCTTTTTCTTCTTTCTTAGTATTATAAAAGTTAACTCCTGCCCAAATTAGTGCCCCAGCTAGTATAATAGCAATTAGTTTCTTCACTTTTCTTCCTCCTCATTTCTAAAATCCCGTAAATCCGCCGAATAGACGAATAAAGAACGCTGTAATTTTCGTCATTTGATTTGTATATAATAAAACCCCTGTTAAAATCATCATTCCACCGCCGATTTTCATCATGACATTGGCATAAGTAACAATCCATTTTACCTTTCCAATAAAAAATGCCATCACGAAAAACGGAACTGCAAAGCCAAGAGTATATGCCGTAATATAAAGAAGCGCACTTTCAGGATTGGTCGCCCCGAGCATAAGCACTGCAGAAAATATCGGACCAACACACGGTGTCCATCCTGCTGCATATGTCATGCCGACCAAAACTGAGCGAATATATCCTGTCGATTTACTTCTATACTGCACTTTTTTCTCTGCCATAAGCCACTTAGGCTGAAACAATCCAGTCATAAATAACCCCATCAAAACAATAAAAACCCCACCAATTTGCTGAATCAATCTTTGATTAGATGAAAAAGTAATCCCAATCCAACTCACCGATAAACCTAACGCATAAAATATAACCGAGAAACCGATCATAAAAAATACTGTATGTATAATCGCTGACTTTTGCATAATCCCACGATTTTCTTTTAAATCTTGAATAGACACACCTGTAATATATGATAAATAAGATGGATATAGCGGTAAAGAACATGGTGATATAAATGAAAGTATCCCAGCCCCTACTACTAGCCAAATTGTTAAATCCGCCGCATTCATTTTATCCCTCCTAAAAACACTACAATGCGTAGTGTTAATTATTAAAAAAAGAGGCTATATGCACTCTCCGACAATAAGTACAATCGACATACAAAATAGCCCTAACGTTACATATACTGAATTTGTATGTAATGGTATATTCAGCTTAACAACTTTCTCATTCAACACTTGCTCAATTCGTAAATTAATTGCGGTTTTCGCAAACGACGCTGTAATACATTGATTTTCCATCGTCTTTATTTTAATTAACTTTAATAATGCACTACCTAGCTCAAATGAAGATTTCATTTTTTGCATCGCATATTTATCTGCTGATAGCTCTTGATATACATGATAACGCTGCAACATCCCTTTTAATATAGGAATATACATCATTCCCTCAGCTAACAATGTAAAGAAAAATAACTTTAATGGATCTCGATTTTTTTGATGATATTCCTCATGTAATACAATCGCATCAATTTCTTCCTCAGAAAATGCCTGAAACATCCCTTCTGAAATGACAATTTTTGGTCGAAATAATCCAATTGTAAATGCCGTAATCTGTAACGTTGATAATACGTACACTTGCTTTCCTTTTCTAGTAATAGACACGAGATTTCTTTTCAATCTTTTACTATAAAAAAATTGCTTCCAAATTCTTTTACTCATAATGATTACAGTAAATAACAGTAATCCGGCTATCATTATACGAAGTATTGATAGTTCCCTCATATGTTTTTGTAATTCAAATAAACAAAATTGAGAAAGGAAAAATGCTTTATTTTGAAAAAGAAATGGGTATGTAACGTAGTATACTAACATGCTTAAAAAAAGCACACTAATAGTCACTGCTAACAAAACGATTTTACGCATTTGCCACTTCATTTTATCGGTCCTCTTTTTTTAGCCGACTTAATTTCTCTTCTAATTTTTTTATTAAAGATGGATCAGCTTGTTCTAACTCATCTATCATATGGTTCACAACAAGATCTCCAAATTCACCCATTAATTCCTGTGTCATTTTCTTCGTTTGATTAGATAAAAATTCTTCCTTCGTTTGTGTAGTACGATACATACCACTTCTTTTCACAATATGCTTTTCTAAATGTGCTTTCTCTACTAATCTGTTCATAACTGTCATTACAGTATTAAAATTCACCGGGGATTCTTCACTTAATCTCTGTTGCACATCTTTAATGGTAATACCCTCAGTAGCCCAAACAATTTCCATTATTTTCGCTTCAAGCGGTCCGAAAAAGTGATTTAACCCTTGCTCATTTAACTTGTAGTTTTGAGTAAACATCGTATGGCCCCTTTCACACTACAGATTGTAGTATAAAATATATAGAAGGTCAAACATAAATGATATTAACTGATACTTAAATGAATCCTAATCTTCACTAATTAGTTATCTGTACCACGTTCGATTCATTGTAAACCTAACTTCTCTCCAAATGTATCATAGAGATAATATTCTAATATTTGCACACTAAATTTCTCGTTACGCCCAAGTGCAAATAATTCCCGATCTTTAGCTACGATAGTATCTAATGGAATCACCACATTATCCACTATTTTTATAATTTCAATTATATTACTTTCTACGTTTACTTCTGTTTTAAATTCAATATTTTCTAATACTATATGTGAACGTCTTCCTGATGCAAAAAAAGTAAAGTTAGGGTTTTTAAAAATTCCAATTTCACTCTCTAACGGATATAAATATTTATAAATTATATCTCTGTGTCCATCTTTTATTATTTTTTCATCTTTTTCATCATCTAAATATTCTTTCACCTTCGCTGCGAACTCAAATCGAAAATCCACTCTTTCACGCTCCCTCTTTTTAGTCTACGCTAATAAATATATTAATATAATTTAACTATATTATAAAATAAGTTCCTATAAAAAGTAAAAAACACTTTTGTAAAACTTTTGGTATTCCCTGTACTTTTTAAATATAAATACTCTTTCAACATTCATTAGTACGTCGTTATATTCATTTAAACATATTGTCCCCATATTTTAAAACAATATTTTCCAGTATTATATATCAATAAAGTGAAACTTTAATCAATGGGGATTTTGTTCATCCCCCATTGATTATTAGCCCACACCAATCGGGCGTTTACGGGACGCAAGGCTCCCACCTAACCGCTTTGCTCCAATCGAATTTTGAGGCTGGAGTTTACTGCCCGCAAATAGCGGGATAAACTGCTTCTAATTCCTTTCTATCCACAGCTATCGACTCCTTATGCTATTTCAATATATTGTTCACTTTATTTCCCCTTATTCATTAAATCACAGAAGGAATGTAACTCCCCACTATCGAATTTTTACATAACAAATATTATTAGGTGGTGCTTTACTATGAAATTAGCTGTCATTGGTGGCGGTGATTTACAAGATCCAAATCACTTGCATATTAATGAACGACTTATAGAATTAACGAATAAACAATACCCAAAAGTATTATTCATTCCTACAGCTAGTCGTGATGATGAAGGATATATAAAGTTATTTTTAGCAACATTTGAAAAGCAATTACATTGTGAGGTTCAAATTTTACGCATTTCAACCGAAACACCTACTAAATATGAAATAGATGAGATGATTCATTCTGCCGATTTAATTTACCTTGGCGGTGGAAATTACGTTCACATGCTTGAACAATGGAAAGAACATAAACTAGATGAAAAGTTACTATTTGCTTTAAAACGTGGAACACTTATTGCAGGATATAGTGCCGGTGCTATGTGCTGGTTCACATCTAGCATTCGTTCAGATTATGAAGGTTCCGGTTATATAGAAAGTAGTGGCTGGGGTATTGTTAACAAAAGATTTTGCCCCCATTACAATCAATTAAATAGAATGAATGCCTTCCATACGTTTTTACAAACTCACCAAGGTAATATAGAAGGTATTGCATTAGAGGATAATTGCGCTTTATATATTACAGAAGGTTCATTTGAAATTATCGGTGAGCCAGATACAGCTTGGGAGTTTTATATGAATAATGGAGAACTCATTAGACAACATTTTGACATAACTTTAAAAAGTTATTTATAAGTATTCATAAAAAAATGTCCCTAAGTATAATGACTTAGGGACATTTTCATCTTTTAACTCACTAATCGTGTAATTCGTTTCTTCTGCCATGAAAGCTTATAATATGCATACTGTAATATTAAGCTGACGATGAATGCAGCTGGATACCCAATCCATATCCCTTCTATTCCAAGGCTCGTATGGTAAGAAAGATAATACGCCACAGGTACTTCAACAAGCCAAATTGATACAACACTGATTACAGTTGGCCATAATACAGTACCACTTGCTCGCATTGTCGCACTAATAATTTGTGCATGACCGAAAATTAAGTAGCTCCATAATGTAATCATGATTAGACTATGAGCAATGTCAATTGTATTTTGACTTGTTAAAAATAGTGCTAAAATATCTCTTGAGAACAAGTAAATAAGAGATATTAATACACCACCAATGATGTAATTCATAATAATTCCGGCCTTAACAACTTTCTGTAATCGATCAAATTGGTTCGCACCAATTGATTGCGCTGCAAAAATTGATACTGTAATACCGAGGCTAACCGCTGGCATCTGTACATAACTTGCAACTTGGTTCACAACGCCATACGCCGCTGTTGCATCTGAACCGTACCGATTTACAAATGCGATTACCGCGATCTCTGATAATGAAACTAATATCATATTAATACTCGCTGGAATACCGAGGCGTAACAATAATTTTAATAACTCCCAGTCCATACGAAGATATTTTCTTACTGTCCCGTCTAATTGTAGTGGATGATTTTTCTTCTTTAAATACACTAGCATGACAATAAACGTAATAACTGTAGATATAACTGAAGCATAGGCTGCTCCGTAAACATCTAATTTCGGAGCTCCTAACCAGCCAAAAATAAGAATTGGTAATAAAATCATATTTAGCGCTGTACTTACGATTAAAAAGTAAAATGGCGTTTTTGAATCTCCTGTACCTCTCATAAATGTTGTATATGCAAAATATAAAAATAATACTGGCATAGATATAAATAAAATTCTTGCGTAATGCACACTTATTTCAATAATATTTTCTGGCGTTCCCATAAGACGCATAATATCCATCGCAAAAATACTACCTATTATCGCCAACACGACTCCGATAATAAAAGTAAACGTAAGCGTCGTACCAACGATAGCTTTTAAGCGCTCCTCATTTTTAGCACCAAATGCCTGACCAATTAAAATTGAACTACCAGAACCAATTCCAATTACAAATGAAACGAGTAGGAAAAATAACGGGAAAAATGCCGATATAGCTGCTAGATCATTTACGCCAAGCCATCTTCCTACTACTACCATTCCAAATAACTGTCCAACTGATTGTAATACATTACTTAAAAGTAACGGCACTAAAAACATGGACATCGATTTCCATATCGGCTTATGTTCTGTTTCTGACTTCTGTGACTCTACACCTTCTTTATTGTTATCTGTAGGTGGTTTCAAATTTCATTTCTCCTTTTACTAAAAATCTGTTTTTCAACTTCTATCTCTTTGTATAGTTGTTATAACGATGTGCTTCCATTCATTTTCTTTTCCGTATTATTATAACTTCACCCAATATTGGCTTCCATCAGCTGTTCTATCTAAAAACCCATATTCGATTAAATATCTTCTTAAAGTTACAAAATCCGGGTATACACTTTCTATGACAGTATTTACTTCTTTTTCATTGTACTTTTTATTACTATCAAACTTCGTCACTAAATGGCGTAATATAATTAATTTACGCTTTTGCTTCTTCGGAAATTTAGAAAGCGGTCCATCTAATCCTTCTGTAAAATGTGCTTTTAATACTTCCTCATTTTCTTCTTCCGTAATATTGTAGCGATCATCCACCATCGTTGCTGTTCTATGAATGGGTACAAATTTCGTTTGTACTTTTGATTTTTTTTCTGACAGTTCCATTAACGCTAAAAACACTTTCGCTTGCTTCATTTTTTCTCGAAGTGTAAATCGATGATTACGAATGGTTGATGTACTTCCGCCATCCATCTCTTTTACAATCTCTTTATCATTTAGCCCCATATGGAAAAACTGAACCATTTTCTTTTGCAAATCCGTTAAACCCGTATACTTCTTATCAAGATTTAATAAATAATCAAACATAGACGTATGTTCATTTTGCACATGCAATTGCACAAACTTCTCTGCTTCATACAAAACTTGATTATCTTGATAAATAACCCCCTTAATAAACGCTTCTCCACAAGCTAAACAAATATATTCCTCTGCTTCCGCTTCAAACACATACCCTTTCTTCAATTCCTCAACCGATGCATCCCAAAACTTCTCTGAAATATCACTCACACTAAACACTCCTTCAAAACGTTTATTCAAAAACTAAACAAATCACAATAACGTTTATTACCACTTCACCATCTTAACATAACACAAACAAACATTTCAACGTTCCGTTTACCCATTTTATAAACTTTTATAAAAAAATCTATTAAACAAATTTACGGTTCACATCATACACTTGGTCTTTCTCCTACTATATTGAAAGAAGTAAAATACGCTATTCAATATTTAAGTGCTAACAACCTCGTTCAACATGGAACCAACATTCACTCATTCCAAAACTTCAGTATTCAATTTTAACTACAAAAAAGGTGTTTCCACATATAGAAACACCCTTTTTACCCTTTATATATTTTATAAACAACTTCCACTAAAACTTTACTCGCTTGTACAAATACATGTTTTCGCTTTCCATCCTCAGCGAATCTATTTGAGCAGCCATTCATAATCATCATACAACTAATTATGACTAGCACTACACTTCTATTCTTGTTAGTCACTTTATGCCACTCCACTATTAAAAACTTCATTTAAATTTATCCTATCAAAAATTTTACACGAATAATAAACCGAAAGAATATGCAATTCTGCATATTCTTTCGGTTTATTACGATGTTATGATTTAATTTAGTTAAATAACACGTATAACGAGGTGACTAACTTGAAGTTTAAAGCGAAAAAAAATCCATTTCACGTCATTTTTATTACATTATTTATAATTATTTTTTTCATTTCGCTATTCTTCCAAAACGAAAATTCTATTTTTTTCACTCTTATGATGCTGTTAAATATCGTGAATCTCTCTTCATTCTATTTCTCTCACTACAACATAACGGAATCTTCTCTTATTGTAAAACACGGTTTCATATTACGTACTGAAATTCCATTTGAAGATATTCGTCACATTAAATACTCTGGCAAAACACTCCGTTCAGAAAAATGGACTAGGCAGCAATTAGAAATTGATTATAATTTATTTGACTCTGTGACAACTTTCGTACCACAAGAAGAAGAAAAATTCATTTCACTCTTAAAAGAGAACTGCCCACATATGAAAGTAATGAATACGTCTTCTAACAAATAATATCTTTTGGAGCTTGCAGTAGTACAAGTGGCGGAAACATAAAATAAATATCAAAAAAAGCCAAGATTCTAAACTAAGAACCTTGGCTTTTTCTATTACTCTTTCGGAGCAATCATTTTTTTCGGATCTACAATTTCATCAAATTGCTCTTCTGTTAGTAGTCCAGATTGCAATGCTGCTTCTTTTAAAGTTAACCCTTCTTTATGGGCATGCTTTGCAATTTTCGCGGCATTTTCATACCCGATATGTGGGTTTAGCGCTGTTACAAGCATTAATGAACGATTTACATTTTCATTAATTACTTCTTCATCTGCTTCAATACCAACTGCACATTTATCATTAAACGAAACGGTTGCATCAGCTAATAAGTGAGCAGATTGCAGGAAGTTGTAAGCAATAACTGGTTTGAATACGTTTAGCTCAAAATTACCTTGGCTCGCAGCAAATCCGATTGTTGTGTCATTCCCCATAACTTGTGCTACAACCATTGTTAATGCTTCACTTTGCGTTGGATTTACTTTACCTGGCATAATAGAGCTTCCTGGTTCATTTGCAGGGATAATAATTTCCCCAAGACCACTTCGTGGACCACTTGCAAGCCAGCGCACATCGTTAGCTATCTTCATTAAATCAGCAGCTAATGCTTTTAATGCTCCATGTGCAAATACAACTTCATCATGGCTCGTTAACGCATGGAATTTATTTGGTGCAGAAACAAATTGTTTACCTGTAAACAGACTAATTTCTTCCGCTACCATCTCACCAAATTTAGGGTGCGCATTAATTCCAGTTCCAACCGCAGTACCACCAATTGCTAATTCTTTCATATATGTATTGCTATCTGCAATCATACGCTCTGTTTTTTCAAGCATACGGTGCCATCCGCTAATTTCTTGTCCTAACGTTAAAGGTGTTGCATCTTGTAAATGCGTACGACCGATTTTAATAATATATTCAAATGCAGTTACTTTTTCTGCTAATGTTTCTTTTAATTTCGTAATAGCTGGCAATACATGGTTTTCTACCGCAATTACACACGCTACATGAAGTGCTGTTGGGAACGTATCATTTGAACTTTGAGACATGTTCACGTCATCATTCGGATGAATATGTACGTCAGATCCCTTTTCTTTCAAAATTTGATTACCGCGGTTTGCAATTACTTCATTTACATTCATATTCGATTGTGTACCACTACCCGTTTGCCATACGACAAGTGGAAAATGTTCATTCCATTTTTCTGCGATAACTTCATCAGCAGCTTCCACAATTGCTTGCGTCTTCTCTTCTGATAGCTTTCCTAATTTTTGATTACTAAGCGCTGCACTCTTCTTTAAAATCGCAAATGCTTTTACAATTTCAAGCGGCATATGCTCTGTTCCAATCGGAAAATTTTCCTTACTACGCTGCGTTTGTGCTGCCCATAATTTATCAGCTGGAACTTTCATTTCTCCTAATGTATCTCTTTCAATTCTGTACTCCATTTTTTCATCCCCTTGAAAATAAAATACCTACATCTTTTATTTTAACAGACTTTCCATCAAATGATAAGAATTCTCATTGATACATATAAAAAAAATTACCTTCCGCCACCGCAGAAGGTAATTTTTTATGATGCTTGCTTTCCTTTATCCGCATCATCTACATACCAAATGAACTTGCCTGTATATCCATAAATAACTGCTAAAATGAGTGATACGAAGCTTAGCCACATAAATGGAACGTATGATAATGTTGATACACCTAAAATACCAGCCATAAAAATACCATTATCAGACCATGGAACCATACCAGAAGTCAAAGTTCCACCTACTTCTGAGTTACGTGCTAATACGCGGCGATCTATTTTTAATTTATCATAGCTTTCTTCCATAATTTTTGGTGTTAAAATAAGTGATACGTACATCGCACAACCAAATATGTTAGCTAAAAACGCAACGATTAATGTAGACAATGTTACATTACCTGCAGAATTTAATTTCTTCTCAAATTTCGATACGATTACCTTTAGAACACCTAACTTTTCAAGTAATCCACCAAAACCTAATCCGAAAATAATAACAGCTACTGAACCAAGCATACCATTAATTCCACCACGGTTTAATAACTTATCGACAAACTCGACACCAGATTGAATTGAGAATCCGTTATATGCTGTTCCAATTGCCTCTCCAAAGTTCATTCCTTGGAAAAGTGTTGCCCAAATTGCACCAATTAAAGCTCCCATAGCAATTGTTGGCATAGATGGTTTCTTCATCGCCAATAGCACAATAACAATTACCGCTGGAACAAGCATCCATATTTTAATATCAAAGTGCTTTAATAAAGATTCTTTTAAAAACTCAACTCTATTTAAATCTACATTATCCCCGCCATACATCCATCCAGCAACAGTAAACATAATGCTGGTAATAATATAAGCTGGAACGTCTAATACGAGCATAGCTCGAACGTGAGCAATAACATCTACTTTCGCCATAGAAGCTGCAAGAACTGTGCTATCAGAAAGTGGTGATAATTTGTCTCCGAAATAAGCTCCTGAAAGGACTGCACCCGCAACAAGCGGAAGTGGTAATCCAAGCCCTTCACCTATCGCCATCATAGCAATACCTGCAGTTCCAACTGTTCCCCATGATGTTCCTGTCGCGATAGAAGTGATTGAACAAATAATTAAAGTTGCCAATAAGAATATGCTAGGGTGAATGAATTCTAATCCATAATAAATTAATGTAGGTACAACCCCACCAGCAATCCACGTTCCAATTAAAGCCCCAACTGCAACTAAAATAAGAATTGCTTCTAATCCATTAGAAATCCCTTTCGTAATTGCATCTTGCAATTCTTGATAACGAAATCCTAATCTTAATCCAAGCGCAATAACTAAAAACCATGAAATAAATAGCGCTAATTGAATTGGGAGATCAAAAATCGTTTGGAAGGAAAAGACGACAGCAAGAAATAGGCATAAAAGAATAATAATTTCTAGCATCGATGGTAATCTTACACTTTTCATTTTTTTCTCTCCTTACAAGTCGATAACATGATGTATGTAGTCTTACGTGTATGTAGTATACAATTAGCGAAGACAAAACAAAATTTTCATATTATTTCGATTTATTTTTCCAGTATAATATATTCACAACCCTTTCTATTGTAAAAGTAGATTGCGCTTTTCGCAATGAAAAATATAAAAAATGTTGTATTTTTATTTATTTAGATAAAAACACCTAATGAAATAAAACTTTAATCAATGAGGGTTTTATCCATCCCCACTAATTATTAACCCATAATAACCTTTTTAATATTTGCCTCAACAAAACTTTTTACTACCGCTTTCACCTCATATGTAATAATATATTTCCACATAAAAAAAGAGCATACATCATTTAATCGATGCATGCCCCTCTTTTATTTATACATATTTTGTATCTCTTCTTTATTTTTAA
This sequence comes from Bacillus sp. FSL R9-9530, assembly GCF_038008145.1. Lineage (NCBI taxonomy): Bacteria > Bacillati > Bacillota > Bacilli > Caryophanales > Bacillaceae > Bacillus > Bacillus sp. FSL R9-9530. Next base: position 2,231,095 of record NZ_JBBOYO010000001.1, read on the forward strand.
GTATTTCCGAAAACTTATCGCTACAACCTTTCGGAAATAAAACTCCGAGTCCATATGAATGCCCAAACTGAAAATGAGGGTATTTCACCTTGACCTCATCCCAAAACTTATACACACCGAAATCACCGTTTTTAACTTCAATATCATGAAATAATACAATACCGTTTTTCGCAACTTTAGGTAACCATGTTTTATAATCATGAGAAACAGCTTCATACGTATGATAGCCATCAATATGCAAAAGATTTATCGTTTCATCTTGAAACTCATCCAGAGCATCATCAAAAGTAGACCGAATTAAATTCCCTATATTCAGGTAGTTATCCCTCACCACTTTTTCTACTATTTGAAAAACCCCTTCTCCATATGGACCTGTATGCCCATCTCCAGCCCAAGTATCTACAGCAAAACATTTTGTGGCTAACCCACCATCTTTTACCCCCTGGCAAAAACTAAAAAATGAAGCACCTAAATGCGTACCTAACTCAACTAAAGTTGCTGGTTCTTCAAATCTTACTAAATCATATGCGAAATCTAAATGCCCACTCCACGCAGATTGTGACCGAATAATAGGACTAAAATTTTCAAATTCAAACGATGGTTTATGAGTAACCCAGTTCATCACGTATCTCCTTATACACATATTTTTAACAAACCAAATTACTCTTATCTTTATTTTTTTGGCGTCGCGATTATGATTATATTTCATAAAAAGATGATCCTTCTTAATAAAATGAAAATTTAATCAGTGGGGGTTTTTCCATCCTCCACTGATTATTAGCCTCACCAATTGGACTTTTACGAGCAGCACGACTCCCACCTAACTTCCTCGCATTCGCCGAATTTCAAGGTGGGAGTCTTACTGCCCGTTAATGCGGGATAAACAATTTTATTTTAAATTGGAAATTTCAGTTTATTGATATTCCATTCTGTGATATATTGCATATTGTATTCAATATATTTTTTTAAAAAAGGAGGACTTATATATTTTATGGATTCAAATCGTTTAAAAGGAATTATTATGGTTGTAATCGGTGCTTGTTTATGGGGCTTATCCGGAACAGCTGCGCAACAACTTTTTCAGTATGAAAACGTTTCTACTGAATGGTTAGTTACAATCCGTTTGCTTATATCCGGTGCTATTTTGCTCATAATGTCATCATTCGGAGCGAACAAAAAAGAAATATTTGGAATTTGGAAACAAAAGTCTGATGCAAATAAGATAATTTTGTTCGGTCTTTTAGGCATGCTTGCTGTACAGTACACGTACTTCGCTTCTATTAAAGAAGGAAACGCTGCTGTTGCAACTTTGTTACAATATTTAGCCCCTATATTTATCACTGTATACTTACTTTTCAAATGGAGCGTTCGTCCATCAAAAATTGATTATATTTCAATTACCCTCTCATTAGTAGGGACTTTTCTCCTATTAACAAACGGTTCTGTTCATAACTTAGCTGTATCTACACCTGCTATCATTTGGGGCGTTTTATCTGGACTATCTCTTGCATTTTATAGTTTGTATTCAAAAGAATTGTTAGAAAAGTGGTCTTCATCCGTTATCGTTGGATGGGGGATGATCATTGGGGGGATTGGCGTAACGATTTTACACTTTATTTCCACAAACGAATTCATTTTATTATCAACTATGAAATATGTAAAACTAAGTACCCTCCCGCTCATTACATTTGTCGTCATTTTCGGGACACTCATCGCATTTTATTTATACTTAGATAGCATAAGATACCTTACGCCTAAAGAAACAACATTATTTGGCTGTACAGAACCACTCGCAGCTATTATTTCTTCTGTGCTTATTTTGCACGTACCGTTTCAATCTTTTCAGTTATTAGGTGCTTTTTGTGTAATTGTAATGGTGCTCATATTAAGCCAAAAACCGGATAAAGGAAAACCAAAACTAAAGCTTGTTAATACGAAAAAGAAACATATACAATGAAAGGATTGAATTCACTATGCCTGTCCCTCAAAATTATAAAAAACCAGGAAGAGTTTCAGCAAAGTCACTCGTTTTAAATCAACTGCAAGATTGGATTATAGAAGGTGTTTTACGACCTGATGAGAAAATAAATGATGGGGAATTGGCAGAAGCACTAGGAGTAAGCAGAACACCTGTTAGAGAAGCTTTACAAATTTTAGAGCTTTCTGGATTAGTTGAAATGGTACCTGGGCAAAAAACGAAAATCGCGCCTATTAAGTTAGACGACGTATCTATCATTTATGAGACGATAGCTGGTCTTCACTCAATTATAGGAAAGCAAGCACTGCAAAAAGTTACAGACGCTGATATTAAACTACTTTCCGAGATAAATGATGCTTTTCAACAATCTATACATGAAAAAGATTCAAAAAAAGCTTTAGAACTAGATATACGATTTCACAATACAATTACTTCTATTGCTAAAAACCGATATATTGAACCTTTTCTAGAAAATATGCAACTTCACATTTTACGCCTTGAATATTTATTTTTCCAAAACTTCGTGCCTGCAAGTCAATCTATTAAAGAACATCACTCTATAATTCAAGCACTACAAAAACAGGATGAAAAACGAATGGAACAAATGATGTCTCAAAACTGGCTCCGTCCAATGAAAGAAATACAAAAAATAATTTCTATGAAATAATAAAGCTGGTTACACAAAAGTGTAACCAGCTCCTTCTTTAATAATCTATATGCTATGCCTGAATATTTGCGTAATCTTCAATATGCTCGTACTCTTTTTCCAATTCCTCTAAAGATAGCTCGTATAATTGTCGGTCGCGAATCTTAAACACCCCTGCTCCAATTAACTCATCAATTAAATGTCTCTTACGATTTTCAACAGCAAAACGGAGTTGACTACTCATCTTTTAAAAAACTCCTTTCTACGATCATTGAAAATGATAATCTTTATCAATTACCACTTTTGATTATAAAAGATGATTCTTAATAAGTAAAGTAATCTTATGAAATATTTACCTTACAAAGTATTTGTGGCCACATTATATATATGTATGCCACGCGAAAAATGTTATGACACTTTTTCATACCCTTTTTCTTTCATACTTTGCAAGTTGTCTCATTATGGTTAAATTCACCTTCTATTTCAACTTGAATGGTGACATGTTCTACATGAAATTTCCCCTTTAATACATCCGTTGCTTCTTTCAATACGCTTTGCGTTTCATTACCTTCGATAATAAGATGGCAAGTTAATACTTGAAAATCTGATGTTACAGACCATATATGTAAATCATGAACTTCTTTTACAATAGTAATATTTAATAATGTATTTTTCACCTCTTCAGCATCTATGTGCTGCGGTGCACCTTCCATTAATATATGAACTGTATCACGTGTTACACGCCATCCACTTATAATGACTAAAATAGACACAAGAATACTAGCAACCGCATCTGCAGCAGTCCATCCAAAAAATTTAATAAGTAATGCAGCAATAATCGCTCCAACTGAACCTAATAAATCGCCTAGTACATGTAAGAACGCACTTCTTAAATTTAAATTACCTTTCACATCTCCGCCTCTCATTAATATCCAAGCTGATACAATATTAATAAGCAGACCAAGCACAGCAATAATGAGCATTCCATTACTAGCGATTTCAACTGGTTCCTTAAAACGACGAATTGCTTCAATAAAAATATATACTGAAATGACAATAAGAACGACACCATTACATAATGCCGCTAACATTTCGACTCGCTTATACCCATATGTTTTCGCAGCCGTTGCCGTTTTTTCCCCAAGCTTGAACGCAAGTAAACTTAAAGCTAAGGATACTGCATCACTTAACATATGCCCTGCGTCAGACAATAGTGCTAAGCTATTTGTTACAAATCCGCCAATAACTTCAGCAATCATAAAACTTATTGTTAATAAGAAGGCAATTAATAGCGCTTTTTTATTTTTTGAATGACCGTGATCATGTGAGTGTCCCATACAAATACTCCTTTAAGTGCAATATCTGTATGTTAGTATGAAACACATTCCCTATCTTTATCCCCCATTAACGCCCGATAGTGAATGCTACTAATCCGTAGAAGATGAACAATACCCCACTGATTAAAGTTTCACTTTATCCCGCTTCCTCTGTATACAAACTTCGCTACTTTTCAAACAAGTCCTTTTTCTCAACTAAAAACAAGACTACTTCTTTTTTATTTTCATATTGTTTACTAATGAAAGAATTTTTAAGGGGGCTACAAAATTGAAACGACTATTTCTCTGCATGGAGCGTGAACTTGTTGTAGTAAAAGAACAATATGGTAACTATGAAACCACATATCATTTACAAAATATGCAACCTACCTGTATTGTGGTTGATCCATTCCAAACAAATCGTGTTTATTGCGGCACATTTGGACGAGGTTTATGGCTAAGTGACGATGGCGGGGATTCGTGGAGACCAATTGGAGATTCATATCGTTACTTTGATTTCCCTAAAGAGGATGGTATTTTACATTCTTCGATTACTTCTATAACGATAAGCTCAAATGAACAAGTTAACGGATATGGTGTCGTTTATGTCGGTACAGAACCTAGTGCTTTATTCCGTTCAGAAAATGGTGGTGAAACGTGGACTGAACTTAAAAATATGAAATCATTATTATCTTCCTATACGTGGGCTTTTCCGCCTAGACCTTTTACCCATCACGTACGCTGGATTACAGTTGATCCCAACAATCCAAATACACTCCATGTTTCAATCGAAGCTGGTGCTGTTATTCAAAGTAATGATAAAGGGCATACATGGGTTGATAAAAAATTCGGTGCTCCTATCGATGCTCATCAATTACTCATGCACCCTGAAGCCCCAAATCGCCTTTATGCATCATGTGGTGACGGATTTATGGGCGGACCTGATCGTGCATATCTTGAAAGTTATAACAGTGGAAACAGCTGGATCTCATGTAGTGATGGACTTGAGCATCATTATTTATACAGTATGGCTATCGATCCAGCTGATTGTAATACAATTCTCGTTTCTGCCGCACCGAGTGCTGATTTAGCTCATCACCGTATTCCTTATGAATCTTATATTTATCGTAAAACGAAAGAGACTCCGTTCCAGCAAGTACAGCAAGGTCTACCATCTGCAATTGGTACAGTCATTTCGATGTTTGCTACAAATCCAGCCGAACCACATACGTTTTACACTTTAAATAACAATGGCATCTTTCAATCCACTGATAGCGGTGAAACGTGGGAACAACTAAACATTACATGGAAAGATGAGTATAAAACGCAGCATCCGCATGCATTGCTCGTTACTAGTTCTTAACAAAAAGAGCCTGCCTTCATTTAAGGCAAGCTCTCTATTTATTTCTTTAAATCAATGACAATATCATCTAACACTATATCTTTACTCTTCGCTTCTTTTTTCGGTACTTCTATTTTCTTCTCTTTCCCATTCACATACTCCACTCCACCATGATTTTCAGGTGTATGAACTCGCAAGTGTACACGAGGTGTAACGATAAGCTTTGTTGCATTTTCGTTTAACTTTTGGAATGTAGCACTCCAACTACTTTTATGTGGTTCTGCTACTGTACCAGTTCCTCCATTTCCTTCACCTGCATATTTATTTCCTAAATCATCTTTTATTTCTAATTCCACATCCGCGCTATCCCATATACTTCGTAATGCCTTAGATTCTTCTTGATTGTAAAAAACGATAAAGGACATTGGGGTTACTTCCATTTTGTCTATATTTACTTTTATTAATTCATTTTCAGAAACCCCATTAACCTTTATTTCCTTACTATCCATTGCCTTTAAACTAAGTGCGAAATTCCAATTCCCCTTAATTGCATTACCTTTATAATCCATCTCAATTTCTTCCATATCCCACCAAACATTTGCAACATCTAACCTTTTACTACTATTACCACTCATCGTAGTCATACCTACGTACTTTTTCTCTCCAACTTTTGTTACTTGAGAGCTTCCTCCCCCGCCATTAAACCCCATCACCTGCGGATATCCAAATATATTTGGCTTCTCCCCTAAATCTTTATCACTCTCAATAGAATATGTGATTGTAATTGTTCTACCATCGAACACAGCATCATTAATTGTAACCTTAACCCCATTACTCTCTCTCGTCATATTCAATTCAGTCGAAAACTCTTTATAATTTTCATATAGTCCTGTTCTACCATTATCTAAAAATCGGAATATATCACCTACAATTGGCAATCCTCCAGCATATGTAGGAAACCCGATACCAAGCGTTGCAACTGATAACCCTACTAAAATAGATGCGGCAGCGACACCCTTTTTCCAACTTTTCATCTTTTTCTTCATACGTATCGATTGTTTTACATTACGTTTTACTTTTCCTTTTTCAATTTCAGAGGCCTCAATTTCCTCAAGTTCTTTTTCATCTATATCAATGTCATTTAATAGTTCATAAATGTCTTTCATATTGCACTACCTCCAAAACTAATATTCGTAGCATTTTGTTGTAGTTTCTTTTTCCCACGGTACACACGATTATCTATTGCTGCCCGAGTTAATCCTAATTTGTCACCTATTTCCTCTGTCTTCATACCGAGAAGATATTTCATAATGAATACTTTTTGATCTAACGGTTCTAATTGATTAATAAGCTTCAATAACTCTTCCCTATCTTCCATAACGATTAATTCATCTTCTGCTGACTTTTCCATACTAATATGAAACTCATCTGAAATAATTTCTACTTTTCTAGTCGCTTTCCGGTAATAATCAATCGCCTTAAATTTTGCAATCGCCGCTATCCATTTTTTAAAGTCACTCGGCTCTCCATGAAATTTATTTGCGTTATTCCAAATGGAAAGAAATATATCGTTTACACATTCCTCTATGAGTCCATCATTTTGAACCGGAAGAAGAACTTTGTGCGTTATCCCCTTTATGAGCGGTAAGTATGTATCGACAACAAATTCTAGCGCATCTTCCTTCTGCCGCTGTAATCTTTTTATAAAATTTTTCTCATTTGATTTCATGTAGCGATTCCCCTTATTTTTTTGTAAAAGCTTTTACACCCTATATAACGTTTTGGAAATTTTTTTCTCTCATCTTTTTTTATTTTTTGTATGTAATGGAATACTTTTCCTTAGCCATTGTCTCATATAACTATGTATTCAAAGAAAATTTTCTCAAGTCTGTAATTCAATTAGTGTAGTACACTATTTATGCAGACACTCTTTAACCTGGTGTACATTTCATTTAATTAATCTACTTTTATAATTTTAAATTAGGAGATGAGATTTGTATGTGTGGAATTACAGGTTGGGTAGATTGGAAGAAAGATCTTTCAAATGAACATGTTATTTTAGAAAAGATGGCGAATAGTATTCAGCATCGCGGTCCTGATGCTGAAGGATTTTGGTTTTCACCTCATGCGGCTTTTGCACACCGACGTTTAATTGTTATTGACCCAGAAGGCGGGACGCAGCCAAAAACATTCCGTGCCGGTGATTATACGTATGCTCTTACTTATAATGGAGAAATTTATAATTTTCGTGAGCTGAGAGAACAGCTTCAAAAATGTGGGCATGCATTTGAAACTCATTCAGATACAGAAGTGTTACTACATGCTTATTTAGAATGGAAAGAAGACTGCGTACAACATTTAAACGGAATTTTCGCTTTCGCCTTATGGGATGATCAGAAGCAACAACTGTTTTTAGCACGTGATCATTTAGGCGTAAAGCCACTCTTTTATACAGAAAGAAATGACAGTATTATTTTCGGATCTGAAATAAAAGCATTATTAGCTCATCCATCTGTTCCTGCTGAAATTGATGCGGACGGCATAAATGAAATATTTGGATTAGGCTTATTTCGAACTCCAGGATGTGGCGTCTTTAAACATATTCAAGAAGTTCGTGCTGGACATTCTATAACATTCACACGTGATAAAAAAGTAGTTAAGAAGTATTGGAATTTAGAAAGTAAGATTCATACAGATTCTACTGAAGATACATCATCACATATTTTATCTATTTTACAAGATACAGTAAAAAGACAATTAATTGCCGATGTTCCTCTCGTTTGTATGTTATCAGGCGGATTAGATTCTAGTGGTATTACTGCACTGGCAGGTAAAGAATTTAGAGAGGAACACAAAACACTTCACACATATTCAATCGACTTTTTAAATAGCGCGAAAGATTTCGAACTGACATTTGCTCGAACTGGTCTAGATGCTCCTTGGGTAAAACGTGTTTCTGAACATGTAGGGACGTCGCATCATGACATTATTGTGAATGCTGAAGAGTTAGCAAATCACTTATTCGTTCCCCTTCACGCGAAAGATTTACCCAGTGCTGGTGAAATGGAAACTTCACTTTATTTACTATTTTGCGAAATGAAAAAAGATGCAACCGTAGCTTTATCTGGAGAATCTGCTGATGAAGTCTTCGGGGGATATCCTTGGTTTCATCAAGAAGAACTATTATATGTAGATAAGTTTCCGTGGTTAACAAACTGGAAAAACACATCTTCTCTATTATTAAACGACGTAACAACTCAATGTAATCCTGAGCAGTATATTAATAAACGATTCCATGAAGCTGCTCTTGAAGTACCTACTCTTGAAGGTGAAAGTAAAAAATCCGCGAAACAACGTCAAATGTTTTATTTATTTTTAACACGATTCCTTCCGTTCTTACTCGACCGTAAAGACCGTATGAGTATGGCTGTAGGATTTGAAGTTCGTGTACCGTTTTGCGATTATAGATTAGTTGAATATTTATGGAACGTTCCTTTCAACATAAAAAGTATTGATAATATTGAAAAAGGAATTTTACGTAGGGCACTGAAACCAGCTTTACCTGATGACGTACGAAATAGAAGAAAAAGTGCTTATCCAACTTCACAAGATCCACACTACTTACAAACAATCCGTAATTTAACACTTGATATGTGTAGTAATAAAAACAATCCTGTTTTCTCACTCATTAACCATTCCATATTACTTGCAATTGCTGATCAAAGTAACAAAGAGATTACCAATTTTGAAGCAAGAAGTGCTATGGAGTATATGCTACAAGTAAATGAATGGTTAAAAACGTATCATATTCATATTGCTTAACAAAAAAGAGTTCAAGGACAAAAACCCTTGAACTCTCTTTCATTTATTAATTGGCACATTGTCTATTTTCAGTATCGATGGACCATCCAATAATAGTGGCACAATCTCTACCTTTCCACTGAAGTACATTTGTTAATACAGGCTCAATCTGTAAACAAGATCCGTCGTGTAATATTTCTACTAAAGATTGATCATCATCAAACTTTAGTTTATCACACTCTAAAATACCATCCGTTGCCATTACAATGTGATTCTGACCTTTTTCTAATCCCCTTACCCCTGATGTAAAACAAGGTGTATTCGCTGCAAAAACATTTTTTCTTCCTATGTATTCATAGTTCTTACGCTTATTTAGCCTACCTTTTCCATTTTTCGTTTGCTCTGAATGGAATAAATACGCGAAGCAATCACCAACTGATAGCCAATATAAGAACTCGCCTTTTCGTAAACAAATTAAACATGCAAGTTCCTCATCATCTTGGTCACATTTCTCGATAAAGAGCTCATCTGTAAATAACGCTAATAAATACATATGTGTATGATGAAAAGCTAAATGGATTGGGTATGAAAATAACTCTTTTAGTTTTTCTTCTCTTTCTGAAATCGCTTCTATTATATAATGTATATTTTTCGTTTTATGATGTGTATCAAAAATCATAACAAATTCAAATTCTAATTTCGGATCCCACCAAGCTAGCACTGCATCTCCTCTTTCATATGCATCACTCTCTTGATTTCCTCCATATACGCCGACTGAAAGAGGACCACATTTTTCAACATGTATTTGATCTACATACATCTTTTCATGACTAATCCATTTAAATGTATTCACAGCTATCATCCTCTCTCTTGCTAAATGTATACCTTTACACATAGATTACCTTATATTTCAATAAAAATAAACTTTTTCAACATTTTTAATGAAAATAAAAGGATTTTACTTCTGAATCAACGAATATATCTTACTATACGATATAAAAAATAGGAGGATTTATCATTATGAAAGACATTAATCAACATTGGGAAAGTATTTATTATCACTTACGATATGAATATGAAGACAACCTTTCTCACCAAGCTATTCGTATTTTACAAATCGTTTCTCGTGAGAAAGATATAACAATTGGAAAAGTTGCTACTGAGCTTAGTCTCTCTCATAACACAGCATCTGAACACGTAAAGCGCCTTATTCAAAAAGGATTTATTATAAAAGAAAGAAACAAACACGATGAAAGGGTTGTAAACCTTACTTTAACGAAAGAAGGCATTGAAGTATTAGAAAAGCATACTTTACTAGATAAAGAAAAGATAAAAATATTAGAATCACAGTTATCAAAAGAAGAACAACAATTAATTGAAAAAGCCTTTTCGTTATTAGCGAAGGAGGCAAAATATGCATTTCCTCGTTAAAGTAATCGTTTCGGCACTTATTATCGGCGTTATTACTGAAGTCGCTAAACATTATAGTACGATAGGCGGTTTTATTGCTGCCCTTCCACTCGTTAGTTTACTAAGCCTATTTTGGATTTCTTTCGAAGGTGGGAGTAAACAAGAATTAAGTCAATTCGCTTTAGGCGTATTATATGGATTTCCTGCATCCGCACTACTATTATTTATTGTTTATATCGGTTTAAAGAACTCCTTTTCACTTAGTACATCTATACTCTTCGGCATATGTGCCTGGTGTATCGTCTTTACTTGCCAAAAAGTATTTCAAGCTTAGGGGGAATTACTATTAATAGATCAGTAGAGATATTTGGACAAACTGTAGAAGTATATATAAGAGGTAACAGTAAACAAACTGTAGTCATTCAAACAGGAATGAGTTGCTCATTTTATGATTGGCTCCCTATTATGGAAGATCTTTCACAACACTTTACAGTTGTGTCATACCATCGCCCAGGTTACGGAAAAAGTGAGCTAGGAAATACTCCACGTACAGCAAGGCAAGTTACAAAGGAACTACATATGTTACTAAACAAACTCCATATTCACGAGCCAATCATTCTAATCGGCCATTCCTATGGAGGGTTATGTGCACAACATTTTGCAATGTTACATGAAGATAGGCTGCAAGCACTTCTTTTAGTTGATTCTACTTCCATGAACTTACACCGATTAGATGAGCTTCATTTACCAGTTTCTGATCAAACTGATTCTGATGATATGTGGCTACAAAAATATTATACTTACTCCAACATGGATGCAGACGCACTTTATAATGAACTAAAATCTATGCTCGTCAATACAACAAAACAGCATATCAAATTTTCTACCTCTCCTTCATTATATAAAGCGACAGCTTCTGAACTGTCCGAGTGGAAAAATTGTGCTCGCTCAATAAAAAAACAACATAAAACATTAGAAATATCATTAATCGTTATCGGTAGAGATCCTCAATATTCTATTGCTCAATTGATTGAGGGCGGTATGCCAAAAGAAGAAGCTACACAACTTGAAGATATGTGGCAAGAACTTATTCGTGAACAATTAAATCTCTCAATAAACAGCCAATACATTTTGGCTGAACATGCTAGTCACGGGATAGAAAACGATCGTCCAGATGCTATCATTGAAGCCATTCACTTATTGTAAATAAAAAAAGGAAGCAACTAAAGCTGCTTCCTTACTTATCTATTCATAGTCTTCTTCATCATCGACTTCTTCATAATACGAACTCCCATTGCTTACATATATAGGACCGTTCGCAACATCAATACGTAGTACCCATGCCCATGGCACAGCTAAACGTTTATGTATTGCTCTCCAAAAGTTCATTGATTTTCTTTCGTACTCCTGGAACTCCTGAAGTAACTCTTTATAGGAGGAACCGTCTAACTGAATATTTGCTTCTAATAAACGAGAATGGGCATAGTACTGTAACTCTAATTCAGCAGCAATCTCCATTTCTTCTTCCGTTGCCATACCTATAATTGCTCCATCTGCTGGTGCGATTTCATATACGTTGTGAACTTCAATAAGCCCTTCTTTCTCTTTCTCAAACATGTAAACAGCCTCCTTTAACCAATATTTTTTATGTTACAAAGTCATACTTCTACAATACCTTCTCCCTTTCCTCTTTTTTTGATAAACTTTTACAAATTATTTATCTGATAATCTGTAGACTGTATTCTTTCAGCAGAACTGAAACAATTATTATCAAAAGTTAATTTATACACATCAGGCATATGAAGGGTTTTCCAAAACTGAAAACCATATTTCGAATCAAAATAATTCATTAGTAATACCATAATATTCCCATGAGTACCTATTACAATATTCTTACCTTTATATTTTTTTAATATACTTTGCATACATAATACAGCACGCCTCTGCGCTACATCATTTGATTCCCCGCCTTCGTATGCAAAAGTCCAGTCTTCCCATACCTTCTGAATAGCATCGTTAAAATCTGTTACTGGCTCTTTACTTAATAACCTTTCCCGTAAATCTTCTTCCAGTTGTATTGATAAATTATATGTATTCGCAATTCCTTGCACGGTTTGAATCGCCCTTTTATACGGACTAGAGATCACAACATCAATATGTTCCTCTTTTAATAAATGTATTACATTATCTGCATCAATGTGTCCCTTGTCAGATAAGGGGCGTTCCCTTTCTTCCTTTGTATATGTAGAGTGAGCGTGGCGAACGAAATATATTGTAGTCATTTGTTCCTCTTCCTTTCTTTCTTAGTTTCAATCTATATTCAATGGAGTAAATAGGAGATCCTGTATCAGTAAAAGAAAAGGACGCTTTCAAATAAGCGCCCGTTGTTTACATAATAAAATTATTTCATTATAACTTTCTTCTGAATTCTTCATCTGTTATAGCATCTTGAATAAAATAATCTATATTATTTCTCAGCTTTTGATATGCAACTTGATCTTCTATATCGTTAAACATAATTACAACTTCTACCTTATTCCCTTTCTTATCTGTAGTATACAAACTTTTTGTCAATACGAATGCGGTAGAACCACCTTTTTGACCAGCATATTCCAACTTACTATTTTCAACTGTTCCTTTAAAAACATTATCAATTTCATCTTGCATTGATTTTGGAAAATAATTTCTACTATTTATCTTTTCCATTAAACTCAGATAATCTTTAGCATTTGCACTCACTAATCGATCTGACCAAATACGCTGGAATTCCATATCTATTTTTAATGGTATATCACGTTTCTTCCATTCACTTTCATCTTTCATCCATTCATGTATTTGTAACACGTGTTTATTATATTCATCATTAGACATGTTACGTATCATTTCTAACGATTGATTTTCCGGCTCATTAAGCTCTTTTTCTACATACCCTCTCATATATAGTGAAGCAGTATACGAAGAGAACTTGTCATGACTAGTAAGTTCTAACTCTTTTAAACTATCATTTACTCTTTCTATTCCAAGCTTATCTAACAAATATGTTGTATTCGCATTAGAACTATAATGAATCATCCCTTTAGCCACTTCTTCTAAAGCAATCTGTCCATTTTGCACTAACTCTCTCACTTTTGAATCTTCTAACCAGTCAGGATGCGCTCCACCATCAGTGTTTTCAACATAATATTTTTCTAAATCCTGCAATGAAATTTGTTCATCTCGACTTATTTTTCCTTCTGACACTTGCTTAGCAAATTCAACTGCTATTACGATTTTTGCCGTACTTGCTAATGGTAATTTTTTATTTTCATTTACAGATGTTACTACTTCACCGTTTTTTCTAATAAGTAATGAACACGTTTCATCACCTTTATGTTCTTTTATGTAGTTTAATACGTAATCAGGATCTTCTTTTGACAAATAGTACTTCATAATAACAAAGAAAGCTATAACAGCTACTACAATCACTCCTGCAACAATTCCTATAATCTTTAATATGTTCACAATATGCCCCCTCTATAAATTCCCTTCTATATAATAATTATAACGAATAAAAATACAAAATTATACAAAATAGAGTAACTCTTCCTAAAAAAAGAAAGAGTTACTCTATTTCACATGATGTTATTTGTCCATTTAACGTAACAACTATATTTGAGTCGTCACTTTCTTTAACTCTATTTAGTCGATTTGAGTTAGGAGGACCAATTACAACTGACTCCTTAATTGGCGAAAGGTCCTTTCCTAATTTTTCTGCACTTACACCGTATGCAGCTTGAAATACTTCTGGCGGTGTTAATCTAAGTATGTCTGATCCCTCTGCTGTTTCAAACTGATCGTTATTAAAGAACAAATGTAATTGTACTTCTTCTGTTACCGCTGTAATCCAATGCCACCATCCCATTGGAATAAAGACAGTTTGCCCCGCTTTCACATGATAATTTTGCAATTGATTCGTTTCGGGATTTAAAATGGATGTAACTGCTTCTCCTGATACAACAACATCTAATTCCCACGCATTCGGATGCCAATGTGGTTCCCGCATATGCCCTTTCGTCATAAATAAATCAACAAACGCCCCTCCTATCATCGCAGGTAACTGCGTTGAGGTAACTTCATATGCAACGTTTTTCTCATCTCTTTTAAAAAAGACATTTTTTCTCGAATCAAAGAAAAGGTTTGGAGTTCCTGAGCTTTTCTTTAAATTTTTATTATCTGGAACATAGCCTGAACTACTCATTTTATCCCTCTTTTCCACTCCGAACATTTCTACTTTCACACTGTATCGTATGGGGAAATTTTATAAATGTGCCTATTAACAACATAACAAAAAAACATGCCTTCATGATGAGAGCATGTTTTGTGATTTTTTTCACATTATTTAGTTAAAAAATAAACTTTTTACTTACCATGATGTAACATTAAATCACTAAGTTCTTCTTCAATGTGATTTAATTTCGCAACTCCTTCTTTCCACTTATGAATATAACGCGATACCCCGACAATAAATAAAACAATAATTGTAGAAAGAATAATACCATATACGATTGTTACAGTACTCATAGTTACACTTCCTTATAATTAGTAATGTTGTTATTAGTTATATTTTTATTATAAACCTTTTTCTTTTAAAATACTTCGATTTCAACTTTTTGTAACAAAATTGATTTTTCTAATATTTCGTTCATAAAAATGGAATATTTTTCACAAATTATACAAAACTTCACCATATGTACTATTGCCACATGAGTTATATTGTTAAATAGGATAAAGTGAAATTTTAGTCAGTACGGGGTATCTATCCCACACTGATTATTAGCCCGCACCAACCAGGATTTTACGGACCGTTACTGTGGGATAAAGGGGATGAAATACTATGACGACTTGGTTTATTGTAATGTTAGTTGTATTTGGAGCATTTAAAATTATTGTTTCTAGCCTTCCTAACTCTGCTATTGAATCCATTATTAGCAAGTACGAAACACATCCACAACTTGAAGAAGAGAATGTGACTGTTACAATCAATGGAAATAACTTAGAAGGCGAAAAGAAATCCAAAATTATTCATGATTTTAACGAAGGATTATTTTTAGATCGCTATTATGCACCACCACACAATGAAGGCACTCCTTTAATTATCAATGCAAAACGTGGCAAAAAAGATTTTACATTTTATATTTATAGTCATGAAGAGCATGTTGATGTAGTAAAACAACATAAAAAGAAGGTAGTTGCTTATAGTTTACGCTCTAAAAACCTTCAAAATAATGATATGTTCGTGTCAGCTGATTTAGCTTAATACTCATATATTAGAAGAAGGAATCCATGGCACATGGATTCCTTCTTTCCTATTTACTGAAAAATAAGCTCTGTCTTCAAACTATCTTTCGGTAACAACCATCCTTTTTGTTCTAAACTCTTCATTAATAATTCTCTTTGTTTTGTTGCAATACTTTCCTCATTTGTTTTAAACGACACTTCTATTACGAAATCATCTTCTATTTTCCCTGTATTACTTAGTGGCCAAACTTCAATATTCGTTTTTATATTTTCAAACTCCCCTGTATACCGTTTCATTAATACAGGACCGTAAATACGAGAATTCTTGAACATTTCTTCTCCCCAATTCGTATACAACCATTTGTTCATTTTCCCTGGCAACTTTTCTATTAACATGTTTTGAGCGGCTCGTTCGTTTGGTAAATCAAGTACTCCATACCCTTTAGCGCTGTAACTTTTCTTATTTGAAATACTTAACGTTTTTTTCTCAAATCCCCAATCTATTTCCGCCTCATAACTATCAGTTTTACTATCAAATCCATCTTTTTCAGCTACTTCTAGTGCATCTTGAATTACACCTTTTGGAATAGGATATCTTTTTTTATATGTTAGTTCAAAATCTTTACTAAATTCTTTCTTTCGAATTCTCGCAAACCAACCTTCATTACTTAAATTTTTATTCGCTGTATCTAAAAATTGCACTTGTATTCTTTCATAATTTGTACCAGCCTGGAAATGTTCTAGTACCTCTTGCTTCATCTCTTTGTTATAACCTAATACTTGTTCTGGCTTTAATAATAACTTCACTTCAAAACTAGGTTTCATTGGACTAGCAGCAAACCCTTCCTTAACATGATAAAGGAAACAACAAAAGAAAATACTTACGAATACAAATACCTTTTTCATATACCGATCTCCTTTACATTTTAAATTACTTCTATACGTTCCAGAGTAAGCGAATACACATTTTCATATCCTGCTGTGCTTAGCTTTTGTTGTAATCGATCCGTATCCTCTTTCAAAGCATGTACTAACACCGTATGTTCTGGTAATAGTGTATTTAACATTTCCTTAACGTCACTTATACTTTGATGAACTTTATATGGAACTCGCTTCACCCTACATTCTTTACCTACACGTTCCTTCAAAACTTTTTCTGCAAAACTTCCTTTAGCAATATGTCCAGTAAAGATAATGGAATTTCGTTCTTTATGCCGAAGTTGTTCATAATACAACTGTGCTCGTTTTGTTTGCATATTCGCATCACTCATTACAACTATTCCGTAACTATTTTGCATACAAATGTCATTATCCATAACTATTATGTTTCTTTTTAAACTCTCCACAACCCGTTCAAGTTTTTCATTATTTTTTAACCAATCTTTATATACGAACATCTCTTCAAAACCAACAAAAATTTCTTTATCTACTATAATTGGAAGTTCTTTATATCGTTCATATAAATACAATACTATATCTTGCGCCCTACCAAGTGAGGGCAGTGGTAGTAATACTGTTCCTTTATTTTGAGCAACTCGTTCAATTTCTGCACATAATTCGTCTACTCGTTCCTTTTGTGAAACATCATCAGTGTGATAAGCGGCATCTACAATCGCAATTTTTATATCGCTTCGCAAATTTTCAGGTAAATTAGCTCGTAGTATATTAGATTCTGCTGAATAATCACCAGAATAAAATACGTATGTATTACACATATCCACTAAAAACCAAACAGCTCCTAATACATGCCCACTATACCCCCATTGAAACCGCAACGTTGGTGTAATCTGTATCCATTCATTTGGATTACTAATCTCATCAATACATACATAATTTAGATCTTTAATATTTTGATCGTTATAAGGTAAATTCCACCCTTTTGAAAGATTGTAGTTTCCCCATTTTTCAAAATAAGCTGGAAGTTGCTCCTTCGTATAACGAGTCGTCCAAATTTTTTTCTTATATCCATACTTCGTCAATAAAGGTAAACCCATCGTATGGTCTTCATGAATATGTGATAAAAATACTGCATCCAAAAATGGAACAACTTCTCTTTCTATTTTAGGATAACTATCCTCATATGATCGATTAATACCACAATCAAATACTATTTTTGTCTCTTTATTTTTTACAAAATAGCAGGAACGACCGTATTCTCCCGCTCCTCCCCATACTTCCATCCTCATCATGCTACCCCTTTTCGTTTTTGCTCCATATGTTGCAGAAGTAATAAGCACATTGTTGTAAGCCCAACAGAAACAACAGCCATTGCCATTCCTATAGATACTTCTCCTTGTTCAAATTGAGCAAAAATAAACGTTGCTGACGTTTCTACTGATGGAGGTAGTACGAGAAGCGATGCTACTAACTCTCTTATCGAAATCGTAAATGTCATCGCCCATCCAGCAAGAATTCCTGGAATAATAAGCGGCAATATTATTTTTCTAAAAATATAAATATAATTCCCAGAAAAAATACTTCCTGCCTGTACAAGAGAATCATCAATTTGTCCGAGCGATGCTTTTACATACTGCACCGTATAAGGTAAAAAGAGAACCACATACGTTACGATAACCATGACTGGTGTATTGTAAATTGACATAGGCATATAGGGTGAATTCCAAAATAAAATAAGCCCTACAACCATCACTATTCCTGGTACCATATTCGGTAACATGCCGCACATATCAAGCCATTTTTCAGAGGACTTTTTCCCCTTTCGAATCATAAGCGCCAAAAATACGCCAATAATTACAGCAACAATCGCCGTTACGAGTGAAAAAAGAAAACTGTTCCATAAAGCTTCTAATCCCGGAGAACCAATTGTAAATAATGCTTCATAATGGCTTGTTGTAAAGTTATTAAAATGTAAGCCACCGCCTCTTAACTTCGACAAAGAAGCAATAAGTATAGAAAAGTATGGGATTCCAATTGCTACTATTAGTAAGCCAATTACATAAACCCATGCTATAACGCGCGCAAATATAGACAAAGTATACCTTTTAGATTTCACACCTTTTCCACTAACCATTGCATATGTATACTTTCGATTCAATACATTTTGCATATACCAAATGAGCATACACGCACTAAGTAATAAAGAAGATAGTGCTGTGGCACTGCCAAAATCAATCGGCCAACTAGAGATAAATTTATGAATCTCAGATGTTAACACATGGAATCCTATTCTACGTCCGAATGTAGCTGGTGTTCCAAATTCAGCAATCGTCTTTACGAAAATGAGTAAAGCACCCATTACATAACTTGATAACAATAACGGTAGTATTATTTTTCTTAAACGATAGAAAAAACTTCCACCATGAACTGCTGCCGCTTCTTCTTTACTACTCCCAATCTGAAGTAACGTGTTTTTCAACATGAAGTAAAGGAATGGGAATAAATGCAGACTCATAATTAAAACCATACCGCCTAAACTAAAAAACGATGATGAAATCGGCTTTAAAGCCGGAAAAAATTGTTCAAAATAACCGTTAGGTTGCATGAACAAAATCCATCCCATCGATCCGATATAGGGCGGGGTCATAAATGGGATCATAAAAACAATATCTAACTTACTATACTTTCCTACATCTGTTTTGCTCATAATGAACGCCAATGGAAACGCAAATATTGTAGCTCCTATTACAACGAGTACACCTAGAAGCATCGAATTTAGAAAAATCCCAGCTAATCCACCACTCTGCATGACCTCAAAAGGCTTTAAAAAATTCCAACTGCTATTTTCATATACACTAGAAAATAAAATGAGAAAAAGCGGAATGACGATTAACATCGCCACAAGTAACAACGCTACTGTCATTCCAACTTGTCTTACTGATACGAATCGATTTACCATGTAATCACCATCTTATTGAAATACTTTCTTAAATTGTTTTGCTATTTCATCTTGTTCTTTCTCAACTGTTTTCCAATCAATATTTAATACTGGAATCTCTTCTACATTCGGTCTATTTTCAGCTTTTATATCTTTTCTACCTGGCAACAAATACGCTTTAGAAACTTGTTTTTGCACATCATCTGATAATAAATAATCAATAAACTCTTTTGCACCTTCTACATTTTTACTATCCTTCATAATGCCTGCTGCACGTGGACTAATGACTGTTCCGCTTTTTGGATATACGATATCAACCGGTTCACCCTTTGCTTTTGCACTGTACGTCATATAGTCAACACCCGCAATTACCATATCTTTCGCACCTGTTACAACTGGGTCTAACGCTTCTTGGTTTGCCCCAGCTACTGTAACTTCATTTTTCTTAAGCTGTTCAAATAAATTCCATCCATCTTGTCCATTCTTTTTCACATATCCTGTTACAAAGTCTAAAGCTGAACCTGAAAGTGCTGGATCTGGAAGATTCACTTTCCCTTTCCATTCTCCTTTCGTTATATCGCTCCAATCTTCAGGTGCTGTCTTCACATTTTTTGTGTTATACACAATTCCTAATGCTGAAGCACTATATCCAAAATAATGTCCTTTATCATCCGACCATTCAGAACGAAGCTTATCAGCTTGTTTTGCTTCTTTATAAGCTAACGTTTGCCCATCTTTTTTTAATCCTTCCATCGCTGGTAAAGAAGCAAGTACGACAACGTCAACGACTGGATTTTTCTTTTCAGCCTCCATTCTTGCTAAAATCTTACCTGTTGTTCCTTGAAACATTTCTACTTTTATCCCTGTTTTCTTTTCAAAGTCCTTTTGAATTTTTTCTGCTAATCCTTTTGGTCCTGCACTATATACAACGATTTTCTTTTCATTAGCGTTTTTATTTTTTGCATCTACACTGCCTGTCTTTGAGCTACAACCTGTTACTACAGCAGAAAATAGTAAAGTACATACAAATAAAGACTTAAGCGAACTGAATTTCTTCATACGATTCTCCCCCTATATGATGAATACATTTTTTTGGTACATATAACGATACCGGTTTACCAACGCTTAGCTTACTATTGTGATAAGCTGTCCATACACCGAGTGTCCCCATGTTTACTTTCACTTCATAACGTTCTCCTACATATGTAACGTGTTGAACTTCACCTGTATACATTTCGCATAAGTCATTTTTTGTCCAGCTCACATTCTCTGGACGAATCATTTTTTTCCCCTCTACAAGCCAATTTGCCTTACCAACAAATTTTGCAACAAATTCATGAGACGGTTTCACATAAATGTCTTCTGGTGTTCCTTTTTGTAATACTTCACCCTGCTTCATGACAATAATTTGGTCTGACATTGACATAGCTTCTGTTTGATCATGTGTTACATACAATGCCGTTAAACCAATTGAATGAACGATGTCCATAAGTTCTAATCGCATTTCTTCTCGCAAAATTGCATCGAGTGCACTTAACGGTTCATCGAACAAAATAAAATGAGGTTTCGTTACAATTGCTCTAGCAAATGCGACACGTTGCTGCTGTCCACCTGAGAGTTCATGCGGATATCTTTTCTCCATACCTTGCAAACGAACTCGCTTTATCGCATCTTCTACCTTTTCTCTTAATTGATTCGTTTGCTTTGTAGCCCTTAAACCAAATGCAACATTTTCAAATACAGTCATATGCGGCCATAAAGCAAAATCTTGAAATACCATGCCGATATTCCGCTCATTAGGAGATGTTTTTATCTTTTTAGCAGAAGAATACATGCACTTATCTCCAAAATATATTTCACCTTTATCCGGTTCCTCAAGCCCTGCAATCATTCTAAGTAAAGTCGTTTTCCCGCATCCTGAAGGTCCTAAAAGTGTGGTGAATTCCCCTTTTTTCATTACAATCTGTAACGGCTTTAACGCCTGTGTTTTCCCAAATGCCTTTTCTAATCCATGAATTTTAATATCCATCGTTTCACCTCTCTCCCCTCATTCTTAACCTGCTTTCATTCTATCTGGAAGTTTTATACTGAATGTTAATGTACTGTAAAGATTAAATTAAAAAATCTCTAATAAACTATTTATTTCTATAGATTTTTTCTATAGTTAGAAGAAAAAGGGGCCAACTTATCATGAATCTCTTAAAATTAGAAATTGTAGTGCTTATTAAGAAATACAAAAAGCTTACTATTGTTGCAGAAAAACTTGGCGTTAAACAACCTACTATTACGTTTCATATAAAAAGCTTAGAAGAGGAACTTGGTGTGCCTTTATTTGAATTACGTTCCGGAAGGTATTTCTTAACAGAAGCTGGCGAGGCATTGCATCATTATGCTTGTAAAATAGATGCACTTATGAAAGAAGCTAGGCGGGTCACACAAGAGTTTAAAGATTTTAATAAAGGCGCCATAACAATTGGTGCTAGTTATGTACCCGCGACTTATCTTTTACCAGAAGTTGTTCACCAATTTCAATGCGAATTTCCAAATATAAAAATAACACTCATAGTAAAAACAGCTCCTGAAATTCGAACGATGCTACAAAATCATGAAATTGATCTCGGGGTAATTTCTGCGGCACCGTTTGACGAAACACTTCTAAAACAAATGAATGTAATGCCTGATACACTTGTTCTTGCCTTTTCCAAAGAACATCATCTTTCTAAAAGAACAAATGTATCATTACAAGATATCGAAAAAGAACGTATATTATTGCATCGTAACCCATCTACAACGAGAGATTTACTTACACAATGGACGTTAGCACATAACATTACATTCCAATCAGAAATTGAACTAGATTCATTAGAAACGATGAAACAAATTTTAAAATATGGTAATGGGGTTGCCTTTATTTCAAAACTTGCTATTGAGCAAGAAGTACAACGAAATGAGCTATGCTATATACCGATCCCTGATTTTGAATTTCAGCGTAATATTTATACCATTCATCATGAGGACAGATGGAATTCTAAAATAATTTCTTTTTTACTACACAGCATTACTTCTTTTGCAGAAAAAAATTAAAAGGCTGTCGTTATACACGACAGCCTTTTAAACTATAACTCTATTTGTTTTTCTTATCCTCAATTTTTGCTTGTGCCTCTTCAGCCTTATCTAATGCTTCTGAAACTTTTTTCTCTTTTTCTTTTACATCATCTATACTATCAACAGCTTTAATTAATTTATCGATTCCTTCTTCATTTACCTTTTTTCGTTTCGCTACTCTTTCATTTACTTTCTCTTCCACATCTTTTGCTTTTTGAAGCATATTCTCTGCATTTGATGTCACAGCTTTTTCAAGTGCATCATTTTTTTTCTTTTGTAACACTTCATTTGCAATATCTTTCGTTTCTAAATACTTACCGTCTTTTAATGCTGTCGCACCGCGATCTAGTAACTGAGCGACTTCTTTATATGCCTTCGCTTCATTTCCTGATTTCTCTTTTTCCGCTTTTTCAAACCACATAATCGCATCACTATATTTTTCATTTTTCAATGATTGCATACCTGTTTCAATATACGTGTCATAATTACTACATCCAGTCATTACGACTAACAGAAAAAGCATTACAAAACTTAATTTTCTCATGATGTTTTCTCCTTTTCTTTGCCTGCTCACTTTACTGTAACATACATGAAAAGGAGTTTCAAAAACTAAAATACTAATATGGTCATTTTTATATTATTAAAATTTTCTTTTAAACCGATACATCCACTTGTTTTTTCGCCATATGCTGCTTTACTCCAACTAATACAACTAACAATAATCCTCCACCTAATGTCATCATAACAATGCTAGTCGGTAACATATCTAATAATAATCCATATACAATCATTCCAAGCGGTGCGATTGCAGTAGAAATTGTTTCAAGTAGACCGAATACACGTCCTAAATAGTTTGGATCTGTCGTCTTTTGCATATGTACTTGCATTGGGATATTTACAACCATCATTGATATACCAGTTAAAATCATAAAAGTGATATAGTAAATAAAACTTGCTACTTTCGGAATGATAACTAACAACGGAAAGACTGTGCATAAACTCAAGCCCGCAAATAAAAACAGTCCAATATAAACAGAGCGAAACGGATTATTCACTTCTTTACGTACTGATAAAACAATTGCACCAATTAGCATCCCGACTGCTAACATTCCCTCTACAACACCGAGCTGCTTCGAGGATAAATGCAAATTTTTAATAATAATATATGGAAGCGAAACGAAAAGTGCACTCGCAAAAAAGTTTACCCCTACTGCAATTTTCATTAAACCATATATTTCATGCTGTCGTTTCACATATGAAAAACCTTCTTTTATACTCGTCAAGAAATGCTCTTTACTTTCGGCCAATTCTTTTTTATATAAATCAAATACGATGAATAATTGTACAATAACTGCTAAAAAGAATGTAATACTATTTAACAGGAAAAATGTTTTGATTGAAAAGAAACCAAATACAACTCCTCCAATAATCGGCGCTAAAATATTCGATAAAGATGATGCCGTCTGATTTAAAGCACTCGCTTTTTGAATACGCTCCTCATCTACTAAATTAGGAATAGACGAAGTTAATGAAACAGAATAAAAACTTGCACAAATTGATAATAACGCCGCTGATACATAAATAAACAGAAGTGATGGTCCAAATATAGTAGCAAGAATAAACATGATAAGCATTGTTAAGCTACTTAATAAATCAGTGCCAATTACAAGCCATCTTCGGTTCACACGGTCAGCTACAGCACCTGCAATTGGGCCACAGATCATTCTTGGTATTGATCCGCAAATAAGAGTAGTTGCAAACCCCATTCCTGAACCAGTTGTCTTTAATACGTATAATCCCATTGCAAACGTATAAATACCCGCCCCTAACAAGGACGTCATTTTTCCAATCATCATTAAAATAATATTTCTCGTTGCAATCTTCATTTTCGAATCATTTTGACCTATACTTACATCCCCCATTATGACACTCTCCCTTTAAAAGTTAAATTGTGTTAAACTTATTATATATACAACTTTCCAATTTTTACAACGAAAAGTTTAATTACATTTAACTTTTTGGTTATAAAGGAGCATATGATGGCTACTCTCGGCGAGAAAATTAAAACGTTACGAAAAGAAAAAAAGCTTACTCAAACTGAATTAGCAGGTTCAGAACTGACAAAAAGTATGTTAAGTCAAATTGAAAATGGAAAAGCTACACCTTCCATGAAAACATTACAATACATCGCTAATAAACTTGGATGTGAAATGAGTTTTTTACTAGAAGAAGATGATGGAGAAATTGTAGAACTCATTCAAAAAATGGAGGAACTAATAAAGACAAATAAATGCGATGAAGTATATGATACTTTACTACCTATTGTTCAAAAAGAGCTACCTTCTACTTTAAATACGGCTCGTATATATAAACAGTTCATAACTGGGGCAGCTATTATGAACGATTATAATATTGAATATTACGTCGAAACCGCTATTTCTATATTTGAAAAATATACTTTATATCGAGAAAGCACTGAAACGAAACTACTGTTTTACTATATGCTCTTCAAACGTAAAAAATATAAAGAATGTTTACAGATGATTACCATTATT
This sequence comes from Bacillus sp. FSL R9-9530, assembly GCF_038008145.1. NCBI lineage: Bacteria > Bacillati > Bacillota > Bacilli > Caryophanales > Bacillaceae > Bacillus > Bacillus sp. FSL R9-9530. Next base: position 2,256,360 of record NZ_JBBOYO010000001.1, read on the forward strand.
CGTGATGAATATAAAACGAAGAATTTAGAAATGGATCTTATTACACATATACAGTTATACTTAAAAGAAGCAATTATTTTACTCGCATATGGCAATTATGAAAAATGTGAAAGAGTCATCTTAGATGCACTTGCCTTTTCCAAAAAACATCAAGTGTATTATAAAACAGATGATTTTTATCGTATTTTATCTTATCAAAAAATCATTACGGCGGATAAAGAAAGATATTTATATTACATAAAAAAATCTGAGCAATTTGCTATTTTTACAGAAGATACTTTATCCGCTGCAAATATAGATATATTAAAAGCTTATTACTACAATACAATTACGAATGATTATACAATCGCATTAAAACATTTAGAACAATTTCGAGAAAAACTAAAAGATGAACCAATTTTTCAAGACGATGGATTGTATTATCTTGAAAAAGGAAAATATTTGTATGGTTTAAAACGTTACGAGGAAGCTTTAGAAGTATTAGAGCATGCTATCATACCGGATTATATGAGTCATCCACTTGATCAATCGTGGTTATTAACAGCTGGATCTTATCGTGCTCTTTGCTATATAGAACTTCAAGATAAAAAATCTGCTCTGAAAGAAGCAAAAGAAGCAGTTCAAGCGATAGATAGCTATCCAGATTCCATCTTTTCTTCTTTTATTAAAGAAACATTACAAATAATACAAAAACTTTAAAAATGTCTCGAAATGGTATATTATTCCTCCTTTTTTGCAAAGATAATAATGATGGGAGGAATATAAATGAATATACAACGCGCAAAAGAGCTTTCCGAGTCATCTGAAGAAGCCAATGTCAGTTTCCAAGGCATGCCTGTTATGATTCAACACGTCGATGAAAGCAACGAAACCGCCCGCATATATGAAGTAACAAATCCAAAACGCGAATTAACTGTTCCAGTTAATAGCTTAGAGGAAATATAAAAAATGCCACTTCTTTTTTTTGAAGTGGCGTTTTTCTTACTTTAGATTACTTAATATAAATCCCTTCTATCCTCTGTTTTACAACACCTAAAAAAAAAAAAGAATCTTCTACTTCTTTTTTTAACCTGCTAAAATACAAACTATGAATTAATTATTCGCACTATACATTAAGGGGGGAAAATAATGAAATATGATTTAGAAAAAAACAAGCCCTATTATGCAGTTATATTCACTTCAAATCTATCCAATGATACAACAGACTATAGTACCGTTGCTGAAAAAATGGAAGACCTTGCGAAACAGCAACCTGGATTTTTAGGTGTCGAAAGTGCACGTGATAATTCGGGACTCGGAATTACAATTTCTTATTGGGAGTCACTTGAAGCAATTGAAAATTGGAAAAGGAACGCCTTACATAAAGAAGCGAAAAAAAGAGGCCGTGAGCAATGGTATGAAAATTTCCACCTGCGCATCTGCCTTGTTGAGAAAGAATATAAGTTTCAGAGAGAAATCTTGTAAAGGAGTTTCATATGCCACTAACATTACTATTACTCATATTCATAATAATTCCCTTCATTTCAGCATTAGCTCTCATTTTTATGACGGTTAAAAAAGGAACTTTTCTAAACCGACCACACTTACAATCATTCATCGTATGCACTCTATTCTTTACGAATTGGATATTATATTTAACAAATTTTTATTCATTACTACCTGAGAAAGTTAGTCAATTTATATTCCTACCCATTTGGTTTTTCCTTTGCGTTTTAGGTTTAATCGTTTTCACACGCGAATGGAAAAACAATCGTGTTTTTTCCATATCTATCGGTTTTCTTTCTTTTATCCCGCATTAACGGGCAGTAAAACTCCCACCTCAAAATTCGGCTGAACCAAAGAAGTTAGGTGAGAGATTAACTGCCCGTAAACGCCCGATTGGTGAAGGCTAATAATCAGTGGGGGATACCCCCCACTGATTAAAGTTTCACTTTATTAGTTTTCTATTTGGGTTATTTTTGTTAGTTCTTTCGGGAATGTGACTGTGAAATGGTAGTAAAAACCTAATCACTTTATTTCATTAACAGCTTTGACCTGAACTTGGTATAATACCAAGTTCAGGTCTATTAATTTCTCCTTAATTTTTATGTAATTATTATATCTCATCTATTTTACACTCTCTTCTTGAAATCATTCCACAGTCTTTTAAACTTAGAAATTCATAGTATCAAGGAATTGTTCAGCTGCTTCATTCTCCTCAATATACTTTTGAAGTCGTATATTCATGATCCCCATATAATCATACCAATTTTAATGAATTCATTAATCACTTTTTAACAATTGAACTATCTTATCTTAAACAAATTGAAACTATATGGCATTTTCTTAATGATTGTAAAACCATTGTAAAAATTATAAATCTTTATATCTTATTATTCACACGTACAGTTAATTGGATTATTATCTTTATTGAGAAGGCCTCTCAATAATAAAATAACAGGGAGAAAAACATGAAAACAAAAATTTTTTCTATTATTACAGCTTTAACTTTAATGACATGTTTCGCTATACCAACATTAGCAGCATCTAGTAGTTACAGTTTTAAAATGGACTATCGAGTGGTGGATGGTAGTAAAAACAAACAGTTCCACACACTGTCTAAAGGAAGTGTATATATCAATGGGAGCGCATATGTATATTCTACTGATGGAGGAGCGATGGGACCTTACGATGTAAAATATACTCTGTACAGATCTGCATGGGGTTCGGACCCTAGTTATGGAACAGTTAATGGTGGCATAAATAAATCTTTCTCTGGTGCATACAATGTTGATACAAATTCAAATGAATACTACTTATTTATTTGGAAAACAAATGACGATGGACAGAATGTAAAAGGGAACGGAAAAATATCTAATTAAAATATTGCTACTAAACTATGATGTCTAATAATAGACATCATAGTTTAAATATGAAAATATGAGGGATTTTAAACATGCTAATTGACTTTGATGGTTTTATTCTTATTGGAGCATTTATTATATGGTTATTTTTACTCCTCTTTTTTAAGTTACACCTAAAAAAGAGGAACATGTACTTACTATTTTTTTCAATATTTTATTTGTACCTTTGTGTAGTACTTAATTATACCCAATTCCCAATTATTATAGATGAAAATATGAAAAAAGAAATTGGACAAAATGTTTGGAGAGATGCTAATTTTATACCATTCAACACGGAGCATTTCGCTATCACAACATCATTACTTAATATACTACTAACAATTCCTTTTGGCTTTGGTTTTCCTTACATAAAAAAGACGAATTTCAAACAAGTTGTTTTATCAGGAATTTTCTTAGGATTCTTGTTAGAAATTCTACAACTTTTATCAGCACTTTATGCCGGATTCACTTTTCGATATGTCGATATAAACGATGTAATTTTTAATTGTATGGGTGTCATTTTAGGGTATGGTATATCAAAAGGCTTTACCCTTGTGTATAGAACATTTATACACAAACTTGATATTAAATTGAATTCCTTTTTAAGATATATTTATGAAACGAACAATTCCTCAACATGACTTCCCTTTTACATTAGCATGTTCTATAACGTTTTATAGAACATTATAAAGCAAGAAAAATAGAAGAAAGAAAAGCCTTCATTCAACTTTTCTTCCTTCTATTTTTACCTTTAGATTTTATTGTCATAGTTTCACAAGGTGTGTAATAAATTTGAGGTGTCGCCTTATCAACAAACATCATAAACGTAATAAAACCGATAATAAAAAAAATAAACAACGTTAACAATATTGCTCCTATCGTTAAAAGTATCATAACACCACCCCTATATATTTCATGTTATTACACCTTTCGCTATTATATGAGCTGAATCCTTTTTAGAAAAATAAACGTAACAAAATAATTACAATGACTCCTGTTAATACTGTTCCTAATAAACTACGAGTATATATCGCTACGAAGAATGTTGGGATTGCCGCAATGATATAATCCCACTGCACTGTCTCATGCATAAATAATACTTGTGCTAAAAGTGCTGCTAATATCGCAATTGGTATGTAATTTAACCATTTTAAACCCCAGTCTGGAATTTGTAGTTTACTAAATACGAGAAGAGGTAAAATACGTGGTACGAGTGTGACAGCTCCGGCTGCTAGTAAAAGGAATAATACGTCCAATCTTACTTCCATTTTTCAATCACCACCCCGATTGTCGCAGCTAAAAGTGTTGCGATAATAACTGCTATACTATCTGGCATAAATAAGTGTGAAACGTATGCGATAATAATCGCTACAATTGCAACACTTAGATGAATGGCTAGTTTCGGTTTACTACTTATTAGCTGAAGTACAAATAATCCGATAAACATCGCTGGTAACGCATAATCCATTCCGTACGTATGAGGATCTGGTATCCACTCTCCAAAAAGCCCTCCGAGAACTGTAGCTAAAATCCAATTTAAATATGCTGTTACATTAAGTCCCATCATCCATTTCTCGCCTAAATGGCCTTTTTGTGCTGCTTGTTGCACTGCAACGCCGAAAGTTTCATCTGTAATTTGCGAACCAATTATTAAATTTTTAAAAAGAGGTATCTTGGTAAAGTAAGGTGCGAGTGCAGCACTCATTAATAAGTGACGTAAATTAACAAAGAACACAGTAAAAATAATTGCCGAGGCTGGGGCACCCGCTGCATACATACCTGCTAATATAAACTGAGCAGAACCTGCGTAAATTAATGTGGACATAAAAGCAATTTCTATGATCGAGAAACCTGCTGTTTTCGCAATAACACCAGCCGCTATACCGATGCTCAAATATCCAAATACAGTTGGTAAACAATCCTTTACACCTTGCTGAAATGAATCATCGCTCTGCAGTGTCATATGTGCTTGAGCTTTATTCACCATTATCTCCCTCCATTTCTTCTATAGTACGTTTTCCTGTTACGACATGAACTAAATCTATGTTTTCACGCCATAATGTATCTAATTTATCAGCTCCAAACTCCTTCGTAATCTCTTCCACCATAATGTCGTGCCGAACATATTCTGTAGCGACGAGAACTAAAGCTGGATCGTACGTTGTAACGGCCCATGAAGTGCTATCATTTGAAAAGTTAGCAATTAATACTTCTTCCCCATCACGCGCGATAACAGTTAAATGACCACCCATTCTCTTTTCAACGACGTGAGGTGTCATATAATTATGGTGAAATGTCGCTCCTATTTTTGTTTCTGGAGCACCAAATAAAATTGAAAAAATACGTACGCCTTCCGCTTCCTTTTGATGAATGAATGGCTCAATCTCTTGCACTTGATCTTCCCATACAGAAATCCATAACTCTTCTTTTGCTCTATTAATTATATTGCATATTTCTTTCAAAACACGATCATTTGAGCGAATATGCGAAATTACATCAATTTGTCGCTCTTGTTCTAAACAATTTAATTTTCGGTTTAGAAATTCAAAGGACTTTTCAAAATCTTTTCGCATTCGATCCATTAATTCCGTAGCTGGCACTGGTACATATTTCACTGGTTCAGAAGGAACGATATGCACCGCTCCTTTATCCATCAACTTGCCAAGTACTTCATAAATCATCGAACGAGGTACGCCTGTTTGTTTACTAACTTCATAACCTGTTACTGGATAATGTTTTAATAGTCCAATATACGCTTTACATTCGTACTGGGAAAAACCTAACTTTTGTAACTCCTTTATTATTTCATCCATCGGTAACCCCTCACAATTTATATAGCTCTAATTTCAAAACTACGATTTCACTTTCCATTAGTAGTTATTGCTATACCTACTAATATAAAAAAGAAGCCTCTACAAGTCAACTGATAATTCCGAATTTTTATTCGAAATAAAAAGCCTTCTTTTGAAAGGCTTTTTGTGCATAATGAATTATTTCAACTGTAGAGCATTTGATATATTACCCTCCAAATGCTCACGTAAGGTTGAACCTGTATACTCTTCTCGAAATACACCTGCTCTCACGAATAAAGGAATGACTTCACTAAAGAATAAATCCAATGATTTTGGAGGACCGCCTGGAATTGCAATAAATCCATCTAGTGCTCCTGCTTCAAACCTTTCCATAATTTGTTTGAAAACGTCTTGTGGTGTGCCAATAGCGACCCAATGAGCAGAACCAACAACTTCTGGTCGTTCTAGTATTTGCTCAACAGTTGGTTCATTTTTCATGATGAAATTCCGTAATAATTCGGCATGTGTTTTACTACGTACAGCTTGATTTCTACTTGGTAGCATATGTTCAGTAACCTTACTTTCTAATGGAAGCCCTCTAACGTCTAATCCGAGAACCATTTCGAGTAAAGCGTACCTCTTCTCTTTTGTAAGGTGTTGATGAGCTTGCCTGTGCATTTCTAGTGCTTCTTCATATGAATCACCAATAAAGAAATATAAACCTGGCAATACACGTATATCCTCTTGCTTTCGGCCATGCTTTTCTGCTCTTCTTCTTAAATCTTGACGAAGTTCGATTCCTGATTCTACATCTGGCATTGCGGCAAAAATCGCATCCGCAACAGAAGCAGCGAAATTCCGGCCAGACTCTGAAGCACCAGCTTGAAATAAAGGCATTTCCCCAGAAATATGTTGCGGGATATTAAGTGGACCTTTCACCTCAAAATGCTCACTACGATGCTCAATTGGCTGTACCATCTCTCTAATTACATCTGCGTTGTCTTCTTTCAAAACTTCATAAGGATGACTCCTCCAAAGTTTTCTTACTAACTCTGTACATTCTGCCGCTTTCGCGTATCGTTCCTCAGATGGTCGCATCCCTGTCTCACCAAAGTTTTCAGCACCATCAATTGATGTGACAATGTTCCAACCTACTCGGCCGTTACTAATCCAATTTAAAGATTGTAGTTGCCTCGCTAGTATATATGGTGGATAAAATGATGTTGAAGCGGTCGTAACCACTCCAATCTTTTCTGTCGCATAAGCAATTGCAGTAAAAAGTAATGTTGGATCTAAAATTACATTCCCCTTATTACGTGCAATTAAATCTGGATGTGCCACTAAATAATCCGCTTTAAAAACAAAATCTAACTTCGATTTTTCTGCTTGCTTCGCTAACTCTACTTGCTCATCAATTCCCGAATCAAACTCATTCTCTTGTTCTTTCTTTCTAGAAATCAAACATAGTCCAATACAAAGCTGTTTTTTTGTAGACATATGTACACACCTTCCCCTTAGTTTTTAATTCACCTAGTTAAACAAGTGATGCGACCATCACATCTTGTATTTTTTACAACACATAAAATGATAATGATTATCAATATCATTTTATGATGTTACTGAAATAAATGCAATAACAAAAAAGACTCCCGCTAATGGGAGTCCTTTATCTCAATATTTCATTTGCTTCTTTTTCATAAATTTTATCAAATGAAGTCATAATACGTTGCGATGCTTGAATCATTTTTTGACTCGACATAAGGTCAGCCATCTCTTTCGTCATATCCACATTTGAATTTTCTAGCATATGATTTTTTACTATTCCTGTTCCGTTCGGTAAATCAGCGAGGTTACCTTCTGCTAGTGTAAAACTTTTATTTTCTCGTTGCACAAGGCGAGCATTCGTTTCTGCATCTACTGTTTTCGTTTGCAAGCGGCCAATATTATTTTGTGTTACTTCATCGTATAATGTACCGTCTGCTTGTACAGCTACCTTTGCTCCTTCTGGAATACGAATACGTTCATTATTCTCACCCATTACGAAAGCACCAGATGCTGTTTGTAAATAACGATCACTATTTAATGTAAAACTACCGTCTCTCGTTAAAAATGTTTCATCATTTTTAGATGTAACGAAAAATGATGATGTGCCAGCCGCACCGTCGTCTAAAAAGAAATCTGTAGCACTATTTGTAATTTGTACATTTCCTTGTACTAAGTTCACATGTGTTGCAGCTGGTACGACAGCGTAATCAACCGAACCGATATTTGTCATCGCACCGTCACCGCGGCGATATGTGTCTTGCACATCAAATACTTTAGAAGTCATGTTTTCTGCTTTAAATCCTGTCGTTTGGGCATTTGCAACGTTATTTGAATGAACATTAATATGCTGCATGTAATTCATCATACCCATAGAGCCTATATAAAGACCGTTCATACTCATTTGAATAAGGCAAGCGCCTTATTCTTCACCTCTTTTCTTACGATGTTTGTAACATTTGTTTTGCTAAATGTTCAGCTGTAGCGATATGTATATGTTGCTTCACGTCTTGTCCATCTGTCATTAATACAATTGGAGCTGATGATACAGCTGGAATTTTCAACAATTCACCGCTGCTCGCTGTTTCATCAAATTTCGTAAACACGATACCATCAATATGAATATCTTTAAAGTTCGTAATGATTTCAATCATGTCTTTACTTTTCATAGAAGCTGATAATGTTAAACAAATATAATCTGGCTCTACTTGTCCCATCGTCTCAATCATTTCTTCAACCGTTTCTGACGTACGATAATTCTTCCCGGCTGTATCTATTAATATATAATCGACGCGCGCTTCTTCTTTAAAATAACTGAGTGCCCTTGTCATAGCTGCTTCATCTCGCACAGCGATTACTTCTGACCCAATTGTTTTTACGTAATCTTGTAATTGCTGCACTGTTCCAATGCGAGAGTGGTCCGTCGTAATAAAACCAACTGTTTTTCTCTTAGCGTGAAACTGCCATGCCATTTTCGCAAGTGTCGTCGTTTTTCCAACGCCAGTTGGACCTATTAATGCAATCGTTTGTACTTCTTTTTCAAATACGTTTTCAGTATTGAAATGAGATCTCATATCTTCCAATATGTATCCGATGACTTCCTCTTCTGTAATCATCGTTGCATTCTCAAACTTCACTTTTAATTTTTCAGCATATGCATGAATGAAATATTGTTCCACATCGTTTTGTTCTAACATCCGAATTACTTTTTGAATAATAAATGGCACAGATTCCTGCTTTTCTTTTTTAACAACTACTTCTTCTTTCTTTACAGGAACAGCTTGTTTCACAGCAGGCTGTTTTTTCGTTACTTTCGTCGCCTCCGTATGTTTCACAACGACAATCCCTTTTTCAAACAGTTGTAATAGTTTCTCTTTTTTTCTTGCCCATTCTTCACTATTTCCTGTTTGCATCGCTGCGTACGGCATAGAAGTCGTTACGTTTTCTAAATTGTGCAGTACCGATTGAATTCCATTTGCCTTCACAATTTCTTCTGAAGGTTCATTTACAACATCCATTAATTGTTCATGAAATTGAGTTGTTCCTTCGCTATTTTCATCCTGTTTATCTTCAGGAAAAGCGACTAACATTTCATAATTCTTCTTCCAAAAAAACGGGATGTTTCGTTTTACACTTTCATCGACAACGTAGTAATAATCTGTACCATATTGGTCAAATAACTTTCGATACAATTCATTTTTCGAAGCTGCTTTTATTCGCATTAACGCTTCTTTTTTTTCTGTACTTTCCATTACTTCACCTCCTACTATTCAATATAAGCAATTTGATCTACAACAATTTCTGGTGCCAATTCACTAATACATAATACTTTAGCTTCTATTTGATAACGTTCAAGAAGTCTCACAATCGCAAACCTGAAATCTTTTCTGCGTGTTAATAATACTGGCTCTCTTCCCATTAAACGAGCTTGTTTGAAAACGCGTTGTACTTGCTCTACTACTCGCGTTTCTAAATCTAAATCCCAGTTTAATAAATAGCCTTGGTATGAATTATTAACAACATCCGCATCTAACTCGATTGAATCAGCGAAAAGCGCTGCATAAATTTTCCCATCAGGATTTTTCGCACTCTCACAAATAACTTTTGAAATACATTCACGAACAAATGCAGTGACACCATCAACATGGTTTTGATAAATTTCTTTCCCGTCAATAATACCTTCAATAATTGTCGGTAAATCACGAATTGAAATTCCTTCTTTTAGCAGTTGTTTAATAACATTTTGCACGAGTGATAAATCAATTTCTTTCTTCTTAATCTCTTCTAATAAAACGCCATTATCAGTTTCAAGCGAGTGAATCAAGTCTTTCACATGTTGACGCTGAATTAACTCATGAAGATTACGTCTAACGACAACATCTAAATGCGTAATTAATATGCTGAGTGGCTCTAACACTTGATAGCCTTTCATTTGTGCATCTTGTACCATATGCTCCAAAATCCAATATCCATCTTCGCCGAAAATTGGATCTTTCGCTGGCTCTGCATCTAAATCAGCCATTACGTTCGGTGTTTTCAGTGCTAATAAATAACCTGATTTTAAAACACCTTCAGCCGCCTTCGCACCTTTAATACGAATAATGTAACGTCCGCGTGGTCTAAAGCTCGTATTATCTTTAAAGTTAATTCCAGGAACGTTAATACCAAGGTCGGTAATAATCGACTTCCTCATTAGAACAACTTTATCACGAGCTGTTTCCCCGTTAATTTTCTGCTTTACAAGTGCCGCTAAATCTAAACCGAGCTCTACGATAATTGGATATTTATCTGTAAAGACTCCGAATGAATCTTCCACTTGCTGTAATTGCTCATCCTCGCCTTGAATCATTTCTAATTCTTTTTGAAGCTCGTCTTCTTTTTCTTTCTTTATTCGCTTTTTATTGCGAATTCCTAAGAAGATAATTGTTCCACCAACGAGAGCAAATGGTAAAAATGGTAGCGGGGTAAAAACACCCATTGCGATAAATAAACCACCAAGCGCATATACAACAACTTCATGCGCTAATAACTCTTTAAAGATTCCTTCAGTTACTGTATCTGCTGAACCGTCAAATACACGCGTTACGATAATACCTGTTGAAATCGCAAGCATTAACGAACCGATTTGGTTTACAATTCCGTCACCGACAGTTAACTGTGTATAGTGAATAGCCGCATCTGCAAAGCTCATTCCTTGCTGCATCATACCGACAATTAAACCGAAAATAATGTTTACGAATAAAATGACAATCCCGAAAATAACGTCCCCTTTAATGAACTTTCCGGCACCATCCATCGCTCCGTAAAACTCTGTTTCCATATTTAATTTTTTTCGTTTCGCCTGTGCATCTTTTTCTGTAATAAGACGCTGATTCAAGTCAGCATCGATAGACATTTGTTTCCCTGGTAAAGAATCAAGTGTAAAACGAGCTGCTACTTCAGCTGTACGAGACGCACCGTTTGCAACGATAAACTGGAATATGATTAATACTATAAAAATAACGATACCAATTAATAAGTTCCCGCCAATTACGAACTGGCCGAACTCTTCAATAACATGACCCGCATTTCCGTCTGTTAAAATCGCTCGCGTCGTCGAAACGTTAATCGATACGCGGAAAATCCCGATTAATAACAACATCGTCGGAAATGACTTTAATTCATCCCACTCGTTAATACTTGTAGCTCGCATATAAATAAGCACTGACATACTTAGTAGAAAAACGATAACGATATCAAGTATAAATGGTGGAAGTGGAATTAAGAGCGCCACAACGAATGACGCTGCTAAAAAGATAGAAAAATAGGTTCTTGCAGAATCCATCTTAAACAAAGAGATCCCCTCCAAACGCGCTATTATACTTCAAGTTCTTTCGTTTGAATTAAATAACGCATAACTTCAATTACAGCTACATATAAATCTTCTGGAATCGTCTCATCTTCCTCGACTTGATAATATAAAGAACGAGCGAGCGGACGGTTCTCTACCATTGGTATTTCTTGTTCACGGGCAAGCGTTCGTATATATAATGCGAGCTCATCTTCCCCTTTTGCAACGACAATAGGCGCTGCATCAACTTGTTTATTGTAACGAAGCACAACTGAAATGTGCGTCGGGTTGTTCACAATAAACGTTGCGCCATCCATCTTCTTCGCAATTGTCCCTTGCAAGATGGCATGCATAAAGTTTTTTCGTTTCCCCTTTACTTGCGGGTCCCCTTCATTATCTTTATGCTCCCTTTTCACTTCTTCTTTTTTCATCTTAATATCTTGTTCGTACTCCCATTTTTGATAAATGAAATCAATAATAGAAAGAATGATTAAAATAATTAAAATGGCTAAAAAGATAAATTTAATTTGGCTAATAATTTCAGTAAGTGACGCTGTCCAGTTAAATCCAATCATACTAACAATCTTCTCTAAATTCTTTTTAAAGAGAACGTACGAAACGTAACCGATTAATCCCATATAAAATAGTGATTTCAAAATATCTACTAAACTTTTACGACTAAACAATCTCGTAAAATAGTTTTTCGGATTAATACGTGATGCTTTCGGCTTAAGTACTTTAGAAGAAAATAAGAAACCAACTTGAATCATATAATTGAACAAATGAAAAGCATATACAAGTATTAATATAGGAGCCGATACTTTCAGAAGTAATATGCCCATTAAATAAAAATACTCGGTCGAATCTGTATTTTTTCCAATTTGATTAAACAGTACCGCTACGGAATGTGCGATTTCATAACCGAGCCAATCTCCGAAAAAGTAAACGACAACTGCTAATACAAGAATGGAAAATAAATTATTTAAATCTTTACTCCGGGCGATATTCCCTTCTTCACGCGATTTTTTACGCTTCTGCGGGGTGGCCTTTTCTGTTTTATTATCCTTTGCCATGCGCGTCCCCCTACTTCGTTAAGAAAAAGTTAAATAGTTTCGTATACTCTTCCAGTAATACGTCTGTCATATTTTTAAACACATAACCGAGCATCGGTACACTCATCGCAATAAACAAAATACCACACGTTATTTTAATTACGTACGCATTCATAAAAACGTTTAATTGTGGTGCATTTTTTGCAATTAAAATAAGGACGAAATTAATAATGAATAGACTGCCCATAAGTGGCAAAGCAATTTCAACCGCTGATGTAATTGCAAATAATAACGTTGCGAGTAGACTATCTAAAAAACTAGTCGTCAACAATTTTGAAATCGCCTCTGTATATTGAAACGACTTTAAAATCGTGGCAACGAAATAGTTAATGCCGCCCAGTGAAATAAAAATAATAAGAAAAAATATATCAAAAATTGTTGATAGTAAAGTAGACTGTGACCCTGCATTTACATCAAATAAACTCGCCTGCGATAAACCGATATCAAAGTCTAAAATATGCCCTGCCATTTTTGGAATGTTCCACAGCATCTCTACAATTTTTGAAAGTGATAATCCAATTACAATTTGCGTTCCTGCATAAGCTGCTACATCCCAAACTGTCTTTATGTGAGAGACATCCACTTGATCTGCCACTGTAATCGAAAGAGCGAGTCCAAATGTAACCTTTGCCATCGCCGGAATTGATCGGCCTGAGAAAAACGGTAGAAAATATAAAAATGAAGTAATGCGACAAAACGCAAAAAACGTCGCCGCCCATAATTCCATATTCATTTCAGTTCACCTATCTTAGTACGAACGCAATAGCGATGGGATTTTATCAAATAAATCTAAAATGAGCATCGTTAATTCTTGAAACATCCACGGACCTAAAATGATAATAACGAGCACAATACTCGCCATTTTCGGTAAAAACGTCAGCGTTTGCTCTTGAATTTGCATCATCGCCATAATAACGGCGATAATAATAACGACAATCATACTTACAACGGCAATCGGCATTAAAATCATAACCCCTTTATAAAAAAAGGTTTGGAAAATATCTATAATTGGTGACGTATTCATTTATATGACTCCTATCACATAGCATCAAACACTTCAGGCGACTGTTTTAAACATAATATCGACGATTTTTGTATATCCACCTAAATATACGAAAACGAGTATTTTAAATGGTAAACTTAAAATCATCGGCGGTACCATCATCATCCCAAGGTACATTAAAAGTGTACTAATAATTAAATCAATAAAGACAAACGCTAAATAAATGAACATCCCTGTAAGTAAACCTTTTTGAATTTGCGTTAACGTAAAGGATGGCACAAGCGTAAACAATGAAAGATCCTTTAAATCTTTCGGCAACTCTTCTCCGCGCACTTTCAGCATCATTTTCAAATCGTGCTTATACGTATGCTTCGACATATAATCTTTCATAATCGGAGCTGTCGTCTCCGCAGCTTGACTTACTGTTATTTTTTCTTTCGTCATCGGGTCCCACACGTCACTCTTTAACTGACCAAGTACTGGCTGCATCGTAAATAGCGATAAAAATAAAGCGAGCCCAACTAGCACTTGGTTCGGTGGTAAATTCATTACCCCAAGCCCTTGACGAGTAATCCCAAGAACAATCATAAAATACGTAAAATGCGTAAATAATAGAACGATAGAAGAAGATAATGATAGAAGGGTAACGAGCGCGAATAGTTGTACACTTGAATTACTCGTAAACTCTTTTCCATTTTCGAAATTAATAAAACCGTTCGGGGCTGCATACGCTGGATTTACAAAAACAAATGAAAAAATTATAGAAAATGCGAAAATAACGGCAAATAACGATAACTGTTTCTTTATTCTCATGATGGATCCTCTACTTTTTTCGTTTCACTCTTCACCGCGTCTTCTAGCGCTTGTTGAAACTGATTTCCTGTTCCTGTTAATTGCACAGACTGCACACCATTATTACTAATAACAGTAAACACTTGCTTCCCGTCCACTTCAAATAAAAAGGCGCTCGTTTGATGATTTAAATAAACACCATCTTTCACTTGAATATGGCCGTTTTCACCTTGCTTAAAAAACTGCTGTTTGCGCGTCTTTTTCGTCATATAATATGCACCATAACCGAGCGCACCAAACAGTAAAACGACTTGAAATAAGGTCGTCATATACGACATATGACTCCTCCTCTACTCTTTATCCTGCATTTGATTTTGCGCCTTCATAAGCGCCGCGTGTTTCTTGTCAGCTTCAATTTCAGAAATAATAATGCCAAACTTCTCGTCCATTACTATTGCCTCACCAATACCGACTTTCATATCACTTAAATATACATCTACTTTATGTCCTAAATTTTTCTCTACTTCAAGAACATCGCCAACTTTTAATTGTTTCACATCGCCAAGCTGAATCGATGACTTCCCAAGCTTTACACCAAGTTCAATCGAAATATCCGAAACGGTATCAATATGCGCTTTACCTACTTCATTTCGCTTCCCTGCAAATTCTTCTAATCCCATTAATGACACAGGAGATACTTCATGCTTCATATGGATCCTCCTACTCTATAAAACTTTTAAATAGGAGCGCCTTACGCGTTCCATCTTTCCCAATAAAACAATTAAATTTATGTTTCCCATCTACATAACCACGTAGTTGATCTGAAACTTTCGTATGAAGCGGAATAATATCGCCTTCTTCAATTTTCTCAATCTCACCAATCGTCATCTTTTGCTCACCAATCGCAACGTGAACAGGTTTGTACACTTGATTTACTTTCACTTCTACTTCAGACGTATACTTTTTACGCTTATCCGAAGAATGTTCGACAATATTTTCAGACGTTAACTTATCCATAATTTCTTCAACAGATAAGAACGGAATTCCAATACGAACCGTCGTATTCCAAAACTCTGTTTTCATATTTACATTCAGTAATGAAATAATATCGCTCGCCGTCGTAATCTTAAGCGCATTCGGATCTGTCTCCGTCGTTACAAACTTCGGTTCAATCGCAACAACGCTTTCAAATGATTGCTCTAAATTTTTACAAAGAAGCAAGAATATATTATCAAGCGTTAAAAACTCAAACGCTGTTAGCGGTCTGCGCATCGTAAAGTTACGCTTACTATCTCCGCCAAGCCAGCATTCATGAATATAAATGACGAACGCTAAATCAATCTCAATAACAATTTCTCCAAGCTCTGGTAAACCGAGATCAATAACGCAATATAAATAATAATCTTTCGGCATTTTCTCTACATACTCACTCGTAAATGGAACTTGCTCAACAGTCGAAGGCTCGAGTTCAATCGGAATACGCATACGCGCTGACAACGTCTGCGACGTCTGCTTTCCAAACGTAGACGCAATTGCCTGCAAACTACGTAAATGCTCAACACCAAACTTCTCCGGTCTATTAAAATCATACTCTTGAAATTTATCTTGCTTCCCTGCTTCTTGTGCGAAAGCTGGCATTTCCTCGCCTTCATTTACCGCCTTCAGCAGGGCATCAATTTGCTCTTGGCTTAATTTTTCGCCACTCATGACAATCCCCTTCCCTACCTTTTCAATTCAACGATTTCAACGTACATTTTCCCATTCTTCGTCAAAATCTTTCCGGTTCCAATCTCTTCATTCTCAAGCATAAGACGCACCGTATTTTTCGTTGAATTTTCAAGACGATACAATGTACCTTTCGTAATATGAAGCAGATCTTCAATTTTCTTTTTCGTATTTCCGATTTCAAAATAAATTGTTAACGGAATATCATCTTGTAATTTCAAATCTAGCCAACTCCCATATCATGTTCACAAAAATTTCATGTTCTCTATTTATGTAATGAAATTTTCTATTTCGAAACGTCGATATTTAATATTTTTTTAATATATCCTTGCGTTTCTTTAAATGGTGGTACGCCTCCGTACTTTCTCACATTACCAGGACCAGCATTATAAGAAGCAAGTGCCAATACGAGATCACCGTTATTTTTCTTTAAATAACCGCTTAACTCTTTCACACCGCCCTCAATACTTTCAGCTGGTGAAAATGGATTTTTTACACCCATCTCTTTCACATTCGCTGGCATAAGCTGCATCAGCCCCATCGCCCCTGCATGTGACACCGTTTTCGGATTAAAATTAGACTCTACTTCAATCATTTTTTGAATTAACGTTTTCGGAATTCCATATGTATTGCTTACGCGATCAATAATATCCTCATACTTACCTTCATTTGAAGAACGTATTTTCTGAATATTATATTTATTCGTTAATCCCCACGTATCAGCAGGCTCATTTTTCGTTTCGGGGAAACGTCGTTCAAACTCTTTTTGTGCAACTTGCACTTCATCTACTTTCTTCGTTTCAGCTTTCTCCGTCTCCTCAGGCTTACTCGCTTCCTCTACTCTATTAATAGATTCTTCCGGTTTATTAACAACCGTTTCTATTTTCGTAGATTGTACCGGCTGACTCATATCCTCTACTTTTGCCGTTTGCGGAGTAACCTTCGTCTCCTTCGCAGGTTCACTCTGCAATTGATCTTGAAAACGACTACTAACGAACGCCTGCGGACTACTTAACTTTTGCTGAATTTGTCCTTTTTTATATGCAAGAACTTCTTTTACTATATTTCCAACTACCATAATATCACCTTTTCGGTAAACAAAGATAATCTAATATTAGAGTTTTTTTAAAAAGTTTGCAATAATCCTTTTAATAATATTTTAATAAAAAAATGAATAGATTGTTAAACTGTTATTTTTTTATATTCATTAATTCGAATTTTTAGTTGACACCCGTTGTAGCAAGGATTACAATAAATCTCGAAATCGATTTTTTCGCATATTACCGTTTTTCAATTTGCAGAAAAGTCAATATAAAAAAATGGGGGTTCTTAACATGAGAATCAATACAAATATTAACAGCATGCGTACTCAAGAGTACATGCGCCAAAACCAAGCAAAAATGAGCAACGCTATGGACCGTTTATCAAGCGGTAAACGTATCAACAACGCTTCTGACGATGCAGCAGGTCTTGCAATCGCAACTCGTATGCGTGCTCGTGAAAGCGGACTAGGAGTAGCTGCTAACAACACTCAAGACGGTATGTCATTAATCCGTACAGCTGACTCAGCAATGAACTCAGTATCTAACATCTTACTTCGTATGCGTGACATCTCTAACCAATCTGCGAATGGTACGAACACAGATAAAAACCAATCAGCATTAGATAAAGAATTTGCTGCATTAAAAGATCAAATTGATTACATTTCTAAAAACACTGAATTTAACGATCAAAAATTATTAGATGGTTCTAAAAAATCTATCGCAATTCAAACACTTGACAATGCTGATACAAACAAACAAATTGATATTCAATTATCCAATGTTTCTACGAAAGAACTAAAACTTGATACGTTAAGTATTGAAGGAAGTTCTTCTAAAACATTCACTATCACAGCTGATGATATGCTAGCAGTTGGTACTGCAAATGCTACAGCAAAGACTAAAGCCGGAACACTAAAAGCGTTAAATGTTGCTACAGGTGATTTAACTGCTGCTAAAACAGACGTTCAAGACTTTAGAGCGGCCTTTGATAAAGTAAAAGGCTTTATGGGTTCTACAGAAGTAACAAATATTGAAAAAGCATTAACAAAATTTGATGGTGATCAAAGTCTTGCTAACGCAAAAGCAATCGGTGATGCCCTTACATCTGATTTAGCTACTACAATTGCTAAAGATCAAACTTATTCAAAAAATGTATCAAATGCTTCTAGTGCAATTGCATCAATTGATGCTGCATTAGAAAGTATCGCATCTAATCGTGCAACTCTAGGTGCTACATTAAACCGTCTTGACTTTAACGTAAACAACCTGAAGAGCCAATCTTCTTCTATGGCTTCAGCTGCTTCTCAAATCGAAGACGCTGACATGGCGAAAGAAATGTCTGAAATGACTAAGTTCAAAATCTTGAACGAAGCTGGTATCAGCATGCTTTCTCAAGCAAACCAAACTCCACAAATGGTTTCTAAATTATTACAATAAGCCATTTGATTTAGCTTCATGAATGAACCTCTCTGCTTGCGGAGAGGTTCATTTTTTCTATATAGATGAATTATTTGTAAAACCTTTCTTTTTTTAGGTGGAGGAGAGCATAGGTCCCTTTTCTTTTCATAACCGTTTTTGGGCATTAAGACCATATATAAATAAGGAGTGTCTATTATGCGTATTGGTACGAATATTTTGAGCTTGAATGCTAGGCAGTCGTTGTATGAGAATGAGAAACGTATGAATGTTGCGATGGAGCATTTGGCGACTGGTAAGAAATTAAATAATGCTTCTGATAATCCCGCTAATATTGCGATTGTAACTCGTATGCATGCGAGAGCAAGTGGTATGCGTGTGGCGATTCGTAATAATGAGGATGCGATATCGATGCTTCGTACAGCCGAAGCTGCCCTTCAAACTGTTACGAATATTTTACAGCGTATGCGTGATTTATCTGTTCAATCTGCGAACGGTACAAATTTAAATAAAAACCGTGATTCGCTGAATAAAGAGTTTCAATCTTTAACAGAACAAATTGGCTATATCGGTGAGACGACTGAGTTTAACGATTTATCTGTATTTGACGGACAAAACCGTCCTATTACGTTAGACGATATCGGTCATACGATAGATATCGCGAAACATATTCCCCCTTCCCCTACACAACATGACATCAAGATTTCAACAGAACAAGAAGCAAAAGCGGCGATTCGTAAAATTGAAGAGGCTTTGCAAAGTGTATCACTTCATCGTGCCGACCTCGGTGCTATGATGAATCGTTTACAATTTAATATTGAAAATTTAAATAGCCAAAGTATGGCGTTAACAGATGCTGCTTCTCGAATTGAGGATGCGGATATGGCGCAAGAGATGAGTGACTTCTTAAAGTTTAAATTGTTAACTGAAGTTGCACTTAGTATGGTTTCACAAGCAAATCAAATTCCGCAAATGGTTTCGAAATTACTACAATCTTAAATATAACCTTTAAAACTATTGAAATAACTCTATAAAAAATAAAAAGCGGGATACATACGTGCTATGCATCCCACTTTTCTATCAACCTATCCGTTATAAATTAGATCCTCCGCCAAAGAAGTAAATATCTCCCCAACGAGTGAATCTTCATCATATACACATGAATCATTATTTTCTTCACGTTTCGCAAAAGGTACTTGGGCAATTACTTCTGTTTTCAGTTGTTCTGCTAGCATTTCGCCCCCGCCTTTTCCGAAGAGATAGTTTCTTGAGCCGTCTTGTTCTTCGTAATATGCCATGTTTTCAACGATACCTAAAATGTCGTGTTTCGTATGTTTTGCCATTACTCCTACTCTAGATGCGACAAATGAAGCTACGTTATGAGGTGTCGTAACGATAATTTCTTTCGCCTGTGGAATCATCGCTGCGACATCTATCGCAACGTCTCCTGTTCCAGGTGGTAAATCTAGAAGAAGATAGTCTAATTCTCCCCAGTGCGTATTCGCAAGGAAGTTTTGAATCCATTTGTTTAACATCGGTCCGCGCCACATAACTGGGTTGTTTCCTTCTGTGAAGAATCCCATCGACATAATTTTAACACCGTGACTAACGACTGGAATTGCTGTTTGATCGATCATTGTTGGTTTTTCATTCGTTTCCATCATAGCTGGGATACTGAATCCGTATATATCTGCATCTAAAATCCCAACCTTTTTCCCCATACGAGCTAACGCAGTAGCAAGGTTAATCGTCACAGTTGATTTACCAACTCCTCCTTTTCCGCTCGTTATAGTAATAAAACGCACACCTGAATCAGGTCGCAGCATACTAGGCATTCCTGTTTCTGTTCTAGCTTCTTTCTTTAAAGACGCTGTTAATACCGCGCGTTCTTCTGGTGTCATAGAACCGAATGTTAAAGAAACTTTTGATGCCCCAATATTTCGAAGAGATTCTTCAATATCTTGTTGAATTTTTGCTTTCAACGGACAACCTTGTATCGTTAAAACTACTTCTAGCCCAACTTCTGTACCATCAATTTGTATATTTCTTACCATGTTTAATTCCACAATACTTTTGTGTAATTCTGGATCTTCTACATGGCTTAAAGCATTTATAATCTGTTCGTGAGTAATCATCATACACATTCCTTCCATTGTAATTATTTCACGTTATAAAGTGAAACTTTAATCAGTGGGGGTTTTTGTCCATCCCCCACTGATTATTAGTTGAACCAATCGGGCTTTTACGGGCAGTAAGACTCCCACCTAACTTCTTTGCTTCAGCCGAATTTTGAGGTGGGAGTCTTACTGCCCGTTAATGTGTGATGAAAAAAGTCTCCGCTTTTCCCACCCGTTTTTTGAACTAAATATGTTTCTTTCATAACCATCGTTTTATCAACCGCTTTGCACATATCGTAAAAAGTAAGGGCGGCAATCGATACGGCAGTTAATGCTTCCATTTCTACACCTGTTTTCCCACTACACTTTACTGTCGCTCGTATGATTAACTCATACCCATCAGTTGTCTTTTCATAATGAAACGTAAAGTCTGTTCCTTGTATTAATATCGGGTGACACATCGGGATTATATCCGCTGTTTTTTTAGCACCGATTATGCCAGCAACTTGCGCTACTTGGAGCGGGTCTCCTTTTTTCAATCCACCACTTTGAATTGCCTCAAATAATTCATTTGATAAAGAAATCGTACTTTGCGCAACAGCTGTGCGTGTTGAAATATCCTTTTGAAAAATATCAACCATTTTGGCTCTGCCCTCTTCATTCCAGTGCGAAAATTCACTCATAATGATCCTCCTTAACGTATGAAAGATTTAATACTCGAATAGAAAAAATTACCCTCCGCTTACAGCTGGGATAAACGCGACAGTATCTCCGGCTTTTGCAATATCTTCGTCCGTTACAAATTCTTCATTGATTGCTACCATAACTTTTTCTAGCGTCTGTAAGTGATAGTTTTCTTTCAACCATTTTTTCAATTGATGAACGTTCATCTCTCGTTTTTCTATTATTACTAATCTCTCTGAGCCGACTTCTTCTCGTAAATTTGCGAACAGTAAAATTGTTATCATTCTCTCATTCTTCTTTCTCTGGCTTTCCTTCTGGATACGGAGTATTTTCAAGTTGATCTCCTATCCACTCCGTTCCATCTTCCCAAAATTCTTTTTTCCAAATTGGGACAATTCTCTTTATACGTTCAATTGCGTATTCATTCGCTTCGTACGCTACTTTACGATGTGGTGACGATACTGCAATAACAACTGCGATATCCATTATTTCTAATCGTCCTACTCGGTGTGTGATTGCTATTTTCGCATCCGGCCACTTTTTCTTAATTTCTTCTCCAATTGCAGTAAGCTTTTTTACCGCCATCGGTTTATATGCTTCATACTCAAGATGTAACGTTCGTTTTCCTTTCGTTAATTCCCTTACTGTTCCAATAAAAGTTGTAATTGCTCCTGCTTCTCGTCTTGCTACTTTATTCGTTACTTCTTCAACTACAATCGGATTATCGACAATTTCAAATCGTGCTTGTCCCATCAAAACCTCTCCCCACTTTACGGAATGTCCAAGGCCATTCACTACCTTCGTTATCTTCTAATAAAAGAATATCTACAAACATCCCTTTCTTATATCCTCTCGTTCCGCCCTGTAAGACGATAAAAACGTTTGATTCTGCTAATGAAGAAACGGAACTAGATTTATCAAATCCTGATGGATAAGCGATTAGTTGTCCTTCGTTATACTGAAGCTTACCTCGTACAAATCTTGTAAATGGATTCGGTTTTAGAAAATCTTCTCCGAGCATTGCTTTTTCTCGTTTTACATGTGGTTTTTCGCTAAACATATACGCACGAATGCTAGGTTTTACGAATAATTCAAAGCCTACGTAGCAAGCAGATGGATTACCTGATAATCCAAATAATAATTTTCCGTTTAATTGCGCTACAGTCGTGACGCTACCCGGCCGCATGGCTACTTTATTAAAAAGAACTGATGCGCCTAACCTTTCGTATATAGCTGGCAAATAGTCATAGTCGCCTACCGAAACACCACCAGTTGTAATTAACATATCCACTTCGCTTAACACTTTTTTCACTGCTTCGTAGCACGTATTCAAATCGTCGCTAAACTTCCCAAAGTATTTTACTCTTCCACCTGCTCTTCGAATTTGAGACGATATCATATGCGTATTACTATTTCGAATTTTCCCAGGTTGTAGTTCTGCATTTACATCGAGAAGTTCACTCCCAGTCGCTAATAGTCCAATTATGTGCTTTTTCGCTACTGGCACTTCACTATAACCGAATGTAGCAAGAAGAGCAGAAATACCTGGATTAATGTAGCAACCCCTTTTTGCGAGAACGGTTCCTTTACGTGCGTCTTCACCTTGAAAGGATATATTGTCCCCTTCTTTAAATGAGCGTCTCACTTCCATATAGCTTTTTCCGATATTCTCATATTGACGATGACGAGTCAGTTCTAGCATGACGACCGCGTTACATCCTTTCGGAATTTGTGCCCCTGTCATAATTCGAACTGCTTGAAACGCTCCTACTTCTGTAGGAAATACGGAACCTGCTCCAATTTCACCAATTACTTCAAATACGATCGGATTCTCACGACTTGCTCGCGAAGTATCTTCTGCCCTAATAGCAAATCCATCATATGGCGAGCGATTGAAAGAAGGCACATCGTGATCCGCCACTAAATCTTCTGCTAACGTACGCCCATATGCTAATTCCAGTGGTACTAGTTCTTTTACACCACAATTAGCAAATTCCATCACTTTACGAACAGCCTCTTCAACTGTAATCGGTACCCTTCTTTCCATCATTACCAATCCCTTTCTATTAGCCTAATAGCCGATAGTATAGTTGTTTTGCTTTTTGAATTTCATTCGTGCCATGAATAAATACACGACCATCATGAAAAATGACGATGCGATACTCTTCTAATTGGCAAGAGAGCAAATACGGATTCCGATCAACTTTCCCGTGATTCTTTAATACTTTTTCTAACTCATCAAAGTTGTAATGTCTATTATGCGCTGGTCTAATTTGAACTGTATTTCTTCCACATAACACAGCTGTCTTCGTTTGCTTTTCGTATGATAAATAAGGATAAGTTCTATTTGTTCCGCACGAAGGACAGTCTTCCGATTTGATTTTCCCTAGTTTGATAGAATGATATTGATTACTCCATATATCAAACATTAAAAAAGTTTTTCTAATTGCTGCGTAATCTTCTACTAAAATTTTGAAAACTTCTGCCACTTGGTACGCTGCAACGATTTGAACAGCTGGACTAATAATTCCAACTGTGTCACACGTCGCCCCTGTGACAGGAACACTTTTCAGTACACAATGTAAGCACGGTGTTTTCTTCGGAATAATTGTATAGCTCATGCCATAACTTCCGACACAAGAACCGTAAATCCAAGGGATATTATGTTTTTGTGATATATCATTGATTACAAACCGAATATCGAAATTATCTGTGGCATCAATAATGACATCGACACCACCTAATAAAGCTTCCATATTATCTACTCTTGCATCTATTACTAGCGCCTGAATTTGCACGTCTGAATTAATTTGTTTGAGACGATTCTGCGCTGCGATTGCTTTTGGCAATTTTTCTATCGCATCTTGTTCAGCGTAAAGTTGTTGCCGCTGTAAATTGCTCCATTCTACGTAATCGCGATCAATAATCGTTAATTTCCCGATACCTGCACGTACAAACGCCTCTGCACTTGCACTTCCTAACGCACCTGCCCCTATTATTAATACATGCTTATTTCTAATCTTCTCTTGCCCTTCTTTTCCAATAGGAGTGAACAGCTGTTGTCGTGAATACCGCTCTATCATGAGGTAACCTTCCTTTCATGTAAAAATCAGCTTCAAATACTGTTATTTTTTCAATACATCTTCTTCGGTAGCACTTTGTTTCTGATAACAAGAAAAATAAGCGAATCCAACAAATCCAGCTCCGCCAATTACATTTCCGATAAAGACTGGCACAAAGTTTTTCGCAAGATCCATCCACGTAAGGTGACCAGCAAAAATAACTGCTGAAATGACAAACATATTTGCTACTACTTGCTGAAACCCAATTACGACAAACGCCATAATCGGAATCCAAATCCCAACAATCTTTCCGATTAAATCGTTCGTTCCATACGCTAACCAAATTGCAAGGCAAACGAGCCAGTTACAGCCAATTGCCAAAATTAAAGTTCTCCCGAAAGATTCATGTAATTTATCTTGAGCTATCGCTATCGTCTTATTTAAATACGCACCTTCAGTTAACCCGCCAAGGTGACCGAAACAATACGCTACGAAAAGTGCACCTGCGAAGTTCGTTAAAGTGATCCACGCCCAATTGTTTAACACATGTTTCAATGAAATTTTCCGTGCATACAGTGCCATGGCCATCGACATCATATTTCCCGTAATTAATTCTCCTCCTGCTAAAACAACGAGCATAAGTCCAATAGGAAAAACCGCTCCTCCTATAAAATTGACTAAACTTCCCCACTGCTCCGGTACATTACCTAGAACACGAATATTAAGTAAAAATCCTAATGAAATGAATGCTCCTCCTAAAAAACCAAGAATAAGCATCGCTGATAGCGGTTGCTCCACCTTTTGAACACCGGATTCAATCACAAGCGCAGCAATTTGTTCCGGTTTATGAAATGCCATAACCAATTCCTCCATTTTTCTCATCTAAAAAAAGCAGCACCAAAAACCCTTAACATCGTAAGGATTTTTGAATGCTGCTTAATCTCTCTGCATATCTCTTACAGAAATATCAATCATCATTTTTACTATACTCATAGAAAGTGTACAAAACTTGCACATTTCCCACTATTTACGTTAACAAAGAGAATCTACATTCTTAGTAGCTTCTCAGCCACCGATATGCGACATTTCAATTTTCGGCATTGCTTTTTTATTCGTATTGCTTAACCGTTCGTCTGAATAACGGTCTGAACGATTACTCCAAATGTCACGAATAACATTAGTAATCTCCTCATCCGTATATCCAAAGCGAAGTAATTCTTTAAGATCGTTTCCTTTAGAAGCAAACAAACATGTATACAATTTTCCTTCTGCAGAAATACGCGCTCTTGTACATGATGAGCAGAACGAATCCGTTACAGATGAAATAATTCCTATTTCTTCTTCGCTACCAACATAACGATAACGTGTTGCAACTTCACCAGGATAGTTCGCCTCAATACGTTCAAGCGGCATCACTTTATGAATCATCTCTACTATTTCCTGCTTAGAAACTACTTCACCTAATTCCCAGCCGTTAAAATTTCCGACATCCATATATTCAATGAATCGAAGGATATGCTTATTCTCTTTAAAGTACTCTGCCATCTGAACGATGTCTTCTTCATTTTTCCCTTTTTGGACAACCATGTTCATTTTAATTTTCATTCCGGCTTCCGCTGCAGCCTGTATTCCCGTAAGAACCGTTTTTACTTTACTTCTATTCCCATTTAAATAAGAGAATCGTTCTTCATTTAACGAGTCTAAACTAACTGTTACACGAGATAAACCCGCCTTATATAAATCTGGAGCAAACTTTTTAAGTAATGATCCATTTGTCGTTAAACCGATATCCTCTACTCCATCAATTTCGTTTAACCGCTGTATGAGTTCAGGTAAGTCTTTTCGAAGTAAAGGCTCTCCTCCTGTAATACGTAACTTTCTTACACCTAAAGAAACGAAAATACGTGTAATCCTTTCAATTTCATCAAAAGATAAAATTTTATCATTAGACAAAAAAGAATAATCACGACCAAATATTTCTTCTGGCATACAATATCGACAGCGAAAATTACAGCGATCAGTAACAGAAATACGTAAATCCTTTAAAGGACGATCTAATTTGTCTAATGTAACAGATTTCATGATTATTGCCTCGTTTCTACTTATTTTATATTTATAATCCGCTCTGGATGCGTATATACATTTAAAGATTTATTACGAATGAAGCCTATTGTAGTAATCCCTAACTGCTCCGCTAGTTCTAATGCTAACTCAGTTGGAGCTGATTTTGACAATATTACTTCACAGCCAATTTTCGCAACTTTTAATAGAATTTCAGAAGAGATACGTCCACTAAAAACAATAATTTTATCACCAATCGAAATGTTATTTTTTAAACAATATCCGTAAATTTTGTCTAAAGCGTTATGTCTTCCTATATCCATGCGGCTTAAAACAATTCCACTCACATTACATAAAGCTGCATTATGAACGCCGCCTGTATGTTGAAACGTAGACGCAGATTGCTGCATATCATTCATTAACCGAAAACAATCCTCGGCAGAGATCTTTACGCGAATATCATTCATTTCTTTCGCAGTCAGCGCATCGTTCGCAAAAACAAACCCTTGCCTACTCATTCCACAACACGAAGTAATATAACGTTTGTTTTGTATGTCACGATAATAAGGATTGATTTTCGTCGTTTTTACATGTACATAGCCTTCTTTTTCTTGCATCCATATTTCATCAATATCTTCATACTTTCGGATAATGCCTTCAGAGGCTAAAAAGCCAATTACCATATCTTCAATATACTCTGGAGTACTAACCATTGTAACAAATTCCTGGCCGTTAATTTTAACCGTAACAGGAAACTCTGTTACAATGCTGTCCTCTATATGTTTAAATTCCCCTTGCTCATATTTAAAAATTTTCCGTTCCACCTGAATCGATTTCACGATGAGCATCCTTCTCTCACGTTATATTTTTATCAAAAACAAACACGGAAACTGCAATATCCTCATCTACTTTCATATCAGAAAACAGATGAACTAACTTCGCACCAACAAGTTCTTCTAAATGTTCATGAGGATTAGCCACATACACTTCTTGAATCATTTTCGTTCGAGCCATATGAACCATTTCCGCCCCATCCGTAGTTCCCGAAATAAATTTCTCAGTAGGTGTTAAATTCCCATAAAGTGTTGCAATAGCCATGTTCTCGGTAAATACAGTATGAATTCTTTCCGGCCCTTTCCCGAACAACTCTTTTCGAAGCTTTCGGATCATATCATTAAATTCATGTACCATTTTTGACATACTCTCATTCCTTCCTAGTTATTCCATCACAACTATTTTAACAAAATGATCATTTCGCCTAAACTATTTAATAATGAGACGAAATGGATCATCTTTTACAATTATCTCAAGTACGCAAACAACATATGAAATACTATTATTGTTGCTTATCTATTCTTCTTTTAACCCTTTACCCATACCTTTTAAGAAATGAAGACCAAATCCGATAGCACGATTAATATCTGGGTCTTTCAGTACTTTCATAAGGTCTAATATTCCTACTTTTTTATTGCTTTGCAGATGCTGGTTTCCTTCATCCATACCTGTCAATACGCTACCTATAAGCTTTTTCGTAAGTTCCGGATCAAGTTCTGTTAAAGCTCCTGCAGCGCCCATCATATTATTAATTAAATTTGTAACTGGTTCACGAGTGACTTGGTCTAGAACGATTTTTGCGATTGGTTCTTTCGCTTTCAGCATAGAATTTGCTGCTTCCAGCATCCCCATGTCATTTAATTCACCTACTATATTAAACATTTGATTTAAAGCATCTTCATTATTAGCTAGCAGTTCTTTTAAAGCTTCGAGTTTTTGTTGTTTAAGTTCTTCCTCAGTTAGCTCCTGTTTCTGGATCGCTTGAATAGGTGCTGCCATATTCTTTTCTCCCCCTTAGTTATCCCGCATTAACGGGCAGTAAGAACCCTACCTCAAAATTCAGCGAAAGCAAAGAATTTAGGTGGGGGATCAACTGCCCGTAAACGCCCGATTGGTTCAACTAATAATCAGTGGGTAATAAAGAAAACCCCCACTGATTAAAGTTTCACTTTATCCGTTAAATGTACGTATCCTGGACGATCCCACTTACGATTTACCTCAATACCGTTTTGAGGGTGACGCTTTTTATTACGCGGGTTCGTTTTTGGCATCGGATTTTCGCCATCAACTTCTAACACTTCCATACGTACTTTCGTTTGCTTATATGCCGGCGTGTTTGTACGCAAGTCAACGGCAGGACCTGTTAAGAAATTAATTGCCGATTCTTTATCCGTCGAGTTCATCGGTAAATACAGTTCATTCGCTTTTACACGATCCGTTACAAGTGCACGTAATTTTAGTGCTCCGAATGGAGAAACAAGGCGTACTAACGAACCAGTTTTCACTCCACGTTCCCTTGCAAGTTCTGGAGAAACTTCGACGAAAACACCTGGTACTTTCGATTGAATACCAGTTGATTTATTTGTCATGTTCCCTTCATGGAAATGTTCAAGCATACGGCCGTTATTAATGTGAAGATCGTATTCTGCTGGGAATTCAGCAGGACGTACCCAATCAGCTATCGCAAAACGAGCCTTTTTGTCCGGGAAGTTAAATCCATCTTTGAATAGAAGCGGCGTATTCGTACCATCAAAACTTCCCCAGTGGAAACTGTTCCATCCTTCAAGCACTTCATAGTTTGCGTGTGCAAATAGTGGTGATAAGCTTGCCATTTCCGCAAAGATTTCACTTGGGTGATTATAGCTCCAGTTTGCGCCTAACTTATTAGCAATTGCCTGCACGATCCACCAGTCTGGTTTCGCATCTCCTAGCGTTGGAAGCACTTGATATAATCTTTGTACACGACGCTCTGTATTTGTAAAAGTACCTTCTTTCTCAAGAGATGGCGCTGCTGGTAATACTACATCAGCGTATTGAGCTGTTTTAGAAAGGAACACATCTTGAACGACAAAGAATTCAAGGCTTGATAACACTTCATGTACGTGATTTGCGTTAGAGTCTACAAGAGCCATATCTTCTCCAACAAGATACATAGCTTTCATTTTTCCTTCATCAATTGCGTGAAGCATTTCAATGTTATTAAGACCTGGTTTGTTATCAATTTTTACTCCGTAAGCTATTTCAAATTTCGCACGTTCTACATCGTCAGTAACGTGCTGATATCCTGGAAGCCAACCTGGAAGTGTTCCCATATCACAAGCACCTTGTACGTTATTATGACCTCGAAGCGGATATGCACCAGCACCTGGACGGCGATAGTTTCCTGTTGCAAGAAGTAAGTTTGAAATTGCAGCGGAAGTATCTGAACCACCAGTATTTTGCGTTACCCCCATTCCCCAAAGAATACACGTACCATCTGCATCACGAATCATTTCTGCCATTTTAACGAGCGTTTCTTTTGAAATACCTGTAATCTCTTCTGCATATTCAAGCGTATATTCCGCGAGACTATCTTTGAAATCATCAAAGAAGTTTACATTCTCATTGATGAACTGCTGATCGTGCCAACCTTGATCAATCATATATTTCGTAACAGCCATTAACCATACTTGGTCCGTTCCTTGCTTTGGACTAATAAAGATATCCGAACGCTCTGCCATTTCAGTTTTACGAAGATCTGCAACAATTAGTTTTTGACCGTGAAGTTTATGCGCACGTTTCACACGAGTTGCTAATACTGGGTGACCTTCTGTTGGATTACAACCGACGATAATAACAAGACCCGATTGTGCGATATCTTTAATCGTCCCTGCATCTCCGCCCATACCAATTGTACGGAACAATCCATCTGTCGCTGGTGATTGACAATAACGTGAGCAGTTATCAACGTTATTCGTTTCGAACACTTGACGCGCTAATTTTTGAATAACATAATTATCTTCATTCGTAATTTTAGAAGAAGAAATAAAGCCGATAGAGCCTTTACCGTACTCTTCTTTAATAGAGCCCAATTTATTCGCCACTACATGAAGCGCTTCTTCCCAAGTCGATTCAACGAACACTCCATTTTTACGAATTAAAGGTTTCGTAAGTCGTTTTTCAGAATTAACGAAATCCCAACCGAATTTTCCTTTTACACAAGTAGAAATTGCATTAACTGGTGCCTCAGAAGTTGGTTGCACCTTTAAAATTTTGCGCCCTTTCGTCCATACTTCAAATGAACAACCTACACCACAAAACGTACATACTGTTTTCGTCTTCTTCGTACGAGTGTCGCGCATCGCAGCTTCTACTTCTGACACAGCGAAAATACCGCTATATCCAGGTTCAACCTCTTTAATAAGATCGACCATAGGTTCAAGAATATCCGGCTTCAGCCCAGTCATAAATCCAGCTTCACCGAGCATCGATTTCTCCATTAAAGCATTACAAGGACAAATCGTTACACATTGACCGCAGCTTACACATGAAGAATCGTTAATATCTACTCCTTCATCCCAAATAACACGTGGGCGCTCTGCCTCCCAATCAATAGATAACGTTTCATTAACTTGTAAGTTTTGACACACCTCTACACATTGACCGCACGCGATACATTGATTCGGATCATAGCGATAAAATGGATGAGACATATCAACTTCGCTTGCATCAACTTTTGGCTCATAAGGATATTTTTGATGCTCAATTTCCATTAATTCTGCCGTATTATGCAGTTTACAATTCCCGTTATTGTTGTCACAAACCGTACAGTAAAGTAAATGATTTTCTAGTAAACGGTCCATCGCCTCATGTTGTGCTGCCTTCGCACTAGTAGAGGACAGCTCAATATTCATACCGCTCGTCACTACAGTAGAACAGGATCGCACAAGCTTTCCGTTAACTTCTACAATACAAGTATCACACGTTTGAATAGGATCCACTTCCGGCACATAACAAATTTGTGGATGTTCAATTCCGTTCTCATTAATAATGCCCAGTATAGTTGAACCAGGCTCAGCATTATACTCTTTGCCGTTAATTGTAATATGAACCATGCTGTCGTTCATGGTTACTCCCCCTTTTTGAGAATAAAAAAAACTCCACCACGAAAATATACGCACCACATTTTTGGCACGTTATCATCATGGTGGAGTAGTTTATTAGCACATCTTGCTAAAATACCAATCCATTTATTCATAAATAAAATGATAGATTCATAACAGGTCATATCACGATTCCATCTTTAACACTGTAATTATAGCGTTAAATCGAAAAATACACAATATAATTATCATTACAAAGGACAAAGCACATAATGCTCTGACCTTTGTATTACATTTTAGGATTATTCTGAGATGACTTACTTCCCGGTGCAAACCAACCAATTAGTGCGATGGCAACTAATACTCCGTAGAAGATTAAAGTCCAAGTTGTACTGTGTGGAAAATCATGATCTAAAATACCTATATCCTCATGGGCAAGTGTAATTACAGCAAGTTTGACGCCGACCCAGGCAACAATTGCATATGCTGTTGTTTCTAGTGCTGGACGTTTCTCCAGTAATTGTACAAACCAAGTTGCCGCAAATTTAATTAAAATAAGTCCAGCTATCCCTCCAAGAAGTACAACAATGAACTGTCCTCCATCCATACCTCCGAAATCATCAAGCGGAGAATCCGGAAGCCCCAGAGCAAGAGCAACTGCGGCTAATATTGAATCAATCGCAAAGGCAAGGTCAGCTAATGCAATCTTTCCTACTGTGAACCAGTAGCTTTTTCCTGCTGCTTCCTTTTCATCTTCCTTGTGAATATTTTGATTATTTTTTCCGAATTGCGCCTGAATGACATGCTTTAATCCTAAGTAAAGAAGATAAGCTGCTCCTATCGCCTGTATTTGCCAAACATTTGCAATAAATGAAATCGCAAACAGGGCTGCAAATCGAAAAACAAAGGCCATAATAATTCCGTAATTTATAGCTCTTTTTTTCTCTTCTTCGGGTAAATGCTTGGCTATAACTGCTAGTACAAGGGCATTGTCAGCCGATAACAATCCTTCTAATCCGATTAAAATTAATAATGCCCAAGCATACTCTAGCCATATTGAATCCATCCGCTTCTCTCCTTTCTAAAACTAAAATCAGATAAGGTCTTTGCTCATTAGAATTTCCTATTAAGCCAAATTAAATGCTAAAACATTTTGACAGTTACTTTGCTGTCCTCTATTTGTTATAATTTCAACAAAAAACAAATCTAGATTGTGGTTTTCTTAGAAAAGGTGACGCGACATTGTGCTTAAAAACTTGATGAATTCATCTTCACTTACAGGTTTACTGTAGTAATAGCCCTGAATTAGATAACATGCATTACGTTGTAACACTGTTAATTGTTCCTTCGTTTCCACCCCTTCTGCGATCACTTTCATGTTTAAAGTATGCGCTAGTGAAATAATGGTATGAATAATTTCATTTCCATCAGTAGAATTTCCGATCCTATTAACAAATTCTCTTGGAATTTTTAAGGTATCAATTGGATACAAAGGGAGATATGCTAATGAAGAATACCCTGTACCAAAATCGTCAATTGATAAATGTACACCATATGATTTTAATGCTTTTAACTTCGATAAGGTTTCTTTTTCATCTACCATTGCTATTCTCTCTGTTAATTCTAAATCAATCGAATTAGCAGGTACCCCTACTTCTTCTATAGTAGATATGATTGCTTGAACAAAATCTTTCTGTTCAAACTCTATAGCTGATAAATTTATCCCCATTTTTAGATTTGCATAGCCTGCAGAATGCCACTTTTTCAGTTGTCGACACGCTTCCTGTAACGTCCATTTCCCAATTGGAATAATTTGCGACGTTTCTTCCGCGATAGGTATAAATTCAAAAGGAGAAATAAGTCCCAGTTCTGGATGTTGCCAACGAATTAAAGCCTCTGCACCAATAACCATACCAGTCTTACTGTCAACTTGTGGTTGATATAATAAAAACAACTCATTATTTTCTAATGCCTTCGGTAAATCCTGTTCTAATCGTAATCGTCTTGTTATTTTTTTTGATAATGCCTCGTCATACATGCAAACAGCATTATTACCTTTTTCCTTTGCACTATACATAGCAATATCAGCATGTTGTAAAAGTGTAGTAGTATTTATTCCTCCAAACGGATACACCGCTATTCCTATACTAAGAGATAAATAAAAACTATGTTGATTAACTACAAATGGTTCTTCAGTTATACGAAATAGAGTTTCACACAAATCCAATAGCTGTTGCTCTGTGTGGTTATGGACTATGATCGCAAACTCATCTCCCCCTATTCTCGCTAGAGGAATAGCCAGTGACAGACATGTCCTAAAACGTTTAGTAACTTCTTTTAAAACACTGTCACCAATTGAATGTCCCAGTGTATCGTTAATGGTTTTAAAACGATTTAAATCTATATACAAGAGTCCAAATTCACCCTGCGTTTTTCGTGCACGCTCAATGGATTTTTCTAATTCTTTTTGGAAGAATATTCGATTTCCAATCTCCGTCACTGTATCATGGAATGCTAGATAGTTTATCTCATCTTGTTGTTTCTTCATTCTCGTAATGTCTTTTACCATTACATAACTCCCAAAAGTTTGTCCTTCTATCATAATAGGAACAATGGTGACGTACCAAAAATGAATGTCCTTCTCATTATTATTTTTCACACGTAATTGTAACGAAGTCGAACTGCATCGTTTCCCTTCCTGTAGAGCTGCTTCCAATTCAGATCTATCTTCGTCTAAAAAAATCGAGAAGCACTCTTTACCTATTAATTCATCACTGTTTTTTCCTAATAACATACTTCCAGCCTGGTTTATATTTAACACAGTACCATTTGAATTAATCGTTAAAATAGGATCTGGATGATACTCATATAATGACTTAAATCTCTCTTGATTTTTGACCAAGTCATTGGATTTGTTTATTAAATCTTCTGTTCTTTGAGATACTTTTTGTTCTAATTGATTATTAAACACTTTTAACATTTCGGTTAAATCTCTGTTTTGCATTCGTACGATAGTATGACGAATCAGCACAAATACAAATGCAATACAATTCCCAGTAATAAGTGTAGCCGAGGAAGTTTGCTCTTTTAAAGTAAAGCCAATTAATACCGCAACTGCAAAATAAGGAAATATAACAAGAAGTTTCTTCCCAAATGTGGGATCGATAATGAAATAATTCCTTCTAGAAGATGCATTCTTTGAGATCGAAGCAGCAATAGCAATTAATAATAGGAAAACTCTATACAAACACCTTAATAATATAAGTGAACGATCTGACAAATCATCTTGTAAGTAAAAATACAAGTAGTCCGTAATAGCCAATCCAGTTAATACGAGAATAAAAATAAATAATTTACTTTTCGCATTAAAAATAGCTGGTCGAAAGATCAGGCTAATTCCTAGTAAAAGAAGCAATAAATCTATAATCGGAAAAATAAATGAAAGAAAAACATCTCCAATTGATAAGAATAAGATATTTGCAGAAGGTTTATTAAATAGGTACCACTCTAATGTAAAAATAGCAGTAACAACAATACATAAATCACAAAGTAAATACGCCTTTTCCCACTTGTTACATTCCATAATGATTTTATAAAAGAATGCAAAGAGAAAGAAGAATAAGAAAAACAACAAAAACACATCAGAGATATTAAAATTTTGTATTGGTAATTCTACATTAAGCACTTGAAAAGCGGATATAAAATTCCCTATCAAGAAACACCCTATTGCAATAGTAATGCAAACCCAGAATACTCCTAACTTAATTTTTCTGGATAATATAGAATACAGTAATGAGATAAATACAGTAGTTTCAACAACTAAGGATGATAGTCGGATATTAAAATCTGATACGAAATATTGATTCGGAAAAACAAATAAAAATATATAGCAAAAGCTTATATAGAATATTAGAGCTATTGTTAATAAGATAAATTGCAAATGTGAATGTTTAAGCAATATATTCACCTTCTTAAGTCTTTCATCATTTTTTAAAATTTGTATCTAATTATTATTCATATTATGACCATTTCAAAAGATTTCTTTCAAAATAAAGCACCCTTATATTACACCTGCAGATATTTAAAAATTCCATAATAGGAATTACAACAAATATCTGCAGCTATGTCCTTAACAATATCAATTATTGTTATACGATCTATTTATGTAACAAGTAGATTTAATAGCTAATTAGTTCAAAGAATGTTTTCTTTGAACTAATTGTATACTGCCCATCTGAATCATATAACTTAACTATTTTTAAATTAAAATTTCACGTAAAAATAATGAATGTAGGTGTATGCCCCTATCTATTTATCTTTTTTTCTTCATAACTTCTATAGTATTCATTAAGTACGCTAACTTAAACACCGACTTATTTATAATCCTTAATAAATCGGTGCTAGTATACACTATAAAACTAAAACACATTTCAAATAACAAAACTATACTTTAGCAATTTATAAATTTCATATTCCTAGAATTACTAAACTTTCTTTTACCTATTACAATCTATATTCAGATACATTATTTCCTTTCCATTCATAATAATCTAAAACCCCTTCATAAATGGCTTCTGCTGCAATCTGTCTGCCGTTTGCCGTAGATAGTTTACTGTAATCGATACCATTATCTATAAAAGCCAGTTCCGTTAACACAGCTGGCATGTCGTTTTCTCTTATAACATGAAGATCTCCGTGTTTAACGCCTCTATCACGTGTTTGAAGAGCCTCTACTAAACGTGTTTGAATTTTTTCCGCTAACACACGACTTTCTTCCACATGAGGATTTGTTTTTTCGGATTCAGAAGATTTATAGTAGTATGTTTCTGTCCCTTTTGCATTACCATTAAAAGCATTTGCATGAATGCTTATAAAGATATCCCCCTCATTTTGCTTAGCAAATTTAACACGTTCCTGTAAAGAGCTTTTTTGGTCATGTCCAGGTCTAGTATCAGATTCACGAGTTAGTAAAACTGTAAATGGTGTATGTTTTTCGAGCAATTGTTGTAGGCGTAAGGAAGTGTCTAATACGATTTTACTTTCAGGCAATCCTTTTGTGGACTTTCCGGGATCTGCACCACCATGTCCAGGATCAATAATGATTGTTTTACTTTCTAAAGGGTTTTTCGGACTGTATTGAAGGGTATCTGTTTTGGCAGTAAGTTGTGCGGCTTCTGCACGTGTTATGAATTTATTTGGTTGCCAACCATTATCAGTACCAACAGAAATCTTTAAATCAATTAAAATATTGGCAAATTTTTCACCCCAATGTCCTTTTAAATCATCAAATTTACTTTGCCCATTACTATTTGTTCTATCTTGTAGCTTATATGCATTTACTAACATTGTTGCCATTGCAGCACGAGTAACTTTTCCAGAAGGATTAAATATTCCATTTCCTTCACCTTTAATTATTCCTGCTTTTTCAGCAGCAGCAATATACGGCGTTCCCCAGTGGTTTTGTGAATCTGTAAAAGATGGTTTTGCATTTAAGTCAATATGTATACCAAGGGCCTTTGTCATAATTGTTGCCGCAGAAGCCCTATCTAATGTATCACTTGAACCAAAAGTTCCATCTGGATAACCACTCAATACTTTTTTATCAACTAAATAATTAACGGATTTGTCAGCCCATGCAGGAACATCTGGGAATTTATGAGTATTTGCAAATGCACTAGATGAATAGGATAGTAGACTTCCAGCAAGAATTCCTGTAGCAATTAATTTGTATTTCAAAATGTAACACCTCTAAAAAATTATTACAACTTGGTAAATATATCATTTATAGTTAATCTTTAAATAATACGACCTAGAATAAAGAACAGATTAAATATGTATTATCAATATATTACAGATAATAAATTTAAATCTAACTATTATTCCGAAAAGAATCCTGAGACATACACTTATAGATAGAGACTATTAAATATATTCACCAACATCGTGTAACCAGTATAGTTACTTATATGTATGAGTGTCAATTAAAAAAACCTTACATTTTTGTAAGATAACCATGTTAATTATGTAGTAAGTAATTATTATATAATGTGAATAATTACTCGGTATAATAAAATAGTAATCTTATATTTTAAACAAATATTGATTATTTTGGTCGGCAAATAACTTATAACAGCCACCTTTTTGGCTATGCTTTGGAATCCTACTTTACTCTTCAATTCTCCGTATTAAAAGTTTGTTGATGAAATGTAATAACAACTGTACGATTATACAACTTATTCACCTCAATTAAATCAGTTAAATATTGAGGAAGAGTCGGTTTATCTTTAAAATCATTATGTATTAAGCCCTTTCACAGTGACAATACGCATATTCCCAGTATTTTTCGGATCACAATACTACAAAGTAAGACCTAGCTCCTTCCTTTTGTACAAATTTTTGATTTACTAAAATTAATTATAACTTTTCCTCTGCCCGAAATGATTCCATACAAAACAAAAGGGAAATACATATACACTATGTATCTCCCTTTTATTTTGTACCCAATTTTTTTATTGTGTTACGGTCATAACTTGTCCACTATGGTCAACCATAATTTTCATTTTTCCGTCTTGAGCGTTATATAACCCTAGCTTATGTAGATCTTGTTTGCATTCTTTTACGAAGTAAGGCAATGTACGAATTTGATCGATATCCGAGCTCGTAATGAAATGAATTAAATGATGCGTCATTTCTTTAATATCATGAACGAGCTCTGCCTTCTCTCGTTTTAATCTTTCCTTTTCAGCTCGTAATGAATGTAATTCGCCTTCAAGACCACGTGCGTTCTTCTCATCCTTCGAACGCTCTGCCGCCATGCTAGAAAGCTTATAGATTCCCTCCATGAACTGATGCAATTCGTGTTCTTTCTTGTCACTACATTGACTAATTGTTTCAAAGTTATCCACGATGCCAGACATAACTGTTACGAGGCTTTTTTCATCTTCTTCATTTCGAACGTCTTCATTTACTTCCTGCTTGCTTTCTTGTTTTGTCTCAGCAATTGTCTCTTTTACAGGTGCATATTTACGTTTTCGCCCCGGCTTTTGTTTTTCAATATTTTCAAACGGGATTTCTTGTTTTTTTAATTTATAATACGTATTTTGTAATTGACTTTCCGTTTTTCGAAAAAGATTCAATTCATTTTTACTAACATATTTTGAAATATTTGCGATGTTTAAGCCATGACGTTGACAAAATTGATACACTTCATACAATAGTTCTAGTTCAGACTTCAACCAAGTAATCGCTGATTTTTCATATACTCGCATACCGCCATTTTTTTCTATATCTATTTGAAATAATACCATTCTATTATATAAATCGATTAGCTCTTCATACCTGACTTGGAATTGTTTCTCTATTTTTTTAAATTCCGCCTCTAATTTCATATCGTTCGTTTTATTATTTGACATGTTTTGTAAAAGACTTAATACATTGATTGCTGTGTGGTGATACATAATCTGTGTCACTCCCCCTCATCCTTTCACAATTCTCATATGACTCCCATGCCCTTTAAGAAAATAGAAATTTTTACATATCCATATTATAACATTTCGAAATTATCTGTCAAATAATTAACATATAAAAAGGTATAAAAAGTATCGAAATAAAAAATGATTTTTAACAAATATTAAAAAATAAAAAATAGCTAAGCAAAATATTATATCAGAAAAATTCTACTTAATTATATTATATGGTATTCCTAATATATTTTCACCGAAAAAGTTTGCGCCACCACGAAATCTTATAGATGAAATAATTGAACATCATGTAAAAAAACCCTCACCTTTACTATAAAGGTGAGGGTTTTACACAACGCTAACTAATTAACCGAAAGAATGACCATTATTACCACCGTGGCTACAGAAAAACAAAAATATCTCAGAAACACTCTACCTTTCTGTCTTTACACACATGGCTGGCTCCTCTCTTCCAACTAAAAGAAGCTTTATAGTACTAACTTATCAACTAGCCCGATTAATTCTTGGATATCTGGCTTACTTACTTGAGCATTCGCTCCTACTGCTTCACCTTTATGGAATAATTCATTTGTAATTAATGAAGAGAAAATAATGACTGGTAATTGATTCATTACTTCACTATCTTTAATTACTTTCGTTAAGTGGTGTCCATCCATTTTCGGCATTTCAATATCTGTAATAAGCAGGTGAATATGTTCATACATTTTTTCACCTTGCTCTTTTGCTAATTTTTCAATTTGAGCTAATGCTTCTGCACCATTGCTGAAGAAGTTCATTTTCGTATATCCAGCTGATGATAATGTTTCTTCTAGTATTTGACGAAGCATCGCTGAATCTTCTGCAATATAAATAACTTTTTCAGCTCGATCTGTTTTTTGCTCTAATCCTGCAAGTGATTTATTGTCATAACCAGTACCGCTAATTTCACATACAATTTTTTCATAATCTAATAATAAGATGATTTTCCCATCTAGTTTTACAATACCAGATGTCGTTTCTTCTAGTCCCATAGATAATGAAGCTGGTTCATCAATTTGTTCCCATGAAATACGTTGAATACGATGCACTTCATCAACACGGAAAATAACTTTCATTTGGTTTAATTCTGAAATGATAAATTTCGTTTGATCAAGTGGTTTTATAGATTTTAAATTAAGAGCCGTTGCTAAGTTAATAACAGGTAAAATTTCACCACGTACTTGAACAACACCTTCAACTGCATGATGAGATTCTGGCACAGTTGTAACAGGGAATGGATTAATAATTTCACGCACTTTCATTACATTAATACTAAATAAATTTTCACCAACAGTGTACGTTACGATTTCTAATTCGTTTGTTCCGCTTTCTAATAAAATACTTTGTGCTTGTGACATAAAGGTGTCGCTCCCCTTCCATTAATTCCGTATATCTAATTATTAAGCTTTATTAAAACCGAAAAGTCAACTACCTATATGAAAAATATAGATAGTTGAGTGATTCTCACAGTTTTAAAGTAGAAATACTACCGGTAAAACTTAATCTTGTATAAACGAAGCAAGTGCCTCTAGTAACACTTCTTGTGCTCCTACAATTTCTGTCGGCATCGCTTCCCATTTTTTTGAAAGCTCTGTTTCCACTCTCATTCTTAGCTCTGGACCCATTTCTCCTAGCACATATTCTTTCGTCGCTATATCAACATCGATAAGCGAAAGAGCGTATAGTTCAGGATCATTTATTTTCTCAAATAATTTCTTCAGTACACTAGGCGCCATATGCTTTAATTTTTCAATGTGAATTTCCTTATCAGAAAATAGTAACTCATATTGAATATACGTAACATTTTCTTTAATAACTTTAAAATAGCAATTATTTTTTTTATCATTTACAAAATAACCGTTCGGATCTGCAATAATACTCTCTACTTGACGTATTAAATTAGGTAAACTACTCGCCGCCATTACAGTACGTTGCTCAACCTCACTTGGCGAAATGAATGTAACGCGATACTTATTCTGCGCCATCCTCCTCACCTCTCCTTTTATATAAACTTAGTCTAATTGTACAATATCTTAATTAATCTAAATCTATTTCAAATCAATGCTTCTAGACTCGGATAAATCCTCTCTCCCAAAAGTGAAGAGGCACCACCTACACTTGGCTTTTGGCCTCTTCAACTACCTTAGAACCACTCCACACCTCTCGTCTTACAATGTACGAGCCACTCATAGGCAACTGACCGCTACTACACTCAGCTAGGTCCTCGCCCC
This sequence comes from Bacillus sp. FSL R9-9530, assembly GCF_038008145.1. Classification (NCBI taxonomy): domain Bacteria; kingdom Bacillati; phylum Bacillota; class Bacilli; order Caryophanales; family Bacillaceae; genus Bacillus; species Bacillus sp. FSL R9-9530. The sequence goes on from NZ_JBBOYO010000001.1 coordinate 2,297,567, forward strand.
TCTTCAACTAACCTAGAACCACTCCATATCTCTGTTCTCACAATGCGCGAGCCACTCATAAGCACTAACCGCTACTACTCATCGCTAGGCCCTCTCTCAAAACCTTAAAAGAAAGCTTTTAAGCCCCTTTCAACAGCTCAATGTTATTGAACCAAAAAGCAAGCTGCTGATCCGTAATATCCGGCAACATAACGAAAAACTCACGGCACTTCATCTCATCTTTAAACAGTTGATACTTCCAAACACTATCGCTACCAATACTTACGAAATAAAACTCGTGTATACGGCCAATGATTGCTTGCTTTTCACCAAACGAATATGGAGGCACTTGTTTGATTTCAAATTGATCTGGTAAATATACATGCTCTTCTCGTTCTATTTTTAACACTTGCTCAGCAAGCTCACGTTTATTTTCGAAAAAAGGCAATTGTAAAATTCGCTCTTGTCTTGTCATACGAATATAAAACCCTTTCTACTACGTTACAATTTTTCTTTACGATTTATTATCGAATTAAGTTCACAACTTCATTTAATACTTCATCTGAAATTTTGATTACTTTCGCATTTCCTTGGAATCCGCGTTGGTATAACATTAAATCAACGAATTCTACAGATAAATCTACGTTTGCACCTTCTTGTGCACCACCACGTATTTTTCCTGCACCGTTTTGGCCAGATGCACCTAACGCTAAAATACCAGTTGTATTCGTCGCTGTATAGTTACCATTTCCAGTTTTCATCAAACCGCCTTCATTCGGGAACATCGCAACGGCTAATTGACCAGCAGATTTCATACTTCCATCAGAATATTTTACCATCACATATCCACCGTCAGCAATAAAACAATCTTTAACAGTCGCCGCCGCTCTACCATCTACGTTTGTTACTGATAATGTTTTATCTGTCGGATGATTCGTTAAATGACTTAAGTCTAACTTTATAGAGCCACCATCAAATGGAATATTGGCCCCTTGCTCTTTCGGAGTTGGATTTCCAACAGCATCAAATGTCATATTACCACCTGCACCTGGAACATCCTCAAACTTTGTATCCTTTTTCGAGTCATTACGCATCTGTACTTTATATGTATAATTGTGTTCGCTTGTTTGTGTAAATTCTACACGCATTGTCCATGTATTACCGGCATTATCGTATACAGGTAAGTCTTGCGTAATTTGTTTTTCACCAGTTGGAATATTCCCTTTAATTGTCCCTTGCGATGTTCGAATACCACCAATTGCCGTCCCCATTGGAATTTGCAATGGGCCTGGAATACCAGATAAATCAACTTCACCAGTCGCCTCATTAGCAGGGTATGCGAATACGTATTGACCTTCTGTGTTCGTAATATAATAATCTGAAGATATTCCAAACGTACCTTTACGCGTAAATTCCATGTTTCCGCCTTTTGAATCACCTACAACGAAGAAACCATTACCTTCCATTGCAGCTTGTGTTTTGCCACCTGTTAACGTAATTGTACCATCACTATAATCCGTAACCGTACCACTCATTTTCACACCGTTACCGATACTTTTCGGATTCGTTCCTGCATATTTACCGTCACCTTTTGCACCAATTGAATTGTTATATAGTAAATCATCAAACATTGCTTTTTGTTTTTTATAACCAACCGTTTGTGCATTGGCAATATTATTTGAAGTTACACTTAATGCATTTTGTGTTGCGTTCATTCCTGTAATACTTGTATATAACGCTTTAATCATAACGTATGTACACTCCTTATGAATTGGTAGTTTTTACTTCTTCAGTTACTTTTTGATCGTCTTTCTTTGCATCTTCTGGATTCGTTTCTCCAATCGGTTTATCAGACACCCTCTCAACAAAGCGAAGAGATACAATCTTATTATCAATAACGAGCTGTACATCGTTATTTTCCGCAAGGCGAACTGTCTCTACTTGACCAGTTACTTTTTTACCGTCACCGTCGATCCCTCTTACGTATTTCCCTAAAAACTTCATTCCGCCATCAAGCGCTGTCGAATACATCGTCGTTCTTAAAGAATCAACTGCTTTTGTCATATTTTGCACTTGTTCCATAAGAGATAACTGCGCTGTCTGATTCATCATTTGATTCATATCCATCGCATTGAATGGATCTTGGTGCTGAAAACTTGATAAAAATAATTTTAGAAAATCATCTTTCCCCATTACACCAGGAGTCTTTTGCTCTCCTGCTGAAACTCCATTTGTTTGTTGAACTGGCGATTGTACACCGTTAACAGGTACATTACTTTTTTGCGCTCCTGCTTGTAACGGAATATGATTTGTACTCGTTGTATTTAATCCAACTGTTGGCACGCTTTATTCCTCCAATAATCCCGCAAATTCTTTTGATTGTTGTTTCTCATGTTTCGTATTTGCAAATTTTTGTTTTTGCCTTTGCTCTTGTTCTCGCTGTTCTTTACGTTGTTCATCTTTTTCTGAATAACTTATTTGAATATTAATTTCTTTTTCTTTTAATTTCAGCTTCAATTCGTCAAAAATTATTTCAACACGCTTTTTCGCATCGTGTTTTTCCATTTCTACATGGACTTCAATTTGATCTCCATGCTTTTTCATAAATACAGTTAATGAACCAAGTTTCTCTGGATTTAGCTGGAATAAAACACGTTCTTGTTTCACTACAAACTTTTGCAGAGCCTCTACTTGTGCTTCCATTTTCTTGCCTAAGTCAGGTAATGTAACCTTTTCAGCTCCACTATTTTGTTTTCCTATTTGATCAGTACCCGTTGCTTTATTTAATAACTCAGCTCCGGCCGAACTTGAATCGTTTAATTGATCGACTTCTGGTAACTCTAACTTCACATCATCGCTTTCAGCTTTCTGGAGTTCTACTTCCTTAGACTCCTCTTGTTTCTTTGCGATATTACAAGTTTCTGATTCTACGACTTTTAATACTTGCAACGTTTGCTCTGGCATCGTCACCTTGTCTAGCGCCATTTGCATTGTATCTTCTAAACATATGGCATTTTTAATATTCATGTTAGAAAAAAGCTCTTGTAATTGCTGTAATTCAGCTGCGGGCAATTCATTCAGTTTAATATTTCCGTATTCTTTATATAACGCCTGTATTTTTTGTATGTATTGATATAACAATTCTGGCTGCACACGCAATTGCTCAATTGCAACCATCTGCTCAGATACAGCTAACAATAACTGTTCTGTCTCTTTCTTTTCTTCTTTCTTTACAATCGGCTCTTCTTTCGTTACCGTTTTTTTTGCGAGAATATATTCTTTCTTCTCTTCTTCTGGTGCTTCTTCTCGTTTCGTTTTCTCCGTTTTCGGCTGTTTTTTATTTTCAATTCTCATTGTATTATCGAATGAAGAATTTTCATTTTTCGATTGTACTTCTAGCCCGTTTTCTTTTTGCGGAGGTAAACTTTGCTGCACCGGTAATACAAACTGTATCACTACATCCACCTCATCCGTTCATACACATTTTTAAATCAAGAAGCATTTTTTCTTCCAGCTTTTCTTTTACTTTCGCAAGCTTCTTACAATCTTCTTCATACATTTCATCAATGACACGTTCTTTTTCTTTTATTTGCTCTAAAAGGCTTTCATTTTTTTGAATAAAACCTTCTGTTTTTTTAATTTTTCGATTCCATTCTTCTATTCTTTCAGGTGAAAATGTATGTGAAGACAGCATACCAGCCATAATACGTTGTCCCGTTTGTACAACCTTATTGCGTGATTTCACAACATATAGATCATATTCTTTTTTTCGTTCTATTTTTCTTTTTTCAGCTGTTAGTTCGTACACTTCTTTCAAGATATGTTCTTTCTCTTGATTAATCTGCAATTTAATCGTGTCGTACTGCTGTTTATTCACCTGTTTTCATAGCTCCTTCCTATTATAACGTTACCTTTTTCTATTATATAGTTTTTTTACAAAAAAATCTGTGAAATATTAAAAAACAAAAAAATAAGACCCCAAGGCATGAGCATGAGGTCTTATACAATATGGTGCATCGCTTGGACAATATCTTCAAAATGAAAACTATCCGTTCGACCTTGTTTTAAAAACGTATTAATACCTTCTACTTTATTTTTACATTCAAAAATATAGGCATTTTCTTCATTCTCTTGAATTGTTCCTAATTTGAAATACAATTCATTTTCTTTATAAATAGATAAAATTTTTCTCATTTCATTTGCAACCTGCCAATGGTTCGGCGATACGATTTCTTCCATAATCCGACTTACCGAATCTAATACAGAAATGGCAGGGTAATGACTAAGAGTTGCGAGCTCACGTTTTAATACAATATGTCCATCTAAAATACCACGAGCTAAATCTGGTACAGGACCATTTAAATCATCACCATCAACTAACACTGTATAAATACCTGTTATTGACCCTTTTTGCGTTTTTCCTGATCGTTCTAATAACTTTTTCATATAACTTTCCATTAACAGTGTTTTACCACCGATCGGTAATTCCTTTACCGCAATATCAACACTTCGGCGTGCATCAGCAAAACGAGTAACAGAATCCATCATAAGTAATACGTTATTACCTTGGTCACGGAAATATTCAGCAATAGATGTTGCAAGCTTAGCCGCACGAAGTTGCATAAGGTGACTTTCATCTGACGTTGCTACAACAACGACACTTTTTTTCATACCTTCTTCGCCTAACTCTTTTCGAATAAAGTCTTTTACTTCCCGGCCACGCTCACCTACTAAACTAATAACGTTAATATCAGCTTTTGCGTTTTTCGCAATCATTCCAAGTAAAGTAGATTTACCAACACCTGATCCAGCAAAAATACCTATCTTTTGACCAATCCCAATCGTTAACATAGAATCAATTGATTTAATTCCCGTTTCAAATACATCTGTAATTTCTTCACGCTCAAATGCATGAATCGGCGGTGCATCCAATTTTATTTTTTGCAGTGGAATGTTCTCGGCATCTTCGTTTAACACTTTTCCATTTGCACTTAACACTTTACCAAGTAAATGATTACCACGGGGAACAACGACATCTTCTGTAATTAATGTAACTGCATCTCCGTAACATACTTTTTCTGTCTGTCCAAATGGAAGTAGCATATTATTTTCTTTTTCAATCGCAATTACTTCACATAAGACACTATGTTCTCCAACGAGACAAACATCTCCAATCTTTGCTTTCGGACCTTTCGCTACAAAAAACTGCTCTTGTACACTATGAACTTTGCCAACTTTCGTATAAAACGGTGTTTCAATAAATGTATTCCATTTATTATGTTCATTCATTAGCTCGTTGTTCATACATTTTGCTCCTCAAACAACTTCTCTTCTTCCCACTTATGACGAAGCTTCGCAAATATAGGCGCAAATTTAAACTCAAAAAACTCTTTCTCTTCTTCCAGAACAAATTCGCCAAACTGTAAAGAAAAATCATACTTCCATTCTACTAATTGTAGTAGCCAATACTCTTTCGTATTTTCTTTCTCTTCTTGTATACGTTCAAATGTTTCTGGATGAACCGTTATAATTAATTTTTCAAATGAAGTAGGCAATGTTTGCACGATGCCTGTTAAAATCGGCAAAACGTCTAATAAGCGCGAATCTACCGCTTGATTCACTACTTTTTCTGCTAACTGAAAAGATTGATTCCATAATAACTCTGTCCATTCGTATGCTGTTTCTTGTTGTTCTTTTTGAAACTGTATACGCGCTGCTTCCATCTGTTCCATTTGTTCATGAATATGCATTTGAAACTGTTCTTTATCTTGCAACAACTGCTGACGCTCTCGTTCTAGCATTTGCTGCTGCTGCCTTAGTTGATTCATTTCAATATGTAATGCATCTTGCTGTGCAAGAAGTTCTGCATGATCCACTTGTATCTCTTCTTCAATGTGAACTGATACTGGTTTCGGAAATTGTAATTCATACGTTTCTTCAGAAAAAGAAACAGAATTCTTCGGAATTCTGTTTTTAAATAAGGACATCATCTTCACCTCTTTGAACGATAATTCTTCCTTCTTTTTCTAACTTTTTCACCGTACCTGTAATCGTTTGTTGTGCTTTTTCAGCATCCGTCATCTTAAGCGGTCCTAAGCCATCTAACTCTTCAAGAATCATCTCTCTACGGTTTGAAGACATACATGTAAATAGTTTCTCTTTAATTTCTTCTTTTGCAATTTTAAGTGCTTTCGCGATAACACCGTTATCTGTAATTTCCTCTAATACACGGCGAAGCGCAAGATCCTCAAGACCAAGTAAGTCTTCAAAGACAAACATATTTTCTTTAATTTTCTCAGATAACGCATAATCGACTTCATCCAGCTTTTGAAAGACTGTTTTTTCAACACCTCGTGAAACATTATTTAAAATGTTCACTATTGTTTTCAATCCATCTGTTTTATTAATAGCACTAAATGCCATATTATTTAATTTTGCTTTTAATAACTCACCAATTTGATTAATTAATTCACCATCTACTTGTTCAAGCTTTGCAATACCCATTACCGTCTCTACACGTTTATGATCTGGTAATCTCTCAATTAATTGAGAAGCAAGTTGCGGCTTAATATAAGAAGCAATAATCGCTATCGTTTGTGGCGATTCATCATTAAGCACTGTAAGAAGTGGCTCTAAATCTGTAAGTGAATTTAAGAATTCAAATGGATTATCTTTGTTATACCAAAGGTCTTCCAATAATTTTTCCAACTCGTCTTCTGGCATATTTTTAAATATACGACGAATGTATTCTTTATCTGGAGTTACTAAATTCAACTCTTTTACATTTAGTTCGTACAAAAACTCCCCTAGTACATTTTCTAACGTTTCTGGTTTATATACACGAAACTTCGCGATTTCGCGAAGTAACACTTCTTTTTCCTCAGCCGTCATATATTCAATGACTTTTGCTGCCACCTCTTCGTTTAATGTACGAATGAGGATGGCAGCTTTCTCTTTGGAGGAGATTTCATCTAACATTGTTTTTCCTCCCTTACTGTCCGTTTAACCATTTTTTAATTACTTTTGCAGTACCTTCTACATGCTCTTTCGTAGCTTCCTGCACTTGATCATCTAATGTAGGTTCTGATGGTTCTACCGGTTCTGGCTTTGGCTCTGGTACTATTTTTTCTTCAGGAATTTCCAGGATACTTTCACTACTAGCAGCAATTTCTTCTTCTGCTAAGTATTCTTCATATTCCTCTTCTTCTCTCTTTTTCTTACGTCTTGCTAAGAAGAACCATACTAGGCCAATTATTGCTAGCAAGCCAGCTGTAATTCCACCGAATAACCACCAGTTCATACCACTTTTTTCTGGCTCTTTCTCTTTTTCAACTTTCGGCTGGTCGAACTGAACAGTTACAACGTTAACTTGACCGTTTGTAAAGTTTCCATTCGGATCAGCTTGAAGCCCAGCTGCTGTGCCAATCGCTTCTTTAAATGTTGTCATATCAATTTTTCGTTTTACTAACGTATCGTTATCTACCCATACAACAACATTTGTTTTTGTTAATTCCGGATGTTTCTTAATTGTTTCAACTGTTTTATCTATTTCATAGTTTTCAATTTTGTTACCATTTTTATTATCGTAGACAACTTTACCGTTTTGATTATTGTTCGTACCGTAGTTCGGCACTTCACCGTTCGCTGTAATACCCGCACCTTGCTTCGTATCTGCTCCTTCTTGCGCAGTAGAACTTTCCTCTTGCTCTTGTTTACTGCGAAGTACACCTTTATCGCCATATTTTTCTGACTGACGTGTAACTTCATCGTAGTTTACAGACACTTTCGTATTCACTTTATATTCATTTGATTTAAACATCGTCATTAACGTTGCGTCAATATCTTGCTTTAATTTACCTTCAATTTGATGCTGCATCTCTACTTCTTTTTCATAAGAAGAGGAACTGTTAGAATGCGCTTCATCTGTTCCTTTTGAGATGATACCTTTTTTACTATCAATAACACTTACTTCTTCTGCTTTCACGCCAGGAACTGCCGCACTAATCATTTGCTGTATACCCGCAACTTGATCAGCTGTTAATAGTTGTCCACGTTTCACACCAACAGTAATTGCCGCTGTCCCTTTCGCTTTTTCCTCATCAAAAATTGTTTCTTTTTCAGGTAATGTAATTTGCACATTTGCCGTTTCAACTGTCGCGAAGTTTCGTACAATATCTTGCTCCAATTGCTTTTTCGTGCCGACAATCTGCTTCATTTTCTTATCTTGTTCACTTGAACCGAGTGAGCTTTCTAATAAAATTTCCTCACCGCTTTTTGAATTAAACGGCAAGCCCATTCCATTCATTTCTTTTCGAACCCATGGAGCATCGTTCTTTTGCACTCGAATCGAACCATCGGCTGCTAATTGGTAATCAACACCTAGCTTCGATAATTCTGCTGTAATCTCTTGCTTATCTGTATCATTTAAATTTTGATATACAACAACATATTTATCTGGCAAGGTGAAGTATAAAAGTGCTCCTGTTGCAATCGCTAAAAGCGCAGCACCAATCACTAACTTATGCCACGTTTTCAACGATTGGAAAACATTTTTTATCTTTTCCATTTAAATACACCCGTCCATTTTCCTAAATTTGCATATTAATTAGTGACTTATAATTTTCAATAAGATTATCGCGTACGAGAGCAGCTGTTTTCATTTGTGATTCAGCTTTCTTCTGCTGAATTAAAACGTCATGCGTTTCTCCTACCCCTTTTGTCAGTAAATCATATACTGCTGTTTGGGCATTATTTTGCGTTTGATTCATATCTTCCAATAAATCAATAAACTTTTTGCCTTCAACTACAGATTTTTCTGAAGTTTTCTGTGTGCCAATCGGCTGAATCGCTCCAAATGGCTGTGTATTTAACATTGGTTGAATTTTCATATTTCCCCTCTTCCCTCTTATCCTCGGCCGATTTCTAAATCTTTATCGAGCATTTTTTTGTTCGCATTTAATACACTTGTATTTGCTTCATACATTTTTTGAGCAACCATTACATTCGTCATCTCAGCTGTCACATCAATGTTCGGATAACGTACATATCCTTCTTCATTTGCATGCGGATGTGTCGGATCATACACAAGATTTTCATTTCGATCCGTTTCAATACTTTTTATTTTCACTCCGTTAGTAGGAGCTCCATCTAGCATACTTGCAAAACTATTATTTGATTCTAATACTACACTTCGACGGTGATACGGCTCTGCACCCGGTGCTCCCGTCGTATTTGCATTTACGATATTGTTAGAAGTAACTTCCATCCATTTTCTCGCTGTAGTTAGCCCTGAACCACTTGCATTAATTGCCTGAAACATCTTTGTCTCTCCTTTTAACTATTAACGTCCACGTGCTGCTTGGTTAATAGCGTATTGCGTATTAATTGCATTAATTGAAACACCGTATAATTGGTTTGTTTTCATTAAATCTAGCATTTCTGTCGTTACATCAACACTGTTTCCATCTTTATTCGTTTGCATTGATTTCGTTTGAATCTTTGCGTATGTATTTTTCGTATTTGCTGTCGGTAAGTGCATTACATTCGTTTGATATAAATCTGGATTACTCTTTAAATCCGCAGCATTTTTTTTGTATAATGCACTGCTCATATTCATTTTCTCAGCAAATGTTACATCTTGTGCTTTATAGCCAGGTGTATTCGCATTTGCAATATTACTAGAAACGGTATTTCGCTTCGTTACTAAATAGTTCATATAATGACTTACATCACTAACTAAATCTGGCATATTCCACACCCTTCCTTTTCCATCATGCTCGTTTAGCGCATGATCATCCACTGATGGAAGTTTCACTTTATTATTCATTTTCCTATATGTATTTATTTATTAAAATATTATCTATTATGTACCCTTACATATTTTATTCCATTTTTCCATTGTTGTCTTTAGAAAAATACAAAAATATAAAAAAGAATATAAAAAACTGTATACGCGTAGTAATCCATGTAACATTTTGATATATAAACAATAAAAAAAGAGCTTCCATACACTTCTCTCTATAAAATAAAGACATCTTATTTTTCATTGTTTGGATTATTACCATTCTTTTTATTACAGTCATAAAGTGAAACCTCAATCAGCGGAACGCCTTATTCAAACAATGGAATGGATCCCCTTTTAAAAGGGGTATCCATTTCCGTAATTTACCATTAAAATTTACCGTAAAACGAATTCGCTTTCATTCGTCCATCATTTGTCATAATCATTTCTTCCAAAAATTTTTGCTTATCTCGAATATGCTGTGCTGCCTTAATTATTAATGGACTCACTTCCGCTGCAACATCTGCGCGCGTCTCTTCATCCAATGTCATCATCCAGCGATTTAACATTGCACTCTTCTCAGCAAATTCCCCATCTGATACTTGCAATTCACCGATTTCATTAAAACAGCCGACAAACGCTCGATAAATATCATTGTTCATTTTCGAGTGCTCCGCGGTAACCGTCTATTAAATCTTGTAACACTTGTACAATCGCATCCATGTTTTTTGCTTCACGCGTTACTTTCATCGTCTGAATTTGAATGCTAATCCAATCGTATAAACCGAATAGACTATCATATAAATCTTTAGTAATCTCAGGATTTAATTGAAGCTTTAACTCTTCAAAAATACGTTCTAATTTTTCAAGAAGCGCATCTCCTTCTTGTAGTTTAAAAGTATTTAAAAGTTCTTCTAAATTACGAAACTCAACGATACATCTTTCATAAATAAAAATTGTATTTTTAATTGGATTACTCGTCATAATATCATTTTGCATATAACGTTGCCATGCTTGCATACAATCACTTCCTTAACTTTCATTAATCATCACTTTTTTGTTTTGTCATTGCTTTAATTGTTTTTAGTTGGCTATCTAGCGCCGCTAATGTACTTTCTAGCTTTTGATACTTCTTCACAATCTCATCTTGTTTTTGCAGATTTTGTGTTTCAATATCTTTAATCTTTTTATCTAAATCACTTACACGTGAATCGATGTTTTTTACACGCTCTCCGACTACACCTTTATCACCAAATAGTTTATCAAGTGGTTCTTCCATCATCTTCCCTAAACCGTTAGAACCAAAGAAAAATTGCTTCGCTGCATCCGGCTTGTCTTTTAACGCTTTTGTTAATTGTTCATCATTAACTTCCATCGTCCCGTCTTGCTTTAATTGGATACCAAATGAGAATAAATAATTACCGTCTTGAGAAAATGTCACGACATTATTCATCGCTTGACGTACACTTTGCATAATGGCTTGACCTTGGAAAGCTCCACCTTTCCCAGCAAAGATATCTACTGTAGAAACAGCTTTATTATAATCCGCCACCATCTTTTTAATAACATTCGATGCATCTGTTACGTTTGAGTCACTTACTGTAAACTTCAGATCTATACCTTTTGCTTTTGGATCTGTTGTTGTACCTGCATCTGGTGTTCCTTCTGCTTTCGGCTCAGTTACTTTTAACAATTCAATTTTCACGCCCGGAAGAGCTTCAATTGTATTGGTAAAACTTTCAGTTTCAATACCATTAATACTATATTTGGCATTTTGCGCTTCATTAATTGTATTGACTGCTGTCCCATCCGCCTTAGCTAAACCAATATCTTGAAACAGTGTAGATGTGTTCCCCTTAAAATTAATTTCTCCATCTGTTCCTTCTTTTTTCGAGGACATAAAGATTTTATCTCCAAGTGTATAAGCCGATACACCATAATCTCCGTCATTAATTTTGTTAATTAAATCTTTATATGTCATATCAGTTGTTACTTTTAGTTCTTTACCGCCTAGTTGTAATGTTTCATCTTTAGGAAGCTTCGCATTTATATCAGCAATCTTATTAGAGGCTATTTGATGACGTTGTGCAAGCTGTGTAATCGTCATATTAAAAGTTCCTGCAATCGCTCCACCATCAGCTTTTACATTAATATAACCGTCTTGTGATGTTGTTACCTTTTTCTCATTTCCTTTAAAAGCTGCTAAGTTTTTAAAAGTCTGTGTAAAAGAACTAAATTCTGATTTTAAACTTGTATATAATAGTTTATCGTTTGAAAGATCACTCTTTTCTTTCGTATACGGTGCTTTTCTCATATCTAACGCTTGCATTTCTAACTCTACAAAGTTAGAAGTGTCGATCATATTATTTCCGAGATTCCAAATCTGTTGTCTACCACCGATACCTGTTAATGTTCCTGCCATATTGTCTCACTCCTTATTGTTTACATGTAGTCTAAAATACTCGTTTTACTCATCGTACTAACCGCTTTAAGCGTCGCTTCATACGTTGCATTGATATATGCTAGGTCAGAAATTGCTACCGCCAAATCGACATCTTCAATTTCTTTACGGTTTTCTTGAAGCGCTAAATTTTGCTCGCTTAAAATTGTTTTAAACGTCTCCATTGTGTTCATTGTTGAACCAACTTCAGTTGTACGGTTAATGACGCTATCTAAGTTTTTCTTATTTTCTCCTAATAACGGTTGCAAAGCTTTTTGATCACCGTTATTCAGTGCTTCACTCATCTGTTTTAACGTTTTTATAACTGGGGATAATAATTCTTCTCCGTTACGAAATGCTTTTAATTGATAACCGTCATTTAGTTGCCAGTTCACATCATTTTTTCCACCTTGATACGTACCATCTTCTGTAAATGGAGCTTGTTCAGCACTATCCCCACCGAAAATATAACGGCCTTGCTCTTTCGTATTCGCTAAATATACAACTTGTTTTAAAATTTGATCAATCTCTGCACCGATTGCCTTCAATTCTTTTTCACTATTCGTCCCATTTAGCGCTTGTACTGTTAATTGATCCGCTCTTGTTAAAGATTTAAAAACACCTTGTAATGTATTTTCAGTTTGTGTTAATACATTTTTCGAATCCGCTAAATCTTTTTGCATTTGTTCAATATTTGCTAACGAATGCTGAATCGCAAATGATTTACTTGCCGCAAGTGGGTCTTCGCTCATAAAAAGATTTTTCTTACCTGAAGTTACTTGATTTCGATGATATTGTTGTTGCACATTCAAATCCATCATCTGATTCTTTGCCCAGTTTGCATTTTGAAATGTAGATACTCTCATCTTTACCTTCTCCTTTATCTATATTTGAATTGGCGCGAAGAAGAAACCGCACCTATATACAGCTATCCTCTTCCCTCATAAAAAAAGACTTTTTCGTTTTCATTTAATTTACATGGGGGAGGACGCTTGCTAAACATGGCTATTCTCCCCCTTAACTTCCCATTCAACCATCTCATATCTCTGGTCTAACATGGCTTGGTCCACTAAAAGGCTCTGTCCGCTTCTACCCTGCGCCGGACCCTCTCTTCCATCACAAAAAAAGCTTTTTCGATCCTTCTACATGTTATCTAATAATCGAAAACAAACTATCAAACACTTCATTCATCGTCGTAATAGCTTTAGAGTTTGCGACAAAATATTTTTGGAAAGCCATTAAATTAACCATTTCTTCTTCCATATTTACGCCTTCAATACTCATTTTTTCTTGTTGAATACCTTCTAATAAATCTTTATGAATATTTTGATAAGCATTCACTGCACTTTTATCAGAAACTACACCAACTATAAATTGGTCTAATGCTTGTTTATAAGAAAGACCTTCTTTATAATCTCCATCTGTAATTCCTGCTAGTTTATTTGCTGTTTCAGCGGAGATTTTCATTTTCGAAACATCTTTTGCGAATTCAGGGTTTAACTGAATATCTTTCGCATGATCTCCAACGAAGAAATCTTTTCCCATCACTGTATTCACTTGACCTTTTACAGAACTCATTAATTCTTCAAGGTTTTTCTTATAACTAGCAATCTTCGCTTTCGTATCTATCGCTGATTGAATTGCTCCACCATTTAAAGGAATATCCGATCCATAAATCGCAACAGACATTGGTTCTTTTTCTTTATTTAATTGAAGTGGATATGTATCTTGTCCATTTACTGTTAAAACACCATTCATTCTAACACTCGCGATATTAGGATTCATAGATTCATAAGATACTTCAATATTGGCATACTTAGACATCTCTGTAACGATGCGATCACGTTCGTCTAATAGTTGATTAGGTACTTGTGTCCCTGCTTGTCCAATTTTTTTATTCGCCTCTGCTAAACTAGCACCAAGACGATTAAATTCATTCACATGTGCTTCAATATCTTCTGTCGTCTGTGCTTCTGCTGTATCTAAGTTTTTCGCAAGACGATTTATCTGACTTGTGAACTTCCCAGTTTCAGAAACTAATGTATCGTAGTAGTTTGGTTGTTCTGGATTTTTTGCAACTTCACGAAAAGCATTGAAGAATCCATCCATTAAACTAGATAATGAATTTTTCCCTGTCGTTCCTACCATAGACTCTACTCGTGATAAAGTAGAATTCATATATGCGTAGTAAGAGAACTGTGACAACTGATCATTAAATTGCTTCGTTTTCACTTCATCTGTAATACGGTCAACTCCTAATGTTTGTACACCATAACCGATTCTCTGTTCAGGCGTATGACCGTTACTTGCTCCAACAGATCCGTAATTTACCATTTGACGAACATAACCCGGCGTATGAATGTTAGATAAGTTTTGTTTTGTCGTTTGTAATCCCATTTGGGCCGCTAGCATACCAGATAACGGCGTATTATAATCAGATAATCTCATAATGCTTCACTTCTCCTTTACAATAGTTCATTCATAAAGATTTGCGAATTATTGTTTTTCTCCAAATTGTATTCAGAAACGGAATCCACAATACTTTCTGTAGTTTTTAATAGTACGTTTAAGTAATATTGATTTTTCAAAAGAATCATTTTTACATTTTCTTCTAATTCATTTAAACTTTTTTGTAATTCTTCCATTTTTTCATTTTCTTCCTGTGAAAAATACGAAAATAGCGAACGCATACGCAGCGGTTCAACTTGTTTTTCTTTACAAAGCTGAACAACCATTTCCTCAAAAGATCGCGATAATCCTTTAACACCTTCTATGTACTGCAATTGCTCTACTTGCAACTTTTGAACTGCATTTACATTTTTATTTTTTAAATTCTCATATATTTGTTCCCCAAGCGTTTGAATATTTTCATATGCCTTTTGAATAATAACGAGCTTTTCATATAATTGTATGTACATATAGCTTCCTTTCCTTTACAAGACTAAATTTACAATCAAACCATGAATTTCTCCAATTTGATTTAACATTTCTAAATGCCCTGTTTTCGTATTAATTAAATTCATAACATCTTCTAACTCAGTTAATCCCATTTCAGCTTGTTTTACGATCGTCATTTTCTGCGAATATCCGTAACGCGGATGACGAGACATAACATCTTTATACTGCAATACGTTATCAACGTAAAAATTCAAAAATGATTTTACAGTATTTTTGTATTCCATTACATTATCGAGCGTTAACTCTAATTCGATTTTCTCTTTAATTTCTCCAATGTTATCAACAAGTGCTTCCATTTGTTCTAACAATTTATCTTTTTTCGGATCTGCATGCAAATTATCCGAAAAAGCAAGTCCTGTCCTGACATTTGCTTCTTTCGGCATTTGAGTAGCAGGCGGTATATGCGATAAAATTGGATTATGCGAGATAGAACGCAGCATATATATCACCTATTTATTTTTTTATTTCCTTCCAAACTTAATCGTAAAATCCAGTTATTTATAATTATACTCTGTACAATGATATTTTGCAGTTATTTTTTATAGAAGATATGTTACAATTTAGCATGAGGTGGCACAAATCTATGAATATTTTTCTTTGTGGTTCAAATCAATTAACAGCATTAGATCAGGAAGAAATAAAAAAATTTTTAATTGACTATGCTCACAAACATAAAATTTACATATTATGTTATAAATCTATTGAAAATGAAGTTCTTCGTTTTTTCATTGAAAATGAAAGGCTCGCTCAAAATTTATGCCTTTACACACTGCAACCGTTACATGTATTAACAGACGAATTTCAAGAAGTCGTTGATTATTTAAAAAAACACGGAGCAGAGTATATTGCTTTTGATCATCCTTCCGACTCCATTTATCGATCAGATTATATGTTTTTTGTAAAGCAAATTATCGAAGATACCGATTTAGTTCTCTGTTTTTATAACGGAGATAAACATACGTCTGTCATTCCCGTTGACGTTGCAAAAGAAGCAGGAATTGATGCTGTTATTTATGATTTACCAGGCTTACATGAAAAGCAGCTGAAAAAAAGCTTTGAACAAAAAATTCGTATGATGTAAAGGGGGAGGCACAATATCGTTATTGTGCCTATTGTAAATATGATAACTGAACAAGATTATAATCAATTTGTCGTAAGTTTTAAACAGCACTTTAATATGGATATCGCTTCCTATAAGCAAGATAGAATGCGCCGAAGAATCGATGCTTTCATTTCGAGAAAAGGTTTTGAAAATTACACAAATTTTTTAAATAATTTACGCACCGATCAAACGTTATTTTTAAGTTTTATTGACTATATTACAATTAACGTATCAGAGTTTTTCAGAAATAAAGAGCGCTGGCAAACGTTAGAGACGAAAGCTCTACCAAAGCTACTTGAACAAAATAACGGTAAATTAAAAATTTGGAGTGCTGCTTGCGCTGCCGGTGAAGAACCATATACACTTTCTTTAATATTATCGAAGCATCTAGCTCCGTTTCGTTATGACATTCAAGCAACGGATCTTGATTTTCATGTTTTAGCAACTGCAAAACGTGGTCAATATACAGAACGCTCTTTGAAAGAATTACCTAATGATTTAAAACAACGTCATTTCACAAAAGAAGATGATACATATATATTGCATCAAAATATTAAACAGCAAGTTACATTTAAACAACATGATTTATTAATGCAGACATTTGATACGAACTACGATTTAATCATTTGTCGAAATGTAATGATTTACTTTACAGAAGAAGCAAGAATAAAGCTTTATGAAAAGTTTAGTCGTTCTTTACGAAAAGGCGGCGTACTATTCGTTGGTAGCACAGAACAAATTTTAACACCCGAACGCTACAATCTTCAGCGCTTTGATACATTCTTTTACGAAAAAGTATAAAAGAAGGTCGTCATAATTAAAATGACGACCTTTTTTTATTATATAATACGAATCAATATGATACCTATAACCCACATGAAGAGAAATAGAGCCGTAACAGACCATTTATGCTCTTGAATCGTATGTTTCAACGCATGAGATAATTGCGTCATATTCATTTCTGCAAGTGCTCTCCACACGCTCACATCACGTTCTTTAGAAATACGATCCGTACCGCTAATTAAAATTGTTTCGTTAGACAATTTTGTCATGTAAGCTGTAATAACTGTTATCATTAAATTCGTATTTCCTTCTGATGTATCTTGTTCCACTCTAGAAATGAGCGCACTTACATCAAGTAACGGAATATGCACTTTTCTTCCAAACGAAAGCTGCACTTCAGCGAAATCATATGTTCCGTCTAATAACGGAACTCCCTTTATATGAGCTTGTTTAATAAGCCCCTGCAAACTTTTAACAATTTGTTCATATATTTTTTCCGATTGCTTTCCTTCCTCAGACAACATATGTAGCTTTGAAAACAACTGCAACACCGTATCCATTTCCTTAGAAAGCATATCTTTTACAATCTTTCCATCACCTAAACTCGCAAGTAGAATCCCTATTTCATTATTTTTCGAAATGATTTGGGACCGCCCGGTAAACACAAGATTACTCCGTTTTCGCTCTTTTTGAATTTCATGTTCTGAAATAGCTGCAGGCTGTTTTAATGGGTGTAGCGTCTTATTTTCAATTGTAGTACGTTTAATTTCCATCTAAGCGCCTCCACTACTATCAAATTATTAGCCCCACTCTTTATTACTCTTTAAAACTAAAAATAGTACAAATAATCCTGACATAACAGCAAACACATTAGAAGCCTGTACTCCCTGCTCACTTTTTTCCTCTTTCTTTTCTTGTTGTTCTTCTATTTTCTCTTTCTTTTTAGAAACGACTTGATTGTCATTTCCGCTTTTTTTCTCTTTATGAACCTTCACATTATTTACTTCCTTGTTGTCTGTTAACGACTCTTTTATAACGTAGTTGATTTCCTCTTTTTCTTTCAACGGCTCTTTTATATAAGAGTTCACTTTCTCTTCTTGCTTTGGAATTTGAACAACTGGAAGTTTTTCTTCTGGAAGTGGCATCTCTATTTTCGGATCTTCCTGCTTCTCAATTTCTTTCTTATCTTCTACTTCATTTTGATTCTCTTGCTCTTCTATCTTTTCATCATCTTTCACTTTTTGTTCGATGATAGAAACGATATATTCACTCTCTGTCACAAGTTTGTTACCTGCCCCATCTGTTACTTCCACAATAAGTTGATGCGGCCCAACAGGTAAAGCTTCTGTTATTTCAAATATTTTCTGCCAATCCATGTCGCGTTTATTATAGTCTAATAAAAAAGTAATATCGTTACCGTCTTCTTTTCCTTTTAATATAACGCGCACTTCTTTAACAACCGATTCTATATCTACCGTTTGTACTCGTATATGAACGGATTCTCCCTTTTTCCGTTCAATTAAGTTCCCTTTTGCCTCATCAATACTAACTTTCTCTAACTTTGGCAATTCTTTATCTATAGTTGGTGCTTCATTGTTTATACGAATGAGCGGGACATTTAATTCGTTCTCTATTACTTCTTCCTTCTCATCTTCTTTATAGCTTTCAACGAGCCTAAGGTTCCAATCACCTTGTAAATCATATATTCCGGCCTTATAATTAGCGATCCATCGCTTCGTTTCTTCTTCATACTCAAAAGATATTATTCTCTCTTGTCTGTACTGCTCACCATTTTTTTGTAATTGTAATATACCTTTTACACTTTGAATGTTTTTTTCATTTGGTTCTACAGCAATCCACACTTCTTCGCCAACCTTTAGCTCCTGCTTATTAACTGTAATAACCCCTCGGTCTGTTTCTATCGTTCTTTCTTCTTTTTGTTCTTTCCCTTGCTCATTTTCTACTACTTTTTTTTCATCTTCAACCGAGGGCATTTCCACTTGTTCCGGCTGTTCCTGAACTTCTTTATTTTTTCCCTCTTGGTCATTCATTTCGCTTATATTTTGATCTTGTACACTTTTTTCTTCTGCCTGCCCTTGTGATGGTGAAAATATGCATATATGTAAGAATAGCCAACTAACTAGAAAAAACTTTACTTTTTTCATCTATTTGTTCAAACTCCTATTTTGACGCCTTATAGCGATTTCGTCACTTTTACTCCGAAAAACCCATCTACATTTACAAGTTCTCCATACGCCACTAATACATCGTTCACATAAATTTGAATCGGTTCATCAATATCTTCATCAAGTACGACCGCTTCATTTTCTTGTAGACTTAAAATATCTTGAATTGTTCTCACTGTACTTCCAAATACAAATTTAACATTCATTTCTACATTTTGTAGAATAGATGTATCCATATATACTGGCTCAACTTGCTTGACTTCTTTATATTCAATTGGCTGTACGACTGGTGCAGGAATTTCTTCCTCTTCAACAACTTCCTCAACTATTTCTTCTTGCTCTTCCACCATCGGATATAGAAGTCTTCTAACCATTTCTTTCGCTTCTGATATCGGTAGTATTTGATACATCTTTGATTGAAGGAGATCACCAATTTCAAGATTAAAAGTAATTTGAACGAGTTCGTCAACTGCCATCGACTCTCCCAAATACTCCATTTCTTCTTTTAAAGAAACAAATTTAACGTCTGGTGGTGTCATATCCATTTTTTCTTTAAACATTTCTGACATCGCTGTTGCAGCATGCCCCATCATTTGGTTCATAATTTCTTTAATGCCACTTAACTCTAATTCACTTAGCTCTTTCTCCGGATCAATTTCACCCGTTCCCATCATCATTAAATCTACCATTGTTAAAGCAACATCTTTCGTAAATACGAATACATTCTCATTTTTTAGTCCTTCAACAAAATCGACATTTAAAATAACAAACGGAACCGGTACTCCTTCATAATGACGAACATTAATCGCCTCTACATTTGGTGTACTAATAGTGACAGGCTGATTTAAAAGCGTCGATAGTACTGTTGAAGCCGAACCGATTGAAATATTCGCAATTTCACCAAGCACATCTTTCTCTTCTTGTGTTAATTGCTCTTTTTCTACATGCTCTTCTACAATCTCAGTTTCCTGCACTTCCGCCGGCTCATCTATTTCTTCTTCCACACCACCAGATAATTGTAACAATTTATTTATCATTCGCTTCGCATGTTCAACTGAAACAACCTGTACAAGCTTAGAATTCACAAGATTATCTATTTTTAATTCAAACGATACTTTAACAACCATATTATTCCCATTAATACCAGAAATCTTCTCCATCTCTTCTGTAAGTTGCACAACTTTAATTGTTGGCGGAGACATGTCTACCGTATCTTGGAAGAATTCTGACATAGATGTTGCTGCGAATCCCATCATTTGATTCATAGCTTCTTGTACTGCACTTAGCTCTAATTCACCAAGCTCTTTTCCCTCTTCAACTTCACCTGTTCCCATCATCATTAAATCAGCAATAGATAAAGCAACATCTTGTTGAAGAACAAGAAGATTTTCCATATCTAATCCTTTTGTGAAATGGATATTTAATACAACATGTGGAATTTCAACATCACTTGTATCATATAAATCTACCAATTCTACTTGAGGAGCAGTAATACTTACTTGCCTATTTAAAATTGTTGATAATACAGTCGAAGCTGAACCAAATGATATATTAGCAATCTCACCAAGAATATCGCATTCTTGAGGCGTTAAATGTTCATTTTCTTTTTCTAGCACAATTGTGCCAGTATCCCCTTTTGTGTGTTGCTCAGGCATTTTTCCTGCCTCCTCATTTTTGTTTTTCTATCAAATGATTTAAACTCTCTATTACACTCGTTATATTTTACCAAACTTATCATCTGAATTGTGAACATGTATTTATTTCCACAATATGTGTAAACGACGGTTTTCATATACTTATATTATTAGTTCTACCCAAAAAGCTCCCCAATTGTATACAAGTGGGGAGCTTCCTTCATTCCTATTATAAACCTTCTGGGTTTAAAATGAGGACCACTCGTCCATCACCGAGAATTGTCGCACCAGAGAAATAGTTAGAGCTCTCTGCAAAGAAATCTCCTAATGACTTTAAAACTATTTCTCTTTGACCGATAATTGTGTTTACGATAAGTCCATAGCTACGATGTGTATTACGAACAATTAACACAGGAACCATTTGACTATCATATGATGCGAACGCCTCATCTACTGTTTTTTCACCAAATACAGTACTTAAATGTTTCACTTCAATAATTTGATTGCGATAGTTTAAAACGTCTTTCCCTTGTAACGATTGTATGTCTTCTTTCTTAATTCGAATGGCTTCAGCAATATTGCCAAGAGGCAAGGCATAACGCTTATCATTTGTTTGAACAAGCATTGATTGAATAATAGACAATGTTAAAGGAAGTTCAATTCTGAATGTACTTCCTTTTCCTTCTTCAGAATCAATAATTAAATGCCCACCTAAACTATGAATCGTATGTTTAACAACATCTAATCCAACCCCACGTCCAGAAAGGTCAGATACAACTTCCGCTGTACTAAATCCCGGTTGGAAGATAAGATCAAACACTTCACGATCCGTTAATTTATTTGCCTCTGATTCCGTTACAACACCATTTTTTATCGCTTTTTCTAATACTTTTCCTTTATGAATACCATTTCCATCATCAGTAATTTGAATTACGACATGATTTCCACTATGAAACGCCTCTAATTTAATAGTACCTGTCTCATTTTTCCCGGCATCACGTCGGTTTTCGACAGTTTCAATACCATGATCAATTGCATTACGAATTAAATGAACGAGTGGATCACCAATTTCGTCAATAACAATTTTATCAACTTCAGTATCTTCACCTTTAATTTGTAAATCGATTTTTTTACCTAAATCTTTCGCTAACATACGTACCATACGCGGAAAACGATTGAAGACCGTTTCAATCGGTACCATACGCATATTTAATAATACATTTTGGATATCTTTTGAAATATCCCCTAATCGATTTAAATGCTCGATTAACTCTTTATTTTGAATCGTTTCTGCTAATTCATCAATTCGTCCACGCTCAATTACACTTTCTTCAAACATATTCATTAATCTTTCGATTTTTTCTAACTGAACACGAATAGAGCGATTCTCTACTTTAGCATTTTTCGTTTTTGTAGTACTTTTAGCCGGTGTAGTACTAGCTGTTGGAGTTCGTGCCTCTAGAGGTGGATCCAGCTGCGTTGCTGCAATAGATTGTACGATTCCTTCTTCAGCTATATTTCCTTGCTTCACTTCTACTTTCTCAATTTCAGAAACGTGAAGCACCACCTGTTTCAATTCTTCAACACTACGATCAGTATCCATATATACTGTAAACTCAAATCCAAAAGCATCCGCTTCGATTTCTTCAATGCTTGGAACCGTTTTTTGTATATCCCCTACATTTTGTAATGCTTCAATACACATAATGGCACGTACTGCTTTTAAAATGGCTTGTTGTTCGACGGTTATATATACTTCATGTGAAACTGTATCATCATTGTTTATACTACTTTGCTCTACTTGTTCCATAGAAGCTTCTACATTCCCATTTAATAATGCTTCTAATTTATGCTTTGTAGATACAACATCAATATTACCCATTCCGCCCTGCTGCACATCTGTAACCATCTTTTCTAAATTATCAATGCACTCAAAAATAACATCAATAATATTAGCATTCACCATCATATTTCCGTGACGGATTTCGTCTAAAACATTTTCCATCTTATGAGTTAAATCTGCCATTTCCGCAAATTCCATACTCGCAGACATACCTTTAAATGTATGAGCTGAGCGGAATATTTCCCCTACAACCCCCATATCGGCAGGATTCTGTTCTAAATTTAGCACATTTTCATTTAGCGACTGTAAATGTTCTTCTGCTTCTTCAAAAAATATATTTAATAGATCTGTTTGCATTTTAATCCCCTACCTGTCTAACAAACATTTCATTTATGTATAACAATTTAGTGTTTTATAACGAGAAAAAAGGGGGCCACACGTCTATCCGCTATCATTGATTTGATTCTTTGTGGCACCCCTTCTATATTAGCTATTTGCTACTTTTGTTAAAGCTTCGATAACACGATCGGCTTGGAATGGCTTTACAATAAAGTCTTTTGCCCCGCCTTTAATTGCATCTAATACCATACCTTGTTGTCCCATTGCAGAACAAATAACAACCTTTGCACTCGAATCAATTTTCATAATTTCTTTTAATGCTTCAAGTCCGTCCATTTCTGGCATAGTAATATCTAGTGTTACAATATCAGGTTGAAGTTCTTTATACTTTTGAATCGCTTCTACCCCATTCTCTGCTTCACCGATAACTTCAAATTCTGAATTACTTTTTAATAAGTTTTTAATCATTGTTCGCATAAACATTGCATCGTCTACAACTAAAATTTTATGTGCCATTCTTTTTGGTTCTCTCCCTCTATGTATAAATATATCTTAATATTTCACCTTATCATTCTCACTCATTATACAAAATAAAACGAGAAAATTTAATATTTTTTTAAAAGAATTTCTGTATTTTTATTATTTTATTAATAAAATGGAAATATATTATTCTTTAATATATATTACAACGCGCCGGTTTTTCTCCCAATTTTGCGGTGAATCATTTGATGCTACTGGTTTTGTGTCCGCATATCCTACCGCTGCTAATCGTTTATCATCTACATTATACACTTCAATTAAGTGGTGAATCATATTAGCTGCTCGTGCTGAAGATAATTCCCAGTTGGAAGGAAATCTTTCATTATGAATCGGTCTACTATCTGTATGTCCTTCTACAACAATTGGGTTTGGTACCGATTGAAAGAACCCTACTAATTGACTAATTACTTCTTTTGCTTCCGGCTTAACATTTGCATCGCCTGTATCGAATATTAAGTTATCTACTATAACGATGCTAACACCTGTATCTTCTCGATATACATTCACTTGACTAACACCATTATTATCTACATATGCTTTTAACTTTTTATACAATTCATCCATTCGTTTTTTTGAAACTGCTTTTTCATCATTTTTTTCATGTGAAATATCTGGTATTGTACCTTCCATTACTTTCGCATCCACTTGTTCTGCATCACTAAACTTTTCAAGCATCTTCGATAATTTTACTGTATCTTGTTTTGATGTAGCAACTAATAGTACAAAAAAAGTCAATAACAACATCGTTAAATCAGTAAAAGTCGTCATCCAACGAGGCGATCCTTTTTGCGGTCGTTTTATCATCACCATACCACTCCTTGAAATATTAGGCTGCTCGTTTTTCTTTTTTTATCTTCGTTTCATATACGTATGTATCAAGTTTTAACTTTAACTTAGAAGGAATTTGTCCTCGGTAAAGCTCTGTGATTGCTTCTATTACAAACTTCTTCTCTGTATACAAATCTTCAATGCCACGATACACTTTTTCAGATAACGGTATTGCAATCATGTTTGCAATAACAGATCCATACAATGTCGTCAACATAGCAACTGCCATTCCTGTACCAATTTGCGATGTATCTTGCAAGTTTTGAAGCATAATAATAAGACCAATTAAAGTTCCTATCATACCCCACGCTGGAGCGAAATCACCAATCTTATCTAATAATGTTGCTCCTTTTCTTAACTCATATACTTCTGTTTCAACATCTCTCATTAATACTTCTTTTAATTCTGCTTCATCATATCCACTTAACATTAAACGAATCCCCTTTTGAATAAAAGGATTGTCTACTTGCTCTCCATCAACTTCTAACGAGAGTAAACCATGTTTTTTAGACTTCTTTGAAAAATCAACGAACAAATCCGTTAACTGTTCTAGATTTTCCTCTCTTCTATGTAAAACAGTAAAAATACTTTTCGTATATTTTTTTATTTCTCCAAATCTATATGCCACAATAATTGTCGCTGTTGTTCCCCCTATAACGATCAAAATAGATGAAACATCTAAGAAATTTTTAAAAGCTTTTATTCCACCACCGCCAAGCATGATCGCTGCAATTAAAATAACGAAACCTACTACAATGCCAAAGGGGCTAGAAATATCAAGCTTCCTTTTTTTCCTTTGCGGTCTAGCTAATCCTTGATTTTCGTCTCCCATATTCCTGCCCTTCCTTTTTCGTTTTCGTAAAACATTTTTTTATTTTAATAATGCGTTTTCACATATAACAATCATTATACGCGTATCATCTATTTATCGCAATATACTCATTAAATTGACACATTTCATTTCTATATTAGAATTATAGTATGGAAATATGAGGAGGATCACGATGGAACATAACATTTTACAAGTCATTGCATTAGCAGAAAAACTAAAATATGAAATGCGACATAGTTGGCTTTCTAACGGACGTCAAGAAAGTGTTGCTGAACATACGTGGCGTATGTCCCTAATGGCTATCTTAGTTGAGCCTTATTTGGATCAAAAAGTAAATATAGAAAAATTACTTAAAATGGTTATTATTCATGACCTTGTCGAAGCAGAAGCTGGTGATATTCCTGCCTTTGATACGATGAATAGCCGTGAATTACAATTACAAAAACAGAAAAATGAGCTAGAGGCCATTTTAAATATTAAACGTACACTAGAAGGTCCTCTCGGCGTGGAATTATACGATTTATGGATGGAGTTCGAAGCGAAAGAAACGTATGAAGCAAAAGTTGCTAACGCACTTGATAAACTTGAAGTGAAAATTCAGCATAACGAAGCTAATATTGATACTTGGTTACCAATTGAGCATAAAATGACTTTCCAAGTTGGTAAACATACAGATTTTGACTCTTTCTTATCTAGATTACAAAAAATCATTGAACAAGACGGAGAAAAAAAATTACTCGCTGCCGGCATTGACGTTGAAGCATGTAAACAATAACCATTTAATTATGAAATAAGACACTCAAAATGAGTGTCTTATTTCATAATTGTTGATATTGCCTGCTTATAAATAAGTTGTTGTTTTCCATCTACTAATATTAATACTGTAAATCTATCTACTCCAACTACTTCCCCTACTATTCTTACTCCACTCTTTAAAAATATAGTAACTGCATCTTTTTCTTCTTTTATTTGTTTATACAACTCTTCTTGTAAGTGTTCCATAACTGTTTTCCCCTTTACAAATAAATAATCCTAATATAAAAAAATAAAGATTAATCACTTATATACTTTGTCTTTTATATTCATAAACTTATTAATTAGTATATCTAAATCTCGACTAAATAACAAAACTTTATTATGATCTAATCCATGCCTAGCAACAAGTTGAATTAACTCTTTCTTTTTGTGTTCTATTTTATTGTGTAATTGTCCCATCTCCATCTCTATACTAAAACTCCCTTTTCCCATAATATTACTTGTAAAATTATAGTACATTTCCACTCATAAAAAAATAAAAAAATGGCTTTTTTTACAAATTTTATATTTATGAAAAGAAATTTTAATGTAATTGTAAGTTACATACCCCTTTCATTTGCAATACATTCACCTAGTATACACTTCCATATTGTTTTACCATTTTAAAAAAAGCGCTATGAAACGAAGTAAATATCACATTTAAATCCGATCACAGGCTCTTGTCTAATTAGAAGTAAGACTTGCTCCTTTTCTAAATAAAAACATATCTTATAAAGTAATCCATTAGTTATATAGATTAATTTCCTAAAAAGGAGGAAAAAACATGAGCTTTGGTGGTAGTTGCGCTGGTTTCGGCGGTGGATTTGCTTTACTCATCGTGCTATTCATCCTTCTAATCATTATCGGATGTAGCTGTTGGGGTGGCGGCGGAGGGTTTTAAATATAATACGTATCCTTTTCGCTAAACTCTAAATGAATGAAATATGTTAACTAAAAACTATACGAAAACAGCTCATATTTGAGCTGTTTTTTCATTTCATTATTCCATCTATGGATCTGTTATCTATGTTTATTACAGGATGGCTTTTAGAAATTCTTTCTCCGCAAGTGATTGGTATCTTGTTAGCTATATGCTGTATTTTTGTTAGTTTTATATGGCTTTTCTTGTTTTATGGCGGGGAACTTAGTGAAGAATCTACTATCACTTAATGGCATGTATATGTACATGCCATTTTTATTTTTGTCGAAATTCACAAGAAAAAGGCGATTTATTTCTCTTACGTTCTAATTTTTTAGAATGTACAATAAATTTAGATTATAAGAAAGGGGCTAACATAATGTTTGAGGATCGACTTACCATTTCAGCAGAACAACAAAAGCTAATTTCCAATGCAACTCGCATTCAAATTCTTCACCTTTTAAAAGACGAAACACTCACTGCAAAACAAGTATCTACTAAACTAAATAAATCTGCTGGTAGCGTTCACTATCACATCCAAATTTTATTTGACGGAGGCTTACTTGAATTAGTAGATACAAAGGAAAAACGAGGGATTATTGAAAAGTACTATAAAGCAAAATCTGCTCACTTCTATATTGAAGAAGCAGGAACGGAAGGAACAAATACAGGGAGCCATATTGTATCTCATTTATTTTTAACTCCAGAGGAATTACAACAACTCACTTGGGAGATCTCACAAGTTTTATTACGCTGGGAAAGCAAAACCGCTCGTCAATCAGCCTCAGAAGAAGAATACGCTATTTCCTGCCGGATAAAAAAACAATGAAAGAAAGGTCCATATACCCATGAAAAATAAATTATTATTATTGTCGGGCACAGGCATTTCTCGTTTAGGTGATTTTATGTACCTCATAGCTCTAAACTTAATGGTGTTAAATAGTACAAACTCTCCCGCTGCTGTAGCAGGCCTATGGATTGTCGGTCCAATTGCCACCGTTGTTACAAAAATATGGTCTGGTAGTATTGTAGATCGATTAAATAAACGATCAATTATGCTCATCACAGATATAATTCGAGCAGCTCTCATTGGCTGTATTCCACTATTTGATTCTATTTGGGTCATTTATATTTTTATCTTTTTAACTCGCATTGCTACATCATTTTTCGATCCAGCTTCATTTACTTATAAAACAATGCTCATACGAGCTGAAGAGCGCGCTCAATTCAACGCTTGGAATAACTTTTGTACAAGCGGGGCTTTTATTATCGGTCCAGCCCTTGCTGGAATACTTCTCACCACGTACTCAGCATCCTTTGTTATTTACTGCAACTCACTTTCATTTCTACTTTCTACCATTCTCATTTACTTCTTGCCAAACATTACATTACAAACAAAGCAAAACGAAGAGGTTTCAAATACTTTCTTACAAACATTACGAAGTGATTGGAAACAAGTTTTTTCATTCGCTCGAACGGAAACTTACATTATTCTCATATTCGTTTTATTTCAATCCACTATGCTTGTTTCTATGGCACTCGATTCACAAGAAGTTGTTTTCACAAATCAAGTACTGTTTTTATCCGATATAGAATATAGCATGCTTGTTAGTATAACTGGTGCTGCTTACGTTTGCGGTTCATTTCTCGTCTCTCTCTTTGCCAAACGATTAGCAATTCAACATTGTATCGGATTAGGTATGATTTTCACAGCAATAGGTTATGTGATTTTTGCCTTTTCAAATTCATTTATAGTCGCAGCGAGCGGTTTCATTTTACTTGGCATTTCTTCATCATTTGCTGGTACTGGCTTTATAACATTTTATCAAAGTAACATCCCTGTACATATGATAGGACGTATCGATAGCGTGTTTGATTCAATAAAAAATTTCATCCAAATCTTTTTCATTTTAGCAATTGGAGCATCCGCACAATTTCTTTCCGTTCAAATTACTGTAATCAGTAGTTCATTACTCATTCTTTTCCTTTCCTGTTTATTAGCAATCCGGGTAATGACGCCTTCACGAGAAAAATATTTTAAAGCTACAGGATCATCTTTGGAATATTAACCGCAACATAAAAAGCGGCTATTTGCCGGGCAGCAAGATCCCAATTGGTGTGGGCTAATAATCAGTGAGGGATGAACAAAACCCCCACTGATTAAAATTTCACTTTATGTTAAAATATTTATTGTATTTGATTAAATAGGAGGGCTATTTTGGAGATTATATTCATTTTCATATGTATTATATTAGTAGCTTCTATTTTACAAACAAGTACAGGTTTTGGCTTTTCTATTATGGCAACACCTTTCTTACTCATGCTATTTCTACCACAAGAAGCTATACAAATTAATATTATTTTATCATTAGTTATTTCAATATCACTCATTTGGAAAATAAGAATGGACATTCACTTTATTCTACTGAAAAGGTTAACTATTGGAAGTATAGTTGGTGTACCTTTTGGTATTTTACTCTTCATTTCCATTAATATAAACGCTTTTAAATTAGCAATTAGCATCCTGCTCTTACTATTAACATTGATGCTAATATGCAACTTTAAGGTCAAATCAACACCATTTAGAGATTTTATAGTTGGTGGATTATCAGGCCTTTTAACGACAAGTATCGGTATGCCAGGACCACCCCTGTTACTTTACTTTACAGGAACTGATACGAAAAAAGAGAAGTTGAGAGCAACTACTTTAGCTTTTTATCTATTTATATATTTCATTAGTCTACTAACTCAAATACTCTTTACTGGCACAAACAAAACAATTTGGGAATCAAGTTTTTATGCTATTCCAATCGTATTTTTAGGTTTGTATATAGGTCAAATTATTTTCAAATGGCTTAATCAACGGATTTTTAAAATATTTACGTACATCCTTTTAAGTTGTACGGGGGTTTATCTTCTTATTGAAAGTTTGAACTTGTTATAGAGGGTGCTTTAGATAGTGCACAATAATAGATAGGTTCAAACGAAATTATTGCTGCATTTTCAAGTGCGATGGGGCATTCTATATCAAAACTTAAATAACTTTATTGGCAGTTTACAATTAGCAATAATCGTTCTTTCATAAGACAAATATTTTAAATCGAATACTAAATAAAACGATAAAAAGCGGCTATTATGCCGCTTTTTACATTAAATATTTTATAAAGCAAAGACCTGCACTTACTATCACGAATATATTAAAAAATAAGAAAAACCCTTTTTCAAAATCTGTATACTTTTCTACTTTTACTCCGCATTTTTTTAACTCCATAACTATCATTGCAACTTCACGTGCATACGCAATACTTCCAAATTGTATATGAGTGTTATTATATTTAATCTCAAAGACATTTTTCATTTTTTTATGTTGCGAAATGGATTGTATATCCTCTATTGGCATGCTATGTTCATTTGTTTTTTTAAAATAGCAATCTAATCCTTTCATGATTACTCTTTTATTTGTTAAAACGATATAATAATAAAAAGTAGCTCCTACGTAATATATATTTGGTATTACTTTATTATTTGTCATATATCCTTCATCTACTAACAGTTCCTTCTCGATTTCTTCATCAGCTTGTAATTCGTTGCGAATTGATTCTTCTAACATTCGTACAGTTAATTTTTTTAATAGTTCTCCATTTCTTACATAATACTTATCTATATTTATAGAATCATTCGCTTCTTTCTCTAAACGTGTAATTTCTTCTTCTGAATATTGGAGCTCATTTAACATCGATAATAATCTTTTATCCATATTACACACTCCCTTTCCACAGTTTTTGAAGTTTCTTCTTTCCACGAGAAATTCGATTGTATATATAGTCAGCCGTTACTTTTAATTCTTTTGCAATATCGTCAATGGAATACCCATCAATATACCTCTTTAAAAAGATATACCGATCCTTTGTATTTAAATCTTGTACGAGTTCCATAATCTCTTCTTCTTGTTCTATTTCATACCTATCATGGATACCTGTATCTACTTCTACATCTTTATCGATTTTATTCTCTTTATATACTTTCTTTTTATATTCCAATGCCTTTAATTTAGTAATACCAATCATCCAAGATTTTAAGTTTCCCTTTTCTATATCAAATTGTTCGATATTAAACCAAATGATAGTAAATACATCATTATAACAATCATCCACATATTGTTTTTCAATAGGGGTACTTAATGATTTATGAATAATGTACAAAATTAATTTTCCATATTGATCAATCACTTCTTTCAAAGCATCTTGATCGCGTTTTTTCATAGCTATAATTAAATCCTCTTCAGAATCGAAAATCATAAACATCACCTTCCTCAGTTCCCCTTTAGCAGCTGCTTTTACTTACTATTGGCATTTTATTCTCATTTTCTATCACTTTTGTAAAAATTTATTAATTTTTATTTCTATGTATATGATAGCAAAAAAAATACATTTCTCCTCCAAAAAAGACAAACCCGCATTCCAGGTTTGCCTTTTTACTTATTTCTTATTTAATCCTTTTTCATTTAAAAACTCTTTCATATGCATTCTTTTCTCTTTGGACATAAATGAGCTCATTGATTCCGTCCATGTTACGTTTTTTTGATTTGACGATCTTTCTTTGTAATACGCACTCATCGTTTCATCATATTCGTTTAATAATTCATCATATTTCTTTTCATCGTATCCATTTTCATGAAGAATGGCCGCTACCGGTAAACGTGGCTTAACTCCATGATCTTCATTTGGTACGCCCACTGTCATTCCGAATACCGGATATACTTTATCCGGTAAATGAAGCAATTCACTCACTTCTTTCGGGTTATTACGAATTCCGCCAATATAACAAATGCCGTATCCTAATGATTCAGCTGCAAGTGCTAAGTTTTGTGCAAATAATGAGGCATCTACTGTTGCTACAATAAAGTCCTCTACTCCCTCATGTTTAATTTCTGTTCCATGTTTCTCACATGCAGTTTCTAGACGTTTTAAATCCGCACAGCATACAAAGAATGCTGCGCAGTCTTTCACATGACGATTCCCGGATAATTCAGCTAGTTTAGCCTTTAGTTCCTGATCTGTTACATATATAAGAGAATACGCCTGTACAAAATGTGAGGAAGCTGCATGCTGCGCAGCTTGCACCAGTCTTTCTACTATCTCTTTTGAAATTGGTTCTTCTTTATATTTACGAACTGAAACGTGTTGCTCCATTTTATGTATCATCTCATTCATAAAAACCACTCCTTTTTTCTCTTCATAATAAAAAATTAACATATCTTTTTCATTATTCACAACTTATAAGCAAAAAAAGAGCACTCCTTTGTGAGTTGCTCTTTTTTAAATACATATTAATATGGTAAATGAAATTATATCGACTTTACACACATAACGACAATGTTAAGCTGCTTTCAATACTTTAATACCTTTAACAATATTCCAAATGAAGTAGTAAATTCCTACAAGAATAAACACTGCATACGTTATAACCATCCCAATTCCAACGCTCTCAGACTGATTGAAACTTAAACCGTATACTCCTGATAAAGCTAACCCTCCAAATAAAATTGCATATGGGAAAACATGTGACCAAAATGCTTTTTTCGCATGATATTTCACTTCATCTTCCGCAACGAAGTACACGATAATTGGTAGTAAAAATGGTGCAAAAAAGATACTAAAGTAACAAAGCGAAGATAAAATATTATTTCCTTTCAACCGAATCACCTCTAAAGTTTTTGTTACCTTCATTATGTCAGGAAACCTTTCCAGAAACTATCGCTTTACCTTTCATGAACATGACATTTTTGTAAGATTTTCCTCGAAATAAATCCCGCCTCAAATTTCGGGCGGGATTACTTTGACTATATTCGATTCATAAACCAATATTGCGTAATCGCTAAATATTCTCGTACATTCGATGGAATGATAATTGGCTTCGGTGTTTTGGCCGGAAGCCCTTCTAATTGCAAACCTTGTTTTGCAGCTATTTTTTTCGCTCTAAACATATGGAAATCGTTTGTTACGATCATACCTTTTTTCATATTGGCTGGAATTAACGGTTTTGAGAATTTAATATTTTCATCTGTGCTCGTCGACTTATCTTCCATTATAATGCGGTCTTCTGCAATATTTTGTTTCATTAATCCTTGTTTCATCGCTAATGCTTCTGTAATATCTTCACCTTTTCCTTGGCCTCCAGATACAATAGCAATTGTTTTATCATGTAATTTTAAATACTCAGCTGCTTTATCAATACGATATTGCAATGAATACGAAGGTTTTGTTCCATTTACTTTCGATCCTAGTACAATTATATAATCCGCATCATCAATTGCATTCATATGCCCATGCTTATAAATGTTATATTGTAAAAACCCCGCATATACGGCGCAAATCATTATAACAACTAAAATATACTTGATTATTTTCTTCTTTCTCATATCCATATACCCCTATTCCCTTTACTTCCTTCATCATAATATCCATTTATTCGTTTGTATACAGACAAATTCCAATTAAGCCTAATTTATCCTCCAAAAGGTAATATTTCTATTAATTTCGGGAATAGTAAGTACAACTTCGCACGAAGGAGTGTCCCTATTGCTTCTCTTTTTATGTAACGTATCATTCTTTTTCATCTTATTTTTACTATCACTTAAGCTACTTGGTAAATCTGCATTAGCACAACTAACTCCTCATGATTTTGGGGCTATTATCTTTTTATCTTATTTAGCTTTTCAAGCCATACCAGTCGCTGGTGCTTTACAAGCATTTCTCGGTATGGTCGTTATTACATGTTTGCATTTGCTTCTTACAAAATTAAGCCTACTCAACAAACTAAATCGTTTTATTCTCGGACACCCCATTATTTTAATTAAACATGGTGATATTATTTTTGAGAACTTACAAAAAAGTAGATATCCGATCCCTGAATTGCTTTCTAACCTTCGCGTCGCAGGATATCCAAGTGTTCATGAAATTGAGTATGCGATATTAGAAGCGAATGGAGCTATTAGTATTTTACCAAAAAGAGAACTTGTGCCTCTGACTCCAAAAGATTTGAATATAAATGTTAAGTATGCAGGCTTACCAATTGCTCTTATCGTTGATTCACAAATTCAATACGATAATTTAAAATTAATCCATAAAAATGAAAAGTGGTTACATGCAGAGTTAATGGAGAAAGGCGTTACAAATATTAAAAATGTGGCTTTCGCTTCTGTGCAGGAGACAGATGGATCTTTTGCAATTAGTTTAAAAGAATGAAAAAAAATCCCCTTACTTGTTCAAGGGGATTTTCTTCACTATATTACTTTTTTCTCTCTCGCCATGTTTAACGGAACAGGATGTTTCATACGATTCATCGTAAATACGATAATTGCTGTCAATACTTCCGCTACTGGCATAACGAGCCAAATTCCGTTTATACCAAATACTTTTGGCATAATCCATAACAATGGGATAACAAATAGTAAACCTCGGCTCATTATTATAAGTACTGATTTTTTCGTTTGTCGCACTGATTGGAAATACTCTCCATACACAATGTTATAGCCTAAAAATACATATTGAATAAAGAATAAACTAATACCTGTTAACGTTAACTCCAATAGTTCTGGCGATTGAACATTAAATAAACCTATAATATATTTCCCGAAGAATAAACCGACAACAATCGCAATGCCTCCGAGTACAAGCGCAATTTTCACAGCAAACTGTAATCCTTCACGCAATCTTTCTGATAAGTTTGCACCGTAATGGAAACTAGCAATTGGTTGTAATGCTGCACCAACACCGAAGAATAATAGTAATGTCATTGCATGAATACTATTCACCATCGCATAAGAAGCTACACCTAGTTCTCCTGCATATTGAACGAATGCAATGTTAAAACCGATCGTTACGATTGCAACTGTACTTTCTGCTGTAAAGCTTGGGAAACCGATCACCATAATTTGTTTAACCGTATCCCATTCAAAATGGAATTTCGTCCATTTTAAAATACTACTTTTTCTAAAGAAGTGAGTTAATAATACAAGGAAACCAATTGCCGCTGAAAGAATAGTAGCTGAAGCAGCACCAGTTACACCCCATCCAAAGATGAAAATAAAAATATAGTCGAACACTATATTTAATACAGCCGTTACAACAAGACCTGCCATTGCTAAATTAGGATTTCCGTCATTTCGTATAAATGTACTTAAAATATTTTCTAAAACGTATATCATTCCAAATGTTAATAACACCTGTAAATAGTCTAATGCGTATGGTAAAATCACTTCATTCGCACCAAATAAATATGCTAAATCTTCTATTCTCCATAAGCAAATAGCCGCTAAAACGCCAACGATAACAACTGCTACTGTCATAGATTGAGTAAAGATAGACCTTGCTCTTTCCAGTTTATTTTCACCTAGTGCAATGGAATATAGCGTTGCTCCGCCCATTCCAATCCATAATGAAATAGAGAAGAAAATTGAAAATGCTGGAATAGCTACGTTTACTCCGGCTAAACCGTTCGCTCCAACTCCTCTACTAATCATGACTGCATCAATCACAATATTAACCGACATTAATACCATCCCAAGAACAGCTGGTATTAAATACGTAATAAATAAACTTTTAATTGGTTTTTCTCTTAATTTTTCTGTTGTTTCCATCATATAAATGCTCCTTTTTCAATGCTCTGTTCACAGTTTAAACCTTCAAGTTACTTGAAGGTCAATAGAGAATCGAAAAATATATAAGCCTATTTTTTAACAACAGGTATTTGAATTTCCGTTACTTGCTCCTTCGGATTTTCTGTTACGGACCAATCAATTAATGCAAGTTCCAGTGCATCTCCGCACACTTCATATCCTACGTTATCAATGTGCTTTAATAATTCCGTATACGTTGCGTCTGTTTCTTCATATGGTCCATGGTGATAAGAACAGGCAAATATCCCTTCTTTTATTTCATCTGAAGTATGCGCTTCAAAAGGCATGTAATCCAATAAAATAAACACACTGTTATATGCTTGAAACTCATTTTGCATTAATGCTTTTTTTGAAACTGTTACACCGATATCACCTGAAAATAAACTATTATCAATTTGCTTCATATTTTTTTGCAACGAATGGATATAATATTCAAACATATCATCCGTTGTATTTGGTGCAACTGCAATTGCTGTAATTCTTCGTTTCGGTATCTTTTTATAAATAATTTGATTTGCTTCAGATTTCGTCGCTTTCTTCATTAAATGGATTTTATGTTCCATTTTTGCCAAAGCATACTCGATTTCTCTTTGTTTTTTCAGCATCATTTCTTGTTGTTTTTCAAGTAAATTCAGTGCATAAGATGGATTTCGTTCATCAATATATTTCTTTATTTCCTTTAACGGGATGTTCAATTGGCGTAAAAATTTAATCGTATCTAATAGTGAAAACTGATCAATTGTGTAATAACGATAATTGGTTTGAGGGTCAACAATTGACGGATGAAAAATCCCTTTTTCATCATAATAACGTAATGTAGATTCCGCTATATTATGCATTTTCGCCATTTCTCCAATTGTAAAACGTTGATTTAATAACATTTTTCTTTCTCCATTCATTATATGTAAACTTTATTACTTCCTATTATATATCTATATCCCCCGTTTCTAAAACGAATCCTCTCATGAAAATCTGCTATTTTTTCATTGATTTTTAATAAATTTTATTATATATTAATTACAGGTTCAAATTACAAGTTCAAAAGAACTCGTAATCAGACCCTTTGTTTAATGGATCTTTACATATTATCATTAGGCAAATTCCGAGAAATCGTATGATAAAAATAAAAAATGATGAGGAGAGGATCAAATGGAATTCGAATTTTTCTTTCAGATTGCACTTATTTTATTAAGTACAAAGCTCGCTGGTGACCTTAGTGTTAGATTAGGTCAACCTTCTGTACTCGGTAAATTAATTGTTGGTATCGTTATCGGTCCAGCTATATTCGGATGGATTGAAAATTCAGAGCTTCTAACACAATTAAGTAATGTCGGAGTTATTCTTTTAATGTTTATGGCAGGACTTGAAACAGACTTAGAAGAATTAAACGCAAATCGTAATTCTTCTTTAGCTGTTGCACTTGGAGGTATCGTTCTTCCATTCGTAGGTGGTTACGTTGCCGGTCTTGTTGTCGGTATGGAACAAGGGAATGCTGTCTTTTTAGGATTACTTCTATGTGCAACAAGTGTTAGTATTTCCGTTCAAACACTTCGTGATTTAGGTAAAATGAAAACACGTGAAAGTACGACGATGCTTGGAGCCGCTGTATTTGATGACATTCTTGTTGTTATTTTATTAGCATTTGCAATGAGCTTCTTAGGCACAGATGACGTTAACTTAACAATGATTATCTTGAAGAAAGTAGTATTCTTTGCTTCTATCATTTTAATTGGTTGGAAAGGTGTTCCAGCAATCATGCGTTGGTTATCACCGCTTCGCGTATCTGAGTCTATCGTTAGTGCTGCGCTTATCATCTGTTTCTCATTCGCATACTTCGGCGAACTATTAGGAATTGCTGGTATTATCGGTGCTTTCGCAGCTGGTATCGCTATTTCTCAAACGAACTACAAACATGAAGTAGAAAAGAAAGTAGAACCAATTGCTTACGCTATGTTCGTTCCAGTATTCTTTGTTAGTATCGGTATGAATATTACATTTGACGGTATTGGCGATCAAATTTGGTTCATCTTAGCATTAACAGTTATCGCTGTATTCACAAAACTAATTGGTTGTGGATTCGGTGCACGAATGACTGGATTTGATGCAAAGTCTTCTGCAATTATCGGTGCTGGTATGGTTTCTCGTGGTGAAGTTGCACTTATCATCGCAGGAACAGGACTTTCTTCTGGCCTATTAGCACAAGATTACTTTACAGCTATCGTTATTGTCGTTATTTTAACTACAATGATTACACCACCAATGTTAAAATACACTTTTGGTGCAAAAGATAAAGCAATGAAAGCAAGTAAATAAGTTTACTATAATAAAAGGAGATTGCTATCTTAAAAGATAGCAATCTCCTTTTTCATTTTCTCTTTAAACAATTCCATTCGTTTTTAACCATTTTTCAAAAATGGAGCTTGCTTCTTCATCATCGATATCATCACGAAATGAATAGACTTTAATGCCGTAATCATCTATATATTCACCTAGCTTCATTTTACTTACTTTCTCATAAAGACTCCCTGCTTCATATTCTGGAATATATGCATCCCAAACTGCATCATTTATTCTTTTGTACGCTGTCGCTTCTAAATCATATCCGTCTTCATAATAACCAATGTGATAATGTTTGTTAGGATCATATTTCTCCATTAAAAGCTCCTCCTTGTAAACAAAAGCGAGCCTTATATTACAGCTCGCTCCTCTCGTTCTATTTATTAAATACGTTCCATCGCTGTCTTCAACGTTCCGACAATAAAAGCAATTTCTTCACCTGAAATAACAAGCGGCGGTGCTAATGTTAAAACGTTATTATAACCTGCTGTTGTCATACCGTTACGCCCAATAATAAGCCCTTTTTCTTTACAAGCATTTACAACACTTGCAATTTTGTCGTTATCAATTGGTTCTTTCATCGCTTTATCATTTACTAGTTCGATTCCAACTAATAGCCCTTTCCCTCTAATATTACCAACAAGTGGATGTTCTCCGATTTCTTCTTTTAATTGATTTAATAAAAGCGAACCCATTTGTGCAGAGCGCTCAATTAAATTTTCATTTTCCATAATCTCTAAGTTTTTAAGCGCTAATGCACAAGCCGCTGGATTTCCACCAAATGTATTAATATGGCGGAAGAATTCATATTCTCCTGTTCCTTTAAATGCCTCATAAATTTCTTTTTTTACAGCTGTTGCTGATAATGGTAAATATGCGCTCGTAATACCTTTTGCCATCGTAACGATATCAGGCTTAACGTCATAGTTCATAAACCCAAATGCTTTTCCTGTACGCCCGAAACCACAAATAACTTCATCACTTATAAGTAGTGCTCCGTGTTTTTGACACGTTTCATGAACAGCTTTCATATAGTCTTGTGGCGGCATTAAAATACCTCCGCCTGTAATAATTGGCTCCATAATAAATGCTGCTATCGTTTCACTTAATTCCCATGTCATAACACGATCTACTTCTTTTACGCATTCTACATCATAAATATTTTGTGATTCCATTTCTGGCATGCGGTAACAATCTGGAGGCGTTACATGTAAAAAACCTGAAGAAAATGGCTCATATTGGTATCTACGTTGTGCTTGGCCAGTTGCCGCCATCGTTGCCATTGTGTTTCCGTGATAACCACGATAACGTGACATAAATTTGTAACGATGCGGTTCACCTTTTTGAGCATAATATTGTCTTGCTATTTTAAAAGCGGTTTCATTCGCTTCTGATCCACTATTAGAGAAGAAAATAACATACTCTCCACCAAGCCACTCGTTTAACTTTTCAGCGAGCTTAATTGCTGGTTCATGTGATTGTGACATCGGAAAATATGATAATGTTTGCAATTGCTTATAAGCTGCCTCTGCAAGCTCTTTTCTTCCATATCCGCTATTTACACACCAAAGACCACTCATACCATCTAAGTATCTTTTTCCTTGTATATCTTCAACCCAGCACCCTTCTGCTTTTGCCCCTACCATTGTACTACTTGGACTAAAGGGACGCATTCCGTGCCACACATATTGCTCATCTTTTGCTAATAATTCATCGGTTTGTTTTGTCTTCATCATTTCTTCCACCTTCCATAACAACTTATTTTTCACAAAGCTGCGCTGGTGCCATGATGAGTTAAATTTCTCCCTGCCTATTTTCATTCCACAAATACAAGACAAATCCTACCAAAATTAAAGTAATATTTATAAGAAAATGTCAAAAGAAAGAGGAGCTTTTCTTATATTTCGAAAAGCTCCTCTTTTTTTAATGCGAAGATGCATCACTAATACCATGACCAGTATTAGATTTCACAAGAATTTCATCAAATTTCGCTGCATCTTCTTTCTTACTAGAGAAAACAGTTCCTAAATATGCTGCAAGAAACCCGAGCGGGATCGAAATAATTCCAGGTGTCGTATATGGGAATATCGCTTCTCCAACAAAAATAGCTTTTCCAGCTACTGGGTTCCAAACATTTGGACTTAACGCTACAAGAACAATCGCTGATACAAGACCAACAATCATACCAGAAATTGCTCCTGTTGTATTAAAACGCTTCCAATAGATTGTAAATAATATAACCGGTAAATTTGCACTCGCTGCAACCGCAAATGCTAGTGATACTAAAAATGCTACGTTTAATGTCTGAGCAAATAAAGCAAGTATAATAGATACTATCGCTACTCCAATAGACGCATAACGAGCCATTGACACTTGCTCTTTTTCCGTTGATTTTCCTTTACGGATAATCTCATTATAAAAATCATGCGCGAATGCTGATGCTGCTGTTAACACAAGTCCTGCTACTACAGCTAAAATAGTTGCAAAAGCAATTGCTGATACGAAAGCAAATAAGA
Source organism: Bacillus sp. FSL R9-9530 (assembly GCF_038008145.1). Taxonomy (NCBI): domain Bacteria; kingdom Bacillati; phylum Bacillota; class Bacilli; order Caryophanales; family Bacillaceae; genus Bacillus; species Bacillus sp. FSL R9-9530. The sequence goes on from NZ_JBBOYO010000001.1 coordinate 2,338,059, forward strand.
AATCTCCGCCTAATGCTTTTGCTAATAAAGGTGCTGCCATATTACCAGCAGGGTTTGCTTTAATAATCGCCTCATTTCCTACAAACGCTGCTGCCCCAAACCCTAAGAAAATTGTCATAATATAAAACGCGCCAATTAACCACGTCGCATATACAACAGATTGACGTGCAGTTTTTGCATCACGTACTGTAAAAAAGCGGACAAGAATATGTGGTAATCCCGCTGTACCAAGGACTAGTCCTAAATTTAAAGAAAGTGTATCAAGACCATCCTTATACTTTACTCCTGGATTTAAAAACGAATCTTTTAATGGAGTAGCTGTTTTCATGTGAGCGAACATTTCAGTCACACTGAAATTAAATTTGGAGAAAACGATAACAGAAATAATAAATGTCCCTGCCATAAGTAGTACAGCCTTTACAATTTGAACCCAGCTCGTAGCTGTCATTCCTCCAAAAATAACATACACAGTCATAAGTGTACCTACGATTAATACAGATGTTGTATATTCAATACCTAATAATAGTTTAATAAGTGCACCCGCACCAACTAATTGTGCAATCATATAAAAAATTGAAATCGTCATCGTATTAAGCGCTGCTATACCACGAACTTTTTTCGCATCAAAACGTGCCGCAATCATATCCGCTAACGTGTACTTCCCTAAATTTCTAAGCGGTTCTGCGACAAGATATAGAACAACTAAATAAGCAACTAAAAAGCCGATACTATAAAAGAACCCATCAAACCCAGTTAACGCTATCGCTCCGGCTATACCAAGAAATGACGCAGCAGACATGTAATCCCCAGCAATAGCCAGGCCATTTTGCCAGCCAGTTAATCCCCCTCCAGCCGTATAAAATTCACTCGCATTTTTCGTTTTTTTTGATGCAAAATAGGTTATGACGAGCGTACCAAGGACAATAATTAAAAATAGTGCAAACGCGGTAGTATTCAAATTCAGCCCCTCCCTTTTTGCATATCTTGCAGAATTTTTTGCGAAATTTCATCAAAGGATTCGGCTTTCTTACTGTAAATCATACATAATGACCATGTCATAATAAATTGAGCAAAAGCAAATACCCATGCCCATGTCACATCACCAAACGCCGGTGTATTAAGCACCTTTGAATACGATGTTAAAATAGGTAGTGCTATAAAAAAACTTAAAAAGAAAATACTCATCGGAATGATAAACTTCTTTTTCGTATTTAATAACAATTGAAACTCTTCAGACTGAACAACTTCTGTATAGTTCACCTCATTTTGTAACTTACGTGCTGACGTATCATCTCGTTTCATTCTCTGGTCCCCTCTCTTAACTTAAAATACAATTCCTCCTTGCATACCTAAAGACTAAATTTTATAAATATTCAGAAACTTATTTCCATTTTAGACAATCCATACATTCCTGCAAAGATTTTTCGATAGACATTTTTCGTCATTTTCTCCTAAATTTTCAATATACTTTTTTAACATAAAATTTGATTGATTCGATTAAACTTTTATTCCCATTAAAATAGAAGAAAGAAGTAGTGCTTATCGCACTACTTCTTTCTTTGTCTCCTTTTCTAAATTACGAGCTGTTTCACTTAATTCAACGTCTTTTCCATCTTTAAGTGTTCTAAATATAAAATCGAATACTGGATTTGAAACTCCGAACCAAAACTTTTCATTTTTATAATGGTGTAATATGTGCTGTTTTTTTAGCCATCTTCCAAACTTAGTGAAGGGACGAATCGGTTTATGTGCAATATAATGTTTCCATTCATAAACGAGGAGCATGATAATCATTCCGATTCCGAATGAAAGTGTAACAGTAACACTTTTTGTAATACCATACGTTATAAGTAAATATATAGTAAAGCTAGGTATACTAAACCATACAGGCAAAAATAAAAGTTTTAAATCATCTGGATATACGTGATGATCATAATGTAATCTTCTTAACATTTTTAATAAAAATGCGTTTTTAGGCGGCTTTAAATGGAATAAAAAACGGTGTGTCATATATTCGTTAAACGTATAAAAAACAATCCCAAACATACACGCTAACATACCAATCCATGTAAAAAATTGCATTTTTAAAATAATAATAAAAATTAATAGAACACTATACATAATAACAATATCATGTTGTAAAAAAAACTCTTTCACCACTCTCTTCATCTTACTTCCCCCTTTTCCACAAAAACAGCCGCAACATATCGTTACGACCATTTTTTTCTATTTTATTCTTATTCTATTCACTTTACAAATTTGCCTGCTGTTCTATTGTCGAGAAAAAAGTGTTCGGACCAAATATATTTTGCTTTGGGATAATGTGTTCTACTGCAAACACTGTTACTTCTCCTCTTTGTACTTCTCCAATAATGAGACCAAATACTTCATGATTTACCGCAAACGTTGGTTGTTTCGTTTGCAGTAACCTTGCTGCATTTTTAAATACCGCTTCATATAGTGGATTCCTATCAGTAATTTCTTTTCGGATTTTTGGTGCTAAAGTGATGATAATTTCTTTTCCGTCAATAGTGGTTCGATACATAAAAATCTCCCCTTCAATCTTATATGAACAACTGTAAAGCTTTGTATGCAAAATGGATAGAATATCCTACTAAAATAATACCTGCTCCGGCTGTAATATAACCAAGTGCTTTTTTCTTTAATAAAGTTCTTCCAAAATGTACAGAAAAAGCAATATTTAAATTCCACAAAATAATACCAACAATAATACAAAGGCTGTACAAAAAAGCTTCTTGTTTCGTTACCTTTGTAAGCAACGAGCTAAGTGTACTTCCATATATACCAAACCAAAAAACGAGATTTAATGGATTGGATATCGCAATTAGAAATCCTGCCATAAAAGATTGTTTAAGTCCACCTATCTCTTCTTGTTTATATTCCATATTAGAGTGAGAAATTCCTTGTTTTACACTTTGAAACCCTAAATAAAACAATAAGAAAAAACCAGCGCAATACATAAAAGCTTGTACATATGTATACATAAACACAGAAGATAAACCAAAATAAATAAGCAGCATAAACAAAATATCAGCAGTCATTCCTCCGATTCCAACAATCCACGCATGCCAAAATCCACGTTCAATTCCTCGTTTTAACATTTCAATATTAATCGGACCTACAGGTGCAGCTAATGAAATACCTAATACTATTTGTTGTATAATTGCTCCAAACATCACTCTATCCTTTCTACTTCTTTTACTATTAAGTAATGATGCAAATAAAGAAAATAGACTAGCTTTCATAAAAATTATTCACTAATACAATACCCTTTTTTATCCAAAATATGCAAAAGAGCCATCCAGTTGATGGCTCTTATTTCTCTACTCTATGATGAAAAGGACATTTACCTTTAATCGGCTCAATATCATCCCCTATGAAATATTGTTTCCATTCACGATGATTAGGATCGCCGTAGTGACTAATGTTAGGGTGCTTCGGCAACTGATCCCACTTTTCAACTCGTTCACGGACCATTTGTCTTGAATACGACCCTTTAGGACGATCTCCTTCTAATCCATCGAAAATAGTTCGTGGCTGGAATCCAATAACGAGAGAATTTCCTAAATGCCTAGTCTTTCGCTGTTTATAAGCTGGCGCATTCCCAAATGCAAATATTGGTTCACCACCAAATGAAAATTCCCATAAATGATGGTCTGGATTTTTCGGGATTTGCTTTGGCCATAATTGATTATCTTGTTCATGCAAATATTGTAGTACTTTCCAAAAATAATCTCGATAATATTCGATTGATTTTTCTTCACATTCCGGTTCCACAAAAAGAAAAAATCCTCTTCTTACAATCGGCCGCTCTTTCATTAGCTCCAAAAAAGTTAACATTGTATTGGGCAAATGACTCCAATCATTATGAGAGAGAAATGAATAACGAAGTTCATTCTTCTTCAAAGCTGTTAAACCGAAATAACACGGGAAGGTTGGTTCTAACACGACACTCGAAAAATCATGAAATTCTTTTGCAACCCAATTCGGTATGTCGACTCTATTTTTCATCCCTTCATTATCTAATAAATAAGACTCATCCATTCTTTCACCTCATTATGTACAGCATTCACTTAAGAATATTACATACTCGGCTTGTCCTATACCTTTTTAAAAATCCGAGAAAAATTAATTAAAAATACAAAATTTTAAAAACGCTTACTTGACTAAATTCTACCAATTCATGTATATTTAAATTAATCATTTAGCAGAATATTCGATAATATAGCATTTTTTATTTTTATTATTTTTCAATGAATTTCACTAAATGAAAAAAGGAATCGTTTTTAGGAGGAATTGTGACATGCAAGGAAAAGTAAAATGGTTTAACAATGAAAAAGGTTTTGGATTTATCGAAATGGAAGGCTCTGAAGATGTATTCGTACATTTCTCTGCTATTCAAAGCGACGGCTACAAAGCTTTAGAGGAAGGTCAAGAAGTATCTTTCGACATTACTGAAGGAAACCGTGGACCTCAAGCTGCTAACGTAGCAAAACTTTAATCCCACATATGACAGGAGGTTACCTTACTTGGTAACCTCCTTTGTTATTCCTTTGTATATTTCCGTTTTCCAGAGCAAAAACTATGTGAAATGCGCAAAATACAAAGGAGGCAATAACAATGGGGTCACATGTAAATGATTTTGAAGAGGTAAAATTCCGTGTAGAAACTGCACAAAAAATGGTAGGTTCTGCAACAATTTCAATGGATCCAGACACATTAGAGCATGCCACTACTGCAGTAGAATCGGCTCGTTCTCAGCTTGAAATCATGAAATCCGTTGCAACGGATTTAGATGAGCCATTTCTAATGAATGAAGAAAAAAAATTAAGTAAATGCGAGCATCAATTACATGAAGCGAAGCACTAAAAAACATCCAGAGAAAATTCTCTGGATGTTTTTTTATGACAATTGCTCCCCATACTTTTTCAACTTCTCTCCAACCGTACATTGCCGTATACAAAAAGAATGGGCATAGTATTTACTATGATTTTTCCGATTATGTTCCTGCAGGAAACACCCTCCGCAATACGTTTCTAATAAGTCATTTACCTCTGTAATGAGTTGCTTCTTCTTCACGTGTGCACCTCTCTATTCGGTTATTTCTTTATGACTATCAATTGTCGTCCCTTCTAATGCTTGCGCTGCTAATTGATGTGCCTCTTTATTTTGTTTTCTAGATATCGGTTCACAAATAAGCTTTAATTTCATTTGCTTCGCTTTTTGTTCAATTTGATCTAAGTAATGATTTAAATGTTCATCATAGCAAGGCCATTCACCAGCTAATTGCTGCAGTACAACTTGAGAATCTCCACGAAGTGTAACTGCTTCATATTTAATTCCTAATTCCCCGAGTGTATTCATCCCGTATAATAATGCTGCATACTCCGCTTCGTTATTATCATATATGCCTTCTATGTATGCATTGCGACGAATTCGATAATTTGTATTTCCTTTTTTATAGTATACACATATACCAACCCCAGCTTCTTTCGTCTGTACATCATAACCACCATCAAAATAAACTTGAATTTCTTGCGGATCTTCCTCCACTTGCTTACTCAGTTTTTTCATTTCTTTTAATGACCATTCCGCGTCCATTTCATCGAAAAATAAAAGTTCTTTCACCCTACCTGTTTTCTCAAAATCCTCCGCAAATTGAAGTACTTCTTCTATGTTCATATAATCTGTTGTTAATTCAGCCTGTAAACCACGCTTCGTTTTATACAACCAATGTATTTTATATTTCATACTAGATTCCCCTTTTATAAGACTTCTTATATTTATCCCCCATGAACGGTCAGTAAGACTCCCACCTTAAAATTTAACGAAAGCAAAGAAGTTAGGCGGAAGATCAACTGTCCGTAAATGCCCGATTGGTGCGGGCTAATAATCAGTGGGGTCCCCCCACTGATTAAAGTTTCACTTTATTTTATTATATTTTATCAAAAGTCACAGTATTATATACAATTTAATCACATACAAAAAGAGCCATCCTAAGTAAGGACAGCTCTTTCATCTATTGCATAAATCTTTCAAATTGCACTCGCTTATTAATCCAGTACATTACAGGCATACCAATTGCCATTACAACAAATTCACCAACTGCACAAGTTAGCCATGTCAATAAAAATGGCAGATCAAACGCAAGATGAAGTTCAATTGCAATCATAAACATTGTGACTGTAAAAATAACTGTATTAAAAATCATACGAGCCCAAACACCTTTAATGAAGCGCATAGAAATAATAGTTGCAAGTAATGCAAGAATGGATTGCCCTACTCCAAATACTAAATCATAAGCGATCATAGGTGAGAAAAAGAGATTCGTTAAAAATACACCTAATACAATCCCGTAAATTGCTTTCTTATTGAATACAACAAGATGATTAAACATCTCTGAAATACGAAACTGTACACTGGTAAAGCCAAATGGCTGAATAAGCATAGAAACAGCAATATATAATGCCGCTAAAATACCATTACCGACTAATGTCCTTATATTCATGACAAAATCTCCTTAGTTTTTTTACGTGGGATGGTTTCGAACCACGTTATTCGTTTTTTAAGCAACAAGAATATATTCTACGCAATAGACACTCTCTCGTCAATAGATTCCTATCATTAACTACCTTTTTTCTTTTAGAAAACGTATAATAAAACATATGAAAGTTTTAGGAGGTTTCACTTCATGACAGCAACAATTCAAAATGAAAAAGTGATCGTTTCCATTTCTGACAAAGGTGCAGAATTACAAAGCGTTCGCTTAAAAGAAGATAACACTGAATACTTATGGCAAGGCGATTCTACTTATTGGGGGCGCCGCGCACCAATTTTATTCCCAATTGTCGGCCGATTAGTAGATAATACATACTACGTAGATGGTAAACCATATTCTTTAACACAACACGGCTTTGCTCGTGATCTTACATTCTCTGTAAAAGAACAAAGTGAAACGAATATTACTTATATTGTTACTAGTAATGAAGAAACATTAAAAAAATACCCATACGAATTCGAATTACTCGTTTCTTATGAGCTAGATGGACAAATCGTTCATGTAACATATGAAGTAAATAACCCTACTTCAAAAGAGATATTCTTCTCAATCGGAGCACATCCTGGTTTCAACTTCCCCTTATTAGAGGGCGAATCATTTACAGATTATCATTTATCATTTAATGGTTCTGAACGCTTAGAAACAAGCGTACTAGAAGGACCTTATCTTTCAAGTAAAAAGCAATTAATCGCTGAAAATACGAATGAATTACCACTTACATACGATTTATTCAAAAATGATGCACTTATTTTTGAAAATATGAATACGGATGAAATCTCTATTCGTTCTCATAAACATAATAAATTTGTAAAAGTAGAATTTGACGGATTCCCATTTGTCGGTGTATGGACACCAGGCGAGAACGCACCTTTCTTATGTATTGAACCTTGGTACGGGATTGCTGATGAAGTAAATCCGGCAAAAGATTTCAAGGAAAAAAAAGGAATTCAATCTTTACAAACGAATGAAACATTTACATGTCGTTATAGTATTACAATCGGCTAAGTTACTCTATCCCCTACTTCAAAGAAACATATAAGTAGGGGATCATCTTATAATTTGGAGGTTTCTCATTTTGATTGAAGTATATATTGATGGTGCATCAAAAGGAAATCCTGGTCCTTCTGGTGCAGGAGTGTTTATTAAAGGGGTGCAACCAGCTGTACAGTTATCATTGCCCCTTGGGACAATGTCCAATCATGAAGCAGAATACCACGCTTTACTTGCGGCATTAAAATATTGCACGGAGCATAATTATAACATTGTCTCTTTTCGTACCGATTCGCAGCTTGTCGAGCGAGCTGTCGAAAAAGAATACGCAAAAAATAAAATGTTTGCACCACTATTAGAGGAAGCATTGCAGTACATAAAAAGTTTCGATCTCTTTTTTATTAAGTGGATTCCAAGTAGTCAAAATAAAGTTGCTGATGAATTAGCTAGAAAAGCTATCTTACAAAATTAACGGGGGTATGAGTGTGAAAAAAGATTGGATTGCTCCTCTTGCTTTATTATTTGTCTCTTTTATTTGGGGAGCTACGTTTGTTGTCGTCCAAAATGCTATGTCTTTCGTTGATCCATTTACTTTTAATGGGATTCGCTTTTTATTCGCTGGAATTATTTTATTATTCGTTCAAATGATTTTCTCAAAAAAAGCTTCAAAACAAGATATAAAACAGAGTAGTCTCGCTGGATTGATTGTTGGATTCTTTTTATGTGTTGGCTATGTATTACAAACATTCGGCTTACTTTATACAACTTCTTCAAAAGCTGGTTTCTTAACAGGGCTTAGTATCGTTATGGTACCAATTTTGTCTTTTATCTTTTTAAAACAAAAAGCTACCATTTTCATCGTACTTGGCATTGCTGTAGCAACAGCAGGTTTATACTTATTAACGGCTGGTGATTCTTTTCAATTAAACATTGGAGATATACTCGTTCTCGGTTGTGCAGTTGCTTTTGCTGCCCATATTCTTGTTAACGGTTTCTTTTCTAAGAAAATATCACCTTTATTACTAAGCACCTCTCAAGTATTAGCTGTCGGTATATTTTCTTCTATTTGCGCTTTTTTGTTTGAAGATTGGGAAAAATTATTTTCAGTTTCACTATGGACGAATCAATCCTTTTTATTCGCTCTATTTCTAACTTCCCTATTTGCGACATCCATTGCTTTTTTCATTCAAACATCGGCACAAAAACATACTTCTCCAACAAGAGTAGCAATTATTTTCGCAATGGAGCCCGTTTTTGCTGCATTAACAGGCGTTCTAGTTGCAAATGAACAGCTTTCTATTTCTGCTATTATTGGATGTCTATGTATTTTCCTAGGTATGGTTTTTGTTGAATTACCTTCCAAAACAAAAAAAGAAGCGCAGGCTGCGTGAAGTTATGCTTGTAACTTCCGCATAAAAGCCTTAGCGCTTTTTTTATCTGTAATTTCTTCTTCTTTCAATCGTTCTAATAACGCAACAAAATAACTGCCATCAAACTGTAATTGATGTTTAATCGTCGCTTCTATTGCTACGTTCACAATCCCATCAGATGCACCAGTATATCCTTGTCCGAACATAATAAATCCTTGTGCTTCCTCTGATAATTTAAATCCTTTCGTATGTAAGAATGAAAGATAATCTTCTACTGTTTGCATGATATTCCCACCTACTCAAAAATTCTCCACTTCCTATCATACATGTTTTTATACTCTATGAGAATGAAATTTATTTGACAACTTTGTAAATCTATCGTCTACTTCTTAGAAAAAAAAGGAGTTCCTTACAATATAAAAGAATATGTAAAGTGGAATTTATTTTATATTAAAGGGGATATCGAATGAAACAAGCACTATTAATTATCGATGCTCAGCAAGAATTAATGGATGGAAATGAACAAGAAAATGAAGTTTTTCGTAAAACCGAGCTATTATCTACACTAAATACAGCCGTACAGAAAGCAATAGATGCAAATGCCCTTACTGTTTTCGTAAGAGATATCGATGTTGCTTCTGGTAGCGGAGAAGGATTTGAAGTACATAATCAAATTAAAGTACCTCAGTCTGCAATCCTTATTAATAAAGCAGCAACAAACTCATTCTATGGCACTTCTTTACTTGAACTTTTAAAAGAAGAAAAAATTAATCATATTGTTATAGGTGGATGTAAAACAGAACATTGCATTGACACCGCAGTTAGAACAGCTACTGTACAAGGATTTGACGTTACATTAATTAAAAATGGTCATTCCACAACTGATTCTGACGTATTGTCTGCAGAGCAAATTATTGGTCATCATAATAAAACTCTACACGGTCATTATAATGTTGATCATTTTTCTATGGTGAGAGATGTCGAGGAAGACCTCTTTCAGCCAACTCACGACCAATATCGTGATTAACGAAAAAGAATCCTTTTCACAAAAGGATTCTTTTTTATCCAAAAATTTGCGCTGCAATACTGTATAGTTCTCCATTTCTTTTCAAAAATTGATCACTATTTTTTATCATAATTGGTGGGGTATTAACCTTTTGAAAACCAGTAATCTCTAATTCTTTCATGAAACCTTTCTTTCCTTCTGGTACATCAATTCTTAATTTACCATGATGCTCTCTTGCTAAATAATGTACCATTCTCATTGCCATCGCATCATTTTTAGCAACGACCGGTCCTATTATTTTATTTTCTGGCGTTTGTATACTTAAACCGTAACCTAATACATTTTGTTGTGCATCCTTTGTAACAATACATTGTTCACTTTGAATAATTCGATACTTTAAAAACTCTTCTCTATTTGTTCCAAATGCATCTTTATCTATTTGTATTATTTCTTCTAAATCACGTTCTTCATAATTCACAATATACTCTTCATTTCCTACACAATGGTAGTTCGCATTGTACGAGTTACATATGTATTTAGAAACATAACTAACAGCCCTGAATCCTAGTTTTTCATATAAAATTTTTCCCTCATCCGTGGCAATAAGCATAATGGGGGTTTGAGTTAATACGCTTTTAACACATAAATCCGTTATTATCTTTCCAATCCCTCTTCCTTTATAATCTGGATGTACAATTACCATTCCAATTGAGGCTAATGTCTCCCCGTATAGTATAATTGCTGCGCTAGCAATAAGCTCTTCTCTCTCATTTACTACACCATATACTATACCCGTATTCAAAATCATCTCAATTTCCTCTCTGTTGTAATCCCAGCCAATATGAGAAGATAATGCTACAATATCCTCTATTTTCCCTTTCCTAAGACGCTCCACCCTAATCTCCACTTCAATCATTCCCCATCTCCTTCTTTAGACGTTTGAACCATTCTGCATGAATCAACTTGTACATGTTTCCCTTTATCACACACACACATATCCTATTTTGACCAAGACTATATTGTAAATGAGGTGACAACATGCCCATTACGAATCGATTTTCTACCACCACTAACGGCGCACTCGCTATTACAGGAAATACACTAGGCTTAAGTAAAATTAGTAATCTAAACCGTGCTGGTACAATCGGGGCAATTGGTGCATTCGTAACTACGAATACTGCTTTACAAGTACCTACTTTTCCTGCTGGTACAACGTTAAACTATACACAAAATAGTTCTACCGCTCTTTTAAATATCCCTGCTGGTAGCACTATTCTTTACGCAGAACTTGTTTGGGGTGGAAACTATTTATCTCGTGATCAAAACATTACGAGTGTATTAGGAAACCCAGTTTCTTTTACAACACCTGTGTCAACATACTCGATTACCCCTTCAGCTGTTACAGCTTCAAATCAAACATTCGTTTCTGGATCTGTCACATTTGGATTTTATACACGATCAGCGGATGTAACATCACTCGTTCAAGCTGCTGGATCTGGATCTTATACAACAGGTTCTGTTCCTGGACTTGTAGATCCTTTAGACGCTTCTAATGGAGCCATTAATTCTGCAGGATGGACGCTTATTGTCGCTTATCAAAACGGCTCATTACCCGCAAGAAATTTAACAATTTACGTAGCTGGTAACCGTGTTTCTGTAGAAACCGGTAGTGCAGATGTATCTGTCTCAGGGTTTTTAACACCTGCCGGGGGACCTGTAAGCGGGAGATTATTTTTAAGTTCTACTGAAGGGGATGCTGATTTAACTGGGGATCAAGCTTTATTTGGACCAAATTTCAGTTCATTAAATGCATTATCTGGGCCAAATAATGCTGTTAATAATTTCTTCGGTTCTCAAATTAATAATGCTGCAGGGAGCTTAGATACAACTGGTACATTTGGAACGCGAAACCAGAGTGCCTCTACAAGTACAAATATCTCCGCTGGAAGACAAGGATGGGACATTACTTCCATTGATATTTCTCCTTATTTAACAAATTCCCAAGTATCTGCCGCAATTCGTTTAACTACTAACGGGGATGCATATATGTTAAATACAGTCGGTTTACAAATCAATATAAACTCACCTAATATACAAGCAACTAAAAGCGTGAATAAAAGTGTCGCTACAATTGGAGATATTCTAACCTATACAGTTACTGTTCCTAACACCGGGCTTCTTCCTGCAAATAACGTTACTTTTACAGATGTTCTCCCTAACGGTACTTCCTTTATACCTGGAAGCGTAACGATAGATAACGTACCACAAACAAACGCAAATCCGGTCGCCGGTATATCTCTGGGGACAATTAATAATGGCTCTTCTCGTACAGTAGCTTTCCAAGCGACTGTCGTTTCTCTTCCAAGTCAAAATCCTATCTCTAACACTGCTAATATTACATTTCAATATACACCGATTGCCGGAGGAACGACTTTTAACGGTCTTGCAACAAGTAACTCTGCAGGAACACAAATTAACCTCGCAGATATTAATGGCACAAAATCAGTTAACAAACTTTTTACCGATATTGGTGAAACGTTAACTTACAGTATTGCCTTAGCTAATATAGGAAATATCGCTGCAACTAATGTTATATATACAGATCCGATTCCTAGCGGGACTACTTTCATTCCAGGGAGTGTAACTGTTAACGGAGTTACTCAAGGGGGAGCAAATCCCGCTAATGGTATATCAATTGGATCTATTGCTGCAAATTCTACTACTACTATTTCCTTTCAAGTATTTGTTCCTTCTATCCCACAAACAAATCCAATATTAAATAGTGGTACAACAACATATCAATACATTCCTGTACCAAACCAGCCGGCAGTAAGCGGGACTGACACGACGAATATTGTCTCCACGCAAGTGAATAATGCTACTGTAACAATGACAAAAGCAGTAGATAAAAACTATGCAGATATTGGCGATACACTGACTTACACTGTTGCCTTTACAGGAACAGGTAATACGAATGCGAACAATGTTATTTTTACAGATGTCATTCCTACAGGAACAACTTTTGTCCTAAACAGTTTAACAATAGATGGTACGACACAAGTTGGAGCAAATCCGGCTAACGGTGTGAATATAGGATCCATCGCAACTGGCACAACCAAAAACGTTTCATTTCAAGTAGTAGTTAATACAATACCCGCGTCAAATGTCGTATCTAACGGATCAAGCGCTTCTTATCAGTACACCGTCAACCCTAGCCAATCGCCCGTTACGAAAAACATTTCTTCTAATCTCGTTTCTACTCAAATTAACAATGCGAATTTATCATTAACAAAATCTACAAATAAACAATTTGCCACAATTGGCGAAACGATAAGTTATACAATCCTTATTACAAACAGTGGAAATACGCCCGCTAATAACGTTCAACTAACAGATCCACTTCCAAACGGAACGATATTAACATTAGGTTCTGTAACGCTCAACGGCGTTTTGCAAAATGTAGATTCTCTCGTTGCTTTACCTATCGGCACAATTCCTGGCGGAGCTACTTTCACCTTATCCTTCCAAGTAACAGTCATCAATATTACTGCACAAAACCCTATCATTAATAACGCTTTCGCCTCTTATATTTACACTGTAAATCCAAGCCTGCCACCAACTTCAAAAACTGCAAATTCTAATTCTGTTACATCAACAATTAGACTAGCAAATCTTCATGCTAATAAATCTGTAAGTCAAACGTTTGCGGAAGTTGGAGATGTATTAACTTACACCTTTTCTCTTACAAACGATGGAAATGTTACAGCGAACAATGTATTACTATCCGATTCCATTGCGAATGGCACTTCCTTTGTACCGAACAGTGTTATAGTTAACGGTGTTACTCAGCTGGGCGCAACACCAGCTAGCATCAATATTGGTAGCATCAATGCTAATACTACAATTACAGCTTCATTCCAAATATTAATAACTAGTATTCCAAATCCTAATCCTATTTTGAATAGCGCTTCCATCTCCTATAACTTTATCGTTGATCCAAACGCTTCTCCTGTAAGTACAAACACAACTACAAACACTACATTTATCCAAGTTAATGATGCAAATGTAATTTCGGCAAAATCAGTGGATCGAGCGTTCGCTACTGTTGGAGATATATTAACTTATACCGTTATTTTAACGAATGCAGGAAGCGTTTCTGCTGATAATCCTACTTTCATAGATATAAATCCAGATGGTACTACCTTTATTCCAAATACTTTTCTTATTAATGGCGTTTTGCAAAACAATGCAGATCCAAATATCGGTGTCCTGTTACCTTCTATTCCTGCTAGCGGATTAATTACCGTTTCTTATCAAGTAACTGTCACTGCTTTACCAGCCCAAAATCCAACAACTAATTCATCGAGTACACAGTATAGTTTCGTTCTAAATCCAGGTGATCCACCAATTATAGAAACATCTTTAAGTAATACTGTAAGTACACAAATTAATTTAGCAAATGTAGTTATTGTCAAAGAGGTAGGTTTAACTATTGCCGATGTCGGGCAACCAATCACATATACAATTTCCTTAGCTAACCTTGGGAATACTACAGCAAACAATGTTGTTGTTACCGATATAATCCCTCCCGGCACCACTATCGTACCAAATAGTATTTTTATAGGTGGCGCTTTACAGCTAGGTGCAGACCCAAGTACCGGCCTTCAAGTCGGCTCCATTCCTGCAGGTGGTTTTACAACGATTGTTTTTCAAATAAGTGCAAATGGGCTACCTTCACCAAATCCAATTCAAAATAGCGCTTCACTTCAATATAACTTTATCGCTGATCCAAATTTACCTGTTGTTGTGAAAAACGCTACTAGTAATATAGTAACTACACAAATTAATACTGCTAATATTGTTGCTACAAAACTAACGAGCACAAATTTCGCTGATGTTGGTGATGTCATATTATATGCGACTATTTTAACAAATAACGGGAATATCCCTGCTTCTAATGTAACGTTTACAGATATCATTCCAGCGGGTACCCTGTTCATTCCTAATACTGTAACGATTAACAATGTCCCTATAGCAAATGCAAATCCTGCTAACGGTATTTTTATCGGTACGATAGGAGCGAATTCATCACGAACCGTTGCATTCCAGGTTCTTGTACCAACTATCCCTGCTGTAAATCCGATTACGAATCAATCAGGCACAACATTCCAATATACGTACGATCCATCCAAACCAGCTGTAATGCAGATGGTGGCTTCTAACACGGTACAGACAACTATTAATAACGCCTCAATTGCCGCTACAAAATCTGCAGATAAACAGTTCGCTAACGTAAATGATATTATTACGTACACGACTACTTTAACAAATAGCGGGAATACACTTGCATCAAATATAGTATTTACAGATGCCATTCCAAGTGGGACTTCATTTATTCCAAATAGTGTAACAGTAAATGGTACTACACTCCCTAATATAAATCCAGTAAATGGCGTAGCAATTGATCCAATAAACCCCAATACAAATACAACAATCTCATTTCAAGTAATAGTAAATTCCATCCCTAATCCAAATCCAATCCCGAACCAAAGTAATACAACGTACCAATATTTCGTAAATCCTAACTTACCTCCAGCATCCGCCAATGCGTTAAGTAACGTAATAACAACTCAAATTAATAACGCTACGATCGTCGCTACTAAATCAGTGAATACACCGACAGCTGCAATTGGAGATATCGTTACCTATACGATTGCAGTTACAAACACTGGAAATATCCCTGCTAGTGCAAATGTTTTAACGGATGGACTTGGCGCAGGAGCTTCATTTATCCAAAACTCCGTAACTATCAATAATGTTCCACAACCAGGATTAGATCCATCACTTGGTATTCACTTAGCAGATATTCCACCAGGTAATACTGTATTTATTTCTTTTCAAGCACAAATTTTAGCGATACCGCCTAGTGGCACATTAACAAATAACGCCCTTGTAAATTATGAATATACAGTGAATCCAAACCAATCACCTGCTGTTGGTAGTACAATTACAAACACAACGGTTACTCCAATTATTGATGCTACTCTATCTATAAATAAAACTGTCAATTCAACATTCGCTACTATTGGAGATACACTTACTTTCACTTCCACCATTACTAATTCCGGTAACACTACCGCAAACAATGTTATTTTTACAGATTTAATTCCAGATGGTACAACGTTTATTCCAAATAGTTTTACAGTAAATGGAACAACCATTCCTAATGCAAATCCACAAAATGGTATCAATATCGGTAACATAAATTCAAATGCATCAGTTATACTCAGCTTTCAAGTAAACATTGCAACGATTCCCAATCCTAATCCAATCCCTAATAAATCATCGGTTCAATATAGTTTTATTGTAGATATTAATGAACCACCTGTTTCACGAACAGTTAAATCCAATAAAACTTTTACACAAGTAAATACTGCTTCCGTTATCGCAACAAAAACTGCGAGTAGTGCATTTGCTGCTGTTGGAGATACAATTACGTATACAACAACCCTTACCAATAGTGGAAATACAACTGCAAACACACCTGTTTTTATAGATATATTACCACCTGAACTTTCATTCGTGCCTGATAGCGTACAAATTAATACCATCCCACAACTTGGATTTAGGCCAGATAACGGGGTTCCTTTAGACCCAATTCCAGTTGGAGGAACGACAACCATTAGTTTCCAAGCCATTGTCGGTTCAATACCAGCTTCAAACCCTACGATGAACCAATCTAGCACAACATACTCTATTATTATTGATCCTACCGAGCCGCCTGTTACAGAAACGGCTACTAGTAATCCGGTCTTAGTTCAAATAAATGAAGCAATCATTCAAGCAACGAAAAGTGTGAATCGTATCTTTTCTGACGTAGCACCTGGAAATTCATTTTTAACGTATACTGTTTTATTAGAAAATATAGGGAACACGACTGCTACTAATATCATTTTTACAGATCCGATTCCAAATAATACAGTATTTATAGAAGATAGCGTTCGAGTAGGTGGGGTTTTATTACCTGGAGTAAATCCAGCGAATGGGATACCAATTGGAGATATTATTACAGGAGATTTTATAAACGTCACCTTCCGCGTGCAAGTAGTTAGTATTCCAAATCCAATTTTCACAATTGGGCCTGGGGGACCAAACTCACCGGTTGTAAACGGTGCTTCTATTAATTATCAATTTATGACAGGACCTAATTTACCACTCGTTTCACGAAGTACAACATCCAATTCTGTTTCGACACAAATAAATTCCGGGGAAATTGTAGCGGTTAAATCCGCGGATAAAAATTTCGCAACGATCGGCGATACAATTTCTTATACAATTACATTAAATAACCCTGGAAATGTCACTTCACAAAATATAATTTTCACAGATATTTTACCTGACGGAACGACATTTATTTCCGGGACTCTTACAAGCGATTCTGGTACACAGCAAATTGGAAATCCAGCTAGCGGGATACAGATTGAAAATATAAATCCAGGTGGAACGGCCATTATTACTCTCAACGTACTTGTTACAAACATTCCAAGTATAAATCCAATTTCTAATTTTAGTTCTGTACAATTTGCACATGTGGTCGATCCTAGCCAACCTGCCGTATCACAAACGAATGTATCTAATGCGGTTTCGACAACTATTAATAGTGCAATTTTAACAACCCAAAAAAGTGCTGATAAATCTATAGTTTCAGTTGGAGATACGATTACGTATACCACTACTATTACAAATACAGGGAATACAGCAGCAACGAATATAACATTCACAAGCGCTATTCCAGCTAGCACTACATTCATACCAAATTCAGTTACAGTAAATGGAGTTCAGCAACCTGGTGCGCAACCAGCACTTGGAGTAAATTTACCAAATATCGCTCCTGGCGCGACAGTAACCGTTACTTTCCAAGTAAATGTTATTTCTATTCCCCCTTCAAGCTCGATTATGGATAATGACACAATTTTATATTCTTATACTGTTGATCCAAGCGGAGCTCCTGTTACAACTTCTATTTCAACGAATATCGTTACAAACCCTGTATTAGATGCTATGATTACGATGATTAAATCAGTCGATCAAACACTTGTAACGCTAGGTGATACCATTACCTATACGACAATTTTAACGAATAGTGGTAATACAAACGCAACTAATATTACTTTCACTGACCTTATACCAGATGGTACAACGTTTATTACTGATAGCGTTACAATAGATGGCATCACGCAAATTGGTCTTAATCCTAATACAGGTATAACGATTGGAGCAATAGCTCCTAACAACTCAATATCAATAGCATTTCAAGTTACCGCTACTTCTACTCCCGTTCAAAATCCTATTGCCAATTCGGCTAGTGCTTCTTACACATTTATCGCTGACCCTAATGCCCCTATTGTTTCAAGGAATGTTACTTCAAACACAGTGTTCACTACAATTAACACAGCTACCATTCTTTCATTAAAACAAGTCGATAAATCCTTTAGTCGTGTTGGAGACACACTCACCTATACTGTTACTTTAACAAACAATGGAAACTCATCCGCACAAAATGTTATTTTCTCAGATACAATGCCGAGCGGAACTACATTTATTGCAAACTCATTTTCTATTAACGGGGTTTCTCAAAGTGGTGCGGACCCATCGAACGGTGTAAATATTGGGCCTATAACAGCTGGGTCTACAGTAACTGTTTCATTCCAAGTAAACATGGCGTCATTACCAACCGAAAACCCAATTGTAAATTTCTCATCAACATCGTATCAATTAGTCTCACCGCCTGATGCAGAAACTTCAATTAGTAATCCTGTTTCAACACAAATTAGAGAAGCTATATTATCTATGACGAAAAATGAAAGTCTATCCTTTGCAGATGTCGGGCAAACTGCTTTTTACACTACTTCTATTGCCAATGTAGGCAATACGGATGCAACTAATATTGTATTCACAGATGTATTACCAAGTGGACTCACATTTGTTCCTAACACATTAACTGTCGATGGCATTTTACAACCTAATGCGGATCCAAATACAGGTGTATTACTTGCAGCACTTCCACCAAATGAAATATATAGTATCGTCTTTCAAGTTACAGTGAACAGCATTCCACCTATTAATCCAGCACCGAATACAGCATCAACGACATATGAGTTTACTGTTGATCCAAGTAATCCGCCGGTATCGAATACAGCTAGCTCCAACACTACACTTCTTCAAATAAACAACGCAAATATTATTAGCACAAAAACAGCAAATCTTACTTTTGCGGATGTTGGTAATACAATAACATTTACACTTAACCTTCCTAATACCGGGAATGTGGCTGCTACTGATGTTACCGTTATCGATATACTTGATAGCAATTTAAGTTTCGTTCCAAACAGTTTCACAGTTAATGGGCAAACCATTCCAAACGCTGATTTATCTACTGGTGTAAATATCGGTTCAATTAATGGTGGAAACACATCAATCGTCACATTCCAAGCCATCGTTTCAACCCTCCCAATCAACAATCCTATTTCTAATTCGGCTCTTACCACTTACCGTTATATTGTTGATCCAGATCAGCCGTTCATTTCAACCTCTAATCAATCTAATACAACGACAACACAAGTTAATAGCGCTATCCTTACTGCACAAAAAAATTCAAATGTGGAAACAGTAGATATTGGGCAAGATATTGTCTACTCAGTTACGATTACAAATAGCGGAAATGTTAGTGCGACGAATGTTATTTTTACCGACCTTATTCCAGCCGGAACTTCCTTTGAACCGAATAGTTTTACACTTAACGGAATTAGCATCCCAAATGCAGATATCATTACAGGCGTTCCAATTGGTGATATCGCGCCAAACGAATCTGTCATCGTAGCATTTCATATTAATGCCAATGAAATTCCACCTATAAATCCAATTACCAATCAAGCTAGCGTTAGCTTCCAGCATATCGTTAATCCGGCTAATCCACCTGTTTCAAAAAATATTACTTCTAATAGCGTTACAACAAAAATTGAAAGTGCTATTTTAAACACTATTAAAATAGGAGATAAAGCTTTTGCAACGATCGGTGATACGATTACGTATACAACCACTATTACGAATACAGGAAATATCTCTGCTAACAACGTTGTTTTCTCAGACCCTATACCGACATGGACACAATTTGTTGCAGGATCAGTCATTGTTGATGGCACTTCATTACCATCCGCTTCTATCATTGACGGTGTTGGCATAAATACGATAACTCCAAATCAAATCGTAACAATTATGTTCCAAGTCCAAATAATAAGCAATCCAACAACCTTCACACCTGAACTCCAAAACTTAGGATTTGTTAACTTCCAATATAACGTAGGCAATTCATTACAGGCTCAGCCTGGCAATGTGGAGACGAACGTCTTCGTTACTTCTATTAATTCAGCAATACTTTCAGCTGTAAAAACTGCTAATACAGCCTTTGCGAATATCGGAGACACAATCACTTATACAGTTTTGATTCAAAACAGCGGCAATACAACCGCTACGAATTTAAATTTCTCAGATCTTATTCCAGCTGGAACGACCTTTGTTGAAAATAGTTTCGCTGTAAATGGAAGTACCATTCCAGGTGCAAATCCAAATAACGGAGTTAATATCGGAACCGTTAGTACGAACAGTTCCTTAACCATTACTTTCCAAGTCATAGTTACATCTACTCCACCTTCAAACCCAATTACAAACGTTGCGTCTATTCAATACGCATTCATTGTTGATCCGGCCTCTCCTCCTGTTACAGGCACAATAACTTCTAATAGTGCTTCCACACAAATTAATAACGCGACTGTTACAACTGTTTTAGAAGCAAATCGTACAATCGTATCTATCGGAGATATAATTACGTATACAGCAACATTAACGAATACTGGAAACTTCCCTGCAAATTCTGTATTACTCATTAACGGAGTTCCTGAAGGGGCATTATTTGTTCCAAATAGTGTCACGCTTAACGGGATTTCACTTCCAGATGCAAGTCCAACTCTCGGTATTCCAGTTGGTATTATCGCACCAGGTGATTCTGCTACTATTACGTTCCAATTTCTTGCAAGTTCTATTCCACCGCAAGGGGCGATTATAAATCAAGCCATTACAAGTTACACGTATATTGTCGATCCAAGTCAACCTCCAGTTACAGCAACATCCTCATCTAATACGGTTAATACAGCTGTCGTTGATGCATCGTTATCCGTAATTAAAAATACAGATTCTCTCGTACAATCTACTAACGGTACAATCACTTACACGGTAGTCGTTCAAAATAACGGAAATACAACTGCAAATACAGTTACTTTAACAGATTTGGTCCCAGAAGGAACTGCATTTATTCCGAATAGCGTGACCATTAATGGCGTTTCAGTTCCAGGTGCCGATCCAAACGTAGGAATACCATTAAACTCCGTTGCGCCGTCAGAAATTGTCACCGTCACATTCCAAGTTATCGTTCAATCCATTCCAAGCGTGAATCCAATTTCTAATATAGCCCGTATTGACTATACTTTTATCGCCGATCCAACCTCTCCTATCATCTCTCGAACAATTACGTCTAATCCAGCTTTCACACAAATTTCGGATGCGAATGTTCTTTCTTTAAAAGCTGTCAATGCACAACAAGCAACAACAGGTGATATTTTGACTTATACGATAACGCTAGAAAATACCGGAAATATTCCAGCTACTAATCTCATATTTTCAGATACTATTCCAGAAGGGACTACATTCGTAGAAAATAGTTTTACACTTAATGGAACAGCTATACTTGGTGCAAATCCAAATGTAGGGGTTGCTTTGCCTAACCTAGTAGCAAACGCTACTCACCTTATTTCGTTCCAAATTCTTATTAACGATTCATTCTCGCAAGAATCGATTACAAATCAATCCAATACAACATATTCAATTCAACCAGATCCAAGCCAGCCGCCTATTACTGAAACATCTACAAGTAATATTGTCATTACAAATTTCGTGCAAGCACAATTGACAATTACAAAAACGTCCAATCCAATAACTGTAGATATTGGTGGAACTATACTTTATATTTCTGAAGTGAAAAATATCGGCAATGTTGACGCAATAAATATTATTTTTACAGATTCTATTCCAACTGGGACTACATTCGTTTCCGATAGTGTCACAATTAACGGTGTCCTGCAGCCAGGTGTAAATCCAGAAAACGGAATACCACTTGGAACAATTCCAGCAAACAGTTCCAAAACGATACTATTTCAAGTGCAAACAAACAATCCACCTACTGAAACCGAAATTGTAAATCAATCTTCTGCAAATTACCAATATATAAGTATTCCTACAGCTCCACCGGTGAATCGCTCTGCAAATTCTAACATTGTTACAACATCACTTCAAAATGCAAATATTATTTCTGTTAAAAGCGCGGATGTAACTTTCGTATCAATTGGGCAAATTATTACCTACACAAATACACTACAAAATATAGGAACCATTCCAGCTAACAATACCGTGTTTATTGATAACATTCCAGAAGGTACTATATTCATTGAAGATAGCTTATCAATAAATAATGTGATTCAGCCTGGCGCGAATCCTGAAAACGGAGTAACTCTCAGCACGATACAACCAAATGAAACAGTCACTATTTCATTCCAAGTACAACTTACAAATATACCGTCCGGCAATACAGTCATTAATATTTCAGACACTTCGTACGAATACCAAATTGACCCTAGCTCTCCGATTATTCAGCGTAGATCGTTATCAAATGCAGTAAACACGGAAGTGCGGACGGCAAATGTTAGTGCAATTAAATCCGCCAATAGATCCATTACACGCATCGGTCAAATCATCACATATACAGTCGCCGTTACAAACGCTGGTACAGTACCTATTACAAATACTCTCCTAATTGACGCAATTGCTGCTGGCACCACATTCGTTCCAAATAGCATCCTTGTAGATGGCATACCAAGACCTAACGAAAATCCAATTACCGGTATCAATCTTGGTATTATCCTTCCAAATAATACGATTATTGTTACGTTCCAAGTAAATGTAATCTCTATACCTGCACAAAATACTATTAATAATATCGCTGTTATACACTATGAATATCAACCGGAACCAAGCGCACCACCAATTTCAGAAACGACCTCTTCCAATACTACAAATATACAATTTATTGATGCTATTCTTATCGCTACAAAATCCGCTAATAAAGTATTAGCTAATATTGATGACACCATTGAATATACAGTATTCATTCAAAATAACGGATCTACTACAACTAACTCCATCTTTTTTACAGATACTATAGAAGATGGAACAGTATTTATTCCGGGAAGTGTAACAGTTAACAACACTGTACTTCCTGCAGCAGATCCGAATATCGGCTTTTTCATTCCTAATATTGCGTCAGGGCAAGCGACTACAATAACGTTCCAAGTTTCCGTTACGAATTTACCAGCTTTAAATCCAACGCCTAATACTGCAAACATCGTCTACGACTTTATTTTCAATCCTGACTTTGCACCAATTCAAAAATCTACTACTTCCAATACTACTTTCGTCCAAATTAATGATGCCAATATCGTTTCACTGAAAACTGTTAATTCGACTTCTGTAACGATTGGCGACATTTTAACTTATACAACAACTTTAACGAATATAGGAAATACAGATGCTACTGCTGTTGTATTTACAGACAACATACCTGATGGAACAACCTTTATAGACGGTAGCGTTTTAGTAAATAATATTCCTCAGCTTAACGCGAATCCAAGTACTGGTATACTTGTAGGAACGATTGCTCCTAACATTTCTATCCCAGTCACGTTTTCCGTTACTGTGTTAGCTCTTCCAGCTAGCGGTCGTATTCAAAATCAATCCACTTCTCGTTATACAATTAATGGTGAAGAACAAATATCGACTAGTAATATTACCTTCACTGAAGTTATTTCTGCTAATGTAATTGCAACAAAAACAACGCCTATCCAATATGCTGACCTACAAACTATCATCCCTTACACAATTTCCATCACAAACAATGGGAATATACAAGTAGAAAACATTATCGTTACTGATATCATCCCAGCAAATACGAGCTTTATAGAGAACAGTGTTATTGTGAATGGCACCGCTCGTCCAAATGACAATCCACTTAGCGGTATACAAATTGATAACATTCCGCCTAATACGACAGCAACTATTCTATTCCAAGTCCGGGTTATTTCCATTCCGCAAACAAATCCAATCTCTAACACGAGTACAATTGAATATGAATACACGGTACCAGATAGGCCACCTATTACCGAAACTATTATTTCATCAGCTGCCGTAACAGAAATTCATCACGCGAATTTAAATAGCAATAAAACTGTTGACCTTGCATTTGCAACGGTCGGTGATACGTTAACGTATACGATTACACTAAATCAAACTGGTAATGTTTCAGCAGATGATGTAGTCATTCAAGATATTATTCCTCAAGGTACTACGTTTATAGAAAATAGTGTCATTGTAAACGGAGAAACTGTTCCGGGAGTTAATCCAGTAAGCGGCATACCAATTGGTACTATAATTGTAGGTGGAGATGCCATCGCTTCATTCCAAGTAACTGTAACTTCTATTCCAACACCAAATGAACTCAACAACAAAGCAATTACTACTTTTAACTATATAGTCAATCCAAATAACTTACCTGTTACAAATACGACTACAACAAATACTGTCACAACAACTGTCCAAAATGATAATGTCGTTGCCATAAAATCTGTTAATGCCACGAATGCATTACCTAGTCAAACTTTAACGTATACAATTACAATTACTAATAGCGGTAATGTAACGATTGAAGACCTTCTTGCCATAGACACCGTACCAGTAGATACAATTTTCATTACTGGCAGTGTTACGATTAACGGGATCAATCAGCCTAATGCGAATCCTGAAAATGGTATTCCATTAGGAAACCTTGCTCCTAATGAATCTGTTGTCATTACGTTCCAAGTAACAATATCTTCTTCGACTCTTCAAACTGCTATCAATAACGACGCTTCTGTTTCCTATACTGTTACCATTGATCCGAATGAACCACCTATTACAATTACAAAGCAAACAAATACCGTTACAACAACGATCGTTGATCCAATGGTGCGCATTGAGAAAAACGCTGACAAATCTTCTGTCGTTATAGGAGATATTATTACATTCACATTAGAGGTATTTAATCATTCCCCAATTCCTACAGTAAGTACTTCCGTTTTAGATATGATTCCAGCTGGTACAACATTTATAGAAAACAGTGTAACAATTAACGGTACTCCGGTTCCAAATATTCGACCAGACACTGGTATTAACATTGGTTCCTTATCGGCAGATGGAGTAGCAACTATAACATTTAAAGTTCTCGTAACTTCTATCCCTTCAAACAGTACAATTATCAATTCCGCAACAGTTACAGCTGCTTTCCAATTGACACCACAGGATCCAATTATTATTTTCATTGTCAATTCGAATATTGTTCGTATACCAGTTCAATTTATAACGGCAGCAGTGATAAAAAATGCTTCCGTCAGCTCTGCTTATTTAAACCAATATTTTGATTATACAGTGCGTATTACGAATACTTCCGAGATTTCACTTTCAAATATTTCATTACAAGACACCATTCCAGCAGGTTTACAATTTATGAACGGTACGGTCTTCATTAATGGGGAACGCTCTCCACTAGCGAGTCCGAATATCGGTTTCCTAGTCGCTACTAATTTGGAACCGAACGAAACAATTATCGTGTTATTCACAGTACAAGTGATAAGTCCACCTATTAATAATGAATTTAAAAACAAGGCAAACGTTTCTTTACAACTTCAAGTCTCTCCTACCGATCCACCAATCACAGTAACCATTACAAGTAACGAAAACATCGTCACCTTCATTCCAGAAAATCCAGATGAAACACTTCCAAATTTAAATTGTTTCTTTGACGGTGAACGTTTCATACGCATTACTCCTCGAAATATACGAAATTACTTTTGGACTTGGATTTGGTGGCGTTAATCAAAAAAGAAAAAGCTTGTAGTTCGGATAATATCCAAACTACAAGCTTTTTTCATAAACAAAATTATCAATTGCTAGCAGCACTATATGCTACATGTCGTTTCTCAATCCGTTCTTCAATTTCTTTCATATTCTCTTTATTAGTTAGTAGGGATTGTTTATTTTCTATTAATAATTGTTTAAAGGATTTTCTCACTTTTTTTCGCATGTTTATTTTCCTCCTTGGGGGATGGTTTATATAAAAGATAACTTGAAACTTTAATCAATGAGAGGATTTACCCTCACTAATTATTAGCCTACATCAATCGGGCTTTTACAGGGAGTTACTCTTCCATCATCACTCTTTATTCAGCTATAATACTGAGATAGAAGTCCTATCTCCCGTTAATGTGGGATAAGGATTTATCTGTGTGTCCTTATAATAATTGATTGTTGTGAATTCCATTTGAACTTCAGATGAAAATTCCGTTTATTTTCTGACAACTTTGTGAACAAAAAAAGAAAGGTTAATCAAAAATATATTTGATCAACCTTTCCATGCTCTTTAAAGCATATTAATTAATATTTCAGGTCTTCCCCAATTCATTTCGTTACAAACAAAGCGTAGTTTTTCTTCGTCCATTGTGTGTAACCCTTCTTCTAATAAGCATGAAATTGGAACTTCACAATGAATTTGCGCTAATTGTAAAGAGATATTTAAATTCTCTAAATCACTTTCAATTTTTGTGCGCTGCGCTTTCGTTAATGATGCTATATTTTCTAGCACTGCCGATACTGTCCCGTATTCTTGAATCAGCTTATACGCTGTTTTTTCACCAATACCTTTTACACCCGGATAATTATCACTTGTATCTCCCATGAAAGCTTTCGCATGAACAATTTGCCAAGGTTCTACACCTTTCTCTTCCATGATTTTTTCCGGTGTGTAATACTCGTAATTTCCAATTCCTTTACGAAGAAGCATAACTGTAACATTCGTATCAACAAGTTGAAGTAAATCTGTATCGCCTGTCAAAATATAAACTTCCGCTTCATTGCAATATTGTTTTGCAAGCGTACCGATACAATCATCCGCTTCATAACCTTTCATACCGATTACAGGCATAGATAATTTCGCAGTCATTTCTTGCACTAAATCAAATTGCGGAATTAATTCTTCCGGCGGTGCTGCACGATTTGCTTTATAATTCGAGAAAGATTCCGTTCTAAATGTCGTACTTCCCATATCCCAGCACGTTACAATGTGCGTTGGTTCGATTGCTTGTGTTGCTGTTAATAAATGCTTCATATAACCATGAATCCCATTCGTCGGGGTACCATCTTGTCGTTTCATAAATTGTCCATATACACTTGTTGCGTAAAAAGCACGAAATAATAGTGCCATACCATCAACTAATAATACTTTTTTCATAATTCCTCTCCTACTAACAAAAAATAATAACCTCACGTTATCACGTAAGGTTATATATAGATTACCATTCTACGTTTTTGTTCAACTTTGTCTATTATACATTGTTTTTGTATATTTAGCATCATTAACACATTAAGACATTCTACCGCAACAAGTATGAAGTATTCCTGAATACGTATTTTTACCTGTCGAAACAACTACAGCCTTTGCATTTCCGTCAACAATATACGTACCTTTGAAACATACATTTTCAAGTTCAAGTGGATTATAGTCTTTCATCCGTTTTAATGGAATAAATCGTTTACGTTCAAGATGATAGCAACTTTCAAATTTCTCAATACTAGCATCGTTTCCTGTCAGCATAGATTCATTTACTAATAAATCATTTGCATAAATAATACGTACATCTGCTGGCACTGTATCGCCCTCTGCAAGAAAAATCATATCTCCAGGTACAAGCTCTTGTACTGGTAATTTCATCATTTTTAGTTCACTGTTTAGCCCTGTTACGCTACAGCCAGCTACTCTAGAAACAGTAACTGTTTCACATTGTAATTCATCACCCATATTTTGTTTTGAAAGACCTGGGATCATTCCACTTAGCTTCATCATTACTTCCGCAATACGCGCTCTTTTTGAAGTTAATTCATTTCGTCCGTATACTTGAATACGCTTTTGTGCCTCTTTCATAGATAGTCCGTCTCTTGTTGTTTTAAAATACGCAAATACAGATTTTACATCCCTTGTTGCGATTTCAATTAATAAATCTTTATTTTTTTGAAGCATTGTTTGTTCTTTCATTGCTTTTTTACTTAATTTATACGAAGTGTTACCCACACTTTTATTTACATATAACATATTATCGTCTCCTCCTTTACAACATAGGAAGAAACGCTTTGTTTCTCAATTTATCCACTTTACTGTGAAAGTGTCTAGCGCTTAAATACTCGAATAAACGCTACATTATGATAAATATAGAGGGAGGAACAAGTCGTTTCCTGCCTACATCATATATTTTTGATTTGAAGTATATGGGTAACGGAACCGAGTCAGAATTTGACATGCTCCTCACCTCCTCTTTAATTTTTTAGTTATAATCTATACTATGAAATTATTCATAGTTTGCTAACAAAAAAGACCCTTACTCATAAGAGAGCAAAGGTCATTGCATACACAAATAAGCGATTCCTAATATAATACAATTAGAAATCTATGGACCTCTCCCTCGCCGAGTTTTAGCACTGTATAGCATAGGTTCATTACCAGCTACGTTAAGAAAAACCTTAATTCGATCATTCCTGTTGACCCATTGGCGTCTCTCGACATTTTTGGGCAGTAGCATTTCTCTATACAGGAGCCTCACCTAACAGAGACTTATTATAATTACATAGAAAATGTTACTCTTATTTAAAATAGATGTCAACACTTTGTATGGAAACTTGTCCTTATTACAATAACTATCTCGAGTTTAGTACACTAATACGCATCCTGCTCAGCGTTCGGCTACATAAATTAATTGAACACATATTGCAAAAAATTAGCAAATGAAAAATAAAACCCTTACGTTAAAATGTAAGGGTTTTAATACGTTACACAACCAGCAATTACAATTCCGATGGAAAGTGATAAAAACATAAGGAAAAGACCAACTGCTTGATTATCTTCTTCAAGACTTTTATTAATATTAAAACGTGGTGTAAGCCATTCCGCTAAATAAAAGACAATAATTTGAGCTAAAATCCCAACAGCTCCCCATGAAACCATATCAAGAATTGAAATAGAATTAGCAGCCGTTGAATATAAAACGATAGCAAGACCAAGTAGTCTTCCTCCAAGTACATAGCTTACCGCTTTATTCCCTTGAGCCATTAACTTAAATTCCTTAACTTTCGTTGTCACTTCCATAAGAAAAAGACCGATACACAAAAGTACAAGTGATACTGCTAAATATAGTAAAAAATTAATCATTTATTTTCCTCCTTCTTAATACCTACCGGTAAATAATACGATTCATTTCCCGTAATTTTTTCTCCGGCACGTATACCGATGCTGCTCGCTTTTCCAGCAATTAAAAAAGCCCCAAACACGTACGACAGCTTCTCAATTCCTTTTTCAGTTTCCAAAAATACAACTGGAAGCTCTGTATATTTCTGAAATATAGGCAGTGACGATTTATACGTTTCATGTGCATTTCGAATCATAATATTTGTATCCTTATCACGAATCGTAATCGTGTCACCTTCCCTACCGAACGAAGGTTTTTGAACGAACGGACTTTTCCCAAAAAATAAATCTGGCTCTAAATATGTAGGAAGCATATATTCTTTAATCCACTTTTGTTCCTCACTTGTGTAAAAAGCACCTTCTTCTGCTAATCCCCAAATAAGACATTGAATTGATTTCGGCTGAAGTAAAAAGGCCGACAAAGGATTTATAATAAAAAGCTTTCCTTCTTTTACAAGTTGCAAAAGTTCTACTCCCACCAAATCCCCCGTTTCGGGATCTTGATCTTCAATTAAGTCTTCAATTGGATATGTTTGGCGATACAAAACATCAATTGGTACACCATCTCTATCTACTAAAGCATCATCTGTAATTCTAAGTTCTGTCATTGGCATTACTTTATTTTCAACATGACATAGCCTACTCAAATACATAGTCGTATTCCAATCTTCTATATGTTCAGGATGAGCTGTGAAAACAACATTTGGATCTTCCATTCCTTTTGTAAACTCCATTACGGCTTTTGTAATACCAGAAGAAAGTAAGCGCTCTTGATTTGCATTTGGATCATCATAGTCAAGTTCTTCACAAACTTTTCCATTCATTTGAAAGCATTCCACAATAAAAGTTGGAGTATCACTATTAAACTCAAGCATTTTAATACGATTATCCTCTGTTAAAGCAAAATCAAATCGTGAAATAACAGATTCAGGATACATCCCTTTCAGTCTAATAAAAGGCAAGCTTGCAGTTGGAAAACCGAGTTCAAGAAGCTGTTCATTAGATAAATTCCGAAGAATTCTAGCAGTCTTAAAAAATATTTTCCCCATTCGTTCAGTTGCTACTTGTAATTGTTTCATCGTTTGCTCTGTTATCGGGAAAACATGAAACAAACTATACTCACATTCATATAAATCCGACCAAAAATTCGGATATTTCGAATAAAACTCTTTTCGATCCCTTATGTATTGCGACATATGTTAGCCCCCAAATCCTCCCTTTGAACCGCTTCCAATTCCACCTTTAAATTCGGCCGAAGATTGATAAGTTTTAAACTCTGATGAATTTTTGAAGGTGGATTTATTTTGATAGTATGTACCACCATAAAAGTAATGTCCACGATAACCTGAACTACTATCATCACACTGCCAAACACCAAGCTCATCATCCCAATCCCAATCAGAACAACTATTATCATTCGGTTCGGGGGGAATATCTTGCGCGCAGCCAAATAAAGTGCCCGTCATTAAAGATGTTAGGACACCACCTACTAGCCATTTCGTTTTTGTCACCTTTGCACTCCCCTTTTTAAATTATATTTCTATTATATAAGATGTCATGATAAAGTAGAAGAAAAAGGAAGAAGAGGGATAAAATGCGATTGGAATATCGGCTCAATGATGAAACAAACGGGTATCCAGCTTTATGGAACTACGCAAATATTTCTAATTCTGAAATTGTCGCGCGCATGACTTGTGAATATTTTATAAAAGATGGAAATACATATATCGTTACTGCAACTTCAGTAGATCCAGACGGAACAGCAGTGTTATATATACAAAAAGAAGTTTTTTCCAACGACCCTTCAGATCCTACATACTCGCACATAGGTTTTGAAATTAGAGAACTAAAGGAAACCTGCTCAATTATGATAGAAAGTAAAGATATTTGGAATTACGAGGATATCTTACCCTCTCTCCATTCAGATATTATATATATTCAACGGGATGGAATACATTTGGAATTCACCCTCGATTCAAGAGAAATTGATGAAGACCGCAAGTGCTATATTTATTATGGGAACTTTACAGGTAAATCGAGATAACATGAGTATATTTATTCAACAAAAAAACCTTACGTATAAAACGTAAGGTTTTTTATATAGTCCCACATATGCCGTTATCTATAGATGTCCATAAACCTGCTCTCACAGGTGGATGTTCTCACAAATGTTTGTAACTTCCTTCTTAAAAAGATGGCCTGCTATCTACATTTAAATATTGAACTTCCGCATTATACTTATTGGTTTAAGACATACACAAGCTACGTACACCGTAGGAATTTTATATACTATTAGTTGAAATAAGACCCCCGCAAGTGCCGTCTCTCGTAAATGTCCAAAAACCCGCTACTCGCAGGTGGATGCCCTCACAGTTACCGTATATCTTCCTCCACAAGGAAGGCTTGATAATGGTCACTAAATATTGAGCTTCCGTAAAACTAACATCGGTTTTAGACATAAATAAGTTACGCACACCGCAGGATGTATTATTTACTTGTCGTTATATTATCACATTGTTTCCAATGTGTAAAATATAATTTTTTTGAAGCAATCTCTTGCTTGTGACCTTATTTTAATACAAATTATTTTTGCATGCAAGTGATTAATCTTCTTCTTTTGCAATTTGATTTTCTGGATAAGAAATCCAATCACTCCAGCTACCTGTATACAATTTAACATTTTGAAAACCAGCTAATTTTAATGCAACTATGTTCGGACACGCTGTAACACCAGAACCACAATATACGATTGTTTCCTTCTCTTTATCAAGATTTTGGAAACGCCCTTGCTGTTCCTCTTCGTTTTTAAAGTGTCCCGATTCTAAAATCCCATCTTTCCAAAAATAGTTTACTGCCGTCGGAATATGCCCTGCCTTCGAATCAACGAGCTCTTCCGCACCAGCATAACGTTTTGGTTCCCTAGAATCAATTAATGTCATATTTGCACCTGCACGAATTTTCCCTCTCACATCTTCCATCGTTACAAGCATATTTTCTTGTATTTCCGGTATAAAAGGTTTTCGTGCAATAACTGGGATATTCGGCGTTGTGTGTAATCCATTCTCTTTCCAAGCTGGAAATCCACCGTCTAATATATACACTTTCTCATGTCCTACATAGTTTAATAACCACCATAAACGAGAAGCCATTGCACCAGCTTGACTGTCATACGCAATCACTGTCGTATGTTCATCAATCCCGGCCTGTGAAAGCTTGTCTGCAAACTCCTCAATATTTGGCAACGGATGGCGGCCACCATGTTCTGCTACAGGACTTGATAAATCTAAATTTAAATCAAAATATAACGCATGAGGAATATGTTCTTCCTCATACTTCTCTCTACCCCAATTAGGATTCGCTAAATCAAATCGACAATCGATTATACGGACATTCTCATCTTCTATATGCTCACGTAACCATTCGACTGTAACAACCATCTTTAACGACCTTCTTTCTCTTGCAAACGACCTACATACTCCATAACCATATCTTTTGTAACAAGTTTACGCTGCAGTGTAACACCATTTTTTGCAAGATCATTAATTTGCTTTGTTACAACATTAATGATATCAACCGAAAATTCTTTCCCCTTTGACGCAAGAGATACGGCTGCTTCAATAGCTGCTTCACGCTGCGCATCTAATTGTAAACATGCTTTTACACTTTCATTTTGTTTACGAGAATGTGCTGTAATTGCTTTATGTACTTCCATCTTCTCTTCCCCCTAAATAAGTTATACGTTCTTATTCAATTCCATTGCAAGCCGAATCATATCACGACATACAATCCCATTTTCAATAATCTCTTCTTCATAATGCTTTGAAAAGTAATCAAAATCAATAGAAAAAATACGAAATCCACATTTTTGATATAAAGCAAGTTGTGAAACACTAGAATTGCCTGTACCAACTTCAAGTTTTGACATACCATATCCTTTAGCAGTTTCTACGGCATGACTTAATAGCTGCTTTCCAATCCCTTTTCCTTGCAAATGCTCTACAACCGCAATATTCATAATTTCCATTGTCCTTGGTCTTGTTTCCAAAAGCACATATACACCGATGATTCTTTCTTCTTGTTTAGCTATATACGTAAACCCACTCTGTACATATGCATCAATTTGGCTTTCACTTGGATCAGCAAGGAGTAATAAAGATTTCGGTATAGCTTCTTTCGAAATACGCTCTATGACAACAGACATAAAAATTCCCCCTCCTCTATTGTTCTAAACCCCCCTTGTCTACCATAGATAATAGAAAGGAGGGATTCACCATGGACAACAATGAGAAAAAATGCAACGTCATCTCTATTGATGGAAAGAAAAAGAAGAGCGACACATATTCCTATCCAAAATTAGTAGTAGAAAACAAAACGTATGAGTTTTCTTCATTCGTCTTATGCGGTGAAACACCAGACGGCAGACGCTTAGTTCTTACCCATATGATTTCTACTGATGAGTTTGCAGGGTTTGTAAAATCTTTAGATACTGTACTACAAAAGAAAATTGAACGAATCTTTTTTTCATAACAGCTATTTAATATAAATTTCTTTTTCAATTTCTACTAACTGCTTTTGTAGCTCTTCTTTACTTTGTTCGTATAGTGATACATCAATTGTTTCAGCTAAAGCGAATAATATACTTTCATAATAATTCTCAACATCTTGCTGCATCACCTTTTGGAATAGGTTCCATTTTGCATCCCACTCTTGCTTATAATGATGAACAAATAAATCTTCTTCATCAACTACATAGTTTGATACGAAAGGTTCTAACACTCCTTTAGCGTCTTCTTGCATAAAAGCTTTATCATTTTTTTCAAAAAAGCTTTTCTCATTTTTAAAATGTGCTAGTGCCTTTTTAAAATCTTTTATTTCTATTGAAGGAAACGGCTCTTTATGTGTAATAATTTTATATTCATAATCCACTGTTCCACCCATAGAAATCGATTCATTTTCCACTTTGCAATTCACAACAATTTCATCCTTTGCACGCTTCATCGCTTCATCTATCCATTTTTCAAGACGTAATGATGTCGCACGCATTTCTTGTAATAAATCATGTTGAATAAATGAAACTAATTCCATTACACATTGCTGCAACTGCATTTTCACATTCCCATCTGTTCGTAACGACGCCGGATTAATAAATTCAGTAAACACATCGTTATAGCGTAAAAATAGACGTTGGTGTACATAATAAAGCAATTCTTTCACTTCATTTTGCATTGCTTGCTCTTCAGCAAGTACACTATATGATGAAATAATATGAAGTAGCTGATTACGCTCTGCTTCATATTTTTTTGTTTGCTTCTCTTTCTCATCATTTCCCTGCTTTGCGCCATTTATCATATTTACAAGAAGCTGATTCGCTCCTTGTAATGCACCATATAAAGCATGCACAGATACAAGCATTAAATCCCTCATCATAAAGGACGTAAATGATTCTTCAAACTTAGTAATCCCGGAGTTTTGTAAAATACCATACTTTTCTTTATCAATACTTTTCCCTAGCTTTTCTTCAAGCGCACATAAACTTGAAATTGCAAATAAACGTGGATTTCTAATACCGTATTGCAGGAGCTGATCCGCAATATAACCTTTTACCATTTCAAGTTCTTCTTCAGATTGCGCTAAATCGGCAGCATTTATTAAGAAGAACATTTTATCAAGTGCAAATGTATCCTTTACACGACCGAGCTGAATTAAAAACTCACGATCTGCACGAGAGAAAACATGATTATAGTATGTTACGAATAAAATAGCATCTGCGTTTTTAATATACTGGAATGCAACATCCGTATGACGCGCGTTAATAGAATCCGCCCCTGGTGTATCTACAAGAGCTACTCCTTGCCTTGTTAAAGCACAATCATAATAAAGCTCCATATACTCAACAAAGCATGATTTTTCTTCATTAGCTACATAATCAGAGAACTCCTCTAACGTAACTTGTAATTGTTCCCCTAAATGATTAGCAACTGCCTCATATCCTTTTTGTACCGCTCGCAAAAAGCTAAATGTTGTTTTTTGCTTCCCGCTTGGTGAAGGGTATTTCATAATTTGATCAATTTTCGTTAACGCTTCTTCCAATGTAGCAATTTCATAGTGAAACATTTTATAAACAGCTTTCATATCTTCTAACAGCGCTTGCTCTGATTTAAACTGGACAATTACCGTTCCATGTTGTTTATCTTCTGTAACTGGCAAAATTTGATTTATTGTTGCTGTCGTTGGGTTTGGCGATACAGGAAGTACCTTTTCACCGAGCAATGCGTTAGCAAATGATGATTTCCCAGCACTAAAAGCTCCAAATAACGCTACTGTAAATTGCTTCGTTTCTACACGCTGTCTTTTTCCAACTACTTCTTGCTGTAGATGTTTCAGTGTAGGCAATGGATCTAATATCGTTTCAGCTTTCTTCACTTTTTCTAATATACGCTGAATATTTAAAGCTTTCGTTCCTTTAATCTCTTCTTCACTAGCCGCTACGTTATCATTTACAATTTCTTGCTCTTGTAGTTTAAACTTCTCACTAACAACTTGTTTTTTACTTTGTAATATTTCGTCTATTTGCAATCCATCTGGTATAGAAACATTTTCATTCCAAATATCTCCTAAATAGCTCTCATATTTCTCATACGTCTTAATGTACTGTAATTTTGTTTCTTTTGCTGTTTGTAACATCGTATATTTTTCAATTTCTTCTTCAATACGAGCAATCTCTATCTTCACTTTCTTCTGCAATATACCCGTACTTTTTCCAAAGATTTGCTGAGATTTCATAAAGTATCTTTTCTTTAACTCATTTGCAACGTCAGCAGTATAAAGAAGTAAGTAATCACCGGTAAATCCAGCCCCCTGTTTAATTGTTTCAGCCAACACTTCCGGTCCGAAAGCAATTTCTAACGCATATATGTCTTTCCCTATTTCCTCTGTAAATAACCCTTTTTCTTTTAAGAAGGCTACAATAAATTCTTTCACATGAAAATCAAGTTGCGTTTCAACAGTCTTTTGAAGAGCAGAATAAAAAGCATCTACACGTCTCTGTTTTTCTTGCTCCGTCTTTCCTTTCGCAAATAACAAGCCAACTTTAAACTTCGTTAATTTCGTTTCTAAATATTTATTTGCCAATTCTCTCATTTCAAATGGCATTAAATACGCGTTATCTAATATGGCTTGTAAACCTTTTATAAATTCATTTCTCACATCAGATTCTTTACTAGCCACCCGATTTTTATTTTCAGTTAACTCTTCCTTTTTTTCAACTATCTCTGAAAGTGACAGTGGTGATGTTAATTCTTCTTCATATTTCATGAGATGTTTTTCATTTTCAGAAAGAATAAACGAACAATGTTCTTGCAGTAAATATTCTGTTTCTCGCTCCATTCCCTTTCTTACATACTGCTCTTTTTCTTTCATGATAGAAAAGATTAATGCTTCTAAACTTTGAATTTCATTGTATGGATGATTCATCATTCGCAATGATGTATAGAAAATACCATCTACTTCAATATCCCAGTTAGAAAAAGACTGTTTTACACTATCTCTATACTCTTCAAACGATAACTCATTTGCTTTATGTTTATCTATTTGGTTTACAACGAGATAAACCGTTTTATTACGTTGTTTCAATTCTTTAACAAACTGTAAGTTAACCTCTGATTGGACATGGTTATAATCCATCATATAGAAAATAACATCTGCTAGATGCAGTGTTGATTCCGTCGCTAATTGGTGGGCATCATCCGTAGAATCAATTCCGGGCGTATCAACTAACATAACCCCATCAGGAATTGGCGCATCATTTCGATAAATATGAACACCAATTACTTCATCACCGTCTTTACATATTTGTTTTAATTCTTCTGCTGAATATGCGCCGTCATATTCATACTGTTCTCCTGACTTAATCGTTACAACAACACGATCAGATCCTCTTTCAATTTTAACAACGTTAGCACTCGTTGGAATCGGACTTGTCGGTAATAATTGCGCTTTATATAGGTGATTCATCATTGTCGATTTCCCCGCAGAAAAATGACCACAAAAAGCTAGCATAAGCTGCTCTTGTTTATATTTTTGAATCACTTCAAACAACTTCAAACTATTCTCTACATCGCCGTTTTTTTGCCACTCTTCATAAAAACAAACAAGTTTTTTCATACCGTTTGTCTGTACTATGTTTGTCATCCCCTTGTTCCCCTTTATCCAAGATGTATATACTTTATCCCGCTATTTGTGGGCAGTAAAAACCCGTTTCGTGCGGGCTAGTAATCAGTGAGGGATAGACCTCCCCGCTGATTAAAGTTTCACTTTATTATCATACTAAATTTTCAGCATATTCACATCAAAAATAAAAAATCCCTTTCATTCTTTTTACAAATGAAAGGGATTTTATGTAATATTATTCATTTTGTTGTTCCTACTCCATTTAAAACATACTTTGTAACACCAACATATATAGCAATCGTTCCTGCAACAAGTGCATACACCATATTAACACACCAACCTTTTTTTGATAATGATTATCACTTTTGAATACATTTTATCATTAAAGAGAATCATTATCAACAAATTTCTAAAAAAAGAAAGCTCCTTCGGGAAAAGGAGCTTTACTGCCTGTTTTAAAGAAGTTTAAAACTTGCTGTGCACTCTTATTATATCTCATAATGCACATCTTAGCAGTTTTAAAAATTGGAAATTACCTATATACCCTCCTCTTTACATTTTGTATAATAGAGTGAAACTGTAATTAGTGGGGATATTTCCCATCCCCACTAATTATTAGTTGAACCAATCGGGCTTTTACAAGCAGCCCGACTCCCACCTAACTTCCTCGTATTCACTGAATTTTGAGGTGGGAGTCTTACTGCTTGTTAATGCGGGATAAAAGGGAATTACTTAACAAGGAGGAAAATAATGACACAAAATATTTCACAAGGCGAGAGGATACATTCCATCGATATTATTAGAGGAATAGCTGTACTAGGTATTTTTCTTGTTAACTGGCCTGTTATCGCTGGGATCGACTCACGTGATCTTTCAGGAGTCTATGAGGGGCTAAATAGCTATATCCGTCTATTTTACGATATGTTTATTCAAACAAAGTTTTATACTATCTTTTCGTTTTTATTCGGCCTAGGCTTTTACATTTTTATGACTCGTGCTGAAGCGAAAACGGATCGCCCAAAAACTTTATTTGTTCGTCGCTTGCTCATTTTATTATTATTTGGTTTCTTGCATTACGTTCTTTTATGGGACGGAGACATCTTACATAGTTATGCCATCGCTGGATTTTTCTTATTGTTATTTTATAAGAGAGAGCCTCGTACTATTTTAATATGGGCATTAGTTTTACTAAGCATTTTTCAATTTTTCATGCTAATCGCTAGTATAGTGGTTGCCTTAGTACCAAAGGCAGAGTTAGGGTTTTCCTTACCGATCATGCCACTTGAAGACTGGGTGTCACAAATACAAAATCGTTTCCATGCATTTTATTCTGAAGGAATTGGACTAAATGTATTCATGCTCCCAGAAACAGTTGGACTATTTTTACTTGGTTTATACGCCGGCAAAAAAGATATTTTCCGCCGCACGAAAGAGTTAGATCCAAAGCTTAAAAAATGGCAAATCATTATGTTCATTTTGACATTACCAATGTGGTTCTTCATGATCCGTTACTTCTTATCAAAACCATCTTATGAACCATTTTATATGCAGGCCTTTACAATGTTTAGTGGAAAAACATTATTCATATTCTACATTTTCACGCTCATGCGTTTATTACAAAAAGAAAGATGGCAAACATTATTACGTCCGTTCCAATATGTCGGACGAATGGCGTTAACAAATTACATCACGCATACGATTATTACGTTACTTGTATTCGGCCTATTTTTCAAAAATTATTATCCCGCTCCATTATGGGTAGGACCACTATTTTGCATCGGTTTCTACACGTTGCAAATCTTTATTAGCCGCTGGTGGCTGTCACGTTATCAATATGGGCCACTT
Source organism: Bacillus sp. FSL R9-9530 (assembly GCF_038008145.1). Lineage (NCBI taxonomy): Bacteria > Bacillati > Bacillota > Bacilli > Caryophanales > Bacillaceae > Bacillus > Bacillus sp. FSL R9-9530. The sequence continues at coordinate 2,377,505 of NZ_JBBOYO010000001.1, forward strand.
GAGTACATTTGGCGTCTTGGTACGTACGGGAAAATGATGCCACTTAAAAAGAAAAGCAAGGTCTCATAATGAGACCTTGCTTTTTTACGCTTCTCTTACTGCACTTTGCATAGACACTGGCTCTTCTTTTACTTTACGCTGCGGCACCATATTAAATACAATATTTAATAGTACTGCTGACGCACTTCCAAGTACAATTCCGTTATCTGTTAAAATACGGATGTTTTCCGGAAGCTGTGAGAATAACGTTGGAACGACTGTAACTCCAAGTCCGATTCCGACAGAACATGCAACAATTAATAAATTTTCTTGTTTTCCAAAATCAACACTGCTTAACATTTTAATGCCATACGCCATTACCATGCCGAACATTGCTAGCATTGCACCGCCAAGTACTGATTTCGGAATAATTGTTGTAATGGCTGCGATTTTAGGAATAAACCCAAGAGCAATTAACATACCACCACAAGTATAGATAATGACGCGATTTCTTACTCCAGTTAATTGAACAAGTCCTACGTTTTGAGAATATGTTGTGTATGGAAATGCGTTAAAAATACCACCTAGAACCATCGCTAATCCTTCTGCGCGATAGCCTTTTGTTAATTCTTTTTCACCGATCTTTTTATTGCAAATATCAGATAATGCGAAATATACACCTGTTGCTTCTACAATCCCTACGCAAGCAACTAAAATCATCGTAATAATTGGCGTTAATTCAAATGTTGGTGTACCGAAGTAAAATGGCTGAATACCGTGGAACCAATCCGCTTCTCCAACCGCTTGCAAACTTACTTTCCCCATAAATGCTGCAACGATTGTACCGAACAATAGACCTAGTAATATAGAGATTGAACGGATAAATCCATCAAAGAAACGATACATAATAATGATAAATAATAATACACCAAATGCTAACGCTAAATTTTCAAGACTACCGAAATCTTTACTTCCTACTCCTCCAGCCATATCATTAATTGCTGCTGGAACAAGTGTAACTCCAATTATGGTAACGACAGATCCTGTTACGACAGGTGGAAACAGCTTTACAAGCTTTCCAAATAATTTCGCAAAAATAACAACGAATAACCCAGCAGCAATAATCGCTCCATAAATAGAAGACACGCCGTATTGTTTCCCGATTGCAATCATCGGCCCAACCGCTGTAAATGTGCAACCAAGTACAACCGGAAGCCCAATACCGAAAAAGCGATTTGATAATGCTTGTAAAATTGTCGCAACGCCGCACATTAATAAATCAATCGAGACTAAATATGTTAACTCTTTTTGATTTAAACCAAGTCCGCCGCCCACAATAAGCGGAACGATAATTGCGCCAGCATACATCGCAAGCATATGCTGCATACCAAGCGATGCGATTTTAAATGGATGTTGCTTCATCGTTTATTTCACCTCCGCAGTTTCTTGCTGTACAAATGTAACTGTGCCGTTATCAAGTGATGCAATTTCTGCTAGTGATTCAACACGAACACCCTGTTCACGCAGCTTCTTTCCTCCATCTTGAAATGCTTTTTCAATAACAATACCAATTCCCGCAATACTTGCTCCAGATTGCTCTACTAAACTCATTAAACCTAAAGCAGCCTGACCGTTTGCTAAAAAGTCATCGATAATTAAAACGCGATCATTTTCATCAATATGATTTCGAGATAATGAAATCTCGTTCGTTTCTTGTTTTGTAAATGAATATACGTTTGCAACGTACATATTATCTTGTAACGTTAACGATTTACGTTTTCTTGCAAAGATTACTTTTACACCAAGCTCTAATGCAGCCATAACTGCTGGTGCAATGCCTGAAGATTCAATCGTCACGATTTTTGTAATGTTCTCTTCTTTAAAACGTTTAGCAAATTCTTTTCCGATCTCTTGCATAAGTACTGGGTCAATTTGATGATTTAAAAATGCATCTACCTTTAATACGTCACCAGATAAAACCTTTCCTTCGTTCAAAATCTTTTCTTGTAATACTTTCATGTTTGTTCCCCCTCTTATGCAATAAAAAACTCCAAAAGCCGCCACCACTCGTTACAAGTGAGAGACGCGCTTTTGGAGTTTCGCAAAAAAAGAATGCTAAACAAGCAAATATATTCGTCCTCACTCATAGTCAAAGTATTTACGGTACTTCGGTAGAAACTTGCAGGCCATATCCCCGCGATTATATGAGTGTAGCTAACTATTTATTTTATAGAAGGATTATAACGCACTTTTTAAATTTTGGAAAGCATTTATTAAAAAAACACGTACGAATTTTATGAAAATACTATTTTTGTTCGAGTTTTGCAAACTCTTACATTTCATATTTAAGCGTCGTTAAAATGATTGGACCATCTTTTGTAATCGCAATTGTATGCTCATATTGAGCTGATAATTTACCGTCCATCGTTCTTGCAGTCCACCCATTTAAATCTACTTTAGAATATCGCATACCTACATTTACTATGGGCTCAATTGTAATTACCATTCCTTCTTGTAACTTAGTCCCTTGTCCTTGTTTACCAAAATGAAAAATCGCTGGTTCTTCATGAATCTCTTTACCGATTCCGTGTCCCGTAAAGTCTCTTGCGACAGAAAAACCTTCATTTGCTACATAACTTTCAATTGCATAGCCAATGTCTCCTACATGATTACCGATTAACGCCTGATCAATCCCTTTATACAAAGCATTCTCAGCTACTAACAATAACCTTTTTGCTTCATCAGAAATATCTCCAACTATATACGTCCATGCAGAATCCGAGAGCGCACCATTTAAGTTTACTACCATGTCAATTGTCACAATATCTCCTTCCTGTAAAGGTACATCACTAGGGAAACCGTGACACATTTCATCGTTTACAGATGCACATATCGCATATGGATACCCGTTGTAACCTTTCTGTTCAGATATTGCACCATGCTTTTCTAAATACGCTTCAACAAACGTATCAATTTGTTGTGTCGTTATTCCTGGTTTCATCATTTTGGCAATTTCCCTATGACAAGAAGCTAGTAACTTCCCAGATTCATGCATCAAATCTATTTCATTTTTCGTTTTAATTGTAATCATACTACCTCTCCTTACTAAACTTGCTATTTGCTACTAAACTTCAATCATACACATCCTCTTCCAAAATTTCAAAACTTCTAATTACAACAAGTACAAAAACAAACATCATTTATTTCTACATCAAAATAAAAAAACAGAAGCTCTCCTCTGTTTTTTAAACATTTTTACATATATAATTCATTTTCAAAAACTCAAAACAACTACCATTTGTTTTCTGTATAAACGTTCCAACAGCTTCGAATCCTGCTCTTTTATACACGTTAATCGCTCTTTCATTAAATGTCGCTACTGATAGCGTTATATAATTGCATCCGTATTTTTCTTTACTAAAAGCTAGTCCAGCTTTTACGAACTGTAGACCAAATCCATTCCCAGTTATATCAGGTCTCATTCCAAGACCTATATCAACCGTTTGATTATTTATGTTACTAAAACTAAAGAAACCAATGAGAGTACCATTTTCCTTCACAGAAAATGTATGATTCCCTCTACTCTCATCCTCTAAAAACTCAGCTAAATCTTCTTCATCTGCCTCTATATCATAAAAGGAATACTCCCCTTCATAATGCCAGTTATATGCAATTTCTTCTGCTTCCGCTTGCGACATTACTGTAAACATATAACCCATTTCTCTCACTCCCTCATAAAAAAAAGCTGCAATTAAGCAGCTCCTGTTTTATAACTCATAAATCTCTTTATATTTAGCTTCTAAATAATCAGCTAAGTAGTTTGCATTTAAACCTTCACCTGTCACATCTTTTAAAATTTCAAGTGGTTTTTTCGTTTTGCCATATTGGTGAATATTTTCTGTTAACCATTCACGAATTGGTGTCACGTTTCCTTCTTCTAATAATGCATCAAAATTTGGAATATCCTTTAGCATCCTATGTTTAAATTGCGCTGCATACATATAACCAAGCGCATAAGATGGGAAGTATCCAAATGAACCACCAGCCCAGTGAACATCTTGCAATACACCTTGTGCATCGTTTTCCGGACGAATTCCTAAATATGCTTCCATCTTATCATTCCAAGCCGCTGGCAAATCCTTCACTTGTAATGTACCATCAAATAATTCTTTCTCAAGTTCATAACGAACCATGACGTGAAGCGGATATGTAAGCTCATCTGCTTCTATACGAATAAACGATGGCTTCGATTCGTTAATCGCATCATAAAACTCATCTACTGATATATCATTGAATTGACCATCGCTATACTCTTTTAATAAATCATAATTTTTCTTCCAGAATGATTTATTACGACCGATAAAGTTCTCAAAGAATAATGATTGTGACTCATGAATACCCATAGAAGTTCCACTACATAGCGGTGTACCTTCAAATTCCTCCGCAATATTTTGTTCATATACAGCATGGCCACATTCATGAATTGTTCCAAACACTGCCATACGGAAATCTTTTTCATCGTAACGAGTCGTAATACGAACATCCCCTCTATTTAATGTAATTTCAAAAGGATGTACCGTTTCATCAAGACGACCCGCTTCAAAGTTATAGTTCAATTGTTTTAATAACTCTAAAGTAAAATTCTTTTGTTTTTCTTTTGAAAAATGTTCAGCTAAAGCATTTGTTTTTAATTCTTTTTTAGACTCAGAAATTTCTTTCACAAGCGGAACGATACGTTCACGTAGTTGACCAAATACATGATCTAACACTTCTACTGTGATTCCCGGCTCATACATGTCTAATAGCGTGTTATATTTGTACGTTTCGTAACCCCAATATGTAATAAACTTCTTTTTGAATTCAACAATTTTTTCTAAATACGGACGGAACATTTCGAAGTCAGATTTTTCGCGAGCTTCTTCCCATACACTTTCCGCTTTCGCTTCTAATTTCACATACGCTTCATATTCCGCTTGTGGAATTTTCTTATTTCTATCATATTCTTTACGACACTCTTCAACCATTTTCTTTGTCGTTTCAGAAAGTTTATTTTCAACAATTAAAGATTCTAGTTCAGTTAAATAGTTCCCCATCTCATCTGAAGTCGACATCGCAAACACTTCGGATGAAAGCATTCCAATTACTTCTGAACGCTGGTCTACTCCTTGCTTTGGTGCACCTGTTCTTAAATCCCAAAACATTAAGCTTAATGCCTCTCCGTAATTCTCTATCTTCTTGACATATGTTAAAAATTGTTTTTCCACTTCATATGTAGCAACTGTCATAGTATAAAAAACCTCCTTTTTCTACCTCAAACTTATTTCGACACTGAAACATAAATTCCTTTTCTAATAGAAAAAAAGCTTGGCAAATGCCAAACTTTTCCCTACAACATTTTTTCGCTTAAAGTACTTTTCCTTCTACCGGAAGTACTTTCTTCACTGCTTCTATCACTTTTTCATCTTCATTATCTGATAAGAATAATGATATAGCACCTTTATCTTCACTTGTACGAATTAAACGTCCAATTCCTTGGCGAAGACGTAAAATCATATAAGGCACATCTACGTCCCAGAATGGATCATTCACATGTTTACGCTTCGCCTCAAACACAGGATCGTTTGGAGGGAATGGTAATGACCAAATAATAACATGTGATAATGATGAACCTGGAATGTCTAAACCTTCCCATAAATGAACGGCACAAAGTACAGTCTCTTCTTCATTTTGGAAACGAGAAACGAGCTGACTAATTTCTTGATCTCCTTCATATAGGAACGGAACTGACATTTGCTCTTTACTTACATATTCTTTAAACGCTGCAAGTTCTTGCGTTGTACGGAATAATACGAGTGTACGTCCATTTGTTTTTTGTATATTTTCAAGTGTATATTGACACTTTCTTTCCCATTCATTTTCTTTCGTATACGGAAGTAAGTTTACTGTCATTTGCTCTTCATAATCAAACGGCGAAGCAACTGAGAATGATAAGTAATCTTTTACCCCTAGACTATTTGCAGTAAATGCGAACGAATCATTGTCAGATAATGTCGCAGAAGAGAAAATATATGGAATCTTCTTCGAGAATACTTTTTCTTGTAACACTTCTTCAACTGCACGCGGCATAATAACTAACGTGAAAGCACCATCGCCTTCTTCACCCCACGTAATTACATTTTTCTCGTGCATGAAAAGACGAAGTGAATGCTCTAACACATCTAAATGCTCATCAACAATATTTAAATCGTATGTGTTTACTGTATGCATTTCACTTTCAAATACTAATGCATCACCGACTTCACCGATTTTCGCATAAAGTCTTTTCGCTTCTGCAGTTACCTTTTCTGTCACAGTAATTTCTAAACGATCAGAACCTTCAATTTCCTTTTTATTCTCTTGTAGTACCCCAAAGAATTGTTCAGTTTGCCAAATTGTTTCTTCTACTAAATGTGCGAACTCTTCACGAATATCATTTTGTAATAATCTCGTTAAAAGTTGCTCCATCATCGTTTGTTTTAAACGGTACGTTAAAGCTTTTTGAGCTGCATATTCTACAAGATGCCCTTCATCGAATACAACGCAGCTACTTTCTGGTAATAACGGAATTTGTCCTTCACGTTTGCGAGCTTCGTACGTCCAAATATGATCCATATAGAAATCTTGAGAACAAATGATTAAATCTGCCGCTTTACGATAATGCTCGCGCGAAAGAGTTTGACCACAACGATGACGAGAATCACAAGTGAAGCAATCTTGGAAGTAATCCCAGTTTACCTTTGACCATTCCTCGTCATTTAACAGCGGAAATTCTTTTCGATCACCATAGTGAGTAAAGTTCTGCATCGTACCATGATCGAATACGAACTGAGGTAATTCGTAATATACATCTTCAATTACTTCTGGAGCTCGTCCACTCATAACATCTTCAAGTTTACGTAAACATAAATAATTATCCATTGACTTCGCAAGTCTAACATCAACAGATAGCCCTAATGCTTCAGATAACTTAGCAATGTCTCCTTCTTCTTTCACAAGCTGCTCAATTAACGTTTCATCTGCACAAGCGATAATAGCCGGCTTCCCTGTATAACGTGCATAACAAATTGCATATAGAAGATATACAATTGTTTTCCCTGTTCCTACACCCGCTTCTGCAAACATAACTTTCTTCTCTTGGAAAGCGCGCTCTAACTGAAACGCCATAAAAATCTGTTCATCACGCTCTTCAAAGCCCTTTTCCGGAAGAATGTCGTAAAACACATCTCCAATCCACTCATTCAACTTATCATAAAAATTATCTTGTTTTCCTACTTCAAATGGTAACCTATTCTCAGTAAACATCCTTAGCCTCCAACCAAACAGTTTTTCTATAAAAAGATATAGCAACTGCTACTCACATGTGTGCAGCCACTTTCCCCTGTTACAATACATAGAAATACACGAAAAAAAATTTTCCTTTCGAAAAAGGAAAATTTTTTTCTATATTAATGACCTTAAATAACGTTTATCAATCGCTGTTTCATGTGAAAGAGCTGACAAATATTCTTCCTGCGCTTTTTGTATTCCATCTACAATTGCACCTTGACTATCCACTTCTTTTCCGAGCTCATCATACGTACGGTGAATAGCTTTTTGAATCATCGATAATTGGAAACTATCCATATCACTTCCTCCTTTACGCATTACATAATAGCCAGTATATGCGTGCTGGAGGAGTTTTATACTATGAATTACGCGGTGGACGCTTTCCGAAGTATTGATAGTAATCTGTACGGATAAATCCGTTAAACAGTTTACGCTTTTTCGATGCATCTTTCCCATAACATTTCTCAAATGCTTCATAACTTGTTAATAAATACATTGACCACGTATCTAATGGGCGGAATACCTCTCCCATTTCTTTATATAATTTTTCAACAAGCGCTCTTTCACTTAAACGTTCTCCGTATGGAGGATTCGTTACAACATAGCCATATTCCTCTTTTGTCGTGAAATCTTTTACTTGCATTTGTTTAAATGATATAAGATCCCCTAATCCAACTTCTTCTGCGTTATCTTGGGCAACTCTTATCATACGGTGATCGATATCTGATCCAATGATTTGCAATGGTTGATTATAATTAGCTAAATCTTCAGCTTCTTGACGAGCTTCGCGCCAATTTTGTTTACCAACCCAGCCCCATTCATCCGATGCAAAGCCTCGGTTAAATCCTGGTGCGATATTTTGTCCAATTAATGCAGCTTCAATTGGAATTGTACCAGATCCACAGAAAGGATCAACGAAAGGACGATCCGCCTTCCAGTTTGTTAACTTAATTAAAGACGCAGCTAATGTTTCTTTTAAAGGCGCTTCACCTTGCTCAAGACGGTATCCACGTTTATGAAGACCTACACCACTCGCATCGATTGTTAACGTCGCAATATCCTTGAGCATTGCAATTTCAATACGGAATAACGGTCCATCTTCTTCAAACCAAGTTGTGCGTCTATACGTTGTTTTTAATTTCTCAACAACAGCCTTTTTAACGATACGTTGGCAGTCTGAAACGCTAAATAATGTTGATTTCAAAGATTTCCCAATAACAGGAAATTCTCCATTCTCTGGAATATAATCTCCCCAGTTTAACGCTTTTGTTTTTTCAAATAACTCATCGAATGTTGTTGCTTTAAATTCGCCGACTTTAATTTTCACACGGTCTGCAGTACGTAACCATAAATTCGTACGACAAATCGCTTTTTCATCCGCTTCAAACGTTACCTTTCCGTTTTCCACTTCACATTCATAACCAAGATCGCGAACTTCTCGGGCAACTAACGCTTCAATACCCATTGCCGCTGTTGCAATTAAAGTAACTTTTCCCATTTACATTCACCTCTTATGTATAATCAAACAATAATTAATAACATGTTGTCCTATTAATTATCACATATTACGAAGAATATTCTCACTTACCATTTTAACTCACAACTTATAACTTCATACAAATAAAAAGCCCTCCTCTAACAAAGGAGAGCTGAGTTATTTCATAGTTGGTTCATAACGTTCTGTAAGCCATGTTCTGTTCCTTTGTACTGCAAACGGCCCACGCCTCGTACTCCGGTGGTAATCATCTATCTACAGGTTACGAAAACCTGTCCTTTTCCGTCGTTCATTTCCTTGGAAAAGATTCCCCTACCATTATTTGGGTTTCTCGCTCGTGGGGTTTACCTCGTTCCACTCCTATCATTTCTTCAAGGACTTCGTCACTGTGGCACTTTAAAGGTAGTCAAACCATATCCGAAAGGACTTAGGTTTTTTCCCTGCCGTTAAACCAGCCTTGCAGCCAGAATACCCTAGCTTATGACTTGGCTAGGCACGAACACTACAGCCATCTCAGGCCGTGCGAGCATGGACTTTCCTCTACAACGTTGGCGTTGCAGCGATTACCCAAACGTTATGACAAACATTAGTATAGTGGAAACAAAAAGATTTTGCAATGTTTTTTTCTATGTAAAATGCTTTAACCTTTTTGTTACCTTAATTTATTCGTATAACTTACTTCCAAATACAGCTTTTTCTAAATTAGATAGACGTTTTAAAATATCCGTATTCGTATTGTTATACACTGGTTGTGCAACTGGTGTTTGTACCGGTTGTTGCGGAACTTGTGTTGCCGCTACTTTTTGTTCTTCTAATTCACGTTTCAAACGAGCATTTTGTTGTTTTAATTGATCAAATTCCTTATGAAAAGCTTCATAATCTTTAATAATCATATCAAGAAACTTATCTACTTCTTCTTGTTGATAACCTCTCATACCTGTTTTAAATTCTTTTTCTAAAATATCTTTCGCTGTTAATTTAATTTTATCCGAAATCATTTTCTTCACCTCAAATTTTTGCCAAAGCTTTCATTAACTAAATTTTTTCAGAAACAACGCCTTTTGTCAATCAAATATACGAGTACTATATTACATATTACTCTGCATTATTCCACTGTTCCTCTTCCATTATATCTTGTAAATCAGAAAAAAGAATGAAATAACTGTGATAATTTTCTATTTCTCCTTTTTTCTTAGCTGCTTCTACAATATATTTAGGGCTCCCAGACTTTTCTTCGTCATATACAGCTAAAAGTGCATCGCTTTTTTCAATAAAAAATTGATTCTTTAATTTAAATTGCTCTGGGCTTTCGTACTTCCGTTTCGTAATACTATCAATGTGATCTGCTTGTGAAAGAATAAATTCGTAATATTCACGGTTATCTTCCTTCCAATTTTCCTCTTGTTCTAAAAAAGGAGTAAATACAGCTAATTTTAAATTTGGATATTCTACTTGAATTTCAAAAACAACTTCAGCAGCCCATAGCTCTACTCCTAACTGACCACTTATAATAACCCACTCCAAACCTTCTTCTACAAAAACAGTTAATTTACGACGCAGCGCCTTTTTTATACACTCTACTCCTGGATGATCATTTTTAAATATTCCAAGTTCAAACGGCTTATATCCTGTTACAGCAACAACCTTCATATCAACACTCCAATTACAAAAAAAGAACTAGCATTTCGCTAGTTCTAACATATCATTTACTTTTTAAACATTCCACCAACGTTTGGTCCGATATTTGGTCCAAATGGTGATACGTTCGGTCCTGGTCCAAATGGTGATACGTTCGGTCCTGGTCCAAATGGTGATACGTTCGGTCCTGGTCCAAATGGTGATACATTCGGTCCTGGTCCAAATGGTGATATTTGATGCCCATGGTGATGATGGCCATGACCGCATGGTCCACATCCTCCGCCGAATCCTGGATCACCAGGATCTACAACGTTTACGTTCGAGTTTGTTTGTGGGAAGAAGTTTTGATTTTTAATTTGTTGATGATGAACATGCGTTGTATGAGTTGGAAAAATGTGTGGCACCACCGTTGTTGAAAAAGAATGTGTTACGCATTGTTTCGTTGGGTGAATGACAGGAGCTGCCGTACAAATAGGTCCTACAGGCTTATGCCCTCCAAAGCAAGGATGACAATGATGCATAGTTTTTTCTCTCCTCTCTCATTAAAAAAATCTGACTACACTTTACAATATGAGCGAGGGGCTAAAGCCGCTTGTTATATATACCCATTTATTTCATGGAAATTTGTCTAGTATCCAATTTCATACGTAATACCTATTATAGACAACCCCCTACTATTATTTACCAAAAAAGCCCCCGACTTGCTTAACAATCCCCGTTACTTGATTCATCGCGTTCATCATTTGTCCAGCCGTGTTCATCATTTTATTTACATCGTAGTTACCATCTGATGATTTAAATTGTGAAACAAAACTAGAAAACTGACTTGGTTGCTGTTGCTGTTGCTTTTGTTTATTCATCGTTGGATATGGTTGTTTTGGTGGATAAAACATAGCTTGTTGATTTACATATTGAGCTGGCGACATGTAGTTTTGTGAATTCATATACGCTTGCTGTGGTTGATTCGTATACATTTGCTGCGGCTGATTCATATGCGGTTGTTGCGACTGATCCATGTGCGGTTGTTGCGGTTGATTCATATACGCTTGTTGCGACTGATTCATGTGCGGTTGTTGCGGTTGATTCATATGCGCTTGCTGTGGTTGATTCGTATATGCTTGTTGCGGCTGATTCATATGCGCTTGCTGCGGTTGATTCGTATATGCTTGTTGCGGCTGATTCATATGCGCTTGCTGCGGTTGATTCCCAAACGACACTTCAAATGGTTGATAATAATTTTGGTTTCCATAATGAGGCTCGAAAGGATACATATTATATCGTAAATATGTATCCTCATTATATTGGTACATATTTTGCTGTGCATATGGATTTGCTTGCTGATATACATTAGGTTGTTGAAACATGCATTCTCTCCTCCTTGGCATAAGTTTCTACATATAGAATATGTACCTATAAAATAAAATGTGTGACGGAGTACCTGTCTGTTTTTGTCGGAAGTTTAAATTTTTAAAAAAATTAGAAAGTAAACCCTTCCATGCTATGATAATAAGGAAGAAGATTCTCATGGGGGAGGAATCAACATGGTATTAGGGGATTTAAAACAAGCGTTTTCTCAAAAAAAGGGGTATTACACAGAAAATTCGAATGAACTGTTAGACTTTGCAAGACATTGTTATCTTGAAGGAAAAGTATGCATATCAGATTACCGAACATTAATACGAGAGTTAGAAATAAACGGTGCAACAAAACCTACAACAGTGACAGAGGCATAAAAAAACAAGAGGGTTTTCCCTCTTGTTATTTACATTGATCTACGATATTTTGCAAAGTGTACGAAATAGCTTGATGAGTTTCAAAGAAACGTTTGCCTTTTCCCTTATTAACAAAACATTGTAGCACATTAGTTTGTAAATTATCATACACTTGATCAATTTGTTGTACATGTATATACTTAGGTCGTTCTTCCTTTATCCACCTATAAGCTAATTCTTTCCACATCTCTAACTCCGCATCTACAATATCAACAAATGGCTTCATATCCTTATAAAAATCATATTCAGCCATCTCTCTTTTTTTCACATTCGCTTCATCATTATACTGCATTAACTTCTCCGAAGACTGGATTAATGCTTCATGTCCCATTTTGTTCCCACCTTATTATGCACTCACTACGACGTTTTGAAATGTCTTTACCCAGCTCCCTTTTTCTTCGTGATGCACTAATTTATTTTCCATATGTTCTATATGCATTTCTGTTATTTCTATCTTATTGCGTATTTTTTCACCTTTATCCTTCAATGCATGATTCATTCTAATCCCAATCTTCATTTCCAGCAAATCGAGAGAACTTAACATTTGATCCATTTTTTTCATAACATCTTCCTTCTGAACCATCGCCATATTTAAAACGCCCCCTTCTTTGCCTTTCCTTTGTCATGTAATTTCGCCGATTGATTAATTACTCCTTCTCACATGACAAAACTAGTTGATATTCGTCAAAGAAATCATTTAGTATGCCATTATTAGAAATGGTAACAATACAAAAAGGAGGTGTATTACGATGGCAAAAAATAAAAACGAAAAAAAGAAAAAGCAAAACAAACAACAAAACAAACCTGAGACTGGTAATCCAAAGCTTGATGGTCCAAATTTCCCCGCTACATAAAGTGAAACTTTAATCAGTGGGGTTTTATTCATCCCCCACTGATTATTAGCCCGCACCAATCGGGTGTTTACGGACAGCAGGGCTTCCACCTACCTTCTTTGCTCCAGCCAAATTTTGAGGTGGGAGTTTTACTGTCCGCAAATAGCGGGATAAAATGACACTTTAACCAAAGTGGCTTTTACAAACAACTATTTTCTAGTCTACCTTACCTCTTCGCTTTCGATAAGTGTTGAAGTTAAAGTCGTACTGCCGGCAAATAGCCGATTAGAAAGTAACTTGTTGTAGAGCATATTACTTTTAATAAAGAAGTCCCGCCCTCATTTAAGAAGGCGGGACTTCTTTATTATATCATGAACTCATCCATTCTTTTAACAAAACTACTTAATATAGAAAGAGTATGTATTTGCTCCCTCTTCTTTCTATACCATTCTGTTATATTAATTTCCCCCTTAGGTTTTTCAAGTAAAAATAATGAATCTATTTCCAACCCTTCACTAAACCAATCTTTTTCAATTAATTTTTCATGAGTGACAATAGAATACACATCCCGAAGAGCCGGCGTACATGATTTTCTAATTCCCCTTATATTACATTCATAATCCATCCTTGATCCAGTATGCCTAGTTTGCACTGCAAATTTATAAAAAGAAGACTTATACTTTGAATGAAATAATAACCAAGCTAATTGCTTCCCCAGTTCTATACGTTTTTGCAACGTTTCAAATTGATAAACTGAAAATCCATACATTCCCCCTTCCACCATTGGAAAAATAACTGCACTAACGTGAAATATTTCTTGAAATTTGAATAGTGCAGTATCAAATACATGTTTTTGAAAGTATGCATTCTCAATTACTGGTTTTTGAATTTTATTTTGTTCATTAATAATAAGTGCCGTCATAAGCCTATTTATATCTTTTTTCTCCCAAAACGCGGCCCATTCTTTTTCCATAAAAATTGATATGTTGAAAAATTGTAACAAATGAAAGAGCGGCGCACATCTCTTTTTACTTTCCTCATACAGTAATAGTTGAGGAAATGCATCTAAAAAAATGAGCCAATTGGCTTTCTCATACAAATGAAATAATCGTCTCTTAACTGTTTGAGATAAAAGATTAGAATAATATTCTCCTTCTAAATCTGTCATGTTCCATCCCCCATTCCTTGAAACCATGCTTGCTAAAAAAGACCATCTAATTTCTCTATTTCTCAAATAATATTCTTGGTAAGATTGTGTACGTGAAATATTATCTACGTTAGCTACATCCGTGCTCTCCTTAATATTAAGAACTATAGCTTTTTCCTCTTCTGTACAAAAAATATCATTACGGGTCTGTTTAATTTTTTCGTAATCACTCCATCGAAACATGAGTAAGTCACCATACCTTTCTTGAAAAAGGTCACATCTTTTTTCATTTTTTGATATAATCACCTTTGTAAGTAAATCTTATCAAGTTGGGAGTGGACAAAATATGACCATTCGTTACCCAAATGGAAAAAGGTACGATCAAGCTTCACAACCTCATAAAACACCAATAAAAAAACATACTTACAGTAATAGAGGTATGTCCCTTGAAGAGGAATTGAATGACACCAATCAATATTACTTAACCCATAATATTGCATGCGTACATAAAAAACCTACACCTCTTCAAATTGTAAAAGTAGATTACCCCGCTCGAAGTGCTGCAGTGGTAAAAGAAGCGTATTTCAAACAACCTTCTACAACAGATTACAACGGTGTATACAAAGGGAAATACATCGATTTTGAAGCGAAAGAAACTAAAAATAAAACCAGTTTTCCACTTCAAAACTTCCACCTTCATCAAATTGAACATATGAAGCAAGTAGTCGCTCATAATGGAATTGCATTTGTTATTATTAAATTTACACTTTTTGATGAATTTTATTTATTAGATGCAAAACATATTATTGCATTTTGGAATCGTCAAAATACTGGTGGACGTAAATCGATTACAAAACAAGAAATAGAAGAGCATGGGTCTTTATTATCATGCGGTTATCACCCTCGAATTGATTATATCCGCGTACTAGACACGGTTTATTTTTCGTGATAGAGTCATCACTAAGGCTCTTTTTTCGACTTTTGGGGGAGAGAATGAAAGGTAGGAGAAAGTATAATGTCAGATAATTATCGTTCTCGTACAGAACGAAATCATGTAAAAAATCAAACGAAAGAAACAAATAATAAAGAAGAAAAACCAAAGAAAAAAGGTTCCTTTTTCAAGAGATTTCTTATAGGTTGTCTACTTCTTGGTATCGTCGGTCTCGTAGCTGGCGTTTCGGCCTTCTTTGTTATGGTAAAGGACGCTCCAAAACTAGACAAATCAAAGCTAGTCAATCCTTTATCAACAAAATTCCTTGATAAAAACGGGAATTTCTTCTATGAATACGGTGCTGAAAAACGAACCCATGTTACATACGATCAAATTCCAAAAGTAATTGAAAGTGCATTCCTTGCGACTGAGGATGCTCGTTTCTACGATCATAATGGAATTGATTTTAGACGTACTGGAATGGCAGTCATGGAAAATGTCACTGGTGGTTTTGGATCACAAGGTGGTAGTACGATTACACAGCAAGTAGTTAAAAACTATTTTCTAACGATGGAAAAAACTGCAAAAAGAAAAGTGCAGGAATGGTACTTATCTTATAAGTTAGAGCAACAGTACTCAAAACATGAAATTTTAGAAATGTACTTAAATAAGATTAACCTCGGTAATCGCTCTTACGGTATTTCAACAGCAGCAAAAAAATATTACGGCAAAGATTTAAAAGACATACAACTACACGAAGCTGCAATGCTCGCTGGTTTACCCCAAGGTCCTAACATTTATGATCCAACAAAACCAGATAACGTTGATAGAGCAACGAAACGTCGTAATATCGTATTAACATTAATGAACCGACACGGGTATATAACGAAACAAGAAATGAATGACGCAATGCAAATCTCTGTAACACAAGGACTTCTTCCATCTTCAGAAGTGACTGAAATGAAGTATCAAGCATTTATAGATGCTGCTGTAAAGGAAGTTGAAAAAGAATACCCTGATGTAAATATCGGTTCAGATGGTTTAACGATTCATACAACACTTGATCAAGATGCTCAGGATTACGCTGAAAAAATTATGGATGGGAATCTCATCAAGTATCCAAACGATCAATTCCAAGGATCATTCGTATTTATGGATACTCAGTCTGGAGAAGTTCGAGCAATCGGCGCTGGTCGTAAAGAAAGTAAATCTACTTTCAAAGGTCATAATATGGCAGTTGATTTAAAACGCCAAGTTGGTTCAACAATGAAACCAATTTTCGACTATGGTCCTGCAATTGAAAACCTTCAATGGTCTACTTATCATCAATTAAATGACTCTGAATATACTTACTCTGATGGCACAAAGATTAAAAATGCTACGGGTAATTTTAAAGGTGACGTTTCACTTCGTGAAGCATTGAAGAAGTCATTAAACATCCCGGCTTTAAAAACAGCTCAAACAGTCGGTATTCCTAAGGCACAAGAGTTTGCTGAAGGTTTAGGAATGACGTTTAAAGATGGGAAAGCATATGAATCTACTGCAATCGGTAGTAATGAAGGCTCTCCGTTAGATGTCGCTGGAGCTTATGCAGCATTTGGAAATGACGGTGTATACAATAAACCTCATTTCGTTAAAGAAGTTATTTTCCCAGATGGAAAAAAGAAAAGCTTTAAACCGAAAGAACAACGCGCAATGCATGACTATACAGCTTACATGGTTACTGACGTTCTTCGTGACGTAGTAAAACCTGGTTCTGGCGGTACAGGTCCAACAGCATATGTTTCTGGATTCGACGTTGCTGGTAAAACAGGAACACAAAACTTTGATAAATCTGTTATTAAAAAATACGGTATTCCAGCAGATGCCAACAGAGATAGTTGGTTCGCAGGATATACACCACAATATACAATGGCTGTATGGACTGGTTATGAAAAAGATAGCCCAGAAAATTACATTAGCGATCGTTCTACTAGAATTGCTCAGCAAATGTTCCAAGCAATGATGAGCAAATTTGCTACGGATAAATCTCGTTTCGAGCGCCCTTCTTCTGTACAAGAATTAAATGGAGAACTGTACATTAAAGGTGCGAAAAAAGATGCAGTTAAAGAAATTAAAGTAGATCCACCTAGTGGTCTTAATGTCGCTTTCGATGGCGCTAGCACAGTGACACTGAACTGGTCTGGACCATCATCAAATGTTGATGCATACGCAGCAAGCTATAAAGCTACTGACGGTTCTAGTGGTAGCTTATCAGTAAGCGGTACGACAGCTACTCTTGGTGGTATTAAACCAGGTGTTACTTACAGTTTCTCTGTAGTAGCGAAAAAGGGTACTGGAACAAGCCCTGCAGTTGGTGCATCCTTCACTGCGCCTGGCGGAACTCCAGATGCGAAAAAAGCTGATGAAGAAGCTAAGAAAAAAGCTGACGAAGAAGCCCTGAAAAAGACCAATGAAGATAAACTAAAACAAGAAGAAGCTAAGAAAAAAGCTGATGAAGATCAGCGTAAACAGCAAGAACAGCAACAGCAACAGCAACAGCAACAACAACAAGAACAACAACGTAAACAACAAGAACAACAGCAGCAACAAGAACAACAACGTAAACAGCAAGAAGAAGCTCAAAAGAAAGCCGCTGACGAAGAGGCTAAGAAGAAAGCTGACGAAGAAGCTAAGAGAAAAGCCGACGAAGAAGCTAAGAGAAAAGCTGACGAAGAAGCTAGAAAAAAAGCTGAAGAGCAACAACAGCAACAAAATACCGGGGAAGATACACCTCACGCGGACGGAAATGTTGTTACAACAGAGTCTTAATAAACAAAAAAAGAAGTCGGTTTCTCTTAATGAGAAACCGACTTCTTTTTTGTTATCATTTTCTTTACATATAGCTTTTCTATTTCGATATACAACTGTGCTAATTGAATATACGAATGGTAATTACTCGGTTTCTTTATAATAAATGAATATCGCTCCATAAAATTAACAGGTTGTACTTCCAATTTATTCGTATTTACTTGCATCTCATTCAAACTATGAACAGGCTGCTCATTTAACCAATATATAACCGATAGAAAGTGCGCTGCAAAAAGAATCATCGGACCCTCAGCTTCTTGTTTTTTTCTGTTCCGAAATAGTATAGCAATTTCTTCATGCTTGCTTTTCCATATATTTAACACCGCTGGAATACTTGTTTCAATTTCATTCCATGGCTCATATTTTCTTTCAATATCAAATATAAAGTAAGTATTTTGTATTATCTCTTCAAAAGATTGGTCTGTGTGATACGTAATCGAATTTGCACTCTCTTTAAAAAATGGTACGCACCGAAACTCTTTCGGTATTTCTATAACTCGCTCCATCCTTTATTTCCCCTTCATTCGTTTCTTTCCTTCACGACATATTTCTAGTAATCGACACTCTTCACATTGTGGTCGCTGCGCCTTACAGTAATAACGTCCGAAGAAAATCATACGGTGGTGTGTAACTCCCCACTCATCCATTGGAATTTTCTTCATCAATGTCTTTTCCACTTCTAACACAGAATCTTTCCATCTACAAATTGCTAACCGTTTACTCACTCTCTCTACATGCGTATCAACAGCAATCGCTGGAATCCCAAACGCTACCGAAACAACTACATTCGCCGTCTTTCTCCCTACTCCTGGTAATTTCGTCAGCTCATCACGGTCTTCTGGAACTTTCCCGTTATAATCATCTAGTAACATCCGGCACAATTTTTGAATATTTTTCGCCTTATTTCTAAACAATCCAATGGAACGTATATCTTGTTGTAATTCTTCTAAAGACACACTTAAATAATCTTCTGGTGTTTTATATTTTTGAAATAAGTTTTTCGTCACTTTATTCACAAGTACATCTGTGCATTGTGCAGATAATGCCACTGCGATTACAAGTTCAAATGGATTATCATGAATTAATTCACAATGCGCTTCTGGATACATATCCGCCATTGTATCTAAACAATAACGAATTTGCGTTTTGTTCAACATATCTTTCCTCCTACACTACTGCTCCAACCAATTATAAAAAGGCACTTTCCCAGTAAATTTCGTCTCTTGTTTTGTCGTTTGTTGTGTGCGTTGTTGATTCGCTCTAAATTTCTGGCCTTGATTTTGCGCTTGATCTACCGTTTTAATTCCGTTCTTTTTCCACTCAAACAAAATACGATCAATATACCGGAAATTAAGTTTACCACTCATAACAGCTTCACGAAGAGCCGCTTGAATTAAATTCGGATGGTGTTGATCTTGATCTTCCCACATCCCTAATGTTTCACATTCAAATGGCGAAAGTGGTCTTCCGAATTCTTTTTCAAATACTGTATATAAATTTACTTGAATTTGTTTTTGTTCTTTTTGCTCTTCCTCTATAGATTCATTCATTAAAAAGTGCAATATTTTTTCCCACAGTGGTTGTAAAGAATAACTTTCACACATCATCGCTTCAGATCTTCGTCCACCTTCTAGTGCTAAAAAACCTTTTTGGATTAAAGTTTGAATCACTTCCATGCATTTCATTTCTGTTATCGTCATCCGTTCTGAAATCTCTGAAGGAGTCGGGAACGAATTACCTGATTCTAAAAATGTGTGTACATGAAGTACTACCATAAATTCCGTCTCATTTAAACCTAGCTTTTTATAATGCATCATAAGCAATTTAGGAATCGCTATGCTTCCCTGTTCAAACCATTGTAACATCATTTTCTTTTTCATCACCAAACACCTCGTTCTCTAGTATAACACACCTTTAGCCATTTCTTTTTGCCACAATTCGTCAAAAAAACCTCCCTATATATAGGGAGGTTTTTTGCCATTTACTACAAGAAACAGACGATTAAGCCTGTACTTTACTTTTCATGAACGTATGAATTCGTTCTAATGCTTTCTCAACTTGCTCAAGAGATGTCGCATACGATAATCGAACGTTATTTGGTGCACCAAATCCTGTACCTGGAACAAGAGCCACCTTTTCTTCTTCTAATAATGCTTTTGCCCACTCATCAACTGTATCATACCCAGCTAACGCTACGGCTTCTTTTACATTTGGGAATAAGTAAAAAGCACCTTGTGGCTTAATGCAAGTGAAACCAGGAATTTGAATTAATTTATCATAAATAATGTTCAATCTTTCTTCAAACGCTTGACGCATTGTTTCTACAGGTTCTTGTGAGCCTGCATACGCAGCAATTGCACCGTATTGAGCAATTGAAGTAGGGTTTGACGTACTATGACTCGCTAAGTTCGTCATCGCTTTAATAAGCTGCTTATTTCCTGCTGCATATCCAATACGCCAACCTGTCATAGAATGCGATTTAGATACACCATTAATAATAAGTGTTTGTTCTTTTAATACATTAGAAAGCTGGGCAATTGAAGTATATTCCGCGTCACCATAAATTAATTTTTCATAAATCTCATCTGAAACGATTAAGATATCATGCTCTAAACATACTTCTCCAAGCTGTTGTAATTCTTCTTTGCTGTAAATCATCCCTGTTGGATTGCTCGGTGAATTAATAATAACAGCTTTCGTTTTCTCTGTAATTGCCTCACGCAGCTGCTTTGCTGTAATTTTGTACTCATTGCCTTCTAGACCTTCTACATAAACTGGCTTACCACCAGCAAGCTTTACTTGCTCAGGATAACTTACCCAATAAGGAGTTGGGATGATAACTTCATCTCCTTCATCAAGTAACACTTGGAATAATGTATATAATGCATGCTTGGCACCATTACATACAATAATTTCAGATGGATCATACGCAATTCCTTGATCACGAGTAAACTTCTTCACAATTTCTTGTTTTAACGCTTGTAATCCACCTGTTGGTGTATATTTCGTATGTCCTTCTAACATCGCTTTATGCGCAGCATCCATAATATGTTTTGGCGTATTAAAGTCAGGTTCTCCTGCTCCTAATCCAATTACATCATGACCTTCTGCTTTTAATGCTTGTGCCTTTGCTGTAATTTCTAAAGTTGCAGATGGTGTTAAAGCAGCTACTCGCTTTGCTAATTTCATTTGTAGTTCCCCCTACATCTATTTTTCAATGCTGTATCGTCTTAAAAAGTTCCCATCTTTAAATTCAAGATAGTAGTAACTATAACGATTGTCATCATCAATATATGTAACTTCCCATAATGGTATATTATTTTCAAAGCCTAATTTTGCTTTTAAAATTTCTTTCGGCTTACTTTTGGGTTCTTTACTTTCATCTCCGACTTGTTCAATCGTTCTTTGTAAAGCATCTTTTTCAGAAATACCTTCGCTCTTTTTCCTTACTATAGTTTCCCCTTTTTTCTCAGGCACCCAAACGATAAGTTGTTCTCCTTTTTCATCTGTACCTTGTACGACTGTATATGAAGATTTTCCATTATAATAATCAACAGTATTTACCTTTGTAAGCTTTGCCTTTTCTTTCGCAATTTCTACAGACTTTGACTCTTTTGGAATTTTCTTTTCCATCGCTTTATTATAAACATATGCCCCATATATTCCGCTAGCAACGATAACGATAATGATTGTAAAGATCCACTTTTTCATTGTATCACTACGTTCTGTAAATCGTAAATACAGCTGTTTCTTTATCTTTTTCGTCTAATGCTAATCCGAACATGAGGTCCTGCTCTTTTAACGTACGATTCAAACCATCAACAATTTTATACAAGTCAGACGAATATTTAATACGCGTCGTTGATAGGACTTCGATTTTCTTATCCATGAAAAAACTCCTCCGTTACACAAAAATTTCTAATTATAGAAGAACGCAATGCGGTTACAATAAGAGTACATTCTTTACAACCCCTGCTTCATCACCCATCTATTATAGCAGGACATGTACAGCAAAAAAAGGTTTCAAATCGAAAAGCAATATATTTTGTATACAAGAAGTAAGAAAAATAAAATTCCTCCTACCCACATTTTTTACGCCTGAAGTTTAAATGTACTTCAGGCGTATTTTTCTTCCAATTTTATTCATTTGACGATTCTTCTAACTGTACTAACAATTCTTCTAACGGTCCTTCATAGAGCGGTACAGTTGGGATTGATTGTAAAAATCGTTTTCCATAGGAAGAACTTGTCAAACGACGATCTAATACAAATACAGTTCCCGTATCTGTATTTGTTCTAATAAGACGACCAAACCCTTGTTTGAAACGCAAGATTGCTTGCGGGAGCGCCAACTTATCGAATACGTCTTCTCCTTGATTTTTTAACCACTCTCCTTTTGCTTCCATCATCGGCTGATGAGGAGGGGTAAAAGGCAGACGGACAATGACAAGACAGCTTAGGGCATCTCCAGGTATATCTATCCCTTCCCAAAAACTACTTGTTCCTAACAAAATCGATTTGTCGAACTCCTGGAATTTGCGGATTAGACGACTTCGGCTCTTATTATTCACACTTTGCGTTAATAATAAATATCCTTCTAATGTCTCATCATTTTTCAAATTCGTATACGCTTCTTTCAACATTTCATACGAAGTGAATAAAACGAGCATTCTACCTTTTGTAGCTTTCGCTATTTTCGCAATATGTGCCGATATAGACTCAATATATTCTTCATTACTTGCTTTCTTAATAAAAGGTACATCCGTTGAAACCATTAATTTCATTTGCTCTTCAAAACGGAATGGTGATGGAACCTTTAATGTATTGGGAGCAAAATCATGTAAACCTAGCTCCTCTTTTATATAGTCGAATGAATCATTAACTGTTAACGTTGCTGATGTGAAAATAACACTCTTTTTCTGGGTTAAAAATTCATCAGCAAATCTTTCACCAATATGAACAGGCTGCGCATATAGAACTGTTGAATGAATCGTTCCCTTCGTTTCAGTCTCCATCCATGTCACGTATGAATTTTTTTCTAAAATGAGTAATTGTAAAGATTGTGCCATCTTTCTCAACAACTCAATTAAATGCATAAATTCACCTGTAACGACATGCATCTCCCATTCTAATTTACTTTGCAATATTTCAGCTTGCTTCTCAAGTGTAGTCAATAACTTTCTTACATCATACACAAATCGATTTGTTAACTCGGTAATGCTATCCCATAACTTACCTTTCTCTACTTCCGTGTTATATCGATAAATGAGTGGCATATTGCTCATCCCTTGTTCCTGCTTTGTTTGTTTAAATACGAAAGTCCGTAACATTTGAAATAGTTCATCCGCATCAAATTTCAATTCCTTCAAACTATGACTCACCATACGGAAAGTCGAACGCGATGCTTGCTCTGATTTTTTCATCATTTTATATACTTTAGAAAGTACATCATCTGTTTCTAGCGTACCAAGACGAGATAAAGCTAATTGAAAATACATGCATGAGAACTGTTCACCTAATGTTCTACTCGCCGCTTCCTCGATATGATGAGCTTCATCAAAAATAATATGTTCACATGAAGCAAATAGTGGTTCTTCACTTGAAAAATCTTGAAATAATAACGCATGATTTGTAATAACGATATCTGCAAATAATGCTTTATTCTTTGCTCTTTGATAAAAACAACGACTATACCAGTTACTTTGCATCCCGCCTGGACTATGTACATCACTACAAATACGGTTCCAAAGTAACTTGCCGCCCTCAGGAATATTCAATTCATCACGATCGCCAGTTTCCGTTTGCAATAACCACACTAAAATTTTTGCCTTTGTGAGCGCCATATCATAATTTTTCTCTTCCTCTTGCAAAGCATATTCAAATTTGTGTAGACAAAGGTAATGCTTTCTTCCTTTCAGAAGAGCTACTTCAAATGAAAATGGCATTATTTTCTTTAATAAAGGAATTTCTTTTTCTAGTATTTGTTGTTGCAATTGTACAGTTTGTGTACTTATAATGACAGGTTCTTCTTTTTTCTTTGCGAAATAAATACTTGGAAGTAAATATGCAAGCGTCTTCCCCGTACCTGTTCCTGCTTCAATCAGTGAAAACCTAGAATCTCTTAGCGCTGTATATATTTCCTTCATCATAATCTGTTGGCTTTCTCTTTTTTCAAACTTTGGCATATTCAATTCAAGTTTATCGATTGTCTTATGTAAGAAAGCATCAAATTTAGATGAGTATGTTTCACTGAGGCTTAAAGAATAATTCCGCTTTCGAAGCGCAATATTTCGATACACCTCACACTCCTCTGCCTCTTCTTTACCATGCATCATTTTCTTTAAAATATTTTCAGAAAGTACATCAGCTATATCACTTTGGAAAACATCACTTAATTCATAAAGCGATTGTAATGTGACAAGTGGTAACTTTTCAATTTCACTTAAAAATTGTAAAAACAACTCCGCTGTTGCAAGAGCATCACTATCCGCCCGATGTGGTTGATCGTGCTCTAGTTCATGCTGCTTAGCTAAATCACGTAATTTATAACTATCAGCTGTCGGCAAAAGAATTTGCGCCAATTCAACTGTATCAATTTTAGGACAATGTACTTCTGTATATCCAGCTTGCCTTAATTCTTCATTTAAAAAATTCCAATCAAAGTGAACGTTATGTGCAACAAAAGCCGCACCTTGTAATAGCTCAACAATCATCGGGGCTACATCTCGAAATAACGGGGCTTGTTTTACAAGATCTTCATCAATCCCAGTTAATTCTGTAATAAATAGGGGAATCTCTCTCTTCGGATTAATAAAAGATGAAAAAATCTCTAATATCTCTCCATCTTCCACTACAACAGCTGCAATTTGGGTGATTTTATCCTTCCCATCCTTCCAGGAGTTCCCTGTCGTCTCTAAATCAACAACGACATAACGCTTACTCATATATGTAACACCTCAATTTCTTACCTATCAAACACAAAAATTATATAATGTTACTATACCACGTTTTACCTCATCTTAATGAAAAGATGCACAAAAAAGCTATCTCCTTAATTAGAGATAGCCTTCCTACTTATAATATCGTGCCAGCTTTTTCAGCACCTAACATTTCAATAATTTGATTATCATCGTCTAATACTGCAATTTTCGGCTCTTGTTTATGAATATTTTCTTCTGCCACTAAACCATAGCAAATAATAATAACTTTATCACCCGGTTGTACAAGCCTTGCAGCTGCACCATTTAAACACACAACACCGCTACCGCGCTCTCCTTTAATAACATATGTCTCTAAGCGAGCTCCATTGTTGTTATTTACAATTTGTACTTTTTCATTTTCTACAATATTTACCGCATCCATTAAATCTTCATCAATTGTAATACTACCTACATAATTTAAATTTGCTTCTGTTACAGTTGCACGATGTAACTTCGCTCTCATCATTGTGCGAAACATAGATGCTCCCCCTTATTTCCCCATTAATGTTATATTGTCAATTAATCGTACATTTTCAAACTTAACCGCAATCGCTAAAATGATTCTTCCTTCAATTTTATTTATTGCTTTTAATGAAGGATATGCATATAAATCAGCATAATCTACAGTGCCTTTCGTATACTTCTCAATATGCTCTTTCACAAGATTCATAATGATTTCCGGATTACGTTCGCCTGCCTCAATTCGTTCTTTCGCTATACATAGACTGCCGTATAAATGAGGAGCCTCTTCACGTTCTTCTAGTGATAAATACACATTACGAGAACTTTTCGCTAATCCATCTTCTTCCCTTACAATATCAACTGGTACGATCGTAACGGGAATATTAAAATCAGTTACGAATCCTTCAATTACAGCTACTTGCTGTGCATCTTTCATACCGAAATAAGCACGCGTTGGCAATGTAATATTAAATAGTTTCATTAGTACAGTCGCCACACCAGCGAAATGACCAGGTCTTTGTTTGCCACATAATACGTCGGTACGCTTCACAACTTCTACTGTTGTCGTTTGTTCTGCTGGATACATCTCTTCTACACTCGGATAAAATAAATAATCAACACCATTTTCTTTTGCTACATTTTCATCTCTAACAATATCACGTGGGTATCGATCTAAATCTTCATTTGGTCCAAATTGTAGTGGATTTACAAATACACTTAAAACTACAATTTCATTTTCTTCCCTTGCCTTACGTAGTAACGTAGCATGCCCTTCGTGTAAATACCCCATCGTTGGAACAAAACCGATACTTTTTCCACTTGCATGCAGTTCGTTTGTAATTTGCTGCATCTCTTGCACTGTAGTTATGATTTTCATTATTGTTTTCCTCCGTATAACGCTAAGCACTCTTCCTCTTTCATTGTAAATGAATGTTTTTCTTCAGGAAATTGCCCTGTCTTTACTTCAGTAACGTATTGCGAAATCCCTCGCACAATCTCCTCTTGAACAGACGTATATTGCTTCACAAATTTCGGAACACGATTTACGCCGTACGAGATAAGATCGTGGTATACAAGAACTTGCCCATCTACTTTTTGTCCTGCTCCAATTCCAATTGTAGGAATTGTTAACTGCTCTGAAATAAGTTCTGCTAATTGCATTGGCACACATTCTAGCACAAGTGCTATCGCACCAGCTTCCTCACATTTCTTTGCATCTTCTATTAATTTTTTTGCACTTTCAGCATCTTTCCCTTGTACTTTATACCCACCTAGCACTCCTACAGATTGAGGAGTTAAACCTAAATGCGCCACAACGGGAATTCCCGCATTCGTTAAGTAGTGAATAGTTGATATAACTTCTCCAGCACCTTCTACCTTTAATGCATGTGCCCCGCTCTCTTGAACAATGCGACGTGCATTAATCATCGTATCTTGCAATGAGACATGATAAGACATAAATGGCATATCAGTTACAATAAACGTCTCTTTCGCTCCGCGGCGTACAGCTTTCGTATGATGAATCATATCCTCTACTGTTACTGGAACTGTTGAATCATACCCAAGTACAACCATTCCTAGAGAATCACCCACTAAAATCATATCGACTTTAGCTTCTTCTGCTAATTTAGCAGATGGATAATCATACGCCGTTAGCATTGTAATCGGCTCACCTTGCTCTTTCATTTTCAAAAAATCTGTTTTTGTTTTCAAAAACTACTCCTCCTTTATGCAGGAGAGAGGAGATGGCCGAAATCATATAAAAAACCCCTCTGGCCATAAAAGGGCAGAAGGGTTGTGTGTTAGTCGGCATTATTCATCCCTCTGTCCCAGTCCATTATTGGATCAAGGCAGAATCCAAATTATTATTTTTTCATACTGCGTAAAATAATGGTGCAGTTCGCTTTGATACTGCCCATATTCGAACTAATTATAGCAAACTCTGAAAAGGAATTGCTACATTTTTTCGAAAAAATAATTTTTTATCCCTATTACGGTATGTGAAATTTATTAGTATCTAAATGACAAAAAGAAGCTCCAAAATAGGAACTTCTTTTACTTAATTTCTATATCAGCAGAATGAATGTGGTGCACTTGTCCTTGATGATCCTCAAGTAACAATACACCATCCTCCGTAATTCCTTTTGCTAGCCCATTAATAGTTTCCTTCATCGTTCGAGCTGTAATTTCTTTTCCGATACTTACTGCGTAACTTTCCCAAAGAATTTTAATAACAGAGAAGCCATTTTTTAAATACTCTTCATACAATTTCTCTAGTTGCAAGAAAATTTGTTGCATAAGTTCCGCACGAACAATCGGCTTACCCGATTCAATTGCTAATGAAGTTGCAATTTGCTGAATTTCCTCATCAAAATGTTCTTGTTTCTGATTTGCATTAATGCCAATTCCCATAATAACAGCATTAATTTTATCTGGATCAGCTTGCATCTCCGTTAATATACCGACAGCTTTTTTACCTTGAATTAAAATATCATTCGGCCACTTAATCCCTACGTTTACACCGGTACATTTTTCAATTGCTTGCGCTACGCTAACCGCTGCTAATAAAGTAAGCTGTGGTGCATGATGAACTGGAATCGAGGGACGCAAAATAATACTCATCCAAATTCCTGTTCCTTTTGGGGAATACCATTTTCTACTTAAACGTCCTCTACCTGCTGTTTGTTCTTCAGCAACGACAATTGTTCCCTCTTCTGCGCCTTCATAAGCAAGTCTCGCTGCAATATGCTGAGTAGACTCAACCGATTCTTCAAAATAAACCGTTCTACCGATACGCTCTGTTTGTAATCCTAATTGAATCTCATTCGCAGTTACTTTATCTGGTTTACTAGCAATTCGGTACCCTAAGCGGCGTACAGCTTCTAGTTCATACCCTTCATTACGAAGGTCCTCCATATGCTTCCATACAGCGGTTCTCGAACAACCAAGTTTGTCACTAAGTATTTGACCAGATACAAATGCACCATCTGCTTCAGAAAAAACTTGTAATAACTGCTTTCTTATAGTAGATTGCATCTTTGTAGCCACTCCCTTATATCCTCTTTCTTATTAACTAAATCTCCTTGTACGATTGCTTCTTCAATATTTTGAAGCATTTCGGCAACCCACGGACCTGGCTTTTTATCTGTCCAGCTTAATAAATCATTACCAGTCACATTCATTTCTTGACGATTTTTTATCGGCAATGCATGAAATAATGATTGTACTTGCTTAACAGACCCACTATTATAACTTTCTATTATCGCTTCATATACTCTTTCCGCCATCTCAGCGATGCGAATCCCAGTTTTATAAAGAAGGATTGTATCCCACTCCTTCTCCTTTCTAGAACGAATTGCTAATAAAACCGCTACGATATCTTTAATCTTTTTATTCGAGAACTTCCATTGACGCAGAAAGACAGATGGATGCTCTTCTCCGATACAATATAGGAAAAATGCCCACGCCTCAACGTCTGTTTCGAAAGAATCCCATTTATACTGCGTAGCTTTCAAGAGTCTTTCTTCTGACATTTGCAAATATGGCAGATGAGAAAATAGCTTAGTTTCTACTAACTCTTGAAGACCATTCACACAATATGTACCGGTCAACAATTTTTCAAATTCAACTGTAATTCTTTCAATCGCTATATGTTCGAGCAAATGCCCATACGTTTCAATTGCTTGTTTCGTCTTTATTTCCAAAGAGAAACCTAACGTACTTACGAACCGAATACCACGCATCATTCGCAGTGCATCTTCTTGAAAACGGTCTGCAGCATCTCCAACCGTTGTAATTTCCTTCAGACGAATCGCTTCTTTCCCAGCAAATAAATCAACCATTTCGCCTTCCTCTGTCATTGCAATTGCATTCATCGTGAAATCACGTCGTTTTAAATCCTCTTCTAATGAACGGACAAATTGAACACTACTAGGTCTTCGAAAATCTTCATATTCGCTTTCTGTTCGAAAAGTAGTTACCTCATACGGTTCACCATTTTCTACAACAATTACAGTTCCATGCTCAAGACCAACCGGAACATGTCTTGGGAAAATAGCCATTACTTCTTCTGGTAAAGCAGATGTTGCGATATCGATATCTCCAATCGGTCTATCGATAATAAGATCGCGTACACTTCCACCAACGAAGTAAGCCTCATGTCCGTGCTGTTTTAACATCTCAATAATTGAACTAGCTTTTTTAAATCTTTCCATTCTTGTCATCCCTTAGTATGTCATAATAAATCGTCTCATACTGTGAAACGATTTTTTCCGAACGAAACTGCTCATATACAGATTTCATCGCTCGCTCTCCCATATTACGGTGAAGTTCTTCATTTTCTAGTAGCTGAATTGCTTGCTTAGCTATTCCGTCTGTATCTCCAACTTCACATATATATCCTGTTTCACCATGTTGAATGACCTCTGGAATGCCCCCAACCC
Organism: Bacillus sp. FSL R9-9530; assembly: GCF_038008145.1. Taxonomy (NCBI): domain Bacteria; kingdom Bacillati; phylum Bacillota; class Bacilli; order Caryophanales; family Bacillaceae; genus Bacillus; species Bacillus sp. FSL R9-9530. The sequence continues at coordinate 2,407,399 of NZ_JBBOYO010000001.1, forward strand.
TCGTTCCGATACTAGGCACACCACACGCCATCGCTTCTAATATAACAAGACCAAAACTTTCCTTTTCTGATAAAAGTAGCATTAAATCACTCATCGCAAGAAGCTCTGCAACATTATCTTGCTTTCCTAGGAATAAGACACGTTCCTCAATATGTAAACTTTTCACCAATTGTAAAATAGTACAGAACTCTGGTCCATCACCAACAAGAAGCAATTTCGCATCTACTTCCTTTACAATTTTGGCAAATGACTGCACAACATCCTGTACACGCTTAACCTTTCGGAAATTTGAAATATGAATCAACACTTTTTCATTTTCTCGTATACCATATTCTTTTTTTAATTGAGACATATCACGTTTGAAATAAACACGTTCATCTACAAAATTGTATACCGTCTCAATTTCTTTATCTGGTTTTACAAGTTCATTTGTTTCTTCAATTAACGAATGTGACACAGCTGTAACAACATCAGATTGTTCAATACCAAAGCGAATTAAATTATTTAACGAAGGGTCGGAACCTAACACAGTAATATCCGTTCCATGTAAGGTCGTAACAATTTTAATACGCTCCCCAATCATTTGTTTTGCTAAATATGCACAAATAGCATGCGGGATTGCATAATGCACATGTAAAATATCAAGGTTTTCTCTTTGAGCAACCTCTGCCATTTTACTCGCTAATGCTAAATCGTAAGGTGGATATTGAAAAACAGAATATTGATTTACTGTTACTTCGTGAAAATAAATGTTCGGGTACACTTTATTCAACCGAAATGGTACACCCGATGTAATAAAATGAATTTCATGCCCGCGTTCCGCCAATTGCTTTCCTAACTCTGTCCCAACAACCCCAGAACCACCTACAGAAGGATAACATGTAATACCTATTTTCAATTTCATTTACATCCCCCTATTAAATCAGCATGTAATAAAACCGGTTTCTTACTCATAAATCCTTCGGCATACAGCACTCCAACTTCTTTCCCAAACATCTTCTCCCGAGCGATTACAGTTTCAACGTATCCTTCGGTTAATGGCGTCTTAACACCATCACTCCCTGTTGAAAACTGACTTTCATACGCTTCTAACGCTTCCACCTTTTTAGAAAGGTATTCACTAATATCTATACAAAAATTCGGTTTATGAAAACCATTAATCATATAATTATAAAAAGACTCTACACGGTGCGGCGGAAGTTCAGGCATATATTTACGAATTCCCGCTGAAAAGATAGCTTCTTCCACAAGTTTCGCGCAATTAGCATGGTCTGGATGACGATCTTCGTAATATGGTGCGAAAATTAGTGTTGGTTTATATGTACGAATAATCTTTACAATTTCACGTATATATTCTTCTTTCATATACAAACCACGGTCTGGCATTGCTAAATTAATTCTCGTTTTTACTCCCATAATACGAGCTGCAGCCTTTGCTTCTTCTTTTCTTAGTTCTACCGTTCCATTTGAAGAAAGATCAGCTTCTGTTAAATCGCAAATGCCTACTTCATATCCTTGCTTCGTATACTTTGCAATGGTACCTGCCATGCCGATTTCAACATCATCGGCATGAGCACCAAACGCTAATATATGTAATCCACTCATAATTGTTCCCCTCATTTTCTTAACTTTCGGTAATCTAAATCTCCCCGCTCTAATGCATGCATTAGCATTTCAGCACTTGCCATATTTGTTGCTAATGGGATGGCGTATACATCACATAAACGAAGTAACGCATTAACATCTGGTTCATGCGGCTGGGCTGTTAGTGGATCCCGGAAAAAAATCACCATATCCATCTCATTTTTTGCAATCATTGCACCAATTTCTTGATCTCCACCAAGAGGACCGGATTGATATCTTGTTACAACTAAACCAGTTGCCTCCATAATACGAAGTCCTGTCGTTCCTGTTGCAAAAAGTTCATGTTTTTCAAAAATTGGTTTATATGCGTATGCGAACGAAACCATATCATCTTTCTTTTTGTCATGTGCGATTAAGGCAATTTTCATCCGTTGTCTCCCCTTTAGTCGATAATATTTTCTAAACCGTATACAAGATGATCAAGGTTCATTACTGTTTCAATTGATAGTTTTACACCTGACATAAATGATGCACGGTTGAATGAATCATGACGAACTGTTAACATTTGTCCATCTCCGCCGAACATTACTTCTTGGTGTGCAATAAGCCCTGGTAGACGTACGCTATGAATGTGAATACCGTCTACATTTGCACCACGTGCCCCTTCTAATTGTTCCGTTTCATTAGGGTGCCCTTGCTCTTTTGGTACACGATTTTGACGGATTAATTCTACTGTTTTTACAGCTGTACCAGATGGTGCGTCTAATTTTTGATCATGGTGTAATTCAATTACTTCAACATCTTGGAAGTACTTCGCTGCCATTTGAGAGAACTTCATCATAAGAACTGCACCAATCGCAAAATTTGGAGCGATAATTGTTCCTACTTCTTTTTCTTTTGCATTTTCTGTTAATTGCTTTAGTTCTTCTTCAGTAAATCCAGTTGTACCAATAACTGATCTAAGTCCACGTTCAACTGCAAGTGTCACATGTTTCTTTCCAATTTCTGGTGTTGTTAAATCTAACAATACATCTGCTTCTACTTCATCTAAACAAGTATGTAAATCCGCGTAAATAGGTGCATCTAGCGCTGGCATTCCCGGTACATCAGAAATTTTTTCTCCGCCATGCTTATAATCAATTGCTGCTACTAAATTGAAATGCGCTGTTCTTTCCATAAGAAGGACTGCTTCATATCCCATGCGTCCTCGTGGTCCAGCGATAATTACTTTAATTTCTTTCATGCGTCTTTCTCTCCCTCATCAATACGTGTCCAACGATCTTTATCACGTGTATTAAATTTATTCATTACAATGTTATGCGCTGTTTCTAAATCAATATTTAAACTATTTGCCATACAAATCATAACAAATAAAACATCTCCAAGCTCTTCCTCAACACTTCGTTCTTTCTCAGTCGTTTTCTTTGGTTTCTCACCATAATAATGATTAACCTCTCTTGCAAGCTCTCCCATTTCTTCAGTTAAACGAGCCATCATTGCAAGCGGACTAAAATAACCTTCTTTAAATTGACCGATATATGCATCTACTTCTTTCTGCATATCTTTCATCGTTTTTGCTTCCATACTAGTCACCTCTTATTCCTTCCTCTTTCATGTTAGCCAATTCATCGCGATTTGACAAATATTATTCCCTCATATCACTATTTACGACTCTTTTTAGGATAGACTATAATAAAGTGAAACTTCTTTTGCGTGATTTTTACAAAAGATCAGCCTGAACCAATCGGGCTCTTACGGCTGGTTCGACCTTTCTTCACTGTTTTACCCTCTACCAGCCGTTAGAGCGGGGTAAAGTGAAACTTCTTTTGCGTGATTTTTGCAAAAGATCAGCCTGAACCAATCGGGTCCCTGCGGCTGGTTCGACCTTTTCTTCTTTGCTTTTCCCTCTACCAGCCGTTGGGACGGGATAAAGTGAAACTTTCTTTTGCAGTTTTTCCGCACAATATCAGGCCGAACTAATTAAGCTCTTATACCATTCTCTATTTTTACTATCAACTAGAAATAACTTATTATTATGTTCTATCGTTTAAGAGGAGCAATGCAATCATTACATAATTAGGGGGATTTCTAAATGACATCAAATTTGAAGATTCGGAATATCATTTTTATTTTAATCGGTTCCGCTATTTTTTCTTTCGGTATTGTGAATATCAATATTGAAAACCATCTTGCAGAGGGTGGATTTACCGGCATTACGCTATTATTATATTTTAAATTTTCACTTGATCCTTCCTATACAAACTTAATTTTAAACGTCCCTCTATTTTTCATTGGCTGGAAATTACTCGGCCGAACAACATTTTTATACACATTAATCGGTACATTTAGCGTCTCTTTATTCCTTTGGGTGTTTCAGCGCTACGAGGTTCTCAACTTACATTTAAACTTGCAAAATGATATGACACTGGCTGCTTTATTCGCTGGGGCATTTATCGGCATAGGACTTGGAATTATATTCAAATACGGCGGGACTACTGGCGGTGTTGATATTATCGCAAGGCTAGCTCACAAATATGTTGGCTGGAGTATGGGAAAAACGATGTTTATGTTTGATGCGGTCGTTATCATTATCTCTATTCTTACATATTTATCATATCGCGAGGGCATGTATACGTTAGTTGCTGTTTTTATCGGGGCTAAGGTTATTGATTTCATGCAAGAAGGTGCTTATGCAGCAAAAGGAGCAACTATTATTTCTGATAAAAACGATGAAATTGCTTCAAAAATTTTATCAGAAATGGAGCGCGGAGCAACCTTTTTAAAAGCAGTTGGATCCTATACAAAAATAGAACGTAATGTACTATATTGTGTTGTTGCTAAAAATGAAATCGTAAAATTAAAAAATATCATTATTTCAGTAGATCCACATGCCTTTGTCGCTGTAAGTGATGTACACGATGTTGTTGGTGAGGGATTTACATTAGATGAAAATAAAAAACCGTTACATAATTAAATTCAGCTAGAAAAGCTCTGTAGCTTTTCTAGTTTTTTATTATAAATCTTTTAAGTTTCTCCAAATCCTCATAAATAAGCTCCAACAAACTCCGATTATAGAAAATAGAAGCTGGATGAAAGGTCGGAAAAATATGATATTCTTTTTCTGACCAAATAAATTCTGTACTGCTGCTATCTTTCAATCGCTGCACAGGTTGCTTTAACAATTCTCCATGAACATCCGTAATTTTATTATTTTTACCAACTAAACGCTGTAATGCAATATTACCAAGTGTGACAATAACCGGCTGCTGTATAAATTCCAGTTCATAATCTAGCAAAGGTGCATGGGCAAGTATCTCACCTTGATTCGGTGTTCTATTGTACTTCTTCTGTATTATTTCGCCATTTCGTTCCCTTTTCTCTCTCCATTTATAAGGTCTACTCCGGACCGCACTCGTAATATATACTTCTTCCCTTGTAACGTGAATACGTTCTAAAAATTCCATTAAATGTTTTCCCGCTCTCCCACTAAATGGAATCCCATTATGAATTTCTGTTTCACCAGGTGCTTCTCCAACAAGCATTAATTTCGGGTTTTTAGGGCCCTGTCCACTTAAAAAACCTTCTAATTGGTATATAGCACTACGCTCCTTCACTTGTTTAACTAAATGATATGGATATTCTATGTCCGTCACCTTCTTTCATCATTCCATACTTATCTTTATTTTAACTAGTTCTATACCCCATATTCTCTCTATTATTTCCATTTGTAACATATTATAAGATTCAATCCACAAAACAAAAAAAAGACTATCAAAATTGATAGTCTTTAATCGTCGCTACGCTGCATACCAGTATAAATTAATACGAGACGTAATAATTCAAATACCGCTACAGCAGCTGCTGCTACATATGTTAATGCTGCCGCATTTAATACTTTACGAGCTTGACCGTACTCATCTGTTGATACGATACCAAGTGCTTCAATTTGTTGCATTGCGCGTTTTGATGCATCAAACTCAACTGGTAATGTAACAAGTTGGAAAATAACACCTGCTGCCATTAAAATAATTCCTAGTAACAACAAACCAGACATTTGTGCAAATACACCAATTAGGACAAAAACCCATGACATGTTTGAACCAAAATTAGCAACTGGCACTAACGAATGGCGTACACGCATAAAGTTATAATCTTTCGCATCTTGAATTGCGTGTCCTACTTCATGTGCTGCTACAGCTGTACCAGCAACTGAATGACCATAATAGTTATCTGTCGATAATCTAACCGTCTTTACACGCGGGTCATAATGATCTGACAAATGACCTGGCGTTTCTTCTACGGCTACATTGTACAATCCATTTTCATCTAAAATTTTTCGAGCCACTTCCGCTCCTGTCATACCTGATGTTGAATAAACTTGTGAATACTTGCTATAGGCACTACGTACTTTTGACTGTGCATACAACGGTATGATCAAAATGATCGCGAAGTAAATTAAATAAAACATCATAAACCTCCATTGAAGTTTTAATTATAGTACTTCTCATTCTATTTTTTTCTTCCACCGTTGTCAATAAATAAACCTTACAATCCGTATCTTTATTTATGCGTATTATCTATCTTTAGAATGCAAGTTGCTTCTCCGCTTCTCTCTCTCCCCTTTATACTTTCTCCATCCAACATACGTTAAAGTGAACAAAATAAGTCCTCCAGTAATTGTCATAAACCAAATGAGAGAGGGAGCAATCTCATCTTTTTTTACTGTATGAAATATTTTTTGCAAATCACCTTTAATAATCCCTAGTTGCATTTGTCCACCTTTCGTTTTTAACATAACGTTACGAAATTCATCCAAATAAGATAAATGTGCATTTACACGCTGCGCTTCGTTTTCTGGCAGAGCAATCATTAAACTAGGATAAATAATATTAAATTCATTTAAAAATGTATTTAGCGTCTGTTGGAACTGTCCATCATCTTCTTTTTCCATCGCCTTTTCTACTTGAGAAAAAGCATTCATTATCTTTCTTTCTCTTTCCATCCAAAGTGGCTGATATTTAGATACTTGTGCATCAACAGCAAGTTGTAACGCTAACATATTATCCACTTTAACTTGCCTATCTGAATCTTCCGCGAGAGATTGTTTCGCCTTATCGTATGCTAAAGAAACGACTCTAATTTGTCCCGGAGTTACTTTTGAATTATTTTCATTCTCCTTTGATAGAAATTGCTCTGAGAAATGGTACAGTACTTGTATTGCCTTTTCATCTTCTTTTTTCTTCACTAACTGCAAAGAGTCATCTAGCAATCCAGTTAGTTCACTCCACTCTTCAGCATATATACGTACTGGAAACATTATAATTAGAAATGCTATCAGTCCAATTAATGTTCTCTTCATCCCGGTCCCCCCTATAACTACTAGTACAAAATATGTGGAATTGGACAAGAATAGAACAGAACAAAACCAAAAAATATATTATCTCTATGAAAACAAAAAAATTCTCTTTAAACAGAGAATTTTTTCTTTGAAACCCTTTTCTTTTTCACTAAATATTTATACACACCGTAACAAAGCATGCTACCACCTAAAATCAATAATAAAATAATACATGCAGCATGCATAAAGAATTCTTCCGGTAACATTAAAATAACCGGATCTGTTTCAATATCAAACATCCAATAATCATTGCTAAATAAAAGCTTATGAAATAATACGAAACTCTTTTCAAAATTAATAGCAATTGGTAACGTAAGAGCTATTGGAAAAATAATTGTAAGAATCGCTCCGTGAAGTAAAAACTTTTCTTTTTTCTTTTTTAATAAATACGCTCCTCCTAATACAGCAATTACAATCGTTCCATACATTATATATTGAATCTTTACTAAAATATTTTTAACATCTACAAAATGAATGCGTCCATTTGTGGACATATCTAATGTCGGCAATTGTAATGCACCTTCATAAAACGGCGATAAATATGTAATAAGCACATCATAGTTTCTCTTAATTTCATCTTTCGTCATATCCGCTAAATCTGGAATATTTAAAAAATCAATTTCAAAATAATACAACCATTTTCCATATACAACTACCGTTGTCGCGAGAGCGAAAACAGAAAATGCTATGCTATAGGAAACTACTAAAGTGATCAATCGATCCAATATGTTTATACCGCTCTTATTTTTCTTCATTTTCTCCCCCTAAATGTCCTCACCATCATAAAGAAAACTGTTTTCGGTTCTCACGTAAGCAATAATAATATGTAATACACAGTACAGCAATACTTAACCAAAACGTAAAATAACCAATTTTCTCTACAAATAAATGCATAATCCCATATCTCGGCATTTGCCAAAATAAATAATCAATTGCATCATTATGTAATGTCCATATGCCAGCTACAGTGAAGTGCCATTTTTTTATCCGATAAAACGGAGCATATAACATTCCCTGCACTGCCATCGCAAAATGAGATAACATTAACATATATCCCATAAGGCCAATAGGGCCTTTTACATAAATCATAATTGCATTTACAACAACAGCCCAAACACCATATTTTATTAAAGTAACTATCGCTAGCGCTTCTATTAACCCCCAGTTCTTCTTCATCAAAAAAGCAATTAAAACAAAGACAAAAAAGAGAGTCGCCATAGGGCTATCTGGTACAAACGGCCAAAATATAGGTGAGGTTTCTTTTAATTGATTTCCATACCATATGAATCCGTAAATTGTACCTAATATGTTAACAACCAATAAAAATAATAGTACCGAACGTTGCCTTAACATTGCATACAAGTAAGCCAATCTGTATGTCCAACACCTTTCAAGCAAAGTAATTCTTTCATTGAACTCTACTCTATTATATAGCAAACTTTCCGTCATCGTAGAGTAGAAAACTGAAACAGATTAAATTTTCTTTAGGGATGGCTTTGCTATCCCTTTTCTGTTTCAGCTTCCCCACATCAAACCGTACGTGAGGTTTTCCCTCATACGGCTCTCCGATGCTCTTCCTTCTTTAGCTTTCAGTTTGTTCTAGCTACCTACTTTCACGAGTGTGTATGTTATTTTCTTCATCAAGCCCTTGATACGGCCATGTTTCTTTCGAACATTTCTTTTCTTATTCCAAAAAAGGTTAAGCCGTTCTAAGACGTACCAATCTATTTTACCGAGCCACTTCTGTCCAATTGAAGATAGGCTATAATAATTTTTTGAATCCTTGTAGAATTCTATTTAAACCTTTCACCATCAAACAGTGCCCAGCTTAGCTGGGCACGCAAAATAAAAAGCTGACTACAGATTTTGTAGTCAGCTTTTCTATTATTTTTTATTATACTTTGCAACGAATTCCGAAAGTTTTTTCAGTTCCTCATCTGTACCTTTAAATACACCTTTAGGCATTGAACCTTTTCCATCTTTCGCAATTTTAGCGATTTCTTCTGGTTTTAAAGTTAAGTTTTGTAAAGCCGGTGCTGCCGCTCCGCCCTGTAAATTGTCACCATGACATGTTAAACAAGTATTTTTTTGCATCAACTTGTAGCCGTCATCATTTTTATCAACTGGTGCTGTTTTTACAATTGCTCCTTGTTTTTTTGCAGCTTCCCAATCGTGGTGTGCTACAGATTCCCAAGTTAAAAAAATAATCGATGCAATTGCTAAAAGCATAAACCCCGTTGCTACAGGACGCTTCAATGGTGCTCTTTCTGGGCCTCGATCTAGAAACGGAGCTAATAGTAACGCTCCAAACGCAATCCCCGGCATAATAAACGCACCAATTACAGTAAATGAGCCTGAAGCATACGAATACTTTAATAACTGATACAAGAATAAGAAATACCAATCTGGAAGTGGTATATATCCTGCATCTGTAGGATCCGCCATTCTCTCAAGCGGTGACGGATGCGCCACTGTTAAACATAAATAACCGACTAAAAAAACTGCACCAACCATCCATTCTTTTAACAAGAAATTCGGCCAAAACGCTTCTGTTTTCCCTGGATATTCAGAATAATCTTTTGGAATATTTGGTTTCCGGGCTACTGGTACCCGAGAATCTCCTACAAACTTCATCCCTTTGCCGCGATGCATAATCTCCCTCCTTTTGTTCTTTCCCCTTTAATTTAGCAATCTCTTATAGCGGACCGGAAATACCTTGTTTGCGAATCATGATGAAGTGGAAGGCCATTAAACCTAGAAGTGCTGCTGGTAAGAAGAAGACGTGAATAGCAAAGAAGCGAGTTAATGTTTGAGCGCCAACGATTTCGGAATGACCAGCGAGTAATGTTTTAATATAAGGACCAATGAGCGGCGTTTGCTCTGCAATTTGAATCCCTACTTTCGTAGCAAATAACGCTTTCATATCCCACGGTAATAAATATCCGGTAAAACCAAGACCTAACATAACAAAGAAAATAAGAACACCAACAATCCAGTTTAACTCACGAGGCTTTTTATACGCACCTTGGAAGAAAACTCTGAGTGTATGTAAAAACATCATTACAATTACGAGACTAGCACCCCAGTGATGCATACCACGAACAATTTGCCCGTAAGCTACTTCATTTTGTAAATAATAAACCGACTCCCAAGCATTTTTAATATCCGGCACATAATACATCGTCAAAAACATTCCGGACAAAATTTGAATTACTGTAACGAAAAAGGTAAGTCCTCCAAAGCAATAGACGAATGCAGAAAAGTGATGTGCCGGGTTAACATGCTCAGGTACTTCATGATCAGCGATATCACGCCATATCGGTGTAATATCTAAACGTTCGTCCACCCAATCATAAATTTTATTTAACATCTACTTTGCACCCCCTCTTGGCTTCGCTTTTCCTAAATACAGCGTTCCATCTTTCACTTTAGACTCGTACACATCAAGCGGAGCAAGAGGCGGTGTGCCTTTAATGTTCATCCCATCTTTTGTGTAACGTCCCCCGTGACATGGGCAAAAGAATTGATTAGGATGTGCTTTGTCCGAATTCCAGTTCACTGTGCAACCTAAATGTTTACACACTGGAGAAAATGCAACAATGTCTCCGCTTTCATCTTTATGCACCCAAGCAGATTTTGGCTCTTCAGACTTGTACCATCCGTCAACCTGCTTCACCTTAAAATCGAAGCGCTTCGGCTCTGTTGTAATATCCTTTACTTGTCCAACAGCAACCATATCTGTTCCCACTTCTTTTCTTAACACCGGATCAAGCGCAAACCTCGTCATCGGCATTAAAATACCCGCCGCCATAAAGCCTCCTACCCCTGTAAGTGTGTAATTTAAAAACTGTCTTCTTGACACACGATGTTCTTTCTCGCTCACGAAAATTTCCCCCCTCTATCAGAAATTGTCCCCTCGTGAAAAAATTATATAAAAAATAAAAACTAGGACACTATCATGATATAATACCCTCTTGCATAGGTCAATATCATACTACTCATAATAATAAGAACTTTCTGTTTATTATTATTTTATCCATCTTTCTTCCAACATTTCCATAATATTTTTTATGTGTGCACGAATAACTTCCCTTTTCGCTTGGTCACTAAATTGCTCTAATGATAACGATGGAAACCAAAATAAATCACCCTGCACATCTCTCATATCTTCTTTCCATGAAAAGTCACTTGTCACATAGGCAATATGCTTAAAACCTTGCCTTTTTAAATGATCTGTCCATTCTTGCAAACGGTCTTTTTCATTCTTTTGGCTCTCTACCAAATACGTAAATGCGGGCAGTAAAAGCACTCTTCCTTTATACTCCCTTTCCAACTCCATACTCAAAGCCTCAATAAATTCACCTTGCTCTACAACCATTTTCATCTCTTTTGCTGCCGAAATAGACAAAAGGGGTATAATCCCTGTATCTACATACTCCCTCGCTTGCTCAAACTGTTCTACATCTTTTACAATCCATTTCACCTTTTCTCCCCTCCTCCATTCGAAATAACAGAACTTTCACTTTATATATATTAAACCATACTAAAAGAGGTAAAAAAAGAAAAACTACCTATTATTAAGTAGTTTTTCTTAAAAAGTCTGAATTTCGTAAAGATTACATAATCAAAATGAATTCTATAAAATTTTCAACTCTGCTGTTAACCTATGAAATGCTTCCTTATCTTGCTTATCCAAAGCTTCATCAATTTGTTTCAAAAGACGTTCTCTTCTAAATGAGAATACACTTTCTTCTAAAAATCGTTCTGCAAGCAATCGATCTTTTTCATTCACTTCAATATGCTTTGGCAAATATGGGTTTTCTTCTAATACAGCTACATAGTTTGCATTTTGGAACGATGATTTAAAATTAAGCTGAATATAAATATCCTCATCTCGATTCAAACGAATATCATGAAACGATTTTTCTGCATCTGTTGTCATTACATTTTGTTTGAAAAAGTGAAACGGTGTGTCTTTCACACAATTTGCTGACATTACTAAGCCACGCGGACAATATTTTGCATGTTCTACGAAGTGGACTTTATGCATTAATTGATCGTGACTCATTAAATAATTCAAAATCCATACACATTCACGCTGTTTCAGTTGGTAATTATTCAAAAACCATTTTACAAAATCCTTCTTCTCGTTTACAGAAACAGGGGTATTCATAGCGATTAAGTCCCTCCTCTGTCTTTCTCTTTTCTTTTTAGATTCAAGAAGCGGCATTCAGTTTCCTTCCAACTTATGAAAAATCCTCTAAATTATATAACAATTCTTCAATATGAATTTGTGTCGGGTCTAGTTGTATTAACTGCGTAAATACTTCTTTCGCCTCTTTTCGCATTCCTTCTTCTAATAAGAAATAACCGTACTCTTCCAAGAAATCTGGATGATTCTTAAAAGAAGTATATGCACTTTCATAGTGTTTTAATGCATCCGAATACATTTCTAATTGTTTTTTTGCAAATGCAAGATCCCAAAGTAGTTGTGTATCTGGTTCTCCACTGTCAATTGCACGCTCTACAACTGCAATTAGCTCTTCGTATTTCTCTTGTTCTTTTAAAATATACGCATATTTTAATATCGCACCTAAATGTCCCGGATCTAGCTCCAGCGCTTTTTGAAGCACTTCTTCTGCCTCCGCTATTTTACCTAATTTCGCCGCAATATTCGCTAATTCTACATAGAAAGGAACAGACAGCTCATCTACTTTAATTCCTTCTTGAAGTGTTTCATAGCTTTCTTGAAGCATGCCTTCTTTTTCATAGCTTTTCGCTAAATACATGTATAACGATGCGTATTCAGGATCTAATTCTTTTAATTCTTGCCAAGCACCAATTGCTCTTTGATATTCTTCTCCTTGGTATAATGTGAAGGCATATCCAAATAATGAGTGAATATCTTTTTGCTCTTCTAACCCCGCTTCATAGTAAGAGATTGCCTCTTCCCAGTTTCCAATAGCACTTAAAGTTTCTGCTAGACGAAGCGCAATGACAACACCACCCATAACTTTATGTTCTGCTAGTAACGATTCATAATAAGTGATCGCCTTTTGCTCTTCACCTTTACTACTATATAATTCTGCTAACCCAAACGTAATAACAGGTTCGTCTGGCATCATTTCTTTCGCCTTTAATAGTTTTTGTTCTGCTACATCATCAAAACCTTGCATTTGGAATAAATCCGCTACAAGTAATAACGATTGAACATATAAATCATCGTTTTCTGGAATATCATGAAGCACTTCAATCGCTTCATCTTCTTTATCTAAATCAATATATAATTCTGCTAAAAATACCGTAAATTCACTTTCTTCCGGATATAGCAAGCGTAAGTCTTCAGTAATTGCTAACGCCTCATCCATAAACCCAAGTGTATGATAGTAACGAGCGATATCATACTTCTCTTCATCATTAGCAACTCGTAGTTGTTCTTTTAATAATTGTAATCCTTTTTCTGCTTCACCGTTTTCAATATAAGAAACAGCCTGTTCAAACTTTTGCATAAACGTCTCCTTTAATTCAAAAAATATTCTCTTCTGTTCATTTATCATAAGCAACTAGGTGTAAGAACGCAACCTTTTGAGTGAGCTACCTCTTCCTATACTTTCTCTCATAGCGCAGCTAATTGTTCGAAAAATTCCGGATACGATACAGCGACCGCATCACTATTCTCTATTTTCACTTCTCCATCTATAATACACGATGCGATTGCAAGCATCATCCCAATACGATGATCGCCGTGACTATTAACAGTATTTCCTTTTAAACTTTGTTTACCATATATAATCATACCATCTGGTGTAGCTTCAATCTTCGCACCTAATTTGCCTAATTCATCTACAACCGTATCGATACGATTTGTTTCTTTTACTTTTAACTCCTCAGCGTTTTTAATAACAGTAATTCCTTCTGCCTGCGTTGCCAATAAAGCAATTACAGGAATTTCATCAATTAATCTTGGAATAAGAGTTCCACCAATTTCTATTCCTTTTAGTTTAGATGTTTCAATCGTAATATCCCCGCACGGTTCAAACTCTTCATTTCTAATATGATCGATAGAAATAAGTGCACCCATCTTTGTTAATACATCTAAAACCCCTGTTCTCGTCGGATTTAAACCAACGTTTTCCAATACAAGCTTACTATTTGGGACAATTGCACCAGCTACTAAGAAAAATGCCGCCGAAGAAATATCTCCTGGAACTTCTATGTCTGCACCTTTAAGTTGTTGTCCACCTTGTAATGAAACAGTCCGTCCATTAACATCTACGGTACAACCGAATGCACGCAACATTCTTTCCGTATGATCACGAGATTGCATAGGCTCTGTTACCGTAGTAATCCCTTCCCCTTGCAAACCCGCAAGTAAAACTGCTGACTTCACTTGTGCGCTTGCTACTGGTGAATGGTAATGCATACCTTTTACCTTACCACCGCGAATAGATAAAGGTGTATATTGTCCGTTTTCTCTACCATCAATTTGAGCATTCATCTTACTAAGCGGGTCTGTAACACGTTTCATAGGACGTTTTCCAATTGATGCATCACCAATTATCGTACTATGGAACGGCGTATTTGCTAAAATCCCAAGCATAAGACGAATAGTCGTCCCTGAATTCCCCACATCTAATACTTCTTTCGGTTCTTGTAAATTATGTAATCCTTTACCGTAAATCGTGACATCGTTACCAAACTGTTCAATCTGGACACCTAGTTTTTGAAAACATGCAATTGTACTTAAACAATCTTCTCCTAATAAAAAATTTGATACTTTCGTCGTCCCTTCCGCTATCGCTCCAAACATAACAGAGCGATGCGAAATAGATTTATCTCCTGGAACAACAATTTTCCCATTCAAACTATTTTTTCGTCCTACTAGTTTCAAACTGTATCCTCCTCACATTTTAAATAAGTTATATGTACAATAGTTCTTCTTATACGTCTACTTCTATTGTAACGTTTTCTTTCTTGAACGTGCAAACAACTCCCCTTATTGCAGTTCAAATGAAAAAGGCTCCTGTAACAGGAGCCTCCACCATTTCTTAAGAATACGTTTCTTCTTTCTTCACTTGTTCTTTTACAAGTTCCGTAAGTAATTCAATAATCTCATCATTTTCTTCTTTTAATCCAACAGTAATACGAATACCATCATGCATACCAAATGCTGCACCAGAACGAACGATATATCCTTTTTTCATTAATCGTTCGAAAGCTTCATTACCAGGTATACCAAGTTTCAAGAAAATGAAATTCGTTTGAGATGGATAGTAGAATACGTTATATTCCTTACAAAATGCATAATATTGATTTAATCCTCCGGCATTTTTCTTCACACACTCTTGTAAAAACTGTTGATCCTCTATTGCCGCTAATGCTACCGCTTGGGCGATAGTTGATGTGTTAAATGGTAGTCTTGCTACCTCTAGCTGCCCAATAAGCTTTGCATCACCAATCGCATATCCAATACGAAAAGCAGCTAATCCATATGCTTTTGAGAATGTGCGTAGCACCATAAGATTTTCGTACTTTTCAAGAAGAGGTAATGTTTGCGGATAATCTTCTGCCCCAGCATATTCATAATATGCTTCGTCCATAATAACGAGCGCTGACTTTGGAACTGATTCTAAAAATGAAAGTAATTTTTGTTTTTCTACATATGTACCTGTCGGATTATTCGGATTACAAACCCATACAATCTTCGTTTTCTCATCTACTTGTTGTAACATTGCATCTAAATCGTGAATGCCATCTTTAAGTGGTACTTCACGAACTTCTGCTCCTTCAATAACAGCATGGTGATGGTATTGCGAGAACGTAGGGTTCGCCATTACAACATTTGTTCCATTATGTAGCAAAGCACGACTAATCATTTGAATGACTTCATCTAGCCCACTACCAAATAAAAGTTGTTCCGCTTTTACACCTAAATGCTCTGCTACTTTCTCACGAAGCTCAAATGCCGCCCCGTCCGGATAGAGTGCATATTGATTAGCTAACGAAGTTAATGCTTCTGTCACACGCGCAGAGCAGCCAAACGGATTTTCATTCGATGCTAGTTTTACAATTTTTGATAATCCGTATTCTCTTTTTACTTCCTCAATATTTTTCCCAGGTACATATGCTCTCAAAGTTAACAATTGCTCTTTTACTCTCACTTTTCTTCCCCCAGTCATTGATATGATTTATAATGTCTTACTGTCATCTTTAATCATAACCGTCACCATTACGAGAATACCTTTAAATATGCATTTCATACCTGTTCTATGACTTTTTACACCATATCCTTTTGAAATGCTTCTAACGCAATATGAACAGTCTCATCTGAAATAGATACGACATTCACTCCCCCATATTCCTGCATAAGCACCATATGAATTGTTCCAGCATTTGCTTTTTTATCTTGTTTCATCAACTGAACGAGACGTTCTACATTCAAGTCACTTGGCATTTTTGGATAACCGTATTTCAAGAACCACTGCTTCATTTCTTCATAAGAAAGATCAACTTTGTACACTTGCTCACTTAAAAACATAGCAAATAGCATGCCAACCGCTACTCCATCACCGTGAGTAATATTCCCATATCCTAACTCTTTTTCAAGAGCATGTCCTAACGTATGCCCAAAATTCAAATGGGCACGTACACCTTTTTCTGTTTCATCTTGCGACACAATATTCGCTTTCACAGGAATCGCCTTCGTTAATATATGAATTAACTTTTCATCACGAAGATCCGTTAACGTCTGCACTTCTTCTTTTAACCAATGATATAGCTCTACATCACCAATAAGAGCATGCTTTATCACTTCTGCATAACCTGATCGCCACTCTTTTTCAGGAAGTGAATGTAAAAATGGCGTATGATATACAACAGCTTCTGGCTGATGAAATGCTCCAATCATATTTTTTCCTAGTGGATGGTTAATTGCTACTTTCCCGCCTACTGCGCTATCGTGAGCTAATAAAGTCGTTGGCACTTGGACAAAGCGAATACCACGCATAAACGACGCGGCAACAAATCCAGCCAAATCTCCAATCATCCCGCCTCCAAGTGCGATGATTAAAGAATTTCTATCTAATTTATTTTCAAGAGCCGAAGTGTGAGCCTCATAGAAATTTTCAAAAGACTTCTCTTTTTCGCCACTCGGTACAACAAACGAAAATACTTTTTGCTCTACTTGCAATGCATCAACAACTGTCTGTAAATGCAGTGATGCAACAGCTTCATCAGAAATGATCATTATGTTAGATACTGCAGGATTCATTTTTTGAATAAGCGTTGTTAAGTGTGACAACGCCTCCCTTCCAACATGTACATCATATTCTTTTGATTTCGTTTGAATATGTATGTTCTCCATTAAAATCCCCTCGCATATTCATTATGTTTCTCAATATTTTCACGTATAAGATCGATACGATCTAATCCAAATTGTTCAATTAAAGCTGTTGCGAGCTCCCAAGCCACAACAGCTTCAGCCACAACGCTAGCTGCTGGCACTGCACAACTATCTGAACGTTCAATACTCGCTGTAAAAGGTTCTTTCGTATCAATATCAACACTTTGAAGCGGTTTATATAATGTCGGTATCGGTTTCATAACACCGCGCACAACAACCGGCATACCAGTTGTCATGCCACCTTCTAATCCACCTGCATTGTTCGTTTTTCTTCTGTAACCTTGCACTTCATCCCAAAGGATTTCATCATGCACTTCACTTCCAGGTCTATGTGCTGCTTCAAAACCAATTCCAATTTCAACACCTTTAAAAGCGTTAATACTCATAATTGCCGCTGCTAATTTTGCATCTAATTTTCTATCATAATGTACATAGCTACCTACTCCAATTGGCATTCCTTCTACAACTACTTCAACAATACCACCGATAGAATCACCATTTGCCTTCGCATCATCAATTGCTTGCATCATCTTTTTACCGGCCTCTTCATCTAAACAACGTACAGGAGATGCTTCTGTAGTACTTTGTAATTCCACAATAGAGTTAT
The DNA here is from genome assembly GCF_038008145.1 of Bacillus sp. FSL R9-9530. Classification (NCBI taxonomy): domain Bacteria; kingdom Bacillati; phylum Bacillota; class Bacilli; order Caryophanales; family Bacillaceae; genus Bacillus; species Bacillus sp. FSL R9-9530. Next base: position 2,425,390 of record NZ_JBBOYO010000001.1, read on the forward strand.
ATTTAATATTTGCTGCCTGTACACCACCAATCTCGATAACATGTCCCGCTACTTGTATACCTAATTCCGCTAATATTTTTTTTGCAACTGCACCAGCTGCAACACGAACTGTCGTTTCACGTGCTGAAGAACGCTCTAATACATTCCTCATATCTCTATGACCATATTTAATCGCACCATTTAAATCTGCGTGTCCAGGTCTAGGTTTCGTAACTTGCCTTTTCATTTCTTTCTCTTCCTGCTCAGTTAACGGCTCTGCACCCATAACCTTTGTCCAATGTGTAAAATCACGATTTTCAACAACAAGTGCAATCGGTGACCCCATCGTCTTCCCATGCCTAACACCACTTACAATTTGCACTTGGTCTTTCTCAATTTGCATGCGTCTACCGCGTCCATATCCTTTTTGTCTTCTAGCTAATTCTTCATTTATATCATTCGCTACTAAAGATAACCCTGCCGGAACACCTTCTAAAATTGTCGTAAGTTGCGGACCATGGGATTCACCAGCTGTAATATATCGCATACGTTATTCCTCTTTTCGCATATGTATTTATCCCGCTACATAAAGCAGCTATATTACCTTCCATCACTCTTTAAAATACAAAGAAATTATATAGTAAATCGAATGTTTGCTTTCACTACTTATAATTGTTCGATTATTTTCATAATAGTAGACCTTTTACTTTACATACCAATATATCATAACAGTCCTAACTTCGTAACTGATCGAAATAAAAAAAGTGCAAGAAGAATACCCCTATTCTTCTCGCACTTTTTACTATTATCACAGTTATTAAAGCGTTTACAAATTATTTCAAAATAATTAGTAAATCCATTGATTCATTAATTTTGAGTAGTCTACTAATTCTTCTTCCTTAAAGAAAATAGCAATCTCGCGTTCTGCACTTTCTAAAGAATCCGAACCGTGGATAATGTTTTTCGCAACAGTTACACCGAAATCTCCACGAATTGTTCCAGGAGCAGCTTCATGTGGTCGTGTTTTACCCATCATATTGCGTGCTGTATCTACTACACCTTCACCTTGCCATACCATTGCGAATACAGGACCAGATGTAATAAAGTCTACTAATTCACCAAAGAAAGGTCTTTCTTTATGCTCACCGTAGTGTTGTTCAGCAATTTCCGGAGTAACTTGCATTAATTTTGCACCAACTAATTGAAAGCCCTTTTTCTCAAAACGAGCTACAATTTCCCCAATGAAGGCACGTTGTACACCGTCTGGTTTTACCATTAGAAATGTTTTTTCCATAAAAAATCTCTCCACTTCTGAATTATGTATGTAATTGTATATCCCCACACACATATTAACACCCTTATCACAATTGCGCAATAGTTTTGAAATAGAGAGATTATTTTATTTTTTAGACAAAACACTAAAATTTTCGTTGTCCAATATACTTTGCGACATTTTGCAACGCATACTTCGCCTGTCCACGAGGGAGTGGTTTTATTATTTCTAATGCTTTATGTAAATAACGTTCACTAAACGAAAATGCTTTATCAATAGCTTCGCTCGCTTTAATATCATCAATAATTTCTTTCATTTCACTTGCTGTTGTATTTTCATGCACAGATGTAATTTTTTGACGAAGAACTGGATCTTCCATGGCATACAAAACAGGTAATGTAATGTTACCTTGTAATAAATCACCACCAGCAGGCTTTCCAAGCTTCTCTTCTGTCGATACGAAATCTAAAATATCATCAATAATTTGATAAGACATACCAACAAAATATCCGTACCAAAATAGACGATTTACAGTATCACGATTAGCACCAGCAGCAATCGCTCCCAACTGACAACTTGCGGCGATTAACAATGCTGTTTTTCGTTTTATCCTTCTTAAATACGTTCTTAAATTTTGATCATAGTTATACTTATCTTTAATTTGTTCGATTTCACCTTTACAAACTTCTAAAATTGTATGAGACAACGCTTGATGTGCATCTGGAATTTCTATATTTGTTATACATTCAAGAGACTTTGCAAACAAGTAGTCTCCTGTATACATTGCAATACGATCTCCCCATTTCGCATTCACTGTTGCGCTACCGCGTCGTAAAAACGCAGCATCAATGACATCATCGTGAACAAGCGAAGCCATATGAATAAGTTCTAATGCAACCGCAACATGCTTAATTGCATCTAACTTATAATCCCCAAATTTCCCTGCAAGCAAAACAAAAACAGGGCGAATCCGCTTCCCACCTGCTTCAATAAGCTGTAATGCCGCTTCTTCTACTAACGGCTGCTCAGAAGCAACTGTCTTCTTCAATTCTTTTTCTATAACATTAATATCCGATCGTAAAAAAGAGTACATAAGTTGTAACTTCATATTGTTCACCTTAACCTAAAACGTCTTTTTTCTATTTTCTATTTTGATTCTGGTTTAATACCTAAATGCATAGCTGCTACACCAAAAGTAAATGGTTTCACTTGCACATTCTTAAGCCCAGCTTCTTCAAACATACGTGCTAACTCTTTCATCCCTGGGAATGTACTAGCAGATTCCTGAAGCCATGAATATTCTTTATAACTTTTCGCAAACATCTTTCCAAATAACGGCATGATATATTTAAAGTATAAGACATATCCTTGACGAAAACCTATCATCGTTGGTTGAGATGTTTCCAGGCAAATTACTTTTCCACCAGGCTTTACTACACGCGTCATTTCTTTTAATACTTGCATGTAATCCGGAACGTTACGTAACCCAAAACCAATCGTTACATAATCAAACGTATTATCTTCATAAGGAAGTTCCATTGCATTTCCATGCATAAGTTCTACTTGCTTTAATTCTAAAGCTTCTACCTTTTGTTTACCGACAGCTAGCATATTTTCGCTAAAGTCTAAACCGTAAACCTTCCCATCTTCACCTACAGCTCCCGCTAGTGCAATTGTCCAATCTGCCGTCCCGCAGCATACGTCAAGTGCCTTACTCCCGGGTTTCACATCCATAATTCGCATCGTTTCTTTGCGCCATGCCTTATGCCTTTGAAAACTAATTACAGAATTCATCACATCGTATTTATCAGAAATTTTCTCAAATACGTCATGTACTCTTTCTTCTTTTGATTGTTGCATGCTCGTACCTTCTTCCAATGTAAAGTTGCTTATGTCCTTGATTTATCTCTTAACATAGAAATTATCTCATTAACTTCTGTATGATTCTCTAAAAAATTTTCTTCTTGCTTTCTCATTTCCATAAGCCATTCATTAATAACTGTTTCCAAATTTTTATCATCATCCAATGAGATTTTTTGGACTGCTTGAAAAACAGGTGAATTTTGTTTATCAGCATACAATTGACACTCTTTTTGAAGACGATTTTTTCCTAACACATAAGTTATATATGATTTCCAATTAGATAACTGAAAATGATCACATGTTTTTTGCAAAAGCGCAGATTCAATTATTACTACACTTTCCATTATGTCTTGAATCGTCACATGTGCTTTTTGATACAGCATAATTTTATGTTCATTAATCTCCTTAATTCCTTCAGCAAGTGCACGAATTAAGATAATATCACAATTCATTGACAATAAGTAATAGTATAGACCACTATAATAATCCCCTGCAAGAACTGTCAATTGACGACGCTTATGGAATCCACTCGTCTCTTCGTTTGCTTTATTTGATACTTTTTCATGTGTATCAAGAGCAATTTGTACAAGCATAATCGTTACGACATAATGATCAATTTGTTCTTTATGTATATTTGCACTTTTTAATGCACCGTATAACAGCGCTATTTTTTCTTCATCAATAAATGGTTCTTCAATATAGTTTATAAAATAAGGATGGCGTAATTTCTCCATCAATTTCTCTTTAATACCCGCATACCCTCCGTAGATGTCACACACAAAAAATCACCCTTGTTTTCTAATTCATAAAATTTATTATAACACATACATTCTATTTTCTATAATCAAAACTTGGCTACTTCTGCCAAACTGCCACCGAATAAAGCCTCAACTTTTATTCATACAAGTTATCTTCGTCTCTAACAACTACAAACATTCATTTACACAAAAGGCAGAAGTAATTTTCAACCTTTATATTCTTGCTCTTTAACATTAAAACTATATCATTTTTTTGTATATAAAAAAAAGAAAAGCAGTTTCCCGCTCTTCTTTAATTCGTCTTAATAAACGATAAAATTTCACTACGTGCTGCTGCATCATTTTCTAACACGCCGCGCACTGCAGTCGTTACTGTTTTCGCACCAGGCTTTTTCACACCACGCATCGTCATACACATATGCTCTGCTTCTACTACTACCATTACACCATGCGGCTCTAGTACTTCCATAATAGAGTTAGCTACTGTTGATGTAATACGTTCTTGTAGTTGCGGACGACGCGCAATTGTGTCTACAGTACGAGCTAATTTACTTAGTCCCGTTACTTTTCCACCTTGCGGAATATATGCAACGTGAGCAACTCCATAAAACGGAACAAGATGATGCTCACACATCGAATAGAATGGTATATCTTTTACTAGCACAAGCTCTTCGTGGTCTTCTCCGAATACTTTGTGTAAATGCTCTTTCGGATCCTCATGCATTCCTGAGAATACTTCTGCGTACATTTTCGCAACACGTTTCGGTGTATCAAGTACTCCCTCGCGATTTGGGTCATCTCCGATTGCCTCTAAAATAAGACGTACTGCATGTTCAATTTGTTCTAAATTAACTTTTGCCATCCGCTAGCCCTCCCGAAAAACCTAAAAGTGATACGAACACATTCTAGCATATTTATGTTTTTAAAAGCAAAAAGAAGAGTTTCCAAAAAGGAAACTCTTCTTCCCTGTTAATATGTAAGGATTATTTAACCGCATCTTTTAACGCTTTACCAGGTTTGAATGCAGGTACTTTACTTGCAGCGATTTCAATCTCCTCACCTGTTTGTGGGTTACGACCTTTACGAGCCGCACGCTCACGAACTTCGAAGTTACCGAATCCGATTAGTTGTACTTTATCACCTTGTTTTAAAGCTTCTAAGATAGAATCAAAAACAGCGTCCACTGCTTTTGTTGCGTCCTTTTTAGAAAGGGAACTTGCTTCTGCAACAGCATTGATTAAATCTGTCTTGTTCATGCCATTCACCTCCTCCCAAAGATAAGACTGTATAATGATCATAAAATGAGTCTTACTTTCATTTGTAGGCAATTTTTACAAATTCTATACTACAAAGATGTAGATAAATCATTATCAACGCCTATATTATACGATTCTCCTTTATAATTCAATATTTTTAAGGAAATTGTTACTCTAAAAATGTGAAATTCTGATGAAACTTGACAATTTACAACAAAATATTAGATAATGACTGTTTATTTTTCTATTACGTACTCAAAAAGAAAAAAATCCCTCTACAATTAGAGGGATTTTTTTCTTATAATATAATCGCAATTAATCCGCCAGATCCTTCATTAATAATTCTTTCTAGCGTTTCTTTTAATTTATAACGAGCGTTTTCTGGCATTAGAGATAACTTCGCTTGAATTCCTTCTCTAACAATAGAGCTAAGAGAGCGCCCAAATATATCAGAATTCCAAATTGATAGCGGGTCATCTTCAAAATCTTGCATCAAGTAACGAACTAGTTCTTCACTTTGTTTTTCAGTACCGATAATTGGTTCAAATGTTGATTCTACATCCACTTTAATCATATGAATAGACGGCGCAACCGCTTTTAATTTAACACCGAACCTTGAGCCGTGACGAATAATTTCCGGTTCATCTAAGCTCATATCAGCTAATGCAGGCGCTGCTACTCCATATCCGGTTTGTTTTACCATCCGCAAGGCATCCGCCACTTGGTCATATTCTGTTTTCGCATGAGATAAATCGAGCATAAGCTTTAATAAATGATCTTTCCCTCGAATCTCTACTCCTACTACTTCTTTTAAAATTTGATCATACAATTCATCTGGCGCATATAAATCAATCTCTGCCACACCTTGCCCCATATCGATGCCAGCTAGACTCGCTCGATCAATAAATTCATATTGACTAAACTGCCAAACGACACGGTCCACATCACGAAGACGTTTTATATCCTTTACAGTCTCTTGAACCGCTTCCTGATAACTTTGGCGTAACCAATGCCCTTCATTTAGTACCATTACCCAGCTCGGAAGGTTTACATTCACTTCTAAAACCGGGAACTCGAATAATGCTTCTCGCAGTACGTTATACACATCTGTTTCTCTTAAACTCTCTACACTCATCGCAATTACTGGGATATCATATTCTTCTGATAAACTTTGACGTAACTGCTCCGTATCTGGATGGTATGGCTGTACAGTATTGATAATCATAATGAAAGGCTTTCCTACTTCTTTTAACTCATTTACAACGCGTTCTTCTGCCTCTATATAATCTCTTCTTGGAATTTCACCAATTGTTCCATCTGTTGTAATAACGACACCAATTGTTGAATGCTCTTGAATTACTTTACGTGTTCCGATTTCTGCAGCTTCATGGAATGGAATAGGCTCTTCATACCAAGGAGTATTAATCATGCGCGGACCATTCTCATCTTCATAGCCTTTTGCTCCTGGAACCGTATATCCAACACAATCTACTAATCGAATATTCACTTCAAGACCTTCATCTACTTCGATAGAAACCGCTTGGTTTGGAACAAACTTCGGTTCCGTCGTCATTATTGTACGACCAGCAGCACTTTGAGGCAGTTCATCCTGCGCTCTTTGACGGTCTGACTCATTTTCAATATTGGGAATAACAACAAGTTCCATAAATTTTTTAATAAATGTTGATTTCCCTGTTCGAACAGCTCCTACAACTCCAAAATAAATATCACCGCCTGTGCGTTCCGCAATATCTTTAAAAATATCTACCTTTTCCAAGTGATTCCCTCCCTCAATATTTTTGGGAATAATTCCACGTTTATAGTCAACTAATACCTTCTCTAATGTTGCCTATAATATCTGATATAATATAATGGTATTCTAGAAGTTCGGACAATATATCATATAATTTTGTCCAATTTCATATGACTATTTAAAAATACCTTTTGTTTGCATCGCAAGTTGTATAACATAAAAAACCTTTCTTCTAGAACTTATTCACTAAAAGAAAGGTTCATGACTTATGATTTTAAAAAAATTGGTTCTCCATTTTTTACTGTGTACGGCAAAGAATATGCAGGAACAAACGGGGAATCCTTCGATAGTATACTCCGGATATCTTCACCTTCTTTAAATTGTCCTTCATTTTTTTTCAACGCTTCATATAAGTCGATTCTATAATCAACAAACAATTCTCCTTTTTCATTAATTACAAGAGGGAGACCTTTTCCTGAGTACGGACTTGTCACTTGTGGTACATCTTTATATCCTAGTTTTTTGAAGTCTAATTCATAAACACCATCTGTGATCACTTTTTTAAAAGGTGGATATTGATGTTCATCACGATACATTCTTAGCTTCAATGCCACTTCTTGAATTTGTTCCGCCATTCTCACATCAATTAACTTTACTGTCGGATTTTTTTCAACATCTATTAATACATATTGATATACTCCACCACTTTCATACGCATTCCCTGGTGCCTCTTGTATGTACCTTGGAGCAATTTTTTGAAAATCAATTGGATACTTCTGATAAATCGGCGTACTCATATCACGCGTCTTAATTGGTAATAAACCATCCGTTTGCTCCTTATATGTATTAATGGCTTTTTGTACAACTTGCAACTGGTCTTCATAAGGAATAGCACTTTGTTTCATATTTTCTCTTGGATACATACACCCTGTTAAAATGCTCATGCAACAAAATATTAAAATAATATGGATTTTTTTCACTGACAATCACCTTTTCATGCTAGTATGGACTGTTGCTTTTGTAACATTTACCGACTACACATCCTTTATTGCTCAATAGGGCCACTAAATACAACAAGGAAAATAACAATTCCCGATACAATCATGAGGGTGTACGCTACTAAAGCTGTAATCCCTTTCAAAAATTTATTCTTCATTTTATGCCTACTCAATAAAATAAAACTTACTGCAAGAAACATAAATCCAATTGCCCCTAAAGCAAACCACATTTTCATAAGTCCTTCCGACATATATACACCCCTTTACTTTCAATCTATTTTTATACTATTTTAACAAATTAAAATCTTTAAACAAATAAAAATCATCATTTTTCTGTGAATTGATGATTTTTATTTAAAATAATAAAACCGAAGCACGAAATGATGCGCTTCGGTTGACCAAATATGCCCTTAACAGCTCTATTCCCATTCTTTCATAACTATCATATGCATTCTCTAAACTCTTTGTTTCTCATAATTTATTTTTTAAACATTTTACTTAACGAACCAAAATCCGCCGGCATATTATTGTTAATAATCGCTTTTACAATTTGATCCTCTTGCTCTTTCGGCACTTCGCGTCCTGCCATTAGAGCAACTTGATGAATCAATTGGCGAAGCACTGTCTCATCACGTAAGTTCGCATTTTGAACAGACGACGCTAATTTAAAAATATCTTCTTTGTTCACTTTCGCTTCTTTTTCAATGTTATTAAAAATGTTGTTATCCATTCTTTTCACCCTCTCCTCAAGTTACTCTTCATCCTATGCAGAGATGAAAAATTGGTGAAAAGACCCATAAAAAATAAAAAACGGTAGAAGTACGAAATGTACTTCTACCGCTTTCTTTATAACAAATCAGGTATCGCTTCAACTTCATGTTTTCGAACACGTCCCATCAATGAGCCTACTGCATCTTTCACATTATTCCCATTGAACAGCACGTCATATAAAGCAGCTGTAATCGGCATTTCAACTTCCATTTTCTCTGCCAATTCATGAGCAGCTTTCGTTGTTCTTACACCTTCTACAACCATACCCATACTTTCTAGCACTTCTTCTAAAGAGTGCCCTTTTCCAAGCATATTTCCAGCGCGCCAATTTCGGCTATGCACACTTGTACAAGTTACAATTAAGTCTCCCATACCAGTTAGACCAGCAAACGTTAACGGATTTCCGCCCATTTTTCTTCCTAAACGAGCAATCTCTGTTAAACCACGTGTCATTAATGCCGCTTTCGCATTATCACCTAATCCAAGCCCGTCAGATATCCCCGCAGCTAGTGCAATAATATTTTTTAAAGCACCACCAAGTTCAACTCCAACGATATCTGGGTTTGTATATACACGGAAATAGCTATTCATAAACAAATCTTGTACTCCCTCAGCCGCTTCCATACGCTTTGCTGCAGACGTAACAGTTGTCGCTTGACGCAATCCAACTTCTTCAGCGTGACTCGGCCCAGATAGTACAACAACATCCTTAATCAAGCTCTCTGGAATTTCTTCCTCAATCACTTCCGAAATACGTTTTGACGTACCTGGTTCGATTCCTTTACTTGCATGAATCCAAGTAATTGGCTCTGTAACAATTTCTTTCATCTCTTGCAATACGTCTCGGTACGCTTTCGTCGGTACTACTAGCAGTACTGTATTTACATCTACTAATGCTTCTTCTAAAGAAGAATAGGCTACGATTGTGCTTGGCAATGTAATCCCTGGAAGATATCTACTGTTCTCACGCTTCGTATTAATTTCATTCATGAGTTCAGGACGGTTTCCCCAAATACGTACATCATGCCCATTGTCAGCTAATACCATCGCTAACGCTGTTCCCCAGCTACCTGCTCCTATTACTGTGATTTTTGTCATAAAATCACATCCTCTCCATTAGTCTCTTGCTCTAGCGATAATGTGAATCGGCGTTCCTACAAAACCGAACGCTTCACGTAAACGGTTCTTTAAGAAGCGCTCATATGAAAAGTGCATTAATTCTGTATCGTTTACAAATATAACAAATGTTGGTGGTTTTACCGCAACCTGTGTCGCATAGAAGATTTTCAGACGGCTACCATTATGTGTCGGCGTTGGATTCATCGCTACCGCATCCATAATTACATCATTTAATACATTCGTTTGTACACGGATGCTATGGCTTTCATTTACCTCATTGATAACCGGTAATAACGTTTGTGTACGCTTTTTCGTTTTCGCAGATAAGAATACAATCGGTGCATACTCTAAAAATTGGAAATGAGCACGGATGTTTTCTTCAAATGCTTTCATTGTTTTTTCATCTTTTTTCACTGCATCCCATTTGTTTACAACGATAATAACAGCTCGTCCTGAATCATGAGCATATCCAGCGATTTTTTTATCTTGCTCAATAATTCCTTCTTCTCCGTCTAAAACGACTAAAACAACGTCAGAACGTTCAATCGCTCTAAGTGCACGAAGTACACTATACTTTTCTGTACTTTCGTATACTTTCCCTTTTTTACGCATACCAGCTGTATCGATGATTACATAATCTTGATCATCTTTACTATATGGTGTATCAACAGCATCACGTGTCGTTCCCGCTATATTACTTACAATTACACGTTCTTGACCAAGAAGTGCATTTACAAGTGATGATTTCCCTACGTTTGGACGTCCAATTAAAGAGAAACGGATTGTTTCATCGTCATACGCTTCTTCTTCAATCTTTGGAAAATGATTTGCAGCTTCATCTAACAAATCACCAAGTCCTAAACCGTGTGTACCTGAAATCGGGAATGGCTCGCCAAATCCTAATGCATAAAAATCATAAATATCACTACGCATGTCTGGATTATCAACCTTATTTACCGCAAGTACAATTGGTTTTTTAGAACGGTATAAAATTTTAGCAACTTCTTCATCTGCTGCAGTTACACCATCGCGACCATTCGTCATAAAAATGATAACATCTGCTTCATCAATCGCTACTTCCGCCTGTTGACGAATTTGTGTCAAGAACGGCTCGTCTCCAATATCAATTCCACCTGTATCAATAATGTTAAACTCATGATTTAACCATTCTCCCGCACTATAAATACGGTCTCGCGTTATACCTGGTATATCTTCTACGATTGAAACTCTTTCTCCAACAATTCTATTGAAAATAGTAGATTTCCCTACGTTCGGGCGGCCTACTATCGCTATTACTGGTTTCGGCATATACTTTCATCCTTTCAACTTGCTTCTGTTTATTATGTAAAAAACCCTTCTTTGTGCAAGAAGGGATTTGCATTCCAGAATATTTCTCAACGTATCAAAACACCTCACATTATACCACACGTTACTAATGTTTCACAATAATATATACATTATCTTGTAAGCGATGTGCAATACCATCTAAAATAGCCTCTAAATTATTTGCAACAAATTCCAGTTCCTCTGTCGACTCGCAAATAAATAAAGGGGCACCACCTGCAAATTTCTCTGGCGTTGTTGTAATGACTGCGAGAATAACACTTTCTAACATCATCTCTTATCTCCCCTTCCTTTCGGAGCTTCTGATGACATATGAACAGCACTCTCTAATGTTGGTACATTTCCGATTACCCCTATCGCTTTTTCTGCATCTTGATCTTGCGGCAGAACAAAAATCCCAACTCTCCCATCCTCTAAATCACGCTTCGCTAACGGTACAAGTGCCGGCGTTCCAGAATCTCTATATATTCCTAAAGCAACCGAAACATCATGTAAAATAGCTTGCCGTTGTCCTAAGTTTGAGATTGTAACCATCGCATCTATCGATTTCGGTTTTAAAATAAATCCCATTCCATATTTCATAATTTCTTCTTGCCTTGCTGGCAATCCAATATTCATAATGTAAATATTATCAATATAAAGTCCCGCTCCTTCAAAACGAAGTGGAACGTTCTCTATTTCTACAAGGTCATGAAGTCTTTTACCTGACATTAATTTTTTCGCAATGAAAAAACTTACTATACCAGTAATTACCCCGGCAATCCATGAATCGAATCCTATATACGCAAACGTTGTTACAAACGACGTTAACATCGCCAAGTAGTTACGACTTTCAAATACTAATGCAATTCCTTCAATGTATGTATTACCACGTGGTACGAGCTCATATCCATCTAATTGTTGAAGCGTATTTCTTTCCATATTGCGCACATCACGAAATTGCGTCGCTGCTAACGTAAGAAATGTAATTGCAGAGAAATCTTTTTTCAAAACAGACGGAATCGCAATTGCTCCTAAGGCAGCCGCAATTAATCCCATCGCGATATGAATAATTTTCCCGTGAAGCCTCGTCGGATATTGCCTCGTATCGGTACGAAGCATTAACAACCTAGTTATTGTACCTGCAATTACGCCACATAAAATAGCTGGTGTATATTCAGTCATGTATTACCCTCGCCTTTCTTTTACGTGTTTTCCTCTTAAATTGTTCCATATATACCGATGCCTTTGTAATCCAAAGTAAAATCGCCATAAATAAAGTGGAAACAGCAGCAATATCTAAAAAAGCTAAACTGCCGTATTCATAAGGAAAATGTAATTTACGAAAAATCAGCGTCACCAATAATTCTCCTTGTAACATCCCTATATATAAGGAGCATAATCGTAATATGCGATCCCCGTGCAATAAAACCGATGCATACACAAGTGCACCACTTAACAGCAACAACCTATCAACCACAATCCAAATTGGATCATATACTTCTAACAAATGAAAACTTGTATATAACATTGCAATAATAAGTGCCGAAAGTAAGGTATATAATTTTTTCCAAATAGAATATAACGCGATACCTACAAAAGAAATAATACAAAGCAAAAGGGCATTTACCGATATCGTGAAAGAAGCAATCGTCACATTTAACGGAGAACAAATAATAAAAATTAATATACAAGCACTTATCTTCCAACGAATAGATTCCTTTTTCATAAAAAAGGTCACGGCAATCCACCCTATCCAAGCAACAAAATAAAAAGTACTCCCATCCATCATTTCACCTCCTATGATTTCCATTATGGGAACTTTTTATGAAAGTTAATCCTCCTTTTCTTTGTGCATAGTTTTTCTCATAACAGCAAAACTTTTAATAAGGAGGTGTAACTCACAATGGGTAAAGATCGCCAAGAACGAAAACTAAGAGAATCACGCCGCGTTGAATCTGATCGCGACCAATCACTTCAATATCCCGGTGCAACAAGTCTTGATACACCGGAGCAAGCTCGAAAGCAGAATCAGCATTGAATAAAGTGAAACCTCAGTGGGGGGGTATCCATCCCCACTGATTATTAGCTCACACCAATCAAGTTGCCCTCAAATAGGCAATACAAAAAGACGGTTTCGATATTGTACGAAACCGTCTTTTTACACAATTATTTTATTTATTTCTACTCGTAATATAATTCTTTTGTTTTCGCATTATAAACCCTATCACTCAACGAGGCATCAATCGTAACTACACCTGTTGGTTTTTTAGAATATGTAATAACATAATACGTATGTAGAGAAGGATTTTTACTCTTTACCTCTACACGTACATAATCTGTCTCTCCTATCTCATTTAACTTTCGCTCAACCTCTTTTTTCGCACCTACAATATCTTCTTTTTCTCCTTTAATTTCCCTACTCACAATGGTATATCCTTGATCAGAAAGTAATACTACTTCAGCATTACTTAAACTCACTTCATTTGGTATATTAAAATAATAAATTGCATACGAATCTTCCGATGGATTTTTGTCTTCTCCTAATTCCCTTGGCAAAATTAGTGCTTCTATTCCACTTCCTGCATTCACCGTTGGATTCCTATACAATTTATTCCCGACTGCGATTGCAATATTCGCCGTTTTAATTGCTGATTGTGCTGTTGTTGAACTAGAATCTCCTTCTCTTACATTTGAAGTTAATGAAATTTCAACCTTTTTATTATATCCAGAAACCGCTGTATCTTCTCTTATATTTCGTGCATGGATGTTAACATCTTCACTATTATATGTAATGCGTCCTATTGTATTTTTACTATTTGAAGATACATTATCTCCTTTTTTATTAACATCCTCATCCCCTAAATTATCGTAAATTTTTCCTTGTTTCTTTTGACTATTAAATAGCAATCTCTTATCTTGTTTTATCGCTAACCAGCTATATAGAGAAGAATACTTTCTTACTTTTACCATGTTTTTCCGCACGATATTTATATATACTTTTATTATAATGTAAATTCTCTCTTTTTTTCCATTTATAGAATTATATAGAACGATAACTTCTCGCCCTCCCTCTTCATTTTACGAAAATAAAACGCAAAAAAATCAACCGGATAGTTGATTTTTCATCGCCTACTATAATGTGCAGTGTCAATCCCTCGCTGCGCTAACCAATGGTACGTTTCACCTTTTACAACAAGAGGTACAGATTGTAACTCTTCTATCGTCTTCACGCCAAGAGCTGTCATAATAAATTTTAAATCTGTATGTAAAAGATCAATTTCATCCACTAAATTCTCAACGCCATCTTGCATTAAAATACGTAAAAAGTATCCAGCAAACGCAGTTGTATTCGCTCCTAATGCGATTGCCTTCGCCACGTCAAGTGCTGTTTGTATACCCCCAGATGCAATAAAAGAGAGGTTATTATTTGTAGAGGTTGCTTCAATAATCGAGGTAGCTGTTTGTATGCCCCAGTTATTAAAATAAGAAAGCATTCGCTGTCTTCTTTCATTTTCAACAGCAGCAAAATTCGTACCACCTTGTCCGCCAATATCAATTGCTGTTATACCTATATTCGCTAACTGTTGTACTGTTTCCTTACTCATTCCAAAACCGACTTCTTTTACGATGACAGGTACTTTACTTTTTAAAACTATTTTCTCAATCCGCTGAAGTACACCAGTAAAATCACGGTCTCCTTCTGGCATCGTTAACTCCTGTATGACATTTAAATGAATTTGCAGTGCATTCGCTTCAATCATATCAACGGCACGCTCTGCCTGTTCGACAGTTGCCTCACTTCCTAAGTTTGCGAAAAAAATCCCATTCGGATTTACTTTCCTAACAACTTTATACGAAGCCGATTCACTTTCATCTTTTAAAGCTGCCATTTGCGATCCTACAGCCATAGCAAGGTTATGATGTTTCGCTACATATGCTAATTGCTCATTAACATGTAATGTTTGCTCTCCTCCACCACCAGTCATCGCATTGATAAAAATCGGCGAACTTAGTGAAAGTTCGCCGATTTTTGTTTCACATGTTATAGTGTCATAACTTGAATTTGGCAAGCTTTGATGCACAAAATCAATATCATGAAAGCCATGCGTACGAGACTGACCAGTAGAAAGAGCATATTCAATATGATCTAATTTACGTTTTGCCCTTACCACTTGTACCCCTCATTATTTCTTTAATTTTTTCAGTTGTTCACCAATAATATCACTTAACTGGAAAGTAGCCGAATCAGCATTTGGCTCATATTGGCTATAATCTTCTGTTACATTATTTTCTTCAAGCGTTTCTTTTATGCTTAAAGAAATACGTTTTTCTGCTACATGGACTTCAAGTACTTTCACTTTTACTTCTTGTCCCATTTCCAATACTTCATTTGGATTTTTCACGTGACGATTTGCAATTTGAGATACATGTACAAGCCCTTCAACACCAGGTAAAATTTCAACAAACGCACCGAATGTAACAAGGCGTTTTACTACTCCCTCACGAATATCTCCAGCTTTTATTTCGCCAGCAACATTTTCCCAAGGTCCTGGCTGAGCTGCTTTAATTGATAAAGAAATACGTTGCGTATCAGCATCAACAGATAACACTTTTACCTTTACCTTTTGACCTTGCTCTAATACCTCAGAAGGTTGCTCTACACGTTCGTGTGAAATTTGTGAAATGTGAACTAAACCGTCCACACCACCAACGTTAACGAAAGCACCAAAATCCGTTAATCGTTGTACTGTTCCTTCAACAATGTCCCCTTCTTTTAACGAAGAGATTGCTTCTTTTTTCTTAGAATCTAGTTCTAGTTCTACTACCGCTTTATGTGAAAGAATAACACGATTTTTTTCACGGTCTAATTCAACAATTTTCACCGCTAATGTTTTTCCTTTATAGTCAGCAAAGTCTTCTACATAATGTACTTCTACAAGTGAAGCTGGGATAAAACCACGAACACCAAGGTCCACAACTAACCCACCATTCACGATATCTTTTACAATAACATCAAATACATGACCAGAATTAAATTTTTCTTGTAATTCTACCCACGCTTTTTCTGCGTCAACAGCTCTCTTAGATAAAACAAGATCATCATCTTCTAATTTAATAATTTTCAATTCAAGTGTTTGATCTAATTCTACAACATCGCTTGCTTTTTCAATATGAACGTTAGCTAATTCACTAATCGGAATTACGCCATCTGTTTTGTATCCAACATTTACAAGAACTTGTTTCTCTTCAACTTTCGTTACAGAACCTGTAACAACGTCACCAACTTGTAATTCTTTTGAATTCATAACTTCTTCATTCATTTTCTCTACCATGGAAATACCTCCCTACAGAATTGACAAAGCATTTTTATGTATATACGAAATGAAAACAAATGTTTTCATTTGCATGTTTAAGAATTTATCATCACATATTCTGTTTCAATACAGTTCACAAGAAACTATATTAAATCTATATAAATAGTATACAGCAAAATCATCTTGAAGAAAGTATGATTTGAAATATAATAGCGAATATATTCTGACATTTTTTCCCCTATGTAACTAACTTCTTACAAATTAGCCCATTTGTCAAGAAAAGAGACTTATAATTCACTTATCCTTTACATTTCAAAAAAAAAAAAAGAAAGAGGATAGTCCTCTTTCTTTATTTCGCAAATACTCCTGAAACAATACCCATAATTTTTTGGACAACTTCTTCAATTGATAAAGAAGTTGTATCTAATTCCAATGCATCATCAGCTTTTTTCAAAGGAGAAACTTCGCGTTCTGAATCTAATTTATCACGCCTAGCAATTTCTTCTCTTAACTGCTCTAAATTAGAATCGAAACCTTTATTCATATTTTCTAAATGTCTTCTTTCCGCTCTTTCTTCTACAGAAGCAAGCATAAAGATTTTCACTTCAGCATCCGGTAGTACATGTGTACCAATATCACGGCCATCCATTACTACGCCGCCTTTTTTAGCTAATCCTTGTTGACGACGTACCATTTCTTCACGAACAAGACGATGCTTTGCTACAATAGATACACGATTCGTCACATCTGGCGTACGAATCACTTCAGAAACATCTTGTCCATTTAAAAATACAAGTTGTGTATTTTCCCCTTGCTGAAATTCAATATTTACATTTTTTACAACTTCCATTAACTTTTCTTCATTTTCAATATCCACTTTTTGTTCAAGGGCTGCATATGTAATAGTACGGTACATTGCGCCTGTATCAATGTAAACATATGAAAGTTTTTTTGCAACAACTTTTGCCACTGTACTTTTCCCAGCAGCCGCTGGACCATCTATAGCAATCGAAATTCGTTTATCCATTGTAACACCTCATTTTTCACTTATAAAACAAAACGAAAAGCAGGTATTTTCCCCCTGCTTCTTCTCATTTGCCTCACGTCATTAAATCCTCAATAATTGTAGCATAATCCATCATAGAAGAAAATGAAAACTACTTATTCACCTGTAAGATTTCCGCCTTATTTTTCGTGACGACACCTTCGTAATAAACAATTTTCGATAAATATTTCACTGAAGATTTATGTATAAAAAGCAGTTGGACGACAGAAAGAAAAATAAATTGAATCAGTAATATACGAATTATAATTTTCTCCACTTTTTTCAAAAAAACTCACTCCTTCCCTCTCTACACTTACACATCCACTCTCATAAATTTCCATAAACAAAACCTAACCTAATAACCACTTACCGGAGCACACTTAAGGTAATTTATTTTATTGTCATTTTCTAAGCATACTTTTATACATTTTCATTGTCGAATTTACTCAAAACATGTTATGTTCTAAATGTATTTTTCAACTTGAAAGGGGTATAAGCATTGAAAAGAATCCTAGTTTTACACACAGGTGGAACAATTGCAATGGAGGAAGATAAAGAAACTGGGGTCGTACAACCAGGTAAAAAGAATCCTCTTTTAAAATTCATTCCTGATTTAGAAGGCGATGTTGATTTAATTGTCGAAGATGTGTTCCATCTTCCATCTCCTCACATGACTCCTAGCGAAATGCTACAATTGCAAGTCATCATTGACGAAAGAGTAAAACAAGACGATATTCACGGCGTAGTCATCACGCATGGTACCGATACATTAGAAGAGACAGCTTATTTTCTTGATTTAACAGTTCAAGCAACTATCCCAATCGTTGTGACAGGGGCAATGCGTTCTAGTAATGAATTAGGTGCCGATGGTCTATATAATTTCTTATCAGCTGTAAAAGTTGCTAGTAGTAATGAAGCTGCTGAAAAAGGCGTTCTAGTCGTATTAAATGACGAAATACATTGTGCTACAAATGTAACAAAAACGCACACAAGTAATGTCGCGACATTCCAAAGTCCACAGTACGGACCAATCGGCATGGTAACAAAACGTGGTGTTGTTTTCCATCATGCTTTAGTGCATCACGAAACATGCACAGTACGACAGATTTCTAAAAACGTTGTCGTTCTAAAAGCATACGCAGGTATGGATGATACATTATTATCAGCAATCGAAACACTACCAGTAGACGGAATTGTTATTGAAGCACTTGGACAAGGTAATTTACCTCCAAGAACACTTCCTAGTCTAGGGCGATTAATAGAAAAAGGCATTCCAATTGTATTAGTTTCACGCTGCTTTAACGGTATCGTTCAAGACGTATACTCTTATGAAGGTGGCGGAAAACAATTAAAAGATATGGGCATTGTTTTCACCTACGGTTTAAACGCTCAAAAGGCGCGAATTAAATTACTAGTCGCACTAGAAAACACAAACTCTCACGAAACAATCCAACATATGTTTATGCACGATTAAAAAAGAAGCTGTCGAAGATTTCGACAGCTTCTTTTTATTCTTCTCTTGATGCAATGGTTTGCGCAATCGCATCTCCATGGAATCTACCGTTCTCGATAAATATTTCATTTGCGTTATTCCCCGCAGCAATTACACCTGCAATAAAAATATTTTCAGCGTTTGTTTCCATACTACCCTCTATATAAATCGGGCGCCCTGTTTCTTCATCAATCCGAACTCCCATTTTTGTTAAGAAGCTGTGGTCTGGATGGTAACCCGTCATAGCAAATACAAAATCGTTTTGAATTGTATTTGCCTCACCATCTACTGTATACGTCAACGTATGCTCAGTAATTTCTTTTACATGCGCATGGAAATGCATTTGAATTGTCCCATTTCGTACTAACGCCTCAAATTCCGGCAAAATCCACGGCTTAATACTTGGCGAGTATTCCCCACCACGGTATAGAACTGTTACACGTGCACCCGATTTAACAAGCTCTAACGCTGCATCTATACTTGAATTTTTACCACCTATTACAACGACATCTCGATCAAAATAAGGGTGTCCTTCTTTGAAATAATGAGCTACTTTCTCAAGTTTCTCACCAGGTACATTCATATAATTCGGATTATCATAATATCCAGTTGCGACAACAATGTATTTCGCAACATATATTTCTTTGTTTCCGTCACGCTTCGTCGTTTCAACTTTAAAAACATCACCATCTTTTTGAACTTGTTCCACTCGTTCAAATGCATTTACACGTATAGATTTACGCTTTACTACTTCACGATAATACGCAAGCGCCTGATTACGAAATGGCTTACGATTTTCTGTAATAAAAGCAACTTCACCAATTTCTAATTTTTCACTAGAGGAGAAAAATGTTTGATGAGTTGGATAATTATAAATTGCATTTACAATGTTTCCTTTTTCGATTACTAACGGATTTAACCCCACTTTTTGCAACGAAATCGCCGCTGCTAATCCGCATGGACCGCCTCCGATAATAATAACTGTTTCTTTTTGCATACTTAGTTCACTCCTAGTCTTCTACCTCTGCTCTATTTATATAAACAAGAAAAAACCTACTTACAGCAGTAGGCATCTATCTTTATTGTATTCATTTTTCATATATTTGTCATCTAAACGAAACATACATCCGATAGACATCTGCTAAAAACTGCTGAAATTTAATTCCTTGTTGCCCTAATACATTCTCAGGATCGATTTTCCGAGTAGGATCCAACGTTTTGTGTGACACAATAGCCTTTTTAGGATTTAAACCGAAATTTTGACATAAATAAGCGTGATACCACGTAAAACGAGTATACGCCTCCCAAAAGTTTACGTCGCCACCATAGCAAAGTTCAACCCCAATTGCAGCCTTATTCGCATCATAACCGAATAACTCATTATCCGTTGGCACATTGTATCGAACATGGTACGCAACTTCATTTATAGGGACAATTTCTAATATTGTTTTATCATCAATAAATGTATGCGCTGAAGCTTTCGGTTGTATTTCATTAAAGTAATCCCGATTTCCTATCGCATTGCTACCAGGGTTCCCCGTGTCATGACTTACAATAAATCTTACTTTTGAAAGAGGAATTCCTGGTCGTGAATTTCCATACCCAATATAGTTACGCTCTATAGGGAACATCGCCATTACTACCAACTCCCGCTCTAAAAAATTACCTTACTTCCTTATATATGTATTCGGTGGCAATGTCCTTATGGCATATTTCTTATGCGAAGAGAACATCGAAAATATTTGATGTGAATACCATAAATAATACAATACTTACAGCCACTCCGTAAAAACCGTAAAACCAAATACAATCTTCTTTCGTATCTAAACCGAAAAATTTATTTACCGATTGTAATAATGTGCCACGCTTGCTTTGTTTGTTTCGTAATACTTCCACTCGTTCTACAACATCTGCTGGCATCATAAATCTTTGGTCTACTGTCATTTTCATCATTTATCTCTCCTTAAAATCATTTCCGTTTTGCTTATCTAAGGAAAGTATAGCACGTTTGTTCGTGTGGAACAAGCGTTCTTTTTTTTATTTTTTATTCTATTTTTCACCAAACCAAGTAATAATTGTGAATATAAACGCGATAATTGTTCCAACTACAACTGCACCAAATATTAAAAACAATAATCCTTCGCCGAACACCCGAACGACACTTGTTTTTCGGGCTCTCTTAGCTCTTGCAAGTTCACCCTCTAACACCTTAACCTTTTCTTCTAATTGGTCTACTCGTTCCATTATTTCATTCCCCATATACAACACCTCATTTAATACTTCAACAAAAAAACGCGATTCCCTCGAAAGGAAATCACGTTTTCTCAAAACATTATATATTATACCCAACCTCTGAAGCGACTAGCCTCAGCCATTTTACGAACACCAATCATGTATGCAGCTAAGCGCATGTTCACTTTACGAACTTGTGATGTTTCATAAATTGAATCGAATGATTTTACCATTACTTTTTCTAAACGTTGTTCTACTTCTTCTTCAGTCCAGTAGTAACCTTGGTTATTTTGTACCCACTCAAAGTAAGATACCGTAACGCCACCAGCACTTGCTAATACGTCTGGAACAAGTAAGATACCACGATCTGTTAAGATTTTTGTTGCTTCTAATGTAGTTGGACCATTTGCAGCTTCAACCACAATTTTCGCTTTAATCTTATCAGCATTTTCTTCTGTAATTTGGTTCTCAATTGCAGCAGGAACTAAAATGTCGCAATCAAGTTCTAACAGTTCTGTATTTGAAATTGTATTATTAAATAGTTTTGTTACAGTACCGAAGCTATCGCGACGATCTAGTAAGTAGTCAATATCTAATCCATTCGGATCATGTAATGCACCGTAAGCATCTGAAATTGCAATTACTTTCGCGCCTGCATCATGCATAAATTTAGCTAAGAAGCTACCCGCATTACCAAATCCTTGAACAACAACGCGTGCACCTTTAATATCAATGTCACGTTTTTTCGCAGCTTCACGAATACAAATTGTTACACCTTTTGCAGTCGCTGTTTCACGTCCGTGTGATCCACCTAATACAAGTGGTTTACCTGTAATAAATCCTGGTGAATTAAATTCATCGATACGGCTATACTCATCCATCATCCATGCCATAATTTGTGAGTTTGTAAATACATCTGGAGCCGGAATATCTTTTGTCGGACCAACAATTTGGCTAATTGCTCGTACATAACCGCGGCTTAATCTTTCTAATTCACGGAAAGACATCTCACGTGGGTCACAAATGATTCCACCTTTACCTCCACCATATGGTAAATCAACAATACCACATTTTAAACTCATCCAAATAGAAAGTGCTTTCACTTCATTTTCTGTTACGTTTGGATGGAAGCGAATTCCACCTTTCGTTGGACCAACAGCATCATTATGTTGTGCACGATATCCTGTAAATATTTTAACAGTCCCGTCATCCATACGAACTGGAATTTTCACTGTCATCATACGAATTGGTTCTTTCAATAATTCATATACTTCGTTTGGATAACCCAATTTTTCTAATGCTTCATTAATTACAATTTGTGTTGAATTTAACAATTCAAAATGTTGTTCCCCTTGTTGTTGTGTTTTCGTTTGAGTTCCCTTTTCGGCTACCATAGTAAGTAAACCCCCTGTAATTTCACTTGTTTAGTAAACCTTCATTGCCTAGTATACACCGTTAAATTTGGAATGCAATAGAAAACGCTAACAAATATATACAAACTATTTTGTATTGCAAGCGTTTTCACTATTATTATAGTCCTTTTATTGCTTTTAGAAAAGTAAAATACTTAAATATTTAAATATTTTTTATTTTCATCAAAATACATTCGATAAAACCATTATTTCATCAAGAAATACTGATTACATTTTAACATACAGATCGGCTAGTCTTGTTACCTACACTTCGTTTTATAGATTTTAGATTTTCAGCTGAATAAAAATAAAACCTCAAGCTACGTTACATTAGCTGAGGTTTTGTTTTTTCACAAAGTAATTGTATATTTGTTCAATCGCTTGAGAATCCATTAATTCTTTACCATATTCCATTACGCGGTAAATTGTTGCTGTTGACGGATTACCGTACTCCGCTAAAATAGCTATAAAATCCGCCTTCAATAATTGAAATTGCTCTTCTTCTTCTATCCAAAGATAAAAACGATCATCCCACGTATACAACTTCCCATCAGTTACACCAAGGTTATATAAGCGATTTGACAAATTGATTACATCATCTAATGTAGCAAACTCGTAAAGTATATGTTCACTTTCATCAAGAGTCACTTGCATTTCAATAAACTCGTCACGGAACTCATCTTCTGTGTCCACTTCGTGATTTTCTTTTGTTACAATTACAACCATACCTTGAGCTTGTAGAGAAAATACTTCAACAGCAATCGGTCCATCCGCTTCAAACCCTAATTCTGTATTTGCTTCTTGCATCATATCACGGAATAGTTGCTGTACTTTCGGTGCATTTCTCCACAAATCTTCTTTCGTTAATCCTCGTTCAGATAAATCATCAAATGTTAGGAAAATTTTAATCTTATTATAATTTAAACGTTCCAGTCTCATCTCATACCCTCCCTACGTAACCATTGCATCTAATTTTTATTATATGAAATAGAAAATAGATGGTTCTTTTCGAACGACTATTCCGACATCTTTAACCATCCATCCCATTCTTCTTTCGTGTTACCAATTAGGATATTTTGAAGATTTAATTGATCTCCAATGCCTTTTCTTCCTATAAAACCACCAGAGATGTTTTCATTTTTTTCTTGCAACAAGTCAATAAATTCTACTGCCTCTTCAAGTTCTCGTTCATCATCAAAAGATATAAACAAATATTTAGGTTGTAATTGTTCAATAGCTAGTAAAATACCTTCTTCATCTAAACTTGTCCCCATATACATTGTTTGATATCCTTTTAGTCGTAAATACGTCGCGAAAATAAATCCTTTTAATATATTATTTTCTAAAACGAAAACTTTGTTAACGGAAGAATACACCGACGCATTATGATAGATCATTCCTAAACGTGTTTGTAAGAATGATACAACATATTTGAATTGCGACATTGTAATCTCATTATTACTTTTTAAAGTTAACAACTTGTTTGCCACTTGAAGAATGATGCTTGCAACAACCTTTTCCGTTGAATATATACTAAAAACCTCGTTTAATAATGCAGAAATTGTAATTTCATCAAATTCTAACAAAGCTTGTAGTATATCGTCCACTAAAACAACTTCTGTATCAGTAATTTTTTCTTTTTGAACGTTGTTCTGCAACCGATTCCCTTCTAATAACTGAACTGCTTGTCCAATCATCATCCCCTCAGAAACTTTGTTCATTAACCATTTCAAAATATGAATATGCTCTTCTGTATATAAACGATGCCCCGCACGATTTCTCTTTGGGGCAATAATATGATAGCGTCTTTCCCATGCGCGAAGTGTACTCGGTTGAATTCCGAGTATATTTGAGACAGCTTTTATATTATATTTTCCATTTGAATTCGGCATTATTTCCCTCCGCATAACGTAATGATATGTGTTTGGGAAGGTGCCCGAAAACGAAGAGGGAACAATGTTGTTCCATACCCATTACTAACAAAGAGAGTCGTATTAGAATGCTTATATACGCCACCCTTTAAATACTTTTCAGATGGAAACAACCGAATCTGGCCTCCATGTGTATGTCCACTTAATACGAGCGAAATTTGTTCATTACCAGACATTTTCTTTATTATATCTGGATTGTGACTAATTAAAATGCGAAAACCTTCTTCTTTACAATCAGACAACGCTAAATCTAAACGATCTCGTTCTAATCCAACATCATCGATACCGAGTAAGCAAATTTTCTCTCCTAATTCAGACTCAAATACAACTCTTGTATTATCTAATACCTTCACATTATTTTCTATTAATAAAGCATCTAATTCGTGATACTCAATTTCATAGTCATTATTTCCCCATACAAAATATACAGGGGCTATTTCTCTTAACTTTTGAATATTTAAAGCGATTTGCGATAAAGGTACTCCTTTTTCAGCTAAATCACCGCCAATAATTACGATATCTGCTTTTCCTTTCACTCGTTCAATTAGCGAGCTAGAAATGATCCTTCTATGAATATCCGAAATAAAAAAAACTTTAACTTTTTGAAAACTTTCCGGAAATTCTTCGAATACTAAAGTATGTTCCAACACTGTATTACGCATCGCTTCTTTATACATTCCAAGAAGACATACAAAACCAATGCTTATGAGAGTACATAATAATATAATCCATGACATATATTTTTTACTCTCCCTCCTCGTAAAGTATAGTCCTTAATTTTATGTGGAGCTATATATCACTCATTTAGCTAGCTCTCATACTTCGTGGACTTATCTTTTATAGGAATTTTCAATTCTTGTCCTACCTTCACTTCGTCTTCTTGTAAATCATTATACTTTTTTATTATTTCTATCCCATCTTCATCTGAGAAATATTGCTTCGCTATACTTTCTAAAGTTTCTCCATCTTTCACAACATGAGTTGCTACTTTCTCAGGCTGCTTCTTTGATTCAGTCTTAGCGGAATCAAAGAAAATTACTTCAAACGCACTTTTCTCAGCATTATTACTATCACTTTTTACCTGTATATACTTATCCGTATACCATAGGATACTAATAGGTAACAATATGAACAAAAATGTTAACACTCGGACGAAAATGTGATTCATTTTAAACTTTGGTTTGTTCTCTTTATTTCTATGAATTTCACTACGCGGCGGTAAACTTTCATCTTCTTCCACTTGCTCAACTTCTAACTCCTCTTCAAAATCAGGAATTCGTTTTCTCATGTTGTTCACCACCACCTTCCATTTATTTTCTTAATTGGAGCCCCATTATAAAATCAACAAGAAAGTGTGCAAAGATTGTTATAAACAAATTTCCTGTCCACTCGAATACATAACCAAAAACAAAACTAATAAAGCAGACGAAACAAAACAAAAAAGGCTTCGTTATATACCGAATATGTAACACAGCAAAAATTAAACTCGCTATTACAATTCCGAAATGAGTCTGCACTACACCTCTAAATAAAAACTCTTCCGCAAAGCCAATAATAAACGTGATAACGAGTAAATGCATGACAGAAATCCCTTGAAACATTCTATCGTTAATGCCACCATCATCAAACCAAGATTCTGGAAACACTCGCATTGCAACATAATCTAATAACACAATACAAATCGCTAACAAGCTACCTATTAAAAGTATAGAAACCGGTTCCCATTTCCATAAACTATAAACTTCTCTTTTATCTTGAAATAATATATATGCTAGTAAACAACCGATACCAATAATGATTAGTTGTGTTATGTAGAGATTCAGTCTTATTTCTCTCGGACTCATATCTTCAACATTATGCCTTTGAATGTTCATCATTCCTCCATCTTTCCTAGGCCGAAAAGCTTTTGTAACTCTGTTTCCCAATTATAGTCGAAAACTAACTGTTGCGCTCGTCTTTTTTTATAATCCGTTTTTGTAATACCACAGTAATCACAACAGTTTTCTATCTCTTTTTCTTTTCTATAACCGAATTGTTGTAATAAATATTCACGTCTACATCCTTGAACTTGTATCCATGACTTCATATTTTCTAGCTCACTATATTTATTACGCATTCTCACTTCCACTTCCGCTATTAATCTGTGCATTATTTCATCTGACAAGCTCTCTAACATGAGATTTCGCTGTTGTATGATTCCAAGATGTTCGAGATGATAACGTGTAAAGCGCCAATACTGTTCATTAAATCTTGCTGCATTATAACAAATTTCTTCTACATCTTCTAATGGTAATACTTTCGTTTGAAACATTCTTTCTTGTAGTAACGAAAATAAAAATTGTATTTGCGATTTACTTGGTAATTCATCTTCAATGATTGAAATTGGCAAATCGTGATCCAATGGACTACATAATAAAATGGCTATACTCAATTCTCCATCTCTTCCCGCTCTTCCAATTTCTTGTAAATAGGAAGCTACATTTGTCGGATATTGAAAATGAATAATATATCTTGTATTCGCCTTATTTACCCCCATCCCAAAAGCACTTGTACATATTACAATTTGCAACTGGTCATTCATAAACTGTTGTTGAATTAACATACGCTCTTCATGTTCCATACCACCATGATAAAAAGCTACACCTGTAATTCCTTTTCCTCTTAAATACTCGGTTAAACGCTCTGTCCAGGCCCTACTTGAACAATAAACAATACCAGGCCCTTGCAAATACATTACATGCTCAAAAAGCGCCTCTTTTTTTTCTTCTATTGTTTCCACAAATTGCACTTCCATCGCAATATTTGGACGATCAATTGAGTACACATGCTCAGCAATATTTTTTAGATTTAAACTTTCCGCTATATCTCGCAGTACATCCTTTGTCGCAGTTGCTGTTAATGCTAGTACTGTCGGAGATCCGATACTCTCAATTACTTTATCTAATTTTTTATAATCTGGCCGAAAATCATAGCCCCATTGTGAAATACAATGCGCTTCATCTACGACAAATAATGAAATATGAATTTTTTTCAATTCTCTTATTAGAAGTTCCGACTGCAACATCTCTGGCGATACGAAAACAAATTTATAAAAAGATAGCTTTTTCATTGCTTCTCTTTTTTCAATTAACGTCCGAAAACTATTCAATGCAATAACTCGATTTTTCACGACATACTTTAATTGCGTAACTTGGTCTTCCATTAAAGATAATAATGGTGATACAACAAGCACCGTACCCTCTTGCAGAAGCCCCGGAAGTTGATAACACATTGACTTTCCCCTTCCAGTCGGAAGCATTGCTACAACATCTTTTCCTTCCAATAAGTCCGTAATAACTCCTTTTTGCCCCGGACGAAATTCAGAATATCCAAACCACTTATATAAATATTCCTCAAGCTTCATTTATACCCTCCATCCGTGCCAATACAAGACGTACTTCAAAATAAGAGATTTCCTCTCCAACCGCTTGCTTCAACACACGCAATTTACGTGTTTGTAATGCTTCAATTACTTTTGTTACTTTTTCCATTTTTTCTTTTTCCATAAACATTTCAATAGAAAATTCTTTTTCTCGTAAAGCAATTTCTACAAAATGGTCTTCTATCGTGGCAACCTTCAAATTCCGAATTGTTGCTATTTCTTCTAAAGAGCGTCCTTGTCTCCAAAGATTATATGTTTTTTTTGTTGATAAACTAAATAAATCAGCTTTCTCATTTGGATAAGATATAATTTCAGCTAATAATGGAAACTCATTTTCTTTATTGCGAACTTCTTGAATAAGGAAATGAATTGTACCCCAAAATAAAAAATACACTCGAAATATATCTTGTTTCGTAATTTCCGCTAATTGTTGTAAAGTACACCCAATACGTTTATACCCAGTTAACCGATATATTAAGATTGTCGCCTCTACTGGATTATTTTTTTGTAAAAGAGTATGCATTTCCTTCCATAATCTTTTAGCCAATTCACTTCTCATATACGGTATTCCAGTGAGAAAACGTTTCACCCACATCATTATTTCTGTATCCTGTTGAATTGGAATAAATTTCGTATTCGCCTGTTGTAAATTCGAAATGGTTTGAACGATCAATGATAATCTCTTCCAAAATGTTTCACCTATTTCACCATAGTGTAAACCATTTAAATATGTCGGAAAGGCAAAGTCACCTTCCCATTTGTTTAATTGCACGTTACCAGCAGTCGTTAACACATATGTATTATCATGTATACCTTGAACTAAATCCGTTTGTAACAACTTTGCAACTTCTTGATTATAATCAGCTCTATTTAATGACTTATAAATCCCAAACAAAAAAGAAATTTGAAACATATTCCCATCTTGTAATGTTTGCGACGATCTCTTTCCTTTTAATAAATAATAAATCGAAGAAACGGTTCTTTCACCATTCAATTGTTTTAAACAATATAATAAAGTATATTGTAGCTGCATTACCGCTTCCACCTCTCAGTCTAACTTCATTCCTTTTTCAATACGATTGCACATTAACTGCTATTCATTGAACTTATCATATTCACACTACATGCTTGTATATATTCTATTGTATCAAACGAAATAACATTTAAGTATTTTGAAAATCTTATGAAATAATTCAAAAATAAGTTGACACTCTAATTGATAAGCATTATCATTATAATTTTATGTTGAAAAGTTTTTAAAACCGTTTTACAATAAGATTATAATTTTTTGGCGAACTTTTCACATACATATTATCAGGAGGGAAAAAATATGGCAAAATATACAATCGTTGACAAAGATACTTGTATTGCATGCGGTGCTTGTGGTGCTGCTGCACCAGACATTTATGACTATGATGATGAAGGCATTGCATTTGTAACATTAGACGATAACCAAGGTATCGTTGAAATTCCAGATGTATTAATTGAAGATATGATGGATGCATTCGAAGGTTGTCCAACTGACTCAATTAAAGTTGCTGACGAATCATTTGATGGCGACTCTTTAAAATTCGAATAGTCTTTTATTAACTTCAAAAAATCCCCCTCATACTTATGAGGGGGATTTTTTGAACTCTTTTTCATTCTCACTAACAAAAAAACCATTAGCAGTTACGCTGCCAATGGTTTAATATTTTTAAGCATTTTTCATTTTTGCAAATACCCATACTTTCAAGCGTGAAAATAGTGCTACAAATACAATTGTTACAACAATTCCTTTAATTACATTAAACGGTAATATCGCCGTTACAATAGTTTGTCGCATAATATCACTAGACATAGCTGGTGAATTTAAAAACCAAGTGTACGCTGGTAAAATAATAAAGTAGTTTAACACACTCATAATAACTGTCATAGTAATTGTACCTAGCATTAATCCTGTCGTTAAACTTTTTACTGTGCGATACTTTCGGAATAAGAATGCTGCTGGACCAATAAATAAACATCCCGCTATAAAGTTTGCTACTTCTCCTACTGGTACTCCCGTTAAACTTCCTTGAATTCCGTAATGCAAAATATTTTTTATCGCTTCTACAATTACACCTGCAATTGGACTAAAAATTATCGCCGCAATTAAAGCTGGCACATCACTAAAATCAATTTTTAAAAATGGCGGAAGCCCTGGGAATGGAAAATCCAACATCATTAGTAAATACGCAATACTACTTAGCATCGCTACACTCACCATCTGCACTACACTGTTTTTTTGTT
The DNA here is from genome assembly GCF_038008145.1 of Bacillus sp. FSL R9-9530. Lineage (NCBI taxonomy): Bacteria > Bacillati > Bacillota > Bacilli > Caryophanales > Bacillaceae > Bacillus > Bacillus sp. FSL R9-9530. The sequence continues at coordinate 2,455,605 of NZ_JBBOYO010000001.1, forward strand.
TCATCTTTCTCTCTCCTTTTCCATCGATCTTCTCATGGAAAGTGGAAAGGTTCTGCTATGCCTATTTTTTCATAGAACGAAAAAACCCTTTGTGATTTACACAAAGGGAGAATTTTAAGGCACATCAAACAGACGTTCAAATACTTATCTTTTTTGAACGCTTGAACCTCCATCTTCTCCCATCCAGACTGTACTGTCGGCTTTGGAATCACACCAAATCCTGCCTTAACGGCTCGCGGGCTTAGAACGAAATTATTAAATGTTCATCACCGCCGGTCGGGATTTTCACCCTGCCCCGAAGATAGACCGATATTCTATTTTCCACTTCATTATACAACAACATGATCGTATTGTGAACAAAAAAAGTGTAACTTACTAAAAATAAGTTATTGATTTTATATAATTAAAGAAACGATCACTATATTTTACAATACAACCCATATTTTTTATAATTCGGTATTTCTCTTATGAATCCCCCTAGTCATATGTCGTCAAAAGTGATAAGATGTTGAATTGTTAAGATAAGAACATTTTCTGAGTTATGGAGGAAATGTCATGAAGAAAGATAAAAGACACTCTATTCGAGAAGCAATGAAAAAGAACTTAAGAAAAGAATACTTTTATTTGAAAAAAGAATTACTTTTCTACTGTCCAATTGATCTAGGCACATTCTCAAGAGAGACATACTACGCTACTTTTGACCAAGATGGCATAAGTATTTATCAGTATGATAAAAAAACAGAAAGTAAATTAAAATTGTGTGAGCGTCATCCATGGAAGAGTTGGAATAAGGTAAAAGTTGATCACTATTTAACAACTTCTCAATTTATTTTCCAAGGTGAGCGAAACTGGATTTTATCCCTTTTCCAAAAAGGAAAAGAAGCTCAAAAAATAATTGAAGAACATACATCTTTACAAACGGAAGTTGTTTCCCGTCCGTTTTCCAAGAAACTTCCTGGTTTCCGTTCTGATACACCATTGAATAAATACATCGGTTGCATTTGTTACACTGCACTTATTGCATTTTTATTAAAATGGATGATTCCATTTCAAGCACCACAAATCGCCCTGTATTCTCTTTCAATTGGCTTTATGCTTCTTGGTTTACTTTGTCTTACAATTGGTCTAATCGAACCAACTATCGTACTATTTCGGACAAAAGAAAAAACAAGAACAAAAGTCTTTTACTTATATAGCTACTTAGCTATTACTGGATTTATATGTGTCTTTATTTTTTGGTAAAAGAAGCCGTCCCAAAAGATCTTTTGGGACGGTTTTTCGTTAGGAATAGGTTGCTCTTACTGTCGCATTTTATTGTTAGTCGATATTTCTTGTCGAAATGTCGATATAATAAGAGCTATGTTCGATATAATTTCATTTACTATCGCAATCTTAAATAAGAAAAAAATAAATTTATTCAAAAGTTATGCTTTTGAGACGTTGCCTTTACTTGACGTATAGTTGTTGGTTCGGATAGATTTGCTCTTGTCGCAATCCATTCCTCACTTTAATTTCCTCAACTGTCATACTAAATTTCCGGGCAATACCAACTAAAGTATCACCTTTTTGTACAATATATAGTGATGATGACACAACTTGATTTTTTTGTTCATTTAAAACAAGCAACGGATTCATCGCATTCCTTTTCTCCATCGTCCATCTCCCTTGATGCAATTCTAAATGTAAATGCGCTCCTCGCGATTCTCCTGTATTCCCTACCTCTCCAATTAGCTCTCCTTTTGAAATGTTATCACCTTGAACTACATATCTCTTATTTAAATGCGCATAAACAGCCTCATATTCTCCATGTTTAATAAACACAACATTTCCATAACTACTTGAAAAATAAGACTTTGTCACCTTACCATTTTGAATAGCTGCAACAGGCGTTCCAATAGGCGCAGCTATATCAATACCATAGTGTTTCCCATATCTTGTCCCAAAATAATCACTTATCTGCCCATCAACAGGCCATATCCACTGATTCCCTTCAGCGTAAACATGTAATTGAGATAAAAATAATACACTCAATATCACCACGCCACATTTTAACGCTTTCATATACATCCTCCGTTTTCTAATAACCGTCATACCTTCTCTATTGTGGGATATTACAGAAAAAAGTATACAAAAAAAAGAAAGTGGATTACTCCACTTCCTTCTCTTCTTTATTACGAAAAACAAGTGCACTGCGGTTATACTCCACATCTTTCACTTGTAAACGCGCATTTATTACTCTAGCAAGCGCAAATAAATAATCAGATAACCTATTTATATACTTTAGAACAATTTCATTGGTTTCTCCTTCTTTTTGCAATGACACTATACAACGTTCTGCTCTTCTTATAACTGTACGTGCAATGTGTAGTGCAGCCGATATCTCGCTACCACCTGGTAAAATAAAACGCTCTAAAGGCGGCGCTTCTTCTGTATACGAATCAATTCGTCTCTCTAAATACTCGACCATCTCTATCGTTACTTTATAAGGGATTTTCTTCTCTACTATTGCTAAATCCCCTCCACAATCAAATAGTTCATGTTGAATATTTTCAAGTTCGTTATAAATGTTACGAAAACATTCCTCTTGTAATTTAGACATGGCATATCCGATATGAGAATTCGCCTCATCAATTGTTCCATAAGCTTCTACACGTATATGATCTTTATCCACTCGGCCACCTATGACACTCGTTTCCCCTTTATCACCTGTTTTTGTATAAAGTTTCATTTCATTATGACACCTCTCTTTTTATTTTCATTCTGATTATTAAAGAAAAAAAACTCTACCATTCTTTATTTAATTGCACTTACAAAAAAATAAAAAAACAGTAAAGCTTTTATTCATGATCAACTTTTTAAAAACATATATATCTAAATTATACGATTTGGTAAATATACAGAGAATGTAGTTCCTTCTCCAACGACACTTGATACAGAAATTTTCCCGTCATGACCTTGAACAATATTTTTAGCAATCGCAAGCCCGAGTCCTGTTCCAACTTTTTTCCCTCGCGTTCTCGCTTTATCAGCTTTATAGAATCGATCGAACAAGAACGGAATATCTTCTTCTGGAATACCAGCACCTGAATCTTGCACTTCGAAAGTAAGGCCACTATTTTTCGTATTAATTACAAGTGTAACATGTCCACCTGCATTTGTATGACGGATTGCATTATCAATTAAATTCGTCAGTACCTGTTCCATACGGTCTGCATCAAACGGATATTGTTCAATTGGACTTTGGAAATCCACTGTTAATTGGACTTCTTTATCCTTTGCAATCCCCTGGAATTTACGGCCAATTTTTTCGACAAATGGATGAATATCTACTTCACCTATATGTAACTCTACATGTCCACTTTCCATACGGGCTAAATCTAATAACTCATTTACAAGTTTACCTAAACGAACAGATTCATCATAAATAATTTGAACAAACTCATTAATTTCTTCTTTCGTTTGCACAATATCATCTAAAATTGCTTCACTATATCCTTGAAGCATTACCATCGGTGTACGAAGTTCATGTGATACATTCGCAATAAAGTCTTGACGCATTTTCTCAAGACGACGCTCCTCCGTCATATCTCGCAATACTGCTACAGCTCCACGAATTTTTGTTTGATTGTAAAGCGGTGTCATAAGAACTACGTAGTTACCTTTTTGCAAATTAATTTCAACAACTTGTTGTTGCTCACTTGCTACAACGAGATGGAATAGTTCAACAAGTTCAGAAGGCAGTTTTTTAATTAACTCTACTTCTTTTTCTTCTTGCCAAACTTGTAAGAAGTGTTCTGCCGGTGGGTTGATAACAACGACTTCACCTTCTTGATTTAACGTAACAACACCATCTGCCATACTACTCAAAATGCTAGCTAACTGTTCTTTTTCTTGCTGCAGGGCATTCATATTAAACTTCAACTGTTTCCCCATTTGATTTAAAGCAGTTGCAAGCTCACCAATTTCGTCCTGCGACACCATAGGGGCTTTCGTATCAAATTTCCCGCGCGCTACCTCAAATGCAACCTCACGCATTTTACGAAGCGGTGCCGTAATTCGAGTAGATAAGAAAAATGCAAAGAAAGTTGTTAAAATAATCGCAATCCCGGCTGATAAGAAAATAAAATCAGTCGTTCTCTCCATACCTTGTATTGGAACTTGCAATGATTCATATACAAACACTGCACTTTGATTTTTTGACTGTACTGGTTTCCCGACGATCATAATATCATTTTCAGTATTTTTATTCTTCCTACTATTAGAAGCTTTTCTAATATTATTCTTAATATCCTTTTTATCTGTAAAAACAGCTGCTAATTCTTTATCATTTTTCAAATCATCTATTGTAAGAGTAACTAATCCTTCTTGTTTCGGCGAAGAAGAAATTTCCTTACCGTCTTCTACAATGATAATCCTTGAAAGTGGATCAGAAAATTTGTAAGCAATATCCTCAATCGTTTTTACATCGGCACCTTCTTCAATTAATTCCGTGACACTTGTTGCAACTTTCTGAAGCCTAGCTTCACTCATATCAACATAATACGTTCTAAAAAACTGTGAAAGTAAAATAGCAACAAATCCAAGAACAAACGAAACGAGAAGTAATATGGTCATCCATAACTTCCCTACTACACTTCTCCAAAGCATCAGTCGTTCACAACCTCAAACTTGTAACCTACGCCCCAAACGGTAACAATCATTTTCGCTGCATCTGGTGATTGTTTACTTAACTTTTCACGTAAACGCTTTACATGCGTATCAACTGTACGTAAATCTCCGAAGAACTCATATTGCCATACTTCTTTTAACAATTGCTCACGGTCAAAAACTTTATCCGGGGATTTCGCTAAGAATAATAGTAATTCATATTCTTTCGGTGTTAAGTTTACTTCATTACCATCCGCTGTAACGCGGTGCGCATCATTATCAATTGTTAAATGAGGGAAAACAGTAACATCTTTCGTCGTTGTATCTTGTGTAAAGAATGTCGTTGGTACAGCGCGGCGTAATACCGCTTTCACACGAAGTACTACTTCACGCGGGCTAAACGGCTTTACAATATAATCATCAGTTCCAACTTCAAACCCTTGTACCCTATTTACTTCTTCACCTTTTGCTGTCAGCATAATAATTGGCGTCGCTTTCTTCTCACGAATCCCTTTACACACTTCGATACCATCTTTACCAGGCATCATAATATCCAGTAGGATTAAATCATAATCATTTTGTAACGCCATTTCTAAAGCTGTATCACCATTATCCGCTTCTTCAATTGTGTATTGCTCTCTTTCTAAATACATCTTTAATAAACGACGAATACGATCCTCATCGTCTACAATTAAAATTCTTGATTCATTTTCCATTTCTACCCGCTGCGTACTTTTACCACAACGGTTTACACCTACCCTTCTACAATATAATGTTGCACCTATCCTCGTTTAATTAAGCATTTTTTAACGTTCCACTTCCCATATTATGCTTCACAAGAATAATAAAGTTTGTTCATTTTTTTTCCAAAACTATGTATTTTTTTTGAACAGTATATTTGGTCCTCGACATCATTTTACAGAATCAACCGCTACTTTGTCATGTTTTTCTCAAAAAAGAAGAAAATTTGACAAAAATAAAATAGGAAAGTGACATACACTTTCCTATTTTATTTCTCTATGCATATGAATGTAAACCCGCGATAATTAAGTTTACTACAATAAAGTTAAACATAATGATTGCAAAACCAATCACTGCAAGCCAGGCGGATTTTTCTCCATGCCATCCTTTAGATAAACGTAAATGTAATACCGCAGCATAAAAGAGCCAAGTAATAAGCGCCCAAACTTCTTTTGGATCCCAACCCCAAAAGCGCGTCCAAGCGATTTGAGCCCAGATCATTGCAAAGATTAATGCTCCTAATGTAAACACCGGGAATCCTATCGCAATAGAACGATATCCGATTTCATCTAATAAATCACTATTCGTATTCTTTACTAACGGCTGAAGTGCCGCTGACACTCGCTTACGTAAAACAAGTCTTAATACAATATAAAGTAGCGTTCCCACTAACACTGACCAAATAACAGTATTTAATTTTTTCGCATTTACAATCGCTGGAACTTCAACTGTTGGCTCTAATTTATTTTCTGTCATTAACTTCCCTTCATGCGGTCCAACTAAAGCAGGGAGATTATACTTCATTTCAACTTGTTGTTCATTTTTATCAATCCATTGAAACTTCGCTTCGTATTTCATACTAGAAAATACCGTTGTTATTCCAATAAACCCAACTGTACAAACAAGTGTGAAAACTACTGTCTCTAACCAAAATGTACGTTTGCTTCTCGTTGATTGATCTACATTCTTCAATAAATACATAACGCCCGTAATAAAACTAATTGCTAAAATTGCTTGTCCTGCTGCTGCAGTCGTCACGTGAATATGTAACCAATTACTTTTTAAAGATGGAATAAGCGGAGATATTTCCCTCGGAAACATACTCGCATATGCAATTAATAAAAGTGCAACTGGTAATGCAAAGAGTCCAATTATACTTACGCGGTACATAAAATACATGACAATAAATGCTCCCACAAGCATCATGCCAAAAAATGTACCAAATTCAAAAAAGTTACTAACCGGTGCATGTCCTGATGCGATCCATCTTGTAACAAAATATACTATTTGTGCAATAAATCCTAAAATTGTTATAGTTATACCTATATTTGCCCACTTGTTACCTTTTTCTTTAATTGCTCCTCCAAAAAATAAAGTTGCAATTAAATATAAGATAAACGCCGCGAACAGAAAATTACTACTTATTTGTACCATATCGTTTCCCCACCTTAACTAATTTTTTTCATTCATTTTATCGTGTGGTTGTGGAATCGCTGTTCCTTCTAGTACTCTTTCAATATCTTTTTTTAAGCCGAACCAATTTTTATTCGTATGGCCTGCAACCCACCATTCATCATTAACACGTTGTATCCAAATACGGCGATGGTTCCAATACATACCTTGAATCACACCAACCATAAATATAAATCCTCCAATACCGAGAATCCAAAGCGTCAAATCTTTTCTTACTGTAAGAGCTGTTGCATTTTGCATTTCCACACCTGCAAATGACATTTTATATTTATTATTCCCGTCAGGCTCTATGTTTTGCTGAATACCGACGAAACTAACTTCACCATCTGGTGTTTCCGGGGTAAACATTTTAAAGACGAATGCAGGATTATTCGGTAATTTTGTTTTCGTATTCGGCCTTCCATTCTCATCAAAATAAAAATCTGGAAAATAGCTTAATAGTTCTAGAGAATACCCATTTCCTAAATCATATTTTTCTGTAGGATTCGCTAAATCTACTTTAATCGGTCCCAACTTTTGATTATTTTCTTTGTTTTGCAAATGGAAAGACATGCTTTTAAATTCACTTTCTTTGTAATCCACTTGATAAACAGCAAATTGATCAAATTTCAGTGGCTCATTCACTCGAATTTCAGCTTCTTTTACCTTTTCTAATTTTGGTTTTTGACCCGCTATATTTTCTCCTACCGCTTTATATAATACAGCATTTGTTTGGAAGTTTTTCGCAATCATTTTATCACCAACACGATCAATTGCTTCATCAAAAACTTCTTTATCCTTACTCTTATCATAAACTTCCTTGATAAACTTTTCGTTTTTCAAATAGTATTGACCATCTGTTCCTGGTATTTCTTTCGTTTCACCGTCACGTAACCAAAGTGCTTCATCTACATACATACTCGGTAAAAAACGTAGCATTGCACCGAATAGAAAGATAATAAGACCAATATGGTTTACATATGGACCCCAACGTGAAAAACGTCCCTTTTCCGCTAAAACGTTCCCGTCTTCCACTTTTACATTATAATTACGTTTCTTTAAATTAATTTGAACTCGCTCTAAGTCACCTTCATGCGGCGTACCAGTCCCGTGCACTCTCTGTCTTTTCAAAAAACTTGGGTGTCTTTTCACCCCTTGTTTTTTTAAAGCTTTATAAAGAGGAATGACACGGTCTAAACTACATATAACAAGTGAAATACCAATGGAAGCAATTAAAATCATGTACCACCATGATCCATATAAATTATTAAATCCTAATTGGTAGTATAATTGTCCTAAAAATCCATACTCGGTCTTATAATATTCAGCTGGTTCGATTCCTGGAGTTATGTACATTTCTTGGGGAAAGATAGTTCCTATTGCCGATGAAGCTAAAGTTATTACGATTAACCATACACCTACTTTTACAGAAGAGAAAAAACTCCAAATTTTATCGACTATCGTTTTTGTATGTGTGAGAGATCTCCGAGCACTCCCCTCATATCTCATATCCAATAATTTTATATTTTCATTACTTTCAAATGGTTTCCCACATGCTTCACAAAAAATGGTTCCTATCGGATTAACATGTCCACATTCACACTTAATTTCTTTCAAAGCTCTCACCGCCCTTTTATCTATATGTACTATTGTATATTCTATCTTAGAGTTACCGCAATACTCAGAATTTTTAAAGCGAAGGCGCTATACGTAAGCACCTCTTATGTAAAGGCTTTCTTAATTATGGAGTGATTTTCTTTAAGTACTCTTCCAATTGTTCCTTCGTTTGCTCACCTATAATTTGCTCTACTACTTTGCCTTCTTTATCAATTAAAAAGGTTGTTGGTAATGGTCCCACTCCATATGTACCTATGATTTTTTGCCCTTTATCAATTGCAACTGGGAATTTCAAATCATATTGTTGCACAAAGTTCTTCACTGCGATATCCGTTTCATCTGCATCTAAGGCAATAATTTCAACGCCTTTTTCTTTATATTTCGGATATAACTCATTCATATAAGGCATTTCTTTTTCACAAGGTTTACACCAAGTTCCCCAAAAATTTAAAAATACACCTTTTCCCTTTAAATCTTTTAATTCAATATTCTTTCCTTCTAAATCAGTTACAACAAAGTTAGGTGCTTCTTTTCCAATTTGCATTTTCTCTTTATCAGTAAAAAATCCTTGATATAGCGTAAACCCTACCGCACCGCTTAAAATGAGCAAAATGATAACACGAAATAATAAGCGATTTTTTTTCATGTTGTCTCCCCTCTCTTCGACGAGTGATAAATATATGTATTTTTTAATAAATCACCAGCGGAGCATTCCACTGGTGAAAGTTTCACAATATAGATTAGCGAGGCTTTGTAGAAGCCAATGCACGTAATTGTTTCACCTCATGTGGTGTCAATTCTCTCGCATCGCCAGGACGCAAACTACCCACTTCTAAAAAGGCATACCGTTCACGTTTTAATTTCATTACTTTACAATCTAACGCTTCAAACATGCGGCGTACTTGACGGTTACGTCCTTCATGAATCGTTAATTGTACAATTGCCATCTCTTTACGCTTGTCCCAAGAAATAATTTTCGCTTGTGCTGGTGCTGTTTTCCCATCTTCTAATGCAACACCTCGTTCTAACATGCGAATTTTCTCACCTGTTAATGGCCCTTTAATTTTCGCAACATACGTTTTTTCAACTTTATATCTCGGATGCATTAATACATTTGCAAATTCACCATCATTTGTCATCAATAATACGCCAGACGTATCATAATCTAAGCGTCCGATTGGGAATAAACGTTGTCTAATTTCAGGGAAAAAGTCTGTTACAACATTTCTTCCTTTATCATCTGATACACTTGAAATTACACCAGTTGGTTTATATAGTAAAAAATAAACAGGTTCTTCTTTTTCAAGAGGGATGTTATTTACTTCCACTTTATCTTGAGGAGTTACTTTTGTTCCTAACTCCTTCACTATTTTCCCATTAACTTTCACTTTCCCTTGCTGAATTAATTCCTCAGCCTTTCTTCTCGATGCAATACCTGCTTGCGCAATCACTTTTTGTAATCGTTCCATTTCTTTTTTTCACCTCAAATTTATCTTACCTTACATTAGAAAGACTTGGCAACCGCCTAAGCTTTATGCCATTTACTTCGCCTATCTTTAACAACATAGCAATGATGATAAACGTCTAAAGGCATATCACGTTTTCACCCTTTATTATTGTTTACACTTTTTCATGTTGTCCACGATAAAAGTTCATCATTTTGTCAAAAACACCGCATAAAAAAACCACTATTAAACTACACGTTAATAGTGGTCGTATACGTATTATAAGCTAAATAGCGCAAAAAATGAATAGCATTACCGAAACAATAGGGAAACAAACACAATTGAACAAATAATTCCGATTAAATCTGCAAAAAGTCCTACCTTTAATGCATCTCCCATTTTTCTAATACCGACAGCCCCAAAGTATACTGTTAATATATAAAAAGTCGTATCTGTGCTACCTTGCATCGTTGAAGCTAACCTACCAATAAACGAGTCTGGCCCATATGTAGCGATTAAGTCGGTCGTAATACTTAAACCAGCAGATCCCGAAATCGGACGTATAAGTGCAAGTGGAACGATTTCGGCTGGTACATGAATAAAGTCTAACATCGGCTTCATTACCGATATCATCGCATCTAAAGCACCTGATGCCCGGAAAATAGAAATAGATACAAGCATTCCAACCATAAACGGCAAAATGGAAACCGCAATTTGAATCCCTTCTTTTCCGCCCTCAACGAACGATTCGTACGTTGGAACTTTCTTTATCGTGCCATACAAAAGGATAAAACCAATTACACAAGGAATTATCCATAATGAAATTGTATTTACAATACTCATTTTTTCCGCCCCTTTCTACTCCTTCTCCGGTAAAAATAGCGGTCAATCCAAATCGCTCCAATCATCGATAACACTTGTGCTATAAATGTTACGCCAACGATTTCAGTAGGGTTTGCTGATTCATAAGTCATTCGAATCGAAATGACAGTAGTCGGAATTAATGTAATCGCTGAAGTATTTAATGCTAGAAACGTCACCATAGAACGACTTGCTGAATCCTTTCCACCATTTAACTCTTTCAGTTGTTCCATTGCTTTAATACCTAAAGGTGTTGCTGCATTACCTAACCCAAAAAAGTTCGCCATCATATTTGATAAAATGAATCCCATTGACGGGTGATCCTTCGGTATTTCTGGAAATAATCTTTTTACTATCGGCATAAAAAGTGATACTAACTTCTTTAACAATCCAGCTTCCTCAGCAATTTTCATTAAACCGAGCCAAAATACTAAAACACTAATAAGTCCAATACAAATCGTTACAGCATCTTTTGACCCTTCAAACACTGCTTTGGTCACTTCTTCCATCGTTCCATTTATCATGGCATACACAATCCCTATAACTGCCATCGCTGCCCATACGAGATTAACCATCTATCCCAACACCTATCATGTAAGAGAAGATTTCTTTTACGTTATTCCAATACATTCCCGTTGTAGCTACTAACTTTCGTTTACTGTAAAACAAATTTCGTTCTCCAACTTTCTCGTTCCCTACATAAATTTCTGTCTTCCCAATCTTTACTCCATCCGTAAGTTTTGCACTTTTATCGAGCTCAACTTTCAATAACACGCTCTTTCTTTCCTCTTCAGTTAAAGGTACAGAAAAACTATTTTTCGTATAAACATGATTGGCATATTTCTTTTCATTTATTTCAGCGAGTGCGCCTTGTCCTAAAACTTTCGCTTGCTTATAGCGTTCAAAGCCTTTATCAAACAAATTCATATGATCATCCCAGTCACTAGAAGCACTCAAAGTTACGACAATTAAATCTAGTCCATCTTTGGAAGCTGTTGTGACAAGCGTCCGTCCTGCTTTCTTCGTAAAACCTGTCTTTCCCCCTGTTGCAAATTCATAATAAGATGTCACAAGCTTATGTTTATTTTTCCACGGATAATCCCAAGAATCTGATTTATACGTTTTTGTTCCAAAAATTTTCTTAAAGGTCTCGTTCCCCATTGCATATTTCGTTAATAATGCCATGTCATAAGCCGACGAATAATGCGATCCATCCCCATCCAAGCCATGCGGGTTTGAGAAATGCGTATCTTTCATTCCGATTTCTTTCGCCTTTTCATTCATTAAATATACAAATCCTTCTATACTCCCTCCCACATTTTCAGCAATTACTTGTGCTGCATCATTACCAGATCTAAGCATTAATCCGTAAACTAAATCTTCTAACTTAACTTTTTGTCCAGGTTTTAAATAAATTGCCGATCCTTCTACTCGTACCGCTTCATTACTAACCGATACTAATTCTTTCATTTTTCCTGATTCAGCAGCTAACAATGCTGTCATAATTTTTGTTATACTAGCAATTTTTTGTGGCTCATGTTCTAATTTCCCATATAGCACACGACCGGATTGTTGTTCCATTAAGACTGCGTTACGAGCACTGACACCACCGTTCATTTTTGCATATGCAGGAATTGGCATAACGCTTGCGTACATTATAATTAGCGTAATTATTATACAAATTCGTCTCATATTTCCCCCCCACGTCCTTTTGGCACTTTTTGTACAAGTGTATGCTTGGCCTTTTAAAATATGAACGAAATCTTCCTTCCACCTCCACTAAAAAAGACGCATGAGATATGCGTCTAATACGGTGTCCATTCAATTTGCTTCGCACTTTCAAATCTCTTTTCTACATCTGGCCAATTTACAACATTCCACCAATTTTTAATATATTCATCTTTTCGATTTTGATATTGTAAATAATACGCATGTTCCCATACATCCAGTACAAGGAGTGGTATCGTATCCCACTGTGTAAACAATTGATGAAGCGTGCTTTGCAAAATTTCTAACCTTCCTGAACGGGGTACCCATACAAGAATTGCCCATCCTGAACCTTCCACTTTAGAAGCGGCTTCCGTGAAATGCTTTTGAAAACGTAAAAAACTTCCGAAATCTTGCTCAATTTGTTGTGAAAAAGCCCCTCTCGGACTTCCACCACCATCTTTTTTCATGTTATTCCAAAATATCGTGTGTAAGTAATGACCTGATCCATGAAAAGCCGCTTCTCTTTCCCAATGCTTAATTAAATCAAATTGATTTGTTTTTCTCGCTTCTTCCATCATCTTCTCTGCTTTATTTAATCCTTCCACGTAACTACGATGGTGTTTATCATGGTGTAACATCATAATTTCTCGTGAAATGTACGGTTCTAGCGCATTATATGGATAAGGTAATGGCGGAAGGGTATGCCCCCCAATCGGAACAGCTCGTTCGCTATCCCCTCTTTCACATAGTTCATATTCCTCTCCTTCTTGCATAAATACTTCCTGTAAATGGTGTTGAATATGTTCTACATCATCACTTATTTCATACATAAACTCGGCATCTGTGTCGTATTCATGCTCTTTCATACGCTCTAATAACGTTTGAATTTTATAAGCAAGCATATGGACATCATACACTTCCATTGCACGGCTATCTAATACTTGAAGAACACTTTCACACCAGCTTTCTACTTCATGAAAGTAATCTGTAAATACACCTTGCTGACTCATGTCACACCTCCTTGATGCTATCCACTTTAACTATATTCAATTAAAATCCCTTATATAACTGGACAAAAGGAAAAGAAGCTAAGTATCCTTAGCTTCTTTTCCTTAATTAATATTTGTGCAACATTTTTGTTTGGTAATCTGTCTCATAATATTCTAGTTCTTCACGCATCAATTGAAATTTCCCTTCTAAATCCTTCATCATTCGTTCTATAGATCCAGGGGGGATTTGCTGAAAAACAATAGAATTTTTCCCTGTATAAGCAGAACGACTATTTTCATACCAATGATCATTCTTTGGCGAAAAAAACTCTGCAATTACTTGATGGTAAATCTTATATAAAACTGTTTCAGCTGCGGTCTTTCGAAATGGTTGGCTATTCAACAAAACAAAACATGCATCAAGTCCTTCTTCACAAAAAACAAGAAGTCTTCTTATTGATGCTAATATCCCTTTATAGTATTGCTCGTTTCCTGTTGGTGTCTCCTCCAATAAAGAAGGTAACGTATGATAATTCACATAATTAGTTATCAAGGAAATTACATCTTCTAAAAATATAGAAACTTGTTCTGTTTGATTTTCAACCATCAAATTAGACATGGCTTCTCTCTCCTTTGCCGTTTTACGATATTTCTACTCTTTTATTTTTATGTAATTCAGCTAATATTTCTTGTACTTTCACCACTGTTCCCTCATCAAAGTATCGTTGAAAGTCTGTTACTTCATTGAGATACAAGCGCTTCTGCGCGCGTAGCTCTTTATCTTTCACTAAACAAGCGATCGCTACAATATCTCGTAAATATACGTCTTGTTCTTCTACTTTATAAACTGGATTTCCTTCAAAAGGGATAATTTCTTGTAAAATTTCTTCAAAATATCGAACATATAAGACAGAAAAGGTTTTCTCTTGATTATTTAATATATATGTTACTTCAGATCTATTAAAAAAATCTTCTGATGTATTCGGTTTTGCTTTTTCTAACTCATATCCTGCATAACCTATTATAATCATCTACTTCCCCTCTCTTCCTTCTTTCACCTTATCTTAACTCAATTTTCTAATAAACAAAATATTCTTTTAAATATAACCTATATAAAAAATAGCTTCCCTATACAGGAATTTACCTTTTTATTTTTCTTGAAGTTTGTCATAATAATATTATTGTCTCAGTTTTCTTACACAAGGAGAGTTGTATTTATGTCGTTTTCATGGAAACGTTTCTTACAAATCGGGAAAATAATCTTCCCATTTGTTGTCTTAACAATTGTTTTCTTTCAAGCTAAAAAAGAATTAGCAGGCATTTCTTTTTTAGAAGCAATTGAAACAATTAAAAACATTCCAACTGGTGGGGTATTTTTAGCGATTACACTCGGTGCATTTGCCGTTTCAACAATGTTCTTTTATGACTTTGTTATGCTTCGTTACTTAAAAGCAGATATACCTGTACAAAAGATCTTCCGCATCTCATGGATTGCCAACACTTTAAATGGATTTATCGGTTTTGGTGGTCTTGTTGGTGCCGGTGTACGTACAATGCTATATCGTCCGCATATAAAAGATAATGGAAAACTTATTAAAAGTATTGCTTGGATGACAACCGCTTTTATTAATGGATTAGCCATTCTGTCATTCCTCGGCCTTATTGGAATATTAGACACTAGTTTTATTCTGCACGAAAAACCGTGGTTATGGCCTGTTCTTATCTTCTTTGCCCTTTTCGTTCCTATATATATTGGGTTTTCTAAAATTAAAAATAGAAAAACAAAACAGCTAGACGGACAAGAGGAAGAAGAAGAAGAGAAAAATCCAACTGTTTTATATTCATTAGTTTCATTAGTCGAGTGGGTATCTGCCGGTATCGTTATGTACGTCATTTTAATATTGTTTGGAATTGATATCGAATTTCAAAAGTTTTTAGGTGTTTACGTAATTGCTGCTTTAGCTGGTGTCGTAAGTCTTGTTCCTGGTGGCCTTGGTTCATTTGACCTTGTTTTCTTAACTGGACTAGGACAATACGGCGTTGATACAGGCGTATTACTACCTGCTATGTTATTATACCGACTTGTCTATTACATCTTACCATTCTGCCTAGGTCTCATTTTTGCAGCCTTTGAAATGACAGGAGCTGCCATAAAAAAAATTGAAGATAAACCATTTATTGCACCTGCGTTAGAAACAACTGGTGTAATTTGGACTTTACAACGTGATTTTTTAGGGAAATTAGGTTCATGGGCATCCGCCGCTTTAACAGTATTCGCTGGCTTAATGGTTATTCTATCAACAATTTTACCGACTAGTATAAATCGAGCTCACGCCTTACATATTTTAGCTCCAAAGCACCTTATTCAATTTTCTTTTAGCTTATCATTAACATTCGGTATTCTCCTCCTGATTCTTTCGCGAGGCATATATTATGGAACAAAGCGTTCTTACTATATGACCATTGTTTCTTTAATTGGAGCAGCAATCTTTAATACCCTAAAAGGAATTGACATTGAAGAAACCTTTATTTTATTAATCGTACTTGCTGTGTTGTATATGCTTCGTAAAAGATTTATACGCGAGAAAATGGAAGTCTCACTTTCTGATATCGTAAAAGTATTTATCTTCTTATTACTTACGCTATATTTATATAAAAACTTAGGTATTTTATTTGCGGGTGCAAAAGAAGCGTTCCAACCTGATTTTGTCGTTCGAAATATTACACAAGTTAAACGAAGTGCATTAGCAGCAGCCTTTTTCGTTCCTACTTTTTTACTTATCGGCTCACTAATTGCCAATCGTTACCGTAGTCAATTTCCCGGGCAACCAGCTAATGATAAAAGGTTAGAAAACTTCTTAGATGAACATGGCGGGAATGTACTTAGTCATTTAGGTTTTTTAGGAGATAAACAGTTCTTCTTCAGTAGTGACGGAAAAGCACTTCTTCTCTTTTCAATTACTGGAAAACGTCTTGTTGTACTAGGTGATCCAATTGGTGATCCATCCTCCTACCGCACTGTGTTGCAAGAATTTTTAACTGAAGCTGATCGATTTGGGTATATTTGCGTATTCTATCAAATTGAAAGCAAATGGATGAGCTTATACCACGATTTTGGCTACAACTTCTTTAAACTTGGTGAAGAGGCTGTCGTTGATTTAAATACGTTTACAATAACAGGAAAGAAACGTGCTGGTATGCGAGCCACTTTCAACCGTTTTGAACGAGAAGGTTATACATTCTCTATTCATCAGCCACCATTCTCAGACGAATTATACGAGGAATTAAAGAAAGTTTCTGATGCTTGGCTCGGCGGAAAAAAAGAGAAAGGATTTTCACTTGGGTACTTCGATCGTGAGTATATTAGTCGTGCCCCTATCGCTACATTATCTGATGCAGAAGGAAAAATCATTGCATTCACAACCTTTATGCCAGTATATCAAAGTGGCATATTATCTGTTGATTTAATGCGTTATTATCCAGATGCCCCTAGCGGAATTATGGATGCAATTTTTATCCACTTATTCCACTGGGCAAAAGAAAATGAATACCATTCCTTTAATATTGGTATGGCACCACTCTCAAATGTCGGTTTATCAACGCAATCGTTCTGGTCTGAACGAGTTGCTGCTGCAATATTTAATAACGTTCGTTACACATATAGCTTCAGCGGTTTACGACATTTTAAAGAAAAATACAA
Organism: Bacillus sp. FSL R9-9530; assembly: GCF_038008145.1. NCBI lineage: Bacteria > Bacillati > Bacillota > Bacilli > Caryophanales > Bacillaceae > Bacillus > Bacillus sp. FSL R9-9530. The sequence continues at coordinate 2,472,767 of NZ_JBBOYO010000001.1, forward strand.
ACCTGCATGGAGTGGAAAGTATTTAGCATTTCGAAAGAATCATTCTTTACCAATTACAATGCTCTCTGTAACAAAATTAATAGGAAAACGAAAAAACAGCTAAGTACTTAGCTGTTTTTTCGTTTTTGCACTTGTATACTAAACTCCTTTTCATACTTCTTACCATTTATATAGAAATCCCCCCATATTTTATATGTTCCTTCTTCTGGAAATGTAATACGATATTGTAATTGCTCATCCGTATCAACAGGAATGGCATATAAAAAATGTCCCCTCGTTTCATCAACGATATACAGCGCGTTAACTTCACCTCTCCCTGAATTTAATTTCAGTTTTTCTCCCTTTTTCGCTTGAAACTGAAAGGTTAATGTCGTTGCCTCATTCGGATGTAATGCACCAAATAAAAGAGACACTTGATGCTCTCCTATATTTTTTGTAAGTACAGTATCGACAGGTAGCTTCTTTTTATTCTTGTCCTTGTTTTTCTCCTTTTTTTCTTCACCAAAATCTTGCTTAGAAAATGATTCCACGGACTTGTTTTCATCTTCATACAAAAATATCGTGTGCTCTTCACCTTTTGCTACATCTGAAGATAGCTTATACGATCCATTTCCAGCAAATATAGGCTTCGTTTGTTGTATGTTTTTCAAATTCCCATCCACTATCACTGCTCGAATTTGATCGTTCACACCACGAACTTCATTATTCATTTTATTTAGCAATTGAAACGAAATATCGACTTTTTCATTTCCTTCTTTATTCTTCACATCCCATTTCACTTCTTGAACATCTCCGGTCGTTTCTACAGTTTCTTGATATTTTTTTATGTAAAATCCTCCTGCCACAATAAGTACTAGTGCAATAAGCCCAATGACAAGATTTTTCAAAATATCACCTACCATTTTTATTTTCTTTATCCATGCAAAACCTCTTAAATATATATTCTAGATTATGATTTATGAAATCCTCCTCTTTTGCACATATTACAAATAAAAAAGATTTTAATTGAAAGGAGTCGTAGTGTATAATGCAAATGATATTGATTTCTATCAATACATTATAAGGAGGATTTTTCATGAGTGTACATATTGAAGCAAAACAAGGCGAAATTGCTGAATCTATTCTATTACCTGGTGATCCATTACGTGCAAAATATATTGCTGAAACATTTTTAGAGGATGTTACTTGTTATAATAACGTGCGTGGCATGTTAGGTTTCACTGGAACTTACAAAGGAAAGCGTGTATCTGTTCAAGGTACAGGCATGGGTGTTCCTTCTATTTCTATTTATGTAAACGAATTAATTCAAAGCTACGGAGTGAAAAATTTAATTCGTGTTGGGACATGTGGTGCAATTCAAAAAGATGTTAAGGTACGTGACGTTATTATTGCGATGACGGCTTGTACAGATTCTAATATGAATCGCTTAACATTCCCGGGTTTTGATTTTGCTCCTGCTGCAAACTTTGATCTTTTAAAGAAAGCCTACGATGCTGGAACAGAAAAAGGATTACACGTTCGTGTTGGTAACGTATTAACAGCAGATGTATTTTATCGTGAGAGCATGGACATGGTTAAAAAACTTGCAGATTACGGTGTATTAGCAGTAGAGATGGAAACGACTGCTCTTTACACATTAGCAGCTAAATATGGTGTAAATGCATTATCTGTATTAACAGTAAGCGACCATATCTTCACTGGTGAAGAAACTACATCTGAAGAGCGTCAAACTACATTTAACGAAATGATTGAAATCGCTTTAGATGCAGCAATTCAGCAATAGTACACTAAAGAACTCGTCATACGTCTGGCGAGTTCTTTTTTATGCTAAAATACTTCTATAGTCACTGCACCTTCTCTTTATGTGACTTTCTATAAAAAACTACTTTAGAGAGAGACAGATTTATCCCCTCTACTTTTTTGTAACCTTTGTTATAATTAAGAAATCATTTATATTACAGTATTTTTCATACGAGGTGAAACAGTGAAGAACAGAAGCATCGTCTTTAAACTATTTTTATTAACATCAACTTTATTTACAATCATATTTCTCCTTTTTTTCCTTGGACAATCTCTATTTTTAGAGAAGTTTTATATTAATAAAAAAGTAAAAACCGTTCAAACGGCTTTTGAAAAATTCGTAGATAATTATGAAAAAAGCGACAAAAGTTTTGAGGAAATCAGAAAGCTAAAACAAGAATTTCACGATAAAACGAATGCTGAAATGCAATTTTTAGATTCTAACGGCATTATTAAAAGTGAAAACAATTACTACATTGAGGTAATTAACCCTAATAACAATAAAACCTATTCCATCCCACTTAATAATCTTTTAACACCCGAAGAATATAATAAATTCGAAAATTTAGGCTTAAAAAAAGAGGGCATGATTCACGTAGAGGGATTTTTACAAGATAATATAATAACGCCACTAGAACTGACGACTAATTATAATCGATGGCGAAATGAAAATGTCAATTCGGATTTTCAAACAATTAGTGGTAACCCCTCTAAAAATAGACTCACAAATCGATATAAAACTACGTCTCAGATCAGTTTTACCGGTGTGATATCTAAATTACATATCCCTTCCAAATCTGAGGTTCGCCTTGCAAATGATTTTGAAACATTACAAGCTGTTGAATATTTTGCAAGCACTATTAGACAAGGTACTTCTAATTCAAATCAATTAAACACGTATATTTTAGATAGTGGGGAAAATATAAAAAACAGTGTCTTTGTAAAGCCTATTATGGAAAACGGAAAAACTAAGGAGTACGCTTTTGTGATAGCATCTTTACAACCTGTTAATGAAGCGATGCTCGTTTTAAAAGATTATTATGTCTATGCCTTAATTATCGTGTTTCTCGTTATTATTTTGTTATCCTTCTACTACTCAAAAATCATTGTTAAACCATTAATTAAGATAAATCGTGTTACAAAAAAAATGGCAAACTTTGATTTTAGCGAGAAGTTACCTGTTACGGCAGACGATGAAATTGGCGGGTTATCAAGTGGTATTAATACACTCTCTGTAAATTTAAAAGATCGAATCGACCGATTAAATGTTGCCAATACAAAATTACAACAAGATATTGAACGCGAACGTCAATTGGAAAAAACGAGAAAAGAATTCATTTCTGGTGTATCTCATGAATTAAAAACACCACTTAGTGTTATTCGTAGCTTCGCTGAAGGTATTCAAGATGGCGTAAGTAAAGATACGACATATTATACAAATGTTATTTTGGAAGAGACAGATAATATGAACAGGCTCATTGTTGAAATGTTAGAATTAGCAAAACTAGAATCAGGTACGTACAAACTAGAAATGTCGACATTCTCGATTGGTGAATTAATTCAACAAGTCTATACAAAATTATTATTTAGCATGGAGGAAAAACATTTACAAGTAGACATCCATGCTGACTCTTCTCTATTTGTTAAAGCAAATCGTAGCCGTATTGAGCAAGTCGTTGTAAACTTACTTAGCAATGCAATTCGATATACTCCAGATGGTGAAAAAATACACGTCTCTATTATAGAAACGGAAGATACAGTGAAAATCAAAATTGAAAACACAGGTAATCCTATTCCAGAAGAAAGCCTTGAAAAAATTTGGGATCGCTTCTACCGTTTAGACGCTTCTCGTAGCCGTCATACTGGAGGTACTGGCCTTGGGTTATCCATTGTGAAAAACATTTTAGATCTCCATCACGCTGAATACGGCGTGTATAATACCACTAATAGCGTTGTATTTTATTTTAATTTACAAAAAGTAAAAGAAGTCAAATAATTTGTCTTAATTTCACTAGGAGTTCACATGAAATTCACACTCTCCCTTTATAGTAAGAAACAAGTTAATCCTTTCCTTTACACATATAAAAGAGGAGAGTGCGTGAAATGAAACAAGCAGGACAACCTATTCAAAATGAAAAACAATTAGAAACTATCAAAAATATACTTTTACAATCTTCGAAACGTGATGGCTTATTATTCGTATTAGCTGTAAATTCTGGCTTAAAAGTAAGTGAAATCTTACAATTAAAAGTTAGTGATGTAATCGATGAAGACGAAAATGTTCGCCATTCCATTTTATTTTACAATGAAAAAGTAAAGAAACATAAATGGTTTGCTGTAAATGAAGACTTACAGCACGCAATCGAAGACTACATGAAAGAACGTAAAACTTGGAAACGTAATGAACCATTATTAAAGTCTCAAAAAGGAACAAAGTCTATTACGAGACAACATGCATGGTACATTTTAAACAAAGCTGCAAAAGAAGTTGGATTAGAAGGGATTAGCTCACATACACTTCGAAAAACTTGGGGCTATTGTGCATACAAATCAGGTGTTGATATTGCATTTTTACAACACTTCTTTGATCACAGTACTCCATCCAAAACTTTAAAGTATATCGGTATTGCTTAATAACTCTTATACATAAAAAGGTTACCATTTGTAAATTTGGTAACCTTTTTTATGTTTCATATTCTCTTTTCTTGTCTTGTCTCTCCTATACTGTAGTGGTACTCTAATAGTAAGGGGGAGAAATTATGAACACATTAACAATTGAATTACCGAAAGAAACGGCTGAAAAACTTGATTTATTAAAGAAATCTTATGAAAAGAAAACAGGTGCTACAATTTCTGAAAGCACTCTCGTTCAAACACTTATCTCAAAGGAATTTATCCAAGCGATAACTCCTTTTGATTTACAACAAATCATCAATGGAAAAGAACAGCAGTAATTGCTGTTCTTTTTTTATTACTATTTAAAATATAAAATGAAACTTTAATCAGTGGGGGTTTTACTGCCGCAAATAGCGGGATAAAAATTTTTTTACTTATTTTCCGAAAAACCATTGACAATGATAATGATAACCATTATCATTTATTATGAAGCCAACAATTGATGAATCAACCAAACGCTCAGTAACATTGTTACCCCTCTTTTTCATATAGAAAGGCACTGTACATTCCCCCTGTTTGTACAGTGCCTTTCTTGTTTATCATCATTCAAACAAATTTAATTGCTCAGGCTTCGGCTCACCATATGTAATGTTCATCATTTTCATAAGCTGTTTCGCATTATCCGCTGCATCTCCACCCGAATTATTATTAAACAATACAAATATATCCTTCGTCTTCTTTTTCAATCGCTCTAATCGTTCTACCCATTCCGCCAATTCTTTACTATTATAACGATATAAACAGCGAACCGATCTCCAATTTTCTCCTTTATCCAGCCAACCATGAACATTTCGGCCATGAAAACGTATTAACGCCATGTCCGAGTTTGTTGCATCTAATATAAGCGGTACTGATCCTATTCCAGCCTGAGGCTCATCGCAAATTGTATGAATCCAGTTTTCTTTTTCTAAAAACTGTAACGTCTTATCTCTCATTTCTGGATAAAACCATGTTTGATTTCGAAATTCTATTGCACATGGTAAATCTTCCATTTTTTCTTTCGTGTATCGAAGTAAATCTACATTTTTCACTTTACAATCAAACCATGGTGGATATTGAAATAAAATCATTTTTAATTTATTTGTTTCTATTAAAGGAAGAATGGATTGTTTATACACATCAAACATCTCATCGAACGTAGAAAAAGGGATTTCCCCTTTCATATGTCCTGTCATTCCTTGATAGGCTTTTACTATAAAAGAAAAATCTTTCGGCGTTTCCATCGCCCATTTTGTATAATTCCGCGCAGGTTGTATCGCATAAAATGAACTATCTACTTCCACAATGGGAAAATGTTCACTATAAGTTCGCAATTTATTTCTATTTTCATAGGGATTTATATATAAAGAATCATGATCTCCCCACCCTGTCACTCCAATGAAAAGCAAATATATCCCTCCCTTTTTAACTTCACCTTCTATCCATTCTACTCACTTCCCGGACATTTCAGCTAATCAATTTCATTAAGTAGCCCCTTCTTTAAGAGTATCCGTATAAAAATATGATATACTAAATGGAAGAATTTTTAAATTGAGGGGTTATTTATTTATGCTTCCAAACGATGATATTGTATCTCATGAAAAACGAATAGAAGAACTAGAAAATAAAGTGCGGTTATATGAAGAGCTTGTGAATCAATTACCACATCATTTCACATACAAAAATCCACATATTGGTTTACAAATAAAGAAAACGAGAACGACTCACTCCATTCAAAACATACAAAAAGAGAATAAAAAGGCTGATTTTCAACTTACTTGCGATTCATTATTTTTATTTGAACAACTTGAAACATACTTTGTTCATATTTTTGATGCTTTTTCACATCATGTCACCTTTGTTGATAGTAAAGGAAATATAACTTTATGTAATCAAGCTGCAGCAGATGATTTTGGTGTAGTACGAAATGATATAATTGGAAAGCCAATTCAACAATTACTAAACTTGCCAGAAGAACAAATTAAAGCGATTGAAACATTAAGAACAGGAACAGAAATATATAATGAAGAAGTGTTAGACAAAAACTATGGTATTTTAAACAATCGAATTATTCGGGATTATAACGGAGAGATTTTTAGAGTTATTAGTGTCTTCCATTATTTAAACACAGAACGTGATGCAGAAAAATTTTCATTAGCAGGACGAATCGCAGCTGGGATTGCTCATGAAGTACGAAATCCCCTTACAACGGTACGTGGATACTTGCAATTTCTACAAGATAACGTTTCTCCATCCAATAAAGAATTGTTTAAAAGTCTACTCATTCCTGAACTAGATCGTGCAAATAGTATTATCACAAAATTTTTAGCCATTTCAAAAACACGTGAATTTACTAGAGAACCTTTTCCCATCAATACGTTTTTACGCGAATATATTCAACAACTACTTGCTAGTGAAGTTTTTTTACACAATATTTCTATTGACTATGAATTTTCTACGGAATTAGATGGTGTACTTGTCAATATCGATCGTCATGAACTTGTGCAAGTTTTTTTAAATTTATTTCAAAATGCTATCGATGCTCGAGGCGAAAGACCTCTTTCCATTCAAATCTCTAGTTATCGCCTAGATAACTTTGTTCGGATTACTTTCACAGATAACGGAACTGGGGTTCCTCCAGCTATTCAAGAATATATCTTTGATCCATTCTTCTCAACAAAAGATTCAGGAACAGGACTGGGCTTGTCAGTAACGAAGAAAATTATTCAAAATCATAACGGTACATTAAAAGTTACTAGTAATCACAGTGGGACAACTTTTACAATATCTATCCCATCGTTGCCCAAAAGAGATAGTTAAAGTGTCGATAAACAAAAACAGTGGGGGCAGTTTTTAACTGCCCCCACTGTTTTTGTTTATCTCATCATTTTCCTAAAAAACTATACAAAATGAAACTTTAATCAGCGTTTTTTGCATCTCCTACTGCTTATTAACCCTAACTAATCAGCCTTTTGCTAGATAGAAATCTTTCAATCTCTTTAATTCCCCTTACTAAGTAGGTAAAACCCTTATTTTTTTTGAAATAGTAGTTTGTCCATCACGAATTTAGTTTTATTTTCATTTTATTATATTGAGACTATTTATTCTATAAAAGAAAGGAATGAAAAGATGAACAATAAAAATAGAGGGAAAGTATTCTTCGGTAACGATTGTTGCGAAGTCCGGGCTTGTAGTTTTATTAACATCTCTAAATCTGAACTTAAAGAATTTATTAAAATCCTTCAAGCTCTTGGACAAAATATTAAAGATATATTCCAAAATCCTTCTCAAAGTAATATTGATAAACTTATAGCTACCCTAGATAATCTACAAAAATCCCTCAAATGTTTAGACTTATCACCTGCACAAGAAAAAATCGGAACTTCTATTATTACTCACCTATTAACTATTCTAAAAACAAAACCTTTCTCGTGCGGAGCATTATACGTTGAACTGCAAAGCCTGCTTAATTTTTTACTGTATATCGCTAAGTTATTTAAAGTTAATTGCTGTACTATAGACAAACTTATTAAGCTGATTATAGAAATCCAAACCATTTTAGTTAAATATGGCTCTGGTTGCCTTGGTGGAGGTGCTACTGGTGCTACCGGCGCTACTGGACCTCAAGGACTTCGTGGCGTTACTGGCGCTACCGGCGCTACTGGACCTCAAGGACTTCGTGGCGTTACTGGTGCTACCGGCGCTACTGGACCTCAAGGACTTCGTGGGGCTACTGGCGCTACCGGCGCTACTGGACCTCAAGGACTTCGTGGCGTTACTGGTGCTACCGGCGCTACTGGACCTCAAGGACTTCGTGGCGTTACTGGCGCTACCGGCGCTACTGGACCTCAAGGACTTCGTGGGGCTACTGGTGCTACCGGCGCTACTGGACCTCAAGGACTTCGTGGGGCTACTGGTGCTACCGGCGCTACTGGACCTCAAGGACTTCGTGGGGCTACTGGCGCTACCGGCGCTACTGGACCTCAAGGACTTCGTGGCGTTACTGGTGCTACCGGCGCTACTGGACCTCAAGGACTTCGTGGCGTTACTGGCGCTACCGGCGCTACTGGACCTCAAGGACTTCGTGGGGCTACTGGTGCTACCGGCGCTACTGGACCTCAAGGACTTCGTGGGGCTACTGGTGCTACCGGCGCTACTGGACCTCAAGGACTTCGTGGCGTTACTGGCGCTACCGGCGCTACTGGACCTCAAGGACTTCGTGGCGTTACTGGCGCTACCGGCGCTACTGGACCTCAAGGACTTCGTGGGGCTACTGGACCATCGGGCAAACCACTCCCTGTAACTATAGCAGCAATAGGAAATTCTAATCCACAAACTATATCACCTGGAACGAATATCCAATTTAATCAAGTTTTCGAACTAAATAATCTCATTTTTAATGACACTTCAGATACTTTAACTATTTTAGAAACAGGAGTATACGATATTAGTTTCTCAGCATCTACAACCTTCCCGGGTTCTTCACCATTTGGATTCGGTATTTCATTCAACGGTCAACCACCTACTCGTAATTTTTCAACTAACGTTATCGGTAGTGCGGTTTCTTTCTCCACAATTGTTACTTTAACAGCTGGTACAACAATCTCTGTACAACCTACAGTAAATACTATTTCCATCCCTAACACTGGTGACACAACAGCTACACTATCAGTCTTCCGAATTTACTAATTTTAGTTTTCATTTTATTTTTGAACGACCAAGAATGTTTGATTTATAGTAATTTGTATTATTTTGATTGCATGTTAAATCTTTCTTTTAATAAAAAGGAGCACTTATTTTGGAGGATAAGTGCTCCTTCTTTACGTTTCTTTACTTCAAATTTACTCTAGCTTAATCCTCTTTTTGTATGATGAATAGTGAAGACAAAGACATGAAAGAGGGATGACAATGCGAATTATATCACTGACACGTTTTTGGTTTGTTCTTATGGTATGCATAATTTTATGTATAGGGTTTCTTTTAACTCTAAACTATTCAAATGTTTCAAAAGCAGAAAGAAAAACAATTCCATACGAACTTCTGTATACAAAACAAAACAACATCCCGTATTCCTCTTCCACACAAAATGAAAAAAAAGTTATAAAAGGAATGCTTATTACAGAAGCTTCTAGTTATGAAAACCTACTTCAAATCGCTGAAACGATTAAAGATCAATATAAAAATAAAGACGTTGATGAAATGACACTCTCTATCCATAATGAAAATACTGGAAATTTCGAAGAGGAATTGCCATATGAACCTATTAGTAAAGGAATAATAACCGTCACGTATGATTCTCAATCCTTCGGTAGGACCAATGTTACGCTAAATAAATAAACTGAAGCTTTAATCCGTGGCGCTTTTCCCATCCCCACGGATTATTAAGTTAAACCCATCAAATTTTTATAGGCAGCTCGATTCTCACCTAACTTCTTTTCTGTTGCCACATTTTGAACCGAGATAAAACCGCTCATTTCTCATAAAAAAGAGGCGAACTCGTTATTCGCCTCTTTTTTTACCAAAATGGAATCCACTCTTTCACTTTATCTATCCATTCATTTTGCTGTTCTTTTCTTTGTTGTTCCTCTTCTTTTCGTTTTTTCTCTTCTTCTTTCCTTCGTTTTTCTTCCTCAATCGTTTTTAATTGTTTTGTATAATCCGCCTCAGGTATTAGTGATAACTGAAATGCCTTTTGAGTTGGATTTCCATTCGCTTTCTTCATAATATCCCGGAACATTGTCGTTGTAATTTGGCTGCCTCCTGGCACATAATGCTCACTATCCGTTTTATCATACCCTACCCAAATCGCACCTACTAAATCCGGTGTGTATCCAACAAACCACGAATCCTTCGCACCAGTGCTTGGTCCATTTACAAGCTGGGTAGTCCCTGTCTTGCCTGCGGTATCGATATTATTAACTTTCGCTTTTTCACCTGTTCCCCTTTCAATAACACCTTTTAATAAGTATGTCATCTTTTGGGCAACTTTCTCGTTCGTCACACGAGTTTCTTTCTTATACCATTTTCCAATTGTTTCCCCTTCAGCATTTTGGATTTCTCTAATGGCATGAGCTTCTACTTGGACACCATCATTTGCAAGTGCGCTATACGCTTGAGCCATTACAAATGGTGAAGTCCCTACATGCATACCTCCTAAAGCAATCGGATACGTATGGTCTTCAGGCTCTAATGGAATACCAAACCGCTCTAAAGATTTCAATCCTTTATCTAATCCAATTTTCTCTAATAGCCAAACTGCTGAAACATTATATGACTTTGCCACCGCTTCATACATCGTCACATTACCATGGAACGTATGATCACTATTTTGTGGTGCATATTCTTTAATATTAAACGGTTCATCTTTTAAGACATCGTATACTTCATATCCTTGTTCTAACGCTGGTACATACACTGCAAGAGGCTTTAACGTTGAACCTGGCTGTCTTTTTAATTGTGTTGCATGATTAAACTGTAAAAATTGATAAGGACCTCTGCCTCCAACTAAAGCCGGAACACCGCCAGTTTTTGGATTCATAAGGACCACTCCAGTTTGCATAAGCTGATCTGAGCCACTATCTTTAAAATAACTATCATTATTCACAACATCTTCAACCGCTTGTTGTTTTTTCGAGTCAAGTTCCGTATAAATACGATAGCCACCTGCTAAAATTTCATTTTGTGTTAATTCATACTTGTCCATCGCTTCTCTAACAATATAATCTACGTATTGAGAATATTTTCCCTTATATTTATCGTCAACACCACGTCGTAATACAAGACCTGATTCTTTCTCCTGGTTAAATTGTTCTTCAGAAATATATCCTTGCTCCTTCATTAAACCTAATACGACATTACGTCTTTCAATTGATTTATTAAAGTTTTTATACGGCGAATACGCAGATGGCGCTTTAATTAATCCTGCAATCGTTGCAGCTTCTGAAATCGTTAAGTCTTTTACTTCTTTATCAAAATAAGATTTAGCTGCTCTTTTTATCCCCCAAGCACCTTCACCAAAATAAATTTGATTCATATACATTTCAACAATTTCATCTTTCGTATAAGTACGTTCTATTTTTTTCGTTAGAAAGTATTCCTTTATTTTACGAGAGAATGTACGGTCTTGCGTTAAAAATACATTTTTCGCAAGTTGTTGTGTAATTGTACTACCACCTGCCACAACTTCTCCAGCTGTAATGTTCTTAAATACAGCACTTATAATTCCACTATAGTAAATACCATGATGACTAAAAAATTCCTTATCTTCTACTGCAACAATTGCTTGAACCATAATATCAGGAATATCTTTCCTTTTGACCCCTTCTGTTTTAGAAGAAGCTAATTTAGTCGCAACTTCATTATTTGCATCATAAATTAAAGTCGGTTGTGGAACAGCTTGTTTTAATTCAGATATATCTTGAATGGAAATTATTATATTTACAACAATAAATAGAGTAGCAAGTAAACTTCCCAATACAATTAATGAATTGCGTAGTTTCTTCCTCTTATTGAACCACTCAAGCGTTTTTTTTAAGTGAGTGTTCTTCAATTTCATTGGTTCACTTCCTTCATTTGTTTACACTCTTCTTTTTAAAAGGAAGAATATACCTCCTTTTAAATTTATTATAATAACGTAGTCGTTCCTATAGTGTAAAGCTTTTCTTTCACATTCATACTTTTTGCAAGAAAAGGACATTCTACAAGTAAGATATTCATTGTTGAGTATTAATATTATTAATACAACAATGAGAGTTATGTTAAGTTTTTGTAAACTTTTCGATAAAATGTTTTAAAAAACGACAGTTTTTTGTTAGAATTGATTAGCCAATATATTTTACATATATTACTTTTGTGGGGGTAACAATAATGGTCTTTAAATCAAAAAAAGATAAATTTTCTGAAATGCTTATGAACGTTTCCGAAAATTTAAAAGAAGGCGCGCAGTTTTTCGTGGAGTATAAAATTAAAAATGCTAGCGATTTAAAAGAATTTTCTATGCGCATGAAAGAGTATGAGTCAAAAGGTGACTCATTCATTCACGAAATCATTATGGAGCTAAACAAAGCGTTTATTACTCCTATTGAACGTGAAGACATCCTACAACTTGCAATGAGTATGGATGATGTATTAGACGGATTAGATCACAGTGCTAGTCTATTCGAAATGTATTCTATTACAGAAGCTGATGAATACATGATTAAATTCGTTGAAGCAATTAATCAATGTGCGATTGAGATTGCAAATTCTGTTGAACTACTTTCTAAAAAGAAATTAGTCGATATTCGTACAAATGCGATCAAGATTAAGGATTACGAGTCACAATGTGATGATATTCGCCGTCATGCGATTAAGCACTTATTCTCTCGTGAGAAAGATCCGATTAAGATTATTCAATTTAAAGAGATTTACGAAGAGCTTGAAGAAGTAGCTGATAGCTGTCAAAGCGTTGCAAACGTATTAGAAACAATCATTATGAAGAACGCGTAAGGAGTTTGATCATGGATACACTCTTGATACTGACCGTTTTAGTAGTCATTTGCGCTTTAGCTTTTGACTTTATCAATGGATTTCACGATACAGCAAACGCTATTGCAACGGCTGTTTCAACGAAAGCTCTAAAGCCTAGACATGCAATTGTTATGGCAGCTATTATGAACTTTTTAGGTGCGATGACATTTACAGGTGTAGCAAAAACGATTACAAAAGATATTGTTGACCCGTTTGCTTTGCAAAATGGTTCTCTTGTAATTTTAGCTGCTTTGCTTGCGGCAATAGTCTGGAATTTGATCACTTGGTACTATGGCATTCCAAGTAGTTCTTCGCATGCAATCATTGGCGCAATCGCTGGTGCAGCAATTGCTGCTGCTGGTATTAGCTCATTAAACTATAAAGGGTTTATAAAAATTCTTGAAGCTTTAATCATTTCACCGATCATCGCTTTTGTTATTGGTTACATCGTATATAGTATTTTTAAAGTGGTATTTAAAAACTTTAACTTAACGAAAACGAACAAGAACTTCCGTATATTCCAGATTTTCACCGCTGCATTACAAGCTTATACGCACGGTACGAATGATGCACAAAAAGCAATGGGAATCATTACGATGGCTCTTATGGCCAATAACTATCATACTTCTGGCGATATCCCTTTCTGGGTACAATTATCTTGTGCAATCGCAATGGGTCTTGGTACTTCTGTCGGTGGTTGGAAAATTATTAAAACTGTCGGTGGACAAATTATGAAAATTCGTCCTGTAAATGGTGTAGCTGCCGATTTATCATCATCACTTGTTATTTTCGGCGCAACATTTATTCACTTACCGGTTAGTACGACGCACGTTATCTCTTCTTCTATTTTAGGGGTTGGTGCTTCACATCGCGTGAAAGGTGTAAAATGGGGAACTGCAAAACGCATGTTAATTACATGGGTTATTACACTTCCTATTTCAGCTTCTTTAGCTGCATTATTTTACTACTTATTACACTTAATCTTTTAATCAAAAGTCGTCTTCCTTATTTTTCTAGGAAGACGACTTTTTTGTGAACAAGCCTATTTCTTATTAAAAAGCGTGTATAATGATTGATGGATAAGTTATATAGAGGAGTTGGCAATTTTGGAATACATCATGTTACTTTTCATCGGATTAATCGCCGGGACAGTCGGGAGCCTAGTCGGACTTGGAGGCGGAATTATTATCGTTCCGTTATTAATTGGTTTACACAGTTTATCACCACAACTCGCAGTAGGAACTTCTATGGTAACAGTCGTTTTTACAGGGCTGGCTTCTACCCTTACTTATATGAAACATAAACGGGTAGATTATAAAAGTGGACTTATTTTATTTATCGGGAGTGGCCCTGGTGGTATTATCGGATCATGGGCAAACAAATTTTTAAACCAAGATACATTTTCTTTATACTTTGGGATTTTTCTTATATTCGTCTCCATTCTTCTTATACTACGAGACAAATTGAAACCTCTTTCCCTATCAAATATGACTGTAATTAAGCGATCTTTTACAGATAACAAAGGAAATACTGTAGACTATCAATTTCCACCATTTCACGCTATCTTTATTGCCTTTATAGTTGGATTTATATCCGGATTATTTGGAATCGGTGGTGGTGCCTTACTTGTGCCAGCGATGATGCTCCTTTTTGCGTTCCCAGCACACATTGCTGTAGCAACTTCAATGTTTATCGTATTTCTCTCAGCAATTGTAAGCTCTTTAACTCACATCTCTCTAGGAAATGTCAGCTGGGCTTATGCATTAATTCTTATTCCTGGTGCATGGATTGGCGGAAAAATCGGGGCTTATATTAACACAAAATTAAGCGGTAATGCAGTAATTAATTTATTACGTATCACATTAATTATTCTTGGAACTAGATTAATCATTACTTCATTTTTATAACGCGTTCTTTCTAGAATGCGTTTTTTCTTATACACATGAATATAAAAAGGCTCCTAGGAGAACAAATAAAACTAAACAAACACTTAATAGCATAAAATTTGAAATATGTAATTTCTTCAAGTTGATCACTCCTATAGCTATGACTGTTATCTTTATGATAGCGAAAAAACAGTTATCTTACAGTTACAAAGCGCTAACAATGCAAAATCATTTATTACAAATTTTATCCTTATATTTCATTTCTTTGTACAATCTATCGATTCAATAAAAAAAGATGTCATATTGACATCTTTTTAGTGAAGAAGTGACCATCCCATAAAGTCTTCATGTACTTGGCACGCCCTCTTATCGTTTCGATCATATAATTCAGCATAACTATCTGTTTCTTCATCATAAGCCATCGTATAAATAATTTGGCCGTCTATTTCAACGGATAAAACGACTCCACCTTTCATCTCTTCCACATGAATGATAGCATTCGCCGGAATTCTCATATCCGTCATCTTCATCGCATCTAACAATATACTAAACCCCCTACAGCGTATTCATTGCTAGTACTATTACACACTAAATAGTATACTACTGTAATAGCATACATTTCGTCAATGAAATTGCTGTTTAAAAAGCATATTGTCTTTATACATATACGCTAAAATATAAGAAATAGAAATGTTTTAATGGGGGGCTAACATTGATTCTACATAAGGGAGATGTATTATTCCGTCAAGGTGAGGACGGTCCATTATATTTTATAAAAACAGGTTTATTAAAAGTGATTCGGTTAGAAGAAGACGGAACACCATTTTTATTTAATATTATCGTTCCTGGTGAAACGATACCTCACCATTCTTTAATTTCACCGAAGGAATATCACGGTACAGCTATCGCTTTAATGAAAACAGAAGTCGAGCCTATAATTAGCAATGAATGGTACGACAAACTTCAGGCAAATCCTGCATCATATGAAAATATCGCTATACAATTACAATCGAAGTTAAGAATGATGCAACAGCGTATCGATCAATTGACAACTGTCTCTCCTAAAGAGCGCCTTCATCGTTTACAAGAGTGGTTCACCTTATATTTAGGTGACATCCCTATTTATGAAATATTAACACAAACTGAAATTGGTCAGCTCATAGGTGTACGCCGCGAAACAGTTAATCGCTTATTAAGAGAACAAGCAAAAAACGAGGTAAAATAATACCTCGTTTTTTGCTTGGCAACATTAATCTATTGTAAGCTTGCTGCGGGACCGAAAAATTCATAATGAATGTTCTCTTGTTTAACACCCAAATCAATTAATGCAGCATTTATATGTTTCATAAATGGTACTGGACCGCAAAAATAAAATTCTGCTTCAGTTGTTGGAATAATAGTTTGTAACCATTCACGTTCAATGAATCCTTCTTGATCAAAATTCTTCATTTCCACATCTTGCTCTGTCGGTGAAGAATAGCAAGTATATGCTTTAACTTGTTCATACTCTTTTTCTACTGTCTCAACATGCTCTTTCATCGCATGTGTATTACTATTTATCGCCGCATGAACAAAGCATACATTACGCTTTGATTCTTGTTCAATTAACGTATTTAACATACTCATCATCGGTGTAATACCTACTCCACCACTAATTAGTACAACAGGTAATGTTGACTCCATATTTAATACGAAATCTCCCGCTGGTGCACTTACTGGTAAGACATCCCCTTCCCCTACATGATCATGTAAGTAATTAGATACTTTACCATCTGGTGTATCTACACCTTTTTCTTTCTTTACACTAATACGATAATATTCTTTTCCTGGAGCATCAGACAAGCTATATTGACGATTATGTGTATATGTCTCACCTTTAATATTTATTTGAATCGTTACATATTGTCCTGGGATGAATGAAGAAACTTTCCCGCCATCTTCAGGCTTTAAATAAAATGATGTAACAACGTCGCTTTCCTTCACTTTTTTAACAATCACAAAGTTGCGGAAATCTTTCCATCCACCTTCTTTATGTGCAGCTTCTTCATACATACCCGCTTCAATGCTAATGAATGCATCAGCAATGACGCCATACGCTTCTCCCCATGCATTTAAAACTTCATCAGGTGCGCCTGCGACCTCTTTAATCGCTCGTAGTAAGCATGTACCTACTATTGGGTAATGCTCTGCTTTAATACCTAAACTTCTATGCTTATGACCGATTTGTTTTACAACTGGAATAATAGCTTCTAAATTATCAATGTACATTGCAGCTGCATAAACAGCATTTGCTAATGCTTGTTGTTGTCTTCCTTTTTTCTGGTTCGTATGGTTGAAAATATTCAATAACTCCGGATGCTCCGAAAATAAAATTTGATAAAATCTCGTTGTAATCTCAACGCCTTTTTCTTGTAATAACGGTACTGTTGACTTTACGATTTCAATTGTTTTTGCACTTAACATTGTATCCCACTCCTCTATTTCCTTAACTGTTTTTAGTTTAACTGAATTGTATAATACATATTGTGATTTTAATCACTATTAACATGGTGTTTTTGTGAAAAATATATGAACAATGCACATATTAAGTGAATTTTAATTAGCCATCATTAATAGTGCTCAAAAAAAAGCTAACTAGAATTCTAGCTAGCCTACTACTTCGTTTGTATTGCTTGTTCAATTACTCTTATATTCTGCCCATCTCCAAACTCGGTATACCCCCATACATTCGTCTCACCTTTATATTTATTTACAAGTATATCCAAGTCATGATATACGCGATGAGCATAGATTACATACTCCATATTCTGAAGCTCCACACCTTTTTTTACAATTTCATAACTTCTATTCACATCGCGTTTTATTTTTTCATTTTTTATTTCTTTATGTATATTTTTTAAAGAGGCTTCTTGCTCTTGAAACCATTGTTTAAAATGTTTCCAATCCCCATCTGTATATTTCTCTGCCTTGCCATAATTCAAGAAATTATTATAACTTTCATGTGTCGTACGAACAAAATCGAGTGTCTTCTTCTTCTCTTGCACCTCTTCTATTTGTGCTACTGTATTTACTCCAGCAGAGTGATTCGCATAATATAATAGTACTTTCATAAGACTATAGCTCGCTATTGCCATCACAGTAATAGTTACCAATACACTTAACAATTTCTTCATATACAGAACCCCTTTTCTACTATGAATATTACAATGTACTGTTACACTTGTAACATTCTCTCGTAGAAATGTAATTCCTGTTTAAATCCTCCTTTTCATTTCGACACTATTTTTCTACAAACTTCTCCTTGGTAAATGCTCTTGTAAAACAACATAACCTTCATAAGCTGTATAACCGAGTATAGCCATTAATCCGATATAACAAGCAAATACTGTCCATTTCGTTTTCGTATCGACTTTATAATAATTTTCTTGTTGTTCCTTTTCTGTTTCCCATTCATTTAATTTTCTTTCTGACATTTCAAATGCTTCTCTTATATGAATTGTATGCATTTCTTTTTCATCTTCATATGGGATATAATCAAGTGGCTCAAATTTTGGTAAAAGGTACTCTAGCACTTCAATCTTTTGAAGTTCTCCTGTTTTTAATTCTTTTTCACGTTCTCTTTGTCTTAATACATTCATTTCATGGTGAATCATATAAATCGTTCGATGCACCGCACCAGTTTCTTTTAATTCCTCTTCAAGCCTAGCAGCATATTCTTTCATTCCATCGATTTTATATCCTAATTCCTTAATCGGCTCATCTCTCTTTATTACTCTATATAGTTCCATACAGCCGATAATAAAAATAAATCCTCCTAAAATACTTTTGAAGTAAATAGAATAGCCGAGTAGTAAAACTAGCCCTGCTCCCCAAATTTTCGTGCTTACAACTGAAATTATTCGTCCACCATCTAATGGAGAAACTGGAATTAAGTTAAAGAAATTAATCATACTTCCAAGTAAAATAATAAGCGCCCAAAACGGCTCTTTCGTGATTATATACAGTGGGATCGCGGGTAAAAATGAAAGCAACCCGAAAAGAGGTCCCATATATGCAATGTAAGCTTCATCTTTTGCATTTTTCGGCATCTCTTTCATCCCAATAAGAGCTCCCATAAATGGTATGAAGATTGCTGGCGATGTTGGTATCCCTTTCTTTCTCGCTGCCCATAAATGCCCCATCTCATGTACAAACAATAAATATACGAGTGCTATCCCAAACTTCCAACCATATATGACTGCGTATGCACCAAGCGATAAAAACATACTAAATACTGTTGAAAATTTTGCTAACTTAAAAATTGCAAATACCCATTTTAACTTAGATAGTAAAAATAACCCTATTGCAACGATAACTCCCCATAATCCTTTTTTATTATTTTTCATATTCCTCTCCTTTATCTCGCTTTATTGAGCAATATACACTCATCAAAACTTATTCTTTTTCTCCATTATGACATATTTTTTTCTATTGTTAGAAATAATGTTTATTCCATCCATTTTTAGCCAAAAATAAAAATAAAAGGAGGTAAATACAAATGAAATTACAATCTCTTATGATAGGCGCTCTATCGTTTTTAGCTTCAACTCTTATTTTTTATACCGTCAGCTACGTATTATTATTAGATTGGTTGCCAAATCACTTATTTATAGCCCTTATTATTCTTTCTGCTCTTATGATTTCCTTTCTAATCACACGAAAATCAATGAA
Organism: Bacillus sp. FSL R9-9530; assembly: GCF_038008145.1. Taxonomy (NCBI): domain Bacteria; kingdom Bacillati; phylum Bacillota; class Bacilli; order Caryophanales; family Bacillaceae; genus Bacillus; species Bacillus sp. FSL R9-9530. The sequence continues at coordinate 2,492,326 of NZ_JBBOYO010000001.1, forward strand.
TGAGCCATCTGCAAAAGCAAAATAATAGAGGGGATCTTTCCCCTCTATTATCATTTCCATATAGACTTTATGATCCTTACTGCCCGCTATTTACGAGCAGTAAGAATCCCACCTCAAAATTTGGCTGGAGCAAAGAATTTAGGTAGGAGTCGTGCTAATAATCAGCGGGGGATGCCCCCACTGATTAAAATTTCACTTTATCTTTGTAAATTCATTTTTTCACCATACTCTTTAACAATTTGAATAATGTTTTGAAATGCTCCTACTTTTTCTTTCTTACTATTTAATATTTGTAAATCGTGATTATCATAATAGGTTTCTAGTGATTTTAATTGTGATTCTGAAGCATCTTTTATCGGAACAGTAACATTCAACTCATACTGTTTATACCCTTCCTTTACTTTTTCAGCTGAAATTATTTCACTCTCTTTTGCGCCAATTAATTTTTGGACCTTTTCTGGGAAAATTAATTGCAAATAATATTCTTGTTCCTTTGCTAACTTATTATATAGTGATTGTGAAATCGTATAACGTACTGTATAATTCATTTTTTGATCACCTGCTTTAATATGAAACGCAGTAATCTGCATGTCTTTTTTTGTTACTTCCGTTAAAGTACCTACCTGCATCTCATCTTCTTTTTGTTCTGGAATCTTTGGAAAGATAGCCAAAAGCTTTTCCGTATCTTTTTCGTTAAGCATATACATATCTTTCTTATATTGAATCCATCCTCGGCGATCTTCTCCTCTTAACCATGCATAATATGTTTCTTTTTTTCCATCACTACTAATTTGTATTTCATATTCCGGTTCACCAAAACTACCCGTTACTTCTTGTTTTTCCGCTTTGTTTATAATATCCACCACCAACTCCGCATCCATTTTCTTTAAATTTTTTTCTTCTTTACCTTTTTGCATAACAGTTACTTGTAATGGTTCTCTCATTTCATTCACTGTCTCCTCTACTTGTTTCGGTTCTTTCTTTTGCTCGGATTGACCACACGACGCGAGTAAAATAACACATAAAAACATTAAATATTTCCCTTTCAAATCGATTCTCCTTTTCCTATAAGAAATTCTTATAATCCTCATGCATAAAACAAAAACGTTACATTATATAAAATGAGCTATACTATAAACTGAAGGGAGGATTTTACAATGTCCATTAATTTTCATGATGCAAATAATAAGTATACGTATGCAAATCGTAACGCACATATTTCATGGCAGGAAACAATAAACAATATTGTAGATGTGCAAAATAAACAAGTAATTGATATAGGTTGTGGTGGCGGCATTTACACGAAAGAACTTGCTCTTATGGGAGCCAAAAGTGTTGTTGGGCTTGATTTTTCAAAAGAAATATTACAAGCTGCAAAAGAAAATTGTAATGCCTTCCCAAACATTTCATTCATTCACGGTGATGCACATAATATCTCATTCCCTAATGAAACATTCGACCTTGTCATTTCTCGTGCAGTCATTCATCATTTGCATGATATTCCCACATTTATACGAGAGGCTTCTCGTATATTAAAAAAAGACGGTCTACTTATTTTACAAGACCGGACCATTGAAGATTGTATAATCCCAGGAAGTCCTGAACACCTTCGTGGATATTTTTTCTCGGTCTTTCCAAAACTCATTGAAACAGAAGCGCAAAGAAGACCAAAAACCACTACTATACAGCAATTATTACAAAAATATCCTCTTCAAGCGCTCCCCATTCAAACACAATGGGAAGTACGAAAAGTACATGATTCTGTAGAGGCTTTGCTACAAGATTTATCTCCTCGAACAGGCCGATCCATTCTATATGAACTAACAGATAATGAAATTTCTCAACTTCTACATCATATCCAAACGGCATTACAAAACGTCTCTCCTATCATCGAAAGAGATCGTTGGACAATTTGGAGCGCGAAAAAATTGTAAGGAAGGAAGCCTCACAAAATAATGTGAGGCTTCCTTCTTTCATAATCTAATTTTGCAACACTCTTGATATCCTCCACTCCTGGCCTGTGCACTTCCACACTTCGGACATACTAAATATCTAGACTGATTTGTCAACAAACTACCTTTTTGAAAGAGTAAAACTTCTGCTTGTTTAAACGAACGCGAATAATATAACCACATAAAACCAATTATAGCAATAATGCCAAATAATACTCCCATCGCAAGCATTTCAGTCACCTCTTTTGGTTTGTTCTTTCCAGCAAGTGGATTGTTGTATTATTCTCTGCAAATTCAAACAATTCCTTCCTTACTCCTATAAATATCGATTTTCTCCATAAACTTTACAATTCTCTATAATGTTTTACAGCATTTTTACAAATAGTATTAACCCTTATATTCTCAGCTATATTTCTACAGGAAAATGTATTTCTCAAAAAATATGTTGACTTTCTAAAAAAAACATGTAAAAATGTTGTCAGAATACTTGAATAAAAATTCATTGACGAGAACGAGTATGTTATAGAGCTGTTCCCCAGAGAGTTGGTATTTTGCTGAAAGCCAACGCTCAGTTCGTAACCGAAAATCATCTCCGAGAAGTAGAACCGAATGCTAAAGTAAGTTCTTACCGGTCGTCCCCCGTTACAAGGAACACGTATCATGTTGTACGTTGTAAAGCCGTATACATATAGATATATTTCTACATGTATAAATTAGGGTGGTATCGCGGGTAAATATAACTCGTCCCTTTCTTAAGGGGCGAGTTTTTTGTGTTCTTACAATTAATTTACAAAAAAGGAGAAAAAAAACAATGAACACTGTATCAAAAAAACATGTTTTTTTCACAGGTCTTATGCTATTTTCTTTATTTTTTGGAGCAGGAAATTTAATTTTCCCTCCAATGCTTGGACAAAATGCTGGTGAAAACTTTTGGCCAGCAATGATTGGTTTTTTACTAACAGGAGTCGGCTTACCACTACTTACTGTTATCGCTATTTCTCTATCAGGAAATGGAATGCAACAACTTGCAAGTCATGTACACCCATTATTCGGAATATTCTTTACGGTAGTTGTATACATTGCAATCGGTCCATCTATGGGCATCCCACGTGTTGCTAATGTCGCTTATGAAATGGGAATTAGTTCTTTCTTACCAGAAACTATTCGCTCTAGCAGCCTAGTGCTATTTTTATACACAGTCATCTTCTTTGCTATCGTATTTTGGCTTAGTTTAAACCCTTCTAAGCTCGTCGATCGTATCGGAAGTGTATTAACACCTATTTTATTACTCTCTATTTTTTTATTATTCGTTAAGAGTGTATTTACACCCCTCGGGCAATCTGGACCAGCAATGCAAGAGTATCAAACTTCTCCAATTTTCAAAGGTTTTATGGAAGGATACTTAACGATGGATACCATTTCAGCACTTGCATTTGGGATTATCGTTGTAAATGCAATTCGCTCAAAAGGTGTGAGTGATCGTAAATCAATTGCCATCGCAACAGCAAAAGCAGGACTTATTGCCGCTACTGGTCTCGTACTTGTATATGGTGCACTTGGCTGGCTCGGTACAACTAGTGTCTCTCTCGGATACGCAACAAACGGCGGACAGCTACTTACCGTTATCGTACAACAATTACTCGGTCCATATGGTCTAATTCTATTATCTCTTATCGTTACACTCGCTTGCTTAACAACATGTATTGGACTTGTATCTGCATGCAGTCAATACTTCTCAACATTATTAACGAAATTTTCATACACAACGTTAGCAAGTGTCATTTGCACATTAGGATTATTAGTTGCCAACTTAGGTTTAACAAAAATTATCGCAATCTCTGTTCCTATTTTACTTGTTGTATATCCAATTGCGATTGTACTCGTATTACTATCATTACTTCATAAATATTTCGGTGGATATCGTTCTGTTTATGTAGGTGCGTTAATTGGATCTGCAGTTGTGAGCGTATTTGATGGATTAAAACAAGGGAATATTCCTGTTTCATCTATCACATCTTATTTCGAGTTTATTCCATTATATAATGAAGGAATTGGCTGGTTAGTACCAGCATTAGTTGGGGCTATTATCGGTTTTGCTATCGCAAAATTAAGTGGCGCCAAAGCAGTACCATTAACGGATCATTCACCTGAATCGAAAGTATCATAAAAAAACTCCCATTTCGGGAGTTTTTTACATTTGATAAGAAGTATGATTAAAGCTACTTACTTTATAAGCCTTCGTATAGTAATCAATATTCGTATCCACTGTTTCTACTTTTACAACATCATAGCAATCTTCTTGCTTCACTAGAAATAAATAATATTCTTCTGTCGCCTCAATAATTGCAATACGATTTGTTTCAATATCATATTGTTCACAAAGTGCTTGCAACGCATTCACATAGTTACCTAATTTTTTCGTTTCATCCATTCCAAATATCGTTTGAACTAACATACACTCTCTCCCCTTTGTATGTACTGTTAACACCTTAATGATAACGCTTACATAAATAACCGTCAATAAAAAGCTTTGACCATATATAGTCAAAGCTTCCTTCTTATTTCGTCAATTGGTGTCTAAACGCATAAATAACCGCCTGTGTCCGGTCACTTACATTTAGCTTATTTAATATATTACTCACATGTGTCTTTACTGTTTTAAGGGCAATAAACAACTCATCTGCAATCTCTTGATTACTTTTCCCCTCTGCAATTAATAACAAAATTTCAGACTCTCTTTCTGTTAACTCCTCATGCAAAGGTTGTTCTTTCTTCTGACGCATACGAGACATCATTTTTCCAGTAACTTTCGGCTCTAATACCGTTTCCCCATCATAAGTAGCTCTTACAGCATCTGCAATATCACTCGCTCTTGATGTTTTTAATAAATAACTTGTCGCCCCCGCCTCAATAACAGGATATAACTTTTCATCATCTAAAAAGCTCGTGACAACTACAATTTTCGCTTCTGGCCATTCTTGAATAATAGCACGTGTCGCTTCAACCCCATCCATCTCATCCATAACAAGGTCCATTAAAATAATATCCGGTCTTAATTGCAAAGCTAACTCTGAACCTTTTCTTCCATTTTCAGCTTCTCCAACTACTTCAATATCTGGCTGCGTTGATAAATATGCTGATACACCCATTCGAACCATTTCATGATCATCAACTAGTAATACTTTTATCATGATTCTCCCCCTCTCTCAATCATAATAGGTACTTTCACTTCTATTTGCGTACCTTTATTCGGAAAACTAAGAACTTTTAATGTACCACCAATTTCATGAACTCGCTCTTGCATTGACCTTAAACCGTATGAACCAGCCTTATTAACACCAACTTTAAACCCAACACCGTCATCAATAATTTTCAAAATCGCATATTGATCAATTTTCCGAAGGCGTACTTCGGTTTTCTTTGCCTTCGCATGCCGTAAAGTATTAGACAACGCCTCTTGTACAATACGGAATAAATGATCCTCTACACCTTTTTTTAATTGAATCGGTTCAATTAACCATTCAATTTTCATATGTTGCTTTCTAGACAGTTCTGTTAATAATTCTTCTATACCCTCTGTTAGTTTCTTACCTTCTAACTGCACTGGGCGTAAATGAAGGAGCAATGCTCTCATTTCTGATTGTGCATTTACAACCATATTCTCAACAAGCTGCAACTGTTTTTTCGTCGTGTCTGGAATTTCAGCTGCTTGCTCATTAATGGCTGACATCATCATCGACATTGCAAAAAGCTGCTGACTTACAGAATCATGTAGCTCTCTCGCTAATCGATGCCTTTCTTGAGAAATCGCTTCTTGTCTCATCTCTTCATTCCAATGGGCTCGTTCATTCGTTACTTTTTGAAATAGCCCAGCTTGCTCCTCTAAGCGACGAGCAAGACCAATTACTTTTCGTTCCACTTCATGAAATTCATCGTCCGCAGTAAATGAAACATCACTCGGAAAATTCCCTCGCTCTACTTCAAATAGAAAAGTATTTAATCCTTGTATACGCTGTTCTATATAATAACCGATTGCATATCCTACAATTCCTCCGATAAGAAGACTCGTACTCATAATAAACAAGCCAATTGGAACAGAAGCAATGGATTCTTTCCAGAGTAAATCATAAACTTGTTGCTCGCTTTTCCATACATATACAATTGTACAAATAAGTGCGATACTCACAGAGGACAACATAGAATAACGAATATACATCCACGAAATATTCCTTTGTTTTTTCATTATACTTTCCTCACTTCCGTATCGCCTACGACAAGCGAAGAAATAATTTTAATACGACGAGGGGCTTCTTTATACTGTTCTGTTCTAAACGTAACATTACGGTTAAATCCAGTTTCTTCGTGTCCTGGCAGGAGCACTCGCCCAACAATAACAGAATGATTTAAAGACAATTCAATATCATATGGTACATATAAGCGAATATTACCAATGACGCCCCGAATCACAATAACCGTTTCTCCCTCTGGAATCATAGCAGTTGTTAAATCAATCTCGACGTCACAAGCACCATATTGGACGTTAATATCCTCTATTTCATAAATATGATCCATCATTCGTACATTACCTACAAACATATTTTTTATATACGGTTCTGTACGATATATTTGTTTTTCTTCATTTATATATCCCTTTTCTTTAATTTCAACTTTCATTGCTTTTTGCCGATGTCCTTGTTGAATAAGTTGATAACCAATTAAAGCTAAACAAGCAAACACAACAAGTACGAATGCCGCTGATGAAAATAAGAAGAATAAGAAGACAATACCACCGACAAATAAAAATACATTCCCTCTTACATAACGGTTCTTCTTTCGATAATGTCTTCCAAACATAATCATAATAAATGCAAATATTAGACCACCTGGTTCAAAATGTCCAAGTATCATATCAAGAAAAAGACCGAATCCAAATATGATGAGGAGCATCCCCATAAATTGTGTTTTTGAAAATTGCTTCTTCATTTCAGCTCCCCCCTCCTTGTCACATATACATAGAAGAAAAGGCATTGCTTTCCAACACCTTTTCTCCTATCACTATATCATAAGCCTGTTTTATTATATACTACAATTATTTTGTTACTTCTTTCGTTAACGATACTTCATTTTTCTCTTTTATTTCACTCTCTAGTTTTGCAATTTTCATATCAAATGTATCACGCTCATGCTCTTCATTTATACGAAGCTCTATGTCACGAATGTGATCCTCAATTTCTTCGAATCGTAAGAACGGATTATTTTCATCCATTTTATGCATAGCAGTATTCATACGGCGGTTTGCATGCGCCATATTTTCACGTGCCATTAATTCCATACGCTTTGCGTTCATTTCTTTTAATTTATTTTTCATTTCTGAAAGACGACGCTCTAACTCATCAATTTGCTCTACAACACCAGCATACATTTCTTCTAAGCGAGTTACTTGCCCTTCATAATACGCTACTTCTTCTAATGCACGTTCATGCAATTGCAATTCGCCTGCTTCTTGTGCGATGATAGCTTGCTTTGATCTTTTATTAACGAAATAACGTGCTTGCTCAAGCTCACGAGCGAAGTTAGATTTTAATGTTTTATGACGCTGAATTAACTTCTCAATTTTTGTTATTTCACGCTCACTATCTCGTAAATATTGGTTTAACATAGCAATTGGATTTTTTCTTTCTTTCTCATCTAACACATTATGAAAATCAGCTAAAATTGCATCGCGTACACGTCCGAATAAAGATTGTTTCATTATAATCTTCCTCTCTTCTACTTTATAATTTGATTTATTTTATATTAGTTTTTCATTAACTTGTTCCACTCATCTTCAAAGTTGCTATATGGTTTAGCACTTTCTGGAGCAGAATCAACAACTACATTTTTTCCTTTTTTCCACTCACGGTATCCGTAGTATAAAACTACTAATGCTGCGATACCGATTAATGCTGGGGAATGAGAAAGTGCAATGGACAAACCGATTAAACCAACAATACCCCAAGCTAACTTTCCAAAGAATGATTTAGCTCGCACAAATGATTTATAGCTCCAGTACACAACTCCTGCTCCAATGGCGAATCCTACAATACCAGCAAGACTACCAAGAGCAATTAAAGCCAAAATACCGGCTGCGATAAACGCTAGAAATTGTTTCATCTTGTGCTTGCCTCCCTTCGATTTGATACTCTTATCTTAACTATTTTTTCATTTTTTCATAACGAGCTTAAGAACCGTTTTTAACTCAGACTTAAGACTGAGTTAAATTCAGCCTTTTGCAAAACGAACATGGATGCGATGCGTATAGATACAGAAAAATTCTTATTCAATAACGGATGCAAATCTCAACTTGCTCGTCCAAAAAATTAGCAATACATACAAACGTTTATTAAATTACATTAAATATATTATTAAGAAAATTATGTTAAAATAAATCAGAAGGCTACATTTAAATTAAAGGGGATATATCATGAATTTACACATTACGAAAGAAATCAATACCGCCGCTAAAAACTATATAAACAATCAGCTTTATGAATATAATTTAAAGCACTTTCCATCTGATTTAAGAGACAGATACTTAGAGATTCATTTATTTCTTAAAGATGAAAATGGTAAAATATGCGGGGGAATATTAGGTGAAGTCTGTTGGAATTGGTTAGAGATTCACTCTTTTATCATCGATGAAGATATACGTGCATTAGGGTATGGAACTAAACTGTTATTAGAAGTAGAAAAAATCGCTTCAGAAAGAAATTGTGATTTTATAAAAGTTGACACTTTAAGCTTTCAAGCATTAGATTTCTATAAAAAATATGGTTATAAAGAGTATGGTATCCTCGATAATGTAGGAAGAGATTATAAACACTACTATTTGAAAAAGGATTTATAAATAATAAAAAACGCTCAGAGAATGTTCTCCGAGCGTTTTCAACTGCTAATAATAAATGTCTCTTTATGTTATGCAGTTTTATGATACTCTTTTTTTTCCGCCACTTTAGAAAATCTCGGGAAACCAATTAATATAGAAATGATTCCACATACTCCAACTAAAATTGGATAAAATGCATATGGTAACAATTCGACCGGAGATAACGCAGCAAATCCTGCCGCTGTTAACATTTGAGCACCATATGGGATTAACCCCTGTACACAGCAAGAGAAAAGATCCAGTACACTCGCTGATTTACGGGGATCAATTTCATACTGATCCGCAATTTTTTTCGCAAGCGGACCTGTAAAAATGATAGAGATTGTATTGTTTGCTGTACACACATTCGTCATACTCACTAAGCCAGCAATACCAAACTCCGCTCCTTTTTTCGAACGAATATTACGTGTTAAAAGATTCATTAAATATTGAATGCCACCATTATACTGGATAAGTTCAACCATACCACCGATTAAAATGGCAAGTAACACTAACTCCATCATACCGCCCATTCCAGTCGTTACACTTTTAAAGAAACTCTCTAACGTATAACTTCCATCTATAAGACCGATAACACCAGATAGTACAGTTCCACCAGTTAATACAATAAGTACATTCCAGCCAAGTAGTGCTGTAACAAGTACACCTGCATATGGTAAAATCTTCACCCAATCAAATGTATGAGCTTTAATTTCTGTATCATTACCTAAAGTAATCATTACTAATAGTACAATTGTAATGATTGCAGCTGGCAATACAATTAAAAAATTCGTTTTAAACTTATCTTTCATTTCTGTTCCTTGCGAACGAACAGCAGCAATTGTCGTATCAGAAATAAATGATAAATTATCGCCAAACATCGCTCCGCCCACAACAGTAGCCATCGTAAGTGCAATTGAGATATCTGTTTGCCCACTAATACCTACAGCAATCGGTGCTAATGCAGCAATTGTTCCCATTGAAGTTCCCATCGCTAATGAAATAAATGCCCCTATAACAAAAATTCCAGCAACGATAAATCCTTGGGGTAAAATAGATAACGCTAAGTTAACAGTGGAATCAACTCCGCCCATTCCTTTTGCTGTTTCAGAAAACGCCCCTGCAAGTACAAAAATCAGAACCATGATCATAATATCAGGGTTTCCTGCACCTTTAGCAAATCGTTCTACTTTCACATTAAAGTTTTCCTTACGATTCATCACTAAAGCAATTCCTACAGCAATCATAATCGCTACGAGTATCGGCAATTTATAGAAATCACCTGTAATAATCCCAGAACCAATAAATAGCGCCAAAAATATTCCAAGTGGTAATAAAGCTAAACCATTTCCTCTCGTTTCTTTCAAAGTATCATCTCTCCCTAGTTTTCAACCTTTTCTAATTAACAACAAAAGACCTCTTCCGACGAGAAGAGGTCTTATACATCTATAAGAAACACTCTTCTCATTTTTCAAGCACACGCTTGCTGGATTTGGCACAGCACTCTGAAATCGAGTCCGCTGCCGAGGCATCGTAGGGCCAGTCCCTCCGCCTCTCTTTATAAGAAGGTTTCATATTTATTTTTTAATAATAATTTCTTTCCTAACTTTACTCGCTTACAAAACAAAAGTCAATTATTTTTTGTATAGATTTTTTTGGTAATTATGCAAAAATATGAATAAACCAATCATTTTAACTTTTCGATTTCTTTATCCAATATTGAGATCCAATAAAATTTTCTATTTTTTATCGTCGCGATAATCCATTTTGTTGTATTCCATGCTAACTCATATTCTTCTTTTGTAACATCACCAATTTTATAGGCATCCTCTAACTCGTCTTCATCCAGTACATAGATCTCACCGTTCGGTAACAATACTACATCTAAATATAAATCATCAAAATAAGGTAAACCACGCTCGTCTATTTTATATTCTTTCGTCACGTCGATATAATATTGTACTAATTGTTTTTGATTGTCTAACATAGCTGTAATTGCAAAGTTTTCCCCGTTTATAAAATATTGCATCCATGTATACCCATCACCTGCAATGCAAAGCTGTTTACCATTGTATTCTTTATAACTAGATTCTCTCACTTTTTTTATGTCCAGTATTCCTAACATTCCATCCTCTACTTGCTTAACCCTATAATCCTTCTCTATTAGTCGCTTCCACGAAGAACCGTCACCATATTTACGTTTCATTACGTCCGCTCCTCTTCTATATATAGAAAAGCCCCCACATATTATGTGAGAGCTTGTTCATATTATAATTAAGCTGCTTGACCCTTTTCAGATATCTCTTTTAAATAGGCTTGTCCTTTTTCAGCGTCATATTGACCTTCCCACTTAGACATAACTACAGCCGCTAAAGAGTTACCTACAACGTTAACTGCTGTACGAGCCATATCAAGAATACGGTCAATACCTGCAATAAACGCTAAACCTTCAGCTGGAATACCTACTGTACCAAGTGTTGCTAATAATACAACGAATGATACGCCCGGTACACCCGCGATACCTTTTGATGTAACCATTAATACAAGTAATAACGTAATTTGTTGTGTAATGGATAATTCAATACCGTACATTTGCGCTAAGAAAATTGCCGCAATTGCTTGATATAAAGTTGATCCATCTAAGTTAAATGAATAACCCGTTGGAATAACGAAAGATGTAATTGCTTTCGGACAACCGAATTTCTCCATTTTCTCCATAATTTTCGGTAAAACCGTTTCTGAACTTGCTGTAGAGTACGCTAAGATCAGCTCGTCTTTTAAAATTTTAAAGAATTGGAAAATGTTAATACCGAATATTTTCGCTGTAAGTCCTAATACAACTACAACGAAGAAGATCATTGCTCCGTATACTACAATGAGTAATTTTCCTAATGGAATTAATGAAGCTAATCCGAATGTAGAAACTGTAACACCAATTAATGCGAATACACCAAATGGTGCAAACTTCATAACTTGGTTCGTTACATAAAACATTGCATCTGCTACACCTTGGAAAAATTGTAGAACTGGTTTGCCACGCTCACCAATTGCTGCTACACCTAAACCAAATAATACTGAGAAGAAGATAATAGCAAGCATATCACCTTCAGCTAATGATTTCATAATGTTCGTCGGAACAATATTTACAAACGTATCTGCGAACGAATGACTTTGTACTTGCTCTGTCGTATGTGTATATTTAGAAATATCTGTTTTTGTTAACTTATCCATATCAACGCCTTTTCCAGGTTGGAAAATGTTTGCTATTAATAGACCGACAGCAATTGCAATCGTTGTAATAATTTCAAAGTAAATAATTGTTTTTCCGCCTAGTCGACCTAACTTTTTAATATCGCCAACACCAGCAACCCCAACAACAATACTCGCTACAACAATCGGTACAACAATCATCTTAATTAATCGGATGAAAATATCACCAATTGGTTGTAAGTACTTCACCACTTCCTGATTGCCAAAGAAAATCGCCCCAACTGCAATACCAAGCGCAAGTCCTATTAAAATTTGCCATGCAAGTCCTATTCTTTTCATACTTGTGGTAACCCCCTCTTCGATGTGTCACTCTATCTCTCATTCTATCTCTATAAAACTTGAAATTAAGAGTATTACATATTATTCGACAATTCACTACATTTTGTCCCTGTTGAAAATCATAAATCAAAATTTAAAATCTGACAACAAAATAAGTTTGCACGAATGCAAATAATTTTCTTGACAAAAACAAACTTCATGTCAGAAAACCTCACATGAAATCGATTCCTTACTAGTGATTGATAGGTTTTTAAAATACTGTTTCATTACGGATAATCCCATTATTTTCCATGTTTTTTTAAAAAAAATATAGAAATTGATATCTTTTTCTATACATTCAAGAATTTTAAATTTATGACAAACACTACGAAAAGATACTAAATTCCGACAAAACTTAGCAAAATTATAAAATTTTCTTTACATTATGATTACAACGATAGACACTCTTCTTCTTATGATATATAACATTCATAGGGAAAGGAGCAAGACAACCATGAAAAAGAAATTTGCAGCATTTAGTGTTTTAGCAGCTGGAACGATTTTCGTTTCCCCGTTACTTTCACCCGTATACGCTGAAACGAATGAGAATAAATTATCTAATATTCAATCCGAATTAGAAGGCAAACAAAATGACTTACAAAATAAATCAGCTGAGAAAGAACAAATAGAAAAAGAAATCCAGGAATTACAAAAGAAAATCGACGAATTAACTACTTCTATTAATAAAAACGAAGCTGAATTAAACGATACAAAAAAAGAAATTAGCAACACACAGCAAGTTATTACTGAAAAAAAGAAACATATAGAGCAATTACAAACGAACATAGATACACGGCAGGAAGTTATTAAACAACGACTACAATCTATGCAAGAAAAGCCTCGTACGAGTATCATTACAGAAGTAATAACAAGATCTGCAAATATTGCCGATCTTGTTGATAATATGTATTCTGTAAGTTTAATTTTAAATAACGATACAGATATTGTGAAAAAACAAACAAGCGATCAAAATGCTGTGACGACAGAAAAAGAGGCTGTTGAGAAAAAAGAGCAACAACTGAAAGCATCTGAGCAAAAATTAGAACAAAAACAGCAAGAATTACAAAGTAACCAACAACAGCAACAAACTTTTATTAACGATCTACATACGAAAGTAGCAAAAGTAGATTCAGAGATTGAAGGGTTAGAAGAATCAAAAGGCATTTTAGAAAACCAGCGTCAAGCTGTTCAAAAAGCAATTGAAGAAGAAAAACGTGCAGAAGAAGCGCGTAAAGCTGAAGAGGCACGTAAGGCTGAGGAAGCAAAAAAACAGGTAGCCGCTTCTGCTAAAGAAAGCACACAATCCGCACCAACACCGCAAGATACGAACAAAGGTGGATTTATTAAACCTGCCGCTGGATCGAAAACTTCAGGATTTGGTACACGTTCTTTAGATAACCATAAAGGAATCGATATCGCAGCTTCAGGAACAGTGCCAATCGTAGCTGCTGCAGATGGCGTCGTTATCCGTTCAGAATTATCATCTAGTTACGGAAATGTTGTATACTTATCTCACCGTATAAACGGAAAAACATATACAACTGTATATGCACATATGAGTAGCCGTTCTGTATCTAATGGACAAACTGTAAAACAAGGCACTCAACTTGGATTTATGGGGAACACTGGCCAATCATACGGACAACATTTACACTTCGAACTTCACCTTGGGGAATGGAATGTCGGTAAGACAAACGCAGTTGATCCATCTCCTTATATCGGATTATAAAAAACTCGGTGCATACCGAGTTTTTTTTACTACTTCACACTTTTTAGGCGTTTTACATAAACTACAACTAAATGCCTATATTTTGCGGGGGGATAAATATGAATACACAATTACAAGAAGAAATAGAAGAAGCTAGAGAAACATACATTGGCCGGCTATTTACATTCGGCGGCTCAGCGTTATTTTTAATTGGATCATTTATCGCAGTTGTCACAGCTTATAAAGCATATAATCGCTTATTAAATACTTCTACAACACAATAAAAAGACGGAGAATCCACATCTCCGTCTTTTTATTATGCAAACATTTTAAATACACCTATCGCATTTAAAAATACGATAATTACAGTTACCGGAATAACATAACGAAGCAAGAAGAACCAAATATTAAACAATGTTTTCCCTTTCGTTTCCGTAACTTCTAATTCTTTCATTAATAGCTCTTTACTCATTTTATTTGGTACGAATAGCGAAATGGCTAGTACTCCGAGTGGCAGTAATACATTACTTACCGAAAAATCGACGAAATCAAAGAATGTCTTACCAAATATTTTTACATCACTCATAATTCCAAACGATAACGCTGATGGAATTCCAACTGCAAAAATAAGAATACCAATTAATAACGAAGCCGATGGACGCTTCTTCTCATTATCTTTCGCAACAGATGCTACTACAATTTCAAGCATTGAAATCGCAGATGTTAAAGTCGCAAAGAAGAATAAAACTAAAAACATAATGAAGAAAAATTGTCCAAATGGAATTTTTGCAAAGACAGCAGGAAGAACGATAAACAGTAGTCCTGGTCCTTCTGTCGGTTTAACTCCTAATGCGAAAATCGCTGGAAAAATCGCTAATCCTGCAAGTACTGTAATAAATACAGTTAAACTTACAATAGATGTTGCTGATTTAGCTAAATGCTCTTCTTTCTTTAAATACGAACTATACGTTACCATTACCGAGGCACCTACCGTTAGTGAGAAGAAAGATTGTCCCATCGCATATAAAATCGTATCTGCTGTAAGCTTTGAAAAATCTGGTTTTAAGAAGAACTCTACCCCAGCCATAGCACCATCAAGTGTTAACGCACGAATAATGATAGCAATAAATAAAATGAATAATAACGGCATCATGTACTTACTTGCTTTTTCTATGCCTTTTTCCACACCTTTACTAACAACAAAAATGGTACAAAGCATAAAGATGAATTGCGCCCCAATCGCACTTACTGGATTTGAAATTGTTTCAGCAAACAATTGTCCATAATCGACTACTCCGTTCCAGAAACTACCTGTGACACTATAGTATAAATAAAGTAAAATCCATCCACCTACAACACTATAAAAAGATAGTACGCTAAAACAAGTAACAACCCCCATACGACCAATCCAAGGATATAACTTGCTATTCGGTACTAATACTTTATAAGCTGTAACGGCCTCTTTTTGAGTACTACGGCCAATAACAAATTCAGCTAAAAGAAGAGGCATACCAATAAATAAAGTTAATAGTAAGAATACAAGGAAGAATGCGCCTCCTCCACCATTACCTGCAACATATGGAAACTTCCATATTGCACCAAGACCTACTGCGGCTCCGGCTGCTGCGAGTACAAAGCCAATTTTCGACGTCCATTGCTGTGTTTCTTTCATCATAAATTCTCCTTTTCTGAATATTATAACTTTTATTAATTATACACTTTCATTTCATACTCGCACACCTCCTTTAGAAAATAAAAAAGTCCCCTACACGCAAATATGCATGTAGAGGACGATATATGTAATAGAATACCGTGGTACCACCTCAATTGGATCAATAAATCCCACTTGTTCAGGTACAGGAAAATTCCGATACCCTATCCTTTTAACGGCGGAACCCGGGTTGCCTACTGCAATGTTCAGCATACCTCTCGCAAGCCCATTCTGTATATTTTATCGTACCGGGCTCACACCTTACCCCAGCTCTCTAAACGCATCAAATATACGTACTCTTCTTGCTCATCGATTTCATCTTTTGAAGTTACTTGTGATTATAAATTATATTTTTATATTTGTAAAGCACAATTCACTCACTATCCTATATAAATTCCCCTCTCTAATTCTTGTAAAAAAAGCTCTCTTTTTTGTTCACTTTGAACATATATCGACTTTAATACTTCTTGTAACAATATATTTTTTTGCCTTTTCTCTACTTGTAATTCTTTCACTTTTAGTCTAACTTCATATAAAAAATCAAGATACGATTCATACTTCTCATCATATTTATTTGCGATATCATCACGAATCTTTTTTGCAAGTTTCGGACTTGCCCCTCCAGTAGAAACAGCTACATTAAGTAGTCCACGATGAATTGCCGCCGGAAAATGAACATTTCCACTTTCCGGATTCGTAATAACATTTACCAATTGATTCACTGCGGCATCTTCAGCAATTTGTTCATTTAGTACCGAATCACTAGTCGCTGCAACTACTAAAAAAGCATCTTTAATATCACTTTTCTCATACTCTCTTTGATACCAACGAATTTGCTTTTCTTCTACAAGCTTCACTAAATTTGCATCTAATTCTGTACTTACTACAACAATATCCGCACCTTGTTTTAGTAAAGGAATAATTTTAAACCCCGCTACTTTCCCTCCACCAATGACAACAACACGTTTCTTATCAACTCGCACTGTAAGTGGATACATATTGATCTCCCTTCAATATTTCCTCTGTATTCTGAATTAACATCTCTCGAAACGCTACATTCTTTCCTAAATAGGGACTTATTTTTATCTCTTCCGACTCATATTGACGCACTTCTTTCTCAACATGTTTCATGAGTAAGCCTGTAAATAATAAGTAAGGTAACACAACAATGTTCCGTTCTT
This sequence comes from Bacillus sp. FSL R9-9530, assembly GCF_038008145.1. NCBI lineage: Bacteria > Bacillati > Bacillota > Bacilli > Caryophanales > Bacillaceae > Bacillus > Bacillus sp. FSL R9-9530. The sequence continues at coordinate 2,509,370 of NZ_JBBOYO010000001.1, forward strand.
TTTGTTCTACAATTTCTTTCAACCTCTCATCAAACTTCGGCTCTGCGGCTGCTAAATAACAAACTTCCACCTCTTTAATGTTCTCTTCTTTTTGAAATAAAGAAGAAATCCACTTTATGTCTTGTAAAGTTTCCGGATCACTACTCCCTCTTGCAACGAGCAAAAGTGTTACTTCTTCCTTATAGTCTTTAATACCACTTCCGTTATATACCGCTTTTACAAGCACTTCTGATACACCAAATGGATTACCATACACTATTTTGATATCCGGATATTCCTCGTTTAACTTTCGTAATTCAAGCGGAATATCTTTCTTTACATGTCCTGCCGCTAATAAAAAAACAGGAATAGCGACAATCTCTGTAGCACCACGCTTCACACATGTACGAAATCCTTCTTCAATAGAAGGATTCGCTAGCTCTAAAAAACAAATTTCTTGAATATTTGCCTCTACACGGTTCATACATGACGTAATAAATGCAACCGCTTCTTCTTTTGCTGCTTTCAAACGGCTTCCATGACATATATATATAACAGCCTTCATTTTACAATACTCCGCTTACTTGATATGCATTTTCCGTTTGTTTCTCAAACCAATGTATCTTTTCTCTAAAACGGACAACTTCTCCAATAACAATCATACTCGGATTTTGAATTCGTTCTTTTTTGGCAACATCTACAATTGTTCCTAACGTCGCTGTAACAGTACGCTGCATAGATGTCGTTCCCCACTCAATGATAGCGGCAGGTGTACTTTGATCTTTTCCATGTTTTATTAGTTGTTCACATATGTAAGGTAAATTACTAACCCCCATATAGACCGCTAATGTATCTACACCTTTCGCTAAACTTTCCCACTTCACTTCCTCTTCAGCCCCTTCTTTCCGGTGCCCTGTCACAACAGCAAAACTTGCACTTGCATCGCGATGCGTTACTGGAATTCCAGCATAAGCAGGAGCAGCTATACCAGCTGAAATACCAGGAATAATTTCAAATGGGATACTTTGCTTCGCTAACGCTTCAGCTTCTTCTCCACCTCTTCCAAATACAAATGGATCTCCGCCCTTAAGTCTCGTTACAACTTTTCCTTTTTTCGCATATTTAATAAGAAATGTGTTAATTGTCTCTTGCTTCATCGTGTGATAATTTGGGAGTTTCCCGCAATAAATTAAATCCGCTTCAGGCTTTGCATGAGAAAGCAATTCTTTATTTACGAGACGGTCGTACAATATAACATCAGCCTTCTCGATGCATCTCAACCCTTTAACAGTAATTAAATCCGGATCACCAGGACCCGCCCCGACGATATAAACCTTCCCCATAATCTCTCCTCATTTCTACTATAAAATGAAACTTCCACTCTTCATCACGAATGGAAGTTACTATTATTTCGTATTACATGTTCTCTACTCATGAATAACAAATGCCGCCCCTTTTCGAATCTTCTTTTTTTCAAACAAAGAAATCTCTTTCACTTCTGGTAACGGTAAAAAATGTTTTTCAAGCTCAATTTCCGCAAGCTTAAATGCCTGTTCTTCACTCTGAGCAACGACAACAATTGGAACAATACTATTTACTAATACAGCTTCAAATCGATATAAGTCCATATTGCCCCTCCTAAGATGCTATTACTTCTTCTAATACACGATTTAGTACAATTTGTAATTCTTCCACTCCAACACGTCCTACGAAATCATAAAACGTTTCGGCTAGTAATTTATTCTTTTGGAAATAACTTAAAAAGGACACGAGAACATCCGGCAAATCTTCTCCATCTATTTTCCCTTTTAACTTTTCGTTATATGCTCCTCCGTCTAATAGTGTTCCGCCCACATATATTTCAAACGCCTCAACGATTCCCTTTTCCTTCGTTTTCAGTTTTATCCCTTGCAAACCAATATCAGCAATTTGACGTTGACCACATGAGTTCGGGCATCCTACCATATGAATTCGAACTGGAACATCGAGTGCAATTTGTGTATCTAAGTACTCTGCGATTTTGCGTAATCTTTCTTTCGTTTCTACTAACGCAAGATTGCAATACTCAATGCCAGTACATGAAACCGCATGACCGATAAACGATTTCGGATTTGCTGAAATTGCTTCAAACAACGGTTCACTTAATAATCCTGCAACATTTTCTGGCGGAATATTCGGAATAATGAAGTTTTGAGAGTTACAAGTTCGAATTTGCCCGTTTCCATATTTCTTTGCAATTCTTGCAATCTCAAACATTTCCTCTGCGTGTAAACGCCCTACTGGTACATTAAAGCCGACATACTTTAATCCTGCTTGTTTTTGATCTTGAACGCCATAAAAGTATCCTGCATTCCAGCCTTTGAGAGCACTTTCCCCTTTACTTTGCAATGGGCCTGTGTATTCTACTAGTTTCTCTTTAAATTTCTCAGCGCCCCAGTCAGCGACAAGAAATTTCAAACGTGCTAAGTGGCGTTTTTCACGATATCCAAAATCACGGAATATAGTAGCAATTGCAATCGACACTGCCTTCACTTCTTCTGGTAAAACGAATACATCTAATTCTTCCGCTAAGTACGGACGAGCTGATAATCCTCCGCCTATTTTTATATGAAACCCAACCTTTTCCTCACCATTTATTTCTTTCGTAGCAGGTGTAAACGCCACACAGTTAATCTCTGCATTTGCTGAATTATAAATGTTAGAACTAATAGACATTTTGAATTTACGTGGTAGATTAGAAAACTCTTCATTATGTTGGAAGTAATCGTATGTTTCTTTAACAATCGATGTTGTATCAAATAGTTCATTCGCATCAATTCCAGCAAGTGGATTTCCTGTGATATTACGCGTAATATCACCGCATGCCCCCGCTGAAGATAAACCAACTCTAGCTAACCTCTTAAAAATATCCGGAATTTGCCCAATTTCTAACCAATGAAACTGAATCGCCTGTCTTGTCGTAATATCTAACACATCACGCCCATAATCTTCAGCAATGGAAGCCAGCACCTCTGCCTGCGCATTTGTAATAATTCCAGAAGGAATGTTGACACGCATCATAAAATAGCCCGCTTCTTTTGGTCTTTGCAAATACAATCCTGCCCATTTAAAAGCGTCCCACTCTTCTTTCGGAATAGATTCAAATCCATTCTCCGCATAGTAAGGAATATCATTAAAAATTTCTAATCCATCTTTTTCTAATTTCTTTTTCTCGGACGGATTCAATTTTTCATTATTTGCCCATACTTTTTCATAAGTCATTTTTAATCCCCCTATATAAAACTACGCTCTTGTAAGTATTTCACGATTTGTTCTGCACATTCTTCAATAGAATACTTGTGCGTTTCTACAATTAATTCTGCTTGTTTTGGTTCCTCATACGGTGAATCAACACCAGTAAACTCTTTAATATCACCTTGTCTCGCTTTTTTGTATAACCCTTTTGGATCACGTTTTTCACACTCTTCAATTGGACATTTTACAAACACTTCTATAAACTCATCTGCCGCTAATAAATCCCTAACTTGTTTTCGATCTACTTGAAATGGTGAAATAAACGCTGTAAGGACAACAGTACCTTGATCTACAAATAGCTTCGCCACTTCGCCAATACGTCTTATATTTTCTATACGATCACTTTCAGAAAAACCTAAGTCTTTATTTAAACCGTGCCGAATGTTATCCCCATCTAGCACATAATTTCCTATATTCTTTTCAAATAGTTTACGAGCAACCGCATTCGCTACTGTAGATTTGCCCGAAGCTGATAAACCAGTAAACCAAACTACAAAACTGTGATGCCCATTCTTCACTCTTCTCTCATCTTTTGAAACAGAAGCTGTATGCCAAGTAATATTCGTATCCATCTCATTCTCTCCCTATTCTGTTACTACTTCTTTTTTCAAACCTTTAATTAGCACTTCCACTACTTCTTTACGACTAAATGCACTTGGCGGAATCTCACCATTCCTTAACATTTCTCGTACTTTCGTACCCGATAAAATGACACGGTCTTCTTTTCCATGCGGACATGTTTTCGTTGAAGCCATTGCTTCACATTTCGTGCAGTAAAAACTATGTTCAAAAAATAACGGCGTAATCCCTAACTCTTCTACTGTAAAATTCGTAAAGATTTCCTGCGCTTCATATGTTCCGTAATAGTCCCCTACCCCAGCATGATCACGCCCTACAATAAAGTGGGTACAACCAAAGTTCTTTCTTACTAGTGCATGAAATATCGCTTCCCTTGGTCCTGCGTAACGCATTGCTGCAGGAAATACACCTAAAAAGACACGATCTTTCGGATAATAGTTTTGAAGTAATACTTCATAGCTTTCCATCCTTACATCAGCAGGAATATCATCTGACTTCGTTTCCCCAACGAGCGGATTTAAAAAGAGACCATCTACAATTTCAAGGGCAGATTTTTGAATATACTCATGGGCACGATGTACTGGGTTTCTCGTTTGAAATCCAACTACTGTTTTCCAACCGCGTTTTTTAAATTCTTCTCTCGTTTCAATTGGCTCTAAATGATAAGAAGGAAACGGATTATTTCCAAAGCGTTTTGTAAGAATAATAGCTCCTCCAACGTAAACGTTTGGTCGTTCATATAATTTTTTCACACCTGGATGTGCTTCATCCGTCGTTTTATATACAAGTAACGCTTCTTTTTCTTTATCTGGTACAAAAATATCTTCTATTTGAATAACACCATATACATTTCCTGCGTTGACAAGTTTTACTTCCTCTCCAGCCTGCAGTTTCTCGGCTACTTCTTCTGTTACCGGTAGTGTAATCGGTATACTCCATACGCTACCATTTGCTAAACGAAGCGTTTCTACTACTGAATCATAATCTCTCTTCCCTAAAAATCCTGTAAGAGGGCTATATCCTCCTGTCGCCAAAAGTTCTAAATCACTAAGTGCAATTTTGTCTATCTCGATTTCCTTTACAATGTTCGATATTTCATATGTTTCATCAATGCGGTTTACTAATTCATTTGTTGTACTCATCTTCTTATATCCCTTCTTAGCTTTATTTCAAAATCTATCTCATTGAAAGTGAAGGCCACATTCCGTCTTCATTTTCCCAGCCCATCTTCCATCTCTTGAGTTGCCACCATCACCTACAGGTAATGTACATTTCTCACACCCAATACTCGGATAGCCAACATCATGCAATGGGTTATACGGCAAACTATGTTTATATACATATCGCCAAACTTCTTTCCAAGTCCAATGAATGAGCGGACAAACTTTAATAGATTGAAAACGACGATCTTGATTTATAAACTGTGTATGCTTACGCGTTTCTGATTGTTCCCTTCTTAAGCCTGATATCCACGCTTTTTCCGCTGCTAATGATTTTTCTAACGGTAAAATTTTTCTAATACTACAGCAAAGATTCGGATTACTTTCCCATAACTTCTCTCCATGAAGCTTCGCTTGTTCATCGAGTGTAAGTTCTGGCTGTTTTTCTATAATATTTAATGAAGGAAATCTCTCGCGTACCTTCTTAATTAATTCGTACGTTTCTTGAAAATGAACATTTGTATCCAAAAATACAACTTTAGCAGATGGATTTACTTGGTTTATAAGATGCAATAAAACCATTCCCTCCACCCCAAAGCTACATGCATATACAATTTCATCTTTATATTCGTAATAAGCCCAACTTAATACCGATAGCGCGCCTTTCGTTTCATCTTCTTCAGAAAATGAAACACTATTTTCTTTCCACGTTTCGTACGTCAACATGTTTTTTCCCCCTGTAAAAGCAAAAAGACGGCTTTAACCTATTAAAAATAGATTAAAACCGCCTCTAGTTTTTCTAGTCAGCGCTTTTTACTTTAAACGAACCTTTTCACTTTTTTCTAATTGAATCACTTTTCCATCTTGCACAACAATTGTAATGGAACCATATTTCATATCAGCAAGCATCGCTTGAATTTTCTCAGATACTTCATCAAAATGCTCCCGTACGCTCACGCAAACAGCCCCCCTTTTTATTCATAAAAAAAATCTTTCCCATTTCGAAAAGACTGTTCGGTAATATATTTTACCTTATCTTTCAAAATGGATTCCATTTTGCTGGATTTAGCACCTTGCTTTCTATAAGCAGGTTGCCGAGCTTCGTAGGGCCAGTTCCCTCAGCTTCTCTTGATAAGCTTTGTATTTGTATTTTATCACAATTCTGATTTTTTTCAATCCTAGTTTTCCGATATATTTAATTATTTTTCTTTTTTTAAAAGGAGTTGCCTTTACTAGACAACTCCTTCTTTCTCATTCACACCAGCTCTTTAATACGTATGCGATCGTTCCCAATGATATTTTCATATGTTTCACGTTCTACGACAATTTGTGACGTCCCGCCCTTTGCAAAGACGACAGCTGGTCTACGAATACGATTATAATTATTCGCCATCGAGTACCCATATGCCCCCGTGCAAGAAATTGCTAGTAAATCAGAAGAAGCAACTTGCGGTAAGTTAATATCCCAAATCAGCATATCTCCACTTTCACAGCATTTCCCAGCAATCGAAACGAGTTCCTCATTCTTATCATTCCCTCGATTCGCCAACATCGCCTCATAACGGGCTCCGTATAGAGCTGGTCTTAAATTATCTGTCATTCCACCATCGACTGAAACATATTTCCGAATGCCAGGAATCTCTTTCACCGCTCCGACTGTATAAAGTGTTGTTCCAGCATCACCTACGATACTACGACCTGGTTCAATCCATATTTCTGGAAGCGGATATTCACATAATGTAAACTGCTCTCTTATCGTACTTGTTACAGCGTGCACATACGTTTCAAGTGTTAACGGTGTATCTGAATCCGTATAACGTATACCGAAACCTCCGCCCACATTTAATACTTTCATCACATAATGTGTTCGCTCTCTCACTTCTTCTAAAAATTGGCGGAGTACTTCAATTGCTCGAACAAATCCAGCCGTTTCAAATATTTGTGATCCGATGTGCGAGTGAATTCCTAGCACATTATAATTTGATTTTTGCAAGGCAAGCTCAATTGCTTGCATCGCTTGACCATTTGAAACACCAAATCCAAATTTCGAATCCTCTTGACCTGTTGTTATATATTCGTGTGTATGTGCCTCTACTCCAGGCGTTACACGGATTAATATGTTCACAAATTTCCCATGTTGCATTGCTAAATCATGTAAGATTTCTAATTCTAAGAAATTATCTACTACAAAACAACCGATATTCGCCTGAAGAGCCATAATCATTTCTTCTTCTGTTTTATTATTTCCGTGAAAATGAATACGCGATGCCGGAAAACCAGCTTGGAGCGCAGTATATAATTCTCCTCCAGAAACAACATCTAAAGACATATTCTCTTCACGAGCTACTCGGCACATCTCCATGCACAAGAACGCCTTGCTTGCATATGCTACTTGATAAGAGAAACCACTTTCTTTAAAAGCACGATGAAACGCGCGGCACTTTCCTCGAATAGACTCTTCATCGTATACATAAAGTGGTGTTCCGTATTGTTTTGCTAGCTGCGTCGTATCGCACCCACCAATTTCTAAGTGTCCTTGCCCATTGATTCGGCTTGTGCCGTGTAAATACATTTAAATTCCTCCCTTATTTCCTCTAAAACTCATAACCCCAATCTTCTATTCATTGCAGCACGCTTTTAGATAGACAAAAAACGCGCGGAACAATGTTCACACGCGTTTCTTATTAGGAAAAATATATATTGAAAAAATAAACGAGTTGTTATCTCCTCAAAATAAGAAACCGCATCAACATCTCCAAATAGCTCTTCATAAAATAAATCTTATGACAGTACTACATTTATTCAATGCAGTCCCAATATATGAATAAGATGGTTATTCTTATATTTCGGCAATAGTCCCTTTCAACCTATGATCACAGATTCCATTAAATCTCCCATAGCTTACTCTTTCCTATCGCGGCCTCTACCTTTGAGAGTAGATGAGGTAAGTCTATTTAATTTTCAAACATCTAATTGTTGCTATTAACAATACCAAAGGACCATTTTATTTGTCAAACAATTTTTTATATTGTTTTTTTACAGTTTAATTTTGTATCATTTGGTAAGCGCTTTACTGAAACCTTTGTCACTTCCCATTCGCCCTCTTCGTTATTAAATGTAATCGTTACCTTCTCAAATGGTGGAACAATTTTCCCACCAACCTGTTCATACTTCGTTACTTCAATACTCGCTTGAAATAAATATGTACCACTATACACTTTTTTTAAACTAATAATTTTAGGACATTGATAAGGCTTCAAGCTCCCATATTGTTTTTCAATTGCCTTATTTATTTTTGGAAATAAAACAGAATAAAGGGCATCTTCCATAAGGGGTGCATCATATTGTGCTACCGACACACTCGGTAAAGCAAAAAGTATAACACTACTGCATACTATAAAATATAATAATTTTCGCATTATAACCTCCGTTTTATTACTCGATTCTTTTTGCGCACGATAATTATCATACATAGAAACTCCGTTTTATTGTCTCCCACTGCCCTTTTTCTACTCAATTATTATAAAAAAGCCCACAACTCTCTTTTATTTTCGTATAATGATACTCATAGTATAATAAACATAATAACAAAGGACTGTTCGTATATATAAAATGAGGCGCTAATCAAACCGGCTCACAAGAACCGTCATGCTTTTAGGAGAGGAGTATATTATGCTACAAAATCTGTTTCCAAAACTGCGATTTGCACTAGTTGCAGTCGTTTTATTATGGATAAAAACATATATTGTGTACAAGCTAGCATTTGATATTAGAATTGATAACTTCTTTGAAGAGTTTATGCTTTTTATTAACCCACTAGCTTCGTTACTTTTATTTTTTGGTTTCGCTTTACTTGCATCTAAGTACCGAAACCGAATTATTATTGTAATTAGTTTTATACTGTCATTTATTTTATTTGGAAATGCAATGTTTTACGGGTTCTATAACGATTTTGTTACTTTCCCTGTTTTATTCCAAACAAATAATATGGCTGACTTAGGGACGAGTATAAAAGAACTCTTTACGTATAAAACATTACTTTTATTTGCAGACGCAATTATTTTAATGTTTATTTCGCGTAAATTCCCATCATTTGGTGATAAAACACCCCTTTCTCGCTCTGAGAAGCGAACTTTCTTTAGCGGCGTAACAGTATTATTAGCACTACAAATTGTTGTTTCAGTTATATATAAACCACAAATGTTCTCACGCTCATTTGATCGTCAAACTGTCGTGAAAAATTTAGGGTTATACACATATCATCTATTTGATATTACACTTCAATCTAAGTCTTCAGCTGAGCGTGTATTTGCAAGTGGAGACGGGTTCTCTGAAATTAAAAACTATACAGACTCAAAAGATAAACAAGTTGATAAAAACTTATTTGGAGCTGCAAAGGGTAAAAATGTAATTTTAATTTCAATGGAATCTACACAAAGTTTTGTTATTAATAAAAAAATAAATGGAAAAGAGATTACTCCATTTTTAAATGAGTTTATTAAAGATAGTTTTTATTTCGATAACTTCTATCATCAAACGGGACAAGGTAAAACTTCTGATGCTGAATTTATCGTTGAAAATTCCCTTTATCCGTTAGACCGTGGTTCTGTATTCTTTACTCATGCAACAAATGAATACACTGCCACACCAGAACAATTAAAGAAATACGGATATTCTTCTGCTGTCTTCCATTCAAACGATAAAACGTTTTGGAATCGTGACGTAATGTATCCTGCGCTTGGATATGATCGTTACTTTAATTTAAATGATTACGTAGGAACGGAACAAATGTCTGTCGGTTGGGGATTAAAAGATAAAGAGTTCTTTGAGCAATCTATTCCAAAGTTAAAATCTTTACCACAACCGTTCTATACAAAATTTATTACGTTAACAAACCATTTTCCATTTCTTCTAAATCCAGAAGATCAATATGTTGATGAATTTAATTCCGAAAGTGGTGTTTTAAATCGCTACTTCCCAACCGTTCGTTACACGGATGAAGCTCTTAAATTATTTATTAAACAATTGAAAGACGAAGGACTATATGATAATTCCGTTATTGTCATTTATGGTGATCATTACGGCATTTCTGAAAACCATAATGCAGCTATGGCTCAGTTCCTTGGGAAAGACGCTATTACACCGTTTGATTCTATGCAATTACAACGCGTCCCTCTCATTATTCATGTGCCTGGCCAAGAAGGAAAAGTCATCTCTAAAGTATCTGGTCAAATTGATATTAAACCAACGTTACTTCATTTACTTGGTATTAAAACAAATCAATCCGTAGAATTTGGAACAGACTTATTTACGAAAGAAAAAGACCCTCTTATGGTAATGCGGGACGGCAGTTTTGTTTCGGAAGATTATGTTTATACAAAAAATATGTGCTATAAAAGAAGCACAGGTGAAGAAGCTGATTTAACACTATGTCAGCCTTATATTGAAAAAGCAAAAACAGAATTAAAATTATCCGACAAACTCATTTATGGAGATTTATTACGCTTTGATCCTAACAATCGATATAAAACCGGAACGATGACAACGAAATTTGAATAGTGTAGGAAGCAACTTTACAAAAGTTGCTTCCTTTTTTTACTTATTTTTCAAATTTCTCTTCTATACAATCTTTCACAAATTGGGAATTTTTTTCGTCTGAGAAAGAAATTTATGGTATGATAAAATAAGTAAACTTTCATACACTAATTAAGAATTTATAACAGAAAGCAAGGGATCAGATTTTGTATAGAGCAGCTATTCCAAACTTATTTACGCTCGGGAATTTATATAGCGGATTTTTGTCAATCGGCTATGCATCTTTAGGATATTATAAATCAGCTGCTATTTTAGTACTGATCGGGATGATGTTAGATAGTCTTGATGGTCGTGTCGCTCGTTTATTACGCGTTGATTCACAAATGGGAAAAGAGCTTGATTCACTCGCGGATGTTGTAACATTTGGCGCAGCACCTGCTGTTTTAATGTATTACACATCTTTTTCCAACTATGGAATCATTGGACTATACATAGCGGGATTATTCCCTCTGTTCGGAGCATATCGCTTAGCACGATTTAATGTAACACCATCTTCTACTTCTATGAAATATTTCACTGGAGTTCCGATTACTGCAGCAGGAGGGCTTGTTGCTTTCTTAACATTATTTTCACATACCATTCCAAAAATTGTTCTCATTACCGTATTTGTAACGTTCGCATTTTTAATGGTGAGCCGTGTTCGTATCCCAAGTTTAAAAGATGTACCAATTCCACGATATAGCATAATTATTACACTATTTTTAGTTGGAATTATTATCACAATGTACCAAACAAGTTTTGGCAACATTTCTGTTTTCTTATTCATTGCCATTCCACTATACATTTTGTATATGTTATCTCAATTTATTAGACAAAGACCTTCTAAAAAAGCGAATAAAGAAAAATAAAAAAACCTTCCGTATTTCGGAAGGTTTCTTTTTTATTTTGTAACTAATACTTTTTGATTTACAGGTGTTACAGGTTCTTCACCATTTAATACAGCTAAAATATTTCTTACTGCCATTTCAGCCATTGCATCACGTGTTTCGAATGTTGCATTTCCTACGTGAGGAGCAAGTACTACATTCTTTAATCCTTTTAGCTCTTCTGTAATTTTCGGTTCAAATTCAAATACGTCAAGAGCTGCACCTTCAATTTCATTCGTTTTTAGTGCATGAGCAAGTGCTGATTCATTCATAATTGGTCCACGTGAAGCATTTATAATATATGCTGTTTTCTTCATCATTTTAAACTGTTCTTCATCAATCATATGATGTAATTTCGGATTATAAGCACAGTTAATTGTAATAAAGTCCGCTGTTTGTAATAATTCTTCCAACGTTACGTATGTCGCTTCCAGTTCACTTTCAGCTTCAGGCTTTCGATTTGGTCCTGTATATAAAACATTCATTCCAAATGCTCTCGCACGCTTTGCAACTGCCTTCCCGATTTCTCCAAGGCCAATAATTCCGATTGTCTTACCGTGTACTTCGCGGCCCAAGAAGAATAACGGTGCCCATCCGTTAAATCCAGTTGTACGACATAACGTATCACCTTCAGGAATTCTACGTGCAGCTGCTAAAAGAAGTGCAAATGTTAATTCTGCTGTCGCTTCAGTTGATACTTTCGGTGTATTCGTTACCGCAATTCCTTTTTCTCCTGCATATGTGTAATCAATATTATCGTAACCAGCACCATAATTTGCGATAATTTTCAAGTTTGGTGCTGCGTCAATAACCTCTTTCGATACCTTCGTAGAAAGTAAGCTTAAAAGTGCATCTTTATCTTTTACACGTTCTGCTAACTCTTCTACACTAATTAATTCTTCTTTATTGTACATTTCTACATCATGATTTTTCAATAATTTTAATCCGATTTCTGGAATTTTCCCTGCTACTAATATTTTCGCCACTACTAACACCTCTTCTATACAAAATATGATATTTCTTATATTTCATTGTAAGAAATCTACATATAAAAACCAAGAAATTTGATTATAGTTTTGAAAATCGACACTTTTCCATAAAAAAAGAGGAGATGCAACTCTCCCCTCTTTTTACGCTTTTTCTTGCGATTCTTTCCCAAGCTTCGCATCGATTGTTCCTTCTGCAACTGTATCGCTAATTTGTTCCTCAATAATTGAGTTAGCAGTATTATTTGTTTCAGAAGTATAGGCTTGATCTGCCGCTTGTACGTTTTGTTTATTTTGTTGTTTCACCATTTTTCATCCTCCTTTTCATTCTTTCTTATTTTGAACAAAAAGGGTGATTTTCATCAAAAAATCGTGTTTCATTTTGAAATTATTACTTCTTCTTCAAGCAATCTCATCGTTCTTACTCGTTTCGTAAATGTAGCTATGTGAGAAATATCATGATTGCGTAATGTCTTTATATTCTCTTCCACATACTTTCCTAAATCATTCGGATAATGGGCATCTGAGGATAGAGTAATCGGAACTCCATGCTTAGCTAATACTTGTAAATAAAGCGGACTTGGGCACATTTCGCGCACAGGATATCGATAGTACAATCCCGCATTTATTTCTGTTGCTGTATTTGTTTCCACTAACGCACGAGCAATTTCCTTATAATAAGAAAGCTGTTCATTCTCATCTAACCGGTAATTAAATACTTTTATGTTATCGAGGTGAGCTATAATATCAAAAAGCTCGGAACGAACAGCACTTTCAACTGTAGCGAAAAACGTGTGATATAAAGTATGTAACTCATGCGTACCAAAATACTCTTTCGTATCTGGATTATCAAATCCCCATCCATCTATAAAATGGACCGAACCGATTACATAATCAAAGTCTCCTAATGCTAGTAAACCTTTTAACTCTTGTTCACCCCCGATAAAATAATCCGCTTCAATTCCAAGTTTGAGCGTTATCCCTCGTTTACTCCATCGCTCTTTTGCCTCTTCAATCGCCTTTGTAAAATCATAAATAGACGTTACTCTTACTTGATCTAACCATTCTTTTTGCAGGCGACCAAGCCTAGAATCACTAATATCTACATACTTTTCATAATATCCTTTCGCTTCATGAAAACGATATAAATGATCGACAATACCAACTTCTTTTATACCTTTTCGCACAGCTTCTTCTAAATATAAATCAATCCATTTCGCTGTAAATGGACCTTCCTTCACACGTCTTTGCAGGCGTTCTTGTGTTTTCATAAGCCATTCCATAGAATGTTTTTCTTCTTTAAGCGGTTCAAAATATTGTAGCGCATCATTTATTTTAGCTAGCCACCCTATTGAATATGGTCCTTCTTCTAAATGAATGTGATAGTCCACTTTCATCCATATTCCCCCTTATAATGTATCTATTTCTCTTCTGTCCCCTACTCGCGAAAGCTTTCCATTTCTTTCTTTCACTTCTTGCATGACATCTTCTAATGGAATATTTTTTTCGGCTAATAGAACAAAACAGTGATAGAACACATCAACCATTTCTTTTACTATTTCTTCTTTATCATTATTTTTAGACGCAATAATTACTTCGGTGCACTCCTCACCAATTTTCTTTAAAATTTTATCTTCACCTTTTGAAAATAAATAATTCGTATATGATTCAGAGAGTGGATTTTTCTTTCGTTCTTCAATTGTTTCAAATAATAACTTAAGGATATCTTCCATATGTATCCCCCTATATAATTTTGTAGTGAAAACACGTTTTTTCTCCCGTATGGCAAGCAGGCCCTACTTGCTTTACGACAACAACGATTGCATCTTGATCACAGTCTAAATAAAGTGATTGCACATATTGGACATTTCCCGATGTACCTCCTTTATTCCATAACGATTGTCTCGAACGGGAATAAAACCATGTTCTTTTCGTTTCCAGCGTCTTGTCATACGCTTCTTCATTCATATAAGCTAACATTAAAACTTCTTTCGTATCTTCCTCGATAACAACAGCTGGTATCAATCCTTTTGCAAAATTAGGTTTCATAACCGCACCTCAACGTTTGCTTCTCTTAATTTTCTCTTTACATCTTGTACAGTCGCTTCACCATAATGAAAGATTGATGCCGCTAATGCTGCATCAACTGTTGTCTTTTGAAATACTTCTATAATGTGATCCACATGACCACATCCACCTGATGCGATTACTGGAACAGAAACGCTGTTTGAAATTGCTCCTGTTAAACGAAGATCATATCCGTTTTTCGTTCCATCTGCATCCATACTCGTCAACAAAATTTCTCCTGCCCCGAGCTGGGCAACGCGCTTCGCCCATTCGATTGCATCCATCCCTGTATCGACTCTTCCGCCGTTCACGTATACATTCCATTTATCTTCCTCTACTTTTCTAGCATCAATTGCTACGACAATACATTGTGAGCCAAAATGTTCCGCACCTTCCTGGATTAACTTCGGATTTCTCACTGCCGCTGAGTTTATTGAAACTTTATCTGCTCCAGCTCTTAGTAAATTGTACATATCTTTAACACTTGAAATCCCCCCGCCAACTGTAAGAGGAATAAACACCTTTGAGGCTGTTTGTTCTACAACATCTATAATCGTTTTTCGCCCTTCATGCGTCGCAGTGATGTCTAAAAATACGATTTCATCTGCTCCCGCATCATTATATAATGCGGCTATTTCAACAGGATTACCGACGTCTTGTAACCCTATAAAATTCACACCCTTTACTACCCGCCCTTCTTTCACATCTAGACATGGAATAATTCGTTTTGCTAACATAGTTTTGTTACCTGTAACACTTTTTCTAAATCAATCGTTTTCTCGTAAAGTGCCTTCCCAATAATGACGCCATATATGTTCATATCATTTAATCTTTTCACATCTTGAATAGATGCGACACCTCCAGATGCAATCACACGAATACCCACGCTTTTTTGCAGTAACTCTAATTGCTCAAAATTTGGTCCTGCAAGTGTCCCATCTTTTGAAATGTCCGTAAACACAATCGTTTGAACACCTACACTTTCCATTTGCTTCGCTAAATCGATGTACGAAATTTCAGACACATCTAACCAGCCCCTCGTTGCTACGAAACCTTTTTTCGCATCAATTCCAACTATGATTTGCTCCTTATATAGACGAACCGCTTCTTCTAAAAATGATTTATCGTAAAGGGCAGCCGTTCCTAATATCACTTTTTCTACACCTACTGACAACAACTTCTCCACTGCCGCGAGTGACCGAACTCCTCCTCCAATTTGCACCGGAATACGTACCGCCTTGCATATTTTTTCAATGACAGGTAAATTTACTGACTCCCCAACAATTGCTCCATCTAAATCAACAACGTGTAGTATTTTCGCTCCAAGTTTTTCAAATATGATTGCTTGTGCGACTGGATCTTCATTCATCACCGTTTCTTTACTAAACTCTCCTTGATAAAGCCTGACGCATCGTCCTTCTTTTAAATCGATAGCTGGGAAGATTTCCATGCTTCTACCACCCCTTTGAAATTTTTTAACATTCGCATCCCAATTTCCCCACTTTTTTCAGGATGAAACTGTGCGCCAAATATATTTCCTTTTGCTACAAAACCAGGTACTTTCACACCATATTCACTTGCCCCATACACAATTTCATTCGGACAATCTGCATAATAAGAGTGGACATAATATACGAAAGAACCGTCCTCTACTCCATTCCAAAGCGATATTTCTCCTTCTTTTTTTAATTCATTCCACCCCATATGTGGAATTTTATAAGGAACTTTTAACTTTCGAATAACACCTGGCAATAAATTTAATCCGTTACAATTTTGTAGTTCCTCACTTTTTTCAAATAAAAGCTGCATTCCTAAGCAAATACCCAGAAGCGGTTTTCCTAAGCTCCCAACTTCTTTTAGCACACATACTAAATCTTTTTCTTCTAAAACGCCCATCGCTTTCGGAAATGTGCCTACTCCTGGTAAAATAACTCCATCACTTCTCAATATTTCTTTTTTATCATCCGTTATGATGTACTCTGTTCCAATATATTTTAATGCTTGTTCCACACTACGAATATTTCCCATTCCATAATCTATAATTGCAATCAATTACAACATCCCTTTCGTTGAATTTACACCATTAATATTGGCATTTTTATCGACTGCCTCTCTAAGCGCTCGACCGAACGCTTTAAATAAAGCTTCAATTTTGTGATGTGTATTGCTTCCGTATAAAATGCGAGCATGTAACGTAATATTTGCAGCATGAGCCACTGCTCTAAAAAATTCTTCCGTTAATTCTGTGTCAAAATCCCCTAGCTTCGGATTTGTTAATTCACCTTGAAATACAATATATGAGCGCCCGCTTATATCAATCGCGACAAATCCTAAAGATTCATCCATCGGTACATACGCTGAGCCGTAACGGTTAATCCCTTCTTTATTTTGCAATGATTCTTTCAAGCAAGTTCCGAGTACAATTCCAACATCTTCAACCGTATGATGAGCATCAACGAATACATCACCTTCAGCTTCAATTTGCAAACCAAATCTTCCGTGTCTAGCAAATAAAGTTAGCATATGATCAAAAAATCCAACTCCTGTTTGCACAGAAACATTCGTACTTTCATCAAGTTGCAAACTTAATTTAATTTTTGTTTCCGTCGTCTCACGTACTTGACTAGACTCGCGCATTATTCTTCCTCCTTAAACCTAATTTGGATTGCTCTTGCGTGTGCATGTAAACCTTCTTTATTTGCAAGTTCTACAATATGATGCTGTACACTTCTTAACGCTTCTTCCGTATACGAAACGAAGCTTGATTTTTTTACGAAATCATCGACGGATAACGGAGAAAAAAATCTTGCCGTTCCACTTGTCGGTAATACGTGATTCGGCCCCGCCAAATAATCTCCGAGCGGTTCAGGTGCATATGGCCCAAGAAAAATTGATCCCGCATGCTTTACATAAGCTAGAGCATTCATTGGCTCTTTTATGTGTAACTCTAAATGTTCTGGAGCGATTTCATTTGATAAATGAAACGCCTCTTCTAAAGAAGGGACAATAAAAATTGCTCCATTTCTTTTTATGGATTCACGAGCGATTTCACTTCTAGGCAACGTCTCTAGCTGTCTTTCTATTTCTCTTTCTACTTCTTTAGCAAGCTTTATATTTGTTGTAATACAAATAGCTGTTGCCCTCTCGTCATGTTCTGCCTGTGATAATAAATCAGCAGCAATATATTCGGCATTTCCTGTTTCATCTGCGATAACTACAATTTCTGATGGTCCAGCAATCATATCGATATTGACTATCCCATATACTTCTCGCTTCGCTAGCGCGACATATAAATTCCCTGGTCCAACTATTTTATCTACTTTAGGAATCGATTCCGTTCCATATGCTAGAGCAGCAATTACTTGAGCACCACCGGCCATATATATTTCATCTACACCTGCAAGACTTGCAGCAGCTAAAATATGCGGATCAATTCCTCCTTGCTTCGGCGGTGTTACCATTACAATTTTTTTCACTCCTGCGAGTTTTGCTGGCAATACATTCATTAATACTGATGAAGGATACGAAGCAGTCCCGCCCGGCACATATACACCTACATTTTCTAACGGACGAATAAGCTGCCCTCTAATTACCCCTTCACTCACGCAATCAAACATAGATTGTCTTTTTTGCTTTTCGTGATACGAGATAATATTTTTCTGCGCCTCTTTTAACGCTTCTAAAAAAGCTTGTTCTACAAACTTACTTGCTTGTTTTATTTCTTCCTCACTTACACGAAAATCTTTTGTCTCTACACCATCAAACTTTTTTGTATAGAACGATAAAGCCTCATCTTTACTCTCCCTTACGTTTTGAACAATTTCACTTACACTTCTTTGAACAGTTTCTTCTATTATATTAGCGCTTTCTCGTAGCGATTTTATTTTCGATAAAGCCTCTTGGAAATCTTCAAAAACTATCTCCATTTAAAATCCCCCTATTTCCCTGACAAAATTTCTTGTTCCATCATATTTATAATACAGAATATTTCGTCTTTTTTAGTTTTCAATGCAGCCTTATTCACAATCATTCGAGCTGATATAGAGCACATTTCCTCAAATACAATTAACCCGTTTTCTTGTAATGTTTTTCCTGTTTCAACAATATCAACAATTGCATCTGCCAAACCTAGAAGTGGAGCAATCTCTACAGATCCTTCTATTTTAATAATTTCTACATCCTCCCCTTTATCATGAAAATATGTAGAAGTAATGTGCGGATATTTCGTAGCAATTCGTTTTTTCCGATAACTCTTCGGATTATACGTAGGAATAGAAGCGACACAAAATTTACACACGCCCACTCCTAAATCGACCATCTCATATATATCTTTCTCAAATTCCATTAATATATCTTTTCCAACGACTCCAATATCAGCTACGCCATGTTCTACATAAGTAGCAACATCTACCGCTTTCACTAAAATAAATGAAATGTTTGTGTTTTTACTTTTAAACACAAGTTTTCTTCCTTTATCTTTGAGCTCCGAACAATCAATTCCAATTTTTTCAAACAGTGGAATAACATGCTTTTCTAATCTTCCTTTCGTTAACGCAATTTGAATGTTACGCATGAAGCCTTCCCTTCTTTCTGGATGATCCATTTCTCTCTCCATACATATTCCACTAGTGACTCACTCTTCGCCTCAACGACTGTCATTATTTTATTCTTGTTTGCAAATTGAAAAGTATCGTTTAAATCAGAGAATAAAGATAACTGGGCATTCTTCCCGTCCTTTTGAAGTAAATTTCGTAACCTTTCCGCTTCTGCTAATCTATTTAACTCATAATGAATCATAATATCTATGCTCTTTCGTTTATATGGTTCTTGCTGCTCTTGAAGTGCCTTAACTATTTGATTTACTTGCACCGCGAGCCCAACCGCTGGCATCATCTCTCCAAAATTTCCAATTAACTCATCATATCTTCCGCCACTAACAATCTCTTCTCCAATTTCATATATATACCCTTTGAAAATAACACCCGTATAATAATCCAAATGTTGAACCATACCTAAATCAATTGATATGTAAGAGCCATATCCTAACTGTTCAATTGTTTCATATATTTCTTTCACTCTCGCAATGGCCATTTTCATTTCATTACTTGAGGCGAGTTTTTCTGCTTCCTCAACAACATCTAAACTCCCGAATAACCTTGGTAGTTTCTCAAGTAACCTTACTGTTTCATCACACCGATTTAATTTCTTTTCTTCTATAAAGTGTGAGAGTCCGGCATAATTTTTACTTTCAATATACGTTCTAAGTAACTTCTCTTCTTCATCATTAATGGGGAGCTTTTTTACGATACATTTATATAACTGTACTTGCCCAATCTCAATTGTGAAAGATTGCACCTTTAATTTTTGAAGTGCTTGAATTACGCTTATCACACATTCAATTTCAGCCCTTACATTTTCAATCCCGATAATTTCAATACCACTTTGTACTATTTCATTATATTTCCCAGTAAGGGACTCATTCGCCCGAAATACATTCCCGCTATAAGTTACTTTAAGAGGAATATCCCCTCTCTGTGTTCCAATTACTCTTGCTAAAGGAATTGTCATATCTGGGCGTAAAACGATAATCCGTCCTTTTTCATCGAAAAATTTATACATCTTTTCTTCATCTATCGGCCTGTTTTGAAATGCAAAAACATCATAAAATTCAATTGTAGGTGTCCTTATTTCTTCATAACCTCTCTCTAAAAAGGTCCGTCTTAATTTTTGTTCCACTTCTTCAATTAACGTACATTCTTCGAATAAGTAATCTCTCGTTCCATTCGGATTTGCCCGTTTCCACTTTGTCATCTGAATTCACACACCCTTCCCTCTTTAATTTATGCCCATTCCATCCACCCAAACCGAAAATAAAAAGAGCCTTGTAGACAAAATACCTACAAGGCTCTTTAGTAGAGTGTAGGTACAACGGGAATAACCCTTGTGCCTACACGTTTTCACGTTAGGTTCAAGGGTTTCATGTATGATGATGTAGTTTTGTAAGCATTTTAATAGATTGCACGATATTCATAATACTTACTCCCTTTCTCCTCTGATTTTTTACATATTATATAACAGTTAATTCTGAATGTAAATACATTTCGAATATTCTACTTTTAGTTAATGTGAAGCTACTTTTCTTTCATACTCTTCAATTTCTTGTTCATATTGCATTGTAATGCTGATTTCATCTAGACCATTTAATAATTTTTCTTTCCACATTTTCTCGATTGTAAAATGAAACCTGTGCGTATTCGTAATAATTACTTCATTCTCTAAATCAACTTCCATTTGATCTCTCGCATTCGTTTTGGCAAGTTGTTCACGCATCTCTTTATCCATTACAATCGGTAACATACCATTCTTCATACAATTCATATAAAAAATATCTGCAAATCCTCCGGCGATAATAACGCGGAAACCATAATCCGCAAGCGCCCACGGAGCATGTTCTCTTGAAGAACCACATCCAAAATTATCACCTGTAATTAATATACTTGCTCCTTTTCGTTCTTGTGCATTAAGGGGGAAATTAGGATTTTCATGGCGCTCATTATCGTAACGCCACTCATCAAATAAATATTTTCCAAATCCCGTCCTTTCAATTCTCTTCAAATATTGCTTCGGAATAATTTGATCTGTATCAATGTTATCATTCATAAGTACTGCGGCAGTACCTTTATGAATATGAAATGGTTCCATCGTAACTCTCCTTTCTAATATCAACAAAATGACCATATAACGCAGCTGCTGCAGCCATAGCTGGACTTACTAAATGTGTTCGTGCTCCTTTCCCTTGCCTTCCTTCAAAATTACGATTTGAAGTAGAAGCACAATGTTCTCCTTCAGGTACTTGATCTGGATTCATCCCAAGACACATTGAACATCCAGGCTCTCTCCATTCAAATCCCGCTTCTTCAAATATGCGATGTAAGCCTTTTTGCATCGCCCGCTCTCTCACACTTTTTGATCCTGGTACAACGAGTGCTCGCACACCTTCTTTTACCTTTTTCCCTTTTACAACAGATGCAGCAATTTCTAAGTCAGATAAACGTGAATTTGTACAAGAACCAATGAAGACATGCTTAACAGGAATTTCAAACGTACTTTGCCCAGGGCTCAATCCCATATATGAAAATGCTCTTTCATCATTTTCGTTATGCTTCTCTGGTAATTTTTCATCAATAGGAACACCCATACTAGGATTTGTTCCCCAAGTGACATACGGTGCTAAATCCGTAACATCTACCGAAATATGTAAATCATAAATTGCATCTGAATCTGTATAAAGCTCCGACCATTTTCCCGTAAACGTTTCATAGTCTTTCGGTGCATATTCACGCCCTTTTACATAAGAAAATGTTTTCTCATCTGGTGCAATGATGCCAGCTTTCGCTCCCCCTTCAATTGCCATATTGCAAAGTGTCATTCTCTCTTCCATACCCATATCACGAATCGTCTCTCCGTAGAATTCCATTACATGCCCCGTTCCAACCGCTACACCGTACTTTGAGAGAAGATGCAAAATAATATCCTTTGCATAAACTCCTTTCGGTAACTTTCCTTTTAATTCAATCCCCATCGCTTTCGGTTTTCGTTGCCACAACGTTTGAGTTGCTAATACATGTTCTACTTCACTCGTACCAATACCAAACGCTAAAGCACCGAAAGCACCGTGGGTTGCTGTATGGCTATCACCGCATACAATCGTTTTCCCCGGTTGTGTGAGCCCAAGTTCTGGTCCTATAACGTGAACGATTCCTTGCTCTTCATCACCAATATCGGCTAATCGCACCTTAAATTGTTTACAATTGTCACGAAGTGTATCCAATTGCTGCTTCGCAATGCGATCGGTAATATTCCAAACATCTTTCGTTGGAATATTATGATCCATCGTTGCAAACGTTAATTCCGGTCTCCGAACAGTTCGATTTGCAAGCCGCAAGCCTTCAAAGGCTTGCGGTGACGTTACTTCATGAACGAGATGAAGATCGATATATAATAAATCCAATCCATTTTCATTCGTTACAACTACATGTCTTTCCCAAAGCTTATCTAGTAACCTTTTCCCCATTATCTTCCTCTCCCTACTAGTGCCTGCTCTTCCATTTCTTGAATAACTGCCCTCGTAAATGAAGTTGTCGTCTCATTCCCCCCAATATCAGCTGTACATTTCCCAGATTGAAGAACTGCAGAAATTGCCTCTTCAATCGCATACCCTTCTCTCGTTAATCCAAATGATTGCCCAAGCATCATCGCTACTGAACGCATCATCGCAATTGGATTCGCTTTATTTTTACCTGCAATATCTGGCGCTGATCCGTGAATAGGCTCATATAAAGACGGACCGTTTTCCGCATGGCTCGCTGATGGAAGCATTCCTAATGACCCTGCTAATACAGAAGCCTCGTCGCTCAAAATATCACCAAATAAATTTTCTGTTACGATAACGTCAAATCTCCTTGGGTTTCGAATTAACTCCATAGCAGCTGCATCTACTAAAATGTGCTCTAATTCAACATTAGGATAACGAAGAGCTACTTCTTCCGTAACAGCTCTCCACAATTTACTAGATTCTAAAACATTCGCTTTATCAATAGAGGTTACTTTTTTCTCTCTCTTACTCGCTAATTGAAAAGCATACGACACGATACGTTCAATTTCATGACGATGGTACGTAAGTGTATCAGTTGCCGATTCTTCCGTTCTTTCTTTCGGATAAGAGAAATAAATACCGCCTGTTAGTTCACGAACGACAACGAAGTCAATTTCATCTGCGTTTTTTAATGGCGATAAATGTGCAGTTGCGCTTTCTACTGTTACAGGACGAACGTTCGCAAATACACCAAGTCCTTTTCTTAAAGCTAATAATCCTTTCTCTGGCCTTTCTTTCGCATCATCCCAACGCGGTCCACCAACCGCTCCAAGTAAAACCGCATCACTCGCTAAACAAGCGGCAAGTGTTCGCTGTGGTAATGGTTGCCCATTTAAATCGATAGCCGCTCCGCCAAAGTACTCATCTTGTAAATGAAAGTGATGTCCATATAGCCTCTCTACCATATGCAATACTTCCTTCGCGCTTTCCATAATTTCCGGACCAACACCATCACCCGCTAAACAAACGATACGTTTTTCCAATTAAAACACTCCTTTTTATCTGAATTTTCAGAAATATATTTTGATAAGTAAGGGACGATCCCCTCACTTATCAAACAGTCACTTCACAAGAGTAATAAAAGATTTTAATTTTCCGGCCGCATGAACATACGCTCTCGCCGATGCTTCTAATACGTCTTGCGCAACACCAAAACCTGATACTTGATGAGTTCCTTCTTTTAATTCAACATGAACATGTGCAAGTGCATCTTGACCTTGCGTTATAGATTGTATGCGATAATCCGCTAAGTCACATTCTAATCCTAAAATTCTTTGAATTGCATTATAGATCGCTTCAATACTTCCAGAACCAGTTGCTGCATCTTCGTACATATTTCCTTCCTCGTCTTTTAGTACAACCGTTGCACACTGTGTACTATTTGATACGAAATGTACTTGCAATTGAGTAATGCTATATTGCTGGGCCGCAAATGCTGCTTCACCAAGCATAAGCGCACGTAAATCTTCTTCTGTAATTTCTTTTTTACGGTCAGCCAAGTTTTTAAATGCTTCAAACACCACATCCCGTTCTTCTTTTGTAAACTCATAACCAAGTTCTTTCATTTTTTCAGTAAACGCATGGCGCCCGGAATGCTTTCCTAATACAAATAAATTTTGTGACTCTCCAATCAGTGATGGTTCAATAATTTCATACGTCGTTACTTCTTTTAATACACCGTCTTGATGAATACCTGATTCGTGAGCAAAAGCATTTGCTCCAACAATCGCCTTATTTTTCGGTACAACCATACCCGTTAACCGACTTACTAACGTACTCGTCGCTTTAATTTCTTTTAATGTCATAGAGGATTCTGCTTCATAGAAATCTTTTCTAATATGGAGAGCAACCGCGACTTCTTCTAGCGCCGCATTCCCCGCTCTTTCTCCAATTCCATTAATCGTTCCTTCTACTTGTAACGCTCCGCCTTCAACCGCAGCTAACGAATTCGCTACTGCCATCCCAAGATCATCGTGACAATGACAAGAGAAAATTGCTTTTTCATACGACGGAACGGATTCTTGTAAGTATTTAAAAAGAGAATAATATTCTTCTGGATTCGTATATCCAACTGTATCAGGAATATTGATTACATTCGCTCCTGCGCGAATCGCGACTTCTACTGCTTCAGCTAAAAATGCTCTCGATGTTCTTGTTGCATCTTCTGCTGAAAATTGAACTGTTGGAAATAGTGATTTCCCGAGCGTAACCGAGCGATGTATGCTATCTAATACATCTTCTTTTGACATACAAAGCTTATATTTCATATGAATGTCACTCGTAGCTAAAAATACGTGTAAACGAGGAGAGACAGCGCCTTTCACAGCTTCATAGGCTCTTCGAATATCACTTTCTTTCGCTCTAGCTAAACTCATAACCGTAGCATTTTGAATGGTATTTGCGATACGTTTTACCGATTGAAAATCACCTTCAGAAGCTGCTGCGAATCCAGCTTCCATTACATTAATACCAAGTCTCTCTAGTTGCCTCGCAATCTGTAATTTCTCTTGTTCATTTAAATTAACTCCTGGTGATTGTTCGCCATCACGTAGCGTCGTATCCATGAACAAAATTTGCTTCATATTATTTGACCCCTGCCTTTACTCGCGGCTGTACAAACGGCATCATTTCACGTAATTTACGTCCAACTACTTCAATTTCGTGTTCATTCTCTTTCTCATTTGTCGCATGGAAATTTGGTTTTCCTGCTTTATGCTCTGCAATCCAGCCTCTTGCAAATGTACCATCTTGAATTTCTGCTAGCACTGCACCCATCGCTTTCTTCGTATCTTCCGTTACAACGCGTGGTCCTGATACGAAGTCGCCCCACTGCGCTGTATCTGAAACTGAATATCTCATATTTTCAAGTCCGCCTTCATACATAAGGTCAACGATTAGTTTTAGTTCATGTAAACATTCAAAATATGCAACTTCCGGTTGATAACCAGCATCAACTAACGTTTCAAACCCAGCTTTTACTAGTGCAGTTACTCCGCCGCAAAGTACAGCTTGCTCTCCAAATAAATCTGTTTCTGTTTCTTCTTTAAACGTTGTTTCTAATACACCTGCTCTCGTCGCCCCAATTCCATCTGCATATGAAAGTGCCTTTTCAGTCGCAACTCCTGTTGCATCTTGATATACTGCAAATAATGCAGGAACAGCTCCCCCTTCCGCAAACGTACGACGTACTAGATGTCCTGGACCTTTCGGTGCTACTAGAAATACATCTACATTAGCTGGCGGTTTTACTTGATCAAAGTGAACATTAAATCCATGCGCGAAAACGAGAGAATTGCCGCCTTGTAAGTTTGGTGCAATTTCAGCTTCATATACTTCCGGCTGTAATTCATCAGGTAGTAGAATCATTACTACATCTGCTTTTTCTGCTGCTTCCGCTACTGTATATACAGAAAAACCGTCTTCTTTCGCCTTATCCCATGACTTCCCTTTCCTCAGTCCTACTACCACATCAAATCCGTTATCACGTAAGTTTTGCGCATGCGCATGGCCTTGCGATCCATATCCGATGATTGCTACTTTCTTTTCCTTTAATACATTTACCGTTACGTCTTTTTCATAATAAACTTTCGCCATTTTCATTTCCCCCTATTTTTTAAATAATTATTGAATTAACATAACTTGTTTATCTTGTTTTTTCATACTACGTGTAAATGCTGTTACACCTGTTCTAGCAATTTCTTTCAAACCATATGGACGAAGTAATTCAATTAACGCTTCTACTTTCTCCTGGGTACCTGTTACTTGCACCACTATGGAATCCTTCCCAACGTCTATTACAGCGGCTCGGAACGGTTCAATTAAACTATATAATTCTGCTCTTGCTACAGATGTTGCTACTTTAATAAGTGCAAGTTCTCTAGCGATCATCGCTTCTTCTGTAATATCTGATACTTTCAGTACATCGATTTGCTTATGAAGTTGTTTAATTAACTGCTCAACTTGCTGTTCATTTTCAACGTGTACAACAATCGTCATTCTCGAAATATCCGATGATTCCGTATGACCTACTGAAATACTTTCAATATTAAAATGTCTACGTGTCATAACACCTGTAATTCGATTTAACACACCGCTTTGATTTCGAACTGTCGCTGTTACAATTCTCTTCACCTTTTCTCCACTCCCTCCATTTGATGAACGCCTTTTCCTGGGGCAACCATCGGCATTACCTTTTCGGATTGAAGTACGCGGCAATCAATTACAACAGGCTCTCTTAACTCAATTGCATACTGTAATTGTTGCTTTGCAAGAAGTGGGTCTTCAATACGAACACCTTTTATGCCATAAGCATTGGCAAGCGCAACAAAATCTGGTTGGCATGAAAGTAAGGAGTGCGAATATCGCCCATTATAAAATTCCTCTTGCCATTGTCTTACCATCCCTAAAGCTTCATTATTTAAAATAAAAACTTTAACTGGTAAAGAATGCTCTTTTAACACACTTAGTTCTTGCAGTGTCATTTGAAATCCAGCATCACCGACAATTGCAATAACTAGTTCTTCAGGCTTTGCGATTTGTGCACCTATTGCTGCTGGAAACCCGAAGCCCATTGTTCCCAACCCCCCAGAGGTTACCCATCTATCTGGGTTTTTCAGCGGGTAATATTGAGCTGCCCACATTTGATGTTGCCCAACATCTGTCGTTACAATCGCTTCTCCTTTCGTAATTTCGTATAGCATATCAATTGCATATTGAGGCTTAATACATTCCGAATGCTCTTTGTAAGAAAGAGGGTATTTTTCTTTTCTACTATTCAATAATGAGAGCCAATCATTGTGATTTACTTCCCCTTCCTTAAAGTTGAGTAGAGCTTCTAATGCTTGCTTCGCACTCGCAACAATTGGAATTTCAGTCGGCACATTTTTTCCGATTTCCGCTGGATCAATATCTATATGTGCGACAATCGCTTCTTTAGCAAAATAAGCTAAATTTCCAGTAAGACGATCGTCAAATCTTGCTCCTATATTTATAAGTAGATCACATTCATATAACGCCATATTAGCCGTGTAAGAACCGTGCATTCCTCCCATCCCAAGAAATAATTTATCATCTGGCGGAAAACCACCAAGACCAAGTAATGTATGAACAACAGGAATTTCATATTTACGAGCAAAGCTTGTTAATTCTTTCGATGCCTTTGCATGCAATACACCTGCTCCTGCTAAAATTAACGGTTTTTTTGAAGTCGCAATCGCTTGTAATAATTTGTTTATTTGTAGTAGATTCGGTTCGTAATTAGGCTGGTATCCTGGTAAATCCATTTGTACATCACTACATCGCTCACCTTTCTCTACTACCATATCTTTCGGAAGGTCAATTACGACTGGGCCTGGTCTTCCTGTTCTAGCGATATGAAATGCTTCTTTAATAATTCGGGGTAAATCCGATGCTTTTCGTACTTGATAATTATGTTTTGTCACCGGCATCGTAAGCCCCATAATATCAGCTTCTTGGAAAGCATCACTCCCGATTAACGTTGTTGCTACTTGCCCTGTAAATACAACAAGTGGCAATGAATCAATCATCGCGTCAGCTAGACCAGTAATAACATTTGTAGCACCCGGTCCACTTGTTGCAATTACCACTCCTGGATTGCCTGTAATTCTTGCATATCCTTCAGCAGCATGAATTGCACCTTGCTCATGCCTCGTTAAAATATGCGGAATTTCACAATCATAAAGCGCATCATATAGAGGTAAAACCGCACCACCTGGATAACCAAAAATCACCTCTACTCCTTCCTTTTCTAGCGCTTCTAACAATAGCTGTGCACCAGTTGCCAGTTTCTCTTCCGTTTTTGAAGACATTTTTCTTATAAGCCCCCTTTTTTAAAACATTTATAAAATAAAAAAATCCTACGTCCACACTCCAGCTATGTGCTGAAGGGACGAAAGATTTCGCGGTACCACCCTTCTTTGCAAGATTACTCTTGCCTCAGTGACTCGGGATATGAGTCTAGCTAATAACGGAGCTACCGTCTAAGCCTAAACAAACGTTTCAGCTTAGCACTCAAGGGTGATGTTCGTCGACGTGAACCATCGGTTTCCAGCAACCACCGACTCTCTGTGAGGCTTCACAGTCAACTACTCCTCCCTATCAACGCTTTATCATGTCATAAGAGCTATTATCCAACTTTATTTTCTTCGTAAATTTTCTCTCCATCTTCTACAACTAATTTACGGAATTCTTCTAATAAACGATTCGTATGTGGCCCTGTTCTACCTAAACCAATCGTTCTTCCATCTACTGTCGTAACAGCAATTACTTCAGCAGCTGTTCCTGTTAAAAACACTTCATCAGCTACATATACATCATGCCTTGTAAATAATTCTTCTCTTACGTCATATCCAAGTTTTTCGCCGATTTCTAAAATCGCGTTTCGTGTAATACCTTCTAACGCTCCAGCAAAACTTGGTGGTGTAATTAATTTATTTCCCTTCACAATAAATACATTATCTCCAGAGCCTTCAGCTACATATCCTTGGTCATTTAACATAAGTGCTTCTTGTACTCCAGCTAATTTCGCCTCAATGCGAACTAAAATATTATTTAAGTAATTTAAAGATTTTACTTGAGGCGATAAAACATCCGGGCGATTGCGACGCGTTGCAACTGTTATAATCGGAATCCCTTTTTCATAATATTCTTGTGGAAATAAAGATAATTGCTCTGCAATTACTACTACATTTGGTTTCGTACAAGAATCGGGATCTAATCCCAAGTTCCCAGGTCCTCTTGATACAACGAGGCGGATATATCCATTAGATATTTTGTTTTGTCGAATCGTTTCAACAACGATTTTCGTTGCTTCTTCTAACGTATATGGAATTTCTAACATGATGGATTTCGCTGATTCATATAACCGGACAAGATGCTCTCTCAAACGGAAAACATTACCGCTATATACCCTAATTCCTTCGAACACTCCATCGCCATATAAATAGCCATGATCATATACTGAAACCTTTGCTTCGTCTTTTGGAACAAATTCTCCATTTAAGAAAATCCACTGCTCGTTCACTTGAAAGCGCCCCCTATGTTCTATGAGTTTTTTATTGTTTCCTAGTCTACTCTCCTTTTCAAATAAATCAAGTGAATTTTTAGAAAATTTTTAATTTTTAATCGTACGTACATCTTTGTTTATATTGATTTAATAACATTGTTAACGTTTACAAAAAGTCAAAATTTTTTTTTCGTCAAATTCTACTAAAAAAAATATTTGTTTAAAAGAAGGGTTTTCGCCAATTGATACGAATCTATTGTATTCAATAAACGGACGTCCGATTTTATAAATCCGGTAATATACAACGACTTTTGGTGAAAAAGGGGGAAAATAACAAAAATAACGCTGTCTAAAAATAACATTCATATTTTTCATTTAGTAATCATAATCCTATTTTTAAAAAACAATTTGTCAAATTGAAGGAGGAAATAACAATGGCGTGTGTACAAATTAAAGGAACGAGACAAGAGGTAGTAGAAATGCTTCAATTATTTGATTTAATGGATACGAAAGGTTTTTGTAAATTCGATAATTACGTTGAAGTAGAACCACATAGCAAAAAACATAACAACTACACAGCTTCAATCGATATTCAGTCTAATAACAGTTCAGCACAAGATACATTAAACGATCAATTCGTAAGTCAAATGCTTACTGGTGTATATAACGACTAAACAAATATTCTCTTCCTACCATCTTTTCATAAATATATGCTATGAACTTGAGCATACTAGCAACTAGATGGTAGGAGGTGAAAATTATGGCTAGAATTGGTGTTGAGAACTCTTTAACAGATGTTCAACAAGCTCTTCAGCAACAAGGACATGAAGTCGTTTCACTTAACTCTGAAAATGATGCACATGGGTGTGATTGTTGCGTTGTAACCGGGCAAGATTCTAATATGATGGGCATTGCAGATACATCGATAAAAGGATCTGTAATTAAAGCACATGGTTTAACAACAGATGAAATTTGTCAGCAAGTTGAAAACCGCACTTAATCATTTTTATCACATTATTTGTGAGCTAACATGTAAAGGAAATAGAATGGTCCCACTGATTATAGTTTCAATTTATTTATAGAAAGAGGGCTCCTTTTCAAAAGGAGCCCTCTTTTTTATATTCACCTAACGGGAAAGTAACATATACTGGATGAAAGCCCTACCTCTCTCTCATCATTACGGTTCCACTGACCGCTCCTTGATTCACTAGTATACATATAAAGCTTACATATACAATTTATAGGGTTTGTTCACAAAAGTTGTTGGTAAGACTACCCGATCTTTCGCAAACTTTTCGTATTATATTCATAAGATTTATTTACTTTACACTAGCTTTAACCGAGACACGAATTAAAATTCTAACACCAATACAATAACTTGTCAACATTTTTTACAAATTAAAAACAGACATTAACGGTTTGTCTGTTTTAGAATGGAGCTTTTTCTTTTATTACATATACAACAAAACCGCTTACTAACATACATAAGCCAACTACTAAGTTTTTGATATTAATCATAAATTCCTCTCCCTTATTCCACACATCATATATATTTACAGTTCAATTATTCCGATCGTCATAAAGCGCACTTTTTCTAATATATCATAATTCCTAAAAAATGCAAGTTCACTTTTGGCGACCATTCACAAATTTATCCACAGTGCTTGGCACAGTATTTAACGCTTTTTCAATTAAATGTGTACCACTATTGAGATGCAACACTTGCACACCGTTAGAACCAACTACTAAAAAAGCAACTGGGCTAATAGAAACCCCAGCCCCGCTTCCGCCTCCGAATGGATGACTTTGCCTGTTCTCTTTATGCTGCCCTTGTCCGCCGTTATGTTTTTCAGAAATAAAATCCCCTTTAAAGTCACTTCCACCAGCTCCAAAACCAAAAGCCACTTGAGATACTGTTAATACTACATTTCCGTCAGCTGTTGAAACCGGACTTCCAACAATCGTATTTACATCTACCATCTCTTTTAAATTTGTCATTGCTGTTTTCATTAAATTTTCAATTGGATGTTCCATTATGTACTACACCCTTTCCTCATTATTCTTTTTTATACTTTCCAAAATAGAGGAAGTCATACTAAGTTTTCCTATTTTGAAAAAACATTTTCCACTTTCCAATTGGATATTACTCCCTGTACATGCTCGGATAAAAAGGGAAAAGAGATACATACTACTATTGAACCTTGTTATGAAAGGAGTCCTTACTTTGACTGAGAAATTTGATGAATATAAAAAAAGAGATCGAATAGATAGTGATTATAAAGAAGAATACGCAGCTGAAGTTGCACCACAGCATATCGATTATGATGATAAAGATAACGCTGAGGTAAGATCGTCTGCAGCTGGATCGACTGCTGGTTTCATTGCTCTTGCCTTAGCAATATTATCATTATTCACATTCCCAACACTATTTGGTCTTGTGTCTGTTCTACTTGGTATTTACGCTTATAATCGCGGGGCTACTGTAACTGGCGGTACCGCTGCCATTGTGGGTGGTATCGCTGCACTCATTGCGATTTTATTCCGAGTGGCGCTTATTGGTTTATTGTTCTCTCTTTTTTAAAAAGAAAAAGGTATCTCGCTTTATGCGGGATACCTTATCCTGTAAATACATCTTCTGATGGATATTTAATTTTTTGTTTTGCTGGTCGTGCCAAAGAGAACACAAGTGTTAACGGTCCGATTAATCCACAAAACATAACAAACATAATAATACATTTTCCAAACGCCGATAGCTTCGCAGTAATCCCCATTGTTAACCCTACTGTACCAAACGCTGAAATTGTCTCAAATAATAACTGAATAAAACTGAAGTCTTCTGTAAGCATTAATACAAATACCGCTGTAAAAATAAGTATTTGACTAGCAACGACAATTGCTAACGCTCTCGTTACTGTCGACATTTTAATCGTACGCTGAAACAAAACAAAATCCTCTTTCTTTCTAAAGAAAGAAAGAACTGATGTAATTAAAATAACGAATGTCGTTAACTTAATTCCACCGCCTGTCGATACACTTCCCGCACCAATAAACATTAATACCATTGTAAATAGTATCGATGACTCTTCCATCCCCCCATAATCTACCGTGTTAAAACCAGCTGTACGAGGTGTAATTCCTTGGAAGAACGAAGCCCATAATTTTTCATTTAAAGATAAGTGCCCCAAAGTCTTCACATTATTATATTCCAATACAAAAATCACAATCATCGCAATAACATTAAGTGCTATAGTTCCAACAATCATGATTTTGGAGTGCAGTGATAATTTTCGGA
The DNA here is from genome assembly GCF_038008145.1 of Bacillus sp. FSL R9-9530. Taxonomy (NCBI): domain Bacteria; kingdom Bacillati; phylum Bacillota; class Bacilli; order Caryophanales; family Bacillaceae; genus Bacillus; species Bacillus sp. FSL R9-9530. The sequence goes on from NZ_JBBOYO010000001.1 coordinate 2,542,367, forward strand.
AACTACGGCTATACCATATATCAATTAATACCGTAAACCCTAACCCTCCTATTACAATTAAAGAACAAATCCCAATATTAATAATAGGATCTCCTACATATCTTGTTAAATTATCTGGCCAAAGCGCAAAGCCGGCATTATTATATGACGCAATAACGTGAAAAATACTATAGTATAAACCTTTTCCAAAACCAAACTCTGGAATAAAGCGAATCGATAAAAAGATAACTCCAATTAGCTCAATACAAATAGAAAAAATAAAAACACGTTTTACTAATTTCACAAGACCACCAATATTTGTTTGATTAAATGCTTCTCCAATTAATAATCGGTGGCGTAAACCAATTTTTTTCCCTAATACCCAAACAATTAAAATGGCTATCGTCATAAGACCGAGACCACCCGTTTGAATTAAAAACATAATAACAATTTCACCAAACATCGTAAACGTACTCGCAGTATCTACAACACCTAAACCGGTTACAGTCGCTGCCGACGTAGCTGTAAAGAAAGCATCTACCCAACTAATATGTACTTTCGTTGCAAACGGTAACTTTAATAACAATCCTCCGACCACAATTAAACAAAAAAAGCCTAATGCTAAAATTTGTGGTGGATTCAATCGTATAAAGCGATTATACAACCCTTGTTTTTTTGCTACTTCCATATCACTAACTCCCTTTATCAAGTGAAGCTTTTATCCCCTCATAAATAAAGACTCTTTAAGAGCCTACAAGTAGCGGGATAAACCTTATATTCTTATAATATAGTTGAGCATAATCCTTTTTTTCATAGATTTCAACTTTTATTTATATTCAGACTCCTATCGTTTTACAAAAGAATATTTTCTATTATATCTCCACTTATACTATAACTCTTACAACAACTATTTTATCCCTTTTCAAATCCCCATATCTTTCACTCCAAGTTCACACGAGGGTCACATCTACCTTTTATAGTATACGTATCGGAGCTGTTCCTCCCTAATTTATAAGACATTCCCCAGTGTCTTGAACAGCTTTCCATCCCTAATTAAATTGACATAAATTGTCCCCTTCCCTTGACCATCCTATATGTGATGGTCTTATTTTTTTATTCTTTCTATCTTTTATTTGAAACTCCCTCTCTCTTTCACTCCATGTTCACACGAGGATCACATCCACCTTTTATAGTATACGTATCGAAGCTATTCCTCCCTAATTTATAAGACATTCCCCAGTGTCTTTGAATAGCTTCCATCCCTAATTAAATTGACATAAATTGTCCCCTTCCCTTGACCATCCTATATGTGATGGTCTTATTTTTTTATTCTTTCTATCTTTTATTTGAAACTCCCTCTCTCTTTCACTCCATGTTCACACGAGGATCACATCTACCTTTTATAGTATATGTATCGAAGCTGTTCCTCCCTAATTTATAAGACATTCCCCAGTGTCTTTGAATAGCTTCCATCCCTAATTAAATTGACATAAATTGTCCCCTTCCCTTGACCATCCTATATGTGATGGTCTTATTTTTTTATTCTTTCTATCTTTTATTTGAAACTCCCTCTCTCTTTCACTCCATGTTCACACGAGAATCACATCTACCTTTTATAGTATACGTATCGGAGCTGTTCCTCCCTAATTTATAAGACATTCCCCAGTGTCTTGAACAGCTTTCCATCCCTAATTAAATTGACATAAATTGTCCCCTTCCTTTGACCATCCTATATGTGATGGTCTTATTTTTTTATTCTCTCTTTCTTCTTACTTAAAACTCCCTCTCTATTTCACTCTATGTTCACATCTATCTTTTATAGTATATGTATCGAAGCTGTTCCTCCCTAATTTATAAGACATTCCCCAGTGTCTTTGAATAGCTTCCATCCCTAATTAAATTGATATAAATTGTCCCCTTCCCTAGGCCATCATGTGATGGTCTATTTTTTTTCCAAATACATAAATGTATTCTTTCCACATATTTCAGCAAAACTGGACTATATACATTGAAACAGACAGTTTTATACTAAATATTCAGAAAATATTGTCAAAATAGGTATTTTTTCGGTATAATTAATTTAGAAAGCAATTTTACAAAAACAAAGGGGGGGTTTTTATTGAAACAAACAAAGGCAATCTTAATTGCATTATTTCTCGGTCTAGTTGTCGGACTCACTTTAAATTTAGCTGCTCCATCTATTTTTGAGCCATTGAATCAATATGCGTTCAATCCACTTGGTCAACTGTTTATTCGACTTATTAAAATGCTAGTTGTTCCTGTTGTGTTCATTTCTATCGTACTTGGGGCTGCTGGTCTTGGAGATCCGAAACAACTTGGAAGAATTGGTTTAAAATCAATTTCATTCTTTCTCGTAACAACAGCTGTCGCTATCTCTATTGCAGTTACATTTGCACTTATCATAAAACCAGGAGCTGGCGGTAACTTTAAAACAGACGGGCTTAAGTATGAAGGTGCAAAAACTGAAACATCTTTCGTTGATACATTGCTGAATATTGTGCCAGATAATCCAGCAAAAGCGATGGCTGATGGGAACATGCTACAAATTATTGCCTTTGCCGCATTGATCGGACTCGGTTTAGCTGTTTTAGGAAAACGAGTTCAAGGTGTCCATTCATTACTTGAACAGGGCAACGAATTAATGATGTATCTTGTTAATCTCGTCATGAAATTAGCTCCAATCGGAACATTCGGGTTGCTCGCTTCGTCCGTTGGTAAAATGGGTCTTGCAGGCGTCGCTGCGATGTTCAAGTATATGATTGTCGTTATGTTGGTACTCATTATTCACGGTGTCTTCGTATACGGCGGCTTATTAAAGGTACTAGCCAAAGAAAGTATTATTCGTTTCTTTAAACATTTCGGTCCGGTAATGGCAATTGGGTTTAGTACATCTAGCTCTAATGCGTCCCTTCCATTTGCCATGAAAACCGCCCAAGAAAAACTTGGAGTTCCAAAAGCGATAAGCTCTTTTGTACAACCACTAGGTGCAACGATTAATATGGATGGTACTGCTATTATGCAAGGGGTAGCAACTGTATTTATCGCTCAAGTATACGGCGTTGAACTTACATTACCACAATTAGCTATGGTCGTATTAACTGCTGTACTAGCTAGTATCGGTACTGCAGGTGTACCAGGTGTTGGACTAGTAATGCTTACGATGGTTTTAAATCAAGTAAATCTACCAGTAGAAGGCATTGCTTTAATTATCGGTATTGACCGCATTCTAGATATGTCTAGAACTGCTGTAAATATTTCCGGTGATGCAATTTGTGCAATGATTGTTGCAAAATCAGAAGAAAAATATAATACGGATCAATCTGCAGCATCTTAAATCAAAAAAGGAGTGAATCATTTCACTCCTTTTTTGATTTACTTCCTTTTTTCGAACGATATTCTTTTCCTTTATTATCATTTCCCGTTTCAAATTCAGTACTAAACTCCTGCTGGAATTGCCCTGATTTTGGTGAACCTTGATTTCCACTTCCTTGACTACCATTACGATTCGTCATATTTCTCCCTCCTTCCTTTATTAGTAGTATGGCGCTCTATCTTTTTTCATACACATTTTATTTTTTATCATCTATTACACACAGAAGAAGACCTTCCATATATGAGGAAGGTCTTCTTTTTAATTAGGTAAGCGTTTTCTTATTTGTAATTATTTAAATAAGTTTTTTAGAAATAGATATCATTATATCCATTTCATCTTCTGAAAGTGCGGAAAATCTTTCTTGTAAATATTTCTTTTTCTCACCTTCCATTTTCGCAACTAACTCTTTCCCTTGTTCTGTAATCTCTAAATATACAACTCGGCGATCTGATGTAGAACGTGAACGAGTTACAAAGCCTTTATTAATTAATTTTTCTGTAACAGCTGTAATATGACTATTCGACACATTTAACTCATTAGCTACACGTGAGACCATTTCTTTATTCGTACGGTTCAATATTCTAAGGACAATGAACTCATTCCACGGTATGTAACCACCAAATATTTTTCCAATATCATTACGCAACGTGCGAAACATTGCAAAAACATTTGTCGATAGTTCTTCCATTAATTGTTCTCGATTTTGAGACAACTTTGACAGCCCCTTTTATTTAATTTAGTTAAATAAAAACCTTATTAATAATTTTACACGAAATCTTACTTTTTGTCACCTTATTTCCCCATAATTCGTAGTTTTTTAATAGATATTTCATGGTACAATGAAATTGATTTTCCAGAAAAAGGAGTTGGGGCAATGAGTGAAGAAGACAAACTTTCTAGTCTCAGTCTAAAAGATAAGACTATTATTATTAGTGTTGTTATTCTTATTCTCATTATATTCTTTGCATTTATATTTTTTGTATATGTAGGAATCTTTCATATTACAGGTATAGAATATTCATCAAGAACAGCTCTACTACTCTTTTTTTTACTCATTCTTTTATTAGACGGTATTACATATTTTATATTCATTTTCTTTAAAGTGCTCCTACATCCAATGATGACAAGTATGCCCAATTGGCTCTCAATTGCTCTGCTCTCTATAATTGAAATTACGTTAGATTGGTTTGTCATACATACCGCCGATGACTGGATAGAGAGTGTACAAATGCCCAACATAGCTGAATTATGTGTCGCACTATTCCTTTACACACTAAATAAATTATTTAGTGATAAGAAAGAGTAAGAATACAAGCTTTTCTATATAAAAATTGGTACAATAAAAATAAATCATACTAAAGAGGTGTTACTTATGAACTTACTACAATGGGCTGATAAAGGCATGTCCTTTGATACATATGTGAATGAAATGAAAGTAAACCAATACGAGCTACTACACATTTACAATAACTTTTTAATTCCAAATGAATTACTTCCAGTTTTAGAAGAACGTCAAAATGATGGCTGGCGCGTTATCGTATTAACAGCTGACTGGTGCGGCGACGCTCTTTTATGTGTACCTGTTATGAAACGAATTTCTGAAGTTGCAAATATTGATATGCGTTTATTAATTCGCGATGAAAACTTAGAGTTAATGGATCAATACTTAACAAACGGAACAGCACGTGCGATTCCAATCTTTATTTTCATTGATAAAGACGGAAATGAACAAGCCGTCTTTGGACCACGAGCTCCAAAAGTACAAGAATTAGTAACTTCAATGCGCGCTACATTACCTGAAAAAGAAGATCCAACATTCGAAGAGAAACAAAAAGAAATGTATGCTAATTTCCGTGCTACATTAGCTGATGATACTTCTCTTTGGGAACATGTAATGGAAAGCATGATTGAGAAAGTAGTAAAATAAAAAACCTGCCGATTTCGGCAGGTTTTTTTATTACATAATGAAGAAATAGAATACCGCAGCTAAAATGAAACGATAGTAAGCGAACGGTGTTAGTTTTACACGAGCTAATAATTTTAAGAATGAAACGATTGCAAGCAACGCAACAACGAATGCTGTAATAAATCCAGTTGCAAATAACGTTATATCAGCCGAGCTTAATATATCCCAGCTTTTAATTAAATCTAAGCCACTTGCAGCTACCATCATTGGTACTGCTAAAATAAATGTATATTCAGCCGCCGCTGTATGTGACACGCGAGCTAATAAACCACCACTTATTGTAGAACCAGAACGAGAAAATCCTGGCCAAAGCGCTAAACATTGGAACATCCCAATTGTAAATGCTTGCTTATATGTGATTTCATCTAACGTTCTTGCTGTACTTGGTTTTGAAAACTTCTCAGCAACAATCATTAAAATACCACCAGCTACTAAACTAATAACAACCGGTCCTGGACCGAATAAAACTTCTTTAATTGCGCTATGGAATAGTACGCCGAGTATGCCGGCAGGAATCATCCCGATAATAATATGTAATAAATTTAAAGATGGTCCATCAGTTACTTTCCCTATTCCAACTAATGACCATAAACGTTTCCAAAATATAACAACAACTGCTAAAATCGATCCCAACTGAATAACAACTTCGAAAACTTTCGCTCTATCGTCTTCAAATCCAATTAAGTGTCCTGTTAAAATCATATGTCCTGTTGATGATACTGGTAAAAACTCTGTTAAACCTTCAACAGCACCCATGATTAATCCAATTAACCAATCAGCCACAAGTAGTGCCTCCTTAATAACGAATATGTAATTTTTTCACACCTTATCATAATACCTTATCCCTTTTCAAAGTGCATCCTTTTTTTATTGATTTCACTTGTTGTATACGCTTATTTCTTTTCTATTTTTTGATTAAATTGTATGATAATAAGAGTTTGTTTTTTACGTTGAAAGGGGATTTTATGAAAGAAACTACTTCATTCTCACAAAAGTTAAAGCAATTTTTATTACTCTTTTTCCCGATTTTTGTAACGCAAATGTCATTATTTGCGATGAGCTTTTTTGATACGACAATGTCAGGACATGCGAGTCCTATTGATTTAGCGGGTGTTGCTATCGGAACAAGTATATGGCTTCCCGTTAGTACCGGCTTAACAGGAATTTTAATGGCTACTACTCCTATTGTTGCACAGCTCGTTGGATCAAAGAAAAAGGAGGACGTTCCCCACATTGTCATACAAGCAGTATATTTAGCAATTTGTGCTAGTTTCGTTGTTATCCTTATCGGATTCTTCGCTGTTTCACCTATTTTAAATGGCATGCAATTAGAAGAACCCGTGGAACGTATTGCAGCACAATTTTTAATTATTATCGCGATTGGAATTATCCCTTTATTTACTTACACCGTTTTACGTGGATTTATTGATGCATTAGGGAAAACTCGAACAACGATGATTATTACATTACTATCATTACCAATTAATGTAGTATTAAATTACTTATTAATTTTTGGTCACTTTGGCTTTCCAAAACTTGGTGGTGTTGGTGCGGCAATCGCTTCTGCAGCAACCTATTGGTGTATTTTAATTATTACGGTTATTATTATTCGTACGAAAGAGCCTTTTGCTTCTTTCAATATCTTTAAACAGTTATACCGCCCTTCCTTTACAATCTGGAAGGAATTCCTGAAACTTGGCGTCCCTATCGGATTTGCTATCTTTTTTGAGACGAGTATTTTCGCTGCGGTAACACTTATGATGAGTAATTTTAGTACGACAACAATAGCAGCACATCAAGCAGCTATGAACTTTGCTTCCTTGTTATATATGACTCCTTTAAGTTTAGCAATGGCAATGACGATAGCAGTCGGATTTGAAGTTGGAGCAAAACGATACAATAATGCGAAACAATATGGATTTATCGGAATTGGGTTAGCCCTTGCTTTCGCTCTTTTATATTCAATCCTTCTCTATTTCTTTGATGATGAAATTGCTTCTATTTATACGACAAATGCAAATGTCCATCATTTAGCTAAAGAATTTCTTATATTCGCGATTTTATTTCAAATTTCAGATGCGATTGCAACTCCAGTACAAGGAGCACTTCGTGGTTATAAAGACGTAAATGTTGCCTTAATTATGACATTAATAGCTTATTGGGTAATAGGTCTACCTCTTGGCTACATGTTAGCAACTTATACTGACTGGGCAGCAAAAGGTTATTGGATCGGTCTTATTATCGGTCTAGCATTTGGAGCAATCTTCCTGCTTATCCGTCTCTTTCAAGTACAAAGAAAATATACAACGCAAAGCAGCCGCTAATGATATAGCGGCTGTTTTCTTCATGCATATTTTTTCTTGTAACGTGTAACATAATGAAAAAGAAAGGTGGATACATATGGACGAAAAACAAAAGAAACAATCATTCGATGAAGAATTCGCCCCTGAAATTTCACCTGGATATCGGCAAGATGTACATAAGCCACCTAAATATAAAAACACTTCTTTTTTAATGGGCATTACCATTTTCGCAGCTGTATTACTCGTGCTCATCATTTTCGTCTATTTTTAAGGAAGGGTGGTCTATTATATGAAGAAACAAGATTCAAATCGTTCAAAAAGAACTGTTAAAACAGAAAAAGGATATGCAGGAGATTCTGTTCATACACTGAAACAAGTTGAGCAAGGAAATTTATACATTGCTCAAAAAGAACTTGGTCAACAAAATGAAAATCTTTAAAGTCCCTCTGCTTCTAGAGGGTTTTTTATTGTACATATTGTTTTTGTTCTAACACCATGAATAAATTATTAACCTTTACAATTTTCATGTCATAATTTAATTTCATTTCACTTCTCTTGCCATTTTCAATACCAGTAACGTACGCTACAGTATGATAGCGAAAACTCTCATCTGTCTCTTCACGTATCTCTTCGTTTGTAAATTTATACTCTAAATCCCGAAAACGGTTTGGGTAATAATTTTCTATTAACTGTTCATACCCTCTATTTACAAATATTTCTTCACCTTTTCGTTTCACATCTTCTTTATTATTAAACTCAAACACTGATAATTGCACTGTCACAAAGTGTTCTCCTATCATTTTCATTTCTTTATCAGTTAAAGTTTCTATACTTTTGTTCTTTAATTCCTTATTTAACTCGTAGCGATCTATCGGTTTAAAGGTAGCAAAAACCTCCTCTTTATATGGCCAAAACAATCCAAAAGCGATACATAGAGAAATGATTAATATTCTTTTCTTCGTAATGCACCCCACCCTCCTCCATAATGATAGTTATATTTTAACATATAGAAAGAAAATTCTGATATCATAAAGTGGAATAACCTACCTTTAACTTAGAAACGAGGAACAATTATGGACTCTTACAAACAATATATAAAAGAAGCTCTACCAGATCTTTCTATACATTCATATATGCAAAATGAAGAAGGGTGGGATAATATAACGGTTATTATAAATGATGAACTACTATTTCGTTTCCCACGAAAACTTGAATATGCAAACCGAATTCCGTTAGAAAAAGAACTGTGCACAATTCTTTCTCATTCATTACAAGAAATCGAGATTCCTAAGTATCATTTATTGTATAAGAATGATTGTAATACTGTTCCATTTTGCAGCTATTATCCTCTCATTCATGGTGAACCGTTAACAAGTGAACTAGTTGCAAAGCTAGAGAAAAAAGAACTTGAAGTAATTATTACACAATTAGCCACTTTCCTTGCGACTTTACATAGTATTCCTTTAAAACGTACTGAAACGCTAGGGTTCCCTATCGAAAAAACACTTACCTACTGGAAAGAACTACAAACAAAATTAAATCAATATTTTACTAACAGTCTTACTTCATTACAGAAATCAGCCTTAAATCGTTTATTCGAAAATTTCTTTACCTGTATAACTAAATCTACCTTTCAAAATGCAATCATTCATGCTGACTTTACACATCATCACATTTTATTTAACAACCTGCACAAAAACATTTCAGGTGTTATCGATTTTGGAGATGCTCAAATTGGCGATCCCGCTTTTGATTTTGCTGGGCTATATTATGATTTCGGTCGTGAGTTTACTACATCTGTATATGAACAATACAGTGCACTTATTTCTCACCGCGATCCATTACTCATTCACCGCATCACTACCTTTTATCAATACAGCCCTTTACTACATAACCTTATTTATAACATTGAAACAAACAACGAAATAATATTAAAGAAGAATGAAGAACAGCTTAAAGCAATACTACAGGGACGAGATTAAATTCTCTCCCTATACTCTCTCTCCTCATACATCATTAACTTTTTATCAATTTCAACAATAACTTTATACAATTGAAACGCCTGTAAAATTTGCAGTTGAATTCCAAAAGGAGCATTCTGTTCTTTTAACCATTGAAATACTGCCGTTTCATCTTTCATTGATTATTCCTCCTCTTATTAAAATCTGCTACTCATATACCGTAAATGATGAAAAGCTTTTCATGTCAATAATAAAAAGGATGCAAAATTGCATCCTTTAATGTACTATATTTCTCTTCTGCTTCGCTTCTTTCTTTACTTCTTCCCTTTGGCATTCACTACGAAACGCACAACTCATACACTCAGAACGAAAATGACGCTCTGTATAGTGCTCAGGTTGCTGCAACATTTCTTTCATTCTAAATAAATCATCCATTCCAGTTATAATATCTTCCTGCTTTGGAATGTACTCATACTTAGTCCCTTCTATTAAATTAATAACTTCAATTTTCCCCGGAAGAATACCGAAAGCTTTATAACTGAATACTGTCATTAGCTTCTGACAAAGAGCAAGCATTTCCTCATCCGCATCGACAACATACTTTTTAATTACAAACGATTCAGCACTCCACTCACCAACTTCAAATGTCAATGACATGTGGACACCTAACTCTTCCATATATGTTTGAAACTTCTCATATAAAAATAACGGCGGTGCCTGACTATCATCCCTTTCAACAAACTGTAATAAGTGATCAGTTAGCTTCGCTAAAACAATATAGTACTCCGCCTTTGAAGCAAACATATTGTTCCTTACTTTTTTCCAATACTTTTCTATTAATATTAAAAGTACAATTTTCGTTTGTTGGCCCGCAGGTAGCGTGTAATATTCATTAATAATTTGATTCACAATCATTTGCGCTATTTGTTGCCATTCAAATGAAGAAGGTTCTCTTCTTTTTATATGACGGAAATAAAATTTATGCGGACAACGCATAAAATCATACAAATGGTAATCTGTCATCGTTTTGATTGAGATTTTCTCATGCAATTGCTCTTCATCTCCCTTCTGCCATTAAGAAAGGTGTTTTACGAATTCAGCTCCAAACTGTAAACATTTTTCTACATCTTCATCTTCTGGCGTTAATTCTACTTTCAATCCTTCTAACACAACTGCTGCCCCGCGCTCCTGCAGCTTTTCTATTAAAATATCAACCGCTACCCCGTATTTCGGATAAGCCGAATCACAAGAACCGAATGCAGCTGCTTTTTTACCAGTTAAGTTAATAGAATTCATTGCATCATAAAAATCTAAAAAATCATCAGGAAGATCACCATCTCCCCAAGTATAAGCGCCTAAAATAATCCCGTCATATTGCTCTAATATAGAAGCTTCTGGTGTATCCATAATATCAATTACTTCAATCTCATTTTCTGTTTCACGAATCGCACCCGCAATATGGTCAGCCATTTCCTCTGTATTTCCACTCATACTTGCAAAAATCATTACTAACTTACTCAACTGAACCTCTCCTTTTACCTTGTATCTCTTTTTCTGTTTGAAGCGTACTCTTCTCATCTACATATTCAGAACGAATTACATTTCGTTGCCATTCAATATGCTTATCAACATCTTTATTTTTTAATCCCCTTCGTAAAAGGTGAAATGTTTTTCTCATTAAGGTTCCTCATCTGTTTCATTGATAATAATTATCAATTTCAATTATATCATTAGATTAATTGAAATCGATTATCAAAGTCAATAACTATTTTTTAAAAAATAGTTAAAATGTACAAGCTTGTCCGTTAGCTATTCATATACTATAAATGAGCATAGTTCTTTCTCAGCCCTCTCTGACGGAAGAAATAAAAGCAACTGCAATAGAGTGCAGTTGCCTTTTTTTATGCTTTATCAGTTTCTAGTAGTCTTATAGTTGTCTCTAAAAATAGTTCCACTCCATTAATTAAAGCCGATTCATCCACATCAAATTTCGGATGATGATGTGGATAACAAGTATCAATATTTTTATTCCCTGTTCCTAATTTAATGAAACAACCAGGTGCTTTTCTTAAATACGCTGAAAAATCTTCTCCTCCCATAGAAGGTTCAAGATGCACAATACGCTGATTTCCGAACAATTTTATCGCACTTTTTTCTACTATTTTCGTAATGTACTCATTATTAACAACTGGATCATATCCGTAACGATACGTATATGTATAATCTCCCCCATGTGCTTCTGTAATTCCTTTTACAATTTGCTCAATTTTCTCTTTTGCTTCCTCTCTTAATGTTTGATTAAAAGATCGAACAGTTCCCATTAAAGCTGCTGCACTAGGAATGATATTATCGGCCATCCCCCCATGAAATTGTGTAACTGACACTACTCTATGCATAAAAGCACTTGTATTTCTTGATACGATATGTTGTAAATTTGTAATAATTTGTGCTCCGATAGCAATAGGATCTATCGTTTCTTCTGGTCGTGCCGCGTGACCACCCTTTCCTAAAATTTCAATTGTAAATACGTCTGGTGCTGCCATCATAGGGCCATATACAATTCCTATCTTTCCACTTTCTAATCCAGACATAACGTGCAAACCTACTACATAATCGACGCCGTCCATAACACCGGCCTCCACCATTTCTTGTCCACCACCGGGATACACTTCCTCTGCGTGCTGAAAGAACAGGCGGATTTCGCCTGCAAAATCTTCCTTCATATTTGCTATCGTCTCTGCTGTACTTAATAAAATAGCTGCGTGAGCATCATGCCCGCATGCATGCATTATTCCTTTATGCACAGACGTATAAGGTTTCCTTGTCTCCTCTTGGATTGGTAAAGCATCTATATCAGCTCGAATCGCAACTACTTTTCCTTGTTGCCTTCCTCTTTTAATTGCTAGCACACTGTACTGCGTTGGTCTCGTTACTTCAAAAGAAGAAAATGAGCATAATGTTTCATATATAAATTGCGAAGTTTCTTTTTCATGAAACGATAATTCCGGATACTTATGGAAATGCCGTCTCCATTTAATGATATTTTCCTCTGAAATAAAACTCCTCCACTCTCTTTTCATAATAATTACCTCCTTTTAAAAGGCTCTATACCTTGAAAATGTACTAAGTACCCAGTGATTATTAACCCACTCCAATTCAGGAATAACAAAACAAATATTATATTTTCCCGCCTTCTCACAATCCACTTTTATACATTCACACAATCCACTTCCTATTTACATGTCAAACCCATTACAAATTCATGCTGAATGTAATATAATTGCTAAGTTAGGGATTTTCTTTTTTAGTATTTAGTGCTAATATCAGAAAAGAGCCTTTTGACTTATTTTTACCTAAAATGTGGGATTTTGTTTTTTTCACAATAATGTAGGACATGATACCTACAAAGAGCTATTATTTCATTAAGCGAGGGAAAGACATGGAAAGATTAAAAGAGATATGGTCTCAACCACTCACACAATGGGTTGCAAAGACGGTTTATTACCTTGCAATTTTATTTGCATTGCTTTGGTTGTATGGATTCCATGATACAAACACAAGTACATTTATTTACAACGAATTTTAGGGTGGGAACGTTATGAAGTTATTAGAACAAATTGAAAAGTGGGCTGTAGAAACGCCTGATCAAACCGCTTTTGTTTGGCGAGATGCGAAAATTACGTACAAACAATTAAAGGAAGATTCTGATGCGTTAGCACATTGGATTTCTTCTGAGTATCCAGATGATCGTTCACCAATTATGGTTTATGGCCATATGCAACCTGAAATGATTATTAACTTTTTAGGTTGTGTAAAAGCTGGACATGCTTACATTCCTGTAGATTTATCTATCCCAGCTGATCGCGTACAACGTATCGCTGAAAATTCTGGTGCGAAATTACTTTTATCAGGAACTGAAGTAACTGTAACTGATTTACCAGTTCGCATTGTAAGTGAAGACAACTTAAAAGATATTTTCTTTACTCATAAAGGGAACATTCCAAATCCTGAACATGCGGTAAAAGGTGATGAGAACTTCTACATTATTTACACATCAGGAAGTACAGGTAATCCGAAAGGGGTTCAGATTACTTATAACTGTCTTGTTAGCTTTACAAAATGGGCTGTAGAAGATTTCAACTTACAAACAGGGCAAGTATTCTTAAATCAAGCACCTTTCTCATTCGATTTATCTGTAATGGATATTTACCCATCGTTAGTAACAGGTGGTACACTTTGGGCAATCGATAAAGATATGATTGCACGTCCAAAAGACTTGTTTGCTTCTTTAGAGCAATCGGATATACAAGTATGGACTTCGACACCATCTTTCGCAGAAATGTGTTTAATGGAAGCCTCTTTCTCTGAAAGTATGCTACCAAACATGAAAACATTCTTATTCTGCGGTGAAGTGTTACCAAATGAAGTAGCTAGAAAATTAATTGAGCGTTTCCCGAAAGCAGCAATTATGAATACGTACGGTCCAACAGAAGCTACTGTTGCTGTAACAGGCATTCACGTTACAGAAGAAGTGCTTGATCAATACAAATCACTTCCAGTTGGCTACTGTAAATCAGACTGTCGCCTTCTTATTATGAAAGAAGATGGTACAATTGCACCTGACGGTGAAAAAGGTGAAATCGTAATTGTCGGTCCAAGCGTAAGCGTTGGCTATTTAGGAAGCCCTGAATTAACAGAAAAAGTATTTACCATGATTGATGGTGAGCGTGCCTATAAAACAGGTGATGCTGGCTATGTAGAAAATGGTCTTCTATTCTATAATGGTCGTCTTGATTTCCAAATTAAGCTTCATGGTTATCGAATGGAATTAGAAGAAATCGAACATCATCTTCGCGCGTGTTCTTACGTAGAAGGTGCAGTTGTTGTTCCAATTAAAAAAGGTGAAAAATATGATTACTTATTAGCGGTTGTTGTTCCTGGAGAGCATTCGTTTGAAAAAGAATTCAAATTAACATCTGCAATCAAAAAAGAACTCAATGAGCGATTACCAAATTACATGATTCCACGTAAATTCATGTATCACTCTTCTATTCCAATGACACCAAATGGAAAGGTAGATCGCAAAAAATTATTGAGTGAGGTTACAGCATGACCGCATATGGATCATTTTATTTTTTCGCTATAGTAGGCATTTTATTAATACCTACTATCATAGCTGGATTAAAAGGTAAAATGTTGCGTAAATATAATGCCGTTTTAACATTAGTAATGCTCGTTATTATCTTCTCTGATAAACCGAAGCAAGCAATCATGTTAGCCGCATTTATTATTTGGCAATATGCCCTTATTAAAGGCTATTTAATTTTAAGAAAACAAAATAATAGTACATTCACGTTTTGTATAGCTGTTATTTTATCGATTTTACCGCTTATTTTGGCAAAAATCGCACCGTTTGTACCTGAATTGCATTTTATTGTTTTCGCAGGTATGTCTTACGTAACATTTAGAGCTGTACAGATGGTCTTTGAAGTTCGTGATAATTTAATTAAAGAACTTTCCTTCTTTAATTTCTGGGAATTCGTTTTATTCTTCCCTGCGATTTCAAGTGGACCTATCGATCGTTACCGTAGATTCCAAAAAGATATTCAAAAGCCGCCTAGTGCTGAGGAATATCAAAAGTTACTATATACAGGGATTAACCGTATTTTCCAAGGTTTTCTGTATAAATTTATAATCGCGCACTTGATAACAACATATCTTGTAAAGGCAGTATTCGCCAATCAAGATACACTTTTATCTAATGTGATTTTTATGTACGCTACTAGCATGCAGTTATTCTTTGACTTTGCAGGTTATAGTGCATTCGTAATTGGTATCAGTTACATGATGGGAATTAAAACTCCAGAAAACTTTAATAAGCCATTCCTTAGTCGTAACATTAAAGACTTCTGGAACCGCTGGCATATGAGTTTATCATTCTGGTTCCGTGATTTTATTTACATGCGTTTCGTCTTTTTTGCAACGAAGAAAAAGTTAATTAAGAACCGTTACACAATTTCGTATATCGGTGCATTTTTAAACTTTTTCATTATGGGAATTTGGCACATCCAAGGAAGCGCTGTTGCGCAATATGTTATTTATGGTCTATATCATGCCGCACTGTTTATTTTATTCGATATTTTCGAACGAAAAAACAAGAAGCATAAGTTTTGGCCAAACAATAAATTTACACACGTCCTTGCGATTGTAATTACGTTCCACGTTGTATGTTTCGGTTTCCTGATCTTCTCTGGACACCTTAACAGATACTTTTAATGCACCCTTCTTATACTATTAAGAAGTTGCACATATAATATATTTCGGATATAAAGGAGATTTTAAAAATGGCAGAATTCAAAGAGCAAGTATTAGATATTTTAGAAGAAGTATGTGAAAACGATATTGTGAAAGAAAACTTAGATGTTCAATTATTTGAAGAAGGTATTCTTGATTCTTTCGCTGTAGTATCTTTATTAGTAGAATTCCAAGAGCGTTTAGAGATTGAAGTTTCTATTTCTGATTTTGACCGCGATGAGTGGGCTACACCAAATATGGTTATTAAAAAGTTAGAAGAAATCCGATGAACAAAGTGAAATTTGGTCCGATGCTTTTAGCATTGGCCCTTTTTGCTGTATTCTTACTTATTCCTACGCGCTTCCTACTCCCACTTTTAAGTGATGAGAAAGTAGAACAAGCTGCGACTTCTTTAAAAGAAGAAAAGATTCAAAGTATGATTTTACAGCAAAAGATGTTAGCAGACCCGAAATATCTTCCGATGTACGGTTCATCGGAATTCGCACGTATGGATGCTTTCCATCCATCGAATTATTTCAAAGTAAAGCCTGAAGGATTCACACCATTCCTACTTGGGCGCGGTGGAACACAAGACCTTGTACATGTATTAAACTTCACATCTACAATGGATCAATTGAAAGATAAGAAAATGATATTCGTTCTTTCTCCGCAATGGTTTGTACCACAAGGTATTGATGAGACACACTTTGCACCTAACTTTTCAAAACAACAAGGTTACCACTTCATTTTCAACGATGATTTAAAACCTGAAATGAAAAAACAAATTGCAAAACGCTTATTAAACTTTGAGATTGTTAAAAAAGAAACTTTATTAAAAATTTCGCTTGAAGGTATCGCCTACGATGATACAAAGTATAAAGTAAAAGCACTTGCTGCTAAACCTTTCGCTTATATTTATCGTAACATTCTAGATCGTAAAGATTTATTTACAGTTATGTTTAATATTAAGCCGCATAAAGAACAGCTTGATCCATCATTGAAACAAATGAACTGGGAAGAAGCTCGTAAGCATGCTGATCAAACAGGTGCAGTAGAATCAAGCTCCAACGAATATGGTATCGAAGATGATTACTTCAATAGCAAAATTAAGAAGAAATTAAAACAACGTGAAGGTTACTTAAAAAATGATGCTTATGACCAATCACCAGAATATGAAGATTTACAAATTGTACTTGATTTATTAAAACAATCTGGCGCAAAACCGCTCTTCATTTCTGTTCCTGTAAAAGGTCCTTGGTATGATTACGCTGGCTTCCCGAAAGAAAAACGCGAATTATACTACAATAAAGTTCATGAGCAAATTAAGCAAGCTGGCTATCCAATTGCTGATTTCTCAAATCATGAATATGATAAGTACTTCTTAAAAGATCATATGCACTTAGGTTGGAAAGGCTGGGTTTACATCGACGAAGCTATCCAACAATTTTATAAAGCAAACTAACGAAAAGACCGCTTGAATTATTCAAGTGGTCTTTTTTTATATACATCTTGTAATTGTTCAATTACGTTCTCTGCTTCTTTCATGACACGTTTCACTACGTGCTGAGCTGATTCCGTTCGCGCTAATGATGATGCTTGTCCCGCCCAAAGCGACATATACTCTTCCTTATTTTGCTTCGCTGCTTCTTGACGTATTTTTGAAGTTAATACGTTTTGCACTGGATACATTGGTAAATTCTCTTCTCTTCCTTCATGTTTCTCTATAAATTCATTACGAATACCCCGTGCATATTTCCCGGAAAACGCACGGGTTACCGTTGTACTCGTATCTGTACTATGTAAAATCGCCTCTTTATACACGTCATGCGTAATACTTTCTTCACTCGTTAAAAAGGCTGATCCCATTTGAACAGCTTCTGCCCCTAACGCAAATGCCGCAACAAGCCCTTGCCCATTCATTACACCACCTGCTGCAACAATCGGGATATGAGGTACTTCCGCTACTAATTGCGGGATTAATGCAAATGTACCAATCATCGCATCTTGTTCTTTCCCAATAAACGTTCCTCTATGCCCTCCTGCCTCGCTACCTTGCCCGACAATAATATCTACCCCTAACTTAGCAAGTGCTTTCGCTTCCGCTACATGGGTAGCTGTTCCGATAACTTTTATCCCTTCCTTTTTCAAATCATCTATTTCTTCTTTTTCTAACGTTTGAAATGCAAAACTAACGACTGGTACCTTTTCCTCTAATAATACTTGTAATTGTTCTTTATAGCTTTTTGGAAGTTTTAAAGCCTTTTCTTCCTCTATACCTAATTCTCTATTCACTCCACTAAGTAATACTTTCGCCTCGTTTACCTTCTCTTCTTCTATCTGTATCTCTTTCGTTAAAAGTAAATTAACACCGAAAGGCTTATTTGTTAGTTCCCTTATTTTATAAATCGCTTCACGGATTTGTTCTGGGCTCATATACCCTGCTCCAAGCGTACCTAATCCTCCGCTATTACTCACAGCTGCAACAAGTTCTGACGTTGTAATCGCTCCTGCCATACCTGCTTGAATGATCGGATACTTAATTTGTAATATATCTATTACTCGACTTGTAAACATCATTTTCCCTCCTACTTTCCCTATACCTTCTTTATATGACATGCTTTCCCCTTCTTTTACAAGGATTGAACTTTCGCTCAAGCGAATATATTGAAAGAGAAGGAGGCTGAGAACAATGATTTATCCAAATGCGTTGCAAAAAGGTGATACAGTAATGGTTATTGCACCGTCTGGTCCACCAACACTTGAGAATATATTAAAAGGTGTGAACGTATTACAAGAGATGGGATTATCCGTAATAATTGGAAAGAGTGTTTATGAAAAATATGGATATTTAGCTGGAAGTGATCAAGTTCGTCTTGATGATATACATGAAGCATTTACAAATACTGAGGTCAAAGCAGTCTTTTGTGCACGAGGTGGTTACGGCAGCGCTCGTCTCCTCCCTTACATTCAATATGAAATCATTCAACGGAATCCAAAGATTTTTTGGGGATATAGCGATATTACGGCTTTACATACTGCCTTTTCACGTTATGCGGAGCTGGTTACTTTTCATGGTCCAATGATTGAAGAATTAGGAAAAGGTATAGATTCTCTCTCCTTATCTTCTTTCAATCAACTATTCCATCCGTATTCATCTATCTTATATGCATCAGAATGTATCGTACCTACCTCTCCATGTACAGTTACAGGCACATTAGTTGGAGGGAATTTAACTGTGTTAACAAGTATAATTGGCTCGCCCTATGAGATAAATACGTCAAATAAACTTTTATTGCTTGAAGATATTGGTGAAGAACCGTACCGCATTGACCGGATGTTAAATCAACTACTTTTATCTGGACAGTTTAATGAATGCAGCGGCGTTATTTTTACAAGTTGTCACGACTGCAACCCTTCTAAGCCATCTCAATCATTGCAAACAATATTATATGAATATTTCACGCCATATAATATACCTGTGTTATTCGGTTTACCGATTGGACATATAAGTCCAAATATCGGTATTCCCCTCGGAGCTACAGCAACAATAAATACAACTAACAAAACTGTTTCTATTTCTTCTGGTATAGCCACTCCATGTTCAAATTAAAAAGGAAAAGCTGCTAAGCTTTTCCTTTTACTTATAATAATTAAAGATTCGTCCTGATGCTATCTCTGCAATTTCTTCTGGAATAAATGTTTTACTCATATCTGTTCCAACATTTAATACAGCTGTCGCATCTTTCTCGATGCTACCCAATAATTCTTTTCCACGTATCGTAATAAGGGGTGTACCTTCTGGCAACACATCTTTTACAAATTTCAATTGTGTAAAGAACGGAACGATCCATCTACCCTCTCCTTGGAAATGACGCAAACGAAGTGTTCCTTCCGTTGCCCCGTCTTCTGCTTCAAGTGAACCAGCAACATAAAACTCCGTTGTTAAGAGCAATTCATAAAATTCCTTTTGCTTTTGTTTATCATCTCCTGCTAAAACGAGTACTTCTTCTATTTTCTTTACTGGAATTTGCTCCATATGATGCCACCCCTATTTTCAAAATGATTATACTTAGATTATACGAAATATTCTTATTTTTTTCTACATAATTCCACAATTATTTTCTTAAAATAATTTTAAAACACCTTCAGTCGTAACGATTTTGGCAAATTCATCATGTAAGTTTACAAGTGTCATATTGTGAATGTCCTCTGCACTATACTCTGTCCCGTCCAGACCTTTACGATTGAATGTAGCCGTCGCATCGCTCACTAAATACGTTGTAAGCCCTAAATTACCTGCCATCCGTGTTGTAGTCTCCACACAATGATTTGTTGTTAATCCTACAATCACTACCGTATTACAATTTTGTTCTCTTAATTGTTCTTCCAAATTTGTCCCAATGAACGCGCTATTAACGGATTTCTGGATAATTATTTCATCTGGCATCGGTTGCACTTCTTCTTTAAAGTTTACCGTTTCCACATGTTGATAAAACATCGATTGAACATTTTCTTTATTTACATGTTGAATATGAAAAACTGGTAGTTTTCTTTTTCTCCATTCTTCTAACAAACTTTTCATATTTTCTTCCGCCAAAAGGTTATTCCTCACGCCCCAGTATGGTAAGTTGAATGCTTCCTGTACATCAATGATTATAAGTGCTGCTTGATTAAGCATAATATCCTCCTAATTAATTGGGCTGTAATTGAAACAGAAAACCAAGTTGCTGCGAAGCAGTAATAAAACAAATATAGGCACAAAGCTCTACAATTTCTTTTTCAGTCCAATATTGTTTTAATATATGAAACATATTATCATCTATCGCCTTTTGGTCATGAACAAATGCATGCGCAAAAGTAACGGCTACGCTAATTTCTTCTATTTTTTGTATATCATCCGGCTTTCCCTTTGCCATACAGTACGGACATTCATTCCCAAACGCTAATGTTCTTCTTACTTGCTCCTTTAACTCTACGGAAAGGGCCCCTGTACTATACAGTGTATTCTCTAACGTACTCCACGAATTTAATATATCTGGATTATGACCTAATAATTTTTGAAACTTTGTATCTCCTACATTTGATAATGTAATTCTCTCCATCATTTCCCCTCCTATTTCCTTCTTTTTTATTGTAAAATAAATAAAGTTCACTTTACATTTCATATGAATCTTAATTTTAAATTTTGCTTTACAAAAATTATCATTTTACTGGAGGTATATTTACAAATGCAATTAGACCGTGTTGATCGAAAAATTTTAAATGAATTATATAATGATAGCCGCCTTTCGATGCGTGAATTAGCAAAACGAGTAAACTTATCGGCTCCGTCTACTACAGAACGTGTACGTAAACTTGAAAGTGAGGGGATTATTCAAAAATACACAATCGATATCAATTATAAAAAAGCAGGACTTGTTTTAGATTGTATTTTAGAAATCACTTTAAAAAATGGTGATACAACACGTATGCAACAGTTTATTCAGTCTTATCCATCTGCAAGTTTTTGTTACCGAGTAACAGGAAGCTTATGCTACATTGTAAAAATCTCTGTTCCTTCACTCGTTGAACTTGAAGAATTTATCAATGATGTTTCTTCATATGCAACGACAGTTTCTCATATCGTATTATCAGAAGTAGCTCTTACTCCGGACATTGAACATATATTCCCAGAAGTTTAATTCATCTTTATTCACAAAAAGAGTAAAAACCCCTTACATTAAGAATAAAAATGATATATCATGTATTAAAATACATAAAGTTCGAGAAAGGGGCTTTACATTGAAAATCTGGTTTTATGAAAAAACGGCACAATTAGATGACTTGCTTGGTATTTGGGACAATGTTCCGACCATCCCTCGAATTGGTGAAAAAGTTGAACTTCTAAAAACCGTTCGGATCGTTACAGATATTAAATATGTAAAGAACGGTAATAATTTTCGTGTAGAGATTATTACAAATTAAAAAGTAGCTCTTTAGGAGCTACTTTTTAATTATCTATTATGCGCTTTCTTTATAACAATTTTATCTTCTTCTACAGAAACTGTTACATAATCATTTTCTTCTAACCGAAGCTTATTTACAGCTTCATCAGGTAGTTCTACAGCCATCAATCTATCTGTTACTATCACTTGGCTATATATTTCATTTTCTTCTGATGTATTCACTACTTTTTCTTCATTTATGAAACGAATCGGTGGCACACCAACTTCTTTTACTGTACGCCATTGGTTCCAAGTAAAAGGAATGAACCATAATAAACCGATAATCACAAGACCAATGCCGATCCATAAATTACTTTGTGCTTGTAATTCAGTAATCGAGATTGCGTCACTTCCATCTCCACCTACAAATTGCATACTCGTTGCAATCAAATTATTTAGAGCATGCACAGCAATATTCGTCCATATATTTTTTGTCTTTATGTATAGAAGGCACATAATAACACCGAACATGAAAGCACCGATAACATCAAAATGTCCTAGTCCAAAAATAAGAGAGGATATAATAACCGCTCGTTTAATCCCCCATTTGTACGCCATTCGCTGCAAGAAAAAACCTCTAAAAATAACCTCTTCCATTATTGGGGCTAATACACATGCTGAAATGAAAGTAAATATCGTCATGTATATGTTACTCGTATTAATTACATTTCCATCTTCTAACATGGTAACTAAGAAATTAGGTAAAGTATGTGCTAAAATATAAAATTGAATTTGGGATATACCGACTGCAAAAATCATTCCCATGATCGTTGCTAATACAATTAACCCCCAATGTAAACGTCCAGGCTTATCAAAAAAGCTTTTAAAAACAACATTATTTTTACTTGTTTTTAAATATAGCCACAATAGTGGAAATGCAAAAAATATTGATATTTGTGACAGTAACTCTATCGTATTGTCAGAAGCACCTGATAACCTTAATGGAATCATCGTCAGGAACATCCCTATAATCATCCATCCAAAAAAACTACGTAGCCTTATACGTGAAAATGCATGTTGCATATGGAACACCTCCAGAGATGATATAAAGTGAAACTTTATTCAGTATTTTATGGGTAGCCCTTCTCCACAAATGGCCGGATAACTAAATTATAATATGAATATAGTTGAAAATCTTCCTATTTTTCTCACTTTATTCCGAATAATATACGTATTAAATTATATAATAACGATCCTATTTGATATACCATATCAATGTTCTTCAACTTAGTTACAATTATGTTCCTAAGTAAATATGTATCTGCCACACTTAAAAGCTACATAAATCAAAAAAGCTGGTTAATAAAAATCCCCGTTAACACGGGGATTTTTTCGATTATAATACGTCACGTTTTTGGAATAATACACTTGATGCTACAAGTAATACAGCAAAGTATGCAACTACAAGTAATAATGAAGTTGTAAACGTAAATTCTGTAAATGGTGGTTCTACTCCGCCACTTACTAATTTATTGCTGTCGTACACACTTAAATTTAAATGCGAGAATACAACAAACTTTGCAACACCTTTAGCAAACATCATAAGCACCATTGTAATTGCACTTTGTAAGAAGAATAAGAACAACGAAATAATTAATGGTAATACAGAATTTCTAAATACATTAGCTAAGCAAAATGAAAGAGTTGCAAAGAAGAACGGTGAAAGTACTTGATATACAATGGACTTCATTACGATTCCTAACGTTACTCCTGTTTTACTACCATCCATTACAATCCCGCCAATAATCATTGAGATTAACGTGCTAGCAAATATGATAAATAATATAGTAAGTAACACTGTAATATATTTAGAGAACAAAACTGTAATTCGTTTTCTCGGACGGATTAATAACTGCTTAATTGTACCTTTTTGGAACTCATCAGTAATTGTACGAGACGCAATCGTAATTCCAAAAATTGTTGCAAATAAGGTAATTAAACCAATCTCTGAACTTACAAAATCTAAATATGATCCTTTAAACTCATTTCCTCCTCCCCATTTCAGCATCGCTAAAACTCCCAAAATCTCCAATGCTGCAATTACACCTATTAAAATGTACATACCTTTTTTCGCATGTAACTTTAAAAATTCATTTTGAATTAATTTAAACATTACGCTTTCACTCCCCCTGTAATCGCTAAGAACTCATCCTCTAACGTTTTATTTTGAACAGTAACACCATATACGAGTACATCAGCATTCACTAACTGTTTTACAATTTGCGGAATCTCTTCTTTCATTACAGATGCCACAGCTACATTTCCTTGTACTTTACCTTTAATAATTTCGTTCGCTTTTTGAACTTGATCTACTTCAAATGCAACTACAACTGTTTCATCATGCTTCGCTTGTTCATGTAAGTTATACTCTTGTACAAACTCACCTTGCTTTATAATAACTACACGATCACACATTAATTCAATTTCACTTAATAAATGACTTGATACAATGACTGCAATATTTTCTTCTTTCGCTAATCGTTGTAAATAATCACGAATTTGGCGAATACCAGCTGGATCTAATCCATTTGTCGGTTCATCTAAAATTAAGATTTTCGGCTGATGAAGTAACGCCTGCGCAATTCCTAAACGCTGTTTCATACCAAGTGAGTATGTTTTCACCTTTTTATGAATCGCATGCTCTAATTCAACAAGCTTTACAATTTCAGCGATGCGCTCTTTACTAATTGGGGTAATCGCCATGTTCGCAAAATGCTTTAAATTTTGCATTCCAGTCATATAATCATATAGCTCGGGATTTTCTACAATCGCTCCAATTTGCTCTAGCGCCTTTTCACGCTCTGTGCGAATACTATGACCACAAATTGTAATATCGCCTTCTGTCATAGAAATAAGACCTGTCATCATACGAATTGTCGTTGTCTTACCGCTACCGTTCGGGCCAAGGAATCCGTATACCTCTCCTTCTCGAACCTCAAATGATAAGCCCCGAATAATTTCTGTTCTACCGATTTTTTTTCGGACATTTTCTAATTTCACTACTACATTTCCCAATGATGATTCCTCCTTTAAACTTCTAGTTTTTTGTCGATGATGCGCCCTGTAACTACTAATAATATAATTGTTAATAAACAGTTAAAACATAGATTTAAAACTGTAATATCTGTACCAGAATAAAATGATGTATTTAAAAAGCCGTTTTGATCTATAAATCCAATATTATTTATGGCAAACACATACTTTTCTATTTGCTGAAAGATATATGTTATTCCCCCATTAAATGCGATAAAAACAACGAATAAGATTACGCAAACAATCTTACTCATCGATGATTTCACATTGAGTAGCTTCGTAATTACTATAATTAAATAAATAGAAACTAGCATATTAACAAAATCTAGTCCCCATAAGAAAATAGATAACATATGATGTAATATTCCATAATCATATAAACTATGGATTGCTTGCTGAACACCTAAATCTGTTTTTCCATTGTAAATATTTAAAGAAAAATAGTATAGAAAAATGATTCCTATTCCTAGCAAAATCATAAAGAGTAGTACACAAAATAAAACATTTGCACATATATACTTTTGTGCTGAAATAGAAGTACAACGTAGCATAGAGTTTTTTAGCATTTTTCGAAAAGACGATATACCTGTTAGAAGAATTGCGAATCCATTTATACCTAGTACGATAAAAAATATAATAATGATTATATCTTGCCTACCTGAAATTCTAGCTCCTGAAACTCCTTTCATATTAAATAAAAGAATTAATGAAACTGTAATAAATCCGAAGTAAATAATGGCTATTTTTCTCTTATTACAATTATACAGATAAAGAAAAAGCTGACTCATTTCTCATAGGCCTCCTTAAACAGCTCATGTACTGCTTTCCCCTTTTGAAATCTTAGTTCTTCCACATTTTCATGCAATATTATTTCTCCATCTTTCAAAAAGATTACTTCATCAAATATATTTTCGATTTCTCTTATTAAATGAGTTGATATAAGCAGCGTACAATCTTCATGATAAAATTTAAGGATTAGCTCAAGTACATGCTCCCTAGAAACGAGATCAATCCCGCCAAGCGGTTCATCCAGTACGTATAACTTCGCTTTTCGAGAAAATGTTAAAATGATTTGCAGCTTCTCAATCATCCCTTTTGACAATGCTTTAATTTTTTCTTCTAACGGTATTTTAAATTCCGTAATCGTATCTACCGCTTTTTGAATATCGAAGTCTTTATAAAAATCTCGATAGAAAAATAAAGAATCTTTTACCGTCATCCAATCATCAAAGACTGGCTTATCAGACATAAATGAAACGATTTCTTTCGTCTCTAACCCTACTTTTTTACCGTTAATTACTATGCTGCCTTCAGAAGGATGCTGCAATCCTGCAATCATTTTTAATAACGTCGTTTTCCCGCTTCCGTTATCTCCAACAAGCCCAACGATTTTTCCTTCTGTAATCTCTATGTTTAACTCACGGATCACTGCTTTTAATCCGTACCGCTTCCATAGATTTTCTATTTTTAATAACTCTGTCATTCGCTCTCCTCCCTTTTCTCATGTAATGAAGAACGAAGGATTGTAAAAATTTCTTCTTCTGAAAAACCTAAATTGTCCATTCCATTTATGAAAGAATGAAGTAATTCTTTCGCCATATCTTTTCGCAGCTCCATAATTTTCTCCCCTTCATTCGTTACATATCGCCCCATTCCTCTACGTGTTACAACAACTCCATCCCGTTCTAGTTCTTGAAATGTGCGTTGAATCGTATTTGGATTTACTTGTAAATCACTCGCTAATTCACGTACGGAGGGAATTTTATCACCAGGCAATAAATGACCCGTTACAATTTCTTTCTTTATGTATTCCATTACCTGAATGTAAATTGGTGTATTTGGAGAAAACTCAATTTTCATTTCTCCCCTCCTGTCTTAGTGTGTTAGTTAAATAGTACACTAAGACAAATTACATGTAAATACTTACAACAAAAAATGTAATAAAAAGGCAGTGTAACTTTTCGTTACACTGCCTTCCTGTAATAAAATACAGGTAAATCTATTCTAATTATAGTTTCAATCGTTTGAATTCACATATAACCTTATGCGAAATTTATTTTACTTTTACTTGAGCTAGCACAGATTTAAACGTATTAATAACTGTATCTACTTCTTCATAACTAATTGTAAGGGATGGTTCAATACGAATTGTTTTTGAGTTAATTAATGTTCCCGCAACAAGAATACCTTGATCAAACATCGCCTTTGACACTTCATAACCAATCTCGTCTTTATTGAATTCAATCCCAATCATTAAACCTTGACCACGAATTTCAAAGATTTTATCTTCGTGCCCTTCTGCAGCTTGTTTCAATCCATTTAAGAAATACTCCCCAACTTCCATAGCTCGTTCCGGTAATTTCTCTTCCAATAAAACATGGATTGTTGCAATTGCAGCAGCACATGCAAGTGGATTTCCTCCAAATGTTGTTGTGTGCATAAATGGATTTTCAAACCAACTTTTGAATACTGTTTCTTTCGCAACAATAGCTCCCGCTGGCATTACACCTCCACCAAACGCCTTCGCAAGACAAATAATATCCGGCACGACATCATATAATTCTGCAGCAAACATTTTCCCTGTACGTCCCATTCCAGTTTGTACTTCATCAAAGATAAGGAGTGATCCAAACTCATCACAAAGCTCTCGTACTTGTTTCAAATAATTTTCTGGAGGTAAAATAATACCGCCCTCTCCTTGAATTGGTTCTAAAATAACTGCTGCAACATCTTCTCCCACTAATGCACATGTCTCAAATGTTTTTCTCATCATATCAATATCGCCAAACGGAACATGACGGAAACCCGGAATTAATGGTAAAAATGGCTTACGGAACATTCCTTTTGCCGTCCCAGATAAAGCACCAAGGCTCTTACCATGGAAAGCACGCGTTGTAGCAATGAAAGTTGTTCGTTCACTATACATTTTTGCTAGTTTTAATGCTGCCTCTACGCTTTCTGTTCCACTATTTGTGAAGAAGGCATATTTCAAATCACCAGGTGTAATATCCGCTAAAATCTTTGCAAGCATTGCTCGAAGTGGATCTAGTAAGTCCTGACTGTGCAATGCTTGACGCTTTAATTGATCCGTTACAGCTTTTACCACTTTCGGATTACGGTGACCAACATTATAAATTCCAAATCCACCTAAACAGTCAATATACTTTTTACCATTAATATCCATGAAGCAAGATCCTTCATCTGACCATTCTACTGCTGCAAATTGTCCATCTTTTGTTACTGTTTTTCTATAAGCAAGAAAACCAGGGTTTACATGCTCTCTAAATCCATCTACTGTTTCTTTTTGAATCCAGTTTGCCTCTTCTTCAGTAACCTTTTCTTTTTCAATTAACTGTAGTACTTTCGTAATATACTCATTTACATTTGATTCTTTCTCATTCAATTTATTTTTCACGTTCGTTTCCATCTAATTCACCTCTACATTTTTTTTATTTGCAAACCAACCAATAGGTTCTACTTCTAGATTTATATTAATCTGCTTAATCTCTTGAAATTCTTCTAAACCAAACGTTCCTAGACTACGACCTATACCACTTTGCTTATATCCGCCCCAAGGCGCCTCATTGTATGTTGGATGATAGCTATTAATCCACGTAATTCCTGCGCGAAGTTTGCGAATCACACGCATTGCTTTTGCACCATCGACTGTAAATACTCCTCCAGCCAAACCATAGTCTGTACCATTTGCCAACTCAATTGCTTCCTGTTCGTCTTTAAACTTTTGAATTACTACAACAGGACCGAAGATTTCTTCCTGGACAATGCGCATATCAGGTTTTACATTGACAAAGACTGTTGGTTCAATAAAGAAACCATCACCTTTTCCATCCTCCATTATTCGTCTACCTCCGCAAGCAACGTTTGCACCTTCGTCTTTCCCAATTTCAATATAGCGTAATACTTTTTCCATATGTTCTTGACTTACAAGTGGCCCCATTTCTGATTCTGGATTATCACCAGGTCCAACGTTAATTTGCTGTGCTCGCTCTACAAAACTATTAACAAATTTATCATAAATCTTTTCTTCGACAAGGATTCTTGATCCTGCTGAACATACTTGTCCGCTACCTGCATAAATACCGAATAGAGCATAATCAATAGCGGTCTCAAAATCTGCATCTGCAAAAATAATATTTGGAGATTTCCCTCCAAGTTCTAACGAAATCTTTTTCATATTATCTGCCGCTGTTCTCATAATGTGCTTACCTGTTTTTGTTCCACCTGTAAAGGAAATCATATCCACTTTATTACTCGCTGCAATTTCATTTCCTACTATTGGACCGGCCCCCATTACCATATTGGCAACACCTTTTGGTATCCCTACTTTTTCAAGGATTTCGAATAGCTTTGTTGCAGTGATTGGTGTCACTTCAGAAGGTTTAAACACAATTGTATTTCCAGCTGCTAAAGCAGGTGCAATTTTCCATACACTCATCAATAGCGGATAATTCCATGGAACAATTAATCCACAAACACCGACTGGCTCTCTTACAACCATCGCTTGCATCGGATCGGCTACATGATATGTTTGACCATCTGGCTTTGTAATCAATCCGGCATAATAGCGAAAACAAGCCGCTGCATCTCCAATATCTCCTTCTGCCTCACGGTACGTTTTTCCATTATCCATTGTTTCAAGGTATACTAATTCTTCCATATTTTTATCAATTTCATCTGCTATTTTAAATAAATATGATGCCCTTTCAGCAGTCGATGTCTCTGACCAAATTCCGCTATCAAAAGCCGTTCTTGCCACTTCTATCGCGTATTTTGCATCCTCAATCGTCCCCTCAGGTGCATATGCTATACCCTTGCCATTCGCAGGGTTAATAATCGTTCTTTTTTCTTGATCACTAGAGTCTCTCCATTCACCGTTTACATACATTTTTAAATCTAGCACTATATTGAATCCTCCTTTATCGATCGTTTATATATTTATAAGCAATTTCCATGCCAATATTTAAAATTCAAAAGAATCATACATAAAGTGAAACTTTAATTAGCCCTCACCAATCGGGCGTTTACGAACAGCAGGGCTTCCACCTAACTTCTTTGCTCCACCTGAATTTTGAGGTGGGAGTTTTACTGCCCACAAATATCGGGATAAACTGACTATTTTCTTAAAAACAACAAACATTTTATGCATTTCCGCATACACTATTCCATTTTGCATAAAGTGAAACTTTAATCATTTCCGCTACCGCCTTCACCACTCGGGACTTGAATCCCAGAGAATATGTACATGCTGAGCGCACACAAAAAGGAGAAGTCTATGTGACCTTCTCCTTTTTTAGGAATATGAGATGATATCAGCCGCTATCTCTTTTTCACTAACAATCTTTTGATATTTACGACTCACTGAAGATTGGCTGATTCCAAGAGCTTTTGCAGCCTTAGTCGTTGTTTTATACTGCTTCATTGCAAGCAAAATCAATTGTTCTTCTACAGAATGTAGTGCTTCTTGTAATGGTAATACTCTTGTAATAACTGGTTTTGATTTATTAAAGTCATAACCGGGTGTTAAAAACTTACTAACAAACTCCGCTTCAATTACTGGATCGTCTGCTGATACTACTAAACGTTCAATCATATTTTGTAATTCACGGACATTTCCTGGCCATGAATAGAACTCTAGTAAATTAAGTGCATCTGGAGTTAAATGATAATTTTTATTATATTTTTCATTTAACTGTTGTAAGAAATGAAAGGCAAGTACCGGAACATCTTCCATTCGCTCTCGTAAAGAAGGAACTCGCAGTGGAATTACATTGAGGCGATAAAATAAATCTTCACGGAATGTTCCAGATTCGACCATCTTTTCAAGGCTCTTATTTGTGGCAGCAATAATTTGTACATTTATTTTCATAGGTGTTGTACTTCCAATAGGAATTACTTCTTGTTCCTGCAGGACTCTAAGCAATTTTACTTGCAAATGTAAAGGCATTTCTCCAATTTCATCTAAAAATAAAATACCTTGATCAGCTCGCTTAAAATATCCTTCTTTTCCATTTTTATCGGCTCCTGTAAAAGCACCTTTCGTATAACCAAATAGTTCACTTTCTAGCAAAGTTTCTGGAATTGCACCACAATTTAATTTTAAAAATGGCTTTGAAGATCGGTTTCCAAGTTGATGAATTGCCTGAGCAATTACTTCTTTTCCGACGCCAGATTCTCCAGAAATAAGAACATTGGAAGAAAAATCTGCTATTTTTTTAGCTTGGTTAATAATTTGCTCCATTTTCGGACTACAGTAAATAAGCTTCTTAAGAAAACGATCTTTATTTTTAAAGTCATCTAACTCTTTCTTATATTGCTCTGATATCTTCTTTATTTCATGTAATTCCGTCTTCAATCTCGTTGCTTCGGTAATATCCCTGGAGGCAATAATAATACGATGAAGCTCTCCGTTTTCATTAAATACAGGGTTTCCAACTGCTAATATTTTTCTTCCGCTTTTTGTTTCTTGTACAACTGATACCTTTTTTTGTTTTTCCAACACTAATCGCGTAACCGATGGACTAAATAATCCTTTCTTTTCTAGGTCTAAAAGATTTTTTCCTAACAAGTCCTTCAAATTACTCCCCCAAAAATCATTGATAACAGTTTCACTATAACGAATTAATTCCCCTTTATGATTAACAACTAATATTTCATCATAAATGCTAGACAAAATTGCATGTAAATCTTTATTTAAATCCTTTATATATTCAATTTCCATCGCCATGTCCTCGACCATCGGCAAATCTTGCACAATAATAACCATTCCTTCAATACTTTGATCAAAGTTTGGAATCGGACTATAGTCAACTAATACACCCATCTCATTTGTGATTTGTAATTGATTCAAGATCGTTTTTCCCTTTGTAAATACGTTATTAATGTGTTCTCCATTAAAAATCAGTTCTGCTGGTACATTCATAACTTTTTCAGGAGTCGATTTAATCATCTTCAAACCAGATTCATTACAATTTACAATTTTCTTTTCTCGATCTACTACAAAAATCCCCATTGGAATAGACGTTAAAATAATTTTCAATATATCAACACTCTGATTTTCTTGTTTAAATAGTTCTGCAAAAACATCCTCTCTTCTTATATATCCTGTTAGCTCATCCACTTCATTTTTTACTATGGCAATCGGCGCTCCAATAATTTGAAAAAGAGCTGTTAAAGAAATATCTTTACTAAGATGACATATTGTATCTAGTGAAACAGCATTTGAAAGTAATAGCTTAGAAGTTAATTCCTTACTATTTGATAGCAGATCCTTCACATGAACGTATGCAAATAATCTCTCTCCTCTTTTTAAAAATAGAAACGATTCTTTTATATTTTTAACATCTATATTCCATTCCTTTTCAGATTGATCGATAGGTAGAGAAACTATGGGTCTAATTTTTGTATGAGCGATGGAAAACATTCTGCTATTCCTCCTTTGAACTATTTAATTTGTATTGTATCATTAAATACAGATTTTTTTAATTAATCTGAAAATAAAACATTTCTTTCTTTATTTAATAAAAAAAGGAAGATGAGTGCCTCCATCTTCCTCATAGTTCTATCATTAATCACTACCACTAACGAAAAGATCTTCTTGAATATAAGCTAATACCATACCTGGAATTACTTTATCTCCCGCTTCTACTTCTAAAGATTGAACTTCTCCACTACATCCCATCTTAATTACTTCCAGTTTACCATTCATATCTTTAATAGCGAATAATGGCTCCCATTCATAAATTCGAGAATCCTTATCGATAGACACTTTTTCAATTATTCCATAACACGGACTCGTAATAATATCATAATACATAATCAATCATCCCTTTCTTTTATTCTATTAATATTGTTCTTCTAACCTTTGTGACTGAAGAATCATATAGAAAAAGCTTTGAAACTCTTCTATGTCCTCTACCTCAATGCCTAGCCTTGTTGCCCAATATTGTTCCTCTCCAATATCTTCTTGGCTTAATAAAACCATTCTCCCATTTTGAATTGAGGTAACCATTGCTTTTCCAAGAAACTGTTGCGAATACGTAACAGCTATATCGTAACGATGACTATTCGACACAATACAGTAATAACCGATTTGTTGTCTCTCCACTTCTTCTAATAAAATATCCAGTTTCATTTTAGCCCTCCCTTTAGGTTAAAAATGCAACCAACCTCTTAGGCGCGATGCTTCTACAATCTTGCGAACCCCTTCCATATAGGCAGCAATTTTCATATTTACTCCATAGCGTTTAGAAGTATCAAGTACGTTAGAAAAACTAGATGTAATTTTCTCCTTTAAACATTGATCAACATATTGCTCCGTCCAGTAATATCCTTGGTTATTTTGACACCATTCAAAATATGAAACAATCACGCCACCAGAGTTTGCTAAAATATCTGGAACAACCAAAATTCCCTTTTCTTCTAACATGGTTATCGCCTCTTTTGTTGTTGGTCCATTTGCAGCCTCAATGATAATCTTACATCCAAGCTTTCCTGCATTATGTTTTGTAATGACTCCTCCAATTGCCGCCGGAATGAGTACATCACATTCTTTTTCTAACAACTCCTGATTAGAAATTGTTTTACTAAAGAGATTCGATACTACACCGAAAGAATCTCTGTTTTCTAGTAAATAAGGAACATCTAGACCGTCTGGATTATAAATTCCTCCTATAGCATCTGATACCCCGACTATTTTCACACCAATATCATATAAATATTTTGCCAAATAACCTCCAACATTCCCAAATCCTTGAATAATAACTCCCATATTTTGTAGCGGAATTTGTTTTAACTCACTTACTAACTGAAGTGTATACAATACACCTTTAGACGTTGCTGTTTCCCGCCCTTGTGATCCTCCTAGCATTAATGGCTTCCCGGTTATAAATCCTGGAGAGTCAAACTCCCTGATATGGTCATATTCATCTAGCATCCAAGCCATAATTTGCGCATTTGTATACATATCAGGTGCTGGAATATCTTTCGTCGGCCCCACAATTTGACTTACTGCTCTTACATACCCACGACTCAGTAACTCTAGTTCTCTAAAACTCAACTCCTGTGGATTACAAATAATCCCGCCCTTTGCGCCTCCATATGGCAGTCCTGTCACTCCACATTTCAAGCTCATCCAGCCAGCAAGTGCTTTTACTTCTTCTGCCGTAACATCTGGATGAAATCTAATACCACCTTTTGTTGGCCCTGCTGCGTCGTTATGCTGAGCGCGATACCCTTGAAATACCTTTGTTGTTCCATCATCCATTCGAACAGGAATGCTTACTTCTAAAAAACGCATTGGTTTTTTCAGAAATTCGAATACTTCTTCTGGATAACTTAAAAAATGAAGCGCCTCTTTTAATATAGCTTGAAATTCCTCTAAAGGATTTTCAACTTCAACTGTATTTGTATGTTTTTCTGATTGAATCGGCACGATAACACCCCTCTTTATACTTTTACTAATTGTACAAAGCAATAATCGTGCCAAGTGAAAATACTACGTTAATCATATCGTGTCATCCCCTTTACTTATGAATCTTTGAGTGACTTATGCAATGCTGCATGATTATCAAATATAAAAAGAAAAAGACATCGGAACTTATCCGATGCCTTTTTCTTTTTATATTTCCTGTGCTTCTTCAAAATGCATTTGCGGAGGAGCTGAACGGAACATATTTGTAACATATAGAAGGTACCCAATTCCAATAGCAGCCCAGCAAAGTCCCAAAATAAGTGAATGGATATTGAGATTAAACCATAGTACGGCTACAGTAGCAGCACCCAAAATAGGCATAACTAAGTAATTTAAGAAATCTTTTATCGTCTTATATCTTTTTTGCTTGATTATATAGTAAGAAATTACAGACAAATTAACAAATGTAAATGCAATAAGCGCTCCAAAGTTAATAAGAGATGCTGCTGTTTCTAAATCAATGAATATAGCGAAGAGCGAAATAATTCCTACAAAAATAATATTATATACTGGGGTTCTCCAGCGAGGATGGATGTATCCGAATATTTTCTTCGGAATTACATTATCTCGCCCCATTACGTATAATAATCGAGATACACTTGTATGAGAAGCTAAACCGGACGCAAGTGTCCCCATAAGGGTTCCTACTAAAAAGAAAGCTTGAAATAATTTCCCGCCAACATATAGTGCAATTTCTGGAGATGCTGATTCTTGATTTTTAAATACAGATGTATCTGGAAACATAGATTGTGTAAAATACGTTGTAGTAATGAATAAAACTCCGCCGATTAAAGCAGTAAGAAAAATAGCTCGAGGAATTGTTTTCTTCGCGTTTGGTGTCTCTTCTGAAAATGTAGTTACTGCATCAAAACCTAAAAACGAGAAACAAAGAATTGTCGCACCTGCAACTAACGGTGATATTTGTATATCTGATTGAAAAAACGGCTGAATGGAAAAAACTTCTCCTGTTCCCTCTCCCGCTAATAAGCCTTTTATAACTAGAAAAACAAATACGGCCATTACTAACACTTGAAATATTACTAAGAACGTATTGAAATTAGCAGTAACATTTACGCTAATCATATTTATTAATGTAACCAGGAGAACAAAGCCAATGACCCATACCCAACTAGGAACACTTGGGAAAAATGCTGACATATAAATTCTCGTTAATAGTGCGTTCACCATTGGTAGAAACAAATAATCCAATAACGCGGACCATCCAACAAGAAACCCAAGCCTTGCACTAATTGTCTTCTGTGTATACGTATAAGCAGATCCTGCGGTAGGAAAAGCCTTTACCATTTTGCCGTAGCTTGCAGCGGTAAACAACATCCCCGCTAATGCAATAAGATAAGCTCCTGGAACATGACCACCCGTTTTTTCAGAAACGATTCCAAATGTATCAAACCCAACCATCGGTGTCATATACCCGACCCCTAGCATAACAATTGACCAAAGCCCTAATGAACGTTTTAAACCAACTACTTTCCCCACCTATCATTCCTCCTACGTTCTCTATCTAATTTCCATTTAAAAATCGACAATCAAAAGGAAGCGTTTTCAAATAACTATATATCACACCGAGTATTACCTCCCTTTTTGTTACTTTTTAAATATTCATGCAATTTTCAAGCCAAAATTTCTAGCATTTGAAAATTCAATACTAGAAAGAACGTATAGGTGGAGTTGGTCCTCATTTCTTCTCATTTTTTATTCATTTTGACATAAGTTATTCAATCTCTCATACGACTAAATATGAAAAATACAACTTTAATCCTTGTTTTTTCATTCCCACTTCCTCAAAAATTGGGCTTTTACAAGATTAAAATATTCCCATGAAATAATAACATTATGTAAACTATTCATAGCAAAAAAGCTGTCTTTTCTATAAAGACAGCTTTTTCTATAACACTATATTAAAAATTGAATACGAAGTCATCGTCTGCTAACTTTTCAACATTCGTTGCTTTTACGTAACCATTTCCTTTTACAGAGAAGAAGTCATGGTTTTTCGTATCTGTACGTAAACCATTTAAAACGATTGGGTTAATTTCTTCTTCCTCAAACTTCGGCTCAAGTCCTAAGTTCATAAGTCCTTTATTCGCATTGTAACGAACGAAACGATTTACATCCTCTACAAGACCGATAGAAGTGTAAATTTCTTCTGTATATGCCAATTCAATTTCATACAGTTCCATTAATAACTCTTGCGTTTCCGTTTGTACTTCTTGTTGCTCTTCTGCAGAAAGTTCTGTGAAGATTTGTTGTGCTAAAATACCAACGAATACGCCGTGAATTGACTCGTCACGAATTATTAAGTTAATAATCTCACCACTTGCCGTCAATTTACCTTGACCCGCTAAGTAAAGTGGATAGAAGAATCCACTATAGAATAAGTAACTTTCTAAGAACACACTTGCTACCATTGCCATGTATAACTCTTTTTTCGTTACTTCAGGCTTTAATAAGCGACGATAGTAACTAGTAACAATACCAGCTTTTTTCTCAAGTAATGGATGGTTATCTACCCATTCAAAAATATCATCAATTTCTTCTTCAGTAGCTAACGTTGTGAAAATATGGCTGTAACTCTTCGCATGTACTTCTTCCATAGCGCCCATGAAAGCTAATACACTTTTCGCTTGTAAATTTTCAAGATGAACAAGTACAAGTGGCATC
Organism: Bacillus sp. FSL R9-9530; assembly: GCF_038008145.1. Classification (NCBI taxonomy): domain Bacteria; kingdom Bacillati; phylum Bacillota; class Bacilli; order Caryophanales; family Bacillaceae; genus Bacillus; species Bacillus sp. FSL R9-9530. The sequence goes on from NZ_JBBOYO010000001.1 coordinate 2,579,453, forward strand.
CCTTCGCCACCTTGTTTCGTATCTAAAAGTGTTAAACCACCTAATACACGCTTATAAGCAATTTGCTCTTCTTTTGATAATTGTGCCCAAGTATTTTTGTCAGAAGACACTGCGATTTCTTCTTCTGTCCAAAACTGAGCGATGTTTTGCTTCCAAAACATTAAACTAAAATCATCTTCTTTTTTGTTCCAGTTTACCGCACGCATTAAATCGCCCCTTCTCTAAATAAACATAAAAAATTGATAACTAAGCATGAGCAGGGTTCAGAAAAACCCTGCTCATAATGTCTCACTTTTTATATTAAACGGTACAAGCCACGCACTCTTCCACGCTTAATTTACGTGTTCTCGTATAATAAAGACTCTTCAAGCCTTTTTTATGTGCATAAATGTAGTAACGTGCTAACTCACGTGTTGAAATATCACTATTAACATAAAGAATTGTACTAATTCCTTGGTCAATATGTTCTTGAACTTCTGCGATTAAATCAATTAATTTAAACTGATTCATATCATAAGAAGATTTATAGTACCAGAACGTATCTTTTGATAAATACGGCATTGGATAATATGTTGTCGCATTCGCATACGTTCTTGATTCAATTTGACTTACGATTGGCATTACGCTTGAAGTTGCATTTTGAACGTAACTGATCGATTGTGTCGGAGCGATTGCAAGACGATATGAGTTGTATAAACCATTCTTCTGTACTTGCTCTTTTAAACTTGTCCAATCTTCTTTTGTTGGAATATGAATTCCTTCAAATAATTGCTGAATTTTTTCAGTTACTGGGCTGTAATCTGTCGTTTCATACTTTTCAAAGTATGTGCCGTTTGCATAATCAGACTTATCGAAGTCTTTAAATGTTTCGCCTTTTTCTTTAGCGATCTCCATACTTTTCTCAATCGAGTAGTAATTTAACATCATAAAGAATGTACGAGCGAATTCTTTCGCTTCAGCACTTTCATAAGCGATTTTATTTTTTGCTAAATATCCATGTAAGTTCATTGCTCCAAGTCCAACTGAATGAAGCTCATCATTTGCTTTTTTCACAGTTGGGGCATTCGGAATGATCGTCATATCAGAAACAGCTGTTAAAGCTTCCATTCCCGCATGAACTGCTTCACGAATTTCTTTATTTTCCATTACGTTTACGATATTTAACGATCCTAAGTTACAGTTAATATCACGGCGGATAATGTCTTCTGTACCGTAATCATTTATTTCAGAAGTTTCTTGTAGCTGGAAGATTTCTGTACATAAGTTCGACATCTTCACAGTTCCAATATCCTTCAGTGGATGCTGGTTATTTGCATTTGATTTAAACATTAAGTATGGGTAACCAGACTCAAGCTGAATCATAGCAATTTTAATAAGCATATCACGCGCACTAATATCTAGTGGCTTCTTCTTCACTTTCGGATTGCTCATTAATTCATCGTACATTTCGTCGATATCTATATCATCTAAATGTTTTCCGTACTCTTTAAATACTGTATAAGGCGCGAAAACATGGAAAGGTTCGTTTTTCTCAGCAAGCTCAAAGAACTTACTTGGAACGATAATTCCGATTGATAGAGACTGAATACGGCTCTTCTCATCGGCATTTATTTTTTTGGTATCAAGGAATTCAATAATATCCCAATGGAAAATGTTTAAGTATACTGCACCTGCACCTTTTCGTTGCATATTGTTACTCCATATCGTCAAAACGTATGGGGGATAGTCATTTCTGCTATCCTCTCTATATCGCTATAGAGTTCAGACCATATCTTCTTCTCGCCAAATTCTTCATTTAACCATTTATCATATGTTTGATGCACATGAATATGGCATAAACTATAATAAATGTATACACCCTTTGAATTTGGTTGTTTTGAGAAGCCAGGTTCGAGCTACTTAGTCACCTACATAGCCACTTGGTCGTTGAACCTTCTCCTTATCTAATAAATTTAGGAGCTCGGCTGCTGATTTCCTGCAATCTTGGATTTTCAGGGTTCGCTACGTAATTTCTTCGTAGTATCCTACCTTGATATACTCAGGCGTTCCAGCAATTGACCTGGTTTTATAGTTGAGCCATAAAGTTAACCCAACTGATTCGCATACGAAAACGAATCTTCAAGTAATTTCATAACAGGTACTACACCACTTGCGGCGTTATCAATACCTTTAATTTGCTCACCACGTGCACGTAGCTTAGATAAGTTTAAAGCTACTCCACCACCGATTTTCGATAATTGCATTGCAGTATTAATGTTAAAGCCGATTGAATTTAAGCTATCATCCATCTCTAACAAGAAACAAGACACCATTTCTCCTCTTCTGCTTCGTCCCGCATTTAAAAAGGTTGGTGTCGCTGGTTGGTAGTTTTGTTTTACAATCATGCTTGCGAAGTGTTTTGCCTTCGCAACATCACCGCGTCCTAAGTATAATGACACAATTGCTACACGATCTTCATAGCTTTCTAAGTATTGTTTTTGATCATTCGTTTTTAACGCATAATCTTTATAGAACTTAGATGCTGCCATATAAGATTGGAACTCGAAGTTTTCACCATAAGCGATGTTATAAACTCCTTCTACTTCCTCCAAGCTATACTCGTCCAGAACGTTGTAATAGTAATCATGTTCTTTCATATACTCCATTCGCTCTGCCACGCTATTAAAATGAACGGTATTCTCTCTAGCTTCTTCCATAAAGACTTCTAATGCCTCTTTATCTTTATGAAGCTGATAAAAACCGTCCTGCATTTGCGTGATTTCATTATTCAGTTCAATGTGTCGCAATCTCCCGCACCCTTTCTTTAAAATATTCTACATCATTATTTGTTCCAGATAACTCAAATTTTGATACAATAGGCACTTCATATTTAGTAGAGATTTTGTCAGCACTTGCACCAAACATGTCTCCCCAATTACGATTGCCACTTGCAGATACGCCTTTTAATTTTTCATTATTGCGTTCTAAAAAGTCTAAAACACGTTCCGGTACATTTCCAAAACCTGTTGTATACGTAATAAGAATAAAGTCTTCATCTAATACTAGAGCTTCATCAATTTGAACGGCCGGCATATTTAATTTGTGAATGAAACGCTTCACGTTTCCTGTCATAGAATCATATGCAACTAACATTTCCGACCCTCCCTCTCCAATCTATATTCTCTGTATGTCGTTTCTTGATTTCTCTATATATTGTATTACGTTTCAAAATAAGACACAAGATATATGTATAAATTCTTTCTTTTTTTAAATTTTACTTTTCGACATGACCGTCGATTTTTTTCAATACAAAGACTATGAAACAACATTCTAAAACTCATGTCAATAAAGTGCTTTTCGAAAAAGTTGTCAACGAATTTAACCTTATTTTTAAAAAAGTTACCAATATTTTTTGTCATAAAACAGTAAATGCTGGAGTAATATATTTCTCCAGCATCACGCAAAAAAGAACAGATATTAAACGATAATCTGTTCTAACAAACGATTACATTTATCAATTTTACTTTATTAAATATTATACATATTCTTTCGTTCCTCGTTACATACTAAAAGATAACTATTATAGAAAAAGATTATTATTATGGAACTTCAATTTATTTATGAAAAAAATTATTCAGGGTGCTCAATACGCAAGATATCTCTTACAAATATATGATGTGGATTCTCATCTTTATCGAGCATTGTACATATAGGAGCTTCTTCATCAAAGTATACGATCATTCCTTCTACGTACTGATATGTATGTTGAACTTGTACCGTTACTTTAATTTCTACTGCTTGTTCATACGCCCTTTTTATTTTCTGAAGCATTTTTGCTGAACATTTTCGTTTCTCTGGATACATAACCATTCCCATAAACCTATTCCCAGCTCTATCTTTCCACATATAATCCCAATGTGGCAATATACCTTGTTTAAAATCCCCCATAATTCTCCTCTCCTTTATCTTCTATTTATGAACGTGGTGTTTCTGAATATGTATAAATTACCTGTCCACCGCGCTGTGCGTTCCCGATAATATGTTTAAAATCTTCTCGATTCACAACAACTTCTCTGAACGTATAAAATACATCTTTCTTCGCAACATACTCCTTTATTTCATCATTTTTCAGCTGATCCAAAATTGTATTTGCTAATTGTTTATCCATGTATTTCACCTCTCTGCAATATTTTATTCTATCGCATCTTCTATAGGTCCACAACGGTAAAATTATCCCGTTACTATTATGTAATTCACTTTCATTATTTTTATATCTATATCACTTTATTATATTCGCACTAAATATCATATACTAACATAGCTACTTCTCTATATCAAACTTTTTGATGCCCTGTATAACAAAGTTCCAAATCACTGTTTGATATTTTATTTTATGCTACAATATACATTTAGAACTAGGAGGGATACTATGATTCGGAAAGCAAAAAAGACAGATGCGGTAGAAGTAGCACCTTTATTGTATAACGCTCTGCACGAAATTGCTGAAAAAATCACAGGTAGCACAGTTGAAGCAAAAGTAATACTAGGACTTGAAACATGGTTCGTAAAAGAAAATAATCGATTGAGCTATGAAAACTGTTTAGTGGCTGAACAAGGTGGAAAGGTAGTTGGGGTTATTGTCGTTTATCACGGTAGTGACGCTGAACAACTTGATGCACCAATCCTACACTACTTAAGAGAACTACATGAAGACGAATCCATTACGTTAGAAAAAGAAGCTGAACTTGATGAGTATTATATTGACACGTTGTCAGTTTCAAGTATGTGCAGTGGACGTGGTATTGGCTCTAAATTAATCGATGCAGCTGAACTTCATGCAACTGAAAAAGGGCATGAAAAAATCGCCTTACTTGTTAATTTAGAAAACAAACGCGCTTTTTCACTATATGAAAAACTTGGTTTCAAAGAAGATAAAACCGTTATGCTCGTCGGTGAACCGTATGCCCATCTAATAAAACCATTACGGTCATTGGTTTCTATATCTTAAAAGGACAATTTTTTTTTACTTGTTATGCAGAGAAAGAGGCTGCCAAAGGGACAGCCTCTTTTAAATTAATTTTGTATTTAATACATTTCCATCCATCGCCTCATGAAATGTATACGTTGTACATCCCCATGGCTTCCTATGGAAAATAGGCGAACCAGACCACCCCATTGCCCTCAGTTCAGTCCCAATCATCGCATTAAAATAACTATGACCTACAAGGGCAATATGTCCATGTACGAGCGCATAGCGGTGCAACATATTAGCGGCTTGCCTTGCTCTTTCTCGTACTTCCTTATAAGACTCAACCTCTTTGCTATAACCAACTATCCATCGTGTACGTCCAATAAACATCCATACATTCGGTTTACATTTCAACCATTTTGGAGCATAAAAACTCGTTGGAACTTCAGCTTCCCTAAAAAGAGGATTTTGCACAAAAGATAGGGAATCCAATAACTCAGCCGCTGACTGTACAGCGCGCCTTTGATCACTCGTTACAACCAGTTTCGCTGATTCAATCGCCTCAATTGTTTCAATTGGTATAGGAGTTTCTTTTACTGTAGTCCCTAAATCATATTGCTTCATCCATTCACGAAATGAAATAATTGTCATTGGCTCTATAGTACTGTCCAAACGACCATGACGAATAAAAGAAATTCGCATTCTTTCCACTCCCCATTCATCACTTACGAACTATATTACGTACTTTTTTTATTGCCATCATACCATGCATAAAAAGAAAGTTATATATCCCCACCACTATCATGTGTTATCGAAGTGTGCACACCATCCAGTCCATCAAAATATGTAGTTGTTTCATGATGACGCACTTTCTTCAACTGTATATATGAAAATAAAAATAATAAAATCGCTATAAAGCTCCCCACAATTTCAAACATCATTTTCCAGCCCCTAATTTCCCCCACTTTAGTAGGTCATTGTATCTTTTATTATACTCCCGTATAAAGATGTATGCATTTTCATCATTCCTCTCCTAAACAATATTTTTTACATATTTCCTTACAAAAAGTGAATATTTTTCGAATTTTTACTTTGGAAACATTTACAAAGTAGTAAATATAGTTCAAAATAAGAAGAAATAAAAAAGCCCAAATTATTCTTTTTTTGGGAAAACTGGAACAAGGAGAGTTGCTTATGCAGATCGCAGAAACTGGAGATATCATTGAATTTAAAGGTGGAATGCAAGGCCGTGTTCAAAAGGTAAATCAAAACTCCGTTATTGTTGATATAACAATTATGGAGAATTTTAGAGAACTAGATATGGAACCTCTTACAGTTGTAAGCCATAAAAACTATACTGTCATTAATCAACATGCATAATATAATAGAAAGAAAGGATCTGTATATCATACAGATCCTTTCTTTCTATATTAACGATTATCGATCTTTTCTGGATATAAATCGTGATTCATCATGCGGTAGTCTGCCATTTTCTCATACTTAGTTCCTGGGCGGCCGTAGTTACAGTAAGGATCGATTGAAATACCACCACGTGGTGTAAATTTCCCCCATACCTCAATATAGCGTGGATCCATTAATTTAATTAAATCATTCATAATAACGTTCATGCAATCTTCGTGGAAGTCACCATGATTTCGGAAGCTAAATAAATATAGCTTTAAAGATTTACTCTCTACCATTCTTTGTTCTGGAATGTAGCTAATATAAATTGTTGCAAAATCTGGTTGTCCTGTTTTCGGACATAAACTTGTAAATTCAGGACAATTGAATTTTACAAAGTAATCACGGTTTGGATGGTTATTATCAAATACCTCTAAAATTTCCGGGCTATATTCAAATACATATTTTGTATTTTGATTTCCTAATAATGTTACATCTTTTAAATCTTCATCTAATCTTCCTGCCATTTTAAACATCCCTTCTCATTATACCCCTCGTTTATTTCCCCATACTAACGCATGAAGCTGAGGCAGTACTTTCGCATCATTCATTTCTTTACAATTCACAGCTTTTTCAATAAGCCACTCATATTTTTCTAATAGTTTTTTTATAAGCACCGCATCATCCACTGTTTTCGTATCATCATTCCCTACTTGTAAGAAAAATGGTACATTCGGATAACGCTCGTGCATCTTAACTGCATATTCAAAATCTTGATCATCGAATACTACTACTTTTAAACTAAAATCTTTCCCTGCTAGTTTATGAATAACAGAATCTAACATCTGAAAATCTGTTTTCATAGTTGAACTTGGTGGTTTTGGAGAAATCGTTACCTCATCAATTTGAAGCAACCAATCTTGCCATTTACTCCCTTGCGTTTCTACCGCTGTTCGCATTCCATTCTCCTTTAATATAGAAAGAAGAAATTGCATATTTTTCAGCAAAACAGGATTTCCACCCGAAATCGTAACATGAGAAAAATTTTCTCCACCAATTTCTACAAGCTCATTCCAAATGTCTTCCGGTGTCATTTGTTTAATTTGATCTTTGGCCGATCCATCCCATGTAAAAGCAGAATCACACCAAGCACAGCTATAATCACAGCCCGCTGTACGGATAAACATTGTCTTTTGTCCTACAACCATCCCTTCTCCTTGAATGGTTGGACCAAATATTTCTAAGACGGGGATTTTACTCATCGAGCATCCACTCCCGTCTTACTTCCGCATAACTAGTCGGCGTCTCAAAAAGACGAACAAATTCAACACGAGCTCCCTTATATTCGTTCGCACGATTATCTTTCGTTAATGCTTCTGCCATCTTTTCATAAATCCAAACGACCATATTTTCAGCAGTCGTATTCATTTCTGGCAATGTTTCGTTTAAATAACGATGATCTAAATAAATTTCTATTTCATTTTTCCAAATCTCTTTTATATCTCCAAAGTCAATTGCAAGGCCTATTTCATTTACATATCCGCTAATTCCAAATACGACTTTATATGTGTGTCCATGTAAATTTTTACATTTCCCTTCATAGCAGTGTAAATGGTGCGCTGCGTCAAATGTAAATTCCTTGCTGACCATTACTCTTTTATTATGATATTTGAGTTGTTCACGCTGAATATCCTTGTCCATTTTTTGCAAATTTTCTACGATGCGAAATCCAAAAAAGTTATCCATTAGTTGCTCGCTCCTTCGCGTTCTTGTAGATACGTATCTAATCCCGCTTTACGAAGTTGACATGCTGGACATTCACCGCAACCATCACCAATGATTCCGTTATAACATGTTAATGTTTTTTCTCTAACAAACTCAAATGCTCCAAGTTCATCAGATAATTTCCATGTCTCTGCTTTATCAATCCACATAAGTGGTGTATGAATAACAAACGGATAATCCATAGATAAATTTAATGTAACGTTTAATGATTTCACAAACACGTCACGACAATCTGGATAACCACTGAAATCAGTTTCACATACACCCGTTACAATATGACGTGCTCCAACTTGTTTTGCTAATACAGCCGCAAATGATAAAAATAGTAAATTTCGTCCATCTACAAATGTTGATGGCAATTCACCTTCTTCATGTGTAATCTCCATATCCGTTCTCGTTAACGCATTTGGAGCAAGTTGATTTAATAGGCTCATATCTAGTATCGTATGTTTAATTCCTAGCTCTTTCGCAATTTCCGCTGCACAATCAATTTCTAATTTATGACGTTGATTGTAGTTAAATGTTACAGCTTCCACTTCTTCAAACTGCTGTATCGCCCAAAATAAACATGTTGTACTATCTTGTCCACCACTAAAAACAACAACTGCTTTTTCTTTTTTCATTTCACTCATTCTCCTTCTCTACTACGAATAAGAAGAAAGAACGTTCTTGAACTGTCACAATAAAAAAACAAAACAATACCTAATGATATTGTTGTTTCCATAGTTTTTTATAGAGGGAGTTCGCGAACCTCTCCCATGCAGTGCACGGAATTTCTTCTTTCATTGACAAAGATTATTGTAACATATTGTATACTACCAGAAAAAATTTCTGATTTTTTCCGCTATTTCGCATTTCATTTATTTCATTTTATAGTATGATTAATTTAATGTTAAAAGAGAGGAGGCATCCCACTGGAACTCTTTATTATTTACCTCTTTTTAAATATATTATCTATTCTCGTTACAATGCTCGTATATCATTTATTTTGGAATCAGAAAGGGAAACGATCTCCTAAATTAAATTCAGCCATATTTATTGTATTGTGTTGCCTCGCTACCATACTATGTATCACTTTCGCAGCAAAAACAAATAATGGTTTTCAGTTCGACATGCGACATATCGTATTAATTGTCGGCACGTTAACGGGAGGGCCTATTGCTGGTGGTTCTATTTTAGCTGTATTAAACATTTATCGCTTTTTATTGGGAGGAATAGGTGCGTTTCCATCCTTTATCGCTTCTATTCTCCTATTTATTGTTCTACTATTAACATACAAATTTTTTAATCGAAGTTCTAATCATATAAAAATAACACTTGCTATTTTTTACAGTCTTACTTATGGATTTGGTTGGATACCATTTTTCCTTGCAAGTGTTACAAATGAGGCAGATTATATACCACATATCATTGTGTACGAACTATGTACGATGATTGGTACGATCCTTATTTTATATTTACTACACATATTACAAATGCAAGTTCGTCTCCAAAATGAACTTATGAACGCTGAGAAATTTCATTTAATCGGCGAAATGGCAGCTTCTATCTCTCATGAAATTCGTAATCCTTTAACTGCAACGAAAGGTTTTTTACAACTTTTACAGTCAGATGCATGTTCTGAGAAAGAACGAAAATTATATATCGACATAGCCATTAATGGTATCGAACAAGCAAATCACGTTCTTACAGACTACTTAACTTTTGCAAAACCGAGTATTGAAAAAGAACAAAAATTACAAGTAGAGGAAGAATTACTTCATGCGTTGTCTTTGATCACACCTCTCGCCAATTTAGCAAATGTTCGTATAAATTATATAAAACAAAGTACATCTTTCTTTATCGCTGGCGAAAAGCAAAAACTGAACCAATGTTTATTAAATATTTTTAAAAATTGTATTGAGGCTATGCCTACAGGTGGCGACCTTATTCTTACATTAGTTCCAGACCATAAACATATACAATTATATATAAAAGATACAGGAGTTGGTATGGATCAAGAACAAATAAAACGCCTTGGATCACCTTTCTACTCAACGAAAGAAAAAGGTACCGGACTCGGAATGATGGTCGTCTTCAGCGTCATTCAAGCAATGGATGGAAAGATTGATATTATGAGCGAAAAAGGTACAGGTACAACTTTCTTATTAACTTTCCCACTCATACAAAAAACGTGATGAACTTCATCACGTTTTTTCTGTTCCTTCAACTAATTCTGCAAAAGCTTTCACTTTCCCATGCGGCTTTTGATTTTCTTTCCGAGCTTTCCAGGCGCGCTCTTCTTCTCTCTTTTTCTTTGACATGCTTTTCAACTCCTTCTTTTCTTTTCTCCATGTAGTATTCCAAAATGAGAAAGAAAACTATGCATGAGTAAAAAAGAAAAGAAGCGGTTCCCCACTTCTTTCATTTTAACGCTGTAAAATTGCATGTTTCGCTTCTTTTAGCTGTGTAAGATGTCTTTGTTCGTGTAAATCTAGAAATTGAACCCATTGATATAAATTCAAATCATTAAAAATAGGATGTTTTAATCCATTTTCAAATAATTCTTTTTCATCTATTACACTATGAAGGGCATGTAATAATTCTTGTCGTGAATGTTCTAGTAATTGAATTCCTTGCAGTTTTTTCATTAATGTTTCTGTTGGTTTCATTTGTTGAGGAGCTTCCCTTTTATGTGTGCGATCAAGCGTAAGTTGGAGGTCTTTAAATGGAGCAAGTTTTCTTTCTTTTTTTTGCAAAGCATATACAAGGGCAGATGTGACAGACTGTTCAACTAAATGCAAATGATGCAAAATTTGAATAATACTCCATTTATCACGGCGTGGCTTTACATTCACCTCCGTATCATTTAACATTTCAATTTCTGATAACAGTGTGCTTCGTGTAGACTGTAATGAGTGGACTAAAGTTTCTAAACTAACATCCATATTAGATTGAAGCATAGTGCTTTCCCCCCTTTTGTTGGTGAAAAGGGGCGCTCCCCATTAGAAACACCCCTAAAATAATTCTGAATTTTCTTTTATTATCTCATCATTTTTCTATTATGTCGATGTTAAACATAGGAAAAAAGTGCATGTTTTTTACAATTTTGTGTCGTCAACAGCACGTAACCACGCTTCAATTTCTGTAATTACACTTTTTACACACCCTTCAGCGAATGGTGATGTTAAATTTGCAACTTCTACTAATTCTAAGAATGATTTACTTCCACCTTGTTGACAAAGATTCACATAATCTTCCCAAGCCTCTTGTCTATTATCTCTTGCACGTTTCCAAAATTGCAGTGCACAAATTTGAGCTAACGTGTAGTCAATATAATAGAAAGGTGAGCTATAAATATGACCTTGACGTTGCCAGAAACCACCACGCTCTAAATAATCATTATCTTCATAATCACGATGTGGTAAATACTTCTTCTCTATGTTACGCCATGCTGACTTACGTTCTGCTGGCGATGCTTCTGGATTTTCATATACATAATGTTGATATTCATCTACAGATACACCGTACGGTAAAAATAGAAGTGCTGAACTTAAGTGTGAGAAATAATATTTATCCGCATCTTCTTCAAAGAATAACTTCATCCATGGCCATGTAAAGAATTCCATACTCATTGAATGGATTTCACATGCTTCATATGTTGGCCAATTATATTCTGGAATTTCATACTTACGACTTTCATATACTTGGAAAGCATGACCAGCTTCATGTGTTAATACATCAATGTCCCCAGACGTTCCATTAAAGTTTGAGAAGATGAATGGCGCTTTATAATTCTCGATATATGTACAATATCCACCACCAGCTTTTCCTTTTTTCGCAACTAAATCTAATAAATCATTATCGAGCATGAAATTAAAAAACTCATCTGTTTCAGCTGATAATTCTTTATACATCGTTTTCCCGTGATTAATAATCCAATCGGCATCGCCTTTTGGAGTTGGATTACCTGTAGCAAACTCAAAGTTTTCATCATAATAAGCGAGCTTTTCTACACCAATGCGTGCTTTTTGTCTATTTCTTAACTCGGTTGCAACTGGAACGATATAATCTAATACTTGCTGACGATAGTTCGCTACCATTTCAGCATTATAATCTGTACGATACATTCTTGCATATCCTAATTCAACAAAGTTTTTAAAACCAAGTGTTTTTGCGATTTTCGTTCTCACTTTAACAAGCTCATCATAAATACGATCTAACTCTTCCTCGTTCTCAGCTAAAAATCCGTAGTATGCTTCACTTGCTGCTTTGCGTTCACTTCTTTCTTTTCCTTGCATAAACGGAATAAGTTGCGATAACGTTCTTTCTTCTCCTGCAAAGTCAATCTTTGCAGATGCTAATAACTGTGTATATTGCGAAGACAATTTATTCTCTAATTGTAAATCTTTCACTACTTCATCTGAATATGTTTTTAAATCACATTCAGCTAGAGCAAATAATTGCTTTCCATAATACGCTTCTAATTCTTCGCGGAATGGAGAATGAATTAACGCATTATAATACTTTGTACCATACCCTTGTACAACTGGAGAGAATTCATCAAAGAAATCCTGCTCATCCTTATAAAAGGCATCTGTCGTATCAACAGAATGACGAATGTAACAAAGGTTCCCCATTGTACCAAAGTCATTACGAATTTCGTTAATTGAATTGATAACTTGTTTTTGTTCTTCTACAGTTTTTGCGTTATCAAACTTCTCTAAAGCAACAGTAAATTTCCCTTTTAACTCTTCAATATTTGGCCGTTTATATTCATAGTCTTTAAATGACATGAACGAGCCCCCTCTCCATTATATGCATCATTATTATAATTCAATTCTTACTTACAAATCTCCTCTTATTCTTCAGCAAAATGCGGTAGATGATGTCATAAATACATGCACACAAAAAAGCCTTGGATTTCTTTATCCAAAGCTCCTTTGGAACATATCATCATTTTTCATACTTTCCAATTTTTTTCAATAGCTCGAGTAATTCATCCTTCTCATCCTTCGTTAACATTTCAAAAGACTGATATATAACTTGCTCATGACCTGGAAAAATAGAAGCAATAAAGCTCTCTCCAGACTCCGTTAATTGTGCATAAATAACACGCCTATCATTTGGACATGGAATTCGTTTTACAAGCCCTTTTTTCTCTAGCTTATCTACAACGTATGTAATGCTGCCACTAGCTATTAAAATACGCTCACCGATTTGCTGAAGTGGTTGGCCTCCTTTATGATATAGTAATTCTAATACAGCAAACTCAGTTGGATTTAATCCGTTACTTTGTATGGATTTATTTGTAGTATCCATAACAGAACGATGTACACGGGATAATGCAATAAATACTTTTAAAGATTGAGAAATGTCTTCTCGCTCATTATTTGATGTCATACCATTTCAACCCTTCACTTAAATTCTCCGCAACAAAAAGAAAAGCAACGTAGCACTTCATTACAACTTCCGAATGAATATTCACTCATTCCTTTTCCTTTCCCTAATGTAATGCAAATGATTCTTGAATAAAAACATGACAATTTTAACATAGTTTATATATAATGATAATAAAAAAAGAAGGAGTACCAAATTTGAAAGTCAAATTACAAAGCATAGTTTTTTACATACTGCTTGTTATACTGCCAACGATAGGGATTGGTGCCACATTTTTTTCATATCACACTTATCAAATGAAACAGGCAAACAAACTATCTGCTCACACTGTTCTCTTTTTATATAGAGACTATTTAGACCATCACCTTGGTGAAGCTATATCTGCCTTAGAAATGCTCGCAAAAGTCGTAGGGACCGAAACTGGAAACATCAATGGGATTAAACAGATTGTACATGATACCGATGGAAATGATGAACGTTTTTCCGGTCTATATTACGCTACGACAGATGGGATGATTACACTCGCATCCCAAGGCGATTCGCCGCCTATTGACGTTTCTGACCGCCAATACATCCAAGATGCGTTGCAATCTAAGAAAACAACTGTATCATCAGTTATTACAGATCGCGTTCTTGGACATCAAGCTATTATGATTGCGTCTCCAATATTTAATAGACAAAAGGAACTCTCAGGCTTATTATTAGCAAGTTTACGCTTTGACTACATTTCAGCCTCTTTAAATGCTATTAAACCACAATATCATTTCGAAGTGACTGATAAACATGATGTAGTTTTTCTAACCGATGATAATAACGAAACAAGCGATGGGCATTCTAACATGCTTACTACCCCACTCCAAAGATTAAATTGGAAAGTCTCTGTTTCTCCGTTACCTATTCATCAACAAACTTTATACCAGTTAGTTTCAATAGAGTGTATAGCTACTTTATTTTTAATGTCTATTTTATTTTTACTTGCTCAATATATGTTATTAAAACGTCAAACAAAACTAGAAAGACAACAAAATGAACTACAAAAAATTGAATTGGTTGGAACTTTTGCAGCTAGTACAGCTCATGAAATCCGTAACCCTCTTACTGGAATTAAAGGACTCGTTGCTCTGTTAAAAGAGAAATATAAAGATGAACAGGATCAGTTCTACTTTTCCGTAATCGAGCAAGAAATAGAGCGGATTAATGAAATTGTAAGCGAATTTCTTATTCTTGGAAAACCAACTGCCATCATTGAACAAACATATGATGTAAGAACGATTCTTAATGAGGTAGCATTAATTATCCAATCTGAATCGAATCTACATAACATTGTATTTCATTTACATTTGCCAGACCACCCTGTTCATATACGTTGCTCAAAAGACCATATGAAACAAGTGGTTTTAAACATTACAAAAAATGCAATTGAAGCCATGGCTTCTGGTGATACATTAACCATTGTAGTAACAAACAACGAAAAACACGCACACTTGCAAATTATTGATACTGGAAAAGGGATTCCTAAACATATTCAAAAACACCTCTTTCATCCGTTCTTTACTAATAAAGATACTGGAACAGGTCTTGGGCTTGTTATATGTAAACGAATTGTAGAGATGTACAATGGGCATATATTTATTGATAGTAAAGAAAACAAAGGAACGACAGTTCATATAGAGATTCCATTACACATGGTATAATTATCCTTATCCTAAAAGGGTAATTATACTTATTTCATAAAACCAGCTACAAACATTCTCCAAAAATTGTTTGATTTCCCTTCATACTCAATTTGAAAAATAGGAACCTTTATAATTGAAAACCATTTCGGTGTTTGTTTTTCTTTGTAACGCTGATACTGTACGATAAGCTTGTCCAATTCTTGACTAACTTGAATTGTCTCCATACTATTTAACCCACTTGTTAATCCTAAATGAATCATTTCTTCACGTTTCATATGAATATCATGCGAAAGCTTTTCTAATGTGTACTTCCTTTTTACAGTAAACATCCATATCCCCCTTATTTTTCTTCCATACTCTCAACGCCTCATCTACTTTAGCCCTTTAAACACTTAATTCTATTTAAAATTGAAGAATCAGAAAATTTAACATTTTTCCCCTGTAATTTACAAATCTTTACCCTCACTTTGAGAATTATTACAAATTATTCTATCTTTGTAAATACATTCGCAATAATAGACATTTTTTTCATCTTCTTTTTTGTAAATACTCAGTAAACAGTGGATTCTCTATTTTCAATTTACTTTTCTTCGACATTTTTTGTTTAATTTATGTAAAAACGCAAAACATAATGATGATTGATAAAGTGAACTTTAATCAGTGGGGGTTTTGTCCATCCCCCACTAATTATTAGCCTTCACCAATCGGGCGTTTACGGGCAGTGGATTTTCCACCTAACTTCTTTACTCCAGCCAAATTTTGAGGTGGGAGTCTTACTGCCCGCAAATAGCGGGATAAAATAGAAAGGAAATATTTATATGCGCAAATATACTATTACAGTTCTCATCTTCACCCTGTTCATACCATTCTTCCTCTTTCCTATTCAAGCAAACGCTCATACGAATAAAGTTGCTATTGTCATCGATGATTTCGGCAATAATATGAAAGGCACAGATAAGATGTTATCACTTCCTATTCCACTCACTGTTGCTGTTATGCCATTTCTTCCTTCTACTAAACAAGATGCAATAGCTGCCCATAAAAAAGGGCATGAAGTTATTATACATATGCCAATGGAACCAATTAGAGGAAAAAAAGAGTGGCTTGGACCAAAAGCGATTACAACAGATTTAAGCGATGAAGAAATAAACAACCGACTCGAACAAGCAATTCAAGAAATACCTCATGCAATAGGAATGAACAATCATATGGGATCAAAAGTAACCGCTGATGAAAGGATTGTACGTCTTATACTTTCTGCCTGTAAAAAGCACGGTTTATTTTATTTAGATAGTAAAACAAACCCTAATAGTGTTGTCCCAAAAATCGGTAAAGAATTAGGCGTTCCTATTATTGAAAACCAATTATTTTTTGATGATGTATATACGGTAAGTCACATTTCAAAACAAGCACAATTACTCATAAAAAAAATCCAAGACAAACCCATTATGGTAGCTATCGGACACGTTGGGGCTCCAGGTGAAATTACATCACGTATTATCGAAACTTCTATTCCTAAAATTCGTGAGCATGCAGACTTTATTTTTTTATCTGATTTAGCATTATCTCCACCTTCTGTTTCAAAATAAAATTCATTTCTCGTACTAAAAAAGATACCTATCTACACATAGCAGATAGGTACCTTTCCTTTTCAACTTAAATATAATCTACATGACTCACCCTAAATCCCTTTTTCTCTATCTTTTCAATTAATTGCTTTAATTTTTTTTCATTTAACTCATCCGATATATTTACGATAACACGGCGAATATATTGATCACCGTTATCAAGCGTAAACAGTCCACCGATATTATATGCTTTTAATAATGTCCCAAGCTCTTTAATTGTTCCCTTACAATCTTGTGTTGCAATTGTTAATATATAACCACCCGTCCGCATACCGAACGAATCCTCAATAACATCAAATACATTAGAATGTGTTAAAATGCCGACAAATTCATTATACTCATTTAAAACCGCTAAAAACGGGAGACGACGGATAACGTAAAAAGCTCTAAAAAAAGAATCCTTTTCAAAAATAAACGAATTTGGATTTTCCAGTACATCTTCTGTACTTACATCCTCTAATCTGCTATTACACTTCTTTTCTAAAAGATCTACTTTATAAATAATCCCCGTGAATTCCTTCTCATTTTCTGCTAATACAGGAATTGCGCGAAATCCCGTTTCATTCATAATTTGTAGCGCCTTTTCACCAGAATCATTCGTTTTGCAAAATGTCACCTGCTGTTTTGGCAGAAAATGATATTTAACTCGCAAAATATGTTCCTCCTTACATGTCAACATGTAATCTATATATAATAAGGAGACCTATATTTTATGAGTAAAATCTCTTTTTAAAACGCTTTCATTTTTAAGGGATGGTAATCTCTGTGAATACATCTTTATATAACAGAACTTTTTGCCCCTTTTATCATTAAAAGCTTTACGTGATAGTTCATTAAATACTCTATACCTTCCAACCATTTTTTCGCTTCTTCTGGAGTTTTCCCCCACACGATCATTCCGTAATTATGAACAAGGACTACTCCTCCACCTTCAATAAAATTCGGAACATTATTTTCTAATAAATTAGCGAATTTCTTTTCATCTTCTACAATTGGAATTGTCATTTCTGTAATACCGTCTTTTCCAAAAACACGTTCCACACTACGTTTTTCGAATGTTACTTCTCCTTCTTTCCCATATAGCTCTGACATTAAATGACTATCTACAGTCTGGACTTGTAAAATGCATTCTGCACTACTTTTTTTATAAATATCCGCATGCATAAATGACTCTATAGCTGGTTTTTCTTCGTTTTCAAATACTGGCTCACACATGCAATTTACGACAATAAAATCTTCTTCAGAAAATACCCCTTTATCTCTTCCCTCTACATTCACTAAAAATGTTAATGGCTCTTTTGACGTACACATCGATAAACTAATTTTCGTACCATAAAACCAATCGCGAAGTGCCAATTCTGCTTTCACATCTTTTAATTCGTTCCATTTTTTCAGAAAAAATAACATTTCGTCACCCCCGGCGTAATATTAATATACTATTCAAATCCTTTCTATATAAAAGGAATGTTTTTTGATTATTCTAAAAATTTAATTGAATTATCACACGAGAATGCCTTTTTGTCAATATGGTTTCAGCACCTATCGGAAAAATAGGCCTATCACATGTAAACACTCCTGTCTATTTAGCATTTGATTTTGTACATATAAAAAATACGTTATTCTTCTTATTAAAGAATAACGTATTTTTCTCATTTATTATTTTTTTATTGCCCTATACAGAAATTGCGCATATTGCTCACGTGTTACGAAATCATCCCCTAAAAAGTTCCCATTCCCGTCACCTTTTGATATATTATTATCCACTAATGCTTTCACATATCCTTCTGCCCAATGACCTGTTGGTACGTCTGTAAAGTTCTCCAAATTATTTTCATTTTCATTTAACTGAAATACTTTTTGTAATACTACTGACATCTCGTACCTAGTTAATACTCCTTCTGGACGAAACTTACCTGTACCATCTCCTTGCATAATTCCTGCTTGTGCAACTGTAGCAATATCTTGCTCAAACATATGCCCTTTCGTATCAGTAAACATCTCTTTCTGCTCTACTTTATTTTCTAATTTCAAGTACCTTTGTACTAAAGACGCAACTTGTCCACGAGTAATACTATCCCCAAATCCAAATTGTCCATTTCCATATCCCTTGAAAATATTTTCTTTCGCTAAATAATGAATTGCTTCTTCTGACCAATGTCCTTTTGGTACATCTTTAAATTCTACTACCTCTACTTTCTCATCTTCTTTAGAAGTATTGTCTTCTTTAGAATTGTTGTCCCCTTTACTTTCTACTACATTTTGAATTACAGATCCTGTAAAGAAGATTCCTGTATCCGCAAATGGATCTTTCACTCCAAATTCATATACTTTCTCACCTGGTGTACTCCATTTCACTACACCATTACTATACGTACCACCATCACTCTTCAGACGGATTTTTGTAGATACCTCGCCGTCTTTTTCGTATATAGGTACTTTTACTTCTTTATTTACTTCTGTATCCTCTAAAAAGACTTTTTGGTTTTGGACATTAATATAAGCTTTCTTACTTAGTTCTATTACTGGTCTAACATCGCGGATTTCATTTGCAACAAAACTTAAATATACTAACTTATTCAACTTACTAACTGGCGATAAGTCTGAAATATAATTTGCTTCTAAATCAAGTTTTTGTAAGTTTACTAGATTTGATAATGGAGTAATATCCTTTAACTCATTATTAGGTAAATCTAATTCTGTAAGCTGAGTCATTTTAGCAAGTGGTGTCACATCTTCAATTTGATTTTTACCGATAAATAATTTATTTAATTGATTCATTTGATCAATACCCGATAAATCTTTAACCTTATTACGCGTTAATACTAAGTCCTTTAAAGGTAATGAATATAACGGTTTAATATCTTCAATTTGATTACCTGCTAAAGTTAAGTATGTTACATTTTTCAATGCGCTTAATGGAGCAACATCCGTAATTTTATTATTTGCTAAATTCAAGTAATCTAGTTGTTCCATTTTCGCTAATGCTGTTACATCTTCTATTTGGTTGCCTGATAGATATAAACTTTTTACATTTTTCATTTCAATTAGTGGTGCAACGTTTGTAATTTTATTATTACTCAAATCAATAGATTCTAAATTTTCCATCTTAACAAGTGGTGTTACATCTGAAAATTCATTACCACGCAAAGCTAAATGATTTAATTGCTTTAAATTCGCAAAGAACGACGGATCTGTTATCTTCGCATTCGCAACTGTTAAAGATTTTAAATTTGGCATATATTTTAATGCACTATAATCCAGAATCTCATTCGTGTTTAAAAACAAGTCCTTTACTTGTAATAACTCTTCTTTCGTAATTGGTGTATTTAAATCTTTTCTATTAAATACTTTTTTATTAACAAGTTCTCTTAATTTGTTATCTATTATCATATTTTGATTATCAACTGGATTATCTGTTTCCGTATTGCCTGAATTAGAGTTATCATCTGGTTTCTCTGTTTCTTTTTCACCTACAGTTGGATCTTTAATTTCAAATTGAACTTGATATTTGTGATCATATCCAATAGCCGGAATAAATATATGCATTTGCATATTGTGCTTCTGCTCAAATTCGCCAATTTCAAATTGGACTACTTTCGTTCCATTTTTTCTTTTATCTTCTGACAGAACTTTCACATCATGAAATACACCAGGTTGATTTCTATCTTCTATTCTAAGATATTGAAAATAATCGCTATCTTGTATTGTTACAGTAACGATTTTTTTCCCATCTTCAATTGCTACTTTAGGATTTTTTATGTACTGAGAAACCATAGATGGCTCATCTTTTTGATCCTTATATATTTTAATCTCAGTATCATACGTGCGATCACTGGCTGCTGCTACCGACTGGTTTGCTTCAATTTTTATTGCTGCTAACGCTGGAGTAGAATACGCAGCAAATGGAATAGCTAATGTTGTTGCTACTACTAGAGCTTTAATATAACTTTTTTTCAAAATAATATCCCCTTATCTTATATATATTCCAATTGATAATTACCATCAATTGCTAACATAATAAATGATAATGAATATCATTATCATTGTCAACGAGAATATTACATTAAGTTTATATTTCCATAGATAAAAAAATAAAAAACCCTTTACTCAAAGGGCTTTTTTGCCTATCGTATGAAGGATTTCACTTTTTTCTTTTTCATTAATAATACCAATTTTTTGCAAAATGTTTGCATACAATACAAGTTTATTATATATCCGTTCCGACATACTTTCCCTTCTTTCCTTCGACCAACTTTTTTTGTATTGGTAAATTATATGAACGAGATGAGAAAATGTGTCCACTTTTTGCATAAATACAAAGCTTTTATTTTTTTACTTGCTGATAGTAAAACTCCCACCTAAAAATTAGGTGGGAGTTTTAACGTATTCAATTCATTTAGCAAACTGTCCATTGAATATTATGCTTTTTGACTTCTTCTTCAAAACTATAGGGCATTTTCTTATCACAAATAATATGTTGAATACGAGAAAATCCTGCTATTCGGTAGTTCCCTTTTACGCCTACCTTTGTATGATCGCATAAAATATACGTTTTCTCAGCTAATTTCATCATCGCTTCTGACAGTTTCGCCTTTTCTAATTCAAAGCTAGAAACCCCAAAACCTTGCAACAACCCATCAATCGAAACGAATGCTTTATGAAAATGAAATTGATGAATTACTTGCTGTGAAATAGACCCCGACACACGTGAATGTTTTGGAGATACTTTCCCGCCTATAAATAAAACTTCACCGTGAAACATCTTTTTATTAATAGAAGAAATTAATTGTGTTGCTACTGGAAATGAACTTGTTACAATCGTTAAATTTTTACGATGAACAAGATATGGCACCATTTGAAGTGGTGTACTTCCATCATCAATCGCAATAACATCTCCATCTTCCACAAACGTTGCTGCTTTATACCCAATTCTTTTCTTCTCTTCTATATGCAGCATCTCTCGTTCTAACATCGGTGCCTCTATCCCAGCTCCCGGAAGTTGAACGGCTCCACCGTACACTTTCTTCAATTTTTTTTCACGATCTAATTCTTCTAAATACCGACGAATCGTCTCTGTTGATACTGCGAACTCTCTCGCTAATTCTGAAACTTTTACTTTTCCTTTAAACTCTACCTTCTCAAGAATTGTCCTCTTTCTCTCTTCACCTACTACAGACATAGCCTCACCCCATTTATATCTACCTCATAAACTGTCTTACTTATACAAAGTTATAATTTTCTTTGTAAGTAGAAATCTCTTCATGAATATAAATACCGCGCTTTTCTAGTTCGTCAAAAATAATTTGTGGATTTTCGAAAGCTTCTTCAGGAGTAATAACACCGACTTTATTAACTACTCCTTTTGCAATTAACTCTGTAGCGATTCCAAATGGGATACCAACATTTCTTGTATAGGCCCTTAATTTCTCCCAACCTACTACAGAACCGTCAGATAGCGGATGCGTATGGTATAACACATGCCTTTGTTTTTGATTATTTTTCATACCTACTACTTCTACATGAAGTGCATAACCATAAAGCTCTGTTGCTTGTCCTTCTTTCGATTTTAATAGATACTTCGAAATACAATCCATAATACCAATTTCTTTACCGTTTATTTCAATTTGATCATTACGCAATATACCATAATCATATAAAGCACGAACGAGCTGCATATTTTGCTCTGGCCAAGTTCCTCTTGTTTCAATAAGCTGTACACCTTTATCTTCCAGTGCCTTCGCTAACGTAATCGTTTCTGAATGCGGGATTATATACTGCATTGTTTTTCCGTAAGGCGCTGGTAATTCAATTTCTCTCGGGCGCGCAAACGGAGGTACTTGCTTAAATTCATCTTCCTCATACACTGTACGCGTCGGCAAATGTGGATCATATTCATATGTCGTTGTCTCTGTAATTGATGCAGAAAAAGCAATTGGACGATACGAGCCATGACTTACTCGAACTGACTCTACAGTATCTAACTGATTTGCTGCATACATGGCCATCATTTGCGTTACACCTGGTGTCATACCAAATCCAGGTAAACATGTTGTTCCATGTTGGACAAATTTAGAGTGGGATTCATTTTCTTCACCAAATCCATTTAAGTTCACACCGTGACAACCGGCATCTGCGATACAGCGAGTAGACAATCCATTTAACTTTATCGTCGTACCATCCATTACAATGTTATAGCCCTTCATTTTTGCGACCGTATCCTCATGATTTGTCACATCGACTTTCACAAAATCAACACGAGGATCATTTAACCACTCTACTACTTTTCGGCCTTCCTCTTCATTAAAATCGGCTACCGTAATCGTCTCAAAAGATGAAAATTGAACTAAATCTAAAATTGCTTCACGACAAATTTTACCTGCTCCACCTAAGCAAAATACTTTCACCCTATAACAACCCCTTTAGCAATACTATCAACTAAGCGATTAATATCGTCTTCATGTACATCACCGATATTTCCAATGCGGAACGTATCTACTTTCGAAATTTTACCTGGATAAATAACAAATCCATATCGCTTTAATTCATTATATAGCTGCAAAAATTCAAATCCTGCTTCTGGATAAATGAAAGATGTAATAATAGGAGATTGATATTTTTCATCTACTAATGGCTTAAAGCCTATTTCTTTCATTTTGTGCACTAGCAGTTTTTGATTGCTATAATATCGATTGTAACGGGCTCTTACCCCGCCTTCTTCTTCTAATTCAAGCAATGCCTGATAAAAAGCATGTACAACATGTGTAGGTGAAGTAAAGCGCCATTTCCCATTTTGCTCTTCCATCGTTTCCCACTGATCATATAAATCTAATGATAAAGAACGAGCTTGCCCTTTACATTTCAATAGTTCATCACGATTTGCGATGACAAAACCGAATCCGGGAACACCTTGAATACATTTATTCGCACTACTAATTAGAAAGTCAATTTGCAACTCAGCGATATCTATTTCAATACCACCGAAACTACTCATTGCGTCAACCAGTGTAACTTTTCCATATTGTTTTCCCAATTTACATACGTCTACAATTGGATTAATAATACCTGTAGTTGTTTCAAAATGAACAACTACAATATGCGTAATCTCTTTATCTTGTTGTAATAACTGTTCTACTTCTGCAATATTAGTAGGCTCCCACTCTTCTGTTTGACTGACCACCACATCTATATGTAACATCTCTGCCATTTGTACAATACGCTTACCATACGCACCATTTGTACAAACTAGCAGCTTTCCTTTTCTAGGAATAACAGAACCAATTACTGCTTCAACCGAAAACGTACCGCTTCCTTGCATTAAAACTGTTGTGTACTTTTCTTCTTCCTTTGTCGCTAACGATACAAGCCTATTTCTTACATCTTGCACCATCGTGTTATATTCAACATCCCACGTACACCAATCGTATAACATAACTTCTTTTACAGTTTTTGTTGTCGTTAATGGTCCTGGTGTTAATAATAAATAGTGATTTTCATTCATGATCGTGTGCCCCCCTTTATGAAATAATAAGTTCTTGTTTCTCGATATGTTCAATTACGTTTTCGAGCTCCTGCATCGTTTCAATTGTAAAATGAGCCCCATTTTCAATGAAACGATTACGAACTACTTCTATTTTTTCACGAAGCTCTAACGGATCCATATTCTCAACTTCCTCTTCCGTTAAACCGAGCTCACTACTACCGAGGATTACACCAACTGTCCACATTCCAGCATTTCTTCCCTCTTTCATATCTGACACGGTGTCTCCAATTTTTATCATATGATTCATTGGGTATACACAGAGTTCCATCGCATTTTTATAACACATCCACGGATATGGACGACCTGCTGGAACATCATTTGGCGTCACAAGAAAATCAGGTTTATACCCTTGTATTTCTGCTTCTTTTGCAACAATGTCCATCATTTCTCTCGTATAACCAGTTGTTGATCCAATTTTAATACCTCTTTCACGTAGTGAAGAAACCACTTCTTTTACCCCATCAATTGGCGTGGCATAGTACGGTAAAATAGCAAAGAGAATTTCTTCAAACTCTTCATACATCTCATGAATATCTTCTTCTGTTGGTAATTGTCCGAAGACATGCTTCCACTCATTCGAAATACGGGGCATTTCCGTTAATACCCTAATATGATCAATCTTCAATAACCCCATTGGTTTGCGAGCTTCTTCTGCTGTAATTTCAACACCGCGTTTATGAAAAATCTTCATGAATACTTCTAATGGTGCAAAACATCCGTAATCAACTGTCGTACCTGCCCAATCAAAAATAACTGCTTCAATTTTCATTCTATCCATCACCTTTCTTACTTATCTTTTTTGCCATTGTGACGTTCGGTTACGAAGTGCTTTCGTTCCCCATTCATATACAACCCTCACTACAATATTTGTAACAACAATAAGTACACTCATTGCAGCTGCTGGTGCTACATTTCCTGCATCGTCCATATTTACAATTGATACAGCAGCTAGTTTAAAATCAGCCGCATATAAGAACACTACTGCCGATACAGTCACCATTGAATTTACGAAATAGTACATAACCATTTCTAAAATAGCTGGTAAACACATCGGTATTGTTACTCGAAAGAAAGTTTTATAAAACGGTACGCTCATCGACTGTGAAACAAGTTCAAACTCTCGGTCTAGTTTCTTTAAAGCAGTCGTTGCGGTAACAAACGTTACAGAGTAAAAATGAATGATATTTACTAATACTAAAACAGCAATTGTGCCATATAAGGAATGAAACGGATTTGTTACTGAAAGTCCTAGAATTTGAATTGTTGGTTGACTAAAGAAAAAGACATATCCTAATCCAAGTACTAATCCAGGAATCGCTAACGGTACAATAGAGAAAAAGTAGCCTACTTTTCTGAAAAACTGTAGCTGTTCTATTTTTTCAATCGCATAAGCGAACACAAATGTTAAAATCGCCCCGATAACTGCCGTAATAGCTGAGACAATTACACTATTTTTAAATGCTTCAATTCCGTCTCCTGTCAAACTTGAAAAATTAAAATGCTCAAGTGTAAAACTCATATTATATGGCCATACTTTCACACTTGCAGCAATACCAACTGCCACAAATAAAAGAATGATCATAAACGTGACTATGCTACAATATACGAATGAAATAACATCTCTTTTCTTATTATTTATTATTCTGTAAGGTACTGCTTTTGAAGATAAGAGATTCGCCTGTTTTCTTTGCGTAATACGATCAACTGCAAATGCGAAAATAGCTGGGATCAATAAAATCATTCCGACAGTTGCGCCCATGGACATATTTTGCTGTCCAATTACTTGCTTATATACGTCAGTAGCAAGTACGTTATATTGTCCTCCAACAATTTTAGGTGCCCCAAAATCAGTGAAACTAAGTGTAAATACAACGAACATCGCACTAATTAATCCGTATTTCACACTAGGTAAAGTAACCGTAAAAAACTGTTTCACTTTACTTGCACCCAACATATTAGAAGCTTCATATAAACGATAATCAGAACCTTGGAGAGCAATTAATAAAATAAGGAATGCTTGCGGAAATGTATACATAACTTCAGCCATTACAATTCCTACTGGTCCGTATAACGGTATTTGTATTCCTTCAAATAAACCAAACATTCCTTTTGTTATTAACCCTTGATTACCAAATAAATATGTAAGCGCAATACCGTGCATCATCGTTGGTGCGAATAATGGTAATAATGCTATGTATTGAAATACGCGCTTTCCAAAAACATTTGTACGAGCGATCGCATATGCGTAAGCGAAAGCGAGTGTAACCGAAATAATTGTTGTAGCGCCCGAAATCCATATCGTATTTTGTAGTGATTGAACTAGCGTTGGTGTTGTGAAATATTTACTGAAATTCGCAACACCAACAAAAGCTCCATCTTTATCATAAAAGGCTTGTGTAAACAGTTGTAATAAAGGCAATACAAGCATGATAAAAAACGCGAGAAGCATACCAATAATTAATAGTCTTTGTATCCACTCTTCTTTACCGATACGTCTCTTAATCTTTTTTTTTGTACTTTCTGCCTTAAAGTTTTCTAACATCTCCATCTATACAATGACCTTCTTTCCATATGACAACATATGATTTTCTGAGAAAGAGATTTGAATTGGCTTTCCTTTTCTAATAGCAGTTTCCTCTACTTCTGATGCCAATATATCCACTACAATTTTCTCATTATAAAGGTGTGTTTTCTCTTCTATGACCCGCACTTCCGTCCGGTATACAGAACCGCGAAATTCCATGCTTTCTACAACTGTTTTAATACCATTATTTTGTACAACTGTTACATGTTCAGGACGAATCGCATGTTCTTCGTTATTTTTCGAAAAGAAATTAATAGAACCAATAAAATCTGCCACAAACGGATTGGCTGGTCTTTGATAAATCTCCTCTGGTGTTCCAATCTGCATAATTTCCGCATGATTCATTACAACAATTTTATCAGCCATCGTTAATGCCTCTTCTTGATCATGCGTTACCATAATAGTTGTTACTCCCACTTTTTCTTGCAAATCACGCATTTCTCTGCGCAACTTTTCACGCACTTTTGCATCTAAAGCAGATAACGGCTCATCAAGTAACAAAATATCGGGAGACAGAGCGAGCGCACGTGCAAGTGCTACTCGCTGCTGTTGTCCACCAGACATTTGAGCAGGATATTTATCTTTTACATTCAGCAAATCAACAAGTTCTAACGCCAATAGCGCTTTTTCTTTTACTTCTGCTTTTCCATATTTTTTTGTTTTTAAGCCATATTCAATGTTTTCAAGTGCAGTTAAATTCGGAAATAATGCATACGATTGAAAAACCATTCCGAAGTTCCTCTTTCCAGGTGGTAATGCTGTAATATCTTTTCCATTCACAGCAATACTACCTGTTGTTGCCTCTTCTAGCCCCGCTAAAATTCGGAGCAATGTCGTTTTCCCACAACCACTTGGGCCTAATAAACAAACAAACTCATTTTTTTTCACAGTAAAAGAAATATCCTTTAACGCTGTAAATGCATCAAACTGTTTTTGGATGTGTTGAATTGATAAATATTCGCTCATTTTTCTCTCTCCCACTCACTTACTTTTTCGGTTCTGCTTTTTGGCCAAACTCTTTTTCCCATTTTTCTAAAATTTTGTCACGATTTTCTGCTGCCCATTTAAAGTCATTCTTTTTATATAACTTTTCTGTCACATCTTTAGGGAATCCATCTGGAAGTTTATAATCATTTTTAATTGTCGCAAATCCATTTTTCTCGAAGTATAACTTCATTACATCATCTGTAATTGCCCAATCTAAAAATGCTTGCGCTAATTTATCATTTTTAGCATTATCTTTTTTAATAAGTGCGTTCGCTTCTACTTCCCAGCCTAATCCTTCTTTCGGCAGTACAACTTCAACTGGTGCACCTTTTTGTTTCTCTTTCAAAGCACTATAAACCATTGATACACCAACTGGATATTCACCTGCGCCTGCTAATTTCGCTGGTTTTGAACCTGAATGAGTATAAGTTGCCATATTATCATGAAGTTTCTTCATGTAATCCCAGCCCTTATCTTCTCCCATAATTTGTAGCCATGCAGAAACTGTTAAAAATCCTGTTCCAGAAGAAGCCGGATGCGGCATAACTAGCGTTCCTTTATATTCTGGTTTCGTTAAATCTTCATATGATTCTGGCATCGGTAAATTTTTCTTCTTCAATTCTTCTTTATTTACAGCAATCCCCGTCATAAATGCAGTATTTCCTACCCATTTTTCTGGTTTCTTATCGTCTTTAAATTGCGAAAGGACACGATCTGCTCCTTTTGGAGAGTATCCTTTTAACATATCTTTTTTCTCTAAAGCTAATAGACTAGACGCTGCAGTTCCCCATACAACATCTGCTTGTGTATTTTTTCCTTCAGCTAGCAATTTCGCTGTAATAACTCCTGTTGAATCACGAACAATGTTCAACTTCACGTCTGGGTACTTCTGTTTAAAAGAATCAAGATAAATCGGTACAAGCTCTTCTTCAATCGCTGTGTAAACAGTTAATGATCCAGATAATTTATCATCTTTTACTTTTGCTCCAGCACTTTCTTCTTTCTTTGCACCACACCCCATTAATAACGAAAATACCATTCCAGTTGCTACAGCTTTAAAGATTGTTTTTTTCACTGTCTCTCTCTCCTTTTACAAATCTTATGTACAACTCTAATATAAACAACTAGTGTAAAAGCAGTATTAAACCAACATTAATCTTTTGTTTGTTGTTTGTTTTTGTGTAATACGTTGCTACTTCTATGTTTTTTCGCATTTTTCTGCTAATATCAAACGTGAAATTTACAAATAATTAAAAAAACCTTTATAATCCCACAAAAAAATGAGGCGTTTGTAAAAAACGCCTCATTTTTGTTTACCTTTTTTTGAATTACGATTTGCATACTTCGCACTATTTTCTCCTTCATACTCTAATGCAAATTCTGCATCTGGTAAGCTTTCTTTCGGAGTTTTATTATTATTAATTGCTGCATTTTGTTTTACTTTTCTTTTTACCAACATATTCACCTGCTCTCACGAAATAACTTTCTATTCTAGTTTGAAACAACTTACAGTAATTATTACTGGGAAGTGTTAACAAGTACATAAGAGCTTATAGATGGAAATACTACATACGAACAAGCCATTACAAAAAGGAGCGATTACTTTGAAAGAAAAAGAAACGATACAATCGCCAATTTTAGACGAGACGCTCCCTCATCAAATGAACTTTCCTTCTTTTAAAGGCACAGGCAAAAAGATGCAACAACCTTTTATAAATCAATATGATGTTGTAATTGGAGACAGTAAATACGATTCCACTAACAGTCCTCTTAATAATTGGAGTGATGAGGTAGATCCTGCTATTATGGCTGGGGAAGAATGGATCCATCCTACAAATGATATCGGATGGATTGCAGAAGAAAATCAAGAATTACTTAAAAACGAAGTTGATAATAAAAATGATGCTTTTATGCATCCCCAATTCGGAATTAACGACTAAAAAACCATTCTACCTAACGCAGGTAGAATGGTTTCATACTATCCAATAATAATTCTCTCTTTCGGATATTTATAGCGAGGCGGTTGCTCTCTTCCGCCACTAGCTAAAATAAATGTTAAAATACCGACGCGTCCGATAAACATAAGTACAATAAGTACAAGTTTACCAACAGTTGTTAAATCAGGAGTAACACCTGTTGATAGTCCCGTCGTCCCGAAAGCAGAACAAACTTCAACGATTAAGCTCATAAGCGGTACATTTTCCGTAATAGATAAAATGAATAGCGCTGAGGCACATAATAAAATCCCCATCGTCATAACGACAGATGCTTTCAACACGTCCTCTTCATGTAGCTGACGTTTGAAAACTCGGACTGTTCTCCCGCCTCTTGCAAATGTATATAACGATAATATACTAACTGCAAATGTTGTTGTACGTATTCCGCCCCCAACTGAACTTGGAGATGCCCCAATGAACATTAATATACTCATAAATAAAAGCGTTGGTTGTGATAATTCACGTATGTCCATTGTAGCCAGTCCTCCACTTCGCGTCGTCACAGATTGGAATAATGTATAAAATACAGTTTCATGCCATGACTTTCCTACTAAAAAATGATTTCGTTCCAATAGAAAAATCATAATTGTTCCAACAATAACGAGTACAAAAAATGTCGTTGTCGTCAATTTTGTAAATAACGAAAAGCGAAATAGTTGTTGTCGTCTTTTACTAAGGAATTGTTTTACTTCCATTAACACCGGGAAACCGATAGCTCCTAAAATAATAAGCAACATATGAATCATTTGAACAATATAATCTTTTTTGTACGGAATAAGTGATTGTCCTGTTAAATCAAATCCTCCGTTCGTTGTTGCGCTCACAGCGGCAAAGAAACCGTGAAAATAAGCTTCTTGCCAAGTCGGGAAATATAGTAAGAACCTTGTACCTAACAGTATTGCTCCAATGAGTTCTATCGAAATAATTACAATTAAAATAGAACGCATCAATTCTACAAGGCCTGATAAATTCCCTTGGTTATGGTCTGCCATAATTAATCTTCTTCTTTGCAAACCAATCTTTTTCCCCGTTATAATCCAGACGAATGTACCAAGCGCCATAATTCCTAATCCGCCTAATTGTAAAATAAGGGCTAAAACAATAATTCCTGCCGTTGTAAACGTATCTGAAATCGTAACAACAGACAGTCCCGTAACACTTACCGCACTAACAGATGTAAATAGTGCATCGATAAATGTCCATTTCACTTCAGGCTTCGTAACAAATGGTAAACTAAGCAAAATTACCGATACGACTACTGCTAGTAAATAAAATACAACGATAAGTTGTACGGGACGTAACTTTTGTAAAAACTTTTTTATATCTCTCATTCCATCACTTCGCTACCTTTTTTCTATCGATTAAATAAAGAAAAATCATCACTTTCTTCATTTGTAAATAACTGCTGAAATAGTTTCGCAAATACCATTCCGTATACAGTTCCATTTCCCCCATACGGCAGTGCGTAATATAAATTATGTATTTTTTTATCTTCTTTTAAAATAGGAAGACCGTCATGACTGCCACCAAATGCTGCTGCCCAATAGTACTCTGCCCGTATATTTTTATACTGCGGGAACATTTCTTTTACAATGTTAATAAGAAGATCACGCTTATGCAATAATTTCGTATCGCCGATTTTTTGAATTTTCAGCGCCTCATCTAATCCGCCTATAACAATGCGGTTTTGATACGTTCGACTATACAAATACGGACGTGCTGTTTCCCAAATTAACGATTGCTCATGCCAGCCTTCAAAATAATCTATCTTATTTGTCACAACGGCATAAGACGTTTCTACTGTTGTATTTTTTTCTTTCTTTCCAAAAATTGCTTCATAACCTGTCGCCATAATAATATTCTTTGCTACTATTTTATTTCCTGTATTCGTGTAACAAATTAAATCATTTTGGATTTGTTTAATATGTAATGCCTCTGTATGTTCGTATATAGTAGCGCCCATTTGTTTCGCTTTATGCAAAAGACTATGCGCTAATAAATACGGATTCACTTCTGCATCACCGCTTGTATATAACGCTGCTTGTTTTGCAAATGAATAACGTTTCTTAATATCAGACTCTGTAAAATATTCAACCGGAAATCCATAATGGCGTAACGTATTATATTCTTCTTGTAAAAATGAAACATCCTCATCTCTACTTGCATAATACAAACTATTTCGCGGAATAAAATGGGGATCAATATCGAGAGTTGGCACAACCTTCTCCATTGTTTGCAGCGCTTCATAACAAAGTCTATATGCTCGTACCCCTTTCTCTTCACCAAATGTATGAATAAGAGAGGTTAACGATTTATCATGAACAAATTGTAATAATCCTGTATTTGCAGCTGTGCTACCACATGCAATTGCTCTTTTTTCAATGAGCATAACACGCATTCCAATTTTAGCTAACGAATACGCTATATGAGCACCTGCTTCTCCACTTCCAATTACTAGTACATCACATATCATATCATTTTCTAACGTTGGATAACAAGGTACAGAAACTCCAGCATTCCAAAACAACTTACCAGTCATAAGCTTCATAATTATACTCCTACAATGTAATTTTCTCCTTTCTATGTTTCGTCATTTTCCATAAAAAAATCCAACTAACATACGCTAGTTGGATTTCTTCTCTTTAATTAGAACGCTCTTCCAGCCAATTTCCAACCGTCGGATATGTTTGCTTTACAGCCGTTCCACCATACACGATAGACATATGTCCTGTCGGTAAACATACATACTGTTTATCTGTGCTAGAAATATGATCAAGTAAAGCTTCTACTTGACATGGCAGAGCAATGTGATCACGTTTCGCAGAAATATTTAAGACATTCGCCTTAATATTTGCAAGGTCTACCTTTTGTCCGCGAATAACGAGTTCACCCTTCACTAATTTATTATTTTGATAAAAATCACGAATCCATTGTCTATACGATTCACCTGGGAACGGAATACCATCGCCTACCCACTTTTGAACTAATTTCCAACTTTCGACGAAGCGCTCATTTTCTGAACGATCGACTAAAGCAACATATGGACCGACAAAGTTTGTAATTGGTTTTAACATCTTATTTCCGAAATCAATCATTTCTGGCGGAATATTTCCGAATGTATCAACCGCTTTATCTAAATTGAAATATTTCTCATCTAATAAAGGACCGTATAATCCTGTTTCAGAGAAATCAAAAGGACTTGTCATAAAAATCAAGTTACGAATTGGCATGTCCGGATGAAGCGCTGCATAAATAGATGTTAACGTTCCACCCATGCAATAACCAAGTAAAGAAATCTCGTCCGATTTTGCAGTTCTCATTACTTTTTTCACTGCTTTTGCAATATAATCGAACACGAAATCATCAAACTTCAAATGACTATCTTCTAAACCGAATGTGCCCCAATCAAGCATATACACATCAAAACCACGATCTACTAAATATTCCACTAAACTATTTCCTGGAGTTAAATCCATAATATACGGTTTATTAATAAGAGCGTATATTAATAAGATTGGAACTCTCTGTGTTTTTTCTTGTTTTGGAATGTAACGATACAGCTTCGTTTTATTCTTCGTCCAAATAACCTCTTTCGGTGTTAAACCAACTTGTGGTTCTGGTTCGCGTAATAAAACTTCGCTCGCTCTTTTCACACGGCGATATGCTTTACGATATTCTTCT
This sequence comes from Bacillus sp. FSL R9-9530, assembly GCF_038008145.1. Taxonomy (NCBI): domain Bacteria; kingdom Bacillati; phylum Bacillota; class Bacilli; order Caryophanales; family Bacillaceae; genus Bacillus; species Bacillus sp. FSL R9-9530. The sequence continues at coordinate 2,613,059 of NZ_JBBOYO010000001.1, forward strand.
GGGTACAACTCCAATTGCTTTTCCCATTCCGTTACGAATGTAGTCATTTTTCCTATCTCCTTTTTGGTCAATTTCTTTCTAAAAAAAGAAGTGCATTCCTGCTATGGATATGCACTTTTTTCTTACTTCATTACATGTATAATCCGCCGTTAATGTTTAATTGCTGACCTGTGATATACGCACCGTCACGGCATAGATATACTACACCTTTTGCAATTTCATCAGCTTGACCAAAACGTTTTTTCGGGATTTTCGCAACGATTTTTTGACGCACTTCTTCTGGTACTTCTGCTACCATTTCAGTATCAATAAATCCTGGGCAAATTGCGTTTACAGTTACATTTGTTCTTGCAAGTTCTAACGCTAATGATTTTGTAAATCCTAGCATACCTGCTTTTGCTGCTGAGTAGTTTGTTTGTCCAAATCCACCAGCTTGGCCAATAATAGAAGAAATACTAATGATTCTTCCTTCTTCTGCTTCCGATATGTATGGAAGTACCGCGCTTGTCGTATTAAATACACTGCTTAAGTTCACGTCAATTACGCGCTCCCAATCTTCACGATTTAACTTCTTGAATGTACGATCTCTTGTAATACCAGCATTATTAACAAGAATATCAACTTGACCAAAATGATTCACAGCTTCTTCTACAAGTCTGTTTGCATCTTCTACTTTAGAAACATCCGCTTGAACTGCATAAACGTCATGTCCTTCTTTTCCTAATTCATTTACTAAGTTTTCAGCTGCTTCTTTACTGCTGTTATAGTTAATAACTACTTTTGCTCCCTCTTGTGCTAATGCTACTGTGATTGCTTTTCCAATTCCTTTTGCCCCACCTGTTACGATTGCTACTTTGCCATTTAATTGAACCATTTCTTTTCCCCCTTAAATGAATTTGTGAACGATTGTTATGAATCATTTTGGTACTCATACTAATTGAGTCCATATATTAATTATGTTTCGTTGTTTATACATGAAAAGAGATTCTCCCTCCCTCTTTTACACGTTATAAACAAACGCCATTATCATTTTTTATTTTCTGGCTTATTTACAGGCTTTACTTCTTCTTTTACAGGTACTTGTAGTTTAGCTAGTACTGCATTTTGCTTTTCTAGCAATTCTAAAATTTGATCAACTTTCGTTTCTAACGTGCGCATATCTTGTTTTACTTTCGTAACATCACGCTTTAATGTAGGAGCTTGTCCTAATGAATCCACTTTCTCTTCTAGAATTTCCTCGATGTTATCAACTTTATTTTCTAAGTTAATAACAAGCGTAGCTACTCTAGCGATATCCTCTCTCGTCGGCACATTCACCTGTTCTAAATAATTTTTTGTCGTATCATTTAATGCTTTTTGATAAAACAAATTCAAATCTAGAACGCTGCCCATCCAAGCAGAATATTCTTCTGTTTTAATTGTTTCATTGAGCGCTTTTCCCCAAAATGTTTCGGTTTGTTCATAAGCATTTTTCCATGCTTGCAATGGATCGAATTTTTGATCAATCACTTCGACTACACTCCCTTTTTCGTTTTTGAAACAATTCAACCTATTCACTATTTTCTAATATTCCGAATAAAACTTCAAGTATATATTTTATTTTTCTTTATTTTCTAACAAATGTATTGACATTAAAAACAGATAGGTGTAAATTGCACTTATAAGCAAAAAATTCCATCTAACTGATTCATGAGGTGATGTACAATCATGCTACATAATGAACCAGAACACCCAGAAAGTTTGGAAAAAAACCAAGCGAAACAACCAAACTCCATGCCAAAAAACTTCTTAGTTCCTTTCTTACTTCTCTGTCTAAAAGACTGGAGTCTTCATGGTTACAAACTTATTCAAATGCTAATGGACATCGGCTTTTCTTCTGTTGACCAAGGTAATGTGTATAGGACACTACGCAAATTAGAAAAAGAAAATCTTATTTCTTCTACTTGGGATACAAGCGAAGGCGGGCCAGCGAAACGAATTTATTCTTTAACAGAATATGGAGAGCAATATTTAACAACATGTGCGACTTCTTTTGAACATTATCAAAATATGTTGCGGACGTTTTTCACGTTATACACCAATGCATTCTTTCCATTTTCTACTTCTCCAGAAAAGGATGAAAAGGATTCTTCATCTTCACCTGGTGGTACAGCAGAGTAATCTGCGTTCACAATATGCAAAAAAACATTTGGAGGTCAAACAATGGAAACTAAGCCATACGAATTAGTCGATGCATTTTGGAAAAACTGGTCTCAATCTCTTTCCCTCTTCTCTTCAGCTGGGAAACAATTAGAGCAACTTACTTTAGAAACGTTAAAACAACAACAAGACGCTTTGCATAAATTAACATCAGGAGTAGATGAACTAGAAAAAGAACTACACCAATTCACTGCTCAGTTCAATAACCAATATACAGACTATGTGAAGCAATTAACTGGAAACTCCTTAAATGATCAAATTAACGAGTGGCAAGAAAAGTGGAATGAGCTTTCTAATCAAATGCACCAACTTACTGTTTCGCCTACGAAAACATCTTTGTCTATTCTTACTCAAACTAGCGGCCAATTTGAAGAAACAACAAAACACTTTATCGAACAACAACAGTCGCAACGTGAAGAGGTTCAAAAACAGTTAGAAGTTTTTTTGGGAGAGTTCAAGTCCAAACAACTAGAACTCGCAAAGCAGTTCGAGGAAAACTCAAAAAATCTATTTACTTCCATCAAGTAAGAAAAATGTGGCAACTAACTGCAGCACAAACAAAACTCTTTCTTCCTCCTACTACATCAAGATGGCTTACATTTTTCGATATGGAAAAGAAGGAGGACAAAATGAATCCATTTCAAGAAGCACAAACTGTTCCGGAGCTTCGTTACGATGAGATTCAAGTCGGTGATCAAGCATCACTTACAAAAAAAATTACGGATGAGGACGTTATCAATTTTGCAAAATTGACTGGAGATGTAAATCCTATTCACATTCTAGACTCTTTTGCAAAAACGACAATGTTCAAAGAACGTATTGCCCATGGCATGCTCGTTTCAAGTTTTATTTCTACCATTCTTGGAACGAAACTTCCTGGCAAAAATACGATTTATTTATCACAAAACGTTTCATTCCGTGCTCCTGTCAAAATCGGTGATACACTTCGCGTTGTGGCAGAAGTTATTAAAAAACGGGACGATAAAAAAATTATCACATTGCAAACAAACATATATAATCAATCTGATGATATTGTCGTAGAAGGTACAGCGACAATACTGAAAAAAGAGTAGCAAATTTGCTACTCTTTTTTCTATCCAAGAACTTCTAATCACACCGTTTACTTCCGTGTATGAGTACGTCGTTTACACATAAAATAACATTACCAGATAGCACTTAGCTAAACTGGATTACTCTTTAAGGATGTGTATCAACATGGTGAAAACAAACAAATTACTAGTTCCGGGTGCAGAGCAAGCACTTGAACAATTCAAATATGAAATCGCACAAGAATTCGGTGTAAGCTTAGGATCTAATACAGCATCTCGTTCTAACGGATCAGTTGGCGGTGAAGTAACGAAACGTCTTGTTGCTTTAGCTCAACAACAATTACGCGGATAACTATATAACCTATGGCTTAGAGGCAGATATTCTCTGCCTCTTTCTTTTTTAACATACATAATAGTGCTTCTTCACATACTAGTAAGAGCAAATCGAAAGGAACGATATGTGAAATGAAACGGATTAACATTAGCATGAGTCCTCCCCGTGTTCTTACTGTATCTTTTATTATGCTATCAATTATCGGTACATGCCTATTGAAATTGCCAATTGCTACAACAACGTCTATTTCATGGCTCGATGCTTTATTTACAACGGTTTCTGCTTGTACGGTTACAGGGCTTGGTGTTGTGGACACTGGTAAAGTATTTACCTTATTTGGCCAATGTGTCATTTTAACACTTATACAAGTTGGCGGGCTTGGCATTATGAGCTTTGCTGTTTTAATCGCAATTATGCTCGGTAGAAAAATCGGCCTTCAAAACCGGATTTTATTACAACAAGCATTAAATCAAACAAATGTCGGCGGAATCATTCGTCTTGCAAAAGCATTATTTTTATTTTCTTTTACTGTAGAATGTATCGCTACTTTACTTCTCTCTTTTGAATGGGTACCAAAATACGGGGTTGCCAAAGGTATATATTATAGCTTTTTTCATTCTATCTCAGCCTTTAACAATGCTGGGTTTTCTGTGTGGAGCGATAATTTAATGTCGCACTCCCATAGCATTCTCGTCAATCTCGTTATTTCTTCCCTCATTATTTTAGGTGGGATTGGTTTTACGGTTATCGTAGATATAAAAAGAAAGAAAAACTTTAAAAACCTTACTTTGCACTCAAAGCTTATGCTCTCTTCTACTCTAATCGTCAATATTATTGCTACAGCTTTTATCTTTATATTTGAGTTCCATAATTCAATTTCCATGAGAGGTTTTACACCATTTGAAGAAGGTATGGCTGCTTATTTTCAAGCGGTTTCAACACGTACTGCCGGGTTTAATACTGTTGATATCTCTGCATTATCAAAACCTTCACTTTTATTAATGATGCTTCTTATGTTTATTGGTGCTGGCAGTGCTTCAACTGGTGGTGGGATTAAATTAACGACTTTTTTGATTATGTTTTTCGGCGTATTTAAATTTTTGCAAGAACAAGATGATATTGTCGTGTTTAAAAAATCCATTAAAGATACGCTCATTGTCAAATCATTAACGATTACTATTATTTCAATTTCGTTTATTTTTCTTTCCATTTTAATTTTAAGCATCACTGAGAAGGTTCCTTTATTAATGAGTGCTTTTGAAGTATTTTCAGCATTTGGAACTGTCGGCCTTAGCATGAATTTGACGCCACACTTAACAATTATCGGCAAAACAATTATTATCTTTATGATGTTTTTTGGAAAGATGGGGCCTTTAACATTAGCCTTTTCATTTGCACGTAAAAAACAAAGAAAAATAAAATATCCCAACGAAGATATTTTAACAGGTTGACAACCGTATAAATTATCCATATAATGAGAGTACAATAGCATATCTCCAAAGGGGAGTAGCGTCCAAGAACTATTTCTTGGAAACAAAGTCGTCATTACGTAGAACTTAGTTCTTCCGGCTTTGTTGGCATTTTCATTACATATGTCTAGCAAGACCTTTGCCTATCAACGGCAGAGGTCTTTTTTGTTTTCAAATTCCTTCCACCGTTGATACGCAGGAGTATGGGGAAACTAAACAGTGGGGAACTTCTTCACTTGTTTAGTCTTTATAGAAATGAGAGGAGAATGTACATGGATGTATCATTATTATTGGAGTATGGTTGGGTATTACTCATCCTAATTGCACTAGAGGGGATTTTAGCGGCTGATAACGCTCTCGTTCTCGCAATTATGGTAAAACATTTACCAGAAGAAAAACGAAAGAAAGCACTATTTTATGGATTAGCAGGAGCGTTCGTTTTCCGCTTCGGATCACTATTTATGATTTCGTTCCTAGTAGATGTATGGCAAGTGCAAGCAATTGGTGCGATTTATCTTATGTTTATCGCGGGGAATCACTTATTTAAAACGTATGTTAAAAAGAATACACATGAAGAAACAGAAGAAAAAGAAGCAAAGAAAAAACAAGAGAACTTTTGGTGGACTGTATTTAAAGTCGAAGTTGCTGATATCGCCTTCGCAGTTGATTCAATTTTAGCTGCTGTTGCATTAGCAGTGACTTTACCGAAAACAGGATTAGGTACGATTGGTAGTCTTGATACAGGTCAATTTATCGTTATCTTTACAGGTGGACTTATCGGATTAGTTATAATGCGATTTGCAGCAACTGCTTTCGTACAAATATTAAAACGTAAACCAGGACTTGAAACTGCAGCATTTTTAATTGTAGGTTGGGTTGGTGTGAAATTAACAGTTTATACGTTAGCACACCCTGCTTTAAATGTCCTTCCGCATTCATTCCCAGAATCCACTCCGTGGAAGCTTACATTCTGGATTGTATTAGTTGGAATCGCAGTTTGCGGTTGGTTCTTCTCGAAAGAAGTAGAAGTAAAAGTAGAAAAGAATTTAGACGAAAAAGCGCTGTAATTACAGCGCTTTTTCTTTTTTCTCGTTTCAATTCCCCTCTCTATTTTTAGAAAAAATTCCATTATACTACCTTTTGTAAACGCTTCCTTTATAGATGTATGTCCTTTTTGTGAAACATTGCACAAACTTATTGAAACTATGAACAAATCCATGTACCTTATTCATATAAGGAGTATTTATAGACGATGTATTAAAGGAGCGTATTACTCATGCTAGAACAAGGATTAGATTACGTTGTAAAACTGGCTAAGAGCAAAAAACAAATGCTAGATATAAATCCAATGCAATATTTCATTCGTGCTGCACTTGCGGGCATTTATATCGGTTTTATTATTGTACTATGTTTTAAATTAGGTAACTTTTTTCATATTGCAGATTCACCAGCAACATATTTAGCTTCCTCCATGTTTTTCGGAATTGCTCTCGTACTTATTATATATGGCGGCGCTGAATTATTTACTGGCAATACGATGTACTTCACAGTGGCAACTTTAAGAAAAGAAACAACGATTTCTGATACACTTCGTAACTGGGTTGCTTGTTATGCAGGTAACTTAGCTGGTGCTTTATTCTTTGCCTTACTATTTTACGCAACTGGAATTTTCGAAGCAATTGATCACAGTCATTTAATGAATAAAGTTGTTGAAGGAAAGATGAATACACCTACAATGCAATTATTCTTTAAAGCGATTTTATGTAACTGGCTCGTATGTCTTGCCTGCTTCTTACCTTCTCAAGTGAAAGGTGACACAGCAAAAATATTAATGATGATGATGCTCGTTTTCACTTTCTTTTTATCTGGTTATGAGCATAGCATTGCAAACTTATCACTGTTTGCTTTATCTTTAGTATCACCACATCCTGAGACAATTTCTTTTGCGGGCGCTATTCATAACTTAATTCCAGTTACAATCGGTAACATTATTGGCGGATCCGTATTTGTCGGTATGGTATATCATTACTTAACAAAGAAAGCACCTGTTGTTGAACAAGAAAAAACTCAATTAGTTGGAGCTCAAACGGAGGAAATTATTCCTTTACAAGCACATATGAAACATTAAAAACTCCAAAGTTTTACTTTGGAGTTTTTAGCTCCCTACATATTTCAAGGCAATATAAGGATTAATTTCCCCGTTTTCCTTCCCTCTCTCTATGCTCTTTTTCATCTGATGCATACCGATGACATCATTTGTATGAAGGTGAATTTCATTAACATATAAACCTTCGTTGCAGAAAGCTTCTACGAAATCTAACCCACTTTTTTCTCCCCATCCCATATTAAAATCAAGGGAAAGAATATTTACATCATAATCCCGAACCATTTGCAAAGCACATTCTACTGTAGTGGCGAGTACATACCCGTATGGACAACTTCTTTGATCATCCATATATACATTCATGTTCTATCCCCTCTCTATTTTGTATACGTGACCAGCATGTAACATATTGCTCCAAGACTAATAAAAGGACCAAACGGAATTTGGCTCCTCATTTTCATACGTTTTAATACTATACCAGCTCCAAAGAAACAAAGACTAAAGCAAGATGCTAAAAATAAAATCATAAAAATCCCTTTCAGTCCCACTATAAATCCAAGCAGCGAAAGTAATTTTATATCCCCTCCACCAAGCCCTTCTGGATATATCTTTTGCATGCAATATAACAAAATGAATATAACGCCACTACCAACTATACTATCTGTCCAAGTGACTAACGGTACAAAAATACATTCTAAAATAAGCAAAAGCGCAAACCAAATTAAAATACGATTAGGTATTAGCATATATACTAAATCTGTAACTGAAATAATTAGAAGTAACGAAAAAAGCGATAAAATGATGATGAGCTCTCTTTCCATTCCAATTACATATACAGTAAGAAAAAATAAACTGCCTGTAACAAATTCAAATACTATGTACAAACTTGAGATTTTGCTCTTACAATTCGTACAACGCCCTTTTTGTATACAAAATGAAATGATTGGAATAAGTTCTTTCGGCTGTAACGTATACTTGCAGTAATGACAGTACGAACGCGGTGTAATAATAGATTCCCCTACTGGAACTCTCATCGCAATCACCATAAAAAAAGAACCAAACACCATACCTATTAACAATGCATATAAATAAGTGAACATCCCTTCCTCTCCTTTCCAAAAGAACATAACAAAAAAAGGAGAGAACTTCTACTTCATATTATCTTTATTCTATTAAAAAAGCAGGCCGTTTTCCGGCCTGCTTTCCCCTATTTTATACGATGAAATATACTGCTTTTAACGGCCCATGTACTCCGACAACAAGATTCATTTCAATATCCGCAGAGTTACTTGGTCCTGTAATAAAGTTAATACAAGATGCGACTGCTTCACCTTTTTCCACACGTGAGTTCATATCCTGAACTGCTTGCGTAATACGAGGTACAAGTGTTTCACGTGGAATAATAGCAAAGTATACAGTCGGTAAAAAGTGTAAAGAACGCCCTTGTCCTTTATGACTTTGTACAACAATCGTACCAGATTCAGCTAAAGTATAATCACTAAATGCAATACCGATATTCGCTTTTTCCGCTATACGCATATTCTCTTCTTTTTTCTCAGGATCCCATACATTTACCTCAACATTTTGCTTTGGAAGCTCTTCTTTAAATAAAGAAGTCAATCCATAGGAATCAAAACGTTCATCTGCTGATAATATAATAGGTCCTCCGCCGTTTTCAACGATTACTTTTTGAATATCTTCACGTAAGCGGTCGTTTGTCGTTTCCACAACAGTTGTATGAATGTTTGTACATTGCTTTTTAAATACTTCTAACAATTCTTCTTGTGAATAATCTTTTAACGTTTCTACATTCACATTACTTTTCCATGCTGGACGTTCTACGCCTTCTGTTTTACGCGCGCGCCCAAGTTCTTTTGCGATATTATCTAGAAAGGACTCACGGTTTTGAATTAATCCTGTCATTATTTGTCCCCGCCTTTCTTATGATCTTTATACCAATCACGGAATCGTTCTTTACTTGGAGCTGGGAATTCACGAATATCCGTCCAGTTTTTAAGTGGTCCAACACCTTTTGATACACGGTTACCAGATGTAAATGGACTCATTGCTGCCGGTGCCATTTTCGATCCCATTTTATATAAAGCTGCTGAAGAAGCACCCATACTAAACATTTTCATTGCTAATTTTTCTGCAAGTGGGGCACGACCTTCTTGCTCAACGATGACTTGACGATGTTTTAATAATAAATCATGTAATGGAATTTTTACTGGACAAGCTTCTGTACATGCTCCGCATAAACTAGATGCATAAGGAAGCTCTTTGTAATCGTCATACCCACCTAAAAGTGGTGTTAATACCGCACCGATTGGTCCTGAATAAATAGATCCATACGAATGTCCACCAACGTGACGATATACGGGACATACGTTAACACAAGCGGCACAACGAATACATTGCAATATTGAACGGAATTCCGATCCAAGAATTTGAGAGCGGCCATTATCAACAACGACTAAATGAAACTCTTCTGGTCCATCTACCTCTTCCTCTTGAATTGGTCCTGCTACTGTTACATAACTTGTTAATTTTTGACCTACCGCACTACGACATAGTAAACCAACTAAAACATCTAATTCTTCCATTGTCGGAACCATACGTTCCATACCCATTACTGCAATTTGTGTTTTCGGAATCGACATGACAAGATCGGCATTACCTTCGTTCGTCACTAAACAAAGAGAGCCAGTATTTGCAACAGCGAAGTTACAACCTGTCACACCAATTTCTGCATCCATAAATTTCTCACGAAGTTGTTTACGAACAAACTTTGTCATTTCGTATGGATCATCAGAATTTTCATATCCAAGTTTTTCTTTAAATACATCACGAATTTGCGTTCTGTTTTTATGAAGTGCAGGCGCAATAATATGTGATGGTGGATCGTTATCTACTTGCAAGATATACTCTCCTAAGTCACTCTCTAACACTTCACAACCAATCTCTTCAAGGGCATGATTCATACTAATTTCTTCAGTTACCATTGATTTTGATTTTACAACTTTCTTCGCTTGTTTCTTTTTTGCAACGTCTTGAATATACTTTGCTGCATCCTCTTTCGTTTTCGCAAAGTAAACGTGACCGCCTCTTTTTGATACATTTTCACTTAACTGCATTAAATAATAATCAAGATTTTCTAACGTATGTTGACGAATTTGTTCACCTAGTTCACGCCACTCTTCCCAGTTTCCCAACTCGTCAGCTGCTTTTAATCGATTTGTATATAAACGCGTTTGTGCAGAAGATACCGCTCCGCGCATAAACGAATCTTGAATTCCATCGCCAACGCGATCATTAAATTTTTTCTCACTGATTTTCATAGACATAGCTTATGTTCCCCCTTCATGAGCGACTATTCAAGACCTCAGCAATATGCATTACTTTTACTTCTTTTCCTAAACGCTCAATACGTCCGCCAATGTTTAACAAACACCCACAATCTGCACCGATTAAATAATCAGCACCTGTTTCCATTACACTATCTACTTTTTCATCTACCATTTGCTCAGAAATTGGAGTCATCTTAACTGAAAACGTTCCCCCAAACCCACAACAATTTTGCACGTTCGGCAGTTCTCTCACAATTAATCCTTTTACGCTTGATAATAAAATTCCTGGTGCCTCTTTTACTCCAAGCAGGCGTGTCATATGACAAGATTTATGAATAGTAGCTATCCCTGGTAAACTTGCACCAACATCTGTAACTTTTAAAACATCTACAATAAATTGTGTAAATTCATATGTTTTATCAGCAACCTTTTGTGCACGTTTAGCCCACTTCGGATCATCTTTAAAAACATGCGGATACTCATGAAACATTGTCGCACAAGATCCAGATGGCGTAACGATATATTCTGCATCTTCGAAAGTTTCAATCATATGTTTCATCGCTTCTTTTGCTGCTTCTACATGGCCGCTATTATAAGCAGGCTGACCACAACAAACTTGTGCTTCTGGAAATTCAATTTCACAACCTAAACGCTCCAATACTTCAACTGTTGCTTTACCGACGTTTGTTTCAAACATATCGACTAAACAAGTAACAAATAAAGTAACTTTCATAACTATAATTCCCCCTCATTACAACTCCGCCAAAAATCATATGGTCATCAGATGACTAAGATTAGAAGAAGTAGGCTCAACCATGGCCTATCCTCTCCCTCTTCTAAAGAAAACGCTTACTTAATCTCTCTCTATTTTATCAGAAAATTAGATTTTTAAAAGATTAAATTACGAATTTATATCGCTTTTACCTGTGACAATATGTTCTACATTTGTTAAATGATCTAGCATCGCTTGCTGCGCTAATTCCACATCTTGCTTTAACACCGCATCATATATAGATTGATGCTCTTCTAAAAGTCGTTCTGATGTTGTTTGTTCACCATATAAAATAATGCGTCTTGATTCACCAATCGTTTCAGCAATCATCTCTGAAACATGATTCATGAGCTCAAGCAAGATGTTATTATGCGAAGATTCTGCAATTCCCATGTGAAAATGAAAGTCTGCTTTTTCGCCAGCCTTCTCATCTCCAATGCTCTTTGCCATTTCATCTAACCACTGCTTCATATTTTGCAAATTAGCTTCCGTACGTTTTGCCGCTGCCGCTCGAACTGCCCCCACTTCGAGCACCTTCCGTACTTCTAATAAATTCAAAATATCCTCTTTCTTCATTAATAACTTGTTATTTAGTGATTTTGTTAATGAAGAAGGATCGAAATTCCTTACATATGTACCTTCTCCTTGTTTCATTTCAATTAAGCCCATTGCTCTTAGCGCACTTAGCGCTTCACGAACAGCAGATCTGCCAACTTGAAACTGCTCAGCTAATTGATGAACAGGAAGTAGTTTGTCACCAGGTTTTAACGTACCATTTTTAATCATTGTTAAAATAGCTTCAGATACTTCTTCGTAAATTTTTTTCGGTTTAATAGATTTGTACTCCAGTTAAATCACCTCAGTATCTTCCAAACAACAATTGTAACGTTTTATAAGAACTTAGCATCCATAACTATTTTAGAACGAATTAGTAAGAAGTACAAATGTTTTGTTCATAAAATAGTCAAATTTTTGATATTTGTTTGATATTAATTAATACATTTACGCGTAACTATTTACCTTCAATATGAAGAGCATATTCCAAAAGTTAGAATATGCTCTCCTCATCTTGTGCTTTTAATTTAATACTAACTGTCGTGCCCTTACCTTTTTCACTTTCTATTCTCCACTCACCGTCATGTATATGAACAATTTGCCTTACAATTGCAAGACCTAAACCTGTTCCACCGTGTTGACGACTTCTCGCTTTATCTACTCGGTAAAAGCGTTCCCCCAGATTTTCTAAATGCTCTCTATCAATACCTATTCCTGTATCTTTTATGTGCAATTCACAATAATCATCGATTTGCTTTAATGTTATTATGATATCCCCGTTTTGATTTGTATAACGTATCGCATTATCTAATACATTATGAAGTACTTGTTGCATACGATCCTCATCAATCATTACGATAATTTCAGGATTTAAATTCGTTGAAATACGAAGGTTTTTTTCTACAAACTGTAACTCGTACGTATTTAGTACATCTTCAATAAGCTGTGAAAAAACGATAGGTTGTTTCTTTAAGGGAAAGTGTTCACCTTCTAGCTGCGCTAGATCTAATAAATCATGAACGAGGCGCTGCATGCGACCTGCTTCTTTATGAATAAGTTGCGTTACTTTTTCCTGCTGCGGCCCCTTCGCTACACCGTCTAAAATAGCTTCACTATATCCTTTAATATAACTAAGCGGTGTTCTAAGTTCATGCGAAACATTAGCTAAAAATTCCTTACGCTTTACATCTTCTGTTTCTAAGGAATTTGCCATTTTATTAAAGGCTTTTCCCAATCGTCCAATTTCATCTTCTGAAGAAATTGTAATCCGCTCTGAGAAATCTCCAGTAGCCAAATGATTTGCAACTCGTTCCATTTGCGAAAGCGGTCTCGTAATGGCGATAATAATTTTTCTACCAATCCATATTGTAATTAAAATCATTGCAAGTGCTAACGGCGCTAAAATAAGGCCCATATCAAATATTAAGTCTTTTATACTTTTTAAAGGAATATAAGAGTATACAATACCAACTAATTTTTTATTATCTAAAACAGGGATGACAACACCCATAATATTACGATCAAAATGTTCTTCATACCCTATCTTTGTCACAGTTTTCCCATCTAATAGCGCCTGTCTATCCCCTTCACTTATAAGAGAATGATGGTGAACATCAAAAGGCAAACATGCGCTTAAATCACGCGGATTGTATACGAAAAGGACATCTGAACTAGATATTTGATCATATGCCCTTACTTTCTCTTCAAAAGTGGATACTCCTTCACGTTTATCATATTGCGTGGCAAGACGTTTCCCTTCCATTACTAATGAATCTTTTAAATTATCAACGTATAACTTTTCATATGAGTATAAAGATACAAAATAAAGAAAGGAAACTGTTACACATACTGCACATACTACTGTAAGCCAAAGCTTTTGTACCATCGTAAACATACGTTACACCTCAAATTTATAACCTACACCCCAAACGGTTTGAATGTAGTTTCCACTTTCTCCTAGCTTTAGACGCATCGTTTTCACATGCGTATCTACCGTTCTTGTACTTCCTGCATAATCATATCCCCACACCTTTTCAAGCAATTGTTCCCGGCTAAATACTTGTCCATTATGTTGGCAAAGAAAATATAGTAAATCGAACTCTTTTACCGTAAGAGGAATCGTCTCACCATTCGTCTCGACCCTCCTACTTTTTTCATTAATAAGAATCGGTCCAAATTGAATCTTTTCTTGCTGTTCTTGCTTTGTATATCGTCTTAAAACAGCTTCCATACGAGCAATTAGTTCCCCAGGACTAAATGGCTTTACAATATAATCATCTGCTCCCATACGTAAGCCGTTCACCCTATTCCACTCTTCACCTTTTGCTGTTAAAAATATAATAGGTACATCCGACGTTTTTCGAATCTCTTTACAAACTGAAAGCCCATCCATCTCAGGCATCATAATATCTAGTACAACGAAATCATAATGATCCGTCTCTAATTTTCGAAGTGCCTCTTTTCCATTTTCAGCTTCTCCCCACTCGTATCCGAAGTTATCTAAGTACATTCCGACAAGTTGCCTCATATCACTTTCGTCATCTACGACTAGCACGTTATATTTACTCATTGTCCTTCCCCTTCTCTCTCTATGAGTTGAAACGGTCCTTTTCCGACTTTAATTGTTTGTTTTATTTTCATATTCTTCATATCCATTACGCATACTTCATCGCTATCATAACTAGCTACATATCCTTCTGCACCGCTTTTCAAAAATGCAAATGGATTAGATCCTACTTCTGCAAATCCTACCTCTTGATACGTACTTGCATCAAACTTTCTAAGCGTATTTGAACCGTGACTTAGCGCATATACATACTTATCATCCTTTGTTATATTCACAGGCATAAACGGAGCATGTAAAGAACGCATCATCTCTCCGCTCTGTAAAGAATACACTAATACTTTCTCATTCACTTGACTTCCATCACCATGTCCACCAATCCATATTTCTTTCCCATCAGCGCTAACCGTTGCTCCTGTTGATGCTGGTGGAATCATAAAGGACTGTATCACTTCTTTTTTCTTTGTATCAATGGTCGTTAGTTTCGTATCATAAAAGTTGAGTACAGATAACTGGTTATGATGCTCTACCATCGTTATCGGCCCTTTTCCTGTTGAAACACTCCCTGTCTCTTTTCCTTTTATCGTAAAGAACCTTACCTTTTGTTCATTTTGATCGGCAGCAAATAATTGTGTTCCATCATCTGATGAGATAACATTAGCAATTCCTTTTCCAATCTTATATTTGTCCACTTGTCTTCCTTCTGCTAGTGAATATACATACATATATTCTAATTGCTTACCATAAACAAGTATTTCCTCGCCATTTGGAAGTAGCGTAACCCCCGCAATCGGCTCATTTAATTCCCATGTTGTTAATAGCTTCTTTGTTTTTTTATCAATAAAACTAATACTACCCTCCTTTATATTCGTTGTTATAATAACACTTTTATCTTTAGCAATCGGTGTATACGAACTTCCTTGACACCCTACTAATAGAAATAAAAAACAGAGAAGAAAAACATACTTTCTCAAAAGATTCCCTCCATCTTCGGATGATTTCGTTATAATTGTAAAATAACAAATAAATGTGTGGAAAATGTGAAATCTTCCTTTATTAATAAACTTACATATATAATGTACAACAAATAGAATTTGAGGTGTGTAAATTATGCTTTTTCCTGATTTAGCGAATAAAATTGTACGTGAAGTACGCAGATTAATTACTGAAAACATTATTATTATTAATATACAAGGCGTTATTATCGCCAGTACAGATGCGGAAAGAATCGGTCAATTTCATGAAGGTGCACTCCGCTGTGCGAAACAAAAGAAAACTGTCATTATTACAAAAGACGATGAACGACGACTGCAAGGTGTAAAAGCTGGGATGAACCTTCCTTTACTATTCCATGACGAAGTAATCGGCGTGATTGGAATTACAGGAGAACCTGAAAATATTTCACAATACGGAGAAATATTACGTAAGATGACCGAATTATTAATTCATGAAAACTACTTTTTAGAACAACTAGAACTTGAGCACCGTTCTTATGAAGCATTTGTCTTTGATTGGCTTCAAAATACAGACTGGTCTCCAAGTTTTCTCGATCGTGCAAAAACGCTTGGCATTGATTTATATAAGAAGAAACAACTTATTTTATTATCAATCGCCCAAGATAATACGATGCTCCAGCGTAAAATTTGGCAACATATGCGCAACATTTTAGCAAAAGAAAATTTATTTGTTCGCTGGGGAAATGATCGGTTTATTTTGTTTACAACAATCCAATCCAAAGAGCAAACCTTTCAATTTTTAAAACGGTTAAAACAAGACTGTGAAACTTTATTTTCTATTACTTTATATATCGGGATTGGACAAACAGTTACGCCAAGCAATATGAACTTATCGTACGAACAAGCATTACGCGCCCTTTCAGTATCACTTGAAACGAAAAAAATTGTATTTAATGAAGATTTACGTTTAGAAATGTGCTTACAAGATATTTCTACTGAAACTCGAGAACAGTTTCTAGAGCGTACCATTGAAAACTTAGTATCATCTCCTGAGCTTATGCACACTTTACGTTTATTTATCGATTATAACCAATCTTATAAGCAGACAGCTGAGCAATTACATATACACATTAACACATTGCATTACAGGCTAAAAAAGATTGAAGAACATACAGGACTTGATCCGAAACAATTCAAAGATTTAAATATTTTATACTTCGCACTCCTCTTATTAGATAATCATACAAAAAATAACGATAAAACAGATTAATATTTAGGTGATTGCACATAGAAAGAATCCTCCAACTTTTTTATCATTATAATGAAAGCACTGTTACAACGTTTTTTATTATGACGAAATACGTTAACAGTTTGAGGGGGATTTCCAATGTTAGAAAAGCAAATTATTGATTCATTCGTATCTATTGTTGGCGAAGATAATGTAGATACATCCAATATGGGGCGTTTAACTTATAGTTATGATGCCACTCCAAACTTCCAAGCGATGCCTGATGCAGTCATTGCTCCTCGTAATACAAATGAAATAGCAGACGTGTTAAAAGTGTGTAACACTCATAAAATCCCCGTATACGTTCGCGGGTCTGGAACAAATCTTTGCGCTGGAACGTGTCCACTTGAAGGTGGTATCGTCCTTATTTTCCGCCATATGAACAATATTTTAGAAATTGACGAAGAGAATTTAACAATTACTGTACAAGCTGGTGTTATTACACTTGATATTATTAAAGCAGTAGAAGAAAAAGGTTTATTTTATCCACCAGATCCAAGCTCTATGAAAATTTCTACAATCGGCGGTAACATTAATGAAAACTCCGGCGGATTACGTGGTTTAAAATATGGCGTAACACGTGATTATGTAATGGGGCTTGAAATTGTTTTACCGAACGGCGATATCATTCGTACTGGCGGTAAATTAGCAAAAGATGTAGCTGGTTATGATTTAACTCGTTTATTTATTGGTTCTGAAGGAACACTTGGTGTTGTTACGGAAGCTATATTAAAACTTGTCCCTATGCCTGAAACGAAGAAAACGATGCTTGCGCTATATGAAGATATTAACGAAGCTGCTCGAGCTGTTTCTGCTATTATTGCAAATAAAATTATTCCGGCGACACTTGAGTTTTTAGATCAACCAACAATTGAAGTTGTAGAAGAGTTTGCACAAATCGGTTTACCAACTGACGTCAAAGCAATTTTATTAATTGAACAAGACGGCCCGCCCGAGGTTGTCAATCGAGATATCGAAAGAATGGCTAACGTTTGCCGTGCTATGAATGCGGTCGATGTTCGCGTTGCAAAAGATGAAGCCGAAGCAGATGCGCTTCGTACAGCACGCCGTAGTGCACTATCAGCACTTGCAAGACTAAAACCGACAACAATATTAGAAGATGCAACTGTACCACGTTCACAAATCGCTCCAATGGTTGAAGCAATTAATGCAATTGCAAAGAAATATAATATTCCTATTTGTACTTTTGGTCATGCTGGTGATGGTAATTTGCATCCGACTTGTATGACAGATGCCCGTAATGAAGACGAAATGCACCGTGCTGAACAGGCTTTTGCTGAAATATTTGCGAAAGCGATTGAGCTTGGTGGTACGATTACCGGCGAACATGGTGTTGGCGCGATGAAAGCTCCGTATTTAGAAATGAAATTAGGTAAAGAAGGTATTGCTGCTATGCAAGGAATTAAACAAGCCTTCGATCCAAATAACATTATGAATCCAGGTAAAATGTTCGCGAAAGACTCTCGTAAAAGAGTGGTGGTTGAACGATGACCACATTAAATAAAGAAAACATTCAAAAGGAATTTAAAGAACGATTAAGTGAAGATGAACTATTAAATTGTATGCGATGCGGCTTTTGTTTACCAACTTGCCCTACTTACATTCAATCTGGGTATAAAGAATCACATTCACCACGCGGACGTATCGCCTTAATGAAAGCCGTCGTTGATGGTTTAATTGAGCCAGATGAAGATGTTGAAAATACATTAAATGTTTGCCTTGGCTGCCGCGCTTGTGAACCTGTTTGTCCATCTGGTGTGAATTATGGACATTTATTAGAAGAAGCTCGTGATATTATTAATCAAAATAAAAAGTTCTCCATGCCCGTGAGAGCTGTTCGTAAAGTTGTTTTTGAAGGACTATTCCCGCATCAAAACCGAATGCGAACATTAACAGGACTAATCGGATTTTACCAGCGTTCTGGTTTACAAACGCTAACACATAAAACAGGTATTATGAAGTTATTCCCTGAAACACTTGCAACGATGGACCTCGTTTTGCCAAAAGTCCCTAAAATGAAAGCAATGAAAGATCGTCCTGAATTTTTACCTGCTGAGGTGGCGAAAAAGAAACAAGTTGCATTCTTCACAGGCTGTTTAATGGATACGATGTTTTTAGAAACAAATAACGCAACGATGAAACTTCTTCAACTTGCTGGTTGTGATATCGTTATTCCGAAAACACAAAGTTGCTGCGGGGCATTACATGGGCATGCTGGTGAAAAGAGTGGAGCAAAAGAATTAGCAAAACGAAATATAGAAGCATTCGAAGATTTAAACATCGACTATATTATTACGAATGCAGGTGGTTGCGGAGCTTACCTCGTAGACTATGATTATCTGTTAAAAGATGATCCAAAATGGGCTGAACGCGCAAAGCAATTTGTTTCTAAAATTAAAGATATTACTGCTATACTAGTAGAACTAGATTTCCATAAACGTAATGACTTACGACTCACGCCGCAAATCATTACGTATCAAGACTCTTGTCATTTACGTAATGTTATGCGAACATCTTCGGAACCTCGTATGTTACTAGAGGCCATTCAAGGCGCAACATACCGCGAAATGAAAGATGCGGACCGTTGCTGTGGTTCTGCTGGTATTTATAATATTGTCCATTCGGAGTTATCAATGGAATTTCTAGATTACAAAATGGATCGTGTACATGAAACAGATGCAGCGACAATTGTTACTGCAAACCCTGGATGTCTATTACAAATGAAACTAGGTATTGAACGTGAAGGTCTTTCTCATAAAATGAGAGGAATTCACATTGTTGATCTATTATTAGAAGCAATTGAAACCAACTCGTAATAACTCGTAACATACGTAATAATAGGAAAACGGCTATCTCCTTCGTCTATGTAAAGAGATAGCCGCTTTTTTGTCCGCTACAACATTAAAAATATGTTACTTTATTATAAAAAAGAACAACAGAAACATTACAGTTTTGTAAAAATACATCCAGTATATTCCTCAAAAAAATGCTAAAATCATTGATACAATAGGATTCTTCATTTTTAATATAGGTACATTTATCCAAAAACCCCCTCTTAAAACCAAGTATAAAAATGCTGAAAATTCCTTTTATACTCTATGTTTCTCTTATTTCATCCCTTTCCTCCTCTTAGGATAAATTAGGAAAATTTTAAGTCTATGAATTTTTTTCCATCTTTTTTCTCGCAAATTGTATGCTACGATGAATTGGTCAGTCAGACAGGCTGTCAAAAACAAATCGTGTGAAAACAAATTAAAACTTTATATAGGGGGACACACATCATGAAAAAGCGTGTTTTATTATCTGTAGCTGCTGCAACAGCTCTTACTTTAGGAGTATCTTCTTTAGATGCACAAGCTGCAACAGTACAACCATCTAACATAAAGGTTCAAAATATTCAGCATTCAAAAATGATGATGAAGCAAATGAGCCAACAAGAATTACAAGCATTCTTACAATCTATGGGAGTTGAATCATTAGCACAATGGAACCAAGGACAATTCCAACAAGATTGCTTCATTCCTGGTCAACAGCCTACTGAAAATGTTGTTACTGAACAACCAACAGCTAAGCCAGAAGCTCAAAAGCCTGCTGAGGAAACTCAAAAACCAGCTGAACAAAAGCCTGCTGAAGAAGTTGCTAAACCAGAAGCTCAAAAACCAGCTGAAAACAACAATACTCAAAACGAAACACAAAAACCTGCTGAGCAAAAGCCTGCTGAAGAAGCAAAATCTTTAAGCGAATTCGAACAACGCGTTGTTGAATTAACAAACGCAGAGCGTACAAAACAAGGCTTATCAGCATTACAAATCGATACTGAATTAAGCAAAGTAGCACGCATTAAGTCTGAAGATATGCAAAAAAACAACTACTTTGATCATAACAGCCCTACATACGGGTCTCCGTTTGACATGATGAAGAAATTTGGTATTTCTTATAAATCTGCAGGTGAAAACATCGCCCAAGGACAACGTACTCCAGAAGAAGTTGTACAAGCTTGGATGAACAGTGCTGGACACCGTGCAAACATCTTAAATAGTGGCTTCACTCATATCGGTGTTGGCTATGTAGAAAGCGGCAACTACTGGACACAACAATTTATTACGAAGTAAATAAAAAGAGAGTCTTCTAGGAGAAGACTCTTTTTTTATGTTTCATAGCTTTCTAATATGTATGCGTATAAAATGTAGAACATAAACAAAATAGACCCGCAGCTTATTACACTAATTAACAAGTAAAATCCCCACTTCAGGCTCAAAAGCAACGAAAATAATATGCTACATGCCATCACTTGAAAGATTCGCCTACTAACTAAACGGATTTTTTGTAATTTGATCGGTTCTTTCTCTCTATCCTTCACCTTTTTAAACACTTTACTAAACATAAAAAGAAACATACTAATTCCAATCGTTAGTCCTGTCTGAAAGGATATAATACTTCCCAAATTAATAAAGAGAATTAGTATATGGACAAACATCATAAATAAAGTAATACTCTTTATAAATCCATTTATAATGAAATACTCCCCTTCATTAAACTTATATATATTATGTAAAATAACATATACTAATCCATGTAAAATAATAATAAGGACAGGGATAAATAATACGACAACTTGTTTACTCATAAACTCGTTCGCTCCACCATTCTCGTTCCAATGCACTGCCATACGAGTTGGTAAATATGGATAAATACATAGAGTAAGTAAGAGACAAGCGAAAAATATCCCTAGCATATATTTATATTTGATCAAGTAATTCTCACCTCTCTTTTCTCTTAACGGCTTCGCCTCTTTCAGAGAAATCCCTGCAAAAATCTACCTTTTTCAACTTTAAACTTACACTTTACCTATTTTCTCTTTCAAATTTTTTCATTGTATCGTTTAAATTTGTAGGGAAAGGTACGTCAACAACGATCTCTTCTTTCGTAATCGGATGCAAAAAATTAATCTTCATCGCATGTAACGCTTGCCCGGACATATATGTTGTTTGCCCACCATATAATACATCCCCAACTAATGGATTTCCATTATAGCTCATATGAACGCGAATTTGATGTGTTCTACCGGTTTCTAACTGTAACGTTACGAGCGTCGCATTTTGTTTTTTAAAATATTTCTCTACTTTATAATACGTTATAGCTTTGTCTCCCTTTGGAGAAACACGGCGCCTTGTAGCATGATGTCGATCTCTTCCGATGGCCGCGTCAATTGTCCCTTGCTTCTTTTTTACTTTTCCTTCAACAAGTGCCGCATACGTTCTTTTAATTTTCCGTTCCATTAATAAACGATCCATAATTGCACCCGCAATTCTATGTTTTGCGAATACAACACCACCTGTCGTATCTTTATCTAATCTATGGATATGCCGAACCTTCGTCTCTAAACCTTGCATTTGAAAATGAAAAGCAACAAGATTGGCAAGTGTTCCCGTCCCATTTTTTTCAGAAGGATGTGTATCCATTTGCCCCTGCTTATTTACAATGAGTACGTGATCGTCTTCAAACACTACATTTAATTCACCATATTCCGGCTCTACGCCGTACTCCTCCTCCATAAACATATGAACTTGTAACTTATCTCCTTCTTTTAAAAGTTCATTCCATCTCCTTTGTTCTCCGTTAACCGTAACACCTTTTTCCATACGAAGCTGATGTAATAACTTTTTTGGTACTTCCCATTCTACTTTTAACAACGACTCAATACTTATACCATTCCACGTCGCTGGAACCGTAATTTCGCACCATTCGCCCTTTTTCTTTGTTTCCATACTATAATCACCTTATTTCTATTGATTCTCTCATTGTAACGGAAAACATAATTTGATGCACCGTCAAAAATAGAGGACAGCCTTATAATCGACTGTCCCCTCACGCTCTAAGCCTTTTCATTTCCTGCAACACTTCTTCAGCTTTTTGTTCATACAATAAATCTTTAAAGAAATCCGCCAATCGTTTATAGTCGTTGTACGTATCTAATAAGTCGTCTATTTTCTCTCCTTTCATAACTTGTTGCTTTTGCTTCATTTTTACTGGATAACGATACCCCGATACTTCTTGTATTTTGTAATACTCATCCTCTACTTGAATAACTTTTACAATTTCCTCTTCTTCCGCATCCATCGTATACCCGTCAAAGTCTCTAAGCAGTTCATAAATAATATGAGTCCATTCATCTTTTGGGTAAAACCCTTTTTCCAACCGATAACCGACAATGCGATACATATGCCCATCGTTTTCAGCAAACTGTACTGTATCATTTAGCTTAAACTTAAAATAACGAAACATTGCCTTCACCTACTTGTATGTAATGTTCTTATCACATACTATGCGCAAAATATGGGCCCTGCTATTCATAAAAAAAACTCATCTTATAGATGAGTTTTTTTTACGATGATTTTTCTCTTTTCTTTCGAAATGGTAGCCACCAGTTCCAATCCCCAAACAATTTCATTAAACTTGGTACGAGCATAAGACGGATAATTGTTGCATCAAGAAATATTGCTAATGCAACCCCAAGCCCCATCTGCTTTACTGGTAAAATATCAGTAAAGGCGAACGCACCGGTAACAACAATCATAATTAAAGCGGCGGACGTAATAATCCTACTTGTCGAAACAAGCCCTTCTAACGTTGCTTGATCGTTATCTCCTGTTTCTTCATAAAGCTCATGAATACGTGAAATAAGAAATACTTCATAATCCATGCTAAGCCCAAATACGAGGCCGAAAATAAAGATTGGTAATACAAATAAAACTGAACTCTCTTCTAATCCGAAATGACCACCTTCAAATAACCAAATTACAATTCCAATTGTTGCACTTAAACTAAGTACGTTCATAATAATAGCTTTAATTGGAATGAGTATAGAGCGGAATGCGAATAATAAAATGACAAAGGTTGATCCAAATATAACAGACATACCAATTGCAACTTTATCTTTAATTTCATCTTCTAACTCTTGCTGGAACGTCGTCATACCACCCAAATAATAAGTAACATCATTTTCTTTATAATTCTTTTTGAAATCACGAACCCATTGTTTTGCGGTTTCTGTACTTGGCTTCGTATCCAAAAAGACTTCCATTGTTGTTTTATTCCCTTTCGTATACGCTTCAAATACAGGAGCTATTTTCGCAGCCTCTGGCGACTGTAACATTCCAGCAACTTGATCTGCTTTCATTCCATTTAGCCCGTCATATACACTTTTCACCTTATATACTTGCTTATCGTCTTTTAACTTTTGAACAACAGCTTCTATCTTTTGTAAACTTTCTTTTTCTGTTATATCTTTCTTCGTCTCTACTACTAATGTCACATCAGCGTGTGTTTGGACAGTTTTATTAAAGGCTTCTTCATACTTCTCAAATGCAACTCTCGTATCACTCTTTTCAGGTAACGCTTCAACACCAGGAAACTGCAAGTTAGCTGTACGTAGCGGTAATAAACAAATAACAATAAATGTTGTAACAACAATAATCATGACGATTGGATGTTTCATTACAAACTGTGCAAATTTACGCCATACATTTGATGGCGTAGGCGCCGCCTGATTCTTTTTTAATATCCTTTTACCAATTAAAGATAATAGCGCCGGAAGAAGTGTGAGCGAAAACAAAATGCTCATAATAACGACAATCATCCCGCTAATAGCAACAGACTGAATATAATCTATCTTAAAGAAAAATAAGCCTGATAAACCGACGAATACACATAACCCTGAAAATACGATAGCACGCCCTGCCGTTTGATACGTAATCGCTATCGCTTCTTTCACTGTTCTCTTCGCAACTTCCTCTCGAAAACGATTTACAAATAACAGTGCGAAATCAATTGATAATGCGAGTCCAATCATCGGTGCAACATTTAACACGAAAATAGATAGCTCTTTATCACTACCTATAAAATATAAAATCCCCATCGTACTAATGACACTAAGCGCGCCATTTACAATCGGTAAAATAGACGCAATCAGACTACCAAATGAGAATAATAGTACGAGAAAAGCAATAGGTAATCCAATCATCTCTGCTACTTTTAAATCATTTTGCGTTCTTTCATTAATCTCTTGATTAATTTTCGGATATCCTGTCGGTGTTACTTTTAATACGCTATTACTTTCCTTCTCGATTTTCCCGGCAAATTGTAATGTCTTTTCCATTCGTTCTTTATTTGTTTTCCCGGAAAATAAAATCGTCGCATAACCGATATCATCTTGTAACATCTCTTTATTTTGCATTGGATGATGGAAAGATTCGTATTTTTCTTTCTCTTCAATTTGATTTATTATCCCCTCTATACGCTTTTGGAACTCCTCATGCGAAGTATCCTTTTCCTTCTCAAAAACGAGTAAAAGTGTATCTTGAGACTGCTTAAAATCTTTATCTAAAATTTCTTTCGTCTTTTGATAATCCCCTTCTGTTTGGAAACCATCACCGCCCAGTACTCCTGGAAGTTTTGGAGCAAAAATACCGAGCACTATCGCAAGTAGTAGTAATGCTACAATTACTGTATAACGAAATTGATACAAAAAAGTTCCTAACTTCCCCCACTTATCAATTTTATGTACATTTGTCTTCACACATTTTCACCTACTTTATATAATTCACTTGTCATTTATACTTTATCACATCTCCCCATAAACAAAAAACGTCTAGAAAAACTATAATACTAGTTTTTCTAGACGTTTTTTTATCTCTCGTTATTAAGTCCCAATCTCTCGGTAAGTAAACGATGACAATAAATTGCGATGATTAACAAAATGCCACCTGCACAGTAACCAGCCAAAATATCAGTCGGGTAATGAACATTTAAAATAACTCTACTTAATCCAATCAATATAATTAATATGCCCATCGAAATCGTAATACCACATTTTCCAGCTACACTCTTCAAATTGGCAGCAATGATATAGGCAAGAAAACCGAATGTTATAATAGATAGCATTGCATGTCCGCTTGGGAAGCTATACCCAAGTGCGTCAAGTGCCTCATTTAATGATGGGCGGTCTCTTTTTGCAATTTCTTTTATTCCCTTATTAACAAGGTGTGTCGTTAATATAGCCATTGGATACACAATCATAGCAGCATAATAACGCTTTTTCCAAAAAACGAGCAAGCTTATAATTAGTGTCGTTATAACTCCAATTGCAGATCCTAGCTTTGTAAAGTATGAGAAGAATGTAAGTGAGCTTTCCGTTTGTAATCCTTTTACCATATCACGTACGTATGTATCCATCATTGTAACACCACCTACATGTACCCTCCAAGCGATGATGCTAAATAGAATAAACAATAAAATGATACACATTAACTCATACTGATGTAACTTTTTCTTCAATCGATTTCCTCCTACTATGAAAAAATGCGATTTCTACTTTAGAAACCGCATTTTCTTACTTATTTACCTTTTGTTTTCAGCTCTGTCCAGTAGCGATCGTAGTCTTTTAACTTATCGTCTACATCAACAAGCCACTCTGTACGATCTAATTCTTCTTTTGTTAAGAAGATCATGTGATTATCACGATATTCTTTACTATGAAGAGGATGAGCTTTTTCATTTGGATTACTGTAACCAATTGACTCGTAGTTTTTCACACTTACTTTTTCATCTAATAAGTAGTTCATAAACTTCTCTGCAAGTTCTTTATTTTTCGCACCTTTTGGAATTGCTAACGTATCAGCCCAAATTGTGCCACCTTCTTTTGGTACAACGTATCCTACATCTTTATTGTCTTTCGCAATGAATGCTGCGTCTCCAGACCAAACTGTCCCGATCCAAGCATCTTCTGTAATGAATTTTTGTTTAATATTATCTGTATCGAATGCTAATAAGTTTGGAAGTAGCTTCTGCAAATCAGCAGATGCTGTCTTTAACTGTGCATCCTCTTTCGTGCTATTAGAGAAACCGTTTTTCTTAAGTCCCATTCCTAATACTTCACGAGAATCGTTTAATAAAGTAACATGTCCTTTATATTTCTCGTTCCATAAATCATTCCAGCTTGTAGGTGTTTCTTTCACATACTTTTTATTGTATGCAATTCCTGTTACACCCCAAGTATATACTAGAGAATACTTATTCTCTGGATCAAACGCAGGTGTTTTAAAGTTAGAAACAAGGTTCTCGATGTTCGGGATATTCTTCTTATCTAAAGGCGCTAATAAGTCCATCTTCGCCATCGTTTTCACCATGTAATCAGATGGCTGAATTAAATCATATGTCGCGCCACCAGCTTGTAATTTCGCAAGCATTTCTTCATTACTTGCATATTTATCGTAGTTAATTTTCACGTTATATTTCTTTTCAAAATCTTTTAAAACTTGCTCATCAAAATTGTCAGCCCAGCTATAAATGTTTAATTCTTCTTTTTTCTCACCACAACCAGCAAGTACACCTGCAGCAAGACTGAAGCTAATTGCTATACCAGCTAATCTCTTCACTAATTTCATCGGTTTATTACCTCCTCGTTCTTTCTATATCATTCGTATTATAAAGGAAGGTGTCCTCCAGAGTTCTCTTCACCGTCTGCACCTTTATTACGGAAAATTTCCGATAGCACCATTAATCCTACAATTACAACAATTAATATTGTAGAAAGAGCATTAATTTCAGGTGATACTCCACGCTTAACCATACTATAAATGTATAATGGCAATGTTGTTGATCCTGGTCCTGATACGAAGAAACTAATTACAAAATCATCAATCGATAATGTGAATGTTAATAATGCGGCTGAAATAACTCCTGGTGCAATTGCTGGAAACGTTACATAACGAAACGTTTGCCACGGCGTTGCTCCTAAATCGTTTGCAGCTTCTTCTAAATCACGTCCCATACCAGAAAGACGTGCCGCTAAAATAACAACAACAAATGAAATACTGAATGTAATGTGTGCAATAATAATTGTTGTTTTTCCAAGTTCCATACCTAATTGACTAAATAGGATAAGTAAAGATAATCCCATTAAAATATCAGGAATTAAAATTGGTAAATATACAAGACCGTTAATGGCCCCTTCAAAACGATATTTGTAACGGTGTAATGCAATAGCAAAAATCACACCAAGAACTGTCGTCACAATTGTCGTTATAACAGCAATCGTCATACTATTTACAAACGCATCAATAACATCTTGTTTTTGAAATAAATCTGTATACCAATGGAGTGTAAAGCCCTCCCATTCCGCATTAATGCGAGAATCGTTGAAGGAATATACCATTAAAACCATCATTGGAAAATACAAAAACAATAAGATTAACCAAGAATAAGAAACTAAAAACTTCTTCATTTTTGCCTATTCCCCTCCGTTTCCATCATATTTATATACTTTCGTTGCACGATAATATAAGTAAATTAACAGAACAGAGAATAGAACAACAATCATAGATAACGCGGAACCAAACGGCCAGTCACGTGAACCTAAGAATTGGTTTTGAATTACGTTTCCGATTAATGCTACTTTCGATCCACCCATAACGTCTGATACAACAAACATTCCGATAGAAGAAACGAATACTAAAATAGAACCAGTAGTAATCCCTGACATCGTCATCGGTACTGTTACATTCCAAAATGCCTTTACTGGTGTTGCTCCTAAATCATAAGCCGCCTCTAGCTTACGCTTATCAAGCTGCTCAATTGCTGCATACACTGGTAAAATCATAAATGGTAATAAAGAATATACCATTCCGAGTATTACAGAAGGCGTATTATATAGCAGATTTAAAGGTTCACTAATAATACCTAGTTTCAATAGCAATGTGTTTACAAGTCCTTGTGAACGTAAAATAACAATCCATGCGTATGAACGAACAAGAAAGTTAATCCAGAACGGAATCGTTGCCAATAATAGAAGGATAGAACGATATTTACGATCAACAATTGTAATTGTATAGGCGAATGGATAACCGATTAATAAACATAGTACTGTCGTAATAACAGCTATCTTCACTGTTTCCCATAACGTCCCCATATATAATGGGTCAAACACACGTGCTATGTTATCTAATGTAAATTTCATTTCCACTGTCCCGTATGCTCCGCGCTGCATGAAGGCAAATGCTAATACGAACAGAAGTGGAATTAGGAAGAAGAGTAACAGCCATACGACTGTAGGTAATGCGAGTAATTTCCCTTTCTTCAATTTAAGGTCACCTCGTCCTCTTGCTCCCAGCCTACATATACATTATCTCCAATGCTCCACTGCGTTGCTTCTTCAGCAGTTTGATATGCCATTAGTAATTCCGCTGTTTTCTCCTCACGTACATATAGCTTTTCCATATTTCCAACAAATTCAATATCTTCAATATGTCCAAGATGGTATTCTTTTAAAATTGGCTCTTCAACCGAGCGAACTTTTACATTTTCAGGGCGAACTGCTACGTAGTTTTCCCCATTTTTCACGATATTATTTTCACCGATGAACGTTGCAACAAACAATGTTTTCGGCTTATTGTAAATTTCCTTAGGCGTGCCGACTTGTTCGATATGCCCTTTATTCATAACGACAATACGATCACTCATACTCATCGCTTCTTCTTGATCGTGCGTTACATATATGAACGTAATTCCTAAATTACGTTGTAAGTTTTTCAATTCACGTTGCAAATCTTTTCTTAACTTAAAGTCAAGCGCTCCAAGTGGCTCATCTAATAGTAATACACGTGGGTTGTTTACAATGGCTCTTGCAATTGCTACACGCTGCTGCTGTCCACCAGAAAGCTTCGAAGGTTTACGATTACGGAACTCAAGTAACTGCGTTAAACGCATTGCCTCTTCCGCACGTTCTTTCTGTTCTGCTGCTGATACTTTTTGCATTTTCATACCGAAACAAATATTTTTTTCAACATTCATATGTGGGAATAGTGCGTAATGTTGGAACACTAAATTCATATGACGCTTGTATGGCGGCAAATCGTTAATCTTTTCATCATCTAATAAAAGATTTCCTTTAGTTGGGGTTTCAAATCCTGCGATCATACGAAGTAAAGTCGTTTTCCCGCAACCACTCGGTCCTAAAATTGTTAAAAATTCTCCTTCTTTAATATCTAAAGAAAGAGGGGGGATAATCACTTGATTTCCAAAATGTTTTTCTACTGCTTCAACTTTAATAATCTTTTTCATTTTCCCGTCCTATCTACCTTAAATTTTAATTTTTATATTCATGAATAAATATTTATGTTCTATAGACTATTTTTTTGTTTCGATCCAAACAAAAATGGTTGTTTAGCAGCGTTCTCTTCTATTCTTTATGTAGTATGTTTGATTCATTTTCGCATGATACATATGTCGAACAGAAAAACCCCTTCAGTTGCGAAGGGGTTTTTATCATACGGCTACGCCTACTGATAAACACCATCATCATTTTAACAACTTTCGTATGAATTTTAAAGCACTTTTTGTAGAAGAGTAACGAATTTTCATGTCGAATGCTGTAGATTGGGACAAAATGCTTTTATAATGGGAAAAAGTCCGAAAACTTTGTTCACCATGATAGCTGCCTAATCCACTACTTCCAACGCCCCCAAAAGGTAAATATGGCGTTGCAAGATGATATACGACATCATTTATACATCCTCCGCCATATGAAATATTACTCGTCACTTTCTCTTGCACTTTTCTATCTTCAGAAAATACATATAGTGCTAACGGCTTTGGATGGTGCTGAATCGTTTCAATTACCTCTTCTATTTTTTCATATTCTATAATTGGTAAAATCGGCCCAAAAATTTCATCTTCCATAACAGCACTTTGCCATGTAACATTCGTTAACACTGTCGGCTCGATGTGTAATGTTTCTTTCGTATAATTCCCGCCAATCACAGGTTTACCGTCTTGTAAAAATGTACATAGACGTTCAAAATGACGCTCACTCACAATTCGCACATAATTGTCATTTTGCAAAGCATCTTTTCCATATTGCTCTGCGATTTCATGTCTTAATGCCTCGATTAACTGCTCTTTCACTGAAGAATGAACGTACATATAATCAGGCGCTACACACGTCTGCCCAGCATTCAAAAACTTCCCCCAAACGATACGTCTTGCGGTTACATCTAGCTTTGCATCTTTATGTACAATACATGGGCTTTTCCCGCCAAGCTCTAACGTAAGAGGCGTTAATTTTTTCGCCGCTGCTTCCATCACAACTTTTCCGACACCAACACTACCTGTAAAGAAAATATAGTCAAACGGTTCCTTTAAAAGTGCAGTGCTTTCCTGAGCACCGCCTTCTACTACCGATACAAGCTCTTCTGGGAATAATTCACCTAACATTCTCGTAAGCACTTTTGAAACGTTTGGCGTTAACTCTGACGGCTTTAAAACGACTGTATTGCCAGCTGCCAATGCTCCTACGAGTGGTGCAATTGCTAATTGAAACGGATAGTTCCAGGGTGCGATAATAAGCGTCACACCATACGGTTCTGGCACCACTTTCCCCTTCGATCCAAAATGAGTAAGAGCTGTGCGAACACGCTTTGGTTTACTCCAAGATGAAATATGCTTCATTTGAAAAGAAATCTCTTTTAGTACATATCCAATTTCTGTTGTAAATGATTCGTGAACTGATTTATTCAAATCTAATTTCAACGCTTGAAAAATCTCATCCTCAAAACGCTGAATTCCTTCATAAAGCTTCTTCAAATTATTCTTTCTCGTCTCTAGACTTCTTGTATGTCCTTTGTAAAAATATTCCTTTTGTTTATTTACAATAGAGGAAATACTCATGCACTCACCTTCTCCCACTATTTTTATCCAATTCTTTCATTATTTATATAGACTTCATATGTAACAAATTTCTATTCTTAAAGTTACATTATATATAACTTTTCCCTTTATATAAAATTCATTGCTCACAAAAAACTACCGAAAGAAAATCTCCCGGTAGTTTTACTGTATTAACGGTATAAACGAACAGCACCTGCAGAATTATCATCAGCTTGTCCTACTACTTCAAACTTCAGACCAAGCTTCGGTAAAATACGTCCTGCATCTGGAATCTGCTCATTAATATACTTTTTAGAGTCATCGAACTTCGGTACCCCTGGTAATCCATCGTATACGAATGTTCCACGCGTTGGAGATACAACTTTCCAAGCTGGCGTTTTGTCGAATGAGAACGCCGCATCAGCAATTTGGAATCGCGTACTGCTTGTAAATGTTGGTTTGCCATTTAAAGTTCCTGCAATTGCTTCTGGATGAGAGTCAACTACACCAAGGAAACCATGTCCTGGATGTATGCCAACCCAGTTATCTGTGTAAGCTGAATCCGCATACCATACAACCATACCAGTGTTATATACTGGACCGCGAGCAAATTTCAATGCGTTATCTGAACCCGCATAGTTTCTCCACTCTACATAGTAGTTATGCTTTTTCTTATCCATTCCGTTAGATGCAACGAAACCGTCCAATTTGAATTGTGGTGTACCTTCTGCATCATCAGAGAATGCAACATTTCCATCTACAGTTAGTGACGCATTATCAAGTGTAAATCCATTTAACGCCAATCCACCGTCTGTAATATATTCAAATACTAGTTTCACTTTCTTACCTTTGAATTGACTTAAATCATATGATTTATCAACCCATTTTCCATTTGTCGTAGCTGCATTTCCACTATTTGCTTTCTCACCAATTCTTTCAATCAACGTTTTTTGTCCATCTTCTGTTACAGCGTGTACTTCAAGGAAATCGTACTCTGCTTCGATTTCATACAATGACTTATAATCGAATTTTGCAGTCGTTGCTTTCGTTAAATCGAATAGTGGCGTTTCCATCGTTGTATGAAGGTCATCACCTTTTGTGCTGTAGTAATACTGTTTACCAAATGCAGGCTGAATTCCTTTTACATCTTTATCTGGTAAGTTAACACGAATCAGACCTGGACGATCTGACTTCGTAACACTTTGGTCTAAGTATGTTGCAAGACCGATACCTTTATTTAATTTCTCGTAATCTACTTCTACGATATTCGCCCAGTTACCACCGATTGTTTTTTGGAAAAACTCTTTATTTTGTGGTGATAAACTCGTTGGCGTTGTTCCTGCGATTTTACCAGCCCAGCTTCCGCCACTCATAATAGACCAAGCTTCAACCGGTTCACCATCACCGCTATACTGTGTATCATACTCATCTGGAAGACCTAAATCATGGCCATATTCATGTGCGAATACACCAACCGCGCCATCTTCTGGTTCAATTGTGTAGTCGAATGCTGCCATATTTCCGCCCCAATATGGAACTTTCGCTTGTGTACCTTCAATTGCGAATGGTTTTGGTCCAACTGTCCAGCGATGTGACCAAATTGCATCATCACCTAATTTACCACCGCCAGCTTCTTGTCCAACACCCGCATGAATAATCATTAAGTGATCGATTAAACCGTCCGGTTGATTTTGATTCCCATCACCATTTACATCATATTGATCGAACTGATCAAACTGTGATAAATCAAGTCCGCTATCTACAGCCGCTTTTAATGCATCTTTTACTAGATCACGTGGTCCTTTTGGTCCTTTATTATCATGACCTGTACCAGCATCTGCACCGTAATCAGCAGCTTTACCTGGAACTGTTAACCATTTTGTGACTGTTCCGTCCACTGTGTAACTACCACCTGATTGCTCTTCGTAATATTGTTTAAACGTTTCGATTTTGCTTCCATCATCTAACGCGAATGGCTCATCACCGAATAACATTTTTTCATAGTGTTCTTTGTTAAAATCGTTAGAATACATGTAGCCAGGTTCTTTATCAATATTGTTATGCTTGAAATCAGCATACTCTACAAGTAAAACGAGTACTTTATCTTTACGAACTTCACCGTTATACTCTTTTTGCTTAGCAGGTGAAGTTGGTACTTTCCCATTTAAGCCTCCTCTAACTGGACCTGTTCCTGCTGTAGTCCCGTTTGCTGGCTGCTCTGATTTTTCTTTCGTATCTGCCTTTGCATCTTTCACTTTCTTTAAAAAGTCAGATGCATCTTTCGTAAGTTGGTCCCCATTTGTCGCTTCTTTCCCAGGATTTTCACCCTTCTTCTTCTCTACATACTTTTCGACAGCTTTCTTTGTTTCTGTCTCTGAAGCTGACGAATCAATTACCCCACGATTTTTTAGCGCATTTGCTAATCTCTCTTCTGGGATTAAGTGATCATCAACTGGACTTGTAGCTGTCTTGTTCCCCGGCGTTTCCGCATATACAGACTGGCTTCCAGCACCAAACGACAAGCCTAGAACAGCTGTCAAAGCAATTGATGATAACACTTTAAATGGTTTCTTTTTCATCCCTTATTGCCTCCCCTAATATAAAATATGTATTACATACTTTATATTATTAAAAATTCAATATATTTTCAATATTTAGTTATATTATGTAATTTTTTTAATATATTTGTAAAAATTTCATAGTTAGTATACGAATATATCACAATTCAACAATGTTTTCAGAAAATATTGAAAATATTTGTCAGAAACTTTATAATCGCCATAGAGGGAATTTAATGGGGATTTTATCTTTGTTTCATCTACAAAATATTTGATAATTCACTATATAAAATACAAAATCCGATTGTATTATCATATATTCTGTAGCAGCAATTATGACCACTAATTAGGGAGGAATTACATTTGTACAAAGATAAGGCTGACTCACTAGATCAAGAATGGATTGATTTAATACTTGAAGCTCTAGATGCTGGCATTGCCCTGCAAGATATTGAACACTTTTTTCAACGTATGAAGCATACGAGCCAGGCTCAATAGCTTCGTTCTTTTTAACGAAGTTTATGTTATAATAATCACATCATAAGACGACTACATATTGATAGAAAGGTGCGCAAATATGATAGGAGAACGTATAAAACGCCTTCGTTTACAAAAAGGCATTTCATTAACAGAACTCGCCGAAAAAGCTGGTGTAGCTAAATCTTACATTAGTTCTATAGAACGGAATTTACAAAAAAACCCTTCTATTCAGTTTCTTGAAAAAATTGCAGCTGTTCTACAAATTCCAGTTGATACTTTACTTCACGATGAAACAACAACGGAGGGTCACCTAGACTCCGAATGGACACAGCTCGTTAAAGATGCGATGAGCTCTGGTGTCTCAAAAGAACAGTTTCGTGAATTTCTCGAATTTACACAATGGAAGAAAAATCAACAATAATACATATAAAAGAGTGCTTAAAACGGGCACTTCTTTTTTTCTTTATAAAAAAAAGCGGGGAATCCCCCGCTTTTTTTATTTATTATTTTTCTTCTCCATCTGTTTGGTTAGCATTGAATGTCCATTCTAAGTTCAATGAATCGCCTT
Organism: Bacillus sp. FSL R9-9530; assembly: GCF_038008145.1. Lineage (NCBI taxonomy): Bacteria > Bacillati > Bacillota > Bacilli > Caryophanales > Bacillaceae > Bacillus > Bacillus sp. FSL R9-9530. The sequence continues at coordinate 2,648,025 of NZ_JBBOYO010000001.1, forward strand.
GGAATTTGTTTTGATCTTGACCATTCTCTTCGAATACAAATTGTACCCATAGATAGTCCTCTGTACCAGCTTCTAAGCCACCTTTTTCTCCCCACTCAGGAGCAAAGATGTCTTTAGCTAAAAGATCTGGATCAGCATTTTGTAAATCAGCTAAAGTTGTTTCATATACAGGCTCGCTTTGTTTATCCCAGTTCCAAAGGAATTTCACTTTAATATGCTTACCGAAGTCTTCACCAGCATTATCACCTTTTGCATCTTTCACAGTATACTTTGTCGCTAATTTAACATCTTTAATTGCTAAAGTACCGTCGTTCTTTAATAAGAACTCTTTCTTAACAGAATCCCCTGGTTTTAAATCTTTAATATCTACAAGCGTTTTAGGGTTTAATGTAAGATCTAACGTCCCAGCTGCAAATGTATTGTTTGATACTTCTTTATCGCTAAAGTAAGCGAATGTTCCTCCACCAATTAAAGATAACCCCAATGCTGCTGATGCAACTCCCATACCTAATTTCTTTTTCAGACTCACAATCAATTCCCCCTAGCTGTTTTTTGTATTTTTATCTCTTATTTCAAAATAAGAGGTGTAACTAAAACTATATTAGCTTAGCTAATATTTGTTCTTTTTTTAAAACCTTAAGTTCATTATAACGAACAAGACTATATAAATACAATATATATTTTGATTATTTTTATTTCTCAACATTTTTTCCTTTTTTTCAGAAAAGTATTGAGAAATAAAGTGAAACCTTAATCAGTGTTTTTCTGTCCATCCCCACTGATCATTAACCTTCACCAAGCGGTGCTGCCAACTAACTTCCTCGCATTCGTTAAATTTTCAGGTGAAGACCTTATATCCACGAATAGTGAAATAAGAAAAACAAAGCAAATAGGTGAGTCGTAGGGCTCTCTCACCTATTTGTCTTATCATTGTATTTATTCCTTCCGATATGCTGCTGTATTTTACTTACTATTCCTTCTTTTCTTCTTGCTTCTTACTCTCTTCTAGTTTTTTCGCCTCTTCCTGCTTCTTACTCTCTTCTAGCTTTTTCGCCTCTTCTTGTTTCTTGCTCTCTTCTAGCTTTTTCGCTTCTTCTTGCTTCTTACTCTCTTCTAGCTTTTTCGCTTCTTCTTGCTTCTTACTCTCTTCTAACTTTTTCGCTTCTTCTTGCTTCTTACTCTCTTCTAGCTTTTTCGCCTCTTCTTGTTTCTTGCTCTCTTCTAGTTTTTTCGCTTCTTCTTGCTTCTTACTCTCTTCTAATTTCTTTTGCTTCTCAGCCTCACTCACTTGCTTTGCTGTTTCATCTACTAATAATTTTTCAAAAGCTTGAATTTGTTTATCAATCTCCTGTAAATTAACCTCTTTATCCACATACTCGCAGTATTCTTTAACTGTATGAAAACCAGCATTCACATACGAGAATACTTGCTTATTAGATTCACTTTTATCTCCAGTTAACTCTTCTTTCACTTTGTTATAGGGATTTTCTATTGATTCATATACTTTTTGTAACAACTCTCTCTCAGCAGCTATTTTCTCACGCCCTTGCTTCCACGTAACAAGCACCTGTTCTAACTCTTGAGTGGAAGTGAAAGTTACTTTCAATTTCATCTCTTCAGACTCATGCAAAATAACTTCCTTATGTTGCTTAGCTTGTTCTGTCAACTGATCAACTGTTTTTGGAAAAATACTTGCTGTCGAAATAGTAGCCTGCACTTTCGTCTCATGAATGAAAGTTGCCTCTGTATAAGTCATCATTTGAGAGCCTAAATAAAAAGTAATAGAGCACAAACATGGCAATATAAGCATCTTTTTGAATTTGCGAGGTGTCTTCAGCATTTTAATCTCTCCTATCGAACATCTTGTTCTTTATCAAGAACTATAACCTTATTATAATAAAGCGAATTACAAAATGATATAAAATTTATGTTTCTTTTTACATTTCTCTTTTAACACAAAAAGAGACTACCACTTTTGATAGTCTCTTTTTGTTGTCATTATTATTTCGTTTCACCATCGCCTTGCTGTGCATCAAACGTCCAAGTTAATTGTAACTTATCGCCTTGGAATTCATTTTGATCTTTTTTATTATCAACGAATTCAAATTTCACTTTAAATTTATCAGATTTACCTGCAGAAATACCTTTTTCATCCCAGAACCAAGCAGCTAAATCATTATTTACTGCTGTAAGTGTATCACCCTTCAATTTATCTAATGTAGTTTCTTTCACAATCGTCTCATGCTTATCTACATTTTTTAAGAATGTTACTTTAATATGTTTACCAAAATCATCTTTATTATCTTTCTTCGTATCTTCTACATTATAGTCTGTTTTTAATAGAACCTTTTTAATATCTAAAGAGCCTTTATTTTCTAGTTTAAATTCTTTTTCAATTGTATCACCAGGTTTTAAATTCGATACATTAACAACTGTTGATGGATTTAATGATAAATCAAGTGTACCAGCCGCAAATGTATTATTTGACACTTCTTTATCGCTAAAGTATGCAAATGTTCCTCCACCAACTAATGCTGCTCCTAATACTGCTGATGCGATACCCATTCCTAATTTTTTCTTTAAAGTCATGTCCATATCCCCTTAATATATATATATTTGTTAACTTCCTAAACGGAAAGTATAACCAAACGAACTAGACGGATTGTTCTACTTTTTTATCTTTCTTTTCTCCGTCAATGCTACGAATAGCGCCAAAAATAGAAATTGCGGAATAGCCAAGTAAAAAGACTCCAGGAATAATGAGAAGTAATGCTGCTCCCGCTTTTGAACTCGCATAATTCAGTCCATAACCAACGTATGGAACTGTAATATCTGCATACTTTCCAATTACATTCTCTGCAAGTACTGGTGCTAAATCTGGTCCGTTGTTGTTATCCCCTTTTGTTTCATACATTACTTTTCCATTTGTATCTTTCACACCGATAATACGGTGAGTAATAATTTTGTCATCTTTCTCTTTAAACGTAATAACATCACCTTTTTTATATTTAGAACCATCTTTCGTTGGCTCTATCGCAATGATTGATCCTGTTAAAAATGTTGGTTCCATCGATCCTGAAAGAACGCTCTTAAATTGATATCCCATCACTGTTGGATCCCCGCCACTCGCTTTTGAAGAAATAACTACAAAAGCTAAACAAACCATTACCGCAAATAAAACAAATGAGATAACGTTGCTAATCACCTTCCAAATTAATTTCATCGTCTCTCTCCCTCTCCGTTGTTTTATGTTATTTGAAGTATACAATATCCATTTAAGTTCTCTAACAAGAACACAAGTAAATAATATAACGAACGATTTGGAAATGCAATAAGAAAATTTACAATTATTAGTTAAATCTTTTTTGAAATGCATACAAAAAAGACCGTGACAAAATCTCATCACGGTCTACTAGCAATTTATTTTTCTTCTGATTTCATCCCTTGGTTATTTCGGCGCAGCACTACATATAAAATCGCTCCAAATAATAAAATCGCTCCTATTCCAACACTTATCACTTTCACATTCGATTCCTTTACTTCAGGTGCAACTGTATCTTTTTTAGGCATCGCAAAAGTAACATCTTCTTTTGAAAGAACATTTATAGTCTCAATCGTTTGATTATTCTTTATAATATCTACCGCACCAACTACTTCACCGCGATGAATTCCTTTTTGATACAAAGATTCTTTATCCACTGTATTAACCCGAAAAGCCGTTTTTATATTTTTCCCTTCATCTTTCTTTAGCATAAGCTCTGCACTTTTTTCCAGCTCAGAATCAATATCTTTATTTAAATACTTTGCCTTTTGGTGCCAACTATGTTTATCTAGTACAGTTTGCTTCGTAAATTGCCCAAAAGAATATTCCGCCATCTGCTTCAAATCTTCATAAATTTCAGGTCTTTGAGAAGCCATTACTACATTTATAATACGATTACCATCCTTCTCATTTAATAAAACGAGCGTATTGCGTGCTTCATTCGTAAATCCTGTCTTACCACCCATACTATATGGATTTTCAAAATAAGTAGACTTATTAAAAATAGAAACTGTTTGCGTAGATGTCGTAACCGTCGTTCTTTTCGTATTCATCGCTTGTAAAATTTCAGGATACTTTTGCACACCTCTCGTAATCATGGCCATATCATATGGCGTCGTATAATGATTTGGATCATGCAATCCATTTGGCGTTACAAAATGACTATCTTTAGCCCCTAATTGCTTCGCCCTTTCATTCATCATATTGGCGAAGTTTTCAACACTTCCTCCAATACGCTCCGCAATCGCATACGACACATCATTCGCACTCAGCACCATTAAAATCATAAGTGCAGTATTTCTATTAATAGTCTCACCAGGGTGAAACTCAATTTGATAATTACTCTTCTCTTGATCTAATGCTAATTGTGAAAACGTAAATTGATCCTCTGGCTTCGTATGCTCCATCAGTAAAATCGCCGTTAACACTTTCGTCATACTAGCAGGGAACGCACGATGATGTGCATTTTTGTCGTACAACATATCTCCTGTTTTCGCATCAATAGTAGTCGCAAACTGACTAAAAACATTCGGCCCTTCCGCAGGTGGAGGTGCCACTTGCTCCGGATTTACTCCAATATTCGTCTCAGCATATAACGTCATAGGTGTCAAAAAGAATAAACAAATAACCATAACAAAAACCGAAATTTTCTTAAAATTTACCATATGACTCTCCCTTTTCCCTTTACTTTCACATTCTATAAAATACCTCTACCAACCTATATGTAATTTGTATTAATTTGGAAGAATATTCACTTTTTTTACTTTATCACACTTTTACGATTAGGAACATAAATATACAACAAAAAATAAGAAGGAATTACTCTTTCTTATCCTTCTCATCAATCAATGAGTCTATTAAATTTTGACTAGCTTCCTCAGGTGTAATCTCATCTGTCATCCCCATAAACGACCAACCTTTAGAATCGACCCACTCAACAAACTCTTGTAAAAACTCATCATGTGTAACATCCACATCAAGAATTGAGCCATTAATCGAAATCGTTCTATTTCTAGATACGCGCATCTTGAACGTTTTTCTTACCATTACAATAATTCTCCCTCTACTTCTGAATATTTATAAATATCTTGTACTTCTTTTATACATGATTTCTTGAAAATTGTAAAAAGGATATATTGGCCAATTTGCATATTAAAAATGAAAATCTCTTATTATATAACCCTCACACTACATTCATTTAGTCATAAATTACGGAATACATCCATATAAAAAAACAAACCAACTTATATTCTATCACACTAAATACACTTGACTTTAGTACAATTAAATGGAATATATTAGAAAACACCTTAAAATGAGGAGGAACTCCATGGCGCGTTGTACATATTGTAAAACGAAGTGGAAAGTAAAAGATGTATGGTCGATACTCGTAACATTTGAAAAAGATTGTCCGTATTGTTTCGGAAGACAATATATGTCTAATGATACCTTTCATCATGCTAACGCCGCTTTACCTTTGCTATTCTTATGTCCTTTACTTGTTGATCTAAGTGACGAAAATCCTTTAGATAAATATCGAAAATAATATAACCGCTACATTCAAAACCTACTTTCTATTCAGTTCTCTCCTTATTAATTCTCCCTTTATTCACTACTAATATACTTGCACATGCTCCCTCTTTAAAAACTTACTATAAAAATATTGTAAAATTTCAGTTAATTATATATAATTGCTTTAGCATAATGATTAAAGATGCTATTATATAAGCATTTTTGAAGATCCCGTAGCTCAGCAGGGAGAGCGCCACCTTGACAGGGTGGAGGTCGTGAGTTCGAGCCTCTCCGGGGTCATAAAACCTAATAGCATCAAGGCTTGAGAGGACATTCTCAAAAGCTAAAACTGTGGAGGTCTCCATCAGACACCACAAGTTAAAAGAGGACTACTTCTAGTCAGCTAATCAGCTGGCTCAGGGGTAGTCCTCTTTTTTGTTTCCATAAAACCGAGAAAGGACTGAAAATAAAATGCTACTTAAGTTTGCTATGAAGGATTTCAAAGAGGAAAAAGAGTTCGCTAATCTGTCTCCTCGTACAATTCAATCTTATATGGCTACCATGCATGAGTTCCAGAACTTCTGCTCCGAGAGAGAACTGATAGATACACAAGATATTAGAGAAGCAACTGTTAAGAGTTACCTCATGTATTGCCAAAAGACAAGAGGTAACAACGTAGTAACTAGAAATACCAAGCTTCACCATCTCAAGATTTTCTTTAACTATTTACAACATGAGGAGATTATCGCTGAGAAAGAAAACCCTATTCGTAAAATGAAGCTGGCTAAAGAGGAAATAAAAATTGAGGTCTTTCAAGATGAACATATCAAACAAATGCTTCGCTACTATAGGAGGTTGAAAGCAAGAAATAAAAGCTTCTACGCTTATCGAGATCACACTATTATTGTTTTCCTTTTAGGAACTGGCTCAAGGTTAGGAGAGCTTATCAATATACGCTGGAGTGAATTGGATTTGGCAAACCAAACAGTAACCTTATTCGGTAAAGCTCGTAAGCAGCAGACTGTCCCTCTCACGGACAAGCTTGTAAAAGAGCTTTGTGAGTACAAGGTGTTTACAGAACGCGAGCTAGGTAAAACCCCTGAGTACGTCTTTACTACTCGGGAAGGTACTCAGCTTACACCTAATGGTATCAAACTCATATTTAAACGACTCAAAGCGGTAATGAACTTTACTGATGTTCGCTTATCGGCTCATACTTTCCGTCACACTTTTGCTCATCGTTGCTTAATGGCTGGCATGGATGTTTTCACTCTCCAAAGGATGCTGAGACATAGCAATTTAAGAATGACTGAGAGGTATCTTGCTCTTTGGGGAACAGCCTTGAAAGAGCAAAACGATAAGTTTAATCCACTTAATTCACTTGAGATTTAAGACAAATAAAAAGAGAACCCTGCTCTAGTTTGGCGACCGGACAGGGCTCTCTCTTGAAGGAAAACTCGAAGGAGCTTTCTTGTTTGCTATAAAGTCTCTAAAACTCTTAGTTTTAATCTAGATGAATTAACGGAGGAGTTAAACCTAGAGGTAATTGACGATACATTTAATAGATAATACCTACCGAGCTGGCTCCCTGAGTCGGCTCGGTAGGTATTATCCTACTCAGTTTACCCTTACAGTAATTGAAATTATAGTTTGTACACTCGTTGAAACCAGTGAGATAACTCTTGGGACTACTGTTTATTTAACTCAGATCCCCAGTTTTATCTACAGTAATCCCCCCGGATATCCTAATTTAATGATGCTCTACTTAGTAATTCTATACAAAAAATAAAGCAAGGATTTCTCCCTGCTTCTGTTAGTTTCTTTTATTGAGAAGATTAACCACCAATATTCTTATCTGCCATTCTATACAATTTATATCTATTTTGCCCTCTTCTTTTTTCGATTTCTAAATATAACCTCTAACACTACTACTGCGATGAATCCTACTGTTAGTTGTAAACCTGTAAACAACAGTTTATCATTTAGAGGAGTATCAGGAACACTCCACAGCAGTACCGGAGGGATAAGTATGCCTATGATTACAAGAGCTCTCATTATCTTTCCCATTTATTTTCCCCTATCGTATTTTTAAAATCTATATGTATTTTTCAACTAATCTACAATTCTAATAATTTCTCACGTAGAACTAGTTCACTCTCAGTCATATACCCTCTATGCATTTCCTCGACAATCTTATCATGATTAAAACACAGTACTTTTTCATCCCCTAGATAGCCAATCGGGTAAGGAACACCCACATAATCAAAATCACGTTTATCTGCTGATATGACCATTCTTCCAATAATCATTACAATTTGTTCTATATCTTCTATTTTAACGACTGTTCCAATTGGTAAAAGTTTCATTTATTTGTTCTCCCTTTTTTTAAGCATCTTGTAATAATTTTAATCCTTTTTCTTTAAAAATCTGAATTTAGATTCTAAAACAGCATTTGAAGTAAACCCTATGAATAATTGAATAGTTAAAAAATTTTTTCTTGTAAAGAAACTTCAAGTAAATTCCGTTATTGGACTACTCCTACCTTATATCAAACTTTATTTTTGTTTAAATTTTTTATATATTCGTCCTACCACTTTATTCGCTCCCAAGGAAATGGCTCCTAAAATTAAAACAAAAATAATAAGAGCAATCTTTTTAGGTAGGCTATATGGCAATAACATAGAAAATATAAGAAGTATCACAACTGCAACATATGTAATATATTTCCCCGCTTTAATTGGATCCATCTCAACTTTCCTCCTTTGTTTTTTCGACTTTTATAAATCCTCCAAGTCCAAATGCTTCTCCAAAGTACGCGCCTGTCTCTGCACCTAATTGCACTTTAAAACCAGCTGTACCTAGTCCTACTTCCCCCTTTGCTATCACATCATGGTCTCCTATAAATGGAATGAAATCTGGAATATGTAAAATATTCACTTCCGCTTCATACTTGTTAGTCGTAACTTCTGTTGCAAGTTTGGCTGAATACTCTTCCACACCTACTGCGAAGTTTCCTTCACCAACTTTCTGAGTAATAGTTACTTCACGCTCAGATATACCCCAAGGAAAAAGTATTGGAACTTTCGTTTGAAAAGAGTTCTCTAAAGCCGTTCCTTCTATTTTTGCTCCTATAATATTCCCAGCCATCAAGTCCTCTTTGACAGCATCAAATGAATATGGCAGATTCAAATCTATCTTTCCAGATAATGCCTTCATTCTCCATTCACCATCATTAATAATAGGTTTCTTTCCATCAACTACAGAACCTTCTGCAGATGCCCCAAGACGGTCTCCTTCCTTTAAGGATGCATTACCTTTAAGGATATCAACTTTATCTTTGTTGTTTTCCAGAATCTTCGTTTGAGCCCTAAGATAATCTAACTCATCCACTTCGCGGAATTTTTTGGCTGAATGTTTAAGTTCTTCTGAAATTTTATCCAGTAGATTATTAACATTAAAAATCTTCGGTTTAGCTTCGTTAAACATTTGATAGAAATTCTGACTGGTTGCACCTGTCCACTGAGACGCTATGTATTCTGTTTGGTTATAGAGGTCTTTGTGCATATTGTCTAAAGTTTGTTTTACATCTTGTACCAACTTAGCTGACTGCTCCAAACGTTCTGGAGTAATTTTTATTAAACCCATAGCCATTCCCCTTTTAAATATTTATATAGAATATTTTACCACAGGAAATTAATTTTACAGAATAATATTTTTTATACTCTTAAAACTCCGAAATCTTTCCCTTCTCAGGGTTACCATTACAGTAATTGAAATTATAGATTGTGTACTCAATAAAAACAATAAGATAACTCTTGAACTTGCTCCCCACTTAGCACAATCCCTCTGGTCATACCTTTTGAGTATATAGATACACCGAGATAGCCTCCTCTTAAAGGAAACATGGTGAGGTGATTATTTTTTCTCCCTCGAGTAAATACCCACCTAGTCCGATTCTACGTAATTATACTTCCTAAATATATTAACTACTGAATGCGCACACCTCCCCCACCTTATCTTTCTAGGCAAAACTAAAGAGGTAGCTCGGGATTGCTACCTCACGAATAAATACCATATAATAACCCCCCAAACCTAATTCATTAGCCATATGAGTAAGGTTGACTTAATCGTTCTACTCACGAGACACAATCATCCAGTGCGATCTGCTGCAGGAATCTCAATTCAGCATCCTCCTCTACTCTACCTGCTTGGTACTCCATTTGCGATACTTCTGTAACACTTATATCAACAAGGTAGGTTAGCTTATCAAATAGCTCGCTAAACATGTGTAATACATCAATTTTAACTCGCTGGATATCTTCCTCAGGAGTTACCTCTCTATAGTGTGCCTGTTTGTATATTTCCCCCTCAGCTTTAAACTTGTAAACTATTCATCTCATCCATCTCCCTTTTAGTTTTATTTCCCTTTCATCCTATAAGAGGGACTGAGTAAATTAATTTTTGAGGAACTTTCCTTCTCAACGACTCCTGTAATTCAATTAAATCGAGAATTATACAGACTTACTTCTTAAAGTTCCCTTTAGAAAAGCCAGCTCCATTAATTGCAGAAATGACTTCATCATAAGTAGGCTTAACAGCTTTTTTACAAGCTAAGTTTGGACTCATCGTGATAGCTGTCTTAGTCGCCTTTACCTCCACGATAGCCTGCACCCTTCTTAACTTCGGAATTGCACATTTGATAAAATCAATTGATATCCCTAACTCGTTAGCAATATGTTTTCTAGACCAAATTTGCAACTTACTAGGGTCTGTCTCGTGGGGATTATCTACTAAGATGTGATACTGAAAGTGAACATGATTTAAAAGTTGCATTAATAGCCCTAACTCTGAGAAGGTAATTTTTTTAGCAATCCCTTTTAATTCCGTTTTGTAAACCTTTGTAAATAGATCCTTCTCCTCATACCCTCCATGTAGTAAGCCCCTATCCCTCTATACTAAAAATTTTTGCTTTGTCTGGTTATTAACATCATATAGTTAATATAAATATTGGAACATAGTATATACAAGCAAATAACCAACTAATAATTGCTCGTTATAAGCATATTTTTATAGATTGCATAAAAAAAGATGCGAGCAAATGCTGACATCTTTTTTACTACGTTCAAATTCGCACTCTAACATGTTGTGAACATCATTCTTTTACAAGAACTAAATCACTTCCCACCAAACATCTTCTCCAAAGACTTCGCATTGGCAAATAATACTTCTTTCAAGTTATCATCAGCAACGATTTTATAGTCGCCATCTTTGTTTTTCTTTAAGTTCAATGTAACTTCGCGAGTTGCCATTGCTGCATCTTTATCCGCTAAGTTTTTGACGATAGTTGATGTCATTGTTTTTTCGATTGCTTTTTCAGATTGTTCTTTGTCTTCACTAAAAGCACTAGCGAAGGCCATTGGCATAACTTCTCCCACTGCTTTTGTTACAGCAACGGATAGATCAGCAGATGTAATTTTCACTTTCACTTCTGCTTTGTCATCCTTTTTCGACACTTCTTCTGGCTTTTCAAATTTAAAGTTTTTCGTGATTGCACTCAGCATTGCTTTTGCCTCAGCATCATCTGTTTTTTCATTTAGTTTATTAAATTCCTTGTCACTCTCAACAAATGTACGAGCCTTTTCTACATCACCTTTTTGTATCGCTGTTAAAAATTCTTCTGTAGTATCTTTCGGATTTGCACACCCTGCTAAAACACCTACTGTTAATCCTACTACCATCATTAACAGCAATAATTTCTGTATCTTTTTCACGTTCATTCTCCTCTTATCTTTTCTAGTAAGTCAGCATTATACAATAGTATGAAACTGACATTACAAACATTTTTTAGTATAGCATTTATATGATTCGTTTTCTATTCATTCCCAAAAGATAAAGGGCCTTGTAGCATTTCTACAAAGCCCCCTCTTCTATCAATCCGTATCCGTAGCACAAACTAACCACATTTTATGCTCCTTACTATCTAACACCATCCAAGTAGCATCCCACGCAACATCGTAAAACCAATCTGTCCAAGGGCGATAGCTTTCGAACACTTTAATATCTTCGTATCGATCTTGGAACATATATTGACATACATTGACCGCTAATTGTTTTGCGATAACTGGTCGTTCCTTAAATTCTTCATATGCTCCGCCCCACAAAATTTGAGCGGCAATGCTACCATCAAGCATGACTACCACATGTTCTTTAAAATGAAATTTATATTTTTCTGATGTATGTATTTTTAACTCTTCTAAGTTATGTATTATATCTAAAGAGTTGAAGATTCTTCTAAAGAAGTGCTCGTATCCATCTTTCGAATGTGGTATTTCTTTGAAAAAATTTTCATTGTGTACTTTAAAACAGCTTATTATTGCGCCACCATTTAAGTTTTGTTCCTTAAACGTGTTTATAATTTTCTCAACAGATGAGTCATTCGTTTCTATTTTTTCAAACGTTCCTGCTTTCCATCTCATAACATCACTACTCTCTATTAAAAATTTGTTTCTTCATTATAAATAGCAAAATAAAACCCAGCAACTTTAAGATTGCTGGGTTAGCTCTTATTCATATTCGAAAAAATAATAACAATTACACCAAGCACATCATGCCCCGCTACCATCCACATACTCCTATCAAAAATCATCAATGATAACCAAAGCGATATATTAATAGCAGCAAATAATAAATATAAAATGTAGTCTCTCTTTTGTAGCGCCTCTCTATTCATCAAAATGTAAATGGCACCGATAGGAGGCAGAATAAAGCAAAGGAAAAAGACAAATATTTTTCTTAACGACCATGGATATGAAGTTACTGTCTGCATATGAGTCTCCTTTTCATTATAGTACTTGTTTTAACATCGGCCTTACTACTCTACATTCTTCACTATTAGGCTCTTTTACGAATATGGGCAGCCTTTTATCCTCTTCTTCTAAAATCATCTCAAATACTTCTGTTTTTTCTTGTAATATGTTGGATCCACTATCTTTAGTAGGCTTTTTGCTTGTTTCAATTTTCTTTGTTACTTCACCAATTCTTTGTCCGATTTCTTCTGCTTTGACAGGCTCATTCGTAACGTAGTATTCTTGGCCCTCCCCTACTAACATAGGTGGCACTTGTTCTCGTTTGTTACATATTATATAAGTAATACTAGCTATAAGTAGTAGACATATGGCTATAAAGAAGATAGCCTTTTTTTCATATACTATTCTCCTTATCTATCATTTTATTGGATTATATAATAGGAAATATAGTCACTAAATAGTTTTCATGGTATTTTTTAGTATTAATATCAAATAGAAAAACCTTACTATAAAGTAAGGTTCCGTTTTTAAGTTCTATAATGTTTTATTAATTAAAACGATCATTACGATAATCGCTATAAACATAACAACTAAACAGCCGATCATTTTATAAAATCCTCGTTTCGTTAACGTTCCGCCCTGAACGTCTTTACGAATAAATAAGAATACGGCTAAAAATAATACAAGCCCCATGCCAAAAGCATACATCATTTGCATATGTTAATCTTCCTTTCTCTTTTACATCTTAATATCTTTTCGATAAAACAACAAACGATATAAAAACTGTACTCATCGTAAGTGCCATAAGTATGTTCAATAGTTCAGTAGCAGATAGTGTAATTATTTTTAAGTTTAAGCCGAAAGAGAAAAGAAGATAATATGCGGTTAATGCAAAAAAGCTGAAGAACATTCCTTTATAACGAATAAGTTTCATTCGCTCATCTTTTTCTTTAAATTGCGGGTGTAAGTAACTTAAGCAAAAACACATAATCATCATCGCAAGCAATGTATACGTTGGAGCCGGTGGTGCAGAATGCGTCATTATACCTGTTAATATCATAAATCCACTCATAAATAGAAAAATAATTCCCATAATAACGAAGTACTTTTGTGAATAATTCATCCTTTCTCCCCCTCTTCTTTTCCTTCATAAATAAATACATGTTCTATCGTTGTCTGAAATGCTTTTGCAATTTCAAATGCTAACGGAAGTGATGGATCATATTTTCCTTTTTCAATTGAAATGATGGTTTGTCTGGAAACTCCAAGTTTCTCAGCCAATTTTTCTTGAGATAGTCCAAATTTTTTTCGGTATTCAACCATTTTATTTTCCAAGGAAATTTCTCCCTCCTTCCTTATACCGAGTATATATGTAAAGGAAACTTTACGTCAAGTTTCCTTTACATTTATTTCGTCTATTTTTCATTCTATTTATATAGAAGAAACTTTTTCAAATTCAGCACGTCTATTTTGAAATGAAACATGGAACAATGTATATAGCCGTTACTATATCTCCTCTCCGTTTTTATGAAAATTTAATATCTCCATATTTGTTTTATCCTTTTAAAATGTTTCATTCTGCTCTTTATCGGGTGAAATGCGCTATTGTTTTTACGTTGTTTTTCGCCATATTTATAGAAACTAACGATTTATGAAGCATTTTTTATGTTTAGCCACTTTTTTTGTAGAAATCCTTCATTTTCCTTTCGATATTTAACACTATCGATATAAAGTTTATGGTAAATTCATAATTTTTTATTTTTTATACTATATTCCGTTATATTGTTGTATAATATCAATGAAAGCGCTTATTATTCCAATATACATAATTCGAACTAAACTTTATCGAAACATTCTGATAGTTATACTTATATTTAAATGCAACAATTATAGTTATTAATGTAGGTATACCAAATATATCCACCCCGTTTTCCCGTGAAATTACTTTATAACATGAAAGATTAACTTGGGTGATAAGTTATTGTGAATGTTTTTTTACAAAACAGATAAGTAATAGTGTTTGGTATTATGTAAATTATTGTAATAACATAAGAGTAAAGAAAAACATTTACATTGATTATTGGTTCATCAATTATTGAAAAGAGCAAAATGCACCTTTTTGTATGGAAAAAGGATTATATGCATTGGGAGGTTTAAACAAATGACGAGGAAGAATACAACGACAAACCCTTGGGCCAAGTTCCATGGTCCGAACCTTGGTTATGTTATTGAGCAGTATGATCTTTACGTAACTGGAGCAGGTTCTGTTGATCCGGAATTACAAGAGCTTTTTGAAATTTTTGGAGCTCCTTCGTTTCAAGATGATGTCGTAACAGGGGACAACACAGCAACACATTTTTCTCCTCAAAACACAGGGAACATTGAAAAGATTCTTAAAGTCGTTCAACTTGTTGAACAGATCCGTTCTTTCGGGCATACATTGGCTCACATTAATCCGATGGAAGATGCTGCAAACGGACAATCTCTTATAGAGAAAACAATGAACGAACTGAGCGATGCTGACTTGAAAGCGATTCCAGCAAAAACAGTATGGCAAGATGCACCAGAGGGTATTCACACTGCACTTGATGTAATTCATAGATTAAAAGACGTTTATACAAAATCTTTAGCTTATGAATTCTCACATATACAAGATAGTGAAGAACGCGCGTGGTTGCATCAAATGGTGGAATCAAATTCATTGCGTCAACCATTATCAAATAAAAAACGAACTGCTCTTTTAAAACGTTTAACTGCTGTTGAAGGTTTCGAGCAATTCTTGCATAAAACATTCGTTGGTCAAAAACGTTTCTCAATAGAGGGCGTTGATATGCTTGTACCTGTACTAGATGAAATTGTTTCAGAAGGTGCTAAAGGCGGCGTTGAAGATGTCATGATTGGTATGGCTCACCGTGGTCGTCTAAGCGTACTCGCTCACGTATTAGAAAAGCCATATAATCACATGTTTGCAGAATTCAAACATGCAAAAATAGAAGGTGCAGTGGCAAATGCTGGCTGGACTGGCGACGTGAAATACCATTTAGGTAGAGAACAAGTCGTTGGTAATGAAGAAGTTAGCACTCGTGTTACATTAGCAAATAACCCGAGTCATCTTGAGTTCGTTAACCCTGTTGTTGAAGGTTTCGCACGCGCAGCTCAAGAGAATCGTAAAAAATCTGGTCTTCCAGAACAAGATACTACAAAATCATTCGTAATTTTAGTTCATGGTGATGCTGCATTCCCTGGTCAAGGTGTTGTGTCTGAGACACTCAACTTAAGTAGATTGAATGCATACCAAACTGGCGGAACGATCCATGTTATCGCAAATAATGCAGTAGGCTTTACGACTGATAGCTATGATTCTCGTTCTACTAAATATTCAAGCGACCTTGCAAAAGGTTTCGATATTCCGATTGTTCACGTAAATGCTGATGATCCGGAGGCTTGTCTTGCTGCTGCAAACCTTGCGATCCAATATCGTACGCTGTTCAAAAAGGACTTCTTAATCGATTTAATCGGTTACCGCCGATATGGTCATAACGAAATGGATGATCCAGCAGTTACGCAACCACAAGTGTACAAAAAAATTAAAAATCACCCAACTGTAAGAGCAATTTATGCAGATCAATTACAATCTGCTGGCGTTCTGAATGCAGATGAGGTTGAAACAATTACTCAGTTTATACAAGAGGAATTAAAGGCTGAATACGCACAAGTGCCACCAGCTGATACGAGTGCTGCAACAATTCACGTTAAAGTTCCAGAGGTTGTTGCAAAAGGAATCCAGCCGATTGACACTGGTGTTTCAATTGAATCACTTCGTGCAATTAATGAAGGACTATTATCTTGGCCTGAAGGCTTTAACGTATATCCAAAAGTGAAGAAAATTCTTGAGCGCCGTAAAGATGCTCTTGAAGAGAACGGTAAAATTGAATGGGCACTTGCTGAATCGTTAGCATTCGCTTCTATTTTGCAAGAAGGTACGCCAATTCGTTTAACTGGTCAAGATTCACAGCGTGGTACATTCGCGCACCGTCATATCGTATTACACGATACTGATACAAACGAAACATATTCACCATTACACCGTTTACCGAACATTAACGCATCATTCTCTGTTCATAACAGTCCGTTATCAGAAGCTGCTGTTGTTGGTTACGAATATGGTTACAACGTATTTGCTCCAGAAACTCTTGTGATGTGGGAAGCTCAATACGGTGACTTCTCAAATACTGCGCAAGCATTATTTGATCAATATGTTTCAGCAGGAAGAGCAAAATGGGGTCAAAAATCTGGTTTAGTTCTTCTATTACCACACGGTTATGAAGGTCAAGGGCCAGAACACTCTAGTGCACGTCCAGAGCGTTTCTTACAATTAGCTGCTGAGAACAACTGGACAGTTGCAAACTTAACGAGCGCGGCACAATACTTCCATATTTTACGTCGTCAAGCATCTATCTTAGGAACAGAAGCTGTTCGACCGTTAGTGCTTATGACGCCAAAGAGTTTATTACGTCATCCACTTACGCTTTCAACTGCTAGTCAGTTAAGCGAAGGACGTTTCCAACCTGCTTTAGAACAAGAAAACCTTGGTGCGAAACCAAACAAAGTAAAACGTCTTGTTTTAAGTACAGGTAAAATGGCAATTGACTTAGCAGCAGAAATCGAAAGTGGTAAGCATGAGTACAGCCTAGATGAAGTTCATATGGTTCGTATCGAGCAGTTGTACCCATTCCCTGCTGAAAAAGTTCAATCTATTATTAAACGCTTTAAAAACTTAGAAGAAATCATTTGGGTTCAAGAAGAACCTCGTAATATGGGCGCATGGCATTACATGGCTCCAATTCTGTTCGAACTAGCTGGGGATAAAGTGAAAACAGGTTACATTGGACGCCCGGATCGTTCTAGCCCATCTGGTGGCGATCCATTCGCTCACAAAGCTGAGCAAGAATTAATCGTTGCACACGCTTTAGATGTGAAGTACAACTTCCGTCAAGATAAACAAGAAATTGAAGTTTTCAGCAACTGAAAGTAACAATGAGTTTTTCAGGCTTGGCTGTGGCAGATAGTCTGCCACAGCCAAGCTAACAAATGGAGATTACCGAAGATTAAAGAAGATAAAACACACCGTTAGGCAAATAAGGGGAGGACATTTAAAATGATCGAAATTAAAGTACCTGAGCTTGCAGAATCTATTTCAGAAGGAACTATTTCACAATGGCTTATCAACGTAGGCGACAAAGTTGAGAAAGGTGGCAGCGTTGTTGAGCTTGAGACTGACAAAGTCAATGTAGAAATCATTGCAGAGGATTCAGGTATTGTATCGAAGTTACTAGGTGAACCTGGAGATACAGTTGAAGTTGGCGCTACTATCGCAATTTTAGATGCAAACGGCGCAGCGGTTGAAGTAAGCACACCTGCTCCATTGGCTGAGCAACCAAAACAAGAAACTACTGAAGCACCGAAAGCAGCAGCTCCAAGTGCTGAACAAAATAAAGCATTGCAAGGTTTACCAAATACAAATCGTCCTATCGCATCACCAGCTGCTCGCAAAATGGCTCGTGAATTAGGAATCGATTTAAACGAAGTACGTAGCACAGATCCACTTGGACGTGTGAGACCACATGATGTACAAGCTCACGCTGCAGCGCCAAAAGAAGCACCAGCTGCTCCAAAACAAAGTCCGGCTCCAGTTGCAAAAACTGAATTTGAAAAACCAGTTGAGCGTGTGAAAATGTCCCGCCGCCGTCAAACAATTGCAAAACGTCTTGTAGAAGTTCAACAAACATCTGCAATGTTAACTACATTTAACGAAGTTGATATGAGTGCAATCATGGAATTACGTAAAGAACGCAAAGATGCTTTCGAGAAAAAACATGATGTACGTCTTGGCTTTATGTCATTCTTCACAAAAGCAGTTGTTGCAGCATTAAAACAGTTCCCATTATTAAATGCTGAAATTCAAGGCGATGAGCTTATCATTAAAAAATTCTATGATATCGGTATTGCAGTAGCAGCTCCAGATGGATTAGTTGTTCCAGTTGTACGCGATGCTAACCAATTGAACTTCGCTGAAATTGAAAGCGAGATTCGTAATTTAGGTCTGAAAGCACGCGATAATAAACTTTCATTAAAAGAGCTACAAGGTGGTACATTTACAATTACAAATGGTGGTGTGTTCGGTTCTCTAATGTCGACACCAATCCTAAATAGTCCACAAGTAGGTATTCTAGGGATGCATAAAATCCAAGTACGTCCAGTTGCAATTGATGCAGAGCGTATGGAAAACCGTCCAATGATGTACCTTGCACTATCTTACGATCACCGTATTGTTGATGGTAAAGAAGCAGTTAGCTTCCTTGTTGCTGTTAAAGATATGCTTGAAGATCCAAAATCATTATTATTAGAAGGTTAATAGATTATTAATCTATTAAAGGCTGTAGAATGAATCATTCTACAGCCTTTTTTTATTATGTTCATACGGGACAAATCACAATACATAGACTAATAATGTATGCCTAAAACGTAAGGGGGATAAACATGAATAACCTTCCAGTTCATGCAAAACTTAAAGCAAATAAGGATACTTTCTTCCTCCCCGATTCAAACGGGGGTGTTTACTTTCGAAATAACTCCAGTTCATTCCGTATGGATGGTGATGGAATTTATGACTGGATTGAGAAATTAATGCCTATGTTTAACGGTAATCATTCTTTGACAGAAATAACCGATGGTCTCCCTCTCCCCTATCAAAATCGTGTATTTGAAATTGGAGAGATTTTATATGAAAATGGTTTCATTCGTGATGTAAGCCAAGATGCTCCCCACGAATTAAACAGTGCATTACTCGACAGATACGCTTCGCAAATTGAGTTTTTAGAAGCTGATTCCCATTCAGGCGCTTTAAAATTCGAAACGTACCGCGCAGCAAATGTGCTTATAATTGGTTCTGGCGATATGCTTACTTCCCTAGTTTCTTCTTTATTAGAATCTGGTTTACCTACATTCCATTATCTTGTTACAGATCGTGCTGAAACAAACTACGATCGAATTCACGAACTAAGCGAACGTGCATATGCAAATGATGACAATGTACTTATTCAAGAAATAGATATTACAATTGATCGCCCTTTACATGAAGTATTCGAGCCTTTCGACTGGATTTTATACGTTTCCCAAAATGGAGATATTGAAAGTTTAAGAGCAATCCATACTATTTGTAGAGAGTTTAAGAAAAATTTCATACCAGCTATTTGCTTATCAAGAATTGGTTTAGCTGGACCCGTCGTAACCGCAGACCGTGAAGAATGCTGGGAATCAGCTTGGCATCGTCTACACGAAACTACTTTACAAAGTGAAAATCCACCTGAACTTTTCTCACCAATTGCATCTGCAATGTTAGCAAATGTTATCGTTTTTGAGTTATTTAAACATGTCGCTGAAGGCTCACATAGGCAGCATAATCCTCAATTCTTTTTATTAAACTTGGAAACACTTGAAGGAAAGTGGCACCCTTTCATAAAACATCTTCTCGCAACCGATGAAATCTTTACAATTGATACGGTGCAAAATCTTCAAGAAAACCTTGCCCAACGTTCCGGACAATATACTTCAACTGAACTTTTTCGTTTTTTTGATACGTTAACTTCTAAAGAAGCTGGTATATTCCACATGTGGGATGAACAAGATTTACACCAATTGCCTTTATCACAGTGCAATATTCAAGTTGCAAATCCATTATCAGACGGACCTACCTCTCCCCTTCCTACTATAACTTGCGGTGGATTAACTCATAATGAAGCACGCCGCGAAGCTGGTTTAACAGGAGTTGAAACATATGTAGCTGAAATGATTCATCGTCTTATCCCCGAACATACTGATATCGGTATTGGTGCTGGGGAAACGATGACAGAAGGTGTATACCGAGCACTCCAAAAACATTTAAATAATAAGTTATATGAACGCCAATCACATATGCTAGAAGAGATTACAGAGCTTTATTTAACCGAAATTCATGATAAACATTGTAGGTTTTACTACGATGCTCTCTCTACAATTCATGAAATACCTAAAGTAGGAATGAGTGAGGAGTTACTTGGTTTTCCTGTCGTTTGGATCGGTATTAATGATAGATGGTATGGTGCGGCAAATATTAATATAACACTCGCATTAAGAAATGCTCTGCAACAAGCACTCCTTCATATTCAAAATGAAGAGATTCCTTATAAAGCTAATATGTTACCGGAATCATCCATTGTTTTATATAGTACGGATCCTGTTAGAGTAGCAATACAAGAAGAGGAAGAAATTCCAGGCGTACAGTCTTTACAAGTTGCTTTGCAAAATTTAACGGAAAACAACTTGTATCCATTCGTTTTTGATTTAGCTATTGAGTCATTTATAAGAGACAACTTAGACGGTGTATATGGGGTATTAATTGCAAAGGAGGATGACCAATGACTCAAAACATACTACTTATAGGAGATGGCCTACTCACAGACTATGTACATGAACAATTGTGTAAGCAATATTCACTCATCCGCCAGCATACAATTACAGAAGCTCTCCCTGAAAACATTCATCTTGCTCTCGTTTTACATGACGGGTCTCCTTCTTCCGTACATCGTGATGCTGAGCTTATCTTTCGCTCAAATAATATTCCGTGGCTTCGCGCGTTTACTTCGTTTGGTGAAGGTATTATCGGTCCTTACGTGAAGCCTCTTACAACTGGATGTTCCCACTGCGCTGATGGACGCCGGTTTATAGCTGGCTTTGATCAAAAAGAAATGTGGGAACTACAACGAAAATATGCATTAAAAGCAGAGAACGTGACGAGGCGTGATGTACGCGCCACCCAAAATGGAATGTTACAAATGTGCCAGCTCATTCATGCTGAAACAGAGAAAATATTAGCTCATGGATATTCTTCTTTAGAAAGCGAACTCATTTTACTGGACTTACAAACGTTACAATGTACCCGGAATTCGTTTCTTCCAGACCCTCTCTGTCCGGTATGCAGCAATTTGCCTGACGATACAGCAGATGCAGCGCAAATTTCTTTACAACCAAGTTTGAAAACGAGTACTGAAACGTATCGCTGTCGTTCCATTCATGAGCTAAACACATTTTTAACGAGAGACTATTTAGATTACCGGACTGGTATTTTAAACGGTAAAATGCAACATTCTCTATTACCGTTTGCTGATGTCATTATAAACATGCCGTTACTGTTTGGAAATGAAGGTGTCGCGGGCCGGACTCATTCATTTTCACTTAGTGAAGCAACCGCTATTTTAGAAGGTTTAGAACGCTATTGCGGTATGTCGCCTCGTGGAAAAAAAACAAATGTACATGGCAGTTTTCGTGAGCTAGAAGATATTGCACTGAATCCCCTCACACTTGGTGTGCATACAAATGAACATTACAATCGTGATAGTTTTCCATTTAAGCCGTTTGATCCTGATTATGAGCAAAACTGGGTATGGGGATATTCTTTATTACAAAACCGACCACTTCTAGTTCCAGAATCAATCGCTTATTATAGCCTTGGTCATAGAGATGCTTTCGTGTATGAAACATCAAATGGATGTGCAATTGGTGGTAGTTTAGAAGAAGCAATTTTTCACGGCATTTTAGAAATTGTAGAGCGTGACGCCTTTTTGCTCACTTGGTATGCCGAATTACCTCTTCCCCGTCTCGATCTTAGTTCAGCCAATGATACTGAATTGCAACTAATGTTGGAACGCTTACGCACAATTACTGGATATGAATTATACGTTTTCAACGCGACGATGGAACATGGTATTCCGAGCATATGGGTCATTGCGAAAAATACAAGGCAAGATGGTATGAATCTCGTCTGTGCTGGCGGCGCACATATGGAACCAATTCGAGCTGTAAAAAATGCAATTCACGAAATAGCAGGCATGTTACTTATAACAGATGAAGAGCTTGAACAAAAAAGAGAGAAATATGAACACTGTTTACAAGATCCATATCTTGTTTCGCAAATGGAAGATCATAGTATGCTGTACGGATTGAAAGAAGCGGAAGAACGTCTTCACTTCCTTTTACGTGATGATGCTCCAGTGCAAACGTTCCAAGAAATGAATGCATTACAATCATTTGATATGGATTTAACATCTGATCTTCATCAACTTTTAAACAGGTTACATCAATCTGGACTTGAAGTAATTGTTGTAGATCAAACGGTCCCCCTTATAGAAAAGAACGGCTTACATTGTGTAAAAGTAATTATTCCAGGCATGTTACCGATGACGTTCGGTCACCATCTCACTCGGGTTACAGGACTGGATAGAGTGTATACCGTACCGATGACACTTGGATATTGGGCTGAGCCTTTAACGAATGAAAGTTTAAATCCACATCCGCATCCGTTTCCATAATTCATAGTGAGGGGGAAATTTGATGCAACCTGATACTTTTTTACATCATCTCCATTTTTCTATTAATGAAATTATGTCGTCCGATAAAGAGATTGACTGGGAAGACGCACCACTTCCTTATAAATTATATCGAAATTTACCAGTAATCCCTCTCTCTTTAGAAATCCCATTAACTTTGCGGAATTCTTTTACTAAACCTAACTTAGAGGAAATCGGTCATTATCTTTGGTACTCATTTGGTTTAACACAATTATGTCAGCCTACTACTAACCTAGAAAATAATAAAACAACGACTCTATTTCGAAGATTCATCCCTTCTGGGGGTGCTTTATATCCGAATGAATTATATATGTATTTAAAAATTGATCATTATCCAGACGGCATTTACCATTACGACGCCGCGCATCACCGTCTTATCTTACTTCGCGAAGGAAATTTCGATTCTTATCTTACAGAAGCACTCGGCAATCGTTGTAACATACATTCTTGTTTTGGTGCTGCATTTGTATCCACTATGTTTTGGAAAAACTTCTTTAAATACAATAACTTTTCGTATCGTCTTCAAGGATTAGATAGCGGTGTTCTAATCGGTCAATTACTTGAATGCGCAAAACAATTTGGTTATACAAATGGTGTATATTTTCAGTTTCTAGATCGGGCAATGAATCATTTACTTGGACTGTCAGAAGGTGAAGAAAGTGTGTATGCTGTTATTCCTTTAAGTACAGAACCGAATACAGATTGGTTTCATGATGATCATCGTAAAAATAAAACCGTTACTTCTCATGACTTGTTGCAGCAAATCCCGCCGTTAACACATGAGCATTTCGTTCGCTCAAAATATGTAGATGAATATCCGATGATAAAAAAAATAAACGCGGCTTCTATGATTGAATCAACAGAACACTTCCAAACATTTACCTGTGAAGAACGACAACAATATAGTGCACACGCTATGCAGCTACCTAAAGTGGAACGTTTATCATATGATTTTTTACAACTTTGTAAAAAACGATATTCACCTGATTCTGACTTCATTTTAACGAAATGGGATGCAGCCGAGCTCGCTACTTTACTACAAGAAGCGAGCCTCTCCTTCCCTTATTACAACGACCTTGATGGCAAGTATGTAAATGAAAACGCACGAGTCTCACTATATGGATGTTTTTATAACGTAAAAGACATAGAAAACGGCGCTTACGCTTATAACAGTAGAACACATTCCATACAGCCACTTCGGTACGGAGACCTTCGTTATTCTCTGCAATCTAGTATGACGATGGATAACGTAAACCTTTTTCAAGTACCACTTTGTCTACATGTAATCGGAAATAAAGATTACTATAAAAATAAATTAGGTTATAGAGGATATCGAATTCATCAAATGGAAGCTGGCATGCTCGTTCATAAACTCGTTTTAGCTGCGACCGCTATGGGGATGGGCGGGCATCCGTTACTAAGTTTTGATACAAATTCATGCGATCAATTGTACGAGATTGATGCCGGAAATGAAATTTCACTCATTCAAATTCCGGTTGGGGCGTATCGAGCACGAAATTGGCTAAAAGGGTCCTTGCATAATTAGAAGCACGCCGATTAATGGCGTGCTTTTTTTAAAGGAGTTAAATTATTAAAAGCGAAATAAATACATATTCTTATATAAAAAATGATATAAAAGAAGTATTTTGCGTCTTAAAACCGAATGGATCCTTTTTACTAGTCGCTGAAACTTTCACAATCCAATATCATATGGATAAATTTAAGACGACCGAAGAATTAGTAAACCTTTTTTATGAGACGGGATTTACAAGCGTGAAATGTTATGAAGAAAGAGGGTGCCTTTGTTTAATAGGAAATAAGTAAAAAAGCAGACCTTTCAAGGTCTGCCTTTTTTACTAGATTACTTTAAAAATACTCTTAATTTGTCTTGCAAATAACCAGTTTTTCGTACCGTAGTTATCATTTAGACTATCTAAATTAATAGCTTTCCCGTTAGAAAACTTTAGTTCTAACGTTGTATTTTTGTCATTTGTTTTTAAGTTGCTATTTGTAATGTCATCATACTTTAATTTTTCAATCTCAATATACTCTTCCTTCTCTTCTCCGATAACGACGTGATCTTGGAAGAAGAACAATACTTCTACTTTCTTACCGAAACAAAATACGTTTTTCGTATAAATTAATGTCGCGTTATCAAGTCCGACACATACTTCTTTCATCTCTTCAACAACGTTTCCTAAGTCTTCTTCGTTTCTTGCATTTGACTCAGCAATCCATTCTTCGATTGTATTCATGTTAATTGCCATACTGTGCCCCCTGGTTCGTTCATTGCTTTATTAAAAAATAAATACTATATGACAATATAAGCGATACGTACTATGTTTTCAAGGGTGAACGGTATATTCAAAATAAAGTGAAACTTTATTTATTCCCCTTTAACAAAAAAATAGCACTTAAAAAAGTGCTATTCCGCTCTCCTTGCTGCTTGTTGAATTGGATCCCAAACGCTGTTATATGGTGGTGCGTAACTTAAGTCGACATCTTCTAAATCGTGAATACTCATTTTATTGAAAAGTGCCATTGCGATAACATCAATACGTTTATCTACACCCTCTTCTCCAATTACTTGTCCGCCTAACAATTGTTTCGTATCGGCGTGATATAGTAATTTCAAGTGAAGTGGCGAAGCACTCGGGTAATAGCCCGCCATATTTGTTGAATCTACTTTGACCGTCTTATACGGGATGTTTAGCCCTTTCGCTTCTTTTTCATTTAAGCCTGTTCTTGCGAGCGTCAGATCCATAAATTTAATAATGCCCGTACCTAACGTACCTTTAAATGCCCTTCGTTTATCAACCATATTGAGTCCGGCAAGTCGCCCTTGTTTATTCGCAGTCGTTCCAAGCGGGATATGATCATGCATTTCCTTTATAACATGGTAATGTGTTGCACAATCACCAGCAGCGTATACGTCTTTCACATTTGTTTGCATATAAGCATTTACTTCAATTGCACCTTTATGAGTTTTACGTATATTTGTCCCTTCAAGAAAATCAGTATTTGGCTGTACACCGACAGATACTAAAACGAGATCTGTTTTATACGTACCTTTATCTGTTTCAATTTGTTCCACTCTTTCTTTTCCTTTAAATGCTTTCACATTTTCATTCGTTAAAATTTCAATATTGTGTTTATCTGCTTCTTTATGTATATATTCAGCCATATCTGCATCATAAATCGTACCGATATGATCATTTCGCTCAATCATTCTTACTTTCTTACCAAGTTCGACGAATGTTTCTGCCATCTCTAGTCCAATTGCACCGCCGCCAATAATAGTTACATCCTCAACTTTATTCGTTTCTAGCGTTTTTAATATGCGCTCAGCATCCGGAATTGTTTTTAAAAGATGAATGCCTTGCAAATCTCGCCCTTCCCATTCTGGCATAACAGGACGCACTCCAGTCGCAATTAATAAACGGTCATACGGAAATTCAAAAACATCTTTCGTCTCCGTATGCTCTGCATACACCATTTTCTTTTCCATATCTACTTTCGTTACTTCATGACGTACTTTCGCATCAATTCCATATTTATCACGAAACGTCTTTACATCGCGTGCAATTAACTTTTCAGTAGAAGCAATAACACCACTAATCACATACGGTAATCCGCACTGAGCGTATGAATAGATTTCACCTTTTTCTAACGTTACAACATTTGCAGTTTCATCGTTTCTAACAATTTGCATTGCTGCACTCATACCTGCTGCATCTCCGCCAATAATGACATAGTTCACTTTACCACTCCTTCTTTTTTACATACTCTTTACGATTTCCATATTTTATAGAAATAACACCTACTTCCATTGTAAAGAAATAGAATTCTATCTACAAATTTGGTGCACAAACCTATGCATGAATAGGTATCCGTCGTGTCTTATAAACAAGATGTTTAATATGCTATAACAGTAACTATTGAAAGTAGGTGAAACATACATGTGCGCCGGCCTTCTCGCTCAAACTCCAGAGGAACCGCAAGAACCGAAAGCCGCCATGCCACTTGATCAAGAATTTTCTATTAACGTAACATTATACAGCGCTCGTGCTTGGTTATCTAATGATGAGACTTTCGCACAAACGATTTGGAAAGGCTCTCGCTTCGCTTCAGCATCACACGCTGGCAAGTCCATCTTACCAATCGGTACTGTTAAAATTTTGAACTTATCTGATGATACAATAACAGTTACCGCATCATCAGATAAAGATGATACTCTCAAAATAGTCGTACCCCCTCGTTCTGAAGGTGTTTTAACATCTAGTGCATTATCTGATGTGCAAGCAAGTACATCAGGAGGAGCAAGCAAAGTCACATTCCTCTTTCATATCTTTTTCTCAAGGGATCCTGGTCCAGCTAAATAACCATAGAAAAGGTACAGCTATGCACTGTACCTTTTTCACGTGTTTATTCTCTTGATTTGATCAATTCAACATTATAAGTTTCAATATCTGTTAGCTTTCCTGTAAAATACGGATTTTCTCTATACCAAGACTGTTTTGAAAAATACGCTTGCATATCTTTCGTTTGAAACATATGTCCATGTCTTGCGTATATTTCGTTTCTTGCTATTTTCAATTGTTCTTTCGATAAATATGTTAAGTCCGTACTCGTTAATTTTCGAATATCACTATCAGGGAAGATGAAACCATTATATACATAATGAGTCGTAGGCGGTGGAGTAACATTGTAAACAACTGTTTTTTCTACACTTTTCTTTTGAAATGGAAGATTATAAGCCGAAAGTGCCGTTACCGTTTCTACCTTTGTCGTTTCCCTTCCGTTTTCTCCATTTCGTTCTAAATAAATCGCCGCACTTCCATCAGTCGCTATCGGTCCCCACGTAATTTCTTCTCCGGTCAACGCAGTAACTGGCTTTTGATTCACGTACAATGTTGCACCAGACGCATTCGTTTGAACTGTAATATATTTCCCTTGCAACGTTAAATCTACCGTTACATTATTTTGACTTTGTTTCATAAGTACAACCTTTTCCTCACGTGATAGTTTTACATAGTCATTTTTATATTCAGATTGAAATACTTGAGTTCCAGGAAGAAACGGTCCATATTGCTTCTCAAACTTTTTGTCATTTGTCTTATCAATTTCTTTTCCGTTCAATTTTAAAGATGTACCTTTTTCATTTGTAAGCAGAGTCGTATAATACGTCTTCGCTTTCAATTTATACCGATCAAATAAAAAGAAATGTTTCCCATCTTTCGTTAAAGAAAAATCTGCTCTTTCTATTCCATCCCCTTGTTTTTCACCTTGCCTCAAATATTCTTTCAATTCATTCACGTATGATGGATTTTCTTTTATATATGAAAATAGAGGCGTTAAACTCTCTCTCGTTACAATAACGGCTGGATCATCTGCCTTGATGATCTCAGCTAATTTCTCCCCGTCCCTCTCTTGTAAAATAGTAATCATTTGGTCTACTTGTGCCGTCTGCTTATAATACGATGATCCATACAAATACAATCCAACAATTACTATAACAAGTAATGTTAAGAGTGTAATGCCAACTTTTGTACCGCCGCTCATTTTCTTCTTTACTACAAGACTTTCCCTCTTCATCCCGCAGTTTTGGCAAAATTGCACTCCATCTTCATACTGAGCTCCGCATTTTGTACATACATTCATCCATTCAACCACCTTTTCGTTAGAAGCCTGTTAATCCCCCGATAAAGGTTTGGATTATCGTTTTAATGTAAGACCAAAACACGATAAACGTTGCAATTCCGATTAAAACATTTGCGATAATAAGTGTGTAAACAGGATCTACTCCGCCGTTGTCTAGTTTTAATATAGCTACAATTATACTAATTCCCATATACGTTGTAGCCAGCCCTAATAAGATTGGTAAAAAAAAGATCAATAGGAAACTAAATAGAAAAGAAAGAACTAGTATAGCAATAGCTGGCGTCGCTATCGTCCCCCATATACCGAATGCTTCAAGAAAAGAAAAAGATGATTTCATCATCTTACCACTTACAAAAATAATAAATCCGACAAATAAAGTTAAAATTAATAAAAAGAAAAAGACCATTACAGATTCTCCAAAGAAAGTAGGAGTAGCTATATCTGGCACTAATGTCCTCGTAACAGTCGCCGCTGCGCTCATCATTCTATAAAAAATACATGCTCCTAAAAAGCAAATAAGCACAAGACTTACAATTCCATTTCGCACTTCAATATTTCCACTTTCCATAATGGCCGATGGTGATTTAAAAGCATTTTTAAAGAACTGAAAATAGCCACTTGCAAATTGTTTCACTTGCTCTACCGTTTCATTCGGACGAGTTTCCTTTACTCGTGCCGGGCGCGATAGCTGCCCTTCTTCCTGCCCACCACTCGCTACCACTTCTTCCGTTAACGAATGTCCACAATTCCCGCAAAATCTTGCTTCCGCTGCATTTTCAGTATTACATGCCGGACATTTCATTCTCTCATCCCTCCTTAAGCATATACCTTATAGGGTGTTACAAATTCAATATATGACTTTGTACATAAAACATGACTACAAGAAAAAGAATATGAAATCCTTCTTTTAAACGAAACTATGTGTGCTAGTAATATAGAAAAATAATGTTATTATGAAACAGAGCAAATAAAGTGAAACTTTAAACAGATTGGATGAAGACAGTGGAATTTGTAAACTCGATTTTTCAAACACTCCTTACAAGTGTGATCCAATTATTTTCTTTAATTGGTGTCATCATTGTAATTGGATTTATATTAGGTTATTTAGAATCTCTCACACGAACGTATTGGTCGAGAGCTTTTGGTAGGAAAGGTTTTCTTTTAACCGCGTGGATTGGTGTTCCCGTTCATGAGCTTGGACATGCAATTATGTGTCTATTATTTCGTCATAAAATTGTAGCAACGCAGTTTTTCCCAACAGATACAAGTCAGGGAGCTTTAGGTTACGTACAACATCAATACAATCAAAAAAGTATATATCAACGAATCGGTAATTTCTTTATCGGCATCGGTCCTATTATTTCTGGTATTACTGCCTTAATACTTTTAATGCGCTATTTCGTACCAGAGTCATATTATTTATTTAATACGAATCTGGAAAAAACTGTTGCATCGACTTCTATTAACTTAGACATGATCCAAAACATGTTTTTATCAACATTCTTTTTATTAAAAAGCTTGTTTACAATGAACAATTTATTGACCCCTTCTTTTTGGTTATTTTTATTTATCGCTATTTGTATTTCCGCACATATCGCTTTAAGTAAACCAGACATTAAAGGATCAATAGACGGTGTCATCGTCATGTTTATCTTATTATTTTTATTCAATATAATAGCGGGACTGTTTCAGTACGATAGTAACCAACTAATCGGTAAAATGATGAAATATAATATGTATCTCATCGCGTTTTCTAGTGTAGCGCTTCTTTTCTCTTGTATTTCTACACTTGTTAGTTTTGGGTTTTATAAAATGAGAAGAGGGCGTTCATTGTGAACGTCCTCTTCTCTCCTTAAATAATTATTTATCAGCTTTAATAAGTTATTGAATCGGAATAGGTGGTCCAATTTTTTTGTTTTCTTTCCCCGAATACGGTACAAGTGAATATTTTCCCACCGCTACATTTATTCCATCAAATCTACTAAAAGAAATACCGCCATCTTCATTCGATATAACCACCTCTTTAAATGTATGTGCTTCCCCAGATTCTGATTCGATTTTAAAATAAATATCTTCATTTGTACTTTGTGGCACATCATAATAAATCGTTGTGGAAATCGGCGTAGAAACTACTTTGTTAACAGTTACTTTATTGCCATCGTATAAAGCAATTGTTTCATTTAAATCAAACGTCCGCTTCTCTTTCATCAACTGAGCTTGTGATACTTCAATAGCAAATATCCATGGTTGCTCAATTACAGTATCCCTGTTGAATGTATCATAAGTAATTTCGATTTGAAGTTCATCAGTTTGTGGCATTTCACTTAACTCGATACCACCGTAAATTGTAAACATAGAATCATTTACTTCAATTGATTGTGCATCCTTTGTATTAGAAAAGTCACGCCCATTTATTCGTACCTGTGGAATTAAATATGTTTGATAATCAAATTTCACACCCTTCGCTGGCTCAAATGTTGAACTGATGAATAATTTATTGTCATCCACTAATACCTCATTTAACGTCAGTTTACCGTATTTATTTTCAGCAGTTTTCCCAATAGCCGTTTTATAGGGAGAATAGTCAAGTGGTTGCTGTTTATCAATATATTTTTCAATCAATCCCGCAATAAATGGCATATTTGCTAAAGATGTTTGTCCAAGTGGCACTGTAATACTGACAATTAACATGCAAGCTGCTGCGACCCCGAACCATTTTTTTGTTTTTTTATTTTTGCGTAGCTTATTTTTCACACGTTTTTCCCACTGCTTTTCCTCTATTTTGGTTAAGGGAGTCTCCTCAAACTCTGTGATATCTAGCTGAATATCATTTAACTCTTTATAAATAGACATGCCCTCACACTCCATTTTTAAAAATAAAAATCTGTTTGAGCTTTTTTCGTCCGCGTGACAGTTTGTTATGAATCCATGATTCTTTCACGTTAAGATAGGAAGCAATTTCACGAGACGGTACACCTTCTAAATAATACTTTTCAAAAATGTTCCGCTCTGTTGCTGACAACTCACTAAGCAATTCCTGTACGTCTAAGAAGTCATTTTGTTTTCTTTGTTCTTGATACAGACGATCATTAATCTCTGTACAGACAGTTTGTTGCTGATTTCTCGCATTTTTCCGCTGATAATCAATTGCCCGATATTTAGCAATGGCTGCTATCCATTGTTTAAACGTATTTTTACTTGAATCAAATGAATCGATATGAAACCAAATGGCTAATAATACATCATCTAAGCATTCTTCATAATCTTGCTGATTACTCTGTACATATCTTTTAATAATCACGCTTAGTAAACCGCCGTATGTTTGAATAATAAACGTAACGCTTTTCTCATTACGCTTTTTAATTTGTTGCACAACATTTTCTTCCGTTATCTTCAAAGGTAGACCTCCTTGTCCTGCTAATTGGGTACCTACTTTCTAATACGAATAAAAATCAATAACCCTATCACCATTTTTTAATATTACAAACATAATTTCATCACTATATATCTTGTATACAATGAGAAGAGCTAGTCCATTTTGAACTAGCTCTTCTCATCAGTTATTTCTCTTATAATCACAATGCTCAACCGGCACACGAGCATGCCCTTCTTCATCGGTACACCATGACTGTGACTGAAAGGCAAGAAAAATACCAATCCACTCTTCCTTCTTCTCAAAGTGAATCAATATCCCACCGTCTTGCCATTTGCCATCATCACCTTGCCATTTCTCTACATTCCCTTGATTCATATGAATATCGTGTATACCGTTTCCAGGTGTAAAATGAAAATACGAATCCGGAACCTTTTCTTCTGGTCCCCACCTTTCACCAAACGCATAAATAATTGCTTTCTCATCTATTGCTCGTTTTATATAACGTTCTATTTTTTCATTTAAATCATTATCAATTCCTGCTTTTTCAGCAGGTAAAGGAATCATTTGTTTTGAATCAAATACATTACCTCTTACGTAGTCTAAAGCTACTTTCGGTTCATTGTTTTTTATTTCTGTAAAACCGAATGGTAATGTCGGTAAAATGTGAATAGCTTCTGAATCAATATGTTCGCTTGCAAAATATAAAACTTCTGACGGATAACTTTGCGACTTTACGTTAATTGCAATACGATAATCTACTTCTGCTTCGCCTTGTAAATGAACTTGATAATGAGGTGTGTTCCCTTTTCCAATCTTTGACTGTATAACTGTACCTTTTAACACGCCGTAGTTTTTTAGGGGCATACATTTCATCTCCTATTCATTTAGTAGAAGCTTTTCATACTTTAGGCATTATCCATATAAAAAGAAAATCCTCCTTTCCCAGGAGGATTTTCTTATTTTCTCAACATATACCAAACAATAACCTCCACCACTACAAGCAACACCGCACCAAAAATCATTAACGTCGTCTTCTTTAATAGTTCATTTTCACGATAAGGGATATTACATAAATACGCGCCTAGTGTAATCCGTGATGGACAAGCGATTGTGGCTACTGATGATGCGGTGTTTTGGAGCGTTGTGACGTATTGCCACGGGAGTGCTACGTTTTGCGCTGTTTGCATTTGTAGCTTTATAAACATCGCATTTGATCCTGCGTTACTACCTGTTAAAAAGCCGCCAATTCCGCCTATGAAAGGAGCAACGAAAACGAAAAATGTCCCAAATGTTTCACCAGCTGTTTTTGCGAGTAATGAATGCATACCAGATGCACCCATTAGTTCTGAAATTGCGATAAACATTGTCGTTGTAATAGCGAAAGGAATCCATTGTTTTATCGTTTGTGAGAGTGATTGTTTAATAATATTTGATGGAATGCGGAAGAAAATAATTGTAAATAAACAAGTCATAGCGAGCCAAAATCCTGGTGAATATAGTAGCTCTAGTTTGTAAGAATATGATTTTAAATCGAGAACTGCATATGACCTGAGCAGATCGTGTAATGCTGGAACGAGGCGAGAAAGTAAAATACAAACAGTTAAGAATATATAAGGGCTAATAATTTTTATAATAGATACTTCCCTCTCCATTGCCGCCGCATGTTCTGTTATAAGATTTTGCTCACTTTTCCCTTTTAATTTAATGATAAGAAAGCCAAATGTAATGGTAACGATAGAACTTAATATCCCCGCTAGTTCAACACTTACGTATGCGTTAGAAAGATAGATTCCAAGAGAAAATAATAGAAAGAATCCTATCCCTTCCTTCCACTTTTCTATAACTGCCTGAAAGCCACCTACAACGTATAAAGAAAGGAAGATAAAATATGCAAAAATCGGGATGCTTAATAATGCTGTATT
The DNA here is from genome assembly GCF_038008145.1 of Bacillus sp. FSL R9-9530. Taxonomy (NCBI): domain Bacteria; kingdom Bacillati; phylum Bacillota; class Bacilli; order Caryophanales; family Bacillaceae; genus Bacillus; species Bacillus sp. FSL R9-9530. Next base: position 2,681,789 of record NZ_JBBOYO010000001.1, read on the forward strand.
TGTACCAAGAGTTGTGAGCGGCATGTTAATAAGCTGAGAACCGATAATCGTACCCGTTGCCATTGCGCCCCATGAACTTGCAAGTAAACCGATAAACGATAGTAGCACAGCTTGAAACGGTTTATAACCGAGCGAAAGAAAAATAGGTGCTGCGACCATAAAACCAATTCCGAATCCACTCACTGATTCAATAAGTGGACAAATACCAAAACACATAAGAAGCATTTGCAATAATCGATCGCGCGTGACTTGTTCTAGAAATCGTGCTACTTGATCGATGTATCCCATTTTGTTCATGAGGTGAAATAAAAAAATACCGAAAAATAAAACGTATCCGACAATAAAACAAATTAACCACCCTTTAATTGTTGCGTGTACAGTTTCACTTATCCCTAATTGAAACGTTGGCGAGATTAAAACGATTCCGACAGAAACGGCATAAGAGATTAATGAGGCTCTTAATGACGTTTGTTTAAACAAAAACAAACAAATAAAAATCATCATAATCGGGATAAGCGCCAACAATATGGCCATGCTATCATCTCTTTTCATTAAAAATACAATTTTTAACTATTATATAACAGATGTCATATTTTTCAATTGTTTTTACAACAGATTCAAAAAAGGAGCCTTTTGGCTCCTTTTTGAATCACTCCCATTTTCTTTTATCCTGAAAAACCGTCTGCTGTCCAATCATTTTTTCTAGTACAACAAACACAATATAAGCACATATTACTTGCAATACAATATTCCCAAGTTTTATTAATTCAAATGAATGGATCCATTGGAATAATTCACTTAATAATACAATCGAGACGATACTAAATAGTTCTATACTAACCGAAAATATACATACTTCGAAAATAGATTGCTCTTGAATCCTGTTTAAGTTGGAAAAGATGAATAAATACCCTAGAAATAGAGCCATCAACTCTATTTTCGTCATGCTAATGAGCCAAGCGTATAATGGTACAGTTAAAAGAAGATATAATAGTTTACGTCTTAGCATGCCTTCTCACCCTTTAATTTATAAGTATTTTCTGTATATTTTAACATTTATTACACAAAAGAAACAGAAGAGACTTAAGCCTCTTCTGTTTCTTTTACTGCATGTATTAACTCACAAATTTCTTCTCGCTTTTCATTTTCTAACAGCTCAATGACTTTACTTCCAACGACTACTCCATCACATATTGTAATCATTTCTTCAATTTGCTCTCGTGTTGAAATACCGAATCCTGCGACTACTGGTAAGTGGACGTGTGCTTTTACTTTTTCTAAGTAACTACGAATCTCATCTTTAAAGTTTTGACGTACTCCCGTTACGCCCGCTACTGTAACGGCGTAGACGAATCCTTGTGATTCACTCGTAATTTTTTCGATTCGTTCAATAGGGCTCGTTACGGTAACGAGTGGAATTAAAGCGATATTCGCCACGCGAAGGAGCGGTGCAATAATGTCTTGTTCTTCATACGGTAAGTCTGGAACGATAATACCGTCCACCCCTGCTTCAAGACAGCTCTCAATGAAACGTTCCTTTCCGAATGCGAGTACCGGATTTAAATATGTCATGAGTACAAACGGAATTTGTACTTCTTTCCTTACCTCTATTAATGCTTGAAAAATACCTTTTACTGTTACACCGCTATCTAGCGCTCGTTTCCCTGCTCTTTGAATCGTTGGACCGTCTGCGACTGGATCTGAAAACGGAATGCCGATTTCAACGATGCTTGCTCCTGCTTCATCAAGAAAACGAATTCTTTCTTTTAACTTTTCAAGTCCACCATCTCCGCCCATTACATACGGAATAAATGCTTTCTTGCCATTTTCAAACGCTGCTATAATTTTTTCTACTCCCATTTTTTACACCTCTTCCATATAACGTTTTATACTCTCTACATCTTTATCACCGCGGCCGGATAAACAAATGACAAGTCCTTCGTCTTTCTTCATTTGCGGCGCTAGTTTTAAAGCGTATGCAACAGCATGTGAACTTTCTAATGCCGGGATAATCCCTTCTTTTTTCGTTAATAATTGAAATGCTTCTAACGCTTCTTCATCTGTAATGGAATGATAAGAAACGCGGCCAATATCTTTTAGCAAGCTATGTTCTGGCCCAACACCTGGGTAATCCAGCCCTGCCGAAATAGAGTGCGCTTCTTGAATTTGCCCTTCTTCATTTTGCAGAAGGTACATCATCGATCCGTGTAAAACACCGACACTTCCTTTCGTTAAAGTGGCTGCGTGCTTTTCTGTGTGAACACCTTTTCCAGCTGCTTCAACACCGTAAAGAGCAACTTCTTCATCGTGTACGAACGGATAAAACATTCCCATTGCATTACTACCACCGCCAATACAAGCAACGACTGCTTCTGGTAATTTTCCTTCTAACGCTTCGTATTGCTTTTTCGTTTCTTTCCCAATTACACTTTGGAAATCACGAACAATTTGCGGGAATGGATGTGGCCCGAGAACTGATCCCATAATGTAGTGCGTATCGTGTACATGTGAAACCCAGTAACGAAGCGCCTCGTTTACTGCATCTTTTAATGTGCCGCTACCTGCCGCAACGCTTTCTACTTTCGCTCCGAGTAATTCCATTCGGAACACGTTTAATTTTTGTCGTCTCACATCTTCTTCTCCCATGAAGATGACGCATTCTAAACCGAAAAGTGCACATACAGTAGCTGTTGCAACTCCGTGTTGTCCTGCTCCTGTTTCAGCGACAACTTTTTTCTTACCCATTCTTACCGCAAGAAGTGCCTGACCAATTGTATTGTTAATTTTATGAGCTCCCGTATGATTCAAATCTTCACGCTTTAAATAAATCTTTGCTCCGCCGCAATACTTCGTCATATTTTCCGCAAAATAAAGCGGTGTTTCTCTTCCAACATACGTTTGTAAATAATGATCTAATTCCTTTTGAAACGCTTCATCTTGCATCGCTTCTTTATATGCTTCTTCTAGTTCTAATACGGATTGCATTAACGTTTCTGGAACGTATCGTCCTCCGTATATACCGTAATGACCTTTTTCATCTGGATATGCGTAGTTCATTTTGAACACTCCTTCGCTTTTTTAATAAATTGTTTTATTTTCTTTAGATCTTTCTTTCCTTCTGTCTCTACTCCGCTGCTCACATCGATCATATATGGCTGAACGGTTCGAATTGCTTCTTCTATATTAAGGATGTTTAATCCGCCAGCTAATATCGTTTTCTCTCGCAACTCGTTTGGCATATGTGCGAGTAACTCCCATGAGAATGTCTTTCCGTTTCCTCCGTGGAACTTTTCTTTCGGGCTATCAAATAACAGATAATCTGTATCGTATTTTTTCGCATATTCAATATCTTTCTCTAAAGCTACTCCTACCGCTTTTATAGACGGAATATTCAATCTCCTAATTTGATGATTGTCTTCATCCCCATGTAGTTGCACATGCGTTAACCCGCACTCCTCTGCAATTTTCTGGATCACTTCGACTGATTCATTTACGAAAACACCTACCTTGAAAACGTGGGCTGGAATTTCCCCAATAATTTCTTTCGCTTGTCCTGGAGTGATTTTCCGCTTACTTTCTGCAAAAACAAATCCAATTGCATCTGCTCCGTATTCGCAAGCATGTTTTGCTGTTTCAACATCAGTGATGCCGCAAATTTTCACTTTCATATGTTCACCTTACAGTCTTCGAAAAAGTTACTTATAGAAGATGATGTCATAAGTGCTTCTCCAACTAATACACCTTTTGCACCAGCTCGTTTGACGCGAATAATATCTTCTTTTGAATGAATGCCGCTTTCACTAATCCAAAGTAGGTTTTCCTCATTCAGTCGTTTTCCGAGCTTTTCAGTTTGGCTTAAATCTACTTCAAATGTTTTTAAATTACGGTTGTTAATACCGATGACGTGCGGATTTAATCGGATTGCAATTTCTAATTCCTGTTCATCATGAACTTCAACAATCGCTTCTAATCCTTTTTCTAGCACGTAGTTATAAAGCTCGTTTAATTTCTCTTTTGACAATGCTGCAACAATTAATAAAATAAGATCTGCACCAGCTTCATACGCTCTATCAATTTGGATTTTATCGATTATAAAATCTTTACATAAAAGCGGAATGTTACTTTCTGCTCTTGCCGTTTGTAAGTCGTGAAACGACCCTTTAAAAAATTGACCGTCTGTTAAAACCGAAACTGCTCCAGCACCGCATTCTTCATATGTTTTCACTTGTTTTGGCACATCAACGTGTAAATTAATATCGCCTTTTGATGGAGACGCTCGCTTTACCTCTGCTATTACAGTAAACCGCTCTAAAGCTTTTACAAGTGAGTGTGTTTTCCTTTTTTCTTTCACTGGTGAATATGTTTCATATAACTCCGCAACTTCTACTTTCTTTTGCTCTACAATTTTGTCTAAAATCGTCCCCATTTTAATTCACCCTTTCTAATTTTTCATGGCTTGCTGCAATTAATAAGTTTAGTTTGGCTAATGCTTTTCCAGAGTCAATGCTATGTGCCGCTAGTGTAATTCCTTCTTCAATCGTTTCTGCTCTTCCATTTGCGAAAAGGGCTAGACCTGCATTTAATAAAACAGTATCGCGATAGACACTCTTTTCTCCGCTTAATACTCCGAGCGTAATCTTTGCATTTTCTTTTGAATTCCCACCTCTAATTTCTTCATTTTTCACTCTTGAAAAACCATACTTTTCTGGATCAATACTCATTTCTACTATTTCATTATCTTTTAAAACGACGACATGATTTTCTCCCTGTAATGATGCTTCATCTAAAAAGCCACTTCCGTTTACGACGAGCGCTTGTTTTCTGCCAAGTTTCTGCAATACTTCCGCTACCGGCAATAACATATCTCGCTTATAAATACCGACAAATTGTGTTTCTAAATTAACCGGATTCGTCAACGGTCCAATTAAGTTAAAGATCGTCGGAACGTTTAATTCTTTTCTTATTTTCATAATGCGTCTTAATGCTGGATGCATCGCTGGTGCGAATAAGAAGGCAATACCTACATTCTCTAATAAATAGTCAATCTCACCCGGCGTACAGCTTATGTTTACACCGAGTTCTTCTAATAAATCAGCACTTCCTGTTTTACTAGAAACAGCGCGGTTTCCATGTTTCGCAACCTTTACACCAGCTCCGGCAAGTACAAATGCCGATGTTGTACTAATATTGAATGTTTGCGCACCGTCACCACCCGTTCCGCAATTGTCCATCGCGCCTTTTATATGATTTGAAAACGGTAATGCCTTTTCGCGAAGAGCACGAACGAGACCGTATATTTCTTCTGCTGTTTCGCCTTTCGCTTTCAGCAATACTAAAAAAGCTGCAACTTCACTTTCCAATATGTTGTCACTTAATAAAAGAAGTCCCGCTTCATACATTTCTTCTTCTGTTAAATGTTGTCCCTCTACTAATTTTCGAAGATAACTGTTCATACTCTCTCCTCCTCTTTCACTTCTGCTAAAAAGGCACGTATTAACTTTCCGCCTTCTTCTGTTGCAATTGATTCTGGGTGAAACTGTAATCCGAAGAGCGGATAATAGTTGTGACGAACTGCCATGATTTCTCCGTCATCCATCGCTGTCGCAAGTATGTCAAAACACTGCGGCAAACTATTTTGCATTGCGACGAGTGAATGGTAACGCATTGCTGTTAGCGGCTGCGTTACGTACGAAAAGATTGACGTTCCGTTATGTTTCACACGCGATGTTTTTCCGTGTTTAATGCGCTCTGCTCTAACAATTTCTCCTCCAAATGCGGATATGATCGCTTGATGGCCAAGGCAAATCCCTAAGATGGGAACGTTCTTATAAAAATGACGAATAACATCGATACAAATTCCAGCATCTTCTGGTTTCCCAGGTCCTGGCGAGAGCACAATTCCTTTCGGCTTCATCTCCTCTAATTGTTCAATTGTTATTTGATCATTTCTTACGACAACAATTTCTTTCTCGTACTCGCCTAATAGTTGATACAAGTTATATGTGAACGAATCATAATTATCGATAAGTACAATCATTTCATAACCTCCAAAAGCGCTCTCGCTTTATTTAATGTTTCTTCATATTCAGCAACCGGGTCTGAATCGTAGACGATACCCGCTCCTGCCTGAACGTACGCTTTCTCGTCTTTTACAACCATCGTTCGAATTGCTAGCGCCATATCAAGGTTTCCTGAGAATGAAATATATCCAACCGCTCCGGCATATACATTTCTTTTTTCATGCTCTAACGTATTAATAATTTCCATCGCCCTTATTTTCGGAGCACCTGATACTGTACCAGCTGGTAAACAATACGCTAATGCATCAAATCCACTCGTTTGTTTTCGCAATGTTCCGTAAACTTCAGATACAATGTGCATAACGTGAGAGTATTTTTCTACTTTCATATATTTATCTATCGTCACAGAGCCAATTTCACTTACTCTGCCAATATCATTTCGTCCTAGGTCCACAAGCATCATATGCTCTGCTCGCTCTTTCTCATTTCCTAACAGTTCTTTTTCGATTTCCTCATCTTCCTGCTTCGTTTTCCCTCTCGGCCTCGTACCAGCAATTGGGTTTGTCATCACTTTATCCTCTCTTACTGATAACAAACTTTCCGGCGAAGAGCCAAGTACAACATAATCTTGAAAATCGATATAGAACATATATGGTGATGGATTTGCAATTCGAAGTTTCCGGTATAATGCAAATGGATCTCCAATACATTCACTTTGCAAACGCTGGGATAATACAACTTGGAAAATATCTCCGGCCCGAATGTATTCTTTCGCTGTTTCTACCATTTCACAAAATTCTTTTTCAGTTATTGAAGAAGTGAATGATAATATTGATTGTATTTCACTTACTTCCGCTTCTTCTCCCTTTAGCACTTCCTCTTTGTATACTTGCAATCTTTCGTATACTTCTTCATAAGAAGCTGAATCGTCTTCCCTGCATACATATACAAATGACAACTTTTGGCGTAAATGATCGTAAACGGTAAACTCACGATATAGTAAAAGGTGTACTTCTGGAATATTTAATGGATCGTGTAAATCTGCTCCAATGTTTTCATACTGCCGAATGACGTCATAGCCAATATATCCAACTGCTCCCCCGCAAAACGGAAATGGACTGTCTACTTGCGCTGGTGCGATTACCTCTTCTAGCATTTGCAGTACATTACCCTGCAGCTTTTCTTTTTTCCCATACATCATTCGCTCTACTTCTATACCAACGCTTTTCACTTCTCCATAAGGATTACACCCTAAGTAAGAATAGCGCCCTTTATCTTGATGAAGCTGCGAACTTTCTAATAAAAACTTTTTCTTTCCCTTCATACGTCTATATAAAGAAATTGGCGTAATGCTATCTCCTTCTTCTTCAGCAATTACTAAAAATGTGTTTCTTTGTTCTTTTTGCTTCATAAATTCCTCTTTTGTCATCATGCCTTTCACCTCACTCTGAAAAATAAAAAAGTCCCCTACATATCGAAATATGTAGAGGACGATAAATTTACCGTGGTACCACCTCAGGTTGGACGCAAAAGCATCCCGCTTTATTCAGGTACAACATATATACCTTATCCTTGTAACGGCGGAACCCGGGTTGCCTACTGAAAATAATTGTTCAGCATACCTCTCGTAAGCCCATTCCGTATATGGCACCGCACCGGGCTCCCACCTGTCCCCGGCTCTCTGAAACGTCTCCAATATACGTACTCTTCTTACTTAAACGATTTAACATATTTAATTTTTTGTACACAAAAAGGGAGTACTCATCCTATAGAAAGGACGGGTACTCCCGTGGTGCCACCTTAATTCGTTACGAATGTAACGCACTTTGCCGTATCAAAAAATAATACGTGTCTCTTGTATCGATGAGATCATGTCGCCAAAGCCTACTTCTTTCGTTTCGGTTTGGAAGCTCCGAAGCCCATTCCACATCAATCCCATACTGATTCGCACCAACCATCAGCTCTCTGACATGTTCATCATGTGTACTCTTCTTCATCAACGCTTGCATTTTTTTAAGTTGCACTCATTATAGACCTAACTTTTTTCACAAGTCAATACTTTTTTCAAAAAAATATTTCTCCCTTCTTTCAATATTATATTGACAAAACAACGTGTTTTTATGTAAATATAATAAATACTCTATTAAAATTAAGGTTTTTTTGTCTGAAATTTATATATTTAAAAAGTAAAATGATGTCAAAAAACGCTTACATTTCTGAAAATTCGTATTTCCGTATGGATTTTTCAGAATAATCATGATAGATTATAAATATGCAAAATGCATCAAAAGACATGACAAAAGGAAGGGGAACTACATGAGTACGCAGATGTTAACTTTAACTTCTATCTCTATTTACATGCTCGGGATGTTAGTAATCGGCTATTTCGCCTACAAACGAACGTCCAACTTAACAGATTATATGCTTGGCGGGCGTACACTAGGCCCCGCAGTAACAGCATTAAGTGCTGGAGCATCTGATATGAGTGGTTGGCTTTTAATGGGATTACCCGGTGCAATGTTTAGCGTTGGATTAAGTAGTAGTTGGATTGCGATCGGCCTAACACTAGGCGCATACGCAAACTGGCTTTATGTCGCTCCTCGCTTACGTACCTACTCTGAAATTGCAAACAACTCTATTACTATTCCAGAATTTTTGGAACACCGTTTCCACGACAAATCTCATATGCTACGCTTAGTATCCGGACTTGTTATTATGATTTTCTTTACTTTCTATGTAGCTTCAGGATTAGTTTCAGGCGCTGTATTATTTGAAAATTCATTTGGTATAAACTATCATGTTGGATTACTCATTGTAGCCGGCGTTGTTGTAGCTTACACATTATTTGGTGGTTTCTTAGCAGTAAGTTGGACAGACTTCGTGCAAGGAATCATTATGGTAGTTGCCCTTATTCTTGTTCCTATCGTAACAATTATGAATACAAACGGACTTGGACCTGCATTTGATACAATTCGATCTGTAGATCCAACACGTCTAGATATTTTTAAAGGTACCTCTACTTTAGGAATGATTTCTTTATTCGCATGGGGCCTTGGTTATGTTGGACAACCTCATATTATCGTACGCTTTATGGCTATTTCGTCTGTAAAAGAAATTAAAAGCGCGCGAAGAATTGGTATGAGCTGGATGATTTTCTCTGTTGTCGGAGCTATGTTTACTGGTCTTATCGGTATTGCTTACTATTCACAACAAGGTTTGACATTATCTAACCCAGAGACAATTTTCCTTGAACTTGGAAAAATTTTATTCCATCCACTTATTACTGGATTTTTATTAGCCGCTATTTTAGCAGCTATTATGAGCACAATTTCTTCTCAGCTTCTCGTTACCTCAAGTGCAGTAACAGAAGACTTATATAGAACATTCTTTAAGCGTTCTGCTTCTGATAAAGAACTTGTGTTTGTCGGTCGTATGGCTGTTCTTGGTGTTGCTTTAATTGGGTGTGCATTAGCGCTTAAACAAAATGATACGATTTTAGCTCTTGTTGGATATGCTTGGGCTGGATTTGGTTCTTCATTTGGACCTGCTATTTTATTAAGCTTATATTGGAAACGTATGACGAAATGGGGCGCGCTTGCTGGTATGATTTCAGGTGCAGCCACAGTAATTATTTGGACACAGTTTAAGTTCCTAAAAGATTTCTTATATGAAATGATCCCTGGTTTCGCTATTAGTTTAATAGTGATCATAATTGTTAGTTTACTAACTAAACCTTCAAAAGAAGTTGAAGAGCAATTTGAGAATTTTGAAAAACAACATATTCATAATCTATAAAAAGAAAGCTCTGCTGTTACGATAACAGCAGAGCTTTCTTTTAACCGCATTTCGACAATATTCTTCTCGAATTTAACAATTTCTTTATGTTTCGTTAAATTTACTATAACATTCTTCCTTTATATTATTAGTATCGACACCTATACAGAAAGGGGACTCCACAATGTTAGCATCTTTACAGCAACAACATATAAGAAAATTTTCACCTATCACAAACACTTCTACTTCTCTTTTAAACATACAACCTAATCCATCCAAAATTTCAATTGCTCCTTCTGTTATATCTGTAATTGGTATTCACATACAGAAAAATAAGCTTAAAATAAAAACCGGACAAAGTGCCGATTTATCAGCTTCCGTTTTGCCAATGCAGGCAAAAAATCAAGAGCTTATTTGGACAAATATGAACTCCGACGTCATCACCATCTATCCGAAAGGTGAGACAGTAACGATTACTGGAAAAAGTGCAGGAAGAGCAGTAGTAATTGTCACAACTGCTGAAGGAAAATTCCGCGACTTATGTGTCGTTCACGTGCAACCTTATATGACAAATCCAAAGTGACATAAAGAGAGTAGATATGAATCCACTCTCTTACTTTATTTCAATCCCAGGATTTTTTCTTTTTAACAACAAAATAAATTCTTCTTTATTTCTTGGAGAAATAAGTTCTGTTTCATATGATCCGTAAACAATTTCTAATCGATCGAATGATAGTGCATGAGCTGCGATTGGATTTTTTGTATTGGAAATTCGTTTTATGTCTCGTATAAATATACGTTTTTTAACGGGACCTGATGTAATTATAATTATTTCTTCCTTAACGATATATTTTGTTGAAAACCAACTCCAACTAAACAGTATAGCCAACGGAATTGTAAAAAATAAGAGAAAATATTCTCTCCCTGCAAATATGGGAGCAAAACACGCTCCAATGACAACGAAAAAAATCGGATATAACCATACATCTTTTTTTGATAGAAATTCCACTAAACTTCCTCTCCCTTGATTTAAGTCAATGAATCTCCTCCTCTTCCCTATTACAATGAAAACAACATTAGAATAGGAGGACGTATTATGACTGAGCGAAATTTTGCCTTATTTGCAGGCACTTCTCTTCTTATGATGGCATTCACTGCATTTTTTTCTTACGGTTTTGTTCACGGAAATCTCGTTGTACCAAGTAATGCGAGCACGACACTCCATAATATTCAAACTTCAAGTTCACTTTTCAAAGCAGAAATTTTCGGATGGATTATCATTTTTATTACGGATATTATCGCCTCGTGGGCTCTTTATTTCTTTCTAAAACCTATCCATACTAGCCTCTCATTGCTAGCTACCTGTCTTCGTCTTATGTATACAGCTATACTTGGTATTGCTATATTCAATTTAACATTTGTATTACTTCTTTCAAAAAGCACAGTTGCTAATTCAGAAGCATATACAATGTTATTTCTAGAAGCTTTTGAATACATTTGGTCTGTAGGATTAATCATTTTCGGCTTACATCTTCTCACCTTAGGGTACGTAACCTTTCAATCTAAAAACATACCGAAGACTATTAGTATATTACTGCTCATTGCTGCAATCGGCTATATCATCATTAACGTAATGAATACGATATTTTCACAATATGATGCGATTATTTCCATTCTTAACGTTGTCTTTCAACTACCGATGATCACAGGTGAACTAGGATTTAGTATATGGCTATTGCTTAGAGGTGGAAAAAACTCTACTGTTTGAGTCGTTTCTTAATTCTGCTTAATGATTCTGGCGTAATACCTAGATAACTTGCCAATTGATATTGAGGAACACGATTGATTAAATGCGGTCGTTTTTGTAATAATGATTTGTAGCGCTCTTCTGGTGTCGATGTAATAAATAATGTAAGTTCTTCTTGTACTTCACCAAAATTGTATTCAATCATTTGGCGCGTCATTTCTTCTAACTGTGAATATTTCTTATACATGTCCTTTTCACTATACAGATCGCCAACTACAACTAGACAATCTTCTAGGCACGTTAACGTATGTGGGGATAATTTATCTTGTTTATGATGATTGAAATTTGCGATTGCTTGTTCTTCTGTATAAAAATTTGATGTAACTTCTTTTCCAGATTCATCTATACAATGTTGCCTCACGCATCCTTTTAATACAAAATAACATTTAGACGGAACATCTCCTTGCCCTAGGAGCACTGTTCCTTTTTTATACTCTTCAATTTGTAATTCTTCTACGATCATGCGCTGCTGCTCTTCACTTAATGTTGTAAGATTTGTCATGTATTTCATTAAAATCTCTTTCATTTGGTCTCTCCTTCCCCCTCTATATTTGTATGAGAAACGTATGATGTAACTCCACTATATATTATCTTTTTTCATGCTACATGGCGGGAATTCCCCCTATTAATCTGTTTTATTTTCTGCATGGAACAAAAAAAAGAGAAGTTACCAATAACTTCTCTTTTCGTATATTAGAATAAACTCGTTATAATTCCTGTGTATAAGCCGGTTCGTTCACCACATTTTTTGCTGTTCGCTTTTGTTGCTGTAGTAAGAAAACAGATACACCAAACAATACGAGCATGCTACCGATAATTTGCATTGCGTTTAATTTCTCTCCAAGTAAGAAGAACGCTAGTATAGATGCCCCAACTGGTTCTCCTAAAATACTCATTGAAATCGTTGTTGCATTTACGTAATTTAATAACCAATTATTAATGACGTGTGACACTGTCGGTACAATCGCAAGTAAAAGAAAAATACTCCAATCCCACTTCGTATAGCCTGTAAATGGCACTTGAAGTATAACGTTATAAATCGCTATAAATATACCAGCGAAGGCAAATACAGTGAAACTATAAATCCAATGAGATACTTTCTTTACTGTCGTTTGTCCGATAAATAAATAACCGACAACTGCAATTACACTTAAAAAGGATAATATATCCCCATAAATTGCTTGCTCACTTAGCCCTAAATCTCCCCAGCCAATACACATTACGCCTAGTATCGCAATTCCCATCGTCGCAATTGCTGGATAGGTTGTTCTTTCTTTAAATAAGAAAAAACCTCCCACTAAAGATACGATCGGTTGAAGTGCTAAAATAATCGTCGAACTAGCAACTGTCGTATGCTTTAAGGATTCAAACCATAGAAGAAAATGAAGAGCTAAAAAGAAACCAGATCCAATTAAAAATCCCCAATCTTTTATTTGAATCCTACTAAACTCTTCCCGTTTTTTCCAAACGATCGGCAGCATAATAAGTACGATAATCCATAATCGATACATACTTAAAACGGAAGATGGTGCTGAGGACATCTTTGCAAAAACAGCTGCGAATGAAATTGCTATAATGGAAATTGCTAGTGGTAGTGCGATTGATCTTTCTTGTTTCAAATCCTGTCTCCCCTCTCACCTGTAAAAAATCCCACTTCATTATATCCGTTTTCTTTCACAACTTAAATACTAATTTTTTAGATTCTTCGTACCATTATGGTAAAATAGAAATTAAGGCACCTATTAGTGATTATTTCTTTCCTTTTCACTACAAGCGTTGCTCTTACAATCATTACAGTAAATTTTTATTTAGGGGGATATACATGAATCAAACAATAGGGAAAATTGAAGAAATTTCATTTTTTAGTACATCACTTCAAGAGGAGCTTACACTTCTTGTTTATTTACCAGTAAATTACACACCTCTCCATAAGCATACGGTTGTTATTGCACAAGATGGTAGAGATTATTTTCAGCTTGGTAAAGCGCACCGTGTAATTGAGCGTCTTCGTGAAACTGAAGAAATCGACCGCACAATTATTGTCGGTATTCCATATAAAAATGTACACGATCGTAAGGAAAAATATTTCCCAAATGATGTAAAGAATGCTGCTTACATTCGCTTCCTTGCTCACGAGCTTGCTCCATATATTGATGCAAATTATCCAACGTATCAAATGGGTAAAGGACGCGTTTTAATTGGAGATTCTCTCGGCGGTACAGTTTCCTTCATGACCGCACTTATGTATCCGCATACATTTGGTAAGGTCGTTATGCAATCACCATTTGTTGATGAAACAGTCATGAACTTAGCAAAAGATTTCAAAAATCCGGGGGCGCTAGATCTTTATCACGTAATTGGGACCGAAGAAACAGCTGTCAAGCGTACAGACGGACAAGTATCTGATTTCGTAGAACCAAATCGCGAGTTAAATAAACTACTTACAGATAGAAATTTCATCACGCATTATGAAGAGTTTGAAGGGAATCACACATGGAAATATTGGCAAGCAGATTTACCAAAAGCATTTTCTCATATTCTATCAATGAAATAATAGAGAGCGGTATTCAGAATAATTTGATATAATAGATAAAGAGATTTATTCTCAAAATCTAACTAGACTTGCAAAGGGAGGAATTGGAACATGAAATTAGGAATTGTAATTTTCCCATCAAAAATGATTCAAGATAAAGCTAACGGATTACGTAAACGTTATGATCCGCATTACGCATTAGTTCCGCCACATATTACATTGAAAACACCCTTTGAGACGCAAGATGAACAATTAGAATCGATTGTGAATGAGTTACATACAATCGCAAATAAAACGAACCCTTTCACCCTTCATGTTGGGAAAGTCGGTTCATTCGCACCTGTTAATAATGTTCTTTATTTTAAAGTAGAAAAAACACCTGAACTTACTTTCTTAAATGAAGAAATGCATAATGGTTTCTTTACACAAGAGCGCGAGTACTCTTTCGTACCTCATTTAACAATCGGTCAAGACTTATCAGACGCAGAGCACGCTGATGTATTAGGTCGATTACGTATGAAAGATTTCTATTATGAGCAACCAATCGATCGTTTCCACCTTCTATACCAATTAGAAAATGGAACGTGGACTGTACATGAAACATTCCACCTTGGAAAGGAGAACAACTAATTTGCACGCACAAATCGTACAAACGGACGAACAACTAAGAGATGCATTCTCTGTACGTAAGCAAGTATTTGTAAATGAGCAACGTGTTTCTGCAGAAGAAGAGTATGATGAGTTTGAAGAGATTTCAACACACGTTGTTATATATGATAATGATGTTCCAGTTGGTGCTGGTCGCTTCCGCATCGTTGATGGAATAGGAAAAATGGAGCGCATTTGCGTACTAGCTTCACATCGTAAAAAAGGCATTGGTAAAATCATTATGGATGCACTTGAAGCGTATGCGAAGGAAGAGTCTCTACCGAAATTGAAACTCCATGCTCAAACACATGCTGAATTTTTCTATAAAAAGCTAGGATACGTGACGGCTTCTGATGTGTTTATGGAAGCAAATATCCCACACATCGTAATGATAAAAGAATTATAATTTTGTAGCAGGAGGTAGCCCCTCCTGTTTTTTACATTGCTATTTTCTTTTTCTTCCGCTAAAGTTAAATGTTGATGCTATAGTTTTGAAGGTGAATATATGACACAAGAAAAATTTTCACAAAAACCGTTAACACACGCTGGCATTCCGCAAGCGGCGTATCATATTCCGAAAACATCTACCCATTTAATTATGGAAGAAGATGCAGATGCGGCGTATTTCCGCGCTTTAGAACAGCAAGGTGTTTATTTAAATGAAAAACAGTTAGAAGCAGTGCAAACGACAGAAGGACCTGTCCTTACACTAGCTGGTGCTGGAAGTGGTAAAACATCTGTTTTAACAACTCGCGTTGGTTATTTAGTTAATGTAAAACATGTCCATCCGCGAAATATTTTACTGCTGACGTTTACACAAAAAGCAGCTGAAGAAATTCGAAGCCGTGTAGCGAATTTACCTGGTATGAATCATGCCGCAAGTAGCTATGTCGTTGCTGGTACATTCCACTCTGTCTTTTTAAAATTGCTTCGTAGTCAAGGATATAATCAGCAAATTTTAGCAAATGAAAAACATAAACAAATTATGATAAAGAAAATTTTGAAAGAATTGCGCTTAAAAGACGATTATGATGCCGAAACGATACTCGCTATGATTTCACTTGAGAAAAACAACTTGAATCGTCCGAAAGATGTAAAAGCGAAAACACCGGTTGAACAAGAGTTCAAAGAAGTATACGAACGTTTCGAAGAGGTAAAACAACGACACAATTATATCGATTTTGACGACATCTTATTAGAAATGTATTATATGTTAGAAAATAACGCTCCCCTGCTTACTCAATTACAAGAGCGTTTTCATTACATTGAAGTAGATGAGTTTCAAGATACGTCGTATGCACAATATGAAATTGTAAAATTGTTAGCCACACCGAGAAATAATTTATTTATCGCAGGTGATGACGATCAAGCGATTTACGGCTGGCGAGGGGCAAGTCACCAAATTATTTTATCTTTTCCAAAGGAATTTGATAATACTACGATTATCGCACTTAATACGAATTATCGATCTAATCCATTTATCGTAGGACTTGGAAATGAAGTTATTAAGCTCAATCAAGAACGTTTTGATAAAGAGCTATATTCTGTTCGTAACGATGGCATACAGCCGTTTTATGCACGACCTGTGACAACTCTTGATGAAGCAAATCAAATTTTGCAACTCATTCAGGAAAAAGTAGATAGTGGTGAACGAAATTATAAAGATTTTTGTTTATTATATCGTACACATTCTGTAAGCCGTTCTTTACTTGATCAGCTTACAATTCATAAGATTCCATTTATTAAACATGGAGCGAGCCAATCGTTCTACGAACATTCTTTAATTAGGCCCGTATTAGATCACTTACGACTCGTGCTTGAACCGTTCCGCCTCGAATCACTTTCAAATATATTACCAACAATGTATATTGGCCGTGATGAGTGCATTTCATTTATTGAACGTGAACAATGGAAATATGGTGAGGGCCGTTTCCCTTCTCTTCTTCATTTTCTATTACTAAACCCAAGCTTGAAACCTTTTCAAGTTAAAAAAGTAAATGAGCGAATCGATTTTATTAAGTTTATAAAAGAACTTGAACCGAAAAAAGCATTGAAAGAAATTATTCATGGTAAAGGAAAGTATTTAGAGTACTTACAAAGTAATGATCGTTCTTCCTTTACGATGCATAAGGACATACAAGAAGAAATGTTAGAAGAATTAATGGAATCAGCAACTCGCTTTACGGATATTCCAGCTTACTTACAATTTATTAACGAGGCCATTCAAGGTCAAAAAGAAATGGAAGCATTAAAAACAATGCCGCAAAAAGATGCTGTATCGCTTATGTCAATTCATAACGCGAAAGGCCTTGAGTTTCCATGCGTCTTTTTACTCGGAGCAAGCGATGGTATATTGCCGCATACTTCTTCTTTAAAAGATGCAAATGACCGTGTGACGGAGACTTCTGAAGCATTAGAAGAAGAACGACGATTACTCTATGTCGCCATTACACGCGCAAAAGAAGAACTTTACATTTCCTCCCCGCAATTTTTCAGAGGAAAGAAACTAGATATATCTCGTTTTCTATATACTGCGCAAAAAGATTTACCTGAAAAGACATCCATTAAATAATGGGTGTCTTTTTCCATATCACGATATGTACATCCCCTCTATATAAATTCCCTGTTTCTATCCTGAGAATTAACGTAATATCAACCATATCCCGTTCATATTGTAATAGTGTATGTCAGAACTCACGATAAGGAGTGAACATAATGAGCTGCAATTGTAATGAAGATCATCAACACCATGATTGTGATTTCAACTGTGTATCTAATGTCGTTCGTTTTATACATGAACTACAAGAATGTGCAACCACAACATGTGGATCTGGTTGCGAAGTTCCATTTTTAGGAGCACATAACACTGCATCAGTAGCGAATACACGTCCTTTTATTTTATACACAAAAGCTGGAACACCTTTTGAAGCATTTGCACCATCTGCAAGCCTTACTAGCTGCCAATCTCCAATTTTCCGTGTAGAGAGTATAGATGATGATGACTGTGCTGTATTGCGTGTATTAACTGTAGTTTTAGGTGATGGTACCTCTGTACCACCTGGTGATGATCCAATCTGTACATTTTTAGCTGTACCAAATGCAAGATTAGTATCAACCTCCTCTTGTATTACTGTTGATTTAAGTTGCTTCTGCGCTATTCAATGCTTACGCGATGTTTCTATATAAAACTGAATACTAATTTAAGCATGGATTGGGTGGCAGATGATTCTGCCACCCAATCCATGCTTAAAAGGTATTATTATGTATTTTTTATAAAATTGGGAACTTGTCTAGAACATAGAACCTGTCCTTTTCATTAACTAAAAGTAGAAACAGATAAAGGAGTGAAAAACATGTTCTCTTCTGATTGCGAATTTAATAACATTGATTGTGAGGCGAAACCAGCTAGTACACTACCTGCCTTCGGTTTTGCTTTCAACGCTTCTGCACCTCAGTTCGCTTCACTATTCACACCACTACTATTACCTAGCGTAAGTCCAAACCCAAATATTACTGTTCCTGTAATAAATAATACAGTAAGTGTCGGAGACGGTATTCGAATTCAAGTAGCTGGTATTTATCAAATCAGTTATACATTAACGATCAGTCTTGATAACGTTCCTACTGCACCAGAAGCTGGTCGTTTCTTCTTATCATTAGGTACACCAGCTAACATTATTCCTGGATCAGGTACAGCGGTTCGCTCTAACGTTATTGGTACTGGTGAAGTAGACGTATCCAGTGGTGTTATTCTTATTAACTTAAACCCTGGTGACTTAATTCAAATTGTACCAGTTGAACTGCTTGGAACTGTAGACATCCGTGCTGCAGCATTAACAGTTGCACAAATTAGCTAGTAAAAAGCGGTATTTCTTAATTGAAATACCGCTTTTTATTTTTACAATAAAAAACACTCACCGTAACATGAGTGTTTCATTCTTCATATTGTTTTATTGTATTCTTCTTTTTCCCACAGTTGCATCCCTTTTTTTTCACAAATCCTTGTTGCTGTAACTGTTCTTGATATGCCTGTTGGTGTGCTTGTTGCTGTTGCTGTATGTTATACCACTGCTGTAGATCATATGAATTTTGCCTTGGATTATTGCTCACAGCAAACATCTCCTCTACTGTCAATTCTGTCTATTTACTATATGAACAACTCTTTATTTCCGTTCCCGCATCCTCTTAAACTCCGCTTTTTCTAACATCATGAAGATTTATCCCGATTGGTGCGGGCTGATAATTAGCGGGGGATGCCCCACACTGATTAAATTTTCACTTTATTATTCTCCCATAAAATATCCTGTAATTGTTTCAATGATCGCTGCTGCACCTGCAATGGCTAATAATGCTAGTACAGGCTCTGCAACAATAGGAATCCATTTATATAAAACTAATAAAAAAGCACTAACCCACACACCTGTACACCAATAGCAGCTTAATAATTCTCCAATCCACTTTCTTAATCCTTTCCCTTTCACCTTTGTAAAAGTCGATACACTTCCATCAGGCTCTGTAATCTCTAACTCATCAATAAACGGTCTCCGCAAAAAGGCTGTAATTTTATCATAAACAATAAGACGAGTTAACCTAAATGCAGCTAGCGCAAAAATAAAAAATAAAAGCCAGCTTGTAAATAACATAATTCCACCTTCCCTATCCTCTTTAGCCTATTTAAAAAAAAAGGTCTTAAGATTGTGACCAAATCTCCCCCACTCCAATATCTTATTAATGTAAATACAAACAAGAAGATAAGGAGTGACATTAATGAGTTGTAACGAAAATAAACACCATAGCTCTTCTCACTGCGTAGTTGACGTCGTAAAATTCATCAATGAACTACAAGATTGCTCTAGTTCAACATGTGGTTCTGGTTGTGAAATTCCATTTTTAGGAGCACACAATACAGCAGCAGTAGCAAATACACGCCCTTTTATTTTATACACAAAAGCTGGAACGCCATTTGAAGCATTTGCACCATCTTCAAGCCTTACTAGCTGCCAATCTCCAATTTTCCGTGTAGAAAGCGTAGATGACGATAGCTGTGCTGTCCTACGTGTGTTAACTGTAGTATTAGGTGATGGGTCTCCTGTACCACCTGGCGACGATCCAATTTGTACGTTTTTAGCTATACCAAATGCAAGATTAATCTCGACATCTACTTGCATTACTGTTGATTTAAGCTGCTTCTGTGCTATTCAGTGCTTACGCGACGTTTCTATAGTTAAGTAAACTAAAAAACTATTGGGGTGGTAGAAGCTTTCTACCACCTTTACATATTTAAAAGCCGGCCATATCAATCGATTTGATGTCTTCTATAGATAATCGAATATCTCTCATACTATTTGGTGGCATAATGGATACAATGCCATTACGGTAAGATATAATCGATCCTATATATGAGACGGTCGTCGTTCTTATTCTACATCTTATTTTTGGAATGTAATGAGGACGATTTAATAAAAAATGAATTTTTTCTTCATTATTCATATCCTTAAAGGATTTATTGTAAGGGACCGTTCTCACTTGCTCTTCCTCTACTTTTTCTTCCACCTCCACTTGAGGCTCCTCTCGTGGTTCTTGTTTCTCTTGTTCTACCACTTCTTCCACAGCACTACTTACAATACTTTCATTTCTATTACTTTGCTCTTTTTGATCCTCATCTTCGAAATTCGTTAAAATAATTCTTTTTATTTTCGGTGCAGCGAGTTCTAAATTTACTTGTGCAATATATAACAACGGTTTTCCAACTGTTGAACTTTTATTTTTATTCTTCACACTCGTCCCTCCCACTTCCATACGTAGCTGGATAAATCGTGTACTATTATAGTTATATTCATAACGTGGCTAGAACTTTCGTTAAAAATCGTTCTTTCTGGGAACAATTAAAAAGGACAGTCTCAACGTTTAGAGACTGTCCTTTTTAAACTTTAATTCCTATTATATTTATCCTAAAATATGATATCCTGAATCAACATGAATGTTTTCACCTGTTACTCCGCGTGCTAAATCACTGAATAAGAATACTGCTGTATCTCCAACTTCTTCTGGAGTCGTCGCACGACGAAGTGGTGCGCGTTCCTCAATTTCTTTTAAGATTGAGTTAAAGTCGCCTACACCTTTCGCAGATAACGTACGAATTGGTCCTGCAGAAATAGCGTTAACGCGAATGCCATGTTGTCCTAAATCGTTCGCTAAATATTTCACGCTAGCTTCTAACGAAGCTTTCGCAACACCCATAACGTTATAGTTTTTCACAACGCGCTCGCCGCCAAGGTATGTTAAAGTTAAAATATTTCCGCCTTCTGTCATCACTTTCTTCGCTTCTCTTGCTACAGCTGTTAAAGAGAATGCACTAATATTTTGTGCAAGTAAAAATCCATCGCGAGAAGTATCTACAAATTCGCCTTTTAAATCATCACGATTTGCAAAAGCAATACAGTGTGCAACACCGTGAATTGTACCAACTTCTTGCTTAATAGTTTCAAAGCAAGCTGTAAGTTCTTCATCATTCGTTACATCACAAGGTAATACAAGTGATTCTTGTCCTTCTAATGTTTCCGCTAGTTCACGAACATTTCTTTCTAAACGCTCTCCTGCATATGTGAATATTAATTTTGCACCTGCATTATGCAAAGAGCGAGCAATTCCCCATGCAATACTTCTTTGGTTCGCAACGCCCATAACAACAAATGTTTTCCCTTGTAATAGTTCCATGATATATCCTCCCAGAAATACTTATACTTGTTATTAGTACCTGATACTATAATTATAGTACCATAAAACCTCTTAAAGGCAAACAAAAAAGTCACTAACATAAATTTGTTAATGACTTTTTGTTTCTATAAAAAACCTTTCTAATCCTTCTTCCCAAGTAGGCATTTGTAAAAAACCATTTAATTGTAGCATTTTATGCTGAAAGATCGAATATTTCGGTCTCACTGCCGCCGATCCAAATTCCTCAGTCGACACAGGTAACACATTCACTCTTATTTTTGTATGCGAAAATATTTTTTGAGCAAATTCAAACCAAGAACATGAACCGCGATTTGATACGTGATACGTACCGTATAAGGATGTATGAATGAGCTTATTAATCACAGTAATTAAATCCGCCACGTACGTAGGAGAACCAACTTGATCAGCTACAACAGATATGTTTTCTCTCTCTTTTCCTAATCGTAGCATCGTTTTCACAAAATTATTTCCATACTTACCATACAACCACGATGTACGAACTATAAAATATTTATTATGTAACTCTTTTACGAACTGCTCTCCTGCAAATTTAGAAGCTCCATATATATTTATCGGTGCTGGATTATGAAATTCATGATAGCCATCCGGTTTGTCACCTGGAAATACATAATCGGTACTGACATACACTAACTTAGCCCCTACTAATTGTGAAGCAACCGCTACATTTCGAGCTCCAATCGCATTTATTAAGTAAGCAAGATCCTGTTCTTTCTCAGCACCATCTACCTTCGTATACGCTGCACAATGAACAATTGTATGTGGCTTTATTTCTTGTACCACTTGCTTAATTCGGGATATATTTGTTACATCTAATAACTTTTTATCAAATGGATATATGTCATATTCCTCAGAATTCAACTCTTCTTGTAGTTGCTTCCCTAGCTGACCGTTCGCTCCCGTTATGATAATCCGTTCTTTCATCTACATGCCCCTTACTTTTCTTTTAGTGGTTTCCACCAGTCCACATTGTTTTTATACCATTCCACCGTTTCTTTTAATCCTTGTTCGAACGTATACTTCGGTTCCCATTCAAACTCATTCTTCATTTTTTGTGCATCAATCGCATAACGACGGTCGTGACCTAAACGGTCTGTTACAAATTCAATATCTTTTTTCGTTTTTCCTAAAAGTTTTATAATTTGTTCCACAACATCTACATTTGTTTTTTCGTTATTTCCGCCGATATTATACACCTCTCCTACACATCCCTTATGCAAAACGGTGTCAATTGCACTACAATGATCCGTTACATGCAGCCAATCCCTTACATTCAATCCATCACCATATAATGGTAGTTTCTTTCCTTCAAGCGCATTCGTAACCATTAAAGGAATTAATTTCTCAGGATATTGGTACGGTCCATAGTTATTAGAACAACGTGTTACAACAACTGGTAATTGATACGTTTCATAATAAGATAAGGCTATCATGTCGCTACTCGCTTTACTTGAAGAATATGGACTATTAGGAGCTAGCGGGGTTTCCTCGGTAAACTTTCCTGTTTTCCCTAAAGAACCGTATACTTCATCTGTTGATACTTGCACGAGTTTAATATGTGAATATTTTTTCACTAACTCCAACAGCGTGACTGTACCTATTACATTCGTATCATAAAAAGGAATTGGGTTTTCAATACTACGATCCACATGTGATTCAGCTGCGAAATTTACAATTACTTGCACGTCACGTTCCTTAACAACATGTTCCAGCAGCTCTCCATTTTGGATTTTCCCTTTTACAAATGAGTAGTTAGGATTTTCTTGAATAGACTTTACATTATTTAAATTCCCGCTATATGTTAATGCATCGTAATTAATGATTTTATATGTTTCATAGTTTTTTAACATATAGTGAATGAAATTACTTCCAATAAATCCAGCTCCACCTGTAACTAATATATTCATAAACAACTCTCCTACTTAAAAACTATCTTCATATTCCTGAAGTAATGGTAATATTCGATCCTTATCGGACAAGATAGGATTTGTTACCGGCCATGGAATTGATAATTCTTTATCTTCCCAAAGCAAACCGGAATCGTGATCAGCACTATAATACTCATCTACTTTATACATAACAATTGTATGAGGTACAAGTGTACAAAAACCATGAGCAAATCCTTTCGGCACTAATAATTGCCTATGATTATCCGCACTTAAAATATAACCTCTCCACTTTTTAAATGTAGGTGAATCTTTTCGCAAATCAACGATAACATCATATATTGCACCTTGCATAACTTGAATGAGTTTCGTTTGTGCTTTCGGATTTTTTTGAAAGTGTAGCCCTCGAATCGTCCCCGAATGCGCTGAATAAGATACGTTATCTTGCAGAAATGAATGCGTAATCCCTAACGATTCTAGCATCTTCTTATTATAACTTTCAGTAAAAAAACCTCGCTCGTCTTCAAACAATCTCGGTTCTAACAATTTCGCATCGGTAAAATTTGTTTCTACAACTTTCATATTTTCACCTATTCTCCATTAAACTGTTTCCCAAAGTTTATATCCCGCGCTAACGTATTCGCTCTTTGAAGAGAAGCATGCGTTCCCGCATCAGTCCACCAGCCACTCATTTCATTATAAGTAAGTACTCCTCGTTTTAAATACCAATTATTTATATCTGTAATTTCAAGTTCCCCTCTTGCGGAAGGTTTTAATTCTTTTATATAAGAAAAGACTTTCGAATCATACAAATAAATTCCCGTAACAGCATAAGAACTTTTCGGCTCATTCGGCTTTTCTTCAATTTCAATTATTTTTCGGCCTTGAATATGCGCTACACCAAATCGCTCGGGATCTTCTACAGATTGAAGCAGCACTTTAGCCCCTTCTTTTTGACTTGTAAACTCTTCAACATACGGGCAAATATCATCTGAAAAGATATTATCTCCTAATATAACTACCATCCGATCATTTCCTACGAAATCTTCACAAAGTCCTAGCGCCTGCGCAATCCCACCCGCCTTATCTTGCACACGATACGTAAAGGATACACCAAACTCTTGACCACTTCCTAGAAAGCTCACAACATCTCCCATATGCTCTTTACCGGTAATAATCATAATATCTGTAATTTCACATCGCTTCAGCTTATATACCGCATGATAAATCATCGGATACCGCCCAACGGGAAGTAAATGTTTATTCGTTACTTTCGTTATTGGATATAATCTCGATCCTGTCCCGCCTGCTAAAATAATCCCTTTCATCCTTCATCTCTCCCTTATGATGGAGATAGCACCTCTTTATAATGTTCCACAAAAATCCCCCGGTATTTCTCATATGTATCCGCATCAAACTCATCTCCGTTGTAATGAATACACCATAGATTTGCTTGATTAGGGATACCAATTAAATATCCAGCCTTTTGAAATTCTAAAGACTGTGACACATCATAGAAATGGAATCCTTGAAACAAATCCTCTCGCCACGGAATATCATACTGCGTTGCCATGAGTAAACCATCGATTGCTTGCACTGACATAAAAGATTGATTTCCATAAAACCCCTGATCTAAATTTAATAATTGATAATTCTGTCTTCTGTACTCAATCACTTTCCCTACTAAATTTTTTCCTTCCCACCATATCCCGTTACTCGGTAAAAACTGAGCACCAGCTACTCCAATTAAACCAAGCTTTTCATTTTCTTTAAAAAGCGAAATGAGGGTACAAAACATATCACGATTAATAAGGTAAGTATCTTGATGTATATATACTTTATATTTCGCCGGATATGAAAGTGCTCGATTGTACGCACTTGCCATACTTTTCGCATCTCGTATCGGAAAAATTTGCACTACATAGCCAGGGGGAACAACAATGTTTCTTATTTGCCTTTCGCATTGCTCGAAAAGCTCTTCATTATTTACACAAACAACGACTAATATTGTGTGATCTTTCATTTTGTAGCCCTCTATTCTTCCTTATTCACATCTGACATATAGTTCTCTACAAATACTTTTCTATACTTTTCATAGTTCGTCATATTTACATCGAAATGATAATGAATACACCAAGCATCACGCTGCACAGGGACACCGACTGTATACCCAGCTTTTTTAAATTCAAAAGATTGGGATACATCATAAAAATCAAACCCATCAAATAAGTCCTCTCGCCATGGAATATCATATTGTGTTGCCATCAATAAACCGTCAATACATTCCACAGGAATAAATGTTTTCGATTCATGAAATGGTTGCTCTAAACTTGCCATATAAAACAAATCGTTCATATAACCAATGACTTTCCCGACAATCCCACGCCCTTCGTTCCATACACCATTTGGAGGAACATATTGGGATCCAACCATCCCAATCATCCCAAGATGTTCATGCTCCTCAAATAATTGAATTAATCCGTATAGAAAGGCTCCATTTATAATAAAGACATCTTGGTGTAAATACACTTTATACTTCGCTGGATGTGAAATGGCTTGATTGTATCCGCTCGTCATACTTTTTGCATTTCGAATCGGCATAAATTGTATAGTATACCCAGGAGGTACTGCCAATTTCAATATATGTCGCGCACATTGTGCATACAATTTCCGATCATTTATACATGTAACAAATAGTATTGTTTTTTCTGCAGCACTCATAATTGTGATTTTTCTGCTTCAATAATATATTGAAATACAACTGTCTCAGCCATGAAGCCACTTCCAAGACGATACTTTTTACAAATTCCATATAACTCTTCAATAAGTGGCTCATATATTTTATGATCAACATATACACGATCTACTTTACTAATAGAATATCCTGCTTTTAAAAACATTCTTAGCATTTCATTAAAAGTAAAGAAACGAATATGCGTTTTATCTAATAATCCATATTCTGTATACGTCCAATTTCCAGCGAGTAAGGGAGCTAATACTGAAATGTGCGCAACGTTTGGTATGCTAGCTAAAATCACACCATTTTCTTTTATATATGGCTTTACTTTCTTTATGACAGCCCACGGATCAAATAAATGCTCTAATACATCCCCGAATATGACACAATCAAATTGTTCCTTCTCATAAGGAAGATCCATTGTTTCTATATCACCTAAAATAACATGATCTAGTTTTTCTTTCGCTTTTTCGGCAGCCTCTGGGAACGCCTCAATTCCTGATACACGTGCTCCATTTTCTTTTATAGCCGCTCCTAATGCACCGCTCGAGCAACCAATATCAAGAACTTCTTGCCATTCCTTTTTTATATGCTTGAATAAATTAGGATTTATCGCATTATAATAATGTTCAGATTTTTCTTCGTATAAAGAACTTTTCTCCCGATTCATTTCACACACTCCTTATGCAAATTGAATTTGAAATATAAACAAAAGATATTCTACAAAGGATGCCATCTCTATTGGTTGCATTACCGATAATCTAATATATAGCCATTCTACTATCATTAGAATAGCGACAAGTCATTTCCTAAAAATAGAACAAATTACATTTTATATTGTTTATCATAGATGCCTCTAAAATATTTACGGTTATATTCAATCGCAGCATTATTCGGAACATAAGAAGCTGCCAATTCATTATAATAATAAGCTTTATCTTGATCTCCTAATCTGCTATAACAAATACACATTTGTAAATATGGAATCCACGTATAACTAGCCGGACTGTGAAAAGGACTATCCTCTGCTAGCGGCACTTCAGTTGCTAGCTTAAACCAAAATATCGCTTCATTATACTTTTGTTGTTCCATATATATATATCCTATTCTTGTACAATTCTCTCCTCTAGGAATACCATAACGAAACGACTTCGTACAAGTTTCAACTGCCTTCTCCCAGTCTCCTAACTTCGCATAACAATCTCCTAACTTACCACATGCATAAATTTTCTCTTCATGCCATCCTTCCTCTTGATTAAGAAATGTTTCATACAGAAGAACCGCATCGTCGTATTTTTGATTATCCATAGATTCATTACCGTAATAAAATAAATCTCTCGGGCTTAATTCTTCTCCAGCTGCTACAGCATTTTGAAAAATTTTCAAATTACGATTCGTTATTTCTTTTTCTTTCTTATGTGTAATGGCGACATTACTATTGTAAATCTCACCAGAAACAGCTAAATACTCATGCACCTTTCCAAACCATTGAAATTGTTTTTCACGCTTTACAAGTCGATATCTTCTTGTGCAATATAAAGGTTTCCCATTAGAATCCATTACAAGATAATAAGGCATAGAAACAGCGTCAACTTTACAATCTAACTCTCGTTTTAATGTTTTCAGTGATTCTTGAGCTTCCTCTAATAACACATCATCAGCATCTAACCATAATATATATTCTTGCGTTGCTTTTGAAAACGCAAAATTTCTAGCTGCCGCAAAATCATCAACCCACGGAAAATCGTGTATGTTAGAAGTGTATTTTGCTACAATTTCCTTCGTTCGATCAGTGGATCCTGTATCAACTACAATAATTTCATCAACAATTTTTTCTACCGCGTCCAAACATCGATCTATTGTATTTTCCTCATCGCGAACAATCATACATAGACTAATTGTAATTCCTTGCTTGTTCAACATAATCACCCTCTTCCAACTCAATCATATGTTATACATACAATAAACTTTCCATTTTTTTAACTTGTTCAAGCTATTTAAGATTTCTTTTTAATAATTCAAATGTCCGTGTCATTTTCTTGTGATTTTGCATCTACTATATAATGAAAGCTTTATGGAGGTGAATTTATGTCAAATAATAATTATTCAGATGGCTTAAATCCTGATGAATTCTTATCAGCTAGTGCATTTGATCCTAATCTTGTAGGTCCAACTTTACCACCAATACCACCGTTTACACTTCCAACCGGGCCAACTGGTCCTACTGGGCCGACCGGGCCGACTGGTCCTACCGTACCTACTGGGCCAACTGGTCCTACTGGACCTACTGGACCTACTGGGCCGACTGGGCCGACTGGAGACACTGGTACAACTGGCGCGACTGGAGACACTGGCGCAACTGGACCGACTGGGCCGACTGGAGACACTGGTGCAACTGGACCGACTGGGCCGACTGGAGACACTGGTGCAACTGGACCTACTGGGCCGACTGGAGACACTGGCGCAACTGGACCTACCGGGCCGACTGGAGACACTGGCGCAACTGGGCCGACTGGAGACACTGGTGCAACTGGTGCAACTGGTGCAACTGGACCGACTGGGCCGACTGGGCCGACCGGGCCGACCGGGCCGACCGGGCCATCTGGATTAGGACTTCCAGCAGGATTGTATGCATTTAACTCTGCTACAGTTTCTTTAGCTCTTGGAATTAATGATCCTGTACCGTTTAACACGGTTGGATCTCAGTTTGGTACAGCAATTTCTCAATTAGACGCTGATACTTTCATCATAAGTGAAACTGGATTCTATAAAATTACTGTTATCGCATATACTGCAGCAGTAAGTTTATTAGGTAGCCTTGCAATTCAAGTTAATGGAGTTAATGTACCAGGTGCAGGCACAAGCTTAATCTCACTTGGAGCACCTATCGTTATCCAGGCAATTACACAAATTACAATAACTCCATCAATGGTTGAAGCAATTGTTACTGGAATTGGATTATCATTAGCTCTTGGTACAAGTGCATCCATTATTATTGAAAAAATCGCTTAATTTTTTTACTTAGCAGTAAAACTGATATCAGTTTTACTGCTTTTTCAATTATGAATTCAAGCATGAAACTTTCACTATCTACATAATCATATTGTTGTATGACATTTTGCAGGAGGCACAAATATGGAAAATAAATTTGCTGTTCAGCTTTATCTCGAGTTGTTAAAGAAAACAATTTTATTTGAAATATGGCTAGAGTATGAGCCATATTTACCTGCTTCATTACATATTTCTAAGGAACTTCCATATGAACCAGTTACCGTACCACTTCCTTTATTCATTAAGCAATATGCTGAAAACCATAACTTGAAAATTGTGAAACCAGATGTTTTAAAAAGTGAACGTCAAGATGGGATGGATTGGCCAAGAGCAGCACACAGTATGATCGGCCGGGAACGTATGAATCAATTACATGAAGCACTAGAAACAGTTGTCCGTGAAAATATAGAAGGTGATTTTATTGAAACAGGTGTGTGGCGCGGGGGATCGTGCATTTTTATGAATGGTTTTTTACAGGCAAATAACATTACTGATCGTAATGTGTGGGTTGCAGATTCATTTGAAGGTTTGCCAACACCGAATTTAGAACACTATCCGAAAGATTACGGAGATTATTTACACTCTTTCGATTACTTACGCGTTTCTTTAGAACAAGTACAAGAGAATTTTAGAAAATATGATTTATTAAATGATCAAGTAAAATTTTTAAAAGGCTGGTTTAAAGATACTTTACCAACAGCACCAATAGAAAAAATCGCAATTGCACGCCTTGACGGTGATATGTACGAATCCACAATGGATGGTCTCGTGAACTTATACGATAAAGTTTCTAAGGGCGGCTATATTATTATTGATGACTATGGACTACCAGCTTGTGCAGAGGCCGTGACAGACTTTAGAAATCAAAGAAACTTAAAAGCTCCTATTACTAAAATTGATGTATTCGGGGTTTATTGGCGAAAAGAATAGGGCGAAACTTTATTCAGTTAGGGTTTCTCCATCTCACACTAATTATTAGCCTTCGCCAATAGCATGATAAATAAAAACAAAAGCTCCCATTACTATTTCCAGTTGTTCTAGGGAGCTTTTTACATATCGCAACAGTTCTAATATCGTTTCCCCTCCCACTATAAAATGTTAGCTGCATATTAAAAATGTTGGTTCCCTATTTACTACAAGGAAGGAGTGAAATTATGAGCGAGCTTGAAAAAAAAATCGCATTAATCCCACCTCCCGAACTCGTCCAATATGTAGGTGGCGACTTTCAAAAGGTTGGAAAAGAATTCATAAAGCATTTTATTCAAATTGGCAGTTTAAAATCCAATGAAACAGTGTTAGATGTAGGTTGTGGTGTCGGTCGAATGGCGGTTCCATTAATGAATTACTTAGGTGATGATGGAGCTTATTATGGATTTGATTTATTTAAAGATGGCATTACATGGTGCAAAAATAATATTTCAACTGCCCGTAGCAATTTCCATTTTGAACACGTTGATATATATAATCAATTCTACAACCCAGAAGGAAAAGAAGATGCTTCTCAATACAAATTTCCATATGAAGACGATTCATTCGATTTTATTTTTTTAACTTCTGTATTTACCCATCTCCTTCCGAAAGAATTAGAACATTACGTATCTGAGATTGTACGTGTTCTAAAAAAAGATGGGAGATGTTTTATTACCTTCTTTCTCATTAACCCTGAATCATCCTATTACTTAAATTCTGGGCTAAGTACATTAGGTTTTTATCATCAAATTGAAAATTGTTATGTTGTGAATAAAGATATTCCTAATTTCGCAGTTGCCTATCCTGAAGAAGATATCCGCACCTTATTAAATAAACATGGCTTAGAGGTAATTAATAAACCGCATTATGGTTTATGGTGCGGCAGAAATGAGTATACAAGTTATCAAGATATCGTTCTTACAAAAAAAGCTTCTGAAAGGTAGTTTCGTATGAATAATAAAAAAAAGTTACCTCTCGTTTCCATCCTTATTCCCACTTATAATCGACCACATTATTTCAAAATTGCTCTAGAAAGTGCATTAGCACAAACTTATCCAAACATTGAAATTATTATAGGAGACGATAGTACAAATGATGAAACAGAAATCTTAATAAATGAACAGTATTTACCTAATTATAAAAACATAACATACATTCGAAATACCACTACTTTAGGACAATTTCATAACGATCTTATGCTCTTAGAGAAATCTAATGGGGAGTATATAAATTTTTTAATGGACGATGATGTGTTTTATAATCATAAAATACAAAAAATGATGGCTTATTTTGAGCAAGACACAAATAAAAATCTCGCTCTTATAACTTCTTATCGAGTACGTATTGATGATCACGGGAATTTAATTGGAGATGCTCATCCAACACAAAGATTATATAGCGAAGACATTCAATTAAACGGAATATTTTTAGGCGACTGGATGTTAAAAGGTGGACATAACATTATCGGTGAGCCTACAACTATTCTGTTTAGAAAACAGTTACTCACTGAACCTTTCGGCACGCTAAAAGGAAGGCACTATTCTTGTAGTGTCGATATGGCATCATGGATTTCCTTACTTTCTAAAGGAGACGCAGTATACATATCCGAACCTTTAAGCCAATTTCGCTACCATACTGGGCAACAAATACACAGCAAACTCCTTGAAGGATCTGAGGATTTTACGCACCTCGTTATAACTTCAAAAAAATACGGATTTTTACAAGATAATACAGATTATAGACTAGGTCTAATTAGCGCTTATAAATGGTGTAAAGGTTCCTTAGAATATTATAGCCAGCTACCAAACCTCATTCCAGATGCACATGTACGTCTTTCCCATTGTTTGGACATAATTATAAAAGAGCTACATCATTAGTCTATTCTGCGAAAATAAAATGTGTGAGCTTTACGTGAATAATGCGTATAGTTCATACATTCTTTTTAAACTATGTGATGCACCAACTAAAACCCACTAATATAGAGAGCAGTAGAAAGGAATTCATACAGTGAAAGATCCGAACACTCAATATCAAATAGACTACATATTAATATTCATTTTATTTGCCATTGGGATTGTTAGCTGCTTTGCTATCGCAAGTGCACAAGCTTCTTTACCACCATTTTTACAAAACGTAAATTTTGTATTAAAACAAATCCAATGGTATGCCATTGGATTTATCGCCATTGGTGTTATTATGGTTATTGATTTCGATCGCTATAAACAAATTGCTTGGTATTTATATAGCTTTGCACTCATACTTCTAATTGGCCTAGAACTTCAAGTTCCTGGCGCCGTTACAATTAAAGGGGCTACCGCGTGGTACAGACTTCCAGGCATCGGAAACTTTCAGCCTTCTGAAATTATGAAATTATTTTTGATTATCGTCGTTGGGCGAATTATAGCGAATCATAATGAAAAATACCTTTTTCGGACAACTCGTGAAGATTTCATTTTACTTTTAAAAATATTTGCAGCTAGTTTACCTCCACTACTTCTAATCGCAAAAGAACCTGATTTAGGAAACACAATGGTCATTTCAGCGATGCTTGCAACAATGGTTTTAGTTTCTGGTATACGTTGGCGCTTTATCCTCGGATTAACCTCCGGTATTTTCGCCATAGGCTCTACCTTAACATATATTTATTTCACGCATACAGAGTTCTTTAAAGAGCACATTCTAAAAGAATATCAATTAAATCGCTTCTATGGTTGGCTTGCACCTTATGAATATGACGCACAAGGATACCAATTAAGACAAGCATTTTTAGCTACTGGATCAGGAGAGATGCAAGGAAAAGGATGGGAAAATAGACAAGTATATTTTCCAGAGCCACATACAGATTTTATTTTTACAAATATCGCTGAACAATTCGGTTTTTTAGGAGCAAGTGTTATTATTTCATTTTTTTTCTTACTCATTTACCGAATGATCCATATCGCTTTAGAAAGCAATGAACCTTTCGGTAGTTATATTTGCGCTGGTACAATTGGAATGTTTACGTTCCAAGTATTCCAAAATATTGGGATGACAATTGGTTTACTCCCTATTACAGGAATAACGTTACCGCTTATGAGCTACGGCGGGAGTTCACTGCTCACATATATGGTTGCTATTGGATTTATTTTAAACGTACGCTCAAGAACTAAAATCTTTATGTTTAAATGAACCATATCGAAAAACGGTATGGTTTTTTTCTATGTCCATTTTAGATATACTAATGAAAAAATGAGCTGGAGGTTTAAATATGAAATATGACATTATAGGTGATATTCACGGATGCTTCCAAGAGTTTCAAGATTTAACAACGAAACTAGGGTATAGCTGGGATAGTGGTATCCCAATTCATAACGCAAAACGAAGGCTTGCATTCGTTGGTGATATTACAGACCGAGGTCCTCATTCATTACGGATGATTGAAATTGTATGGGAGCTCGTAATAAATAGAAAAGATGCTTATTATGCTCCAGGGAATCACTGTAATAAACTGTATCGTTTCTTCCTTGGACGTAATGTTACAATCGCTCATGGGCTCGAAACAACTGTTGCAGAATATGAAGCATTGCCTTCTAATAAGCAACAAATAATAAAAGAAAAATTCATTACTCTTTACGAACAATCACCGCTATATCACATACTGGATGAAAAAAATTTAACCGTCTGTCACGCTGGTATTCGGCAAGATTACATAGGAAGACAAGATAAAAAAGTACAAACCTTTGTATTATATGGTGATATTACAGGCGAAAAACACCCTGACGGCTCACCTGTCCGCCAAGATTGGGCGAAAGAGTATAAGGGTGAAACATGGATTGTTTATGGACATACACCTGTCAATGAACCTCGCTTTGTGAATCATACAGTCAATATTGATACTGGTGCTGTATTTGGTGGTAAACTAACTGGACTACGTTACCCTGAGTTGGAGACCGTTTCTGTCCCTTCTTCCCTACCTTTTGTCCCTGAAAAGTTCCGCCCAATTTCATAAAGTGAAACTTTAATCAGTGGGGGTTTTGTTCATCCGCCACTGATTATTAGCCCGCACCAATCGGGATAAATACCTCTACTTAATACAATTCACGATTTGCAGAGGATCATGGTGTTTTCTAGACATATTCCACACTAAAACTAGATAAAGCAATTAAAAAAAGATGCAATAAAGTGCATCTTTTTTTAATTGCACGGCATATACTGTCGCAGGAGGTGACGGAATGAAGAAAAAATCTTCTAAACAAAAAAGAAAATTCCACCCTTTATACCATCCCATGTATGGAATTAACAACTGGTGCAGTATTCGAGCTGCAGCTATAGAAGCAATAGAAGAACAAGAGTCATCAAAAAAAAGCAAACCGAGAGAAACATATGTCTCTTTAGAAAATGCTGTTATGAGGCGAATTATAGATAGCAGGAAAATAAAAGCAAAACAAAAAAAGAAGCTCGCTTCTAATAATGATGAACCTGTGCTTAATTCGGAAAAGATACAAGAAAATATAGAAGAAAACATTCCTGCAGCAATAAAGGAAAAAGTACAACCAGAAATTCCAGCTACTATTATAAATCAAGTAAAAAAAATAAAAGAAGCATTAATCTCGGGCAACGATGTACAAATAGAAAGATCCGCCCCTATTCAGGCTCCTGTACCTACACCTATAAAAAAAGAAAATAACAAAGGAGCTCGTCACGCATATAAAGAAGGACTTCACTCTAAAGCTGATGGAATCGCTTCACATGCAGAAGGGCTTCTTACACATGCAACGGGTCCCTTTTCTCATGCAGAAGGGACAAAAACAAAGGCAACTGGACATAGTTCGCATAGCGAAGGAAGTGAAACGACAGCAGGCGGCTCTTATTCTCATGCAGAAGGAAAACATGCAATTGCTTTGGGCGAAGCAGCACATGCAGAAGGAACCGCAACTATCGCTAACGGATTCTCATCTCATGCGGAAGGAAATCATACATCAACAGCTAATTTTGCAGGCAGCCATATTATGGGTAAATTTGGTACAGCAGAAGAAGCTTATTCCTGGTTTATCGCAAATGGGACAAATGACACTGATTATAATATAGGTGCCAAATGGCTTGCCCATAACGGAGAAATGTATATCGATGGTGCTTCTTACAATGCAGGTGGTACTGATTTTGCACAAATGTTTGAGGCAGCAGATCATAGCCCTATTGATATCGGCTATTTCATTACATTTAGTAGCGAAGAAAAAATTCGAAAAGCTACTTCAAATGATTCATTCATATTAGGAATATCTAGCGCTACCCCCGCTCTCATAGGAAATAGCGGTGCTTTAAGTTGGCAAAAACGCTATAAAACAGACAGCTTCGGAAAACGTCAATATACGCGTACGGATACGCAAGAAATACGACCTCTTTTAAATACAGAATGGGATCCAGCTTGTAAGTATATATCAAGAAGAGACCGTACTGAGTGGCTTCCTGTCGGATTAATTGGACAAATGTTAGTACGTGATGACGGCACTTGCGAAACACACGGATATTGTCGTCCGAATGATGACGGCATTGCCACGAAAGCTGAAAGTGGCTTTTTCGTTATAAAACGTACTGGTGAAAATCAAATTTTAATATTATTCCGCTAAAAAAAGGGAACAAAATTCTTTTTATGATAAGAATTTTGTTCCCTTTTAATTGTTATGTAAAGCGTATTGCATATCCTCTGGGATACTTACGGTAAAAGTCATTCCCTTTTCTAAAATAGGATGATAAAACGTCAAAGATGTACTATGCAGCGCTTGACGTTTTATCACATCTCTTCGGCCACCGTATAGATCATCCCCAAGTAGCGGATGTCCTATATATGCCATATGTACACGAATTTGATGTGTTCTTCCCGTCTCGAGCTCAAGCGCTACATGCGTCTTATCGGAAGAACTCTCCATCACTCTAAAATGAGTAACAGCTCTTTGACCATCTTCACAGACAGTTCGCTCGATAATACTATCCGCTTTTCGTCCGATTGGCGCGTCAATCGTTCCTACTTCTTCTAAAATAGTCCCATGAACGATTGCCTCATACGTTCGTTTCACCCCTTTTTGTTGATGCTGCTTCGATAAAAGTTGGTGAACGAATCTATTTTTCGCAATTAGCATAAGCCCTGAAGTATCACGATCTAACCTCGTCACAATGTGCACCGTACTTGCAAGATTTTGTTTATCATAATGATATAAAAGAGCGTTTGCAATACTTCCTGACGGGTGCTCCCTAGACGGGATCGTCGACATATTTGCTTCTTTATTTATAACAAGAACCGCATCATCTTCATATATGATACATAAAGGGATCTCTTCCACTTCCATCCCTTCACTTCTTTCCTCCACTGGAAAAAAGATTTGTAACTCTTCACCAGCTTGTAACTTGTGACGAACACTTGTGTGTTGACCGTTTACTTCAATTGCTCCCCCGCGGAACTTTATATCCGTTAAAGCAGCTTTCGAAATCCCTTTTGTTTTCAAAAATTCTCTAACTAAAGTTCCCTCTTCAGCCAGCCCTATATCCCATTTCAATGTAAATCTGTTCAAATATATAAACCCTCTCTATTTATCTGCAACAAACGAGTCACGAACACGTTTCCAGAATGGGAACGGACGGAAACGAACAAATCGTACTTTCTCGTTTGCAACGCGATACTGAATTGATTTCACATCTTGATGAACCATCGTCAAATGATCCACGGTAATTTGCATGTTCATTCCTGCAGCCGGCTTTAAAACGCATGTATGATGCTTCGGCAGTACGAGCGGCGAACCTACCGTACGAAATACACGATTGTTGATAGATGCCATTTCTGCAATTTGAATCGCTTCAATAGAAGGGTGAATAATTGCTCCGCCAAGCGCCTTATTATACGCGGTACTTCCTGAAGGAGTCGAAATACAAAGACCATCTCCGCGAAACGTTTCGAAATACTCTCCGCGTATTTCCACTTCTGTTACTAATGTACCTTCTGCACTTTTCACAGTCGCTTCATTCATCGCCAAATACTGCGACTCTTTACTACCATTCACATAGCGAATAATCACTTCTAAAAGTGGATATTCAACCACTTGGAACGGTGTTTTAGCGATTGCAATCACCAACTTCTCTACTTCCGTCGGTAACCAATCTGCATAGAAACCTAAATGCCCTGTATGTACACCAACAAATGCGGTTTCATCTAATCGATTATAGTAACGATGGAATGCATATAAAAGCGTTCCATCTCCCCCAACAGAAATTACAATATCAGGTTCCTTTTCATCCATTGTAAACCCAAAATCTAACAAGTATTCTTTCATCGTACTTGCTAGTGTATCTGATGATTGATCTCCCTTTGACATAATTGTAAATTTCATCGCCCAACACCCTTTAGTTTATGATTCAGAATCTTTCGTTTCCTGCTTTCGTGAAAAGACCTTTTGCGCTTCTTGAATTTCAAGACGAATGGAAGACATTTCTTCATCTAATAAAAACGCCGCTTCCGCTGCACGTTGTAAGCGTATTTTAATATCTTCAGGAAAACGTCCACTATATTTGTAATTTAAAGAATGCTCAATCGTTGCCCAAAAATTCATTGCTAACGTGCGAATTTGAATTTCAACTAACACTTTTTTCTCCCCCTGTATCGTTTGAACAGGATAACTAATGACAACGTGGTAAGAGCGATAGCCGCTATCTTTCTTTTGCGTTACATAATCACGTTCTTCTACAATGTCAAAATCATTTCGTTTTCGAAGATATTCTACAACAGGCTTAATCTCATCTACGAATTGACACATCATTCGAAGGCCCGCGATGTCCTGCATATCTTCTCTAATTCGGTCTAGCGGTACATTTCTCTTCTCCGCTTTATCAATAATACTTGCAACCGACTTTACCCTTCCTGTTACAAACTCAATTGGAGAATGCTCCGTTAACATTGCAAATTGAGTACGCATTCCTTTTAGTTTCACTTTCAGCTCCGCCACCGCTTGGTGATACGGTGCTAAAAATTCTTCCCAATTACGATTCATTTCAACCACCACCAAAATCAATCCATTTGCTTATAGAAACACTTTTTCTACAGCAGTTACTAGTTCTTCTCCGTAATTTGCATTACCTTCAATATTTTCAACTAAATACTCTACTTCTTCTTTTAATCCTTCTAATTCTATTTCAACATCATTCACGCGAATAAACATCGCTGTATCTTTATTCATCGCTTCATGCACTGCTTCCCAGCATGTATGCGGAATACTTACATAAATGAAAGATGATTCATTTTCTAAGATATATAAAAATGATAAATTGTCTGAGTCTACAAGTACGTGATTACGCGCACTTAACTCCTTTACCTCTATTTCAGTATTTTCTGCACAAAAAATAAGCGCATTCTCTCTCGTTTCTACGCTCTTAACTTGAATTTTATTTTGCATACTCGAACTCCTCCATCTCAACTTCCTGTCTTACTTAACAGTATTATTGTATCATAACATGGACGCAAACAAATAAAACATTGAACCAAATTTGCGAAAAAGCGATAATGTGGAAAGAATTATTTTTCAAAAGGAGCGCATACAATGACACAAGAAATTGAAATTGAATTTAAAAATATGGTTACAGAGGAAGAATTCCAAACATTATGCAAATCTTTTTCTATTGAAGCATTTACAAAACAAGTAAATCACTACTTTGAAACGCCTCACTTCTCTTTAAAAGATACGGGCTCTGCACTTCGTATTCGTCATAAAGATGGAACTTATACATTAACATTAAAACAACCTGCTGAAATTGGTTTATTAGAAACTCATCAGTCTGTAACAGAAAAAGAAGCACAACTTATGATGGAAACAAACACAATCATTCAAGGAACTGTAATGGATCAGCTACACAAATTACAAATTCCCGTTTCCGCTTTAACTTATATGGGTAGTTTAACAACAGAAAGAGCTGAAATATTATTTGAAGGCGGAACGCTTGTCTTTGATCATAGTTTCTATTACAATCACGATGATTATGAAATTGAATACGAAGTGCAAGATGAAAAGACCGGTAAAGCAGCATTTATAAGGTTATTAAAGCAACATAACGTACCAGTTCGTCATACAAACAACAAAGTAAAACGCTTTTTCCTTGCCAAACAAAACGAAGAGCGCTAAAGTAAAATTTCCATCAGTGAAGAAGAGCTGTACTTACGGCTACATTTCACCTTTTTGAAAAGCAAAAGATTTATTAGCAACATATAGAATAAGCAAAGAATGTTATGAAGGCTGTTTAGTTGCTCTTCATAACATTCCATTGCTACAATAGATATACATTTCATGGAAAAAGGGGTTTATAAAGGATGAGCAAGCAACCGATGACACCATTTGAAGCAATCGGCGGTGAACAATGCATTGCAACATTAGTGGATACATTTTATTCCTATGTCAGTGAACACCCTGACTTATCTCCGATCTTCCCGGATGATTTAACAGAAACTGCTAGGAAGCAGAAACAATTTTTAACACAATATTTAGGTGGTCCTAATTTATACACTGAAGAACATGGGCATCCTATGCTAAGAGCACGCCATCTTCCGTTTGAGATTACTCCAAAACGCGCAGAAGCTTGGCTGTCATGTATGGAGCAAGCAATGGATGATACAGGAGTGCACGGTCATATAAGAGAGTTTGTTTTTGAACGTTTAGCATTAACTGCTCAACATATGGTCAATACTCCAAATGAAACAGGTGAAGTGTAATGGATAAGCAGGAAGCAAAGCATATAAATATGCCTTCTCCTTCCACATGCGAGCATAAATCTGTAGAAGCATATTTATTTATTGATCCACTTTGTAAAGATTGCTGGGATATCGAGCCATTTATTATTAAACTATGGCTTGAGTATGGGAAATACTTCTCTATTCGTCATATAGTAACAGGAAAAGTGGACGGGGCGAACGCTTCCTCACACAAATGGAATAAACCTGCTAATATTCGATTTGTGTGGGAAAAGACAACAAGTTTACAAGGTTTTTCATGTGATGGAAAAGTACATATGCAAGAGGCGTCGTCAACACCGTATTTAGTTTCGATGGCAATTAAGGCGGCGGAGTTGCAAGGCCGAAAAGCAGGTTCGAAGTTTTTGCGAAAACTCCAAGAATACATTTTTCTTGAAAATGTATCACACCCTGACTGTGAATTATTGCTTACATGTGCTAAAGATAGTGGCATTGATGTAGAGGAATTTAAAAAAGACCTACACTCAGTTAGCGCAAAAAAAGCTTTCCAATGCGACCTAAAATTCACAAATGAGATGCATATTACAGAAATACCTTCCCTCCTATTTTTTCATGCAAATTCAGATGAGGAAGGTATTAAAATCACAGGGATTTATTCCTATGATGTATACGTACAGCTATTAAAAGAACTGGTAAAATGCGAAATTGAGCCAGAACCATTACCTCCTTTAGAAGTATTACTAGAAGCAACACAATTTATTTCTTCAAAGGAAATCTCATTTATATATGACTGCCCTCAGCAAGAAATAGAGCGTGAACTAAAAAAATTACAACTAAAACGAAAAGTACAAATGATTGAAGTGAAGTGCGAGCGTTATTGGAAATGGATAGCAAAAGAAAAAGACCTGGTGTAAACACCAGGTCTTTTTCTTTACGGCTTATAAAAATATTAAAGGGGATGGGAGAAATTTTCACGTTCAAACAAAGGGGTATATGTTTGTATGTGAATTCGTTCACGCTTATTATATTACAAGATTCGACGTCAGATGACAACCCCTTTTGTCGAATTTCACATTTTTGTCACATTCTAAACGTTTTCATTTTTGAATAAGCTATAAAAAAGAACATTTAGGAGGTTTTATTAATGAAAAAGTCTCATATCGCTCTAATTTTTCTAGCTTTCATTGTTTCTTTTTTCTTGTACATCCTTTCTCTACTACAAGCTTTTCCTAAAATTATTGCCTTCCCTCTTTTATTCGGAGTTATCGTCATCGCTGTCTCTTATTTCAACTATAGAAAACGATTTAAAGGATTTTAATTACAAAAATCAACTGTAAAACTGCCTTCTAATTTAGAAAAAGTAAGGAAATCCTCCTTATTTTTTCGACAAATATCGACAAAAACATTTTCAAACAAAAAAGACGAGGATAAAATCCCTCGTCTTTTCTCATTACTTTTCTTCAAATAATAACGCTTCTAATTCATTTAATTTCTCTTCAAATACTTGAAGTGCCTCTTTCACTGGTTCAGGAGATGCCATATCAACTCCTGCTTTTTTCAACACTTCAATTGGATAATCGGAGCTTCCCGCTTTTAAGAATTCGTTAATGTAACGTTCTACTGCTGGTTGCCCTTCTTCTAAAATTTGTTTAGATAACGCAGTCGCTGCACTAAATCCTGTTGCGTATTGATATACGTAATAGTTGTAATAGAAGTGCGGAATACGAGACCATTCTAAACCGATTTCTTTATCGATTACTAAAGCATCCCCGAAATATTTCTTATTTAAATCGTAGTAGATCTCCGTTAACATATCTGGCGTAACCGCATGTCCTTCTTGTACTTTTTTATGAATGATATGCTCGAACTCTGCAAACATTGTTTGACGGAATACAGTACCACGGAATCCTTCTAAATAATGATTTAATAAATATAGACGCTCTTTTTTATCTTCTGTCGTTTTTAATAAATAAT
This sequence comes from Bacillus sp. FSL R9-9530, assembly GCF_038008145.1. NCBI lineage: Bacteria > Bacillati > Bacillota > Bacilli > Caryophanales > Bacillaceae > Bacillus > Bacillus sp. FSL R9-9530. Next base: position 2,723,647 of record NZ_JBBOYO010000001.1, read on the forward strand.
CATTTAGAAGCGCTTCATTACACGTTGATGCTACCTCTGCAACGAAGATTGAATAATCACCGTATACGTGTGGCTGTGTCTTTCTTGTGTAATAACTATGCACCGAATGACCAAACTCATGAGCAAGTGTATATAAATTATTTACATTATCATGCCAGTTCATTAAAATATACGGATTTGTTCCGTATGCACCAGATGAATATGCTCCGCTTCGTTTGCCTTTATTCTCGTACACATCTACCCAGCGATTTTCATATGCTTCTTTTAAAATTTCAACATATTCATCACCAAGTACGTTTAAAGATTTTAATAACAGGTCTTGCGCTTCTTCATACTTCACATTCATTTTCACTTCTTGTACAAGTGGTGTATATAAATCGTACATATGAAGCTCATCAAGTCCTAGTGCACGCTTACGAATATCAATGTAACGGTGTAATAAATGTAAGTTGTCATTTACCGTTTCAACGAGTTGATCGTATACTGCTTCAGGAATATTATTATTGCTTAATGCTGCTTGGCGAGCTGAGTCATATTTACGAATACGTGCATTGAAATTATTACGTTTCACTGCCCCGCTTAACGTACTTGCAAATGTGTTCTTAAATTTCCCATACGTTTCAAATACAGCTTTGAATGCATCTTCGCGAACACGACGATCATCACTTTCTAAAAACTGAATGTAACGGCCATGTGTTATTTCTACCTCTTCTCCATCCTCACCTTTAATAGATGGGAATTTCAAATCCGCATTATTCAACATACCGAATGTATTACTTGATGCACTCATCACTTCAGATGCTTCTGCTAATAACGCTTCCTCTGCCTCAGATAATACGTGCGGGCGTTGACGTGTAATTTCTTCTAATGCATGCTCATATACACTTAGTTCTCGATTTTCTTGTAAGAATGTTTGCAATGTATCTTCTGAAATAGATAAAATTTCAGGTACGATATACGCTGTGCTACTAGATACTTGTGAGTATAAATTTGTTGCGCGATCATTCAGTGCTTGATACACAGAGTTTGTTGTATCTTGATCGTAACGCATATGTGCATATGTATATAGCTTACCTAATCGCATTGAAATTTCATCTTCATATTGCAATGCCTCAAGCAAATTGTCTGCAGAGTCGCCAAGCTTCCCTTTAAATTCAGTTAACTTTGGCAATAGCTCTTTAATAGCTTGGAATTCTTTTTCCCATTCTGCATCTGTTTGGAAAATATCTTCTAATCGCCATGTGCTTGCTTCTTCAATCTCATTGCGATTTGGTAATGATTTTGCTTTATTTTGTTCAGACATTCTGTAAGCCCTCCTTTAAATATCTCTACTTAAGTACAATTCTGTTTTTCTTATGTAATTCCTTCACGTTCATTCTTTATTATATCCCCTTTTTCTTCTCTCATGTTGAACTTTGTCTCAAATAGAGATAGTGCGTGCGCTAAGCAAATTTCATCATATTTCATAATTTCTCCCTCTGTTTTTACCAACACAACATCTCTTATTTTTCGATACTTATTAATACCTATTTTTATTAATACACCTGCATAACATAAAAATGTCATATACTCCGCAACTGCTACCTTCCATATATGTTGTGCAAAATACGGAAGTAGACGCCTCTTCGTATATTTTGCTACATAGTTACATACGTATTGCAGAGAAATATACTCCCCTACCTTAAGCATACCTATACACTTCAAATAAAGAGAAGCTTGCCATATAAATGGATTTGTTTGAAAAGCAAACGCGGATGGGAGCGGAACACCGATTTCAGAAGGAAAGCTCGCTGGGGTACATTTATATTGATATAAGAGGCGGAGTAGTGACTTATGATTATAATTCCAGATAGATAGAGCGTTTTGCCGAAAATGGTTCTTTTTTCTCTTCCATTCTTGTCCTAATACCTCTTTTTGGAAAGGAACAGAGGAAAAGAGCATGTCAACAGTAGTCGTATCAGTTGGTAAATAAATAGTATGTGAGAAAGAGACATTTGTAGAAAACGGAGTGATAAATGCGCATTTCATAAACGATTTTTGTTTCGGACAGAAGAAAATAAGAAATGGCTGAGGATAAGATTGTAAGGAGAAAGCCAGAAGTGAGGAAAATTTCATCCAATATGCAGATTGCTTTTTTAATTGATTTCCACCAATGATCCAGATGACCTGTATACCAGCTTGCCAATACGAGTATGTTCGTTTAGAAAGCTGTTCTATGGAGAGATTGGCGCATTGATATTCAATCGCAATTTCCCTACCTGCTCTCTCTACGAAAACATCTGGTCTTTGCTGGATTTTTGGAAGGTAATGCTCTATATCCACATGAAAATTTTGACGTTTCAACCATCTATATAACAATTCTTTACCGTGCATATGATACATAGATTCTGCTTCATAAAAGGTAAGACATGAATCCACTTTCTTATGAGCAAAATGCCAGCTCTTTTGTGTTCCTAATTTCATTTGCACTTCTTTTCCGCAAGCTGTACAAAAGAATTTTTCTCGTTTACGCATTTCGCGTAAACGTTCTTCATCCCGGTTATATAATAGATGAATTTTCTCTCCGTTTTCTCTCCTTGCAATAAACATCCACCATCACACCCTTTCAACTTCTTGTATTCTACAATTCACTACAAATTCCTCTCAAAAAAAGAGATGTCCTAAATTAGGACATCTCTTTCTATAATAAAGGTGATAATAACCGATACGTCGATTCAACAATCCGCCTATGAAGACGTCTCTTATGAAATCGGTCAACATGAATTTCACTGGATTCTTCTAAATCGTCTTTAAAATCTTGAACGAGCTTTCGAATGCTACCTGTATCATATAAAAAGGCATTTACTTCAAAGTTTAAATGAAAACTTCTCATATCCATATTAGCTGTCCCAATTGATGCGAGATCAGAATCCACGATGACAACTTTACTATGAAGAAAACCTTTTTCATATTCATATATTTTTACTCCTGCATCTAATAACTCCGGAAAGTACGATCTTGATGCATAAAAGACAGTCCGCTTATCTGGCTTACTTGGCATTAACAAACGAACATCAATACCAGCAAGTGCAGCTACTTTTAATGCAGATAAAATATCATCATCTGGGATAAAGTATGGTGTTGCAATCCAAATCGATTTCCTAGCTGAAGCAATCATTGCAAAATATAAATGTTTAATTGTTTCCCATTTATTATCCGGTCCACCTCCAACAAGTTGGACTCCGCCCCAATGATCACCCTCAACTGCTTCCGCTTGTAAATATTCAGGTGCTAATACCGCCTCACCAGTCATATAAAACCAGTCTTGAAGGAAAATTAGCTGTAAACTTTGAACTGCTTCACCGCGTAAATATAAATGCGTGTCTCGCCAAAAACCGAAATATTTATCCTTCCCTAAATACTCATCACCAATATTTAATCCACCTACAAACCCTTCATTTCCATCTATAATAACGATTTTTCGGTGGTTTCGATAATTAATTTTATCGTTTAAAATTGGAAAGCGCACAGGGAAAAATGGAATCATTTCTACTCCTGCATCATTCAATTCTTCAATATACGAATTTGATAATTTAAAGCTTCCAACCGCGTCGTATAAAAAACGAACGACAACGCCTTCTTTTGATTTTTTTATTAAAATATCTTTAATTTCTGTACCGAGCTTGTCATCACGCACAATGTAATACTCCATATGAATGTGGTGTTTCGCTCGATTTAACCCATCTAAAATTGCCTGAAACGTTTCGTCTCCATTTGTTAATGTCCTCGTTTCAGTTTGAAATGAAATATTTAAAGCACCTAGTCGATCTGCTAAACGAAATAACAATTCTTGATGCTTATGATTTCGTAAAATCCGTTCTTCGTAATCTTCGTGTCCCTTATATTGTAAAAACGCCTGTTCATCGAGTAATGCCTTCTTTTGGAACATTCTTTTTCTACGAAAATTTTGTCCAAATAAAAGATAAGCAAAGAAACCGAACACCGGAAAAATACCTAGTACGATTAACCACGTAAGTGTTTTAGACGGATGGCGGTTTTCTAAGAAAATAACACATCCAATTAAAAATGCGGAAACCGTAAATAAAATACTAATAATACCTAAAATAGAAACATCCTTTATCCCAATGACATCCGAATAAAATGCTACATCAATAAACATGCGTAATGAAACAAATAATGCGAACAATAGTAGAAAAAAGAAAAGTAGTTTTAACGTGTTTTTCATCTCTTACCTCCTTACTAAGAAAGCCTTCCTATTCTTCATAAAAAAAGCCGATTTCATACTATAGAAATCGGCCTACATTTTAGGAGGGAAATTGTTGCGAATTGTCTCAAGCGCACGCTCTTTCACAACCTGTTTCCCATACTCACTTACACGGTGAATCGTTAAAGTAGATTCTTCTCCATATTCTAAAACAATACTTAAAATACGATCAATTTCTTCTTCATCATGTAGCACTTCATCGAATTCCACATATACATAATATCGGTCCTCAAATGAATGTAATTCATCTTTTATATCTTCAAAGATAAGACGATGACTTAATGAAATAACATCTTCAAAATCATTAAACTTAATTAAAAAGCCAAACGTACCATCTTCATTAAAGTTTGTTCCTATTTGTTCTTCTACCTCTTCCACTAATTCTTGCTGGAATAATGATTCGATGCCTTCATCTAGAGGAATGTCTATAATTTTGTCTACACCTATTGGTAGTTCCAGCTTTTGTCCATCCTTTGAAAGCTCCGCTTTCGTTACAAGTACTTCAATCCCTTTATCGACTGCTTGCACTTGGATCCATAACGGCCCATCGATAAAGAAATCATCATGATCACGAGCTTCGTCCATCATCTCCCAAAAGAGCTCTTCACTTCGTTCGCGATCATACCAAATTTCTTCACGATTAAACCCTCTGTCCTCTATATCAATGTACGTAATAAAAAATTTCATCGTATGGTCATTAATTCTTTCAATATCCAAAATACAACGCTCCCTTCCTGCTTAGAATTGTTATGAAGGGATTCCCCACTCATATGACAAAACAATAGATTCTTGTACTCTCATTTTATGATAAGATTCTCCAGAAGGGAAATAAAATCGATTTATTTTACAAAAATAGTTATATACCTATCTGTATTCGACTTTTTACATAAAGTGAAACAATAATCAGTATTTTTTTCATCCTCCACTGATTATTAGCTCGCACCAATCGGAATAAATATACCATTATACCAATTCACTGCTCGCAAAAAATTTGGACATACATTCCCATATTCCCTCGTACACTGTAATAAAGTGAAACTTCTATTAGAGGTGATTATTTTGTCCCTGGGAGTGCGGGATCAAAACTAGACAAACTTTCTTCACCACATACATATATTTCGCTTATTAAAACATCATAAATGGAGGCAGACGAATGGACTTAGAGTTTTTAACATCTGTACTACTGATTGTCGGTATCGATGTTGTACTAGGTGGCGATAACGCAATTGTCATCGCACTAGCTAGCCGAAATTTACCTGAAGCAAAACGAAATAAAGCCATTTTGATTGGTACTATGTTAGCAATTGTGCTACGAATTCTCCTCACGATACTAGCTGTCTATTTACTTGATATCCCATTTTTACAACTCACCGGCGGAATTTTACTTACATTAATTGCGGTCAATTTACTCACTGATAATAACAACGACCTTTCTTCTATCAAAGGAAAAACGACTTTATTCCAAGCTGTGCGTACAATTGTATTCGCGGATCTCGTTATGGGGTTTGACAATGTTATTGCCATTGCAGGAGCAGCTCACGGAAGACTTTCACTCGTAATTATCGGTTTATTCATTTCTATCCCGATTATCATTTGGGGAAGCAAACTTATTTTAATACTCATGGAACGCTTTCCATTTCTCATTTATTGCGGAGCAGCAGTTCTCGCCTATACAGCAGGAAAAATGATTACACATGAAGACAGACTTGCAACGTTTTTTCATCATAATCCTAGTTTTGCCACAAGTATCCCTTATTTGTTCATTTTCACCATTTTATGCATAGGCTTTATCGTTCAACAAGTGCGATTACGTAATGTTAAACAGTAAAAAAAAACCTTCTACTCTATAATAGGTAGAAGGTTTTCATATTATTATAATTAATTTACAAGACGCTGTGCTTCACGTAATTGGAACGTTCTTACTGTACGTGGTAAGAAACGACGGATTTCATCTTCGTTGTAACCTACTTGAAGGCGTTTTTCGTCAATCATAATTGGACGACGTAAAATACCTGGATAGTCACGAATCATCTTATATAAATCTTGAAGTGGTAAAGACTCTAAGTTCACATTCAATTCTTGGAAAACTTTTGAACGAGTAGAAATAATCTCATCCGTTCCGCTTTCTGTCATACGTAAAATCTCTTTAATCTCATCAATCGTTAATGGATCTGAGAAAATATTACGTTCTGTATAAGGAATATGATTTTCCTCTAGCCATAATTTCGCCTTTCTACAAGACGTACAGCTTGGAGAACTATATAATGTTACCATACAAAGCTCACTCTCCTTAAAGAGTACAAATTCTGTACTAATTACAGTTTAAATTTCTAACTTCCGCAATTTTTCGCGATAACTTGTCTTATAGCAAAGTAAAAAATCGCAATTCATGTAAGCAACAATAATTACTTTTAATAAGTAACTTCTATAATCATTATACAATAGTTTTTGCAAGAAATATACAGTGAATTTACTGCTAGTTGAGAAAATTCCTCCGTGTACTCCACTGCTATGCAACATGATTATACTCAGTAAAACTGTCCTTTAACAACGGTCCTCAACCCTTTTGATACTTACTTTCTACAATAATCTTCACTTGATATACAATTACAGTTTCATAATCTTCCCCATTAAAAAGAGAGCGTTTTCTTACCTTTTCCCGACAAAACAATTGAGAAATGTAAGACTCTAAAGGTTAGAAATAAAAAGGAACATTTGTTCTTATTTTAACAAATCTCTCCGCTCATGTCTATATGCTTTCTAAAGTAAATCGAATATTTTTCTGACATTTCTTTCTTTTTTACCATTTATCTCATACAATAAAAATACAGACAGACAAAGGGGGAATTTGCATATGATCGCTTTTTTTACTGATTTTATCATTGTTGCTACCCTCATCATCGGAATAACAGCATTGATTGGTGTCATTACAAATAGCATCGGTGAAAAACTCTTTGGTGGGAAAGAAAAAATGAAGTTTGTTAATAAAAGTTTAGATGTACAATCTGGCTGGAACCAAGTTGGCGGAAAAGGCATTTATAAAAAACGTACGTACTAAAAAAAGCAGGTAATCACCTGCTTTTTTTGTTATTTTCCTACTGATGCCCATTTGAAGCTTACTTCCCCGCCATACTTATGGTTGTACATATCTTTAATTGTTTCTCTTTGTAAATATGCTCTACCACGTTGATATACTGGAACAATCGCAGCGTCATCAAGTAACATTTTTTCTGCTTCAAGTAAGTTTTTCCAACGAGCATTTACGTCGCTTCCATCTTTCTTCGCTTTCATAATAATCTCATCGTACTTCGGATTAGAATACTTCATTTTATTTTGTGCCCCATCAGTTACGAACATATCAAGATATGTAACTGGATCTGGGAAGTCTGCACTCCATCCAGAGAATGACATTACAAAGTCGCCCGCATCTTCTAATTTTAGTTTTTGCGCGAATGGTTGTTGTTTAATTTTCACTGTTAAACCTGGTAAATTCTTTTCTAACTCACCTTTTAAATATTCACCAGTTTTCTTCGATAATTCAACGTCTTCATTTAATAGCTCTAATTCAATTTCGGTTTTACCAAGCTCTTTTTTACCAGCTTCCCAATACTTTTTCGCTTCTTTTACATTTGGTTTTACAATATCTCCATTTTCAACACGGAAATCTTTTTTATCCGGTCCTTTAATGAAATTGTCAGGAATTAATCCCGTCGCTGGCTTAGAACCGTTATTTAATAATGTATCAACGAATGGTTTACGGTCAAAACCAAGAGAAATTGCTTTACGAATATTTTTATTTGCTAAAGCTGGGTCTTTTTGATTTAAGCGAAGGAAGAATACAGATGTATCTTCTACCGTTTTGAAATCTGGTTTTCCTTTATATTTATCGATGAACTCTGCTAATAACGTCGCTCGATCGACTGCGTTTGTTTCATATAAATTAATTGGCGTAGACGTATCTTTTACAATATTAAAGTTCACTTCCTCAAGCTTCACTTCTTTATTGTCCCAATATGATGAGCTCTTTGTCATTTTGAAGCTACGTTCATGTTGCCAATCACTTAATGTAAATGGTCCGTTATAAAGTGTTGTATTTGCTTCTAAACCAAACTTCGTCCCTTGCTCTTTCACATACTTTTCATTAACAGGATAGAAGATCGGATAGACCATTAAATCAACAAGATATGGAATAGAATTATCTAATTCTACTTCTAGCGTATGATCATCAATCGCTTTTACACCTAATTGGTCTGGACTCATCTCTTTTTTATTAATTTTCTCAGCATTTTTTATATCGTACATAATGTACGCCGATTTCGCAGCTGTATCTGGATTAATTGCTCTTTGCCATGCATACACGAAATCTTTCGCCGTTACAGGTTCACCATTTGACCATTTTGCATCTTCACGTAATTTAAATGTATACTTTTTACCATCTTCTGACTTTTGGAATTCCTTCGCTACACCTGGAACTAATTTATCGTCTTTCCCAAGGCGGTATAGGCCTTCCATCGTATTGTTCATTACTTTTGAAGAAACTGCATCAGCTGATAACGCTGGGTCCATCGTTGGAATTTCTTGTGTTTCAATTAAGTTAATAACTTGCTTCGCACCGCTTTTCCCGCTATCCCCTTTTGCGTTCGCTTGCGGTTCATCTTTTTGGTAGCCACATGCCCCTAAAATCATGCTCATTGCTACTGTTGATGCTACAAAAACTGGTATCTTTTTTTTCATACTTCCACCCTCCAAAAAAAATGTTAGCCCTTTTATTTTCAAACAGAAAGAAATATATATATGTTCTAATAATTCATATTATACACATAAATATATTCTTTGTATATTTATATTTCTATTTTATTAAAATTTTCTGTTAACACCACGTGCCTTTGTAAACGTTTCACACTGCGTTTTTATTGAACTAAAGTGTTAAAAATGACCATTTTTATACTTTTCTAAATTATCAGAGAAAAATAAATTTTATATTCTATAATATCTTACGCATAATTATTCCTCCTTTTTTGTCATAAAATGAAGGTTTATTCATATTGAAAATATGTAGGCTAAAATAAGTGCAAAGGATATGAAAGTGTGTTACGATACACTTTGCTAAAAATAGATATCGGTAAAGAGGGGACGGACATGACAGCAATTCGCTCAAAAAACGGGCCAACAGAGAAATTAAGTTTATTCTTATTAACATGGCCTATTTTTCTAGAAGTTTTTCTTTTTATGCTGATGGGGATCGCTGATACTTTCATGTTAAGTGCATTATCAGACGATGCTGTATCTGGGGTTGGTGCAGCGAATCAATACCTTCATATCGCGATTTTAGTACTAGAAGTCATAGGGAATGGTGCAGCTATCGTTGTATCCCAATACCTCGGTTCTAAACGCTTTATGGAAGCATCAAAAATATCAGCATTAGCCGTCACATTAAATTTAGTGGTCGGACTCATTATAAGCGCTGGTTTTCTTTTATTTTCAAAACATATGATGATGGCAATGAATTTACAAGGCGATGTACTAACGTATGCACAAAGCTATCTATCCATCGTCGGAGGAGCTATTTTCCTTCAAGCTATTATTAACTCATTAGCCGCAATTATCCGCGTTCACGGCTTTACAAAGCAAGCAATGTTTGTTTCGCTTGGAATGAATATTATTCATATCGCCGGAAACTACGTACTTATTTTCGGGAAATTCGGTTTCCCTGAACTTGGTGTGCAAGGAGCCGCGATTTCTTCCGCTGTCAGCCGGTTAATCGCACTTATCGTTTTCTTCTGGTTACTGTACCGCGTTATGGAATACCGTGTGAAATTACAATATTACTTCACTTTATCAAAAGAATACGTTGGCAAAATTTTAAAGATCGGCATTCCATCTGCATTCGAACAAGTCATGTATCAAGCTTGTCAAATTGTCTTCTTATATTACGCAACATACTTAGGTACCGAATCGTTAGCTGCAAGACAATACGCTACTAACATTTCCATGTTCACTTATTTATTCGCCATTGCTATCGGTATGGGAACAGCTATTATCGTTGGACGCCTAGTTGGCGGAAATGAAAAGGATGAAGCTTACACACGCGTATGGAAAAGTGTACAATGGGCGATTGGCGTAACTTTATTTATGGTCATGCTCGTTGTTACATTCCGCACACAATTAATGGGACTATTTACGGATAATCCTCATATTATCGCTCTAGGGGCAAGCGTTCTTTTACTAAGTGTACTACTTGAAACAGGACGGACGATGAACATCGTCATCATTAATTCACTTCGTGCAGCTGGCGATGCAAAATATCCTGTTTTAATCGGCGCATTCTCCATGGTGTTAATGAGCTTACCACTCGGTTACTTTTTCGCCTTCCATTTAGACATGGGGCTCGTTGGTATTTGGCTAGCGATTGCTATCGACGAATGGACGCGAGCAATTATTATGTTCTTCCGCTGGAGAAGTAGATCGTGGGAAAATTATGCACTTGTTAAACCAAATGAGCAAGATGAGAGTGTTTCTGTTCAGGCGCAGTAAAATAAAAGTGTTTCTAAATGAAGAAAAAGTCGGCTGGATTTCAGTCGCCTTTTCTTCATTCTTGGAAACTCTTAATTTGCTGTCTTTAAACAGAAAAAGAACTTGGATAAAATCTCTTTATACTAAATTAAGTTTAATTAGTATAAAAAATAGAGCCATCCTTCTGTAATAGAAGAATGGCTCTACTTTATTATTGATAGATTTCTTTATATTTCTTATACTCTGCTTCAGAACATAATACAAAATGTCCTGGGCGAATTTCACGCATTGTTGGTGCTTCCTCACCATATTGATGTTGAGATGGATCGTATACGATACGTTTACGATTGCGCTCATAATCTGGATCTGGAAGCGGAATTGCAGATAGTAGTGATTTTGTATATGGATGCATTGGATTCGCATATAACTCTTCACTTGTTGTCAACTCAACGATTTGACCACGGTACATTACACCAATGCGATCACTAATGTATTTTACCATTGATAAATCATGGGCGATGAATAAGTATGTTAAACCTTTTTCTCTTTGTAACTGTTTCAGTAAGTTTACAACTTGCGCCTGAATCGATACGTCAAGTGCTGAGATTGGTTCATCAGCAATGATAAATTCAGGTTCTACAGCTAGCGCACGAGCGATACCGATACGTTGACGTTGTCCGCCTGAGAATTCATGCGGGAAACGGTTTGCGTGCTCTTTATTTAAACCAACTGTATTTAATAATTCATGAACACGGTCCATACGCTCTTTTTTGCCTTTTGCTAGTCCGTGAATATCAATACCTTCTGCGATAATATCCCCTACTGTCATACGAGGATTTAATGATGCATATGGATCTTGGAAAATCATTTGCATTTTACGGTTGAACTTCTTCAGCTCTGCACGTGATTTTTTACCATGTACATTTTCACCATCGAACAACACTTCACCAGCAGTTGCATCATATAAACGAATAATCGTTCTTCCAGTTGTCGATTTACCACAACCTGATTCTCCTACAAGACCAAATGTTTCTCCTCGGTAAATATCAAATGAAATATCATTAACCGCTTTGACAACACCACCACTCACGTCGAAGTGCTGCTTTACATTTTTTACTTCAATTAATTTCTCACGTTGTTTAGTCATGTTGTTCACCTGCTTTCATTTGAAGAATGCGTTTTTCAACGACTGCCGGTGGTTTTACTTCTGGAGCTTGCTCGTGAAGTAACCAAGTTGCCGCATAATGTGTATCACTTACTTTAAATAAAGGTGGGTCCATTTCAAAATCAATTTTCAATGCCTGCGGGTTACGTGGTGCAAAAGCATCACCCTTTGGCGGTTTTAATAAGTCTGGAGGCGTTCCTGGAATCGCATATAGCTCGTCCTCTGCACCATCTAAGCTTGGCATAGATGCGATTAAGCCCCATGTGTATGGATGTTTTGGATTGTAGAAAATTTCATCAACAGTACCAATTTCAACAACTTTACCAGCGTACATAACCGCAACTCGGTCTGCAACGTTTGCCACTACACCTAAGTCATGCGTAATGAAAATGATTGCTGCTTCTGTTTTTTGCTGAATGTCCTTCATAAGTTCTAAAATTTGCGCCTGAATTGTAACGTCTAGCGCTGTTGTCGGCTCATCGGCAATTAATAATTTCGGATTACAAGCTAACGCCATCGCAATAACTACACGTTGTCTCATACCACCTGAGAATTGGTGAGGATATTGTTTTAAGCGTGCTTCTGGATTTGGAATACCTACAAGGTCGATTAATTCTAACGCAACTTTACGTGCATCTGCTTTACTCATCCCTTGGTGTTTAATAAGGCCTTCCATAATTTGATTTCCAATTGTCATCGTTGGATTTAATGATGTCATTGGATCTTGGAAAATCATCGCAATATCTTTACCGCGTACTTGCTGCATTTCTTTTTCTGTTAGTTTCGTTAAGTCACGACCTTCAAATACGATTTCACCGTTTTTAATACGTCCTGGAGGATTCGGAATTAATCCCATTAACGCTTTAGAAGTAACTGATTTACCAGAACCAGATTCTCCTACAATCGCTAATGTCTCTCCTTTTTTCAAATCAAAAGTAACACCGCGTACAGCTTGTACTTCACCTGCATGTGTATCAAAGGAGACTTGCAAATCTTTTACCTCTAGCAATGTTTTCATTTTTACTTCTCCCCTCTTTTACTTACGCATTTTTGGATCTAACGCGTCGCGTAATCCGTCTGCAATTAAGTTGAATGCTAAGATTAACATACTGATGACAACCGCTGGGATGAACATCATATGTGGATACGTTTGAATTGATTTATAACCATCATTTACAAGAGAACCAAGTGATGCGAATGGTGGCTGAATACCTAGTCCGATGAAGCTTAAGAATGCTTCACCAAATACCGCTGTTGGAATTGTAAACATTGTCATTACGATAATTGGTCCCATTACGTTCGGAATTAAGTGCTTCACAATTAACTGTGTATTCGTTGCCCCTAATGTACGAGATGCTAATACATATTCTTGGTTTTTTAATTTTAGGATCTGTCCACGAACGATACGCGACATCCCTATCCAACCTGTAATTGCCATCGCAAGTGTAATTGACCAAATACCTGATCCCATAATGATTACCATTAAAATAACGATGATTAAGTATGGAATACCGTTAATGATCTCCATAATACGTTGCATAATATTATCTACTCTGCCGCCATAGAAGGCTGAAATACCTCCATATGCAACCCCAATTACTAAGTCAATCGCTGCTGCTAAAAGAGCGATATATAATGATACTCGTGTACCTTCCCATGTTCTTGTCCATAAATCACGGCCAAGATCATCTGTACCAAACCAGAAGTACTCTTTAATATCACGTTTTTCATATTGGTCAACACCATATTGATCTGTACCGTCAAATGGTAGCCAATGAACATTTTCAATCACTGGAATTTTCGGTGGCATTTTCGCACGACCTAAATCCTGCTCTTTATAAGAATGCTTACTTACCATCGGTCCTAAAATTGCTAGTAGTACAATAAGCATTAATAATACGAAACCAAACATTGCACCTTTATGTTGGAACAAACGTCTTCTTACATCTTGCCAAAACGTTAAGCTTGGACGGGCAATGACTTCATTATCAACATTACTCTGATTGGCTTGTTGAAATAAATCTGGAGATAATTTTTGTACATCTTTCATCATTTTTTCCCTCCCGCTAAACGAATACGAGGATCAATAATTCCGTATAAAATATCGACAATGAAAATAACTAAGATGAAGATCGCACTATAGAAAATTGTAGTTCCCATAATAACTGTATAGTCATTCACTGTAATCGATTTAACGAATTGTTCCCCAAGTCCAGGTACAGCGTAAATTTGCTCAATAACTAGTGTCCCTGTAATTAATCCTGCAACCATTGGTCCTAAAATTGTTACAACTGGAATTAATGCGTTACGCAGTGCGTGCTTGATAATGATAACGCCTTGGCTAATTCCTTTCGCTTTCGCTGTTAAAATGTAGTCTGCTTGCATAACCTCAATTAACTCTGCACGAGCGAAACGTGCGATTGTTGCGATAACTGCCATCGATAAGGCAATTGTAGGCATTACTGTAAACTCCGGTCCTTTCCAGAATGCTACTGGGAACCAACCAAGTTTTACCCCTACGAAATATTGTAGTAATGCGGCGAATACGAATGAGGGTACCGACATCCCGAGTACGGAAATAATTGTCGCCCCATAATCGACCCACGTATTGTTACGAAGCGCCGCAACGATTCCTAAAATTAACCCGATAAATGTTCCTAATATAATCGCTTGTAAACCAAGTTGTGCTGATGGTCCAATACGATCCACAATCATATCTGTTACTGGGCGGTTATCATATTGGAATGATACCCCTAAATCACCTTTTGCTAAGTTACCTAAGTAACGTGCATATTGAACTGGTACCGGATCATTTAAACCATATTTTTCAAGAATGATTTCTTTTTGTGCCGGTGATAGCTTCTCCTGGTTTTTAAGCGGAGAACCCGGTAGTAATTTCATCAAAAAGAAAGTCAGTGTAGTAATTAAAAATAATGTCAAAGCCATGTACACGAAACGTTTTAATACATAACGTCCCATAGTCAAGCACCTCCCCGTTTTTCTCAAAAGCAATAAGATAGTTTAAAATATTCTTACTTTTATTTTTTTAAAATAAGAGCATATGCCCATCATAGGCATATACCCTTGTAAACGATGGAAAAAAAGATTATTTTTGTTCAACAGATGCCCATTTGTAAGTTAATTTACCACCATAGTTAATTGGGATAATATCTTTTACGGCACCTTTTACCACATATGCTGAACCTTTTTGGAAGATCGGAGCAATAACTGCATCCTCTTTAATTAATATTTTCTCTACTTCTAAAAGGTTGTTCCAGCGAGCTTGTAAATCTTTTGTATCTGTTTTTGCTTTTAGAATTAGCTCATCATATTTCGGATTAGAATATCCTGTTTTATTTTGTGAACCATTCGTAACAAACATATCTAAATATGAGACTGGATCTGGGAAGTCTGGACCCCAAATACCAAACGCCATATCATATTCTTGAGAGTCTTCTAACTTATTTTTTTGTGCGAATGGCTGCTGTTTAATTTTGATCGTTAAACCAGGTAAGTTCTTTTCCATCTCACCTTTTAAGAATTCGCCAATTTTTTTCGCATCTTCATTATCGAAGCTTAAGAATTCTAGTTCAATTTTATCAGTGCCAAGCTCTTTCTTTGCTGTTTCCCAAAGTTTTTTCGCTTCTTTTGAATCCGTTTCAACTAGATTTCCATTTTCAGCACGGAAGTCTTTTTTATTCGGACCTTCAGCGAAATCTTTTCCAACAAATCCGTAAGCACCGATTGCGCCGTTGTTTAAAATAACTTTTGCAATGTTATCACGGTCAAAGGACATTGAAATTGCTTTTCTTAAGTTTTTATTACTCAAATACTTATTATTTTGATTAAATCTTAAGTAGGCAACTCCAGCTTCTTTTCGTGTTTGGAACTCTGGAGTTTGTCTAAATTTATCAACAAATTCTGATGTTAGAGCCGCACGATCAATCGAATTTGTCTCATATAAATTTACATCAGTCGATGTATTTTTCACAATATTGAAATTTATTTCTTCGATTTTAACCGTCTTGTTATCCCAATATGATGGGTTCTTCTTAAATTGGAAACTTTGTTCATGTTTCCAATCACTCATAACGAATGGCCCGTTATATAATGTTGTATTTGCCTCTAAACCAAACTTATCACCTTGTGATTTCACAAAGTTCTCATTTAGTGGGTAGAACACCGGATAAACCGTTAAATCAATAAAGTAAGGAACGGGATTGTCTAATTCCACTTCTAATGTATAATCATCAATCGCCTTTACACCTAATTGGTCAGCAGGTAATTCTTTTTTATGAATTTTTTCTGCATTTTTAATATCGAACATAATGTATGAATACGTCGCTTTTGTATCTGGATTTACTGCTCTTTTCCATGAATACACAAAGTCTTTCGCTGTTACAGGTTCCCCATTCGACCATTTCGCATCTTTTCTTAACTTAAATATGTATTTCTTCCCATCATCTAGCTTTTGGACATCTTCAGCAATCCCAGGCATTCTCTTTTGATCTTTGCCAGTACGATATAAACCTTCCATCGTATTATTTAATGCTGTTGAAGATGCAGAATCTGATGCTAACGATGCATCCATTGATGGAATTTCAGATAACTCTGTTAAATTAAGAATCTGTTTTCCGTTACTACTACTAGTAGTGTTTTCTTTTCCTTTTGCTTTAGCGTCCTCTTTCTGGTAGCTACACGCGCCAAGCAACATACTTGCAGTTAAAGTTGATGCAAGTAATAACGGTATCTTTTTCTTCATGTTGTGTTGCCTCCCCTAATTGCACTTACTGTACCCTCACTTGTAGAAAAGTAGAATTGAAAGAATAATCTCCAAGTTTCTACAATTTTCATTATACATATAATATGACGATTGTGAATATAGTTTTTTGTTTTTTTGTTAAAATTTTTAATAAAATGTTTATATTTTAAATTTTTTGTAAAGGGATACGTTAACATTGCTACCATCATCTTGAAATTAGAACCTCAATTGCGTATAATTTTCAAAAAATTATTTATATTACTTATTATAACTTTTATAGTATAATAATTCTAGTAATATTTTGACGGAGGGGAATATTTTGAATAAAGTTTTTTTTCATACTTGTATACTATTTTTGGTTGCGATAATCGCTTCTAGTGTGGGCGCATTCCTCGTTTCATCTCATTTTTTGTTGAATTTTGTCAACATCTCATTCTATATTGCATTGGTTTTTATTCTTATAGGTGGTTTTTTATTCATATTTCAAAACGGATTTTTTAACGTAACAATTTACGCATTCCAAAGAGTATTTGGTACGAATAAAAAAATTGACTCTTTAATTGAAGAAGCAGAGGAACCTATCGATAAGAAAGAACGTATTTATAAAACATATTCATTCAAATGGACGTATCCGATTTGTATTACCGGTATCGTACTTGGGTTGTTCTCGATCCTCATTAGCTTTACTATTTTGATGTAGTTTGCAAACACTATCCCATATGATATAATAATCAGCAAAACATTTTTTTATAAAACTTTAGTTCTTTCATATTAAAAGAGCTTAGGTAACAATAAATAAATTTATATGTATGCGATGATAAAGAAGAGTACATATTGAGGCAATTTCAGAGAGCTTGTGGCTGGTGTGAACAAGTAATTGCGCAGTATGGAATGGGCTTTTGAGCACCAAACCGAACCGAAAGTAGTAGGCTTTGGCGTTATATCCAGACGTTATTATGGATCTTGAGAGATTTCACAGCTGTGAAATAATTAGGGTGGTACCGCGGTCCATTCGTCCCTATGTAATTTGGGATGAATGGGCTTTTTTGTATGCCTTCTCTTCCCCATCGCACATTCAATTTTAGGAGGAATTATTTATGTCAGTTATCTTTTCTGGTATTCAGCCGAGTGGAACAATTACACTTGGAAACTATTTAGGAGCTATGAAGCAATTTACGGAGCTTCAAAACGAACACGACTGTTATTTCTGTATTGTAAACCAACATGCGATTACAGTACCTCAAGATCCCGTACAACTTCGTAAAAACATTCGCAGTCTTGCTGCACTTTATGTAGCATGCGGCATCGATCCTGAAAAAGCTACTTTATTTGTACAATCAGAAGTACCAGCACACGCTCAACTAGGATGGATTATGCAATCAGTTGCTTACGTTGGAGAATTAGAGCGTATGACGCAATATAAAGATAAATCTTCTGGTAGAGATTCAGTTCCAGCTGGATTACTAACGTATCCACCATTAATGGCTGCTGATATTTTACTTTACAACACTGAAATCGTACCTGTTGGTGATGATCAAAAACAACATATGGAATTAACACGCGACCTAGCAGAGCGTTTCAACAAACGCTTCCGTGAAGTGTTCACTGTTCCTGAAATTCGTATTCCAAAAGTAGGAGCTCGCGTTATGTCATTAACAGAACCTACGAAAAAAATGAGTAAATCTGATCCGAATCCAAAAGCAATGATCAGTATGCTTGATGAACCAAAAACAATTGAAAAGAAAATTAAAAGTGCTGTAACTGATTCAGAAGGTATCGTGAAATTTGATAAAGAAAACAAACCTGGAATCTCTAACTTATTAACAATCTACTCTTCATTCTCTGGAAAAACAGTTGAAGAAATAGAAGCAATGTACGAAGGAAAAGGATACGGCGATTTCAAAGGCGACCTAGCACAAGTAGTCGTAGAAGCAATTCGTCCAATCCAAGACAAATATAACGAACTAATCAACTCACCAGAACTAGACGAAATTCTAGACAAAGGTGCCGAAAAAGCGAACCGCGTTGCATTCAAACAACTACGCAAAGTAGAAAACGCAATGGGATTAAGTAGAAAACGTAGGTAACTTATAAAGCGGAGGCAGCTCGTTCAGCTCTGACTGGCTAAGGTTCTTTCGCATAGAAGACGCTTTTTGTCTTCTTATGCGGAAGGTTCTTAGACACGAAGAGCTTGCTGCCAGAGCTGGATTACTACAAAAAGCGGAAGCGGCTCGCTCAGAATGTGAGGGGGATGGAGCTCCTGACGTAGAGGCGCTTTTTGCCTCGCAGGAAGGCGCGAAGCCACCGAACATTCTTGCCGCTGGAGCTGGATTTCATAAAAAGCGGAAGCGGCTCGCTCAGAATGTGAGGGGGATGGAGCTCCTGACGTAGAGGCGCTTTTTGCCTCGCAGGAAGGCGCGAAGCCACCGAACATTCTTGCCGCTGGAGCTGGATTTCATAAAAAGCGGAAGCGGCTCGTTCAGAACTTGAGGGGGATGGAGCTCCTGACGTAGAGGCGGGTTTTGCCTCGCAGGAAGGCGCGAAGCCACCGAACATTCTTGTCACCTCCATAAAAAAAACCGCCAATTGGCGGTTTTTTTAATTTACCTTCTGCTCATTTTCCATTTCCCATAACTTTTCAAAAAACGGCTGTCCTTTTACAAGGCGCTCACATAATTGCTCGTGCTTCTCAGACCATCCAGTTTTCGCTTCATCATAAAGTTTAGCCCAAACATCTTCAAACTCCATATGTTGGACCATTCCGTACGCTGATGGATCCCACTCTGTGAACCAATAGCGAATTTCAGCTGGATTTTTCGTTGTATGTAATTGATCTAATGCCATAAATAATAATTGTTTTAACTGTCTTTCTTTACGAGTTAGGCCGTTCATAATGAAAGGCGACGGCGATAAAATATGATGTTCTTTTTCAATCTCTTCCACTTGGAACTCATACTTTTCTGCTTGCACATTCTCTACCATCTCATATACCATCTGTTCTTGACGCGGTATAAGCCTACTTTTTCTAATTGGCACATTATAGCCGATTGAATCAATCGCAATAATTCCTTTTCCATCTGTAACTACAAAACAATATTCTTGTTGCAAACGTTCGTGATTTTTACGAATATAAGCCTTATGATATACGTCTTCCAATAATTTTTGCGGAAGCTCTAATAATTCGTTCTCGATGTAATGATATAATGTGGCATCTACTTTTAATAATGGCACTTGATCTAATAGCTCAATCGTATCATCTTTCCGCCATTCGTAAAAATGACAAACGTTATACCCATTCTCTTCACCTTCAAACCAATTTACCCATACATCATGTAGATATAACATTCACTACCCCTCACTTCACTACTGTTTGTACCAATCATTATGTTCATTTTTGCTTAACTTTATTCCACTTGAGGAAATATATTCTAATTATTATTTTTTCTTCTATAATATAAAAAAACAGGAGATAGCTCCCCTGTTTTTCATGAAACATGAAATGTATTTGCTTTATTCAATATTTCTTTCGCATCTATAGATAATAAAGAAAGTGTATTTTCCCCTTCAAATGCTACACAATCTTTCACAATATGAAATCCAAGTGCATAGCCAAGCATTTTCGGATACGAGTGCAGTCCATTTAATAAAACATCATGCTCCCTCGTACCTCTCTTTACGCCTATTCGTTCTTGTATTGAATTCCTCCAATAATAAATAGCATCTTCTTTTGAAATGTAAGTAGTCCATGGTGCACATCTTTTTTCTGTATACCTTTCATACACAGCTTGCTCAGCTAACCCTTCCATAATCATCGTATCAAGTAATGTATACTCTGTTTCTTTCGTCTCAATTTGATGTAACCTACATATATGATGGTATTCATGCGTTAATAAAGCTTTTAGTTCCTCTACTGAATTACGTCCACATACGAATAAGAAAATAACGTGACGCATAGATAAGCCAGCCTTCCCGTTATATTCCTCTTGTACAGTTCGATTGTATGAATCTGATAATAAAATAAAGATAGGGACATCTGGACCTTTTAGCCAACCTTTCAATTTTTCATACTCCATGCTAAGTTCTTTCCAAATTTCTTTCTTCTCTAACTCTTTAATTTCCTGCTCCCCCCGCATTACTGGGCGATACATACCTTTAGAGATTAAAAAGCGATACAGTCTCTCTTTTGGCAATGGAATATACTTTGTAAATTTCTCACAAAGCTTCTCTGGACGTCCATAATACAGATGTAACCATTCTGCCGTTTCAACAACCCCCAACCTTCATCCCTCCTTTTCTTATGTATATGCAAAAAAGAAAAGAACGTAAAGGTGATAAAAAATAAATAAGGTGTCTTTTCGTAATACTTTACGAAAAGACACCTTATTTATTTTTTATATGCTTTAAATACTAATACTGCGTTATGACCACCGAATCCTAATGAATTACTTAATACAGCTCGCACTTCTTGATGCCTCGCTGTATTTGGTACGTAATCTAAATCACATTCTGGATCTGGTGTTTCATAGTTAATCGTCGGAGGAATTACTCCGTCTGTAATTGATTTAATAGAGAAGATCGCTTCAACAGCACCAGCTGCTCCTAATAAATGACCTGTCATTGATTTCGTTGAGCTAATCGCTACTTTATATGCATGCTCACCGAAAGTTTCTTTAATTGCCATCGTTTCATACTTTTCATTTGCATCTGTACTTGTACCATGTGCATTAATGTAATCAATATCTTTTGGCTCTAGACCTGCATCAGCTAAAGCTTGACGCATCGCACGAACTCCGCCTTCACCGCCAGGAGCAGGCATTGTAATATGGAACGCATCACCAGTTGCACCATAACCTGCAATTTCCGCATAAATGTGAGCACCACGTGCTAATGCGTGCTCTAATTCTTCAAGAATAAGAATTCCTGATCCTTCACCCATTACGAAACCGCTACGATTTTTATCGAATGGGCGGCAAGCCGTTGCTGGATCTTCATTGAATGTTAATGCTTTCGCTGAGCTAAACCCAGCGAATGCCATACTTGTTAATGGCGCTTCTGCTCCGCCTGTTATCATCGCATCAGCATCACCGCGCTGGATTACTTTAAACGCATCACCAATTGAGTTTGCTCCAGATGCACAAGCTGTTACAGAGCAAGTATTAATTCCTTTCGCTCCTGTAGCGATTGACACTTGACCTGCTGCCATATCTGGAATCATCATTGGTACGAAGAATGGGCTCACGCGGCGCGGACCTTTTTCAGTAAAAATCTTAAATTGTTCTTCGTATGTTTCCATACCACCAATACCAGAACCAACCCATACACCAATGCGTGGTGCATTTTCTTCTGTAATTTCAAGCTTCGCATCTGCAACTGCCATTTTCGCTGCTGCTACTGCATATTGCGTAAAGCGGTCCATACGGCGCGCTTCTTTTTTATCTATATATTTTTCGACTTCAAAGTCGTTAATTTCTGCTGCTACTTTTGCAGGAATTTGTTCTGAATCTATTCTTGTAAGTCGTCCGATTCCGGATACACCGTTTTTAATGTTTTCCCAAGCTGTTTCAACATCTGTTCCGATCGGTGTAACAGCTCCTAGCCCTGTAATTACGACCCTCTTTTTTTCCATACAAAATACACTCCTTTTTTTCTCTCAGTCCTTATTTACCCCAACGAAGAGCTACTGCTCCCCATGTTAACCCGCCGCCAAAACCGACTAGTATAATTAAATCACCATCTTGAATACGTCCATTTTGCAATTCCTCTACCATTGCAATTGGAATTGAAGAAGCCGATGTATTACCGAACTTTTCAATTGTCATACTCATTTTTTCTTTCGGTAAATTTAATCTTTCTCTTGCAGATTCCATAATACGAATATTCGCTTGATGTGGTACTAAGAAGTCCACATCCTCTTTCGTAAGTCCCGCTTTTTCTAACACGCGAAGACAGGAATCACCAAGTTGGCGAACAGCAAATTTAAAGACTTCTCTGCCGTTCATCATAACATACTCGTCTTGATAAAGATGCTTACCGCCACTTCCGTCCGCTCCTAATTCAAAAGAAAGTACACCTTTCCCTTCCGAAACAGCTCCCATTACGATAGCACCTGCTCCGTCCCCAAATAGTACTGCTGTATTTCGATCGTTCCAGTCTACAATTTTAGATAGTTTGTCACTACCAACTACTAATACATTTTTATAAGTTCCCGTTTGAATAAATTGCTGCGCTGTAATCATTCCGTACATAAAGCCAGCACACGCTGCACTTAAATCCATTGCGGCTGCGTGTTTTGCGCCAATTGCTTCTTGGATTACACAAGCTACTGCTGGGAATGCGCGATCTGGCGTTACTGTTGCCACTAAAATAAGATCGATATCCTCTCCGCTAATCCCGGCATCTTCAAGTGCTTTTTTAGAAGCCTCTACCGCCATATATGAAGTATCTATTGTATCATCGGCAATGCGTCTTTCTGCAATTCCCGTTCTCGTACGAATCCATTCATCAGATGTATCTACGATTTTCTCTAAATCGTGATTTGTGACTACTTTTTCTGGCACATATCTTCCGATCCCTAAAATGCCCACGTTCACATCGCAGCCCTCCGTTTTATATCAATTGTTATGACTTGGTACTAATTTTAAAACATAAATGTACTTTTGTCTAGAATATATTTCAGCTAAAAAAATAAGACAGCGTATTACTAACTTTATTTTTCATTAAAAGAAACAGAAAAATCCCTATCCTTTCAAAAGATAAACTTCCCAATACTTTTGACCTTACTCCGCTCGAAACAAAAAAAGCCCTTTCCGCTTCTATCCACAGCTCGAGCCTCTCTCCCATCAAAAAAGAAGGGTTTGGTTTTATTCTTTATCTGCTTTCCCTTCAAAACTAAGACCTTCTCCTCATAACCTTCCCCTTTAGCCTCATCATCCCTCAGGTTTCACTCCACTCGAAACAAAAAAAGGCCCCAACCGCTTCTATCCACGGCTCGAGCCTCTCTTCCATCAAAAAAGAAGGGTTTGGTTTTATTCTTTATCTGCTTTCCCAAGCTCATATGCTTCGCCCATTACTTTCATCAATAGCTCTAACACCGGCTGTGCTTTCTCCATATCAAGTGCAATTCCATTAGAATCTAAAATTGCCTTTGCTTCTGGTAAATGCTTCATTGCGATTTGTAAAAATTGCATACTTTTTTCGTTCATGTAATCTCTTCCTCTCCATTAAAGCTTTTCAATCAATTATCCATACAATAGTGTAACACGCATGCTACCCTTCGTATAACTCTTTATATTTTTTCATATGTGCCAATTGTTTATTTAAACCGAATTCTACTGGTGTATTTTTTTGAATAGAAATAACCTCTACAGCTTCATCTCTTACTTCCACATTTTTGTTATTTACTTTATCATCTGCATGTAAAAGACTCATACCTTTTTCCCATAACTCTTCTTTTCCACTAAGTAAATTATATATACCGAGGTGTTTGACATTCATTCCATTTTCCCATAAATATTCACATACATCTTCAACGTAAAGTAAATCACTTCCTTTTTCTCCATTTATACAACGGCACTCTTTTTCATCAAGTTCTGATAAAATAAGCTGATGATACATCATAAACGACGGTTGCCATGGCCCATATAATGTAGGAACTCGATATGCACTATATTGTAATTCGCCTTTTTTCAACCCTTCTTCCACTTTCGAAAATAGATGTTTGTTTTCGGATTCTTCAGTGCTTCCTATTTCAATAGAAGAAATTAGATTTAACTTTACTTTATTTTTTTCACACATCTTTACGATTCGTTTTAAATATTGTAATATGACCCTTTCATTCCGAAATCCACTTTGCTGATTCGGCTCATACAAGCAAAAATAAACTGTATCGAAACTCTCTTCCTCTACCGATCGCCATCCGCCTTCATCCCTTATAGAATAGTACGTAAATAACGCATTCCGCCCAATCAACAATAATTTCTCTTCATTAATTTTTGTCATACTATCAAATTCATCAAAATCAAGACCATATACTTCTACTTCTTCTGCAATCATTTTATTCACAAGGTGATAACCTACAAACGTAAGTGCACCTATAATCAGCACGCGTTTCATACCACCAACCCTTTCCCCTTGAAACAAATAGCTCCTCATTTATGTATATGGGAGCTTCACAATTCTTCTTCATATTTTTTAAAGAAATCAGTCGTTTGTCTAACCATTTTATATTTCACATCTTGCAGATGGAATAAAACAGAAGTATCGCATTGATTGAATTGCCTCATTTTCTCGTATTTACGTAACAATTGTTTTCTTCCTCTTTTTTCCTGTGTTGAGACAAAAACTTTAACAGGTACACAAGATGGCAGAAGCGTAAATGATTTCTTATTTATTTTTGATTCTAATTCTTCTTCTTTGGAATCATACGCCAAACTTAATTCCTTCACTAATCTTTTGTAAAAAAACTTATGCTCTTTCTCAAAATCCACATATTCTGGTAAATCTAAACACGGATTTAACATAACGACAGAACGTATACATTCAGGGTATTTGTTCATCATCTCCAGTGCTACAAGCGCTCCCATACCATCTGCCATAATGTGCATTTTCGCATTCAATGTCTCTTTTCTTAGAACGACATCATACAAACGTTTTGCAAGACGAACAGCTCGATCGTTCCCCCAATGCCTTCCGTATAAGTTAGATGAAAAGACCGTATATCCTTTTTCAATAAGGCCCTGTAAAAAATAAGCTCTCCCTGCATGCTGTGTCCATAAACTTGTACCATTCTCAATAAAATAGTTATAATCTCCTAGGAGCATAACAGAAAATCCATTTGGCTTTTCCGGTAAATAAATTACACATGGTTCTTTTTCTAAGTAAAAAAAACGTTCCGTAATACTCATTTTTCCCCCGCCTTATTTTCTAAACGTATAAAAGTACTCTTTATAATGTATGAACAGAATGCAAATTTGCGTTGAAAAATCTACAAATATTTTTCTATATTCTTTTTTCAATTGTGTTACAATAAGGACAGATTGAACGAATAGAGGTGTAAAATATGCGTTTCATTTGGGCATTAATTTGGTCGTTCGCACTTGTACATATGATGAGCTATGTAATCGGCTCTATGACTGGCGGTACATACGATTTTAACCAAGCGTCTATTTTCTCAGTTGTTCTTGCGGTATTAGTATTAGCGATTGCAGCTGCGATTCCAAACGAGCCAGTAGAACAACACTAAAAAAAGAGTCCGGATTTTATCCGAACTCTTTTTTTACTTCACACGCACGACTAATTCGTTATTTTCTACATCAACCACTACGTGACTATTGTCAGTAATCGCTCCTGCAATTAATTCTCTCGCTAATTTCGTCTCAACTTGCCGCTGTACGTATCGTTTTAACGGACGAGCTCCGTACAGCGGATCGAATCCAGCTTCTACAACAAATTCTTTTGCAGATTCCGTCAATTCTAATGATATGTGGCGATCTGCTAAACGCCCTTGTAATTCTTGTACAATCTTATCAACAATACCTTTAATTTCATTCCTTGTAAGAGGTTTGAATAAAATAATTTCATCGACACGGTTTAAGAATTCTGGTCGGAAATGTCCTCTTAATTGTCCCATTACAAGTTCTCTTGACTCTTCTTTAATAGAACCATCTTCTTCTAGCCCTTCTAATAAGTGAGCAGATCCAATATTTGAAGTCATAATAATAACCGTATTTTTAAAGTCTACTGTACGTCCTTGTGAATCTGTAATGCGACCATCGTCTAACATTTGTAATAAAATGTTGAATACTTCTGGATGTGCTTTTTCGATTTCATCTAACAAAATAACAGAATATGGTTTACGTCTTACTGCTTCTGTTAATTGTCCACCTTCTTCATATCCAACATATCCAGGAGGCGCTCCAATTAAGCGTGACACTGCGTGTTTCTCCATATACTCAGACATATCGATACGAATCATTTGCTCTTCACTGTCAAATAGTGTTTGCGCTAACGTTTTTGCAAGCTCAGTTTTACCAACACCTGTAGGGCCTAAGAAAATAAATGAACCAATTGGACGATTCGGATCTTTAATGCCAGCGCGAGCACGAAGTACTGCGTCTGATACAAGGCTTACCGCTTCCTCTTGACCGATAACACGCTCTGATAAAATTTGTTCAAGACGTAATAATTTCTCACGTTCACCTTCAACGAGTTTTGCGACAGGAATACCAGTCCACCTTGAAACAATGTCTGCAATTTCTTCTTCACTTACTTCCTCGCGTAATAAGCGATTCTCTTGTTTATTATGTGCACCCATCTCTTCCGCTTCTTTTAACTCTTTTTCGATAGCTGGAATTTTCCCGTGGCGAAGCTCAGCTGCTTTATTTAAATCGTAATTTCCTTCTGCTTCTTCTAACTCACGGCGCAAGCGCTCTAAATGCTCACGTAAGTCACGCACTTTATGAATGTCTTCTTTTTCTTTCTCCCATTTCGCTCTCATACTACTTGCAACTTCTTTTAAATCCGATAATTCACGTTGCAATGTTTTTAGGCGCTCTTGACTACCTAAGTCCTTTTCTTTCCCAAGAGCAGCTTCTTCAATTTCCAGCTGCATAATGCGGCGCGTTACTTCATCTAGTTCTGTTGGCATAGAATCAATTTCTGTTCGAATTGTTGCACAAGCTTCATCAACTAGATCAATCGCTTTATCAGGTAAGAAGCGATCCGAAATGTATCGATCTGATAAAACAGATGCTGCTACAATCGCGCGGTCATGAATATTTACACCGTGATAAATTTCAAAACGCTCTTTTAAACCACGTAAAATGGAAATTGTATCCTCAACAGTTGGCTCTTCTGCTAACACTTGTTGGAAACGTCTTTCTAACGCTGGATCTTTCTCAATATATTTACGGTATTCATCTAATGTCGTTGCCCCGATACAATGCAGTTCACCACGCGCTAACATCGGTTTTAACATATTCCCCGCATCCATCGCTCCTTCTGTTTTACCAGCGCCGACGATTGTATGAAGTTCATCAATGAATAATAAAATGCGACCTTCACTCTTTTTAATTTCATTTAATACAGCTTGCAGACGCTCTTCAAACTCACCACGGAATTTCGCTCCAGCTACAAGCGCACTCATATCTAAAGCGAAAATTGTTCTATCTTTTAATCCTTCTGGGACATCTTTTTTCACAATACGCTGCGCTAATCCTTCAACGATTGCTGTTTTACCAACACCGGGTTCACCAATTAAAACCGGGTTGTTTTTCGTTTTACGTGAAAGAATGCGGATTACACGTCGAATTTCACTATCGCGACCGATAACAGGATCAATTTTCCCCGCTCTCACTTCCGCCACTAAATCACGACCATATTTTTCTAACGCTTCATAAGTTGCTTCTGGATTTTGACTAGTCACTCTTTGATTCCCCCGAACTGTCATTAAAGACTGTAATAAGTTATCTTTCGTAATGTGAAATCTTGTAAGTAATTGATTTATATCGCCTTTTTCTTCTGAAAAAGCAAGCAATACATGTTCAACTGAAATGTAATCATCTTGCAATTTCTCCGCTTCTTTTCCTGCTCTTACAAGCAGTTGTTGCAAAGCACCTGTTACATATAATTTCCCTGCCTCTGCCCCGCTTCCAGTTACAGAAGGCTTTTTCTTAATTAAACTTTCGGCGCCTTGCTTTAACGCTTCTATATCGACATTCATTTTTTGAAAAATACGTACCGTTAATCCGTCTTGCTGCTCTAATAACGTAAGCAATAGATGAACAGTATCTACTTCTTGATGATGATGAGATACCGCTAAAGATTGAGCACTCATAATCGCTTCCTGTGTTTTCGTTGTCATTTGATTTAAGTCCATCTTTACAGTCCTCCAAATGTTTGACTTTCTTTGACCTTTGATTTGATTATACGCCAACTGACTTTTTTATACAATAATTTTGCTTATGTATTTTCAAACTTATTATTGGAAAAAGAAAAAAGTAACATTCATTTTCCTAATCAAAAAAGCCGCAATAACGATTGCGGCTTCTGTTACGGTTTTCTTTTATATGTCCACTGACGGTTATGATTTGCGTTCTCTGGAAACTTTTCACCGGCAGTTAATTGTACCATTTGCGGATTTTTCACCATACTTCCCGTTTCACCAATTTCTACGTAAATGCCATCATTTGGCGCTTTTTGCCCTGAACGAAACCTGCGATTTTGTCCCATTTCCATTCTCCTTCCATGACGTCTTGCCTCATTAGTATATCCATTTTAAAAGAAAGCTTTTCTGTCATGTTTAGGAAACAAGTACTACCGTTTACCCATGTACATATATATAATTACACAACCTTAAGCAGGAATTATTGGCATATTTGTTGAAAAAAAAGAAACCAACCAAAGTTTAGGCCAGTTTCAAAGGAGAGTCAAACATATACGAGAAGATTACATGTTCATTATAAGCCTCATCATACGAGCAATGTAACCCTTTTCACAATTTGTACATAATGAAAAAAAAATTATTTGAACTTTCTAAAAAGATATTGACTTTTCCTAATTTCCAACGAGAAATAGTAGACACCACAGCGCTTCGCGACGTAAGATGGATATATAGTGAAACTTTCATCTACAGTAGTTTCACCCAGTCTAACCTCTTATTTCTGCATATTAAAAACGGAAATACAGATAGAATCAAAAAATTTATTATAAGAGGTGAAATTATGAACAAACAACATTTAATCGCATTAGACTTAGACGGAACTTTATTAACAGACAACAAAATAATTTCTCCAAGAACGAAAAACACAATTGCAAAAGCAAAAGAACAAGGACATATTGTCGTTATTTCAACAGGACGTCCATTCCGCGCTAGTTACGATTATTATAAAGAACTTAGCCTTAACACACCAATCGTAAACTTTAATGGAGCTTACGTGCATCACCCTCTTGATTCAAGTTGGGGAACACATCACTCTCCTCTTGAACTTTCAACAGCGCAAGAAATCGTCCGAGCTTGCTTTGATTTCGGCGTGAAAAATGTCTATGCTGAAGTCATCGATGATGTGTATGTCCGTGAAATTGATGAAGATAAAAAACATATTTTTGAATTCGGTTCTCCAAAGATTTTCACAGGAGATTTATTAAATATTTTAAACGACCATCCAACTTGCTTATTAATCGATGCACATGACGAGCATTCTGCTGCAATTCGCCAACATTTAACAGATATGCATGCTGAAGTCATCGACCATAGAAAATGGGGTGCACCTTGGCCAATTATTGAAATTGTAAAAAGCGGATTAAATAAAGCTGTCGGATTACAAAAAATTTCAGGCCATTATAACATTCCTAAAGAGCGAATTATCGCTTTTGGTGATGAGGATAACGACTTTGAAATGATCGAATTTGCTGGTCATGGAATCGCAATGGGTAATGCGATTCCTGAATTAAAATCACTTGCAAATCATACGACATTAACGAATGAAGAAGATGGTATCGCTCTATATTTAGAAGAGGTTCTTGGATTGTAATCTAAAAATTCCCTGCTTATAGTTTCTCGCTAAACGCTCATACTATTATTAGACGCAAAAGTCAGCGCGTCAATTGTTTTCAGCTAAATAAAGGGGGTTTTTCGAATGGGTAAAAAGAACAAATCAAAACGTTTTATCCAGCAAGGAACCGATGCTGTTATGAAGCATGATGCAAGATTCCCGTACAGAGGTACATTAGCTGAGGCAGAAAAAGCGAGAAGTAACTCTTCATTTGGAGGGGTTTAAATGGGGAACTTACTATTCCAACAAGCTAGAGACGCTGTTTCAAGTGCCGTTTCTTGTTCAAGTGGCACTGAACAACAGGAACTCGTTTATAGAGCAAAAAACTCTTTGCACTCTGCTTATGCAAACTCTTCAACTGCTGAAAAAGTTCAGCTACGTGAAATGCAGGAGCAATTGCAAAACATTACGAATTCGCATTAAAAAAGGAGGACCAGCTTTGGTCCTCCTTAATCTTTTCTAAACAATCCAAACACACCGACCGTTTGCAGTATATTTGTAAATGCACCTGGGTCCACTTGTTTAATAACCCTCTCTAATTCGTACAACTCGTAACGAGTAATAACAATCATTAACATTTCTTTATTTTCATTTGTATAAGCACCTGTTGCTGGTATAGTTGTAATCCCCCTCACTAAGCGAGAGTGAATCGCTTTTCGCACATCTGCCCCGTTCTTTGTAACAATTAATGCCGTAATCTTCACATGACGGGTATGAATCGCATCAATAATTCTCGTTGATACATACAAAGTGACTAAAGTATATAATGCCTTTTCCCATCCATACACGTAGCCAGCAGCGATAATGATAAGTGCATTAAAGAAGAAAAAATACGTGCCGACAGGCTTATCTTTTATTTTTGATAAAATCATAGCAATAATATCTAGACCACCTGTAGAAGCCCCCCACTTTAAAGCAACCCCTACCCCAATCGCTGAAATAATCCCACCAAAAATCGCATTCAATATAATATCGTGCGAAACCGCTCTAACTGGGATAATTTCTAAAAACAAAGTCATAAATACAACGCAAAGAAAACTAAAAAATGTAAAGTCCTTTCCAACCTTTTTCCACGCTAAAATAACGACAGGAATATTAAACAAACTAAACAATACCCCCGTAGATATATGAATAGATAAAAAGTCACCTAATATTTGTGACAATAATTGAGACAATCCAGCAAAACCACTCGCATACACTTTCGCTGGTGTTAAAAATAAATTCATCCCAATCGCATTTAATAAACCCGCAATAATTACAACGACTAACTTCTTAATAAGTTCAGTATAATTCAGCTTCAAATCCATTTCTAATCCACCTTTAGTATTCATGAATGCACCGCTATACATAGTCTTTACGAAAAAGGAAATGATAAACATACAACGTTTAGAAATGGAGTTGATACATATGCCACATACTAGCGATAACGACAAAAAAGCACGCGACAATAATGCAAAGCGCACTCAAAAAAATGAACAAGAGCAAAAAAATATTCAGCAAGGAAAACGTGCATATTCTAAGAAAACCGATCACCTTTGATTACATCGTACATCAACGTTAATGTTGATGTACTTTTTTTACATTTTACAGGGAAAAAACATTAAAAATTCACTTCATGTTCACTTCTATATTCTACAATAGCGATAACATATTCGGATGAGGTGTTAGCATGAAAGGAAAAAGTACATTCATTATCACTGCACTAATAAGTATATTAATGCTATCTGCTTGCGGACAAAAAAATGACTCGGCCACAATCGCTACAACAACAAACTCAACAATTACAAAGAGCGATTTCGAAAAACAATTGAAAGATCGATACGGAAAAGACACGCTATACGAAATGGTAGCACAAGATGTTATTACTAAAAAATATAAAGTATCTGATGATGCAGTAGATAAAGAAGTAGAAAAAGCAAAAGATCAATATGGAGAACAATTCAAAGCAACACTAGAAAATAATCGTTTAAAAGATGAAGAAGATTTCAAAAATCAAATTAAATTCAAACTTGCATTGAATGAAGCGATTAAACAAAGCGTTACAGAAAAAGATGTGAAAGACCACTATAAACCAGAAATTAAAGCTAGTCACATTTTAGTAAGTAACGAAAATGAAGCGAAAGAGATAAAGAAGAAATTAGATACCGGCACTTCATTTGAAGAATTAGCAAAACAAGAATCTCAAGATTTAGCATCAAAAGATAATGGCGGAGACCTCGGATACTTCGGGGCAGGAAAAATGACACCTGAATTTGAAAAAGCTGCCTACAAATTAAAGCCCGGCCAAATTAGCAATCCCGTAAAATCACCAAACGGCTATCACATTATTAAACTAACTGATAAAAAAGATTTACAACCTTACGATAAAGTGAAAGACTCTATACGTAAAGACTTAGAAGAAGAACGTCTTGCCGACCCTTCCTTCGGTCAAAAATTATTACAAGATGAATTAAAAAAGGCAGATATTAAAATAAACGACAGTGACTTGGAAGATACATTTTCTCATCTTTTTGGGAAAGAGAAATAAAAAACGAGGGTGCAAACTTTTTGAACAGTATGCATGATGGTAAATGGGATTGTATCGGCGGTTTTTCGAATATATCGATTTACCGACAAAAATTAACAACATAAAGAAGTAGGCTACTTGAGCAGCCTACTTCTTTTATTCTTTCATTAATACTTTCAGCTTTTTCTTCAGACTTTTATAATGCCAATTGATGTGATCTAGTTCTATCTCTACTTCAATTAATATATCTATTAAGTCGTCTTTATTTTGCTGAGATTTCATAATATTTTCAAGCAATTTTTCGAATCTTTCACTACTCTCATATATATCATTTAAATCCACCGCTAATATTTCACGTTCTTTTTCAGGACATACTACGAAAAGACGGTTTATTAATTGTTCTAGTACATTATCTTGCACTTCCGTACCTCCGTTTCAATATCTCATCTATTCTTTCTTAATCTCTTGTAACAAAAGCATACAAAATTCAACTGAAGCTATTAGGGGGCACCATACCCAAAAAAGAAAACTGTACATTTAGACATTAAATTGACGTATTTCAATTTATTCCCTGTACGTTAAGGAATTAGTTTGTATATTTGTGGAGATATACGAGACAGGTGTGAATTTAGGGGAATCCAATATTTTCTATTCAAATATGATAGAATGAAAATATATCCAAAAGGAGGAACAACAAATGAACTCAAACACAAAACAGTTTATTTATGATATCCAGCAAAGAAAGAACAATTATATGGAAAATGTATTAATAGCAATACAACACCCTAAAAAAGAGCAATCTGAACAGGTCATTCAAAATATAGTAGAGAAGATGGATATGATGATTAGTTTAGTTACTACTTATATGAGGATTGAATCAGGATCTACGGAAGAATTAGAAGCACTGCAGGAAGAAATCATTCATGCTCAAGCATATATTCAAAAACGAAAATTTGAAGAAACACAGAGATAAAACCCTGTATTTTTATTTGATCGTCTATGACACCAATCTGTTATAAATCAAATTAGATGTAATTTGATCATTGTTTTGGCATAATCCATACAATTTGTTGAATACCTACAATATGCGGCACCGTATCTTCAATGAGCAAATAATTCGGTTTCACATTTTTTAACTTACCTCTTACAGTTTAAATAACCACATATTTACCAATTGCTGAATGTAATGTCTGATATACGCGGGGATTAGGTACACTTACCATATTGTGTTTACTAAAGTCATTTCCTGCAAAAAAAATCATTAATAGGAAATGATATGGGGATATTTTGAATGTACATCCAGGTTGTTCCTTTCAAGATATGTATCATTTTAAATACGCGCTTTATTAGAATACTGCTCATACTTTTTTTGAGATTCTTTCGTAATACGTGCGGTAAGTAAAATTGCTAACAATAAAAACACTCCATATTTTCCCCCTGTAGCTCCTATGATAATCACACTACTACAAACAAGTACAATTAATAGGAGAAACGAAACTGAATAAATACGGTCATAATTCTTTGACATCTTTTCGTATTTTATGCGTTCTTTCCTTGCATCCATCTAAATTCCTCCTTTACATTATCCATTTCACTATCAAATAAATCTCGCCCTTAAAAAGGAAACCATATATCGTTTTAAATAATTAGTTTGTTTTTTTAGCAACTAATGTATATAACATGAAAAGAAATCCTACCAATGTTAAGCTTTCCACTATGATAATCCCGACCCTCTCCTTCCTATTAACCCCAACACATCAGATGAAAATTATGTGTATCCCATATTAGCTGCAGCAAACAAAAAGGATCCTCCCTTCTCTTAAAGGCTGATCCTTTTCTTCGTGCATTCAACTATTTTTAGCTATTCTTGATTAATTAGAATAACAGCTGGCCCATCTACACGAATTCCACCAACTTCGATTTTTTCATAAGGCTCAACTGTAATAGAAATGACCCCTTCCCGCTTCTTTAATTCTTTACTTAATTCTTTAGTTAACATTTTTTTCATGTGTGCACTCCTTCTTACTGCTTAATTTACTATTGTTATGTAAATAAAATTAAAAGTGGTTTCCTGGTCTGGAAACCATTTTTTATAGTTAACCATATGGTGTTACCAGTTCGCTTATCAATTTTACGTAAAGAAGATAAACAATTACTATTCACTGTCTCAGTAGATGTAAGAAATTCTTAAAGATAGCGGTGAGATTGATTGTGTTTTCTTCTAGAAATAATGACTTAGATAGTATATTACCTAAAACAATGAAAGCCCTACCTCTCTTTCATCCTTACGGCTCCTTGTCCGTGCCAGTGTGAATCAGGATTGCAAAATCAAGTGACTATTTAATTGAGTTATTTGATGAAACTTCGAACGTTCGTAAAAGAAATTTAAAAATAAAAATGGATTAGATTGAAGTAATAACAAAAGAGGTTCCTACTCTAAAAGTGAGTTAAAGAAGTTGAATGTCTTTGAAATGATTTACTTTTAATAATCATCATATTCCCGAAAAATTCAGGATATTTTCGGGGGATGTAATACATTATCTATAATGAATCTTAACAGAAACTTTTTATTTGATTTTCAGTGATTCCTTTAATTAATCCTAGTTCACTAATCAAAAATTCATGTGCGTTATCCAACATTTTTTTTTCGCTTGTATTAAGTGCCTTTTCTTTCTTCATACGCATTAAATCACGTACAACTTCAGCACCTTCTTGTATTTCACCCGTTTTTATTTTGTCCGTGTTCACTTTATACCTTTGTTTCCACGGCAATAATTTATCTGATTCTCCATGCTGAAAAATTTGTATAATGTGTTTTAATGCAAGTATATCAGTAACTGGGCGTATACTCGAACTTAATATTTTCCCCATAGGAATCATGACTTGCATATTACTGATTGACATTTTTATAACATAATACTGTTGTTTTTTTCCTGAGAATTCTTTTTCTTCTATGGCTTCAATTATACCTGCTCCGTGCATTGGATAAACAATGTTATCGCCAATTTGAAACATATAATCCACCTCCATATATGGTAACCTTCTCAACCTTAACATATATGTGATTTTTTATCAAATATTTTATAATATCATAAAATCATTTTTATCGTCAACTACTTTTTTGATAAAAATTAAATTAAGTAAAAAACACCCCAAAAACAATAGGGAGTGTGTCAGATTTCCCCGCTTATATTCAGAAATCTCTACTCATTAACGTAGATCAGTTTTCCCTTGAAAACGACCAAATCGATCCCGTATTTTTTTCAATCTTGTGTGGTATTCCAAAATCTCAATTCTTGCTTTTTCAGCTAAAGGTGCAATTGGTCGTAAGTCTTTTAACCCCCAATAATCAACCACTACATCAAGTACTTGATCAAAATATTGTAGTGGTCCATAATTCGCTTCTTTTGCAATCACAGCCATTCTATTTTCAAAATCAGGCATGACGGCACCTGGCATTTTAAAATTCTTAATCACATTGGCAATATGATAGCAATAATTAGGTTCTAATTCCAAATGTGTTCGAATGACGTCTCGATAAAACGCATAATGAAGAGTCTCATCTTTGGCGAGACGACGTAATAATGTA
Source organism: Bacillus sp. FSL R9-9530 (assembly GCF_038008145.1). NCBI lineage: Bacteria > Bacillati > Bacillota > Bacilli > Caryophanales > Bacillaceae > Bacillus > Bacillus sp. FSL R9-9530. The sequence goes on from NZ_JBBOYO010000001.1 coordinate 2,759,996, forward strand.
GCAAGATCTGGATCATGCTTACCTGAAACCTTAGCTACGTTATTATAAAACACCAGCGTTGCAAGTTCTTGTAGCGTCGTATACGTCATTGCTTCGATTGGTGTATGAAAATCAGGCTCAAATCCACCCTCAACGACTGACTTTCTTAAATCATGTATTCGTTTAGGGTTCACACTTCGAGTGAGTAGTAAATATGTCTCCAATAAATTCGAATGTTGATCCTCTTCTGAGGTCCAAGTATGAATAAAGTCTGTAATAACAGAAAGGGATCCTTTAAAGGTCGCCGATAAATACGTTGTAAACCACGGTAAATTCACTTCTGTTAATAAAGCTGTCTCAATAGCCGTAATTACACCAGAAGGAAGAGTAACTTGACTTTCATCCCAAGGAACTCTTTTAAAGTCCATTCCCTTATCCCATGGTAAAAACTCATGATAACCCCAGTCTATCTTCTGCGCTCTTATTTTATGTTGTTCATACAGTTCTTTTAAACGTGGTTCTAATCGAAAATCTAAATCATTTGTTAGCATATATAAGTGCCCCCTTTTTTATCGTAGATAGTCATTCTATTTTTACATTCATTTGTATCCTTAAAAATTTTCTACAAATAAATATTACTTTCCTTTTTTTAAGTCAAATACAACAAATTTTTAACAAACCACTTTAAGAACGCTTTATTTCTATATGATTTTTTTCATATCAAAAGGGAAACCGTTACATATATTGTCCTTTTTTATAAAAAGGGTTCTGAGGCATACGATATGTTGCTTAGCCTAAATAAAAAAACTATCCTCAGCAAATAGAGGATAACATTCATGGATGAAGATACTCGTCATATTGTAAATCTTGGTGAGTATAAAAAGGTGCATATCCATAAAGAATCGTTTTATAATTAAGATTGATAAAGAATTTATCTTTCATCCGTTTTCGCTACTTTCTAATTTTGTTATTGGTAGCAAAAACTTAAAAGATTAATGGCGTTTTATACACACTAACAATTTATTTAGATATAAGATATTAGATTAAGAAATTGCAAAATATATACAGTTGATAAGATAGCCTTAAACGACAATTCCCAACAAAATCACTGTACATTGGCTATGATGAGTTAGACCGAATTTTCGGAAACAGTATACAATACAAAGGAAAGAGGCGATAACCATGCAGTCAACGGAATCGTATATGAAGGAAAGACAACGTAGAGAAAAAATAGAAATAATATTTAATCACAGGGTAAAAGGAGAGAGTTATTTTCATGGTTCTTCCTATCAATGGAAAAACATTGTATATCAAAATTATAATAAGATACAACAAAAAGAGTTGGAGATTGAACAAATTATTTCAAAAATGGAAAAATCAGGAGTTCGTTTTACGCAGCACCGCTCGCTCATACACTATCCCATCATTGATTTTGTAAAATATATAGCTAAGATTTATAAGGAAACCCTCGAAACACAATAATCATATTTAAAGGAAACCTTTATAAAGTGTGTATTTTCGAAACTTTGTTAACTAAAAGCCCAAAAACTCATTTTAATATTCTTTTTATTCGAAATACTCTTCTTTCTTGTTATAATAAAAACCATAACGTATTCTAGTCGTTTGTATATCTTCAGATTTTGCGAATTTTATTACACCTTATTTACTTTTTATGTACTTTATAATAAAAAAAAGAATTATCTCTTCTCTTAAAAATTAAGAGAAAAAATAGTTCTTTTTCATTTATCTTATTTCTTAAAGTAAGTCCAGCCTTCTTCTTGGTAAATCTTTTCTTCTTTCATCAGTTTACCAAGTGCACGCTTAAATGCAGCCTTACTCATATTGAAACGTTCTTTAATGTCTTCTGGGTTGCTCTTATCCCAAAACGGCATTGCTCCGCCTCGTTCTTCCATATATGCATAAAGTACTGCTGCATCATCTTCCATTCCTTCTTCTTTACGAGGAAGAAGTGAAATGTTAATTGTACCGTCGTCTTTCACGTCAATAATACGACCTGTTACGCGCTCACCGATGCGGACTTGTTCTTTTCTTTCTGTATGGTGTAAGAAAGCACGGAAATGCTCGTCAGTTAGTATGAATGAACCAACTTGAAGTGAGCGATACACACGTCCATTTACGTTTTTATTACGCATAGATGGCGTTGCATCTACGATAATTTCTTGCATATCACTGTCTCTTGCCGGAAGAGCAATTAAACGATCACGATTCGTTAATTTTAACGTACAATATAATTCGTCGCCTTCCTGAGGCCATACTGGCATATAAATTGGAAACTCATCAAGTGGAATTAGTATATCTTTTGATACACCAATATCAACAAACACACCTAAACTAGGAATAACTTCTACAACCTTTACCCAATTCCAATCATGTGTTGTAATAATTGGTTCCTTCATTGTTGCTGAAATACGATTTTGGTGATCAAGGTATAAGAATACATCAATCGTATCGCCTTCTGCAATTTCTCCAGCTAATTCGTTTTTATGTAGGAAGATTTCTTCCTCTTCGTTTCCAACCATATATCCGATTTCCGTTTCGCGTAAAACAGTTACCTGTTCAATCGATCCTAATTGCAAATACATATTTTTTAATTCCCTTCTATATATATAAAGTTATCTTTTTTATCATTCCAAACAAAAGTTAATTATAACACGATTTTCCCTTTATTTGTCCAACTGCCCAAAATTCACTATAATTAAATAAAGACTGTATCTATAGGACTATATTCCTCTACGGATGATCCGTCAAAACACTTAAGTTGCAACACTCTATCTAATCGATGTATTTTCCGCTATACTTTAATATGTATATTACATAGCCTATTTAGGTGCATGAAAAGATAGAAATTTATTTGGAGGTGCTAACTATGGCAAAAGAGAGTTCTTTTGACATCGTTTCGAAAGTAGAATTACCTGAAGTAACAAACGCAATTAACATCGCATTAAAGGAAATCCAAAACCGATATGACTTTAAAGGTAGTAAAAGTGATATTAAATTAGAAAAAGAAGTACTTGTTTTAACTTCTGAGGACGAGTTCAAATTAGACCAAGTAAAAGACGTTCTAATTTCTAAACTTGTAAAACGTAACGTTCCAATTAAAAACTTGGACTACGGAAAAGTTGAAACTGCATCTGGTAATACTGTTCGCCAACGTGCAACTCTGCAACAAGGTATCGATAAAGATAACGCGAAAAAAATTAACAACATCATTAAAGAAATGAAATTAAAAGTAAAAACGCAAGTACAAGATGACCAAGTACGCGTAACAGCGAAAAGCCGTGATGACTTACAAGCAGTAATCGCAGCCGTTCGCAGCGTCGACTTACCAATCGACGTACAGTTCATTAACTACCGCTAAGAAAAAAAGATCCTCTATCTATACAGAGGATCTTTTCTTTTTAACCGCAATTAAAAAAGCAATAAATAATACGTTCACACCGACTATTAAGGAGATAAACAACCAATTCACACCTGTTTCTTCGCTAACTTTATACACATTCGACTCTTCGCGCTTTAAAACAAGATAAAACTTTCCGTTTTCTTCTCTTATAATTTCGTCTTCTAACAATCCTCTTAACTCTTGTTTTTCACCAATTGCACTTACAGGTAAGGAGACCTTTTGCGTTTCTTTCGTATTATTAATCGCTACTAGTGTTACTTCATCTTTATACTTTCGTTTTAATATACTCATTCCATCTTTATCATATAGAAGTTCAAACGTACCACGTCGTAAAGATGGTCTCGCTTGTCTAAGTTCACCTAGCTTCGTTATGTGCTGCATAAACTTTTCATCAGATTTGAAATCCATTAATCGTCTATTATCTGGAGCATCTCCCCCATCTAATGCGATTTCAGTTCCGTAATAAAAATTCGGTATCCCCGGGGATGTTAACAAGTAAGTGATCGCTAGTTTTAAACGAGACGGTGGGTAATACATATTTTCTTTTGCAATACGTGCAAATCGCTTTGTTTCTTGATTATCTAAAAACGTAGCGAATTCCTCTTCTTTTCCACTCACATCATATAAAGGTTTCACAGACATATCTACTTTTGAAAATGACTCTACTATTTTTTTATAGTACTCATTATCTTCCTTTGTCATAATGTGAAAATCTTTCTTTACCTTTTGCAAATCCTTTTGCACTTCATCCCAAAAAGCACGCGGCTTTTTTTCACTATGTATCACATAACTTCCGTCTAAATCGACTTCTTTTATCCACCATTTCATCGAGTCTATTAATTGTTGTTCATTTTCTTCATACGGAAATTGAAAGACAACTTTCATTCCTTTTTTGTGAGCCTCATTTACAAGTTCTTTCACATCATTTTCTGTTCCGAAATGTTCATTTACTTTTTGAAAATTTCGAACGCTTAATCCGTCATACTTTTCACTTTCAAAAAGCGGCGAAAGCATAATAGTAGTAAATCCCATTTCTTTTATGTAGTCCAATCTTTTTATAATCCCACGTATATCTCCGCCCTGATACCCTTCTAAATTACCAACGTCTAACTGTTTGTCATTTTTCGATTCTCCGTTATTAAAGCGATCAATCATAATGGAATATATAACTTCATCTCGCCATTCCCTTTTTTCTTCCGCAAAAGTATGTACTGGTACAAACAAAATAACAGCTAAACAAAAACAAATGAATAGTTCCTTAGTCCATATTTTTTTCACACGCATCCCCCAAACTTCCAATTGTAAGAATATTATACCAATTTTCAGAGCAAATCGCATACGTTGATTTTATCCTCCAAAAATACATCATGTTAGGTTTTCTAACATCATCTAAAAAAGTTTTCTGAATTTTTAGTTGATTTTTCTTTTTATTTCGAATATGATATGAAACATAACATATAGATGTTATTTTTTCTAACATCATAGGAGGAGAGAGAATGAATACGGGAGATACAGTTTTTATTTTTGTAACGACAGTAATGGTCATGTTGATGACACCAGGATTGGCACTTTTTTATGGGGGTATGGTTCGCAGTAAAAACGTACTCAGCACGACAATGCACAGTTATAGCGCAATGGCTATCGTTTCGATTCAATGGATTGTTATCGGTTATTCTTTATCATTCGGGCCAGATTGGCACGGACTTATCGGCAATCTCGATTGGTTCGGTCTAAACGGAGTTACCTACGCACCAAACCCAGACTACTCATCTACTATTCCTCACAATTTATTTATGATGTTCCAACTCATGTTCGCTATTTTAACTCCCGCTTTAATTTCAGGGGCATTCGCCGAAAGAATGCGATTTTCTGCCTTTCTTATTTTTATCCTTCTTTGGACAACAATCGTTTACAATCCTGTCGCTCATTGGGTATGGGGCGTTGGCGGATGGCTGAGAGAACTCGGCGCGTTAGACTTCGCTGGTGGTAATGTCGTTCATATCACATCTGGCGTTGCTGGTCTTGTATTAGCTATTTTTCTTGGAAAACGAAAAAACATAAGCGGCACCTCCCCTCATCATTTACCTTTTACAATGTTAGGCGCAGGCTTACTCTGGTTCGGCTGGTTCGGTTTCAACGTCGGTAGTGCATTATCTTTAAATGACGTAGCTTTAACTGCATTTATTAATACAAATATAGCCGCCGCTGCCTCAGCTCTAACTTGGATGCTTTCTGAATGGTTCTTCCAATCAAAACCGACTGCGATGGGAGCTGCTTCCGGGGTTGTTTCTGGTTTAGTCGCAATTACGCCGGCTTGTGGATTCGTTACACCTTTCTCCGCTCTTCTTATCGGAGCAATTGGCGGTATATTATGCTTCGGAGCTGTCTTCTTCTTAAAAAACAAGTTCGGATACGACGATACACTCGATGCATTTGGATGCCACGGCATTGGAGGAACTTGGGGCGGTATTGCAACTGGACTATTTGCTACTACTACTATAAATAGCGATGGCGCTAACGGATTATTTTACGGAAACGCCACTCTCCTTTTCAAACAACTTGTAGCAATCGGAGCAACATATGCATTCACGATCATAATGACGTACGCCATTATTAAGGCAATTAACTTCTTCCTTCCTGTTCGCGTCGATGAGCACGAAGAACAAATGGGGCTTGATATTTCGATGCACGGGGAGAAAGCTTATGAGTATACTGAGCGAGTAAATTAAAAAAGAGATGCAATCTATTAATAGTAGATTGCATCTCTTTTTTCGCACTGATTAGCATACCCCATCCTGTATTCCCATAAATATATCGATTTACCGACGAATTCTGACATAGCTAAAACGCAAAATACCCTGCATGATTTTACACAAAAAAGACGACCGTTTAACAGTCGTCTTTTCCTATTTACTTCGGAACATTCCCTACATACTGCGTAATATCAACATTTAACGCCCCTGCTAAACGCATTCCGTAGTCATGATCTGCGCGGAAGAAGTTGCAAATAGCTAGTAATTTCGTTTGCTCATTTACGCCTTTTAAGTCGTTTGTTAAGTTCGCAATTAAGTTGTCTTGCTCTTCTTTAGAGAATGAACGGTAACGCTCACCCGCTTGCTTGAAATCATTTGGTTTGTCAATTTTTTCACGAGATACGTAGCCTTCTACTTTCATAGTTGAATCGCGGTAAGTTGGGTCCTCAACTGGATTTTCAGTATGACGGCTCGGTTCGTAGTTTATTGTAGATGGGTTTTGATCCACTTGCATCGCACCATCACGTTGTTGATTACGAACAGCTGCGTATGGGCAGTTTACAGGAATTTGTAAATAGTTTGCACCAAGGCGATAACGCTGCGTATCTGGGTAAGAGAATAAACGACCTTGTAATAATTTATCTTCAGATGGTTCAATACCATTTACAGTTGCACTTGGAGAGAACGCCACTTGTTCTACTTCCGCAAAGAAGTTTTTCGGGTTACGATTTAACGTCATCGTCCCTACTTCAATTAATGGGAAACGATCTTCTGGCCATACTTTCGTCGGATCTAGTGGATCGAAATCTAAAGAATCCGTTTCTTCTAGTTGCATTACTTGTACGTGTAAATCCCACTTCGGATAATTTCCTTTTTCGATTGCATCGAACAAGTCACGAGTTGCATGATTGAAGTCTTTTCCTTGCACTTGCTCGACTTCTTTTGCACTTAGGTTACGTTCACCTTGCTGTGGTTTCCAGTGATACTTAATGTAAACAATTTTACCTTCTGCATTAATCCATTTAAATGAATGTACGCCGAATCCTTCCATTTCACGGTAGTTTGCCGGTGTACCATAATCAGAAAATACCCACGTCATCATATGTGTAGATTCTGGAGTTAACGTCATGAAATCCCAGTAACGATCTGGCGTTTGAACATTTGTATCAGGTGCTGGCTTTAAAGAATGCACCATGTCAGGGAATTTAATTGCGTCACGAATGAAGAAAACTGGTAAGTGGTTACCTACGATATCGTAGTTTCCTTCTTCTGTATAAAATTTAACAGCGAACCCACGCGGATCACGAGCTGTCTCTGGAGAACCTTGACCATGAATAACCGTTGAGAAACGAACGAATACAGGTGTTTCAGTTCCTTCATTTTGTAAAAACGCTGCTTTCGTATATTGCTGCATGCTGTTTTTCGTTACGAATACACCGTGAGCACCTGCACCACGTGCATGCACAACACGCTCAGGAATACGTTCACGATCAAAGTGAGCAAGTTTTTCTACTAAATGATAGTCTTCTAACAATACCGGTCCACGGCGACCAGCTGTACGAGAGTTTTGGTTATCTCCAACTGGAGCACCTTGGTTTGTTGTTAAGCGCTTATTTGGATTCATCAAGGGTGATCCTCCTCTTTCCTTCATAGTAATTATTATTTATTTAAAATCATTATAAAATAATTATTATTCAAAATTAAATCCTTGTCAACTATTTCCTTCATTTTTTTGGAAACAATTTCAGCTAAACAATCAATAAATACAGATTGTGAATTGGGCATATTTAGTCTAAAATATGCGGCATTTAATTCATCAGTTACAACTTTACATTCATAATCGGTGTCATATAAAACTCCTAAATCGAGCAATGTGTTTTAAACCTAAGTAACAAACAAATTCATACTCTGTAAACATTTTATTCATTGAATCTGTTAATTTATGCGCCTGCTCTTTCATTATTTTCCCAAGCGGTGAAATTCCACCAATCGCTTTATACCGTCCGATTAAATTTTGGAGCGCTTCTTCAGATGGCTTACGGCCATGACGAATGTGAGTATAATAAGCTTCTACATCATCTAATGACTCCGGTGTTCCATATGCCATTACAAGCAAACCTATTTTCTTCTTCGTAATCTATATAGCACCTCAATTTTGGAAATGAGAATCTTTTTCAAGAACATTTGTTTCCAATTATAACAAGCAATAATAAGTACGTCAAAATAATAATTCTAAATAAGTATTATTTCTAATATGATTTCGAATTTTATATGACAATTTATTTAAGAAAAAGAGCGGCTCACATAAATATAAGCCGCTCTTTCCCTATTCCTTAATATTTACCCCATACTCTTTAAACCAAACATGAATTTGCGCTAAATGAGCTAAAAGCTGCGGCCCAGTCATTAATTGACCAAACCATGGTTTTTGAAATGCACTGCCGCCAGACTGGATCAATCCGCTCAATTGCTCCTTATCGAACAATTCATGCAAAATTGAGCCTTTATCCGTTAATAAATCTTGGAGCCATACTGTGACTGCTTTCGTATAGTGCGGGTTATGCGTTTTCGGATACGGACTTTTCTTTCTATACAATATATCATTTGGAAGTAATCCTTCTAAAGCCTTACGCAATAGACCTTTTTCGCGGTTTTTATACATTTTCATTTCCCAAGGAATATTCCACGCATATTCGACAAGTCGGTGGTCCGCAAATGGAACGCGTACTTCTAAGCTTGCCCCCATACTCATACGGTCTTTTCTGTCTAATAATGTTGTCATAAACCATACCATGTTTAAATAAAATAATTGTCGTCTCTTCGCTTCTAATGGGCTTTCTCCCTCTAAAATAGGAACTTCTTGAATGGATTCTTCATAGCGTTGTTGTACATATTGTTGTAAATTTAATTTATTTCTCCATTCTTTCTTCAGAAGTTGTTCACGCGCTTCTGTAGAACGCATCCACGGAAATGCACTTGATTGTAAATCATCTTCTCTATAAAACCACGGATAACCGCCGAATATTTCATCTGCACATTCTCCAGATAAACCGACGACAAAATCTTGTTTTATTTCACGGCAAAACCATAATAATGAAGAATCAATATCTGCCATACCAGGCAAATCGCGAACGAGTACTGCTTCTGTTAAATACTGTGCTAGTTGTTCATTAGAAATGACGCAGCGATGATGAATTGTTTGAAATGTCTCTGTCATTAAATTAATAAATGGCGCATCTGAATTCGGCTGAAACGCATTCGCTTTAAAATATTTGTCGTTATCTTCATAGTCAACAGAATACGTGTGCAATTGACCTTTCCCTGATCTTTCATACTCTTTCGCGGCAATTGCTGTGATAGCACTTGAATCTACACCTCCTGATAAAAAAGTGCATAGTGGTACGTCAGAAACTAATTGTCTCGTAATCGCATCTTGTAATAAAAAACGAGTTTTCTCTACTGTTTCTTCAAATGAATCTTCATGTTTTTTACTTTCTACATTCCAATATCTCCATATACATAAACCGTCTTTTGAGAACGTCATTGCATGACCCGGACGCAGTTCTTGAATACCAGCATATACACCGTGACCAGGCGTTCTAGATGGTCCGAGGCCAAATATTTCTGACAACCCTTCTAACGTTACTTCCGCCTTCACATCTGGATGCGCTAGTATCGCTTTTAACTCTGAACCAAATAATAATCGTCCGCTATCATATTTATAAAAAAGCGGTTTTACACCTAATCTATCTCTAGCAATAAAGACTCGTTCATTTTTCTCATCCCATACTGCAAACGCATATATACCGTTTAAATGATCGACACATTCTTCTTTCCATTCAATATAAGATGCCAATAGTACTTCTGTATCGGAATGCCCTTTAAATGTATAACCTCTTCTTAATAACTCTTTGCGAATATCTTCTGTATTGTAGAGCTCTCCGTTATAGCAAATCGCATAACTCGTTTCGTCTTTTAAACAAGTCATGGGTTGTTTACCACCTTCAGGATCTACAACGATTAACCGTTTATGCCCAAATGCGACGTTCCCTTTAATCCAAACTTTATTATCATCTGGACCGCGTTTCGCTAGCGTTTCCGCCATCTTCGTCACGATGTCCCTTTCCCCTTCTAATGAGCGTTTATAATCCACCCATCCTGTAATCCCGCACATAAGAATCATCCTTCCTAATCTAATATCTGTTTCCGAACGTGCAGTAATCCCCACCCTATGAGTGCGGATACATAAAAACAACAAACTTGACGATAACTAACTATCCACATATGGAATAGCAGTTTCACAGTGTAAAGCGTGTTTTATTGTATGCCCATCTATCTTTAGGTGTGTCTAGTTATAAAGAACGTACGAACTGTCCATAACAAGAATAACTATTTCTATAAAAGGAGAAATGAACTATGATACAACGCAAACACATTTTGTATAACCAACCGCGCGCTCATACAGTCGGTAATGTAGAATATATAAACAAAGAATGGGTATTCTTTGATGATGAAAATGATGAGGCTTTTCTATTAGAAGATATTGCTGAAGATGGTTTTGAAATTTTATATAACAACAATTGGCTACCAGCTCGTTTTTATGAACAAGACATATTACAAATTGCAAATGAACAACATTCTCTCCAAAACGGGGAAATGATACGAATTCGAAAAAAATTACTTCTTAGCTATAATGAATGGCTTGAGGAATTACCTGACTCTGTCTTTACATTATTAACCGAATCATTGCAATCACTTAATTACTCTTTATATGATTGCATGTATTGTCATAATTATTTATCCTTCTTGCCAAAAGAGGAAACATGCGAAGGAGTAAATATTCTTTTATTTGATAATGAAGAGATGATTTGTACATTGCAGCATCATTTTGTACGCCACTCTTCCTCTAATAAAAATATTTTGCGATTTACGAAAGTAAACGGAGAAGAGTTGCATATTGATGCGACATAAAATAAAAACCACCTTATCTCCCAAATATTTGAGATCATAAGGTGGTTTTATTTTTTATTAGAATACTTGCCAACCAATCGGTAATTTCAGTCCAAGGTAAAATACCGCTACTAGTGCAACAATAAATAATCCCCAAAATGCCCCTGTTGCTTTGTTCTTGCTCATTTTCACAAGAACCATTTCCATTCCAGCGATTACTAATATACCAGCTAGCATTTTTAGACCGTACCACATGTGATAGATCTTATCGACTATAGTTTGATCTAGGTATAACCAAACGCCTGTCACAATAATGATGATATACATAAGGCGAAGCCCCATATGTACACCTTTACCTTTTCTTCCTGCTGAATAAAGTGAATACGCAACGAAGAATAAAATTAATCCTAACGCCCATGCTGTAATATGCATATGTACCATCGTATCCCTGCCTCCTCTTTTTCACACTTTTTCACTCTATATGATAACATGTTCATATATTTTCAGGAAATGTTTCGCTTTTTTATATTTAAATGCTATAATATTTAGAGTATTTACAAACTTCTTGTAATAACAAAAGGGGGAACAATCATGATTCAAACTAAGGATATTATCGAACTTACAGACACATACGGGGCAAATAACTACCATCCACTTCCAATCGTTATTTCTAAAGCAGAAGGCGTTTGGGTAGAAGATCCTGAAGGAAACCGCTATATGGACTTATTAAGTGCATATTCTGCAGTAAACCAAGGTCATCGTCATCCAAAAATCATTAACGCTTTAATTGACCAAGCTAATCGAGTGACGTTAACTTCTCGTGCTTTCCATAGCGATCAATTAGGTCCTTGGTACGAAAAAGTTGCGAAACTAACAAATAAAAATATGGTACTTCCTATGAATACAGGTGCAGAGGCTGTTGAAACTGCAATTAAAACAGCTCGTCGCTGGGCTTATGATGTGAAAAAGGTAGAAGCAAACCGTGCAGAAATCATCGTTTGTGAAGATAACTTCCACGGACGTACAATGGGTGCTGTTTCTATGTCATCAAACGAAGAGTACAAGCGCGGCTTCGGTCCAATGCTTCCTGGCATTATTGTAATTCCTTATGGTGATTTAGAAGCGTTAAAAGCTGCGATTACACCAAATACAGCTGCATTCATTTTAGAGCCAATCCAAGGTGAAGCAGGAATTAACATTCCACCAGCTGGTTTCTTACAAGAAGCTTTTGAAGTATGTAAAAAAGAAAACGTTTTATTCGTAGCAGATGAAATCCAAACAGGCTTAGGCCGTACGGGTAAAGTATTTGCTTGCGACTGGGACAATGTAACTCCTGACATGTACATACTTGGTAAAGCACTTGGCGGCGGCGTATTCCCAATCTCTTGTGTTGCAGCAAACAGCGACATTTTAGGTGTATTCGAGCCAGGTTCTCACGGTTCTACATTCGGTGGTAACCCACTTGCATGTGCTGTTTCTATTGCAGCTCTTGAAGTATTAGAAGAAGAAAAATTAACAGAGCGTTCTCTTCAATTAGGAGAAAAACTAGTTGGGCAATTAAAAGAAATTGATAACCCAATGATTACTGACATTCGCGGTAAAGGTTTATTCATCGGTATCGAATTAAACGAGCCAGCTCGTCCTTACTGTGAACAACTAAAAGCAGCTGGTCTATTATGTAAAGAAACACACGAAAACGTAATTCGTATTGCACCACCTCTAGTAATCTCTGAAGAAGATTTAGAGTGGGCGTTCCAAAAAATTAAAGCTGTACTATCTTAATCATAGTGAGGTTGTCCTAAATATAGGACAACCTCTTTCTTTTTTTAGTAGTTTATCGTAAAATAAAATTGAATATTCTGTTTTTCGTTAAAAAGGGGGTAACTGTATGCTATTGAAATACGGTAAACACATTAATAATTTAGCTACAATTTTTATTTCTATGACATTCATCGGCTTCATATTATCTACAACTTTACTCAGTCATTATTCAACTCCTAATACATTCACACTACTCAAAACATCATTTTGGGCTGCTGTTTTCCTTACAATTATCGGTTTTGACCGCGAGAGAAGCGCACTTGCAGTTATGCTAATTGGAATTTGTACTTTAGCATTAATCGGATTGTATATTTTCGCCATCATAGATTACTCCGTTAATCCACGCCCATAGAAAAGAGCTATCTTTTCACAAGATAGCTCTTTTTTCATTTCACAATATTTCTAAGCGTACCAATTCCCTCTACTGTAATAACAACTTCATCACCAGCATGTAAAAACTTCGGTGGTGTAAAACCTTTACCAACACCAGCTGGTGTCCCTGTTGCAATGATATCTCCTGGCTCTAATGTCATGCCTTTACTTATAGTTGAAATAATTTCTTCTACTGAAAAAATCATTTCTCTCGTATTTGAAGTTTGCCTTACTTCTCCATTTACCACTGTTTCAATGTGTAATGCATTCGGCGTTCTAACCATCGATTTATGAATTAAATACGGTCCCATCGGACAAAATGTATCGAAACTTTTCCCTAGGAAAAATTGTTTATGTTTTCTTTGAATATCCCGAGCAGTTACATCATTTATAACTGTATATCCAAAAACATGATCAAGAGCTTTTTCTATTTTTATTTGTTTCCCTCGCTTACCGATAACGATTGCTAGTTCACCTTCGTAATCAAGTTCATTCGTCGCGTGAGGGTGACCATTAATTTGCTCATCAATTCCAATCACTGTTGTTGGCGCCTTTGTAAAAATCATTATATTTTCAGGGATAGACTCTACTCCGCCCATTTCTACCGCATGCTCACGATAGTTCTTTCCAACACAAAGAATATTTTTTCTCGGCCTTGGAATCGGTGCTAATATTTTCACCTCTGCTAACGGATAATACGCCGATCCCGCATTTTCCTTCGCCCAATTTACAATATCGTACACTTTCTCAAGACATTCGCTTCCTCTTTCAATACACTCTAACATGGTAATTGGGATAGTAACCTTTTCCCCTTTTTGTCTTTGCGCTTCTCTTAAATGTAATACCTTTTCTTCCTCTTCATCCACAATACCTACAAATACTTTTTCTTCTTTCTTAGCCGTTACAAAACGCAATACTTCCACTCTCCATCCTAAAACTCATACCCTTTAATTGTATTCGCATCCTTAAGAAAAAAACCTTCTTATACACGCTAATTTTTACAATATTCAACCGTTATTATATTTGTTCCTCATCCGTTATTTGACATAAAATGTAGAAATTATACTTTTTTTAGCGAAGATGTTTCTTTTTTATGGGATTTTTGTATAATATGTACTACATATATACATAAAATTTATTGAGAGATGGAGCCGATTTCAATGTTTGAGCAAGCTATCGAAAAAAAACGCGAAAAAATGATCTATTTTGCTGAACGCTACGGAATGACTTCTCAAAAAACAGTAGATTGTAGCCAGGAATTGGACAGGCTCTTAAATGTTGTTTGGCCTATACATACAGATTGCACACATACTCAAATGTTCGAAACACATACGCAATAACGTATGTGTTTCTTTTATTTCGAAAAAATACACATTTTATTGAAAACGCCCATACAATAGTAGAAAAGAAAATTTTAAAAACGAAAGGTGTTTTGTATGCCAGCTATGGTCGGACATATTCGTATCGTTAACATTGGATCAAGTGGTATTTTTCATATTGGAGATGTATTTGCGATTAGGCCTATTAGTTATTCACGCGCTTTTGCGGGAGCCGGTTCATTTAATGTTGGGGATAACGTCTCTGTCTACAATTATCAAAGCTCAACGACCGTCAATGATTCAGATGTAATTGATCAAGCAATAATTGGTTCGAACTAAAGGGGGCGATTGCATTGAATTTTTATGTGAACCAAAGTATCATCATTAACAGCATTAAAATCGATAGCATTACGACCTCTTCCGTTTTTCAAATTGGAACTGCAGGTAGTATTAAGGCTCTTTCTAAATTCTCAAATTCTGGCGGATTTACAGAACCGCTTCGCCCTTTACATGCGAAAGGACAAATTATTTCCATCAAACCATCAACTAGTTCTTCTTAAGGTATCCTTGTCATAAATATATAGCAGGAATATATTTCCCCTCCCTATTGAAAAGGAGGTTTCACAAATGAATCAAGATATATATACTTACCTACACCAACTTCAACAAGCTCTCCAAATACAGCAGCAAACTATTCTAAACCTTGAAGAGCAAGTTCGCCTACTACAAGAAGAGCTTAATGAGTTAAAAAGTCGTCCCTCCTCTTCTATAGGAAAAGTGGAATATAAATTCGATCAATTAAAAGTAGAAAATTTAAACGGCACTTTAAATATTGGCTTGAATCCATTTTCAACAAAAGGGCAACAAATTGAAGATTTTCAAGTGGATACAGAAACATTAAAAGTAAATCCTGAAACAGAAACAAATCCAGACTTTTATCAAGGTATCCTCCAAGAAATGCATCGCTATTTAGATGAAGAAGCATATAGTCGAATTCTCCATTTTGAACAAGAAGAGAGAACGCCGCTTGATGAGATGTATCGACAAATGATGGTGGATGACATAAAAAAACAGATGGAACATAGACTTCCATATTATTTATCACAAGTTCAATCGTATGAGGGTATTTCCACAGATCCCGATTATTTACGAGACATCATTATTCAAGCGATGAAACAAGATATTGACAAGGCGTTCCTTTCCTTTATTCAACACATACCGGGCAATTTCCGAAAGGAGTGAGTATGCATGAATTTAAATGTTGTAAACCGCGAGTTAAAAGTAGGCCAGATTAAAATGAACGGGGTTTCTTCTTCCGCATTATTTTTAATTGGAGATGCAAACCTTCTCATCCTTTCTTCTATTCTTGATACGCCATTCGAATCTGTTACAGAGGGACCATTTGTACCATTAGTAACAGATGTCCCTCCGACTCCAGGTTGAGGAGAGGAAAAATTATGCTCCGTCATACTTCAATTGTACAAAATGTTTCTATCGTTTCTATGGGGGTTGCAGCTGTCTTCCAGGCCGGGGATTCTAATCAAATAGAATTAAAAAATAGAGCACTTATCGTTCATCGAGAAATCCCTTGTTATATAAAAGGTGAAGGTCGTTTTGATGCGTTTGAAATCTTTACAGATGAGTACATTACAATTCCAAAGCGAACAACAGATGTAAAACTAAATATTGTAAATGAGTGCCCTTTTATTGAAGTAAATGATGTTCACTTGCGAACCCTTTTAAATTCCGCGTGCTTCCAAATCGGCAATGTTGACTATGTTTTTAATAATTCTCGCACGCTACAAATCCGCCAATTTATTACTGATGAACCTTCCTCTAAATAATTCATATAGTAATTAAAAAGCTTAGTAAAGTAGGTGGATGGTATGCCTTCGGTTGTAGGAAATCTTGTCGTTCAAAACAGTAACGGCTCTTTCAACTTAGGAGATTTTTATAACGTGTCTCCGAAAGAAAATACGAAAGCTTATAACGGCTCTGGAGCTTCCAATGTCGGATTTGTCGTCAACACTTTTAGCGGCGTTAGCGCAACAAATACATTTGATTCGGACGTTGCAGACCAAGATCAAATTGGAACAGCGTAAAAAAAGCATTAGCTCTTCTTGTATAGAGCTAATGCTTTTCCTTCTGTTTTTTAACACCTTACATATTTACGTTTGAACCCCAGTCTTCCTCTATCAAGTCCTTTATGAATACTTTCGTAAGCATTTAGAAAACTACTTTTCTTGTTATCCCGTTTTAGTTCTACTATGCCTACTTCCTTTGCGGTTTCAACTGCCTTTTCATGTAGCGGCACATATGAAATCCCCACAGTGTTTAGAAAATTATTCATAGCGGATTTCGTTCGTTCTGGCGCATCGTGAATTGTATTTTTCACAACTTCTAGCATATTGGTAATCTTACTTTCGGAAAATTCATGGTCTTTTCGATTCCCTAAAAGCCAGCAGTAGCAACTCCATCCCGCTGACATTCTTAGTTCGTCACCACTTGCAATCCATTTATCAGCAACGTCTTGTGCAAAATCTGATTCTGATAAAGTTACTGCCACCACATAATCGGACAGCATATAAAAGTACGCCCCATCCATCCAACGATCAAAATCCGATTCGTTCATAGTTTTTGGATTTGCAATAATGCCTGCAAAGTACATCGCATCATAGTTACCTGTAGCATAAAGCTCTTCAGCTAAACTTTGATTGATTTTTATTTTCTTCGCGATTGGTTTCATAGCACCTGTAGCTACTCCAAAAAGTGGCTCCTTTGCACCATTGGATATGTATATTTTTTTAGTTCGTTCCTTGCCGAGAGTTTCAAGCTCTTGCATTACTGTTTCAAAATCCATCGTGTTGCACTTCCTTCCTCAATATTATAATCAATTCGCTTATCTTCTTTATCAAGTTCTCTATACTTCATAACTCCATCTTTTAAAGCGTTTTGTCCATCGATTTACGATTTTCAAAATGGGATTTCGTTATACGCGTTTATCTAGCTAATTAATACCGATTATAAAAACTAATCATTAGTTAAGATGCTACTCCCCGCTAATGATTAGTTTTTTTATTTAAATGATAATCCCTTATCTTCTAAAGCCGCTCTCAATTTAGGTAAAGATGCTGGCCCTATACCGTGCCGTTTCAAAATTTCTTTTTCACTATACTTTGAAAGTTCTGCTTCAGTCGTTATTCCATGGTGCTCTAACGCTCGCCTTGCTGGTGCTGAAAGAAGAGAAAGAAAGCCTTCTTTTGGCTTTCTCTCTTTCTCACAGGTTGGGCAAGTTGGACAATCGCTATTTTTGTAGTACTCGTGTCCTTGATCACAAGTTCTTAACGTCGCCATAATCCATAACCCCTTTCTAAGCTCTATTCGTCAATATTTACAACATGATTTCCATCAAAGAAATATAAACATTTCTCTTTCACAGGATGTTTTAAGCTTTTCTCGAGTGCTTTTGCATATAGTGAAAGCTGTACTTTGTATCGGTCTTCTAAAATTGGTTTCGCTTGATCAAATCCGCCTGGGAACTTTCCTTCAATCGTATCTGTTTTAAAGTCGATTAAAGTAATTCCGTCTTCCTCTTCGATCATGCAGTCGATAACCCCTTGGACAAGTATTGATTCGCCTTTCTTCCCTTGCCAATCTTGATACGCTTCTTCTGCTGAAAGCATCATCGTAAATGGTACTTCGCGCTCAACACTTTTTGCTGCTAATACCCTTTTACCTAAGTCACTGTCAAAGAATGAAATTACCTTTTCAATCGCTATTTCTTCAGCTTGTTCAAATGTTAATAGTTCTTTATTTACCATTCTTGCAATTTGTTCTTGAAGAACTTCAATCGTAATTGGTTTCTTCAAATCTACATGCTGCATAACGGCATGGACTGCTGTCCCTCGCTCTGCGTATGTTAGCCCTTTTTTCTCCATAAAGCGCGGACGTGTTTTAATTGGTGCACGAAGTTTTTTAATAAAGGCGTTATCGCTACCTTCTTCAGATTGATAATTTCTCTTTATTTCTGTAACAGACTGTTTCGCACGGTGAGATGTCGCGTCCGCATACCCGTATTCCCACATCAATCTGTCGTACACTTCTTCTTTCCGTTCACTTTCTAACGGAACAGCTTTTTTATCGCGAAGCGCTTCTAATAACTCTTGTTTCTCTTCTTGAACTGGTTCTGGTGCAAGTAAATCTTTTCCTTCAACAACTTCTACTTTCCAGCTAGCACTATATTCATAAATTTCGCCTGGAATATTTCCTTGTCCTAATTCAAGAAGCATTTCACTATCACGGTGTCTATATAAGGAAGGTGCAATCCAGTCTAAGTAGCAAGACGCTCCGGCACGAATATGGTCTGGTAATAACCATTCACTATGCTCTCTTGCATCGAGCCATTTTTCCATTTCTTTATTTGCATCTTTAACTGTTCCAATTAAAATCAACTTCTCTTTTGCACGTGTTAATGCTACGTATAGTACGCGCATTTCTTCCGCAATTAATTCCATCTTCATTTTACGCTTAATCGCTAGTTGCGATAATGTCGTATATTTAATTCGTTTACGAGGATCGATAAATTGTGAACCGAAACCGAAATCTTTATGAAGTAAGAAACGCTTCATTAAATCTTGTGTATTAAAACGGCGACCAAGTCCAGCTACAAATACGACTGGGAACTCTAGCCCTTTACTTTTATGAATCGTCATAATGCGAACAACATCTTCTTGTTCTCCAAGAGCTCTCGCCGTTCCCATATCATCTCCGCGTTCTAAAATACGCTCAATAAAACGTAAGAAGCGGAATAATCCTCTAAACGATGTTGCTTCATATTGTCTTGCACGATCATATAGTACGCGTAAGTTTGCCTGCCTTTGCTTTCCGGCTGGTAAACCGCCGACAAAGTCGTAATAGCCTGTCTCACCGTACACTTTCCAAATTAAATCGGAAAGTGATTGTTGTCGCGCAAATTCACGCCACCCTTGCAGTAAGTTATAAAACCACTCTAATTTATCATGCAGTTCTTGTTCTTCTTCAAGCGGCGCTCCCTTTAAGAATGAGCTCATCACTTCATAAAACGAGCCTTTCTTTCCATGAGCACGAAGCGTCGCAAGTTCTTCGTCATTTAGTCCAACGATCGGTGAACGAAGTACAGCTGCAAGCGGAATATCTTGCATCGGGTTATCAATTACGCGGAATACGTTCATCATAATATTTACTTCTGTCGCTTCAAAGTAACCAGTCGCAAGGTCAGCATATACCGGAATTCCTTGTAGTTTTAACTCTTCCATAATTTGCGGCGCCCATGGCATGGAGCGAAGTAAAATAACGAAATCACGATATTGCACTGGGCGCATACTATCAGTTTTACGATCATACACTGCATAGCCTGAATCGACCATTGCTTTAATACGCTGCGCCATAAGACGAGCTTCAAGCTGCGCTTTTTCTACTTCGGCACCTTCTTCACCGTCTTGCACTTCTTCCTCAGTTTGCTGAATACATAATAGCTCTGCCGCTACATCTTCACCTTCTGGATAGCTAGCACCTAGCTTTAATTCAGCGTCAGCATCATAATCGATTTCGCCGACTTCTTCGCCCATAATTTGTTTGAAAATAAAGTTCGTACCTGCTAGCACTTCATGACGGCTACGGAAGTTTTTCGCTAAGTCAATCTTCATTCCGCCGCCCGATCCTTCTTGTGTGAAACGTTTATATTTTCCTAAGAATAAACCAGGCTCTGCTAGTCGGAAACGATAGATTGACTGTTTTACGTCACCAACCATGAACAAGTTTCCTTCACTCTCAGAATCTTTCGTTACGAATTTAATAATTGATTCCTGTACGAAGTTCGTATCTTGATATTCATCAACTAGTACTTCAGCAAATTTATTACGATATTGAAGTGCTACTGCTGACGGCTTCATTTCACCGCCTTCACTTTGCTCGCTTAAAATTTGCAAACAGAAATGCTCTAAATCTGTGAAATCGACCATTCCTTTATCTCGCTTAATCGCTTGGAAACGCTCTGTAAATACTTTTACAAGCTTCACGAGTTTTTCTAATACAGGATGCATATCTTGAAAATCTCGTAAGAAACTTTCGGGTCTGCGGCTAAATAGCTCTTCTTGTAATTTCTTCACTTCATCTTTCGCTTTATTACGAAGAGAATCTACTTGTTTTACAACATCTTCGTTGTAATCACTTTTTTTAATACGCTTTAACGTTTGCCACGATACATTTTGCATCGCTTCATAAACGCTTGTCCACGATCCACTCGCTGCTGAGGATAACGTTCCAAGTAAAGCTAAATCCGCTTGTAAAGTTTCAACGCGAGGCGCTGGACCATCAGGAAGCATTGCGAGTTCAGTCGCCTTACGAATATGCTTTTCCGCTGTTTCAAGCTGAAACTTCACATCTTCTAATAAGTAAGAAGCGTACACTAAATCTTCAATCGTCTTTCCTTCAACGTCGTATGCTTCTACTAATTTATCAAGCCACTTCTCCGGGTTTGGATGCGCTCTTGATTCTGTATGAAGCGCTAAAATCATTCGTTGTAAGTCATCGTCACTACGGTCACTCGTATAACGATCAACTAGTTCAAAGAAAATACTATTATCTTCGATTCCATATTCTTCTTCTAATATGTCATCTAGCACTTCTTCTTTTAATAACTCATTTTCTGTTTGGTTCGCAATACGAAAACGAGGATCGACATCAAGCATGTAATAATATCCTCTAATAACTTGTAAACAAAATGAATGAATTGTAGAAATGGAAGCTTTATTTAATAAGCTAAGCTGCTTTCTTATATGCTGTGAACCTGGCCCATCAATTAATACTTTTTCTAACGCTTCCCCAATTCGATTTTTCATTTCTTGCGCTGCTGCATTCGTAAATGTTACAACGAGCAGGCGGTCGACATCGACTGGATTTTCCTCACTTATAATCTTTTTAATAATACGTTCAACTAATACCGCTGTTTTCCCTGATCCAGCTGCCGCTGCGACTAAAATATCACGTCCGTTCGCTACAACCGCTTTCCACTGGTCATCTGTCCATTGACTACCTTCTGGTTTCTGAGGCCAATTTTCTATCATTCTCCGCCAACCTCCTCTCTAATTTTCTCCATCGCTTCACTATCTTTCATATCTTTTAACGTACGGAATTGGTTATCTTCAAGTGATTCATCAAATTGACAAACAGATTTGAAGTTACAGAACGTACATGCCGCTTTATTCCCCTTTTTGTAAGGAGCAATATCGATAACACCTTCTGTAATGTCTTTTCCGATATTTTCAAACGAGTGGTGTACATATTTTTGAAGTACGTTAAACTCTTGTTCACTTGCAATGCTAGAACGCGCACTAAAACTACCATCTTTTTTCAGACCAGCAGAAATAATATCAGAGCTTCCTGTTGAAAGTTTATTATCCATTAAACGCACAACGTCAGCATCTCCTAGTACGAGACCTTTCATTTTAAATTTCTTTAAAATTTCTTTCTCAATTTCTTCTTCAGATGCATCGCCTTTCATCTCAACAATCGGGTTATGAATATGGAAATACAATACACCCGCCGGTGATGCAGTACTGCCCTTTTTCATCCACGTATGTGCATTTGAAGTAACAACATCTAAATACGTTAACATTTGAAGTGCGAGTCCGTAATACACTTCTGTTAAATCTAACGCTTTCGAACTTGATTTATAATCAATAATACGAAGGAACGTACCACTCTCATCTTCAGCCTTATCAACACGGTCAATACGGCCAACCACTTCCATCTTCACACCATTTGGCAACGCAAATTCCATTGGCGGAAGAGATCCAGTCCCGCCCATACCGAACGGTACTTCTAAATCAACTGGTACAAATCCACTCGACTTCGCATGTTCACGAAGAATAAGTGACGTACGGAAAATGATTTGTTGTAGTTTTTGCTTTAAATAGAAATGACGGTTCGAACTTAATAAAATTTGTCTTTGTAATAACGGTGCAATTTCTTCTATTACTAAAGCAGAAAGGTGTTCACACTCTTTTATTGATAAATCCGCCCAAGTCCGATTTTCACGTAATAGCTTGTCTGCAATTCTCTTCAGCGCTGCATGGAATAATTCACCGATATCTGGCGCATCAAGTTTGAAAATATCACGCTCTCTTAGCGATAAACCGTGCTGGGCAAAATGAGCGTACGCACAGCGATTAAATAGTTCCATACGAGAAACGCTTCCCTTAATTGTATCTCCATATAAATCCCTACTTACATCTGTACTTAGTTTCTGTGCACGATTTCGGTAGAATAAACTTGATAACACACGGCTACTTTTTTGCTTCCATTCATCTGAAGTAACGTAGAAGTTATATACGTCCCACCAAAAGTCTAAATTGCCTTCAAATCCGTATCGCTTCCACGTTTGCAGTTGCTGCATGACATAAGACAACGTTACTTCTGGCGTTGCTACATATGAGATTTGTTCCGAACGCGATAAGTCATTTACATCATTCGTAATAAACGATTCTTTCACATCAGGGAACATTCTTTTTATTTTTTTAATAAAACTAGAAGCAAGTAACGTCTTTCCTTCTTCATCCGCAAGCGGACAGGAAATGTATAACTTCTCAGATGCTCTCGTCACCATTTGATACATAACGAACTGTTCTTCTAATAAAGTTTGTCTCGTCGTTGGTGCTAATTCGATACCTGCAGCGGTGAGAACATTTCTTTCCTCATCAGAAAGCATACCTTCATCCATAGGCGCTGCTGGAATCACTCCTTCATTTACTCCAATAATGAACGTCGCTTTAATATCTGATAATCTAGAATGATCAATATTAGCAACTAACACTTGATCTAGTGACGGCGGAATGTTCGCAAATTGAAGTGCCTCAAGTCCTGTCGACATAACCTCCGTAAACATTGAAAGGGACATCTTCTCTTCGCCAAGCATCTCAACGAACGTATCAAGAAGATTCATCACTTCTTCCCATACTTGCTCATGGTCTGTCGCAAATAAGAAATCTCCATTTTCTTCTGCACGAACACGTAATTCTTCTAGTTTTTTCGGAACGTCAAGCTCCTCTAAAAATAAATATACCGCTTCGCACATTTGCATAACTGTTCCAGCACGCTTCAGTCTTTTTTGCATACGAATAACTGGCGTTCTTACAACGTCGCGAAGTCGATTTATTCTCTCTTCCATTTCACGCTCACTGTCTGTTATCATTTCGCTCGCATCATCAAGAGAACGATAACGACGATACATCCACGGATCTTCAGAAGTCCATCTCTTCCCTTGTACACCGTACGCTAAACAGTAGTTTTCAAACTCATCCATCTCTTCGCGCATCGCTTCTTTTCTTACATCTAATGGATATAAAAGCTCTGTTTTCACGCAGCGAAATACTGCATCATAACGCCAATTCCCGCTAATAATCTCGAGTGCAGAACGAATACATTCTACTAGCGGATGATGTGACATTGGGCGTTTTTCATCGATGAAATGCGGGATATTATAATCCGTAAATAACGTTCGCATTACGTCGTAATAACTTTCTCCGTTACGAAGAAGGACTGCGATATCTCGGTAACGATAGTCTTCATCCGCCACAAGTCTTCTAATTTCACGAGCTACACCTTCTACTTCAGCTCGTAAATTAGCTGCTGTACTAATTGTTACACTCGCTTCACCATGATACTTTTCATTCGGACGCGCTTCATAATGCGTTTCTAAATGAGCTAATGCTGGAGAATGAAAACGCGGTTGTTCCATAAGTGGAATTGTTTTTTCAATTTCTATTTTCTCTTCACGCGCTACTTGTTTTATTCGTTCATACGTTAACGTCGTTTCATAAAATAAATCTAGTTCATTCACTGGCTGCGCTAACGTTTTTTCATCTATCGTTAATGTTATTGTTACTCTTGTTCCTAATCTCATTAGCCCTCTAACGATTTCTAGCTCTTGAGGAGAAAATGAATGGAATCCATCTATATAAATTTCCGCGCCTTTTACATACTCAGAGTCTGAAAGCTTCTCAATTAATAATTGTAAGTAGTCTTCTGAATCTAAATACTTTCCGATTAAAGCACGTTCAAAATCATCATATAGTAACTGTAAATCATACACTTTATTCGCTAGTAGCTTTTGCTCTGCACTACTGCTATGCGTGTCTAATTGTTGCCACATTTCATATACGTTAGACGGCGTCACATTGTAACGTTTAAACTCAGCAATCATACTACCAAGATGTTCAAAGAAACCGTTTTGCTCCGCTGCTTTTTGAAACACCGATAATCCATCTTTACGAGATTCTACAATTTTACGAAGCAACATATGTACACCAGCTTCATCAATATGAAGACGACTCGCTCCGCCAACTTCTTGCAGCACCTTCCACGCTAATCGCGAGAAACTAAAAACTTGTGCCCGAATAGAACCTCTTACCTCTTCACTCCCAATTAACGCCTGCTGCGTTTGGAATGTCATCTGTTCTGGCACAAGATATAATATTGTTTTCCCTCTTGGGCGCTGTTTTAACTCTTCTTGCACTTCGTGTAAACAAAGTGTACTTTTTCCACTTCCAGCTCTACCAATCACAAATCGAAGTGACATGAAACCCCACCTTTCACTTACATAACGAACGTTAGTTTGCTATCACAATTGTATTATAGGACGATAAAAAAGACAAACATACTCGTTTGTCTTTTCCTTATACTTCATTTTATTATATCAGCCTTTTGAGAAATTCGTTTGTACCTCTTGAATCGGCCAATATCGTAAATCAACTTTACCGACAACTGTATCAGCTTTCACAAAGCCGAAGTGCCTACTATCCCAGCTACCAAGGCGGTTGTCACCAACTACAAAAATAGAACCGGGTGGTACAAACTTTTCTTTCGTTAACTCTTCTAGTTTAAAATCGCCTGTTAATTGCCGTCCATTTGTCTCTTTCTTATACGTCTCTAAATAAGGTTCATCCACGAATTGTCCGTTTATATATAATTTATCATGCTTATATTCGATATGATCCCCAGGTAAACCGATAATTCGCTTTACATAGTCCTCTTTTTTATTCGCATGAAAAACGACGACATCAAATCGATTCAAGTCCCCTACTTGATAACTCACCTTATTCACAACGAGCATATTTCCATCTTGCAATGTCGGCATCATTGACTTCCCCTCTACAACGTACGTTGAAAAGAAAAACGTTCGAAAAAATACAGCTAATAGTACACCAATTAAAATTGTTCTTACCCACCCTAGCCCTTCTTTTTTCAAAGTTTTCTTCATTCGCTTCTCCCCTCGCCCTTTAATGATGAAGCTTATCTTTACAAAGAAGACTTTTCCTAATGTAGTTCTAACTTTACTTCAATTTTTTTACCGACATACCATAAAATGAAAATAACAACGCCCACAATAACCGATTTCACCGGCTTATGAATAAATGACACTAAATCATGACCGATATACGTTAAAATAAAGATCATAACAAGCTTTCCAAATGCTAATGCTAGTCCAAACTGTTTTACGCTAATGCGAGACAAACCAGCTACAACATTTATAAGCGCAGATGGTGTGAACGGAAAACAAAATATAACAAAGATTGGCGCGAACCCTTTTCTTTCAATCCATCCCATCGCTTTTCGCACTCTCTCATGCTTATTTACAAAAGAAAAGAAACGACTTCTTCCAAAGCTACGAATAATGAAAAATACAAGCATTGCACCAATTACTGACCCAATCCATGAATAAAGAAAACCGAACCAAAAACCAAATGCAACAGCATTCGCCAACACAAACACAATGAGTGGCAATGCCGGAATAAGCGCCTCTATCATCGGTAAGCCAATACCGAGAAGCGGTCCGAACGCACGATAACTTTCAACAATATGATCCATATTTTCTGGTGAGAAATACTCTTTGATCGTTTGAAAATCCATTCTACACTTTACCCCTTTACTCTAATTACTACCTCTACTGTATCATCGCTTAAATGAAAGAGGAAATGGTAGATACGACATATGGAGATGTATTTATTAAAGTTTCCATATCATTCGCTAGAATTCCTTCATTATTATGCTATGATAATCTTTCAATATTCGACAAGGTTTGTTGTACGTTTGGTTGTTTGAGGAACAATATTTTTTGATGATTTTTTCGGTAAATGAAATTACACTGGTGATTTTCTGAATACATCGACCACAATTTGATTTTCATCGACTTTCCGACAAAAACAGACAAATAAAAAGGATGA
Organism: Bacillus sp. FSL R9-9530; assembly: GCF_038008145.1. NCBI lineage: Bacteria > Bacillati > Bacillota > Bacilli > Caryophanales > Bacillaceae > Bacillus > Bacillus sp. FSL R9-9530. The sequence goes on from NZ_JBBOYO010000001.1 coordinate 2,786,871, forward strand.
GTCCCCCCATCCTCTCCCTTTCACACTTCGCCTTCCTTCACAAAATACACTTTCTCATATGCTGGTGTTAATTTAGATTCTTCATTTTTATCAATCTCTTTAAAGCAAGGATTTCCTTGTTTTTTCTTACGATCTTCATACTCTGTCCGTAATTTCGCTGTACGATTTTGCTGATTTTCAAAGCTACTTTTTGATATTTCTAGTTTCACAGCGAAACCATTTATAAATCTAATAATAAGATTTCCATCTTTTAATTCTTTATTATCTTCAATATGAAAATGAGATAACCACGCACACTCTTTTCGAGAATAAGAATACGTAGGGAAAAAATAAAGTTGATCTGTCGGGCTAATTGCGATAGGAGCTTTATGTGTAATACGAGTTAACTCCTTCGTTCCTTCTTTTCTTCCAAAGAAACTGGAACCATGCTTCCGGCAACTTCTCTCTATAATATCAAGAGGCTTTTGAAATACGAAAAAAGAATCTTCCATTTCTACAATTCGCGTAACAACTTTCTTTTCTCCTAGAACAACAGGAAGTAAGGCCATTGTATTTTTGCTTACAACATAGTTTTCGACATAACGTTCTACTTTACTTTCCATAGTCTACTGTCTGCTACTACAAATATAGGCAAATGTATATCCTTAGAGTATGTAGTTTTTGCACGCTAAGAATATTTTTATCTATACTCGCTCTTTTGTTAGTAACAGATTTTTCACCTCTCTTTTTTAAATTTTCAATTGCTATTTAATTTCCCTTCTTCATTTCCCTTTTATAGTAGCACCTACGAAAAGGAAATGGTTTACATTCTGCGATTCTTTACAAATACTTATAATAAATCAAATATAATACAAATATGTTAATAAAAATATATGGATATCAAAAGAATAATCTGTATAAAAAGAGGATTCTATATACGAAAAAAGAATTTATATCATTTGTAATATATTTAACACATTCCCCTTTTCATATAATTACAGCAATTAATTTTGCTATAATTAAAATATAAATCAAATATACGGAGGTCTCTCATGGAAGAAAAGCAAGATCATCCAACAATTCAAATGAAAAATAGTAGCATTGTTATCGTAAAAAATTCAGCGAGTATTATATTCGGTTTATTTTTTATTTTACTGTTCTTCGCGAAGCCTTTTCGTAAATCTAAATGTCCAGAATGCAAGAAACGTGAAAAGAAAAAAGCTGTGAAAGAACACTAAAAGGCCTTCCTTTACGGAAAGCCCTTTTTACATACCGATTGCCATTTCCTTCATTCTTCTTCATCCTCAAAAAAACCTACTATTTTTTCTTCCAAGATTCTCTGTATCTCTTTCAACCTGTACTATGATTATATATGGTTCTTGATCTAAATACCGAGAATGAGACTTCCTCAAATCAATTACCGTCACTTTATCATTTTCATAAGTTTTCGAGTACGCCTTTATTTCTTCAATCGTACTTTTTAGGCTGTCTTTATTACTAATATAAATATCGTATATCTCAACAACAAAAAAAAGGATGGCATAAGCCATCCTTTTTTCTATAATAAACTATAAAATTATAGTTTGATTACGTTTTTAGCTTGAGGTCCACGGTTGCCATCTTCGATTTCGAAGCTAACTTTTTGGCCTTCTTCTAAAGATTTGAAACCATCAGTTTCGATTGCAGAGAAATGTACGAATACATCGTTTTCGCCTGGAACTTCGATGAAACCGAAGCCTTTTTCGTTGTTAAACCATTTTACTTGTCCTGTAACTGTCATAATTATTTCCTCCTACGAAAATACATTTTATTTAGTCTTCATGTATAAAAAAAGAATCCACACATTATCAAATTCGAAACATAAACTAGTTCTCACATACTTTTTCCCGTTTGTTTTCGGCATTTGATAATATATGGATTGCTTAATTTAATTATTCAACTGGTATTATCATAACACACTTAAAATAGAATGTACAATCTTTTTAAAAATAAAATTTCTAAATTTTAGTATTTCTTATAAAATATAACCATACCTATTCTAATAAGGAGGCGTGTATGACAGAAATAATCCCTAAAAAAACATTAAAGAGAATTGAAAAAGATATTGAAAATAACAACCTTGGAAAAGCAAGAGATAGATTACACGGATTAATCACTACTTATCCGAATGAATTAGCACTTAGGAAAAAACTCGGTGACATTTACTTTACATTACAATACCCAGAAATGGCTGGACGGTATTGGTATCTTGAAAAAGAGAAAACAGATGTTATGCACGCGGCATGTCTACAATTTGAAAAATCGATGGGAAACGACTCTTATCATATTGTACGTGCTTTAAAATTCAAAGGAGATCGTAACATTATTACAGGACTACACACCGAACGTCCCTTACAGCCATTGCAGAAAAAAGTGATAGAGGAACTAATTGATGATTATGAAGAAACATGGAAAGACAAACTATTTACATGGGGCTGTCTATCATTATTCGTATTCCTTCTTTTTACTGCTATCGTTGGTATATTCACTATATTGGATTGGATATTTTAAATAGAAGTGAACGTCCCACAATACGACGACAAATAAAATTACATCAACTTTCCGACAAAGTTTAACAATGTCAGCGACGTAATAATAAATAAGAAAAGTGCCCCAAAAATATTTTTTGGGGCACCTACTTATACCTTTATTTCGTAAACTGTTCTTCTTCTGTGGATCCTTTTAGAGCAGTCGTTGATGAAGTACCGCCTGTAATCACTTGTGCTACTTCATCAAAGTATCCTGTTCCTACTTCGCGTTGATGGCGCGTTGCAGAGTAACCGTATTTCTCTGCTGCGAACTCTGCTTGTTGTAATTCAGAGTACGCTGCCATGCCGCGCTCTTTATAACCACGCGCTAATTCAAACATGCCGTAATTTAATGAATGGAATCCAGCAAGCGTTACGAACTGGAATTTATAACCGTACGATGCAATTTCTTTTTGGAAGCTTGCAATCGTTTTTTCATCTAATTTTTGTTTCCAGTTAAAAGAAGGGGAACAGTTGTAAGCAAGTAGCTTCCCTGGATATTTCTTATGAATTGCGTCCGCAAAGCGTTTTGCATCTTCTAAATTTGGCTCCGACGTTTCACACCAAACGAGATCTGCATACGGCGCATACGCTAAACCACGTGCAATTGCTTGATCAAGACCTGCTTTCGTATGATAAAACCCTTCTGGCGTTCTTTCGCCTGTAATAAACTCTTGATCAACTGGATCGATATCGCTCGTAATTAAATCTGCCGCATCTGCATCTGTTCTTGCGACGATAATTGTTGGTACACCCATTACATCCGCAGCAAGACGTGCCGAAATTAAATTACGCACCGCTGTTTGCGTCGGTAATAATACTTTTCCGCCTAAATGCCCGCATTTTTTCTCTGAAGATAATTGGTCTTCAAAGTGCACGCCAGATGCACCAGCTTCAATCATCCCTTTCATTAATTCAAATACGTTTAACTGTCCACCAAACCCAGCTTCAGCATCCGCCACAATTGGAACGAAATAATCCGTATCACCGCTACCTTCCATATGCTGAATTTGATCAGCACGTTGAAGTGTTTGGTTAATTCGTTTTACAACAGCTGGCACACTGTTCGCTGGGTATAAGCTTTGGTCAGGATACATATGTCCAGAAAGGTTCGCATCTGCCGCTACTTGCCAACCGCTTAAATAAATTGCTTTTAATCCAGCCTTCACTTGTTGCATCGCTTGGTTTCCTGTTAATGCCCCAAGTGCATTAATATAATCTTCTGTATGAAGTGATTTCCAAAGCTTCTCTGCACCGCAGCGCGCTAACGTATGTTCAATATCAATCGATCCGCGCAGACGAATTACATCTTCAGCTGTATATGGACGTGTTATCCCTTTCCAGCGCGTATCTAATTCCCAGCTTTCCTGCAATTTATCAATTCTTTCGTTTTTCATATGTTCCATCCCCTTTTCTTGTTTCTTATAAAATTTCATAACCCGGTAATGTTAAAAACGGCATGAACTCGTTATTACGAACAAGGTTTGTAAACAGTTTTGTAGCTTCTTCAAATCTCCCCTTATTAAATGCTTCCTTACCAATCTCTCTTTCTATTTTTGCTAGTTCTTCTTCTTTCAATTCTTCCATTAATTTAAAAGTGATATTACGGCCATCACTTAGCTTTCCACCCTCATGACGAATCCACTGCCATACTTGTGCTCTTGATATTTCTGCTGTTGCTGCATCTTCCATTAAGTTATAAATTGGAGCTGCTCCCCGCCCGCTTAACCAAGATGCAATATATTGAATACCGACGTTAATATTCGTACGAAGACCACCTTCTGTAATCGTTCCCATCGGTACTTCTAATAAATCCTTTTCTGTTACACGTATTCCTTCACGCTTTCTAAAAATTTGATTTGGCGTTTTCATTATGTGATTAAATACTTCCATTGCAACCGGTACAAGTCCCGGGTGGGCAACCCAAGTCCCATCATGACCGTCTAAAGCTTCGCGCTCCTTATCAGCACGCACTTTCTCGAAAGCTGCCTCATTTGCTTCTGGATCATTTTTAATTGGGATTTGCGCCGCCATCCCTCCGATTGCTGGCGCGTTACGACGATGACACGTTTGAATAACTTTCAAAGAATACGCGCGCATAAACGGCGCTGTCATCGTGACTTGCGCTCTATCCGGAAGTAAAAATTCATTATGATTACGGAAGCTCTTTAAGAAACTAAATATATAATCCCATCGTCCGCAGTTTAAACCAGCAGAATGATCTCTTAGTTCATACAAAATTTCATCCATTTCAAATGAAGCGTGAATCGTTTCTATTAACACAGTCGCTTTAATCGTTCCGTTCGGAATACCGATATACTTTTGAGCGAATACGAAAACGTCATTCCATAATCTTGCCTCTAAGTAACTTTCCATTTTCGGTAAGTAAAAGTATGGGCCACTTCCTTTTGCTAAAAGCGTCTTCGCATTATGGAAAAAGTACAAACCAAAATCTACTAAACTGCCAGACATGTTCTTGCCGTCAACTTGCATATGTTTTTCTTCTAAATGCCACCCTCTCGGACGCACAATTAATACAGCTGTTTTACTATTTAAACGATATTCTTTTCCGTTTTCATTTTTATGTGAAATCGTTCCCTTACTCGCATCTCGTAAGTTAATTTGACCTTCGACAGCATTTCTCCAAGTTGGTGCATTCGAATCTTCAAAGTCTGCCATAAAAAGATGTGCTCCTGAATTTAAAGCGTTAATGACCATCTTTCTATCCACCGGCCCAGTAATCTCCACGCGGCGATCCTCTAAATCTTTCGGAAGCTGGGCAATTGTCCAATCCCCTTCACGTATATGCTTGGTTTCTTCTAAAAACGTAGGAAACTCCCCTGCATCAATTCTTTTTTGTTTCTCCACACGCTTTTTTAAAAGTTCCGTGCGGCGTTCATTGAAATTTTCATGCAGTTCCTTTAAAAAACTAAGCGCCTCAGGTGTCAATATTTCGTTGTACGCTGGTAACATTTCTCCGGCCAGTGTAACCCGTGAAGTTTGCGTCGACATATTAGCATCCCCTTCTTAAACTGTCTTATAACAGATTTAATTTTATGTTTTATATTATATAACAAATCTTCAGAAAAGGAAGTTTTTTTTGAAAATTCACTTCATTTTTTTTTCAAACCGCCTTTCTTTCGCGCAAAAAAAGGCCACTGCTATACAACAGTGGCCTTTATGTATTATTTTTTATTGCTGTGCCATATCATTCGAAATGGCTCTATATAAAAACTGTGCGTATTGTTCGCGCTTTACGCTCATAGACGGACCAAATTTATTTTCTCCTATTCCAATTGTAATATTATTTGTTTGTATTGCGCTAATTGCATTGTTTGCCCATGAATCTGTTAGAACATCATTAAAAGTATGAGGTCCCTTTGCTTCTAATTCAAAAGCATTCGTAAGAACCTGTGCCATTTCCGCACGTGTTAGCGTATCCTTCGGTCTAAAGTTCCCAGTTCCATCACCTTTTAAGATACCTACTTCTGTTAATACTAAAATTTCTTCTATGAACATTGTTGAGTTTTCATTAATATCTTTGTATGGATTCTCAAGTACGTCGCCTTCCTCAAACACTTCGCTAAAATCAATCGTACGATAAATTAAAGCCGCTACTTGCTCACGTGTTACATCATCACCAAAACCAAACTTCCCATCTCCATAACCATTAATGATTCCCCAGCCTGCTAGAGTGTGAATAGCTTCAAAAGACCAATGACCTTTTGGTACATCTTTAAATACAACAGAATTTGCTTGTTGTTGTTGCTTCACAACTACTTCAGCATTTACTTTAGTACCTTCTGCACTTAATACAACTCCACCCATAATTGTTAAAGCCGTTGCTATTTTTAAAAACTTTTTCTTCACCGCATTTTCCCCCTAAAAACATACTTTTTTCTACTATAAAGAATTAATAAAAAAGTATCAATATACTTATTTATATAAGTTTTGTCTATTTTGTGAACATCTTTTCACATACTTTCCTTTACACTTCGTTGATAATAAAGTTACTAAATAATATCTTTTTCTTATGAATTGTCACTTTAACACACCTGTTTTTTTCATTTTTGGTAAATTCATGTTTTGTATTAAAGTGAATAAATATACATGAATTAAATAAAAAAAGCGCAAAACTTTTGCACTTTTTTCAAAATAACATATTACTATAATTAAAATATTTTCACCTTTCTATTAAACAACTTTTGAATTTCCGCTTAATACTTCTCATCTTTCAAATGAAAATTAATAATAGCCTTATATAAAAATGCTGCATATTGCTCACGTGTTACAAATTTATTTGGTTCAAATTTCCCATTCCCTGTTCCTATTATGACATTATTAGATTGCAATGCACTAATTGCATTTTTTGCCCAATAATTATTTGGTACATCTGCAAATGTATGTTTCTTCTTCACTTCAAATGAAAATGCTCGTGTAAGGACTTGTGCTACTTCTGCACGTGTTATCGTTTCCCCCGGTCTGAAATTCCCCTTCTCATCACCTTTAAAAATACCATGTTCTGTTAACGCTAAAATTTCCTTTGGAAACATTGTTGATCTTTCAGAAATATCTTTATACGGATTATGTAACGGTCCTTCATTTTTTATATTAAGTGCGCGATACAGTACTGCCGCCACTTGTTCTCGCGTTACATTATCGCCAACACCAAATTTCCCATTTCCATAACCTAGCATAACTTTATTATATGCAACCTCTATAATATATTCATATGCCCAATAGCCTACTGGAACATCATCAAATACAATCATTTCTGGATACTCTTCTGCTTTTATATTAGGAACATTTACATTTAATAATAAACCACCCATAATAGTCGCTACCGTCATTATACGCAACATTCTTTTCTTCATTGCCCTCTCTCCTTCATTTCCATTTTATTAAAATGGAAAATAATAGACTACATTCTTTTTCCATATTACATATGCTGTATTTGCAAATCTCATGTAATACATTCATTTTTAACATCTATTATTTTGAAGATTACTACTAAAGGGAAGCAAATCCGTCCTCATTTCAATTGGTATACCGAATCATAGACAAATTATTATGACGTATACTCTGTAAATCCTTCTTCAGTTTCAAAGGATTTACAATGTTGTACACTAACATATTCTATAAGATTTTCATTAAATCCTTTGCTTATAAAAACTTCATTTTTCAGACAAAAAAAGTGCAAATATTGTCCATTTGCACTAAAAAACATTCCACCTATTAACGTTAATGACGTAGCTACTTTTAATCCCGGTAAATATTATGCTTCTGAGTACACTTTCACTCTTTCATCCCTCGGCTTCCAGAAAGTAAATGCCATTCCTACAAATATTAAGGCAATCCCTACAATTTGCATACTCGTCGGTCTGAATCCAGTAAAGATCGTATCTAACAAAATTGCAACAGCAGGATCTAAAAACACTAATACAGAAATAAGTCTCGTCGGTAAATCTCTTAAACTGTCAAAAAATAAGTAATATACAAACCCAGTATGTATAAGTCCTGTCGCAGTAATCATCATCCAGTTCATCTCTGTTAATCCTTGAAACTTCCCGAAATCTACGAATGGTAGCAATAAAAATATACCTAAAAACGTTTGTAAAAAGGTCATCGCATATGCACTCGTATGCTTAATTCCTTTTCCGAGCAACGTTGTAAAAGCATAAAATAAAGCCGCAAGAAGTGCCCATACCATTCCAGATGACATTAATTTCTCAAGCGACATACTACCGTCCACTCCAGCTACTAACACTGTGCCGATAAAACAAATAACAATGGACATAACAGCAAATACTGTAAGTCTCTCTTTAAATACGATACTACCGATCATTAATACGATAATTGGAGCGAGATGATACACTGAAATCGCAATTGTAATCGACATGAGTTCAAACGCTTTAAATAAAAACACCCAGTTAAAAACGAGAAATACGCCACACGCTAATATTTGTACAATTTCTTTTTTATTCCATTTCTCATTTTTATATTGTCCTGTTGCAAACCAACATAGCGTTAAAAATAAAGTCGCACAAATACAACGAATAAATACTAATTCGAAAGATGGTAAACCCGTTTGGACAGAAAAAAATCCAATCGATCCGAAAATAGACATCGAAAGGATCATTTTTATAGCCGGCATTGATTTTGAATGAAACAATTTTCTCCTCCCCCTACAATCATCTCTTTATAAACTAAAAATTCTAAAAACATTATATATATCATTATATATCACAATTGAAAAACTGTAAAAAAATAGAATGTAAAAAGTAGAGTTCACACCAAATTTTCATAATAAAAAAATCATCCTTTATTTCTTATAAAGGATGATTTTTTTGCTATTTATTCAGAGGAATTTCACTATATATAAACTTAAATATACTATTTTTGAAGAGTAAATTGTGAAACAATCTGCTTTAATCCTCCTGCTACGCTATGCAGATGCTCAATTGAAACTGAGATTTCTTGAACTGATTTTTCTTGCTGATGAATAGACTCTTTTACCCTATCAGTTCGATCAGATGATCTTTGGGAAATTTGAGCCATGTCTTCTGCAGAAGCAGAAATCTCCTCACTACTCGCTGCAATTTCATCTGTAGACATAGATACAGTTTGAATTTGATTAGATACTTGCTGCACTTTTTCAGTGATTTTTCCAAATACTTTTTCTGTATTCATCACTACTTGTGTACCTGCCTGTACCTCATTATCTACTTTCCCCATCATGTCTACCGTATGGTTCGTTGTTCCCATAACTTGAATAATAAGTTTCTCAATTTGTTTTGCAGAATGACTAGATTGTTCTGCTAATTTTCTTACTTCATCTGCCACAATTGCAAATCCTCTACCACTTTCTCCAGCACGTGCAGCCTCAATTGCGGCATTTAATGCTAATAAGTTAATCTGAGAGGTAATACCTTGCATAACATCAATGATTTTAACAATTTCTTCTGATTGTTCTTTCATAGTCTCTACTTGTTTCACACCGCTATGTACTGAATTTTGGATTGTATCCATCTGTTGAATCATTTGTTTCATTAATTTGTTACCACTCTCTGCATCTAATGCTGATTGAGCAGACAATTCATTTACAGAGGATGATGTATTCACTATGCTCTGCATTCCTTGTGTCAACTCTTCCATCGCACCCGCAGTTTGTTCCATTGCTTGCATTTGGCTCTCTGCGCCATTGGCAACTTCTTCAATATCCATAGTGATTTTCTTTGCTGCACCGCTAGATACTTCTGATGCAGATACTACTCCGTCTGCATGTTGGAATAAAAGCTGAATATTATTCTCTACTTCTTGCATATTTGTTCTTAGCCCTGCAATCATCTCGTTAAAATCACTTACTAATATACCTAATTCATCTTTAGCATTATAATCACCATGTACAGTTAAATCTCCCTCTTTTGCTCTTTCCATCATACGACTAACCGTTTGTAAAGGAGCAACTATAAGTTTGCTAATAATATAACTTACTATACATATAATGATTGTAGTAACTACTGCAAGAATGATAAAGGTAATAACGGACCGATCTATCATTTTTTGAGAATCTTTAAATACTTGGTCAGCTAAATTTGAAACATACTCTTCTAAATCTACAGCATAAGCAGCTAACTCTACTCCCTTCGGTTTTAAGTCCTTTTGAAATTCGTTTACCATTTGAGATTCATTTGTTCCCTTTGCTTTGTCAAACAACTTCTTATATGTCTCCATATAACTTGGCAAAGATTTCTTCATCTTCTGAAACAGCTCATCCTCTTGCTTACTTAAATTAACGCCATCATCATATTCTTTTAATAAAGAATCATATTTTTTAAGATCCTTTTCAACATTACCAATAATCCCTTCTTTATTTGTCCCCTCATTTTGTGACGTTGTAATTAATTCTAGTAAGTTATATTCTAGTGAATTTTGTGTACGAAGCATTCCTTCTAATAAAACTGCAGAATTTTGATAATCATCTACTACAACCTCTGTATCGCGCTTAATCTTATTAATAGAATTAATTGCTACACAACTCATAATTGCCATGCCCAAAACTGCTAATGAGATAAGTAAGAATAATTTATGTTTCACTTTTAAATTTTGTAAAAAATACATATTTCCACCTTTATTCCTTTATATATAGATTTTTAGAATTTTATAGCTTATTATTTACAAAATCACAATAAAAAGCAATGGTAAATATTCCCAATACCAAACTTATATTTCTATAAAAAAGAAGTAGCATAATCGCTACTTCTTGTTTTTTTGTTTTTCATATTGTTCAAACGTATGAATTCTTTCGAAAATTGGTGGATGTGTATATAAGAAAAACTTCACTAATGCAGGCGGATTCACTTGGCTTAAGCTCGTCTTTGATAAATATTGAAAAGTTTTCACACCTGAATTTCCATCTTTCGTCATATCTAAAGCGTATTGATCTGCCGCTCGTTCTTCTATACGAGAAACGTAGTTTGTTGCTGGTTGTGCTGCAAAAGATAATAAAGAGGAAATTAAGAAAAATAAAGGTAAAATTGAGAAACATGCTAATTTTGGAATTTGCAGTGTATCTCCCCATTTTCGAATACACATATTTATAATACGACTAATTAAATACATACCTATAAACGATAGCAACACATAGCTCGCAACGCCCCAATATATATGTTTCATAACATAATGCCCTATTTCATGAGCCATAATAAATAAAATCTCTTTATCTTTTAATTGCTTAAGTGTTGTATCCCACATTACAATACGGGCGTTAGGGCCAATTCCCGTTACGTACGCATTTAACGAATTCGTTTTTTCCGACATATTTACTTCATATACGTGTTTAGCTGGAATATCAGCTTTATCTGCGATCGCTAAAATTTTCGTTTCTAATTCCTTATTTTTTAGCGTCGAGAAATCATTATAAAGTGGATCAATTACAACAGGTTGCACGAACGTTAAAAAGATTGTAAATGGTACAGAGAGCGCCCATCCTGCTAGCCACCATCTCTTCGGGAATTTACGGATGAGCCATAACAAAACCGTAACAATGAGTAACATAGTCGCATAGTTCACCCAAAAATCGATGACATGATCTTTTATCCAGCTTTGTGTGCTTTGCGTAGATATTCCGTAATCAACGGACACTTTACGCCCGATCCATTGCATCGGTAATGCAAGAACTGTTGTTAGTAGTGATAAATAAAAGAAATAAATCGCAACTTGTAAGACATTTATTTTGGTCGTTTCCTTCGACCATTTCTCAAACTTTTTTGAAATACCGAGCACGAGTACAAATAATAAAATAATCCATTCAAGAGGCGTCGCTAAAAAGAACAGTAAATTTTTCACACGCGAATAATCTTGACTTAGCGTAAGCTCCCTCGCATTCATAAAGGTTTCTGGATCTGCACTCGTTCCTTTATACATGTCCGGAATGAGCTCATGATTCCATCCAAATAAATACCAATATATAAGTAACGCAAACCCAACGTATAAAAAAAGCGACCACCCAATAACTTTCCTCACGCTATTCCCTCCTCTATGCTGCCTGTCTATTATTATTGTAAGTTCGTACTTTCAAAATTAGAACAAGCTAATCGTGATAATTGTTCTAGCTCGTTCAATTTACATAAAAAAACTCTTCTATTACAAGAAGAGTTTCACCGGCTCATAATCTGGTATAAGAAATGTACTTACAAACCAATGCCTTTTACATATCGTATATATTCATAGTCCTTAAAATCCTTCTTAAGGAAGTACATCTATTAACAAACTAAAATCTTGCAAAGAAAAAGAACTATATTTCATAATACCTTGTACAGTTAGAAGTAATATAAGACCCATCACACACATATAATTAATACTTTCTTCATGCTTTTTCTCAGCAACTACTCCGCCCGTTATGCATAAAATCCCTAATAAATGGAGCGCTAAATACATAAAAAAGTAAGCTTCCTCCCAGCGAAGAATAACATTGACTGTCGTTATCAGCACTATACTAAGCACAATCAAATAAAAAAACTTATTTGATGATATTGTTTCATTCATATAATTTTATACATCCCTTTCAAATTTCGAATTAATGATGATTTAGTTTTCATAAAATAAAAGTCCCCATCACTTTCTCCAACATTTTATGGGTCCTAACATAATTCACTTCATTTCTACATATTGTCTGAAGATGCGCTTCATCATTTCTTCTATAATAAAGCTGACTATTATTAATGTCCCTAACACGATAAAAAGAAAAATAATATTTCCTGTATCATTATTGATGGCAAAGTACTTATATCTAATAGAAGTACAATAATCTATCATTTCCTTCAATATTTTCTCAAACGTCTTCTCTACCTTATTTATCTCCTATTATACTTGAAAAGTTCTTCTCCCTCTCTGCATATATAACAGGCACTTCTTTACTCCAATATTTGCGATTCACAAATAAAAAGATGAGCACTAAGTTTAATCCTGTCATAAAAATAATTAATCCTGGAAAGAATGTCGTATAGTTCGAAAAATCGGCAAAACTCATTATCTTTTCTCTACTTACTAAAAAAGAAGAACTAAGCACAAGCGCATTGTTTAACATATGAATAGCAATTGGCATGAGTAAGCTTTTCGTACGAATATATACAATTGATAGTACGATGCTAAACACAACTGCACCAAGGAAATCAACATGTAAGCAAGCAAATAAAAGTGCTACAACGACCATTGCTATACTAGTACCCCATTTTGCCGCAAAACGCTGCAGTAAAAACCCTCGAAAAACAAACTCTCCGACAATAGGCGCGATAAATACAACCCTAATAAATTGAAATACATATCCCCCGGTACTATCTATAATCGGTTCATGCAAGGCATTCATAATAAAATCTGGTGTAATCCATGCAAAGCTGTACATATATAAAATAAGATAGCCGTAACTAAACATACAAAGTATAATCGCGATGTACAAAACTTGCACTAGGTTAAATGTTTCGTTTCTATTAATAAATAATGAAAATGAAACACGATGCTTTCTATATCCGTAAAAAAGCCATATTATTGGAAGGATATAAAATATAAGCATATTTATAAAAGATGAATTCTGTATATGAAATGTATTTTCTAGCACTTCATTACTACTTCGTGCTATTAAAATTAGTAATGCAAATACAATTAAAAAATATCTAGCTCGCATCGTTTGAAACGGATTCACATTCATCTCCTCCCCATGTTACTTTTATCATATCATTTGAATCTTAATTTTTTGTGAAAGAAAACCTTAAAATTTCCTTAAAAATTCCATAAGTTACAAAAAGATGATATGATATTCGAGGAAATTAGGAGGGATTCATATGTATCACGCAAATATTCTACTCATTGATGATGAAACAGCAATTTTACAATTACTAACTACCATTCTTGAAAAAGAAGGTTTTTCTCATATTACAACTGCAACATCTGCGGAAATAGCCTTATCTCTCACCGAGCAAAACAATTACGATTTAATTATTTTAGATGTAATGCTTCCTGGACAATCCGGTTTTGACATTTGTCCAATCATTCGCCAAAAAACGGATTGCCCTATCTTCTTCCTAACAGCAAAAACATCTGATGTAGATAAAATTTCCGGATTTTCATACGGTGCGGATGATTACATTACGAAACCATTTAATCCACTAGAAGTAGTCGCTCGTATGAAAGCTCAACTCCGAAGACATATGAAACAAAACATACAAGAACAAAGAATATACTCCTTTTCTTTTGGGAGATTTGAAATTGATCAACATTCTGCGGAACTAACAGTAGATGGAAACGTTGTCGAATGTTCCGCTCAACTCTTTCAACTACTACTATTCTTTTGTGAGAATCCGAACTACGTATTTTCGAAGGAAGAATTATACGAAAAAGTTTGGGGAGCACCTGCCTATAATGGAGATGATAATACTGTTATGGTTCACATTCGAAAACTACGTGAAAAAATTGAACAAGATCCAAGTAAACCAGAATACATAAAAACAGTTCGCGGACTTGGCTATAAGTTCATTACAAAGTAGGTTAAAGATATGAATTTTAATAAACGACTTATAATCCAGTTTATTTTACAACACGTTTTTGTCTTAGTTACGTTACTTATCGCAGTAATTGCTTCTTTTTCTTATTTAATTTTTCTTCTTAATAGTACTTTATATGAACCTAATATTTCTGATTATGATACCTTTACAATCTCCGAATATATTTCTTCTGAAGAAAATAACATTACTTTAAAATCTGAGGTAAAAGATTTAATAACAGAAAAGAGTGATTGGCTTCAAATTGTAGATGAAGATGGAAAGGTCCTTTACAACTTTAATACGCCTAACGATGTTCCGACCTCTTACACAAAGACATCCTTACTTACGTATTTACAGAATAGTAACAACAATATTTATAAATTTAACTATTGGGAAATTAAATTAGAAAAGAAACCAGTGATCGTTATTTACGGTGCCAAACTAAAAAGTAATGCATTACTAAAAACGATACAACAAGGACACCCTTCTTTATCATTAAATGAATTTGCATTAACTGAACAAGAAAAACAATTACTTTCTAAAGAAAAAGCAACACTGCAAATATTTAATAACAATGGCGAAGAAGTTTTTTCCTATCCAACTGGGAAGAAAAAAACATTTTCGGCTATAAAAACAGCTCTTAATGAAAAAGAACCGTGGAATTATAAAGAAAATACATCTGGTTTTTACGATTCAAATAGCGGTCATCTCGTCGTTGTATCCGCCCCAAACGCTCATTATTATCCAGATGATGAATTAGATGATATATTTACCAAGAAACTTCTAATCGGATGCAGCTTAATCCTCCTTATTGTGTTTGCTTATTTAGTCATTCTTTCAATTTGGTATGGAAATAAGTTTGGAAAGCCTTTATTACACACGATGCGCTGGCTTAAAAACATAGCCGGAGGAAAATATGAAGAACCTGTTAGTAAAAAAGGCAAACCTGTTCGGTTTCGGCGCTCCGGTAAAGAAAAATGGTCGTTCCGCATATTTAAAGATGTTACAAACTCACTAGAGCACCTTTCTATTACTTTGAAAAAGAACGATGCAATGAGAAAAGTACTGCAACAAACACGTGAAGAGTGGATTACCGGCCTGACGCATGATCTAAAAACACCGCTTAGCTCTATATACGGCTATGCATTATTACTAGAATCGAAGCAATATAATTGGACGGATCAAGACATTCAACAATTTGGCCATGTAATGAAAGAAAAATCTCAATATATGACTACATTAATTGACGACTTAAGCTTAACATATCAATTAAAAAATGATACTCTTCCTGCGCAACACGTAAATGTTGAAATTAATCAGTTCGTCCGAAAAGTACTATTACAATTTATTAATAACCCGACACTACAAAATCAAAACATTGAATTCGTGCCAAGTTCAAGCAAAATCCAATATTTTATTGAAGAAAAATGGTTCCAACGTATTATCGAAAACTTATTAGCAAACGCTGTAAAACATAATAATGAAACGACAAACGTAATCGTAAAGCTTTCGCAAAATGCAAATTCATTTACACTATCTATTTCAGATAATGGAAAAGGTATGGATGATAAAACGAAAGAACTTCTATTCGAGCGATATTACAGAGGAACGAATACAGAAGAAAGCAACATCGGAACTGGACTTGGTCTCGCCATTACAAAACAGCTCGTGCATGCCCATAACGGAACGATTTTCATTGATAGTGAAGTTGGAAAAGGAACGACGATTATACTTGTGTTTCCATTTAGTTCGTAGAAAAAGGTGCTTTTATAAAGCACCTTTCTCTTTTCGGAGCAGCGCGCTAGTAAATGAAATTATATCGACTTAACTATAAAATACAACAATAGTAGCAACCTATTAATAAAAGAAGACCGTCCAAAAATACCTTTTGAACGGTCTTTCTTTCTATTATTTCTTCTTCACCGGTATCCAAAGTTCAATTTGAGCGAACTCACTTTTATCTGCATGGGAACGTTCATCGTATAGCTCAAACTCATTAACGCCGCAATGTTCGTATCCTGAATGCGGGAACCATTCTGAGAATACTGCATTCCACGTTTGGTGAATAGACGATACCATTTCTTCATGAGAAACTTTCGGCGTTGTAAATACTGCATACGTTGCGGATGGGAATGTACGCTTTGCAACTGCATTTGGTACATTTTCAAAGTCTGTAACTTCCATTCCGATAATATAAGTGAAGTCCCCTGTTTCTAAATTAAAATCAGTACATAATCCAAGTTCTACCCATTGGCTCGTATCTTTACGATTCGGAATCGTCGTTCCAAGATCTTTTTGTAAATATTCTTGCCAAAATGCTGGAATGTCTTGATGGTTTTTTCCTTCTTTACTTGTCGTCTTCAGCTCATAACCCGCCATTAAAAATTCTGGTTTATTTACAATACGATATTCCATTTGTATGCCCCCTAAATATGGATTTAATTTTCTTTGCTTTACATTCACTCTATAATACATTGGTGTTTCAATTTCTTGTTTTCGATATTCACTTGGTGTCATTTGAAATAATTTTTTAAAGGCTCTCGTGAACGTTTCATGAGATTGAAAGCCATGCTCAAATGCGATATCAATAACTTTTTCATCCGTATGAGAAAGTTGATAAGCTGCCCGGGCTAACCTCCTCTTTCGAACATACTCCATTACTGTATCGCCTACTAACGCCTGGAATACACGATGAAAATGCGACTCAGAAAAACCTGCAACACGTGCTAAATTACGCAGCGTTTGTTTTTCCATTACATCTTCCTCAATATAATCAATTGACCTTTGAATTTGTGTTTCATAGCTTTCCATCTCTGTTCACCCGCCTTATATGTATTATGATAAAAGAGAATCCTATCCAATTCTTGACGTTTTTTACTATAATTTCGTAAAAATTGTAACTTTTTTATATGTATTTCGTTGTTATGTATGAAGGGAGGGAAATGTAGTGAAACGCAAACAATCATTAGAAGAAATTTACTCAGAGCATATGCAAGATTTATTTCGCTATCTTCTCTCCCTAACCGGAGATTCTCATAGTGCTGAAGATCTCATGCAAGAAACATTTTACCGAATGCTCGTCCATATTGACTATTATAAAGGAGAAGAAATTAGGCCGTGGTTATTTACAATCGCCTACAACGCCTTTATCGATTGGTACCGAAAAGAAAAGAAGTATAAAACAACGCAAATTGAAGAATTCCATTTACCAAACGTGCCAAGTACAGAACACTCTTATTTCGTAAAACATGAGATTGCTAGTTGGTTACAAAGTATATCCTCTCTTCCGCTCGAAAGACGAAATGTGTTACTACTACGAGATTACTACGGATTCTCTTATAAGGAAATAGCAGAAATGACTGGTCTCTCGTTAGCAAAAGTAAAAATTGAATTACACCGAGGACGAAAAGAAACGAAAAGCATAAAGGAGTGATACAGATGGGTTGTGCAGAGTTTAAAAAACTGTGGACGAAATACGAAAAAGGAACGCTCACACATGACGAACAAGAACAGTTAGAAAGTCATATAGAAACTTGTGCAGAATGTGGAGCTCATTTAGATGAATTGCTTGCGAAGAGTGAACCCGTAAAGAAAAAATTACCGCCAAAAGATCTTAAAGTTCCTTTTTGGAGAATTAAGTGGAAACATCGGTTACAAACGTTTGGTTTTATATTATCCATTTGCATCGTTATATATATAATCGGTGGGGTATTATCAGCCTTTTATTTTCAAACTAATAATGATAAAAGACTAGAAGAAATTAGAGAAGTTCCTTCGCTTGCACTTGAAGCAACTATCCCAAATAGCCGTGTTATGGGGGGCGGAACAAGTGTAGAAGCTTTTTTCCGTACGAACAGCAGCTTCGATTTAGTAAGAACCGTCGGTAAAAAAGAAATGCCACTCGGTACAGTAGAAACAAAAAGCTTCTTATCATCTGTAGATGTCACGAAACAAACTTGGATGAATCCGTTCTATCAACCAAAACTCTTCTTTGTTCATCCCAAAACAAAGCAGGGTGATTATTTAAAGGATTCCTCAAAAAAAGTATGGGATACACTTGCAAAAGTACATGATGGAACCGTTGCAGAAGTAGCAATTTCTTTTGATAAAACTTACACTTTAAAAGAATTAGAACCGCTTTTATATAGCATATTCGAAGCACAAGAACTCCCTCCAACTCCTGTATGGTACGCTTTAGATACAGGACAAGAAAGAAAAAATGTAGATGACTATATCTTACATGGCGGAGAAGCTATAGGATTTCCAGAACATGTAAGATTTCTAGATAGTAACGCAGACAAGTACAAAACGCCAGAAGATCAAGTAATCGAAATGATGCGCGTCCTTTCTATCCATAAAAAAACGGTAAGTAAAATAGCAGCACTTCCTGAGAAAGAACTCAACTTAGATAAACGTTATAAATATGTAAAAGATAACGGCGTAAAAGTATACGGCATTGTCATTACGGGGCCGTCGAAAGAATTATTAAAATTACAAAACTCCCCGCACGTACGTTATGCGACTCTTGGAGATATTGAGGTTTGGAATTGGTTTGATTAGTGAAAATGAAAAGGTTGTGTAGAAAATAGCAGCTATTTTCTACACAACCTTTTTAATAATTTAAAACCTATATTTCACTAACAGAATCTGTGAATAAAGCGTGGAATACGTTAACTTCCCCCATACGTAAACATTCCGTTTCTATATCAGGAATTGCAGTTCTAGCAACCTCTCGTTCTACTCTTACAAATCCTTTTGTATTCATTAGTTTATCAAATTCACAAATGGTATACATTTCTACATCGATTGTTTCAAAAGTCCATTCCCTTACATCTTCATCATATGTTGTTTTTAATACGTAGTAATAATAATATTTATCAAGTAAGCTAACAAAAACCCCTAAATCAAGGCGCTCGCCTCTTGATTTTCGTATCCAATCAATATCATCATTTAACATCGGTTCTTTTCCATTTAGTAACACATTATATTCTAGACAATTATATAGGTTTAAATCTGTATAGTCTGACACGTGATAATCACAAAATGTTGACTCGATTAAAGACAAAATTTCCTTTTGAGAGCTTTCGTTTTTTATAAAACTCTCTTTCAAGTCTACAAACTTTTTATGCTCTTTGGACTCCTCGTACAATCCTTTTTCTTTCACAATATTTTTCGGAAAGAATTTGTAAACTGTTTCTTTTAATTCATTCATCATTTCAGGTTTTGCCGTTTTAACCATTCTGTAAATCCTCCTATGCTAAAAAGAATTCTCACCGCAATAAAGAATCATACCTTAAATATGTTATTAATTAACAAATAAATTATATTAAAATAAACAATATGATTCAATTCTGTTTTTTAAAAATTTTTCTGTTATAATGGCTGATTCCGAACATTATGTTTATCATAATATGAAAATTACAACAAAAAACGACAAAAACCTTTAAATCACCTTAAAAAATATAACAATCCATATATAAAGAACGAAAGATTCTAAAGCGATTATTGAAAAATATATTATTTTTGTCACATTAAAAATTAGTACTTTTTTCACAAATTATTTTTGATGGAAAACTTTATAAAAAATTTTTTTTACTATAAAAGGTATTTCTCTGGTAAAATATTATAGTCTCGTAAAAATGTAACACATTTCCATACGAACAACCCTTTAAAGCGAAAAGGTGTCATCATAATTGATGACACCTTTTCCTATTACAAATAAACTAATTAGAAATCACTTTCACATACATCCCTCTTATCGCCTTTTCATAAGCGATATCGCTCATCTGTCTTATTTTTTCCGATACAACAGACGATCGAACAACTTCACCTTCACGAAGTAATGGAGGATCAATAAGACGCACTTTATTTTTCTGATGTAGATCATACTCATTTCTATCTTCTTTTACTTCTATACTTGGATGAACTTTTCTTAATAAAGCATCTACTTCTTGATCTTTACATAGCCGCAATTTCGTAATAAGCTCATGATCTTCAAGAAGAAAATCATCTGGATGGATTATCTTTTTATGAAGAGCTAATTTTAACGTTTTAGCTAACATATCGTTTCCATAAATATTCATTGGTTTCATAAAGAAATCAATTACTTCTTTGTAATACGTCTTCGTAAACCATTCTGCAATTTCAATATTTTGAAGAACCATTTTCCCATCTACTTCGATTAAATCCTCTAAAAAACTATGAACTTCTTCTAAAGAAATATATCCATATGTAAACATGTCCCGTAATGTGTAATCCACTCGGTCTGCACATAATTCTGGCGCAGATTTTTCAAGTAATGTCCACTTCGAATCATCTAACAAAATATCTTCATAGTTATAACCATGTTTTGAAAGAATCGCCGGGATTTCCGAGTTTTTCACGACAGAACTAAATATTTCTTCATGATAACTTTCATTTTCGTTATCAAAAACGTAATCGATCACATGGGAAAAAACAGTATGCGATACATCATGCAGTAAAGCAGCAATCTGTTCTTCTACTGAACCACCAAGTTTTTTAATTAACAACATAGCACCAACTGAATGATCAAAGCGCGTTACATTCCATTTCTCATTCATTAAGTAACTTGCTCCGGCTTGATGAACCCCTTTCAGCCTTTGCACAGGTTTACTTAAAATTAATTCTTCTAACACTTTATCTACTTTAAACTCACCGTATATGACATCTAATATGATCACTTAAAATCCCCCTTTTCAAGCAGAGTCTTCTTATAGTATCTCTTTTTTCAGAGAGTAAATAAAGAACTTCACTCGAATATTTTGTACCTTTAAATTAAAAAATAGAGAGCACTCAGCTCTCTATTTCACAATCCTATTCAAATGTAACTTCAACCTGCACAATCTCAGATCTACTTCCCAGTCTAAGCGGTGGTCCCCAGAATCCAAATCCAGAAGAAACAATTGCGTGGAATGCACCTTTTTGTGCGTATCCCCAGTCTAGTTCGTACATTCTTCTCGTCACAATATGGTTCGGCGCCATTTGTCCGCGATGCGTGTGACCGGATAATAATAAATCAACGCCGGCGTCCGCTGCTTGTTTTAATTCAAATGGTTGGTGATCCATTGCGATAACAGGAAGCGATTTATCTACCGTACTCATTAGATTTTCAAAGCTTTGACGATCTCGCTCTGTTTTATCCCTTCTTCCAACGAGATAAAAATCATCTTCAATTGTAATGACTTCATCTAAAAGAATACGAATATCAATCTTATCCATCTCTTGTAAAAACTCAGGAACAGCTCGGCCGTAATATTCATGGTTTCCTAACACACCATATACGCCTAATGGAGCTTTCATCTGTTTCATGATTGGTCCCATATTTTTCTGAATGAACACACCTGGATGATCATCGATAATATCACCCGGCAGTAAAATAATATCGGGTTTCATTTCATTTACATGACGAACGAGTCTCTTTAAATGAGCAACTCCAGACAGTTTACCGAAGTGCATATCAGAAGCCATCGCAATGCGTAAACTTTTACGCCCTTCTACTTTTTTCGGTATATGTACATCATACTTTCTTACAACCGGGCTATACGCATTAAATACCCCGTATGCGAAGATAAAGAAAAATACGAGTAAAGTGACTGCCCCTGTCCAAATAATTGCCGTCTCTTTCTCCACTGAAAACTGTAGAAGGAAAACTGTAATATCGGCTAACGGCAATAACATAAGCGCGTATTGTATAACCGCAAACCAAATTGAACCGACCGTTCGCAGGAAAGGAAGGAATTTAAACACTTGTACGAGAATATACGCATATGAAATGAAGCCAACTACGAAAGCGTAATATCCCCAAGATTCCCAGCCGAACACCGCATGAAGCCAAACCCATCCGTTCCAGCCGATGTAAAACATGAGTAGTGTGTATACAATTAAAATAGTGAATATATTGAGATAACGAAGATTCTTCACAACCAGCCTCCTTATTGATTTCTTCTATTATATCTTGTTATGCACGTTTAACGTAAATATTAAGCACATCAATCTTCACAATAAAAACATTGATAAGCATATCGTTTTAAAATTTTCAGGAACGGCTGTAATGGGCATTTTAGCATTTTAGCATTTTAGAATCTTACATATTAGACGAAATTGATAATGATATTGAATATGTTGCGACAACTTCTTTATTTTGATTTAACATCACAGATAGTGAAATATTTTGATTAATAATAAGAGGCTATTTCAATGATAAAAAAGAGCTTGAATTACTTCAAACTCTTTTACATATAAGCGTAATTTCAATTGATTCTCTATTTAACCCTTTATTTCATGAAATTAACCGATGTTTTTTAGTTGTTTTTCTAATGACCATCTAGCTGTTTTTTTCACTATCAAACCAAATTGCACCTTTTTCCAACCATTCTTTTCTATACTCAATAAATGTATAGCCTTGATCACAATCATCATAACCAAATTGAAAACCGCAACATAGACAAATCTCATATGATGGGTCATCATCTTCATCTTGTATCCGTTCCATTATCCCCTTATGTATTAAGGAACTCAACATAATACAGCGTATCATCCGTCTGAAAATACATAACAGATCCGCGGCTATAATACGCAACAAATTGAATCGGTTCTCCTAGTTCATTACGAAGATTCATATCATGCACATGATTATTATTTAAATCATAAACAACCAACTTTTTATCTTGTGTACTGAATACAACTTTATCTTGAGCAACCGCAAAACTTTCCGATCGTATTTCCTTAATTACATTTATTTCATTCCAAGACATATGAATTTTTTTATCTTTCATTTGAACTAAAGGAAATTCTGAATAATAATAGAGCCAAACGTCTCCATCTATAACGTTCATTGCATAACAATCATCTATAGGAGGTACATTAAACCTTTCTACATATTGATCATAATTATTAAAAATCAAGTGACCTGTAGAGTCAAAAGCAACTATACCATTTACTCCAATTGGGCACTCTCCGAAAACCCCTTCATCACAATAACTAACCCATATATCTTCATTCACATCAACCTGACAATCTTGAATCCCTTCTCCGGCATAAAACTTACAATGTTCACTTCCGTCCGAATTATAAATAACCGCATTATCCTCTTCATAATTAAATATAAGTAACCATTTCTCTCCGATTCGTTGCATACATCGCACAGATTCAACATCGATATCTACGTTTAAATTGAATTTACTTATATTCACATTATTTTTATCCAAATAAATAATACAAGACTGATCCGTATTATTTTGTACTAGTAACATTACATTTTGTTTATAATCCAAACTCATTTTTTTAAACTGATAGGCTTCAACAATAGACTTAAAACTTATTAACTCTTTACATACAATATCTTTCATATAGATGAAAATCCTCTCATTGATTCTAAACATAAAAATAAGCGTCAAACTTCTATACTTTTAATAAGTTTGACGCTCGCTCTCAATTATTATTTTAAATACTACCCTTTCATTCTCCTAATCCCACTCCCAGATTGGTGCGGCAGAAAAACCTTCAAGACTCATTTCCATTGAATTTAAAAGTATTTAAAAATGAAGAAAGCTGACTTTTAATACTAAGTATATATTCATGGAATTCATATATATAACAACTTAGCGTGCTATCTCCTTCACCTGAGAAGTCAGTTATAACAATCTTGATGAAATTATCATCCTGCTCGTCTATATGAAAACATTCCATTATTTATCCCCCCCTATAATACGTATAACAGCTTGGCTAATAAATAACTAATCTAAAGTATAATTGTGGAAAATTTATATTTATAAGTTCATCTAATCTCTTATTGGTAATGAAGGTGTCTAACCTTTTTTTGCTTTAGAATTATAATGATAGTATAGCGTTTATCCTTATGTTTTTATAGCCAACAAAAATTAATGTGTACAAAAGAGAGAAAAATCTACATCAGCTTTTCTCTCTCTCTCTATCAACCACTTCTCTATTTATTCTCCCTCTTCTAAAATCCCATATTGCTCCCAACAAAATATTCGTTTCCCTTTAACAGCATATATTGTTTGATCCCTTGAAAAAATATACTCAAATTGAATAGGATTTCCATCGCTATCTACTGTTAACAGCGTTTCTAATTTTTTATTTACAAGTGAATATGCATGTATTTGATTGTTATCTACACCAAAGATAATATTATTTTGCACTTTTAAATATAGTGATGTATGATTCAATGTTGTTTCATACAGAATAACTTGTTCGCACCGTTCTTTATTAATTTGTGTGAATGAATACGTTCCTTGCTCGTTATAGTAAGACATTAAAATATCACCTGTCTTCTGTATATGTATTGCTGTACAATCACAGACAGATCTCTTTATTGAATTATTAAATTCATTAGTAATTAAATCGCCATTCTTAGAAAAAATAGCTAATCCGCTCTTTTCAAATTTATTAATATCATATATATTTTCCCAATCTATCGAATCAAACTCTTCATCTGAAATAAACAATTCCTCTACAGAAGTAAATATACCTTCTTCACTATATCCAACCAATAAATGTTCTTCTTCATCAACTTGAAAATATTTTATTCCATTTCCTAAGTAATATGAAGCAACGATGTTTCCTTTTTTATCAAAAATTGTAGCCGTTGTATCTTCCTTTTTCTCAACGAAACTTTTAACCAAAATCCAATTTTCTCCTAAAGGTTGAATGAAGTTAAAATATTGATTATTTTCTATAGTATATTGTTTCAAAACGCCAGATTTCAACGAGTGTATAATTTTATAATAATAAGTTTCTGTAACCTTTTTATCCAATACTAAAATTATAATATCTTGTTTATTTCCCGTTGTAATGCAGAGAATTTCCCCTTCTACACATGAAAAATCCATCCGCTTATTAAATACTAGTTTTTTCATAACTAACAGACCTCCAATGAATTGATAATACTCTAATTCAGTCGGAATGCTCTCACTTCCACCAGATAATAGGAAGAGCTTACCTTATCTATAATTTTTAGTAGGCTCTACTTACAATCCATTCGGTAACATAACAGCCATAAACAAATCACTTCTTTCACCTGGTGTTATATATATTCCTTCTGCATCTAAATATTCAATGGAAAAGGCTGCTAGCTCATGCGCCATTTCTTGATCGCATTCAAAAAGTGAATTTATAAAAACCTCACTTCCTGTAATCTTTTGTAAATCTTTCAAACAGTTAGACTTACTTCTTGCATAATCAGCCACATTCTCATTAGCCCAAGACCACATCCAACTGTTACTCTTTCCAGACCAAGAACCTATAAAAACAACACTAAATTCAAGTAACACTTGACCATTATTTTTAAACTGTAATATACATTGATCTTGATCATACCAATACTCATCAAAGTTATAGATATTATAATCCGAAATGAATTTTTGCTGTTTACTTTCTAATTTGTCATAACACATAACAAGATAATTCTCGAATTGTTCATCCGTCATTGCCAATTATCACACGCTCCTTTACTGCAAGATTCCCAAGTAATATTGATTTGTTCAAAGGAAACTTTACCTTTTATAAGTTTTATATCCTTTGTATACTCTATATCCACCTATTATTGTAATAGGAATAAACTGCGCAAAATGACCACCCGGATTCACCGATAAGAACACCCCATGCATCATATTCATACGCTGCTACAACTTCTTTATTTTGATCTGTCATCGCAATGACATCACACTGTTCCATATATAAAGAAAGAAGAGTCCCTATCAACTCTCCTTCTTCGAATGAACACCCAACAGTATATCTTTAACCCATTAACTACTTTTTATCTCTCTTTATTTGGTTGTCCAGTACAGCATAAAACTTCTGTCTATTTTTCTCATTCCTTATTATTAGTTTAACTCTAATCGTGCTTTGTAAATATGAACGTACTTTGTAATTGGTAAAAAAACAACTTCCTATATTTAGTATCATTATATATTTGCTGAAACCATTCATAATTTTGAAGACATTTTATATTTCTATCAATTTTTCTAGTGTTTAAACCTGAATCTAATCCACTAGATTCTAAAATCCCACTAATTAATCCTAATAAAAAACTAAACATTCATTAGTCTATGGCTTCAAATATAATATGTTAGCCATTAATCCTCCTTGAACATTTTATATACCTTATATGATTTTCTAGCGTCTTTTCTTATTATTAAAAATCATTTTCTTAGTTGCTTTTGTACTTCTATCCCCTCTAATTTGCTTTTCGTATTTTCCGCCCGGAACTACATTCTTCATTGCTTTCCCCCATGCCTTATGAGCAGCCTGTCCCTTTTTAAAAGGTAGACCTGGCATTTTGTTATATGCTTTTCTTGCTACATTAAGGGCTCTATAAGAACCACCGCCTACACCACCGATAGCACCAAGTGCTGCTCCACCAGCTACTGCCCCAGCCAGTTTCCAACCTCTAGCTCCGCTTTTTTTAGCAGAATAATAACTTGATACACCACCAAAAGCAGCACCAGCTGCCATCCATGCCCAATGTCCGTCCGGATCCACCATCATCACTGGATTATTATCCGCATAAGTATACCCATTCATCGTAATCGGATCATCTTCATCACCCGGATCAGGATCCACCGATAAGAACACACCATGCTCTGGATTATAGTATCTCGCAATCAAGTAATACATCCCAATTTCTTTATCGTACATGTATCCCGCATATCCAAATGGATTGTCTGCTGCTTGATTCGTTTCAGATACTTCTGTGTTAGCTGCTTTATACGCAATAGTCGCTTCACGACCTTCATTATCTATTTCTTTAATAATCCCATTATCCTTATTATATACAAACCCACGGGATTTCAAAGTATTCGTCATGCTTCACGTACCTTGAAAGGCATTGAAACGATTCATGCTATATACAAACAAAAGAGAAGTCACATTCCAGACTTCTCTTTTTCAACGTACAAGGAATTATAAGATTTATTCAGAACCAATTATTCTCTATCTTCCTTTGCTAACTCATACGTATATGCTAATACAAATCCCAAACCTAAACTAATAGCTACTATTAATTGAAAGAAAAATGAAATATCATTTAGAATACTTGTAGTTATTGCCAAAATCCCGCTAACAAATAACATGCCAGCAATCAAAGCTGAAAGGTAATGCCTTTCTCTCAGCAATGTATACATTAAATATATGGAAATTCCTATTCCCAAAACCATCTTAAAAATATACATACATTCGACCCCATACTTATATTTCACCTTCTTTTTTTATTACTTTTTTTATTGTGTTTCTTATCATATTCTTTATATCCCGATTTGAACCCTTGATAAAATGTGTAACCGTCAGGAATAAAGCCTATAAACCCTAAAGTTTTTAATCCTAATTTCGTTCCAGCTTTTCGCATTCCCTGTTTTAACTGTTTTTTATTGAATGAAGGTGTATTTGCAAGCTTATAGTTTCTTGCCCCTAAACGATACCCAGCGCCAAATGAAGTAACATGTGGGATAAATGTAGCTGGATTTCCAACATAAGATTTCCAAACAGCCTTCCCCCCAGATTTTGTTGCATACCAAATCTGTTTCCCTTTACTTTTCCATGCTTTATGCCCATCTGGATCCACATTCATTACTGGATTGTTATCCGCATACGTATACCCATTCTGCGTCACAGGATCATCACTATCACCCGGATCTGGATCCACCGATAAGAACACACCATGCTCCGGATTATAGTAACGAGCAATCAAATAATACATGCCAATTTCTTTATCATACATGTATCCCGCATATCCAAATGGATTCTCTGCTGCGATACCTTTTGCGTCGCTCTTTAATACGTTACCCCACGAGTCATATTCATACGTTGCTACAACTTCTTTATTTTGATCTGTCATCGCAACTACATCACCACGAGGGTTATAGTGATAGTATACCGTTTGCCCATTCGATTTCATAGCCAAACGTGCACCATCTACTGAATATACATATTGACGCAATACATTCCCACTACCATCTGTCTCATATAATGGATTAATACTATCCCCGTCATAGAAGTAACGTGTCACTTTTCCATTTACACTTTTTTCAATACGACGATTATCATCATCATACTTATATGTTGCGAAGGCATTACTTTCACCTTGTTTCGTAATTGCTACAATTTGATCGTCTTCATTCCATGTATACTTATACTTACCATCAGATGTACGATTTCCATTCGCATCATACGTTAACGATTCGTTTCCGAATTTTACAAGTTGATTTCCTTCATTGAATGTTGCCGCTATAGATTTTGTTTCTTTTCCATTCTCTACAACTTTCACACTCGTACGGTTTCCAAATCCATCAT
Organism: Bacillus sp. FSL R9-9530; assembly: GCF_038008145.1. Classification (NCBI taxonomy): domain Bacteria; kingdom Bacillati; phylum Bacillota; class Bacilli; order Caryophanales; family Bacillaceae; genus Bacillus; species Bacillus sp. FSL R9-9530. The sequence goes on from NZ_JBBOYO010000001.1 coordinate 2,815,783, forward strand.
ATGTGTACGATTTACTTGTTCCGTTTGGTAATACCTCGTTTAATAATTGGTTAATCGGGTCATATACAAAGTTTGTTTCGGTTACTTTTTCGCCCGCACCTTCATGCTTAATCTTCGTACGGTTACCCGCTTGGTCATATTCATATCGTTCAGAAAGAAGAATGCTGTTTGACGTACCTACTACTAAATCTTTAATTTTGTTCGCATGGTCATAGTTGAAGGCAGAGCCTGAACCATTTCCAGCTGTATACGTACGAACATTTCCTTGATCGTCATAATCAAATCGATATGTTTGCGAGCCATCTGTCACGCGAATGTTTTGATCTAATGTGTTGTAATCATACGATACTTTATTTGTGTATCCTCCTTGCGTTACTGTTTGTTCCTTTAGTTTTTCTGTCTTACTGTTTGCTTTATCATGATATGCCCAGTCAATTTTCCCACCACGGCTATCCGTTGCACTTGTAGCGCGGTCAGCCTTATCGTATGTTTTCGTGCGTTCTACACCATTAACATGGTCTTTGACTTTTGTAACTTGTCCATTCTCATCACGTTCGAATGTGAAAGAATCTTTTCCATTTCGCTTTTCACCAATCGCGCGATCTGCTGAATCATAGACAGATTCTAAAATCGAGCCATTTGGCATTTTTGTCTGAATCTTGTTTGCATTCTCATCGTACGTATTTTCAATACGACGGTTTAACGCATCAATATACACTGTATTTTTATTATCTACATCATATTCATATTTGTGTGTTTGCGTTTTCCCACCAAACATGACAGATTTCTCTGTTGTATTTCCATTATGATTATACAGATAATTAACAGAGGTACCATTCTTTAATGTAACCTTCGTTAATAGATTATCTTTGTTGTAATCATATAGTTTTGTATTTCCTTTTTCATCTGTTTCGCTCTTTTTATTTCCTGATGCATCGTATGTGAAGGTGTTTTTCTAACCTTCTTCATCATACGTGGCAACAACATTTCCATCGTTATCGTACTCGTTTTTGATAAGAGCATTTCCTTCTAGTAAATGAATATCATCAAACCATACTTTTCCTTTATTATTGTTTCTAAATAACAGATATACTTGAATCTGCTTAATTGGTTTCTTAGCTGGAATGACAACCGCACTACGGTTCCAATCATTTGTCCCACTTGGGAATTTTGCTTGATAATTTTCACCGCTGCCATCTTGATAATGTACATCTGCCCAAACAGAGTAGTCTCTAGATAATTTATCTGGAGCATCATTTTCTACATTTTCAGATTTAGACATTCCTGTTAGCGTTAATGTTTCTGCCTTTTTCTGATTTAAGTCTATATGCTGACCATATCCTACATTTGAACCACCGTATTGGCTACGCTCTAATAAAATAGACGAACCTCCTGTAAAACTTTCCTGATGAGAAACATCTTTCGGATCACAACTTGTCCCGTCTCCTCGAATCCATCCAGGAATACATCCTTGTTCCGTTACATTCTCTACACTACTATTTGTAATAGGATTGAAACTAGAAGAAACTTCTCCTTTTTCAAGCTGTAATTTATCAAACCATACGGAACCACTTGTAGAAGAACCACCATTTTCTACTTGTAAATAGATTTTTACTTTTCTTGTTTGTTCTGTCGTTTTAAAAGTAACTTGACGATTGACCCAGTCACGCGTCCCTTGCACTTTATTATGACGAGTATCGTGCCAACCACCATCTATACCGGCACCATGTTCATTTAGTGACTGTACATTGAAGAAAGCTGCACCATTGGATAAATCCGTTTTCACCATACCACTTAATGTATACGTTGTATTTGGTTCTAACAGCACTTCTTGCGTTGCTGCAATGAAACCCCAATCATTATTCGTTGCTTTTTGTTGTAATCTTTAATGACGAATCTCCACCAAGACCACCTGGTGCTGGACTTGTATCTTTTACAATCGCTCCAGTCTCTTTTCTTTATTACCTATTCTCCAATCAGCAGCATCAATTTCCCCCTAAAAATCCTTATCCCAAAAACAAAAAAATGCAGCCCCTATACGTACTCATATAGGGACTGCACCTTATTATTAAATCACAAAATCCTCCGGAATAAACACCTTCACTTCTCTCGGATGTACATATACAAACTCACCTGTTTGAATGTTAAGCTTTCTAAACTGTTCTTTACTAATTTCTGCTTCTAGATACTCATCTGTTCCGTCGCGCTTCAATTCTACATATACGACAGGGCCAACTGCATGAGAGTATGTTACTTTCGCCGGGATGGCATCTATACTTTGTTTCGTACGATCGATTGATAAGTGATGTGGTCTTACGTATCCCACTCCGTCTACGTTTGAAACGTGCTTATGCTCTGGTGCTTCTAGTTCCACCGATCCTACATTTAGTTTACCTTTATGAACGCGGCCGTGAAATAAATTCACGTTTCCTAAAAAGTCGTATACGAACGGACTTGCTGGTTTTTCATATACTTCTTCCGGTGTTCCCATTTGTTCAATACGTCCTTCATTCATTACAACGATGCGGTCCGCAACGTCTAACGCTTCTTCTTGGTCATGCGTTACGAATACGCTCGTAATTTGAAATTCGTCATGTAGTTTCCGGAGCCATCTTCGCAATTCTTTCCGTACTTTTGCATCAAGTGCACCGAACGGTTCATCTAACAATAAAATTTTCGGTTCGACTGCAAGTGCCCGGGCTAGTGCGATACGTTGGCGTTGTCCGCCAGATAATTGCGCTGGATAACGTTTTGCGAAACCATCCATTTTTACCAGTTTCAATAGTCCTGTTACTTTTTCTTTTATTACTTCAGCTGAAGGTCGTAAGTTTTTCTTTCTTACTTTTAAACCGAAAGCGACATTTTCAAATACATTCATATGTTTAAAAAGTGCATAGTGCTGGAAGACGAAACCGACTTGCCTGTTTTTTACGTGAATATCAGTTAAATCTTCTCCATCAAATGAAATGGAGCCTCCATCCGCTTCTTCTAGTCCTGCAATAATTCGTAATAACGTCGTCTTCCCAGAACCTGATGGGCCTAATAAGGCAACAAGTTCTCCTTTTGGAATATCCAAATGAATGTCTGTCAGCGCTTGAAATGTACCATATTGTTTTGATACATTTTGAATTTGAATACTCACCGCACTCACTCCTTATTGTCGTTTTTCCATTCTCCATTCAATCCAGTTTTTTATAACGAGCGTAAAAACTGCGATGAGTGACATTAAAGTCGCCACAGCGAACGCTGCTGAAAATTGATATTCATTGTACAAAATTTCAATGTGAAGTGGCATTGTATTTGTCATGCCGCGCACGTGACCAGATACAACGGAAACGGCGCCGAATTCACCAATGGCCCGGGCATTACATAAAATCATGCCGTATAAAAGGCCCCATTTTATATTAGGTAATGTGACGTGCCAAAACATTTTCCAGCCGCTTGCGCCAAGTGATAGCGCCGCTTCTTCTTCACTTTTCCCTTGCGCCTGCATAACTGGGATTAATTCACGCGCAACGAATGGAAACGTAACAAAGATCGTCGCAATGATAATGCCAGGGACAGAGAAGATGAGCTTTATCCCGTGTTCCATTAACCATCCGCCAAAAGCAGCACGAGGTGTGAAAAGTAAAACGAATACTAATCCTGCGATAACTGGTGATACAGCAAACTGCAGTTCAATAAGAGATAATAATACTTGCTTTCCTTTAAACTGAAACTTCGTAATAAGCCAAGCTGCTGCTATTCCGAATATCGTATTCAGCGGTACAACAATTAATGCAACGAGAAGTGTTAACCTGATTGCCAAAAATGCTTCTTGATCTGTTACAGCGGCAATATATACATCAATTCCTCGTTCGAACGCTTTCATAAAAATTGTCACGAGCGGCAGTAATAGAAAGAGAGATAAAAATAAAATTGTTATCGTAATGAATAGAATGGGTACAAACTTAGATTCTTTTGTAACTGATACGCTTTTTACTATTTTCTTTTCTAATAATGTTGGTTCCATTTTCTCCCCTCCTATTCACTTTTCAGTTCATGCCTTCTGCTCCAAGTTTGAATCATATTAATAAATAGTAGGAAAAGGAGAGAAATAATAAGCATCACAGCCGCTACAGCTGTTGCACCTGCATAATCATATTGTTCGAGTTTTGTCATAATCATAAGCGGTGCAATTTCTGTTTTCATTGGCATATTACCTGCAATGAACACGACAGATCCATATTCCCCTAACGCCCGAGCAAAGGCGAGTGAAAAACCAGCAAGCAAGGCCGGGAATATTTCTGGCAAAATGATTTTCACAAATATTTGAAAGCGTGATGCCCCTAAACTAGAAGCTGCTTCTTCTACTTCTTTATCAATACTTTGCAGCACTGGTTGCACCATTCGAACGACAAATGGTAAGCCAATAAACGTAAGTGCAACAATAATGCCGAGCTGGGTAAAAGCTACTTTTATATGAAACACACTAAATATTTTTCCAATAAAGCCATTTTCCGCATAAAGCGTCGTAAGTGTAATACCAGCTACAGCAGTCGGAAGAGCGAATGGTAAATCGATTAGTCCATCTAATAACCGCTTCCCTGGAAATGTGTAGCGAACGAGTACCCAGGCAATTAATAAACCGAAAATGGCATTTACGATTGCCGCTGCAAGTGAAGTTGTGAAACTTACTTGATAGGAATGCAACGCGCGCTCACTCGTTATAACCCCAGCAAATTTCTTCCAGCCTAGCTGCGAAGTTTGAATAAATACGATAGAAAGTGGTATAAGTACGAATAAACTCATATATAGCATTGTAAATCCAAGAGATAATCCAAACCCTGGTAAGACACGCTTCTTCCTCATATAACGTCACCTCATCCCCCCTTATTTTTTATACATTTGATCGAATACGCCGCCATCATTAAAATGCTTTTCTTGTGCTTTTTTCCATCCTCCAAATAGTTCATCAACTGTAAATAATTGAACTTTCGGAAATTGCGATACGTACTTTTCTGCTACTTTTTCATTACGAGGGCGATAAAAGTTTTTCGCCGCAATTTCTTGCCCCTTTTCTGAATACAAATATTCAAGATATCCTTCTGCTACTTTTTTCGTTCCCTTTTTATCAACGACTTTGTCTACAACTGCTACTGGCGGCTCGGCAAGTATACTAATCGAAGGTGTTACAATTTCAAATTTATCTTTTCCAAGTTCTTTTTGTGATAATAACGCTTCATTTTCCCAAGCGATTAACACATCACCAATTCCTTTTTCAACGAAAGTCGTCGTTGCCCCGCGTGCCCCTGAATCTAGTACTTCCACGTTTTTATAAATTTGACCGACAAACTCTTTCGCTTTATCTTCACTATTGTTATATTTCTTCAGTGCATATCCCCACGCCCCTAAATAGTTCCACCGTGCTCCCCCAGATGTTTTCGGGTTTGGTGTAATGACAGACACACCTTTTTTCGTTAAATCATCCCAATCTTTAATTCCTTTCGGGTTTCCTTTTCTAACAAGAAATACAATCGTTGATGTATACGGAGTAGAATTATCCGCAAGTCGCTTCTGCCAATCTTCTGCTAGTTGTTTCTTCTTACTAATCGCGTCAATATCATAAGCGAGCGCTAGTGTTACAACGTCTGCTTCTAAGCCGTCAATAACGGAGCGTGCCTGACTTCCAGATCCCCCGTGTGATTGCTTTACATTTACTGTTTGACCATGCTTCTCTTTCCAATACTTCGCAAAGTCTTTATTGAAATCCTGATATAACTCACGCGTTGGATCATATGAAACATTTAAAAGTTCGACTGTCTTCTTATCTGCACTTCCTTCAGAATTGTTAGTGGATGTTGCCGAACCACACCCTGACAAAAGGACAAATGCTGATAATAAAACACCTGTACTTTTCATTAATGCTGTCTTACTCCACTGTTTCATATATAAAGCCCCCTTAGTTTGTACAATAGAAAAAGGCACACAATCTATTCACAAAAGTGAACGTTGTGCGCCTTCAGTTTCTCTGATGAGCTTCTATTGTATTCTGTTTGATTTCTTTCCATTTTAATTCCGTAATTCACATGTGTCAACTTGGAATTCAGAATTATTATATAAGAAACTTCATACAAGCTAAAAATCAGCGGGAATGGAATCCCACTGATTTTAGTTTCGATTTATTTCTTTAACTTATCTGTCTTCGCAATAAATTGAGCTGCTTCTGCGCGGCTTACCGATTTATCTGGAGCCCATCCATTATCTGTTCCAACTGAAATATTTTCTTGGATTAAAATGTTCGCATACTTCGTACCCCAATGATCTTTTAAATCAGCAAATTCTTTTGGTAGTTTAATATTTTCATTTCTTTCTAATTTATATGCATTCACAAGCATAGAAGCCATCGATGCACGGTTAATTAGCCCACTCGGATTAAAGTTACCCTTCTCATCACCTTTTACAATGCCAGCTTTTTCAACTGCTGCGATGTAAGGTGTAGCCCAATGATTTTGAGCATCGCGGAATGATGGCTTCGCATCTTTATTAATTTCTAACCCTAAAACAGTAGCTAATATTTTTGCTGCTGAACCACGATCGATATTTTCAGCTGGTGCAAATGTACCATCTGGCTTACCGTGTACTGCCTCTTTGTCTACTAAATATTGAACTGACTCTTGTGCCCAAGTCGGTACATCTGAGAACTTAGATTTCTTTTCAATTGCACTCGCATCGATTTCAAACTGCACTTGATATTTATGATCATATTTAATTGCTGGAATTAATATATGCATTTGCATATTATATTTTTTCGAGAACTCATCGATTTCAAATTGAACAACTTTCGTACCATTATTTGTTTTATCTTCAGAGATCACTTTCACATCATGGAATGTCCCTAATTTATTAGTATCTTCTACTTTAAGATACTGGAAATAGCTACTATCTTGCACTGTTAACGTAACGATTTTTTTGTCACCTTGAATTGTTACTTTTGCATTTTTTAAATATGTAGAAGCAACAGATGTTTCATTCGTTTGATCTTTATACGTTTTTAAAATAACGTCATATGTGCCATCTGCAAGTTTACTAGCTGCCTTCATCTCAATCACATCTGCTTTTGCAATTGGCGCATTGAAACCACTTAGTGGAACTGCTAAAGTTGCGGCTATAACGAATGCATTAATATATTTTTTCTTAATCATTATCAATACGACATCTGCTACTAAAAATATAGACAAATGTATATTCTTAGAGTATTCCTGCTTCTATGTGTCCTGCCTCGCCACTAACTCGCTACTACAGTTTGATATAACACTCCACAGGCGTAAATTCCGATGTAGCCCACCGTACATTTATACAATCTATTTACGTTAGTATTGTATATTCTTTTGCTTGTAAAAGGTTTATCGCTGCGTTCGAATCTCGATCCATTACATGTCCACATTCACATGTATATACTCGGTCAGATAGCTTTAAATCTACTTTCTTTTGACCGCAACTAGAACATAACTTTGATGAGGGATAGAACCTGTCTACTTGACGTAGTTCAATTCCATACTCCTCACATTTCGTCAATAACCATGTTTTAAATGTATAAAAACATTGCCCAGCAACTGCTTTAGCTAGATGCTTATTCTTCATCATACCTTTCACATTCAAATCTTCCACTGTAATAAACGTTGGCTTGGCTTTCACCACATTATTTACAATAGACTTTACACACGCTAGTCGAATATTGGCTAATCGAGCATGCAGTTTTTGCACCCTAAGAATATTTTTATCTATATTCGCTCTTTTGTTAGTAACAGATTCTTCACCTCTCTTTTTTAAATGTTCAAATTTACGCGATAAAGAGCGCTGCTCACGTTTTAACCGTTTTTCTATCTTTTTTACTTTTCCTGTTTTGTTGATGTTTTCATGTACAATACCATCGCTACGTATTGCGAAATCCTTCACCCCTAAATCAATACCTAGACCTGTTTGATTGAGTGTTGGCTTTGGTGCTGTTTCTTCCAATTCACAAAGTACAGATACAAAATATCTCCCTGCTCTTTTACATATAGTTCCACTTTTTACAATCCCATTTTTAGGGATATAACCATATTCTTTTACTCTCATCCAACCAATCGTTGGGACTTTCACTCGATGTCTTTCTATTGTCCAATCCGTTTTGTTATTTTTAGGAAAATAGCACTTCACATCTTGATGCTTCTTTTTCTTGTAACGTGGAAAGCCTGATAAGCCCTTAAAAAATCTTTTAAAAGCCTGATCTCCATTCATAATTGCCTGTTTTACAGCTTTACTAGATACCTCTTTAATCCATTGGCTACATTCTTTTGTATAAACATTGTTTAACCATTTAGAAAAATCATATCCACTCAAAAATTCCCCCTCGGATTCATACCTCTCTTTGTTTTTAGAGATATACAGATTGTAAACATACCTACACACTCCAATCGTTTGATTGATCTTGGTTATTTGTTCATTTGTCGGTTTCATCTCTATCAAATAGGCTCTTCTCATACCTCTTTATCCTCCGATATTTTTTGGTATGTTCTCAATCCATATATCCTACAACTACATACATAAATGATAGATATCAAATCTCGAGCAAGCTCTTCTTATGGAAATCATTATGAAGAAATTTTTCAAATCAATCCTATCTAAAACGAACAAATCTATCTTTGTGTGCGATGATAATAGCTAAAATGTTTCATTCCATACTATTGTCCATACATTTGTAAATGTTTATAAAAACTCAATCCGATTCTCCAAATCATCTTTCTATCCTTAGTTATCGCATCATTGCAATATTACATCATAAACATTAAGAATTTCTGAAAATTCTTCCGTCTTATATTATTTCATAATTATATTTCAATACACATGTCTATGATTTTCTACTTTTCCGATTACTGTTTAATACTCACTTTATATAAATATACCCAACATAACTATCATATTGATAATGATTATCAATGTCAAATGAAAAATTAAACGAATACTACCTATTTATTACATAAATATGCTTTCCGGTCATTTTTAAACAATAAATAATGAGCCGTATGCACTTTTCTCTCTAAATAGTCCAATGAATACGTACCCGATGGATCCACTAAATCCCCAATCGCTCCTGAAAGGTGATCTATTACCTTTTGCAATGTTTCTAAGTTCTTCTTTTCATTCTCCATATTCATTTCATCCATAATGTCACAAATAAGATATTGTACTTTCCGTAAGCGTAATTCCTTCTGCTCCACGTATATCTCCTCCTTATTAGCAATATTACGTTTTAAATATATGGGCTTATAGCTTAACCAATTCTAAAAAATAACGTGAAACTTTAATGAGTAGGAATTTTGTCCATCCAAACTAATCCAGCTTTTTTGGGACAAAAAGATATCCATCTCTATACATGTAGTCATAGTGATGGATATCTTTATTTTTATACTTGCAATGCCTTCTCTCTCAAAGCTCTTCGTAACAACTTACCAGTTGTATTCTTCGGCAATTCTGTTAAAAACTCAATGCTCTTTGGCACTTTGTATTTCGCTAAATGCAGCGTGCAGTAATGCGTAAGCTCCTCTTCTGTTACGTTCGTTTGCTTCAGAACGACGTAAGCTCGCACTGCTTCTCCTAAGTTTTCATCCGGTACACCAATTACGACAACTTCAGCCACAGATTCGTGAGTATATAATACTTCTTCTACTTCACGAGGGTATACGTTATAACCACCAACTAGGACGATATCTTTTTTGCGATCGACGATATAGAAGTAACCTTCTTCATCCATTTTCGCTAAGTCACCTGTATATAGCCAGCCGTCTTTAAGTGTCGCAGCTGTATCTTCTGGCGCATTATAGTAACCCTTCATAACGTTAGGTCCGCGAACAATTAGCTCCCCAACTGCACCGACAGGTACTTCTTCCCCAAGTTCATTCACAATTTTATTTTCTACATGCCAAATATTTGTACCAATCGAACCTGGTTTACGAGGACGATCTAACGGATTAAAACAAGTAACTGGTGATGCTTCTGATAAGCCGTATCCTTCTGAAACAATCACATCAAAACGTTTTTCAAAGTTTTGCAGAAGGGCAACAGGCATTGACGCACCACCTGAAATACAGAGACGAAGCGTCTTTACATCTTCTGCGCTTGCTTCTTCAAATAAATATAAGTAATTGTACATCGTCGGCACACCTGCAAAAATCGTTGGTTCATACGTACGACAAATACGGAATACTTCTTTCGGACTAAACCTCGGTACCATTAAAATCGTTGCCCCGTTCACAATCGGCGCATTTACCGCAACTGTTAAACAGAACACATGGAACATCGGCAATGCCGCAACGACGCGATCATCCGCAGTATATTGTAAATATGACGCAACATCGCTTGCATTACTATATAGGTTTTTATGTGTTAACATAGCGCCTTTTGGCTTTCCAGTTGTACCTGAAGTGTATAAAATAACAGCTACATCTTCTTCATCTAGTTCAGGACCTTCGTAAGTTATATCTCCAGTTCCTATAAAACTAGTAAACGTTTTCATTTTTTCCGTTTCTGTATGAGTAAAATCTGATGAGGTTTCGCATATGATGATATTTTCAAGTGAAGGAAGTCTTGTTGTAAGAGATTGTATAACAGGTAGAAGGACGTCGAGTACAATGATTGTTTTTACATCTCCATTTTGTAATATGTAATGTATTTCGTCTGCTGTATAAATTGGATTAATCGGAATGACAGTTGCTCCGGCTTTCATCGTTCCGTATAAACCTACTAAAAAATGTGGTGAATTGCCTACAGCTAATGCGACATTGTCCCCTTTTCCAACGCCCATTTTTGCTAAATTACTAGAAAACCTAGTGACCACTTTGTTTAATTGGTCATAAGAGACCGACTGATCCATAAATATGTACGCCGGTTTATCCCCCTTCTTTTTTGCCGTTTCAGCCAAAGATTGAACGAGATTCACACAAACCCCACCTTTATAAAATTTAGAATATTTAAAAATTCTAAATTAATTATATTAAAAGAAAATTAAAGTAGCAAGTGATATTCTATTAATCGAATATACATAAACCACTTTCTTCCAGAATACTTTAGTAAGATACGAGAATTATATGTAAAAAAAACAGGTACAAACATATAGTTAAACCATAGCTAAAATCATTGTAGGATAATATGCACTCATCTTCTCTCTAAGTTTTTCAACTTCCTCTTTATTTAAAGCCGTATACTCTCCATACAAATTGAGAGCGTCCGCTCCATTTTCGTGCAAGTAGACTGTAACATATAATGTCGGCAATCCTTTATTGTCCTCATCTATCGACAAGACGAAATCTGGCGTTTTACCAACGGTACTAAACGTTTCATTTCTTTTCCATTTCTTATTTTGAAACATAGTTTGTATATCATTTATTTTTTGTTTGTTATTTGTATGCGTATAATATATGACATTATCCTTCGCTGGCTTTCCAATAAATAAAAGTGTACGACTAGAGGAAGTTTCATCGTTACAAGCTGTCATCCCTATAACGAAGCTGATCAATAATATAAAGTGTATTATCCTTTTCATTTCGATCATCCTCCTTTAATTATATATACTTCCTTTATAATAAAAGAATGTCCTGCTAGTAGATGTTTTTAGGGACGCTTTTAACGGTAAATGAATTCATAATAAAAAAAGCCATCCCAAAAGGTATTTTGGGATGGCTTCTTCTTTTAGAAGAATAAATGCAAGAAATCTTCTGTTGTAATATTACCGAAATAGCGTACGATATCTACGCCTTCTAAAGCTACAGTGAATGCATCTTTATCAAATTGTACACCTGTTAGACGCTCTTCAATGTCATGCACATCTAGTGAGCCGAAGAAGTCACCGTAAATTTTACATTCTGTTACTGTCCCTTTTTTCACTTCAAGACGAACGTCAACTTGTCCAACTGGGAAGCGGTGTGAATGTTGTAAGTTGAACTTCGGAGATTTTCCGTAGTTCCAATCCCAATTTTGGTAGCGCTCTTCAGAAAGTTTATGGATTTCTTTCCAATCATTTTCTGTTAATTCATACGTTGGAATTTCTGTTTCTCCTTCGAAAATTGTTTCTAGAAGAAGTTGTCTAAACTCTTCTGTCGTCATTTTTTCGTTTAAGAACTCTGTAATATTCGCAACGCGGCTACGGATTGATTTAATGCCTTTTGATTGAATCTTATCCATTTTCACTTTAAGTGCCGATACAACGTGATCGATTTCAGAGTCAAATAGTAACGTGCCATGACTGAACATACGACCTTTCGTTGAGAACTGCGCGTTACCTGAAATTTTTCTACCTTCAGCTAAAATATCGTTACGACCACTTAGTTCTGCATTTACGCCTAATTTACCAAGCGCTTTCGTTACAGGCTCTGTGAACTTTTTAAAGTTGCTGAAACTATCTCCATCATCTTTCGTAATAAAGCTGAAGTTTAAGTTTCCTAAATCATGATATACTGCGCCTCCGCCTGATAGACGACGAACGACATGAATTCCTTGTTCTTTTACGTAATCTGCATTAATTTCTTCTACTGTGTTTTGGTTTTTACCAATGATAATCGAAGGTTTGTTAATGTAGAACAGTAAATATGTTTCGTTAATATCTAAATTCTTCACACAATATTCTTCAATCGCTAAGTTTATTCTAGGATCTGTAATCCCTTTATTATCAATAAATAACATCGTATCACCTCATGAATTCCATACGTAGCCACTATGCGCTAGCGTAATATGGCCACTGAAAATTTGTTTTGCTTCTGTTACTAAATCAGATGGGTTGCCTGTATGCGGTAAGTGCGTTAATAAAAGTTCTTTTACATGCGCATCTTTCGCAATACTTGCTACTTCTGTACTATTCATATGCCCTGCTTTTGCAGCCTCTTGATGTGCATACATATTACACTCACAAATGAAAAGATCAGCATCTTTTGTGAATGGAATAAATTCAGGAATATAACTGGAATCTGCGCTATATACTACAGCGTCACTACCAGCTGTAATGCGCATCGCAAAACATGTAACAGGATGAACAGTTTTTAAGAATGAAATCGAAAACGGTCCAATTTGAAGTGTTTCTTCTGGATTGTACGCGATTCCTTTCGTATGCGGTTCATGCGTTAAAGAATGGAATCCATTCTCATCAAACGAATGACCGTATATTGGTAACTCCGGTAGTTGTCCTTTTGTCACACTCGTAATTAATCTTGCATATTGCAGCACCCCAATGTCTGCAACATGATCATGATGATAGTGCGACAGTACAACTGCATCTATATGAGATGGTGTTATATATTTTTGAAGCTGTGCTAGTACACCACTGCCACAGTCTACAAGTAAACGAAAACCATCGTGTTCAAACAAATACCCCGACGTTGCTTCTCCCGCTTCTGGAAAGCCGCCCCAAAAGCCGACAACAGTCATCTTCATATGTATCCATCCTTTCTAAAACCGCGTAGGAATGCCGTTTTTTTCCGTACTTGAGAAAGTTTTTTACTTACATCCTACATTGTTAACTATAATCCATTTCCTAAACTTTTTCATTAATTTTCACTTTTGTTATAAAACAGTTGTTGACTTTTGTTTTTTGTACTAATACAATGATAGTAAGAAATGGAAATGGAGGGATTGACATGATCGATCAACCAATGGAGTTTTTCCGAAATTTACCGACGAAAACTTGTGCTCATTGCGGGAAGGAAATTGATGAGCAGCACGAAGCATACCATAACAAATGTGACGATTGCGTTCACGAAGAATAGTAGTTTGTAAACATAAAAAAACCTAGCAGACATAGTCTACTAGGCTAATAACATCGTATCCTTCATCGTTGAACCTTTCACCAAGAGCTCCAGTTCAAACTCATACAATTCTTTTTGTCGATAATTTTTCGTATGGATTTTATCCATCATTAAGTCGACAACTTTTCGGGCCATCTCGTCGATTGGTTGTTCAATTGTCGTAATACCTGGCTCTGTAATCTGCGCCAAAATTTGATTATCAAAACCGATCACAGCGAGATCTTCTGGAATACTCCAACCATGGCGTTTCGCCTCTGAGATAATTCCAGCTGCAACCTCGTCGCCTCCTGCCAAAATCGCGGTAGGATTTTTTTTGTCCTTTAATACTTCATTGAATATTCGTTTTCCATCATCCCAAGAGAAAGCGTTTTCAAGAAAATCGATTGCTTCCACTTCTCTACTCTTTTCAGTAATAGCGCGTAAAAAGCCCATTTTTCGCTGTTGGCTCACTACTTTCGTTTCGTTACCACGGCAAAATATCAGATTACGATATCCTTGTTCTAATACATGATTGGCAGCTATGTATGCACCCTGTGCATGATCGAACTTCACTGTTGGAACATTTGCTTCCTCAATATATTCATTACATAACACGATTGGACCATGTTGCAAGTATGGCTCCACATTCTCCCATGGATTTTCTAGTGAACATAGAATAATCCCATCTACTTGTTTCGTAGATAATAATTGTAAATACTCCATCTCTTTTTCCGGTAAATATCTTGTTTGACAAATAATCAGTTTATATTTATGTTCAGAAGCAGCAATCTCGATTGCTTCAATAAATCTACTAAAAAAAGGATTTGTAATCCTTGGAACAAGCACCGCAATTGTTTCTGTTTTTTGTTTACGAAGCCTTCTCGCCGCAGAATTAGGAACGAAGCCTAAATGCTTCATTGCTAATTGAACCCTTTTCTTCTTCTCATCTGAAACATATGGATGATTATTGATCACCCTAGAAACCGTTGTCCTTGATAACCCCGCTAATTTCGCCACGTCCTCGATAGTCGACACGAAATTTCCCCCTTTGCATGAAAACGTTTTCTTATCCTGATTATATAGTATATTATTGGAAACTGCAATATAGGTTCTTATGATTTTACTATATTAATATTATACATAGGGAAAAGTCTGTTAATGGCAGGGAATTACACACTACTTTTAGAATTTCACAATATGTATATGAAAAAAGATGTACATACCATAACGCATATACACCTTCTTAATTAACAAGAATTCTATTCAATATAAAAACCCATCAATACGTCGTCTCCATATGATCCATCTTCATATTTAATTTGCTTTCTTTGCCTTCCTTCTTCTACAAAGCCAGTTCTTTTATACACTTTAATTGCCCTATCATTAATAGAAACTACACCTAAGCAAATTTTCTCTAAACCTTTCTGCCCTTTAGCCCAGCTAATAAGAAATTCAATTAGCTTCGTACCAATGCCCTGATTACAATACGCCTCCCTAATCCCCATTCCCATTGTGCCTGCATGTCGTAACCGTTCTAGTTCATATCGTTTAAAAACCAGAAAGCCAACCACCTTACTATCTACCTCGTAAACTATATAAAGGTTTCCTTTTTCACTACTTGTCTGTATCTTTTCTCTTTCTGAATCAATATCATTTGGTAATTTATTTGGAGATGATATAAAAAACTTTGTAGTAGTTTCTGATAATATAATTTCTTTTCTAATATCCATAATTGATTCCGCATCAACCTCTTTTGCTAATCGTATCACCGAATCACCTCGTACCTTTTTCTTTTAAAAATAATATTGGAACTATCAAACTAAGAATCTCTAAAACGCTCAATATGCAACATTGCATATTGAGCATCTTTTCACTTTTGATACAATATCCTTACATCTATATAAAAGGAATGTATACAATGAATCCAATTTTAACAGCCGCAAAACAACTACTACTACATAAAGAAGAAAAGATTTTATCTACTTTAAAATGTTCACTTACTAACTATGTAAATACGCATAAAGTCCCATATCCAGGCATGCTACTTGCTACTAATAGAAGAATTCTCTTTTTTAGCCAATATAAAAATACATTAATTTCCGAATTTGAGTATGAAAAAATTTTATCTATAGAAACGAAGAGAAGAATTTTTGACAAAAAAATAATATTTTATTATGAAGATGAATATATAACGGTGGGATACATTACAAGTTCAAATATTGAAGAGTTCATAGACTTACTACAAAGAAAAATGCAAGACTAGCGCGGGCTACTAATCGGGCATTTACGGGCTGTTGATCTCCCACCTAGCTTCTTTGCTCCAGCCGCATTTTGAGGTGGGAGTTTTACTGCCCGGCAAATAGCGGGATAAAAGGTGGTTTGTCCATATTCAAACCACCTTTTTCATACAAGCTTATAATTATACTTCCCACCTATCCTTACGCTTTAGATATTTCCTGCATAAACCCAGCCATGCTCGCTAATAAACTAGTGAAAACGAAAAGTACAATAATAAGAGGGATAAGTTTGTCTTTATTTAAATTCGTTATCGTTTTTAAACCTATTCCTAATAAAACGTAATACCAAATATTAAATATATCTATTCTTTGAGCAATTGTATGCAAGATCATATTATCTGTCGCTATTGCACCTAAACCTGTATAAGATATCTCATACCCACTTAGAGAAAATGCAATTAATCCGTTTAAAATCATCCCTAATCTTAATACAAACGAAGCATAAATGATTATCGGGAATGTTTCTTTATAGTTAATATCAACTCCAAAGAAAATCATAATGTTCTTATAGAATATAGGTGCAAAAAGTATAGCTACGATTCCACTGACTGCTGAAAATCCAAATGTAGTAAAGAAAGTTATGTATTTCGGAACAGTAAATCCCGTTTTATCATGAAACATACTGAGTGCAGGATTATTTAAAGAATTCCAAGACATTAAGGCACTTGAAATTATAATAAGCACAATTAAAAGGACTAGTGGAAAGAATATATTTCTTTGATTCTTCATCCTTTTGAATTGCAGTGTTGGCGAAGTGAATATCCCAAAAATCGATGGTTTTTCCGAAAGTTCTTCATGCATAAGACTACTAACTTGCAAGAGAATCCCCCTTCCTCATTACATTTATAACTCCTCCCACTTCGTCCATACTTCTCTCCCATTTATATGGTACATATTATCCTCTCGATCCATAAATCCGTGCACGATAAACTCTCGTCTAATCGTACAAAAATCATCATGATATTGTTTTATGAATGTATTAATTTCTTTTTCCGTATACTGATTTTCAGCGTTAAATTTGCTAATCAAATGCTCTAACAATACTAGTTTTTTCTTCTTTTGACCTGGAATCGATTTTAGGCGGTCCTCTTTATCGAAAAAGTTACGAATCGTCGTATCCCTGAATTTCATTTCACTTTCAGTCATTTTGTTGTCCTCCATCGGTTTTTATGCAATAAAATTTATCGTTTGTCTTAACTATTCTTCTTCATTCTTTTACTTATAACATCCATAAGGTAATACCCGCTAATTAGCACATAGTAGAATAAAAGTATTCCTAGTGCATCTTTCATATTTATATATTTTTCTTTATGAAACAAGATAGGTGAAAGGGCGTAAACAAGAAAGATGATTAGCGGATTTAAGATAAAATAATAAGTAAGATTTCCTTTCATCGTATCAACTCCTCTATTCTATGTTTCTCTGCAAATTGTTGTAATTCCTTTTCACTTTTACTCCTCTCATCCACACTTTTTTAATTTATTTATCACCCTTATATTTGTAACTTATTATTCAAATTAACAATTTCATATGGTAAATTATGTTATAATCCATTTATACATACTTTGGAGGGTACATAGTGAAAAAAGCTATTATAGTATTAAGCATCCTATATCTTATTTTAACTGTACATACAGGAGCTGTTCTTTTAGGAAAAGAAGATTATAGAGGTGCTATCAATACATTAAAAGAAACGAAGGAAGTCTCTTCATTTCAATCTGCAAAAGACGGTGTGATTTTATTAAAAGGAACATTAACTACTACACAACCTATTACAGAGGAAAAACTTCAAAATAAAGAATTTGCACTTCTTGAAATTAATACATATAAACGACGAAAGGCAAATTGGAAAAACATTGATACCGAGCAGCATATTGCAAAGCAGCTCTTACTAAACAATGAGGCTCTTCCTGCATTAAAAGAAATCCGTTTTTCAATGGAGCCAATTACACTGTTAGGAAAAGATATTTCCACCGAAGATTACTCACTAAAAAAGGATGATACTCAATTAACAATTAAAGGTAAGGGATACCGATATACAGGAATAGAAAACAAATCAGATACTCTTATTTTTGGTATAAAAAAAGGAGATACACTTGAAGGGTATAGTGGCTCAGAAATTCTAATAGGAAAAACAAAAGAGGACATTGCCAGTAACATGAAACTATATACTTTTGCTGAAAGATATGGTCCATTTGTTTGGATTGTAACTACTATTATCCTTATAAGTATTGTTATATACTTGTTCCGTAAAAATAGAAAAACAAATAAAATTTCTCATCCAATAAAACAAGACCAATAAAAAAGGCACCATTTCGGTGCCTTTTTTATATTTCTTATTTACGCTTCAATCGATTGATTTTCAGCAATATTTTTAAATTGTCGTTTGTGCATCCACGTTAATGAAGCAATTGTTCCAAGTGATAATACAACGATAAAGATCATGAGTATCCCAATATTTTGCCACATGAAGTTAAAGTCTCCGCTTGATACGACTGCTTTCAATCCTGATACAGAATATGTCATCGGTAACCAAGCATTAAATGGTTGTAAATACTTCGGAATCAACTCTAGCGGGAATGTTCCAGCACTTGTTGTAAGCTGAATAATTAATGTGATGATTGCGATGAAACGCCCTGCATCACCGAATGCTGTTACTAAACATTGAATTAATGAAATAAACGCTAAGCTCGTAACAATACTAAAGAGTATAAAGTATGGAATACTTTGTACTTCTACACCTAACCAGAACAGTAATATGACATCTGCTACTATTGCTTGAATAATACCGACTGATAGTAAAACACCAAACTTACTAATAAACCAGTTGAATCCTGATTTCGGAACGCCGACTGTATCGCGTAATGGGTATACGATAGATAATAGTAATGCCCCAACGAATAAACCGAGTGATAAGAAATACGGTGTGAATCCTGTTCCGTAGTTTGGAACTTCCGCCATTTTCTCCGTCTTCACTTTTACAGGGCTTGCAAACATATCATACGTTTTATCCGTTCCTTTTACTTCTCCTGTTTTTTCTGCACCTTCACCAAGTTTCTCAGCCAGTGTACCTGATCCATCATTTACCTTTACGAGCCCATCTGTCACTTTTCCGGATCCGTCTGCTAGTTTATTTACTCCGTCGATTAGCTGGGTTGAGCCAGTTGACATTTTATTTAGACCACCATTTAGAGTACCTAAGCCAGTTGTTACTTGACCCGAGCCATCTGCTAATTGATTTACGCCACCTATCATTTGGTTTGTTCCTACAGATAATGTACCTAAACCGCCTGTCACTTGGCTTGAGCCGTCTGTTAATTTGGATACTCCTACAGATAATGTGCCTAAACCGCCTGTTACTTGGTTTGATCCATCCGCTAATTTCGTTATACCTACAGATAATGTACCTAAACCGCCTGTTACTTTACCCGAACCATCTGCTAATTTGGATACTCCTACAGATAATGTACCTAAACCGCCTGTTACTTGGCTTGATCCGTCCGCTAATTTCGTTACTCCACCTGCCATTTGATTTGCTCCTGCAGATAATGTGTCTAAGCCACCTGTTACTTGACCCGAGCCATCTGCTAATTGATTTATCGCATCAATTAATTGACCGGATTCGTTTTTAAATTTATTTGCGCCTTCTTTTGCTGCATTTAAATTCTTACCAAACCCTTGGAAATTTTCAACAAATCCTTTTTGTGCACTGGCTAATTTCTCAATACCATCTGTTAAAGAGTGCAATTTCGCTGTATTCGGTAGTTTGTTTTGCGCATCACTTGTTTTTTGATCTATTTCGCCTTTTAATTGTTTTACTTCTTCATTTAATTTATTTGTTCCACTTGCTACTCCGGCAGCTTTTTGCTGAACTGTCGCTGTACTTTTTACAGCACTTGTTATGAATGGTTGTAACTGCTCTTGATATTCTTTCGGTAAACTCTCAATTTGCTTTTGTAAATTCGCTACATCTTGTGCTGCAGTTTTTGCATCTCCTGCTGTTGATTGCGTAAGTTCATTTAACTGATTTACATTCGCCCCAGCTCCATCTATTTTCTCATTTACTGTATTCAATATAGAAGGGCCTTTCGACTGCATTTCCTCTAAACCTGCAGCAGAATTTTTCACTGTACGATTTAAATCTTCCAAACCCTTTTCAATTTTTTGAGAAACTTCCTCTAATTGGCTTTGTCCCCCAAACAGTTGTTCCATACCATTTGATAGATCAGTTGTTCCTGTTTTTAATTCACCGGATTTACTTACTAATTTGTTCAAGCCATCGGTTACTTTCTCAGATCCATCACGCAATTCGCCAATTCCTTTTTGCATTTCACCCGTTTTGCTATTTAGCGTATTTAAACCGTCTGTTACTTTTCCGGACCCATCTAATAATTTCCCTATACCTGCATTGCTATTTAGTGCATGTAAACCATCTGTTACTTTTCCTGATCCATCCACCAATTTCCCGATACCTGCATTGCTATTTAATACATGTAAACCATCTGTTACTTTTCCTGATCCATCTTGCAATTTCCCGATACCTGCATTGCTATTTAATACATGTAAACCATCTGTTACTTTTCCAGACCCATCTTGTAATTTCCCTATACCAGTCTGCATTTCACCTGTTTTGCTATTTAACGTATTTAAACCATCTGTTACTTTTCCGGACCCATCTTGTAATTTATTAGATCCATCTGCTAATTTCTGAACCCCATCCTTCATCTCTCCAGATTTCCCTTGCAGTGTGTACAAGCCATCCGTCACTTTTCCGGAACCTTCATGCAACTCACTAGCTCCATCATGTAACTTATTTGCTCCTTCCGCTCCATCTGCTAATCCTTTTGAGACGTCTTTAATGGAATCAAACATTTTCTCTGCATATGTTTTCGTTAACGTACTTGATACTTCACCTTTAATTTTTTCAATGGCTGTTCCGCCAATTTGTGAAGATAAGAAGTTTAAACTTTCATTTGGAATGTATTCTAAGTTTAATGGTTTCGGATCGTCTTTTAATAACGTTGTAGCGTTACTTGAGAAGTCATCTGGAATACGTACTAACATGTAATACTTTCTGCCTTCCATTCCCTCTTTCGCTTCTTTTTCACTTACAAATTCCCATTTAAAACTTTTATTATCTTTTAAGTTATCAACGAGCCCTTTCCCGACCTCAATTGGTTTCCCATCAAGTTCTGCACCTTTATCTAAATTGACTACCGCAACTGGCAAGTCATCTAGCTGCTCATACGGATCCCAAAAGGCCCATAAAAACATACCCGCATATAAAATCGGTACAAATAAAACCGCAATGATTGGGATTAATATTTTTTTACTTTTTATAATCTCTGCAAATTCTTTACTAAGCAACTTATGCCATTTCATAATTTATCCCCCTTTTCAAAAATGACCAAAATGTATTTTTAGTCATTCTCACCCAAATAAAAAGGCTATATCTGTTCATACATATGCCTTATCCCCGAATTTATACTATGCACATTTTCATCTACATGATTATATTTAACCATCCTCCTTATACGATTGACCAATTTGTTCAATTAGTCATTTTTTATAATATTAAAAGGATTATCTTAATTTGACAATCCTTTTAGTAAATAAAGTTCGAATAATTCCGATATTTTTTCTTTTTCTAACGGTTCATGATTTTTTTCCCAATCAAAAATAAGCGATACGTATAGGCGAAGCATAATAAACGCTGTAATTTCTGGATCACATTTGCTGATTTCACCCTTTTCAATCGCAATTTCTAAATACGATTGAATAACAGAAACGATTTCCACATCTACTTGTTGCATCACTTCTTGTACTTCTTTCGTTCCCATATCGCGCTCTTCTTGAATTAATTTAATCATGAGCTGATGTTCTTTTCTAAATTCTAATATGCTATATAATGCTCTATGTACATTTTCAAAAAATGAAATATCTGAACGAATTGCATTTTCTGCAACTTGCTTCATTTCTGTAATTAAATTAGAAATAATTTCACCAAATAGCTCTTCTTTATTTTTGAAAAAAGTATAAATCGTTCCTTTTCCTACATTCGCTAACTTCGCTACTTGATCCATCGTTGTTGCTTTATAACCGAACGCTGAAAAAGACTTTGTTGCAGCTTCAATAATAGAACGCTTTCGATCTATCGCCACATCTTCACCTCCAAAAATGACCAATTGGATAATATAGTCAATTAGTACATCTTTGATATTACCACACGCTTACATTCTAGACAAGTTCTCTTTTTTATTATTTCCAGTATAAAAAAATTCCAGTCAAGTTATATAATACTGTCATAGTGTATCAGAAGAAAAGAGAAAAATAAAAGGTGTTCTTAAGATATATGATTAAACCTTACTTAACGACAACAAAATTCCCTTTTTTCAAATAATCAAATAAAAAAACAAGAAAATCTTTACATTTAATAGTAATATAGAAAATAGACAAGTTTATCAAAATAGTGGAGGCTTTTTCAGTCATGATGCGTGCGCTTCGTTTAAATATAAAGCAAGCTTTTTGTAGTCGTATTTCTTTAATTATTATGTTTAGTGGATTCGTTCTTATTTGTATTTATCACTATTACTATGTAATTCGTTATTTAGGAGACGCAGCGAGTGGACCTATTTCAACAGATATAAAATGGATCGGATTTCGCGACAATGAAATGGATGTTTATTTATTATTAATGCCAGTTATTGCGAGTTTCCCCTTTAGTACAAGTTACAATTCGGATAAGTCAGATGGTTTTAAACCGTTTGTGAGTAAGGGGATTTCTTTATTTCCTTATTCATTAATGAAATATATCGTTACGTTTTTTTGCGGAGGATTTCTTTATACATTTCCATTCATCTTATCGTTATTATTTTGCAAATTAACCATTCCAGACGGAACACCTACGATTGGTTCAGGCATCATAAATGCTGATGGAATGTTCGCAAACCTATATTTCGATGCGCCTCTCACTTACATTACTGTATATATCGGAATTAATTTTTTATTTGCAGGTTTAATGGCTCTTTTAGGACTTGCTGCATCTGTATGGTCACAAAAGGACTATATGGCAATTCTCTTTCCATTTGCAGTTGCCTCCATTCCTTACGTCCTGCTAAATACAATATTTCCTTCAATAGGCGGAGCACCTATTCATTTATATGATCCGAAACAACCATTGCAAGGCATGTCACCGTACATTTTAACGATGCAATGTGCTTTCTTCCTTCTCGTTAGCTTATTTATGTATATACAAGGAGTAAAGCGGGATAGAAAAAAATATAGAAGAAGACTGCAAAAAAGAGATCGGTGTAGAAAAGCGTTTCAAGCAATTTCGGACTAAATAATTGAACGAATAAGAGCGTAATTCCCTAAGTTAGCTTAGAGAATTACGCTCTTATTATCATTTACATTTATCAATCTTATATTTTCAATACTCATATAATCCTCTCCCCTTTACGGCGTACCTGCCAATCCCCATAAAATAACGATCGCCGCAAAATAAATCGCTTTAATACCTACAACTGAACATAATAAAATAATTGCATATTTACTTAATTCTCTTCTTGCACCGATTAAAGTAAAAATAACCGCCAAACTAAACGTTATATAGGAAGTTGCGGTATTTATTAAGTAATACATACTATCTAGATTCTGTGTAAGCCCTGTTATATCGGCTACAAATTGAAGCATGACGATTATGCTAAAAAAAATTGCAAGCTGATTCATTAATTTCCCGTTTATTCGGGCTACCATATGTCTACACCTCCCTGTATTGAAGAATGAATATTCAATCTATTTTATCATAAGAATTCCTAATAATGTAAAAGAACGCTTAGTATATTTCTAAGCGTTCTTTCTCGACTATTTAAGAAGCCTTCTTCAAATCAATTTGAACAAGTACTGGATCGTGGTCACTTACACGTCCATGTTCTTTCATAATGTTTGAGTTTAAGTGTACAGGGTCTACAATTGTGTGCGGTGCGATGTTGTTTGTTACTAAAATATGATCTAGCACTTGTGCGTTACCTTCATGAATGTACGTGTAGCGGTTCTCTTTCGGCACTGTGTTTAACATATCTTTTAATATCGTTCCCTCTAGTGCTTCTAAAGGTTTAGAGAATTCAAAGTCATTCATATCACCTAATACAACAACTGGTGCATTTGTATTCTTTTCTTGAATACCTTGTACGAAATGATTCACTTCTTGTGCTAATTGAACTCGTTTTTCTTCACTCTTTAATACGAGCGGCTGCACTTTTCCAAATGGCGTTGCATCTCCTAGTTTTGAGTTTAAGTGATTTGAAATGACAACAACGTTTTGTCCTTGGAATGTAAATTCTGCCGCTAACGGTTTACGTGTACTTTCAAATAAAGGATTTTCGTCTCCAATACGAACTACATTTTTATCTAGTAACTTCGGTACTGTCGCTAATTTCACACGAGATGGGTTATAGAAGAAACCGACGCGAATATTCGCTCCAGGTGCCCCGCCGTCTTGATTGTTGTTCGGCGCAATTTCTACATACTCATACTTCGGTCCACGAATTTCTAATACAGCATCAATGATACGTTTTGCGCTTAAAGATGCATCAGTCGTACCGTCATTGATTGCTCCATTATTATCTTGCATCTCTTGTACACCGATAATATCAGGCATTTTTAAATTATATTTAATAGAATAAGCTAACGCTTTCACTTTTTCATCTGTTGTTTCTTTTTTGTTCGCTGAGAAGTTTTCAATGTTATATGTAGCAACTGTTAACTTATCAAGACGCGGCTGAATATTTGCCCCTACTTGCTTAAATCCGCCGTCCACTACAGATGGTAATTCCGTTACTGGCGAAATGCGGAACGAACCGTAGTCATATCCTACTACGCCTGTTATATCTCCAGTGAACGTATCGCCTACTTTCGCGACATAATCACGAGGTACTTTTACAGAAAGGCGCTCTGGATTTAATTGCTCTTTATCTAATAAAGGTGTACCATACTTCGTTACTACTTTATCTCCGCCATTTTTTACTGTTACATATAAATTACCGTTTTTCTGCGGAGCGATAATTTTTGGTGTTGGCATCGTAACGCGCATACCTTCTACACTTTCATAAAAGTCGATTGCATCTTCATTTGGATCAAATAGACCGAATGCATCATTATCGATAATTTGATCAGGGATTTTCACACCGTTTTCTCCTAATACAATCGGCGCTGGTAAAGGTTGATCTTTTGCGATTACAGCAACGCGACTCGCCTTAATTTCCGTCGTCGTTAAGTCTGTTTCAAATCGCTCTGCATATCCAGGTCCAACATATTCTTCTACTTCTCCATCAACTTGGACAAGATCTCCTACTGCTACATTCGCATCTTTTTTGTATACGTAAATACCTTCAGAAGTAGCTGGATCATTATCCGACTGATTATCTTCTATATAAAAACCATTTTTATCAAGCGCTGTGACAACGCCCTCCACATTGTTTAATTTCTTCCCATTGTAAGGAGAAATATGTGATTTCCCTTGAATATCATGAATACGAACTGGTTCATTATTTACGATAATAAATGAAAATGTTGAAATCGCTGAAGAAGTAAGCCCTTCTTTCTCTGCAATTGCTTTAATCACACTATTTTCATTCACTACAATTTGTCTGTTATAACGAACACTCTTGTTTGTAGGATTAGAGCCATCTAACGTATAGTAGATTGTTGCTCCTTCTGTATTCGTTGTTAATGTTACTGCTGTTCCTTTTGCAACTTCCCCACCATTTGGTGATGCCACTACATCGCTAACGCGGTTTTGTTCTTCTCCTTGAAACTTATGAGCTGTTACTGATTTTAAACCTGGGCTACCGAAATATAACTCAAGCGTCCCTGTCAACCTAACTTTCTTCCCGATATTTTCAGGATGATCTTTCACGTTTACAGCCGTCCTCACATCACCTTTTGGCAATTGAACAGGCATGATCTTGTCTGGATTTGTTTCGTTTGGCGAATCGGCAATTGCCACGTTTGTGTCGTCAAACTTAGCCGGATCTTTCGTGTATTTAGAAGGACTTTGCGTATACCCAACGATATATCCTTCCACTATCCCCTTCGTTTTCCCTTGCTGCTTAAATACTTGAATTGCTTTCTCTACTGACATAGAAGTAGTTTCTTCCGCCTGCGCTAAAGTTCCAGTAAATGAAAGCAATAGCAATAATGATAAAAAGACACTTAATAATTTCTTCACAGCCATTTCCCTCTCCCTATTTCATATTTTCTCAACATTTCTATCATATCAAATGATTCGTTATATAGAACTATATTTCGACAAGTTTTACACAAAATTTATTTAATTTACAAGTTTTCAAACTATAATACAAAATAACTTATATAGCTTTATTGACTAAAGGTATTTTATCCAATAAACAAAACGCCTTCAATATAATTGAAGGCGTTTTGTTTGAAATATTTTAATGTGCGACTAATTTAGTCTCCATTACTTTCTCTAAATGAAATAACACACGTTTCGCCGCTAACTCACCTTGCTCAATACAAGCTGGAAGACCAGAACCAGCGTAAGAACTACCTGCCAAATACACACCTGGCAATTCTTCCTCCATAAATGTTGTGAGCTTTTTCATTCGCTCTTTATGGCCTACTGTATATTGAGGCATCGCTTCTTTCCAGCGGCTTACAATTGTAAACTCTGGATCCTCTGTAATATCCATTGTCTTTTGTAAGTCTTCGAGTACGAGCTGCACAATTTCTTCGTCAGTTTGTTCAACAATCGCTTCATCACCTGGGCGTCCGACGTAACAGCGAAGAAGCGTTTTTCCTTCTGGCGTTGTATGTGGCCATTTTTTATGTGTCCACGTACACGCTGTAATTGTATAATCACTATTTCTTGATACGACAAATCCGGTACCATCAATATCACGCTGAATTGCAGACTTTGGGAAAGCAAGTGCCACGTTTGCAACTGATGTAGACGGAATGTTACGGAAGAAACGAAACTGCTTATACTGCGCAAACATAGATGGCAATACTTTATGCGGCGTCGCAACTACAATCGCGTCTACTTCCATTTCTTTTCCGTTACTAAGCGTAATCGTATAACTATCACCAAGTTTTGCAACCTTTTCGATACGAGTTCCCTTCATTACCATATCATTAGGAATCTTCGTTTCAAGAGATTCTACTATAGATTCTAAACCGGTTTTCACAGTTTTAAATATTCCTTTTTTCAATTCAGCCTTCTCTTGCTTTGGAGCTAGCGTACGCATACCGAGTGAAATACTACGGTGCTCCTGTTCAATTTGATAAATTTGAGGGAATGTTGACATTAAACTCATTTCATCAATATCCCCTGCATAAATACCAGATAATAATGGCTCAATTAAATTTTCAACGACTTCATTTCCAAGGCGATGCCTGAAAAACTGCCCGAGTGATTGATCAGAAACTGGTTTTGATCTAGGCATTAATAAGTCAAAACCAGCTCTTAGTTTACCAATTGGGGAGAACAATCCGGAAAATAGAAACGGCGTAATTTGCGTTGGAATTCCCATCATTGAACCGCTCGGCATTTTATGTAACCGATTGTTTACGAGAACGAACGATTGACCAGCCTTATTATTTACAAGTTCAGCATCAAGTCCTAATTCTTTCACTAATTTAGCTGCGCTCTCTTTTCTTGCTAAGAAAGAATCAGGACCGCGTTCAATTGTAAATCCATCTTTTTGAACGGTTTGAATTTTCCCGCCAAGTTTACCAGACGCTTCTATAAGCAATGCATCTATCGGCAAGTTTTTTTCACGAATTTCTTTTTGTAAGTTATACATTGTTGTCAATCCTGTGATGCCACCGCCGATGATCACAACTTTTTTCCTCAAGTAAGCTCCCCCTTTCTACTTACATTACAGATTCTTTTTTCTTTAATACAACATCTGCTAAACAGTCGATAAATGCGTCCGATGCGTTTGGCATTTCTGGACGATAATATTTCGCGCCAATTTCATCCGTTACAACTTTACACTCAAAGTCATTGTCATATAAAACTTCTAAATGTTCCGCAACAAATCCAACTGGTGCATATACGAATGAATTGTAGCCGTACTTTTCATTTAATTCTCTCGTTAAATCTTGTACATCTGGACCAATCCAAGGATCTGGTGTATTTCCGGCACTTTGCCAGCCAACTGCATAATTTGCTACTTCAGCACCACGTGCAATATAGTCAGCTGTTTCGTTTAATTGATCCGGGTATGGATCGCCGAGTGCGATAATTTTTTCTGGTAAGCTATGTGCAGATACGATTAACACTGCTTTTTCACGTTCTGCTTCTGACATACCGTTATATATACCTTTCACTGCATCGACCCAATACTGAATAAATTTCGGTTCTTTATACCAGCTATCGATGCCGTGAATTGTTAAGTTTCCAAGTTTTTCTGCTTCTTCTTGCGCTCGTCCTACATAAGACTTCACGCTAAAAGTAGAATAGTGAGGGGCAAGAACGAGTGCAATTGCATCTTCTATTCCATCTTTATGCATAGCTTGTACTGCATCTTCAATGAACGGTTCAATATGTTTTAAACCAAGATACATGTGGTACTCTACTTCATCTTGTATTTCATTTAAACGTGTCTCTAACTTTTTAGCTTGCTCTAATGTAATAGTAGCTAAAGGAGAAATACCACCAATTGCACGGTAACGCTCTGTTAAATCTTCTAGCATTTCAGGACTTGGCTTTCTTCCTCTGCGAATATGTGTATAGTAACGTTCAATATCTTCTTCTTTATATGGCGTTCCGTATGCCATTACAAGCAAACCAATTTTCTTTTTCATACAGACAATCTCCTTTACTTCGCTAACTGTTCTTTAGAGTACTCATGAATAAATGTAGTTAAGCGTTTTAATGTATCTGGATTTACTTCTGGGAATACGCCGTGACCTAAGTTAAAGATATAACCTGGCTGCTTCATCCCTTGATCTAAAATACCTTTTACATGTTCTTCAATAACAGGCCAAGGTGCTAATAAGAATGAAGGATCCATATTTCCTTGTACCGCCTTGTGAACACCACGTGCGCGTGCTTCTTCAATCGGTAAGCGCCAATCTAAACCTACTACATCAAGCGGTAAGTCGTGCCATTCATTCACTAAATGTGCAGCACCTACGCCGTGCATAATCATTGGAACACCCATCGGGCGAACTTCTGCAAAAATACGCTCCATCGCTGGTTTAATAAATATACGGTAATCCGCTACATTTACTGCTCCAACCCAAGAATCGAAAATTTGAACCGCTTTTACTCCTGCGTTAATTTGCGCTTTTAAATATGTAATAACCATATCTGCAAGCTTATCCATTAAAGCGAACCAAGCTTTCGGCTCTGCATACATAAACGCTTTCGTATTATGATAGTTACGAGAAGGACCGCCTTCAATCATATAGCTCGCTAACGTAAATGGAGCTCCTGAAAAACCGATTAACGGTACATCTAACATTTCTGTCGTTAATAAACGAATTGTATCTAGTATGTAAGGTACGTCATCTTCTGGATTGATTTCCCCTAATTTTTCTACATCTTGTAAAGAACGGATTGGACTATCGATAACTGGACCAATGCCAGATTTAATTTCCACATCAACACCAATTGCAGGTAGTGGTGACATAATATCTTTATAAAGAATTGCTGCGTCTACGTTATATTGATCAACTGGCAACTTTGTAACGTAAGCGCACAACTCTGGATTATGTGTAATTTCAAATAAAGAATATTTCTCTTTTATCTTTCTATATTCCGGCTGTGAACGACCTGCTTGACGCATATACCATGCTGGTACATACTCTGTACGTTCCCCCCTACATGCTTTTAAAAATGTCTCATTTATAGTTCTTACCAAGACCCTAGCTCCCTTCCTTACCAATGCTTTTTCTTTAAATATGCTCTATTCCGATATTTATCTTTTTTTACTATACAGCTTGTAAAAACAAAATGCATAACATTATGTACGTTGTTCATTAAATTGACACAAACGTTCGTAAAAACGTTTACTATTTTCACAACATTCTTATTATAGCACAGAGAAAAACTACGGTTTAGCTACTTTTGACTTTTCTCCTTCACGGTTCGTTTGTGTGTTATATGGTACAACGTAAAAACTTGGTTTTGAGAATATATTAATAAACTTCTCCTCATATTTCCCCGTTCCTTTTGCCGTTCCAACGTGAGTATGAATTCCTTTTTCAACTTTATAAATCCGATACATAATTCGCTCATCAGGAAGCGGCGTCCAGCTTAGTTTCATTGCAAATAAACCGAAAGGACTAAATGCTAGTTTTGCTTCCACGTTTTGAATCTTATCTAAACGAATTGGCAGTCCAATTGTTTCAACACCTTTTGGCCTATGAAAACTCGCTTTATCTTGTATGTTTGCTTTCGTTAAAATCTTTTTAAATAACATCGTTGCAGATGCATTTCCATCTTGTAATTGATGCTCTTTATCGGTGCGGTCATAGCCAATCCAAACTGCACCTACTAAATTCGGTGTATATCCAACGAACCACATATCACGCGCACCATTGTCATCATTCGGCAATGAAGTTGTGCCTGTTTTTCCAGCTAAAGCTCCATTATATACGCCAGCTTTCGCCGTACCTTCTTTCACAACTCCTTCAAGCATCTTTGTCATATACCATGCCGTTTGCTTCGAAAAGACTTTCGTTTCAGCTTTTGATGATTCTCCAATGACCGCCCCGTGTCTATTTAATACTTTATCGATAACGTGCGGTTCGATAATATTCCCGTTTGCTAAAAAAGATCGGTACATTTTGACAAGATCAAATGGAGACACACCATTTTTCAGCCCGCCAAGTGCTGTGCTTAAACCTGAGTCTGCAATATGAACATTCCCTTTCTCTAAATATTGCTTTCCCTCATCTACCCCTAATTCATTTAATAAAGATACAGCTGGCACATTTGCTGATTCTAATACCGCATCGTACATCGTCATCTCTTTCGTATACTCATGATTATAATTTCGAGGTTCATAATCTTCAAACGAACTTTTTTCATTCGTTAATAAAGAATATGGATTATATTTCTTCGTCTCAAGTGCAGGTCCATATACGATAAGCGGCTTTAAAACAGAACCAGGCTGCCGCTTTGCAAAAACGCGATTAAGCCCTCTCGGAACATACTCTCTTCCGCCAATCGCGGCTTTAATTCCGCCAGTCTGATTATCCATTAATAAAAATGCACCTTGCGCCCCGCTTTCTTTACCAGGGAAATTTCTCGCATCTTGAAACTGGTTATATGCTACCTTTTGAACTTTTTCATCCATCGGTACGACAAACGTATATCCTCCGCGCAGTACTTCTTGATGCGATAAACCATATAAACGCGCCGCTTCATCTATAACCATATCGATATACGGCATATATGCGAGTTCACGTTCATCTGGATTTTTATAAAGAGCGATTGTTTTCCCTTGGTAACGAACACTATCTTCCGCTGTTAAATAGCCTTGTTTATGCATAAGTGACAAAACAAGATCACGGCGCCCTTTACTCTTTTCTAGGGATAAGTACGGTGAATAGCCATTTGGCGCTTTCGGAAGCCCTGCAAGCATAGCTCCCTCTTCCACTGTTAAATCTTCTACATTTTTATTAAAATACAACTTTGCTGCCGCTTGAATACCATATGCCCCATGACCGAAATAAATATGGTTCATATACATTTCAAGAATTTGCTGCTTCGTATATTTTTGCTCTAATTGAAGAGAAATTGCGACCTCTTTCAATTTACGCGTAAATGTTTTTTCGCGAGTTAAAAAGACATTTTTAGCTAGTTGCTGCGTAATCGTACTACCGCCTTCTACCTTCTCTCCAGCTAACGCGTCTTTATAAAGCGCCCGAAATATAGAAGGGTAATCAATTCCTTGATGCTCATAAAAACGAGAATCTTCCACAGCAATAAATGCTTGCTGCACGTACTTTGGAATTTCTTCAATCGGCACGAGCTCTCTATTTTCTACATATAACTTCGTAATTTCTTTTCCTTTCTGGTCAACGATACGTGATGAAGAGTGGAAAACAAGCTGCTTTTCATCCATCATATAGCCACCAGTTAACACAATAAGTTTATAGAGTACAATCGCTACTACGAACGTTGCTACCCCGCCTAATAAAGTCCACTTTGCTTTCTTCATACATCGGCCTTCTTTCCAAATGATGGTACATTTATTATTTGAAAAAGAAGTATCTTTATGTATATAATCTTCGAAGTTTTTTAAGAGAATTGATATAATAGAGACAAACCATAAAGGGGGCATTAAAATGAAGGCTATTATTTCATACGAAACACCTCTAGAACAAGCACATTTCACTGCAAAAAATAACGAAAAAGATATGTTTTATAAAGAAAATACTGAAGAATCTGTAGAATCGACACTTCAGTATGACGTATTAGACGCTGTTGGAGAATTTAAAGGACAATCTGGCTACATCGTTTGTAACAACATTTCTGTAACAGACGAAGGTCGCCCTGTATTTGAAAACCGTTTTAAAAACCGTGCTGGTCTAATCGAAAATGAGCCTGGCTTCCAAGCAATCCGTGTTCTTCGCCCATTAAGTAATGATACATATGTCATCTTAACGATGTGGGAAACTGAGCAAAACTTTAAAGACTGGACAGAATCACGTTCATTCGAAAACGCTCATAAAAAACGCCCTGCACAAGCAGAGGGACAAGCTCAGGCTCAGGCGCATCCACATGCAGAACAACAAAAAAGCATTTTCTCGCGCCCGTCGTTCGTGACTACTTTTGATGTGTTAGTTTAAGTTTCTGAGTTTAGAGACCTCGGTACATGAAATTATATTAGCGATTTTTCGAATATATCGACTTATCGACAAATGACGACACACAAAAAGGAAACACCATTACACGGTGTTTCCTTTTTCTTTGTACCAATTATATATGCGAAGCGCGTCTTCTTTTCGCATATGCTTCACTTCATAACCATGTCCCGCCACCGCTACAGCAGCTGTACATAACTCATCTTTCTTTTGAAAATGCGACTGATTATATCCTACTACTTGAACATGCCTTCTTCGCATGATCCCTGTATATTTCGCGAGACCTCGGTGCACCATTACTAACTGATTGTCTCGTATCATATATCCACCACTTTTATATCTAGCGTATGCAAGTATTGTAAATACAATAAATAGCGGTATAAGAACGAACAACGCAGTATGTTGTTTAAAATATATACTCGCACCAGCGATTGGCACAGCGAGCACAGCACTTGTAATCCAGCCCATTACGACGTAACGGCGTAATGCAGCCTTCGGTAAATGAACGATTTCCTCTTCTATTTCATATGGCAACTGTAAATAGGCAAGTAGCTGCTGTACATCTTTTTTCTTCATAAAAGGATGTAACATCACTTCATTCCCTGCCGCTTCTATACTTTGAATGACTTCCACTTCGACAGAGCAATAACCGAAAGGCTGGCGGAGAATTCCTTCTTTCACAGTAATTGCTTGAATGCGGTGGAGCTTTAAGACAAACTCTTTCTTATCAAATAACCCTTGCACAATACGAATTTCATTTCCGTTTCGCTCTATTTTAAAGTTCGCATATTTTAGCGCATAACCAGCTGTCGAAACGACCCACGAAACCGCCATTAAAATCGCGGCCATAACGATTAATTCATATACACCGTTATCCATCACATACGCTTCCACTTTATTTATGAGCCATTCTGGAAGAAATTGATTAAACTCTGTGTAAATAAGAAGTAATCCAGAAAACACTAATCCAAATCTACCAGACGTAATGGAAGCTACTAAAATCTCTTTCATCGTTAACTGATAAATCGTCTTACTTTCTTCTGCTATGGGTACTTCTTCACTCGCAGCGCTTCTTTTTTTATTTAATAAGGCAATCAGTTCCTTCGCTTCATCTTCTTTAATACCAGCTAACATCACTTCCGGCTCACTACCGCCGCCCGCTACTTCTATATTTAATTTCGTAAGCCCAAGCATTTGATAAATGACATTAGAAGATGTACTAATGTTTTGCACACGATCTTTATTTAAATAACTTTCCTTCTTCACAAAAACACCGTGTTTAATATGTACAATATTATTTTCAACCCAGTACACTTTGAAATACCATTTTATAGCTGAGAAAATTGCCATAATAAATAATATGGCCAAAAGAACAAGATGTAAGAAATACCAAGGTTTTACTTCACCATCTGAACGAAATAAAACAAGAAAAATAAAAGGCAACAAAGTCGCAATTCGAATACCTAACAATATCGTGATCGGATGTTGCCTCTTATACACCCTCATCACTCACTTTCGCAAGCTCTCCAATTTGTCTTTTCAACTGTTCTGCTTCTTCTTTCGTTAAACCTGGAATACTATGAGAAGTTGCCGCTGTTGAAATATGTAATTCTGCTAAATTATACTTTCTCATAATTGGCCCTTGCTCAATCGTTACGTGCTGCACGCGGATCATCGGAATAAGTACGCGTTTTACAACGAACATTCCCTTTTGAATCTCAATCTCTTCTTCATTTAATCTGTAACTATAATAACGTTGACGTAAATTTGGAAATACAAAATAGTCGAGTGGTATGTATAGAACTGCTCCTGTCACTAACAATCCAAACAACCAGCCCCACCAGTTAAAGTTAATCATAAAAAAGAAATACGCAATTACGACTGCTAGTATAACTGCCGCCCCAATTAAAGCATGAATTCTCCACACTTTTAGCATATTAGAATGAATCTCCCTCTCTAACGGCTGCATCTCATCACTCCAATTATATGAATTTATTAATTATATATTAGTTGTTATATACAGTTTTGTAAAATTATAGTTCCTTACATTGTGTCGAGCATTTCTTTAAAATTCCCTTCATTAATGGAATACACCTGAAACTGAATGTAATCTATCTCATTCGTATTAGGGCGAGCGTATGGCAAAATGTTAAATTTAGAAGCAGTTCTTCCTAACATATCTATAATCATTAGAGAAACGTCAATATATTCGAAGTCTACACGGAATACTACTGCTTCTCCCGTAAATTCATACTCTTTAATCGCATCATAAGACTTATTCGCACTTATAAGCGTCACTTTTAATAGTTGGTTTAAATTTTCTGGCTTGAAATTAATCATTTATACAACTCCTTTTTAATAAAACACTATGAAAATAGTTTAATCTTTTACTTTCATAGCCTCACACATTCATTATATTAAAAATAAAGCTAGTTTTTTATAATTTTTTTGATATAATTACTTACGGGAAACGGGAAGACATTTATCTTCCCTTGTGTTTTTATTTGCATCTAGTACTTTTGCTAGATGCTTTTTTTTATGCTAAAAAGGTACCCTCAAATACTTTGAGGATACCTTTTTCATCAATTTAGTGCATTTCAACAATTGTACCATCTTCGAACACCTTGAATACTCCAGTAAATCCTGCTCCAGCTGCACCTTCTATTTTATATGTCGTACGCACTCTAATTTGATAATATTTCTTTCCATTTTCTACTTGCGTATCCTCTAGCGTGTAATTATATTCTTCTTTATATTCATTTTTGATATATTCTTTAGCTTTCTCAAAAGTAAATGCATCTTGATTCTTCCCTGTCTCTACTTTTTGGTTCTTTTCTGTTACTACCTTCTGATTCTTTTCTGTCTCTGTTTTTTGGTTCTTTTCTGTTACTACCTTTTGATTTTTTTCTGTCTCTGTTTTTTGGTTCTTTTCTGTTACTGCCTTTTGATTTTTTTCTGTCTCTGCTTTTTGGTTCTTTTCTGTCGCTACCTTTTGACTCGTTACTGCATCATTTTTTTGTGCCTTCGCTGCTGTCGTTACACTCTTTGCAGTTTTTTCCTCTTCACCAATTTTAGTGATTAATCCTAAAGCCTTTTTATTATATTCTTCAAGGTTCTTGTTATCTTTTGTTTCTGAAACTAGCTTATTTAATATCTCTTTCGCTTCTGTATAATTTTTCTTACTTATTAACTCTTCACTTTTTGCCAGTTGCTCGCTATAATTCTTTTTTTGTTCTAAGATCGCTACTAATGCTGTTCGTTCTTCCTTTGCTTGTTTTATAAGCGCATTACTTCCATTCTTCACGCTCTCTACTTTTTCAAATGACTTGATCGATTCTTCTACCTTTGTTTCTTCTTTTAACTTCACTGCTTCAATCATTACTTTCGTTTGTTCTACAAGCACTTTTGCATCTGAATCATCTTTTTTCTCATCTAGTGCTCGTTCAAATGATGATAAAGCATTTTTATATTCTTTATTCGTTAACGCGGTCTTCCCTTCATCCATTGCTTTGTCAAAATCCCCATTACTACATCCAGCTAGCATTAAAAACGTAAGTCCAATTACCGCTAATAACTTTCTCATTTTCTCTCCCCCTATATATAACTAAAACAATAACATCATATGTATAAAAGTCTGTGTAGTAATTAGACTGAAAGTAAATATGTACTGTACATTTCATTTACTATCATTACTTAAAACTCCTAAATAGTTGGTAGTTGGTTTTCTTCTTCTTTTAAGACAGAAAGGAATTTTAATAAAGCCCTTACTCAGAATCTTTACTACACACACTCTTATACACATAGAAAAATCATTTTTCGTTTATAGTTTGCTATTTCTTCAGCTTTAAACATTCTCAGCTAATTGGAATACGAACTATAATCTGTAACATACCGAAAAGCAACAGAAAACAAACCGTAACAAAAGTCACGATTCGTAACTCTCTTGTAACACAAATGTAACATAAGGTTTTTAAACATACAATAGTTTTTTTCACATTATTTTCCCCCTCTACATTTTAAGATCCAATAAGATTCCAACCCTAATTTCATCTCCCACCTACTATTGGACTATCGCTCTTCAAACGCTTTAAGAACGGGACTTATTTCCTAAATCATTAAAATTAATTACATAGATTGCTCTTTTTTCAACAAAACACTACGAAAACGTATAAACTTTTCCTTCCATACCTTTACACATCAAATATATATAATAAAGCTAGTTTTTATACTTTTTTTGAAATAAGCACATTCGTGAAGCGGGAAGACATTTATCTTCCCTTGTGTTTTTTATTTGCAGCTAATTCTTTTGCTAGATGCTTTTTTTATGCCAAATAAAGATAAAAAAGGTATCCTCAAATACTTTGAGGATACCTTTTCACTTTTATTATCTTTGCTGTTTTCTACCTAATACGAGTAATCCAAAACTCATCATTACAAGAAGTGCTCCCATATATGGTTCCACAGGCATTTTCTGCCCTGTCTTCGGTAATTCTTTTTCAGGTTTCTCTGGATTCGTTGTTCCAGGTTTCTCTGGATTCGTTGTTCCAGGCTTCTCTGGGTTCGTTGTTCCAGGCTTCTCTGGATTCGTTGTTCCAGGTTTCTCTGGATCTGTTGTTCCAGGCTTCTCTGGATCTGTTGTTTCCGGTTTTTCTGGATCTGTTGTTCCAGGCTTCTCTGGATCTGTTGTTTCCGGTTTTTCTGGATCTGGTTTTTCCGGTTTCTCTGGATCTGGTTTTTCTGGACCTGGTGGTGCTAAATGACTCAATTCGTTTAATACTTCTAATTGAACTGAATTTATCATTCCTTTTGTGATTTCAAATGGAATTGGATTAGTTAATTTTTCATATCCTTTTGGTGCTTCTACTTCTACAAGTGTATAGTTACCTACAGATAGATCTGAGACTTTTGCTTTTCCTTCTTTATCTGTTGTTACTCTCGCTACTACTTTACCTTTTTCATCATGAACTTCAAACACAGCTCCTGATAATATATTCTTGCTTTCAGCAGCCATTTTTGTAATTTCCACTGAACCTTTATCTAACTGTTCATTCTCTACTTTCAATGATAAAACTTTCGTCATACCTTTTGTAATTTCGAATGATACTGGTTCTGTTAATTTTTTGTATCCTGGTAAGTTTTCCTTCTCTACTAATTTGTACTTTCCTACAGATAAATCTGAAATTGTTGCTTTTCCTTCTTTATCTGTCGTTACTTCTGTTACTACTTTGCCTTGCTCATCTTGCACTTCGAAGACTACGCCTACTAATGCTTTTTGACTGTCTTTATCTACTTTTGTAATTTCTACTGAACCTTTATCTAACTGCTCATTCTCCACTTTCAACGATAGGACTTCTGTCATACCTTTTGTAATTTCAAATGATACTGGTTCTGTTAACTTCTTGTAACCTGGTAAGCTTTCTTTCTCTACTAATTTGTACTTTCCTACAGATAAATCTGAAATTGTCGCTTTTCCTTCTTTATCTGTCGTTACTTCTGTTACTACTTTGCCTTGCTCATCTTGCACTTCAAAAACTACGCCTGCTAATGCTTTTTGGCTCTCTTTATCTACTTTTGTAATTTCTACATTTCCCTTGTCTAACATTTCGTTTTCTACTGTTAAAGTAAGAGATTTTGTCATACCTTTTTCAATTTGGAAAGTAATAGGATCTACTAATTGCTTATATCCTTTTGGTGCATTTACCTCTACCAACTTGTATGTTCCAACTGATAAATTAGTAACCTGTGCGTGCCCTTTTTTATCTGTCGTTATTTTAGCGACTACTTGTCCTGCTTCGTCTTGAATCTCAAATACGGCATCAGCTAAAGCATCTTTATTTTCTTTGTCTACTTTTGTAATTTCTACATTTCCTGTATCCACTAATTCATTTTCGACAGTTAATTGTAATGCTGTAACTCTACCTTTTTCAATTTCGAATGAAATTGGTTTTTCTAGCGGTTTGTATCCTGCTGGTGTTTCTACTTCTACCAACTCATACTTTCCAATAGATAAATCTGAAACATTTGCTTTTCCATCTTTATCCGTTGTTACTTTAGTAACTACTTTACCTTTTGAATCACGTACTTCAAATACGATACCTTCTAATGGTGCTTTACTATCTTTGTCTATTTTTGTGATTTCAACATTCCCCGTATCCACCATTTCGTTTTCTACAGTGAACCCTAGAGATTTTGTCATACCTTTTTTAATTTCAAATGGTACCGGCTTTTCTAATTTTTTGTATCCTGGTAAGCTCTCTACTTCTACCAGCTTGTACTTTCCTACAGATAAGTCTGAAACGTTTGCTTTTCCTTCCTTATCTGTTGTTACTCTTGTTACTACTTTGCCAGTTTCGTCTTGAACTTCGAAGACTACACCTGCTAACGATACCTTATTATCTTTATCTATCTTCGTTATCTCTACATTTCCCGTATCTACCATTTCATTTTCTATTTTTAATGATAGAACTTCTGTCATACCTTTTGTAATTTCAAATGATACTGGTTCTGCTAACTTTTTGTAACCTGGTAAGCTTTCTTTCTCTACTAATTTGTACTTGCCTACAGATAAGTCTGAAACGTTTGCTTTTCCTTCCTTATCTGTTGTTACTTTTGTTACTACTTTGCCAATTTCGTCTTGTACTTCAAAGACTACGCCCGCTAATACTTTTTGGCTGTCTTTATCTACTTTTGTAATTTCTACTGAGCCTTTATCTAACTGCTCATTTTCTACTTTCATTGATAGGACTGTCGTCATACCTTTTTTAATTTCGAATGATACTGGTTCTGTTAATTTTTTGTATCCTGGTAAGCCTGCTTTTTCTACTAATTTGTACTTGCCTACAGATAAGTCTGAGATTTTTGCTTTTCCTTCTTTATCTGTCGTTACTTCTGTTACTACTTTTCCTTGCTCATTTTGTACTTCGAAGACTACGCCTTCTAATACTTTTTGACTGTCTTTATCTACTTTTGTAATTTCTACTGAACCTTTATCTAACTTTTCGTTCTCTACTTTCAATGATAAAACTTTCGTCATACCTTTTTTAATTTCGAACGATACTGGCTCTGTTAGTTTTTTGTATCCCGGTAAGCCTGCTTTTTCTACTAATTTGTACTTGCCTACAGATAAGTCTGAGATTTTTGCTTTTCCTTCTTTATCTGTCGTTACTTCTGTTACTACTTTTCCTTGCTCATCTTGTACTTCAAAGACTACGCCCGCTAATGCTTTTTGGCCTTCTTTATCTACTTTTGTAATTTCTACATTACCCTTGTCTAACATTTCGTTTTCTACTGTTAAAGCAAGAGATTTTGTCATACCTTTTTCAATTTGGAAAGTAATAGGATCTACTAATTGCTTATATCCTTTTGGTGCATTTACCTCTACCAACTTGTATGTTCCAACTGATAAATTAGTAACCTGTGCGTGCCCTTTTTTATCTGTCGTTATTTTAGCGACTACTTGTCCTGCTTCGTCTTGAATCTCAAATACGGCATCAGCTAAAGCATCTTTATTTTCTTTGTCTACTTTTGTAATTTCTACATTTCCTGTATCCACTAATTCATTTTCGACAGTTAATTGTAATGCTGTAACTCTACCTTTTTCAATTTCGAATGAAATTGGTTTTTCTAGTGGTTTGTATCCGGCTGGTGTTTCTACTTCTACCAACTCATACTTTCCAATAGATAAATCTGAAACATTTGCTTTTCCATCTTTATCCGTTGTTACTTTAGTAACTACTTTACCTTTTGAATCACGTACTTCAAACACAACACCTTCTAATGGTGCTTTACTATCTTTGTCTATTTTCGTGATTTCAACATTCCCCGTATCCACCATTTCGTTTTCTACAGTAAATGTTAAAGACTTCGTCATACCTTTTTTAATTTCAAATGATACTGGTTTTTCTAACTTTTTATAACCAGGTAAACTTTCTACCTCTACTAATTCATACTTTCCTACAGGTAAATCTGAAACATTTGCTTTTCCATCTTTATCTGTCGTTACTTTTTTCACCTCATTGCCCTTCTCATCTTGGACAACAAACGTTACTCCCGCTAACGGCGCCTTATTATCTTTATCTATCTTCGTTATCTCTACGTTTCCCGTATCTACCATTTCATTTTCTACTTTTAATGATAGTACCTCGGTCATGCCTTTTTTGATTTCAAATGATACTGGCTCTGTTAGTTTCTTATAGTCTGGTAAACTTTCAACTTCTACTAGTTTGTATTTCCCTACTGATAGGTCTGCAATTTTTGCTTTCCCATTTTTATCTGTTGTTACTTTCTTTATTACTTTTCCAGCTTCATCTTGCACTTCGAAGACTACACCTTCTAATGCTTTTTGGCTGTCTTTATCTACTTTTATAATTTCTACTGAGCCTTTATCTAACTGCTCATTTTCTACTTTCAGTGATAAGACTTCTGTCATACCTTTTTTAATTTCGAATGATACTGGCTCTGTTAATTTTTTGTAACCTGGTAAGCTTTCCGTCTCTACTAATTTGTATTTTCCTACTGATAAGTCTGAGACATTCGCTTTTCCATCTTTATCTGTCGTTACTTTTTTTACCACTTTTCCTTTTTCATCTTGCACTTCGAAGACTACGCCTTCTAATACTTTTTGACTGTCTTTATCTACTTTTGTAATTTCTAATGAGCCTTTGTCTAACTGCTCATTTTCTACTTTCAATGATAGGACTGTCGTCATACCTTTTTTAATTTCAAATGATACTGATTCTGTTAGTTTCTTGTAACCTGGTAAGCTTTTCGTCTCTACTAATTTGTACTTTCCTACTGATAGATCTGAAACGTTTGCTTTTCCATCTTTATCTGTTACTACTTTTCTTACCACTTTATCTTTCTCATCTTGGACTTCAAATTCGACACCCGCTAATACTGCGCCGCTTTCTTTGTCCACTTTTGTAATTTCTACATTACCTTTGTCTACCATTGCATTTTCTACTGTTATTGGGAATATGCCGTCCCCTGTTACATTTACTTCGAACTCTTTTTCTTTTAATTGGTATCCTTCGGGCGCTTTCGTTTCTTTTAAAATATATTTTCCTGGTGCTAACGGTTTAGAAATTGCCTTACCGTCTTTATCTGTAATAATATGCTCAACTACTACACCGTCTTTTACTATATCAAACTCTGCATTTGCTAATGCTTTACCACCATTTTCCGAATCAATTTTCTTTAATTCAATTTGACCCTTTTGCATGGTATTTTTAATTTCAATTGTTTTTGTTTCTCCAGCTTGAAGTGTAACCTCTACCGGACTTGTTAATTTTTGATATCCTTCAGGTGCTACTTTTTCATAAATTTTATACGTTCCAGGTGCTAAAGTTTGAGGGGCTGAAAAACCTTTTTCGCCTGTTTTCAGTACTGCAACAACCTTATCCTCACTATTTCGAACTTCAAATTCGGCACCTGTTAACTCTTTATTCGGATCCTCAGCATCTATTTTATGAATAGCTACTGTACCTTCTTTTGGAAGTTCCGGCGGCGTAACCGTTACTTCATTCGATGTTAATTTCTTATCATCAAAATGTAATTCTGCTTTATTAGGAATCTTCTTATCTACGTAAGAAGATAAGTCTGCATCAGCTTTAATTTTCGCCTTAATATTCAAGTTAATTATCTGGTCCTCATATGACTTATAGTCAAAACTCTCACCGAACGTAAATATTACTTCACTTTTTTGTTTATCTATCTTTAGTGTTCCTTTA
This sequence comes from Bacillus sp. FSL R9-9530, assembly GCF_038008145.1. NCBI lineage: Bacteria > Bacillati > Bacillota > Bacilli > Caryophanales > Bacillaceae > Bacillus > Bacillus sp. FSL R9-9530. The sequence goes on from NZ_JBBOYO010000001.1 coordinate 2,858,443, forward strand.
GAAGTAATATCTTGGCCATTTTGATCATACACTTTTGCCTCTAATACTTCTAATACATCTTCTAAATCATCACTAATTACCATAGATGTGTATTTAGGAGGATCGTTTGGTATATGTGTACCAACTTGATATTGAATAGGTTGATCCATTTGCGCTAACTGCTGATTCTCTACAAGCTTACCATTCTCATCAACTATATTCTTTTCAATACTAGGTGGATTATCGTCGCCTGAACCGGTTCCTCCCCCACCACTTACGAATACTTCTCCTACTTTTTCTTCAGTTTTAATATTTTTGCCTTCTAATTTCACTGTATTTTTATGAGGCTTTGCAGCGGGATTGGTAATCTTTGTTTTATATCTTAAAATATAACCTTTTGAACTGTCTGGAAATTCAATTGTAAATCCAGTCTTCGTTGCATTGATTTTAATTTTAGATAAATCTGCTGGCTTAATATTTGTTGGTGCATAACCATCTTCAAATACAGCCTCTTCTAATACTACACTGTCTGTAATTAACTCATGCCCAGGTCCTAATGTATCTGTTAATTTAAGATCTTGCATTTCTGTTCCAGTTGCATTTACATATACAAGCCAATCAGCAATGGACGGATCTTCTTGATTATAAGAACCCCATTTCAATAGGTTATCTGTATTGGGCTGCGGCTTCGGTCTCTCTGTCGTATTACTTACACTTACTTCTTTATTTACGATTTGACCATCAACGTTAAATTCTAATGGGATTTTTTGGACACCATCATATGCTTCTAGACCAAAGTAAAATTCTACGAATAAAGAACCTTTAACGTTATTCTTTCCTTCTACATAATCACCCATAGTACACGTTAATAGACCCTTTTTCATCTCACATGTACCAACTGTTTTGCCTTCAGCATCTTTTAAAGGAAAACTCATATTCATAAGATCTTTTCTAAATTCTTTTGGCATATCAATTGTGAATTGATCTCCACTTTTTATTTGCTCTTTAGCTGACCACTTCACTTCTACTTTCATACCATCTGAAGCCTGATATGGTTCAGATGTTGTGCCATCAGTACGAGAAATATTAATCTCGTCCACTGGATTTTTTATCACAGCGGCTTGAATAACTGGAGCCCATACATTCAGCACTGAAAATAATACTAGAAAAACTAATGAAACCATTGAAATGTGCCTTTTAGTACTTTGCGTTTGCATAATTTCCTCCTAATTTTTTATATTTATATAACAAAAAAAGACCGTCCGGTTGCATCAAAAATGTGCAACCAGACGATCTTAGTAACCAATATATTACCGTAGACTCTAAGCTTTGCGGCCTATCCTTTCGAATAGTGTGCTAAAAATATTTTTTTATTCTTTTTTTGTTTCATTTTCCTTTTGAACCAAATATTACTATACCGTCTGGACGGTTATAATTCAACACCCTGCAAAATTGTTCTATTATTCTAATAAAAAAATAATTCCCCATCGGATTAAATAAACCAATGGGGAATTATTTTTTATTCTATAGTTTGTATATTCTATTTATAGGAAGCATTGATAAGAGCTTGAATCACTTTTTCTCTTAATTCAGAACTTAGTCTTCCAATCCCTAAATATTCCGAATACCATAATCCATCAGCTGCTAATCTAATAATTGTGGCACAAACAGAATCCATTTCATCATTTTCTATTTTAGTTTGCAATTGCTGAAATGCTTGTTGTAATGGCTCAAGTAATTCCGGTTTTAGCATTAATGCTGCCATCATACTACTACACAACTCTTCTGTTCTTTTCTCATTACTTAATCTTTCCTCTACAAAAGAACGAACCCACCTTCCTTTCTTCTCTGTGTCTTCCGTTACCTTATTATGAATAGCACCATGATACTCCTCTGTCCCTTTAAGTATCATGCCTTCTATTAAAGCTTCTTTATTTGAAAAGTGATACAATAACCCACCTTTACTTACACCTGCCTCTTTTGCTACTGCTTCTAAAGTTAACTTAGCTACTCCTTTAAATTGAACAATTTGAGAAGCGGCGGCTAAAATTTTTTGCCGTGTTATGCTCGTGTTCATTCCTTTTTAAACCCTCATTTCTACTAATTCTATCTAAATACGTATTTTATTTTTAATATTGTTGAATACTACTAGATATTTTTTATTCAATATAGGCTTCATTACATTTGAATTGTTAGTTGCTTCTTCTATTAAAAATTTCCATATCATCCAATATGATAACATTAAATACACTCCGCAGACTATACATCTATACATTTATATAAATTCCTAATATCCCCATAAATGTGAAATACAATTTTAACGAGTCGATTTCCTATCCTTTAGTTTTCAAGCATTTTTCGACGCTGGTCTTCCTACCACCCTATCAGCTTTATTGTTTTATTTTATAAGACGGTGCCAATCCTTTAATCACTAAATAAAAAATGTTATTACTTCTCTTTCTATAAGTAATAACATTTTCTACCTATAAACCACTTAACAAATTTCTCTCCAACTAGCGTCCCTCACATCTTCACTAGTCGCCTTTCTAACTGATTCAACAAAGCATTCCTCGCAAGCACCAAACGCAATGAAATTTCTCTGCGCTTGTCTTAACGAGGGCTCATTTGCTCCGCCTTCAAAGTCATGATCGTTAAACCGAACAGAATCATCTTCCCAATAACATATGTTACAGATTTCATATGTACCTGGTGGTTCTTCTAACGTTTTATATCTGCAGCATGGACAAGTGTATTTCATATAATCACCTTATTTCTCTTCATATGTAGTCCTGCTTACTAAAAATGTAATAGAGCAAATGACAGTTAGTCCCATAAAGTACATCATTACAACAATACGCGTATTTTCATATATTGTAGGGAACCCGTCAGATATAACTTCATAACCAAAAACAATACTTATAGCTAAGAGAATATATAAAATTAAGGATGGAATAAAATGTAGCTTTACAGGTAAAATAACACACCTAAACAATATCTCCCCAAGAAGACAGCCAACTAAAACAACAGGGATTCCAATTATCAAAGTAGCAGCCAACATGTTGGCCATAGCAATAAAAAGATTCGTAAAAATAGAAAATAGCCCTCCTTCGAAAATCCCCTTCTCATCGTATATTTGAACTATCGTCATTGAAATAAATAAGCTTAATAAAGAATGGGAATACGGAATTAAAAATTTCCTCAATCATGCTCACCTCACTTTTCCCTTCACATATATTATTCACTATTTCCTATCATTTTTACATAAAAAAATAACCCTCTATGATAAAACATAGAGGGAATAATTTCTATATAAAAACCTATACCTTATCCTGAAGTGAACCCGAAAACAGAACACATATCAAAACACCTAAACCGTCTGTTCCCTATATTCTTTAGGGGATAAGTGGTTTAGGTGTTTTATTAGAAGGTAGTACCTTCTTTTTTATAATATTCTTTTGAAATCTCTTCATAAAACGCTGCCGATGTCGCGTAGAAATAAGGTGCAGACCATAAGAAACCGATTCCTAAAGTAAGAATACTTAAAATGAACCAGCCAAGGAAACTTAAGCATAGTAAAAAGTAATCCATTTTATGTCCATTCATCATACGGCGACTTTCGGTAATTGCTTGATTCGCTGTGTATTCTGGACGATCATTCAAAATAAAATACGTCATAGAATAAGAAAATGATTTAATAATACCCGGAATAATAAGAAGTAATGTCCATAGCATCAAGTATACATACATTAGTAAATATGTTAAAAACGACTTCATAAGCTTACTTCCATCGCTAAACCATCTAAATAAATCACCAATGCGAGCACTAGTCTCACGGATTACATTTAAAACAAGATAGTAGGCGCCTATTGTTAACGGACCAATAACAAGCATTGCAATAATACTTACTGTAAGCGAATCACTTGCTTCTTCCCAACCCCAAAACATCGAGAAAACACCTGTAATTAGAAGTTCAACAGCTCCAATAAGGATTCCAAGTAATAAGGTTGCCCCTACCGCTAATCCCCATTTTCCTTTTAATGCATCAAGTGCTTCTCTTTTCAACTGACTTATCATATATAACCTCCTAATATTATTTCTATATTAGTATACCATTTATATCAAAAATTTCACGAATTTCCCTGAAATAGAAAGGTACTACTTTTTTCTGATACGCATTGAGAAATGTGAGCTGTATTTGCACCCATATATGAATCAAATTACTCATTTCTCCATAACAAAAAAGCCTGCCTTTCATACTAGGCAAGCCTTTTCAAATTAATTCTCACTTATTCTCTTCTTATACCAATCCTGCATTCTCTCCGCATCTTCTACTCTCGTATGCTCTAGTTTATAATTCGATGATGCACTAGAAAACGTATACGTACATAAATCCGCTCGGCGCTGGAAATATGATTGTGTTTTTTCAATTGATTGGACGTGTCTTCTTCTTACAAGTCCTGTATGTTTCCCAATACTACGATTTATAATCGTAATTTGTTCTCCATTTACACCGTAACCATTTGTTTTAAATGTTGCGTATCCAAGTGTAAAGATGAGGATAGCTAGCGGTAACAACGCCCACATGATGAAATACTTTTCAAAGTATATACTTATCCCAGTAAGCGGGACTGCTAGCATTGGGAAGAAAATGAAACTATCAATTAAATAACGGCGCAAGGCTGCTTTTGGTAATGCAGTAATATTTGTATTCAGTTCATATGGCAATTGTAAATGAGCGAGTAACTCTTGCACACGATCTTTTCGAATAATCGGATGCAGCGTAACTTTGTCTTTCTCTTCTCCCAATCCCTTACTTTGAATGACTTCGACTTGCACAGCACAATAACCGAACATCTGACGGAAAATACCTTCTTTTATCGTAATTCCTTGAATGCGGTGTAACTTTAGTACTAGTTCTTTCCTTTCAAGTAATCCTTGAGAAATACGCACTTCATCGTTTTTTCGATTTACTGTGAAATTACCATGTTTTAACGCGTAACCAATTGTAGATATAATCCACGAAAGGACGAGTAAAATAGCTACCATGTAAATCCAGCCGTATATATCATGATCCATTACATACGACTCTACGCTATTTTTTATCCATTTCGGAATGTACTCATCTACTTGGTGATACACGAAAAAGATTAATGAGAATAATAATCCAAACTGACCAGATGTAACAGATGCTAATAAAATTTCTTTCAAAGTTAATTTGTACTCTGTCGCTTGCTTTTCCTCTGTCATAACTTCTTTTTCTACTACTTCTTCTGATGTTTCTTCTGCTTTTACTTCTGGAGTTGGCTCATTTAGTAAGGAAATAAGCTCCTTCGCCTCATCTTCTGTAATACCAGCTAGGCTTACTTCGGCATCATCGCCTCCGCCAGCTGTTTCGATTTGAATTTTCTTTAAACCGAGCATTTGATATAACACGTTTGAACTTGTATTAATCGTTTGAACACGTTCTTTATTTAAGTAGCTCTCCTTCTTCACAAAGAGCCCTTGTTTCACATGTAATACGTTATTTTCAACCCAGTATGTTGTGTAATACCATTTTTCAAACGCTGAAAAGACGGTGAGTAAACCGAATCCAGCGGGAATTAAATACCAAAATGGAAACTTTCCATTTAAACTAAACATGAAAATAAATAATGGTATAAAGTCTGTTATTTTTAATTCTAATAACATCGTAATGGGATGCTGCCTCTTATACATCCTCATCACTCACTTTCGCTAATTCTGCGATTCTCGTTTTTAACATTTCTGCTTCATATATCGTTAAGCCTGGAATGCTGTGAGAAGTTGCCGCTGTTGAAATATGTAATTCTGCTAATCCATATTTTCTCATAATTGGTCCTTGTTCAATTGTAACGTGCTGTACACGAATCATCGGTACTAATACGCGCTTTACAACGAAAAGACCGTGCTGAATTTCAAGTTCTTCTTCATTTAGTTGGTAGCTATAATAACGCTGACGCAGTTTCGGGAATACAAAGTACGAAAATGGTGCTAGCGCAACTGTTAGCCCAACCATCACATACAAAATCCACGCCCACCAATCAAACTTTATCATAAGGAACAGGTAAGTTAAAATGACGAGAATACCGATCCCTTCTTCAATTACAGCACGAACTTTCCACACCTTGACCATGTCAGGATGAATTTCATTTTTCAATGGATCCATGTAACCACTCCAAATCTATTAATCTAATATACGAATTGTCTCAATCTATATTTTACATAACTTTACATAAAATTGAAAATTTATTATTTATCCTCTTTTTTCTCAGGAATAAAATACCCGAACCAAAGCAGCCAAACTAAACTAATTAACGCAAACCAACCTTTATCCGCTTGAAAAGCTTCAATCATACCTGGGATTTTATAAATTCCAATTAACCCCAGAAAACCGAGCCACCAGTTTTTCTGCATTTTCATTTTTATTCCCTCTCCTTCATTACGTTTTTCACATTTTGAATCCAAATTTCTTTATACTTTAACTGGAATCCTATTAATATGTAATTACTCATATTATCAATAACGAGCGCTAACGTATGCGCGTTTTCTTCAGTTGCATGTTGTGACACAACACCAAGTTCCACACCTTTCTTTAATAAATCGTGGAATCCATTTAAAAAATCTTCTTGTATTTCAAATAAGCGTTTCTGATACTTTTCATTTCGCGTCGCAGTTACGATGAATTCATTTATAACGCGTAATATGCCTTCTTGGCCTCTATACTCAGACAACATATGTAAACCATCTGCGATTAACTTTTCTGCAAAGTTTTCTTTCGTATATTGTTCTTTATCGAAGTAACCCACGAAATAATATCCAGAAAAAATCTCTTCAAATAAAAAATCAACTAGCGCTTCTTTAGACGGAAAATGATAATAAATAGCTGGCTTTGATATACCTACTTCTTTCGCAATCATTGAAAGACTCATCTTCTCAATGCCATGCTCTGCCATGAGTTTAAATGATGCCTCTACAATGTTTTGCGATGTTTGTAAATTCTTTGTCATACTGTACCTCACTTATTTTTACTTACCGGTCGGTAAGTAAATTGTAAAATGAAAATGAATGATTTGCAAGTTAATTAGAGTTTTAAAAGGAACTTCTTGATGAACCTAGAAAAATATAAAGTAAAAACAATGTATAACGATAAGGAGGATTTTCATATGGGATCTGGCGGTAAAGGTGGTAGCGGCGGCGGTGAAGATGGCAAAGATGGTAAGAGCGGTAGTAGTGGGCTTTTATTACTCATTCTGCTCTTTATCGTATTCATTATAATTGGAGCTAGTTATAGTGTGTTTAGCTTCTAAGAAAAGACACAATTCAGTTAGTTATAGTAGCGTAGAAAACTGAAACAGAGATTAAAATTTTCCTTCTTAAGGTTTCTTCACCAGTAAGGGCACACAAAATAGAAAGCCCCGGTTATATTTAACAGCCAGCGCTTTCTATTTTCAGTATTCTTATAATGCTTCATCTATATTTCCAACTCGCACACGTAAATCATTATTGATCATCCACAATAATATACGCTGTTCTAATTGGCCCATGCACACCTACGACAAGGTTCATTTCAATATCCGCGCTATTTGACGGACCAGAAACGAAGTTCACACAAGCCGGCAAGTTTTCTCCCGCTTTACTTTGATCATGAATCAGTTTTGTAGCTTGGGTTAATCTTGGTACAATCGTACTTTTAGGAACGATTGCAATATATGACTCTGGAAGAAGACTCACATGTCTTCCTTTTAACCCATCATTAAATAGCACAACGGTTCCTGATTCTGTCAAAGTCATATCACTGAACGTAATGCCAAGGTCAGCAGCTTTCGCAAATTTTACGTCCTCTTCTTTATGATCTAATCCCCATGTACGAAAATGTGTTGTTCCTTCATTGCTGAAACATGGCGTAAGACCATACTCATTAAAGCGCTCATCATTCGAACATATAACAGATTTGATATTCCAATCTGTTATAAAAGACCCCAATGTTTCAACAAGGTTTTCCTTTGTTGTTCGCTTTACTTCTGTATGAATCACTTCGCAGTGCTCTATTAACTTTAATACAAGTTCATCTTGCGCCAGTCCGTCAAAAACATCCCACTGCGGGGAAAAAGACCAGTTCGGTTTTTTCACTGCTTCTGGACGTTTCCTACCAAGCTTTTCTGATAACTGGAGTAAAAATTCCTCACGATTTTGGATGGCCATCATTGTTCTCCTTTTCGTGTTTTTCAAACCACTCTCGAAACGGTTGTTTTTTCGGAACTGGAAAATCTCTCGCATCCGTCCAAGCTTTTAACGGTCCAATTCCACGCTCGATCTTATCCCCTTTTGCAAGAGGTTTTAATGCATACGGAGCGCTCTTCGCTGCAAAAGAAAATAGTCTAGGACTCTTAACCGCTTTTTCAAAACCTTTCATAGCCACGTTCCAAGCTACGGGTGATTGTTTTTCTTCTACAATGCGGCTGCGGTGTTTAATTAATAAGTCGTGTAACGGGATTTTCACTGGACACGCTTCTGTACAAGCACCACAAAGGCTAGATGCGTAAGGTAAATCCTTATATTCATCATATCCCCCTAAAAGCGGTGTCAACACAGCTCCAATTGGTCCTGGATAAATAGAGCCATATGCATGCCCACCAATATGCCTGTATACAGGACACACATTAATACATGCCGCGCAACGAATGCACTGGAGGACACTTTGGAATTCTGTTCCTACAATATCGGAACGGCCATTATCAACAATGACTAAATGAAATTCCTCAGGTCCATCTGTTCCGCCAGGCTCAGTTAACCCTGTAATATAACTTGTTAACTTTTGTCCTACAGAACTTCGGCATAGAAGTGTTACTAAAACATCAAGCTCTTCCCATGTTGGAACAATACGTTCCATCCCCATAACTGTAATCAACGTTTTTGGAAGTGTCGTAGTAAGTCTTGCATTTCCTTCGTTTGCTACGATAGAAATTGACCCAGACTCTGCAACAGCAAAGTTACATCCAGTCACCCCTATATCCGCTGCAAAAAAATCATCACGTAAATACGATCTTACAAACCTCGCCATTTCCGTAGGATCAGATGTTCCAGTGTAATTTAACTTTGTTTTAAATATTTCACAAATGTGTTCTTTATCTTTGTGAAGACACGGAACAACAATATGTGATGGAGGATCGTGGTCGTTCACTTGTAGAATAAATTCAGCAAGATCTGTTTCTAACACTTCCGCTCCAGCTTCTTCAATCGCTTCATTTAAACTAATCTCTTCCGTTACCATCGATTTTGATTTCACAATTTTTTTCGCGTTTTTCTTTTTTACAATCTCTTTTACATATTCCCTTGCGTCTTCTGCAGTCTTTGCGAAATAAACGAAACCACCGTTTTTCTCAATATTTTCACTCAGCTCATATAAATAATAATCAAGGTTTTCTAATGTATGCTTTCGAATTTCTTCTCCTAAAGCTCGCCATTCTTCCCAGTTCCCAAGACTCTCAGTAGCTTTTAATTTCTTGACTCTCAGACCATCTTGCGCTTTCCTGACAGCCTGTCGCATAAATTGATCCCCAATACCTGTTGCAGTACGCTTATGAAAGGGATCGTTCCCAATTTTCATTCCCATCTCTATATCCCCCCTTGTTTTCGATCTTCATTTAATACTTGAGCAATATGTTTTACATCAATTGGATAACCATTACGTGTTAAACGTCCTTTTATATTCATTAAGCAGCTACAATCCATCCCAATTAACACTTCCGCACCGGTTTCCATAATATGCTTTACTTTTTCTTCAACCATTTGCTCAGAGATTTCTGGCATTTTCACCGAGAATGTCCCTCCAAATCCGCAACAATCATAATTATGCGGCAATGAAACAACCTCCAGTCCCTTTACACACTTTAATAGTTTTTGCGGTGGTTCCTTAATCCCCATTAATCGGCTCATATGACAAGATGTATGAACCGTTGCTTTTTTATGAAGCTCTGCACCTAAGTCTTCTTTCCCTAATACTTCCACAAGAAATTGTGTGAATTCATATGTTTTATTTCCAAGTTCAGTAGCTTTTTTCTTCCAATCTGCTTCGCTTTCAGAAAATAAGCTAGAAAACTCGTGAACCATCATAGCGCAAGACCCCGATGGTGCCACAACATATTCTGAACTGGCAAAGGCTTCAATCATATGTTTTGCAGCTGTTTTTGTTTCTTTCACATACCCGCTATTATAAGCAGGTTGTCCGCAGCAAGTTTGAGTTTTTGGAAAATCAACTTCACACTCTAAATCTTCAAGAATTTCCACAACATCTTTCCCTACTTCTGGATAAAAAATATCTGCAACACAAGTAATAAATATTGATACTTTCATATTTTGCACCCCTAAATACAGTAAAGTAAGCTCAAGTAACTTTATCTGTATATTATTGGTAAAAAAATTAAAAATATGAATAAAAATAAAAAAAAGTATCCTAAATGTGTAATTTAGGATACTTTTTGTAAAACAAATTAATTTCTATTAAGCAAGCGCATACGATAACAATTCATCGTCACTTCCCCAAGCCTTTGCAATAATTGATAATTCGCATATGCGCCGACCGGGGCACCGATGATCGGGACGAGCTGGAGCATTTTTGCTAAATCGATATAGTCTCGGTATTCTGTTTGGAACTTTTCCCAGTCCATATGATTTTCTTCTTCTGTATCCCACGTTTCAATCGCTTTCCATACTTCTTTTCGGTGATCGTCACTTGAAAAAGCAAGTTGGAAAACGTGAAGAATAAAAAGGCGCTCTTCTTTTTTACTCGTATCAAATCCGTACAATGTTGCTGCATCAAATAAAAATTTTATTTTAATAGTAAGTAATAACGGGAAATCGGCAAGGCCAAGGAGAATACCACCTGCTCCTGTTCCTGCCCCTTCTGCCGCTGCGACTTTTTTGTACTCATCCATTTTTTTACGTACTTCATCGTCTCGTCTTTGCAGTGACCAGTTCGTTTCTTTTAGCTTCGGTTTTATGAAGTTTGATCCAGCACTAATTGTTTGCACCATCATCCGAATCGTTTCTGTTAGTACCTTTTGCACTTTCGCGGGCACTAGTTGTTGCACTTTCACCTGCACTTTTTTAGAGAACCGTGTCATCATAGAAGAATCTTTCATGAATGTAGCTTTCCACTGCTCCAATTCTTTTATAACCTTCTCTTCATATGTAATCATAGGTTCATTCCTTTCAGTTTAAACGCTCAATGCGCTTTGCACCGTATTGATAAACGAAACCAATACTAAATAATATGCTTACTACAAATAAAATGCCGGTCATTATGAAATCTTTCGTCGCAAGTGCAAATATAACTGTAAATACAACGCTGCCGATAATAAGAATCGCATTTAATAAAGTAAGGAAATCTCTCTTCTTCTCGTCTCCCCCTACCGGATATAAATCAAGCCAAACTTTCATACGGTGATGTTTCCAAAGGGTTAAGAGCTGGTAGCCGATTAAGTATAAGAAAACAAGGCTTACGATAAAACGTCCATATAAAAATGGGATAAAGTAAAGAATAATTCCCCCAAGAACGAGTAAACGCATATATAATCCGAAATAGTTACCCGATCTTAAAAATGTTCTCGTATATAAGTATAAATATGTACGTTTCTCACCGATCATCGAAAGAATGAAATCAAGCCATTTCCTACGTGATACTCTCTCTTTTAACGCTGGTACATCAACGAACATATTCGCAATGCGGTACAGCAGCATCATTTTTTTACCTTCTTCAGAAATTAAATACTCCCAGTTTAGCGGCTTTCCTTTCACCTTTTGATGCATAACAGCAAGGTATAGTGCCATAAGAAAGACAATTACACCGGTAAAAATGAATGAAGTACGTTCTACAAGGAAGTACACAAATAAGCCGTTTAAGATAAAGCGAATGAACCAATCTGCTTTTTGAATGCTTTGATCTGTTAAAAAGGATTTTTCCCACGCTACGAATAAATTCCACGCTTTTACAATGACAAACGCGATTACAATCCATATGTAATTGGCACCTGTTTGTTTCATTTGCTGGAAATATAACGGGGCAAGCGCAGCTGCTACCATTGCGATTATGTATAACTGAATCATAAACGTAAAGAGAAATGCCTTCGTAAAGTAAGGCTTTAACTTTTCTTCAACTGGAAGCAAATACACGAGATCCGCTTCTTTTAATAACGTTTGGATGGACCCAGCTGTTAATACGAGGCCAAGTAAGACTGCCATAACAAACGCTGTCGGAAACGAAGGTGTTAACGTTTGTAACCATTGCTGGTAATAATACGCTCCTGCGCCGATGATAAATACGAAAATAAATTTCAAATGATCATTAAATACGTATTTACTATATGTACGAACTTCTTTTAGAAAGTGGCGAAATCGTTCTTTCCATAACGCTGTGCTATTCATAATCTTCTTCCTTCGTTAACGCAATATAAATATCATCAAGCGTTGCACCAGGCATATTAAACCCGGATTGAAGTTCTGATAATGTTCCCATCGCTCTCACTTCACCTTGATGCAAAATAATGAATGAATCACAATAGCGCTCTGCTGTCGCTAAAATATGTGTACTCATTAAGATGCCCGCACCACTCTTTTTCATTTGATCCATCATTTGAAGAAGTGATTGAATCGCTAACGGATCAAGCCCAACGAAAGGTTCGTCCACAATGTAAAGTGATGGTTCAACTAAAAATGCACTCATAATCATCACTTTTTGTTTCATCCCTTTTGAGAAATGAGACGGAAACCATTTCAAACGATTTTTCATCCGAAACTCTTGTAATAGTTGTCCTACGCGTTCTTCATATTGTTTTTCATCTACACCGTACGCCATCGCTGTTAATTTCAAATGCTCTTCTAACGTTAACTCATCATATAATACTGGCGTTTCTGGAATGAAGGAGAAACTAGAACGGTACGCTGTCATATCATCACGAATTGTTTTCCCATTAATTGTGACAGTTCCTTTTTTCGGCTCCATTAAACCGATGATATGTTTAATTGTCGTACTTTTCCCGGCTCCATTTAAACCGATCAAGCCAACAAGTTCGCCTTTATTAACAGAGAACGAAACATTTTGCAGTACAGGTCGTTTCGTATATCCTCCTGTAACATTTTCTACACGCAATAACTCGCTCATACGACACCACTTTCTTCATTTATATTCATTCACTTTTGTAAGAAATGTATATATTCATCTTACCAAAAATCATGGTGCACTACATAGTATCGATGCCTTCAAAAAAAAAATTTAAATTTCTTGGCATATATTTTTACGAAAGCGGACATCATAATTAGTGAAGAAGGAACACATTGAAAAAGCAACCACCAATTGATGAGTACAACAACATAGTGAAGTCATCATGAAATGGGGTGTCCAAGTTGGACAATGAAATTTACACATAACCAGATAATTTGTTTCATTTTCGAAACGGGGTGTCTCCGAAAGAGCATATACTGTTTTAAAAAATAAACAATTTCATTTTAAAAAAAGATTGCAATTCATTTCACTTGAAAATGGGGTGTCTACGGCAGAAACTTTAGCCGATTTACCGTGCATTTCTTAAATAAATGAGGTGTCTGCGAACCGTAAATTATAAAAAATGCTTTTTCAATCCCTCTTCAGAAAACAGGAAGCTGAGTCAGCTTCCTGTTTTTCGTGTTTGTTCTCCTATGTAATTATGGTAAAATACGGCTAAGACTATTTGAAAGGATGAGATCGATGAATCATACAGCGGACAATTGTATTTTTTGTAAAATCATTGACGGGCAAATCCCTTGCTCAAAAGTATACGAAGATGAACATGTACTTGCATTTTTAGATATTAGTCAAGTAACAAAAGGACATACTCTTGTTATTCCGAAAGTTCACAAACAAGACATTTTTGCGTTAACGCCAGAAATCGCATCACATATTTTTGCGGTCGTTCCAAAAATCGCAAATGCAATGAAAGCAGAATTTAATCCAGTTGGTTTCAACCTACTTAACAATAACGGCGAGAAAGCTGGACAAACTGTATTCCACTTCCACCTTCATTTAATTCCACGCTACGGTGAAAACGATGGTTTCGGTGCTGTTTGGAAATCACACCAAAATGAATACACAATGGAAAATTTACAAAACATCGCAAGTACAATTGCAAATAGTGTGAAATAGTGCCACTATAATAAGAAGTAATACATAATAAGCCGATTCCTCTGGCATTTATTGTATGGCTTCTTTCTTCACAAAAAATGCCGGGGGTATGATTTTTTGTGCATAGCATGTACAAGAGAGAAAAGCTCACTTTTCTTCCCCTTGTCTTAAAGATATGCACACTTTTATACATCATGAATACGAACGAAAAATAAGGAGGTTTCCTTTTATGTCAAAAGCTAAATCCTTTATTACAGGTGTACTTTGCGGCGGAGCAGTTGCTGGACTAGCCGTTCTTTTCTCAACTCCTTCTTCTGGTAAAGCTATGCGCGGTAAGCTGAAAGAAAAAGGAACTGATATTAAAAAAACATTAGCTGATATTACAGCTGATACGAAGTTATTAAAGCGTCAAATCGTTGAAACTGCTTCAGAAGGTAAAGAAGTATTCCAAGAACTAAAAGACGATATGCATGACACGCTTTCTAACTGGAAACAAGATATTTCTCAAAACAAACGACATATCGAAAAAGAAATTTTAGACATTCAAAAGTCAATTGAGAAACTACAAGAAGCCGTTCCAGAAAAAGCGTAAACATATTCCTGCTTAGTTTTTTGCATATAACAAATATTTTTCATACGAATTGACCTTAACACGGCATATCACATAGATATGCCGTGTTTTTATGCATTTACAATATATGTTATCCCTTAACATGTAAAGACAACACATGTATTCTCGACTCATAAAACGCTTCCATAGTTATGCATGATTTGTATAGAATGTTATTTTTCCGAAAAATTTTCACAATTCTCACAAAAAGACTTTATTAATTTTTATTTTACTGGCATAATAGATAATAATGAAAAAAGAATGTTAAAGTGGGTGAGTAAATGAAAAGTGGAGAAAAAAATTACTCGGTAAAAGAAGCGATGATTTTCAGCCAACGTATTGCTCAATTATCGAAAGCGTTATGGAAATGCGTAGAGAAAGATTGGCAACAATGGATTAAACCTTACGATTTAAACATTAACGAGCATCACATTTTAACCATCGCTTATCATTTAAAAGGGGCTTCTATTTCTGAGATTGCTAAGTTTGGAGTTATGCACGTATCAACGGCGTTTAACTTCTCTAAAAAGCTTGAAGAACGCGGCTATCTTGTATTCTCTAAAAAAGAAGATGATAAACGAAATACGTACATTGAAATTACAGACAAAGGGGAAGAATTACTACTTCGCTTAATGGAGGAGTATGATCCTGAAAATAATTCTGTTTTTAATGGGGCACTTGAACTTCGTAATTTTTACGGTAAGTTCCCAGAAAATATCGAACTGATTGCAATCCTGCGTAATATTTACGGACAAGACTTCATCGATATTTTTGAGAAATCATTAGAAGATATCGAGGAGAACTTTACGGAATCCGATCAAAAGTTAGTTAAGAAATAATCTATTTATTTTTTCGCAATCATGCTTAAGAATTCATTCATAAGTGGCTTAAATAAACCTTGTTTTGCTAGCGCTTCCGCAGTTTCGTGTACTTCGAGCTGATGTGGAAGCGCTTTTTCAAATTGATCTAATAGCGCACCAAACAATAGAAGGCCTTCTGCTTTCTCCACTACATATTGTTCGTTCAGCTTTTCACAAAGTTTTAGTATACGTTCAATGTCTTTTTTACGAGCTTTTTTCTTTATGATTAAAGAATAAAATGGACACTTTTCTTCATCAATCATTTTAAATAGTAGGTCTACGTAGTATTCAGCTTGTTCTAGTCTTCTTACAACGTCCATTTTCTCCCTCGCTTCCTAACACAAAGTCTTCTATTTCTGAATTTTGTAACACGAACAAAATATCGTATGATACAATATATAAAGTATATGTATTTTAGCCAAAAGGAGGTCTCGCCTCATGACTCTTATAACCGTTGTTTTTGTTGCATTCGCACTTCTTGTTATATTTTACACGAATTTCATGACACATACACTGTGTGAGCGAAAACAAATATCTGCGAGCCGCCAGCCCGGTGTCTTTCGAGTTATTAATGTATGTATTACCATTCTATTAATTTCTAGTTATGTAGAAATTATATTTCATGGAAAGTGAGGAAGGAAGCCCCTTCCTCATTTTTTTCCTCTATAAGCAAATTATACCTACTATAACTAATAAAATAAACAGTACAAGTAATAAAATAAGTTTTGAATTCATCCCCCATCCCCTCCTCTTTTCTGTATATGCGACATGCGCCCAATATGGTACCCTTTCAAAATCTGACACAAACTGGTTAAAATTTCTTTATCAATAGGAAAACCCGTCGAAATATGATATATTAAATTTTGTACATATTGCTTATACTATGAAATAAACGACACGCATCTAAACTTTATCCTAAAGCCTCGGTAAGCCCTGTTAAGCGTGCTTTTACATATAAAAAAAGCAAAGACATCAGTGAGACTTAATCAGGTTCTTATGAACGAAAATAACCTATCATAAGGCGTTTCTTCATTCGTATGGGATAAATTAAAAATACATAATAGTAGGAGTGTTTATTGAATGAAGAAAGCTATGCTTGCCTTAGCCGCAACAAGTGTAATCGCATTATCAGCATGTGGAACATCATCATCAGACAAAATTGTTACATCTAAAGCTGGTGACATCACTAAAGAAGAGTTCTACAATCAAATGAAGACACAAGCTGGTAAACAAGTACTAAATAACATGGTTATGGAAAAAGTACTTATTAAAAACTACAAAGTCGATGAAAAAGAAGTAGACAAAAAGTTCGATGAAATGAAAAAGCAAGTCGGTGACCAATTCGATACACTAATGAAACAACAAGGCCTTAAAGAAGAAACAGTTAAAAATGGCGTTCGCGCTTCATTAGCTCAAGAACAAGCGATTGAAAAAGCAATTACTGATAAAGACTTAAAAGCAAAATTTGAGGACTATAAGCAAGAAATTAAAGCAAGCCATATTCTTGTAAAAGATGAAGAGACTGCTAAAAAAGTGAAAGAAGAACTTGCACAAGGTAAATCTTTCGAAGAGTTAGCGAAAAAGTACTCTGAAGATCCAGGTTCAAAAGAAAAAGGTGGCGACTTAGGATTCTTCGGACCAGATAAAATGGTAAAAGAATTCGATGAAGCTGCTCGTAAGCTGAAAAAAGATGAAGTAAGTGAACCAGTAAAAACACAGCATGGTTACCATATCATTAAAGTAACTGAGACTCATGCTGACGCAACTTTCGATAAAGCAAAAGCTGACATCAAAAAAGAAGCAGTTCAAGAAAAAACACAAGATGCTCAATTTATGAACGATCTTATGATGAAAGAAATCAAAAAAGCTGACGTAAAAGTTGACGACAAAGATTTGAAAGATCTTTTCGAAGAACCAAAAGCTGACGCTAAAAAAGACGCACAGAAATAATGAAGTGAAAAAAGCTTGGGTAGCCCCAAGCTTTTTTATTTTGTAGTAGTTTTTTACCGATAAATCGATATACTCCCCCATCTTACTCCATTCAACACAAAAAAACCTTGATTTCGTACAGCACGAAACCAAGGTTTATCTTATTATCATTGATTAAATTAAAAAACTATGTTAAATTAGTACAGAAACGCATTCACTAAAAATAAAAGAATGTATTTATCCGTATCTTAATTGTACACCAAAACACATCTTCAGTCAACCTCTATTTTTCACTTTTAAAGGAGTGCTTACGTATGAACAAAAAACTTGATCAAGAGCAAAAACGATTGGATAACGTAATAGAAACGATTACGGAGCAAATTGATAAACTGGAAAGCGAAACTGGCAGACGCCGGGCAGAAGTAATCAACATTCGTAAACACTTTTGGGATGATGTAAAAGTTAATACTGATACTTTTGACGATTATCTTGAAACAGTTATCAACTTAAGACAACAAGCTCAATCACTAGCCGTAACACAAATTACCCATAAGCACACCTTTAATCGACTTGCCGCACTACGCCGTATGCATAAAGCACCTTACTTCGGACGAATTGATTTCAAAGAAGAAGGAGAAATTGGTGCAGAACAAATTTATATCGGCGTTGCTACACTTACCGATGCAAGCGGAGAAAACTTTCTTATATACGATTGGCGCGCACCAATTTCAAGTGTTTACTACGATTATCCACCAGGACCGGCTGAATACAGCACACCAGGAGGCGTAATCTGCGGTAATGTGGAGAAGAAATTACAATATATAATTCAGAATGGCGAGATTGATTCAATGTTCGATACGAGCCTCACAATTGGCGATGAAATTCTGCAACAAGCGCTCGGAAAAGGAACAAACAAACATATGCAAAGTATCGTTGCTACTATTCAGCGCGAGCAAAATGAAATTATCCGTCACGATGAAGGGCGACTACTTATCGTTCAAGGAGCTGCTGGTAGCGGTAAAACGTCAGCTGCCCTGCAGCGAATCGCCTACTTACTATATAAATATCGCGAATGGCTAAAAGCAGATCAAATCATTCTCTTCTCCCCTAACTCCATGTTCAACAGCTACGTATCTAACGTACTGCCAGAACTCGGTGAAGAGAATATGCAGCAAGTTACATTCCAAGAATATTTAAACCATAGACTAAGTAAGTCATTTGACGTTGAGGATCCTTACGAGCAATTAGAATATATGCTAACTGAAACGAATAGCGCAAATTATAAAACTCGAAATGCGAGCATTCGATTTAAAGCATCTACTCAATTTTTCGAGATGATTAGAGCGTACAGACAATCTCTTGAATCTTCAGGCATGCTATTTAGAGGAATGAAATTTAGAGGAAAACTGATTGCCTCTGCTAAAGAAATTACAGAGCAATTTTATAATACTGATTCCTCCCTCCGCTTCCATAATCGAATTGAGAAGTTAACGGATTGGCTAAACAAACAAATAGACACAATTGAAAAAACAGAACTGAAAAAGCCTTGGGTAGAAGAAGAAATTGAACTACTTAGTAAAGATGAGTATCAAAAAGCTTATAAATACTTACAGAAAAAAGGCGAGTTTGATGACAACTCCTTTAATGATTATGAAAAAGAAACGAAAGTACTCGGTCGTATGATTGTCCGTAAAAAATTAAAACCGTTACGTAAAGGCGTTCAAACACTACGTTTTATCAATTTTACAGGCATATATAAACAACTCTTCACAGATGCATCATGGGTTACTGGAGAAAAGCCTAAAGAATGGGACAAAATTTGCTCATTAACTGTGAACATGCTTGATGAAGGAAAGCTACATTACGAGGATGCGACTCCATTTTTACTTTTAAAAGAATTAATTGAAGGCTTCCAAACGAACAGATCAATTAAACACGTACTCGTAGACGAAGCACAAGATTATTCTCCGTTTCAGTTCGAGTTTTTAAAACGTCTCTTCCCTGCCGCAAAAATGACAGTGCTCGGAGACTTTAACCAAGCAATATTTGCCCATGCGAGTGAAGCAGTGAATTTCAATACACTTACTAGCTTATACGGACCAGATGAAACGAACGGCATTAACCTAACTCGTAGCTATCGTTCAACAAAACCGATAATTGAATTTACACGGGACCTCGTACCTGAAGGAAAGAACATTAATGCATTTGAACGTGACGGTGAAAAGCCTACAGTAACTAAAGTTTCGGATTACAGTGAGCTGCATGAGCGTATCACTTCCAAAGTTGCTGAACTACAAAAACAACAGCACAATACGATCGCAATTATATGTAAATCCGCGGCTGAAAGTGCCGCTGCATACGAGGCACTCAGTCATATCGAGAATATTAAACTTGTGAAAAGTAACTCAGCCGAGTATGAGCAAGGCATCGTCGTTATCCCTGCTTATTTAGCGAAGGGTATCGAATTTGATGCTGTCATTATTTACGATGCTTCTAAAGATGTGTACAGTGATGAAAGCCTACGTAGATTGTTCTACACTGCTTGTACACGCGCAATGCATGAATTGCAGCTTTATAGCGTTGGTGAGGTTAGTCCTTTTGTAACAGGGGCTGCTTCGGAGAGTTTTGAATGTATAACGAAAACACCTTGATTTTTATCAAGGTGTTTTTTTCATTCTAAACGACATATCTTTACGTCGATATACACTTAACACGATCCCCATTAAAAGCGCATGAAATAAAGTTGGTGTTAATCCATAACTAATAAAAGGCAATGATATAGCAGCAATCGGTAATAAGCCTAGGATCATGCCCACGTTATAAATAAACTGAACTACAAAAAGAGTCATTCCTCCAACGAGAAGCAATTTACCATACCGATCATTTATTTTATAAGATATGATTACTAATCTTGCTACAAAAAGAGAAAGAATTAAAACAAGGACCAAGGCAAGGAAATACCCGTAATAGTAAGTCAAACTTGCAAACACAAAATCAGTATCTGGAGCAGGGATGAACTTTGTATCTCCAGATGTACCAAACCAACCTGCTGACGACATTACCTCTTTTAAACGTACATACATAAACCCTGCGCCCCCTGCATCACGCTCTGGGTTTAAATATCCTAAAAATCTATCCAAATGATATCCTTTTACTGAGGACCAGGAAAAGGATACCCTTATAATCAATAAACAAATCGGTACAATTGTAATAATCAATGCCTTTTTCTTTCCTAAATTACTCCACCAAAGCATAACGAATACCATCGTGATATAGATAAAAACCGTTGAAAGAGTTGCTACAGTTAAGAATAAACACAAAGAAAATAAATATAAAACCACAAGATGCATAACCTTTATCCTACTACCATTGAAAATGGAAGCCCAAGCTAGAAAAAAGAACGGCACTGCCATTAAACAGTCAATTGCAATGGGACCAATTTTTATTAACGGTTCGCCAGCCATCGAAGCGTTTGGAAAACAGTATAGCATTAACAGGATAAGTACTCCGATTGTATAAAACAGCCATCCGAGTCTTTCTAACTTCCGATAATCAATCAGCATCATCCCAAGAGCTGCTACAACACCGAGAATAACAAATATCAACTTATTCATTATTACATCATTCGTATATCCAAAAGCTAAAACTGGCAAAAACCCTAACCCCATAGCAGCCACTAACAAAATAATTAAGAACCAATCTACCTTCGGCTTATGAAGTTTGTTAAGTTCCTGCCCTAGTTTAATTGGACTTCCCATTTGTTCCACAGCTTTATTTTCAGCAATTTCCTCACCTAAACCTTTTTCTATCCACGTGTTCTTCGCCTGTTTTAAGTGAAAATCTAGTTCAGTTGCTACAAAGCTCTTTACTTCTTTTGATTTAATATGATTGGTAACTTCACTTAAAAAACGCTCCCCTTTTTTGTTCAATTTTATCTCACTCCTGTACTAATCCTTTTAATATAAACCGTGCCTTCGTAGAATCTTTTTCTGCCTTTCGCAGCATCTTTCTTCCCTTATCATTTAATTGATAATATTTAGCTCCTGAATGATCCCAACTTGATTGGATAAAACGATTCTGTTCTAGACGATGTAATACAGTATATAAAAACCCTTCATTTCCTTCGAATTTTTGAATCCCTCTCCCTCGTAGTAGCTGTGACAATTCGTATCCTGTTTTTTCATTACTGAGGAGTTGTAAAATGGCTAACGAGATGTCCTCTTCCTTTTCGTGTGATGCATTGATTTTTTCGCGCACCCGCTTTCGGTGTTGATCAGAAAAACTCAAATGTTTAAACGTTGTATTCTTCATTGATTTTCGCAGGCCTTTTAATCGATCTTCCATTTGATTATTCCTCCAATCCTTTCTTCAAAAGCTCCTTCGCTTTTTTCAGTCTCGTTTTTATCGTGTTTTCTTTCACTTCTATTACAATAGCAATCTCTTTAATTGATAGTTCTTCATAATAAAATAGATAAATGACTTCTCGATATTTTATCGGTAAATTCATTACTGCAGAAGCCAATTCACGGTCCTTCGCATTTTGAATAACAGTTTGTTCGACACTATCATTTGGAACCCCAATATAAGCAGCTTCATCCTCTGTCACGATTACCTTTTTGTTATACCAACTTTTTATATAGTCCTTACAATGATTAATGGCAATTCTCCACAACCACGTTTTCACATTCGACTTCCCTTTGTATGTATGAAGAGATTTATAACATTTCACAAATATATCCTGCGTTAAATCCTCAGTGACCTCTTTATTATTCACATATGAATACACAAGCTGTAAGACTTCTTGTCCATACTTGTTCATTATTTCATCGATAAGGAGTTCCTTATCTTCTATTTCAAACGCTTCTACCGTTAATTCATCCACATCATTTCCTCCTTCCCATTTATTAGACGACGCACTGTATGGAAAAGTTTTATAAATTCATAAAAAAACGGTTGGAAATGTCCATACCGTTTTGCTCATCCTCTACTATTTAATTTTTTCTAAAACAAAACTTTTAATATTCCCCGCACTTTTTATAGCTTGCGATACGTCTGTTTTATTAAGTTCTTCAAAATAAGGATATCTGACTTCAATCGCATAACTATTTAACTCTGCACAATCATCTATTAAATCATTGAACTCCATATTAAATTCAGCACATCCCTTTACTAACAGCAATAAATTATGCGTTTTAGGCGGATGAGTTCCTTTAAACGTTAAATACCCCTTTAGATATTTCTCAGCACACTGTTGACAATGATAACAGATAATTGCAAAAGGAATAGGCATTAAAGACAATAAATGATTAGAAGCTCTAAGATCTGAATCTGCAATTTCAAACCATAAATTTGCCTCACTGAAATTTTTCATACAATACCTTACCTTCTTCAGCAATCTTGTATTCCATTGTTACAGGATTACCAGAACGCTCATTAAATTCTTCAGAACCGTAAACAAGTAAATCGACTGGTGTTTTCATTACATCGAATATACTTAAATTCAATTTCTTTAAGGCTTCTCTTTTCCTCTTACCAATACCATCAACAACTACACACAAATCAAAATCACTATCCTCATTAGGCATACCGTAAGCATGAGACCCAAATAAAATAATTTTATTAACATCAGAAAGAGAGGAAGTCATTTTATCTACTAATTGATTTAACTCTTTTTGAACATTAGTATTCATTCCATTCACCTCTTTAAATTAATCCTGCTCAATAAATCCTAACTGTAGAAGCAAATTAATAAATTGATTCATTTCAACTCCAATACACTACTACAATTGTTAAGTTATTCAAACGGTATAATAATACTTATTATACCTTTCGTATTCATATCCTGTTAAGCAACAAAAATCTACACTCAGTTAATTTCAGTACACTCTATACAAATATAATAAAACAAAAAACCGCACGAGGGCTCTCCCTCACGCGGTTTATTTTTAAGCTAACGCAGCTGCCTGCTCTTGTTGATCTACAGGAATTACAGCGTCTGTTAATGCTTTTTCTAATTCAGCTGTGTATTTCATTTGCTCTTCTTTGCTCCAGCCTAGTTTCGCAGCCATGTAGTCGATTACTGCTTCTTTCCACTCGTATACCCAGTGGATGTTGAAGAATACAGCGCCTCTGCGGCGTACGAAGAAGTCAACTGGTTTCGCTGTCATTTCGTAATCCATTGCGTATACAAGCGGGATTAGAACGTCTAGCGGCATGTTGTATTCTTTCGCTTCGTCTTTATGTTTTTTCGCTAAGTCAAACAGTACGTCAACGTTAGAGCCGTAGAATTTCGCGAATTTTTCCGCTTGTGCTGTCGTTAAACCATATTTCGTACCTTCGCCTGCTTTTTTCGCAACAAATGCCGGGAATCCGTGTGAACCACTTACATGACCACCAGAGATTGGCATATGTTTCGTATCGCTCTTCTTATATGCGCTATGGCCTTCTTTTTGTAATAGATTCGTTACGTAGTCTACTACCATTTCAGCCATTTTGCGGTATCCTGTTAATTTACCGCCCGCGATTGTAATTAAACCAGATTCAGAAGTCCAAATTTCATCTTTACGAGAAATTTCAGATGCATTCTTACCTTCTTCATAAATTAGCGGACGTACACCCGCCCAGCTTGATTCCACATCTTTTTCTGTAATTTTCACGCTTGGGAACATGTAATTAATCGCATTAATGATATACGTGCGATCTTCTGTTGTCATGTGCGGTACAGCTGCGTCTTTATCATAGAACGTATCTGTTGTACCTACGTACGTTTTTCCTTCACGAGGAATCGCGAACACCATACGTTTATCTGGTGTATCAAAGTAAATTGCTTGCCCTAATGGGAAACGTTTTTGGTCAATTACTAAATGCACACCTTTTGATAACTGAAGTACTTTCCCTTTTTTAGAGTTATCTTTTTCACGAAGTGTATCTACCCAAGGACCAGCTGCGTTTACAATTTTCTTACCGTAAACTTCGTACACTTCTCCGTCTAGTAAATCGATTACACGTACACCGCATACTTTTCCATCTTTATATAAGAAACTGTCTACTTTTGCGTAGTTAACAGCTTTCGCACCATGTTCAATCGCTTCTTTCATTACTTCAATTGTAAGACGCGCATCGTCTGTACGATATTCTACGTAGTAACCGCCGCCTTTTAATCCTTCTTGTTTTACAAGAGGCTCTTTATTTAGCGTTTCTTCACGGTTAAACATCTTTCTGCGCTCGCTTCGTTTTACACCTGCTAAGAAGTCGTATACACGAAGACCAATTGATGTACTGAATGACCCGAACGTGCCGCCTGTATGGAACGGAAGTAACATCCACTCCGGTGTTGTTACATGGGGACCGTTCTCATATACGATCGCACGCTCTTTCCCCACCTCTGCTACCATTTTCACTTCAAGTTGTTTTAAATAACGTAAACCGCCGTGTACAAGTTTCGTTGAACGACTTGATGTACCTGCTGCAAAGTCCTGCATTTCAAACACAATTGTTGATAAACCGCGTGTTGCCCCATCTAATGCAATACCAGAACCAGTAATACCTCCACCAATTACGATCACATCTAACTCTTGTTTATTTACTCCGTTTAATACGTCTTTACGTTGTTTACTTGAAAATTTCATGGTAATTCCTCCCTTTGATAACGAAAAAAGAGACCACAAGCTCCGCTATAGATTTCGCCTCTATAGCGTGTTGTGGTCTCTCCAAATCTCCTACCGAATTATTAACTTGTCATCATTATAACACTGTTTATGATTATTTGAAAGCTTTAGTTGCTTCAATTGCTTTTTTCCATCCAGCATATAGCTCTTCGCTTGTTTCCGCTTCCATCGTTGGTTCAAAGCGTTTGTCCATATGCCACTGTGCTTTAATTTCATCTTGGTTTTTCCAGTATCCAACCGCAAGACCAGCTAAGTATGCTGCACCTAAAGCTGTCGTTTCATTGATCACTGGACGCTCTACAGGAACGTCTAAAATATCACTTTGGAACTTCATTAAGAAGTTATTTTTAACTGCTCCGCCATCAACGCGTAATGTATTTAGTTCAATACCTGAATCTGCTTCCATTGCGCATAGTACATCTTTCGTTTGGTATGCTAAAGATTCTAGCGTTGCACGAATGAAATGCTCTTTCGTCGTACCGCGTGTTACACCAAACATAGCGCCGCGTACTTCACTATCCCAATACGGTGTACCTAGTCCTACGAATGCCGGTACTATGTATACACCTTCAGTTGATTCAACACGGCTAGCGTACACTTCGCTCTCGCTCGCATCTTTAAACATACGCAGTCCGTCACGTAACCACTGAATTGCAGAACCAGCTACGAAAATACTTCCTTCTAATGCGTAATTCACTTTACCATCTAAACCCCATGCAATTGTTGTTAATAGGCCATGCTCAGAAGCTACTGCTTTTTCGCCTGTGTTCATTAACATGAAACAACCAGTTCCGTAAGTGTTCTTCGCCATACCTTCACCGAAACAAGCTTGTCCAAATAATGCTGCTTGCTGGTCACCAGCTACACCTGCGATCGGTACATTCTGACCGAAGAAGTGATAATCAATTGTTTCTCCATATATTTCAGATGATTGACGTACTTCTGGAAGCATGCTCTTTGGTACTGTTAACATGTCTAGAAGCTCATCATCCCACTGTAAGTCGTGAATGTTAAACATTAATGTACGTGATGCATTCGAGTAATCTGTTATGTGCGCTTTACCGCCAGACAATTTCCATACAAGCCATGTATCAATTGTTCCGAATAATAACTCGCCGTTTTCTGCTTTTTCTCTTGCACCTTCAACGTTATCTAAAATCCATTTTACTTTCGTACCAGAGAAGTATGCATCAATTAAAAGACCTGTTTTTTCGCGAACCATCTCGCTATAACCTTTTTCTTTTAACTCATCACAAATTTCAACTGTTTGACGAGATTGCCATACGATTGCGTTATAAATTGGTTTTCCAGTCGTTTTATCCCATACAACCGCTGTTTCACGTTGGTTCGTAATACCGATACCAGCGATTTGTTCTGGCTTCACATCTGCTTCGCTTAAGCAAGTTGCGATAACTGCTAAAATAGATCCCCAAATTTCTTGTGCATTATGCTCAACCCAGCCTGGCTTTGGAAAATGTTGTGTAAACTCTTTTTGAGCTGAATGAACGATTTTTCCTTCTTTATTGAAAAGAATTGCGCGTGAGCTTGTTGTTCCTTGGTCTAATGAAAGAATATATTTTTTCATATCAGTTTCCCCCTATGCTACTTTTCTACTATTTGTAGTAGCTTCACTTTTTTTACTTGTCATATAAGAGATTGCTAGTACAATCACAGTTGTAATAATCACATAAATAAGTGCTGAATTTTGTTTTCCTTCAAATACAACTTGATGGAATAATCCTGCAAGTGATCCACCTAGAATTGGACCAACTACTGGGATCCATGCATACTTCCAGTTTGAACCGCCCTTTCCTGCAATCGGAAGGAAGAAGTGTGCAATACGCGGACCTAAATCACGAGCTGGGTTGATTGCGTATCCTGTTGTTCCACCTAATGATAAACCAATACTTACAATTAAGAAACCAACGATAAATGGATTTAAACCATCTGCAAATTTATTTGCTCCAATTGCTAATATACCAAATACTAAAACGAATGTTCCAATCATTTCACTTAAAAGGTTTGTAAATGTGTTCGGAATTGCTGGACCTGTTGCAAATACACCTAACTTTGTTCCTGGATCTTCTGTTTCTTTCCAGTGTGGTAAGTAATGTAAATATACAAGAACTGCCCCGATAATTGCCCCAATCATTTGTGCTGCGATATACATAGGTACATCACTCCATGGGAACGCTCCCTTAAACGCAAGTCCTATCGTTAAAGCCGGATTCAAATGTGCCCCACTAATTGATCCAACTGCATACGCTGCCATAGCAACCGCTAGACCCCAACCCATTGTAATTACAATCCAACCAGAATCTTTCGCAAACGATTTCTTTAAACTTACACCAGCGCAAACGCCGCCACCAAGTAAGATTAACAATGCAGTCCCTATTAATTCCCCTAAAAATGCTGACATAAAATCCCTCCACAATCAATTTAAATGCTTTCGAAAAGTGATAGAGGTAAAATGAATGGCCATTCGTTTTTTTTCAAAAGAAAAAGATCCACAGCTTACATGCTTCTATATAATATATATAGAAACAATAAAATGTGGATCTCTTCTTTTCTCCGTCACGTTTATTAACTTGTCTATAATGTTAACCTTTAATGAAAGCGGTGTCAACAGAATTTTTTCACATTTTCGTCACTTTTTTTGGTAATGTTTCCATAGTTCTTTTTTCGATGTCGTAATTGCTGTCGCACCAGCATTTAACGCTCTTTCAACGTCTTCTACCGTTCGAATAAAACCACCTGCTAAAATTGGTACACCTGTACGCTCTTTCACCTCAGCAATGACACCCGTTAACGCACCAGGAAGCACCTCTATATAATCCGGCTTCGTCTTTTCTAGCAAATTACAGCTCTTTTCCATTGCGCTAGAATCAATTAAAAAGATGCGTTGAATGGAGACGACACCTTTTTGCTTCGCCTTCATAATTACGCTCGCCTTTGTCGACAATAACCCGTACGGTTTATATTCTTGGCATAAAAACTCCGTCGCATGCCCATCACTTTGTAATCCATGGATCAAATCCACATGTAAAAATACTTTTTTATTATGCTGCTTCGCGAGCGACACAACACTCTTCAATTGACCGACATGAATATCTAAAATAACAATATACTCATACGAACTATGTAATAGCTTCTCCAAATCTTTAATTTGCCTCACTGCCGGCAAAATCTTTTGCTCATGAAATTCCATTCTAAACGTCCCCTTCCTATCTATCCTTTATAGTACACAATTTGGGTGAAAAGAACAGCTAGTGTAGGGGATTTCTTACAAATCTTTCTCTTATCTATATATTTTCTTCAACTTATCAGAAACCGTACCACCTATAATCATTAATAGGAGCGGTAAAAAATTCATTACATATGGTGCATCTGCGACAATTGTAATGCTTGCTCCGGCAAACTTATTTAACGCCCATACAACGATTTTTGTAATAAACAAAAATACACCCAGCATGAATAGACCATCAAAGAACACCTTCCATTTTGGATGCGCTAATTGTTTACTATCTTCAATTACTTTCTGCGTCAACTCTTCATCACTCCTCAATAACTCATCAATTGTAATACCGAACAGATCACTTAAATGAATAATAATTTCAATGCTCGGATAGTTCTTTCCCGTCTCCCATTTCGAAACAGACTGCCTACTTACATGAATTTTTTCAGCCAAATCATTTTGCGACCAATTTCTTTTTCCCTTTCTTCTTTTAAACGTTCACTAAAAATCATACTGTGTTTATCACCTCTCTATGTCTAGTATGGTCAAATAAATGATGAAGAGTAAAGCTAGTTATCGTTGCATAGGTTGTGCAACTTGTGCGTTACATCTAAAAATGACGCTATGCATCATGTCGATTTCATATGCTTTTCTTCTATAATAATTTCCCGAACAATAATCGTGCTTCTTAACATTGTCGCTTTGTGTCAGTAAGTCGATATATTGAAAAAATCGTTGATATATTTTAGGAAATAAAAAAAGTGGATAACAATACGTTATCCACTCTCCCCTAATTATAATAAAACCGAATCCTTATCATTCTCCAAAAAGAAAATCGTTTTGTTGATTTCTCAACTTATACTAATATGGATAGCGCCAGGGAAATTAATGAAGAAATACAATTAGAACTAACAAAAAACCCTGTAAAATTTATTACAGAGTTTTTTGCCAACTATTTATTGTTTTGCATAACGAATACGAACGTTATCGTCCATATGATAAATTTGTAATGTGTTTCCATCATAGTTTTGTAATTTATACATCATACTATCATTTGTTAGCTTTACTTCTTGACCGTCTTTAACTGCTTTTGTTACTTTTAAAGATAACTGGAATGATGGAACATCTACCGCATATGTTCCTGTTAAGTAGTTATCTTTATTCGGATAAGAACCGTTCGCATAGGACTCAAATGTTTTATCACCTTTTAGTACTAACGTAGTTTTTATGCCACTACCGTAATCAATACCCCAGTTACCAATAATCTCAGTCCCATCTTTGATGTTCTTCTCCATGTTTCCATAACTAATTCCTAACTCTTCACTTGTACCAACTGTACCTACAAATACCCCCGTTTTAGCTTGGCTTTTATCTGTTTGAGCCTGACTATCAGTAGTTGGGTTTGTCGATATAGAACTACTTGTTGTACTAGTAGATTTTTCTGTGGCTGTATCACCTTTTATTTCGGATCTTAACTTATCGAATGTAGGTTTCCAAATACGTTTTGCTTCCTCTAGTTTTGCATTTGCTTTATTTAAGATTTCCTTATCGGTCTCTAAGCTGAAGCCTTTATCGTTGAATAACTTCTCTATTTCACCGAATGTTTCTCTTAGTTTACCTGTCGCTTTTTCAATCTCTTTTTGTTCTTCTTTATGTTTTTGCGGTGCGTAAATCTTCTCTATCTTATCAAATACTTTATAGATGTCTTTAATACTATCTAATACCTCAGCTTTTGATTTACTTCCATTTCTCAAATCTCTTACAGAAGCATCATAGTAATCAAATCGTCTTAACATATCCTGTTCAATATCTAATAAATATTGTGCATAATCTTCATCTAAAACTCGAACCTTTTGAACATCTTTACTTTCTTCTTTCGAATTAGTTGATTTTTCTTTCGTTTCAGCAGCCTTAGATTTACTTGTTTCTTCTGTCTTTTCTTCTTTATTTTCCGAATCTTTTACTGTAACACAACCACTTAATAATATGGCAACTGGAACTGCAGCAGCTATTAGTTTTTTCACTTTCATACCTCATACCCCTTTAAGTAATTTATTCTTAGTTAGTTTTGCTACCGATACTCTTCGCTGCTTCTTCAAACAGTTTTGAGCCTTCTTGTGCTTTACTTAATGATTGATGCATTTTACTCTCGTCTTCTTGGTCTAATGCATCAAAGAGAAGTTGAAAACAATCCGCATACAGTTCCATCGACTGCTTTATCTTCGCCTGTTCTCCTTGTAACTCAGGAGGTGCTTGTAGATTCTTCAATTTCGTTGCGGTTGCCTTTGCTCCACCTAAACTCAGTTGTACTTCACTTTTCTTTTGTTTGTATGATTTTACGTCTGAATCTGCTATTCCTTCAATTAATTTCATTGTATCTTCAATTTGAGTGGCACTGTTTATAATATCTGCCTTGTACCTTTCAACATCTGAACCAGTTACCTTACCAGTTGAAGAATTAGAAGAAGTAGAATTATTTGAAGAAGAACTTTGTTGACTACTTGATGAACTACTGTTTGTATCTTCACCTTTCGCTACAGATAAGCTATCCTCTTTCTTGCTATCCGTTGACTTACTCTCTTTTTCAGCAGCCTTACTCTCTTTCTCTACCTTTTGCGTTTCTTCTTTCTTTGGTTCAGCTTTCTTACCATCAGTTTCAATTGTAATACAACCACTCAATAACATAACTGGTAACGCTAAACTTACTAATTTCTTTGCTTTCATGATTACTAATACCCCTTTATGTGTAAAATTCAGTGCAAACAAGTTAATATACTTAACTAATAAATCCCCCCGAATAATTTATTAGAATCTACTATCCATAGATTTCCTGTATATTCATAATCTTTCCATATATATCATTTTACAGAGAATTACATATTTGGTCAAAGGGATTTATGTAGTCTTTGAAGGGAAATTTACTAAATGAAAAGAAATTTTATTCACAAAGAAAAGAAGCTAACAATAAATTGTTAACTTCTCAGCTGAAAGTAAAATATTATCTTTCCTTATCTTCTAATATCTAGGTTGGGATTTAATATTTGTAAGATGAACATCAAACATATCAATTATTTCAAGAAATCTATCAGCTTCACGGAAAACATGGTCTGCTAATAACGGATGAATGATACTCTTTATTTTACATTGCTCAATTAAATCACGTGCTGTTTTCTTAAAATCCCGAAGAGATGTAACCGACACACGATTTTGATCTAAAAATTGATCTAAAAGAGGGACTGTTTGGGATTGTGGTTTCATAGATTCTAAGTCAATTGCTTGATACATCAATTCATCAAAATCATTGCTAAAATTCCGTGCTGTGTCTACAAGCTTTCTTTCCGATGGATCAAGAAGATGACCAATAAATTTAGCATGGTCTGCCATAATCCTTAAAAAGAAAACATTTTCTTTAATAATTGCATCAGGAAGAGCATCTAATTTACCTTCATTTAATTGTATTAAACGTTTTCTAAAATAATCAGCTTCCCTACTTGTATGGTCAACTAAAAGCGGAAAGTTATTTTGTCCTGGCAATTTACATGTGAGAATTAATCCTAAAATTTTTCGTTTAAATCCCCAAATATTAGTTGCGGCTTGTTGTACTTCTGAATTAAATCTTTTTATTTGCTCAGGATCTGTTTCATTTGTATAGGAATGCGCTATTTGTTCGATATGTTCAAACAATCGATAAAATTGATTAGCCTCTTCAATTAGTTGAGTATCCTCACATCTAAACCCTAAGCGAAGAAAAAAAGAATGCTCCTTCATGATTCTAGACCAAAAACGAATTTCATTTAATGAACGCTCAACAAACATTACAGATGTAACACCTGTATCAGGATGTAATGATGTTTCATCCCTATGCATTGTTAATCCCCCCCAGTAAATACTGCGCTAGTTCCATTCTTATGAGTAAAAATATATATAAATACCATCAATAAAAGTTCATGATGAATATTGTATACATGTAAAATTCAACTTGTATAAGCTTAGCTTGATGAACATATACTGCTCCTCCAGCAAAAAAGGCTACCAGCTAGATGTAAAGTTCTACTAGTTGGTAGCCTTTCAAAATTTCTATTAAAGCAATACCGAATCTTTATCACTATCCTGATTCCGTTTCTCTCGCTCTTCTTCTAAACGCTTCATATATACTTCGCCTTCTTTTTCGATAAAATCATTATCCATCTCTTGCTCTTTTTTCGAAGTATATAAAACCATGTAGCCACTCAATACGATCCCAATGATTACAAGATAAATCCACCATGGTAAAGTTTCCACTTTCGTTCATCCCTTTCCTTAGACAAGCCTTATTAGTTTCACTTTATGAGGAAAGAAGTGGATTTATGCTTAAAATTTTATTGTGGATTCTTCGCGAAGAACGCTTGTACATATTCCATAAACTCTATTGGTTCCTGGCGAAACGGTGCGTGGTATCCTTTTTCAATGATATGGAACGTACTATTTGCAAATAGTTCATGATACAGTTCACCATTTTTCCAAGAAACACTCTTATCGTGTCGTCCCCATATAATTAAAGTCGGTACCTTAATTTTATCTGCTTCCATCGCAATGCGGCGCTCTCTCATTTTCGTAAGCTGATCATAATGCTCTTTATCATCGCGACTATTTTTCACTTCATTTTTATTATAATCCGTAATCTCTGTTACAGTTTGTAAGTCTGTCGATAGTGGCGGCACTTCATAACTTTCTTTTTGCTGGAAAGACTCTATCCCTGTAGAATCCGCTAAAACGAGATGCGTTACTGCATCCGGATATAAATACGCTAAATTTAGAGACATCTCTCCGCCCATCGAATGACCAAGTACTGCGAATTGATCGTATCCGAGTTTCTTCATTAACTTATAATATAAATTCACTTGCGTGGGAAACGAATACTGAAAATCAATTGGTTTAGAAGAACGCCCAAACCCTAAAATATCAACCGCAATAATCGTATGGTCCTTTACAAGTTCCGGATAAATATCATTAAACCCATCTGAAGAACCACCGAACCCGTGAAGCATAAGTAAAGGCGGTTTCCCCTCACCAATTTGCTTAAAATAAATCGTCTGCCCATCAATCTGCGCCATACTCTCTTTCGTATTCAGCCTCATCATCACAGTATCTTTCACTTCTTCAACCTTCGCAATCGGCTTATCAACGAAGTTACATACTATTAATAAAACAAGAACAATACCGCTAATAAAATAAAATTTAAACCGTTTCAAAATTCCCGTCTCCTTTCTCTTGTTGCTATTTAAAGTTTTTACATTATTTGGTTGTTTTATGATTGTTTTTAATTGTAACCAAGACAGTTACAATTATACTAAAAAAATATTACTCACTGCCATTAGTGATGGTTACTTTGTAACTATTATAGTTACACATTTAAAGTAAGTCAATTCTTTTCTCTACATGTCCTAATAACAAAGAAAGGGACTTCATGTTGAAGTCCCTTTCTTTGTTATTAGAGTTGGCTTACTCCGCCGTCGCCTCTATTATCTGCTGGTGCTCCGCCATCGCCTTTATTGAAGTTGGCTGGCGCTCCGCCACCATCGCCTTTATTAAAACTAACGTAGTCTGGTCTTGCTGGTGCTCCTCCTGTCTCTCCTATATTTAATGCTTGATTTGTAAATAAACTATTAGCTCCAATCGATAACGCACCTACTAACGCAATCCCCAACATTCCAAAGTGAATCTTTTTCATTATTTCAGCGCCCCTTTTTTCAATAATTTTTTTTGAGCTTTATGACTCATGTAAAAATAATGACTTGCCTTATTGTGATTCTCTTCTTCATAAAACCTTAAAGCTAACATTCCAGCGTATTCTTGTATACACTCCCATAACTCTTCTTTCTCAAAATAAGAAATACCTTCTAAAACTACTTCCTCTAAGCTTAATGTAGGTGATTTTTCGTTTACACTTTTCAAAATCATAAAACGGTATTGAAACTCTTCCTTATTTAATTCTTTACAAATATCCAAACCTTTTTCTATCAAATCTGCCGCCAATTGATATTGTCCTAATTTATAATATTCACCCGCTTCAACAAATAGCGCTTTAAAAAATTTCGGCTGTTTTTTTGTAACTTCGGATGCATGACGAATTGCGAGTTCCGATAAATCTTGGCTAGCATATAAAAAAGCTAAATTATGACGCACCATTAAAATATATTTTTCATAATTTACTTTTTGGAAAATATCCATAGCAGTATTAAAGCTTTCTTCAGCGAGTTCGTAATTTTTTAAATCTACACAACACAGGCCAAAAACATTTTCATCTAGCGCTATATTTATTTCACAACCTATATGTTTTTTAAATTCCTCTTTCGCTTTTCTCAAATACTCAATTGCATTAACTTGTTGGTACGTCTGATAGTAAAAATTACCCATACGATAATCAAATTCAGCATTCTCTAAAGGGTGCGAGACATATTTCAGTAATTCATTTGCCTTTTCATAATTTTCCTTTGCATCTCCATATTTAGACATTGAAGTACAATATATCCCTTTAAAGAAATGATAATAATATGCTAAAAATCCTTCAGTTGGGATTTCAAAAGATTCTATTCTCTCAAAACTATTTTCTTTTATATTCAACCAATCCGTCAGCATCTTATATCTAAAATCTAATAATGTAAAATACAAAGATAATTCCTGATCCATTTCCAAACCACTAATCTTACTATCAATCTCTTCTTTCATTTCCGTAGCTTTCTCTATATGTTGCTGCAACATTACACGATACCAATCATCTAAAGAATGTTTCATTTGCTCCTTCGTTACTACATCTGTTCCCATACCTTCGCATCCCCTTTTCTCCAAACTTACAAAATTAGGATATTTATACAATTATTCAAATTGTATATTATCACCCCTTTTCTATGTATTGAAAAATAATTGTCAGAAAATTTATAATTTAAATTAATTATACCAAATATTTCTATTTTAAAAACTTGAGAAACATTTTTCAGAAAATTTTATAGACCAAATAAAAAAGCAAGCAATTCCAGCGATTCGCTAAAACTACTTGCTCTTCTACTTATTATTTCTATTTTTACTCTTTAATAAATTCCTTCGTACTTCTCACTGTATCAATTGGACGTACTAATTTTTCGATTTCTTCACGTTTTGGCTCTAGGAATGGAGGTAAAGATAATTTTTCTCCAAGTGTTTCGTATGGCTCATCTCCCATAAACCCTGGGCCGTCTGTTGCAAACTCGAATAAAATTTGCGGCGCAACTCTTGCGTATAATGACTCAAAGAAGTGACGATTTACATAACCAGATGAAGGGAGTCCAACTCGACTTAGTCGCTCAATCCACTCTTCTAATACAGCGCGATCCTCTACGCGGAATGCTGCATGATGCACTGTACCAAAACCTTGTTGTGCTTCAGGAAGAACCGTATTATGTTCTACAATGACAGATGCACCGTTTCCACCTTCACCTACTTCAAATAAGTAGAATTCTCCTTCTTGAGCAATCTCTTTAAATAATAGAACTTTTTCTAGTACTTCTTTGAAATAACTGAAATTCGCGATACGGACAAATACAGGTCCTAAGCCAGTAATTGCATATTCTAATGGCACTGGGCCGTCTTGCCAAGGTGTACCTGATTCCACGCCTTTATCAAATTCATCTGATATCAATTGATAGTGTTGATCATCAAAGTCAACGAATGAAAGAGTTTTCTTACCGAATTGCTCTTTAATTTCTGTATGTTCTACTTCAAGACGGTCAAAACGTTTCACCCAATACTCTAGTGCTGCGTCAGTCGGAACGCGGAATGAAGTTTTTGAAATTTCATTTGTACCGTGTACTCCTTTTGGAACACCTGGGAAGTCAAAGAATGTCATATCTGTTCCTGCACTACCTTTATCATCTGCAAAGAATAAATGATACGTTTGAATATCATCTTGGTTTACTGTTTTTTTAACTAAACGCATTCCTAAAACGTGAGTGAAAAATTCATAGTTCTTTTCTGCACTACTTGTAATTGCTGTAACGTGGTGAATTCCTTTTAATTGGTTCATTTTATATTCCTCCAATGGTTTTAAATTTTATATTTTCTCTTCTATTATTTCTCTTCAATAGGTGCTAATTTCGCTTCAATTTCTGCTCGCTGTTCTTCTAAGAACGGCGGTAAATCAAGTTTTTCTCCTAAATGCTCTACATCTCCATCAACTGTAAATCCTGGTCCATCTGTCGCAATTTCAAATAGGATTCCATTTGATTCACGGAAGTATAAGCTTTTAAAGTAGAAACGGTCGATAATGCCTGAAGAATGGAAACCTTTTTGTATCACCTGTTCTTCCCAATAAGCTAGCTCTTCACTGTTTTTCACGCGAATCGCTAAATGGTGAATGCTACCGCGGCCTGGCTTTTCAGTAGGACCATCTAAATATTTCACAACGATTTCTCCGAAGGCTTCTCCTTTAATAGACTGGAAAATCGCTTCTTCGTCGCTTCGGCTAACTTCTTTATAACCAAATATATCTGTTAGTGTACTTGCCAGTTTATCAAGTCTACGCACTGTCATTTCTACAGAACCCATTCCTTGAATTTGATGTTCAGCTGGAACTTCGGATTTCTCCCAAGTTTCCCAGTGCTCCACTTTTTCTCCGTTTGAAACGAGTAGCACGAGACGAAGACCTTCCGCATCCTCAAATTGCAAAGCAGGACGATTTGCATATGTTGTCATTTCACTATGTTTCACATCAAATTTCTCAAATCGTTCTTTCCAGTAATGTAAGCTTTCCTCTGAAGGAACGAGTAATCCGATTCGCGTAATTGCATTCGTACCACGGTACGTTTTTCCTACTAAAGGCATTTCAAAAAATGATAGTTCAGTACCTGGACTTCCTGTTTTATCTCCGTAAAATAAATGATACATGGATGGATCATCTTGGTTTACCGTCATTTTCACACGGCGTAAACCAAGCACGTTTTTATAAAAATGGTTATTCTCACTTCCGTTTTTTGTAACCATTGAAATGTGATGATGCCCTTTAATTTCATACATTGATAATTCCTCCGTTTCATTTTACTAGTCAAGTGATAACTAAAAAATAATATGCTTCTTAGCTTTTTAATTTATTCTCATTATATTTTTGTAAATTCATCTTAGTTTTTACTGAATAAGTTACTTTGCTTTTTAATCGAAAGCAAGTGAGTGTATGTTTTTCATATGACTCAATCGCTTTCGTTACTATCACTTTACAACTCAAGTGATTAAAAAGCAAGTGATTTATCTCAAATTCGAGATTTTTTTTTATTGCATAACATTTTGAACTGGAGAATGGTTTGGTAAATATTAAAAACATTAGTGGAGAAAAGAAACTTCAATATTATCGAAAACTGTAATGTCGAGAATAGCAGGATAACTTTTTCCTTCTTCAATTTTATATGAACAAACAGTGGAGAATCCCGTAAACACTACACCGTTAATATTTATTGTAACTTCCTCTTCGATTAACTTATTGGCTTTTTCTACATACGCCATATATTTCATGTTTCTTCCTCCCTTTCCTAATTGAAATTATGAGATAAAAAATGTAAACATATAAAATAAAACTTGTCTAACAGAAAATGAAGCCAATTTATATGTGAAATAAAGTTAGTAAAATAAAAGAGCATCCCCAAACGGAAATGCCCTTTTATTTCAGGTTTAAATTACACCCATTTCTTTTAACATATCAATTAAACTAGTATAGAAGTATTCACATGCTTCTGTCTCAGAATTAAATATCTTAATATTACTCTTTATTACTCGCTTACTATAACATTTTACATTCTTTTCGAAGATATTTAATGAATTCACACTTGGTAAATTTACATCTCCTCGAACCATTTTACCTTGTTGTCTTTAGATTTTCGTATTCTCATCAAACTTCTTTACCAGTTAAATTATCAACAAATCTTATTTTTCCATTTTCAGAAACTAATTGTAAATCACTACCTATTGGTAGTTCGTATATTCCCAGAATGGCCGGTTCAATATTTGCTACAGTATTAAAATCACATACTACTAAATTATCAGGATTATTAATATAATCATCATCATCAATTTCTGAAAAGAATCTCCAACCATTATCTACCGCATCTATTGATTGCTCTCTCAATATCCATTTCAATTTTCCTGTTTCATTTATTATATTTTTTGAAACAATACAGGCCCCAGCTTTTTCAATAAATTCAATAGGCTCTTTTTTATTCATATTTTTCCATCCTTTCAATTAAACTTGCTCCATATGGGAATTTTCTAGCGTATTCAATAGCTGAAAATCCTGTACTATCTTTAGAAGTTAAATCTAAGTTTGGTTGAGCAAACCACAAATTATATAACTTTTCTAATACTTCATCCAATTTCTTTTCTATTTGCGATTTTTCTTCTTTTGAAAGAAACGAATCAATTTCTCTATTACACCATCTCGAACTTGATCATAAGACCATTTTTGCACCTGTATTTTTTCTCTTATAGCTTTTAATTCTTCTATATTTTCCTTCGAGTATCTCGGATATCCTTCCTGACTTCGCTCTGTTTGACCATACTTTAAGCAAATCGAGAGTCACCCCTAAATGATCCGCAATAATTTTCGGTGTATACATTTCCGATTTTAGTTCCAATTTTCATTTCACCCCTGTTCTCAAACATAAATCTTCATAAAACACCCTATATGTCTTCTATACATCTAGATAAAACAAAAAGAGCATATCCCTTTCGGAATTGCCCTCTCAACTTAAAAAATAATATCAATTTCCTTTTAAAATTTGATCAATCTCTTTCTCATTTTCACTTATTAAATCATAAAATCCTACATGAATATCTTCTTCATACAGCCAACATAAATCAGTACCATAAGGAGCATCAAAAATTTCTAACATAACTGGAGCTATTTCTAATATAGAGCTTGCTCCTAATACTTGAAAATTACTAGAATCATTTACATATTCATCATCATCTTCCGAAGAATAAATAGTCCACCCATTTAATTGAGGAATTTCTGATTTTTCCCTAAATGTATAACGTATTGATTTTCCAGCTACAACATTTTTAGAAACAATAAAGCCCCCGTAATCAGAATTATTTACTTTCATATTAACACTCCTCAATAATAGTTAATAAATCATTTCTCCAAGAATACTCTTTAGCATAATCTACACATGATTTTCCAGATTGATCTTTCAAATTATAGTTTGAACCATTTTTAATAAGTAATTTATACATGTCTTTATTGTCTTCTGTAGACAATTTATTTATCGTAATAGCATACTTCAAAGGAATAGCATTATATTTATCCAAAGCATTTATATTAATTTCATTATCAATAAGTAATCTTGTTATCTCTAATTCATATTCTATTGTTGGGCGTAAAACACAAAAATAAAACATATGCAATGCATTCCTTTTATCTTTAGCTGTAGTGTAATTAATATCAATACCCTCTTCTAGTAAAAATTTTATAATTTTAAGTTTTTCACTAGAATTTTTATTATTAGTCATAGCCATGCACAATAAATTAATATCTAAATCACTATCAATTTGATTAATATCACCATCATAAAATTTTTTGAAATCTTCAAAAGTTCCTTCTCTAACTGCATCAAAAACATTTAATATTTTCATTCCATCATCTTCCTAACTACTCATATTTATGACTTCTATTTACAGAGGGCTTTTCTAATCTGAAATTATCCGAATTAAACTGAAATTCTTTTAACTCTTTAAGAGTAATCTCACGATTTTTATATTTCTCAAACATATTCTTATAAGTATTTCCTTCTGTATGACCAAAATCTACTTTATTTTTTCGTGCCTGTCCAGGTTTCCAGTCAAGTACCTCACTAGTATTAGGATCCCGTAAAATCCCATCTGGGTCTATCTGTTTATCAAAAACATCTATACATAAATTATTATGTATAGATTCTAATGCGATTCTGGTATTACTTGCACGATTAGCAACTTCTTCTAGCATTTCAGGTGTCACTGTGATTTGAACCATTTCTTTCCT
Organism: Bacillus sp. FSL R9-9530; assembly: GCF_038008145.1. Classification (NCBI taxonomy): domain Bacteria; kingdom Bacillati; phylum Bacillota; class Bacilli; order Caryophanales; family Bacillaceae; genus Bacillus; species Bacillus sp. FSL R9-9530. The sequence goes on from NZ_JBBOYO010000001.1 coordinate 2,898,912, forward strand.
CCCTTTCCCCAATTAAAATTATGAGATAAAAAGAAAAAATGTAAATACAGAAACTTTAGATTAGTATAATAATGTGTATATAAAATAAAAGAGCACCCCCAAACGGAAATGCCCTTTTATTTCAGTTTTAAATTACACCCATTCCTTTTAACATCTCAATTAAACTAGTATAGAAATATTCACATGCTTCTGTCTCAGAATTAAATGTCTTAAGGTTACTCTTTGTTCCTCGCTCACTATAATATACTTTCCATACTCCATTCTGTTCATTAAAACAATACGATTCGTTTGGTAATCCACCCTTTAAACTATATAAATCCTTTGGCACCTCTTCTTGTAATAATTTCTGTTCTAACTCATTTTTTCGCATTTTTAGAACCTACCCTTTTCAATGCTTCTTCTTCAATTATTTCATTTTAACTATTTCATTTTTAATAAAGAAAACAGCCCCACTAAGCTTTTAACACTTAATGAGGCCATTCTATTCACAATCTTAATTATGGAAAGTTGGCTTATAGAACGAACGATTATCAAGCGCAAAGACACGTTCTGTGTATTCGCCTGGTTTTGTGCGTCCTAATGCGCGGTCCATCATGTTCATTTTTGCATCTAAGTTATCGATGTAGTGCAGAATTTCTGCTTCTTTCACTAATGGTGGTTTTGGGCTACCCCATTCTGCTTTTCCGTGATGGGAAAGGACGATGTGCTGAAGGATTAATACTTCTTCTGCATCGATGTTCAGCTCGTCTGCTGCTTTACCAATTTCGTTCACCATAATTGAAATGTGGCCAAGTAAATTCCCTTCTAACGTATACGTTGTGGAAATTGGGCCAGATAGTTCGAATACTTTACCAAGGTCGTGTAAAATAACGCCCGCATATAGTAAGTCTTTATCTAACGATGGGTATAGAGCTGATATAGCTTTCGCTAAATCTAACATTGATACAACATGATAAGCTAGTCCAGATACGAACTCGTGATGGTTCTTTGTCGCTGCTGGATATTCTAAAAATTCATTTTGATGCTTATTTAACAAATGTCTTGTTAGACGCTGTATGTTCGGGTTTCTCATTTCAAATATGTATTGCGTAATTTTCTCAACCATATCTTCTTTTTTTATTGGAGCTTTTTCTACAAAGTCTGAGATGTCTGTTACTTCATTCTCATTCGCAACACGAATTTGTTTCACACGTAATTGAATACGTCCTTTATAGTTTAGAATATCTCCAGCTACTTTAACGATTGTTTCCGCTACATATTGTTTCTCAACTTCTGGCGATACGTCCCATAGCTTTGCTTCAATATCTCCACTTGGATCTTGTAAGATTACTGTTAAAAACGGCTTACCATTGCTTGCGAGACCTTTTGTCGCTGTTTTAATTAACAAGAAAACATCGACTTGTTCACCAACTTCATATTCTACAATTTTCTTTTTCATTCGAATTCCTCCACCAAATCAGTTACTTTTAGTATAGCATACTACAACTCATTTTCTTTACGCTTACGTGTTAATTTTATAATCTCATTTTCTGTAAAATACGTTAATAAATGCGCATGGCATGTAAAGAAGATAACTTGTCTATCTTTCGCAATTTCTTTTATAAGTTCAATCGTTCGATTCGTCCTTACCGCGTCAAAATGTACGAAGCTATCATCAATAATAAATGGATAGTCATGCTCAAACGTTTTCGCTAGCGCAAATCGTAACGATAAATATAACTGCTCCGCTGTCGCTTGGCTTAGTTCATGACTGTAAAAACGCATACCATCGTTACGTTCGACAATGAAAGGTTCCGCTTCTGACGGTGAGAATATTTTACTATATCTCCCGCCTGTTAAATACACGAAATACTCTTCGGATTTTTGTAAAATACGCGGCAAATGCACTTCATGATAATATTGCTTCGTTTTCGTTAATACTGTCTTTGCGGCCGCATATGCAGCCCACTTCTTCACTTGTTCACGCACTTGCGCTTTTTTCATTTCCCACTCATGTAGTAAATCACCATACGTACTGCCTTCTTCTAAATTCGCAATTTCTATTCGATGCTTCGCAATACGCTCTGTCAGTTCTTTCTCTTGCGCCAGACAGCTTTGCGCGGCTGTAATTTCTTGCTTTAATTTTTCATCATAACCGTCAGCCTCATAATGCTCAGCTAATGACAAACTCGTTAAGCGCTGTTCTAACAAATCAATTTGAGGTAATAAACGCCCCACTTGCTTATCCGCGTCTTCACGTTTCTCTGCCAATTTTCCAGCTTCTAAAAACATCTCTTCATCTGTAGATTCTGCGATATGCCATAACCCATCTCGCTCTACTAGTAGTTGTTTTAATTGCTCTTGCATGAACTCATATTCTTCTTGCCATTCCGCCAGCTTCTCTTTCAGCTGCTTACAAGTTTGGCGCTTCTCTTTCTCGTTTTGCATACGACTTTGCGCCTCATGCAAATTGCTATACTCCGTGCTACCGATAACAGTTTCTAGTTTATGCTCAAAGTGCGAAATCATTTCATACAATGAAGATTTCCGCTTACTTTGCTTCTCTAAATCACGATATAATTGCCGCATTTTTTCAATACGCTCAAACGCCGGCAATATGTGCGCATACGTATAAAATTCTGGGAACATATAGCGCGTTTTATACGCATCTACTTGTTCTCCTATTTGAAAAGTTTCTCTCTCCCATTCTTCATACGATGAAACGACTTTATCATAAGCTCGTTCCATTTGCTGTAACTTATATGACTCACGCTCAAATAGCTTACGAATCTCTTCATCTTTTTCTAGCTGATAACGCACAGACATCGCCTCTTCACTTTGACGCCCGCCAGCACTTTGCTGAAGAGTAAGGAGCTCTTCTTGTAATCCACCCGAAGGATCTTTATATAAAACGAGTGCTAAAACAATCCCTACAAAAACAATGACACTAATAAATAATAGCGCGCGGTTATCTATAAATAGACTCGTGAATAAAACAAGCGTGTTAATAAGAAGTAACAGAAGACAAATTCTTTGCCACTGTTTTTTCTTTTGCATAGCCGCCCCTGTTTTTTCCTCATACTTACGCTTCATTCTCTCTGCGCCCATACCGATAAACGCCGCATCTTGAAATGATTTTTCTCTCTCAACTAACGTATTTCGTTTTTCATCAGCTAACATTTGCTGACTTATTTGTCTTATATTTTCTTCTTGCTCTTCTAATTGCTCCTGAGCCGTTTTGAAACGTTCATCAAGCTGCGTTTTTTGCGTTTCTAACTCTCTCGCTTTTTGCACCGTTTGTGTAATTAATTCTTTCGTCGCTAAACTTATATCAAATGAAAGAACAGTCTCTTGTTCAAAAGTAGCGCCAATTTGTTGCTGTAGTTCTGCGATTTCTTCTTTTATATTCGCAATACTTCCCGTCATATCACGCATTTCTTGGCGTGCATTTTCATAAGACATATGTTGCATACGAAGTTCTTCTACGTAACTTTCTTTTTGTAAAAATACTTCATCTATTTCTGTGGAATCAATTTCTGATTGCACTGTTTCTATCTTTTTTTGAAGCGAATCTACTTGTACTTGCAGCGGTTCTATCTTTGCCTTTACCGCCTCATAGCGCGCCATTCCGTTTACAGGAAACTGCCCGTTCTCGCTTTTCAACACTTTCTCGTGCGCACTCTTTTCAATAACGAGAGGCTCAAGCGCCGCTAATATTTCATAATCTTGCTTTCGTCTTTCGGCTGACTCTTTTTCCGCACGAACAGAAGCAAGTTTCTCTTCACTTTCTTTTAACTGCTCGACCTGTTTTTCATACGTGCCAATCTTCCCTTGCCACTCTTTCATCTTTTCCTCAATTTTCTTCATCTCTTGCAGTGACACGTTAATTTCAGGATTACGACCACTCGGCTTAAAGCGCTGATTCATTTCTTTTTCTAATTTTTTATCTAACTGCAATAACGCATCACTTCCGACTGCGCTGGCCGAAAATAAATAATTGCCGATATCCGCTTCGCCGAGCTGATGAATATTTTGAAGACCATGCATATCAAATGAAAAAACAGAATCAAATAAGCTTTCATTCACACCGCTTAATATATCGTTTAAAATATCTTCGCTGCCAGTTTTCCCGTCCTCAAAATAAACGGTCACCGCGCCTACTGCCGTCTTTGGCAATCGTTCAATTTTCAAACGGCCGTACTTTTCTGTTTGAACAGTGACCGCTCCGCCATACTTCCCGCCTTCTTTCGGTTCATAACGGCGCTGTCCTCTCGTCGGAAAACCGAATAAAATACTTTTCATAAACGAGCGAATTGTCGATTTTCCCGCTTCATTTTCACCGTACAACACCGTCAGCATTGACAGATCCATTTCCACATTTTCTAGTTTTCCATAGCCATAAATATGGAGTTTTTCAATTCTCATTTTTTATCCCTCTCTTGCTGGAATAATTGCTCTAAAATAATATTTTCCGCTTCCTTTTGAATCTCTTTCTTCTCTTCTTCCGTAAAAGCTTCAATGCTATTACGTGCTACAGGAGATGTCCAAATGGTGCGCAATACTCCGTCCATATTTGTGAAAGCTTCTAACTCTTTCAGCACACTACCGACGAAATGATTTTCTTCTTTCAAACGTTCAATTTCCGCAAAAGAAACCGTCTCATTTTTCCACTTCATCGCATACACAAAGTCTTTTCGCTCTTCGCCAGCTGCTAAAATATGAAAAATCTCTTCCACGCGCTTGTCTTCACGCAAATAAGGAGAAAGTGGCCCCTGCCCTGTAAATACGACAGTTAAAAGCGTGCCTTCCTCTTCTCTTCTGCATTCATTCATCGCACTTGACGCGCTCGTCATAAGATCATCAACAGTTTCAAGTCCATCGATACTAACTTCAATCTCATCCCACACAACATCCGCCGTATGGAAAAATGAACAATGCGTTCCTTGTTTCGTAAGTTCAATAAGGTACGCACCTTTCTCCCCTGTTTCCTTACGATGACGACCTTGTATATTACCCGGATAAATAATGTACGGCTCTTCTGCTAAAATTTCACGTTTATGTATATGGCCAAGAGCCCAATAATCAAACTGCTTTTCCTTCAGCTCACGAATTTGAAACGGTGCATAACGATTATGCTCTGCATCCCCTTCCACACTTCCGTGAAGCATTCCAATATGGAAAGGCGCATCACTCATTTTCGTATACTGCGCTGTCATATTATCCGTTACCGCTTGCTGCAAATAACTAAACCCGTAAATAGAAGCTACAAGCTCACCATTTTTATAAAATGACTTCTCTTCCACATAAGGCTCCGTAAACACGTGAACATTTTCCGGAAACTCAATCGCTGCCCAGCTTCCCCCTAAATGATCGTGGTTACCGTGAATAATAAAAACGGGAATATCGTACTGCGAAAGTCTCTTCATTTGCTCACGCACAAACACTTGCGCTCTCAAACTTCTCGTCTCCGCATCATACAAATCCCCGGCTAGTAATACGAAATCAACGCGCTCTTGAATCGCTTTATCAACAATACGCTCGAACGATTCAAACGTACTTTGCTTCATTCTCTCCCAAACAGACTGTGGTACATTCATCTCCATCCCTTTAAACGGACTATCCAAATGCAAATCAGCCGCATGTATAAACTTCACTTGTTTCACAAATAACGATCCTTTCCTTTTCCGTACTTTACTACGAATAGTAAATCTAGTGCTCATAAAACTTTCCTTTTATTTTACCACGCAATGTCATATATTTCTTTGCATATTCTAGTGATTTATGATAAAATAGTTATAAGATTCTGATTTTAATTATTGGAGGGAATTTTCATGGGAGTATACGTTCTAACAGTCTTTGAAAAAGATGGCTCAAAAGCATTAGACGAATCATTCGAGGCAGCAACTGAAAAAGAAGCGAAAGCAAAAGGTGAATCTATTTTACAAGAAAAAGGATTGCATGAAAAAACACATCGCTGCACATCTTCTGCAGGTAAGCTCGTTTTATTCCAGCGCTAAAAAAAGAAGCGTCATCCGCTTCTTTTTCACTCTACTATATCTTCGTCACACCACGTAAACGCCACATCTAGAATACGATTACCGATACGTACGCGCTTATTCCATTTTCCTGTTTGGATCTGATGTTGCAATTCCACTTTCATCTTTTCCGTCCAGTCGTGAATCGTGTCACTACGGTCGTACGGATATACGCCTGGAAATTCTTCCTGCAGAAGATGCAAGCTCTCTGCATCAAAATGAAAATGGAAGAAGTAGTTTGCTGTAAGCGATGGTTCTTGCAATCGTAAAAAATGATCATCAACTTGCTTTCTATTTCTATAGAAAGTAAAGATATTCACTTTACCGCTCGTAATTTGGTCAATTTGAATTTCGTGCTTCTCTATAATCACGTCTTGCCCACCTCGTTATATACTACCCTTAGTATATATGTCTTTTGCAACAAAGTTAACCATTTTCGCGCGAAATTCATTTCCTTCATTATATTACCCGTACCTCCAAGTACAATCAGGACAAATAAACAAAGTTGAAGGGGAGCGATCACATGTATTTCGGAAGCAAAGGTTGGTATGTAAAAGAACTTAAAAAATTAGGGATTCGTACTTACGAAGGTAAAAAACTAGAATCTTATCGTACACATATTTTATCTAGTTTACTTGAGAGAATGAAAAAAGCTTCGGCTTAATAGATGTAGGAAGCGACTACGGTTGCTTCCTTTTTATTTACTAAATAAAAAGGAAATCATCATACCTTAACTTTACCGTTATACTTCCTTGATAGAAACCGCCCATTATCAACTGAATCTCTATTACCGAATACTCTTCCAGATAATCATTTGTATATATTTTAAATTCTCCATACTTATTAACCGGTCCGCTTCCAACATACATATCGCCACTCGTTATGACAATTGTTGAATGAGGTTCTGCACGGCCCAATACACAATTATCACCATATTCCACAGAATCTATCGTTATTTTTTGATGCATATTATTAACTGAACCTATACAGTTCTTATTACACAAATTAACATCTCTTTCTTCAGCCCTCGATAGCGCTCGATTCCTACTAGTCTTTTCTGAAGAGAAAGCAACATTCCCCAGCCAACTAAACCTATCAAATGTAGTAATAGGTAGAAACATCTACGTTAACTCCCCCATTCTTCCAATACTTCCATCTCATTTTTTATCAACTACGGTCTTTTAATGAACTTACAGCAATACGTTTTATGTTGGGGTAAAAGAAAATAGCTTTGGTTTTCCATTCAATTTCGCACTGTTAATTTGTACAGAACACATAGAATACTGTTTTTCACCCCAGATGTAATGACAACACCACACAAAAGAAACCACGATCCATTAAATGTAAATCCACCTTCAAATATATTAATAATAATTACGTTGCCAATTATTAAGAGAATCCATGAAATGGAATACTGTTTTCCATTTGTAATATATAAAATTTCATCCTCATAACAGACTGTAATTCCCCCACCTTGCCAAACACCAATAGCGAAAGAAATAAGCGTAACTGCCAGTAACTCTGCTTGTAAATCCCTAGTCATTTGTTGCGGCGCCGTATAAGTAATAATCCCTATCATCATGAGAAAAGTTATAATATCTATCCAGTTTAATTTTCTTTGTTTGCTTTGCAGCCAAATAAAGAAAATTAATACAGGAATTAAAAGCAAAGTTTCCATTTAATTATTCTTCTTCCTTTCCTACATTAGAAACGTCTATAATTGTAATGCAATTAGATTGTTCTTAAATCTTTCATACTCTCTGAAGCATAGCATGAGAAAGAAATAAAAAAATCGTACAAAAGGGCAAGCCTATAGTGTACGATTGGGCATATATAATGTTTTAAAAATGAATTAGCTTCCTTTCAATAGATACAGCTACTGCTTCTGACCGTGAATTAACACCTAATTTATTGTATATATTTGTTAAATATGCTTTTACCGTTCGCTCAGCTATTCCCATATCAAATGCAATTTCTTTATTCTTATATCCGCGCGCAATAGCTTTCAGCACAAACAATTCTTTAACCGTTAAGTTATTTTCTGCAACCTTATCAGCATGTACTTCTTTCCTTTTATACTTCACTATCTTTTCCATAATATTTGGTTGTAGTAAAATCTCACCTCGAATAGCCGCTTCCAATGTTCGAAACAAATTCTCACGATCCGTATCTTTTAGCAAATATCCTTTTGCCCCTAACTCAATTCCCTTTAACATTAATTCATCTTCGTTATAAGTAGTTAATATAATAATCGGCGTATGGTTTTGTTTTTTATTCAAAGCCTCAATTGTTTCTAAACCACTCATTTTAGGCATATTTAAATCCATTAAAATGACATCGGGTTCCTTTTTCTCTATGAAAGAAAGGGCTTCTTCTCCATTTGCGGCCTCACCTATAATTTGAAATGAATCACTCGTTTCTATTATTAATTTCAGACCTTCTCTTACAACGAAATGATCATCTACAATTAATACGTTATGCTTCATGGCTATCTCCTTCTTTATTTATAGGCACTTGAATATACACTTTCGTACCTTTCATCTTTTCACTCAATATATTTATTTCTCCCTTAATCAATCGAACACGCTCATTTAAGCCAATTAAACCATAATGTCCAGGATTCTTACCGATATATCCAGTGTCAAACCCAATTCCATTATCTTCAACTTCTATAGTAAGTTTTTCAATGTTATCGATATATTCAACTTTTAAATGAACATCTGTTGCCTGTGAATGTTTTGCGATATTCGTTAAACATTCACTAATTACATATAAGCAGTGCTCTTTTACTACGCTTGAAATATACGGTGGACTTTGGATAGTAAATCTCACATGTATAGACGTAGCTTCAGAAAAACGTTGAACCTCTTCTTTTACTGCTCCATTAAATGAATTAGTAGTATGACGCAAATCATCAATAACCAACCTTGCATCATGTAGAGTTTGTCTCGCTCTTATCATAGTTTGTTTCATAATCTCTTGAGAGCGTCCTGTATTCCCCTTTTGCATATGGGCATCTATTGCTTCCAATTGCATAATTAAGCTTGCTAAACCTTGCGCTAACGTATCATGTAAATCTCTTGCCATACGCTGCCTTTCATTAGCTAATGTCAATTCTTCCACTCTCATATATGCAGACTCTAACTCTTGAATATAGCTCTGTATACGATTACGCGCATCAAATTGCTGCTTATTAATGTAAGAAAAAGGAATAATAATTGCTAACACTAAAAGAAACATAGAGATAAGAATAGCTAATTTATTCACACCATAATTGATACTAATTGCAGCACAAAATATTGCATACATAAGAGTAAAAACTGCCATTACTTTAAATATATTGTTATAAACATATAAACTTTGGGCGATTAAAATAGGAGTTAATCCAACAAAAATCGCTATCGAAGCATTTGTTGCAATAAACGCAGCCAAAAACACAATGAAAAGTTGTACAAAAAAGAAGTACAACAATTGCCTATTTTTTAATGAACTCGCATACCAATGAAAAATAGTATGAATAACAATGACTATTGTAAAGAAAAAACTATCCATAGAGAAAATATTATTACGAAATTCTAAAAGTACTGAAGCTATATATACGAGTGTAATCCATAAAATAATAAACCTTCTTGGAATAAATACCACTTCCAATACATTTGTATCCAAATCTATATTTAAACTTATTTTTTTCATATCTGACCTCCACTATTACATTATACAAGATGCAACTTACATTTTGATAAAGTGAAGGCTTTTACATACAGCCCGACTCCCACAAATAGCGGGATAAGTCACTGATTCCTCTTCATCCTCATTACCAAATACAAATATAAAATATTGTATATCGAAATGCATTGATGTTTATGTAAGATTATTATTCAGCAATCCATACAATGCTACATAATTAATGTATATTTTAAAAGTTTGCACAATCAAAATCTCCTCAAAGTATAAACGACGACTTTCTGTTCCCTTTTATTTAGTGCTAATGAAATAATCATTTAAACCAAAAATGCTATAATTAACCCAATCAAACTAAGGGGGAACAACTATCTTGCACGGAAAACACATTCAATTTCATGAGTTTGGTAACCCAAAAGATGTATTACAAATTGAATATAAAAATATAGAACCATTAATAGATAATGAAGTTTTCGTTCGTATGTTAGTTAGGCCGATTAATCCATCTGACTTAATTCCAGTAACCGGAGCATATGCACATAGAATCCCTTTACCTAACATCCCTGGTTATGAAGGTGTTGGCATTGTAGAAGATGTAGGCGCGGGCGTTACTAGAGACCTTATCGGTAAACGTGTTTTACCGTTACGCGGGGAAGGTACTTGGCAAGAATATGTGAAGACATCAGCTGATTTTGTAGTCCCTATTCCTGATTCCATTGATGATTTTACAGCGGCACAAATGTATATTAATCCCCTTACGGCATGGGTTACATGTACAGAAACGTTAAACTTAAAACAGAATGATATTTTATTAGTAAATGCTTGTGGATCCGCTATTGGTCATCTTTTTGCTCAGTTATCACAAATTTTAAACTTCCGATTAATTGCAGTTACGAGAAATAGTAAACATACAGAAGAATTACTTCGACTCGGTGCTGAATATGTAATAGATACTTCCACTGCCCCGCTTTATGAAACAGTTATGGAATTAACAAACGGGATCGGTGCAGATGCAGCGATTGATTCTATCGGAGGACCGGATGGAAATGAATTAGCTTTCTCCTTACGTCCAAACGGGCGCTTTTTAACGATCGGCCTTCTATCAGGAATACAAGTTAACTGGGCAGAGATTGTCACGAAAGCAAAAGTGCACGCGAACATATTTCATTTACGACATTGGAATAAAGAAGTATCACCATATAAATGGCAAGAAACGTTTCGTCACTTAATTCGCTTAGTGGAAAACAAGCAATTACGTTTTATGACGGTACATTCTACATATGACTTAGCGGATGTGAAAACAGCGGTTGATGTCGTGCAATCTGCTGAGAAAACGAAAGGGAAAGTGTTTTTGACGAGTTAGTAAATGCTATTGAAAGATCTATTTTGATTGATTTTTTCAAAATAGATTTTTTTATGTCTTATAAACCCTATTTTAGTATCCCGGCTTCAACTACCTAAAAAATAACATTGTCAACAGAACTTAAATTGGTTATCATAAAAGCGAACATAACAGGAGATGAGCAGATGAATATAAACGAAAAGAAATCTTTTTCAAAAGTTTCTCGGCGGAAATTAGTCGATGAAGTGTTGGAACGTCTACAAGAAAAAATCTTTTCTGGCGAGTATGAAGTTGGTGATCGCCTCCCTACAGAGCCGCAATTAATGGAAGAGTTAGGTGTAGGGCGTTCGACGCTGCGAGAAAGCATAAAGATATTAGTACATGCCGGCATCTTAGAAGTTCGACAAGGACAAGGTACTCGTATTGTCTCACTAAATACAGCGCAAGATTCATTTGAAAAACGATTGCAAGCAGCTAATATTAATCATGTGTATGAAGCAAGAAATATGTTAGATAAAGAAGTAGCTATGTTAGCGGCACAGCGCCGAAGTGAAGAGGATCTTTTATACTTAAAAGGACATTTGAATAAACGAAAAAATGCCCTTCAAGAAGGAAATTATGTAGCATACATAGATGCAGACATTCAGTTTCATCTAGCAATTGCAAAGGCGAGCAAAAACGAAGTTCTACTTGATTTGTATCAATCTTTCGTACCTGCCCTTCGCCACATTTTAAGCCAATTAATATTAAATACAGTGAACTATGAAGATAACTCTGAAATTCATGAAAAATTATTCCAAGCTATTTTAAAACAAAATGCCGAAGAGGCACGAACATACGCCGTTCAAAATTTGGAGCTGAAATAAGCTCCTTATATATTACACTTAAACATCAGATGATATACTCAATAACGTCTGATGTTTATGAGAGGAGAAAATGAAATTGAAACATCAAGGACGAACTTATTTGTATATACTAGCACTATTTTTTGTTTCCATTAATTTACGTATCGGAATTACATCTATTTCACCTTTATTAGAAACAATCCGACAAGACTTAAATATAAGCAATTTTTCCGTTAGTTTTTTAACAGCTATTCCTGTTTTTTGTATGGGGACATTCGCCTTACTGACTGGGAAGGTAATTAGGAAATACGGGGCAGAAAAATCAATTATGGCTTGTCTTATTTTAATTGGCTTTGCTACATGTATGAGGGCTTTTACCTCTTCCATTTCCACATTATTCGCGAGCTCTTTATTTATCGGCATTGGAATTGCACTTGCAGGTCCGTTACTATCAGGTTTTATTAAAGAAAAATTCCCTACGAAAATCGGCTTAATGATTGGAATATATTCAGTAGGCATGGGAACTGGCGCTTCTTTAAGTGCAGGGTTAACGATTCCTTTACAACATGTATTAAAAGACGATTGGAATATGGCACTCGCTTTTTGGGGTGTACTTACTATTATCGCTATTATGTTTTGGTATCCGGTTATGAAACGAAAAAAGAATACGAGTACACAAAATAAAAAGAATAATAGTTTACCTTTAAGAAATAAAAAAGCATGGTTGTTCACAATCTTTTTCGGACTACAATCAGGAATCTTTTATTCCATTACGACTTGGCTTGCGCCGGCAAATCAAAGTATGGGTGTGAGTAGCGAACAAGCGGGTACTCTTATAACTGTTTTTACAGTGATTCAAATGATATGCAGCTTTTTAATTCCAACATTAGCGGATATTTATAAAAACCGCGCACTTTGGTTATTAGGGAGTATATGCTTCGTACTCGCAGGTTTATCGCTTATGATTTATCCACTAACTACACCATGGATCCCTTCTATTTTACTAGGTATCGGGCTCGGCGGCGTATTTCCACTCGCTCTTATGCTACCGCTATATGAAACAAAAACTTCAGAAGATGCGAGTGCATGGACTGCTATGATGCAGTCCGGAGGATACATTATGGGCGGATTCATTCCTGTCCTAGCGGGAATCGCTCGTGACTATTTTAATAGTTATACGCAAGTTTTTATTATAATGGCACTTTTAAGCTTAATTTTATTCCTATTAACTTTAGTCATGAAGAAAAGGAAAAGAAATGCAGAAGATCTTGTCTCCGCTTAAATTCAAAATGTTAATATATGGTATAATTTAATTAAAAACGAAAGGAGCTTCTAACATGTGGTTCATTTCGGCAATCGCGCCTGTTGTAATAGTTGGTGGAATTGTAGTATTTGTAATTAAAAGATTGGAACATAAATATAAGAACGGAAAATTAGGTAAGAAAAAACCTCAAAAAGCTCAACTGTTATTAGATAGTTTAATACCTATGGGAATGCTTGTTGGCTGTATGATCGGTTTGATTTCCGGTATGTTTTTTCCGGATTTCTCACTGCTTTCCATTAGTTTAGGATCTGGAATAGGCTATTTATTTGGTTTTTTTGCCTATGAAACTTATTGCAAGACAGGAAACAACTTTTCCTAATCCAAAAAGAATAAGCGGGACAGTACATAGTCGTCATATAAAATATGTACTGTCCTTTATTTTTGCATCAACGTTATCACCTTACCTTCCACATCCTATACACCTTTTTTATTGATTTTCCTCTCCTCCCTCTTTTGTATATCTACTTTTTTATTTTCATTGGATCTATACCCATAGTAAAGTAGAGCACATGTAATAACTGAACCTACAATATATCCTAAAAAACATCCTAACCAAAACATAATGTGACTGCCTCCAATGCTTTATAAATTTTATGTAATACAACGCCTTACATGCTCAATCGTTTATTTCTATAAACTATACACTCTCTAAAGTTATTCATACCATTATTTCTCCCCTTACCTCAAATAACAATTTTATTATTTATCATAAAGTTAACACTCTCGTTAAACATATATAAAGATTGTTGTATTTCTTACTTTTCTCCTTGAAAACAATATATACTACATTTGAAATAAGCGGGTACGTCTGCTTATTATCTAAATTCCCGTGCAATACCCCCTCACGAAATGCTAGGAGCAATCCTAGCATTTTTTACAATAACGTTTTGCTCATTTTAAACATATATACAATATAACTTTTCAACTTATCATTTTAGCGAGTTAGTACATCCGCCCTCATCTTATTTTTTCCACTTATAAAAATCCGTCCACTCTTCTTCATTTTAACTTTAATCACGAAACAAAAAAATCCCCTCAAAGCATAAGCTTCAAGGGGTGAGCCTGTATTTTCACTTACTTATATACGTACAGCTGTACCACTTACAGCAACCATTAACATTCCATCACGAACAACTTCATAATCTACGTCAATACCAACGATAGCGTTCGCACCTTTTTGTTTTGCAAGTTCTTTCATTTCATCCATTGCAATATCACGAGCTTCTTTTAGCTTGCTTTCATAAGAACCAGCACGGCCACCGACAACATCACGAACTGACGCAAATAAATCACGAACAATATTTGCACCCATAATAGCTTCACCATTTACAATATCAATATACTCAATAATTTCTTTACCTTGAATTCCAGACGTTGTTGTTACAATCATGACTGACACTCTCCTAATAACTTATAGTTTTTTGATTAGCTTTCTTATGTCTTTATTATGACATGGAAAAAGTATCTAATCTATTGAATTACCTTACATGAATGTGACAATTTTGTAAGAATGAAACGCCTATTATTTTTAATAAAGCGCTTTAACATTCGGATATATAAACGATTCTCTATTTTCTTTCCAATCCTTTTCTACTTCTTTAAAAGTTGGTCGCCCTAACTCTTCCTTGTTTTCCTGTTTACGAAACCATTTCTTCACATACTTCTCCCCATTTTTATTTTGAACCGTACAAAGAAAACTATTACTACTATCCTTTAATATTTTTACAATCACGAAAAGACACCTCTTCCCTTTTTAATATCATAATAGAACTTGATCTTTTACTATAAGCCCTTCCTCTCTTATAGTCATACGACTCCTCGGCCGCGCCAAAGTTGTAAGATCAAAAAAACGATATTCACTATGTTTACATTTTGCATAATTGATATGTGAAGTAAATATTATTTAAAGAAATCAGAGTTATAGGCATTATGCTTATCAAATATTTTATAGATTTCTAACTTATCATCTAATTTTGCATCTACTAAAATTAATATATTTCCATCGTAAATGTATTCTTCATATTTTTTAGCATGTTCTTCGGGAATTCCTAATCCGATAAATGCTCCTATTAAACTTCCAGCTCCTCCGCCAATACCGGCTCCTCCAATAGCTGCTGCGATAGGTCCCGCTGCTACGATTGGACCCATTCCAGAAACGGCAAGTATACCAAGACCTGTTAATAAACCACCGAGTCCGCCTGCTACTCCTCCTGCCACAAGCCCTGTCGCTGAAAAGATATCCGCTTTATGTGCCGTTTCACTATTCACTTTTTCACCCGATTTTTCTTCCAGATGTTCAATTTCCTTTTGATCCTTCGCAATAGCTGAAATGTTACCCGCCGAGTATCCTTTATCTTTTAATTCATTAATAACGAATGCCGCATCATCAATTGTTCTAAAAATACCTACTATTTTTCTATCTGCATTCATAACTATTAACCTCCTAAAGTTTTATATAATGTATCTTTATCTTTCTTCATTTCTGTATACACTAATCTTCTTATTAACATAACCATTTACGAAAAAAGCGAATAATAAAAGGATTACAAGCGAACTACTTAACAAGTAAATTAAATCAAATGTAATATCAATCATCATTTCATTCATGTATACCAGACTCCTTTTTATTTAAAGTAAAAGTATATTTTTATAGACTAGAAATCTTATAATTCATCTTCAGTCAATCTCTTTGTAGTATATGTATACCCTTCGTAACCCTTTCTAAACCTAAAAAACTATAATTATATTTTTTCTTATTTATATGTTTAACATTTTTTAAAACGGGTATGTTTATATTGTTATGCTTACTATATGGAAAGGAATATTTCGATGAATGCAATCCAATCTACTACTATTCTTTATAATGAAACACCTACAATAACGCAGATTCATCATTTTTATGCTTTAATGACAACATTTCAAACTAATCTATTTATAAGTAAACACGGAACACTTACTTCTATTAAAAGCTTAAGCACATTAATATCCTTTTTCCTTACTGTAAAAAAGAGAGAGCTTGTATTATTTATCTTTGAAGGAATAGATGCAAAAAAAGCTTTAAGCACACTCTTTCCTTCTTAAAAGTTTTATTATCCCCCAATTCCCTCGATTGTTACTTTTCATATATGTTTTTATATTTCAAAATGATTTCCTCTATTCAAAACGAGACCCCCTAATACAATAGGGGGATTTCTAGTTTGGCCTTATGAAAACTGATATAATATATATTACGTTTTTCATTCTTTACAATAGAAAACTTTTAATAATCTTGAAGGTAGGAATTTTTAATGAAATCGAAAGCAAAATTTAGTATTCGCTACAAAATTATGGCTGGTTATTTAATTATGATTTTGTTCTTACTTATTTCTTTCATTATGTTAAACAATGAGATTTCCAATTTACAAAAATCTCGTAATTTTATTATTGATCACGATTTTAAAGTTCTTAATTTAACGAATCAAGTGGAGAAAGAATTGCTAACAATTGAAAATAAAGCGAAAGGATTTATTACTTCTAATAATGCAAATTACGTGCAATCCCTGAACACTGCGGAAAAGGATTACGAAAAACATTATCAAGATCTTTTTGCTCTATTAGAGGATAACCCCTCTCAGCAAGAAAAATTAAAACAGATTAATGAAAACATCAATAGTTGGATTAATAAAGAGATTCACCCATTAATTACAAATCACAATAGTAATAACATACAAGCAATCGACACGACTCAAATTCAGTCATTACAATCGCAGATAACTAACTTCCGTGGTGTAGAGGAGCAACTAACGAAAAAAAGAGCTGCACAATTAGATACTGAAAATAATAAATTAGAAATTTGGTTATACAGTTTATTGTTCTTACTTTCTTGTATTTCTATTATCATTTCACTCTATATTTCGAATTCCATTACAAAAACGATTAAAAACGTAATTCAAGCTATTAAATCCATTTCTTCTAAAGAAAAAATTACTGAAAGAATTCATGTAAACACGCGGGATGAAATAAAAGATCTTGCTCATACAACGAACCACCTACTAGACGAAATATCTAAAAGAGAGTGGTTACAAACCGAGCTTGCAGAATTAATTTTAATGTATCAAGGTGTACCTTCTATTGAGATGTTAGGTAAAAAAATTCTTAGTGGAGTTATACAAAAAACGCAAACCTCTTGCGGTGCATTCTATGTACGTGAAGAAATTGAAGAAACTGTCTACTATGTGAAGAAAGCTTCTTTCGCCGATCAAGGTGCTGATATTGGAAAACAATCCATTAAAATGGGTGAAGGTTTAATTGGGCAATGTGCTTTAGAAAAACAAAGCTTTATTCTTCGAGAAATACCAGAAGAATTTCGTTATGTCACTAGTGGCTTATTAGAAATACGCCCTCAAAACCTACTAGTCATCCCTATCTTATTTGAAGATGAAGTGATTGCAGTAATGGAGTTAGTAAGTGTAACTGAGATTTCAGACTTACATCAAGATTTAATTCAACAAACTGTTGATAACCTAGGTCTAACAATCCATAGTATTATGGGACGTATGCGAATTCAAACGCTTTTACATGAATCACAAGCAATGACGGAGGAGTTACAAGTTCAATCAGAAGAATTGCAAACGCAAGCTGAAGAACTACAAATGCAAGCCGAAGAATTACGAACAACGAATGAACAACTAGAGTCTAGAACTGAAGAGGCTGAACAAAAGACAACTGATTTAGAAATTACTAAATCAGAATTAGAAGAAAAAGCAAGCGAAATATTACGTAGTTCAAAATACAAATCAGAATTCCTAGCAAATATGTCCCATGAATTACGAACACCGTTAAATAGTATTTTACTATTATCTGAAATGTTAAGAGAAAATCATGATAATCATTTATCCGATGATGAAATTGAATTAGCAACCGTCATTCATTCATCAGGGAAAGATTTACTTACTTTAATTAATGACATACTAGATTTATCTAAAGTAGAAGCTGGGAAACTAGATGTTATTTTTGAAGCAACGAACATAAGTGACATGGCAGCAAATATGCATCAAAACTTTTTACATATAGCTGCACAAAAAAATGTCGAATTTACTATTGAAGACAGTGATATTATTCCTGATTTATTTTATACAGATGCAAAGCGGATTGAGCAAATTATTAAAAATTTATTATCCAATGCATTTAAATTCACGGAAAAAGGATCCGTCTCTTTACATTTCGATCCGATAGAAACAACCAATTTGAGTAATGAAATGCAGTCTATAAGTAATGATTGGATTACAATTTCAGTAAAAGATACTGGTATTGGTATCGCTACAGAACAGCATCAACTTATTTTCGAAGCTTTTCAACAGGCAGATGGAGCAACGATTCGGAAATATGGTGGTACAGGCTTAGGATTATCTATTTGTAAAGAGTTTGCTAGATTATTAGGTGGTTGGATTACGTTAGAGAGTAATGTAGGAGAAGGCAGTACTTTCACAGTATATATCCCTAACCTTCCAAATGGGTTAACTGATATACAGTTATCCAATTTAGAAGTCGCAGCAACGATAGAAGATGTTATTCCCGCTGAAGTTATTGAGGAAACTATCGTGACGCCAGAAACAAATAACGTCTTCCAAGAGAAAACTATTTTAATTGTCGATGATGATCATCGAAATATATTTGCATTACAAAACGCATTAGAAAAACAACATGCCAACATTATTACTGCACAAAACGGCATAGAGTGTTTAGAAATACTAAAAAGCAATACAAATATTGACCTTATTTTAATGGATATTATGATGCCGAATATGGACGGTTATGAAACGATGGAACATATCCGAATGAATTTAGGGTTACATGAAATACCTATTATCGCATTAACTGCTAAAGCAATGCCAAATGATAAAGAAAAATGTTTATCTGCTGGCGCTTCAGATTATATAAGTAAACCATTAAATTTACATCAACTCTATTCGGTAATGAGTGTATGGTTAATAAAATAAGTGAGGTTTAGTTTAAGTGGAAAATAAGTATTATAATTTTGATCCATCCGTAGATATGGATAAGCGTACGAACTTAGAAATTGAATTACTATTGGAAGCGGTATTTAAACTGTCAGGATTTGATTTTCGCCAATATGCTCGCACATCTATTTATAGAAGAATTTGTAATCGAATGCAGCTCTCTAATATCCCAACCATTTCAAAATTAATTGAAAAAGTAATTCATGAGGAAGGGTTTTTAGAACAGTTATTAAATGATTTCTCCATTAATGTAACTGAAATGTTCCGTAACCCTACTTTTTTTAAAGCGTTAAGAGAGCATGTTATTCCTGAATTAAGAAAGTATCCTGAAATTAGAATTTGGCATGCTGGATGCGCAACTGGTGAAGAAGTGTTATCAATGTCCATCTTACTTCACGAAGAAGGATTAAGTGAAAAAGCTGTTATTTACGCAACAGATATGAATACAAATGTGTTAGAAAAAGCAAAACAAGGCATCCTTCCGTTAAATAAAATGCAAACTTATACGAAAAACTATTTACAAGCTGGCGGTACACAAGCATTTTCTAACTATTATTCAACAGATAGTCGTTTTGCTTATTTTAATCCATCCCTGTTACAAAACATTATTTTTGCGCAACATAATTTAGTAACTGATCAGTCTTTTAACGAATTTCATATTATACTTGGCCGTAACGTTTTAATTTACTTTACGAGTAAACTTCAAAACCAAGTACAGCAACTATTTTATGAAAGTTTAGGCCACAATGGATTCCTATGTTTAGGAAATAAAGAAACTCTTCGTTTTTCTGATATAATGCCGCATTATATCCAATTTAATCCTAACGAACAAATCTATCAAAAAATACAATAAAAAGCGTATGAAATCCTATGTTTGGATTTCATACGCTTTTTATTTCGCATTCGTTTGTATCATAATTAGACACATATCATCTGATTGTATTTTCTTCTGTTCTTCCTTATAAAATCCTTCTATCTCTCCTTCTAAATCTCCCCATTTTCTTCCTGTAAAAGTACGCAACTTCTCTTCAGACTCAAATTCATCATTTGCAATTGATTCAAGAACACCATCTGTAAATAATACAATTTGAGCGTTCTTCTCAAAAGGTATGACTGTCTTCTCGACTTTTATTTCATCAAAAAATCCTACCGCACAACTCCCGCGATTTAGTTCCACTACATTCTCTTCATCAACTAAAACGTATCCAGAAGGATGTCCTGCATTTACATATTCAATTGTTCTCTTTTCTGTATCAACTACTAAGTATATCGCTGTAAAATAATATGGAATATTGTCATTCTC
Organism: Bacillus sp. FSL R9-9530; assembly: GCF_038008145.1. NCBI lineage: Bacteria > Bacillati > Bacillota > Bacilli > Caryophanales > Bacillaceae > Bacillus > Bacillus sp. FSL R9-9530. Next base: position 2,919,420 of record NZ_JBBOYO010000001.1, read on the forward strand.
ATTATGTAAAAGAGTCATATATTTATTTAAGTCTTTAATGACAAGTTCCGGATCGATTAAACATTTAATCGATTCACGTAATACAGACGAAATAAACATACAAACTAATGAAGCAGATACACCATGTCCCATCACATCTAATAATATAATACCGTAGCGGTTTTCATCGATTTTATACCAATAATACATATCTCCAGCTAGTTTGAATGAAGGTAAGTAACTTGCTTCAATTTTTATATGATCTTCTCTTAATGGGCTACTTAATAAGTTTCTTTGTACTTGTGTAGCTAAATCTAATTCATTACGAAGATTTTCCTCTTGTTCTTTATGCCAATTCAATTCCGATTTCAAGCGTAATGCCACACGCATACGAGCTAACAATTCAACTTTATTTATAGGTTTCGTAATATAATCCATTGCGCCTATATCAAGCGCTTCAGCTAGTTTATTCGCATCTTCTAAAGCTGTTACAAAAATAATAGGAATATCTTTAAACTTCTCCTCGTTTTGTAATCGCCTACAAACTTCAAGTCCATCAATCTCAGGCATCATGATATCTAATAGTATTAAATCAATTTCATTATGCCTGGAAGAATCTTTTCCAAAATGGGTGTATTCGAAAAGCTCTTGTGCAGAATTAAGCGATACAAGATCCTGATATCCGGCTTGTTTTAAAATTTTTTCAATTACAAAGATGTTAACCGGATTATCATCGACAATTAAAATGGACACAAGTTATTTCCCCTTTTCTTATTTAAAATGTAAATCTATTATCATTCTCTATTTTTCTAGTATTGCATACTCAGTTATAAAATAAAAATTTCCTACTCATACGTATTTATACAGCAAAAGAACAAACCCTCTAGAAATGAGAGTTTGTTCTTTCACTCTATAAAGTGAAACTTTAATCAGTGGGGGTTTTCTTCATCCCCCACTGATTATTAGTTGAACCAATCGGACTTTTATGGGCAGTTGATCCCCCACCTAAATTCTTTGCTTTCGCTGCATTTTGAGGTGGGGGTCTTACTGCCCATTAAAGTGGGGTAAATTTCCACTTTTAATTTAACACCATTGCTTTGTCATTTAAAAGGCGATCTAATTCTTCCATATGATTTGTTTCATCTGCGATCATATCTTCTAACTTTACAACTAACTCTGTCATATTTAATTTCGCTGCCTGTTCTTTTCTCGTTTCATAACGCTTAATTGTTTCATATTCTGATTGTCTAGCGTATTCTAACATTTCTCTAACATCTTCTACTTGTTTCACTGGTAAAGGGATCGTAGTAGGTGTACCACCTAGCGTCTTAATTTTCTCCGCTAAATATAGGGCATGTCCTTGTTCATCACTAATTTCAGATTCAAAGAAAGGTTTTAACACTTGTCTATATATACCAGAAACCGTAGCTGCATTATGGTTATACATAATAATTGCCGAGTATTCTCCTGCTAAATCTTCATTCAATCCTTCGATTAGTTCTTTCACATCGTGTGACATTTTAATATCTCCTCCTATACTTAATAACTACCCCTTTTCTCATGTTTTAAACATAATTATTTTAAATTTTTTATGTATCTAAAAACGCCGCTTGCTTCAATTTACTTATCGCTTGTCTTTTAATACGAGAAACGTGCATTTGTGAAATACCTAACCGTTCTCCTGTATCCTTTTGATTTAAATTTTCTCCAAATATATAATGAATAACACTCTTTTCCGTATCATTTAATACGTTAAAAATATCATCTAAAACGAGACGTCTTTCTGTCTGTTCATATCCTTGCTCTACTTCACCTACAGATTCAATTCTCGCTACCGAACTTCCATCAGATGAATTTTCAACTACATCATCTAAGGAAGATACTTGATAATTATTTTTAGCATCCATAATTTCTAGAACTTCCTCTTCGGATAGTCCTAAATGATTCGCAATCTCTATAATCTTCGGTGAACGTTGTAGGTGATCTGTTAGCTCCTCTATCGCAAGTTTAATTTTCCCGCCTAAATCTTTAATTCGCCTTGGAACATGAACGCCCCAAGTTTTATCACGTAAATACTTCTTTATTTCCCCTACTATCGTAGGTATTGCAAACGGCTCAAAAGCATTCCCTATCGAATAATCATATCTTCTTATTGCGCCTAAGAGCCCTAACATCCCTACTTGTACAATATCTTCATGCATCGGCCCACCTTTTGAATAACGATATGCAATGGAATATACGAGATTTTTATAGTGATTAACCAACCTTTCCTGCGCTTCATCACATTGGTTTTGTTGGAATTCTGCAATTAGTTTAATAACGTCTTCTTTAGTAAGATTTGTAGGTTGAGATTGAATTTCCATCATTCTCCACCTGCTCTCTTTGTATATATTTTGTCATTAAAACTGTCATGCCCTCATCATGCATAATTTGTATATCATCCATTAACGTATTTATTAAATATAAACCTAAACCATTTTCCGGCAAATGTTCTACTGGTTTATTAATATCATACGGACCAACTTTACTTTTTAAGGTGCTAAAATCAAAGCTAACCCCATTATCCGCAACCATAATTTCTAATCGATTTTCATATAGACCAAAGACAATTGTAATTTCTCCAACGTCTTCTTTATATGCATGTTGTACAATATTTGTACATGCTTCACTAATAGCAATTTTCATATCTTCTATATCGTCATAAGCAAAGCCCATTCGATTCGCAACACCAGCCATTGTTAAACGAATAATAGCCACATATTCTGCTTTTGCAGGAATTTTCATTTCTATCTTTTCAAATTTCTCCATCATCCCTAGTCACCTTCTTTCTACTTTTTCAAAATCTGAATTCAAATTTAATATTTCTGTTAGTCCTGTAATATCGAATAATCTTTTTAACCTTTTAGATACACCAATAAACTCTAGTTTCCCATCATTTTTCTTAATTGCTTTTAATAGCGCTATAAAAACGCCTAAACCTGTACTATCCATATAATCTACCTTATTAAAATCTACTACTATATAAACCTCTTTCTCACTTGCAATAGGCATTACCTTATTTTTTAAATCTGATGCCGTATACGCATCAATCTCACCATTAAGTTGTACTGTATAACCTAAATCATTTTGCAAAATATTTATTGCCAAATTCATCATTTCCGCCCCCTTATCTCAAACTACTACTATTTAATTACCCATAAAAATTAGTTTTAAACATATTTTTTCATTTTAATTATAAATAAATTTTCTACACCTTTCTCAGCTTAACACTAAAAAAAATACTACCAAATGTTTAAACCTTATAAATTTGTGTATGTATAATGTATAAACATTATTTTTAGGGGGATCTATCTATGGAAGAGCACAGCTTTAAAAAGGGAGATTTTGTTCAATTTTCTTATCGACACGATCATGCTACAAAATTAATTGGTTCCATTATTAACATACTAACGAATACAATTGTAGTTGATATAGGTAATAGCGAGGACTTATCTCATATAGAACCGAGGCAGGTCGTAAGAATAAATAATTGTAAAAAAGTAACGATAGCTTAATATGTAATCTCAATCAGTGGGGCCATCCTCACTGATTCCTATGTAAAATACATTAAAAAAGCATCCAAATCATTTTAATTGGATGCTTTTTTATGTATATTTATTAGTTTTTTAACTTTATAGCTATATATAATAAACTTAAGATTACTATTCATTATCATACTTACGCTTTCCGTAGCATTCTAGAAAAGAATGTAACGATTAAAATAAAGACGATTGCACCTAATAAAGCTGGAAGAATAAAGATGCCTCCCCATTCAGGGCCCCAGTGACCAAATAACGCACTACCTACCCAAGATCCGATTAATCCGGCAATAACATTACCAACTATACCTAAAGGAAAATCTTTTCCCGTAATCATTCCAGCTAACATACCAATAAGTCCACCTACAATACACGTAATAATAAGTCCCACAATTAGACCTCCTATATTATTTTTATAATGGATTTATCAAGCTTTGGCGTTTAACCAAAGCTTGATAAACATGTATTACTCTTTGTTATCCAATCCATCACTTATCTTTTGTTTCACTTTTCCGACTTTTTCTTTTACAGTTCCCTTCGTCTTCTCCCACTTCCCTTCATTTTTCAACTCTCTATCTTCTGTAACTTCACCAATTCCTTCTTTTACTTGCCCCTTTTTCTTTTCAACTTTACCAGTAATTTGTTCTTTTAGCCCGCTCTCACTCATATTTCCAATCTCCTTTTCGTAATAGATTTGTAGATTTAAAGAGTATGAATTTAAATAGAATACGTGCATCTTCTTTCTTGTAACCATTCACCGACTCTTTCTAAATCCTTAACGAATAATAAGATTTTCCCTTCATCCAGTTTTTCTTCATAAAAGTTAGCTTCTTCCTCATTAAGTCCTAACTCTTGCATCTTATTTCTTAACTGATCTCCCGTTTTTTGAAAGACATTAATAATACTTGTCCCAAGTCCCTCTTCTTTTATTCCAATTGTATTCACGTCTGCATTGTCTGCGATTCTATCTGTCCTTTCTTTCTCATGTGTTAATACGTAAATATCTTTTTGGTCGATTCCTTTCTTCACTAGATCATTCGCCGCATTCATGACCTCTTTCTCCGTAATAAATTCATATACAAAAGGTTTACTATACTTCGTTTCCATCTTTAACTTCCTCCTCTAAAATGAATTATTTGTTATATTATATGTAATACACCCATTTTCGAAATGTTAAACATAAAATATGAAAAAAATTATGTGAATTTTGATTTTGATAGAGAATGAACCGCATATTTTTCATATATACGCTTCATATTATTCATACGAACATCATTAAAACTAGTAAACATGTCTCCCTACGACTTACAAAATGATCTCCTTACAATAACTACCTAAAATAACAGAAAATTGTTATAATTAAACGTAAGGAGGGATACTATGAAAAAAATCATATCTATATGCGCTCTAACCGCTCTATCTTTCACTTTAATAGGTTGTACAAGCACTTCTACTACAAATAATACTCCAACAACTAAGCAAGAAAATACGAAAAATACCATTCAATTAAACTCTGCAGACATTACCAACATTGAGATGCTTAGAACAACAAGTAATACTAGTTCCAAATCTCAAACAGATAACGAGGAAATGATAAAATCTATCGTTTCAGCAGTTCAAAAAGGCACTCCTAAAACAATCAAACTAGATCAAAAAAAGAAACAATCTGCGCATTCTACTATAACCGTTACATATAAAGATGACTCAAAAGAAGAGTTTCTTGTGTGGGTTGATAATAAGGAACAAATTACGATTGTTAAAGATGAGAAGAAAGATAAAGTAGAAGGTGTGACATTGAACATTGAAGACGCTAAAATGATGAAGGATTTCTTTAAAAATGACAAAAGGTAAAAGAATCCCCATCAACTTAAGGATTCAAAATTAGCACAAAATTTTGTTCAGAAACACTATAAAATTCCAGCCTAATAGGTCAGTGGCGAGACCGTATATTATTAAACTTGAAATGTTTCAAATCGAAGGAAGACACCTTATAAGGTGTCTTTTCTTCATGAAAGAATCCCCGTGCTAAACAAAAAATAAAATAAGCTGTCCATATGGACAGCGCATTTACATAATTATCATTATTGGAAGTGAAAAGCCTCAATTCAAATCCAGTTATCATTGTTCTAATGTCACTAATGTTGATTGGGTTACATTAGAACTCAATATGTTATATGGTCGTTTGTCTTTTAGCGAACTAAAATCATAATTTGATTTGGTCCTGTGCGCTTCATTACTCGATATCCTTCACTTGACGCAGTTGCGATACCTTCACTATTAGGTTTACAATATTTCTTTGGCTGACATGTTCCATCATCTCGAACCAGAAGTTTTCCAACAAGACCAACAGGTACCCATTCAGGTCTTTGCAAACGTGGGATATACTCTTGTGAGGAGTCCCATTCAGGATTTAATATAGGTTCGAGTTTTGTAAAGGAGGGGTGAATCACTTTTCCATCGTCATCTTTTTTTTCTGGTACAATAACTTCATGATATTGAGTTCTTCCCCATTCATCTTTTACGAAGAGATTATGCCAACGTAAATCACTTGAATCTGCAATCATTGCTGGAGTTGCACTCACTACCCCTAGAATATAATCATCATTTGCATTCGCTTTTCGTATTTTGTCACCATCTCCATCTAAAGTTACAAAGTATCCAACATCAATCGAGTTTCCATCAACGGTTTCAAACATTTCTGCATAATCCGCAGCAGCAGGAGATAATACAACACCGTTAAGGTAAAGATTTCCTGTTGCTCCTTCAATTACAGCGGAATTTAATGATGGTCCAATACCAACACCATTTGCTAAATGCCAAGAAAAAGGGAATCGTGTAGTTCCATCGTGTCCCATAATATGAGAACCTGGATGAATTATATTTACAATGGTATTTAGACCTTCAGCGTGGGAAAAAAGTCCATTTGCTGTTGTGCTAAATCCTTCGGCATGGGAGGTAGTTGCACTTGCTATTGTGCCACTTCCTTCGGCATGGGAGGCACTTCCGCTTGCTGTTGTGCCACTTCCTTCGGCATGGGAGGCACTTCCGCTTGCTGTTGTGCCAACTCCTTCGGCATGGGAGAAATCTCCACTTGCTATTGTGCCACTTCCTTCGGCATGGGAGAAATCTCCACTTGCTGTTGTGCCACTTCCTTCGGCATGGGAGGCAAATCCATTTGCAACAGTACTATTTCCTTCTGCCACAGAACATCCGTTATCGGAGTCAGTTCTAATACAGCTTGTTGCTGTTGGTCCTGTTGGCCCCGTTTCTCCTGTTGATCCTGTTAATCCTGTTTCTCCTGTTGGTCCCGTTGCTCCTATTGGTCCTGTTAATCCTGTTGGCCCCGTTTCTCCTGTTGGTCCCGTTTCTCCTGTTGATCCTGTTGGTCCTGTTGGAAATGTAAAAGAAGGAATTGGTGGTAATGTAGGACCAATTAAATTTGGATCTAATGCAGCACCACTCAAAAAATCATCCGGCATTAGATCTTTCCATTTTTTTTCATTTAACATATTTCACCCCTAAAAAACTTTTATCATAATTAGTAAATGTATTAGGGGAAAAAATGACATCAATAAAAATACGTTAAATCATTTTTATGAAGAATGATATATATAAACAATTTTTCTTTAATAAACTAATTTCATATTTTATATCGCTTTTTATACAATATAAAAAATATTTCTATTTTGGGATTTGTATACTTTATTCATATGAAGTTAACATAACGTCCCACTATCGGTAGCAAAGAAAAAGGATATCCCCTACTCTCACAAGGAAACTCCTTTTTCTTTTTCTATGACTCTATTGATTATATATATTCCTATCCTGGCATGGTTATAAGTTTTTCATTTGTTACTGGATTAGCCGCAAAGCTGTATAAAACCTTGCATGCTCTTAGCGTGGGTTTTTTCCAAAATGCTGGCGGTACCCCATCGCCAGCAAGTTAAGGGTGCTAAGAGGATATATGAATTATCATAACAACTAAATTAAATATTGTGGATTTTTACATTTTTATATAAGAAATTTTTATTTCTGTCATTTCTCAAAATCCTGAATCTTATTATACTATGGCAAAACATCGCTATAGAGAGAATAGTTAAAAACTCTTGATTTGTAGATACCTAAATCATTGCTACACAGCTCTCATCTATAAAACAAAAAAGTGAGATGGAATTTTTTTTGGTGCACTTCAAAATATTAGATTGATGGGCATGTGGTGGTACCCCATTTATTATTTCCAAATCCATTTAGAATGTTCAATAAATGGGGGCAGATTATGTTGATATTCCGTATAAATAATATCATTACATTAATTTTCTTTCGGAAGTACAATTCCTTTGTACAATTGAACTGTAATCAAATAGTAAATCGAGTAAATCACTACGAAAATAATAATTGGTAGCCAAATACGAAAGTACGGATCAGCCAAAAGAACGCTGAACATGTTCATACCAATTAATACGTGAACAATACCCACAATTGCTGGGACTAAAAATATAAAGAATAACTCCTTATAAATCGATTTTATTAATAACTCCCGGCGAACACCGATTTTACGAAGCATTTGATAACGTGTACTATCTTTGGATGCACCGGATAGAATTTTAAACATTAAGCAGCTTGCCATCATTGCTAAAAATGCAACCCCAACGAAAAAACCCATAAACATTAGTCCGCTGGAAAAATCATGACTCACAATATACGCTTGATACTTACTATCCAATTCTTCCGCCTTCACATTTTTATATTTTGATATCTGTAATTCATCAAGTTTTTTCCATTCTTTTATGTATGATCCAAAATCATCTGTTTTCCCCATAAACACAGTACTTTCTTTACCCTTCAACCCATCGTATATGTTTTGATCTACAATTTTCATTTCATAATCAGGATATAAATAATTTGGCTGGATCGTTCTGAAAGCCTGGATCCATTGTTTTGTGTCGGTCTCTCCTTTAACCCATTTTATTGAAAATGCACCAATGGGTAATCTCTCTGAAACTTTTTCTATTTTCATACCTTGCAAGAAAGGGCGATTTTTTTCTAAATCTTCTTTAAGATAATAAACATACCTATCATCAACTTTGTAATGATATTCAAGTTTTTCTTGAAATAAGATACCACCCAAAATTTTCTTTTCTTCCGCTGTTGGATTATGAATGACTGAATCGTAAATTCGCATTTGATCTGTCATTTTTAGGATGTTGTTTTTAAATGCCATACCACAAGCAATTCCACCAGCACCAAGAGCCACTAAGATTGCTACTGTTGCAAGCACATTTGTTAGACCATTAATGCGGAAATTTAATTGTGCAAAAGTAAAAGCATTGAGGCCCTTTTCACTACGTTTTTTATTACTCTTTAACTTGTTTATCATAACTGGGAGAAGTGATCCAAATATAAGGTAAGTACCAACGGTTGCTGTGATTAATCCAAGGGCCATTAATCCCAAAACAATTAGCGAATTTGCATGAGAAATATAAATCAGTGATGCATAACCAATACCTAATAAAAGAATACCAAGGAATGCAACTACAACTGTCATTTTTCCTTTTACGGCGACACGTTCTGTTTGTGCATCTGCATGTACAAGTTGTAATACAGAAATACGCGATAATTTAATACTATTCATAATTGCTGATAATACAAATAGTGCAAAGAAGAAGGCACAAGTAATAGTCATAGATGGCAGATAAAATGCTTTATAACCTTCACCAGCAAACTCGAGTTGTTTCATTAATAACTGACCGATACCTTCTGCAAGTCCTACACCAATTGTAATTCCAATCAAAAGAGATGTGGCACCTAATATGATTGTTTCGATAAACATAAGTAAGGTAACTTTATGCTTTTTTGCTCCTAACATCATATACATACCAAATTCTTTTTGGCGAAGAGCTGATAAGAAAGAGTTTGCATATAAAATATAGAAAAATGTGATAACCGCTAACAAAAAGGAACCAATTTTAAATACAGACACAATATCCCTAATAGAAGAGTTAGATTCAAGGAACGTTTTATTGGATGCTAGCGTTTGAAACATATAAAAAGTTGAAATAGAGACAATAAGGCCAACAAGTAAGACAATGTAATCTTGGAACTTACTTTTTAGGCCTGACATGGAAAGCTTAAATAGCATGATTGAACTTCCTTCCTTACGCTTTTTGTGTGCCAATGTTTGCAAGCACGTCTAAAATTTCTTTATAGAACTCTTCACGTGTACCACCGCGATAAATTTCTTTATATAGCTCACCATCTTGAATGAATAAAATACGCTGACAGTAACTTGCACTGTACGGATCATGCGTAACCATCATGATAGATACACCTTGTTCTTTATTTAAGTTTGTCATCGCATCCAGTAAACTTGTTGCATTTTTAGAATCAAGCGCTCCTGTTGGCTCATCCCCTAAAATAATTGCTGGCTCATGCACTAACGCACGAGCTGCTGCTGAACGCTGCTTTTGTCCACCAGATACTTCAGATGGATACTTTTGAAGGATTGCTGAGATCCCTAACATATCAGCTACCTTTTCTACTTTCTGTCCAATATTTCGTGATGGGACACCTTGAAGTGAAAGTGGAAGTGCAATATTTTCGTAAATAGATAAATTCTCTAATAAGTTAAAGTCTTGGAAAATGAATCCTAATTTTTGCGAACGGAAATCAGAAAGCTCACCTTGCTTCATTTTCGTAATATCCGTTCCTGCAATTTCAACAACGCCGCCTGTCGCTTTATCTAACGTTGAAATTACATTTAATAATGTTGTTTTACCAGAACCAGATGGCCCCATAATACCGACAAACTCCCCCTCTTGAATTGAGAATGATACACCTTTTAACGCATGCGATTGATTCTCACCTTTTTTACCGTACAATTTTTGAATGTTTTTTACATCTACAACTGGTTTTATCATATATATCCTCCTATGTTTGTTTTTTCATTTCTTTAAAATAAGCTGCTATTCATATTTGCTACTAACAAAATAGTCATGTTGCATCTACCTTTTCCATAAGGCTGTCACGATGTATCCAATTGAAAGCTGTAAAGAAAATTTTATTTTAATTTCTCCACTCACCTCATCGCTTTGAATACATACATGATAAACTATAAAAATTAGGAAACACCCTGAAGAATCCTTAAGAATTCTTAAGTTTTATAAAAAAAAGCTTATGGAACCTGTAATTCCATAAGCCAATCTATTTGATTGGATGTTCAACAATAAAGGATATCCAACCTTCTTTATATTCTGCATATATATTACCTTGATGAAGTTCAACAATTCTTTTTGAGATAGCAAGTCCCAGTCCATTTCCTTGATCACCTTTTCTTGCCTTATCACCCCTGAAAAATCTTTCAAACAATTTATTTGGTTCGCTAACAGGCGGCTTCTCGACTTTATTTGATACTTTCAAAATTGCTTTGTTACCTATTAGTTCAAGACATACGGATAATTCGGATGGTTTCATGCTGTACTTTATCGCATTCATAAACAGATTTTCATATACACGTACCATTTTTTCTACATCCATGAAAATAGGTATTGTTTCTTCCGTTATTGATTTTTGAACGATTAAACTTTCCTTTTCAAATATGGGAATGTATTCTCCAACTATTTGCTCCAACAAACCTGATAAATCAACTTCATTAAAGTTTAACTTAGCATCTATGCCTGATAAACGAGTATATTCAAACAGCTCATCAATTAAACATTTCAGTCTCTGTGACTTTGAATAAGTGGTTTCAAGGTATTCCTGTAATTGTGTTTTACTGTTGTATTGCCCTCTTTTTAATAAATCTATATAGCCAATAATAGATGTTAACGGTGTGCGTAAGTCATGAGATACATTGGTTATAAGTTCATTTTTTGTACGTTCTAATCGTCTTTCTTGTTCAAATGTATTTTCCAATTCCTTGGACATATAGTTGATATTTTGAGCAAGTTGGGTCAATTCGTCCTTCCCCTTAATCCCAATTGTCAAACCTAGTCTTCCATTTGCAATATCATTTACATTATCCGAAATGAGCTTCAAATATACTATTTTCTTTCGAACCAATATCAAGAAAATTATTATAAAGTTAAAGATTGCGAACGCGAATAAGAACAACAATGCCAAATTGAATTCAAACATACCAAATTCTTCGTATTTTACAAAAAATGGATCTATGACGTATACCAAAATGAGGATTGTTAAACCAAATGAAATAAAAAAACTAACTGCAACAGCACCAAGAAGTTTTATAATGATCTTATTTCTAAAACTAACATTCTTCATATTTTATATCCAATTCCCCAAACAGTTTTAATATAAATAGGATGTTTAGAATCCTCTTCAATTTTGTCTCTTATTTTTGTAATATGCACCATGACGGTATTATCCGATTTATAAAAAGCATCTTTCCAAACTGCTTCATATATTTTTGCTACACTCAGGACAATCCCTTTGTTACGGGCAAGTAGTTCGAGTATATCAAACTCTTTTGGAGTTAGCCTTGTTTCCTTTCCCCTTACCCATACTTGACGTGTATCTGTATTCACGGCTAAATCACCAATTTCTAGGATACTTTTATTATGATCTATTGACGTATTGTATTTTTTAAACCTTCTTAATTGGGATTTTACCCTAGCGATTAATTCCAATGGGTTAAACGGTTTTGATAAATAATCGTCGGCACCAGAGGCTAGACCCTGAATTTTGTCTATATCCTCTGATTTTGCAGATAGCATAATGATAGGCATATTGCGGTCTTCTCTAATCTTCATGCAAGCTTCAATACCATCCATATCTGGCATCATAATATCTAAAATAATAAGATCAAACTCCTTTTCTTCTAACAGTTGTAAAGCTTCCATAGCATCTTCTGTCTTTTGAGTTTTCAGTCCTTCATTTTCCAAGTAAACAGAGATAAGATTTCTAATCTCTTTATCATCATCAACAATAAGAATTCTTGAATCCATATTATTCCTCCATATTTTTTCTCGTATTGAACAACTAAAGACATAAGCAGGGGAGACATTTCTATCTTACTTTCTTCAATTATTTCGTCTCCAATAAACCTTGAATTTGAAAGGGCTGCAACAACTGATTTCTAGTTCATTATATACATGAAATAAGAAAGTTAACTATTTTCATACTTAACTCCTCACAGGTTTGAATTCATAATCATACACTAGCATCCAAATCTTAAGAAAAAGGGGAAAAAGTTCTTAAGAATTCTTAAGCTTTCTATAGCATTTTGTCATAAGAATATATGGTGAAAGGGAAATTAAGTTGTCTTAGTTTAAAAAAGGCAGAAAGGATAATGAATTGAATGGATAAATGGGAATGTTTAAAGCAACAAATAAAAGAAAAGTATAAAAAGCATTATGTAGATAGGTCCTTTGTTCTTGCGATAGATGGTTTAAGTGGTGCTAGGAAAACGACACTAGTACATCAACTAAAAAATATCTTAGATAATATAGTAATTATCCATATAGATGATCATATTGTTGAGAAAGCTAAGAGGTATAATACAGGGCACGATGAATGGTTTGAATATTATCAGTTACAATGGGATACTAATTATCTAAAAGAACACTTATACGACAAATTGTATCAAAATGAAAAGTATCTATCTTTGCCATTTTACAACAAGGAAAAAGATACATTTACACAGAGAACGATAAAGATAACACCTAAAAGTATTGTAATCATTGAAGGCATTTTTCTTTTGAGGGAAGAATGGAAAACATTTCATGATTACGCAGTATTCTTAGATTGTCCTAGGGATATAAGATACGAGCGTGTACTTCATCGTGATACATACATAGGGGATTTGGAAGAGCGATTAAAGAAATACCAAAATAGATATTGAGTAGCAGAAGATTATTATTTAAAAAAGCAACAGCCTTTAGAATTTGCTCATTACGTTCAACAACTAGAGGGGGCTAATTAATAATTATTCGCTATTCTAAAGAATAAGCGTATTCAAATTTCATTATTTAATGCTTACAAAAAGAGAACTAAAAATCAGTGCTCTTTTTTATATTTAATTGGGGGTCTTATCGCATGTCTATCAAGCTAAGATTTTAAAGTACCCCCATAACGAAATTTTTCTCTCTCTACAGTTATTTATGTGAATTCAGCTCGTTTTTTGCGTTTTGGGGGTGACCTATTTTTTTAGCTTGATAGCGATGGGGTACCGCCAGCATTTCGGAAAAAAACCAGGCTAAGAGTATGCAAGATTTTATACAGTTTTTCTGCTAATCCAGTAACCTAAAAACCATGCCAGGATAGGAATGTATAAAAAAATGCATAGATCCATAGAACAAAAAAAGGAGATTTACTTATGAGATTAGGGTTCCTCCTTATTCTTGCTACTGATAATGAGACGTTATGTTAACTAGACGTGTATGAGATATACAATCAAACAAAATTTTTTTCCATTTTTATTCTTATTTTAAAATAGATGCACAATCAAAATTCCACCAACAAATAAGATTGAAAATCCTACGACTATATATAATCCGTTTTTTGGTATTCCTAATATAATTGCAAGATAACTAAAAGAAAAAGCCCATTATGCTAAAACTATGATTTCTAACATCTTCTTTTTCATTAAAAGTTAAGCACCCCAAATCCCCTTAAAAAAGTTGTATTCGGAATATTGTAAAAAAAATAAAAAAAAGACCCTGCAAGAGGGTCTTTCATCAGCTAATATTAAGCTTTTTGAACATTAGTAGCTTGTAGGCCACGTTGTCCTTTTTCTACTTCAAATGTTACACTTTGTCCTTCGTCTAAAGATTTGAAACCGTCGATTTGGATAGCTGAGAAATGTACGAATACGTCTTCTCCACCTTCACGCTCGATGAATCCAAAACCTTTTTCTGCATTAAACCATTTTACTTTACCTTGTTCCATAATTGTTGCCTCCTAGTGTGGATACCCACACATATGTTACTACCCTTGCTCAAATACCTTAGACAAAAAACAAAATTTATTCTTAATCTCAAACCGAACAAAAATAGGTCTTTCTTAAATTAACATACTTTCTAAAAAATAGCAAATTTCAAAAATAAGTCCTTATGGTAATTAGCTACTAATAGTTGTTGCTGGAGAAAAAGTCACCATGATAGTCATCACAGCAAGAAATTGCCAAAGGATCTCAACAATATCATTGGTTTGATTTTCTTCAGACATTCAACAACTGATAAAATTAGCTATTTTCGAGTTAAATTTTACTTCTGATAACGGTAATTATGTAAATGAGCTGTCCATATGGACAGCTTATTGTATTTTTGCTTAGCGTGGTTTTTTTGATGCATGTTGATCGTTTTTATCGTTTTGGAGTAACTCGTCCTTGTTAGCTTGATGGATATGGGGTATTTGCATTTCTTATCTTGATGGCAATGTGAAACTATCCCTAATATAAAAATACTTTGTCTTTACAAATAATACTCAAACATTTTTGCAACCTTTTCTTTCATTTTTTCTTTTATAGATAATTGATTTACATCAGAGGATGTTACTTGCTTTGAATTTTGTAAGTCTGCATTAATCACTGGTTTTATTCTCGAAATATAGATAGGGTCATGAATATAACAGTTCATTTCTTCATTTAAATGAAACGAGCGTGAATCAAAATTCACGGTCCCAACCATCAATACTTTTTCATCAATCAAAAATACTTTACCGTGTAACACCCCATTTTTATAACCATATACTTCCATCCCCTGTTTTAATGCTTTTCGGATATATGGATATGCTGCTTCTTTAACTAATAGTGCATCCGAATGAGGTGAGAATAGAATTTTGACACGGACTCCCCTCTTTCTTGCATCTACTAATGCGTTCCAAATAGTTCTGTCTTTTGGTATAAAATAAGGTGTTAATATAATGATGGATTCTTTTGCTTGTTGAAACAACATTGCATAATCTTGCCCAAGTTTTTTTCCACTATAATATGCAGTAAATCGTTGCGAGGTTGCTCCCTTTTCCTTTACCGCATTGTGTATCGGAATCGGTTTCTCTGAGTTTTTATTCCAGTCTAATACAAATTGGTGTTCTAAATCTTGAACTCCTTCTCCTCGTATTTGAAGATGATAATCTCTCCAATAACCAAGTTTTTCTTTTTCCCCCAAATACTTCTTTCCGATGTTGAATCCGCCAATGTAACCAACCTTTCCATCAATAACTGAAATACGACGATGATTCCGATGATCCAAAGAAGAAAAAAGATAAGGGAAAACAGGTTTATTGTAATATGTAAAATGAACTCCTTTTTTAACTAATAATTCTCTTTCCTTTTTCTTTAGTAAAATTCCACCTAACCTGTCCACTGCATAGTATACTTCTACACCTTCCTGACTTTTTTTCCGCAATAGCTCTAGAAACTGATGACTTACTTTATCATCAGCAATAGAAAAAAAGTTAATATGCACGTAATGCTTTGCTTTCTCTATATCTGAGAATAATTGATTGTTTAACTGTTTCCCATCTGTATACATAGTAATATCACTTTGACGCATAGGGTATTGACTAGAATTCTGGCTAAATATCCCATTTTTTTCGGCTATTGTTCTGTCAATTTCCCCCCAAACAAACAGAACTAAACATCCACCGATAAATAAAAAGAGGAATACTCGGAAAATTCTTCCTATCTTTTTCAGCATATTTAATCTCCTTTATATATTATCGTTTTATTTCTGTTAGTTTTTGTTATTGGGACAAAACTATTCCATACATCTATTAGCTAAAAAATTCTCCTTTGAATGATTAACTATAAAATTTCTCATTCACATATCCCTAAAATTGGAAATCGTACTATGATAACAAAATAGGCATTCTATATTTTGAAGTACATTTACAAGGAGGAATACTACATGACAGTAAGTACTAAACTTAAACAAACTATCGCTGGATTAAAGAGTGCTCAAGCATGCCTAGAAGGATTTGTTCTTGATACTGATAACAAGCAAGCAAAACAATTATATAAAGGTGCAGCACAACAAACTCAAGAAATTATTGAATCTTTAAATCCTCGTCTTCAACAAATTGAACATGAAGAGCCTCAGTACAAGTAATAACATAATACCTTTCACATAGAATATCGTCCCCATGGAAGAGTGCCCAGCTTAAATAACGATTATCATAATGCTGATTACGATTAAAGGATATCGCCATATGCCCATCAACTTAAGAAACGGAATACACAATCTGCGTATGCTTTTATGAAACGACTCGTTCAAACTTTTGGAGAACCAACGGTTCTGACAACAGATAAGGCCCTTTCTTTACTTTGTTCACTCAAAAAATTAAAGGTGAATGACTTTTATAAAAGTACTACTCATTCTACAATCAAACATTTCAATAATTACATAGAACAAGATCATCGCTATGTAAAGCGCCGGTTTGCTAAATCCTCAGGATTCTAACACTTCGCATAAATCTGTCCTTATAGGTCAAAATATGTAAGGTATTGTGCTGGAATGCACTTGCCTATTCTAAATAAGGAGTGAGATGAATGGCTGATAAAAACGAACGTAACCGTGTTGATAATGATACTGGCGAAGCGGTAGGAACTGGTGTCGGTGCTGTCGCTGGAGCTGCTTTGGGTTCTGTTCTTGGTCCACTTGGTACCGTTGCAGGAGCTGTTGCAGGAGGAGCGATGGGTAACAAAGTCGGCGAAGGTGCCGATGAGGCTAATGACAGTGTTGCGAACCGAGAAGATTAGACTTTAACCAAAGTGACACTGAATGAATTGGATTCCCAAAAGGGAGTCCTTTTTTTTATTAAGTTAATTCAGCTTTTTTAGGTAAATTCCCAGTAAGATTGTGAATCAATTCACTTAAAGTAACGTGTGCGTTAGTTCAACAAGCTATAAGCAGCAATCATAATCATTTTCTTGGTCTTCCGCAATCGGGCGCTATTGCTGAATAAACCTTAGATTATCAATCGACTTTATTGTTATATTTTTGAGTACAGTGAAGTATCTTATATCGGAAATTAAACAACTATATTTTAACCCCGTCCTAAATTTAGAACGGGGTTATGCTTGTTTTAGCTTTTTAAATTTAATAGCACCACCTAAATGGAAGTTTTATCTCGAAACGAAGAGGTAACTCCAATTCTAAAAGAAGGGCCTGAAGTGTTTTGGAGTTTGTAGAGTTGATAGATGCTTTAAAATATGTTTCACCAAGTCGTGATAAACCTTTTAAAGCTTATAAGCATATTACTGAAAACTGGGATGATAACTGGGATAGTGTAAATTCACAGTGGAAAAATATAATTGGAGGATTATCAATTTCTAGTGTCCAAGGTGAAGCATTCAAGGAAGTTACTAGTACCATAGAAGGTTTCTTTAAGGAACAGGAATGACTTAATAGTCATTCCTGTTTGTTTTTTTGCGGTATCAAGTTAAGAAGCACATTCTTCCCCAAAAATCATAAAAATGAACTTCGGTGCTATAAAAAAATTCCATTTAGGGGGTACTTTAAAATCTTAGCTTGATGGCAATGGGGTACCGCCAGCATTTCCGAAAAAAACCAGGCTAAACAAAAAATAAAATAAGCTGCCCATATGGACAGCTCATTTACATAATTCTCATTATCAGCAGTCAATGTATCTCTAAACCTATACAAAATTAAGTCTTATGAGATTTTGAAAAAAGACAATCGAGCGGCTGGTTGATTACTACCTGTATTACCTCCTATCGTAATTGACTGCCCACTAACATTATTAAGAGTAATTGTATCCCCAGCAACGACTTGAAGAAATCCAAAAGCAACAACTTCTTGGCCTGCTGCAGTTCCATAATTTACTCCATCCAATCCTGGAGGAAGATTATTAAGAGATATAGTTACTCCAACAGGTCCTGCTTGATTTGCAGAAGTCATTAGTGCACCAATAAAATAATAAATACCAGGCACTTGAATTGTAAATGTGGAAATTCCATCAAATAAAACATTGTTTAATATAACAGCTCCAGTGCTAAAATTGACTAGAGCAAGATTAGTAAGAGTTTGTGATGTAATTGTTATAACACTAGCACTAGCACTAGCAGTTGAGAGTGTTCCAGTTGCTCCTGTTTCCCCAGTTGCTCCTGTTGCTCCTGTTTCCCCAGTTGTCCCAGTTGCTCCAGTTGTCCCAGTTGCTCCTGTTGCTCCTGTTGTCCCAGTTGCTCCTGTTGCTCCTGTTGCTCCAGTTGTCCCAGTTGCTCCAGTTGCTCCTGTTGCTCCTGTTGCTCCAGTTGCTCCTGTTGCTCCTGTTGCTCCTGTTGCTCCTGTTGCTCCAGTTGTCCCAGTTGTCCCTGTTGTCCCTGTTGTCCCAGTTGCTCCTGTTGTCCCAGTTGTCCCAGTTGCTCCTGTTGTCCCAGTTGCTCCTGTTGCTCCTGTTGCTCCTGTTGCTCCTGTTGCTCCTGTTGCTCCGGGGATCCCTTGTAATCCAGTTGCCCCCGTTGGTCCTGTAATTCCTTGATCTCCTGGAATAGGAACTGGAAATGCACAAGGCATATTACAAGGGTTGAAGTGTTTTCTATAATTGGATGACATAAACAACCACCCCCTTTTACTTATCATATTTATTACATATAATGCAAAGTGAGCTTCTTTTCTTGTATGTTTATCTCTACTTATTCAATAAATAGTCAGGACGTACATCATATTCATAAAAAGTTAACATGATACTTCACTACATAAAATGTGTTCATCAAGTCGGAGGAAAGCACCTTAGGGTGTCTTTTTTATTATTTCATTTTGTAAATTAATAAAAAAAGACTAGCAGCATATACTAGTCTTCTAAATTGGGTACCGCCACATTGCCATCAAGCTAAGATTTTAAAATACCCCAAAACAAAAAATGAGCTACATCCTCCTAAATAGCTATATAGAGATAAAGTTGTTATTACAACATATTTTCCACTTTCAACTTAGTTATCATTAGAATGTTTTTCTATAAAATCAAGGATTCTGGCATTAACTTCGTTAGAGAACTCACCATTGATTGCGTGAGATGCATTTTTCCAGTTAACTATATCTATATCTTTAACGTATTTTTTCCCAGTTTCAACTGCTTTTACGGAATTGTGCATTGTACTTTTTTCAGCCATTAATGCAAGCACTGGAACATTGATATTTTTCAAGTCTTCTTTACTAAATAGATCCGGTGCTGGTGTTTTAAGTTTATAGTTACGCATACCCGACTCGATTAACTTAGCGATAGGCTCATCGTCATTTGTTTCTGCTCCTCCAGATACATAGCTTAACATCTTTTGTCTTATAAACTTAGGTACAATAGGGACGGCAGCTGGAATAGATGCAAGAATCATCTTTATGGGCATTTGCGCAAATACAAAGACTGGGTCCAATAAACTAGCCGTAGCAATATGCTCTGGATTATATCTGGCCAAATTCATTGTTGTCCAACCTCCAATGGAGACACCCACGATATGCACTTTTTCTAAACTTAATCCTTCAATTACTTCATTTAACCATTCTGCTTGTTGTTTTTGGTTTTCAATCACCTTCGTTTGCACACTCATTCCAGGTTCACCGAGTAAATCTATCGTGTAAACAGGCCTTTTCTCCCTTAGCCCTTCTAAATTGGGTACCCACATTGGAGTAGATGCACCACGTCCAGGGAGTAAGAGTATTGGCTCCTTATGTTTGTTTTCCTCTTTAGTAAAGTAATAAGCACGAATTGTGCCGTATTTAGTTTTTATATCTTTCGTATCGTTAGGTTTTGGAAGAAGTGCCATTGATTCATCGTAGGTAATTTGAAAGTCTTCCTTTCCTTTTTCAGATGTAAAGTGACCAATCCTATTATCATCTCTCTTCACTTGAATTCCTCCTTTCTACAAATATATTGATGAACTTTATCAATATATTCATGACAATAATCCGTTGAAAATTTATCTTCTTTAAACCAAAACTCTCATTTAGAAAAAAGAAAGGCACCCTAAGGTGCCTTTCTTTGACTTGAACCATCTTAATTTTAATAATATATATTGGACTCCCATCCAAATATTATTTTACCATGTTAAGTTGTTTTGTTCATTGAGAAATACAATAGTTTATTTATGCTGGTCGTCTGTATTAGGTCTTTTTGTAGTCCATGCAGCGATTAATAAGAGGACAATAGCAGTGATGACACCTAAAAGTATATTAATGATAATCATCCTCCTAAGGAATATTATTATCAAAATCACATCACATTCAAACACCAATAAAGGGAATTAATGTTAATCACAACCAAGTACACCATTTACAAATTCAAAAGAATCCCCCTCAAAGCATCAGCTTTAAGGGGGCCCTCTTAGTATTTTCTCTCTTCATACAATCGATTTGCTTTATATGAGAAAAAGAAAAACATACCAATCGCAGCTGGGATAAACAACCATGAAATGCCTCTCATTAATGCAAATGGTGTTTCAAATAAGAATGATCCTACAAATGCTGCACCGTGCATATCCCATAATCCTGGTGTATAGTATAAGTCTTTCGGATTTAAAATCGCTCCTAGATCAATTGTATTATTAAACATAAATAGGATTAACAGCGGCAAATAACATATCGCCAATTCTAAAAATGTCTTAGATAGACGCTTGTACTTCCCTGCTCGTGACATTTGATCTGAAAAAATGTCATCTTCACTTTCCTCATCTACCTTTTTAAAATATTGCGTGCCTGACCACCAATTACCGGCTATATGCTTCCAGCCACTATCTTCAAATAATGTACAGTAATTAATAAAATCTTTTCTTCTATTAAATATTCTATGATCTATTTTAATTGTCGCATCTTCCGGTTTTGCGATTTTAAATTTATAACCGAATGTATTACTTTTTAGTTGATAGCCTTTCCAAGCCATCTCTTCTAACCATTTTTCCTCTTTCTCAAAGTCTAAAAAGAATTTCAATCTCCACATCATCGTTTCCCCCTAACTATACGTGTAATAAACCTTTTGTAACCTCAATAATGTGCTGCATTCTCATAAAGTCTAAATGTAATACTTCTTTCCCGCGTTCAGTAATGACATACACTTTTCTTCGTTTATCTTCACTTTTTACCGATTCTATTAACCCTTGTTTTAATAAATTTTCAACCGCACCATACAATGTACCCGCTGCGATTTTCACTTGATGATTACTAAGTTCCTCCACCTTTTGCATAATTAAATATCCGTGTGCTGGCTCTAATAAAGCTAAAAGAACGTAATACGTTGTTTCCGTTAATGGTAAATTTTTATCTCTATTCATAAAGACCTCCAATGTAACGTTAAATATATAGTCAAACTATATAGTTCAACTGTATAGTTTTATTTTATACAGTCTGACTGTATATGTCAAATTAAGGTATAAAAAAATAACCTAGATCCCTTAAATGGATCTAGGTTATTTTTAATACGTAAACGTAATCGTCACCAAAGAATACCCTTCTTTTGCATTATACGGCTCCGCTTTATAAGAAACACGGTTTGATCCTTTTGGATAACCGATTTCTCCAATTGCCTTTTTCACATCTTGCAGTGAACCGTCCATTGATTGCTTATAAAGAACTTCAATCTTCTCTGGCTTTGCACTATAGCGCTGCTGCATTTTACTTTTTAATTCATTATAGCTATTCGCGATGTATTCATTTCCTAAATAATTTAACTTTGTATCTTTCAATATTTGCTGATATGCAGGTGTTTTCGTACCACCTGTCGCAATTTTATTTGTTAATGTACTATAATAGTTTGTTGTAGCTTGCGGATAGTCCCCGCGGTTCCACTCATGATTTCTTGCAATTTGCTCGTCAGATAAGTTGAAATAAGAATATGTTACGCGGCCTTGTTCATCTGGCACTGGATCATCAAATGTTGTATCAAGATGGTACCACTTGTTATCGATTTTCACTAAATTCCAAGCATGAGGCTGACCGTCTCCAGTTCCTACTACAAAATGATTCTCAATTCCAGCTTCTTTTAATAATTGATAGGTTAATAGTGTGTAACCTTGGCAAACGGCAGAACGATTCGCGAGTGCCTCATATGCTGTATACGCTTTATAAGACGTATCGTAAGAAACATGTTTTACAACATAATCATGAATCGCCTTCACTTTTTCATGATCATCCATCCCGACTTGAATAATAGAAGAAACGATCGCTTTCGCTTGTTTCATCACATATTCTGTTTGTTCTTTCGTTTCACGATATGTAATATTTAGCGTAAACGTATAATTCCCTGGCGATCCAGATAGTGAGTATGAAACATTCGATCTATTATAATTTGTATACTCATTTTTACTTGCGACTTCTTTATATGCGGTGAAAAGTGTATTCATCACTTCTTTTGTATTACTGTTTTTCGTTTTATATGGAAGTGTAATATTCGTTTCATACGTATTAATACGCGTTTGTACTTCATTTTTGAATGCTGCTAATAATGCCGCATCTCCTGTATCTTGCACCGCAACCTCAGGCTTTTTATATTTCAATGCATTATATAAAAACTGTGCATACTGTTCACGCGTTACCGTTTTAGCTGGTTCAAATTTCCCGTCTCCTGTACCAGATGCAATCCCGTTTGACTGCACCGCACTAATCGCATTTTCTGCCCAAAATCCTTTTGGAACATCATTAAATGTATGTTTTTGTTTAGCTGAAACTTGGAACGCATTTTTAATAATTTGCGCCATTTCTGCGCGGCTAACAGAATCTTTCGGTCTAAAACCGCCATTTCCATCACCTTTAAAAATCCCCAATTTCGTTAACGTTAAAACCTCTTCCGGAAACATTGTAGAACCTGAGCGAATATCTCCATACGGATTATTTAAAGTAGACCCATCTTGTAATACATAACGAGCACCATCATTACTAAACGTACCGCCTTGCTTATTCGGTACTAACACACGATAAATTAAAGCTGCAACTTGCTCCCTCGTCGCAACATCACCAAAACCAAACTTTCCATTTCCATAGCCTGAAATAATATTTTTGCTCGCTAAGTCTTTAATCGCAGGATAGGACCAGTGCGATGTAGGTACATCGGAAAAAGTACCCGCTTCAGCAGCTTTCATCTCACCAACATTTGTATATAATAAAGCGCTACCAATAAGTGATAATGATGTAATTGATTTTAATAGTTTTATGTACATAATGCATTCTCCCAATACGTCTTCTATTTTTTGTTGTTTTTTGTCGAAAAATCTAAAATAATATAACAAAACACATTATACAATCAAAACTTTTCGGAGGATATACTGAATTTCAAAATATGCAAAAATTCATATCACTATAGGGATTCATACTGATATTATGCTATTTTACTTGCGAATATATAAAGTGAAGGCTAATAATCAGTGGGGGTTTACGGGCAGTTCATCTCCCACCTAACTTCTTTGCCCCAGCCGCATTTTAAGGTGGGAGTTTTACTGCCCACAAATAGCGGGATAAATAAAAAGAAAAATACTAATGTAACATTGTAAATATACATATCGATTTTTGAGCTTTTATTTCGCTAAAATGTAGCCTAAAAAACAATGCTATCTCCATTAAAATCACAATATAATCCTGAGAACATACCTTTTAACATGATTCATTGTAATTAACTTAACTTTTTATTTGCTAAGAAACTTTGCAACAGAACCTAGTAAAGTCTCAAAAAACAACTTATTATCAATCAATATTTAGTAAAAATATATTAATTCTTTAGAATTCCTTTAATTTTCATTATTCTTTGTTTAAGGTTATCCTTTATATTTATAATGTGTTGAATTTATCATATTGAGGCAGAGTTTCACATGACTATAAGCAATTCGAAAAATGGAAAAAACAAGGTCCCCATTAGATTAATTATACTGTTTTTTTGCGTCTTTTATCTATTTATGTTAATTACTATGCAGCTAAGAAAAGTACATTTTATTGATGGATATACATATAAGAATGTAGTTAAAAAACGAGAGAATGTGACAATTAATATTACAGTTCTGTGCGGGAAAACTTGGGTAAATTCAAAGGCATTAATACGACAATTGATTGGGATCGTAATTACGGAAATGGTAACATATGAAAACGATGGAGAGAGGAAATAAAATGAATTTAGTGAACTTACGTCCTAAACAGCGGTCTAAGTATCGCATTCTACTAGGGACATGGTATTACTCTACAAAGAGGTACATTCAGTGGTTAGCAGATGGAAAAACATATGCAAAAACGTTTCAACAAGAAAAGTTACCCTATACAGCGATTCAGCATCGAACGATACTACTTCGTAAGCTCAAAGATGTAGATATGTGGTATCAACAGAATAAAGTTGTTAATTTGAAGATTGCTATTAAACAACTAAATGGTATCGTCATTAGACCGGGAGAAACATTCTCTTACTGGCGTTTAATAGGTAAGCCTACGAGAAGAAAAGGGTATGTAGAGGGCATGATACTACACTATGGATCTTTTCAAGCAGGCATTGGAGGAGGGCTTTGTCAGCTTTCAAATTTAATATATTGGATGACCTTACATACACCATTGACAGTAACAGAGCGATATCGTCATAGTTTTGATGTCTTTCCTGATTCCAAGCGGACCCAACCATTTGGAAGTGGAGCGACTTGTTCTTATAATTATTTGGATTTACAAATCAAAAATGAAACGGACCAATCGTATCAACTTCACCTTTATATTACAGATAAGCATTTAGTCGGTGAGTGGAGAATTGCCCATCCGCAGCTTTATCAATATGAAGTATATGAAAAAGAACACTCAATCCAATCTGCATACTGGGGTGGTTATATACGACATAATGTTATTCAACGTAAAGTATATACTCAACAGAAACAGTTTATAGAAGACCAATATGTAACGGAGAATCACGCTATAATGATGTACGAACCACTATTAGCTTATAATACTGAGGAGGGTGAGTGAAGGTAACATTGGTGTATCAAGTATTTTTGTCTAGTAACACACTACATGCCTCTCTTCATATAATTAATAGGCACAACCCTTTTTGCAACATAACTTTTTCTTGTTAAAAAACTTTGTAACAGAACCTCTTTTTAGGTTCTAGTGTGAAAATAAAGGGATGTGATAATTAATTTTTTCTGTACATCATAAAAAATCAATTATACTTATCATTTCTTACAATCAAATCTGATAAGTATTTTGTAATTTAATAAAAATTTCGTATGAGAATGTATTTTTGCTCATGCATTTCAATTAATTTTAATCATGCTATATTGTAATTTATTGATTTTTTTCTACTTTTAAAACTAAAGCGGCATGCTACATAAATCTATTTTGATTTCTCGACATATAAATCGCTGCTATGCAGAATATAACAGGACCGCTACTGACTTTCTCCCTTTGTTTTATACCTCGAATATGGAAGGAAAAGGAGATTTTCTAGAGATATCATTTCTCGTTTTTATTGAAAATAAATTTTATATCTTCCTTTCCAATGAACTGGTTCCTAAACTAAACTGCCACGTTTCTAGAATAAGAAAAGAGCTGTCCATAAGTCAGTTTCACCAACTTATGGACAGCTCTCATAGTTTCACCTTATTCTATCGATGAATCCAAACTGCACCTGCAGATTTGTCTTCAGCTTGACCTACTACTTCAAACTTCAATCCTAATTTCGGCAACTTACGTCCTGCATCTGGAATAACGCTGTTGATGTACTGCTTAGAATCATCAAATTTTGCAACTCCTGGTAATCCTTTATAGTCAAAGATACCGCGAGTTGGCGAGTCTACTCTCCATGCTGGCGCTTGATCAAATGAGAATGCCGCATCGGCAATTTGATAACGCGTACTGCTCTTCACAGTCGGTTGTCCGTTTAATGTACCTACGATTGCCTCTGGATGAGAATCTACTACTCCTAAGAATCCTTCACCTGGATGAACACCTACCCAGTTATCTGTAAAGCTTTGATCCGCATACCATACAACCATTCCTGTATTAAAGACTGGACCACGCGCATGTTGTAACGCCGTGTCAGAACCAGCGTAATTTCTCCACTCTACATAGTAGTTATTTTTTTTCTGTTCCAATCCGTTAGATACAGTAAATCCTTTTAACGTCATTGCTGGCCCGCCTTCTGCATCATCTGAGAAAACAACTTTTCCATCTACAGTTAATGCAGCATTATCTAACGCAAATCCTTTATAAGCTACTGCAATATCTGTTAAATAC
Organism: Bacillus sp. FSL R9-9530; assembly: GCF_038008145.1. Taxonomy (NCBI): domain Bacteria; kingdom Bacillati; phylum Bacillota; class Bacilli; order Caryophanales; family Bacillaceae; genus Bacillus; species Bacillus sp. FSL R9-9530. Next base: position 2,946,130 of record NZ_JBBOYO010000001.1, read on the forward strand.
TCAAATTGCAGTTTTACTTTTTTCCCTTTAAATTGGCTTAAATCGTATGATTTATCAACCCACTTACCATCAGTTGTATCCACGCCGCCTTTTACATCTTTTTCGCCCATTCTATCAATACGTGTCTTCGTTCCATCTTCTGCAATCGCATATACGTCAAGGAAATCATACTTCGCTTCAAGTTCGTAGAATGCCTTATAATCGAACTTAGCATCCTTTGCATTTGTTAAGTCAAATACTGGTGTCTCAAGTGTTGTATGAATGTCATTTCCTTTTGTACTGTAATAAAACTTCTTACCAAATGCTGACTCAATATTTTTAATATCTTTGTCTGGTAAGTTAACACGAACGATTCCTGGTCGTTTTGATTTTGTAACACTTTGATCTAAATATGTTGCAACACCGACTCCCGTGCGAAGTTTATCATAATCTACCTCAACGATATTCGCCCAGTTGCCCTTCATATTCTTTTGGAAAAACTCTTTATTTTGTGGTGAGAAACTTGTTGGCTCTGTTCCTGCAATTTTTCCAGCCCAGCTGCCGCCGCTCATAATAGACCATGACTCAACAGGTTCACCTTGTCCTGAATACTTTGTATCGTACTCATCTGGTAAGCCTAAATCATGACCATACTCATGCGCAAACACACCAACTGCTCCATCTTCAGGCTCGATTGTATAATCGTATGCAGCCATCTTTCCGCCCCAATTCGAAACAGAAGATTTTGTGCCATCAATCGCATATGGTTTTGATCCAAGTTTTGAACGATGAGACCAAATCGCATCATCTTTCAATTTACCGCCGCCAGCTTCTTGACCAACGCCAGCATGTACAACCATTAAATGATCAATAATGCCATCTGGCTCGTTTTTATTTCCATCACCATTTTGATCGTATTGATCAAATTGATCATAATCTGCTAAATTAATTCCTTTTGCTACCGCTGCTTTTAATGCTTCTTTCACAAAATCACGTGGCCCTAAAGGACCCTTATTATCATGGCCAGTTCCTGCATCCGAACCGTAATCTGAAGCTTTCCCTGGAACAGTAAGCCATTCCGTCACAGTTCCATCAACTGTATAGCTGCCGCCAGATTGTTCTTCATAATATTGTTTAAATGTGTTAATCTTCGATCCATCAAATAACGTAAATGGTTCATCACCAAATAACATTTTTTGATAATGTTCACGATTGAAGTCCTTAGAATACATGTATCCTGGCTCTTGATCAATATTGTTATGCTTAAAATCGCTAAATTCTACAAGTAAAACAAGTACTTTATCTTTTCGAACAGCACCGTTGTACTCTTCTTGCTTCGCTGGTGCAGTAGGTACTTTTCCATTTAATTTACTAGAATTCAATCCTGCACCTTGTCCAGCTACTGGCCCTACTGTTGGCTGCTGCGCCTGTTCATTTTCCTTCATTTTTGCATCTTTTACTTTTTTCATAAAATCAGAAGCTTCTTGCGTAAGACTATCTCCTGTCAAGATTTCTTTACCAGGGTTTTCCCCTTTCTTTTTCTCAACATATTTTTCGACAGCCTTTGACGTCTCAGCTTGTGATGCAGATTGATCAATTACGCCCCGTTGTTTTAGCGCTTCTGCCAAACGCTCTTCCGGTATTAAATGCTCATCTATTGGTAGAGATGATGGCGAATCAGCATACGCTGCATGACTTCCAAAAGCAAAACTACTACTTAGTACTGCTGCTGTTGCTAAAACTGATAATGGTTTTAACTTCTTATTCTTTTTCAATGCATTTCCTCCCCAGTGTCTGCGAATTATCGTTTTTTTTGCCGATAGAAACATAATATTCTCTTTATAGAGAATATTCAATCTTTTTCAACAAATAAAATGTTGAGAAATATTTTTTTGTGCAGGGTGGGATACGTAGGATAAAAAAATACAAAATTTCTACTAGTTTATGTTTTACACATAACCATACAATGGAATCACTCGTTCTTTTATCTTGATGCGATGGAGTAGTGCTAGGAAAGGAAAGAAAATACAACATACAAACAGCCCAAGTTCCCTATTCGAACTTGGGCTGTTTTTTAATATAAACTGATACTTTTCTTGCTGGTGCAAAAACTCTAAAAACCTTGTAAGTACGCTCTTAAACTTGGACACACTGATACTATTAATTTAGCAAAGGTTTGCACCAGAACCTTATTTTTTAATCAACATTATTTAACTGACTCTACTTGTTTTTCTAATTCTATTCCAAGGAATTTAGCAAGCTCAAGCATACCAAATTGATTCGCTACAGACTCTGCGTCAGAATTATAGTTTGTGTTTGTATTAATATCATACGTATAAATTGTTCCATCCGAACTGCGAATAAATTCAATACCAGCGACAGTAATTTCGTTTTCTTTCAAAAATTCTTTGTACTTTTCAATAATTGGCTCTTGGAAGTCCGATATAATTTCAAATTTTGTTGACGACTCTTTCTTACTCTCTTCTCCTACTGGGCAAAAAGCATCTTGAATCGAGCATGCATCTGCCGGGCAAAGCTCAAATCCTTCTGATGTATCTACTTTAACTGCATATACAAACTGACCGCCTACAAACTCACAACGTGTAATATATGGTTCTGGCGCTTCAATATATTGCTGGATTAAAGTAATTCCATCAATGGGTTCTTGAAATGTCGGACCATCCAAATATTGTTCTAAAGCATCAATAGAATGAAACAGTTGAACACCAAGGCCTTTACCTGCACGGTTATGCTTTGTAATGAACGGTACTTCCCCTAACTCCCTTGCTGCTTTTACTATATTATCACGGCCAACAGCACCAATTGTTTTCGGCACTTGTATCCCAAATTTTCTTAATGCTGCATATTGATTCAATTTACTTACTTCAAGGCGTAATGCTCGAGACCCATTAAATACTGTTCGTCCGTATCCCTCTAGCCAAGCAAGAACCCCTTCAGTCAATTCAGGTGCATATCGATGCCCTCTCGTATGTGAAGAAGCACTCATGCGGCTATAAAAAACACCTTGGGGAGGTTCTTGTTCTAACGAAACAGTTCCTTCATCTAAAAACCACTCCTCATAAGGTAACTCCAGTTCTTCCAATCTTTTCACTAAATGATCCGTCCATTCCTTATTCTCATGTAATATGTAAATTTTACTCATTTGTAATCAATTCCTTTCTTTTTGCTTCAACTAACGGCATCACTTTTTCAGAAAATCGTTTCATCTCTTCAAGCTGCGGTGAAAATTGTAAAAGTAATAACGTAACACCCACTTTTTCAAAAGCAAGTATCCTTTCTGCAATTTGTTCTGGTGTTCCGATTAAATTAGGACGTAACCCGCGATTAGATACGGAATAATCATTGAGCTTCACTTGCTGTTCCAAATGCGATTTACTAATAAAATCTTGGTAACCCGCATAACCTAGAGCATCGTCTTTCACATCCGTTATGCGTCTCCATTCTTCTAACGCCTCTTCTTCTGTATCACGACAAATGACATAAGCCGCGAGCCCGAATGACTGCAATGGCTCCTCTGTGACTTTCTTTCTACGATTCTTCATATCTTCTATTTTCACAAATACTTCTTCCACTGTTCCGCCATGCATTACATATGCATCCGCGTGATTTACAATGACCTCTTTTCCTCGCTCACTCTCACCACCTGCATAGATCTTAATGCCTTGTTTCTGCACAGGTTTTGGACTTAAATGTGTATGATGAAGCTCATAAAAGTTCCCTTTATAAGAAAACTCTTCTTCTTTCCAAAGTTCCTTCAAAATTGTTACAAATTCCTCTGTGCGATCATACCGTTCATCATGTGCGGTAAATACTCCACCGTACTGTCTCGCTTCTTCTTCCCACCATGCTGAAACTACATTCAATGTAAAACGGCCATTACTTAATTGATCGATATTCGCTGCCATTTTCGCTGTAACTGCTGGATTGTGGAAGCCAGGTCTTACAGCTGTCATAATCTCTAATCGATCCGTTACTGCAGCAAGTGCTGCCGCAGTTGTCCACGCTTCTAAACTTGGTGCTGAAACACCTTTTATATCATTTAAATTTAATTCTGCTATAAGTGTTGTGGAAAAACCTAATTGTTCTGCCGCTTGCGCTGTTTGTTTTGCATACTCAAACGTAGGCGGCATAGATTCATCATCTACATTTCGAAGCCATCCCCCAAAAATCGGCAACCAAAAACCATACTCCACTACCTATTCCCCCTTTATCTTTTAGCCATAAAAAAAGCTACTCTTATCGAAATAAGAGTAGCCTTCTTGACTAAGTGAACCGCTCTTATCTTTCAGGTGTTTTTTCACCTGCAGGATTTGGCACCTTTCGTCTAAAACGAGGTTGCCGAAGTTTCATAGGGCCCGTCCCTCCACTTCTCAACATAAGAATTGTTTGATTTCCATTTATTATAATCATCAGAATAATAAAACTCAATACTTTAATACTTATTTTTCCGATAAACATTAAGTGATATATGAAACATCATATTGTTATAGAGATTTATAGGGTGTTGTTTTACTTGCGGATATATAAAGGGGTATGTTATATCATGTCGAAAACATCATTTATAACCAAGTTGCTTTACTTCTATCGTAAAGGAGATAGAGAATACGCCAAAATAAATATCAACCTAAAGAGGTGTTAGTAACATGAAAAATAAACGATGCGAGAATTGTGGTTCTACTACATTTAAAGAAGGAAGAGTTGGATCTGCTTATCATGCATATGTTTGTGAAGATGAATCTAGTAGATTCTTTTCAGGAGGGAAACGTTCCAAACTATTAACCACATTTTGTTTAGAGTGCGGTGAGGTGCAATCATTTAGAGTTGAAAAACCGGAGATATTTAAAGAATAAAATAATACTAATTACATATTATGCAGATGTTTATTAATGATACAGTAGGAATGATAACAACGGACGATTTCGCTACAACTAGAGTAAATACACCAATCATATTAATAAAAAAACAAGGAACCTATTAGTTGGTTCCTTGTTTTTTTAGCTAAAGCAGACTTCTTTGGAGAACCCAAATAAAAGTTAAATCGACTCCTATTTAACATTTCTCTTCAAATATATGACAGTAAAGAATACATCATCACGGTGTCAGCAAGCAAAAGTGTATTCTGCATTTCTGAAAACAGTAGATGGCAGATTGTGACCTGCTGAATCTGCTAAGAAAGAATATACAAGAACATCCTTAACATCATCTTTATTTCCACTAACGATGACATCAAGAAAATCTTCTATTTCGAATTCTGGCGTAAACAACACAATCTTAGTTGTTCTGTTTGGTTCTAAAGAAACAAACGTACGAGAGATTTCAACTAACTCATTTTGAGTAGGGAAAGAAATGTTTCGACTTCTCTTAACACTTATCGTTACATTACTAGTATGACAGCGTGAATCATTGTTTAACATAATGTTGAGAGCAGTTGGAATAATCCCATTTTCAGAAACTGGAACTCGAAACACTCCAGTAGATTTATGAGCCATATAATCACATCCTTTCAAAATAAAATATACTTACAATATATTAGATGTAAAAAACGTTCATTTTGATATGGACAAATTATGTGATTAATATATCTATAATAACCCTTGGTATTACTAAGCTAATGATTCAAAAGATTAACAAGTACCGTGAAAAATATGGAAGAGAACCAATCGAATGTATATTAAAAGTAAAAAGAATAAGGTGTCTAAAAGACCCCCTATTTCGATCCAATAATGAGACATTATGTTAATCTTATATGTATAGTTGCACAAAATTGAGAAACTTAAGAAGACAGATAAATTTTATGAAGAAATTATTCATATTACTTACTTTAATTCTAGTATTAGCCAGTGTTACGGCTGCTTGCACACAAGATAAAAAAGATAGTGCCGTTGAAAATGGTCCAATAGAAGAACCAACCGCAAAAAATGAAAATGAAGAATTAATAAATTTTGAAGAAAAAGAAGATATGAGCCGCTTGGAACAAGGTATTTTATTAGTTGGTGAGAGTGTTAAGGGAGGCTATTACTTGGCCACCGTTCAAAATGCATATTTAAATGCTAACAACGATTCCGTCGTTGTTAATGTCTCTGTAAAAAATGTACGAGGTCAAATGATTGGACTATCAGAATTAAAATATAACTTAAAAGATGAAAAAGACGGAAAGGCCTATGAAGGCAAGGTGCTTGACCAAAACCCTTCTGATATACAAGTTAAACCAAATGAAACGGTAGAATTAAAAATAGCTTTTGAAGTAACAAGTACCGCAGATGAATATATGTTTTATATTGAAAGCTCTTTAGAATCTCTAGAAGCACACTGGAAAATCGATAAGCTGCAATCACAAAAAAACTAAGTCTCAAATAAGCAAAAAGCAATGAAAAATTTGATATAGATACAAATGAAGAATATATAAAAGTCCCTCCGCCTTAAGGCAGAGGGACTTTCTAATTCCTATTTCAAACTACCCGCAATCTCCGTAAAGATAACCCCAAGCGCATGCGCACCTGCATCAGGATAGCCTAAACTTCTTTCACCAACTGTACCGGCGCGGCCCATGCGAGCTACAATTTCTTTCGTATACTCTGCTCCTTTTTCAAAGGCGATTTTCACTATGTTTAAAATATCTGAAAACATAAATTCATTTACTTTTTACGAAAATAAAATTGTATTTTTTAGAATTTTAATGTTAATCAATTTGAAACTTTATGAGTTAATTAAATGTGATATTTAAAGAAGGAATTTATGATGAAGTACTCACATGATGGAATTAATGTTAAAAAACAAAAAAACTCTAACTAATTCGTCATGGCGATTTAGTTAGAGTTTTTTTGTTTGAAGTATTCACGAGTATCTACCCTTATTTTTTCAGGTAAAACAATGTCAAGTTCTTTATCTAACCATGCAAGAGTCTTTTTACGGAGAAACTCACGCATGTGTTCTTCTGCTTCAAGCATTACTAAGTTAATTGTACAAGAAGAATTGCTAGGTTCACAAGAATTACAAGCCTCGTCTCGATATAGTAGGCCATTCTGCACAATATTTTTACATTGAAAAATAGGTTTTGGACCTTCGACAGCTTCTATTACATCCCAAAAAGAGATATCTTCTGGAGACTTAGCTAACCTATATCCTCCCTTTACACCTGGGACAGAATTCACAATGTCAGCTTTAGATAATTTACCGAAAACTTTTGAAAGAAATGTTTCAGAAAGTCCTTGAAACTCTGCCAAATCTTTTATTCCAACACTTTCCTTGGAAGGAGTATTAATTAAATAAACTAGGCAATGCAAGGCATATTCAACCCCAACACTATATTGCATATACAAATCACCTGCTTTTTATTTTAAGGGTTATCAAATTGTATCTTAGGACCATTTAGAATTTTAGTCAAATAAAAAAAGGCTCTTTTAGAATAGTATGTATTTCATTTGACAAAAATAATTTCAGAGTTTATATTAAAGACCGAACTAATCGACGATTAATTTAGTCGATAATTAAAACGTAAAAACTTTTAAAAAGGGGAAATACAAATGAACAAAACACTTATCATAAACGCAAATCCGAAAGTGGATGATACATCATCAGTCAGCATTAAGGTTCTTAACCACTTTTTAGTATCTTATAAAGAATTAATTCCTAATAATGAAACGATTGAACAGATTAATTTATACGATGATGTAGTACCAATGATAGATAAAACTGTTTTAAGCGCATGGGAAAAGCAAGGAAATGGACAGAAGTTAACTGATGAAGAACAAAAAGTAACAGAGCGTATGTCCGAAATTTTACAACAATTTAAAAGTGCAAATACGTATGTTATCGTATTACCTTTGCACAACTTTAATATTCCATCAAAGTTAAAAGATTACATGGACAATATCATGATTGCACGTGAAACATTTAAATATACTGAAACTGGATCAGTGGGATTACTTAAAGATGGAAGAAGAATGCTTGTTATACAAGCAAGTGGAGGAATCTATACAAATGATGATTGGTATACAGAAGTGGAATACTCTCATAAATATTTAAAAGCAATGTTTAATTTCCTAGGTATTGAAGATTATCAAATCGTTCGTGCACAAGGAACAGCAGTACTAGATCCAAATGAAGTATTACAAAATGCATATAAAGAAGTTGAAGAAGCAGCTTCTAGATTGGCTAACAAATAAATTTTTTCACTGGAAGAATGATGGTTATAATTAAAGATCCCCTCCACCTTAAGGCAGAGGGGATCTTCTAATTTCTATTTCAAACTACCCGCAATCTCCGTGAAGATCACCCCAAGTGCATGCGCACCTGCATCAGGATAGCCTAAACTTCTTTCACCAACTGTACCGGCGCGGCCCATGCGAGCTACGATTTCTTTCGTATACTCTGCTCCTTTAACCGCTGCTTCTGCACCTTTTTCGAAGGCAGTTTTCACGTCTGTGCCGTTTGAAGCACTGTCAATCCAAGAATCTACACATGGAGCAAGTGCATCAACAAGTGTTTTATCACCAACTACCGCTCCTCTACCGAACGATCTTTCACCGATAGATTGTATGCCGTGAAGTGCCGCTTGCAATATTTCAGCGAACTCTTTGGCTGCTAACTCACGTTTTTCGCCTGCTGCTTTACTAGCTGCGCGGAATGCTCCGCCCCAAATTGGACCAGAAGCGCCGCCGCAATGTTCCATAATAATCATTGAACAACCGTCAAGGAATGATCCGATCGTTACATTCTCTTGATCTACAATAGAATGCCACTCACGCTTTAATTGCTTAAATCCTTTTGCAACACTCATTCCGAAGTCTCCGTCACCTGCATGTGTATCTAACTCACAGAACGGTACTTCATTTTTAATAATAATGTCACTCATTTTATCAACGAGATAAATCATGTTATTTAATGTAATGACATTATCTTTAATAACAGCGTGCTCTTCCGCTGTTTCTATTTCGAAGGAAACTTCCTTCTCTTCTACATCTTCAAGCACATTCACGTACTCTACACTTTGAACTGGTCCATCTACTTTAAACGCTGGTGTATTACACTCTTTCGATAACAACGTTTTTAACTCGTCATCTAACTTCATCACTGTTAAAGACATACCAGCCATATCGATACTCGTCATATAATTACCGACGAATACTCTATTAATTTTAATGTTTCTAGCAGCTAATTCTCTCGTAACTGCGTTGTTAAATAAGTATAGTTCTTGCAGTGGTGTGCCGCCAAAACCATTTACAAGAAGCGCAATTTCCTCGCCATCTTTTACTCCTAAATCTTTTATTAAATCATTTGTCATACGGTTAGCTAATTCATCTGCTGACATCGTTTTTTCACGTTTAATACCTGGTTCACCGTGAATACCTACGCCGTATTCCATTTCATCTTCCGCAAGTGTAAAAGTAGGTGATCCGCTCGCTGGAACTGTACAAGAAGTTAATGCTAAACCGATTGTACGCACGTTAGCCGCTGCTTTTTCCGCTACAGCTTTCACCGCTCCTAAATCCATTCCTGCTTCCGCTGCTGCGCCGGCAATTTTATGCACTAAAATAACTCCCGCAACACCGCGGCGTCCTACTGTATACAGACTATCTTCTACCGCAATATCATCGTCCACTTTTACATAGTCAACTTCAATTCCATCTTCCGTCGCTAAATGCGCACCGTTTTTGAAATTCATAATATCGCCGCTATAATTTTTAATAATTAATAACGTACCTTTTTTACTAGCTGTCTCTTTAATTGCTTGGTATACCTGAATTTGTGAAGGCGAAGCAAACACATCTCCGCACACTGCTGCATCTAACATTCCTTTTCCGACTAGACCTGCATGTGCTGGCTCGTGACCACTACCGCCGCCGCTAATTAACGTTACTTTATTTTCATTCATTTCTTTCTTCTTAATGACTTTATATTTTTTCAAAAGCTCCAGCTCTGGATGAGCCATAACCATTCCGTTGCACATTTCCATTACTAATGTTTCTGGTTTGTTTATAATTTTTTTCATTGTGCTTCTCCCTCAATTCCTTTAATATATTGTGATATATTTGAAATCTTCTTCTTACTACTCATGTTAAAATGAAAGCGTTTTATAGTAAACGGACAAAATGGACAATCTGTCTAAAGACACCGCTCTCATTTATCCCGCATTAACGGGCAGTAAGACCCCCACCTCAAAATGCAATGAAAGCAAAGAAGTTAGGTGGGAGATCAACTGCCCGTAAATGCCCGATTGGTTCAACTAATAATCAGTGGGGGATGAACCTCCCCACTGATTAAAGTTTCACTGTATAGATAAGATTTTCATATTACTACATTCTAGGGATGATTCAGATGACCTCTTCTATAATTTCTAAAAAGATAATCGCGAATTCATTGAAGTATTTAATGGAAACAGAGTCGTTTCATAAAATATCAGTGAGCGATATTATGTTACACTGTCAAATGCGCAGGCAAACTTTTTATTATCATTTTAAAGATAAATTCGAACTATTAAGCTGGATTTATAAAGAAGAAACGAAAGAAAATATTATAGACTTTCTTGATTATGAAACATGGGAAAACATTTTCGATTTATTATTTGATTACTTTTACGAAAATCAAAAATTTTACCGAAATGCATTTAAAGTCATTGAGCAAAACTCGTTTAATCACTATTTATTTGAGCATACGAAAAACTTATATATGAAGATTATTGATGAACTATCGATGAGCTGTGGATTCAGCCTTTCTGATGAGACAAAAAATACGATTGCCTCCTTTTATAGTCACGGCTTCGTTGGAACGATAAAAGATTGGATTGAAAGCAAGTGCGAAGTAGATCCTTCCATTATGTCTTCTCTCATGAAAAATATGATAAACAATCAATTACTACTATTACTGGAGCAATCAGCAAAGTAATTAAAGGGTGGCAAAAGCAATGAAAAAGATTATGAATGATGTAGAAAATATTGTTCAAGATATGCTGCATGGCTTTTATTTTGAACATAACGACAAAGTGAATTACGATGAAACAAATAACATCATTTATGTAAAAGATATCGAAAAACTGAAGCAAAACGTTGTCATTATAAGCGGCGGTGGTAGCGGACACGAACCAGCTGATATTGGCTATGTAGGAAACGGAATGCTTACAGCGGCCGTAAACGGCAATATTTTCACTCCGCCTACAGTGGAACAAATTACAATGGCAACTCGCCTCATGCCAAAAGATAAAAGTATTTTATTCATCATCAAAAACTTTAAAGATGACGTTGAAAACTTTTTAGCGGCAGAACAAATCGCAAAAGAAGAAGGAAGACAAATTGACCACATCATCGTAAATGACGACGTTTCAATTGAAGATGATGCTTCGTTTAATAAAAGAAGACGCGGCGTCGCTGGTACTGTTTTCATTCAAAAAATAGTAGGCGCGGCCGCTGAGAGCGGTCATTCTTTAGAAGAACTAACAGCACTTGGCCGTTCTGTCATCAAAAACTTACACACATTAGGAGTCGCCCTTTCACCTGCAAATGATCCAGTACAAGGAAAAGCTTCATTCACATTAAACTATGATGAAGTATTTTATGGAGTCGGTATCCACGGCGAAAAAGGATACCGTAAAGAAGCACTATCCTCTTCTGAAATATTAGCGATTGAACTAATGAACAAATTAAAAAGCATTTATCGCTGGAGAAAAGGCGACAACTTTGCCATCCTCATTAACGGACTAGGTGCGACACCATTAATGGAACAATACATTTTCGCAAACGATATTCGCCGTTTATGTGAGCTGGAAGGCTTACATGTAAAGTTCGTAAAGGTTGGTACCCTTCTCACTTCTTTAGATATGAAAGGTGTTTCGCTGAGTTTACTTAAGGTAGAGGATTTGGATTGGGTGAAGTGGTTGAAGACGGATGTTGGAGCGAGTGGTTGGTAACAATAAACTAAACCTTATGATGATTGAACGTTTAGTAATCAAAAGTACTGACTTATATGGAAGAATGTATAAATCTTAGGTATCTGTAAATAAATCGAAGCATACATACTATTTGCAAGTTATCCACCAGTTTCGAAATGCGGTTATCCAGTCGGAGAAAGGCACCTTAATGTGTCTTTTTTTTATTTTCAAAAGGACCTGCTCAATTATTGCGTAAAAAACATAAAGTAAATTGAATCCGTTAAAATACATGAGTGACCCCTTGTTTTCCCCTCTTATTAAAGGAGGAACTATTATGGGATTTGGTGGTAGTTGTGGCGGCTGTGGATTTTCTGGCGGCTTTGCTTTATTAGTAGTATTGTTTATTTTATTAATCATAGTTGGAGCTTCTTGCTTCTGCTAAACAAACTATCGGAAAAGACACTCTTATATGGGTGTCTTTTCTTTGTAATAAAAAACTCTCCATAAAGGAAAGTTTTTAAGTTTATACATTCAAGTCATCCAAATTAGTTATTTATACAGCACCTTATCACTTTCGGTCTTTAGTGTGACATACAAATAATCCTTCCCCTACACAAAGTTGCTCAACTAACTTTAATTCCTTAGATCCAAAACTTATATAATTAACACACACATCATCATTAAATTCATTTTCTTACATCAATAGTTAGCTCATCTGTAATCTGCTCAAGATGAAAAAATCTTTTTATATAATGGATATGTGACCACTTTTCTTCCCCACCAATAATAAATAATTCTTGCGCATCATACATAAATGAAAAGCTTGGATAGAAACTGTCAGCCTTTAATCCAATCTCACCAGTATTATTGCTGATAATCTTACAGTCCGCTGAATAACTTAATAACGTATAGAGAGAATCTTGTGCTGATTGGAAGAAATACTAGACTCATTTTATAAACGAGATCGTATCTCATTGGAAGCTTACAGGTCTCCAGGATAATAAATTAACATCGCACCTACAAATGAACAAACTAAACAAAAAATAGCTTCGTATTTTATGACTAAAGAAGAGTTCGTATCAAGCTTTTTCCCCTCTCTTTTACATATCATTTTAAACATTTTAAATAAAACTCTATATATTACATACCCAACAATTGCCCCGAGGGTATTCGTAAATAGATCATCAATATCTGTAATTCTATTATTTAGTAATTGATTTAACTCAATTGCCAATGAAAACAAGAATCCCGCACATACGGTGTTTTTCATTTTTCTAAACTGTGGCCAAATAGTCGGTAATAAAAAACCTAACGGCATAAACAGTACAATGTTCAAAAGATACGTAGTACTACCTGCCGTATCAAATAGAGTCAAGTTAATTTGACTGACACGAATCCACGTTTCATATCTACTTATATCCCATACAGTTGCGATCTGCGTCACCCCATACACTAACGAAAGGTAAAATAGAAAAACATATATCCATAGAAAATGCTCAATAGATATATTTCTTTTCGCTTTAAAATAAAATCCAATTTGAAACACAACACAAAAAATAATAGTAAAGAAATAAGTATACAAATAACTCATCAAAACTCCTGTATGCATGTAGAATCCCCTAACTTTACATTTTCATCTATGACTTTATCGTTTTTAATCTCCTTCTTGATGTAACTCATTTATAGGATAGGAAAAACTTTTAAAATAAAAAATGGGGTAAACATAAAATTTTTCTTAAATCTTCAGTTGGGTTTTATTATTACTCTTCTTAGGAATCCGCCATTGATAGCTAGGCAACAACATACTTAAACCTAACAATATTATCATTTTTGCACGTAATCCTCGTAGTACTTTAACCGATGAAGCATATATAAAATCATGTGAATCGTTTGTTCAGTTAAAACATGAAATTAAGAAATATATGACGTACTATAATCACTCTTGCTATCAATAGAATGTAAAGAAGATGACTCCTGTTTGCATACAGAAATCATCTTTTTTAGAATGTCCTTTACAAAAGGTACAGATCAAGAGCACCTCATTCCTATTTAAGGGGCTCACGTATACCTTCTCCCCTTAAAATCACCAAAACCCATTTACAAATCTATAAAAGTAGATATAATATCCTTATGGAACCTTTATTAATTTATAAAGCATTGTCAAATGAAACAAGATGTCAAATTTTATCATGGTTGAAAAATCCAGAAAACCATTTCGATGAAAAACCTTATCTAGAGCAAGGCCTTAGCTTTCAAGTTGGAGTGTGCGTAGGAGATATCCAGCTTAAAACTGGCTTAGCCCAATCGGTTATTTCTAGTTATTTATTAACAATGAAAAAGGCAGGATTACTAGACTCTGACCGAATTGGAAAATGGACATACTATCGCCGAAATGAAAAAACAATACGAGAGTTTTCTGAATACGTTCAAAACGAATTATAAAATGAAAGCTACTAATCAATCTACATATCAATTGATTATTAGCTTTCACACATTCTGCTTTTTTACAGGCATCCAATTATTTTTTTATAAAATTGCACTACCTATAAAAGCAAGAAACATAGAAAGGAGAAAATTTTTTAATATATCATATCTAGTTATTTAGATATCTGTTATTGTATTTAAAATTACATAGTCCAGATAATATTGGCATCCAATCATACTTGTAATAATGCTTCTTTGTTAATGAATTTACTTTCAAAATACTGATACGAATGGAGAGTTTTATAAATGAAAAAAGTAAATCCTTTACTTATTCTGACACTCGCAATAGGTGTGTTCGGAATTATTACTACCGAGATGGGTATTGTCGGCGTATTACCACAAATCACTCAAAAATTTGGAATTTCAACTACACAAGCTGGATTTTTAGTAAGTATTTTTGCACTAGTTGTTGCTATTTCTGGTCCGTTTTTAATTCTGCTCGTCTCTAGTATTAATCGCAAAATAATTTTATTAACAGCAATTTTTGCATTTGTTATTTCAAATATAATCTACGCTTATACAACACAATTTGAAATTATGCTTATTTTTCGTATTTTACCGGCAGCACTTCACCCACTCTTCTTTTCAATTGCTCTTGTAACAGCTGCTAAACTTGTCCCTCCAGAAAAGAGCGGTCAAGCGGTTACAAAAGTTTTCATGGGAATTACTGTTGGCTTTGCTTTAGGTGTACCACTAACCTCTTACCTTGCAGACCAATTTTCACTCGAAATTGCTTTCTTATTCGGAGCGCTTGTTAACACTCTTGCATTCATTGGAATACTAATCCTACTTCCTTCTATGCCTGTTAAAGAAAAAATGTCTTTCGGCAAACAAATTCGTATACTCGGCAAACCAGGATTATGGTTAAATATTTTAACCGTCACATTCCTTTTTGCAGCCATGTTTTCCGTATACAGCTACTTCGCTGAGTACCTTGCCAAAGTAACTTCCATGAATGGATCTCTCATCAGTATCATGCTATTCATATTTGGCATAGTTATGATTTTAGGCAATCATTTATTTGGTAGTCTCCTGCAAAAAAGTATAGTAAATACAGTAATATTATTCCCTATCCTATATTCTATTGTTTACATATTGGTTTATTATTTAGGTTCCTACCTTGTTCCAATGATTTTTATCGTATTCATTTGGGGAATCGTACATGCTGGTGGATTAATTGTTGGTCAAACATGGTTAATAAGCGAAGCAAAAGAAGCGCCTGAATTCGGTAATAGCCTATTCGTTTCATTCTCAAATCTCGGAATTACTTTAGGAACAACTATTGGAGGCTGGTTCATTTCAAACTTAGGTATTCACCAGCTTATTTGGAGCGGATTCATTTTCACACTACTCTCATTTCTGTTAATTATAATAAAACTAAAATTTTTCAATTCTAATAGCCAAGCTTCATTATCAAGCTAGTACATTTTCAGTTTCAAATTTTATAAACTAAAAAGTATAATGATCAAAGCCTTTAGCCATAATTACGACTAAAGGCTTTTTTGTATATAAAGTGAAACTTTACTCAGTGGGGGGGTTGCTCATCCCCCACTGAGTATTAGCCTTCACCAATCGGGCGTTTACGGGCAGCAGGGCTCCCATCTAACGTCTTTGCTCCAGCTGAATTTTGAGGTGGGAGTTTTACTGCCCACAAATAGCGGGATAAAAATAAATCTAAAAGGAGCTAATTTTATGGAACATAATCAAAATGGAGTACTTGCTTTAATTGTTTTGTTTTTAGGATTAGTGTTTTTTGTTAGTGGAATGGTTTATCATTTATGGGGTTCTTATTAATTTCAACTTTTAGAAAGATAAATAATTTAAAAACTAAAACGTGTATTGTAATTATCGATATGGCATATTTCCAAAAACAACTTAACATGGTAAAATAATATTTGGACGGGAGTCCAATATTATTAAAATTAAGATGGTTCAAGTCGGAGAAAGGCACCTTAGGGTGTCTTTTCTTTTTTGTTAATTAATAGCTTGTTCTCTTCTAGGTAACTCTTTAAAAAATAAATTTTAATAAAAAAGACGCTCATGCAGGATCCTTTCTATCCTCTTCATTATAATCAAGAAGGCACTCTTTCATTATTTTCGTATCTCTCGGTAACCTTTTTTCAAACTTTGACCATCCGTCGAAGATCATTTTGTTTGGCAAAGGACACACAAATCCTGTAATACAATCCCAAAAAGCATCCCAGTTTTCCACGTACAAATTAGGAAACTCAAGCTTCTCTTTAAGAAGTAAATGCAATTCTTTTGCATTATAAATGTTGCTTACATCTATGGTAATAATTGATTCATGTGCATTACTCAATTATATATATAAATCATGCTTAGTTAAATTGGGTTGATTTTATAAGGAGTCAAAAACCTCTAAATGTTTATTTTATAATTATATAAATAATCCTAACATCTCCAAAAATTGATATAATGATACAGTTATTAATAGCAATCAGGGAGATATACAGCATGAACTATACACATATGCCAAAAGAAATAGGAATGATTAAGCGGACTCCATTCACTTCAATACCGAAGAAATTCATCGGTATTGGTAAGATTGTTAAAAAACAAACAAAAGTGGAGCGCCCTACATTAACCCAAGACGAACAAGAAATTATTGAAAACAAGTTACTATGTTCATTTCTTTCTGAAGAGAAGGTATTGATTACTTATTATAGAGATGGTCATTTACTTACTAGATATGTGACTGTAACTGACATAAATCCGATAAAGAATTTAATAACTTGCACTGATGCATCTTATAACAGAGTTTTCCTTAAATTTATAGATGTAATTGATTTGAGATAAAAAACATACAGTTTTTCAAATATATCCAGGAATAAAAATGAAAGAATCTTGTATTCTAGGTTAAATACAGATAGAGAAAAAGTGTAAGTTCTTGTGAGAATTAGCAAGATAAAGGCTGTTTGTTTAGGTTTTGGACTGTCTGTTATCGTTATCAAATTTACAAATACAAAAGAGGAACAGAACACAATAGAGAAAACTAAAGAAGCATTTAGATAATAGTTGAAAACGCCCGATTAAGGACGGCTTCAACTATTATCTAACTTTGATATATTCATACCACCATTTACCACCTGATCAAGTATCCACCCACCAAGTAATCTTATCTAACTCTGTATTAGGTAGGACATCGGTTTGGATATAACACAGTGCAGAAAGTGAATCAACATTAACGCTACCTTTTATTCCTCGTTCTGCCATAGCTTGAATAGCTTCATCTAAGGAGTTAGTATCGAATCCACCTGACTTAACATATTGATATCCACATTAGAACCGCCGTTTCCTTCACAATTCCCAACAGTTTGTCCCGTTAGAGCGTATAGTCATCCCCCCCTCCTTATGGTAATTCCTTTTGTAAATCTTTTTATTTAAATGTATAATTGTATGAAAAGTTCTAAAACTTTGGATCGAGGTGAAAAGCATGAGAAGTTTTGGCTCATTAATGATCTCTACTATCTGCTCAATAATCCTTATAATTTGGAATGCCTATTCCTTCTATGATGGATTCACGATGGGACATACGTATTACTGGGTTAATGGCATCGCAGCTGTTATCTTCTTTCTATTCTTTATCGTAAACATGCGAGAGATCTGCAAGAAAAACTATAGAACCTCAGAACAATAGGAGTTGATACATATGTGGAAAAAAATTAAGAATTATAGATTGAGCTTAAAAGATTTAAAGTTCATGTTATGGCTGTTCGGTATTACATGCTTTATATACAGCTACAATTTCATTGTAGGACTTGCTTTTGTCCACAAATTCCAAGTTTATGATTTAGGTGGTGCTATAGCGACATTCGCCGCATTTATGGATACTAGAAATAGGATTAAAAATAAAAATTATAAAGCAGCTTAATATAAAAAGGATCCTTTGCGGTTTCCTTTTTTCTATGTAAAATAAAAAAGCAGCGAATTCGCTACTTTAATTGTTTGTTGTTTGCTTCTATTTCTTCTTCATTAAATGATTTTTGTACATTTCTTTTTAAATCCAATCCTTTATAAACAAGTTCCTTGAACTCTTTCATAGATAATGGATCATTCAATACTTCCCATAATCCTATCAATTCTGTATATTTAGGTGTCTCCGTAACATACTCGTGTGATTTAACTGTTTCGAAGTGTCTATGGAATTCCCAATGACATTCTTCGCATGCATAGTAGAACCCGGAACACCTGTCATTTACACTCAAACTATTTTCTGTTCTATGGTTTCCTAGCCCCATTGTTATTCCTCGCTTTCTACTTGTAAATTTCTATTTCAATTGAATATGCAATATTTCATATTTAATTATTGTAATATTTCTTTATTAACTACCATTTTCTAGTTCATCATTAATATCCATTGATAAATCAACGTTTGTAATTTAATTACTTATATTAAACCCCGACAAGATACTTTTAAACACTTTATTCAAATAATTATATTGGAATTTCTTGTTCTACACATCTATACGTGTTTTGTGTATTATATAGCAGAAGAGTAAGGTAAGAGTTACTCTTTGCCATTTTAGAAAAGGTTCTGTTGGAGACAACAGGACCTTTTTTGTTCGAATTTCAATAAAACAATTCTTAAATTCCATCTCATTGGAAATAACTATATAATGAAACTGATTAAATATTAGGAGTGCTATTAATGTCTGATATAATCCGTCTCTTAATTATCATGATGATTGCAACCTTTTTATTTTCTTCCATAATAATGGAGTTTAAAAAACCTCAAAAAAGCATGTTTTGGTTCTCAATTGAAGTCTTGTCTCTCCTCGGAGTTTTACTGCTAATAAAGGGATTTTTTATCAATCATATAACATAGTCCCCTGAATAAAATTCAATATTCCGTCAATACTGTAGACAACCGATTAAGTTACTTTCTCCTTGTTCCCCCTTGGAGAACCGAGCAGTTAGCTTTTGCTGACTGTTCTTTTGTTTGAAATTAAAATAGCGTTTTTGTTCCAAATAATGCCCTCATTAATTCGGACACATTTACCATTATTTTTACCAAAAAATTCATGATATCGTTAATTAGTCGAGTACGTCATTACTTGACGATTAACCTTAGGAGCCCCGCAGACAATCGGGATTTCTTTTATTTAAAGCCATTTTCTCTTTTAGGGTGATATAGTCCTTAAGATCTTGTTAAACCAGTGTAATTACGGTTGGAACTTCATTCTGTTTGACACATATCCCCAGGCTATCTGGACATGATAAAAGATGAGGTGACTGACATGAAGGATAAAATATTAGAATTAGTACCAGGATCGGTAAAAAAATTACTACAGAAAAAAGTTAAAGATGGAAACCGATGCATCATTGATTTGGTTGTGGATGATGCAACTGCTTATGGATTTGAACCGGAGCAAGTAATCCCCTGTATCATGGCGGGTTATTATGTTTATGAATCTACCACCTATCCCAGTGAAATGGAGGAAGAATGGAAGCTGAACTTGGTTTTTCATGCGGCCAATCGCTCGGCAATGAAGCTTCTGTCTTATGGGAAGTATAAAGCGAAACAATCTGAAAGTGGATGGATGAGATATACAAATCCATAAGGTTTACTTAACATACCCTAACTAGCTTGGTGAGCATGAGGCAACGTCACATGCCCATCGACTTGAGATTTTGAAATACCCCAAAGTATTTTGGTGAAAAAAAGCAACATTTAAGTTCCTTATGACATTTTTCTAATATAAGTTGTAACATTACCTAAACAACAACTACCTTGTGGATTGTTTACTTCACAACCACATCGATTTTCTCTTATGTTTTCGCGAATATGCTCTACTGGATTAGGAGTAAGTCCATTTTTCACATATTGTTTGATTTTTTCTTTTGTCCAATCAAAACAATAACAAATTGGTGTAGTTGCTGAGTCATCTTTTTGATTTACAGCTACCTTTATGTCAGATACAAAGTATTTTTTATTATTCGTATCAAAATAGACTACATCACAATCTTCGTTTGAACAAAAATAGTGATTTTCTTTAGCATTTAATGTTTCTAATGCCGATGGTTTAAGCAATGATTTTAGTGTAATCAACTTTACATTCTTAGCTTTATTTTTACATGATGGACAATGACCATTATTTTTAATTTTTATTCCTTTAAGGTTACTACAACAATCTTCCATTATTCTCCCACCTTTACAATTTATTATTTTTATAAATGTTCTTCTACTTTTTTTTCTGAATCTATTAAAGTTCCGATAATAAGATATTGCATCTGTCTCACCTCATATAAAGTATAAACCCTGTGCCATAGTACAGGGTCAAGGAAAGTATTATTTACTATATTATCGATTTACTTTCTTAAAATAAATTGTCATTATTCAATAAGCCTTTTTCAACAATATACTCCGATTGCGAAATTCTAAAACTACATTTAGGGCGATTAACCTTTATCACCTCGTAACTCTTTACTACAACGTTTTACAAAAAATGCTGTTATTAAAATAATAATTCCTATACTCAAAACAAGTAATTGATCGAGTGCAATCACATCACGAAAAATCCAACGAGAAAAAAAACCGAAGCTAGACATGCACACACATATAAAACCAAAATAATTTAACCATCTATGTACATTTTTCATTCATCCCCCTCTTTAAACTACATTTTATCATTCCCTCCTGTTTTTAGGTGTGAGTGCTGGCTAGTCGTGTGGTGATACCCCATCGCTATCAAAATAATAAAAAGAAATGCCCCCTAGAATGAAAAAATACGCTATTCTTTCTGTAGAATCATAGGAAAGGATGGCGTTTTTCATGTCTGTTTCTGTGTATGACGAATTACAACTATTTGCTCAAGAGATTCAAAGTTTCTTATCTCCAAATACCTTACGGGATCTTGCTAGAAATGTTGGCTTTGTACAACGAACCAGTAAGTACCAAGCAAAAGATTTAGTAGCTTTATGTGTATGGTTGAGCCAAAATGTAGCTATGACTTCTTTAACTCAGTTATCTAGCTGTTTAGAAGCATCAACAGAAGTACTCATCAGTCCTGAGGGACTGAATCAACGGTTTAATAAGGCGGCCGTCCAACTTTTACAACACCTACTAGCCGAACTACTAAGCAAAAAATTGGCCGCATCTATGCCGATTTCTTCTCCATACACTTCTGTTTTCAAGCGTATTCGTATTTTAGATTCAACTGCATTTCAACTCCCGGATGTATTTTCATCGGTTTATCCAGGTGCAGGAGGATGCAGCCATACAGCTGGGATAAAAATTCAACTTGAGTATGATTTGTTAAGTGGACAGTTCCTACATATTCATACTGGTCCAGGTAAACAACATGATCGCACTTACGGCTCTCTGTGTGCCCCAACTATTAGCTTGATGGCGATGGGATCCCGCCAACAAAACGCGAATTTTGTACGCTAAGGATTTTCTAAGTTGAAAAACTTGGGTTTATTGTACGTTAAGTATTAGTGGACATCAAAAATAGTAATGACTAATCCAGATTAACATCCATCCGATTCACAATTAAATATACCAATATGTTAAATGGCTAAATAATACAAACGGTATGAAGAGAATTTCTACTCTTTTCATACCGTTTTAAATTTGTTTATAAGTTTCATACGAAATTCGTGGAAAGGTGGCAGCATCTCTTTTATAAACAAGGCTCAAAAGTTACCATACCTGATAAAGGAAATATTAATGTAACTCTAGTTCCTTTATTCACTTCAGATTCAATGCCAATTTTCATTCCTAATTTGGAGCACAGTTTTTCGCATAGATACAAACCCATTCCTGTACTTTTGCTAAATCTCCTTCCATTCTCTCCAGTAAATCCTTTTTCAAAAACTCTATTTATATCTTTAGTTATTATCCCTACTCCATTATCCTCTATAGTTAGTATTACTGAGTTAGCTTTCTTAATTGAGTATATACGTATCATTTGTTCTTTGTTATTTGAGTACTTTATAGAATTTCCTATTATTTGATTAATAATAAATTCAACCCATTTTCCATCACTATATACGATTTCATCAATATCCTGTATGTCTAATTTTATTCTCTTATGAATAAAATCCCTATAGTTTCTTTTAATTACATTCCTTACTACATTATCA
The DNA here is from genome assembly GCF_038008145.1 of Bacillus sp. FSL R9-9530. NCBI lineage: Bacteria > Bacillati > Bacillota > Bacilli > Caryophanales > Bacillaceae > Bacillus > Bacillus sp. FSL R9-9530. Next base: position 2,968,583 of record NZ_JBBOYO010000001.1, read on the forward strand.
AGGTTGATTGGCTTTATAATATAGTCTTTATTAACGTTATTGCTTCGAGAATAATACAGAACCTGTTCTACAAATCCCTCGATTCGATCCATTTGAGAGTCAATTTTATTAGTTACTTCATTTTGATTATTTTCAATTATTAGCTTTGTAGAAGCTATCGGTGTCTTAATTTCATGCACCCATGTCTCTATATATTCTCTGTAATTTATTTGCATATCTCTATAATATTTTACATTTTCATGCATATCTCTACTTATTTCTTTCAGTATAGCGTTAAGCTTTTCCCCATGTATAAAGTTTGCTTCCTTTACTACCTCTGGAAGTAGGTATTTTTTCTCCAAGTTTTCTAATATACCATTAATCTCATTATAATAATTTTTACATTTTATAAATTCTATAGCCATATATGAAATCAATGGAAAAAACCAAATACAAAAGACAAAGAATATTATAATGAACTGAACATTCGCAGTCAGCAATATACCTGCTAGTATAATAAATAACAGTACATTAGATAGTATTACTACCATTTTATCTTTAAAAAATTCACCTATATTCATGGCATTATATACCCTAACCTTCTTCTTGTTGCAATTGGATTTTCTATACCTATCTCTTCAAGCTTTTTTCTTAATCTATTTATATTAACAGTTAAAGTGCTATCATCCACAAAATAATCAGATTTCCATAAGGTTTCCATGAGTGAATCTCTTTTTACAATATTACCGCGATTATTTATTAAGCATGAGAGTATCTTAACTTCATTTTTAGTTAACTCTACAGACTTGTCTTGATAAGTAACTGTTGCATTTGAAAGATTTAAATTAAAATCTCTATAAATTAAGATATTATTCGTCTTTAAATCTCCAGATGTTCTTCTTAAAATATTTGTTACTCTTGCTAATAGTATTTCTGTATTATAAGGCTTTGTTATAAAATCATCTGCTCCTAAATTCATACTTATTAGTTCATCTACATCACTATCTCTGCTTGTAACCATAATGATTGGAACATCTGAAGTTTTACGTATTTCTCTGCATATATAATAGCCATCGAACACAGGAAGATTTATGTCTAGTAATATAAGGTCTGCATTCTCACTTTCTATATATTCGATAATATGATTAAAATCTGTGGGAGCCTTTACTTCATATCCATACTTTATAAAAAAATTTTGTAATTCTTCTCTGATGATTTCATCATCTTCAATAAGAATGATTTTTTTCATGACTTTTCCCTCCCTATACAGAATATAAGGCTATTACATCTTGAGAAACAAGGTGTAATAGCCCTAATAAGCATTATAAAATCAAGTATTACTTTTTACAATATTTTTATACCCGATATATGTCGTGTAGAAATATACTACATAAACTACAAGAAATACTAAGCCAGTCATCAATGCTGGTAAAGTAATATCTATTTCTTGAAACGCGTTAATAAAATCATTGACTACATAAATTCCAACTACAGAATGAATTAGGGCAAGAATAACTGGAAGACTAAAGTATACGAAAGTTTGAATAAAAATTGTTTTGTCGATCATTGTTCCGTTTGAACCAATTCTCTTCAAAGATTTATATCGATCTATGCTATCACTGGCTTCCGATAATTGTTGAAGAGCTAATACAGCCATACTCGTTATTAAAAATACAATACCTATATATATCCCAATAAACAGTATGATAGTTTTCAATCCCTTACTTTCTGCACAAACTTCATCCTTTGATTTGCCTGCTATACGATTAATATTTAATTTCGGTCCATTTTCGTCATAAAAGCCCCGTGCAACGTTATCATATTTTTTATTATATTCTTCTCTATTTCCACCTAAATAATTCACATTAAGTACGGATGCAATAATTTTGTAGTCTGATAAAAACTCATCATTTATAACGATTGTGAAGAAATCAAATTGTTCATCAGAAGTGTAAAGATTCTCTTGCATAATTTTAGCGTTTTTCACCAGATATTCTTTTTCTTTAATATTCACCTTATTGCTATTTTTTAATCTTTCATTTATCGAATTAAACAACCGCTTATTATTTGATAAAAGTAAAACTTCATTGTTATTTAAAGTGATTACCTTTTCACCTTTAAGATTTAAAATTTTATTATAATCAGATACTTTAATGAAATTCATACCGCTTTTCTTATAATCTTTACGTACTTCTGGTACTAAGTCCCCCACAGACATCTCTGTTGGATATACATTATAAGATACATATTTTTCGTTTTTACTTATTTTAAAATTAACTTTATTTAATACGTCTTCTATAGTGTAACTTTCATCCTTATTCTCCAATTTAATACTGGCATCAAATGGTGTTGTTTCTTTCATTCTTGCGTCCATAATTCTGTTAAAGCTTATTCCTGTAGATAAAGCCACCATTGTAAGGCATAACATTAAACAGATTAAAGACATGGATATAAAATTTGTATTAACCTTACTATTTATTTGTTTGATGATAAATATATTTAACCCTTTAAAATAAACTTTTTTATTCTTCTTTACAACATATAATATAAATCCAGATAAACTAAAGAAAAACAGAAATGTACCTAATGTGCCAAGAATGATTGATACCATAAGCATAGGATTTTTAAAATTCAATCCGATTTTTAGTACAGTCACATATGCATATCCAAGTGACGCTACACACATAATAAATGTGATTACATAAATAAGAGGATTTCTAAATTTTACATCTTCATTTTTTCTACCTGCTGTTAACATATCAATTATTTTGTATTTAGAAACAACATATACATTAAATAACATAACAAGCAAAAACATGATTCCAAAGTATAATACGCTTTTACCTATAGCACCTGTTGAAATTGTAAATTTATATTTATTGATGGGCAATTCAAATAACTTTAATGCAAATGTAGATAATCCCTGTGATACTCCAATACCTATTATAAGCCCACTCACTAAAGATATAACACCAACTAGAAATGTCTCTGTTACTAATACTCTGGATATGTTTCTTCTTCCCATACCTAAAGTCATGTATATTCCTAATTCTTTTTTACGTTTTTTGATTAAGAAATTATTTGCATACAATATTAAACCACCTAATATTACGGATACAAATACTGACACATTTGAGATAACGTTCATTATTGTAGGCACATACTTTCTATCTGAAGCGTTAATTTCCATAAGTGCCTTTTGTGATTCTATTGAGTTAAAGCTATAAAATATACAAACAGCCAGTGTTAGTGTTAAGAAATATATTGCATAATCTTTAAGACTTTTCTTTACATTCCCAATAGCAATCTTAGAATACACTATTATCGTCACCTCCAAGAAGGGTTATAACTTCGATAATTTTAATAAAGAATTCTTTTCTGGAATCATTCCCTCTTACCAACTCAATAAATATTTTTCCATCTTTAATAAAAAGAATTCTACGAGCATAGCTTGCTGTAAATGCATCATGAGTAACCATAAGTATTGTAGCTTTTAAATCCTTATTTAGACTTTCAAATCTTTCGAGTAATAATCTAGCTGATTTAGAATCTAACGATCCTGTTGGTTCATCTGCAAGTACTAAAGATGGATCTGTTACGATAGCTCTTGCCGAAGCAACCCTTTGTTTTTGTCCGCCTGACATTTGATAAGGGTATTTGCTTAATACTTGTTCAATGTCTAAATATTTTGCAACTGCTTGTATTTTTCCATCAATTTTTGAACTTTTCTCACCTTTTATTGTTAACGCTAGGGCAATATTTTCATAAGCAGTAAGGGTATCTAATAAATTAAAGTCCTGAAATATAAACCCTAATTCATTTTGTCTAAACTTATCTAATGACTTTGATTTTAACCGAGTAATGTCACTATTATTTATTATTATTTTTCCCGTAGTAACATTATCAATAGTTGATATACAGTTAAGTAATGTAGTTTTGCCACTTCCTGAAGGCCCCATTATCCCAACAAATTCTCCCTCATCTACCTTAAAACTAATATTATCTATAGCCTTTGTTACATTATCTTTATTACCATAATATTTTTCGATTTTTTCTACACTTAATATATTTCGCATTAATACTTCTCCTTTTTCATTATAAAAATTCTTTAACTCCCATTCATTTATGTAATTCATTTTATATAATTTCATTTATAGTATCGATGGAATTACATTTCATTAACATTACATTTTTGTTATATTGAGTGATGCCTCTACATGTAAGTTATCAGAAATCGCGACAGAAACAGACATAAAAAAACGCCATCCTTTCCTATGATTCTACAGAAAGAATAGCGTATTTTTTCATTTTAGGGGGCATTTCTTTTTATTAGTTTGATACCGAGGTGACGATACCCCTTTATTGTTTTTCAGACTTCGCTTGTTCTAAAATGTATGCTTCTTCTTGTTCCGGTGTCGCTAATTCGTATGCTTTACCAGTGCTGTTATTGTCCCATTCCCATAATAAATTATGCTCCTCAACCGATTGAGAGAAATCGCCTTCATACCAACGAACCAAAATCTTGAGTTACTCTTAGATAAGAAAAAGAAAGAGCTTAGTGAATACAAGTCCATCTATATGATAAAGAATTATTATCTATTGTTTTATGAAGGTTTACAGAAGGGCATCCATGAATTATTAAAAGTTTTACTGCGTTTGTTTTATCTTTTAGAGAAAAACGGGAGAAAATCTCACCGGTACAAGAAGAAAACAGTCTTTGATATCTTAGGCATCGTATACGACTTTACTATGTATCACAATCATGTAGCATAATCTAAAAAATTGAAACCCGTTAGGGTTTATTTCGTATGCAAATCTTTCAATCACCTAAACTTGCCCTTTTGAAAAAGAAACAATCTCGCCTAAAATTGACTTTGCATAAGCTTAGCTTGATAGCGATGTGGTGATACCCCTATATAGGGCTTTTTCTTTTTTCTCAATGACCAATATTATTAAAATTAAGATGGTTCAAGTCGGAGAAAGGCACCTTAGGGTGTCTTTTCTTTATTTTCAAAAGGACCTGCTCAATTATTGCGTAAAAAACATAAAGTAAATTGAATCCGTTAAAATACATGAGTGACCCCTTGTTTTCCCCTCTTATTAAAGGAGGAACTATTATGGGATTTGGTGGTAGTTGTAGTAGTTGTGGCGGCGGCTTTGCTTTACTAGTTGTATTGTTTATTTTATTGATCATTGTTGGAGCTTCTTGCTTCTGCTAAAAAACTATCGGAAAAGACACTCTTATATGGGTGTCTTTTCTTTGTAATAAAAAGCTCTTCATAAAGGAAAGTTTTTAGGTTTATACATTCAAGTCATCCAAATTAGTTATTTACGCAACACTTCATCACTTTCGGTCTTTAGTGTGAAATACAAATAAGCCTTCCGCTACACAAAGTTGCTCAACTAACTTTAATTCCTTAGATTCAAAACTTATATAATTAAAACACCCATCACCAATTAATACACCTATTCTTAAATCAGAAAATATTAATATAAGTTTATCAACTTCTCTACTTGGTAAAAACTTTAACACATCATCATTAAATTCAATTATGTTTTTGGTGTACTTGCTATATGTTAAAGATTCTACATCATCTAAAACATATATATTCTCATCATATAAATATAACTTGCTTAAAGCTAACACACTTTTGTTCAAAATATTATATTTATTGGGTATCAATACATTATCTTCGAAATCAAAATACTTCTCACTCTTTACTACCGCTGGAAAAGTATCAACGACATAAAAATCGCCTTCTTCTTTAAAATAATACTCGTCAAGCATCTTTTGAAACAATCCCTTAATTTCACTCATTATTTTCTAATACCCTTTCCTTCTCATTATTTTCAGCAGGTGATACATCCGGCAAATCTTCTTTAAACAGATTAGTATCATTCCATAGGTAACCATATTTTTAAAAGGCCGATTAGTGTGTGTTGATTAAAGTTTCACTTTATTTCTTCGCATCTCTCATGCTGTAATATCCTAAATTGATAATAATCAAGAAATACCCACCCATAATTCCAGCAGCAAATGTCCACATGAAATCATGGTGTTCAATTTCATACATAATAATCGCACCTAGTATCGCGGCTGCAAATCGATTCATCATTCCAAGCATCGGTGCTTTTTCTTTTTTTACAATGCTATCTCCGAACTTTTCAATACGCCTTCCTAAAATCCAAGTACAGTACATGCTCACCAAAAGGCCAATGCTTATCCCTACAAAATGGGTTGAGCAAGGTGTTATATACCATCCCAATAACATCACACCTAGTAAACAATACATTTGTATGTTAAATGATCTTAGTGCCATACGAATCATGCTGTACCCCTTTATCTTTCTCATTGTACTTACGTATCATCAATTCCATCTTTCAGACTTCAAGCTTTCCGATATATCTTTTTTAAAATGAGGAAATTTCATTTTACTCACCATTAAATAAGCGAGTATACATGTGCCAAACGCCACAGAAACTGGATTATTCAAAAAGCATAAAATAAGGAGACACATTGCCGCAAATGGAATGGGCATTCCGATAAACGTTGGGAGTTTGCTTTGTTGTGTGTTAAATCTAGCAAGCCGCAGCATTCCGCAAATACTGTAAGCAAGCGCACATAACATCCCGATAAACTGTAAATCTTTTAAAGAGACACTATATGCAAGAATAGACGGTGCCACACCAAAGGTAACTAAATCCGCAAATGAGTCTAACTCTCCACCTATTTCCGAAACAGAATCAAGTTTCCGAGCGACCATGCCATCAAAAAAATCAAATAGCATTCCTGTAATAATAAAAACTGCTCCCAAATACATATCGTGAACGAGGATAGCGAAAATGGCCAAAAGCCCACATACAAAATTTGCTATCGTAATCATATTTGGTATGTAACTCATAACACGCTTCTCCTCCTCTCACCCATCCACTTCATATAGATTTTCTTACTCATTCGGATTAATGTCCTTCTGTTTTTCTTCCAATATAACTTTATTTATTTTCGTTAACGTCTCAGTCATTTGCTCTAAGGCTTCGATATCAATTTTAGAAAAATATTTCTCAATTAGTACATCATCTAATTCAGATAACCGATCTATATACTTACTACCATTTGGACCAAGTGTAAGGAAATACTCCCGTTTATTATTAGGGTTTATTTGTTTCGAAATCATCTTCTGTTTTTCCAATTTCGATAAAACTTGGCTCACAGCACTTTTCGATATATTAAAAGTACTCGCAATGTTATTTGCTGTCGTGTTTTCATTTAAATTGATATAAAATAGCATGCTCTCTTGCTGCCCTGTAAGACCGAACTCATCCTTTAACTCCTGAAATAGTAAAATGTAGAAGTCATTGTAGGCTCGATTCATTTCATTAATTACTTCTTTATACGATCTAGTCATAGCATTCTTCCTCCAGTCATGCTGTTATTTCGTTTCGTAATATAGTTTAGTTAACTTAACTAAACTATATTATACCTTTATGTTCGTGTAAAGGGAAATATAGCTCCATACTTTTCTACACAATTTGTGTAAATTATGAAATAAGGTATGCTCATTTACCTTGTCTACTGCTTTTAATGGATCAAATCCCAACATAATATACAACATCTCGCATTCCAAATAACAAAACGTACCCATTATTTAAATTCCATATAGACCCATTACTGGTTAAAATGTTATAATTAAACCATCTTACATAGTTACTCATGTTCAGGATGAGTAACTAACGTCTTATTAAGTAATGCGCATAACTTAAATAAACAAGACACTGCAAAGTGTCTTGTTTATTTGCATCAAGTTTCCTTTTTATCCCAAAACCAATATAATAAAATGCAACATTTAATACATATAAAGAAAAATACAGATTTATTAAATCATTATGGCACCCATGAAAGTACTTTTATTTCGGAGGAACAAACTATGAACAAAAAGTTAGTAACATCATTATTATGTAGCACATTCTTATTTGGATTATCAGCTTGCAGTTCACATGATACATCTAGCAGTAACACGAAAAACGAACAGGAGACTTCTAAAGAAACAAAAAATGATGAACTTAGCAACAAGGATTCTCAAAAGGAACTTCCCACCCATGGAGATTCTTCTGATGTATACATATCAATACGCTCTGCCGATTCATTAGATGTTATAGGTAATGGAGAAGTTAAAGCACAAGGTGTATTTAAAGTATTAGACGTCGCAGTTTATAATCGTCAAGAGGAACCCATTACACTAAATATCAATAACTTTAAATTAATTGACGGAACCGGAAGAGAATATCACATTTCTAATGAATCTCAATTAGTACTTAAAGCTGCAAATACTGCTACATTTAAATTTGGTGTTCTTAATCCTAATGAAAATTCGGAAGGGAACATTGTATTCGATGTTCCGAAAAATACGCAAGGATTAACTTTGAAAATTAATGGAGATATGCTGGGTGAAGGGATCGAGTTAAAGGTGGAATAGTCAAAGAAAATACAAACCACCTATCACAACTTATACTAACATAACAAAAAGTACAGCCTCTGTATTAACTACAGTAGACTGTACTTTTTCATTTGTGATTTTGTATAACTCACTATAACAGGATTCCTTAGTTCTTTTGAGAAGATGCTCTCCAATCACGAAAAGATGTTGGAAACCCAGAATGTCCACGTTGCTTTGTAACAACTGGTTTCTCTTGAAGAGTAGTTGATTTCTCTTCAGGAATAGTTGGTTTTTCTTCAAGAATACTCAAAGCTGTTTGCATTTTCTCCAGCTGTTCTTTTAAAGCTTGCTGCTCAATCTTTAAATCCGTAAGTAAACGTAATATCATCTCAGAATTAGCCATAACGATCTCCTTTCCCCCAATGCACAGAATAAAATACCATATGTAATAAGCGGAATACTCGTGACAAAAATACGCTCGTCAACTCTTTTAAAATACCGAGTACTTTTATTTTTTCAAAAGGACCTGCTCAAGTTTATCCGTAAAAACATAAAGTGATATAAATCCATTAATATATGGACTTTATGGAAGGAGGAGTTAATATGGGCTATGGTGGTAGTTGTGGAGGCTATGGTGGTAGTTGTGGTGGAGGCTGTGGTTTTGGCGGTGGATTCGCCTTACTTGTTGTGCTCTTTATCTTATTAATCATCGTTGGAGCTAGCTGTTGGGGCGGCGGATTCGGCTGCTAATAAGAGGCACTCTTGAGAGTGTCTTTTTTTTATTTCTCAATATAGGGCTAACATATATATGTTACTATCAAAAGGCGAGATTCCCTAAGCGTAATATAGTAGTTTACCAACTATGAAAGCCACTGTCACAAGAAAACAGTAGGCTTTTATTTTGTTATTTAACAAGATTAAAACATGAATTGCCATTTCCCCTCAGTAACATTTTTAAATTGACATAGCACTTCATGCACCATATACTGTTAACAACAGTATACTGTCATTAACAGTATATATTCTAGGAGGTATATTCATGAAGCATACAGGAAGACATACAGGTGCATTTCTTTTGTTATTTTTAGCAGAAGGTGATAACTATGGCGGACAGCTACTTCAGAAATGTGAAGAAGAACTTCCGGTCAATCCAATCGATAGTGCCATCCTTTACCGCACGCTGAAGAAATTAGAAAACGAAGGCGCTATTGAATCTTATGTAAGTACATCCGTTCCAGATAAGCCGAGAAAGATGTACAAAATTACTATAGCCGGAAAAGAACAATTAGCGGATTTTCAAATGGATATTGAGGAAAAAATGAAAAACTTATCATTTTTCTTAGACAAATATAAAGACTTAAAGGAATCTAATCATGATTAATGGCGCTATCCTTTACACTTTGGCCATTATTCTTACGGGAATTTCTTTTATGAAGGATCGGAATAAAACGAAAGCTGCCCTATTAAAATCATGGAAAATATTTCAAAACCTTCTCCCTGCCATGCTCTCCATTATGCTTTTCGTTGGACTATCACTTTCTATCTTAACGCCGTCCTTCATCTCTTCCATCATTGGAGAACAGTCTGGATTTTTAGGCATTATTTATTCAGCACTACTCGGATCTGTGGCACTTATCCCAAGCTTTATCGTGTTCCCACTTGGTAATACGTTAGTACAGCACGGCGCAGGTCTTCCTCAAGTTGCGGCACTCATGTCTACACTAATGTCAGTAGGAATTACAACCTTGCCTATGGAACAAAAGATATTCGGACGAAGCTTTGCTTACGCACGTAATGCATCTGCATTACTCATGTCACTCCTATTCTCATATATCATTTGGGTGGTGATGGTATGAAGGAACTAAAAAGATATCGCTTCTTTTTCATTTTGCTGATTGGACTTATCATTCTAACTTTTATAAACCAATCTTTAGGATGGAGCGCATTACAATTAACGGGGAATAGCATTTTAGATATGTTGTTTCTACTCCCCCCTGTCCTAATATTTGTAGGGTTACTTGATCAATGGGTGAAGAAAGAAACTCTCATGAAATATATGGGTAAAAATTCCGGCATATACGGAATCTTATTCTCTCTATTATTAGGCGGCATTGCAGCTGGTCCCCTCTATGTTGCCTTTCCAATTGCAGCACTACTATTAAAAAAAGGTGCCAGCATTAGGTACATCGTATTTTTCTTAGGTGTTTGGACAACTGCGAAATTACCAATTATCGTGTATGAATTTTCTTCATTTGGAGCTACCTTTACGCTCATTCATATTGGTTTCGGGCTAGTATTCTTTTATGTAATGGGGCTTATTTTTGAGAGGTTTTATGATCAGGGACAGTTGCTAAGGTATGATGTTACGGAAGAAATGTAAGATTAACAAACATTGGATAACAGACGCAGAAGATCGAACTTTTATTGTGGAAAAAGATGAACCAACATTAACAACCTGTTACCCTTTTAACTACATTGGTGCCCCCAGATCGATATTACTACTACTTAAAAGGAGCTGTCCCACGAGTCATCTTTTGACTATATGACAACTCCTTTTTATTTTAGAAACATTACCACAACCTAAACTCGATACAGTATACTAACTGTATAACACAGAAAATTCCATGTATTTACTTTTTAATATTTTTTGGAGGGGATTATCTTGAGTAAAAACATGAATCTACTTCTTCAAATAGGAATTGGAATTATAATCATGATCACGCCCATTATCATCACAGGGTTGATGTATGATGGATCGACAGCAATGGGTAACTTATTAGTTGCAGAGTTTATAATGAGAATACTATCGCTTATTATCGGCCTTTTAGTCATTAGTAAAGCTTTACATCGTTATTCTCAATAGTTATTCATACTCAAAAAGGAAAGACATTGCACATACCATTCTTCAGTATTAAGATATCCAAAACAAGTGTTACGAAAGAAATATAAAAAGACACCTTTCCTAGAAAAGATGTCTTTTTTATTTGAAGCTTAATTCCCGTTCTGTAAAACCCTCGCTGTCTTTACTCCCTTTTTCTCTTCTTTTAAGAACAACGATACGATAAAAGCAATAACGATAAAGATTAACCCTAGTGTAAATGCACCTTGGAATCCAGATGTTAAACCATTTAACTTCTCTACTGGATCCATTGGATTTGCTGAGCTTTCCATATACTTAGTTGTTCCTGAAGACATTTTCGAAATAAAGATAGCTGTACCAATTGCGCCAGCTACTTGCTGTAACGTATTAAACAGTGCTGTTCCGTGCGGATATAAATCTGGTGTTAATTGATTTAATCCATATGTTTGTGCTGTCATTACAAACATGAGCCCGACCATTAATACGCTATGCATGACAATAATTTGTACCATTGATGTATCAGGAGTAATGCCTTTAAATAAGAACATTGCAATACCTACTAACACAATACCGGGAACGATAACAACTTTCGGACTAAATTTATCAAATAGTTTACCTGCGATTGGTCCCATTATGGCGCTAATAATACTTCCTGGAAGCATTATTAGTCCTGATTTAAATGCTGTAACGAGTAAAACTGTTTGTAGGAACATCGGCAATAAAGTCATCGTTGAAAATAACGACATCATCACAATGACGATTAATCCAACTGATATTGTAAACATCGGCACTTTAAATGCTCGTAATTCTAAAATTGGATTCTCAATTTTTAATTGTCGAACGACAAAAATACATAATGAGATAAGCCCAACAATTAAAGTGCCATACACTTTCGCATCGGACCACCCTAAATCACCTGATGCACTAAAGCTATACACAAACCCGCCAAATCCTAATGTCGATAAAAGGATAGATGGATAATCTACTTTTGGCCTTGTTAACTCTGAAACATTTTGAATGTATTTCATCCCAATCATAATTGAAATGATCACGATAGGAATAACAATATAGAATAACCAGCGCCAATTTAATGAATCCACAATTACTCCAGATAATGTAGGACCAATTGCTGGAGCTGCCATCATCACAAGTGCGATTAATCCCATCGTGGCACCGCGCTTTTCAGGTGGACAAATAAGTAAAATCGTATTCATTAATAACGGTGAAATTAACCCCGTCGCTACAGCTTGGACGATACGGCCGATTAATAAAATGGAAAATGTCGGTGCAAATCCCGCAATTAATGTACCGACTAAAAACGTTACCATAGCGATCAAAAACATTTGTCTCGTTGTGAGCCATTGCTGAAGTAACGCTGTAATCGGGACTAAAACCCCAACCACCAACATGTAAGCTGTAGAAAGCCATTGAATCGTTGAAGCTGTTACGTCAAATTCTTTCATTAATACAGTTAACGCATTACCAAGTAATGTTTCGTTTAATAATGCAACCATTGCCCCTAAAAGTAATGCAATTAAAATCGGGGTATGTTTCATATTAGAAGTATCAACTTTGCCACTTGCAGGGCTCTTAGTTGTTATATTCATTTGCAAATTCTCCTCCTGTTTCTTACTTAAAAAGCTTTAAATACAACGGAACACATGTAATATAATATACATATGTAGATTAAAAAGGGAGAATCAATTTTCAGCCATTGTATATTTAATCTACAAAAAAGGAGAATTGTAGATGAATGATAATGAAAAACAACTTGATTTACGTATTAGACGTACACATAAATTACTATGGGATTCCTTATTTGAATTAATGACGCAATCAAAACAGAAATATAGTACTATCACGATTAACCAAATATGTGACCGTGCGATGGTACACCGAACAACCTTTTATAAACACTTCGAAGATAAAGATGCTTTATTAGCATTTGGATTTAAACGATACAGCAAGATGATTGCGGGAATACCGGTTTCAGATCGATTAAGTAAACCATTTCAAGTAATGGAACAATTTCTACATCATGAAGAAATCGGTAAAATATTAGAAACGCAAATGTCTGATGAACAATTTATTAGCCGGACACAGTATTTAAGTCACGAAACGAGAAAACAAGAAATAGAAGCGTTAAATCAACTGTGTAAAAATCATACGATGTCCAATGATTTAATCATTGAATTTTATTCAGGGGCAATCACCTCATTAAGCACATGGTGGTTTAAAAATGAAAGAAGCGTTTCTGCTGCTGAAATGGATAGGTATCTCCATCAACTTATTAACCGGGATATTTTTCAGTTTGAAAAGGAATAACTTCACCATCAAAAAAACGCCTATATGAAATAGGCGTTTTTTTTGTACATACTACATACCGAGTCTCTTCAATTTTATATTTATGTATATTTATTAAGACGGACCATAACCAATAAGATGAGCAATTATAACTGCTATTAAACCGATTGAGTATTCAATTAGAATTAAAGGAAGAATCCACCTTGCCCACCTTGTCCATGAAATTCCTGCAATTGCTAATCCAGCCATTAGCGTACCACCTGTCGGAAAAATAATATTTCCAATACCATCCGCGAATGAAAAGGATAATACTGCTGTTTGGCGTGTAATGTCCAATAAATCTGCAAGTGGCGCCATGATAGGCATTGTCAACATTGCATGACCACTACCTGATGCTAAAATAAAATGAATAGCTACTTGGAAGTTGTACATTCCAACAACACTTAAAAAAGGAGACACATGTTTCATTTCTTCCGATACTTGATAAAGTAATGGATCTATAATATGCCCTTGATTCAATACAACTAAAATAGCGCGTGATACGCCAATAATTAATGCGCCGCCGATTAAAGATGCCGATCCTTGTGTAAAAGATTCTACAGTATCATCAAGAGATATCTTGCCAAGGATTGCAATGATTATAGTTAAAATAATAAATAAGGCTGCAATTTCTTTTATATACCACTCGTACTTAATAACACCGAATACAAGAATAATATAATTGATTAAAAAGGCCGTTAATATCCATTTATGTCTTTTTGTTAACTTTACTTTCGCTGTTAATAGACTGTCTGGATTGTTTGTATCGAATTTTCCGTAAATTCCGCTTGCAGGATCCCTCTTCACTTTCATAGCATGACGATAGACGAATGTAACAGCAATTACATATATGATTACGAATAAAACTAGGCGGAACCCCATCCCCGAATACATAGGAAGACCTGCTATCCCTTGCGCAAGCCCAACTGTAAACGGATTCATAATTGCCGTTGTAAATCCAACGGACGCTCCTACTAGTACCATCGCGGTTCCTGTTATCGTATCAAATCCAACCGCAAGAGCTAGCGGGATAAATAGAGGTACATACACTAAAGCTTCCTCAGCCATCCCCATTAATGACCCGCCAAGTGCAAAGAACAGCATAATAATAGGAATCATTAACTTTTCACGGTTAGCAAGTTTTTTTGCCATCGTTGAAACAAGAGCCTCAACCGTACCAGATGCCTTTAATACACCAAAAAACCCTCCGATAATAAGAATAAAAAAGATAATATTAGCAGCTTCTACCATCCCTGTAGGAATAGATTTTACCGTATCAAAAAATCCAAGTGGCGTTGATTCAATCCATTTAAATGAATTTGGATCTACTGTTGTATACCCATTTTTTTCAATCTGTTCATATTTTCCGGCCGGCAATATATGTGTAATAACAGCCGCAATAACTAACAAGACAAGTAACATTGCAAATACGTTTATTTTCCATTCTTTTTTTTCCTTTTTTTCTTCTGGCTCGAATGAAACTGCCTTTTCTGATACTTGACTCATATACCAATCCCCTTTGCAATAGAATGAAACTTTAATCATTGGGGGTTTTGTTCATCCCCCAATGATTATTACTTTTACAAGCAGCCGGCAGTCTGGTTGTCCCACTACCATGACGTACCAAGCTCTCCATCAATTCTTTTATTTATAACACGCTAGGATTTAACTACCTTTTTACTAATTTCATTTACAAATTGATTAAATAAACGTTGCTGTAGAGCATCCTTTTCCGACATCATTTCTGGATGCCATTGAACCGCTGCTACATAACGATGAGCTTTGGATTCAATAGCCTCTATCACACCATCAAAGGACCATGCGCTCGCCTCAAAATCTTTCCCTAATGTTTTCACTGCTTGATGGTGAAAAGAATTAACCATTAAAGATTTTTGGCCAATAGCCTCATAAATTTTTCCCTCTTCCAGAAGATCTACAGAATGAGAGCCTTGCCATTTACGGAACTGTTCTCGAACATGGAAATATTCTGGCCCCATCTCGTGCTCTAAGTCTTGATAAAGAGTTCCACCAGCTGCAACATTTAACACTTGTAATCCTCGGCAAATTCCTAAAATAGGAATATCTTTTTCTAAAGCCTGCTTTGCCAGATTTAATTCAAAATTATCTCGTTCTTCCTCTACAGTACCTATATATGCTTTTGGAGTATCACCGTAATAAATTGGATTGATGTCCGCGCCACCAGCCAATAACAATCCATCTAATTGATTAAGTGTGGACTCAATTTGATCAACTTCCTCAATTGGAAGTAGAACAACCGTTGCACCTGCTCGTTGAATGGAACGAATGTAGTCATAAGAAAAGATAGCCATATCTTGACCTGGTAGCCCTCGTAAGCCCTCCTTCCCTATTTCACTATGATCAATATAATACCCCGTAACACCAATTAGTGGTTTCATTTTCTCTCACCTCATAATTTAAATGGTTTCGTTGTCTTTCTCTGTTGAAATTGTATACTCTTAACCTCCCTTTTCTAACAAGTGGTAAAGAATTAAATATGTAAATTACGACTCTACTCATTTCATTATTTCTTTACACACCATTGATACAAGCAAATATCGTGCCAACATTAAAATTAAAGTGATTATTTACATATTTTTAAATATTTTGTCGCTTTATCGGTGTTTACTGTGTTGAAATGTATTATAATTGGTTATTAATTGACTACATAATCACCAATTAATAACCAACTTTAGACCAATTACATTCAACTAAAGAGGTGTTCTATGAACAAATTTGAAAACAACCACATTGTATTGATCACCGTTTTAAAAGAAACACGAAAAGCCCTACATCAACAACTAACGGAGATGGTAGGTGATCTCATAGATATCGAAAGTTTTTCTGTAGAAGAAAGCATTCCAAAAGTATTTCATTCTACATTAATTGTGTTACCGAATACATTTACGATAGAAACGGTGAAAGACTTTATTGGGGAAAACTGCGAAGTAATAATAGCAAAACGAACATTAAATTATGAAAACGTGGACCAGCTTTTATTTTTACCAGAAGGAACACAAGCCCTATATGTGAATGATAATCATGAAACAGTATACGAATCAATTGAAACGATGCGTCAATTAGGGCTGAACCACATTGAATATGTCCCATACTATCCTGGAAAAACGAATATACAAATGATCAAGCTCGCAATTACACCTGGCGAACTTGAAATTATCCCTGACTTTGTAGAAAAAGTAATTAATATTGGCCATAGATTAATAGATATTACTACAATCATGTCCATTCTAGATCGATTCCATTTAATGGAGGAATCAGGTAACCACGTTTCTGAAAGATACTATCGAAAAATTGTAGATTTAACAAAGAATTTGGCTAAAGCTCATCGACAACTTCATCAAGTTATTGATGGTGTTGGGGATGGAATACTAGCTATTGATTATGAAGGAAGAATTGTTGTCTTTAATGAATTCTTGGAAAGCATGCTGAAAATAAAAAGCAAACATGCTATCGGTCATCCGATTGATGCCATTATTGATAATATTGATTTAGTAAACTTCATCCTTTCAAATAAGCAACAAGAAAGCGGAATATTTGTTGTAAACGGCTTGGATGTAATAGTGGAACGTCTACATATAAATGATCAATCAATTATTGTTACTTTTAGAAATGCCCTTAAGACCATCGGGTTTGAACGGAAATTAAGAAAAGAATTTATCAAAAAAGGTTATGTAGCAAAATACAATTTTCATAATATCGTTGGCATTAGCTCTCCGATCCAAGACACGAAACAAATTGCAAAAAGATTAGCTAAGACGGATTTAACTGTATTAATTGAGGGTGAAAGTGGTACCGGAAAAGAGTTATTTGCAAGTGCTATTCATAACGCTTCCCAGCGACATAGCGGCCCTTTTCTTGCTGTTAACTTCAGTGCTTTATCGGATGATTTAGTCGAGAGTGAATTATTTGGTTATGAAGACGGAGCGTTTACCGGAGCAAAAAAAGGCGGGAAAATGGGATTATTTGAACAAGCAAATGGCGGCACTATTTTTTTAGATGAGATTGGAGATATTAGCCTGAAACTTCAAGCACGACTCCTTCGAGTATTGCAGGAAAAAGAGATTATGCGTGTTGGCGGAAGCCAAATTATCCCGATAGATGTTCGAATTATTGCCGCAACCAATAAAGATCTACTGAAAATGATTCAAGAAAATGTGTTTAGAGAGGACTTATACCATAGGCTTAAAGTACTCTTTATACACCTTCCCGAATTAAGGGCGCGCCGAAATGACATTGAATTATTGGCTAAACATTTTGTTGCACTATCGGACCCTAAAGTCAAAATTGAACAAGAATTAATTGAAGAACTTCAAGGATATCCCTGGTACGGAAATGTAAGAGAACTTAAAAATACGATAGATTATATGCTTGCTGTCCGTACCGGAAACCAAATAACAAAAAATGATTTACCTAATCAACATTATTTCCAAAAGCCTCCACATCAGAAAACAGATAGCGACCAAGCCGAGAGTATAACAACCTTTTCTACAAGTCCAAACGCTCTTGATCAAGAATCACTTTTCATCCTTACCCTCATCATGAATTATGAAGAAAAAGGAAAAACAATCGGAAGAAGAATTATTTCTGAAAAGAGCCAAGAAGTCGCAATAAATTTATCTGAGGCACAGGTTAGACATCGGTTGAACTTCCTGAAAATGAAAGGATATCTGGAAATAAAAAGAGGTAGAGCAGGGATTCATTTAACAAGAACAGGGTTGGAGATTGTACGTAATCTTTGATTACTTATCATCGGTGTTATTGCCCATACAATCTCAAAATACCACATTACAACTCTAATGTGGTATTTTGAGATGGGAGTTTTACTGCCCGTTACTGCCGGATAAAAAGGCTGGTTTATCGCCATCTGTATTCGGTTTGTTTACACCTAAGTTTCCGCCAACGTGTAAATCAGGTGACTGTGCTAATTTCACGACGAAAGCTGCAACACTTTTACGTGACACTTCCGTTCCTTTATACGGATCACCTTTTGCCGTAATTTCATATTCCACTTCATCATAATCCGTTAACCATGCTGGTCGTAATACGGTGTATGCAAGATTTGAAGACTCGATTACATCAACAGCTTTTCGGTACGGTCCTAAATATTGACCAATCGTACGGTTATTCCATTTCCCGAACTCTCCTGGCACTTCATCATAAATGCCAAGTGAACTAATGAAAATAAGACGTTTCACTTCCGTCTCTTCCATCGCATTCACAACCGTTTTCGCCTGCTCTTCTAAATCATCACCAGCTAAATTTGCATACACTACATCTTGATTTACCATCGCTTCTTGTAATGTTTCACGATTTAAAACGTCACCTTCCACAATGCGTACGCGATCAGAAGCGTATTGCTGTACTCGATCTGCATTTCGTAAATATAGAGTTAACTTTGCATCCGTTTCATTTAAAAATATATCAATTGCGTTGCGTGCAATTTGTCCGTTCGCTCCAAGAATTAATACGTTCGTCATATTCATAACTCCCTTTCCTATTTGTTATGAGGCAGTAGAAAATGTTTCTACTGCCTCGTGAGAATCAAATTACAAATGCTTACGAAGAAACTCCGTTGCCTTCACTACAGCTTGATCCACATACTCGGGAATATCGTACAGATCAAAGTGGGATCCACCTTCCAGAATGACTAATTCTTTCGGTTCGTTCGCTAATTCATACGCTTCTTTACTTTGCCAAAGTGTCCCTGCTTTACTTCCTGCAACTAATAGAAGTGGTTGTGTTAATAAAGAGCTCATTTTTTCATCAATTGCCGTAAACGCTAAAATTTTATCAAAGCTTGAAAACAGCAATTTATTTACTGAATTCGGATGCTGCGCTCTAGCTGTTCTGTAATATTCATATCCTTCAGCTGTTTCCGAATCTGTATTTTCATCAATTTCATGCGGCACGTAAGAAAGATACATCGGTTCCGCCCCATTCGCTTCAGCGGTACGTTGTTTTGCAACTGCATCAAGCGTCTCAATTGCATTCGATATTGGAGCCTCTCCATTCCAACCTTCGCGGAACGTTCTTCCCATATCTGCTGCGCTAATTCCTACAACCGCTTTAATACGACGTTCTGTTTGTGCTGTGCGTATCGCATAACCACCACCAGCACAAATACCAACTACACCAATTCGCTCTGGATCAACGAAAGAAAGTGTCGTTACATAATCTACCGCTGCTCGCACATCTTCTACTCTAGATGTTGGATCGTCAAGATAGCGAGGTAGCCCTTCACTTTCCCCTTGATAAGCCGCATCAAATGCTAATGCAACATATCCTTCATCCGCTAACTTCTGAGCGTAAAGGCCCGCTGTTTGTTCTTTCACTCCACCAGCCGGATGTAAAACGATAAGAACTGGGTATTTCTTGCTATCATCCATTTCGTTTGGTACATGCAGATTACCAGCCATGTTCAAATTATATTTTTTAAAATTTACTTGCTTTTTCATATGAATCTCTCCATTTCATAGTCGTTTTTATTGATACATTTTCATAATTAATCTTCGATGTTAAACCATGGTCCTGAAGCTTGAATGACATTCCACAGCTTTTCTGGAAGCTCCAGTTCACTTACTGTTGATTTCTTAATAGCAGTTTTTATTTCATCTTCTTTTCCGCCTTGCACTTTCTCTACCCAATCTGGATTCATAATTAACCCGTGGCCAATTGCCGCAAGTGTGATTCCTTTTTCTAGCGCTAACGAAGCATCCTCTGGCATTACCATAGAACCAGCTGCCATTAACGGAATTCTGCCATTTACATGCTCCGCAATTAACTCAAGGTACGTTTTCTCGTCCTGACTATCCACTGGTTTTGCAGTAAGGGCACGTGCTAATGAAGCGTGAACGTAATCAATATTTGCTTCGATTAGATGATCGATTAACTCATGCGTATCTTTCATTCTTAAAGCACCTTCTTGCGGTTCATCAGGTGAAAATCTATAACCTAATGCGAACGGCTTCTTCGCGTGCTTTTTAATAACGGATTGAATTTCACGAACGACTGCTAGCGGGAAACGTAAACGATTTTCTAAAGAACCGCCCCACTCATCTTCACGTCTATTAAAGAATGGTGATAAGAAGTTTTGTAGTAAAAACCCGTGTGCGCCGTGAATTTCAACGCCGTCAAACCCAGCTTCGATTGCTCTTCGCGTCGTTTCTCCAAAATCACGAATCACTTCTAAAATTTCATCGTGCGAAAGTTCTCTCGGTAATACAGATGGTGCAAACGGAGAAGCTTCTGTTTCTAAAGCACTTGCACTCACTACATCCCCGCCCGGTGTGAAATCAGGTAACGCTTTGTTCCCTGCATGGAAAATTTGAAGAATAGCTGGAGCTCCGCCGCTCTTAGCCGCATCCGCTAATTTGCGTAAACTTGGAATAAACATATCATCATAACCTGCGAACTCATGTGTAAAACCAATCCCGTTCGCCTGTACGTGTGTACATCCCGTAATCACAAGCCCGACTCCGTTCGCTCTCTTTTTGTAATACGTTACTTCTTCATCTGAAATCGTATAATCATCATTACCAGCCCAAGTTGTCATCGGCGCCATCACGACTTTATTTTTCAGAGTAACGCCAGATTTAAATGTAAATGCTTCAAATAAGTTGTTATATTTCGGGTTCATAATTGACCTCTTTCTCGTTGTTTTTCATATATAAAATTGTCATTATTTTGTTATTGGTTCTTTTGAAAAAAGTTGCTTAGAGCACGAAATGTGGCCGCTATCCCCCTCTTTCATTAAGAAATGATACTCGGAAGAATTAATGCACGTTGATGTATTATCTCTCCCGTGTGTATAATATAAAATGAAAAAGAGATGTTTTCAAACGTCAATTTTAGTGAATTCACGCATTAATACACACATCCATAAAAATTGTGTATTAACTACGCAGAAAGTTTGGTGAAGACAATGGAAAAAGTCGATAGAAGGATTATTAAATCCAAGGAAGCAATCAAAAACGCTTTTATTGAACTCATGGCCGAAAAGGGATTTGATAAAATTACAGTAAAGGACATTTGCACCACGGCAGACGTCGGAAACAGAACGTTCTACCTTCACTACCTCGATAAATATGATTTACTCGACAAACTCGTTGTAGAACGTATCGAAGCACTAAAAACATTGTGTGCTCCTCTCCACGATTTAAGCTTTAGAGAAGCTTGCATCGCTTGGTTCGAAAACATGGAACAGCACTACTTCTTCTTCTCAACGATGCTAGCGGGAAAAGGAGCTTCCGCTTTCCGCAAACACTTCTTCGACTACATCATCGAGCAAATAAAAGATGACATAGATGTTAAAGAAGGTGTAAACAAAGGATTTAGTGAAGACATGATCATCACATTCTTCGGCTACGCTATCGTAGGAGTCGTGGAGACATACTTTATGAAAGGGCTTCCTGATCCGCCGGAAGTTGTCGCGGAGCAACTCGGATTATTATTAGATCGGAACTTTTAAATGAAAAGAGGCTATTGTATAAACCGATTAAACCGGATTATACAATAGCCTCTTTCTTTTGGAATAAAACGTCGATAAATTTAAGTTACAAATATTCAGAATTGATATTAAAATAAAGAATGGGGATAGGGGTATGGGATTATAAAATTTATACATAACGAGGGAATAGAAATGAAACTACAATTAAAAGCGGATTTAGGGCTACTACTTGTTACATTCTTCTGGGGTGCATCCATCTTACTTACGAAGGTTGGACTTGAAGGTATAGAAGAATACAACTTAATCGCATTACGATTTATTATCGCCTTTCTTTTATCAGGTTTAATATTTTACAAACATTTATTCAAAGTCGATTTTAAAACTGTAAAATATGCATTTATACTCGCTTCTGTCTTATTTATCGTTTACATTTTCGCGACTTTCGGCACAAAGTACACAAGTGTTTCTAATGCTGGCTTCTTACTATGTCTCACAGTCATTTTCATTCCGATACTATCAGCTATAATTTTAAAACACATTCCAGAAAAGAAAGTTATAGTAGGAATCATTTTAACGATAATAGGAATCGGCTTATTAACATTAACGAGCGAATTCAAGATCGGTAACGGCGATATATTTTGCATACTGTCTGCCTTATTTTATGCCATTCACGTCATCATCACTGGCAGCGTAACAAAACATGTAAACTCCATTGCACTTGGAGTCATACAACTCGGCTTCGTTGGCCTATTTAGTCTTATTTTTTCATTCATTATCGAAACGCCAAAACTGCCTAGCACAACCAACTCATGGCTCATCATCTTAGCCTTAAGCATATTTTGCACCGCAGTTGCATTCATCGTGCAAGTTATCGCCCAGCAATACACGACGCCTACACATACAGGACTTATCTTCTCATTAGAACCTGTCTTTTCCGCAGGCTTCGCTTTCGTTTTCACAGGTGAAACACTTACTGGGAAAGGATACTTAGGCGCGACACTTATATTAGTAAGTGTGTTGATTGCTGAGGTTGATTTTAAAGGGTTGTTGCGGGTTAGTTATAAGAAGAATATGGAGTAGAGATTTTACTAAAATAAATAACTACACATCCACATTGAGAGAATTCGTTTGTATTATTTTATTCTCTTAATCTACGTGAATATCGGTCTCTTAAAAGAGTATTTAGGTGACTGAAACATACTGTGCTCTGCCTTTTATTCAGCAACAGGAATTCTACTTCCTGTTGCTGATGTTAGTTTAGAATAAAGTTTGCTGAAAAATCATGCCCCCCCCTATTTTTCAGCAAACGGATGCATTAGTAAATATGATATGTGAATGAAATGCTTCATACAATCGATGAATATGGTACGTGAATATTTTCTTACTATTGGAGGGATTTCCTAATGGTTGATGATATACAACAACTTATTCAAGAACATAGACAATTTTTCCATCATGATCATACAAGAAGTCTTCAATTTCGGCTGAAACAGTTAGAAAAGCTAAAAAATTCTATTCAAAAATATGAAAGTCAAGTACTGAGCGCATTATATCAAGATTTACACAAAAGCGAGTTTGAAGCATACGCTGCAGAAGTTGGTTTCGCATTTAACAGTATCAATTTTATAATGAAGCACCTAAAACAGTGGATGAAACCTCAAAAAGTAAAAACACCTATTCATTTTGCCCCATCCAAAAGCTATATAATAAAAGAGCCATATGGTACCGTGCTAATTATTGGACCTTTTAATTATCCATTCCAATCATTAATTGAACCTCTCATTGGGGCAATTGCAGCAGGAAATTGTGTAGTTCTCAAGCCTTCAGAAAATGCACCAAATGTTTCAGCTGTAATGAACAAAATAATAAGTGAAACGTTTGATAAGCAATACATTCGTGTAATTGAAGGAGGCAGAGAAATAACTTCTTTATTGATTCATGCACCTTTTGACCACATCTTTTTTACTGGGAGCATTCAAGTTGGAAAAATTGTCATGGAAGCTGCAGCGAAAAATCTTGTACCAGTAACATTAGAACTTGGTGGAAAAGGACCAGCTATTGTCGATGAAACTGCTAACCTCGATATAGCAGCCAAGCGCATTATCTGGGGAAAATTCATAAATGCTGGCCAATCCTGTATTGCACCTGATTATGTTATTGCCCACAAATCTATTAAGGCAAAACTAATTTCGAAAATGAAAGAAATCATTACAGACTTTTATGGATCAGATGTATTAAAAAGCAATGATTATGGTCGAATTGTTAATGAGAAACAATTCGATAGACTTATTTCTATATTAGAGCAAGACAAAAATTATATAGTATTTGGTGGAAATTCATCTAGAAGCCATTTATATATTGAACCAACACTTCTTGAAGTAAAATCATGGGATGATGCAGCTATGAAAGAAGAAATTTTTGGGCCCATTTTACCAATTATGGATTACAATGATTTAGATGAAGTCATTCATACGATTAACGCCCATCCCAAGCCGTTAGCTTTGTATGTATTTACTGAAAATAAAAATGTTGAAAAGCAGGTATTAGGACGAATTTCTTTTGGCGGAGGATGCGTCAACGATACAATGTCACATATGGCTAATATCCACTTACCTTTTGGCGGAGTAGGAACTGCAGGATTTGGCTCCTATCATGGGAAACATAGTTTTGATGCTTTTACACATCATAAAAGCATTTTAAAGAAAAGCTCAAGGATAGAGCTAGGTTTTTTATTTCCACCATATAGGAACAAAATTAAAATTTTGCGAAAGATTTTTAAGTAATACGATGTGTTACATATTAATGTTGATATGAAAGAAGCAATAATAAAGGGAATCCAGTAGAATGGATTCCCTTTGCCTTGTAATAACCTAATCCATTTTTCAGCGATGGTTCTTCCTGCTTTAAACGTGATGGGGATACGCGTTAACAATGTTATAGCTTATACAAATATGGATGGAGTGCTTTATTTTATCCCGCTATTTTCCAGGCAGTAAGACCCCCACTGATTAAAGTTTCACTTTATCTCTGCATCAGAACCGCTAAAGAAAATGAAAATAACATACAAATTTTCTGTCTTAAGATCTATATTTCCTCCAATTATTAAACGAACAATCTTTCCTTTCATAATTGAAGCCACTTCTACTCCGTTCCTCAAAGCACAAGCTTCTCCCTCCCACTAATTCACCCTCTCCACAAACCGCCCAAACTCCTTCAAAAACCTCAGCTTCAAACTCCCCACAGGTCCATTCCGATGCTTCGCCACATGAATCTCTGTCATCTCTTTCTGCATCGTTTCCTTATCATAATAATCTTCACGATACATAAGCATAATGACATCCGCATCTTGCTCAATTTGTCCCGTCTCTCTTAGATCAAATAAAAGAGGTGTCACCTTATAACTATGTGACACCTCTTTTTTAAACATTTAATGTAGAATTTTTATTTTTAGATTTTAAATGTATTTTCCTTACAATTGTCGTTATTATCTTCATGAACAATAGGGGAATAATAGCTGCGTATATAATATATATGATTCCATATTTAATAATAACCCCTAATCCATCCGTATCTCTCATTATAAAAGTGACGTAATCTACATTTTCAAACAGTTCAATAACATTTGTAAATAACCTAGTGGCTAGAGCTAAACACCCTAAATAAAATAAAAAATTAATAAATCTAGAATTACCTTTCGTTACACACAAGAGTACAAATGATAAAACAAAGCCTATATAAATATATGTAGCGTATTCAACTGCGTACGCAATAACAAGAAATCCACCGATGAAAAAAGCGATTAAACCGCCTATTAAAATAGCTAAAAACAAAAGGAATGTTCCTTGTCCAGTAGGTATTGGAATCCCTACTGAATGAGTATCATTTTGATTTGATGCTAAATCCCATGTATCACTATCAGAATCTAGTGTATATCCTCTGTCGTATAACTTATTTTCTGCATCTCGACTTGCACGTGTATTCCCCTCATAATATAACCGTTCCAGTTCTTCATCTGACTTATTCGAATAATCTCCCATAAACTTCCCCCTATCCAATAATTTTTTCATTTTATTATCTCATTTATATTTATTAATTTTTCAGTCTTTTAACCAGAAACAGTTATTACAATCAATCTCGTGCGGTAATATAAATCATGGAGACAAAGCTCTTTTCTTACATATTCATATCAATAGTCTTTTAGCTCGATCCCGTTAGCGGCTTTCGCTACCATTTTCGAGATTAGCTTAAACTGGAAGACCATAAGGATTGGTACTCGTAACATAAAATTGCGCAGAAAGATTTTAAAGCTCGATTTTTCAACCATGCTCCCAGCAGCTAGTTTCCCTATTTTTTGATTCTTCTCAACAAACCTTCTCATCTCTTGCTCATAAGCAACATAGGCACGGGAATGATCACCACTCGCGTTTTTGAGTTCGCCTGCTAATACATAAGCTCCGACAAGCGCTAGACTAGCACCTTGCCCTGATAGAGGTGATGGACCATACGCCGCATCACCTACCAATGTAATTCGACCTTTTGACCATGTTGGCATGTGAATTTGACAAATCTCATCAAAGTAAAAGTCATCTGCCTCTTTCATAGTTTTAAGTATGTGTGAAGTTTCCCAGTCTTCTGTATGGCCTACAAAGGCATTTTCTACAAGTTTTCTTTGAGATTCTTCATCATAGCGGTGGTACTCCAGTGCCTCTGATTGGAACAGGAGCATACCTTTTGCCTCTGTATTACCACGAGCGCTATACATACCCACAGTTTTGCCTGGCATTGTATAAAGCATTACGCGGTGGTCAAGGTTGAGGTAATTCTCGAGAGTAAAAATCGAAATATAACAGCCAAGTGTATGTTTAAACTGTGCCTCATCACCAAAAGTAAGGGACCTCACATTAGAATGCAGCCCGTCCGCACCGATGACCAAATCAAACGTCTGTGGCTTTTCATGAATAAATTGGACTTCGACACCTGCTTCAGTTTCATGTATAGCAGTAATTGACTCACTCCAAATGTATTTAATTGTATCCTTAGTTAAATCGTACAAAATATTAATCAAATCATCACGCATGATTTCGATGTCCACACCATGCTGGTTCGCTACACTTGCTTCACTTAATTGACCTTCAACATCACCTTTGCTGTTCACGAAGTACACACCGGTCATGTTTGTATCAGCTGCACGGACTTGATCGAGTATACCCATCTGTCCAAGCACCGTAACAGCTGCACCACGGACATCAACCCCGTATCCACCAGAGCGCAATGCAGGTGCGCGTTCTACTACAGTCACGTCGAAACCATAACGATGAAGCCAGTAAGCCAGTGCCGGACCGGTAATGCTCGCACCAGAAATAAGGACGCGTATCGCTTTTTTCATAATTACTTATTCACTCCTATCCTAATGAAAGTCTTAACATACCCTCCAGTATATTCACCGCAACAAAATAATAGGTATTGAACTATTCACCAAATAACTCGCTTGCTGAAAAAGTAAAAATCCTGCCTATCAATATAGGACATTTGATCAAACTTTATTACAAATTATTAATATCTAAAACATAAAACGCCATAAAAAATAAAAGGTGATACATCTTAGTTATGCATCACCTTTGTAATTCTTGTTCAACAATCCGGACCGTAATCAAGGATATCATACCACCAACAATCATATGAAGTGCTCAAGAATTCATACCCTGTTTTAAATGCGTTTCTCCCCCCTGTTATCCCATACAAAAATATAATGCTTTCTTTCACAAATATGAAACCCATTTTTATTCCATATACTAACTTAATATTTTTATACACTTATATACTAAAGAGCTTTTAAATCAAAAAATTTGCGTATTAAACATAATAATTTTTTCATATAAAAAATAGTCGGCTATTTTCCCAACACCTAATTCCCCTTCTCCACAAACCGACCAAACTCCTTCATAAACCTCAGCTTAAAACTCCCCACAGGCCCATTCCGGTGCTTCGCCACATGAATCTCCGTCATCTCTTTCTGCTTCGTTTCCTTATCGTAATAATCTTCGCGATACATAAGCATAATGACATCCGCATCTTGCTCAATTTGTCCTGTCTCTCTTAAATCAGATAAAAGAGGTCGCTTATCTTGTCGTGCTTCTACGGAACGAGACAATTGCGATAATGCTACTACACAAACATTTAGTTCACGTGCTAATACCTTAAGCTTACGCGAAATTTCACTAATCTCTTGAAATCGATTGCCCTTATGCTTCGGATCACCCGTAATAAGCTGCAAGTAATCTACAATAACTAAAATCTTTTTATCCCCATGCTTCCTCTTTAACTTACGAGTTTGCATCCAAATATCTTGCACTGAAATGCCTGCGTTATCGTAAATCTCAAATGGTAATTCACCAATCGCCGCAAACGCCTTACTCACCTTTTCCCAGTCCTCTATCGCAAAACGATGCTTCGGATTTTTCAGCCTACCTCCTGATACTTCCCCTACGCAAGACGCCATCCTTTTCAACAATTGCTTACTACTCATCTCTAATGAAAACAATCCAACCGCCGCTCCAGACTTCGCTGCATGCAGTCCAACATTTAGCGCAAACGCAGTCTTCCCCATAGAAGGACGCGCACCAAGGACGACAAAATCACCTTCCTGCAATCCGCACGTCATTTTATTTAACGATGTATAACCAGTCTCAATACCAGTAATCTCTTTCGCATCTTGATGTAGCTCTTCATATAAATCAACTAACGCATCCTTCAAATCAAACTCACATACACAGTCCTTCTCCTCTAACTCACAAAGTGCCGTAATCGTCTCACCAATAATTTTCTCACTCTTCTCCGCAATAAGACGCTCTCCCATCTTGTGCCCGAGAACACCCGCCTGATACATTTTCCAGGCACCTCGAACAAGCCCCTCATAATAAGGGAAGTTGGCAGTTGTAGGCACACCATCCATTAACCCTATAAAATACTCCATCCCCCCGATCCCCTCTAAAAACTTCGGATCTACCCTAGAAATGAACGTCACAAGATCAATCGGTTGCCCCTCTTCTTCCATTTTTCGCATTAACTGAAATATAGACTTATGCACTGACAAAGAAAAATACTGCTCCGTCAAACGGCACTCCTTAATAAGCTCTCCATCAAGTAATAGAGAACCTAACACCGTCTTTTCCGCCTCCACATTTTGAATACTCATGGCCGCCACCCGCGCTCCGCTAAAAAGCGCTGCAACTCTTCCTCAGATGGCGCATTCTTCTCCCACTCCTCACACCTCGCCAAAAACTCCTCCGTCTCCCCCGTACTAACAGACGACTCCTTCTTCCTAAAGCTCGCCGTATCCGCCTCGACCTCAGATACTTTCGTAAATCCTTTCCCATGCCACCCTCTCAAAATCCCCTTCACATAAGCAACCGTCCGCTTATTATTCTCAAACGCAATTTGAAGAGCCTTCAGCACAAGCTCCTCTGACAAATCTTCCATCCACGCACTCAGTTCCTCCACAGTATGCGGAGACAAACTCCCAAAATGTTGCTCATAAAAAGAAAACACGCGACTTCCCGTTTCTTCCTCTATAACCTCTTCTTCCCCTGTCTCCTCGCAAACTGGATCAACATTATCCACAGCTAAATCACTCGGCATACCGAAATGCGCTAAAAGCATCGGAACATTCAGCTCCTCCTCTACGCACTTCTGAAGAAACATATGTACAAACTCCTTATTCTTCACACCCTTCAGCTCACGAAGCACACACTTCTCCACATTCGTATTCGTCACCGGATTATAACGAAGCCAATTTAAAACGAATAACTCTCTCGTATCCGCATCATAAAGAATCTTCCCATAATCAATGAAGCGCTGCACAAGCTTATCAACAGTCTCCCGATTATAACCCGTCTCCATCTCAGCTAACCGCTTCGGAAAAGGAAAAATCCCACACTGCGTCGTCTTCGAACAAGTTAACAAGTAAACATAAAAATACCGCTCCTCCGGCGTCAAATCCAAAACAAAATCATCCTGCCAAAAATTCACCTGCACATTACGGTATACCGCCATCCTAATTCCTCCCGTCCTAATTCAAAAATGAAAATTCCCTCTTTGTACTATATATAGGAAGGAGGGCCGGGTTTTTGGCGTGTTATTTCAAAATTTTTTTCGACTCCTACTACGGTGTTTGTTGGTGTTTTTGTTTTGTTATGTTTTTTCTTAGTGATTTACTACTTGGTAGGGGCTTGTAAGGGGCTTAGGAGGGGCTATTTATC
This sequence comes from Bacillus sp. FSL R9-9530, assembly GCF_038008145.1. Classification (NCBI taxonomy): domain Bacteria; kingdom Bacillati; phylum Bacillota; class Bacilli; order Caryophanales; family Bacillaceae; genus Bacillus; species Bacillus sp. FSL R9-9530. The sequence continues at coordinate 2,998,943 of NZ_JBBOYO010000001.1, forward strand.
GGTTACTTCAATTAGAAACACTCGATCTGAGAAGCTACCTCTTTCTTCTGCTTTCTTTTTACGGATGTTGTTGATTTCTTCTAGTGTTGGGCCTTCGTGTTCGGCTAGGGCGTTGATTAGTTCTAGGAGGTCGGATAGTTCTTCTAGTTTATCGGGTTTTGTTTTGCTTCGATGTATTCTGTTATTTCTTCTTCTGTTTTCTTGCAGATTTCTTTTATGTATTCGTCTTCGTGTAGGATTCTTGTTGTTGGTGTTTTTCCGTTGGATTTTATTATTTGTGGGATTTTGTTCCGGATTAGTTTGTTGTAGGTTGGCATGTGGTTTCCTCCGTTGGTTTTTCCTCGATTATAATAATGTTTGTTTATTGAAATTTCCAAGCTTATATTCATAATAAATATTAACTAGCATGCGGAACTGCTGCATTGATGATTATTATTGTAAAAATCAGTTGTAAGTTTTAACATACTCCTTACAGATCTATTTACACGACCATCGAAAAACAAAAAGAGGGCGTTCCATCTATAGACTAACCTCTTTTTCATTAAATATATATTTTTAAAATTTGAACATCAAATCAAAATTTTTCTGCAAAATGTATAATCCGCAACCTATTCCTCCTAATAATAAGTATAATATTGATAATTTAATATTAGATTATCAATATTATACACTGAAAACTGTTGTATTTTATAAATCTGATTAACCGAATTTCCAAAGTGTTCTTATTAATAATAAATACAAAATCCTTGAAATAAATAAAAACGACATACCTATTAAAGCATGCCGTTTAACTTTAGTTTGTAGTTATTTTTGCTGCATTTCTTATATATCAAAATAATATTTCATATTTAAAAATATATCTATCTTATAGTTTAATAAACTATCCTCAATTGTTAATCCCAATCTAAGTTTTGAATTTCCTTTATTAATTCTTTCCCTTTCATTTGATCAACCATATAAATGAATCTTGCTAATCCAATTAAATACCCTTTATAATTAGCAATGGTAATAATCTTATGGTATTTCAAATGTTCATTTACACCAAATTTTTGACAATAATAAATTTCCTTATCCAGTCTCCTAATATATTTTTGTGGAATCCTCACACCTTGTGATGTAACAATTAGGCCCGTTACTATTTTCGTATGCCTATTTTTCATTAATCTGGTTTTATTATCATTAATAATAAAACCATGCTTATTTAATACAAATGATACTATTTCTTTTATTTTCTTTACCAATGTAAGATAACCTTTTTTTTGAACACCTGAGAAAGTAATATCATCTGCATATCTAGAATACTGAATATTGTATCGTCTAGCTAATTGTTGAAATTCCTCATCAATTCCATGAAAAACAATATTAGATAACATCGGACTTGTTGGAAAACCTTGTACCAGTCTTCCATTTATAGTTGTTAATAGGCTAAAGGCTTCACTAACTGCGTCTGAATAACCAATTCCCATAAATATTTTCTTTACCTCATTATATTTTATTGAGGGAAAGAAATCTTTGATATCTGTTGAAAATACCCAAAATGGCTCTTGATGTTGATGGACTTCTGCATTCGTTAGAATCGATTTATTCTTAACAAATCCATGTGCACAGTTCGATACTACAATTTTATTTAAGATATTCTTAAGTATCCATTTTTGAACCGTTTTTAGTTTATAACTTGGTTTCCAAACCTCTCTAGGATCCCCATTTCGTTTTTTCACATAATAATGATTGGTATTGTCGATCATAAACTTTTTTAAATCGTCATTCAACAATTCAAAAAGCATCATTAACTGATTAATATCAAAAATAACAGGACAATGGTTAGAATATAAATTCTTAGCATATTGGTTAAAGATTTTTTTCTCTTCCTTTGATAAATCACTTGATTCAATATTCTGTAAAATTTGCTTAATCATATCCTAGTATGTTTAGTGACTACTTCACCTTTAAATTAAGAAGATCTTAATGTTTTAATTCTTAATTTAAAGGTGATAATAGTTCTGCGGCTTTTGGCAGAATTATTATTATGGTTTTGAAATAAGAATTAAATACATACTTACTTCAATTAGCACTTGCTAAAAGTCTAGTCACCACTAAACATTATACCTCCTTTAGAGTTTTTTGGGAATATAATTTTTTAAAGGGGTCTCTTTAACTACATATTTAAATTCATTTATTCTCTGAAGAGAAAACCCATCAAGTTTTGAATTTCTTAATATACTATAACCTTCGTATGTAATAATTAGTTTTCCATCTTCAAAAATCACCAATTTTGATTTAATTAAAAAATCAATAATATAAAATACTTGTTCATTTGTAACAGTCAAATACTCTTTAATAGTATCTAATACCTCGGCCATCTCATAGTCCCTTATAATCAATAGCACAATGTTCCTTTTTAAAGGAGAAAACTTCACATCCTATCCCCTCTCTCTTACTTTCTTAAAGATTGCATAGCATCTTTTAGCTCATCGCTATCCTTTTCTTCCCTGTCATTATTCCTTGTTTTTCTAAGAAACAAAGCTTTCCAGTTTGAATTTTCCTTTGAAAGTAAGGTTAAATTGTTATTTGGTGCATTTATAAATGATGCAATTGCATGATTCCTACAATATTCACTTTTTCTTAATTTATTTTTTTTATTTATATTACTAATCATCTCTTTTATTTGATCTATATTATCACTACTAAATACCGTGTCTTCTTCTAATACATCTGTAGATATTTTATAAAAACTAATTTGGATTTCAATATTTAATCTTTTTGCAGTTTTTTTTATTGCTTCCATTCCTGATTTACTAGCTTCAATCACCAAAAAATGCAATTTGGTGCCAATATCACTATCTTTAGTAATCTCACCTATCTGGTTCAATAATTTAATTACAGACTTACCGGTACCAATGAAATCATCAATAATGATTAGATTTTTTACTGAATGATATTTTTCATCATATTCTTTAACCACCTCATTTAAGCGCTTTTCTCTCTTAGCCTTTCTTGCTTGCAAGCCACTAATCTGCTTTTCTATTTTAGATTTTACTTTTTGGTTACTTTGAATCGCAGATTTCTCCTGTAGATTCAAAATAGCAGCGTCATCAGCACTATCTTCTTGATCACATTTTTCTACAATTTTACTAGCACTCTCTTTTTTAGCTTTATATTTTTTTAGATAGTCTACTGGGCCATTTACATTTGTTCGATTAACATCTATGTTATTAAGATATATAAAGCTAAGAAGCATGCCTATCGCTGATTCAATTCTGTCTTTTCTTCTTAATGGCATAAACATAGATTTTTTAATAAATACATCAACACTCTCCATAGAACATATCTTCTCTTCAAAAACACTCTTATACACATGCGCTGATTTTTTTTCAGAATAATAATTGAAATAATTACAAATTTTCAATACTATTTCAAATTCTTCCTCATCAAGATCCTCCTTCCATTTCATTAAGGTGCTCAACTTTTCATTTCGCAAATTTTCATCTAAATCCCACATAAGGACAAGTTCATTAATATCTTTTATTTGCTTTAGCATACTCGATTCCCCAAATAATTTATTTCATTATATGTATAGCATTTTTCATTATTATATCCCCTGCAAAAAACAAACTTCATTAAAATATTATCATAAAATCCAACATTTTTTACATAATATATTTAGTAAAGTTCACCGTATCATACCTATAATTTTTATGGAAAAGTATATTTATTTTTTACTTAGCTATCTAACTAATTCTAGCTTTCCATAAGTTACTTTACGTTCTCCTCCACTATGAAACTTTGATTTTATTGTAAAAATTTGCATAGTACTATACTGATTGAAATTATTATCCTCATATTCAAATATAAACATTACATATTCTTTCGCTTCATCTTTTACTAATGTTAAAACCGTAGTATCAGACACAATATCTGATATAAACTGTTTTGACCTTACTTCCTGTGCCATAATTAATCCAATAAAACAAGGGGAAGCACACTCCTCTAAACCATCCGATTTTTTTCTTATTGCAGTTACTTTAATATTAACAGCAGGAGATGTACCAATATTCGCAATTCTTACATGTGTAAAAAAACCATGTTCAATACTTGTGTAGCCTTCTTCTCTCTCTAAATCCAGCATAATAATTGGTTTTGTATTGTCAGGAATAGATAAGTATTTAACTCTAAGATCTTTATATTTTTTATCAAGAAGATCTGCTATTTCAGTATTCTTATATAAAATGAATGTGCACTCGTTTTCACTACATAGTTCTTCACATTCAGCTACTTCTTGAGTTTTTGGGTCATAGCTTGTAAATGCCACACAAATTGCCCCAATTGTTGAAGATCTGTTTTTTAATACTTTTAAACTCTCTTCTAAATCTTTACGCATTTTTCCTTTTGTAGCATCTTTCGTGATTTGAATATGGACTTCCTTACCATTCTTTTGATACGCTAATAAATCTGGTTGTCCTGATCTAGTCTGATCAGCCCCCTCAACGTTTCCTATGTGATTATAATTTACCCAATCTTTTTCCTTTTTCAGAAGTTCTTCCGCTAGATTTTGGAGCGCTCCTGATGAAATACCAAATCTCAAATATAGTTTAGTATGATTCATTTCTGCACCTCATTCTAATAATTGACTTTGATTCCATAATGTTAATAACTCTAATATAGCATCCTCAACATACTTAGTATATGAGTTCCAGCCGATAAGTTTTATAACCCGCGCCCCACTAACTTAAATACAGACGACATGCTTTCCCACTATAATAATCATATATTTTTCTAATAAAATCCGCACCAGCTTCATATAACCTTTTATGCATATATTTTTTTGATTCATCCACTCTATCAACCAACAAATAAAAGTGCCTACGAAAACTCACTTGTTCTATACAAAAATAATTTTGTTCCCTTATTCATCACTTAATCCCCTTTGTATCTACGCACTATTCACCAATATTTAATACTTCCAACACTTCCCTAAACAACACCGATCCTCTCCCAACAACCAACTCCAAAGGCACCTCTTTAACTCGCCCATCTCTCCCCACCACCACAACCCCATTCTCATAATCCACCCAAATCTGAACATCCTGCACATAATACCTCTTAATAGAAGAAGCCTCATCTAAATTACTATGATCCAGCTCAACCTTAACTTGCTTCGTAAAACGACGCAGCGTTTTCCAAAGAGTTCGTTCTTCTTTTGATTTCATGAAAAGTTCTGGGAGTTCTTGTACTTCTTTTAATAACGACATAGTTGTTATGGTGTATGTTTGAATTCCATATCCTACTGGACGAATGAGATGGTCTAGTTTTTTCCATGGCTCTAGTTCGAAATGTACATACTCATCGTGTTGTTGCATTTGAATGTGTTTAATTTTTGCAACGTATTGAATGCCGCCTTTTTCTCCGTACCATTTTTTCGGTACATATAATGCTATGTACTTTGCTTCTTGCCATTCTGGTTTTAACTGTGTGACTGGTAACTGGTATAAGCCTTCTTTTCTAAAAGTTTCATAGTCGGCTTCAGTTTTCACGCTGCCCACTAATACTTTTTCTTCTAGTGAAGAGTGCCATTCTTCTTTTGTTCCTCTTGGAAGGATACCTTCTCTTATAATTTCTTCTGGGCTTTTTTCAATAAGGTGATCTAGAAATTGTTCGACTAGTCTTGTTGCGTTTGGTAAGAACGGGAAGCCACCGATATTTACTTTTTCTATACTTTTATAAAATGGATGGTTCTCGTACGCTTCCTCTTGGTTCCACGGGAATAGTACGTACGCTCCGTAAGCTGTTCGCTCAAAAGGCCCCTCTTGTTCTACTACGAGTGCATCTCTGTAACGATGCATTGTGTTAATGTCTTCTTCCATTGGACCAGGGGTGCCATACTGCCTTTTGTAATGGGCCTTTTCAGCAAAATCAATTCGATATTTCGCATCAAAAATGTATTGGTATTGATAACTCTTTCCCTTTTTCTCAATAGCGAGCATTGTATCTGGTTTTTGTGTAACTGTTGGTAGTCTACCGCTTCTTTTCTGGAAATAAATTTCTATTACTTCATCAGTGACTGGATGTTTGAACGTTCTTTTTGCAGTTTTACTTTCATCAAGCGTTACGTATAAACCATCTTGCTTAACTTGAATAACGTCTTGATGGAGCGGTATATATTTCTTTGATAAAATTTGTCCGAGTTTTAAATATGTCCAGTATTCGTATAATCTAGCGACGTCTTTTACTGACATTTTGAAAATTTGTCCTCGTAATGTTAAACCTCGCGATAGCATTAAGAAAATTTGATACGCATCTCTATATCCTGCTGCCATTTGAATAACAAGTGAAAAGACTGAGCGATCTAATTTTCCGATTCCTCTCCAAAATGGATCGTTCAATTCATTTTTCATTCGATACTTCATATTTTTTACACGTTCCAGCAAATCTTCATCAGTTTCACCACGTGTATATCTAGATTTTGTCTCTAGCGCCTTAAGTAAATCATCTATTTTATGTACAACTCTTTGAATCATCCATTTAACAAATCGATTTTCCAGCGTATCATAAGAAACTTCCTTATAAGCTGTAATGCCTTTAGTCGGTATATTGTTTTCTCCTTGCAGCAAGTGTGGTCGCTTTCGCAAATAGTTCATTCCGACAGAATCCAATTTACGAATTTTTTCTCCTCGTACAAGTTGATGCCTAGTCATAAGCGTATGATGCGGTTGTCTTTTAATATGAGAGATCGACTTCATAAATCGCTCAAACGAATCATTTAAAATACGATAAAACTCACTCTTCGATGGATTTGTAGCGTAAATTGCAGATGCTCCTAAGTATGTTCTCTTCAGTAAATGAAATGCTAAATTATAAATTTCATCATTTACTTCCTCTAATAAGGCTCTGTAATCATCCTTATAATCAAGTTTTGCCGGAAAAACTTCAAATGTAACAGTTAATAAAGTGTTTTGATCATCCTTAATTTCAAACGTTGTATTTCCTACTTCATTCGGAAAAGAAAGATTACCCATTAACACATGAAGTGATCCCATTTGAATAGAACTAACTTGTTTTCGAAATCCTGGATGTTCATGATAAAAAGAGAGATGCTTGTTATTTTTCGGAACAACAACAAGCTGATAACTTCTATTTTCAAAAAAGATTGGCGGATGTTCGTTCCATTCATCCAACCTCTGCAATCCCGCATCAAATACAGAAACGGATTCCGTCTTCCCATTTACATGAAAATACATCATTTCATCTGCGTTCATAGCGTGATATTCTTTTAAACTCTCGTATTTTTCATGATAAGGATTTCCTTTAATCGTCAATGATAGCTCCTCTGTTTCAATCTTAACTAGCTCTATCTCATTATTAGATCCAGAAAGAGGTGAAACCATCATACTCGAACCTCCTTAACATATGAGACAGCTTGTTAGCTGAACGAGGATACTTAGCATATGAAGCGTCATTATTGCCACTATCATATTCTTCATTTGCGCATAATACATACAACTGTTTTAATACATCTTCTGTTCTGCCATCGCTCCCTGCAAGACGCGGTAAAATCTTTTGATATATTTGATAATCAAGCGCTTCATCAAACGCTAATAACTTTCCTTGTTCGTTGTATGCCATATAGAAACAAATTTCATCTCGTATACGATACCCAACTTGAGCTCCAACTGATTCAAGTGTTTTATTTATTTCTATTAAAACGCTCGATATATTTCTAACAAGATCTTCGTTCTCTTTAAAACATTCCTTTAGATGCAGATACTCCGTTTCTAAAGAGCGATTTGAAGCAATTTCAGCTTCCTTCTCTTCCACATCCATTAAGAAATTAAAATAATCTAAGTTAACGGTATTAAACTCAATTGTATTCGCACGATCTAATACTTTCTTACTTAACGGATGTGTCGTTTCATCCATATTTACAGTTCCGATAATATATACATTTGATGGAATCGTAATATGCTTATTCGTAATTGATTCTGGAAGTACTGGTGATGTAACAATTTTTCTATCTTTCCATTTACGACTTTCAATTACACTTAAAAAGTCACTAAAGTAGTACTCTACTCGAGCTAAGTTCATCTCATCCAACACTACAAAGTACGGTCTATTTGGATTTGCATCTGCATTTTCAAGAACTTTAATTAACGGTCTTTCTTGAAACTCACCTTGAAGATTCACATAGCCAAGCAAATCAGAACTATCACTCCAATCAGGTCGAACCGGAATAAGCGTAAATTGTCCATTCTCTTCCGTTGCCCCTAAACTCTCCGCAAACCACTGAACAATTTTCGTTTTCCCTGTACCTGAAATACCTGACAAAATCACAAACGGCTTCGTCTTTAATGACAGGAAGAAATTAATAAGATCCTTTTTCTCATAAAAGAAACCTTTACTTTGAATATAAGAAGACACGTGATCGATAATGGATTGCTGATCTAAATACACTTCTTTCCTCTCATAAATCATTTCATATTTCGTTCCTTCCTCTTTATAAGCAATAAATCCCTCATAATAGCGAAGCATTTCTTCTAGGTCCTCTACTAACTCACTTTCACTTGGCATTTTATTAGCATCGTACACAATATAAGCCGCAGTTGAATTCGCATACCCTTTCGCTTTTGGGCTTGTCCCTAGGAAAATCTCATCATCTTTTTTCACCTTTTGAGACATATGTATTTGCTCGCGAATCTCTTCTTTAATTTTTTGCATCTCTTCTTTAGACGTTTCCGTCACACCTTGTCCAATAGTTAAATAAAGTCGTTGCATATCTTCACTAAATAAGTAAACGATATAATAACCTCGCTGCGTGGATGTTGTAATATCTCTATGCATTAGCGCAACCCAAGGAACTGTTGCCCAATTCCCTTTTCCGACTGACCCTATCACACTGTACTGCTTCTCATCTATAAATGATAAACGAACGATCTCTGTTGCTATATCATTTCGGACTGTTAATCCTAATTTATGTCCTGCAAGTTTTTCTGTTTTTGCATCCAAATATTCTTTCATTATCTTTAAAAAGCCTTCACGTAAACTACTACTCATATTACCGCCCTTTTCTTCACTCTTTTTTATGTATTGTTCAGATGGAATCCATTCATTATTAATCAGCCCTACTTGTTCAAGCCAATCTAGTAAGTTACCCGTACGCCGCTTCGCTACCGATTGAACCATTAAATTATCTCCTAATGAATTTCGGACAATCGTCATTCCAAAATCAACTAGAGCTGCTTTCTTTTCATCCTTTGAATATTTCTCTAGCAATCCAAGAACAAATAAAGCATGTCGGAAATATTCCTGCTTTAAAACTAACTGTGCAATGTAAGCATTCCTATCCTTCGATTGAACATATTCGCTTAATAGCAGCTGATTCATTTCATGAGATTCATTCAAAAAGCCCAACAATCTTAAATCCTGGCGTGCGCGCGACTTCCTACTATATAAATTTTCATCCATTTGTTCACGTAACGTACTTGGATTATATGTACCATTTATTATTTCTTCTAAAAAGAGCATGACTTTATCATATTTTTCACTTGGTAGGTTATCTGTTTGGAACTTTTCAAATGCAATAGCATTTTCTCCATTAATTTTTGTTACCTCTACAAAAGGTAATTCTGCAAATAGCGATATAAGAAAAGCATTCCGTTCCTCTTGTCGTACAAAATCGTTAACATTAACTAATTGAACATTTATTAAATCTCGCCAAAATTGTTGGATCTCTTCCTCATTCACACTAAATTCTAAATCCAACTCTTCTTCTATTCCAATCTCTCTGTCTACATGTACTTCATTATTTTTTATCGTCGTAATCCAATTACATTTGCTATCAATGATATGAGTAATTCGCTGTTTTACTTTAATAAATTCAATCATTATTTTACCTAGCATCTTTATCCTCCGTAGCTACAATTAATTACAATTACTGTTATTTTATCAAACTATCAACAAGTAAAAAACATATGGATAAAACGATATCATTTATTTAATATGTCTACCAAAAAAATTATTTCATTACAGTTGCCACATCACCCTGCATTCCGTAAAATGATGATATGCATGGGAAGGAGTTATAATATGCCGACTTTTCAATATGGAACTACAGCTATTGAATATGACATCGAATATGCCGACGGTAAGAAAGATATATCTATTATTGTTGAATGGATGGAAGATATTCGGCTCATCGTCCCGACAGGTATTACTAATGAGCAAGTTGAGGAAATTATACGGAAGAAAGCACCTACTATCTTTCAAAAAATGAAAGAAGTTAATGAAATAATTGATCCTCCTTTACCAAAGGAATTTGTCAGTGGTGAAAAATTTTCTTATTTAGGACGAAATTATCGATTAAAAGTATATAGAGAAGAAGATCTAAAGAAATCACAGTTAAACTTTGTACGTGGTAAATTTATCGCAAGCGTTCCAGACGGGATAGACGAGACTGAAAAAAGGAGACAATTACTGGGGTTGTTTAAAACTTGGTATCTTGAACACGGTATAGCTAAGGTAGAATCACGTTTACAGCTATACTGCGCTAAGATGGGCGTTTCACCTAATGATGTACAACTAAAAGAGCAAAGAATACGTTGGGGTACTTGTACACCTGAGGGAAATATCTATTTAAATTGGAGAATTATCATGTCACCAATGTCCATTGTAGACTACGTACTCGTGCATGAATTGGCACATTTAAAATATATGAATCACAGTAATAACTATTGGAATTTTGTACGTTCTATCTTGCCAGATTATGAACAGCGTAAAGAGTGGTTACGTGTAAATGGTCCTACTTTAACATTAGAATAGTGGGAAAGCCATCTCAAACAGGATGGCTTTTTTTGTTATCATTTTTATTTCCTACGGTTTGCAGATGTGTTATATCCATTCCGTAGTAAAATGCTTCGAACTGCAGCCTTTGGCAAATCCAGAGATTTTACAATACCTTCAACTGTTATTCCATCTTTGAATAGAAAACAAATTTCTTCTTCTGCTAGTTCTACATCCTCTCGTTCTGGAATATGTACTCCGTTTATAACTAAAATGTCCTTGATATATCCTGGGGAATACCCTAGCTGTTTTCCTATAGTCTTAATCGCAACCCCCTTCTCCTTATATAGTTGAAGAATTTCCTCTGTTAAATTTTCTAAAAGTCCTAGTTGTATAGACACTTTCTTAATATCTTCTGCCTTACACGGAAACTGTGTGCTGTGAAACTCCTTTGCAATTTCAGAATACCGCTTTGTTTGAATGGCCTTTTGTAACCATTCCTTATATTCATAGGCGAATAGAAGACCTCTACTTTTCATATATCGCACAATACGATAACGTTTAACCTGTAACTGACTCCCCATCTCTCCCAATGTCATTTCATGATGATGCCTTTCTACAAATTCTCTCCATTCCTTCTCTAGAATATCATAGTGAACCGTCTCCACGGGGTTATCACCATGTTCAATCTTATGACAGTTTTCGCATAAAGTTATAAGGTTTTCTAAGGATAGAAGCCTTTCATCTTTTTCACAGACTTCTACAAAAATAAGTCTCGATTCTTCATTCTGTAGGTCTACCCATCCATTCTCTTGCAAAATCTCATCTAAAATCTCAGCAAAGGGACGGATATGGTGAGCATGAAGTATAGACTTATCTTTACATACAACACAACGATATTTGTCTCTTTTAAACACTTGCTGACTCAAATAGGCTAGACGATTCCGAACCATGTTTCGAACGGGGGTTACTCCCCCTTTCCAAAGACCATGCTGCTCTCGTTTTCTTCCATACTTCTCCTTACGTTCTTCTATAGTAAAATCACTCATACTGCTGCGTATTGGGATTTTAAATTTCTTGAGACGCTTAAGAACTAATCGATAATTGCAATTACCTACTTCTGCAACCTCTCGCGCGGACATCCTCCTCTTCTCATAATATTCACGAAGAAAGGGTTCATCCACATATGGATAACTGTTGTACTGTCGACGTTCTATCCCCATTTGCTCCAATCGACGTAGGATTAACATCTTTGAAGCACCATATCTCTTTCCAATTTCCTGTGCAGATATTCCTTCTTGATATAATTTGCGAATTTCCGAATCTAGAATATCGTCTCTCTTATGAGGAATTGGCATTCGTTTTCTTCCGCTAGAGGTGTCAACCCCCAGTTTCTTCAAACGACCACGTATCGTTTCTCTATTACACTTCATACTATCAGCTATTTCATTAATAGATGCGCCTGCCTCATAACTTGCAAAAATTAACTTATCATCTAAATCGGTTCTTTTTCCTGATGATCTCTTTCCCTCCCTTTTCTTTTGGACGTACTGAAAATCAAATTCCTCTGCTATCTCCTTCCAGCCCTTACCTAACTTCTCACGAATTGTTTTCGTATGAGAGAGCCTATGCTGCTTGGCATACTCATCCCATACCTGACAATGAGGCCAGTATCCTAATTTAGATGCATAAGCCTTGAGCATACTAATAGTACGCTCCCATTTATCACTAATCACCTTATAATTCCTCCCATATCAATAAACCTATAAACTATAATACTGTTTCTGCTGTAATTTTAATAATCTTTGAATACTAAAAAGCACGTTAATATCTAGACCGATTGAACAAATAGATAGAGGTTTATGCCAAGCGAAAGCAGATGATCTGAATACAATTGTTACATTTCACCAGATAAATTCATTAACTCAATTACAAAACTAATCTCAAACTTTAATAAGTTCAAAAATAAGAGGTATCTAAAAGACTAGATACCTCTCTTTACCTGCCCATACCAACATATTTTGTAGCAGCATAATTATTTCTTATAATGTACTGTCGCTAAATCTATCAATTGCTGTGTTAAGCTCTCCAATTTTTCTTTTGGACAAGTACTTACACGCAGTTGTTTCTTAATCTTTTTTCGCATTTCACGTTTCACATCTTCTTTATTCGTCCATTCTACTATATGTGCTTCTTGCTGAATAACATCCGTTATAAGATGAGTCAATGTTTTCAAATCCTCCATATCATCATATGGAGGCATTTCTTTCTCCAACATTTGATAAAAAGGATATTGTTCACGAGTAAAACCGTGTTCTTCTCCCTTTTGTGCTGCTTGTCGCATATCATTTACCATATTACGATATTCTTCCAACAACTCGTCGATATCCATCTGGCGGTCCTTACGCCTTTGAAGTAATTCTTCAAGTCGCTCTTTTAAAGATGTATAGTAAACTGGATTTTCTTCCATTTTGACTCTTATTTCATGACGAATCGCATGTTCCATTTCAGCCGCTTTACCTTCTGGTGTCTTTGTTTCATCTATCTGTTTCTCAAATCGATTTGAAAGAATATCAATTGGTTCGTGAACAACAGCAATTCCTACTGCTGCAAGATGCTCTTCTATAAGCTGTTTCACCTTTTCTCCACAGTCACTAATATCCATCTCATCAACACGATAACGAGACTTTGCTGCTTGTCGTACTTTACCTAGAAACTTTAAATCCACTATGTAATCATGTGCTTTAGGACTAGGCATTACCATATCCATACTTTCTGAGAAACGTTTAAATGCTGTGTCAAATTCATTTCGTACGTCTTCTGGTTCTAGCACCTGTAAGCACGCTTCTAGATTATCTGTCGAGATATAGTCGAAAAAGCGCATAGCAGAACGATGACGAGATTGTAACCTTGGTATTTCAGTATCGATATTTTGTAATGCACCTTGTACATCCTCTTTATTGAAAATAGCAAGTGCTTGTTCTAGGAATCTAGAAACACCGTAATAATCGACAATCAATCCATAAGTCTTTTTATCATATGTACGATTTGTACGAGCAATTGCTTGCAAAAGATTATGTTCTTTAATTGGCTTGTCTAAATACATAACTTGTTCGATTGGAGCATCAAAACCTGTCAGTAGTTTGTCACATACAATCAAGAAACTTAATTTATCCTCTGACATCGGCTTTTTAAAACGAGCAATTATATCTTTTTCTTCATCTTTTGATAAATGATGTTTTTGAAGATGCTCCTCATCATTATGACCTGCTGACATAATAACTTTTGATTCATAATTACTTAATTCGTCCAACATCTCTTTATACATAGCTGCCGCTTCACGGCTAATCGCTACAATTTGTGCTTTGAAGCCATTTGGCTGAATATGTTTTTCATAATGCTCAATCATATCTAGTACAATACGTTTAATTCGTTTTTGAGATGAAATAATTGCTTGTTCTGTTGCATATTTCTTCTTAATACGTTCCCGATCTTCGTCACTGTACTCACGGAATTGTCGATCGAACAATTCGTCTAACGAATCTCCCTGTACATGCAACTCGGGCATTCTTCCTTCATAAAAAATCGGTAATGTTGCCCCATCTTCTACTGCTTGTTCAATTGTATACTTATCGATATATGGTCCAAATGTACGATTTGTACTTTTATCTTCCTTATCAATCGGTGTACCCGTAAACGCTAAATAACAAGCATTCGGCATAGCGCTTTTCATTGTAGTCGCTAATCCACCATATTGAGAACGGTGTGATTCATCAATCATTACAAAAATATTCTCTGCAGTGGATAAGTTCTTAAATTCCTTTGTCTCTGCATCCTCTTGGAATTTCTGTACCAATGTCATAATGGTAGAACCTGTACCTTGTCCAAGCAACTGTCTTAATTGTGCGACTGACTCTGCCTGTTGCGGATTTGGGAAACCACATCGGCGGAACGTGTTTGTAATTTGATCATCCAAGTCTTTGCGATCTGTCACCACAACAATAGTAGGATTCTTAAGTTCCTTAATTCGTCTTAGCTTTACCGCAAGATAAACCATCGTTAAAGATTTCCCACTTCCTTGCGTATGCCAAACAACACCGCCACGTTGCGTCTTGTCTTCTGAACGTAAAATACGGTCAATTGCCTTATTTACTGCACGGAACTGCTGATAGCGAGCAAGTTTTTTAATCGTACGACCATCTACTGGCTCATATACAATGAAATTACGAATTAAATCTAGTAAATTCTCTTTTGTTAACATTCCTGCCGTTAAAATATCTTGTGGTGTGGGAGAAACACCTAATTCCGCGATCGTTCTTGGATATGGGTCTTTCCACTCACCATAGTGTTGTGCTTTCGCTCCAATTGTCCCTGCTTTTGCACGGTCATTACTCGTTACAATCATAAATTGATTGTAGTGAAATAGCTGCTCATATGTGTTTTGATATCGGTGCAACTGGCGTACCCCTTCACCAATTTGTTCATCTGGAGATAGCATAGGACTCTTGCATTCAACAATAACAAGTGGTAACCCGTTAACGAAAACAACTAGGTCAGGACGAATATTGCCTTTTGCGTTACTAATTGTAAACTGGTCTACCACAAGGAACTCATTATTTTCAGGTTTTTCGAAATCAATAAGTTTTACTGTTTGGTTCTTTTTTCCTTTACCAAGATCTTGTTGAACAGAAATCATGTTAACTATCATTTCGTGAAACTTTTGGTTTGCTTCCATTAAGCTGTTTGATTCAATATGAGTAATGAAGCGAATAACTTTTGCTAGATTTGTATCGGAAAGCCAAGGATTTAATCGTATAATAGCTTTATTTAGGCGTTCTTTTAGTACGATTTCACTCTTCAATTCTCTTTCTGTATCAAGGGAAGGACCATGAAAAGATTCATAGCCCAATCCTTTTAATTGTGTAATCATGCGGTTTTCTACAAGCTGTTTCTCGTTCCATTTTGAAGCTGAGGTCATGCTTGTTTCACCTCAGCTTCATCGACTTTCACACGAATTTTTCCTGTGAGGAGAGATTGCATAAGACCTTTTTTTATTTCTAATAATTTTAACAGCTTTTCTTTTTCTATTGTCATCTTTCTTTCTACAGAATATATGATACTCACAATATTTTCCTGTTCTTGTATAGAAGGTACTGGGATTTTTAATTTTCTTATCGTTCCTAATGCAATAAATTTTTGAACTCCACCATTAGAACCCTTTAAAAATTGCTTTTGAATGATATCAGAATCTAAAAGATACTTTACAAATATATTGGAAATATGTGACTTAGTAAATTTAATTAATGCAACATTTTTGATAGAAAAGTCAATTGTCTTCTCTACAATGACAGGATTCCCTATAGTCCCTATCATTCCAAATAGAATATCCCCATCGTCGACCCTGGACCGCTTTTCAATCTGTGTATGGTCCGATTCAGAGATAAAACTTATATTACTAAAATCTAAGCCATCGTTTTTAAGATTTTTAGATGTAACCAACGGTATTCCAGATGGAAAATACTTAGGGGAATCATGAGTCCCATCCCTAACATCAGTTACTTCATTCAATTCGCATACTTCCCACTTTTCAGGAATCTCTCCAATATTCGTTTTCTTAAACTGCGTATGTCCAATCCCTTTTGTAAGAAACTGTTGCATTAATCCTTTTTTTACTTTTTCAGTTTGCTGAATAATAGCTGTCGTTTTTTCTATCGCTTCATCAACAGAAGAAAGAATAGATACGATTCTTTGCTGTTCTTCCTTGGGAGCAAAATCCACTTCTAATTCATATATCGGTTTTTGTGATATAAGAGGTTGACCAGATTGGCTCCTAAGTCTCCCTAAATTATTATATTTTAAGAGATAATATAGATACTTTAAGTTAGTACCTGCAGTAACAGCTTTTGTATAAAGAGCATTATCTGTAACCCAAGATACACTTTCAGTAAGATATACTGAACCACAGTATTCTCCAACTCTTCCTATAACTATAACATGCTCATTAACAAGAAGATTATCTGTATATCCATTTATACCGTTTCCGCCATAAACAGGCACTTGATATTGTTCTGAAAATTGATGAAGATGTTTCTTTGTTTTGGATTTTCCACTGGTCAAAGATAATATCTCTCCTAATTTTATCCTTTTCCACTTATTCACGGTACCCCAACTCCTTTAAGCATTCATACATAACCTTTTCTATTTCTTCACGTTCCTTTTCCAACTTACGAAGTTCACTTATTGCCACAGCTACATCAATTTGTCCCTCTTCCTCTGTTGTGTCAATATAACGAGCAATGTTTAAGTTATATTCATTTTCATCAATTTCTTCAATACTTACAAGACGACAATACTTTTCCATTTCTTCATATTTATCATAAGCTGCCACAATCTTTTCAATATCTTGATCACGTAATGTATTTTGATTTTTTCCCTCTTGATAATCCTGAGAACCATCTAAGAAGAAGATTTTATTTTTAAGGTCTTCTGGTTTATTACGATTCAAAATAAGAATACACGCCGGAATACTAGTACCATAGAAAAGATTTGAAGGCAGACCAATAACCGCTTCAATTAAGTCTTCTTCGATAATTCCCTTACGAATTTTCCCTTCTGCTGCACCACGGAATAACACACCATGTGGCATAACTACTCCAGCTTTACCTTCATGGTTTAACGTAGCAATCATATGTTGAATAAACCCATAATCTCCTGCTGTTTTTGGTGGCAATCCAAATCGAAAACGACCATATTCATCACTTTCAGCATCCTCACGTCCCCAGTTCTTTAAACTGAAAGGCGGATTAGCAATAACACGATCATAAAGAATAAGCTCGCCTTCCTCGAGTAACTTCGGCTCACGAATTGTATCTCCCTTTTCAATACGATGGTCGCTTAGTCCATGTAATAATAAGTTCATTTTACAGATTGCCCATGTATTAAGGTTTCGTTCCTGTCCATGTAGAACTAAATTTCGTGGATTTCCACCTTTTTCTTTGATGTAATCTACAGATTGGATAAGCATTCCACCAGATCCTGCTGTCGGATCACATACACGCATTCCTTCTTCTGGTTTAATCAGTTTTACAATAAGTTCTACTACTTCGCTTGGTGTATAGAACTCCCCACCTTTTTTCCCTGCATCATCTGCAAACTGCTTAATAAGGTACTCATACGCACGACCAAGCATATCAGGCTCTGATAAACTGGCATTGCTTAAATCGATTTTAGAGAAATGTTGGATCAGTTGTAATAATAGACTATCAGGCAATTTCTCTTTATCATTGAAATCGATGTTTGCTAGTACCCCTTGTAACGATACGTTCTCTTCTTCTAACTTCTCGAACGCTTTATTAATGGCGTCACCAATATCTTGCGTTTTAGAATGAATATCTTCCCATCTTACACCTTCTGGAACAAAGAACTGATGCTCATCACGATCATACCAACCATAATCATCTTGCTCTTCTGCTTCGATACGTTTTGCTGTTTCTACAAATACATCATTTAATCGCTTTAAGAACAATAAACCGAATATATAATTTTTATAATCAGAAGAATCAATACTCCCTCGCATTATGTTTGCTGATTCCCATAAATGGGATTCTAATTGTTGTAATGTTAATTTTTCCATGTGCTTTCCTCCATTTGGATCATATCTATTTTCATGTATGTTTTTAAACAAGGTTCTTTATCCACTACTATAACAAAATAAACTCTTTACGACTAATGTCCCTCTTAAAACGGAACCCCATCAACCAACTCCAAAACATACCCCGCCATCAACTTCTCCAGCTCTTCCTCCCTACCTGAATGCAAGGAATATTCCCCACTCTCCAGTTTGATTGCAACGCTTGAGAACGGTCCTTCAATTAGAAATCGAAATCCAGCATCCGCATACTTTTCTGCTTCTGTGAACATTTCTCTTTCTTCTGTTAGTTGTTTTGTTTTGTTGTAGATGAGTGATTGTAAAATCGTTTTTTCGTATGTTGTGAATGTGTAGGCTTGGCATAGTTCGATTCCTTTGTAGGATTCGTCTATTTTGCCTAGTCGTTGTCCTACACATGCACATAGTGTGAAGAAGGAGCTGTGTTGTTCAAATATATGTTTTGTTCGTAAGTCTTTAAAGAACGGTAAGTATTCTTTGCGTACTTTGACACGTAATGACGTTTTTGTTTCTTCCATATAACTCCCTCCTCCTTATGAATGTTGCGGGATGAACATTGGATGTTCGATAATTTTTGTTACGCTCGGTTCGACGCTGCGAAGTTCGTAATATTTGCCCCAACATCCTTTTTCTAAGAACATGGCTCTTTCACGATCACCGAATTCTCTATCTGTTACGAGTAGTATCCATTGTGAACATACTTCTGGTAAGAAGCTTAATAAGTTCAGTTCATGTTTTGAAGATAAACGACCGAACGGCGTGTCCATGAATAATGGCATTTCTAAGGAAGCATGTCCTCCTGCAACTTGCGCTAATGCGGTAATAAAGCTTAAAGATAGTACTTGTCGCTGTCCTTGTGAAATGTTCGCTAGGAATGAGTGACCGTAGCTATTTAATACTTCTAATGAATAATCCTTTTTAATTCTTACTTCTTGAATATTCATATTCCCGCTATCATCTAATAGCTGCTGAAGATTATTTGTTGTTACTTTTTCTAGGTCGGCAATAATAATTTTTTCAAATTCTTTTATCATTTGATTAATTGCCTTTACAGCTTTCCCTGTTTCTTCTTGCTTTTTAGCAAGCTTCGCGTGTACGCCACTTTTCACTTTTAAATCGCGCAGAGCTAGTTCTAATTGCTCTTCTTTACGTTCAAGCTCTTCTATGCTTTCGCGCAATTGTTTCATATGCACATCTAACTGTACTTGTTGTTTATGTACATCATTTCGCTCTTTATTTAAAGTAGCTAAATCTTCAATTCCTGTATCTGCCAGTTGTTTATTTAAATTTTCAACTTGTTGTCGAATCGTTTCTAATTCGTACTCCTTTTTACTCACTTCATCAAGCTTATATTTTAAGTCGTTTTCTTTATCTTCAAGGAAACCGATTAATTGTATAACGTTTGTTAGCAGTTCATAAAAGGCTTTCTTTTCAACGTTACGAATTGCAACTTTTTCCAGTCTCATAATGGATTCGTACTCTTTAGATCCTTCTTGCAGAGCAGTACCGCACATACATTTTAAATCACTTAGTAAGTTTTGAATGAACTCTAAACCAATATCCATTTTTTCTGTTTGATAATCGAGTACGATCTCTAGCTTTGTTTTAACAGAATGAAGAATATCTTTCGCTAATAATAAAGATAACGTGTTGTTGAAACCGACTAAATGTTGTATTGCAGCTCGTTGTTCCATCTGCTTCGTTTGAAGAAGTTCTTCTTGTTGTTTTAATTCTTTAATTTTCTGTGCTTCTTCCTGGAATTGCTCTAATTGCGTAGTAAGGTGATCCAAACGTTGTTCAGCTTCATCTAGCTGTACACCAGTTGTTTCTAGTTCTAGCTTAGCCTTTTCTTTCGCTTCATCATTTTCTAGTTTTTCTTTTAACTTCTTTTGATAATCACCAGAAGAATGTTTTTGTAATTCTTTTAGCACTTGTTTATCTAACGCTTGTAATACCTCTTGCGATTTAAGTAAATCATCAATTTTTAATAAGTTTTTTATACCTTTTGCGATTTCTTTACGTTGCTGTTCTGACGCTCTTGTAAGGCGCTCGATACGTTCTCCGTCAAAAAAGAAATAGTTTTTTACACGCTCATCTAATATTTCATTTACAAATTGCTGAATTTCTTCTTTATCTGTAATGACACTTCCGTTCGTTACATTTTTTAACTCAGCAGCATGTAATCTCTCAATTTTTTCACCTTTATCATTTTGCACCGCAAATATGGAACGGCTAATAGAAAATTCATTTTGATTATGAAGAAAATCAATTGTTACTGTACAAGTAACACCTTTTTTCTCACCGTCATAATCTTCTTGCAATGCTTTTGTATTCGTTAAAACAATATCGTCTTTTCCATCAGCATCTTGATCTAAATACATATCTCCATATAAACCGAAGAGAAGACCGCGGTAAATACCTGTTTTACCGCGACCATTTTCACCTAAAATGACTGTAACAAGCCCTTCACTATTTACTCCTGCAAACGTAATACTTTGCGTGTCGTAAAACTGTCTAAAATGATGAAAGGTGATTTTTTGAATTAACATGTTCTACACCTCCTGTATGTCACACTTATATTAAACTATCAATATCTCTATCTAATTTTTTCACTAAAGCTTGTGTAGATAATTTTTTGCGTGTACTCACTAACTCTACCGTCTTCAGCACAATTTTCTTCGTTATATCTTCTTCCTTTTGTAAATACGGTTCAATCTTTTCTTTTAAGTCCTGTTGCAAATTTTACACCTCCACTAAATGCTTAGAGATAATCTCATCACCTATTTGAACGAAAGGAGCTTTTCCGTCGGCTAGTAACGTTTCTGTCTCAAATAGCAACTCTCCATCCGCCGAGAATCCGTATTGCATTAACTTTTTCTTTACATCGCGCATTTTCGCTGATCCACCAAACTCTTTTACTAATACATATTGGATAAAATCTGTCTCTGATTGAATAGAGCTTGTACGAGGTACGATAATAGTTCCTCTTGAACCTAATAAAATGAATTCTTCATCTCGTTTTAAACAATCTACAAATAAATCAATTGTCCAAGATAAACCTTCATCTAATTCTGGAAGATTTTCAGATAAACATTGTTCTACCAATATAAAGTTTTTCTCATTTATTTGCTGTTCTCTCGCTAATACATCCAATACCGCATTTTTTAACATAAGTTGCTTTTCTGTATTCCATCCAATTGTCATTTCGTGTACATACTCAGCATACTGGCCTCTCGTATAGTAAAAAATTCGATCAGAGAGCTGTAGTGTAATATCCAAAGCATTTTCATGAGCACCTAGTTCATTGACAAGCCAATCCATTACCTCTTCTCTTGAAACCTCGTATCCTTGCTCTAGAATATAATCTTCTACTAAAGTTCTAATACTAGCAGTTTCTAAATCACTTCCGATTTTCACGATGTGTGGGTAACGTGGCAACATAAAATGATTAGCACACTTGGGACGAAGTAAATAATAGAGTAAGTAATTTGTATGAATGCCATTTGCAATGCAGTATGATTCAAACTCTTTAAATATGCCATTAATTTGAAACTGCGGAATTTCTTCTAATTTTTCGTTTACACGCTTTACAATTGGATCAAATATATGAACTGGCATTTGCTCATAGAATTCTAGCAATGTGTATTCTCCATGATTACTCTGAATAATATCTGGTGTACTAGATAAAGTGAATTCCACCGTAAACGGCTTCCAACCACGATTTACTATAAACTCTTCTCTTAATTCTTTCGTGCTCACTCCATACCCTTTACTTCTAATAAAATCTCGAAGTAAATCTGCATTTCTTATACTTCCTGTGTCCCCTATTTGAATAATTTTCGGGAACTTTGGTAGTGCAATATGGTCAGAACCATATTGTCTTAATAATGTGTACAACGCATATTCTGTTGGAACGTCATTTTCTAGTAGTACGTCTTCATATTGATCGAACAAATATGTAACCGTAATAACCGGCTTCTTCTCTAATTTATCAGCCGCTTCCTTTGCAATTGTCTCAATTAATTCTATATTCGGCTTAACGAAGCTACTGTGAATATAAATACCTCTACCCCATAAATAAATCGTGTCTGCAGATTCATCTCTCGTACAAATAGCAGGAAAATCTCTTTCTCCATGGAATGAATTCGGCATTATTTCATTTGCCTTCTCATTTAACATCTCATACCCTTTGTACACTTCAGCACCATTCGGGAACTGTCTCAATACAATCTCAGCTACATCAATCTTCTTTGCTTTTGCTAATACATATTGATTTTGATCTGTCTGACGCATTATTTCATTACAAGTATTCCTTACAATAAACGGAGACACTTCTAATTCCGTTGCAACATTCTCGATCATTTCCTCATATTGCTCTTCTTCTAACAATTTCCCTTTTAATCGTTCAGAGAAAATATTAGAAATTTGTCTATCAAATTCTTGTAACTCAGCTTTCGTTAAAGTAGTGAAAAATTGCTTATCAAAACAAAGGTATATATCCTCTAACTCTAACATTTCTAAAACTAAGTACTCGTAAAAAGTGTTCTCTGTGAAAATGTCATTTTCCATAAAGTTTCTGTTAGCTTCTAATTTATTTCGGAATAATTGAAACCATACTTCCGCTTTCATTTTAATCTTTCCGACTGAATTTTTAACAATTTGTCGGATTCTTTCACGCGTTACATCATGATTTTGCGCTGATTCTTCTAATGTTGGGCGCTTTCCATTTAATGTTCCTTCATACCGTTCGCGCATAATCGCAAGAGCTTTCTCGTTTATCTTCAGCTTAGTATGAACACTTCCTGTTTCTACCATTTCTTGCAGCATTTCTTTTAACTGATCTGTTTCGTACTGCACTCTCTCGTCCGCCGTCATTGTTGCATAAAAACTTTCTTCCTGTTCTCTCTTCTCAGCAATTTCTACCTTTTCTTTTAAGTGTTGTAAGAATCTCTTCACAGCTGACTCGCCAACACCTTGAAACTTTCTCAGCTCCTGTAAATCGAGAGGCAGTTGTTTATACTGATGAATACCAGCTTCATGCAATTTTTCTATAAGTGATGGACAACTTAAATAATCACCGTATTCTAACGATTCTTCCTGTAATGAAGACGGAATTACGACTCGTTCTCCATTTAATAGTACTTCTTCTCCTTGTGTCCCTATTGGCTCAACGACAACCTCGATTTTTTTAGGGCGCCCCATCTGTCCTAACTGACTAAAAAATTTCTCCATCA
The DNA here is from genome assembly GCF_038008145.1 of Bacillus sp. FSL R9-9530. Lineage (NCBI taxonomy): Bacteria > Bacillati > Bacillota > Bacilli > Caryophanales > Bacillaceae > Bacillus > Bacillus sp. FSL R9-9530. The sequence goes on from NZ_JBBOYO010000001.1 coordinate 3,022,613, forward strand.
TTTTAGGGCCAACATTACGCATTTGTTCCCGTAAAGGGAGTATATCTTTTGGAAGATCTCCTATCACATGAATCCCCATATTTTTTCGCAATTGTTTAACAAGGGTATTACAGCCTGAAATCAGCTCTAGCGTAATTTCAATATTTCTCATAGAAGCAGGAATTTCTACACATTCCGTTCCCATACAAACTATAAATCCGTCCTCATTTTGTAACTCTTCTTCAAATTCGTGCTGACTTTGTGTATTCTCTTCTCCGCTACTACTGGGACTGTCGTCATCTGTATCAGACTCTTCGTGCTTTAAACAATTTAAAAATTCATCAAATGCTTCAGCTGTAAGCCAGCGAACTGCAAACACTGGTAGTCCATTTAATTGCTTTATCTTTCGCACACCAAACTTAGCAAATAACTCTGTTAAGTGTTGTGGAAGCTTCTCGCTTAATGCTTCATTTTGTGTAGTATTTATTTCTATTAATACTCGCTCTTGTTCATGAGGCAAGTTTATAAGCTTCGCTAAATTTCCTTGATACTCACAGCCTAAAAACCATAACTGGATTGCTAAATCATAAAAATCTTGTTTATCCTTTCGATACCAATCTCGTAAATGGTCTTCTTTTATTTCTCCAAAAGTTTCTAAATGAAAATGTTCGCCAAATGTATAAACCGGACTCTCTCCATATTCATTTATACACACTTCAAATAATCGAAAAGGAACAATCAATTGCTGATCAGTCACTTCTCTTTTTTCTATTACTTGCTGCACGACTTCTTTTTCTTTCTCTTGCTCAATTTCTTTTGGCACATCCACTTGCTTCGGTTCTTCTACTTCCTTTTTAGGAGAACCTTCCTTTTTCTTAGGACCATCATTATAATCCCCCATTAAAAACCAAGCTGGCTTACGCTTTGTCACGCGCCCACCTTTAGCTGTGTGACGGAAATAAATTTTACGTGGTTTCAATGGATCTAATACCTCTTTTAGTTCCCAACCACCAACTAACCAAAGGGATCCTCCCGCAGAACGCTTATCAATGATTTCTATATCATGACTTTGCAAATAGCTCATTAAGTCAAAATCTTCTTCTAAAATTTCCGTATCAGTTGTTTCTGCTTTTTCAGGCGTTTTTTCTTTAATAACCGGCTCTTGTACTTCTTCCTTTACAGGCATCTTTCCTTCAATAACTGGCTCTTGTGCTTCTTCCTTTACAGGCACCTTTTCTTCAATAACTGGTTCTTGTGCTTCTTCCTTTACAGGCGTCTTTTCTTCGATAACTGGCTCTTGTGCTTTTTCTTGCTCTTTTTGTTCCGTTACAACTTGTACGACTTCTTTCTCTTTTTGCTGTTCCTGCGTTAACTTGAGTAATGTCTCCTGCATTTCACGGAACTTGGCTTCAAGTGTTTTTTCTACTGTTTCTGCTACCGTTTGTTTAATCTCATCTGTATTCACCGTCTGGTCTGTGATGGCTTTCGGGCTTGCATATACTGGCGCTTTAAAATTAACATCTCCGTATAATTCCATGAACCAAACTGCCAAATCATATGTAAGTTTATGAGCTTTTAATGCATCTTCTACACTTCCAAAATTCGCTTCATGAACCGCTTTATTGCCCATCTTGCGAACCCATTCAAATCGGAAATGCATCTCTTCATTTAAAATCCCTTCCCGATACAACTTATGCACAACTTCTACGTGCTTCATTTCGTAATATACTTGAATATCTTCCATTTCCATTACATACTTCGCTAGTTTTTCTGCAAAAAGCCTCGCCTTTGATAACGCAGACGGAACATCGTTATATACTTGTTTCTCTAACGCTTCTGCAACATCAGCCAATTTCTTATACTTTTGCTGTAAAAAAGAAAATAAAAATTCGTTGCTCATATACTCTATCCTTTCTAATTAAAATTAATTGTCAATTCTTTATATACTTATAAAATAAAGTCCGATTTTAAGGGCCATATACTAAACTATATCGTAATTAAATGTATCTACTATCTTTTTACATTCTATTCCATTATAACATCAAAACCAGCACTATTAACGTCACTTTTAACTGTATATCCTTCCAAAAATATTACAATTATCCCTATTTATATTTTAATATAAATATAATGTAATTATCCACCATATAACGCAATTAATTTCCGACTCTCCTCAACAACCTCTTCCCTCAATCTTCTAGGCTCCACAACCCTAACCGAAGCACCCATACTCAGAATCCATTTCTTTATCGACTCTTTCCCACTCATCGTTGCGCGAAAGAGGATACTGCCATCATCATTATGTTCTATCTTTTGATTTTCTCCCCAAATGGATTCTGGTACAGATGCAGCGAATGGCGGATAGATGAGCAACTCTACTTCTAATGGTTCTTTCATAAGGCCGAATTTCGGAAATTCTTCTCGAATATCGAAATTATCGGGTATTTTATATGTATCATACAAAATTCTAATATCTTTCATTCGAGATAGTTTAAACATACGTTTTTCCTTTTTATCATTACACATAGCTAAGCAATAAAAGAATTCGTTGTAGTGCACAAAGCCGTATGGATCAATAATTCGTTCTGATCTTTCACCAAATCGTTTTTCATATTGAATTTTCACCTTACGCCTTGTAAATAACGCTTCTTGTAGTTGTACATATTTTTGATTTTCATTAGAAAACTCATAATTTGGCTTAGATCTTTGAACAAAATAAATATGACGATCTTTATTCGTTTCAACTTTCCGAACTGCATTCAATTTATCTAACGCTACTTGTGCGTCCTTTGAATAAATATCATTACCTTTTGAAACTAGTTTTTGAATAGAGAATGTTAACGCATCCATCTCTTGCTGAGACATATTTTTAATAGGAAATAACGATGTATTTGAAAGAGAATAACCACCGTCCCTTCCTTTAGTTGTATCAATTTTAATACCAGCCATTTCAATATCATCACGATAAATGCGGACCATCCGCTCTTTTACTTCTAATAACTCTGCCAATTCACTAATTCTCATTTTCCCTCTCGCATGCAGGAGTTCAATCATGTATAGGCAGTTACTTAATTTGCTCATATAATTCCTCGTTTCTATTCATCCAGCCTCATTTAAGTATAAAAGAATAGAACCATCTTTTGAATTTTTTCTATATACTTCTAAAATATCAATATATTACCCCAAAATGTACAGTAGCACACCCATGACATACACCATCTTCAAAAAGATGTTCTGGCAAAGTCTTTGTATTACAAAACTTACACTGTTGATACCGCCTCTTTCTAAAATCGGCCACCATAATAATACTCTCTTTAATTTCCACCGCTTTCTCACTGTCACTTAATTCCTCTAGATGTTCCCATAATAATATATGATGCGTAAACTCTGTCATGTCTGGTATAGCAGGACTATTCCATACCAATCTATAAAACCCTATTTCTAGCCCCATTTCTCCTGCACGAATAAACATGTTCGGATCAAAATCCAGCCCTCGAACTGCGAACTCGACATTTATTTCTTTCAACTCACAAAGCTCCAATTGTTTTGATATGAATTGTTGTATCTGTGTTTTTGCTAATTTCATTAATGACTAATCTCCTTTATTCCATTAAAACAATTGCCAAGTACATCCCTCTGCACTTGGCAATGCTTTTTAAATATGAACTTCCTCTTTAGCGATATCTGTTAACATTTGAATAACATTTTGACAGTCCGTATCATTAAATAAATCGTTCATAGCCTGTATAACAATATCTTCATCTGACCAATTACTTATATTGCTTGTATTTGTGTAAATTCTTGTATACGACGCTTCCGGCCTTTTCGCTGCTGCGCTTATTTTTCTCCCTTTACTTTCAAGCCTTGTTAATAGCGCTAATCTCTTTTGTGATTCCAGTGGTCCAATTTCTAGCGTCAGTTTCAATCTATTATCTTTCAAACGTTCAAACCACATAATCACACAGTTATTTAACCACCAATTCCATTTCGGTGTTCCAAATTGTTCTTCTAGTTTGCGAAACTCCGGCATAATAAATGATGGTAGTCGGTGATGAATATTGTAAAAGCCTTCTTGGAACTTTTGTTCATGGACGAATAATTGAAATGCATTAGCTAAAGTATCCGCATCTGTTTGACTACTTTCTACCGCAACAATTTCAGAAGAAGAATCTTCTTCTCCGTATACAAGCCCTTTTATAGTATCGCCTATAGCCGCCACCACTTGATTAAAATCAGCATTGTTATACATATCATTCATCACACGACGAATTTCATCTTGATCTGCCCAATCACTTATATTTTCATATCCAGCATAAATTCTTGTATACATGGATCCAGCTTCTTTTGATTTTTCTTTAATAGTAATTCCATTGTCCTCTAACTTGCATAGTAACTTTAATCTCTGCTTATATTCCAACGGCCCAACTTCAACGATAAGTTTCATACGCCCATCTATTTTTCTTTCGAACCAAGTTATAAGAGCATTATTTAGCCACCACTCATGATTTGGAACTCCAACAATCTCATCAAGTTGTTTCCATTCTCCGAAAATGAAAGATGGAGTGCGAATATGTTCATGGTAGCAATCTTCCGGTATTTGATTTTGCTCTACAAATTGTAGGAATGCCTCTCTCATGACGCTATTTCCAGCTCCATGTATAAAGTGAAGCGTTTCAGCATACTTCTTATAAATTTTGCGAAGATCTTCCTTTTCTTCAGCGTTCAACTTCTTCACAGCACTTAACAACTCTTTATTAACAAACTTTCCAACTATTTTTCCGTTACCATTTAAGCATAGAAAATCAACAGCGGCCTTATGACTCTTATACACTGTTAACGCTAGTTCAATGTCTTCCTCATCACGAACAAGTTCCCCCTCTAATATATCAATATAGTAGGAAAGGAAATCTTTTATCGTACTAGACGTATACTCACTATAAATCTCCAATTGCCCTTTTAGGATATTTAATATATCCCCATAATCTAAAGTAAGATACGACTTATGACTTGGCGCGCTACCATCTAAACTTAAAAAGATTGGAATGATTGTATACCCTTCATATTTCTCGCTAACAAAGTTTATGTAATTTTGTAATTGTCCATCTGATTCAGATGACTTATATTTATTTTCAATCAAAATAGCAACCTTTTGCGCCTCTGATATTGCCAAAATATCAATTCTTTTATTATTTTTCGTTTGTACTTCGCGAAATACTTCCAAATCTTGAAGTGACTGCTTATGTAACTTAATAAAATTATATTGACCTATTAACTCCTCATTCTCTGCTTTTACAAACGTTTTAGAAATTATCTTATTTACAAACATAGAACTTAAATGATGATTCTCCGTCGGATCCAGTAACCAAGCAATCATATTAGAATGCCTAATCTCAAACTTATCTACCTTCAATATTTTAAAAGGATTAAAACGATTAAATTTACTATGTAACTTCTCAAACTCAATTGAATTATCTAACAGTGATAAAATCTCAAAATTATAATCCATTCCCCACACCCGCCGTTTATAAATTTGTGAATCAATTCTCCTGAATAATCATTTTAATAAATTGTTATAAGTAAATTATAACTTATAATGTGGCATTATTTATGTCACATATCCTATTTCTTACAAATAAACATGTATTAATCAATAAACTTAACCATACCCCCATACCACCCATAACTCTCCTCCAAAAAACTCCTACTCTCCCCACTCCCCTTATAAAAACTCTCCCAACCCCTCTCCCTCAAAATCCCCTTCCAACTATCACTCTCCACCATCTTCTTAATAATACTATCCCAATAAGCAACCTCTTCCTCCATCATATCTTTCGGGCCCATAATCCCTTTCCAGTGCTGGAAGACAACGTCGATTCCTTGTTCTTTCCACGTTGGGATTTCTGGTAGTCGGTCTAGTCGTTTTGGTGCGGATACGGCTAGTATTTTTATTTTGCCGGCTTTGTATTGTTTTTCGGCTTCGGATAGGGTCATTGTTGCGGCGCCTATTTGTTTGTTCGTTAGGGCGTTTATGATTTTTTCTTTGTTTTCGTAGACGAAGAATTGTAGTTCGGCAGGGTTGATGCCGAATGCTTTGCTTACTTGCACGAAGGATAGGTGATCGTCGTTTCCTAGGCCTGGGGCAACGCCGATTTTGAAGTTTTTCTTGTCTTGTTTTAGTTGTTCTATTAGTTGGTTTGCGTTTTCTATGTTTGATTCTTTTGAGACGACAAAGACTTCCCAGTCCGATGCGAGTGTCGCGAGCGGTGTGAAGTCTTTATATGTTAGTTTACTGTGGCCTAGTAGGTTGTTCGTTATGAGTAAGCTTGAGTTAATCGCCAGTACGTGACCACCTTTTTGTTTCGTATATTTCCATCCGACATCACCGCTGCCACCTACTTTGTTTGTGACAGTGATTGGTTTTGTGAAGATTTTTTCTTCTGTCAGTGTTTTTTGCATCGCCCGTGCTGTTAAGTCCCATCCCGCTCCTTGAACGTTTGGCGCAACGATTTCTACTTCTTCTATGTTCACTTTATTCTTGTGCGTTTTTTCTACGGAACAACCAGCTATTACTCCTGTCATGATCCATATACTTAGTAATAATCTTTTTTTCATAGTCCTCGTCCTATGCGATATTTTCGTTCTGGTCGTCCGATAATGCCGTATGTGTACTCTACTGTGCATTCGTTTGTCGCTACTAAGTATTCTAAATACCTTCTTGCGGTTGTTCTGGAAGCCCCCATTTGTTCTCCCATTTCTTCTATTGTAATGCCCTCTTCGAATCCTTTTATAATCCCTTTCACTTTTTGCAGTGTTAGCGGATCTACACCTGTCGGTAAGTTTTTTACGTCTTGTGTTTGCGAAATGCCGAAGAAGTTATCGATAAGTGCTTGATTCACTTCATTGTTACTATGTAATAGTTGCTTCTTTCTTTTATATTCTTCAATTGTGCGAACGAATTTTTCTAACGTGACCGGTTTTATAAGGTAGTTACTTACGCCATTTCGAATTGCTTTTTCTAACATATGGTTTTCATTTGCCGCCGTAACCATAATGACGTCAACGTTTGGAAAGTCAGCATGAATTTTTGGTAATAAGTCTGTACCGATTCCGTCTGGTAAGTAATTATCTAATAGAAGTAAATCGATTTCTTCCCTTTGTAGTAGTTCCATCGTTTCTTTCGCGTTCAATGCTTTTCCAATCACTTTTACGTCTTTTATTTTTGATAAAAACTCCTCTTGAATTTGCGCGACGCGGAAATCATCTTCTGCAATTGCAACCTTCAACATATGCCCATCCCCCAGTTTGTCATGTACTTTCTCTCAATGTTTTTGGAAGGTAAATTGTAAAAATAGCTCCCCCATTTTTCTCGTTTTGAATTTCAATTGTTCCCCCTAGTAGATCTACCATTTCTTTCACGTTTGCTAGTCCGTAACCACGATCATTTCCTTTCGTTGAAAACCCTTTTTGAAAAATGGTCGTGATTTTTTCTGCCGGTACTCCCGCTCCACTATCTATCACTTCAAATACAATGTCATGTCCAATATCCGTAACAAAGAAGGAAACATTCTTGTCCTCTCGTTCACTCACCGCATCAAACGCATTGTCGATTATGTTTCCAAGGATCGTAATAAGGTGCGAAACTTTTATATGGCCCGACAACGGTTGAAGCGCACTATCTCCTTCAATATGAAAATCAATTTTCTTCTCAGACGCTGTTCCGAGTTTACCTAATAAAATAGCTTGTACTTTCGCATCATGAATTTGATGGAATAAAATATGGTTTTGGCTTTGATGAATATTAGATTCTTGTTGAATAAATTCAATCGCTTCTTTGTAATGTCCTAACTGAAGTAATCCTGATAAGACAAAAAGCTTATTTGTAAATTCATGTGTTTGAGCGCGTAAGTCCTCTGAATACTTCCTTACCTCAGATATTGTGTTAACAAGGTTTTGCAGTTCTGTTTTATCTCTAAAACTACATACAACGCCTACCGTACTGTTATTTTCGAGTATTGGTGTCATGTTTAAAATAAACACTTTATCTTGAAACGCGATTTCTTGATCGTTTTCTAGCACTCTTTCCATATTAAAATTCGGTAAAACTTTTGAAATGTGCTGCTGCATATAATCATCACTTACATGCAACATCTCTTCTGCCGACGTGTTCATCATCGTAATAAAACCATTTTGATCAATAGCGATAATCCCTTCTTTTATAGATAGTAGTATCGCACTTCGTTCCCGGTATAACGCTGCAATTTCATTCGGCTCTAAACCGAGTGTATCTTTACGAATGCTACGTGCTAAAAGAATGCCGCCAACAATTCCAACTAGTAACACCGCTAAAGAAAAGAGTATAATTTCTTTCGTTCTGCTCAGTATGTTAGATTCAATACCCTTTATTAAAAACTCTACTGTCACAACGCCTACAACTTGATCGTAGTCTCCGTTATGAACAATAATGGGTGCCTTCGCCATTAAAGCCGGACCACTTGCACCATTTCCTTCGAGTGTATAATAGCCACCAAAAGTGAGTGCTTCATAGTTATATGGATTGTTACTTTTTGTTCCAATCAACTCAGAATTAGAATGGGAATACATAACCCCATAGCGATCTTCCACAATTACATAATCTGCACCAGCTTGCTCACGAACTTGTTCCGCAATGGATTGAATCGTACTTTTATGCTCGTTGTATTGAAAAGCATCTTTTATAGCTGGCATAAAAGACAAAGATTTAGCCGTTTGCAGAGCTAACTGTTCTACTTGGCGCTTCGTATCAACAGACTGAATGTAAACAAATATTCCCGCTAATAGAAGAACAACAAATAAAATTAACGTAATAATTAAGCTTACTATTTTCGTTTGTAATGACACTTTGCGTGATTTCTTCATACTCCATATCCTTTGATAAAATATTCAAAACTATCAATCTCCTTTTTCTATTATTATGACAAAACTAATAATGAAGCAACTATTAAAAATCTCCATGTACATAAAGTACAAAAAGAATAAAATTGTCATAATATTGAGATTTCAACTCAAGAACAGTACAATTCAACTATATTGAACACGCTTTCATAATTATCATTTTATTTATAAGCAAGAGGAGGAATTATTATGGCTCAAGCAAAATCTAACCGAGTCGCCGGCAATATCTTTAAAGGTTCCGTCGGCAATTTAATTGAATGGTACGACTGGTACGTTTACTCTGCTTTCGCTGTTTACTTCTCAGCAGAGTTCTTTCCTAAAGGAGATCCAACGAGTCAGTTACTGAACACAGCAGCTATTTTTGCAGTCGGATTTTTAATGCGCCCTATCGGAAGTTTATTAATGGGACGTTATGCGGATCGGCACGGCCGCCGGGCAGCATTAACGCTTTCCATTACAGTTATGGCCGGTGGTTCTTTAATTATCGCCTGTACACCTAGTTACGAAAGCATCGGTATTATGGCGCCAATTATTTTAGTTCTTGCTCGTTTACTTCAAGGGTTATCACTTGGCGGAGAGTATGGAACTTCCGCAACATATTTATCTGAGATGGCTAGTAGTGGACGCCGTGGTTTTTATTCAAGTTTCCAATATGTAACGCTCGTTGCAGGGCAAATGGTTGCGTTAGGCGTTCAAATTGTTCTTCAGCAATTACTAAGCGAACCAGATATGAAAGCTTGGGGATGGCGTATTCCATTCATTATTGGTGCGATGGGAGCAGTAGCTGTATTATGGCTTCGACGTACAATGGATGAATCGGAGCAGTTCTCAAATATGGAATCGAAAAACCGCGAAAGCGCAGGAACCGTTCGCGCTCTTATGAAACACCCGAAAGCAGTATTAACAGTAGTCGGCCTAACACTAGGAGGCACTGTTGCATTCTATACGTACACAACATATTTACAAAAGTTCATGGTAAATACAGTCGGTCTCCCGAAAGAAGTTGTAAGCTGGATTAACTTTGCCGCACTACTTATATTCGTTGTACTTCAACCAATTGCAGGGCTATTATCCGATAAAATTGGACGCCGCCCACTATTAATGGCTTTCGGTATTCTCGGAACGTTACTAACAGCACCAATCTTCTTCTTTATGGAAAAAACGACAGAACCAATGGTAGCATTCTTACTCATGATGGTCGGCCTCATTATCGTTACTGGTTACACTTCCATTAACGCGATTGTAAAAGCCGAACTCTTTCCAACTGAAATTCGCGCACTTGGCGTAGGTTTACCATATGCACTAACAGTTGCGATATTTGGCGGAACAGCCGAGTTCATCGCATTATGGCTAAAAAGTATCGGAATGGAATCACTATTCTATTTCTACGTAGCTGGATGTATCGCAATAAGCTTTATTACGTATTGGCGTATGGCTGAGTCATCGAAGACTTCGCAAATTGAGGCGGAGCTTGGTGGCGAGGATAAACTAGCTAATAATAAATCTAGTTAAAATTATGTATTCTATGTTCTTCGTTTAACTGAACTCGATTTACTTTATCTAAAAAAGCATAATTCATTAATATACAATTTAAAAACCTCTACTTATATGTAGAGGTTTTTGTATGACGAAAAAACACGTAGTTCCATTGTTATTTTACAAACCTCAAATTCTTCCTCATCTTAAAGTGGAACAAATTTATTACTTAGAGTGTCTAATAAGTGTATTTCTAACATTAGTTGTCCAGATTGGATACAACATATCCCGTTTGACATCTATTTTTATGTATTACAAAAAAATGAAAGGACTTATTATTCCCAAAAGTAAAAAACATGTATTGTAAGACTACGGTTAAGTATTACAAGTTTAATACTTTCACAGGTGAAGCATTACAAGTAGCAAAAAAAAAAAAGAAACACCCCAAACCGTGATTTATCAATCATATAAACGTTTTGGATGTCCTTTAACCTGTGAAATTTTAGCTGTAGTAGTATTGTTACCCTATGCCATCTTTAATTGCATTGGTATTTAGAATACCTAGACAAAATCCATATATTCTTGAAAGAGGTTGAAAATTTATGTTCGTTTTAAACAAGTTCTTTAACATTTTACATTACAAAAAGATTGTGCCTGTAGTATTACTTTCATGTGTATCACTTATAGGCTGTTCCAATAGTAACACTCAATCTGAACCACCTAAACAAACGAATCAAGCTAATCAAATTAAACAAGAAAATACAGGTAATCACTCTTTCGCTAAACTTGAAAAAGAATATGATGCTAAGCTTGGTATTTATGCACTGGACACAAGTACGAATCAAACTGTTGCTTATCATTCAGATGATCGTTTTGCATTTGCATCTACATCTAAATCATTAGCTGTGGGCGCTCTTTTACGCAAGAACTCATTAGAAGCTCTTGATCAAAGGATTACGTATACTCATGAAGATCTTTCTAATTATAATCCAATTACTGAAAAGCATGTTGATACAGGAATGACGTTAAAAGAACTTGCAGATGCTTCTGTTCGATATAGTGACAGCACAGCACATAATTTGATTCTTAAACAGTTAGGGGGGCCCTCTGAATTTGAAAAAATCTTGAGAGAAATGGGAGATACTGTTACTACTTCAGAACGATTTGAACCTGAATTAAATGAAGTGCATCCAGGAGAAACACACGATACCAGTACACCAGAAGCAATAGCTAAGACACTTCAATCATTTACATTAGGAACTGCACTTCCAATAGAAAAACGTGAACTATTAGTAGATTGGATGAAGAGAAATACAACTGGAGATAAATTGATTCGTGCGGGCGTACCAAAAGGCTGGGAAGTAGCTGATAAAACAGGCGCGGGATCTTACGGAACAAGAAATGATATCGCAATTATTTGGCCACCAAATAAAAAGCCGATTGTTCTTGCTATACTTTCTAATCATGATAAAGAAGATGCTAAATACGATGATAAACTTATTGCAGACGCAACCAAAGTCGTGTTAAATACCTTAAAAGCTACGGAATAAATGATAATAGGTTAAAAGTTTTCTATTTTAGGCGGGTGTTTTCATCAAATAAAAATTTGATAGTGTCCCTAAAACATCTGGACTTTAATAGCCAACTAAAAAATGCAAACAAAAAGACCTTTAATCAGTCGTTTTGTTTGCATTTCCTTTTTCTAAAACTACAGAAAAGATAAGTACTATAGTTAACACCATAATAAACCTTACTTCACTTCCATCACTTACAAAAAATGAATACAAAGTATAAATTAAAATTAATATTCCATAAATAACTTTGTGCAATGAACTCCCCCCCTTTTTTTGCCGTATATATTTTAGTGCAAAAATTTAATTCAAGCCCTATATCAAAATGAAAAGCACCTGTGATATACACAAAGTGCTTTTCTCTTGTCAATTTATCTATTTTCACTATATTTATCTATTTTCTTTTTATAACTCAAATTTCTTCGAATCGTACTTTTCTAGAGTTTGCTGTAATTCATTTTGTTCATATGGAATATGTTTATCTGTCTGTACATCTTCAACATTTTCTCCACCTGTTAATAATCTCCTGTACTTAAAAGAGTGCCCTGTTAATACTGTTGTAATCATTTTGTATTGCCCTCCTTTTGTTTGATTACTTGTATCATAAAACAAGTATCTGAAGTTGATATGTAGTCTATCTAGAGTGTATGTAAATTTAAAAAATCTCTAATAAAATGTTTATGTTGTAACGTTACCACCAAAACTAGTGCTTCCAACACCATGATTTGAAGAGACAGTAACCTATATTCTAGCCTCAATTCCTCCTACAGTTCTATATTGAGTAAAACTAGTTAATCCCTACAATATAAAAAGAGCACCCCTTTTGGATGCTCTTCGTTATAACTATATATTATTTAATTTCCTTCTTTTGTTGGTACCATTTTTCCTTCTTGAGAGTCTGTACCTTCTGTTCTTTCAACAGTTTTTGCATGTTCTGGTTTTTCAGGGGCTCCCATTTCAAATCCAGATTGAGAATCTGTACCTTCTTTTGCTGGTACCATTTTTCCTTCTTGAGAACCTGTACCTTCTGTTCTTTCAACAGTTTTTGCATGTTCTGGTTTTTCAGGGGCTCCCATTTCAAATCCTGGTTGAGAATCTGTACCTTCTTTTGTTGGCACCATTTTTCCTTCTTGAGAACCTGTACCTTCTGTTCTTTCAACAGTTTTTGCGTCTCCTTTAGGAGTTGCTGGCACTGCATCTTTAGGTAAATCAAAGTTTTGTGAGAAAGACGTTGTTCCATCTGCACTCTGTGTAATTACTTGATTGGAACTATTTTCATTTGACTTTAAATTGTCCATTTTCGCATCATCTGCACCTACTGCACCTCCCGCTACCAATCCTGTGCTTAAAAGTGCTCCTGCTAATAATGTTTTAATCATTTTTCATTACCTCCTGTTTATTTGTAATATTCATCAAAAAAGTATCTAGAGTTAATGCTTTAGTCATTATCTTTATCTACTTGCTTTTTGATTACATTTAGCATAAGACAAGAATCTATAGTTGATATGGACTGTATCTGGAGATTATGTAAAGAAAAATAGATGATCAATTGTTTAATAAACATAAAAAAGAGCTAAGGCTGTATGAGAACCTTAGCTCTTTTTTATGTTTATTGTTTATTATATAAATTATTTAACGCTACAAGCCATACCAGCTATCATATTACCAACTGAAATACCACCAGGTCCCCCCAATGCTTTCTCCTCTAAAACAAATGACAAGCCACCTCATGCCCCTTCGCAATCTCGACCATCTTCGGTACTTCCTGCGCGCATTTTTCAGTGGCGAATTTGCAGCGCGTTCTGAATTTGCAGCCGGATGGTGAGTTTAGTGGGCTTGGTACTTCTCCCTCTAGGATAATCCGTTCTTTGCCTGTGTTTGTTGGATCTGGTTCTGGCATGGATGAGAGTAGTGCTTGTGTGTATGGATGTGCCGGTTTTGTGTATAGGTCTTCACTGTCGGCAATTTCTACTATGTTTCCTAAGTACATGACTCCGATTCTATCTGATATGTGTCTTACCATGGATAGGTCATGTGCGATGAATAAGTATGTGACGCCTGTTTCTTCTTGAATGTCCTGCAGCATATTTACGACTTGTGCTTGGACTGAGACATCTAGTGCTGATATTGGTTCGTCACATAGGATGAAGTCTGGTTTTACAGATAGTGCGCGCGCGATGCTTATGCGCTGTCTTTGGCCCCCGCTAAATTCGTGCGGATAGCGATATAGGTGTTCTTCTTTTAGGCCTACTTTTTTGAGTAAGTCTAGAATGATTTCTTTTCTTTCTTCGGCTGTGTAAGAACCGTGAATGTTCATCGGTTCGCTAATAATTTGGAATACGTTCATTGTCGGGTTTAATGATGCGTATGGGTCTTGGAAAATGATTTGCATTCGTTTTCGATATTCTTTTAGTTCACTTTCTTTTAGATCTGCGATATCTTTTTCGTCGAATAGGATGTTACCTGAAGTGACATCGTGTAAGCGAATGATACTTCTTCCTGTCGTTGATTTTCCGCAGCCGGATTCTCCTACTAGTCCGAATGTTTCACCCTTTTTTATTGTGAAGCTTAGGTCATCGACTGCTTTTAATTGCTCTGTTTTTCTGCCGAATAGTCCTTTTTTAATAGGAAAATACTTTTTTAAGTTCCGAACTTCAATTAAGTTTTCTTCATGCATGGGAATCACCTACCGCCCTATCGTTTAACCAGCACATAGAGCGTCTTCCGTTTCCGATTTCAAAATATGGTGGACGTTCTTTTTCACAAATGTCCATTTTATGTGGGCAACGCTCTGCGAATGGGCACCCTTTCGGCGGGTGTAGTAAGTTGGGCGTGACACCTTGAATTGGAGCTAGTCTTTCTTTTACTCCGTTCGATATTTTTGGCAGAGAGTTTAATAGCCCTTTCGTATATGGATGATTCGGCGATTGAAAAATATCAAGTACAGGTCCTTCTTCCATAATAAGCCCGCCGTACATAACGATGACGCGTGTACAGTTTTGCGCAACAATTCCAAGATCATGTGTAATAAGAAGTAACGACATATTCGTTTCGTTTTTTAAGTTTTTCATTAAATCTAGTATTTGTGCTTGTATCGTTACATCAAGCGCAGTCGTCGGTTCATCCGCAATGAGAAGGTCTGGGTTACAAGACATTGCCATTGCGATCATAACCCGCTGCTTCATACCGCCGCTTAGTTCATGCGGATATTGTTTTACCCTTTCTTCCGGTGAAGAAAGACCGACTTGTTTTAGTAAGTTGACCGCGATATTTTGTGCTTCTTTCTTTTTCACTTTTTGATGCCGAATAATTACTTCCGTCATTTGCTTACCAATTTTCACAACTGGGTTTAATGCCGACATTGGATCTTGAGATATGAGTGAAATTTGATTTCCTCTAATAGAACGCAATTCTTTCTCCGATTTAGAAAGCACGTTTTCATTTTGAAAAAGAATCTCTCCTTCTTTCACTTTCCCTGGCGACGTAACGAGGGCCATAACGGATTTCGCCATAACGCTCTTTCCGCTTCCCGATTCGCCAACAATCCCAACGACTTCACCCTTTTTCAAGCTAAATGAAACGCCGCGAACCGCTTCTACTTCGCCGTCTTCTATGAAAAAAGAAGTCTTTAAGTTTTTCACTTCTAATAGTTTTTCAGACACGCTTTTCACTCCCCCTCACTTAAAGCATTAGTTCTCATGATGAGCCCCTTTTGGCGCGAAAGCTTTTTTCAACGCTTCACCGATTACGTTAAAACTTAGTACTGTTAATAAAATAAGGAACCCTGGGAAGAGTGTTAAATACCAAGCTTCACCTATGTATCCTTGCGCATTATTTAGCATGCTGCCCCAAGAAGAATCTGGTTCTCTAATACCTAATCCTAAGAAGCTAAGTGATGATTCCATTAAAATCGATGTCGCAATTGTTAATGTCGCTGCGATTATAATGGTTGATAAAATGTTCGGAATGATGTGTCTTACAATAATCATCAATGATTTTTGTCCCGACACTTTTGCGTATAAAACGTATTCACGCTCTTTTACAGATAACGTTTCTGCCCTTACGATACGCGCGGTGTCCATCCACGTTAGTAATCCGATAATAAGAACAAGCGTTGTAATTCCTGGTTTTAAGTAAGCATTTAATAGTAGCATTAAGAAGAATGATGGAATCGACATAAGAACTTCAACAATTCGCATTAAGAAGTTGTCTAACTTTCCGCCAAAATATCCGCTAATTGTTCCTACTGCGGTCCCGATTGTAATGGAAACAACCATCGCTAGAAAACCAACAGCAAGGGAAACTCGTCCGCCATATAACGCTCTCGTTAAATAATCCCTTCCGTAATCATCTGTGCCGAACGGATGACTCATACTCGGTTCTTGTAAACGATCTGGAATCGACATTTTACTAGGATCGTACGGTGATACGAATGCGAAAAGAGACGCGATTGTTAAAACACCCAGTATAATAACTCCCATTACTACAAACTTATTTTTTGTAAAACTATTTTTTATCGTTTGAAATCTCCTATTGTTCATTCCAAATCACCCCCTCATTCGAATGCGCGGATCTACTACGCCATATAAAATATCAGCAATTAAATTACCGAGAATTAACATGAACGATGATAATAATGTGATTGCCATAATAATTGGATAATCAAATCTAAAAATAGCATTTACCCCGAGTGAACCAAGTCCCGGCCATGAGAATACTGTTTCCGTAATGAACGCTCCGCCTACTAAACTTGGAATGGATAATCCGAAAATTGTAATGATCGGTATTAATACGTTTCGAAGTACGTGATTAAATAAAACTGTTTTCTGTGAAGCACCGTACGCATATTGAATTTGTACGTAATCTTCCTCTAATTGCTGAATTGTACTTGAGCGAATATATCTCATATAGACAGAGATGTTTTGGAACGCTAGCACCATGCAAGGTAAAATACCGTGCTGGACAATATCCCAGAAGGAATCTTGACCGACTGTGCGCATACCCATACTCGGAAGCATGTTCAACTTTAAAGAGAATAAGTAGATTAATAGTAACGCGAACCAAAAGACTGGCATTGAGATTCCCACATAGGAGATGAAGTTCACAATGCGGTCAAAGAACGAGTTCTTTTTCACACCTGTAAATAATCCAAGCGGTATTGCGATTACAAATGAGACGAGTAAAGATGATCCCATTAACCCAATTGTTGCGGGTAATCTTTCTGTAATAAGTTCTAAAACAGGACGATGGTTTTGAAGTGAGTATCCAAAATTCCCTGTTAAAATATTTTTTAACCATAAAAAATATTGCACGTAAATCGGCTGATCTAGTCCTAAACTTTTGCGAATACGCTCGACATCAATCGGACTCATATTCGGCGTTACAAAGTTTCGAACAGGATCGCCCGGCGCTAGTTTTATTAATAGAAAAGAAATAATAGAAATAACAAATAAAAGCGGAATCGCATTTAAAAGCCTCTTTGCAATTACTTTATACACAAACTTCCCCCCTCAAGATAAAGTGAAACTTTAATCAGTGGGGGTTTTGTCCATCCCCACTGATTATTAGTTGAACCAATCGGGCATTTACAGGCAGTTGATCTCCCACCTCACTTCTTTGCCTCAGTTGACTTTCGAGGTGGGAGTCTTACTGCCCGTTAATGCGGGATAAAGTGAAACTTTAATCAGCCCTACTCCCGCCTAACTTCCTCGCATTCGCCGGATTTTGAGGTGGGAGTCTTACTGCCCATTAAAGCGGGATAAAGAAGCTGATTTTCACCAGCTTCTTTACAGTTTCTTATTTCACTTCATAAATCTTCGATAGATCTTCAAACATTGTAACTGGAATTGCTTTTGCTTCTTTTAATCCATCAAACTTTTTATCTACTGCAATAACTGCTTTCGGATATGCGATTGGAAGATAAGGTAAGTCTTCTCTAGCTGTATCTTGGATTTTGTGGTATAGCTCTGCGCGTTTTGTTTTATCTGTTTCAACCGCAGCTTCTTCCCATAACTTATCGAAGTCAGCATTTTTATAACGTGCATAATTGTATTCCGCATTACTTAAGTACAGGCTCTTATATGAATCTGGCTCTGGTCCCATTATGTAACCACCGAATGTAATGTCATATTCTTTATTCTCTTTATCTAAGCCTTTTTCACTTGCTGCACTAGCATCTAATGCATTCAGTTCAACTTGTAAGCCAACTTCTTGTAATTTTTGCTGTGTATAAAGTGCTAGACTTTCCATGATTTTATTATTCGTTACATACATAACGCGGATTTTTTCTTTATCTTTCACACCAGCTTTTGCTAATAAATCTTTCGCTTCTTTTTGATCATACTTATACTCTTTAATATCTTTCGCATAATACATAGCGTCTGGTGTTAAGATTGAATTTGCCGGTTCTGCAAATTGACTAGAAACGAACGCTGAGTTAATCATTTCTTTCTTATCTAATGCATGCGCAATTGCTTGGCGCACTTCTTTTTTCTTCATAAGGTCTGTATTAAAGTTATAAGCTAAGTAGAATAATCTACCTTCAGGGAATGTGACCATTGAGAAGTTCCCAGTGCTATCTAATTTCTTAAAGTCTTGCGGCTCAATCATCTTCATATTAATTTGACCATTTTGTAGTGAAACGTTTGCTGTATTACGGTCTTTTACAACGCGGTACACGACAGAATCTAATTTCGCTTTACCAGCAAAATAATCATCGAATCGCTCTAGCGCAACATATTCATCTGATTTAAACTCTTTTAATTTAAATGGACCTGATCCTACGGGTTGTAAGTTTTTCTTACTCTTCACTAAATCCGCTTCACCTTCAAATACATGTTTCGGAATTGGGAAGAAATCGTTCATAACCCCTTCGAAAGATGCACTTACTTGTGGTAAAACGAATTGAGTCGTTAGCTCATCCACTTTTTTCACCTCAAGCGGCTTTCCTTTAAAAATAAAGTTTTCACGGCTTGAACTATTTTGCTTCTCATCTAGAATAGATTTGAATGTAAATACAATATCATCTGATGTAATTTTCTTACCATCATGCCATTTCAAATTATCCTTTAATTTTAAAGTCCATGTTAATTGATCCTCTGAAGGCGTAAAGCTCTCAGCAAGAACAAACTTTTTCTTACCGTCTTCCATATGATACAGCGGTGCATATAAAGCTTGCTGTATCGTTAATGACACTCGATCATTTGCATAAAGCGGGTTCATCGTATCTGGATTATCACTAACACCAACCGTTAACGTTCCTCCATCTTTCGGAGTCCCTGATTTACTAGTGTTCGCTTGCTTCGAAGAATCTTTCTCCCCTGAGCAAGCCGCTAATGCAATAAGTAATAGTAGGACAAATGGTAATGCAAACAACTTCTTCTTCATATTTCGACCCCTCTCGACTATTTACACCTATAAGAAAACTCGGAATTAATACCGAGTTTTCTTATAGGTTTTAAATTACCACTACCCTTATGTATTGTCAAACTTTTTCGCAAAGATAGACAGTTTGAAATCTATTAATGAATTCTTGCGATAAAATATATTTATGCGGGGGGTAAAATAAAAAGACCACGAATAGGTGGCCTCGTAAAATGCGTTGAAAAACTAGCAGCCTACAGAAAGTTTCTCTGAAATGGTTGTTATATATAATTGAAAATGTAGAATGAGATTAAAGATAAAAAAACATTTTTAGGAGGTTATCATGACGTTTGATGAATTGAAAAAAAACAAACCAACAACCCCATGGGTTGAGCATGATGAAGATGGGGAATTTTTCACTGAAGAAAATATAAGTGCAACAAATAAGGTTCTTGACACTTACATTAACCATCTAGAGCAATTAGGCGAGACTCCAACCGAAGTCGAAGTAATGCAAGTTGTTAAAGAGGTAGTTATTAAACTAAATGAACTAAATATCGAACATGACCATTTTATCGAAACAATGGAAAGAGAAGATCTCTATGAATTTATCGATGCAGCAGCACGAATAGCTGGCTTAGAATCCGAAGAAGATATAACAGAAGAATGGCGAGAATGGTAAAAAGCTGCACCTCTAATTATTAGAGGTACAGCTTTTTACCATTCTTGCCAATTGAATTAATGATTTGATGTCCGCACAGAATTCACGTGTTCCAACATATCATTAACATCTTCTAAATCAAATTTCCCTAACCATTCTTACAGTCCTTCGTCTATTTCGACTTCTCCTCGTAATGCCTTTTAAATTTCGTTGTACATATAAGAGTCACCACAACAAAATTAAATAAAAAAACGATTCTCTTATATATTATAGTAAAAACTAATTTACACCTTTTGAGACAAAACCGTTTCTATCCTCTCCGATAAACACTCTCCTGCCCATCCACCTTCATTCGTAATCGATCTTCCGCCAACGTTAACTCTACTTTTTTGTATTCACCTGAGTTTTGTTTGACCGAGATGATATATGTATTATCCCCACTCTTCGGTTCAGAGCTTATATAGAATTTATGTTGTGGAAGACGGCCGCCTGGCTGTTCCTTTGCGATAATTAATTCACCGCTTTTATCTCCTTCACTTAATACAAAAGCTATGCCATCCCCACCGGTAGTATTGATCCAGTCACCTTCTACCTGTGTGAATGGTATCGTTGTTTTCGTGCGATTAGATTGTTCACGTTTATCATTTTGTCCTGTATACGTTTTTTTCTCATCAACAGGCTCATAATTGTTCATAAACTCTTCTTTCGTCATTCGTTTTAGCGAGAGGTTTTCTTCTTGATGCCCTAGTCTTATTAACTCAATCTCCTCGTCATCTACTACATTCACCTGAACATTAAATGGTGTGAATGTTTCTAAATTAGATTTGACCTCATAAATGCGTAAACTAATTTTCTTCTCATCAATATTTTGTTCTTTAAATAAGTATGTAACGTTTTTTTCACCGTTATAGAGTGTTATTTCGCCTTTTTTATCTCCAGTTACATTAATCCCTACATAACTAGGATCACTTGTATCTACCCAATAACCATCTATATCCGCTAATGATGCGGTGCTTAGTTGTGTAGTTTGCGCTTCCATATTTTCGCTAGTTTCCACCGGAGTTGTGATTTTATCATCACCTGAGAAAAATAACATTTTCACCGTAAGCAGCGCAACTGCTACACCGATTACTCCCGTAATGCCTAACAACACGAAATCCTTTTCTTTTTTACTATCCGCTTGTTTTGGAGCTAGCTCATCATTTTCAAGATTACTGCCACATGCGACACAAAACCTTTCTCTTCCAGACCTTTCCTTACCACAATGTCCGCAAAAACGACTCCGCCCTTTCTTCGGCTCAACACGTTTTAACAATTTATCTATCATGCCTTGTCCAACTAATGTTCCATTAAATGCATTCAAAGCGGTTTCTTTCTGTTCTGGGGTCATGCTCCCCCACTGTGAAGAGTCTTTAGCTTTAGCCGTATCTCCATCCAAACTAGTTTTTGCATAGTCGTGTGCTTCTACATTCACCGATTCCGCATCTGAGCCGTGATACGATAAATTATTCGTTACATCTCCGTCTGGCACTGTTCTTACATGGCCTTTCACTGCTACCATTTCTGTATTCACAGGCTTTGCATCCGGACCATGATACGATAAGTTATTCGTTACATCTCCATCTGGCACTGTTCTTACATGGCCTTTCACTGCTACCATTTCTGTATTCACAGGCTTTGCATCGGGGCCGTGATACGATAAGTTATTCGTTACGTCTCCATCTGGCGCCGTTCTTACATATGGTTGCACATTCGTTCCCTTAGCTATATGCGCCTCTGAAGAATGTACAACTGTTTCTCCTGTCACAGCGTGTCCATCAACCACTCCTGGTTCTGCGACATACACATCTCCACCAACATGCATTTTTAAAAATGGCAAAATGAAAGAAATAATAATAAGAGGTACACTTCCCATAATTCCAAGAGCTGCATAACTACTATAACTATGTCCATACAACCAAATTAACGTTGCTCTTATACCAATAAAGCCTAACGCCGAAACGATAATAGACTCCATTACTTTACTAGGTGAAGAATCGTAGGCTAAAGACGCACTAGTAGGATCGAAACTCATTCTGGCTAATAAAATAGCCGCAATTCCATATACAAGCAATCCAGCTAAGAAAGGCCTCCAATTTTTTAGCACAAACTGAATTCTCATAAAAAAGAGAACGAGCATAACAATAAAAATAATTGGTGCTAAAAACGGAAGAATTGCCGCTATTATGCCTAATATGAGCATGAAAAATAACATTTTCTTCAATAACTTAAATGATGTAATAATAAAAAATAAAAATAGTCCAAAACCAAATAATCCTGGATGGATATATCCTAAAAATAAAATGATAGGAAATAATGTTATCGCTATTTTATGATGGTTGGTTTCTTTCTGACTTGCAATCCATTCCTCCATACTTTATACTCCTTTCTTAATTGTTTCATAAACCGTTTTCATCCTTATAGATTATATAACGCCTTTTGTAATTTATATATATAAATTTTAACTAAAATAAATCTGTAATTCGCCCGCAACCAACCCCAAAGCGGCGCCACACCCCACCAAAAAAAGACCACCAAAAGGCAGTCTCTCACAACTGAATCATAGTACCCACTCCACACTCCACCGCTTTCTCATACAAATACTTCGCGACGATAATATCCACTACCGCCAAACCTACTGATTTGAAAATAGTAATCTCTTCATCATTCTCTCTACCAGCTTTTTCTCCGCTTATAATCTGACCAAGTTCGGCGTGGATGTCGCTCGCTTCAAATAATCCTTCTTTTATAGGAACTTGAAGGTCACCCGTTTCTTCTAGTGCTGCTTCTTTTGATTCGACTACTACTTTGTCAGCGCCCGCGATGGCGTGAGATGGTAGTTCTTGCATGCTCGGTCTGAATGAACCGACGGCGTTTATGTGGACGCCTTTTTGTAGTTTTTCTGAGAAGACTGGTGTGGATGCATTCGTTGTTGTGACGATGATGTCCGCTTCGCTTATTGCTTCATTTGGGTCCCTGTAGACGTAAGCCGGTTTATTGAATTTCTCTTGTATATATTGCGCGAATGCATAGGCTTTTTCTTCCGTTCGGTTGTATAAAATTACTTTTTCGATATCTCTAACGGCGAGTACAGCTTCTGCAATTCCTTTCGCTTGTTCACCTGTACCGATAATGCATAAGTTTTTTGCGTTATGACGAGCTAAATGTTTTGTCGCTACTCCTGATAAGGCGCCTGTTCGAATCATCGTTAAGTACGATCCTTCTAAAAGTGCGAGTGGTTCTCCCGTTTGAAAGTCTGATAGCATAACAATTCCGTTTATCGTTTTCTTTCCTATCTTTTTATTATGCGGAGCTACCGTTACTACTTTTAAACCGAGCGCTTCGAGCCCTTCCGCTACTGAAGGCATAATTAATGCGGTATTTTGCTCGTTCGCAAATGGTAATGAACCGCGAATTGGTGTGATCGTTCTTTCTGCTGAAAATTCTTTTAAAGCAAGCGCCGCGTATTCAATGACTTCCTTCATATTTACTAAGTTTCGTTGTTCGTTCGCGCTTATGACTAGCATATCTTTCCACCTCCTCCTTCTACTCTAACAAAAATCCCCGATTCAAATCATCTCTCGGGTCTACAACGAACTGATGAAATCCTGTAATAAATGCATTCCCCGTTACTTTCGGAATGACAGCTTCATATGTATCTACTGCGGTTACCGACAATACTTCTCCTTCGAATTTCCCGTCAGTAATGCATTCGTGGACGAACATCTCTCCCTTTTGTAAGGTATCTTTTTCAAAGAGAGTTGCGATTCTTGCGGAAGTTCCTGTGCCGCAAGGAGAACGGTCTACTTGCCCATCAGCAAAGATCGTTACATTTCGTAAAGTAGCGTCTTTTCCTTTCGGTTCATCTGAGAAAATAACTCCGTATATTCCTTTTAAATCTTCTTCAAGTGGATGTTTTACTTCCATTTGCCTTTCAATGTAGTGTTTAATTTTACCGCCCCACGTTTGAATTGCAGCTAAATCTTTGAAATCGACTTTCAAACCAAACTCTTTACTATCCACTACAGCGTAGAATGCTCCGCCAAACGCGATATCTACTTGAAATTCATAGTCATCTATTTTGATAGGAACGTCTTTCTTGTATACGAACGAAGGAACGTTTTCAAATGATACTGCCTCTACTTCGCTCCCGTTAAATTTTGCATACGCAATAACTTCCCCGGCAGGGCTATCAATAATGAATTTTTGTTTTTCTCCTGTCACTTCAAACATACCTGTTTCAATTCCAACTGTAATAACAGCGATAATTCCGTGACCACACATCGTACTCCAGCCTTCATTGTGCATAAATAATACGCCAAAATCAGAATGAGGACTTGCGGGCGGAGTAATGATACAACCGTACATGCCGTGATGTCCTCTCGGTTCATACATAAGAACCTCGCGAAGATGATCCAAATGTTCCATGCAGTATGCGCGTCTTTCTAGTTGTGTTGCTCCCTTTATCTCTGGCACTCCGCCCGTAATGATTCGAAGTGGTTCCCCAGCTACGTGAGCATCAATTGTTGTGTATATTTTACTAACCTTCATTTCTATCTCTCCCCTATATGTTAATACTATTTTCATTGCAAGTATCATGCCAACGCATAGAGTATAAAGTGAAACTTTAATCAGTCGGAGGGTCTTCATCCCCCACTGATTATTCGCCCACATCAATCGGGCTTTTACGGGCAGTTAATGCGGGATAAATCTGTATACATTTTTTGAAAAATACATACTACTGTCTATTTTTTTATACAGTAGGTGATTATTAGCCCCAAAACAAAAAGATCCCCCGAAAACTCAGGGGGTGATTTAAGCCATAGTTTTGCGGGATTTGAGTTAAAAATCAAATTTATTCTTCACTCTCCAAGCTTTCCCACTCACTCAAATACATGACGTCTTGTTTTACTTTTTTCTTTTCAGGAAGTAAACATAGAAATTCTAAAGAATTGCCGTCAGGATCATAAAAATAAAGATTTGCACTAGGTGTCCAAGTTTGAACCATAGGCTCGGAAGGTTCAAGACCGAAAGCAGCCCTTGGGTTCATTCCTTTATTAAGAAGCCATTCTCTTGCATGAATGATTTCTTCATAGTTAACCTTGAATGCGAAGTGACTTGTATGGAATGCTTCTTCCGATACTTCCCAAATGCCCAGCATTTGTTCCTTCTTATTTTCTTTATCAAACCAAAAGAAAGCTACACGGCGTTCTTCAATAGTGCGAGCATGAAATAATCCAAGTTTAGTATAAAACTCTTTTGCCACTTCTAAATTTTTTGTTTTAACATGTGTTTCATATAAAGTACCTGGAAACAAAGCATATCCCTCCTTTATATTTTTAGAAATTCTTACTATAAATACTATTTTAATAAACTAGAAATAGAAGTGATGTCGTATTTTCTTTAAATAGTTTTCAATTTCGTAGCCCTAATGCTGAGGAAAAACTACCACTGATTAAAGCTTCACTTTGTGAGAAGGGATTCTTCAAATTCATGATTCACGGTAATATTACGCTTCAAAGCGAGGCGGATTTATGACTCAAATCACCCTGACCCATCAAACCCTAACCGCCACCACATCCGGCACTTGCCTTACAATCTCCTCACCAATCTTTATACTAGCCGTTGCGGCCGGGGATGGTGCATTGCAAATATGCAGAGAATTGATGCCAGGGATAATGCAGAAGTCATCAACCATATTTCCGTTTGATAAAATGGCTTGTGCCCTTACACCTGCATGGGTTGGCACGATATCTTTCTCTGTAAGCTCTGGTATTAAGCGCTGTAAGCTTTTTAAAAATGATTGTTTACTAAATGAGCGCACCATTTCTTTTATGCCTTCTTTCATATTTGGCATCGCCATTTTCCAAAAGCCTGTGTATGTCATTGTTTCCATGAAGTCTTTTATGTTGAAGTCTGTTTTCGTATAGCCTTCGCGTTTGAAGCTTAATACTGCATTTGGTCCTGCATGTACATCCCCGTTTATCATTCTTGTGAAATGAACACCTAAAAACGGGAATTCTGGATTTGGAACTGGATAGATTAAATGTTTTACGAGATGGCGTTTTTCTGGGACAAGTTCGTAATATTCACCACGAAACGGAACGATTTTCATATCCGTTAATATGCCTGTCTTTTTCGCAATACGGTCACTATGTAAGCCGGCGCAGTTAATGAGAAATTTCGTTTTAAATATCCCTTGATTCGTCTCAATTGTTACAGCGTCTTTTTTCTCCGTAATACGCTCTGCCGCTGTTCCTAAATGTACTTCTCCCCCGCTTTCTTGGATCAAACGGGCAAATGCATAACTTACTCCTTTATAATCAGCAATCCCGCAAGAAGGAACACGGATTGCGCCAAGTCCTTTTACATGCGGTTCAATTTCAGCTAATTCTTCTTTATCTATTTTTTCAATATGTAAATCGTTTTGTAAGCCTCTCTCATATAAGTTATGTAAAAGAGGAAGTTCGTCCTTTTCTGTAGCGACAATTACTTTTCCGCACATGTCATAAGCGATGTCATTTTCTTTACAAAATTGAACCATAGCTGCGTTTCCTTCTTTGGCAAACTTCGCTTTATAACTCCCTGGTTTATAATAAATTCCAGAGTGAATTACTCCGCTATTATGTCCAGTTTGATGATGTGCAAGTTCCTTTTCTTTTTCAATGATCACGATTTTCGCACGAGGGAATTTTTTCGTTAAAGCCATTCCCGTTGAAAGCCCAACAATTCCTCCGCCAATAATTATAAAGTCATACATCCTACTTCCCCCTTAATATGATGAAAGGCAGGTCTTTTTTAAGACCCGCCGTACAAACTTATTTAGAAAAACAACCACGTTGACGCATTAGTTCTCTATATAAATCTTTATTTTTCTCAAACGCAGCTCTTCCGTGCATCCAAAATAAGTTGTTTAAAAGAACTAAGTCACCAATTGGTAATTTCAATGCATGTGTTGCTGGTGAGTTTTCAACAGAATATGATAAGTCTTTCAAATAGTTTGCTTGTTCAATATTATCTGGATAAGCGAACTGATCAATAAAGCAAATACATGGTGCGTTATTCACATCAAAAAACGTTTCACGATAGACGATTTCTTGCGCATTTTTACTTGGTGGCGCTTTATACGTAACCTTAACAGATGCGAGCGAATGATTTCTAAATTTATGAAGGTCTTCCCAATCGTCTAAATGTAGTAAACGAGATTCTCCACCTACTGCATTTTGCTCTTCAATTTTCATCATAAGAAGCCAATCTGTCGGCTCATCAACGAATGTACCGTCTGTATGCAGTGTAAACAATCGGTACGCTTGACGAAGGTAAGAATCACTACTATCCGTATCTTTCACATTAAATCTAGCATAGTACGTTCCTGTCATTGCATCAAAGTTTGGCTCCCCGATTAAATGTGTTAATGCTGTTGCAAATTTCACGTAGTCTGCTGGATCTGACGTTTCACCTTGTACCCCAATTGTAAATCCGCCCGTTTCACGGTCATGAACAATGCCGCGAATGTTATCCATAAATGATTGCCCAAAAATCTTTCTCATTCCATCCGCAAGATTAAATCGAGAATAAGGAATGTATTGTAATGACTGCTCTGAATGCTCTTTTACCTCTTCAAAAAACTGCTTAAGCAATTGCTGATTTAAAACAATATGATATAAACGCTTATGCTCTGGATGAGGAACAATCTCATACCCCTCATATTTCTTTGCAAATTTCATCTTCGTATTTTGTTCTGTAATAATCGACATTTCAATTCCTCCCTAATTTAAATATGAAGAACGTATTGACGTTTTTTACAGACAGTTATCCTTATCTTCTTATGCTGAGATTCGGTCTTACTGCCCTAACATCGAAAAAGCCAGTCATACGCATCCACGACATAAAATCGTAGAAACGTACAACTGGCTCATAATTACGAGTGTTCTTTAATCTCTTAAAGTACAATAATAATAGACAGTTTGTATGGAAATATTTGTAAAACAGGAAAGCAAGATCGAATATAGAGAAGGCTAATTTCTCGTATGGATCTTATTAATTAAATGATAATTCAAAATATTTTAACTGTCAATTTGTTTTTTATTATTTTCTCTACATACTTTATACGTTTTAAAAACCCCCTTACTTTCTACGCACCCTCTTTTTTTCATCTCTTGTTTTACAACTTACACTTCATTTAACTTTTTCATAGTTCTTGCCTCCTCAATAAAATAAGCCAGTCGTATCTCTTTAAAAGAAATACAACTGGCTCTCGTTTATGGTTGTAAACTAGATAGTTTTTATGGTGTTGTTTCCTCGTACTCTCCCCTGGGCTGTTCATCATTTAAATAACTTACATATTGGCGATGTAAATCTTTCACCGCACTGACGATAGCATTTTGCGCTTTTCCTTGATAATGGTCCGTAATATCTTGAACGATTTCCTCAATACCATCTTGCAAACTATGTCCTCTCAACATTTGAGCGACGAAGTCTCTACCATGCTCTGTCGCAAGCGTACATGACGCTTCAATAATGACATGATATTTATGATCTGCCTCAATTGTAATTGTTAATGTTTCATACATACTGCGAACAGCCATACCTTTCGGAAGTCTCGAATGTCCTGCCATAAAAAAAGTCCCTTTACGCATATTTCATCCTCCGTTACTATGTTAAGAGCCAGAAAAACAATGTACACATTTGCATTGAATTTTACTACCCTTATCCTTATAGCTCGTACTTCTGCTAAAGAAGCTCAAGTGGAAAGAAGTTACTCTCTTCATTTTCAAACATAAATCTGGGCTTACAGCGAGGCTAATCACTGTCATCCGATAATAAGTTAATCATAATAAAAATAAACTGAATATTCAATATTAAACTCCGCGAATTTCATGAATAAAAAAAGAAAATTCTCTCACCCAGGCACATATACTGTTCAAAAGAAAAAAGGAAGTGGTCTCATGTATTACGGAACAAAAGGCTGGTACGTAGCTGAACTAAAGAAATTAGGTGTTCGCTATCATGAAGGACGAAAACTAGAAAGTTACCGCGCACACGTATTACGCAATTTATTAATCGCACAACAAGAGACAACGAAAGAAGAGTAATTCACTAACAAAACAACTCTCGAGATATATCATCTATTCAACAAATCCCGTCAAATCTCCCATCTAAACTACCAACTAATCACACATTGATACAAACCAAAAAAAGATCACCTACACAGGCATGCCCATCAACTTAAGAATTCAGAATCACCACAAAATGAAAAAATAAGCTTTTTTGTCACAAGTGTAGCTTTGTAAAAAAGATTGATTAAAAACATCAAACCTCTATAGATTTCTTAGAGGTTTGATGTTTTCTTGTTGGATATTTATGTTAATCTAACGATAAACATTGTGAAGAAATGTACTTCAACTAACGGGGCAGGTTAATTGAAGATTGCTTTGACCTTTGTTCAACAATTGGGCCATTTAGTTGAAGATCTCATCAAATAAGTAATGATATTTAAAGGAATAATTCATTCTGATAAAGAACATTAAAAAACGTGATGATAAGGAGGCGATTGTATGGCAAATCATGTAGAAAATCTATATAACTATCATGTATGGGCAAATCAACGGATTATTGATCATCTTAAGACACTTTCTCCTGAGAAATATCAAAAGGAAATGAAAAGTGTCTTTTCTTCTGTTTCAAAGGTTTTATCTCATCTCTATTTGGTGGAATATGGATGGCTTCATACCCTTGAGGGTCAGAGTATGAATGAAGCAATGCAATCTTCATTTCAAATTCAAGAAAAGATTGAGAAACTGCCCATTGAAGACTTAGAAACGGAATTTCACACTTTAACATCCCGGTTTAAAACCTTTTTGAACAGACAGGAAGATATGGAAAAGAGAATAATGTTGGATAATCCATGGGCAGGATTAAGAGAAACAAGTATATCTGAAATGGTCTTACACGTTGTGAATCATGGAACCTATCATAGAGGGAATATTTCAGCTATGTTACATCAGTTGGGTGATTCTTCAGTTATGACTGATTATGCTTTTTATTGGTATTCTTGAAATGTTATTCATTAAGGCTCAGTAAAATAATCAAACTTTTTTATAAAAATCTCATACTTAGCTAAAAAGGGTAACTCCATTTTGATCAATCTTTATTCAAGATGGAGTTTTTGTATTTGTTGTTAAATAAAAAAGGATAATCAGCCTCATAATGGACTAACTATCCTGTAATTTATTAATTTAATAAACGGGTGACTTTTCCTATTCACAAACAAGAATTTGTCTAGAAAATGATCCTTTTCTTGTGATACAGCGGTCTGTAATTTCAAATCCCGCTTCATGAATCATGTCGTCCATTGTTTCCATCGTGACAACGACTACTTTTTTTGCAATGCGGCGCGCACTTGAAAGAATTGAGAACTGGTCTTCTGGTGTTGCATGCGTAAATAAGTCGTACGGCATATCGATAATTGCAACGTCGTAGTTCTCAGTAATTTCCTCGATTGGACCTTTTGTTACTGTTCCTTCAAATCCAAAATGTGCTATGTTTTTCCTCGTTCCAAGAACCACAAGTGGATTTATATCTCTACCAACAATGTTAATTCCCATAGAAAGTGCTTCTACTACTACTGTTCCAATGCCGCAGCACGGATCAATAGCTCGTACTCCCTCTGGATTTGGTACAGCGATATTTGCAACTGATCTCGCAACACGCGTGCTAAGAGATGTCGAATAACTATGCGGTTTTTTTATGTGATGATACCAAACTGGCTCACTTTCTACATAGTGTCCGAAGTACCAGCGTCCTCCAAGAGGAACAATCCCGAATACACGCTCTGGATTACGAACATCCGCTTCTCCTTCAATATGCATACCGAGGTCGCGTTCAATGAGACGTCTTTCCCCATATTCAATTTTATTTTCTTTCCCAAGATCATTGATTTTAACGAAGATAACTTTAAATGACGCCCCCGCCAAATCAATTTGTTCTACTTGTTTTAAAATACTTTCTAAGTCGTCTCCTTCATACATAACCTCAACGCGCTCTTTCATAAACGCACTTCTACTCGGATCAATTTTGACATCACTTTTCAAAATATTAACGTGAGACTCCATTCCAAAGAACGAGCGCATTTCCAAGTAACATAAAGCACGCTCCTCCTCACGAAATGCATACGTATATATACATGCAGGTGTTTTACTATGATTACTCAATCTATTATCATCCTTTATCGTTTAAAATTGTTATGATCAAAATTACTCAAATACTTTTTCATATAAAATTAAATGATATCATATGCCCGAAATAAAGAGAAACCTTTATAATTTGTTTTATAAATAAAAAGAGACTGCCTCTCGGCAATCTATTCCATAATTTTTTCTATTATTAACGATAAGAAGATACATCGTTACCTTGCCATTCATAGTAATCTAGAATACCAGAATAAATTGCTTCTGCTGCACGTTGTCTCCATTGTTCAGTAGCTAGTTTTTCACCTTCGCCTTTAGCATCGATGAAACCTAGTTCAGCTAAAATAGCAGGCATTGTATTGTATTTCACTACATAGAAGTCTTCTGTTTTTACACCTCTATCATTTGATTGAAGTGCTTGTACTAAACGTTTTTGTACTTTTTCTGCTAGTACACGGCTCTCTTCTGAATTTGGATTTGATGCTGATCTGTAGTAGAACGTTTCTGTTCCTTCTACTTGTTCATTAAACCCGTTTGCATGAACACTCACAAAAATATCACCTTTATTTTCTTGCGCAAATTCTATACGTTTTTTCAAAGATTCACCAGAGGTATTTCC
The DNA here is from genome assembly GCF_038008145.1 of Bacillus sp. FSL R9-9530. Lineage (NCBI taxonomy): Bacteria > Bacillati > Bacillota > Bacilli > Caryophanales > Bacillaceae > Bacillus > Bacillus sp. FSL R9-9530. The sequence continues at coordinate 3,054,440 of NZ_JBBOYO010000001.1, forward strand.
TGGACGTGTATCATCATTACGTGTTAATAAAACAGTAAATGGTGTCTTTTGTTCAAATAGTTTTTGTACGCGTAAAGATGTATCTAATACGATAGCACTTTCATCCATTTTCACACCAGAATGCCCTGGATCAACCCCGCCATGCCCCGGATCAATAATAATCGCTTTTCCTTCTAAGAAGTTCCCTTGTTTCACTGGGTTCAATTGATTTTTATCAACCCATTGGAAACCACTAGTTGTACGAATGCGAATCCAGCTACCGCTTTCTTCAATAACAGTTACTTGTTGTGCTCCATATGTACCTAGTACTTTAGCAGTATGGGAAGCCCCTGCATATGTAGTGAATCCTTCCTTAATAGCTTCTGTTTTCTCTACTAAAGGTGTCCATTTATCACCGTTACTTGTTGCAATTTTGATCCATCCATCTCGCTCTTCTTTTACTTCAACCATTTGTGGATCATGCTGATTTTCACTAACCCCAGATGTTAATGATGGTCCGTGATATGTAATGAATTTTCTATCGATATATATTTTCTTTGTTTCTACTGGACGATTACTATTCTTTCCAAATTTATCTGTTTGAGCAGTAAGCTGAGCTGCCTGTTCACGCGTAATAGAATTATCTGGTTTCCAGCCGTCACCTGTACCTAAAGAAAGTTTTAATTCTACTAAAATATTTACTTCTTCTTTACCCCAATGATTTTCTAAATCAGCAAATTTTGTAGGCGCTGTTCCGGTTACTTGGCTTTTCAATTCATATGCCCTTACAAGCATAGCCGCCATTTCAGCACGAGTTACTTGTCCTTCAGGATCAAATACTCCCGGTCCTCGGCCTTTAATAATATCCTTTTTTTCAATCGCTGCAATATATTGAGCTGCCCAATGATTTTTTGAATCATTAAAAGATGGCTTCGCGTTTGGATCCACTTTAACGCCAATTGCTGTTGCGATAATCTTTGCCGCTTGAGCACGTGTTAAATTTCCTTGTGGCATAAAGTTACCATCTGGCATACCATTAATTACATTTCTCTCTACTAAATAATAAATCGCGTCTTTCGACCACGCATCGTCTGAAACATCAGGAAATTTCTTCGTTTCTGCTAAACTACTAATTGGATGTGCTAGTAAATTTGCTGCTAATATACCTGCGGCTATTGCTTTGTACTTCATGAAAAATAAATCTCCTCTCGAAACTTCATATTTATACAATTTCTCCCATTAAACTAACTATAAAGTATTAACTAATAATTAATCCTTTCATAGTTTATAACATTATATATCTATAGTAAATACGTTTTCCCTTCACATAACAAAAATCGTATATATATAACTGATAATGAATGTATATAAAAAAGCGATTAGTACATAGTACTCTAATCGCTTTTCCTAATGTATTATTTAAAATTTTCTTTAATATATATTCCCTTCCTCCAAAGAAAGCTTTACCTGATCGATCCTTTCTGCTTTTCCCGTCTCAAGATTTGTTTGGAAAGTCGAGAAATACCATATTCCTTCTCCATTATCATAATTCCCTATAAGGAACTTCCCTTTATCTAAAGCTTTAAAACGAGTTCCTGCAATACCTAGGTCACCTTCGCCAATTTTCACTTCGAGTACTTTTCCTTTATGAATATAAAAAACTTGCGCTAATGAAAAGCTGATTAAAAATAATATTTTCAATCAGCCCTCTCTATTTGCTATGAAATTATTCTTCAATTAAATTAGACATTACATATGCATACACTAATGCTTCTGTATACATAATAGAACTCTCATGCGTTCGCTCAAATGCGTGAGAAGAATCAATACCAGCTCCAATTAACGCATGTTTCACATCAAATCCGGCGCGAATCGCAGCTGATGCGTCTGATCCGTAGTATGGATAAATATCCACTTTATATTCAATAGCATTCGCTTTCGCCAGTTCAACTAAATGTTTACGTAAAGCGTAATGGTATGGACCGCTAGAATCTTTCGCACAAATAGATACTGTATATTCATCAGATGCTTGTCCATCACCTAACGCTCCCATATCAACTGCTAAATATTCTACCGTTTCCTCTGGAATATTTGAGTTTCCACCGTATCCAATTTCTTCATTATTAGAAATTAAGAAATGTGTTGTATATGGCAATGTTACCTTTTCATCTTGCAATCTTTTAATTAATTTCAATAGAATTGCAACACTTACTTTATCGTCTAAATGACGTGATTTTATGTATCCACTCTCTGTAATTTGAACGCGTGGATCAAATGAAACGAAGTCTCCTACTTCAATTCCTAACTCACGTACTTCATCTGCTGAAAAGACACGCTCATCAATACGCACTTCAATATTTTTCTCATCGCGCTTCGCTTCCCCTGCATCTTTGTACACATGGACAGAAGTTTGATGCATTAAAATTGTACCTGTATATTTCTTACCGCTTGACGTTTCAATTTCGCAATATTCTCCTTCTACAGAGTTCCAGCGAAATCCACCAATCATAGATAGACGAAGACGACCGTCAGGCTTAATTTCTTTCACCATCGCACCTAACGTATCAACGTGTGCAGTTAATAAACGATGCTGCTCATCATTCTTTCCTTTAACCGTTAAAATAAGAGCGCCTTTATTATTACGCTTCGTCTCTACATTCCACTCACTTACATAATTTTCAATAAAACTAATAATTTTCGCCGTGTTTCCAGATGGACTTGGAATAGAGACAAGCTCCTTAATAAGTTCCATCGTTTCTTTCGTATGATGTGCCATTGTCGTTTCCTCCTCATTTTCTCTACTATTTAGTATAGCGAAATTACGATAAAACCTCTACTCATTTAGTTTAATTTTCTAAATTATAGTAAAATTTAGTTTAGTAAGTGAAAAGGAGATAACAAAAATGAATGTAACGAAAAAACATGTACATATTGCACTTATTTGGTTTTTATCATCTTTACTCTGTTTACAAGTTTCTTATGCCATTCACACTACTACTTCTATTGCAATCGGCTGGACATTAACAGCTATCTTCTTAATCGTTAGCCTAATTGCAGGAAAAAAGCACAGCGCTACTGAGTAAGCTGTGCTTTTTCTATTAAACTACTCTTCCGAAACGTCCATCAAATAAATCCCTCTTGTAAATCCGCCGCGCTCTTCTTCTTTCTGCTTACGAATAAGCTCTACATCTTCCATTGTTGCACCTTCTGCACGCGCTAATGAAATAATAATTTCAAGTGCATCTGCAAGTGAATCTAGCGCATGTTCACGCTCTTTCATCGAAGCAAATTCACGAATTTCTTCTGTACCAATTTTCGCTAACGCTTGTATGTAAGCTTGCCCTGTTAATTTTTGTGCTGTATATGTTTTTCCAGACATCAAAATTTTCTCTGGGACACGATCTCTTACTAACCTGTTATAAGTTGACATCACTTTTCCTCCCACTTTTAATAACACCCAAGCTCTGCTTTATAGAAAAACCACTCTTTTTTCACACAAGCACTTAACATATCAATTCCTGATCCGTGCGCCTTTACTACCGGAAAGAAGTAATGCTCTGGTTCTTCTTTCTTATCGCCGTATAAGGTTTGGTACTCATCAGGAATCGCCTCTTTTTTCACATCCCGTTCTTTCTTCACTTCACCAGAGAAAGCAACAGTTGGATGTCCCTCAAAGAATAATGCAGTCCGTACCGCAAGAGATGGTGTACTATGCAAAGCATAATATGTAAGTAAAATAATAACGATAACACCGATAATTTTCTTCATTTATTACTCCTAAAAAAAGTGCTAACACAATTATACTAAAATGTGTTAGCACTTTCTTCCCTTTATCTCGAATTAACGGGCAGTCAGACTAATAATCCGCGGGGGATAAACACCCCCCACGGATTAAAGTTTCACTTTATTCCCCTTTAAATGCTGGTAAACGTTTTTCTAGAAAAGCAGCAATACCTTCTTTATGGTCCGCTGTTTGTCTCATCACATATTGACCACGCTTTTCGAGCTGAAGCGTTTGTTCTAAATTAGAACGATTTACTTCACATAAAATTTGTTTCGTTTGAATCATCGCCTTGATTGGTTTTTGTAACCATTCATTAATTTTTTGCTTCACAGCCGTTTGGAAATCCTCACCGATTACTTCATCAATTAAACCGATATCTAGCGCTTCTGTCGCTGATAATTTCTTCCCTTCCCAAATGATTTTCTTCGTCATATTTTCACCGACGCGCTTTTGAAGGAAGAAATGGCCACCACCATCTGGAATTAAAGCGATTCCAATAAAGTTCATCGCAATAACTGATGATATATCTGCCATAACATAATCAGCTGTTAATGCAATACTTAATCCAAGTCCAGCAGTCGGCCCATGAATTGCACTAATAACAAGCTTCGGCATCGTATATAACGTCACAACGATTTCAGAAATTGTATTCATGATGCCTTCAAACCTACTTTCATCATTACTTGAAAGCATTGATTTAATATCTCCACCCGCAGAAAAACCACGGCCACTTCCACACAACACAACAACGTGAACAGAACTTTCCGCCACTTCTTTCAACTTTTGTAATAACTCTTTTAACGTTGGTTCATCTAATGCATTTAAAACCTCTGGACGATTGACCATAACCGTTGCTACGCGCCCTTCATATTTCACAACAACAGATTCTGTTTTACTTGTTACTTCCATTATATATACCCCTCTTTTCAACATAAAGATTATACTTATATAATTATAGAAAGCATGTTAAAAATCCTTCTTTTTTTCTTAATTTTCTGTCTAATTTTCTCGTAATTTGTATATATCTCCGTATAAAACATCCAATTTCGTTAAAAAATATAGAAATTAAAGTCGGTTTATCAATATTTTTCATCTATTTACCATTACAATGAAATGGTGTATTCTTAATTTTGATGCAAAAAAATAAATATTAAAATTCATTCGCCTTATTATGTAAACAAGGCTTTTATCCCCATCTCTTGGGTATTGAACTAAAGGAATGAAGAAATGGAGGAATATATGGTTAATAAGTTGAAACAAACGGATAACTACTTCCCGCATTTCCTATTGCTATTCATTGTGTTTCAACCAATTTTAGATTTATTAACGTCTTTTTCAATCTATGTATTACACATGAGCGCAACAGTTGGAATCGTAGTCCGTTTCGCCTTTATGCTTCTTGCATTAGGTTATCTACTTCTTCATAGAGAACAACCTGGAGCGAAAAAGTACATTCTCTATTTATGCCTACTCGGGATCGTACTAGCAATTGGTCTTGCAAATAATATGATGATTAAATCTCCAGTTTCATTTGGCGAAGAAGTAAAATTTATTTTAAAGAGCATATATCCAATTGTGCTACTGTTTGGATATACCATCGTCTTTAAAGAGTTGAAAAATAAAGAATATACGTTGCATAAAATCATTACATATTTCTTATATGCAACTTTAATTTTAAGCATCACACTGATTGTTGCAATGCAAACTGGTACAGATTTCCCAAGCTACCCTCACTCAAAGATTGGCTCAAGAGGTTGGTTCTTTGCTGGAAATGATTTAAGTTCTATTTTTGCAATTATGTTCCCAATCGTAGTGCTCTATTCGATTCATAAAACAACTTCTTTCTCGAAAATCTATTACTGGATTCCAACAATGCTTGCGATGTATGCAAGTATTATGGTCGGAACGAAAGTAGGATATGGTGCAATTGTTCTAACGCTTGGCGTGGCACTTTTATTCTCATTCATTGAATATATGATTCATCGCAAAAAAGAAGGAACAGGATTCACATATCTCGTAAATACAGTTGTTGCCGCTATTGTACTAGGAGGTTTAATTGTACTTACACCACATACTCCTATCGCAAAAAATATGGGCATCCACATGCAAATATACGAATACAAAAAATCAGTACAAGAAGAAAAGGATAGAAAAGAAGGAAAAGTAATTAAAGAAGAAAAACATGAGCAGGGTGAACTAACAGACTCTGAAATGAAAAGTTTAATTTACAGTGATCGCGATAAATTTTTAAAAGTATACAAACAATACTATAAAGACGCACCACTATCACAAAAACTATTCGGAATGGGCTATGCTGGTAACTATACTGATAAAATTAAGTTAATCGAAATGGATTTCCACGACCTATTCTTTGCATTCGGAATCGTCGGTTTCCTTATTTACTTAATACCATTTCTATACTTCGGTATTAAATTATTCATTCGTATCATGACAAACTTCAAGAAAATATTAACTGTGAAATATATGCTACTGGCTAGCACGCTCGTCCTATCACTTGGAATCGGCTTTATGTCCGGGCACGTATTAACAGCGCCATCCGTTAGTATTTTCTTCGTTGTTATACTCGCTTATATGATTGTTGATTTTGAAATTGAATAAAAAAAAGGTGCTCCAACAAGTCAGTTATGCTGGCTTTTGGAGCACCTTTTTTATAAACGCATCTAGATAAACAGTTTTTCTCTTTTATATTTAATTAGTGTGTTACGTATTCTAAGTTTTCTTTTGCGATATATGCTTCATTTACAGCAGGATTATCAGAAATAATTTTAACCCACACTTGTCCATTCATCGTTTCTTCACCTGTAACTGTTACAACTTTATTTGTAGTTAAGCGATAAAGTCGTTCATTTGATCTATGCGGATCCTTTTTCACTTCCACATCATTCATCACACGTGCAAGTTTATACTTGTTGTATTCTTTTTTACCTAAATAAGAATCAAAACGATTCATATGCCCCGCTACTTTTTTACCCCAATTCGCATCAGATGCATATTTCGCATTTAAACCAGCAGCTTTATCACCTGTATATGTTGCTGTATAACGCCAATGTCCTGGATTTAAATATCCTTCATTCATGTATACTTTTGCTGCATGTTCAATACAATCTTCTTTTGAATTAAATGCTTCCCCGTTACCATATGGACTATCGTCTGTTGCTTTTAAACCAAATAAATTATTTTTGTCTTTTGCAAGAGCGCTTGTTCCATAATAACTTTCATGAATTGCTAATGAATATAAGAATAATGCATTTACATTATACTTGCTTTCTACTTCTTTAAATTTCTTTCCTAAACCAATTAATGGAGAGTCTGGCTTAATCGATTTCACATAACTATCTAATTGTTCAGCTGTATAGTCTGTTTTAGAACGCAATGATAAATAATTGAAATATTGATAGAAAGTTTCATTTCCAAACGTCTTTCCATCTACACTATACATTTGCTGTCCTTGCTTCATGAAAGAAGGTGCCACACCATATCTAAATTCTGTATATCCAGGTGAGCTTGTATTATATGTATAATATTTATGGTATAAATATCCATCTGATTTCACATAATAAGAAGACTGTTTCATTTCATTTGTAGGAATTAAAGTGATTTCATTCTTCTTCACATAACCTGTCAAACCAGAAACTTGAACTTTCACACGATCTTCGCCAATTTCTAACACTTTCAATTCTGTTCCATACTGAATATATGTATATACTGCTGACAATTTCTCGTCATAAATATTAATAATATTTTGCCCAGTTATTCTCTTCGCACTTGCAAAACCATCTTTAATCCATAAAAATTCGTTCTCGTATTTCACCGCACTCATACCTTTATTTTGAGCAGCCGTAACCGCTTCTTTATACGTATTATAGCGCTCTACTTCTTGCTCTGTTCCGTTTTCTCTTACATTTATCACGACATATTTCTTAGTTTCTACAGGATTGCTATTTCCGTTTTTTTCAATTGTCTGAAGCATGCGATCCAACATAGCTGAAGCCATACCTCTTGTAGCTGATAAATGTGGTCTAAATGTATTATCTTCTGGATACCCCTTAATAATTTGAGTAGCCACCATAACTTGTACATGCTCTTTATAGTTAATACTATCTTTATCAGTAAAGGTAAGCGGACTTACAGCTATTTTAATATTTTTATAGTCTAACGCTCGCTTTACCATTATCGACATTTCTTCACGTGTAATCACATCATTTGGTGAGAATGTCTCGTTAGTACGACCATTAATAATTTTCGCTCCATATGCTCTACTTACACCATCATATAAACCGTAAGTCTTCGGCACATCCTCGAAATTCGAATCAGCTTTCGGTAAATTTAAAGCCCTTGCTATGAATGTAGCAAACTCTGCTCTTGTTACTAGTTTATCAGGCGCATATACATTCTCACCATACCCCATTAAAACTCCTTTAGTAATAAGTGAACGCATATGCGTCTCAAACATATGTCCTGTAATATCATCATTTGCCGCATAACTTGAAATAGGAGTTAAAAGTAATGATCCCGTTAATGCCACTGCTGTTATACCTTTTGAAAAAGTCTTCAAGGTTATCCTCCTCGTAATCTACGAATTTATTATCACAAATTTGATTATATAATAATCACAATCATTTTAGCATAATAAATAGAAATTAACATAAAACGTTTTTATAATTAGAATTTTCATTAAATTAAAAAACAAAATAAAAGACACTTTACTTTTTTAATAAAGTGTCTTTTTCCATATGATCAATGAGTTTCTTTGTTGCCTGTTTGCCTTGCAACCGAAGTTCATCTATTGTTAATTGTAACTCTTGCTGCACAGTTCCTTGTTGCATTAATTGCTTTTTTGCAAGTTCATATAAATACTCAGCACTCCATTCGCCATCCACACTTCCTATAACTGGCTGATTCACTTGACTTAAAAACGAATCAATTTTCGGATCGTACGAAATCCCGACCATTGGAGTTTTGGCTACTGCAGAAAAAACAAGTGCATGAAGACGCATACCAATTAGTAATGAACATTGTGATAAAATGAATATTTTCTCGTCGATATCCATTTTATATGGAAGCATATACGTCTCTTCTCCCATTAATTCTATTACTTCACGCGAAGCTTTTTGATCAAATGGCTCATGCATTGGAACAAATAAAATTTGGTATCCTTCTTGCTTTAATTTTTTTAATGCCATAGCTAATTTTTTTATATAATCTTCTTTTGCATGCCAATAACGTACACTAACCGCGATTACTTTTCCATGTATAGAATGCTTTTGCAACCAATCCGATTGTTTTGTTCGTTTCCATGTTAAAACAGGGTCTGGAACAATTTCAATATCGTTTTTTATACCAAGTCCTTTTAAATATAAAAACGAATCCTCATCTCGAACTGATACATAGGAAGCTTTTGACAAGTTCCATTTTACTAATAGACGATTATATCCTTTTGTAATTGGCCCTATTCCTTGTGAATAAATATAATACGGCTTTTTTAATAATCGAGCGAGTCCCATAATACCCGTATAATATAGAATACTCTTCGTACTTGTCTGATCTTGAAGAAGGCTCCCGCCACCGCTAATAACTCCATCACTGTTTTTTATCGCATGATAAACAGCTTTTATATTCCAGCGATCTACCGATTCTACACCATACATTTCCTTTGTATATTTAGAATCATTTGATAGTACTACTAGTTCTATATCCGGGTTCTCTTTACTTAACGATTCAATAATTGATTGTAGAATCGCCTCGTCTCCAACATTATAAAAACCATAATATCCTGATAAGACTAAACGCACCCTAAATCTCCTCCAAAACTAGGTAACCGTTTATTTCATTTAACATAAACTGGTACCCATTCCTTACCTAAACACTTGATACCCTACATAGTTTCCTCTTTATCAGCTCATATGAATTTTAATAAAAAATTAAATTTCTATATTTATCTTTTCAAAAATGGTATTTTTTTTATTGATATCCATTTTAATTTCAAAGCACATACACCATACAAAATGGTTGTAATACTTAATGCTATTCCACTGAATAATAACGTCATAATTCTTGAAGATGTAACATCTATCACATTACATAGTTCATACAATCCTAGTCCCAAAATACATGCTATTCCTAGCACACCAAAAAAGCTTTTTAAATGAATAGAATAGGCAATGTAGCTTCGAATATACAAATAATTTACAATACAAATCAATACGTAAGTAATTAATGTACTATACGCCGCTCCATCTATGCCAAACTCCTGCACTAACATCATGTTTAACACGACTTTCACAAAACTCGCGCCAATAACAATCCATGCAGCTTGTGCAGAACGATTAATCCCCTGTAAAACACCTATTGATAATACCATAACCGCAGTAAAATACGAACTGCCAATCATAACTGTTAACATACTACTGCCTTTTACGTCTGTGAACAATCCGATATTTAACGGTACTGTTAATGCCATCAACCATATTGTTAACGGTGCTGTCAAAACATGCGCTAGTCGATTTGTATTTTGAATTGTTATTTTCGCCAAATTTATATCTCTTTTGGCCAATGCGGAAGTTAAGAGTGGTATTAACGGAAATACAATTGCACTTGCAAAAATAACAATTATTTGCGTGAATGCAAAACCGCGACTGTATATTCCAAATTGTTCTTGAATTTCTGTTGATGATCCTTGTAATACATGCGGTATTGTAAGCGAGTCTACTAAATTTAAAAGTGGCATTGATAAAGCTCCGATAGCGATTGGGATCGATACCCGCAATATCTTTTTGCCGTGTTCTCTTAAATCTCGGAGCGAATAGGAATTGCTTTTATTGTAGTATGGACTTCTATTATATTTTATACGCAAATATATAAGCGAACTAATGACTCCAAGAAAAGAGCCAACCATCGCACCACTAGTAATAACAGTATTACTCTTATCCCATGATACTAGTATGTAAGCAATTATTAGCATAAAAAACACACGTACAAATTGCTCAATGACTTGTGATACCCCTGTTGGTTTCATATCACCGAAACCTTGAAAATACCCTCTATAAACCGCCATGTATGGCGCAATGAGTAATGCTAATGAAGTAATAAGCAACGGCATTCTAGTTTCTTGTCCACCAAGCATATTTGCAATTTCAATAGAAAATAATACAATGACTAAACAGCCGAAAACGCCAAATGCTATCCCTATAATTGACGCTGATTTAAATAATTTCGCAATTTCCTTTTGCTTATTTTTTTCGTTCAACTCTGCAATTAATTTCGAAATTGCAAGCGGAACTCCGGCTACCGATAATGTAAGAGCAATCATATATACAGGAAAAACAAGGCGGAAAATACCGAGCACTTCATCTCCTGCAATATTTTGTAATGGAATTTGAAAAAAACTACCAAGCAATTTCGACAAAAAAGTTGTAATGGTTAAAATTGCTGCTCCTTTTACAAATGTTTTATTCATATTTTTTCTCTTTTCTTTTATACATATACTCTCAAACATATTGTTTTAAACGATAGGGATTCACTTTATCCCATTGATTATCATAACAAATTTATTATAGGTTGAATACTTGGTTTTTTTTTCAAAATAGAAAAGAGAACCAGTTCACGCCTATTTCTTCACAATTAATTTTCTAATTCTTTCCATTATATATGTACATATTATCACTGTTTCTGTTACTCAAAAAAGCTCTTCTTCTCTATCAATGCGATACATATTACTAAAAACATTATAAGAATATCCCACAACTCTACATTATAATGTATGTAAGATTGTGAGATATTCTAATTACCATCTAAACACTTAAGATTTTCAATTGCTCTTTCTGTTCATCGTTCGCCATTACTACGATTGTTTTTTCAATACTCGGATGTACTTGCTCAAGCTTTACACTTGCTCCTACTTTATTTGATTGCTCAACAAAATTTAATAATGCCATAGCTCCTGATACATCCATATAACGCACATCTTTCATACGTAAAACAACCGGTGACTTCACATCTTGTAAAGTAGAGAAAATACGCTCTACTGATAGGAAAGAGAGCGGCCCTTGAATCGTGTACGTTTCTTCTCTTTCTTTTACGATAGAAGTTTTACGTTCTTTACACTTCACCATATATATGATGAACGAAAGAATAATACCGAATGCAACAGCAATCATTAAATCGAACTTCACCGTTACAATCATCGTTACGAGCATAACAACGACATCACCTTTAGGAGCGACATGCATCTTTTTCATGCTTTCCCAATCGAACATTCCAATACCAGTTAAAATTAAAATACCTGATAATACAGCAAGCGGAATGTATTGTACGACCGAACCAAGACCCATAATAAAAATAAATAATATAACACTATGCATACATGCCGAAAGTGCTGTTTTACCACCACTTCTTATATTCACGATAGACCTTACAGTCGCACCTGCACCTGCTAATCCACCAAACAATCCGCTCATCATATTACCGATACCTTGTCCAATGAGCTCTTTATTACTTTTATGACGTGTACCTGTCACATTATCCATTACGACCGATGTTAACAACGAGTCAATCGATCCTAATAAAGCAATACTAAGCGCTGGTAAAATAAGTGTTGCTATTCCTGTTCCACTTAAAGATGGAATATGAAGCGTAGGCATCGCTTCTGGAATGGTTCCAATCTTTTCAATTACTTTGTTTAATGAAAGATTTCCGATAATCGGTAACTTTACTGTAAGTCCTTCGAGTAGAGAAGAAAATAAAGGAAGCAAAGCTGTCACACCGACTAGTGCTACTAAACTAGACGGAATCGCCTTAATCCATTTGCCAGAAACAATCATTACAATAATCGTTAACACAACAAGTAGAAAACTATTTTGTACGTGCTTTATTTCACCTAAAATAATGATTAATGCAATACCATTCATAAATCCTGAAACGACAGGATACGGAATATATCGAACGTAAGAACCGAGCTTACATACACCGAATAAAATTTGAAATAACCCTGCCATCATAAAGGCAATAAAACTTGCCTCTAAGCCGTGCGTCGCAATAACTCCTGTTGCGATAACAGTAATTGGTCCAGTTGGCCCCGTTACTTGCCCAGGTGTCCCGCCAAATAACGCTGCGAATAAACCTGCAAAAATCGCACCATACAATCCAACAAGTGCTCCCTCAGACGTCCCTGTCGCGGCAATACCAAATGCAATTGCTAGCGGCAACGCAACAATCGCAACAGTAAATCCTGCTAAACATTCCTTTGCTATTTTTTGAAACATATAAATAACCACCTTCATATAAAGTGAAACTTTAATCAGTGGGGAGTTTTTTCATCCCCACTGATCATTAGCCGGCACCAATCGGGCGTTTACGGGCAGTTGATCTCCCACCTAACTTCCTCGCATTCGCCGAAATTTGAGGTGGAGGTCTTACTGCCCGTTAATGCGGGATAAAGTCCACGTTCCATTGTACACCTAAAAATACTCATCCGTTAGCCTGTTTATAAGAAACTCTTTACAGTATCGTGAAGTAAACGCATCCAAATAAAAGTTTCCCCCTTACCTTTGGAAACAATTACAACTATGCTATAATGAACAAATTAAATCTTTTACTATATACTTGGAGGCACTATGCTAACTTTTGAAGAAAAATTATCGATTATTGAATCTTTCCCAGAACTAGAAAGAAAGAACGTATCATTAAAACGTGTAAACTTCCACTTTGAAGAAAGTCGTTTAGATAAAAAGAACGTTGTATATCATTTACACCCAAATGGAAACGGATTTGTATATGCAAACTTCATTAAAGGTTATAAAACAGATGATAAAGGCATGATTAACATCCGTGAGTTTTCAGAAGAAGAACTGCGTTCATTAATTGAAAAAGTAATTGAACGTCTATCACAGGAGCAAGAGGAAATTGTAGCACCAATGGAACCTGCTGCGGAAGAAGAATGGCGTAACGAAGACGGTCATGTCCTAACTCTTATTCAAGAGGATGACATGTGGAACGTTTACGCTGGCGTAAACTTAGACGGTACATTCAACTCTTATCCAGAAGCTGCGGAATACCTTGATGAAGAAGGATTTTCACGTAAATAAAAATAGAAAGTGGGTGTCCCCACTTTCTATTTTTTTGCCCCTTTTAACGACTCCCTCAGCACAAACTTCTGCAACTTCCCGCTCGCATTACGTGGAAGTTCATCTACAAATAAGTAATGACGTGGACGTTTATAATCTGCTAATTCATCACTTTCTTTGCAATACGTTTCTAAATCAGCTTCTGTAATATTTTCATCTTTCTTTACAACAACCGCAACGACACGCTCTCCCCATAGTTCATCGGGCTCACCAAGTACTGCAACATCTAATACACCAGGGTGACTATGAAGGAAATCTTCAATTTCGCGAGGATAAATATTTACGCCACCGCTAATTACCATATCATCAACGCGGTCTGCAACGAATAAATAGCCGTCTTTATCGAAGTATCCTAAATCACCAGAATGATACCAGCCTTTATACATCGATTTTGCATTTGCTTCTTCTCGGTTATGATAACCAGCCATCATAGTTGGGCCGCGCAAAATAATCTCCCCAACTTCATAAGGAGGCAACGTATCATTTGGCTCTGCTGGTCCATCTTCGTTCGGTTTCACAATTCGAATTTCATGGCTAAAGCACGGTGTTCCTGCTGAACCAGCTTTCGTAATTTGATCCTCTTCTACGAGAAACGCAACAACTGGTCCCATTTCTGTCATTCCGTAAATTTGAACAAGATCAATATAAAGGCGCTCTTTACATTCCTTCACTAGCGCCGGTGCCATTGCAGCTCCGCCGTATACACCGATTTTCATTGAAGTTAAATCATACTTAGTTAGATCTTTTTGCAGTAACATATTCCACATCGTCGGTGCTGCAAAAAACGTCGTAATCTTCTCTTCTTGAATGGTATGTAATACTCTATCCGTATCAAAATGATGTAAAATAACATTCTTTCCGCCAACTTGAATGCGCGGTATGATTCCAGCGTTTAACTCGCCGCAATGATATAAAGGCGCTACCACAAGTCCGGCGCTATCCCTGTTATATTTTATAAAATACGTACAAATCATACTATGCTCAGCCATATCACGATGGCGATGTAGTACGCCTTTCGGATGACCAGTCGTTCCGCTCGTATAAAGCATAGAACAAAAATCCATTTCATCGACTACAATATCTACTTTCTCAGCTGATGCTTCATTTACTTTTTCATGGTAAGAACTAGCATAGGAAGGTGCATCTTCTTCCACGTACCAAAAAGACGAATTTGGAAAATCTCGTTCAATCATAGCAACTGTTGATCCGACTGCTTTTTCAAAGACAACTACTTTCGAGGCTGCATCTTGGAGGATATACGATAATTCTTTTGCTTTTAAGCGGAAATTAATTGGATTGAAGATCGCGCCAATTTTCGCACAGGCTAAGTAAACGTTTACAAATTCACGACAGTTATATAGGTAAACAGATACACAATCTCCCTTTCTTACTCCTTCTTTCAATAGAGCTTGCGCCGTTTTATTTATTTGCTCATCCCACTGTTTATATGTCCAACGAATATTTTTTTCTGGTTCTACTAACGCCTCTTTATTCGGATACTTGCCAACTGTCAAATCAAAAATTCTCCCTATCGTCATGTACATGCCAACAATTTCCCCCTTTTCCCTTTCATAAATCTATCATTTCGTCTATAAGTAGACATTTTCCTCTAATAACCTGACTAATTTTTCTGATTATTATCGACATAGTTTTACATATGGACCGTTTGATGGTAAATGAAATTACATCGGCGATTTTTTGAATATATCGAACGCAACTCAATTTATATCAGCTATTTTTCGAATATATCGACTTACCGACAAAAACTGACAATATAAAAAGAGGCTGTTCCAAATCGGAACAACCCCCTTCTTCTTACACGAATAGCTCTTCTAAAATTTTCAGTTTATCTTCTGTATATTTCACGAAGCCATCGTTATATGATTTTGGATCTTTCGGATTCGCAAAGTGTGTAATTGCTCCTGTTTGTGGGTGAACAAATTTACTTGATGCCCCGCAACCAAGTCCGATAATCGATTGTACTTCTTCCATAATAACAATATTGTAGATACTTTCTTGCGTCGGTATTGCATACCCAACGTTTTCTAAGTTACCTAAAATATTTTTTTGACGATATAAATAGTATGGTACGTAATTATGGTTCTTCGTCCACTCTTCCGCCTCATGCATCATCGCAGTAATTTCTTCGCGACCTGCTACTTTATATTTACGTTTGTTTTGCGTCATTTCAGAAGCACGTTTAAATGATAACGTATGAACTGTTAACGATTCTGGCATTAACTTTTCTGTTTCATCTAACGTATGCTTAAAGATGTCTAATCCTTCACCAGGAAGACCAATAATTAAATCCATATTAATATTGTTCATTCCCATTTCACGTGCTAAATGATACTTCTCAATCGTTTCTTCTACAGTGTGATGACGTCCAATTGCTTTTAGTGTTTCTTGGTGGTATGACTGCGGATTAATACTAATACGGTCAATATTCCATTTATTTAACACTTCTAGCTTTGCTGGTGTGATCGTATCTGGGCGACCTGCCTCAACTGTTACTTCACGTACATCTTTCACATCAGGGAAAGCTTGGTACATTTCTTCATACAACATATCCATTTCTTCTGCTGTAATACTCGTCGGTGTACCGCCGCCGTAATAAATCGTCGTAACTGTAACACCTTTTTCTTTTAAAAACTTACCAATTTCACGAACTTCATAATGTAACCCGCCTAAGAACGAATCAACTGATCCTTGGCGTCCGTTAATTGCATAAGCCGGGAACGTACAGTACGCACATTTTGTAGGACAAAACGGAATACCGATGTAAATACTTACTTCTTCTTTCAAACGGTATAAATCCGGAACAACCGCTAATTGGCAATCAACAATACGCTGAAGAAGTTCAATTTTCTCTTCATGAATTAAATAACTTTCACGAAGTTCTTTATGCGCTTCTTCTTTTGACATACCATTTTGAAGCAGTTTGTGAAGAAGTTTCGTTGGGCGTACCCCAGTTAATATTCCCCAGCTCTGTTCAAGTCCAGTTAGCTGTTGAAGTACAGAAAGATATACGTAAGAAACAACATGTTTCACTTGCTTCATACGTTCTTTTTCTTCTGTGAAAGCAGATAAATCTTTTGCGAATGTTTCTTCATATACATTTCCGGTTGCAACATCTGTTAAACGAGCCGATGCTGTCACATTACCTTCTATCTGTATATCAACGATAAGATTTGCTTCTTCTTTCTCAAACCCTATCGTGCTCTCTTCAAAAAATAAACCGCCAATATTTTGTAGCGGACGTAAAAAACGATCATCTTGTAACGTTTTAATTGAAATTAACAACATTATCACCTTTTCATTTGCAAACTCTCTTTAGTTTACTTGAAGGGCGTTTGAAGGTCAATACAGAAGGTTTTACCTGTTTCTCTTACACTTTTTCAAATAATTCTTTTTATGAATATCGCTCATGTATATAGACATCATGATTTTCTCTTGTTAAAATTTATTAGTATGAAAATCTATACATAGTGAAAATACAATATATAAAGGAGGAATGTTAACACTAGATTCCATAATCTAATGTGTTAAAAAAAATATGAAAAAGAAATTTTATAGTGTTTTAACTCTCTCTCTTGCATTACAAACTGTTCTTGCACCTACTTATTCATTTGCAGAGAGTGCTGAAAAATCCGCCGAAGTATATACGGAGGATCAAGTTTTTAAAAGTATCAAAGAGCATGTGAAAGAGCATAGTACTCATGAAGAAGATATCGAGGTTACTGGCCAATTCCTACTATACACATCAAAAAAACATTCATTATATACCGCGAATGATTTAAAAAACAAATCGAATATCGAGATTACAGAACAAGTCGTAACGGCGACAAAGAAAAAAGGGAATGCATACTACATAACAACTCCAGCTGGCGCTGGGTGGATAAATAACAATGATAATAGCTTAGAAGTTCAAGAGATTCATAAACTATCTAATCAAAAATTAATTGTGAAAGAAGAAGCTTCCATACATTCATTACCATTCCAAACGTTTAAAGAAGAGGGTAAACTACAGCCTCAAGTAATTATTCCTACTGAACAAGCAGGAAATTGGTTTAAAGTCCAAATAAATGAAACATCAAAATGGATTTATGCACCTTCTGCTACATTTGAAGGTACAAAAGCTTCATTATTAAAAAACGGTCGTTCTGCTAAAAGTAGTTTATTGAGAGCTCCAGCTACTCTACAAACAAACAATATTTATGGCGTTACATTTAAAGAAATGATTGTCCCAAAAGGAAATGACGACATTCGCCCTGGCTACGCGATGGTCCCTAAATATATTACGATTCACGAAACGGCTAATCCAGCGAAAGGTGCCAATGCTCTAAATCACGCAAAATTCTTAGATAGTCAAGCACGCGGAACAGCTGATCGCGCCGCATCTTGGCATTTCACAGTAGATGATAAAGAAATTTATCAACATCTTCCAGTAAATGAAGTTGGATGGCATGCTGGAAATAAAACTGGAAACTATGAATCTATCGGAATTGAAATTGCCGTTAATCAAGATGGAAACTATGAAAAAGCGGTAGAGAATGCCCGTAAATTAGCAGCTTATTTAATGAACGAATTAAATATTTCTCTAGATAAGGTCCAAAAACACCAATTTTGGTCAGGAAAAAATTGCCCTGCGTATATGATTCAACGCGGACAATGGGATGCTTTCTTAAAAGGAACTGAAACATACTATAAGGAAAACCGAAAAGATCCAGTAACCGATGATATTACAGGTGGATGGTATGAACAAGACATTCGTCAATTAGCAGCTAGAGGCATTATGCAAGGAGAAGGGAACGGCAAGTACTTCCCAGAACGTCTTGTAACGCGTGCTGAATTTGCTACATTAATTACTCGTGCTTTACAATTACCAAGTGGAAATGCTAATTTCACAGACTTAGAACAAGTACATCCATCTTTAAGAGACGGTATTAATCGTGCAGCAAGCGCAGGCATAATCCGCGGACGTGGTGATAATACCTTTGATCCAAATACTACAATTACACGCGAAGAAGCTGTTATTATGATTGATCGTTCTCTAAAACACGCTGGTATTTTCGCAAAACCAGTTGAACTACCATTCGTAGACCAAAACTTAATTTACGCTAAAGAAGAAGTACAAAGAGTGTATGGATATGGAATTGTAAAAGGTAACGAATTTAATCAATTCGTACCAAAAGGACCATCACAACGTGCTCACGCAGCTGCATTTATAAACAGAATGCTTAACGTGATTGAAGCTTAAAAACATTTATAACTAAATATAGATGTTTTTACTTTAATCCTTCTGTATTAACCTAAAAGGCAAAAGAGATAATATTATCTCTTTTGCCTTTTATACATCTATTAACTATTTTTAGTCATAAATCTTAAACGTACTCCTAATAACACCAGAATTACACCTATAAATGGAAGGTAATCCGTATTATGCCCTGTAGCTGGAAGTTTTTGATTATTAGAACCACCTTGTTCTTTTTCTGGTAAGTTAGGCTTTTCTACTTCTTCGCCTGGGCTTTCTGTTCCTTCACCTGGCTTTTCTATTCCTTCACCTGGCTTTTCTATTCCTTCACCTGGCTTTTCTATTCCTTCACCTGGTGTTCCTGTTTCCCCACCTGGTTTTTCTATTCCTCCACCTGGTGTTTCTGTTCCTTCACCTGGCTTTTCTATTCCTTCACCTGGCTTTTCTGTTTCTCCACCTGGTGTTTCTGTTCCTTCACCTGGCTTTTCTGTTCCTTCACCTGGCTTTTCTGTTCCTTCACCTGGTGTTTCTGTCTCTCCACCTGGTTTCTCTGGACCTTTTCCTGTTTCTTTTTCATTGGTAATTTGAAGCTTTATAACTTCTACTTTCTCATTAGAAATCGTAAATTCAATTCCCTTATCAGATAAATTATATCCTTCTGGAGCCTGGACTTCTTTTAAAACGTAATCTCCTGGTTCCAGTTTCTTCGAAGTTGCTTTACCATTTTTATCTGATGTTAATGTGTCTATTTTTATTCCATCTTTCAGAATTTCAAACACTGCACCTTCTAATTGTTTATCTGTATCATTAGCATCTATCTTTGTAATTTCTACTTGACCTGTGATTTTTTCTTTCACTTTTTCATTCAATACTTCTTGTTTTGCTACTTCATTTGCTACAACACTTACTTTTACTGTAACTTCTACCGCTTTGTAGCCTTCTGGTGCTTTCGTTTCTTCTAACGTGTACTTACCTGGCACTAAGTTTTCGAATGTCACAACACCATCTTTATTCGTTGTTTTCGCTGCTCCAACTACTTGACCATTTTCGTTTTTCAGTCTGAATTCTGCGCCTTCTAGAACTTTTCCACTCTCTGCATCCTTTTTGATTACTTGTAAGCTTCCTAGTTCTTTCGCATTTTCTACTTGTACTTGTACTACTTTGTTTGCTTCCACAACGACTTCAATTTCTTCTTTTAGTAATTTATATCCTTTTGGTGCTTTCGTTTCTTTTAACGTGTATTTTCCTGGTTCTAATTTCTTAGAGATTGCTTTACCTGTTTTATCTGTTCGTAACATCTCTACTTTCTTACCATCTTTATACACTTCAAATTCTGCGTCTGATAAAAGCTTCATTTTATCGTTTGCATCTACTTTTACGATTTCAAATTGACCAAGGCTCTTACTATTCGTTACTTTTACATCAACAACTTTTTCACCGTCGACTGTTACATGAATTACTTGTTTTGTTAACTCATAACCTTCTGGTGCTTTTGTTTCTTCTAACGTATACTCACCCGGTACTAGTCCTTCTACTTTAACCGTTCCAGACTTATCTGTTGTAATTTTTTCTTTTACAACATTTCCTTTAGCATCTTTCAATGTAAATACTGCGCCTGCTAAACGTTCCGCTTGATCTTTATCATCTGTTTTAATAATTTGTAGAGAGCCCAAGAGCTTTTCATTTTCTGCCTCTACTTTTACTACTTCTTTCTCATTTTGAATTGTTACTTTCCATTCTTTATTTGAAATCTTGTAACCTGCTGGTGCTTTCGTTTCTTTCACTGTGTATTCACCTAATGGTAATTTCGGTGACATCGCTTTTCCACTCTCATCAGTTTTCAACTCTGCTACCTTTTTACCATCCTTATACACAGTAAATTCTGCATCTGATAATAGCTTTGTTTTATCTTTCGCATCTACTTTCACAATTTCAAATTGACCTGTTACTTTTTCGTTCGCAACTTCTTGTTTTACTACTTCATTCGCTACAACATTTACTTCCACTTTTAATTCTACCGCTTTGTAGCCTTCCGGCGCTTTCGTTTCTTCTAACGTGTACTTTCCTGGCACTAAGTTTTCGAATGTCACAACACCATCTTTATTCGTTGTTTTCGCTTCTCCAACTACTTGACCAGTTTCGTTTTTTAGTCTGAATTCCGCGCCTTCTAAAACTTTTCCACTCTCTGCATCCTTTTTGATTACTTGTAAGCTTCCTAGTTCTTTCGCATTTTCTACTTGTACTTGTACTACTTTGTTTGCTTCCACAACGACTTCAATTTCTTCTTTTAACAACTTATATCCTTGTGGTGCTTTCGTTTCTTTTAATGTATATTTTCCTGGTTCTAATTTCTTAGAGATTACTTTACCTGTTTTATCTGTTCGTAATGTATCTATTTTTTTACCATCTTTATACACTTCAAACTCTGCGTCCGATAGTAGCTTAGTTTTATCATTCGCATCTACTTTTACGATTTCAAATTGACCTGTTACTTTTTCAACGATCTTTTTATTCAACACATCTACAGTAACTACTTTATTAGCCTCTACATCAACACGAACTGAGCTAGATGATATCTCATAACCTTTTGGTGCTTCAACTTCTTTTAATGTATATGTTCCAACTGGAAGTTGTTTTGATAAAGCTGCACCTTTACCATCTGTAATAATTGTTTCAACAACATTTCCATCTTTATCTATAACATCAAATTTTGCACCTGGTAGAAGTTGACCAGATTCACTATCTTTTTTCAATAATTTAAATTGGCCATTCTCTACTTTTTTCGTATTCTTCATAACAATTTCAATTACGTTTGTACTATCAATTGTTACTTTTACTGGTGTATCAACTTTTATATATCCTTCTGGTGCACTTATTTCTTTTACAAAATAGTCACCAAGTGGTAAATCCTTGACTTCAGCAATACCCTTTTCATTCGTTGTAACAGTAGCCACAACAGTATTATCTTTGTCTATAACATCAAACTTTGCGTCTTTTAAAACAATATTTTCATCATTTGCATCAACTTTTTTAATTTGTAAGTTTCCTTTTTCAACTACTGGCTTATTCCACTTTGGCCAATTAAATTTAAAGTTATGAACCTCAAATCCATCTCTTTGGTGTAATCCTCCAACATAGGCTTGTCCGTTAATAGAACCACCTTTTGTCTCTACAACAGCATTAGGCGCAAACAAACTACCTACTACACCATAACCTTTAGTTGTTATCTTTGTAGCATTAGGGAACACCCAAATGACTTTATTAGCTAACTCAGTAAAAGCTGAATTAGGGTCATATGCTTGAGATGTATTAATTAAGTCTGTTGCCATCCCAGTATTTCTCGTATCGTACAAAATTGCACCGCTACCAAAATTCACTTCTTCTGCGTCTGAATAAATAACAATAAAGTCTTTGTTATTTACATTCGGAAGATAAACATCTCTTACATCAAATGTTTTCTTTCCTGTTAAGCCTGAAGAAACGTAAATATTAGGGTTGTTTACATCTTCACCGATTCCAAAGCTCATATTAAGTTTTGGCTTATCAGTTTGCAATTGACCCGCATCCCCAATTACACCATCAACGTCTTTTCTAAATTCTTTGAACTTGGCATCAATCTCTGCTTGCTCTTTATAAGAGATACGGTCATAAGATGATTTCATTGCACCTTCTGGGTCACCATCTTTTGTCATCGCCACTGTTCCATCTTGGATGATTACTTGTCCTGCTCCCGCTTTCGTAAATTGACCACCCAGTAATAATGATGGATATCCTTCATCTTTCCATGTTGCTCCAGCTAAGTTGTTTGCTCCAGTTGCAGCCGCTACGACTGTATAACTTGATGCGTTCATGTTCTTTTGAACAGCCATCGCACCCTCAATATCCGCACTCGTTGCACTATGATCACCAAAAATGATTGCGTTATAATAAGATGTATCGCCTAAACCTTTTAATTCTGTTGTAGCTGCCTCTGCTTTATACGGTAAATGGATTAAAAAATTCATACATACTAACAATATAATTATAAAACTGCTGCATATCTTTTTTACTTTTTGACTTAATGATTTCCTCAAGAAATTCATTCCCCCTTTTCAAATTTCAAAAACTTATAACAAGAAGTACATTTCAGATGTACTTAAAACCTATTCATACTAATTTACAAATAATCCATTTAAATAAAACAAAGAAGCTCTACAACTAATTGGCGAAACTACTACAATTCATTTTTGAGATAATACGTGAACTAAACTAACATGCTGAAGTGTTTTTACGTACGGGAGCCCAATAAAATTAATCTGAAGAATATTTCATGTGGTGTAACTACTTTGGCAACATCATCCACCTTACAACATTTTCCTAGAGTATTCAAGTGAATTGTATAGATTTCATACACAATTCACATTTTAAAATGCCTTCATTCATTTTAATAAGTTCAACAAAAAAACGTAGCCAAAAAGCTACGTTTTTCTTTCATCGTTTCGGTGTATGTTTATGATTCTTTAAAAAAGGAAGCGGGAATTGCTTACGAAAATGCTCTTTAATCATGTACTCTACGCCGTTCTCAGTATTAGAACGTGTAATCCAGTCCGCCGCTTGCTTTAATTCTACAGGAGCGTTCCCCATCGCTACCCCAAGCCCAACATTTTCAATTACCTCTAAGTCTTCTACGCTATCTCCAATCGCAACCATTTCACTAAGGTTAATATTTAAATGCTCCCCAAGTAATTGTAAACCACGTAGTTTTGATACATTTTGAGGGAGAATTTCTATATGTCTTTCATCACACTCGACGTACTCTACATCTTGAAATGCCTTTTTTAACGTATTCATCCCTCTTTCTTTTTCACCTTTCGTATGGAAAACAATATCAATTTTTGGTGCAGCTACTGGATGATCACGCAGTGCATCCCCTAGCGAATCTACAAATTGAACCGGATAAAATAATGGATCTGCGCTTGATAATACAGTACGCGCAATTAAGTTTGGTGTATTTCTCTCACGATTCCCAATTGAATATCGTTCATGAGAAATGCGAACATTACAATCAAAATGCTCTAACACTTGCACAATATTAAAGGTTTTCTCTTCAGATAATCTCCTTTGAACGAACGGCTTATCTAACGTCGCTGAAACGAAAGCACCACCATGTGTAACTAATATAGAATCTAATTTTAACGCCTTCGCTATTTTATGAGCAGATTGAAAATTACGATTCGTAAACAATGTAACGTATACATCTTTTCTTTTCACAAAGTCAATTGTCTCCCGTAACCCTTTTGCGATTTTTCCGTTGTTGTATAGTAGTGTCCCATCTATATTAAGAGCTAGTAAGCGATAAATCATGTCGCACTCCCCCTCTTCGCTGTTGTACTCTATCCATAATTTATGAAATAAATGTAGTAAATAGAACGAGTTAGAATTACTACTGAAAATTTGGTTTACTATATACATATACAACTGGCAAAGGAGATAGTACAATGCAGGCACCTCCTTCTTTTTATGAAGGCGATACATTAGTGGTCGCAAAGAAGTTACTCGGACATAAACTCGTTCATATTGTAGACGGCATAAAGCGGAGCGGTTTTATTGTAGAAGTAGAAGCATACAAAGGTCCAGATGATAAGGCCGCTCATAGTTACGGAGGCAGACGGACTGATCGAACAGAAGTAATGTTCGGTGCACCGGGACATGCTTACGTATATTTAATTTACGGCATGTATCATTGCTTTAACGTAATTACAGCACCAATCGGCACCCCGCAAGGAGTTCTCATTCGTGCCCTTGAACCTGTAGATGGAATCGAAGACATGAAACTAGCGCGCTACAACAAAACTGACATTACGAAAGCTCAGTATAAAAACTTAACAAATGGCCCCGGAAAACTATGCCGCGCGCTCGGAATCACTTTAGAAGAGCGCGGCGTATCACTTCAAAGTGATACGTTACATATTGAATTAGTTCCTGAAGAAGACCATTTATCATCCACACATAACATAATAGCTGGCCCTCGTATTAATATTGATTATGCAGAAGAAGCCGTTCACTATCCATGGCGGTTTTATTATGAAAAGCATCCGTTTGTTTCAAAATAAAGAAGCTATCCTATAAGTAAGTGAAACCAACTTATAGGATAGCTCTTTTTTCGTAATTCATCAAACGCCGAAAAGCCGAAATCCGGGCTCGGATTTCGGTTTTGTTTCTATAAAAGAAACCGTTGTTCCTAAAGCATTGCCAAATACAGCTCATCTCCAAAGAGAAAATCTTAAAAGCATTATTTTTTTAATGCATAATAATTATCCAAATTGAATTTCGACATAATGAAAGTTCCTGTTGGCGTTAAAAGTTGTGACATAGATTGTATGACCTGCGGTAATTTCGCTGGCTCAATAGGATGTGATAACAAAATGTACTGGAATTTTTCATCTGTAAATACCTCATGTAACTTGTCATACTCAGCAGAAGTTGTAGGAGCTACCCTATTTGCAAGAGCTGCTGCTTTTTCATTAATTTCTGCTCCAAATATGGGAACTGCCGGGTAACGCCTTTTCATTTCTAATAAAGTTGCACCACATCCAGCTCCTATATGAAGAATATTCACTTGATCAGGCGCAAATCGATCTACAATTGCTAGTAAATCATAATGAATGTATAAACTTTCACCATAAAATCCCCATTTTTCATACAATTTTATATTATTTGCATGTAAAACTACAGAAAATTTCATACTATCTTCTTTCCATGAGACACTTCCGTAGTGATGAATAAATGTATCTTTACATAAATACAGTTTATATCCTTTTTCAAACATTCTTAGTGACAAATCATCATCTTCATAATTCCCCGGTGTAAATCGTTCATCTAATAATCCAACTTCATCTAACACTGATTTTTTTATAAGCATACAGAATCCGATTAATTTCATACGTTCTTCCCATTTATTTTTATCACTTTGATTATATAAAGTTGCAAACTTCTGCATTCCTTCAATATCTTTATAAAAGGTTGGTATAGCAGTATAGTAAGCGGCATTATTAGTTATGGGCCCTACCGCTCCAGTATCCTTACTTTCATATAAACACCGAATTAAGTTACTTAGCCAATTTTCAGTTACGACCACATCATTATTCAATAATAGAATATTGTCACCTTTTGCCTCTTTAATTCCCTGATTGCATCCCTTTGGAAAACCCATATTCTCCGCATTTTCCACTAGCATAATATCCGATTGTTTTTGTAACCATTCTACAGTACCATCTGTTGACGCGTTGTCCACAACTATTAACTCATACTCTTGTTCCACTGTATAAGTTCTAATACTTTGGATGCATTCTTTTGTATACTGTAATTGATTATGAGTCAATATAATTATACTTGTGAGCATGAATCAAACTCCTCTCAGCAGCCAAAATGATATCTAGTATTATTAAATATTATTTTTCCGATAAACTATCAAAATATTTTCTATTATATTCAATGCTCGGATTATTAGGTATGAACAGTGCAGCTTGTTCGTTATGATAAATTGCCTTTTCATATTCTTTTATTCGATCATAACAAATACATAGTTGAATATGCGGCAACCATGTATGACACTCTTCTCGGACAAACGGCGAATCCTTTGGCCTGGGCCCGTCAATTGCTGCATGGTACCAATATATCGCTTTAGAATATTCCCCTTGTTGCAAAAATAAACGTCCTAAGTGGCAACAAAGTTCTCCTCTAGGCGTGTCATACGTAAATGATTGTAAACAAGACTGTATAGATTTTTTTAAGTCTCCCAATTCTAAATAACATTCGGCTCTTTTTAAACAAGCTTGAATGTTATCTTCAACCCAACCCTTTTCTTCATCTAAAAACCTAGAATACCCCTTAACAGCCTTATCAAATAATCTGTGATCCTTACATTCATTTGCATAATAGTACACATCGCGGGGGCTAAACTCTTTTCCACTCTCAAGATGTTTTTCGTATATTTTTAAATTACGATTAGTATATGCTTTTTCTTTTTTATGACTTACCCCTACGTCACTATTTATAAGATTTCCATACACCTCTAAATATTCATGAACAAATCCATACCATTGAAAATTTTTACTTCTGTTGACTAATCGATATCTCCTTAAAGAATGTGTTGGATTTCCTTCTATATCAAAAGTTAAATAATATTTCATAGATACTGCATCCGTACTACGATCTAACGTATGTTTTAACTGCAACAATTTCTTTATATCTTCCGTATCTATTATGTCATCTGCGTCTAGCCAAAGAATATATTCTTTTGTAGCTTTAGAAAACGCAAAATTTCGTGCCGCTGAAAAATCTTCAATCCATTGAAAATCATAAACTTTCGCGTCGTACTTCTTCACAATTTCTTTTGTAGCATCTGTGGAACCTGTATCTACAATAATAATTTCATCCACAACACTTTTAACCGATTCTAAGCATTTTGATATAGTTTGTTCTTCATCTTTTACAATCATGCATAAACTAATAGTAATGGAGTTTTCCATCATATCCCCCCTATCCTTTTGATGTATATGTTTGGAGAGAAATTTATATTTCTTTTGCTTCAAAATTGAGTTTTCATTTTACAAAAGAAACATAATGAGGCGGTGCAGTGAAATTGGATAGGGGAATTTCACTCGAAGATTGCAAATCAATGAAAAAAACCGAAGCCTGAACAAGACTTCGGTTCTTTATATAGAGAATACATAATTTCGATTCCTTTTTACTCCGCACCTTCCGCGGTCGCAATATCATTCTCTAAGTTTTCTCTTGATAATTCAGCTGCCATAAAATCAGCTGTTTCAGGAAGTGCTAAATGCATATGAGCTTTTTGACAAATTTGGATCGTACAGTTTTCTACAACATAGTCGAAAACATGCCCGCCACCGCTTCTTTCATCATCAATGTAATGTAAGTGGAAACCAGCTACACCAATACCTTGCGCGTAATCTGGTGTCCAAAATCCAGCTAGCGTACCTTCTGTATCTTTAAATGAAAAGATCGGTTGTGATTTCGTCACTTCAACGAGCGGCGTATACGGTTTTTCTTGTCTTGGAACAGTTCTCGTTCTTACTTCACGGAACGTTCCATCCATTCGAATACCGTAAAATAAGTTTTTACTTGGCATTAACTCATGTAATAATGCTTCCACTTCTTCACGATTCATCGGACGCTCTACCGTATAACTCATTTCTTTTTCAAAAAACGTTACAGTCGCAAACGGTGTTGTTTCTTCCGGTTCTACTTTTTCCGCTGAACCGTCTGAACGTAAATGGTAAAACTCATTATCAAACGCAATCATTTCACCATCTAATTGATCAAATGTACCGATGCCAAAATCACCACGTTCTTTCAATTCCTCAAAGTTAATAACACCATCGTATATACCATCTAATAGCGCAAGCATTGTAGATGTTTGATATACTTCATTACTCATTTTCGTTCTTTTTGCATCAATATCAATTAATTGCGCAACAGTCATCTCACTCATGCCCCCATCAGTTTAATTGGTTTGGTAATAATTTTTCGCTTAATTTAATGTTGTCACGGTAGTCAATTGGAATATCAATAATGACAGGACCTTCTGCTTCTAACGCTTCTCTCAATACACCTTCTAATTCGTCTGGTGTATTGACACGAAGACCTATTGCTCCGAAGCTCTCTGCATATTTCACAAGATCAACATCGCCAAACTCTGTAGCTGATGTTCTACCGTATTTCATCATTTGTTGGAACGCAACCATATCATATGTACCGTCTCTCCAAACGAGATGTACAACCGGTGCATTTAAACGTACCGCTGTTTCTAACTCCATCGAAGAGAATAAGAAACCACCGTCACCTGACACTGAAACAACTTTTTTACCCGGCTCAACTAAAGTAGCAGCAATTGCCCAAGGAAGTGCAACACCTAACGTTTGCATACCGTTACTAAATAATAGTCTACGTGGTTCATAAGAACGGAAACATCTCGCCATCCAAATAGAATGGGAACCGATGTCACATGTAACGGTTGTATCGTCACTAATTAAAGAACGAAGTGTACGAATGACTTGAAGTGGATGCGTAACACCTTCTGAAGCACGATTTGGAACTTCTGCTTGCTCTGATAATTTCGAGCGTAATCGTTCTAAAACTGCTTCTGATTTCGTATTTAATACAAGCTTCGGTAATTTCTCCGCAATGCTATTTACAGTTAAAGCGATATCGCCAATTAATTCACGCTCTGGTTGGTAATCATGGTCGATATCTGCTTGGTGATCATCAAGGTGAATAATTGTTCTATCGCCAAGTTTATTCCAGAATTTCGGATCATACTCAATTGGGTCATAGCCGATAGATAAAACAAAATCCGCTTCTTCTAGTAAAATATCACCTGGTTGGTTACGGAATAATCCAACACGGCCGAAGAAATGATCTTCTAACTCACGCGAAATTGCACCAGCTGCTTGATACGTTTCAACAACAGGAAGTTCTGTACCAGCAATTAACTCACGAACTGCTTTCGTTACTTCATTGGTGCTTGCTCTCATACCGAGTAAAATAACTGGTAATTTTGCTGATTTTATTTTTTCTACTACGTATTCAATATGATTTGTGGGAGCGATTCCAAGCTGTGGCTTAGAAAGCGCACCGATAGATTCTACTGTCGTTTCCGCAGTCATAACGTCTTGCGGAAGACTTACAAGTGTTGCTCCTGGATTTGTAGAAGTAGCACTTCGAAATGCATTAGTAAGTGCTTCTGGTACATTATCAGGATGCTCGACTTCTACGCTATATTTAGTGATTGGTTCGAATAATGCAGCATTATCCATAGATTGATGCGTACGTTTTAATCGATCTGTACGCGGAACTGCACCAGCTAAAGCAACAACGGGATCACTCTCCGCATTCGCAGTAACAAGACCTGTCGCTAAATTTGATGTCCCTGGTCCTGAAGTTACAAGACATACGCCCGGTTTCCCTGTTAATCTACCAATAGCAGCTGCCATAAAAGCTGCATTTTGTTCATGACGACAAACAATTAACTCTGGTCCTCTTTCTTGCAGTACATCAAATACAGAGTCAATCTTCGCTCCTGGAATACCGAAAACATGTGTAACACCTTGTTTAATTAAACAATCAACAACAAGATCTGCTCCTTTTGTTTTTGTTTTCACGTCGTTTGCTTTTACACCTGTACTCAAACTAATCATCCCTTTATTTCATAATGTGTGTAATAAAGATTTTAATTTTATATACTTCACCACATTAATTAACATAGTGTAATATATCTTGTTTATTATTATAGTACAAATGCATTATTTTTCCAACGATATGAATTTGACAGTTTTTTGACAACCTCTAAGGAATACGCTTACAACCCTTTGTTTATCCTAAAAGAATATTTTTATATCTTCTCTAAAAATGCACGAAAAAATTCCATCTAATCACAGTATTAATAAGATTATAGTACCTTGCAAAGAACATTACTAAATGATATATTTGTAAATATTGGAATACCCAATAATTGGAACGCGCTTTATAATTCGTATCCCCTTTTCAAAAGATAGGATTCTCAGCTTTAATTCATCATTTTATAAAGGAAAGTGATTGTTATGAAGAAAAATGAATTTTTAGAACAACTTAGTTCTTCCCTGCGGAATATGCCTAGTTTAGAAAAGAAAGATATTATTTCAGAGTATGAAACTCATTTTATCAGTGCTAAACAGGATGGGAAATGTGAAGAAGAAATTGCTAGAAAACTAGGAAACCCTAAAACGATCGCGAAAGAGCTTAATGTCTCCTATGCAATACATAACGCTGATAATAAACGAAGCTTTAAAAATATGATAACCGCACTATTTTCTGTTATGAGCTTAAGTGTTTTAAACTTTGCCTTTATCATTATCGCCTTTTTCGTACTACTCTTTTTATTACCGATTCTTCTAGCCCTTATCATTGCCACTCCATTATTAATCATTTCACCTATTTTATTAATAGGGTTAGGCTTTTTTAAAGGATTTCATCAAATTAGTTATTCCGATGTTTATAATGTGTTCATCGCTTTTTGCAGCGGTTTACTCATATCCGTCATATCTTACCAAATGGTAAAACATGTATACGCAACTTTAGTAAAGTATTTGAAATGGAATATAGCTATTTTACAAAGATAATAATGAATATAAAAGGAGATTAAAATGAAGAAGTATACTTTATATCTACTCATGTTACTTACAATTTTATTTCTATCAGCTTGTTCAAACAGTGCACAACCTAAGGAAGAAAACGATGTGCAATCTATTAAAGATGTAACGATAAAAATTCCAGAAACTATATTCACTTCCTCAAAAAAGAATGAAACGATTAACGAAGACGAAATGAAACAAAATATAAAAACTTATTTAGATTATAGCGGAGAGTTAGACGAAAACATCGTTCCACTTTCATCATCTATGTCTGACGAGAATGTCACGGAATCCGACCGTGAGAAATTAAAGCAACTAGTAGATTTAGCAAAACAAAATGATGCGAATTTCCATGATTTTATTAGTAACAATACGATCCCTGATGATTACAAAAAGCCTTCGAAGGAAATTCATGATTTTATTTCAGCATCTACGGCACTTTCAGTAGAACTAGAGGACGAATTAGACAAACTCGCGCAAGATGGTAACTTATTCAAAACTGATTTTTCTTTTACAAAACGCTTTGAGAAAGTTAATGGTAGGAAGCAAAAAGAAATTGAAAAGTTTTTGAAAGAAAAAAATATTAGAACTGAGTATTTCAACAAGTAATTATATATGTAAAAGAGAAATTGAAAGATACATCATATATCCCCTTCAAAACAGTCACTAACACATGGCTATTTTGAAGGGGATTTTTTGTGGAAGGACTATCAAATTTCCTACACAAAAAAACGCCCCTATAGTAGGAGCGTCTTCTATCATTACGCTTGTTGCGCGCTATATAATTCTTCAAGTGGCTTCATGATGATTTTGTTAACGTCAGTGATAACGATGTTTAAACGTTGCTCAGTTTCCATTAACTTTGTGATTTTAGCATCTTGTTGAATGCGAGCTACAACTTCTTGTGCTTTTTGGTTGTCTTCTTCAGTGATTTCTTGGCCTTGCATCATTTTTTGTTGTAAGCCAAGTTGCATCGTGCGGAACTCTTCGAATAAGTTCTTTGACTCTGCATCTCCTTGTACTGCTGCGTAGCTTGCTTTTAGTGTTTGGAAATCTTCGTTTTCAGCGATTGTTTTTTGTAATTCATATGCAACATCATGAATGTTTTTTGTCATTTTATTTTTCCTCCTTTAGAAGGCTAGCGCTTTTCGCTCGCACTGCCTTTTAAGTGCATTTACATACGCACCTCTTCCTACCATATCAAACTATGCAAGAGATGGGAAGAAATTTCACTTTTATTTCTATGCACCCATCTTTATTACTTAAGGAACAAGAGTAACAACCCTTGAATAAATCCAATTGTTCCTCCTAATAACGCCCCTAAATATGTAATCATTTTTAACTCATTTTTTGTAATGGACAATACGAGATCTTCTAGTCTCTCTGTTGAAAATGTAGATACTTCCTGCTGGACAATTTCCGCAAGCTGTAGATTTCCCAATATACTTCCCACATTTTCTGTCCCCCACTTCAAGCCTTTCTCTACTGCGCTAGGGACCACTTTTTCAACGATTGTTTCTCGAACTGGCTCACATACTTGCTGAACAGACTGATTTAAAAATCTACTCACTGTTTCCTCTACTTTAACCGCTGACAATATGGAGTTCACAATCATTTCTTTCTCTACGAACGTTTCTAATTCTTTTACGTCTCTTCCTTTTAACTTTTCCCACTCTTTTTGCAGTACATCAGTTAACAGACGCTCTGTTCCATCTTGTCCTAAAAACTTAATGACTTCCGGCTGCACGCGATCAACTAAACTTACATTCCCTAAAAACATACCAACTAAGTTAAGCAGCGTTCCGCGAGAAGCGAAAAAGTCATCAATCATTTTTGAAAGGCGTTCCTTTCCTTCTTCACTTTCCAAAAAGCTAATTCCTCTTTTTAAAATAAAAGATGCTACATTCGGAATCGCATTCTCTACTTTTTCATGAACAGAATGAGGTAACGCCTGTTCCCATGTATATGTATAGTACTCTGCTAAAAATGCATGAATTTTTTCTGTAATAACATGTTCGATTTTCCCGATCGCCTCTTCTTCTACATGTTCTAAATTCCATTTTTCTAACATATCCCGTAACGACTGTTCATTTGTAATTACTTTATCAACTTCCACTTGTGTCCAGCGAATTAAACTGGTTTGAAACTCTTTATTTGTTAGTTTTTTTCCGATTCCTTCTGGTGTTAACAAATGGTCTACAACCATTTTACCTAATTGAACAGCAAGCTCATCGCGGCGCTTCGGAATTAACCCTGGCGTAAATGGAACTTGAAACTTCCCAATATAAATCGGACGATGAGGACGAAATAACATTTTTATCGCTAAATGATTTGTGTATCCTCCAATAATTGCCCCGAGCCCTGTCGTTATTAACATATTTAACCATATATTCATCACAATCAACCTTTCACTTCTCCAAAACTATAGCATATCATCATACGGACAAAAGTATAATGGTATAAAAACGTATTTGCAATATATAGCTTCGCCTATAATGCAAACATCTTATTACTAAAGGAGTGATTTCGTTGGTTCTTGGTCTTTTAACTTCCGGGCTCCATCACGAGCAAACGTATTACACCGAAATCGCTAAGCGAGCTCGTCTTTATCATAACGTCGTTGCCCAATTCACACCGTTTAGCATTGATTCAAAGACAGATCTTGTTTCTGGTCTTATTTACGATACAGATACAGGAAATTGGATAGATCAAACCTTTCCCATTCCTTCATATATATATGATCGTTGTCATTTCAAAGAGGATGAGGAATTCCAACAAGCAAATGCGATTATTCATTCATTACACAAACGTTCTTCCACTACTTTTTTAAACAACACACTTATTAACCCAAGCGATTTACACAATCTTTTTCTTACTAATAAACGTCTTTCCCCTTACGTACCAAAAATAATAAAAGGAACAGTACAAGGAATTTTTAAATTACTACTAGAAACAAGAGATATTATTATAAGACCAATCAATATACACTCCAATGAAAATTTATATCGGGCCACTTACAAAAATAAAACATTTCATATCGATACAATAAATGAACAACATCATACTTCTACTCAATTCAAACGAACAGATAAATTTATATCATGGTGCAAATCGAACATACACTCATTCCGTTATATGATTCATCCAATGTTACAACCTCCAAATCAACTATCATATCCGATTCATATTCGAACCATTATGCAAAAAAATAAAGAACAGAATTGGAAAGTGCTCGGTCAATTTATACAAAAATCTTCATTCCCAGCACAATTTTTACTTTCAGCAACAGAACGTTCTATGTTACATCCATTTTCTAAAATTAAATATTTACTTTCTCCAACTGGCGTTCAATTATTAAAAGATGCTTTACATGATGTTGTAAATGAAGTGTTTAAAACACTCGATCAGTCCTATTCTTCATTATTTGAACTAGAGCTTTCTACCATTATGGATCAAAAAGGTGCCATTTGGCTTATGTACGTCAATACGATGCCTTCTTACGATGTTTATACTAGGTACAACGACGAACTGGCTGAACAAATTTTTCATGGTCCATTAAAGTTTAGCCGATTTACACCATAACGAAAGGAGGAAATCCCCGTTGAAAGAGCACATATATACATTAAGTATTTCAGATGAGCATCCAAATAGTATTACTTTACCTTACGTTTTTTCTATTACACCACCAATTACATCCTTTTTCTTTGGCTTACGTTATATTACATGTGAGAATATTAAAATTCATTATTCATTCACGCGAGAAATTATTATTGGCGAACAGATTGCAGCCGATCTTTTACTACCGCATTCGACGGCAATCCATGCCTTCTTACACAATCAAACCATTGTTTTCGGCCCATTAATCGGGATTTTTACAACTGGCTTTAACGATGATTCTAATTCTCCTTTAGGAAGTCGTTCCATCTCTCTCAGTGAGTTATTAACACCACCATTCACATTGCAGCCATTTGTATTTGTCTTTGGCATTCAACATATAAACTGGGAAGAGGAAACAATTGAAGGGTACTTCTTTCAAGAAGGAAAATGGGTAAAAAACAAAGTCCCTTTACCAAATGTCATTTACGACCGATTACCAAATCGGCAAGCAGAAAATTACAAACCTATCGTAAGAGCAAAAAAACGTTTAGAAAGCGACTATGCGATTCCGTGGTTTAATCCGGGATTTTTCAATAAATGGGAAGTGCATCAACTTTTAATGAAAGAAGATTCAATTAAACCATTCTTACCAAATACAGAAGTATTTCAACATTTTGAACAAGTAGAACGACTTCTCGGTACGTATAAGTACATTTATATGAAACCAATACACGGTAGCTTCGGAAGAAATATTCATCAAATACTCTATTCTCAAACTGATAATTGCTACTATTGTCGTTATCGTGAAAATGAACAAAACAAACTAAGAAAGTATCAATCATTAGAAGCCCTTCTTAACCATGTGTTAAAAGGACATGATTTAAAAAAGTTTATCGTACAACAAGGTATCTCACTGCTCCGCTTCGAAGGGCAACCCGTCGATTTTCGCATTCATACAAATAAAAACCATTTTGGTAATTGGGTAGTCAGTGCAATCGTCGCAAAAATCGCCGGCAAAGGTAGCTTAACAACTCATGTAAATAGCGGCGGTGATACGAAATTACTTCAGGAACTATTTCCTGATTCAACAAAGCAAGTTCAAATTGAAAATAAACTAAAACAAACAGCCTTACAAATCAGTTATGCACTTGATGGGCAAGTAACCGGGAACATTGGAGAAATTGGTTTTGACATTGGTTTAGACACCACGGAAAACCCGTGGCTATTTGAAGCAAATTCTAAACCGGGGCGAACTGTATTCCAAGATGAAAAGTTAAAAGAACAAAGTGAACTTACGCGCCAATTATTTTATGAATATGCCATCTATTTAACTGAACACTCTTTGCGCGACAAGAAAGAAAAAATGTCACAAATAAAATCAGATCCTTCGTCACATACCGAAAACATCCCTTCCCCTATGATTAACTCACAAATACAAAAACAAAAACTTCCACCTCCTTCATAAGGTGGAAGTTTTTTATTTAAACGAGCTTCACTACAACTTCTGTTTCCACATTACATACTCCGCAATAAAAAACATGATTGCAATACTCCTGTGAATTATTATGTGTTAAACCGTCTACTGCACTTAATAATTCTTGATCCATATATGCACTGTAATCGTCTATGTAATCTACAGTTTTCCCATAATCTTGGAGTATACCTTGGCAATTTTGACAAGAATATGTTTGTGATTCTAGCGCGTTGCAAAGCGGGCAAATTCCCATCATGATTCCTCCATACGTTATCGTTTAAAAACAATTAAAAAGCCCTTTTTTTAGATTGAAGAGAGCATCTAGCCGTGCATAGACGCGGTCAGTTCCTTTTTCTGCCCCATCCTGGGTTAAAACAGAACTATGTAGTTGCTCCCGATTTAATTTTCATTTTACTAAACTGGAATTTGTCTCACTTTAACAAATCATAAGTTAAGTAAGCCAAGCTGGTTATACAAAGAAAAAAACGCATATGATTTCGCTCTTAGTTTAGCCTTCTTTCTTAAAAATACAACGATTACTCTTATTTCATAATTTACGAAATGATGAAATATTTTTTACAAAATTTACAAATTATTTTTTTGTATATCTTTCTAGGTAACATCCATACTATGAGTACAAACTTAATTACCGATGGATTAGCGCCAAACGGGGCGATAATCTGGTTCAAATCCAGCTAGTCCAACCAAAAAAATTTTTATAACTCTAAGGAGGATATATTCCTATGGCAAACCAAAGTTCTTACAATCAATTAGTAGTACCAGGTGCAACAGCAGCAATCGATCAAATGAAGTACGAAATCGCTCAAGAATTTGGTGTACAATTAGGAGCAGATTCTACGGCTCGCGCTAACGGTTCTGTTGGTGGAGAAATTACAAAACGTCTAGTTGCAATGGCTGAGCAAAGCCTTGGCGGATTCCAAAAATAAATATATATGGCAAAAAGGTCTCAAGGCATATGCCTTGAGACCTTCCTTAATTTATTGCAACATTTGTAAAAACTTCTTCGTTCGTTCTTCTTTTGGATTTGTAAATACATCTTCCGGTGTACCTTGTTCGACAACGACACCGCCATCCATGAAAATAACACGGTTCGCAATTTGATGAGCAAAGCGCATTTCATGCGTTACAATGACCATCGTCATTCCTTCTTTAGCAAGTTCTTTCATAACCTTTAAAACTTCTTGAACTAGCTCAGGATCAAGTGCTGACGTTGGCTCATCAAATAGTAAAACTTCCGGCTCCATCGCAAGCGCACGAGCGATTCCAACGCGCTGTTGTTGTCCACCTGATAATTGGAACGGATATAAGTCTACTTTATCCGCAAGACCAACTTTTTCAAGGAAATAGTTTGCTTTTTTCTTCGCTTCTTCTTTCCCCATCTTTTTCACTGTAACGAGCCCTTCCATTACATTGTGAATTGCTGTTAAATGAGGAAATAGATTATGGTGTTGGAATACCATACCTGTTTGCGTACGAAGATTTACAATATCTTTCTTCGATACTTTTTGAGAGAAATCGAGCTCTTTATTGCCGATGCGAATGTTACCAGCGTTCGGCGTTTCTAACACGTTGAGACAACGTAAGAATGTCGTTTTACCAGATCCAGATGGCCCGATAATAACAACCACTTCGCCCTTCTCAACTGATAGGTCTATATGTTTTAATACGGTATTATCTCCGAAACTTTTTTGTAAATGTTGAATTGAAATCATAAAAACAAAAACTCCTTTTATGAAAGGGTTATTTTAGAGTATAACGTTCTGAACGTTTTTCTAATATTTGTTGCACGATAGATAATAAGAAGCAAATTACCCAATAAATTAGACCTGCTTCAAAATAAACAATTAAAAACTCATAGTTCATTGCCGCAATTTCCTGCGCTTTTCGGAACATTTCTGTTACTAAAATTAACGACGCTAATGACGTATCCTTCACTAAACTAATAAATGTATTCGAAAGCGGCGGAATTGATACGCGTGTTGCTTGTGGTAAAATAACACGTTTTAATGCTTGCGGGTATGTCATCCCAATTGTGTAAGCTGCTTCCCACTGTCCTTTCGGGATTGAAAGGATAGAAGCACGAATAATTTCAGATGCATATGCACCTACATTTAATGAAAATCCAATAACTGCTGCTGTATATGGCTCAACTTCAATATTAAGAGTTGGAAGACCATAGAAAATAATAAATAACTGTACAAGAAGTGGCGTTCCGCGAATGATAGATACATAGATACGAGCAATCCATTGTAAAATACGACTACCTGAAATACGTGCGAGCGCGGTTAACGTCGCAAGTATAATACCGATAATAAATGTAATAAGCGTTAACGGAATTGTCGTAAAGACAGCTTCCTTCAGCATAGGCGCGAAGGAAGTCTGCATAATATCTATCCAAGTAGACAATCGATCTGACATCAATGCGCTACTTAGATACATTTTCACCGAACCATTTTTTCGTTATTTTATCGTACGTACCATCTTTTTTCATATCTTCTAACGCTTTATTTACTTCTTGTACAAGTTTGTCGCTACCTTTACGGAATAAGAATCCACTTTGTGACGCTTCTTTTTCTGTATCTACAATTTTAATTTTTGCATCTTTTTTCGTTTCTAAATAGTTTAACACTGATAATTTATCATTGATTGTGAAATCAACGCGGCCAGAACTTAATAATTCTGCTGCTTGGCTAAATCCTTCTACACCTGTGATTTCCGCACCATTTTTCTTAGCAATATCTGCGTAGTTACTTGTTAAAGATTGTGCTGCTTTTAATCCTTTTACGTCAGCAAATGTAGCAGGTTTATCTTTATCTTTCGCAATAACTAATGCTGCTGAAGAAGAAATATATGGACTAGAGAAGTCATATTTCTTTTGGCGATCTTCACGAATACCAACTTCGTTCGCAACCATGTCGAAACGTTTTGCATCTATTCCTGCAAGTAAGCTATCCCATTGTGTTTCTTTAAATACAGGCTTTACACCTAAACGTTTTGCAACTTCTTCTGCTAATTCAACGTCAAACCCAGTTAATTTATCGTTTGTATCGTGGAACGTAAATGGTGGATATGTACCTTCTGTACCAATTACAAGCTCACCGCTTTGTTTTATCTTCTGTAATGCATCTTGATTAGCTGTATCTTTTTTCTCTTCTTTACCGCAGCCCGCTACAATCCCAATCGCTAATGTAGTTACTGCAAGCACTGAAAATAATTTTTTCATGATAGTAGTCCTCCAAGTATTCTGATAGGAATTTAAAAACTATATTGATTGTATGCAATTTCGAACAATTTTTCAATGAAAATGTTCTTATTTAGTTTAACCTTTTTCTTCATAATCAAACAAAATGGAAAAATAGCGCTACATACAAAAAATAAGTAACATTTTTTAATATAGCATTTATAAAGAAAAAGGTAAAACAATACCTACTTATTTATAAGTTTTTCAGCCGGTGAAATATATTAACTTCTAAGCGGACAATCCTATCAAAAAAGAACTTGCGAAAATCGCAAGTTCTTCTAAAAATTAAGCACTCTGGTTTCCTTCCATTTGCGTTTTATACATATCGTAATAACGCCCGCGCTTTTTCATTAATTCATCATGGGAACCTTTTTCCAAAATCATTCCTCTATCAAGCACAATAATTTGATCAGCGCTCTTAATTGTTGAAAGACGATGAGCGATAATAAACGTCGTTCGTCCTTTCTTCACAACTTCTAGCGCTTGTTGAATCATCGCTTCTGTTTCTGTATCAATACTGGAAGTCGCTTCATCTAAAATTAAAATGGCAGGATCAAAAGCAAGTGCCCTAGCAAACGATATAAGCTGACGTTCTCCGGTTGAAAGTGTACTTCCTTTCTCCGTAATTTTTTCATCTATATTGTTCGCAAACCTTTCCGCACCAACATCACGTAACGCCTTTACGATGCGATCTTTTGAAATTTTTTCATTTTCTAAGCTTACATTGGATGCCACTGTCCCGCTAAATAAAAACGGATCTTGCAATACAATTCCCATATGTTCACGTGTTGCTTGTTTCGGCATCTCTGTTACATCGTGACCATCAATCGTAAGCTTCCCTTTTTGAAATTCATAAAACTGAAAGAGCACATTCATAATGGAACTTTTTCCTGATCCAGTATGACCGACAAGTGCCACTGTCTCCCCTTGTTTCGCTTCAAAAGAAATATTTTTTAATACTTCATCTTTTCCATTGTAAGAAAACGAAACATTATCGAATTTCACATTTCCGGTTAAGCGAGGCATACGTTCTTCTTCTACTGCCTCTCCCTTTTCCTCTAGCAATTCAAAGACACGCTCTGATGCAACACGCGATTGCTCTAAGTTAGCAAGTTGGTTCACCATGTTCGTAATTGGCGAGAACAATCTCGTTAAATAATCGACGAAAGCATACAGTATCCCTAGAGAAAGGAGGCCAGAAGCACTTAATGAAGCACCACCGAAATACCAAATTACGCCTGTAAAAGCGATGTTTCTTAATACAGACACTAAATTATGCGAAGTTGCTGCATTTAAATTTAAAATTTTATTTTGATATTTAAAATAATCACCATTTAACTCTTCAAATTCCTTCTTCGTTTCATGTTCTTGACGAAATGCTTGAATAATTGGCATCCCTTGAATTGATTCATTCACTGTTCCGTTAATATCCGATAAACGCGAACGCATTTTATGATTGTATACAGACGCATACTTTCTATACATAATCGCCCAAACAATTAAAATTGGGATGATGAGTAAGCATAGCGCCGCCAGTTTTACATCCAGTAAAAATAGCGCAGCGAAAATCCCGATAATATAGATGATACTAGAGACGAATGTCGCCAGCACTGTTACATATAAATCACGAATCGCTTCTGTATCATTCGTTACACGCGATACAATTTTCCCTGCTGGTAAATGGTCAAAATAACGAATTGGCAACGTTTGAATATGAGAAAAGACGTCTTCCCTCATAATTTGAATAATTTTGTTTGCCGCCTTCTGTAAGAAGAACTGCTTTCCGTATGCAAATAATGATACGACTACTAATAAAGCGAAATATCCACCGCCAAGTAGTAATAACCTATTTATTTCTGGTTTATAAAACGCAAATACTTCTTCTTTCGTTAAGGCTTTCGATTTATACACTTGCACTGCCTTACCACTTTGTACTGTAAGCACATCACCCTTAACAGAACGAGTTCCTTCAAGCGTTATTTTATTCGGTACAAAATAGTACTGAAAACCAACTTGAATCACTCGGACTTCTTTCCCTTTTTGCTCACCTTGTTCAAAGCGATCACTTCGCTTATAAAAGGCGCCATTATATGAAACAGCATCCTCACTCTTTTCTGTTTCATACCAGGGTCTCTCTATTCCAACGATATGCTCATCGATCATCGTTTTTGCGACGAAAGGACCCGCGAGTTCTGCAATAACGAAAACAAATAGCATCGCCATCGCTGCAAAAATCGGCCCTTTTACTTTCATCGCGTATTGAAACAATCGTTTTGAAACACTCATATTTTCACCCCACTATCCGTACTTTCACTTTCACCTTGTTGTCTTTCGAACTGCTCTGCATACCAGCCCCCATTTCGAACGAGCGCTTCATGCGAGCCTTCTTCAATAACCTCACCGTTATCCATAACGAGAATCCAATCAGCATGCTGCACTGCTGACAAACGATGCGTCGTTATAATCGTCGTCTTCCCGCTTCTTTCTGTTCGTATGTTTTCAATAATTGCCGCTTCAGTACGAGCATCAACAGCTGATAAAGAATCGTCCAAAATTAAAATTTCCGGATTTTGAATAACAGCCCTCGCAATCGAAATCCTTTGCTTTTGCCCACCTGATAAAGAAACACCTTTCTCTCCAACGAGCGTTTCTAAACCTTCCGGTAAAAACTCTAAATCCTTTTTAAACGCAGCTATTTCAATCGCTTTTTCAAGTTCTTCTTCAGTCGCTTCTCTATTTCCGAATAAAATATTTTCCTTCGCTGTTTTTGAGAACAAAATGTGTTCCTGAGGTACATATCCAATCCAGCCAAGTACGTTATCATTCGTAATTTTATCTAGCTTCACATCAGAAACCGCAATATCCCCTTCCCCGAGTGGATATTGACGAAGAAGCTGACGAACGAGCGTCGTTTTCCCGCTTCCTGTTTTCCCAACAACTCCAAGTGTCTCTCCTTGTTTTAATGAGAACGAAACATTTTTTAAATTTGTTTCAATTGATGAAGGATATGAAAAAGTAACATTATCAAATTCAATGTAATCTGGCTCTTGTACAACCTTTGGATCTTTCGGATTCTTTACATCCGGTTCATAAGCTAACGTTTCATTTACACGGTCGAGCGACGCATTTCCTCTTTGCATAACATTAATCAATTCACCAATTGCAAACATCGGCCAAATCATCATCCCTAAATAGACGTTAAAAGAAACGAGCTCACCAAGTGTCACCTTTGATTGGAATACGAGATATGCACCGTACACTAAACCAATTAAATAACTAAGACCGACGAGCATTTTTACAGTTGGCTGGAATAATGCATCGATTCTTGCTACTCTCATATTTTTCTCGTATACGTCATCTCCTAAATGATGAAACCTTTCTTGATCAGCATTCTCCTGTACATACGCACGAATAACGCGTACACCCGCAATTGATTCAAGTACTTTATCGTTCATATCCCCGAACGCATCTTGCGCGACTGTAAATCTTTCATGCAACTTCTTTCCGTATCTATTCATCGCATACGCCATAATCGGAAGCGGTATAAGCGCAGCAAATGTTAACTGCCAACTAATTGAAAAGCCCATCATACAAACGATTGTAAGCATATATAGACTAGAATCAACGAGCGTTAATATACCAAAACCAGCTGTCATGGAGATTGCTTTTAAATCATTTGTCGCTCTCGCCATTAAATCGCCAGTACGATTTTTTTGATAAAACGTCGGTGTCATCTTAAGTAAATGCCCCATAAATTTTGAACGCATCGTTTTCTCAAGTACGAACGCACCGCCAAATAGTTGGTGCTGCCAAATGAAAGTAAGTACATACCCACCAATCGTTACCCCAAGTAAAATAAGAATATATTGCATAATCGCCTCATTCTTTAAGGCTCCCGTTTTAATATTATCAATTGTAATTCCTAACACTTTCGGAGGAATTACCTCTATCACGTTTACAATTAAAAGTACCCCAATTGCAATACTATACCTTTTCCAATGCTCTCTAAAAAACCAGCTTAACTTTAGTAATACTGAAAACAATATAACCTCTCCTTTCTCGTTCCCGTTTGATTCACATTTCTTTATCCGCTATCCAAACCCATCACATTTACATTTCGTAAGCCATACAATTTCATCACATTTTTCCACCTTCCAAATTCTGGTTTTTTATAGTAACAAGGAAAACAAACAAAAAAAAGCATACCGCCGCTTGACGATATGCAATAGAATGCATAAAAGCGTACGTTACGATATACGCAACGTACGCTTCTCATAAGACAAAAAGGTCCTATATATCCGCACGGGTTGCGTAATGATATGAATGTTTTCCGCCATTTAACAGAGCTAAGCCCATTACATTTACGATTACAATCATTACGCACACCCCCTTCATTTATTTTCCATTTATAATCTTACAACTTTATTGAGTATTCTGTCAATTGTTTTTTTCGCTTTAGAATAAAATAATCT
This sequence comes from Bacillus sp. FSL R9-9530, assembly GCF_038008145.1. NCBI lineage: Bacteria > Bacillati > Bacillota > Bacilli > Caryophanales > Bacillaceae > Bacillus > Bacillus sp. FSL R9-9530. Next base: position 3,098,577 of record NZ_JBBOYO010000001.1, read on the forward strand.
TTTATCACAAAAAATAAAAGTGATGCATTCTACTTACAATTCAGTTTGAAATAAGAGAATCTTCTGTAAGAAAGGGCATACAAAATAAAAAAATAGTAAGAAATCGTTTTCACAAACATTTCATTTGAAAAATATTATCAAACCACCTACAATCACCTTATACTCACTCTTACAAGTTGCTATTTTAGGAGGACTAATCATGACAACTAGCAATACGTACAAATTTTATTTAAACGGAGAATGGAGAGAAAGCTCTTCAGGTCAAACAATCGACATTCCATCTCCATACTTACACGAAGTAATTGGGCAAGTACAAGCAATTACTCAAGGAGAAGTAGATGAAGCAATTGCATCTGCAAAAGAAGCTCAAAAATCATGGGCTGAAGCTTCTCTACAAGATCGCGCAAAATATTTATATAAATGGGCTGATGAGCTCGTAAATATGCAAGATGAAATTGCCGATATCATTATGAAAGAAGTCGGTAAAGGCTATAAAGATGCGCAAAAAGAAGTCGTTCGTACAGCTGACTTAATTCGTTACACAGTTGACGAAGCACTTCACATGCACGGTGAAAGCATGATGGGTGATAGCTTCCCTGGTGGATCTAAATCTAAACTTGCGATTATTCAGCGTGCACCACTTGGTGTTGTATTAGCAATTGCACCATTTAACTACCCAGTAAACTTATCTGCTGCAAAACTTGCACCAGCACTTATTATGGGTAACGCTGTTATCTTCAAACCAGCAACTCAAGGTGCAATTAGCGGTGTTAAAATGGTTGAAGCACTTCATAAAGCTGGCCTTCCAAAAGGTCTTGTAAACGTAGCTACAGGACGCGGTTCTGTAATTGGTGACTACTTAGTAGAACATCCTGGCGTAAATATGGTATCGTTCACAGGTGGTACAAATACAGGTAAACATTTAGCGAAAAAAGCTGCGATGATTCCACTTGTATTAGAACTTGGTGGTAAAGATCCTGGTATCGTTTGTGAAGATGCAGACTTACAAGAAGCTGCAAAGCATATCGTAAGCGGTGCATTCTCTTACTCAGGTCAACGTTGTACGGCTATTAAGCGTGTACTTGTACATGAAAATGTAGCAGACGAACTAGCTGGCTTATTAAAAGAGCAAGTAGCTGAACTATCAGTTGGATCTCCAGAACAAAACAGCACAATCGTTCCATTAATCGACGACAAATCTGCTGACTTCGTTCAAGGTTTAATTGACGATGCTGCTGAAAAAGGTGCAACAATCGTTATCGGTAACAAACGTGAGCGCAACCTAATTTATCCAACATTAATCGACAACGTAACAGAAGAAATGAAAGTTGCTTGGGAAGAGCCATTTGGCCCAATCCTTCCAATCATCCGTGTTTCTTCTGACGAACAAGCGATTGAAATTGCTAACAAATCAGAGTTCGGTCTGCAAGCAAGTGTCTTCACAAAAGACATTAACAAAGCATTTGCAATTGCTAACAAAATCGACACTGGTTCTGTTCAAATTAACGGACGCACAGAGCGCGGCCCTGACCACTTCCCATTCATCGGTGTAAAAGGTTCAGGTATGGGCGCACAAGGTATTCGTAAGAGCCTTGAGTCTATGACTCGTCAAAAAGTAACTGTATTAAACTTAGTTTAATCTTATATGTAGCAGCTGATCTAATATTTAGGTCAGCTGCTTTTTAGTTAAAATCCTCCGGGACCTAATAACAAATTCTTCTCTATAATCTGATTATTACTATATCCATTGACGTATAAAAATACATTTGTTACTCTTAAACATGTTAATTTAATACATAAATCCTCATTCGTATCTCGGTGAGGTAGAGGTTGCAGTCATTAAGAGTATCATTTCAGGAGATGTAGTGGCATTGATGAAGAAATGAGAAAGGAATGATTGCCGAAGTAAGTCGTGTCCACCATGCACGCTTGCTGGGTCTGCATTTAATAAGTGCAGAACTGTCACAAACGTTTCGTTTGTGGAGAGCTATCGAGAGGTATGTCGTGGGTTTCTTATAAGATAGAAAGCATGTAGCGGCAAATTACGTGCTTTTTTTGTTTTGTTTGGACCTTCTCTTCCTTATCAGGAAGACATACATATCTCCTCGCTTGACTTGGTTATACTAACTTTGGAGGTATTTTCTATGCAACAAAAAAAATGGGGCTTTTGGGTACTAACAGCTTTCGTTGTCGGTAACATGGTTGGCGCTGGTATTTTCATGGTGCCAAGTACGTTAGCACAAACAGCAAGCCCACTCGGTGTCACTTTAGCTTGGTTAACAACAGGGTTTGGTGTTTTAATGCTAGCTCTTGTTTTCGGTAATTTAGCAATTCGTCGTCCTGATTTAACGACAGGACCACAAAGTCATGCATATGCTTTATTCTCAACACCAAAAAGAAAGAAAATGGCTGGTTTCAGCATGGTATGGGGATATTGGGTTGCAAACTGGGCAAGTAACGTTGCCATTATTACATCTTTCGCGGGATATTTATCGCTCTTCTTCCCAATTATGAAAGATACACGACTACTATTTTCAATTGGCTCTTTCAATATAGAAGTTGGAAAACTAATTACATTTACTATTTGTTCCGTCTTACTATGGGGCACACATTTAATTTTAACAAACGGTGTAAGCGGAGCTGGGAAACTAAATTTCTTAGCAACAACAACGAAAGTAACTGGATTCCTTCTATTCATCATTGTTACGTTATTTGCGTTCGAAGCTTCAAAATTTGGACAATGGTACACACCAATGATCGATAAAGAAGGCGTATCACACGGTCTACTTTCACAAGTCAACTTAGCTGCTCTTACAACACTTTGGGCATTTATCGGGATTGAATCAGCCGTTCTTTTATCAAACCGAGCTACTTCTCCCAAAACGGTAAAACGTGCGACTGTTGCCGGTTTACTAATAACAGTTGCAATTTACTTAGGAATTACAATTTTAACAATGGGTGTACTTCACGTTGATAAATTACAAACTTCTGAACGTCCATTAGCAGATGCATTAAACGCTGCAATGGGTCATGGCGGCGGGAAACTTATGGCATTACTTGCTCTTACTTCCCTATTCGGTTCAATATTAGGCTGGATTTTATTAAGCTCAGAAGTACCTTATCAAGCAGCAAAAGAAGGTTTCTTCCCTTCCTTCTTCGCAAAAACGAATAAAAAAGGAAGTCCAATTCATTCACTACGATTAACAAACATTATGTCGCAAGTGTTCTTATTCTCAACATTATCAGGAACAATTGCGGAAGCTTATACATTCGTTATTACCGTATCAACACTGGCCTACCTCATTCCATATCTCGTTTCACCAATCTTCCAGTTAAAACTAGTCGCAACTGGTGAAACATATAAAAATGAAATGGGTTCAAGAATTATGGATGGTGTAGTTGCAGTTATCGCACTTTGCTATGCACTATGGGTTATTAAAACAGGGGCATCCGATATAAAAACATTTCTTCTCGGAATTGGTTTATTCGGAATTGGCTTTGCCTTCTATCCATTAATGAATCGTGATCAGAAAAAAAATAAAGAAAAGAAAAACGAGCAAGTTGCGTAACGCAATTTGCTCGTTTTTTACTTTATAAAACATATATAATAGAAAAAAGAGGTGAAAAACATGTCAATCGAATCACTATGGAGCTCTCGCTTTCAACAACATATTCAAAATGCCATCACATACTTTGCACGTATGATTAACGGTTTACTATATAGCTTCATCTTCGTCTCATGTGTAGGTGCATATTATTACGCTAAGTTTCTTAAAACGGATCCTTCTAAAGGAATATCTTTATTACTCATCACGATCGTACTTACACTCATTGTAACGAGATGCCAAGTTCGCACATTTATTCAAAAACCGGACGCTGTCTATTTACTTGCATTAGAAGAGAAATTAACATCTTATTTTAAAAAATCTCTTCTATATAATTACATCATTCAGCTTTTCCCGCTTATATTTACGTTCCTTGTTATCGTACCGCTTGCCATGCAATCATTACAACTAACCGTACCTTTCTTATGTACAATCTTTATAATTTTAATGATTCTAAAGGGCTGGAACATATACATACATTGGATGTGGCGTGATAGTTATGAAAAAAGCATATGGTTTATCATTCGCATTGCTTGTAACGCCCTGATCATTTACATGCTGTTTTATACTGCAAATGTGATCCTGTTAGGCGGACTACTCTTACTTCTTGCTTTCCTACTTCTATACACGAAGAAACAACCTACAAAACGAATACCGTGGGATTACATAATCGAACAAGAAGAAAAAATGGACGTTCGTTTCTATCAATTTGCTAGCATTTTCACCGATGTTCCGCAACTGAATAAGCAAGTAAATAAAAGAAAATGGCTTACAAATTGGATTGAACCTTTATTACATAAAAAACGAGCAACTTTCTTCTATTTACATACACTAGCATTTTTACGCGGTAATGATTATTTTGGTATATATATTCGCTTAGGGTTGATCGGTGCTTTCGCTCTATATTTCATTCCGAATATATATGTAAAAGGTGCTATCACTTATATCGTCCTATATATGATTTCTATGCAGCTTCGTTCTCTGTGGAAATATTTTTCGGGAAATATTATTGTAGCATTATATCCAATTGATACTGAAAAACGAATGAATCAATTTCTCCGCTTAATCTTTATATTGCTAAGCATTCAACTCATTGTATTTTCAAGTATTATACTCATTGCTACAGGGCAATTTTCACATAGTCTTATCATTATGATTATCGGGTTAATCTGGATAAAATTTATTATTGTACCAAAAACGAAGCAACGCGTTTCTTCGTTTTAACGAAAAGAATTATCTTAAAAGCCAAGGGAAAAATAAATTACCTCCTTGGCTTTTTTATTTTTCTTCCTCAAACAAGAATCACTGAAACAACCGATATTTTATGATTTTTACATACAAAAACGATAATACATGTTTACGTCCTAATAAAAAGGGTAGTTATTAAATTAACAGGGCAAAGGAACTGGAGGGAATGAAAAAATATGAATTAAGGTTTCACTTTATAAAAGGCGTTGCTCAAGGACGATTCTGGAACCGATTATATAATATAAGGAGCTGATTGCAATGAGTAAAAAAATTGCTATTTTAATAACGGATTATTTCGAGGACACAGAATACACAGAGCCAGTAGAAGCTTTTAATCAAAAAGGATACGAATTAACAACTATTGAAATGGAAAAAGGTAAAACGGTACACGGTAAACAAGGAAAAAGTGAAGTCGTAATTAATAAAAGTATTGATGATGTTTCTCCAGAGAACTTTGATGCCCTCTTTATACCAGGCGGATTTTCCCCAGATATACTTCGTGCAGATGAACGTTTTGTTCGCTTTAGCAAAGCATTTATGGATGCGAAAAAACCTGTTTTTGCTATTTGTCACGGCCCCCAATTACTCATCACTGCACAAGCACTTGAAGGACGCGATGTGACTGGATATAAATCCATTGAGGTCGATTTGAAAAATGCCGGTGGAAATTTTCATGATAAAGAAGTGGTTGTATGCCAAAATCAGCTAGTAACAAGTAGACAACCGGAGGACATCCCAGTGTTTATTGAAGAATCATTGCGTATATTAGGATAGTTATTATAGGTTAACCAAAGTAGCTAAATAACTACTTTGGTTAACCTTTTTATTTGTAAAAAACAAAATTAACACCATATGAAACATTTCTTCATCTTTAATGATTTTTTGAGACAGCCTCTTTTCTCGTCCCAAAATTTCTAATCACTTTTCATAGGCAGTTCTCATATAGTGAAAATGACTATACAATTCCTATCCATAAGTTAAATAATGATTTCGCACATATAAATAAAAAAGATAGGAGCTCTATTATGAACAACAATCCGCCTGCAACGCCCCAAAACAACTCAGAAGAAAATAGCCGTGACATTAAATTGCAAACATTACGAGTCATCGGACTCATCGTCCTTATTAGTGGTTATATCCTCGTCGCTCTCTCAGAAGTAGGTGAGCTGAAAACCTTATTAACAAACCCTAACGCCAATCCTGATTTAGCTGAAGTTGATCCGTTTTAAAAATTATATAAAAAGCGGGTCCCAGTATAACTGGTTCGCTTTTATATAGTTTCATCCAATCTGAGAAACATTTCCTTCATTCTGATACTTCTCTTTCCCTATCGCCTTCATAAATAATAAAATACTGCTCATACCAACGATGAAATATAGAGCGCTCATGCCCCAAGATGCAATAAATGAACCTAGCATAACACCTAATGCACCATTCATTTTCGCAACTTGAAAGACCATTCCGTTAATCGCCATATAAGAGCCTCTTGCCTCATTCGGCACCATATCTGCCATAATAGATTGACGAACTGGCACATACATCATCTCTCCTACAGTTTGGAAAAGCCCTGCGATTAATAAGATCCATAAACTATTGCTCGTTCCGAGTATTGTAAATCCAATCGTGTAAATGAATAAGCCTACATATAAAATTTTTAAATCGTTAAAGCTTTTCAGCATTTTAATAAGAAGCGCCGAACATAACACAACTAAAATTGTATTCTCTGCTGAAATCCAGCTCAGCATTCGAATACCTGTTAAATCAAAAGTAAAACCATCGCCAAAGAAAAGGTGAATCGTTTCAAATTCCTTCTGTAAACGTATCCCTAAATAATTATTAATTTGAAACTCTAACGATAGTGTACATATACTTGCTGCACAAAAAATTAAAAACGCTCTATCTTTCATCACGACTTTATAACTATCTGCCATATCTTTTAATACATTTTTCTTCTCCACCGTTTTTCGTGCCACATACACTTCTTCCATATATACAGCCATCACATATAAAGTAATAACTGCAATAACTGTTAATCCGATAAACAATTGCAATCTATAGTTCTCAAATAGTAATCCGCCAAATATTGCTCCAATCGCAATTGATAAGTTAATAGCCCAGTAGTTAATGCTGTACATCACTTTTCGATTTTCAGGTGTGCTCACATCTATTAACATCGCTTCCGTCGCTGGATTCATAAGTCCAGATCCTAAACTATTCACTAACATAAACACAAATGTTAGCCACGGTGAATCTACATAATCTGAGTTTGCAATTCCCATACAAGCAATGGAAACGACTTGTATACTTTGGCCGATAATCATTACTTTTTTACGACCGAGCCGATCTCCAGCATACCCACCATATAAACCGATAATTAATGCAGCTAGCACATTGATGAGTAATAAAGCACCAGCAATCGCACTACCTAATTTTATTGAAAAGTAAATTGCCATAAATGGAAAAATCATTGTGGATACAGTGCGTGTTAAAAACGAAGTTATAATTCTGATTTTTATATTTCGGTGCATACTCCAAAATCCCATTGTTTCCCCCTCCTTATGCTTATTCATTTTACTTTGAAAAAGAGGAAGAAAAAGGTTAGAATATTCTAAAGAGTTTCCCCTTTTATCCCGCATTAACGGGCAGTAAGACCCCCACTGATTAAAGTTTCACTTTATTATAGAAGGAAGTGTATATATGAAAATTATGGACTATTACATTCGTTTAAGATTACATGCACAAGACCAACAACATATACGAAATAGCTTACAAGAATTAGCGGATGTTTTATATTGCAGTACGAAAAACGTAAAGATTTTATTAAAGAAAATGAACGAGGAGCAATTAATTCACTGGACTCCAGGACGTGGTCGCGGAAATAAAACGGAAATTTTATTTGCACATAGTTTCCTAGAAGCAATTGAATCCTATACAGATGAACTGTTAGCGCAAGAAAAGTTAAAGGATGTTTTTCTTCTTTTAAAAGAACCTCTACCCCTTGCAATTCAAAAAAAGATAGAAAATAAACTACATCATCATTTTGGATACGAACCTTCAAATGATATGTATGACATATTGAAGATCCCTATATCAAGAAAGATATTACCATTAGATCCCGCTTTTACGGCTGTAACAACAGAGGGTCATCTTATTAACCAAATTTTTGATACATTAGTCATTTATAACGATATTACAGAAAAAATGGAACCACACATTGCACATACGTGGGAATTAAGCGAAGACGGGCTTACGTGGACGTTTCATTTACGAAAAGATATATATTTTCATAACGAAACTGTTCTAACTTCTAAAGATGTACAATTTTCATTTGAAAGATTGCAGCAAGCTCAATCTCCTTACGCATGGTTAACACAGGAAATTGTTCAAATTGAAACACCATCACCACTGCAAATACGATTTCATTTAGCAAAACCAAATTTATTTTTCTTACACTATGTGAGTTCCATGCAACTAGCAATTTTGCCCCATGATGCAGCCGTTCAAAATCATCATTATATAGGTACTGGACCTTTCAGGCTTGCTCATTACTCTGAAGATAATATCGTACTCGAAGCGTTCACCCATTATTTTAAAGAGCGCGCGTTATTAGACCGTATTGAATTTTGGGGTATTCCTGATCATGTGCAAATAGATGCTGATTATGAATTACCAAATGAGAATGAAAATGAAAGACATGACATACAAATAGAAGAAATAGGCTGTATTTATGCTAGCTTCAACTTTACAAAACCTGGTCCCCACCACGACATTTACTTTCGTAAAGCTTGGAGAGAAATATATGACGTTGAAACGATACTTCGTAATATAGAGGGGCGACGAACCATTGCTGCATCAAGCTTTTTCCCTGAAAGAAGCCGCCAAGCTCAGGAAAGATCCTACTCTTTAGAAAAAGCGAAAGATTATTTAAAAAAGAGCACCTATAATGGAGAAACGATACATATTTATTTCTTCGCATTTAAAGATAGTGCAAATGATGCACATTTCCTAAAAGAACGCTGCGAACAATTAGGAGTACACGTAGAACTTCACCCATTTCTCGTTTCAGATTATATGGATCGTTCTATTGATAAACATGCGGATATTATTTTTATGGGCGAAGTGTTTGCTGCTGATCATGAAATTTCATTTTTAAATGTATTTAAAAATAAAAGTTGCTTCGTAAATCGATTCATGGACCCACACTATGCAAAACAAATTAATTGTTTACTTGATACCTTTTTATTAGAAGACAATAAAGAAAAACGGTATAAGCTCATGTATGAGATTGAAGAGTTTTTACAAGCTGAAAACATCATTTTATTTAACTATCACGTTTTAAAAAGAAAAACATACCCTTCTTCTTTAAAAAACGTAACAATTGATTCATTCGGTTGGGCGAATTTTGCGAAGTTATGGATACAGCCATCCCCGCATTAAAATGTGAAGTTTTTTATAAAAGGAGAAGAACCATGAAAAGCAACCTAGAAAAAAGGCTTTCCTATCTATACACAGGTGAGTTATTTTCAGTCATTACTTTTATTTTCACAAGTTACTTACTTAATTATGCTTATCCTACGTTACATTTATATTCCTTATATTCTTTTTGGATCTCATTTCTTCTTTTAGAGTTTATCTTATTACAAGGAACACTTTACTGGTACGTAAAGTGGAAACGACTAAAAAAAGAGAAAACATCTGTTACACCCATTAGGATGATTCAATATTTAAAAATACTTAAAAAGATAAATATAGCATTACTTATCACGGGATTTATTACGTTTACTATTGATTTTGTAATTTGGTATCCCCACTTACCTTTAGGTGGGCTATCATTCACTCTATTTATTTATATTTTTGCATTACTTGAGTACATTAACTATTATCATACTCAGCTTTCATACGATAACATCTCTGATATTAAACATTTAATCAAATCAAAAAAACTAAAACAGTCCTGTATGAGTAAAGATTTTCAACGTATTTCATAAAAGGTTAAATTCCGCTTATGAAGACTTTAAGCTAAGAAAAACTAAGAAATTTTTATGAATGCAAGAGAAGGTACTACCTCCTTAGTAGTACCTTCTTTTACATGTTTAAAGATGAACCTTTTTACGCACAAAGATGCAAACTACTATTAAATTACCTCAGCCAAATGATTCTTCAAGTCCATCAAAAATTTCTCAATATCCGGATTTTTCACCACATCATAACAAGCAAAGCTCTTTAACGGACTCATACCAATAAACTTCTGCACACGATGTAAATGACTAAGTGCTGATTCTAAACTTTCTCCTTCAAAGAACTTCGTCTTATCTCCGAATGCTTTTTCAGGTGCATTCCAAGTTGTAGAAAACATATACTGCTTCTCTTTTAATAAACCACCTGTTCCATATTCATCTGCACCTTTAAAGAACAAACCGTATTCATACACTTCATCCATATATGTTTTAAATAATCCCGGTACACTAAACCAGTAAATAGGTGTTTGATAAATTACAACATCAGCCCATAAAAACTTTTCTTGCTCTTCCTTAATACTGTATCCATCTTGAATCGTCGTTGTTTTCACATAATGATTCTCACTTAATACAGTTATCATATAATCAACTAACGTTCTATTTAATCGACCTTCTTTCGTACCGTATTTTTCATGTCCATTTATAATAAATATATTTTTCATCACTTTTCTCTCCCTTATTTTACTCTTCAGCTATTAACCCAAGTTGTTGTTTCAGCGTAAGATTATCTTCTAAATGCCAATCTTCCGTTATCTTTCCGTCTTTCACATGCAAAATATCAATTGCAAAAAAATTGATTTTCTTATCATTATGAGTTCCTGTAAAAGAAAGACGAGCTGTTACTTTATCACCAACGACTAATAAATCTTCAATCTCGCAATGTATATCAGGAACTACTTTACGAAAGTTTTGCGCCGCAAGCTTTAATCCTTCAGTGCCTTGTGGTCGACCTTTCGGCAGTGTGTTATCGAAAAAATTTTCAGTAACCGTCTGCGGAATAAGCTCCTCTTTACCTGTATCCCAAAATGCATAAAAACGCTGAGCTGCATGCACGATTTCTGTCGCTTCCTTTTTACTTAATGAAGAATCAATTGTCATTGCTTTTGGCTTCGGCATTTCCTTTAATAACTGAATTTCATTTTTTTGCTCAACACTACATGCTACAAGCACAATACAAATGACAAAAAAACTAAGAAACATAAACAACTTTTTCATACCCATGGAAATCACCTCCTCCTCATACAAACCCTTTGTATTTCGTATTGCTATTGTATATGCACTAACTTCCTTTATGGAAGTAGTGATATTTTTTTCATATAGTTACCAAAAGTATATTTTTGTGATACGATAAGGAAAATTCATTCAAAAAATTTTTATGGAGGCTATTTCCATGAGCAATATAGATCCAGTTGTATTAACGAAAGGTTTACCTGGTATACCTTGTCCTATCGCTAAAACTCTTGACGTAATTAGTACAAAATGGACGTTTTTAATCATTCGCGATCTTCTTATCGAAGGAACATTAAGATTTAGCGATTTACAAAAATCAATGGATGGGATTAGTCCGAAAACTTTATCGCTTCGCCTAAAAGAATTGGAAACGCAAGGGATTATAACGAGAAAAGTATACCCAGAAGTTCCACCTCGCGTAGAGTACACGTTAACGGATAAAGGAAAGCAATTAGAGGGGATATTTATTGAATTAAAGCGGTTTGGATTAAGTTTATAAACGAAAAGCCCCTTACCATAAAAATAGTAAGAGGCTTTTCGTTATTCACTACATTACTTCGCAAAACTTTGAGCTAGCTGTTTCTCTCTCCACATAAATGTAATGCCGAGACCAACGATTAAAACAACACCTGAAAATGCATATGGATAATTAATGTTTATATCAAATAATATTCCGCCCATCGCTGGTCCTGCGATATTTCCTAAACTCGTATACGTTGAGTTCATACCAGCAACGAATCCTTGCTCTTTTCCAGCTGCTTTTGATAAAAACGTCGTTAAAGCTGGACGAAGTAAATCAAATGCTAGGAAAATAAAGCAAGTAACGAGAAGTACACTCCAATAATTAAAGACTACAGTTGAGACGAATGCTAATACTGCACCTACAATTAAACATATTTGAATTAATACTTTCTCACCGAACGTGTCAACCAATTTGCCAAACATAAATACTTGCACAACTACCCCAAAGATGGAGCTAATCGTAATAATTGCAGCAATATCTTTCGGTGTGAAACCAAATTTATGATCAGAAAACAAACTAAAAACAGTTTCATATGCTGATAATCCAAATGCGAGTACAAATACAATAATAAATGCGATTGCATACATTGGATTTAATGATTTCTTTAAATCTCCGATAAAGCTGGATTCTTTCGTATTAGCAGAAATCTCTGCAAGTTCTTCTTTCGTTAACGGCTCTTTCAAAATAAATATAGAAATCACGCATGCAACAAAGGCAATCACTGCTGCCACAAAGAACGGCACACGTATACCGTATTCTGCAATAAATCCGCCGATTCCAGGCCCTATAATAAATCCGGTACTAATAGCAGCTGAAAGATATCCCATCGCCTTTGGACGTTCCTGAATAGAAGTAATATCCGCAACATATGCCGTAACACCCGGCATAATAAACGCGGCACTAATTCCGCCTAACACCCTCGCTGCATAAAGCATCCACACATCTGTACCTAATCCAAAAAGAAGCTCTGAAACACCAAAAATAAATAATCCAATGATTATCATTTTCTTCCTACCGTAAATGTCGACCCAACGACCCGTAATAGGGGAAGTAATAAGCTGCGCCATTGCAAACACTGCAACGAGATAACCCATCGTCTTTCCTGTTAAATTCATATCATTCATAAAGGACGGCATAACCGGAATGATTAATCCAATCCCTAAAAAAGCGATAAATATATTACTCAAAAGAATGATCAATACCATCTTTTGTTCTTTTATCGGTTTCTTCAATTTTTAACACCTCTTCCCGTAGTTCCTCTCAAAAATAATGCCCAAGAAGCTTTTTCTTTATCCTGCTATTTGTGGGCTCATACTGAGTAAAGGTGTCCCCACTCATTAGAATTTCACTCTATCCTTCCACACATACATAAACACAGGGTGAATGACTATCATTCAGTTTCCCGCAGAAATGAACCTACCTTTTCAGACAGGTTCATCTTACTACTTCTTTATATGTAGTGCATGTGTTAAAAAATCTAGTACTTCTGCCTTTTGTAGCTCGACTTGCTCATCATCTTTATGATCATATAAATAAACTTGTTCCGCTGCTGATTCAACAAGAGCGATAAATAACTTCGCTGTTCGCTCTGCGTGAACCGAATCACGAATTTCACCTGATTCTTTTGCCTCACTTAAAAAGTCACTTAGCCATATATAAAGAGGCTCATATACAGCTTCCCATTCTTTTATATGTTCAGTTGATGCAAGGCCCGCATACATTAATGCTTGTATTTCACGATATTCAGCTATAAAGGTAAATACTGCATCTATTACTTGCTCAACTTTACTTGAAAAAGGTGAATCGTTCTGTACTTTTTCTTTCACTGCAAGTATCATCTTCTCAACCATCACTTCTGCTATTGCAGGCATAACAGATAACTTAGAAGGAAAATATAAATAGAAAGTTCCTTGTGCAATGCCAGCCAATTTCACGATATCAGAAATCTTCGTTTTTTCAACGCCCTTTTCCTGAAACACTTCAATAGCTGCATAGACAATTTTTTCTTTTTTATTCATCATCTAAACCCTTTCACACGCGTATTGAATGACTGTCACTCATTTTATAAAATAACTAGCTGTACTGTCAATCATCGTGCACTTTTCATAATAAAAATCTCCCAACAAATCGTTAGGAGATTTAACTTTAATATCCTTTTCTTATGAAAGAGCCTTTAATCCCGTAACTCCACATACGATAAGAGCTACACTAATCAAACGTGCCTTACTTTTTGATTCACCAAACAGAAACATATTTAATAAAACAGCTCCTGCTGTTCCAATGCCAATCCAAACCGCATAAGCTACACTTACTTGTAAGAACAAGAAAGATGTGTATAAGAATGCGAAGGAAGTTGCAAATCCACCCATATAAATCGCTCCATTTGCTAACGTCTTATCTTTACTATACATTTTAAGGCCTATCACACCGACTATTTCACTAATTGCAGCACAAAATACGAAAAACCAACCCATTTTTAAGCAGCTCCTTCCATAGTTTCTTCCGCGGTTTCTTCTTTATTATCAGCCAATTTTAAACCGATAACGCCCGCTACGACCATCACAATAAAGAATAGTTTTCCTACACTGAAACTGCCGCCGAAAAGGAATACATCCATTAGGAAAGTACCTACCGTACCAGCTCCGGCAAACACAGCATATACAGTCCCTGTTGCAAGATGTTCGCACGCTTTCGATAGGAAGTAAAAATCAACAGCGATAACTCCTACAATAATGACCCAATGCCACCAAGTATGAGCTGTATTAAAACCAAACACCCAAAAGACTTCAAAAATACATGTTAATATGACATATAACCAAGCTTTATTTTTCATATCTCTCACCTTCTATTATTTAATGACTGACCGTCAGTCATTTTTAATTTAAAAAATACAATCTCACTCTAACTACTATTTAAAAAACCAATATCATCCTCATTTATCCTTATATTTGTTCCGTTATTAAGCTAACTACATATAAAAGTTGCTTATCTACACCCTTTCACAGAAAAAAATGACTGAATGTCATTCATAAACATTCTACATGACCAATTGATAAAGTGTCAACACCCGGATTCTATTAACCCAAAAATATTTTAAATTTCTTAAATCCACATGAATATTTCTTAATAATCTGTTAATAATGGTAGTAACATAATATTTTCTCCATTCCCCCCTTGGAGATCCCTTTGAATCGAGCAGTTGCTTTTAGCTAACTGCTCTTTTTTAATTTATCGGTACATTATAATAAAATACTCATAGATAAATTCCAAAACAAAGACCTGTACTCCCTTTTCAACATGCAACAAAGAACGAAATATTTTGTACGCTATTTACTTTTCAACGAGTCTTTGTATGCAATAATTTTATTTTCGAGCATCTTCTCTGTAATTTCTAAGTTTTCTCTTTGAGTTCGAATAGATTTTTTATGATTTTCTAACAGTTGTAAACGAGCTTCGGTTGTATGCTCCCCTTCTAAATATAATCTAGCATATTCTCTTATTTTCGCTATCGGCATTTGTGTTTGTTTTAATTTCATTACAAACTGCAACCACTTTATATGTGACTCTTCATACAATCTATTCCCATTTGCATCGCGATTTGCTATTAATATGTTCTCCTTTTCATAATAACGTAATGTATGTGTGCTCACTCCTAATAATTTAGCTACCTCGCTAATTGTGTACATAACCATACTCCCTCCGCACGCCATTTACGCTCATATATTTTACTGCCTTATCCAAATTATAAAAAACATTTGACTTAGAGTATACTCTAACAAATACAATCTAACCATGATAAATTAATTTGAATTTAGGAGGCTTTTATATGAAATATACTGTTATTACTGGTGCTAGTTCAGGAATTGGCTATGAATCCGCTTTAGCCTTTGCATCTCGCGGAAAAAACTTAATACTTGTAGCTCGAAGACAAGCAGAATTAGAAGAATTAAAATTGAAAATTAACGAAATGCATCCGGAATTGGATGTTGTCATTCGAAGAACTGATTTATCAGTCACTGAAGAAGTTTATAAATTTTATGAAAGTCTACAAAGTTTTCAAATTGAAACGTGGATTAACAACGCAGGTTTTGGTAATTTCGCCTCAATTGCTGAACAAAATTTAAACAAGATAGAAACGATGTTGCATGTAAATATAGAAGCACTAACAATACTATCTTCCCTTTTCGTTCGAGATTATTCAATGACCGAAGGAACACAGCTTATTAACGTTTCATCAGGCGGTGGATACACGATTGTTGCTGATGCTGTTACGTATTGCGCTACGAAATTTTATGTAAGTGCATTTACAGAAGGACTATCTCATGAACTGAAAGAACAAGGTGCAAAACTACAAGCAAAAGTTTTAGCTCCTGGTGCAACTGAAACAGAATTTGCGAAACGTTCATTTAATATTGATGAGTTCCAATATGATAGTGTTGTACCAAAATTCCACACTGCAAAACAAATGGCACAATTTATGCTCGACCTTTATGATAGCGATAAAGTTGTAGGGCTTGTCGATGGTTCTACTTATAACTATGAGCTTAAAAATCCCATTTTTAATTTTGCAGTGAGACAAACGAATTCAAATTCTTAACAACATCTCATTTCTGATTAAAATATAGATACCCACTATTTCTTAAATAATAGTGGGCCTTTTTTCTCTCTAAAAATTTCACCCCACATACCGTATCATCGCCACCTCATCACAATAATCAACTTTTGGACAATGTCTACAATCAATCCACACTTTTTCTGGCAATGCTTGTCTATTCACAAAATCAAACCCGCACTTTTGAAAAAATTCTGTTTCATATGTTAAAGAAATTACCCTGTTCACTTTTATCTTTTCCGCCTCATTCATTACATGATTCACTAACTTACGCCCTATCCCTTTTCCTGCATATGTATGCGAAACTACTAACGATCGTACTTCTGCGAGATCCTCTCCTAACACATGCAAACCAGCAACTCCAACGACTTCCTCCCCTTCTTTCATAACATATAAACATTGTAAATATTGATAGAGAGACAAAAGAGAACGCGGCAAAACAATTCCTTCTTTTGCATACATTTCAATGAGATTATAAATTCCTTTCACATCACTTGTAACCGCATTAAAGATTTTCATATTATATCCCCTTGCCCCAGTGTTAATATTTATAACATTATATGAATTTTAATTCATAATTTCATATAATAATACATCTCTCTTTTCTCTCCGTCAATCACTTTTCTGAATTTTATCCCGCATTAACGGGCAGTAAGACTCCCACCTCAAAATTCGGCTGAAGCAAAGAAGGTAGGTGGGAGTCGGGCTGCCCCTAAACGCCCGATTGGTGAAGGCTAATAATCAGTGGTGGATGAACAAAACCCCCACTGATTAAAGTTTCACTTTACACAAACAAAAAACCAAGCAACTTAATCGATGCTCGGTTCCTCATTTCGTATCGGCAATACCGTCGAATATTTAATTTCACGAAGTGCTAAACTCGTCTGTATCCGTGTAATACCAAGCTTGTTCAACTTTCTAATAAACTGCTCCAGTTCTTTACGATCACGATTCGCAACTTTTAATAAATAATCATACTCTCCTGTTAAACAGTGACATTCTAACACTTCAGGCATAGATTCTAATTCTCGTTCTAACACTTCCAGCTTTTCATACTGATGAATATTCGTACTCATAAAAATGAAACATAATAAATCAAATCCAAGCTTTTCTTGATTTAAAATTGCTACTTGCTTATCAATAAAACCTTCCCCATCTAACCTTTTTATTCGTGCATGCATCGCAGCTGGAGATAAATTAACACGGCGTGCTAGTTCTGCATTACTTACTTGTGATTCTTTCTGCAATATATCTAAAATTTTCACATCCAAATCATCAAGCACTTTAATAACAGATGACTCCATCAAAAATCCCCCTTTTTTCTTACCGACGATTATTCGAAGAAACATCTCATAACTTATATAAAACTGAATGTTTTTCTGCAAATAATATTTCTAACGAAACATTTTATCGAGTTTTTACCATTATACAAAAGAATATATTAGATAATAAAGAAAAATGCTAAAATTATTTACAGTTCATTCTTATTTCAACAAAGGGGTTTTTAGCATGCCTTATTTTTACGTCTTTTTACTATTATTAACAAGCTTATTATGGGGAGGAAATTTTGTCGTTGGGAAATCACTTGTCGATCATGCGTCTCCGATGACACTGACAAGTTTAAGATGGATGATTGCGATTGTTTGTTTATTACCACTCGTATGGTTTAAAGAGAAGAAAATTATTCCACCGCGTGCTGCTATAATCCCGTTAGTAATTATGGGAATTACAGGCGTCGCTCTTTTCAACATTTTTCAATTTTTAGCATTAGAAAAAACATCCGCAACGAATGTAGGTCTTATTTCTACATTGAACGCTATTTCAATTGCATTATTTTCTGTGCTG
This sequence comes from Bacillus sp. FSL R9-9530, assembly GCF_038008145.1. Lineage (NCBI taxonomy): Bacteria > Bacillati > Bacillota > Bacilli > Caryophanales > Bacillaceae > Bacillus > Bacillus sp. FSL R9-9530. The sequence goes on from NZ_JBBOYO010000001.1 coordinate 3,116,658, forward strand.
TTTCTAAAAGAAAAAGTAAATACGCTTCAAATTCTTTCTATGATTCTTTCATTTTTTGGGGTCATCCTCGTTCTTTTAAAGGGAAACTTTGCTCTTTTATTTTCACTACATTTTAATAGCGGAGATTTATGGATGATTGCAGCAGTTTGTATTTGGGGCATTTATTCTGTTTGTAGTAAATGGGCGACAAAAACAGTTACACCGCTAATGGCTACATTATATTCTGGCATTTTTGGTGTCATTTTATTGCTTCCATTTAACATAGGTAGCTTCACTGTTTCCAATATCAACTCTTCCTTCATAACATCACTTTTATATACAGGACTCATTTCAACAGTACTTTGTATGGTGTTTTGGAATATTGGTGTACAGAAATTAGGCGCTACTACATCGGGGATTTTTCTAAATTTCAATCCAATTTTCACAGCTATTTTAGCATTTATTTTCCTTGGAGAAGAACTAACATGGATTCAAATTTTCGGGACAATTATCGTCGTTACAGGGTGCTATTTATTCTCTCATTTTAAAACTGTTTCTCCTCAGACGACTAGAACTTTAGTACGAAAGCATTCTTAATGAAAAAGCATCGCCACCAGAGTGGCGATGTTTTTATTTACCTTTCATTTCTTTCACATACTGTTTTTCTTCTTCTGGCGATAAACGTTCTGTTGCCTTTCCGGTATCACCACCTTGAATTTCCCACAAAAAGTTATGCTCCTCAACCGTCTGTGAAAAATCCCCTTTCTCCCAACGCTCTAAAGTAGAAAGTAGCTTTGATTTATATTTAAAATTAGTACTGCTTTCTACTGCGTTCTTCGCACTACTAATTTCCTTATTTGTCATTTCGATAAATCCCCATTTCTCAGAGGATTTCACTTTTTGATGTACCATCCTATGCATTGTAGAAATAATTTCATCTTCACTAACTTGTGGCTTCTCTTCCTTTACTTTCTTCTCCTGTTGATCCATTACTTTTTGTACTTTAAGGCTCTTCTCCTCCTCCTCTATATAATTAAGAAGTTTAGTAACACCGAATACAGCTCCTACCGCAATTACAATCATTGTAATTGTCCCTATTATCCATTTTTTCATATTATGTACTCCCCATTCCCCCTAATAATTACATAAACAAATGGAATCGCCTGCACATAGTCGATTCCATTTGTTTCCTTATTTCATTTTAAGCCTTCATCGCTTCTCGTACAATGTAACTGTCCACATATTGCTTAAATTTCACGATTTTTCCATTTTCAAGCTGCCACACATGAACAAATTCCGCCTCAAATGATTTTCCCGTCTCTTTATAAACTCCTGAGTAAACACCTTCAGCAATAATCACATCTTTTCCGTTTACTTCATGGTACGTCTTTACACTCGCTTTATAATCATCCCATTCTGATCCTAAACGACTAAATACATTTTCCATTATAGCTTCTGTACCTATATACGTTCCGCCGTACGGAAAACCTTCTGCCTCTGTCCATTCCACTTTTTCAGAAAATGCTTCCGCTAAATGTCTTGCATTCGAAGAAGCTGATCCTTCATACGTGCTTTGAATAATTTCTAAATTTGTTTTTTGCTTCATTATTTTTTCACCCCAAACGCGTTTGCCGCTACAACAAGTCCAATTTCTAACGCTTTAACGTTCGGGAACCGCTCCTTTATTGCCGTTTGAATTTCTTCACTTGAAGGATTTCCTGCAAGAACTTCATCAAATGCAACTAAATATTTACGAGTATGTTTAATCGCGTCTGCTGTATTTGGTACGTCATAATCACGATGCCCCGCTACAACAATTTCAGGATGAAGATTTTCAAGTTCACTTAATGTTTCTAACCATTTATGACGAGCTTCAGCATCTGTTTCTAACGTCCATACGAAAGTATTGTTATAAACGATATCGCCTGTAACAACGGCTTTTAATGATGGAATCCATACATAACTATTATTCGGTGTATCACCTTGCAAACCACCTTTAATGATTAAATCATTTCCCTCTAAAATCAATTTCTCTTCTGTTAATTCCTCTGGAACAATTGGTTGATGAGGAACATTATGCCCAATAGATGGTTTCCACTGTTCCACTTTCTTCTCAAATGTGTTACGAATATCTTCAACAGTATTCCGTAATGCAACAATCTTCGCTTCTGGAAATGCTTCATGTAATACATTTAATCCAAAATAGTGATCTGGATGGAAATGAGTCACATAAATATGAGTTAAATTCTTTCCTGTTTCAATAATTTGAGCTGCTAAACGGTGCGCATCACTTAATAAAAATTGTGCATCGATAAGAATTGCATTTTTTTCTCCGTATACAATTGTGGATGTAACTTGAAATGCTTGCTCAGATCCTGTAAAAACCTCTAAATGTAATTTTGACATGTTATTTCCTCCACTTTTTATTTACTCTTTTATATTCCTTTATTCTTTAAGCTTTATTCTAGTTGTAACTAAGTTAGTTACAACTAGAATAAAAAAATATACGAATCATTTTATTACTAATCGACTTGATGTAATCATTATAGTTACACCAAGTCGTCAAGTCAACACTAAAAAAATAAAATTTACTTCGTTTTCATTACTTTCTCTTTTAAGAAGCGATCTACATATCCTTCTGCTTTTACAACGAATAAATACGCACCCATTGATAATAATGCAAGATCTAATTCATATCCCGGATTCTTTCCATCTCCTAATAAGCCTGCTGCTCCATTTACCTTTACGATAGCTCCAGCCAAAATAAGAGCGAATAACAATCCTACATATCTCACGCCTAAACCGATAATTAATAATATACCACCAACTAATTCAACTGTTGCTACGCCATATGCAAGACCACCTGGTAAACCGATGCTTGTAAACCATCCTGCTACGTTATCTATACCTGATTGAAACTTTGCTAAACCGTGTGCAAAAAAAGTAACTCCTAATACGATACGAATAATTAAATTACCAATATATTGATTCATTCTGAACTCTCCCTTTTTGTTTTGTTATGGTGAACATTTATTCACAAGACAAAACAATACGGTATTTCTTTTCATTCGTCAAATGCTTTTTTAAAGAAACCAAAAAACATTATCCTTTTTGCAGATAATGTTTTTTATAAAATAGTGCTAATTCAAGCTTTCGCTCTATTACTTAGAAAAAAGTTGAAAATTTTTCCCAGCACCTATATAAGACAATAAAGACACATCTTCTTCCATCACCATTCCAACAACATTCACTTTCCTATCTTCAGGTAAATCATTTATAACTATTTGCATTTCACCAGCATATCTACCGTACAATTCATTATCAATTGTAATACTGCCTCGTTTTCTTGAAATTGTATTCATCGGTTGTAATGCAACTTTATTTTCTTCGCGCGATTCTACAGAACGAATTACATCACGAGCCGGATCTAACCTATTTGTATGCAATTGCTCTACCACTTTTAATACTTCACTTGCATTTATAAATGACTCATATCGCACTGGAATAATCCCACCACTCGCACTCGAGATTTCTTGTACACTCTCTAGGCTCCCGCTTATATCTCCAATTAGCACTTTATCAACAGCACAATCTTGCACAAGTTCTAAATAAGCTTCAAGCGGCCGCATATAGCGGTGTTTTTCTAACGTCGGTAAACCTTCATATAATGGACCGCGTTTTTCACCATCTCCCGAAATAAATGCCATCGTTTTTATTCCGCACTCATGTAAATACTTATTTTGTTTTTGCAAAAACGACTTTGCTAATCCTGTTTCTGGACGCGGATAAAAATTATGCCACGCTTCTACTCGATCTACTCGTATATTTTCCGCAAGTAACTCTTTCCAAAATGATTCTGTAATCGTACTCGCATTTAAAGCTACCTTCATCTTATGAGATACACGTGCGATTTCTTTTGGCGTAATACCGTAATCCATTCGAAAACCAGTAATGCCCCACTCCAATAATTCTTCCACATTTTCATACGTTATTCCTAAATGGTTTAACGACTTCGGGGAGACATCAACCATTAATTCCATTTCATTTTCGAGAGCTTGCTTCCCAAGTATTTGAATTAACTCCTTATACGTATTCGGATCATCTTCTGGAATGTGAAGAGATGTAAAAATAGATGAAAATCCGTTTTCTTTCGCTAGTTTTAACCATGCTTCTTGTTTCTCTACGCGCTCTTTTGAAAGATAAATTGAAACTCCTATCATATGAATCTCTCCTTCTATTAATATAAAAAAAGAGAAAGGAATCCCTTTCTCTATATGTTTTCTGCCATTTCTTCTTTAAAGCCGAAGAAGTACGTAAAGATGAATCCGAACGTATATGCCACTACTAATCCAAGGAAATATAATAAATATTTATTATCAGCAATTAACGGAATTAATGATAATCCTGATACACCTATTCCGAGTGAAGCCGTTTTCATAACAGCTTGGAATGCACCACCGACAGCCGCTCCTAAACAAGCAGTAATAAACGGTTTCCCAAGTGGCAATGTAACCCCGTATAATAGCGGTTCGCCAATTCCTAAAAATCCTACTGGTAATCCACCTTTAATCACATTACGAAGGCGTTTATTTTTTGTTTTCACATAAATCGCAATTGCTGCTCCTACTTGCCCAGCGCCAGCCATTGCGAGTACTGGTAATAAAGGCGTTACGTGCGTTTGATTAATAAATTCCATATGAATCGGTGTTAAACCGTGATGTAATCCGACCATTACGAGAGGTAAAAATGTTCCGGCAAGCACAGCTCCAGCAAATGCTCCGCCAACATTTAAAATTGCATTAATACCGCTTGTAATACCATCAGATAAGAAGCCTGCTACTGGCTGAATCGCTAACATCGTTACTATACTTACAGCTAATACAGTAATGAGTGGTGTTACGATAATATCAACTGCATTTGGCACAGCTTTTCGCACTCGTCTCTCAACTACAACCATAAGCCATGCTGCAAAAATAACTGCAAATAATCCGCCCCGTCCGGGTACGAGCGCTTCACCGAATAATTTTACATTCGCCATCGCTGGGTTGAAAATTAAAATACCTGCAATTGCCCCAAGAACTGGTGTCCCGCCAAATTCTTTCGCTGTATTCCAACCGACTAAAATTCCTAAGAATGTAAAGATACCGCCGCCAATAAGTAGTAGCATTTGTAGCCACGTTGCATTCGGATCAGCACCTGCGTTTTTCGCAAAGTTAGCAACCCCATTTATAATTCCTGACGCAACAAGCCCCGGAATTAGCGGAATGAAAATACTTCCTATTTTTCTTAAAAAGTTTTTCACTGGTGTATTATTTTTCTTCTTAATCTCTGACTTCATCTCTTGCCCAAGATCTTCAAGGTGATGATCTGCCACCTCACCAATTCGCAGTCCCGTTAAACCTTCCATCTCAGCTGCTACTTTATTTACTGTCCCTGGTCCAACAACAACTTGAAGCGTCTCATCTTCAATAACGCCCATAACCCCTTCAACCTTTTTCAAAAGGTCCATATTCACTTTACTTTCATCATGAAGCGTTAATCGCAGTCTCGTCATACAATGAGCAATGCCACGAATATTTTTTACTCCCCCAAGTTGCTCTGAAATCTCTTTGGCCATTCTCTCTTCTTTCTTCATAATAGAATCCCCCTCCCCAAAGTTTAAAGTGCTTTCTTCACAAATCCTTTCGCACCTTTTAATTTTTCTAGTGCTTCCCCATATTCACACTGTAGTAATATCATAACGATTGCAGCTTTCACATTTCGATCTGCTTTCTCATAACACTCTGTAGCTACTTCATAACTAGCGCCTGTCGCTTCAACAATAATTCGTTTTGAGCGTTCTACCAATTTTTCATTTGTAGATTGAACATCTACCATTAAGTTTTTATATACTTTCCCTACACCAATCATAGACGCTGTAGAAATCATATTGAGTACTAACTTTTGCGCTGTGCCAGCCTTCAACCGTGTTGAGCCTGTTAATATTTCTGCGCCTGTTTCCACTTCCACATTTAGTTTTGCATATTTACTTATTTCAGCATTTTTATTACAGGAAATACTAGCTGTACTTGCTCCCACGCTACTTGCATATTTCAATCCGCCAATTACATATGGTGTTCTACCACTTGCTGCAATTCCGATAACTGTATCTTTCTCATTCAACCCAATGCTTTTTAAATCTTCTTCTGCTAACTCTTCGCGATCTTCGGCACCTTCCACCGCCTTAGTAAACGCTTTCAATCCACCTGCTATAAATCCTTGCACCATTTTATCATCTGTTCCAAATGTCGGGGGACATTCTACTGCGTCTAAAATGCCTAAACGGCCACTCGTACCAGCCCCAATATAAATTAAACGGCCTTCTTCTTCAAAAGACTTAGTAACAATTTGTACAACCTTTTCAATTTCTTCTATTTCATTTTCAACTGCTAACGCAACAGTTCGATCTTCTTCATTCATACTTTGTAACACTTCTTTTATACTCATCTCATCTAGATTCATCGTTTTCTCATTACGGTGTTCTGTCGATAAATTCTCTAACATATTGCCACCCTCTTCGAAATTATATTTCACACTTTTATTATAACTTTAAGAAACTAAAAATCAATAACTCTTTCTTATTTTATGAAATAAAATTTCACGACATGACATATTTGTGTCAAAGATAATAAAAAAGATGAGTCTCCCCATCTTTTCTTCTACTTCAATTTCCGTAACCGTAATGCTTCTTCTCTCGTCTCCATAAATTGATCTAATACTTTATTACCAATTCGATTGAAAGTAATCACGTATAAAGCATCAATCATATTCAGTTGCGTCATTCTCGAAGCAATACTCGCAATGCGATGGTCTTGCTCTACATCTGGCATACAAAGGCGAATGTCTGCCGCTTTATATAACGGAGATGATTGGTCTAGCTTCGTAATCGCAATAACTGTAGCCCCTCGCTTCTTCGCATATTGCGCCATTTCAAGTACATCTTTCGTACGACCAGAAGTTGAAATCGCAACAAATATATCTCCCTCTTTTAAATTCGTGACGAGTGGCAACATCATATGAAAATCAGATAGCATCATCGCTGTAAATCCGAGCCTTGTAAATTTATAAGCCCCGTCCATCGCCGGAGTAGCCGATCCGCCTACTCCGTAAAATATAATTTTATCCGCATTTACAATACGATCTGCAGCTTTCTCAAGTTCCTTTTTATCTATCGCAGTAACACTCGCCTCAATTGCAGCTTTATTCACATATGTAACTTTATTAAACAAATCGTACGGTCCATCTTCCGTATTCATCACTGAAAAATCATTAATATTATAATCAGCAATCGTTAATTCACGAACGAGCGCTATCTTAAATGTTTTAAAGCTTCCGATTCCAATCGATTTACAAAAGCGAACAACACTCGCCTCACTTGCACCTGCATTCGTTGACACTTCTTTCGTCGTTAAATTCGGAACAATCTCAGCATTCTCCATTATGTACATGGCCACCTTCTTTTCAGCTGGTGAAAATTGATCCATACTACTTTCAATTTTAAATAGTAATGTTGAAGCTTTCACTATTTAACCTCCACTTCTTACGGTTGCGTATATTCTCTAATATCATTTGTATCATATAGATAAAAACCATCATTGCCAGGTGGATGGTGAACAATTACAGTTCGATTCCCTTTTTTATATGACGTTATTTCACCTTCAGATCGCTGTTTTTCCCATCCATGTATCCAAATTGCAAAGTCAGGTACAAAAGCAGTGTACTTATAGTCTTTCGGGTTTTCGTCTTCTACATAGGAAGAAAAAATAGAAACTGGAAAATTTTTCACTTTTGACTCTTTCCATGCAGTAAATGGTATACATAGTGCAATAAGTATGATTACACCTATAACTTTCCCCTTTGTAATCTTCACACTTCCCTCTCCTTGTCATATCACATACATAGATTTTATCATAATTACAATCCATTCATGCTACATGACCACTGCATTTTGCAATAAGAAAAGAGCTTACCTACATCAGATAAGCCCTTCCTCTCTATACAAAATACTTCTTCAAAAGCGGCGGCGTAATAATTGTCGTCAATATAACAACAATGACAATCGCTGTGAAATTTTCTTTCGCTAACAAATTCGCCGCAAGTCCATTTGCTGCAATGATAAGCGCTACTTCCCCGCGCGACACCATTCCCGCACCAATACTAATAGAAGATTGTAAGTTAAACCCTGTTAATCTTGCTCCTAAACCTGATCCGATTAACTTTGTAAAAATTGCGATGAGCGTCATAATGATAATGAACCAAAGTTGGCTTCCGATACCTTGAAATGTAATTTCCATTCCAATACTTACGAAGAAAACCGGTACGAATATCGCGTAAGCAATCGGTTCAATTTTATGTTCCACTTCATGCTTATACTCTGTTTGCGAAATCGCAATTCCTGCTGCAAATGCCCCAATAATACCTGCGATTCCCATCATTTCACTGTAATACGAAAAAGAGAAACAAATAATAAGTGCAGCACTAATTAACGCTTCTGTTACGCGAAGTGGTACGAGCATTTTCATAATCCACGGAACAACTTTCCAAGCGATGAAAACAATACTTACAAAAAAGATGATTTTCTTTGCAATGACTAGCGTTACATTTACATCTTGTGTGCCTAAAAAACTCATGACAAACGCTAATAAAATAACGACAATTACATCATCAAATACAGCTGCACCTAAAATCGTCGTACTTTCTCTCGTATTCATTTTCCCTAAATCTCTTAGCGTTTGAACAGAAATACTAACCGATGTGGCACAAAGTAATAACCCTAAAAAAATCGCATGCGACTGTAACATTCCAAAAGCAAGCCCTGCTAAATACCCACCAAGGAATGGGAAAATAATTCCTCCCATCGCTACTGCGAATGCAGATTTTAAATTACGATTTAACTCTTCTAAATCAGTTTCGAGTCCTGCCATAAACATAAGTAGCAAAACACCGATTTCGCTAAGCTCATCAATAAGTTCTGAACTATTAATAATACCTAGCACAGCCGGACCGATAATAATACCAACGATTAATTTACCAAGTACAGAAGGCTGGCCGAGCCTAACGCTAATATCACCAGCTAATTTCGTACAAAGTAAAATGACGACAAGTTCAAAATAAAATAACATAACATCTTCTCCTACTTTATAAAGTGAATCTTTAATCAGTGGGGAATTTCCCCATCCTCACTGATTATTAGTTAAACCAATCGGGCAGTTAATGCGGGATAAAGTGAAACTTTAATGAGTGTTTTTGTCACTCTGTTAACCCTCGTCCATTCCTGCAAGTAGTTTCCCCTATTCATTCGAATATTATTTGTCACATTTTTATTTGACAAAATATTCTGAATTATAATAAAATTAATCCAGAAATTTCAAAAAACTACATACCATAACTGTACCTTTATTCACTGACGTACTCTTTTCCAATGGATTCACACTATTCGCAGTTATGGAGATGAAAAACGGGAGGAGAGTCCAAAGTGAAGTCATTATTACGAAAAAAAGCGCTTAGTACTGAATCACCACGACAGCTAGATAGAACATTAACGGCACTCGATTTAACGTTTTTAGGAATCGGCGCCGTAATTGGGACAGGGATTTTTGTATTAACAGGTATCGTAGCGGCAAAACATTCTGGCCCTGGTATTATGTTATCATTCCTTATTGCTGCATTTACTTGTGCTTGTGTAGCCTTTTGTTATGCCGAATTTGCTTCTTCTATTCCTGTCTCAGGAAGTGTGTATACTTACGCATACATGACAGTCGGAGAAGTTGTCGCCTTTATCGTTGGTTGGTGTTTAATGCTCGAATATTTACTCGCTGTTGCAGCGGTAGCTGTTGGCTGGTCTGGATACTTACAATCATTGCTTCAAGGGTTCAATATACACCTTCCCACCATTATTTCCTCGGCCCCTGGTACAGGAAAAGGTGGTCTCATTGATTTACCAGCTGTTTGTATTTTACTTCTCATTACTGGGCTTTTAAGTTTTGGTATACGCGAAAGCGCACGCATTAATAATGTTATGGTCCTTATCAAATTAGCAGTTATTATCGCCTTTATCGTAGCAGGTGCAAAATATGTAAAGCCTGAAAATTGGACACCGTTCATTCCATTCGGGTACGACGGTATTATTACCGGAGCTGCCACTGTCTTCTTCGCCTTTTTAGGTTTTGATGCAATCGCAACCGCGGCAGAGGAAACGAAAAAACCGCAGCGTGATTTACCAATTGGCATTATCGGTTCCCTTCTTATTTGTACAGTTTTATACATGATCGTATCTTTCGTTTTAACAGGCATGGTTCCTTATACGCAATTAGACGTTTCTGATCCAGTTGCATTTGCACTACATTTCGTTGGTGAAGATACTATTGCGGGGCTACTTGCAGTAGGTGCGATGACAGGAATGACAACCGTTCTTTTAGTCGTTATGTATGGACAAGTTCGTGTTTCTTATGCAATGAGCCGAGACGGCTTACTCCCAAAAGCTTTATCACGCGTAAATAAAAAAGTGAAAATCCCTTTATTAAATACATGGATTACTGGAGTATTTGCAGCTTTATTAGCAGGACTTTTAGACCTACATTTACTAGCGAATTTAGTAAACATCGGTACGTTAACAGCCTTCACATTCGTTTGCTTTGCTGTACTTATTTTACGGAAAACTCATCCTGATTTAAAACGAGGCTTCCGCACACCACTCGTACCTGCACTACCGGTTGTCGCTATTCTTTGTTGTTTATATTTAATGACTAATTTGTCCAAAACGACATGGATCAGCTTTTCATTTTGGCTTATAGTCGGTTTATGCGTATACTTCTTCTACTCTAGAAAACATAGTCATTTAGCTACTAAAAATGATGAGAAAAAAGAAGTATAAAAAAATAGCTCGCCTATAATAAAGGCGAGCTATTTTCATTAACGATTGTAAAACGAAAAATATACCGATCAACTTTTGTATACTTATCCCGCTATTTGCCGGGCAGTAAGACTCCCACTGATTAAAGTTTCACTTTATTCTCCCTTACTTCGTCTCTTTCTTTTTCTTTCTCCACGCGTTTACACTATCAAAGAAAAAGTTAATAAATAGCGTTCCTAATCCCGCTAATAAAAATGTCATTAAAAATAGAATCCATATACTTTTATCTTTTAATAAATAATATCCTACAAGGAGCACAACGGCGATCCATACATATTCAAGAATTCTTTTTAGCTTTTTCTCTTCCAAATTATTCGCTCCCTTTTTCTATACTACTTTTAGTATAACAAAAAAGAAGCCTATCATGATAAGCTTCTTTTTCTTATACCTTATTTGTTGATGCTTTTTTCAACCAGTGAAATAGCGTACTCTAACGTACGATTCATCGTTTCTACCTGTGCATCTTTTACTTTCACATCTTTTAATACAGCTTCTGCAACTGTAATTTTTTGACTCAATGATCTCACTGAACCGTCCGTTACATTCGCAGCTTGTGCTTTTTTCACTACTGCTTTTGCAGATTCAATAGTCACTTGTAATTTTTCTTTCGGTGTTTTTGGCTGTTCTTCTGCTACCTTTGATTGTACAAATGTTTGATTTGCTGTTTTTAATTCATTATACGTTTGAACAATTTGTTCTCCTGTACTTGCTATATTCTCAAACACTTTCTTTGCATTGTCATAACTTCTTTGTAATTCGTTAAAAGCTGCTTGGGAATACTGACCTGGTTTTTCACCAAATTCATAAGTACCAGCTAACACTTCTTTCACTTTTCCACTCTCTTCATATAACGCATTTACTTGCTCTAATTTTGTACGATTAGAAAATTCGTTATATGCTGCTAATACTTCTGAAGAACTTAATGCTTTACTATATAATTTTGCTAACGCAATTTGTCCATTTAACGGAATGCCACCATTTCCATTGCTATCTGGATCTGCACCAAGTGCAAATGGTACGTTCGGGTGATATACTTTCCCTTGAGCTGGCTGACTATTTACTTTTTTACCATCTACATAAATTGCTACTTCACTTCCATTATACGTTCCTGTTAAATGATACGTTTTGTTTGCTTCTAATTGAACACCTACACGTTTATAACTTCCGCCAATATGAGCCCATAATTCTACATATCCACTTCCTGTAGACTCAAAACCAATTCCACCGCTCTCTGTATTTTGCAAAATGCCTTGTCCGCGAATTTCATTCATTGAAAATACAGTTTCTAATGTAAATGAATTTGCTACTTTTTCTTTTTGTGTTGCTGAAAATGGAAGATACCCAAATGTATTTGCTTTTCCATTTAATTTCATTACATTTGTTTTCAACGCTTTATCATATTCAATAGATACATTTCCTTTCACATCACCTTTTGTTCCAAACGGTGAGTTATCTTTAAATGTACCATCTAAGAAATTCACATCAAAAACGTCTGCCTTTGGTACTTTCACATTCGGATCAATATTATCTTTTTTCGTTATGATTTCTGCAGTTAACGGTTGCGCACTTTCATTGCCAAACGAATCAATCGCAACTACTTCAAGTGTATATGATTTCCCGCCATCTAATCCTGCCAGTGTAAATGTAAGTTCTTTCGGCACTGGATCACGATAAAACTCTGAGAATGCTAATAACTTATTTTTAATCTCACCTGTTTGTTTATCCTTCGCTTGTACACGATAAGAGTGAACAAGAAGGTTGTCCAACGCTTGCGGGAATGTTACTGTTGCCGCATTTTCCGTTACATTTGATACTGACAATTTCGTATCTTTCGCAAAAGATGGCTTTTCTTTATCACGATCTTCTACATGCGTAAATGTTTCTTTCTTTGATGGTAATTTAATTTTCCAAGGTTCACCTGTCCAAGAATTCGTATGGAAGTCGCGGCGATTAATCGTTACTTCTTTATCATCCACTTCTACTAATAGACCTTGGCTTAACGTGCTAGCTCCTGACGGGATATTTCCTTGTACTTTACCACCTTCAACTTCCATATAACTTACAGAAGATGTTCCAACAGACGTAAAGTCTTTTTGATGAATCGATCTTGGATCATCTAACGGATAATGCGAATGACCTGAAAACGTAATGACTTGTGGATATTCTTTTAATACCGCATTAATTTTCGCACTATCTTTCGTTCCCCATTCTTGGCTACCGTACACTGTATCTTTAATATGTTGATGTAAAAACACAAAAATCGGTTTTTCTGGATCATCTTTTTGTGCCTTTGCCATTTCTTCTTTTAACCAATTAATTTGCTTGTCCGAATAATAGCCATGTGTTGTCCCATCCTCTGGAGACATAACAAGGAAATGATACCCTTTTACCATCTTATGATAATAAACCGATTCCATTCCTGTCTTTTCTAAGAAACGCTTCTGTGCTCCCTCTACAGATAAGCCGTTCCAATAATCATGATTACCTAGAGAATTCATTCGTACCGCATCTTTATTTGCATTTTCGTTATACACTTGCATGAAACGATCATATTGCTTTACTGAACCCGAATCAGTAAAATCACCTACAATGACAAACGCATCTTGCTTTGGTGCAAGCGTATTAAATTGCTCAATCGCTCTTTTCCAGCGGAACGTATCATCTGTTCCACTATCTTTAATATGCACATCACTTACAACTGGGAAAACGATTTTCTTCTCACTTGGTGCCTTTTCTTGCTTTTTCTCTTCCGCTTTAACCGACGTACTCCACGGTAATGATACAAATGCCAATACAAACACCATTAATAATCCAATAAGACCTTTTACTTTTCGTAAAGCAGTTCTTTCCACGTGAATCCTCCTCATAATAATTGATTCATTACAAGGGCTATTTTATCTTAAACATATTAATATCGTTTAAATAACAAATGAATTTTATTAGATTTTTGTAAATATACAGTTAATTAAGTGTTAAGTCCAACATTACTCGTACTATTGTATACAACCACCTTTTGTCTAAAAGAGTCTGATCCTTCTTTTCCCATGTCTATTCACATATAATCTTTTCTATAACATTAATGATAAGTTAAGCTGTAAGCCTATTAGACAATCTTAATTTTAAAAATTTTCTTCTTTTCTTAACACATCGGCCATGCTTCTACATTTAATAGTAGTAAAAGACAACTTAAAAAGGAGGGGTTGTATTGAAGAACAAAAAAAATATTGGCTGTTTCGCTCCTTTATCTATCATTTGTCCAGACCCTTGTCCACCGCCCCCTCCTCCAAATCCAAGTTGTGAGCGAGTAACAAATGAATTTGCAGGGAATTTCCTCATAACTAACAACACCATTCCCTCTACCAAAGATGCACTACAATCAATGATACTGTGGCAAAGTGATGGGATACTACTTATATCAGGTACTGTCTCGGTTTACAATAGTACTAGCAGCACTGAAGCAATTACAATTCAAATCATTGGAGCAGTAACCAATATTTTCACTGTGTTTCCTGGCAATACAATATCTTACACAGGTAAAGATTTAAAATCCGTTAGTATTATTAATATACAAAATAATCCTTCACTATATTTAGAAGGCAAGTACTGTTGCCAATTTACATGTTGCTTATAGAATACCAATTTTATTACTTCCTCAATTTTAAAAAAGCATACCATTTACGGTATGCTTTTTTTATGAAATCGGATAACGTACTGTAATACAAAACTCGCCTTGATTAACAGTTGTTCCTGTCGTAGTAATTCGGACAGTAGTAAAATATCGTACAGTGAAAGTACCACTACTTTGTGGTTGTACAGTAATTGTATCAACTACTGTAGCACCGACTAAAAAATCAACTGTAATGGGATTCGCGCCTACATCATATTTCACATAACCTGAACCATATACTTCTTGTGTAATATTATTCGTATATACAATTTGAGTACCAGCACCTGTAATAGACCAGTCTGTACATACTTGATCTTGCACAAGTGTTTTATTAGAACAACAAGACAAACCGGAACTTCTCATTCCCATTTCGATCCTCTCCAATTCTACTATGAAAGTGGATAACGTGTTGTAATACAAAATTCTCCCTGATACGTTCCACCAGGTGTTGCAGGTAACACAACTTGTATACTAGCAAAGCGGCGATACGTAAAAGCGATACTCGTTCCTGGGTTTAATGTTTGTGTATCAATTGTAGCCCCAGCAGAATCAAGCGCTTCTACAGTAATTGGACCTGGACCAACATCATATTTAACAAAACCAGTACCAACTACATTTTGGTTAATATTATTTGTATAAAGAACATTATCAATTGCTGTTGCAACTACAGTAGCAGACCACGGACTACACACTTTATCTTGCACATAATTTTTATCTGGACAGCAAGTTAATGCTGACCCTGAGCACTCACAAGACATAGTTGTTTCCCCTCTCTCTTTTATATTCCCTATATGTGTATGTCCTTCAGAGTCTTTTGCCTGTACTATTCATCCATTTTCAAAAAATAATCCCACCCTAATACTACTAACTAAATAGATTCAGTTTTGTTTCGTTTTTTCATAAATTTATAGATAAAGATACTACCTATAACAATAAGAACAACCACTAATATAGGTAACATATATTGTCCAACAACACCCGCTGCTTTTTCCCAATGCGGACCTAATTTCATTCCAAAATAAATATACAAAGTCGTTAACGGGAACATTGCTACAAATGTATATATGCTAAATTTCCATATGTTCATTTTCGCCATACCACATGGAACGGAAATAAGCGTTCGAACTCCCGGGATGAAGCGTCCTAAAAATGCTACAACCGGCCCATATTTCTCAAAGAAATCATCTGCTTTTTGAATTTGTTCTTCTTTAATAAAGAAGTATTTCCCGTATTTTATTAATAGAGGACGACCACCGTAATAACCTAGTGCGTATAACGTTAATGGTCCTGTCGTTCCCCCTAGTGTTCCAGCTAATACAGCTAGCCAAAAATTCATATCACCCTCGTATACCCAATATCCAACCATAGGCAAAACTACCTCTGCTGGAATAAACTCAAAAGTTAAAGCTAACACGACTCCAAAATAAGAAAACTGCTTTAAAAACTCGATTATATCTAAAATAATTTGCTCCATATTTTCAACTCCTATCCTACGTTTACGTTATGCTTTTCTTGCAATTGCACTGGCGCCATTTTTACAATTCGATTTAAAATAAATAACACAATTCCAATATCATCTAAAATACCGATAAACGGTAAGAAGTCTGGAATTAAATCGAGCGGCATCGCTACATAACCAACTAAAAAAGCAATAGATAAGATTTTCTTCTTTATGGAAACCTCTTTTGAAGTAAAAAAGTCAAATAGAAATGGAACAAAACGGCGGACATGAAATACAACTCTTAATCTACTAATAAGTTTTTTCATTTTCTAGCTCCTCTCTTTGTATACAAAAAGGACCCTACCAAATATGGTAAGGGTCCTAAAAAGACAATAAGGGGCCTTTACCATTGCTGGTAAAGGTCTCACTAACAACAAAACGTTGCCAATAAAGCCGAGGGTTTCTCCCTGTAATGACGACTTTACTGTAATAAGTTACTCCCCTTTAGATACACAATTTTATACAATCACATTAAGATATTTGGAGGGGCTTGTCAATATTTTTTTCATAATGAAACCTGTTCACATACTTCTATCACTGTTACAATTTGTCTGCTTAATCTTCCCTACAATCTATTTTTAAAGCGGATTACATTTCGGTATCTCTAACCCTGAGGATTGTGCTAACTTCAATAAATAGTAACACTCCTCCCTCGCCATATGATCCGCCATCCTGGCTGATAATGAACTTAATATTTGCTCAGACAACTCTAATTCTTCTACTTCTCGAAGGAAATGCGAGAATAACTTTAGCTCTAGTGAAACGTCTTTTGTAAACTTCTTCAAAGCTGGAAAATGTTTCAGTTCTGCCCGTAAATAACCTGTCATTTCAACTGCCTTTAAATAAAATTGTTCAAAATGTTTAGCAAACAAATCACTTTTCTCCTTCAATCTTTTTTCCACAACATCTAATCCGCCTGAAATAGAACCAGCATGCCCTGCTGCATCCGTTAACCACGCGAGATGATAGTGTAGTTCATGAAAAACGGGCGGGACTTCTCCCCTCCCTAAGTATTCTAATACTGTTATATATTCCTCCACTTCATTTACCATATGATTAATAAAAGTCGGAGTAAAATGAATCACAATTTTACCTTCCAATTGCTTTTGTATAATATTTAATTTAAATGCTCGAATCTCCTCTGCAGCTTGTTCTGCATCTTTTGAAAATGCAATAAAATTTACAGTATGAATTTCATTTAAAAAGTTCGTAAATTTTTCTACAAAATAGGTGGCTTTCTGTATATCTTCTTTCTCCTGTGGAGCTAAAGCATCTAGTAAAAAATGAGCATGATCCCCAAGAACTTTGAGCCAAAATTTATGTTCAAACAGTGCGCTTTCTTCATACATTCTATCCACACTATCCCCCCTATGGTTACTCATGCCTCTGATGAAATTTGAAGCTTATAGCAATCTGGATCATACAGAGTAATTACCACCCCATCCGCATGCTGTTCTTCCGCAAAAGATATTTTGTAAAACTGTAATTTTCTCTTTACTTTTTCCATATCAGAAATTGAAAAGGTTATTAATTCACACGAAGAATTAGCAACCTTCTCTCGCCCTCGCAAATTCCGATTTACCACAAAACAAATTCTCGTTAAACCAACGTCATACCAAACACCTGTTACATGTAGTTGAGGTCTCTCCTTGCTTGGTTTAAAGCCTAAAATCCCTTCATAAAAATACAATGTTTCCTTTAAATTTTTTGATTCTAATACGATGCATGTTGTAATGCCTTCCATCCTCAACTCCCCCTGTCTCTATTAGTTTTTTATATGAGTCATAAATGACAATTATGTACGAATACAATACATAGTAATGGATATTTCATTTATAAAGGAGGGTTGTGACATGGATAAATTCATGAAATCCTACATACCTTATCACGGTCCAAACGATCCTTGTCCTCCAATTGGAAAGAAATATTACTCAACTCCCCCGCACTTATATATGGGTTTTCAACCAACTAATTTACCCCAATTCACACCAAAAGAAGCTTTAAGAAAAGGGACTTTATGGCCTGCCTTTTATGATTATTATGAAAATCCTTACAAAAAAGGACGGTGAATAAAGACGTGACACAAACATTGCCTGATGAATATTACAAATGGATTGAAGAACTTCAAGAATTAGACTTTGTATTAGTTGAACTTACTCTCTATTTAGATACGCATCCCGACGATACTGCAGCTATAAATCAATTCAACGATTTTTCTTATAAACGAAGAGTATTAAAACAAAAAATTGAAGAAAAATACGGACCACTTCAGCAGTTTGGAAATAGTTATTCTAACGCTCCCTGGGAATGGAGCAAAGGACCGTGGCCATGGCAAATATGAAGGAGAGAAACTATGTGGATTTATGAAAAAAAATTACAGTATCCTGTTAAGGTGAGTACTTGTAATCCAGCACTCGCCAGATTATTAGTTGAACAGTACGGTGGTGCGGACGGCGAACTAGCTGCTGCTCTTCGCTACTTAAATCAACGTTATACAATTCCTGATAAAGTCGTTGGCTTACTAACTGATATTGGTACAGAAGAGTTCGCACATTTAGAAATGATTGCTACAATGATTTATAAATTAACAAAAGATGCAACACCTGAACAAATGAAAGCTGCCGGATTAGACGCGCATTATGCGAATCATGATAGCGCCTTGTTTTACCATAATGCAGGTGGTGTTCCTTTTACTGCCACTTACATTCAAGCGAAAGGAGATCCTATCGCAGATTTATACGAGGATATTGCAGCTGAAGAAAAAGCACGAGCGACTTATCAATGGCTAATTGATTTATCAGACGATCCCGATATAAATGATAGCTTACGCTTTTTACGCGAACGAGAAATTGTCCATTCTCAACGTTTCCGAGAGGCTGTAGAAATTTTAAAAGAAGAACGTGATAGGCAAATTTATTTTTAATACACATATCCTAGCGATATGTGTTTTTTTACGTTAAAAGTGAAATTCTTCCTGCATTAACATATAAATAGTATATTTATTCAATTTTACGCATTATTTTAAAATATTTTTAAAATTCCCTCTTGCTTTCTAGTCATCAGACCTTTAAAATAATAACAGTTAATCGACAAATTATTTGAATTTTCGACAAAAAAACGCTCATTAGGAGGCTTTTCTTTATATGCGTACAACTTTAAAACCAGCGCAAATACTTTCGATTAGTTTATTACTATTCGCAGTTTTCTTTGGTGCTGGTAATATGATTTTCCCGCCCCTTCTCGGTCTTTCTTCCGGAGAAAATATGTGGGTTTCCATTACAGGATTTATTATTACAGATGTCGGTTTATCTTTACTAGCTATCGTCGCTGTTGCCCTTGCTGGTGGTAGTTTTAATACTTTAGCGAGCCGTGTTCACCCAAAATTCGCAGCAGTATTCGCTATCATTATTTATCTTTCCATCGGCCCACTATTTGTTATTCCACGAACTGGAACTGTATCTTATGAAATTGGGATTGCACCACTTTTCCCAGATCAATGGTACTCTATGTTAGTTTTTAGTGCGATTTTCTTTATAGTCGTCTACTTCTTATCGTTAAATCCATCCAAATTAGTAGATCATATCGGAAAAATATTAACGCCAATTTTGCTTGGAATTATTGCAATTATGGCAACAAAAGCAATTCTTTCACCAGGATCATTCGCAGAACCTATCGGTGACTATAAAGAAATTCCATTTTTCAAAGGATTTCTCGAAGGCTTTTTAACATTAGATGCAATCGGAGCTCTCGTATTATCAACAATTGTTGTAAATGCAATTCGCCAAAACGGTATACAAGATAAGAAATCCATTGCGAAATATACAATTATTTGCGGAAGCATTGCGGCTCTTTTCTTAACAATTGTTTACTTCTTACTAGGTTATATCGGCGCTTCAAACGGAAACTTAGGACAATTTGAAAATGGCGGTCAACTATTAGCAACTATTATGTATCAATTCTTTGGGACAAGCGGTAATGTTTTATTAAGTATCGCAATTATAGCTGCTTGTTTAACGACTGCAATCGGTGTTGTAAGTGCATTCGCCAACTATTTCACAACAGTATTAACAAATGTTTCATATAAGAAGCTTGTACTATACGTTTGTATTTTTAGCTTCGTTATTTCAAACTTAGGATTAAGTTTATTAATCAAAATTACATTACCCGTATTAATTATTTTATATCCAATTACAATCATTTTAATTTTCGTATCATTTATCGATAAATATACGAAACGTAAACCTTCTGTCTATATCGGAGCGATGATCGCAGCATTCATTATTAGCTGTATTCATGCACTTGATAATGTGGGAATGATACCAAGTTTTATCGCTAATATCGTACACACAATTCCTTTTTATAACTTAGGAATCGGCTGGATCGTTCCAGCAATAATCGGTGGTATAATCGGATACTGTATTCCGCAAACAGAAGCTGCAGGTGAAGTTTCTACAAAATAAAGAAAAAAAGCAAGCATGAAATCCATGCTTGCTTCTTTTTATTTTCTATCGCTGAATACAGTATTTGTATATGAGCGAACAGTTAACATATAGTAGCCTAAGTAAATCATGATATACACTCCTATACTACCTAGTAAAGGAAGACTATATTCAAACATCCCTGTAAAGCCCATCAAACTTAAAAATGCAAAGAATGTATGACAAATCGCAAGCAGTAATGGTACTACGAAAATCGCTCCTACTTGTTTTCTTACAGACTCTGTTGCTTCTCTTTTCGTTAGTCCGATTTTCTTTAACATTCCGTATGCTGGTCGCTCTGCCATCGCTTCTGTTATTTGTTTAAAGTATAAAATACAGCCAGTAGCAAGAATAAAAACAATCCCTAAAAATACACTTGCAAATAACAACACTGCACCATCTTGCAATTCAGATTGGCTCGCCTGCTCAAATGATTGGAATCTCGCTTCCTTTGAAAGGATAGTCCCTAAACTTTTCGTTAGCTCTCTACTACCGTTTCCTTCAACGATAAATCCACTTACCTTTGAAACAACATTTCCTTGCTGCAACTTATTAAATAACGAATCTTGAACAACAAGTCCAACTGGTGCAAGTTTCGCACTCACAATTGTTTCCTCACGATGATCAACGATTGTTACGCCGCTCTTCATCCCTTTTAAAGACACGTTATTTCCATCAAGCGAATTTTTCTCGATGTTATATGATTTATACGGATCTAATAAAATAACTTCTTTTTCCGAACCCAGAACAACTTTTTTCTTCCCTAACATAGAAGCTACTTTATTATAATCCGACTCTTTTATAACTTGTACATTACCATTACCTATTAAATACCCAGTTAATATTTGTTCTCCATCTATCTTCCCTTGCATAGAGAGCATAACTACAGACGTTTCATGTTTGATTGCTAACTCATGCTTTTGAATTTCTTCTCTAACTTTCTTATCTAATCCTTTTCCAGTTGTTACATATTCATAACTAACTGGATTCATTAATGCCGCTGTCTTCTGCGCTCCATAATACATACTAGAACTAATTCCAATCGTACATAACGTTACCGCAATTAATAAAGATAATAGCGCCAGCATCTTTACGTTTCCTTTTATTCTGAAGAACAATGAAGAAATGGATAAAATGTTCGTTCCATTCCAATATTTCGTTTTATCTCCCTTTATTTTATGGAGTGATTTCACTGTATATTGCTCAAATAGTAAAAACGTACCTTTTACAATACAACCAAAAATAAGTAGACCTGTAATAAAAATGGCTCCAAGCCCAAAAACTTGTGTGAGTAGCGCAATGATATAACCTGTAATTAATAAAACAATCGCTCGTTTTGCCTTCTTACTTGAATACGTGGGTGCCTCTTCTCTCTGATTTTCACCATATAATAATTCAACTAAACGATGCTCATAAATTAACTTTTTACTTTTCCATGATGCAATAAAGAAAATTGCGCCTATCGTTATAAGAACTTCTACTATAGATAAAAATGAAATCGTAAATGTAAAAGTAAACGCACTTCCCATTAACTTCACAAGAAGCCCTGCGCATATATTCGCTATAAATAAACCAGCAAGAATACCTAACACACTTGCCGCACCACCAACTAATAACGTTTCATAAAAGAGTAACTTCGCAATTTCTTCTTTACGGATACCTAATAAACTGTATAGCGCAATTTCTTTTTTCTTCTTTCGCAAAAAGAAGCTATTACAATAAAAAACAAATATCGTCAAAAAGATAATCAACAATATTTGTGCAAACGTAAATGTCGTTTCCACCTTATCCGATTCTTTTAAAAGAGCTACTACACTTTCATTTCGTTTAATCGATACGAATGTAAAATAAATAATAATGCTGCCTACTAATGAAATAAAGTATAGAAAATAATCTTTCATATTTCGTTTTATACTACGTTTTGATACTTCTAAAAAATCCATCGTATACCTTCACCTGCTCTCGCATTTCTCTATACATGAAGTGTATACGAAATTGTATTTCTCCCCTATCGATTTTCATTACATCTCTCTTACGATATTGTAATATAACAAAATAAAAGAACCTAGTTTCCTAGGTTCTTCACATCGTATGTTTAAAAGTAAATAACTCTTCTTTTGACTGCACAGCAGATTGTTCCTCTTCTACATCCGTCTTCTTTATCTCTCCCCCTAATCGAACTTTTGTCATCGCTTCTTCTATACTTTTCACAATCATATTTCCTGAAAAAATAGTAAGCCCGAAAAATGTAATTGGGACGAGAGGAATCCACGGATGCACCGTTAAGGATCTAAAGTATACTCCAATTAAACCTGACCATTCATGCGTGTAAGAGTCTACTTCTTCTACCGGTCCGAAAAACTTAACAGTTCCGCCAAAGAATACTTCCAGTAGCCCTAAGTGCAGTAAAATAGTAAGAGTTTGCGTAAACTGTTGAAGAAATACGAGTATAAACGTCATATAAAGATGCGGAAAAAGATGCTTTATAACAATATGTCTTCTCGATCCACCTAATATGCGCGCGGCATCAATAAATTCTTCCGTTTGTAATTTACGAACTTCCTTCGCAACATACAGTGCAATAACCGGCATCGCAAGCATTACAAGTAATACCACTTGAAACGAAGCTCTTTCAAAAAAAGTTGTTGTTTCCTCTCCATTTCCAAAGGTATTCACAGAGCGAAGCAAGAAATACGCAATCATAACTGTTGGAATGACTGTAAAACTATCAAAGAAAGCCTCAATCTTTGAAAAGCCTTTTTTTATGTATGTTCCGAGCAAAACACCGAAAAACACACCCATTACCATTCTAAGTAATGCGATTAAAAACGATATTCCAATCGTCCACTTTGCTCCCTCAATTACTAAATGTAAAAGGTCATATCCTTTCCGGTCTGTCCCAAGTAAAAATTGTAATGAAGGTGAAAACGGTGGTACTTGTGGATTTTCATCCGCATCATATTGCAATGTAACTTGTCTAATATGTCCATCATTCCATATCGTATTTCCGATGCTCAAAAGAACTAATATGAGAAGAAACCCAATGCTTATCCAAAATCTTTTATCGTGTTTTATATACGTCCACATATTATAGCCTCTCCTTCATCGCAGCTGGAATGAGATAATGAAACAATTTAAACAAAATAAAAATCGGAATATAAATAAGCAGCACACTAACGATGAAAACCTCAACCCTAATATCCGGATATGATTTCAAAAACATAAAAATACCTCTCGTATTAAAAATCCATTCTATAATATATAAATTAGATAACATAAAAAAAATATTCGTTTTCGCAAAGAACAGTGTACTAAGCAACACATTTCGTAAAATATGACGATTTAAAATGTGAAAACGCCCCAACCCTTTCGCCTTAGCAAATAGTACATAATCTTTTTCTAGCTCATTTTCAAAACGAAGCACTAACAGTTTTACAAACAGAATCGTAGTCGGTATACTCAAACAAAATATTGGCAATCCTCTAATAGACTCGCCTCCGATTGACGCAATTTGAAAGGGTAAAAAACCTGTCTGTTTAAAAAACCATATAACTAAAATTTGTGATCCCAAAATAAGAAGAATGTCTGGAATGGATTCTAGGAAGATGAGAAATGATTTAATTCGATGTTGTATACGCGGTGAACTACTCATAATCATATAAACGATACAAAATGCTACAAATAATGAAATGCAAAATGCAGACAAGAAAATAACCATTGTTTCTTTATAATGAACAAACAACTGTGGAAATAAAAATTTATCACTTGCATATTGCATATTGGAAATATCCATTAATTTCGCAAATACTTCTTTTAAACTCTTTATGTACGCTGATACATTCAGCTCAAATCCATAAAATAATTTCGGCAGTGCCCCTAAAAAAATAATACCCAAAATTGAAATGATAAATTGAATTGTCATTTCCATCCCATTCAAAAAAACTTTCTTTACCATTTTCCCCCTTCTCTCTATATAATTTACCATTTAATTTCATTCTTAATTTTCTGAATTGTAAATATTTATAATAAAAAAATCACTAGGTTATGATCCTAGTGATTCTTTATGCGCATGCCCTTCTCTTTTCGCAAATGGCATATACAAAATAAAACATCCAATAAGCGCAGCTAGCTCTAATGAAATAATATAGTAAGGATGCGGCCCTAACATATCGAGTAATGAAGTAGTTTCTGGCTTACGAGCTAAAAACATATAATTGCCACCCGTTTTATAATTAACAAATGAAACGATTGGAATTACTATGTTTAAAAATATCATCGTACGCTTAATCGATTGCAAGGTAGGTCTATATCCTTCTACCCACGTCATAAAGAGCGGTGCCCAAATGAGTAATACATGTGCAATGAAGAATTCTATAAAGCGAAAATGCGGAAAAGCGTATTGCACGTTCGGCGTTAAAATGGCTTGCGATGCACCGATAATTCCTGTAAAAAACACAATCTCATATATTCGATAGCTTTTCGTTACAATCATAATCGATGCTAACAATAAACTAATCGTACATAACTCAAATGGTAATGAAGTGCCTAGCTCAAAAATACCGGCTTTCCATTCCCACATATGAAGTCCAATCTCACTTCCTATAAATAGAAATGCAATCGCATATCGAACCGTTATATTCCACTCACTTTGACGCAATAAATCTTGGTATTGATACAGAAAAAATATCCCCACCAACATAATAAATAATATAATGACATGTTGCCTCGAGTACGGAATAAATGGTTTTAATGGATGCGCACTAAAATAAGCTTCCATCTTCCTTCCTCCTCTCCTTCATACAATATTATTGTTAGAAAGAAACAACGAGTCAATTCATTTGCTTAAACTAGGACAACCTCCACCTTACATTTACATATTTATACCTTACAAAACTGTAAGGTTATTGTAAGCTAAAACGATTTGTCAGATTCTTCACCTCTTCTATACTTAATGTAGATACTAAAACGAACGAAAAGGTGATAAATAGATGAAGAAGAAAAATAAAGTATTAATTACTAGTGTAGTAGCGATCGGAATTGCAGCTGGATCATATTTTGCATTTGCTGGCGGTGGTTCAGAAGTAGCAATGGCATATAGCGGTTATAAAATTACGGAAAAACAAATTGAAAATGCACAAAAATTTGGCGGCGAAGTTATTCCAAATGGTATTGAAACAATTTCATTCGATCCAACAAAAGGTACGTATGAATTAGCTGTTAAAAAAGGTGATGAAGTGAAAAAAGGTCAGCTTCTGTTTAAATATAATGACCCTACTGCTAAACAAGGTGTAACGGAAGCAGAAATGCAAAAGAAAATCGCACAAAAAGAAGTAACATTGTTCCAAAAACAAATTGATGCAGCGAAACAAAAATTACAAAAAGATAAAAATGCAGGCCTTCCTCAAGAAGCATTAAAGGCATCGGAAGTCGAAGTGCAACAATTAGAATCACAACTTGAAATGAAAAAGTTTGAAGTAGAAAAAGCTGATGAAATGATTAAAGCAGCAAAAGAGAAAGTAAACACACTTTCTGTAACGAGTCCAACCGACGGTGTAATTGATGATATCGTAAAAACTGCTGATGAAAAAACAGGTATGAGTGGCATTACACTTCGTCACGCTGGTCAATTTAAAGTAAAAGGTCAACTTTCTGAATATGAACTTGCTAGTATGAAAGTTGGGCAAGAAGTAACTGTTTCATCAAAAACTGTCGCTGGTAAGACTTGGACAGGAAAAGTAACAGAAATCGGTTCTACACCATTAAAGAGCATGGACGAAAATAAAACTGTTTCTAATTATCAATTCACTGTCACATTAGATAATAGTGAAGAATTACAAAACGGCTTCCATGTTTACGTAACAAGTAAATCTGGCGAAGCAACTGGTACGATTGTTCCGAAAAGCAGCATTGTGAAAAAAGGTGACAAAAATGTTGTCTTCGTTGTAAAAGACGGTAAAGCGAAAGAACAAGCAGTTACTGTTGAATTCGAGACAGATAGCGAAGCAAAAGTTTCTGGAGTGAAAAAAGGAGAGGAAATTATCTCTAAACCTGAAAAAGACTTAAAAGACGGTATGGAGGTTGTCACTCAATGATTAACTTAAAAGGCATCACGAAATCTTTCCAAAATGGTGCAGAGTCCGTTCAAATATTACACGGAATTGATGTAACACTAAACCAAGGAGAATTCACTTCTATTATGGGACCATCTGGTTCTGGTAAATCAACATTAATGAACATTATCGGTTGCTTAGATAAGCCAACGACAGGTGCGTACGAACTAGCTGGTCAAAACATTTCAGACATGTCTGAAACAGAACTTGCACATGTTCGTAATAAAGAGATCGGATTCATATTCCAAAACTTTATGTTATTACCGAGACTTACAGCACTTCAAAATGTAGAACTACCTCTTATTTACGCTGGAGTCGATAAAAAAGAAAGACGTGAGCGCTCATTAGCAGCTTTAACAAAAGTCAGTTTAGCTGATCGTGCTACTCACTTACCAAATGAATTGTCAGGTGGACAAAAGCAGCGTGTCGCAGTCGCACGTGCAATCGTAAATAACCCGAAATTTCTCTTAGCAGATGAACCGACGGGTGCACTTGATACGAAAACAAGTACACAAATTATGGATCTCTTTTACGAATTAAACAAACAAGGCTCAACAATCATTATGATTACCCACGATCGTGAAATTGGGGAAGCGGCAGCACGTCAAATTGTAATTCGTGACGGAAATATCGTCCAAGATTGGAGAGGTTAATTTTGAACACGAGTGAAAATATACGCATGGCCCTTTCCTCTATCTTTGCTCATAAAATGCGTTCTATATTAACAATGCTAGGTATTATTATCGGTATTAGCGCCATTATTACTATCATTTCAATGGGTGATGGTACAAATGCAAAGTTTAAAAAAGAGTTAGGCCAAGGAAAAGATACTGAAGTAACGATTTACTACAACAACCCTGATTATGGAACTGATAGTGCCAAAATCACACCGGATATGCTAAAACGTCTTCAAACTGTACCAGGCGTTAAAGATGTTTATCCAGATGTAAGTATGAAAGTAAAAGCATCTTCTGGTTCAAAAGATGTCTCTCTTGATTTAAAAGGTGGAACAGGCGCCTTTATGACAGATTCGAAAATAAAATTAGTTCACGGTCGTGAATTAAACGACAGCGAATTAAACCAAGCAATTCCTGCTGTTATATTAAATGAAGAAGCTTTCAACAAATTATTTAGTGGTTGGGAATCAAATCTATACACAGATGTAAAAGGAAAGCCGTATAAAATAGTCGGTGTATACGAAACGAAAAACGAATTTGGAATGGCTATGCCTGAAGGTTATACATCTCTTGAAAACGCGCCTGTCATTTCAGGAGTAAATGAGTATGACTCTGTAAAATTAACAATGACCTCTCCAACCGAACGTAAAAGTGTAGAAAAACAAGCTGTTTCTGTTTTAAACGACATGAAAGCTCCTAAATTCGAGCACAAATTCGAAGCACAGGACTTAGGTGAATTTACGAAGCAATTAGACGAATCCATCGGTATGATGAAAATGATATTCGGTGGCATTGCCGCTATCTCCTTACTTGTTGGTGGTATCGGTGTAATGAACATCATGCTTGTATCTGTAACAGAACGTACACGTGAGATCGGTATTCGTAAAGCACTTGGTGCAACGCGCGGTAAAGTATTAACACAATTCTTAATTGAATCTTGTATTTTAACAGGACTCGGTGGTTTCATCGGATTCATGCTTGGTATTTTCTTCGCTTGGATCGTCTCAATCTTTGCCGGATGGCCACTCGTTATCTCAAAAGAACTTGGACTTCTTTCAGTAGGTATCTCAATGCTAATCGGTATTGCATTCGGTTTACTACCAGCAAACAAAGCTGCTAAACTTGATCCAATTGAATGTTTACGATATGAGTAAATAAAAAAACGTAGGAGTTTACACTCCTACGTTTTTTATTTTGTTGAAGGCAAATGTAATTTCATCGACGTTTTGACAAAAATAAGAACCTCTAACTTCTATTATATAAAGTGAAACTATAATCAGTGGGGGTTTTGTTCATCCCCCACTGATTATTAGCCTTCACCAATCGGTCTTTTACGGGCAGTTAATCTCCCACCTAACTTCTTTGCTTCAGCCGAATTTTGAGGTGAGGGTTTTACTGCCCACAAATAGCGGGATAATTCTAATGCAACTCGCGAACCAATTCATAACGATATCATCCCTTTAAATCATGTTTCTTCTATTATATATGTTTCATGTTGCGATTATCTTTTTATCATTTAAACTTTCATTTCTCACGAAAGCTATCAAGCAATCCTATTATTGCAAAAATAATATGTAAAAGAACAAATTCAAGGCGTAATTTTTTCCATACTACAACTTATTTTGTAACAATTATATCTCTATTTCATTAAAATCCCCCCTATATATACGACTTCACACACAAGAAGATTATATTTTCATAACTACATTACGATTCAAACAGTTAAATACCCCTTTTTTGTAACGTTACAGAAACACTTAAGTAATACCACTGATACATTATTAATCTATTAGTAATTAAAAAAGTGTTGATTTTATGAATCGTATGTTCTAATCCCCTCAAAAACGCAAAGAAAACGCTATCAGGATATTAATGGAATTATTACAGAATATTAATGCCTCGTTACGAATGCTTTGTAGTTTTGTGTTTTCCGCAAATAAGAAAATAATGGTTGCTATAATGAGGTCAACGAAAACAAATGCAATGGAGGCTATTATGAAAAAATTTATGGGTATAGCAACAGCAGCGGTTTTTGGTCTTGGGATTTTCACAACATCTGCTAAAGCAGAAACAATCGTAACGACTGATGTACTAAATGTACGAGAAAACCCAACTACTGAATCACAAGTTGTCGGAAAGTTATTAGATGGATATAAAGTTAACGTTTTACATACAGAAAACGGATGGTCAAAAGTTAAATTAAATAGTGGTAAAGAGGCTTTCATAAGCGCTGACTACACAAAAGATACTTACTACGTAACAGCAAACGTATTAAACGTACGTGCTGGAGCAAATACAGATTCAGCGATTCTTGGTAAATTGAAAAAAGATGATGTAATCGAAACAACACACCAAGTACAAAATGATTGGATCCAATTTGAATATAACGGCCAAACAGCTTATGTACACATTCCTTACTTAACAGGAAAAGCACCAGTTAAAGTTCAGCCAGTAGTTAAAGCTGAAAAAGTAACTAACGTTCAAGATACAGCTAAAGTTCGTGAAGCAGTTAAAACCGGGGAAGTAGCTGAAACTCAAGCAAAAGCTAAGGCTCAAGAAGCAACTAAAGCTCGTGAAGCAGCTGAAACTCAAGCAAAAGCTAAGGCTCAAGAAGCAACTAAAGCTCGTGAAGCAGCTGAAACTCAAGCTGAAGCTAAGGCTCAAGAAGCGGCTAAAGCTCGTGAAGCAGCTAAAGCTCAAGAAGCAACTGAAGCAGCTAAAGCTCAAGCAGAAGCTAAGGCTCAAGAAGCAGCTAAAGCTCGTGAAGCAGCTAAAGCTCAGGCAGAAGCTGAAGCTCAAGCAGAAGCTAAAGCTCAAGAAGCAGCTAAGGCTCGTGAAGCGGCTAAAGCTCAAGCAGAAGCTAAGGCTCAAGAAGCAGCTGAAGCTCGTGAAGCAGCTAAGGCTCAAGAGGCAGCTAAAGCTCGTGAAGCGGCTAAAGCTCAAAAACCAGCTACACAACAACCTGTTGCAAAAGAAACTGAAACAAGTGCACCATCTTCTTCTCGTGAATTAAGAGTTCAAGCAACAGCTTACACAGCGGATCCACTTGAAAATGGTTACAAAGCAGGAGACCAAGTAAAATCAGCTATGGGTCATAACTTAACAGCTAATCCAAACATGAAACTAATTGCAGTTGATCCAAGTGTCATTCCATTAGGTTCAAAAGTATGGGTTGAAGGTTACGGAGTAGCAATCGCTGGTGATACTGGTGGAGCTATTAAAGGAAATAAAATCGATGTTTTAATGCCAGATAAAGGTACATCAAGTAACTGGGGACGTAAAACAGTTACAGTGAAAATTTTAAACTAATTACTATAAAAAAAAGAGTCAGTCTCAACGTTGAGACTGACTCTTTTTTTATGATTCTTATATTCTTTCTCCTTCTCTCCCGTCCAAATTAAATCTATCTCTTTGCATTCTATATACGATAGACTACTATTTCAACAGAAAAAAGAGGATGCTATAGCATCCTCTTTTACCTTCCCTATTCCACACAAGTAAACTGTGTCCAAGCTCCTACATAATCTAGTAAGAATAACTCTTCTTCTGCAATTGTACCGACAATATTTTTCCGTTCATCTATTGGCATTTCTTTCAGAATGATTTGTAGTTCACCTTTATACTTTCCGAATAGGTTATTACCAATTACAACTTGCCCTCTTTCCTGTCGTACACTTTCGCGCACTGGGAAGTCATAGTCTTTGTACTTTTTACGTACTTCTGTAGAACGTACCATATACTCTGTTATGTCACCGCGTCTTACGTGTAATTCTTGCAGTGTCGCTCTCTTCTCTACTTCAGTCGCTTCGTCTACAAATTGTACCTTTAGCTGTAACATGTAACGATTTAAGTTTCCTAGTTTCTCTAACTCTTCTTCATTCGCATAAGCATTTCCGATAATAACATCATCAATAAGCCCTGTTGCCCATAAATGTTTCGCTTGTACTTCAATTGGTAAGTTACGATGTTGTTCTAACGTACATAATCCGTCATTAATATCCCATGGACCGATGTCAGCTGCATGCGATGTAATAAAGGCTGCACTACGAATACCATGCTTTTTGAAGCGTTCACTACAGCGAATGAAATAATCATACGGAAGACCAGTGAATTTTTGCGGATAAAAATTGTGACAACCAATTAAAGCTGATTTATTCGCTTGATGCGAAAGGATATTTTCTAAATAGGCAATATCATTACTTACATTCAACTCAATTTTTAAACCATATGGATTATTCGTCATTTTCGCTTCTGTTAACCCGTCAAACCCTACATCTAAACGAATTCCATCCGCGCCTAGCTCTGCAAAGAACGATAGATCACTATAACTAACACCAAGTTGATCGAATACAGCTGGAGCTACATCTAAAATAACTTCCATATTGTTATCTTTTGCATGATTAATAATTTCTTTAAATTCAGCTACAATTTCTTCTTTCGGACGATTAACAGACAGTAAACAAGTGAATATTCTTGAAAAACCGTGGCGTGCCGCTGCCGAAATGTATGCCATATCTTGTTCTTTCGTTGAATGCTCTGGATAAAGTGAAATTCCTAATTTACGCTCCATGCTTTTGCATCTCCTTCACACGTTGTATTAATGCCATGCTCGTAAATCTATATTTTGCAGATAAACATGTTGCACATAAAATCGTTGGTACGATGATAAAGTACGGTGATTCTAAACTAAATGCCACATAAGCTCCCATTGAACATCCAATAAATAATATCGACACAAGTAGTAAAACTAATAGCGATTTACTTTGTACCCATTTTGAATAATGTGCAATACACTGCCCCGCCACGAATGTAATTAAGATGATAATTGCTCCGAGCATTCTGTTTTCTCCTCTCCTGCTAATTGTTGCTTCTCATACATTTTGAAGAATGGATAGTAAATAACGAATGAGATAACAAAGTTAACAAGTACAAGTACACCGGCCATAATTGTCCAGTCCGTACTAATAATCGCTGCAATTGGCGCTAACATCGTAAATGGCAGCTTCGCCATCATGAGCGGAATCACACCTGAAACAACTGCGAAATATGATACTGTCGTTGTAACTAGCGGTGTAATAACGAATGGAATAATTAAGATCGGGTTCATTACAATTGGTGCCCCGAAAATAATTGGCTCGTTAATATTGAATAATCCTGGTACGAATGATAATCTACCTAACTCTTTTAAGAACTTAGATTTAGAGAACATAAACATAATTACTAAAGCTAACGTTGAGCCTGATCCACCGATCCATACGAACCATTGAATAAATTGCTCTGTAAATAAGTTTGGTAACTGATGTGCATTTCCTGTAGCCGTGAACACTTCCATATTTTCAAGAATTGCTGAATCCCACATCGGACGGATGATTGGTCCTAAAATCGCTGGGCCATGTATACCGAACGACCAGAAGAACACGATTAAGAATACTGTTAATAAACCGCCGAATAAATTATTTCCTACTAATACTGATTTTAATGGTGCGATTAAATATGTGATTGTTGTGTTTACATCAAATTTCAAACCGTAACGAATACCCCAGAATAAAAGAATAACTACTAAAGTTGGAATTAATGCTGCAAACGAGTTTGCAACTGCTGGTGGTACACTATCTGGTAATTTAATCGAAATATTATGCTTAATCATAAAGTGATAAATTTCTACTGCAATTAATGCTGTCACAATAGCTCCGAATAAAGAAGTTGCACTTAATGTTCCTACTGAAATATATCTACCTGCATCAATAACACCTGGTACAGCTTTTGTTATTTGAATTGGTTCAACTGATGCTAGTAAAAAGGCGAGTACAGATAATAATCCTGCACTTAATTGATTGAGCTGATAAAAGTTCGCGAGTGAGGCCCCTACCCCAAATGCTGCGTATAAAGCCATTAAGCCTACTGTAAATCGGAATGGAATATCTAAAATATGACGAAACGGTGCAATCCACTCCATATATGCATCAATTGGTAAGTTTAAAAAGATAACGAAAAATGACCCGACAATCGTTAACGGTAATGTAGAAATAACTCCATTTCGAATTGCTAATAAATGTCGTTGCCCCGCAATCTTTTGCGTTGTTGGCATAATCTTCTGTTCCATAAAACTCATAAAACCATTCATCGATAACCCTCCCTATGTTCAATATGACAAAAGTAAAAGTTATAACATTATAATGTTTATATTTAAAAAAATATAATTACGCTAAAACTAATTGTTCAGCTTGCTTAAGTACTTTCAAACCATCACACATACCATAATCTCGCTGCTCTATAATTGCAACTGGTATATCGTATGACTTTGCAAGAAACTCTACCGCTGGAAACAAATACTTCACCTGTGGTCCAATTAAAACAACATCAGCATTTTTCATTTCCAGTTTCACAAGTTCCGAATCAACTGCTTTAATTTTATAATCCTTCCCTTGTTTCTTTGCCTCTTCTTGCATTTTTCTTACAACCATACTCGTTGACATGCCTGCTGCACAACATAATAAAATGTACATATTACACTGTCACTTTCTCTTCCACTCGTTTATGAAGAGTAATAAATTCCTCAGCAAGTTCTTTCACTGTAATGGCATTCATTAAATGATCTTGTGCATGCACTAACAGTAAACTTATTTCTGCATGATTTCCTCTTGCTTCTTCTTGAATTAAGTCCGTTTGAATGCGATGAGCTGCTGAAATTTCTTCACTAGCAAGTGTCATCTTTTCACTCGCATTCTGAAAATCTCCTTGTCTTGCAAAAGCGATTGCTTCAAGTGCCGCGCTTCTCGCGTTGCCACCATGTAAAATTAACGCAAATGGAGTTTGCATATCAGTCATTTTAAATTCCCCCAAGCTATCTTTTTTCTATATTTTTATCTTATTATGAAAACGCATACAATTAAACATAAAAAACTTCCGTTATGTAACGGAAGTTTTAATATACTTTTTCACAATGATAGTAAGATTTCTTGAAAATCATCAACAGCTTGAGCCTGATGCAATTTTTCTATTATAGTTTGATTAGACATAATATCATATAAAAAATCATAAAGCTTTTGTAAATCTTCATTATTATTGCGCTTCACACTAAATAAAATAATAACTTGTACTTTTTTATCTCCCCAGTCAATCGCCTTATCGAGTGTACAAAACATCAAAAATGTCGTATCGCTTAATAATTGCATCGGATGCGGAATTGCCACTAAGTTTCCAACTGCTGTAGGAGATGTGTTCTCTCTCTCCATAACAGAAGCATAAAAATTTGCGGGTACATAGTTTTTCTCAGCAGCTTTCTCACATAAAAACTGAATAACCTCTTCTTTCGTAGAAGCACTACGATTTAAGAAGATCAAATCTTCCTTAATATATTGCTGCATACTATCATTCACATGTGTAAATAACTGCTTACCAATTGATTTAATCTCTTTATCATCAAATATTGAGTTTACCTTTATAACGGGAACAGGCAAACCACTCGGTATATGAATCGTACTAATAATACAATCTATTTTATCTTTATAAAGATCTTCCACTTTCAATTGATAGTACCCTGTAATACCTACAATCTCTAGTTTATCTCGGAAATGTGATAGAATTTTATATTTCAGTAGTTGTGCACTCCCTTGACCAGTTGCACAAACTAATAAACATCTTTTCTTTTGATTATTTTCCTGCAAGCGGCTCATCGCCCCACCAAAGTGAATGGCAATATAACCAATCTCACTCTCTGGAATGGATTCACCCGTATATTCACCAATTATATCTCCAACGAGAACTGCAATTTCAAAAGCATATGGATAATTTTTTTTCACTTCTGCCAAAAGAGGATTTCTCGTATTTAACTTATATCTCAAACGATTTAATAACGTTTTTAAATGAACACCAAAACCAAATAATAATTCTTCATCGTAATAAAAAGTAAGATTCCGTTCTTCCGCTACTTTGAAAAGAATATGCTGCATGAATGCATATACGTCTTTCCCTAATAGCTCTTCTACATTTTCATAGCGATCTCTCGCTGTAACAGCAGTACTTAATAAATGCATCGTCACATATAAAATTTCTTCTTCTGGAAATTGAAGTTTTAGCTCTTCCCCTAAATTCCCTAAAATCTGTTTCGCAATTTTATATTCTTTCTTTATTATAAGTTCAGATTCCTCTACATGTAGTGCTTGAATGTAATGATCATCCCTGCATCTCTTTAAAGCAATCGCAATATGAATTGATAAATTATCAATTTCTATATCTGATAAATATATCGTTCCTCCCTCGATATACTTTAGTATAACTGAGCGGATGAGAGAAATATGGGGTAACGATAAATATGTGTCCGGCTGCTCATAGTTCTCATGAAACGGAGTATGGTCATACCGCGGTAAACCATATTGTGATAAACAAGAACGAATATTAAATTCTTCTCCTACAATACGTATACCATAATATGGTCTTTTTTCAATTTGTAACTCATAGCGACTACAAATATCCGTAACATCTTTCATAATTAAGTTTACAGTAGATTTACTCACATAAATCTCTTCCGCTAGCTGTGAAAGCTTCACATACCCATCTGTCGTTAAAATACGGTGTAAAATATAGGCTACTCTTTCTTCATAAGAAGTTGGAATCTTTTCTGTCTGTTTTTGAAATACATTTACGCAAAAATCTTCAAACTTCTTAGTTTGTATAATTTCTAGTTCGTACCCATTCCCTCTTTGTGATTCAATTTTCGCTCCGTGTTCTTCCAATATATCATTTAATAATTTTATATCCTTTTGAATCGTCTTCGTTGATACGTGTAAACGGCTCGCTAAAAAAGCTCGATTTAACATCGATTTCTCTTCTAAAAACTCCTCTAAAATGGAAATTAATCGCTGATGCACTTTTGTCATAGCTCTTCCTCTCGCTCTTTATATAAAAGGGAAAAAGCCACTGAACTCAGTAGTTTTTTCCCTTTTATCCCGCGTTCATTATTTCTTTAGCGTAAATCCAAACTTATCCCAAGCTTGTAAATAATCTAATAAGAAGATTTCTTCCTCTATAATTCGGCCAACTACATTTGTTTTTCCTGTATTCACCATATCTTTTAAAGCAATTTGCAATTCACCTTTATATTGGCCATATTGCTCATTATCAATTAAAAGATCGCCACGCTTAATTTCACGCGTATTATGCGGTTTAAACTCTTCTTTTTTATATTTCACACGACTTTGTGTAGAACGAATCATATATTCAGATACATCCCCGCGATAAAAATGAGGTTCTTCTAATACGATAATTCTTTCTAAATCTGTTGTTGTATCGTATAGTTCTATATCAAATGTTTGTTTCTCTTTATTTAACGCACCTAGTGCTTGTAATTCTTCTTCTGAAGCATAAGCATTCGCAATAATAACATCATCAATTAATTCTGTTGCAAACAAATGCTTCGCCTGTGTTGTCATCGGTAATTCGCGATGCTGCTCTAACGTACATAACCCTTCTGTTACTGGCCAAGGCCCGTACGTTGCATCGAATGATGAAATAAAAGCAGCTGTTCTCATACCGTAATCTTTAAATTGTTTCGAGCATTTAATGAAATGATCGTATGATAATCCTGAATAACGATGTGGATAAAAATTATGGCAACCAATTAAATTTTCACGATTTGGTCTATGGCTCATAATGTTATCTACATATTTCGTACCGTTACTCATATTAATTTCAATTTTTAAACCGTATGGATTGTACGTCATAATCGATTCTTCTAAACCTGAGAAACCGACATCTAAACGAATACCGTAAGCACCTAGTTCATGGAAGAACGATAAATCGTTATACGAAATACCTAGTTGTGTAAAGACAGACGGACTAATATCAACTAATACTTGGAACCCTAATGCATTTGCATGAGAGATCGTTTCTTTAAACTCTTCGATAATTTTCTCTTTTTCTCCATCCACAGATAGTAAACATGTGAATACACGTGTAAATCCGTATTTACTCGCTAATGTTACATACTCTTTATCTTTCTCTACTGTCGAATGTTCTGGATAAATAGAAATACCTAATCGTCTCATATGTACACGCCTCTTTCTTCATCATATTGTAAACCTTTTCAAATATATGTAGCGAAAAAGTATGTATCCCCTTTTCTTCCACTACAATTTGAATCCGCTTTCTTTAAAAAAAAAACAATTTCTATCATTCATAACAACTACTAGTCTATACATCTATACTTTACATCTTTTTTTCATAGTTGTGTAGCTTTTACACAAATTTGTCAGTTTTTTCGCCTCGAAAATTGTTATACGTTTTCAAGGCACCTTCCTTGACTGTTACGTTGACCAATACATATACTCGAAAGAATAGAGAAAACTTTTATATAGGGGATGAATATATGGGAGAGGCAGTACTCGTAAAACGAGAACCGTTATGGACGAAAGAGTTTATTGCGCTAATTCTAGCAAACTTATGTATGTTTTTAGGATTTCAAATGTTAATTCCAACTTTACCTGTTTATGTGAAAGAAATTGGAGGCACAAGTTCAAATATCGGATTCGTTGTCGGCATGTTTACCGTTGCAGCACTTTTTATTAGGCCGCTAACTGGAAATGCCTTGCAGAAATTCAACAAAAAAATCATTTTAATGATCGGTACCGCTATTTGTTTACTCGCTATGGGCAGTTATCTTTTCGCTTCAACCGTTTTCCTATTGCTTGCCGTTCGAATTTTACACGGAGCTGGTTTTGGTATTACAACGACTACATACGGAACTGTCGTTTCAGATTTAATTCCGCAAGCTCGCCGCGGTGAAGGCATGGGATATTTCGGTCTTTCTGGAACTATCGCCATGGCGCTCGGTCCGCTTATCGGACTTTGGCTTATGCAAGCATATAACTTCACGATTCTTTTTTTATGTGCACTTTCATGCACAATAGTTTCATTAATATTAACGAAACTACTTCAAATCAAAAAATCGCCGCAACCACCACAGCAAACATCTGGTACCTTTCTCGATGGGTTTATTGAGCGTAAAGCTTTACTTCCTTCACTATTAATATTATGTATTACATTAATGTACGGGGGAATTGGGAGCTTTATCACATTATTTGCTACAGAAGTCGGGATTGTTGATATCAGTCTCTTCTTTTTATTTAACGCACTTGCAATCGCTGTAACTCGCCCGTTTTCTGGAAGATTATATGATACGAAAGGCCATACATTCGTCATCATTCCAGGAGTTATTATTACGTTTACAGGTATTATCTTGCTGTCGTATACAACTACAATTCCGAGTTTAATTATTGCCGCAGCGTGCTACGGCAGTGGTTTCGGAGCAATTCAACCGGCACTACAAGCATGGATGATTGACCGAGTAGCACCGCACCGGAGAGGAGTAGCAACAGCAACATTCTTCTCAGCATTTGATCTTGGAATTGGTGCTGGAGCGATTATTTTTGGATTCATTGCACACTTTACCAACTATGCAACTGTATATCGATATTCCTCTCTATTACTTATCGCTTTTCTTTTCATTTACATCACAAGCTTACGGAAGCAAAAACAGGGGGATAAAACAAAAGAAAAAGCCGTTGGGTAATGCTAATTGGTTCTTTTTCGAAGTACTTAGACCAAAAAATCATGTATACACATTTGTAAAAAGCAGTGGATTCCTAAAAAAATCACACTGCTTTTTGCATTGTATTGAAGAGTGAACCGCTGTTCTATTTATTCATGTTGTTCGTATGATATTAATATAGAACGAATTGGAGGAAATATTAATGAAAGCAATAGTGTACACAAAATACGGTCTCCCCGACGTTCTTCAACTGAAAGAGATAGAAAAACCTGCTCCTAAGGACAATGAAATACTAGTAAAAATAAAAGCGACAACCGTAACAGCAGGAGATATTCGCTCACGAAGTTTTACGGTTCCCTCTTCTGTTTGGCTACCCGCTCGAATCGCACTTGGCTTTAAGCAACCGAAAAAACAAATACTTGGAATGGAATTGGCTGGTGAAGTTGAATCGGTAGGAAAAGACGTCACACGATTTAAAAAAGGAGACCAAGTTTTTGCAGCTACCCAAGTAAATTTTGGTTCTTATGCTGAGTATATTTGTCTACCTGAAGTTGGAGCAGTGTGCATGAAGCCCTCCAATATATCCTATGAAGAAGCCGCAGCCATCCCAATTGGAGCACGTACAGCTTTGTTTTTCCTTAGGAAAGCTAACGTTCAAAGCGGTCAAAACATTCTTATTTACGGAGCTTCTGGAAGTGTCGGAAGTTATGCAGTACAAATTTCCAAGTATTTCGGCGCAACAGTTACAGGCGTGTGCAGTAGCTCCAATTTAGAATTGGTCAAATCTCTAGGAGCTGACGAAGTAATTGATTACACCACAAAAAATTTTTCTACTACAGACGAAACTTATGATGTTATCTTTGAAGCGGTAAACAGGAGCTCCTTTTCAGAGTGTATTAAAATGTTAAAGGAAGATGGTACCTATATAAATATCGTTGAACCGTTACCAAGTGCTCAAATGCTCTGGACTAAATTGACAAGTCGCGTGAAACTCATATTAAGTCAAAACGCACCTGAAACTTCCGAAGCATTAAATTTCCTTAAAGAACTTGTTGAGAACGGTAAAATAAAAGTGGTCATTGATAGGCAATACACTTTTGAGGAAATTATTGAAGCTCACATATATGTTGAAAAAGGACATAAGAAGGGAAATGTCGTCATCACTTTGGAGCATAATGACGATTCTAAATAAAGAAAAAACACTTTGCATAATTGTTAAAATGCAAAGCACCGAAAGTTTTTAACATAAAAAAGCAGAGCAAATTCATATGCGAATTGCTCTTTTTTATTGTTGCGAGCATCTCAAAAGAAAACAGTTTAAAATAATTTAATCGTTTTTTACTTTCATTAAATAAATCCATTTCAAACCTCCCCCGTTTCCCTACATATTTTTCTAACTTTAATCAAAAAATATGCAAAGAACCATCATCATAACAAAATAAAATTCCAATCCACATACCCAGTTGGGTAGTTTCCCTTCACCTATTTTTACTATCCGCAAATAGTGTGATAAATGCGACTTCTTTACAAACCGATCAGATATATCATCTGAAAAACCAATTAAATCCAGGTGTTTCTTTAAAGATTTGTAAACTTTTTATCCCTTTGTAAATTTAGTGTAAATTTTACTGATAAACCGTTTACAGTGCCTCAAGGTTTAGTTAATAATTACATCGTACATGAAATTTAAGGAGTGGAATGCGTGGAATACAATATTCAAGATATGATCTTCCAGTTCATTGGTGGATTAGGTATTTTCTTATTCGGGATTAAATACATGGGCGATGGACTGCAACAAGCAGCTGGAGATCGTCTTCGCGATATTCTAGATCGTTTTACAACAAACCCTCTTATGGGTGTACTAGCAGGTATGTTAGTTACAGTATTAATTCAATCAAGTTCAGGAACAACCGCTTTAACAGTCGGACTTGTAAGTGCCGGATTTATGACATTAAGACAAGCAATTGGTGTTATTATGGGTGCGAACATCGGTACGACAGTTACTGCATTTATTATCGGGATTAAAATCGGAGAATACGCTCTCCCAATTATGGCAGTTGGAGCAATCTTACTATTCTTCTTTAAAAATAAAAAAGTACATTCTGTAGGTCAAGTTGTATTCGGTTTTGGTATGTTATTCTTCGGTTTAGAATTAATGAG
The DNA here is from genome assembly GCF_038008145.1 of Bacillus sp. FSL R9-9530. Taxonomy (NCBI): domain Bacteria; kingdom Bacillati; phylum Bacillota; class Bacilli; order Caryophanales; family Bacillaceae; genus Bacillus; species Bacillus sp. FSL R9-9530. Next base: position 3,157,729 of record NZ_JBBOYO010000001.1, read on the forward strand.
CGCAGGTATGAAACCTCTTCGTTCTTTAGAGTCATTCCAAGAGTTAATGGTTAGCATGAGTGATAATCCAATTTTAGGAATTGTTGTTGGTACAGTCTTCACTTTAATTGTACAAAGTTCAAGTGCGACAATCGGTATTTTGCAAGAACTATTCGGTCAAGGTGCAATCGATTTACAAGCTGCTCTTCCTGTATTGTTCGGTGATAACATCGGTACGACAATTACAGCTGTATTAGCAGCAATCGGTACTTCAATTGCAGCAAGACGTGCAGCATTAGTTCACGTTATCTTTAATATTATCGGTACCATTATCTTTACGATTATATTAATACCATTTACAAGTTTAATTCAATATTTCCAAACGTCATTAAACTTAAATCCAGAAATGACAATTGCATTTGCACACGGGACGTTTAACGTAACGAATACAATCATTCAGTTCCCATTCATTGCAGTATTAGCCTGGATTGTAACAAAAATTATTCGTGGTGAAGATGCATCTATTAACTTCAAACCGCAACATTTAAATCCAATCTTTATTGAGCAATCTCCAGCTATCGCTTTAACAGAAGCTCAAAAAGAAATCATTCGTATGGCTGAGTTTTCATTACATGGATTAAAAGAAGCAAACCAATTTTTAAATACACAAGATAAAAAACATGCTGACATGGCTACTCAATTAGAAGGAGCTATTAACAATTTAGATAAAAAAATTATTGAGTATTTAGTTTTACTATCAGAAAAACCACTTTCACCTACAGACTCTGAAAAACATTCCGTTTTAGCAGGTGTTGTTGGAGATATTGAACGTGTCGGTGATCATGTAGAAAACCTTGTAGAACTTGTAGATTTCCAAATTTCAAACCGCGTTTCACTATCAGATGAAGCACTAGCTGAATTAAATGAAATGCTTGAATTAACAATTTCAACATTACAAGATGCAATCAATGCTTTAACAAACTTTGACACTGAACTAGCTCAAACTGTTATTGCAAAAGAACGTAAAATTGACCAAATGGAACGTGTTTTACGTAAACGCCATGTGTTACGTCTGAACGAACGTAGCTGTTCAGGTGATGCAAGCATCATCTACGTTGATATGGTAAGTAACTTAGAGCGTATCGGTGATCACGCTGTAAATATCGCTGATGGTGTTTTAGGTGAACAAGGAAAAGTAAATTTAAAACAATCATTATAATAGGAAAGAGACGCTAATTTAAGCGTCTCTTTTTTCATTTCATCTTTACAACCGTTCTTCCTTTTAACTTTCCTTGCAGTATAAGTGTAAACTTCTCATCTAATTCTTTTAATGTACATTCTTCTGTATAAGATAATAGCTCTGAATTTTTCCACTCACCTGCTAGCAATGCCCACACTTCTCTTCTCACATCTACTGGACATTGAACTGAATCTATTCCTAAAAGGCTAATCCCTCGTAATATGAATGGGTATACAGTTGTATTTAATTCATGCCCTGCTACGTTACCACACGTTGTTACACAGCCTCCATACTTAACTACCTTTAAAGAACTTTCTAACATGCTTCCGCCTACGGTATCGACAACCCCAGCGTATATTCCTTTAAGCATCGGTCTTCCTGATTCATCACTCAACTCCGCGCGATGAATCATCTTTTTTGCACCTAAACGTAGCAGCATCTGTTCCTCTTCCATTTTCCCAGTTGATCCTACTACGTCATATCCTAGCTTCGCTAAAATGCTAACTGCTACACTGCCTACTCCGCCCGTAGCACCCGTTACTAAAACATCTCCCATACTAGGCGTAATTCCCGCTCTAATGAGCTTATATACCGATAAGGCAGCTGTAAAACCGGCTGTCCCGTACATCATACTTTCCTTCAAAGACATTTCTTTCGGTAAAGGAACAACCCAAGATGATGGCACGCGAATATATTCTCCGAAACCACCAGAAGTATTCATACCTAAATCATATCCAGTTACAATAACTTGATCGCCTTCCTGAAAGGCGTTATTTTCACTACTAACTACCTCTCCCGCTGCATCGATACCTGGTGTATGAGGATATGTTCTCGTTACACCTTTATTACCCGTAGCTGAAAGGGCATCTTTATAGTTTAATGACGAATAATAAACACGTATTAATACGTCTCCTTCAGGTAAACTATTAATTTCTCTCTCAACAAGCTTTCTTTCAAATTGATTATTTTCTTTTTCGTTCACGACAATTGCTCGGAATGATGTATTATTCATTATGCTCTCTCCTTCATCCGTAAAATCTTTCTTTATTATATAAGAAGTACATATACAGCTAATCACATCTTATTGGCTATATTTCAACAAATCTTACTTCTCTATCACTTTCTCACATTACATATTTTCATTTCTACTAAAACACATTATACTTGTTCTACATCTTAAAAATAAAATATAGAAAATCTAACTTTTTATAAATAAATTGAATTTTTACGAAATGTAAATGATTTGTAATGTTTTTTTTCGCTAAATTTCATTATAATAAGTGGATATGAGTGTCGTATTTCAATTCAAATGAAGGAGTACAAGAAATGGAGCAAAACCCATCTTTGCAAGAAAATACACGCAATAAACCGAAAAAAGGTAAGAAAAAAACAAAAATTATTATAAGCGTTATTCTATTAGTTTTAATAATAGGTGGCGGTTATACATGGTTTTTAGTAAATAAAGCATCTTCTGCTGTTCGAAACGCCGCTCACGATTTAGCACGCGGTGATAAGTCTGATTTACGTGCTAAAGCTGTAAAACCTATTACAAATAACGTCTCTGTCTTAATAATGGGCGTTGATGAAAGCGATGTCCGTGGGAAAGAATATGGTGAAGCTATAAGAACGGATGCACTATTACTTGCAACGTTTAATAAAGATAGCAAAACTGTAAAACTATTAAGTATTCCACGAGACACATATACTTATATTCCAGTAGAAAAGAAAAAAGATAAAATTACACACGCTCATGCATTTGGTTCTACTAAAAACGGAAAAGATGGTGGACCACAAGCTAGTATTGATGCAGTTGAAAAATTAATGAATGTTCCCGTCGATTACTTTGTAAAATTCAACTTTAAATCATTCATGAAAATCGTTGATGATTTAGGCGGCATTGAAGTTGACGTACCAGTTGAGTTTACTGAACAAGATAGTAATGATAACGCCGAAGCAATTCACTTAAAAAAAGGTGTTCAAAAGTTAAATAGTGAAGAAGCTCTTGCTCTTGCTAGAACACGACACGTTGATAGTGATGCGATGCGTGGTCAACGTCAGCAACTCGTTATCGAAGCCATTTTAAAGAAACTAACAAGCGTTGGATCCGTAACAAAAGTTGGTAACATCATTGATGATATTAACGGACAATTCGTTACAAACTTAACATTCGATGACATGCTTTCATTCTATAAATATGGATCGGATTCGGAAATTGAGAAATTACAACTTCAAGGTGAAGATTGTTACATGGCAAAAGGTGATGATACATGTAGTAAGTCAGCTGGTGGTGGTCGAACTTACTACTACAATCCAGATAAAAAAGAATTAGCTAATGTTACAAACGAACTTCGTAGTCACCTTGGACTACCTGCCTATACAAAATCTGATTCTGATTCGAAAAAAACAAGCTCAGAGAAAACAAAAGAATCTAAGTCTGAAAATACGAGTGAACGCGAATCAAGTAACGATGAAACTCAAAATAAGAATAACAGTGAAGATACAGAAACATCGTCTAATGACAATGAATAAAGTGAAGCAGTGCTCTATGGAGGTAGAGCACTGCTTCTTTTTAATGCTTTCAAAACAAAAAATCAGAACTTTCCAACTATCTTTTTTAATATTTTTAAATTATAATAAATAATAGTAATCTATTCCAATTATCAGGGGGCACACACATATGAAAGCTGCAGTAAAACATAACATTTCAGATTTTAAAGAGTACTTAAAATCAAACGATATATACATGGAAGAAAATATAGATGAAAATGATGGTTCGGTACATTTTTCAGTAGGGTTAGAAACAGAAGCTGGCGCAAAAATTCAACTTATCGCTGCTTTCCAAAGCGAACATCCTGCTGTGGATATATACTGCTTCAATGTTGCTCTTGTACCTGATTCAACATCAACAAATGATATTTTACATGTCATCAATGAATTAAACACATCTTATCGATTTGCAAAATTCACGCTAAACAAACAAAATGCAATTGATATTTCAACATCTCTTGCATTCTCAGAACCAAACTTTAATCCCGCACTTGTCTTTGAACATACGAGAATGCTATATAAACTGGCAAACGATGAATATAAGAACTTAATGAAAGTGATTTGGGCGTAAATAAAAAGATGGTGCTACAAGAGCACCATCTTTTTATTTCGATATCATATCAACCCACATCTTTATCGCAGTTCCTACAATTAAAGTAGACAATACGTATTGCAAAACTTTTTGATTCACTCTCTTCCCTACTCTCACTCCAAGAGGAGCGGCAAATAAACTTGCTATCGCAACGATAAGAGCCGGAATAACAACTATTTGTCCAGTAATCACTTTCCCAGTAGTAATTCCTATCGAGGAAATAAAAGTAATAGCGATAGATGTTGCTATTGTCGTACGTATCGGTAGTTTTAAAACAACTAGCATAATCGGTACTAAAAGAAATGCACCACCAGCCCCAATAATGCCGGAAACACTTCCTACAATAAACGCTAGCAAACTAGCGAGCCACTTATTGTACGTAATTCCTTCTGTCCCCTTACGATTGCTTCGCTTCGGTATAAACATCATAATAGCCGCAATAGTAGCTAGTAATGTGTAAACAACGTTTACAGCATGCTCATTTAATAGATTCGCACTAAAGCTACCTACAAAGCTTCCTATTAATATACTAGCTCCCATATACACAACTAAAGTTTTATCCATATCGTTACTTTTCCTGTACGCCCACGCGCCTGCAAAAGTTGCAAAGAATACTTGAATCGCTGTAATACCGCTCACTTCATGTGATGTATATCCAGCAAATCCTAGCAATACCGGAATGTATAAGATCATCGGATAATTAATAATTGCACCACCAATTCCAACCATTCCTGATATAAACGATCCTATAAACCCAATTATAAAAAGTAATACGACTAAGCTCATCTTACATCCCCTCCCTTCTAAAAAGAAGGTGAATTAAATGAATAAGTTTACATTCCCATCCGAAGCATCTGCTAAATAAGCTCCTACTCCTGCAAACTCTACCCCATCCATAATCTCTTCCTCTTTTAACCCTAATAAATCTACTGTCATTTGACAAGCTACAAGTTTAATTCCCTGTTCTTTCGCCAAATCGATTAAATCTGGTAAAGGCATCGCATTATGTTTTTTCATAATACCTTTAATCATCTTTGGTCCCATACCGGCAAAATTCATTTTTGATAATCCCATCTTATCAGCGCCGCGCGGCATCATTTTTCCAAACACTTTCTCTATAAATGTTTTCTTTACTTTCACATGCTCATCTTTCCTAAGAGCATTTAAACCCCAGAAAGTATGAAAAATAGTCACTTCATGATCGTACGCCGCTGAACCATTTGCAATAATATAAGCAGCCATTGCTTTATCATAATCTCCGCTAAATAAAACGATTGTTGTTTTCTTCTGTTGTTCCATGTTGTTCTCCTCCTAATTACCTATAGGGGTATTTTATCATTTATAAAAAGGCTCAAATCATTTATCTCTGTACTATACGACTTTACCTTCCCACGCTAACATACCGCCTACCATATTGATTGCTTGAAAACCGTAGCTCTCTAAAAATTGAACTGCTCGTGCACTTCTTCCGCCAGAACGACAAACGATAATATACTCTTTCTTTTTATCCAACTCATGCATACGAAACTCTAATAGTCCTAGTGGAATATTACACGCTTCTGGAATTTTCCCTTCAGCTACTTCTTCTACTTCACGTACGTCCACAATATTTACTGCTTCTTTACGTAACAATTTTCCTTCTAATTCTTTTGCTTTCATTTCTTTCATTTTAAATTCCCTCCTCACAAACCATTCATACCGCCTGAAACATTGATAACGTGCTGAAATCCTAATTTTTTTAATACTTTTGCAGCCTGCTTACTTCTCATCCCGCTCTGGCAAATAACGATTACTTCCTCATTTTTATCTAACTGATTTGCTTTACTCGCTAACTCATTTAACGGGATATTTTGAAATCCTTTCATATGATTCCCTCTATACTCACCTACTGTACGAACATCGATAAATTGTTTATTCTTTTGCTCCATCATACGTTTTAATTCTTTCCCTGTAATATTTTTCACTCCTCTAACTGGTAAGAAGCGAGAAATAATAAACCACGATACAAGTACAATTAAGATTACATTCAATATTGTCTTTACATCCATAAAGCTATTTAAACTCCTTCTGTGCTTTTTTCCCGTCCAAATATATACTATAACTTTGAATATGGAACCCTTTCTTTCTTAAAAAACGAACGCTTAAATTCCGATCCACTTTATTATGAACAATAAGATGCAAAGGCTTATTTGGTATTTCATGATAATACCGTTTTAAATACGCATACGGTATACACATAATTCTAGAATTGTTATCACTGTGACTCTCTGTATAATTGCGTACATCTACAACAACACTTTCAATTTCCCTTACTTGTTCTAACGAAATATATTCAACGTTTAAAACCGAAATGTAACGTTTTACTAAACTTCCCAGCATCAATACTATTAGAGATATAACTATATAAGACATATATGATTATCCTCTTTACTTTCAATAATAAGCAGAGGATGTAATCTTCCACTTATTATTGAACTGCTATGCTTTCTTGATCCAGAACTTTAATTCACCAGCTTCTTCCGTGTGTTTTAACACTTCATGACCGCCTGTTTGTGACCATGCTGGAATATCTTTAATCGCACCTTTATCTGTTAAGTGTACTTCTAATACTTCTCCTGATTGTAATACTTCCATTGCCTTCTTTGTTTTTACAATTGGCATTGGACATGCTAATCCTTTTACATCTAATACTTCTTTCACTTTCATCTTATATGCCTCCTATTTTTATAATTAAGCTTTCTTAATCCAGAACTTTAATTCGCCGTCTTCTTCTGTATGCTTTAACACTTCATGACCGCTTGTTTGTGACCATGCTGGAATATCTTTAATCGCACCTTTATCTGTTAAGTGTACTTCTAACACTTCCCCTGATTGTAATGCTTCCATTGCCTTCTTCGTTCTTACAATCGGCATTGGACATGCTAATCCTTTCGCATCTAATACTTGTTTTACATTCATCATCTATTCCTCCATGTTTCATTTATTTTATTATTCATGAACTGCACAACGATTTGGACCAATCTCCATTTCACGCTCTTCATCTGCACTCGGATGAATTTTACCCATATTCGTTTGACGAATTTCTTCGTAAGCATTTGGCTGAGGTGGTAAATTCTCCGTTACAACTTTACGAAACTCTTCCTTATCCTCAATATTTAGCCCTGCATTATACGCAAATAAATCTTTTAACTTTGCGCTCACAACACCATTTTCATCCATTTCACTTATTTTTGAATAATGAGCCGGTAACACAATTAAACTTTGAGATAGCTCTTTATATCGGCTATATAAAGTATTACGTAAATCACTTACCCAATCTTCAGCCTTTCCAGCAAGATCTGGACGCCCAATTGAATCCACAAATAAAATATCGCCTGATAATAAATACTCATCATCTACAATAAATGAAGTACTACCAATTGTATGTCCAGGCGAATAGATTGCCTCAATATCAATCTTTGTTTGTCCAACAGTAATTACAGCACCCTCTACAAGTGGCTCATAAGAAAATACAACTTCTTCCGCATCTTTCGGCGGTAACCAATACGTCCCGTTTACTTTCTCAGCTAGCTTACGACCTCCTGAAATATGATCCGCATGTAAGTGTGTATCCATTACATTTGTAATTACAGCACCTTGTTCTTTTGCAAATTCCTCATATGCCTCAACTGTTCGTACTGCATCAATAACAGCAGCTTGTCCTTTAGAAATGACCATATATGATAAGCAACCTTTTCCAAGACGGTTAAACTGATACATACTTCCGCCATCTTTTAAATCTCCAACCTTTATAGGCTTTACATATTCACTCCAAGCCTTCATACCACCAGATAAATAATAAATATTTTCTAATCCAGCCTCTGTTAATTGCTCTGCCACAAATATAGAAGACCCTTCTTTTGCACATACTACTAAAACATCTTTATCTTTAGGTAGTTCACTAACAATATGATCTACACCCTCTAATAAATCAAAGTACGGCACATTCATTGAAGTAACTTCTTTTCCTTCAATTTTCCAATCTTCATAATCCGCCTCATTACGAACATCTAAAATAAATAACTCTCCGAATAAAACTTTCTCTGCAACATCTTTTGCTTGTAACGGTTTAACATTCATCTTATTACCCCCATAGGTATGTTTTTGTTTAAAAAATTTTATTTTTCCACATTCCCTTGCCACTCTAACATGCCTGGAATGACATTTTTCACATTTGCATAACCTTTCTCTTTCAACATGTGGCAAGCTACATCACTACGGTTACCAGTTCGACAAACAACATAAATTTGCTTCGTCTGATCTAACGCTGCACTGCCCAGTTCGCCTAATGGAACTGAAATAGCAGATGGAATATGACCAAAAGCGAATTCCGCCGCTTCACGAACATCTAATATAATACACTCTTCACCACTTAATAATATCTCTTCCAATTCCGAATTCGTAATTGTATGAGGATATTTCACTATTTCATTCATTTCATGTTCATGTGCTTTTCTAACGTAATGCATCAATAAATCGCCTTCGTGTTTCGTACCGATATATTGATGACCTACTTTACTCGCCCAACTTTGTATATCTACAGTAGACCCTTTATCTGTTGCCTGAACTTCAATCACTTGCCCTGATGCGAGACTTTCCATCGCCTTCTTCGTCTTCACAATCGGCATCGGACAGGCCAAACCTTTACAATCTAAACTCATATCCACTTTTATACTCATAATCATTTCCTCCCTAATCATTATACACATACCCATAGGGGTATGATAGAATGTTTTTGAAAATCTGTCAACACATACGTTTGACAGATTATCGGCTTTTTACAAGTAATTGAACAGCTTCTTTAATTAACTCTTCATTTGAGCCATTACCTGTCTCAAACTGCTCGCGCAAACATTGCTCTAAATTTGTTCCAACAACGAGTCCAATTGTACGATCAAGTGCAGAACGGGATGCAGTTAACTGTGTAATAACATCTCGGCAATCTTTTCCCTCTTCCATCATGCGAAGCACACCACGAACTTGACCTTCAATACGTTTCAATCTATTTTTCATATCTTGATTATATTCCATTCTATAATCACCTCATTACCATTATGTCACCATTTATAACTTATGACAATATATTATACCCTACAGGGTATTTTGTAAACCCCTATTTTTATTTTTCATCTTACATGTTCGCAAAACAAAAAGTGAAACCTTAATCCATGGGGGTTCATCCTCCACCAAATTTTGAAGTGAAAGATGAACAAATATCAATATACAATCCGGTCTGGTAATACTGTTCCGTATAATTTAAAGCCACCATCTACATTTTTTACCCTATATCCTTTTTCCATTAACATACGTGCTGCAACATATCCCCTCATACCAAGCTGACAAGTAATATATATTTCTTTATCTAATGGCACTTCATCCAAGCGATCACGTAATTCATCTAATGGAATATTAATAGAACCTTTGATCATTCCTTGCTTTAATTCATTAGGATCTCGAACATCAATCAGATATCCATCATTTTCAACAATACGATCAATTTCATGCCATTGTACTGTATCAACAAAACCATCTACTATATTACTTGCCGCATACCCTACCATGTTTACTGGATCTTTTGCGGAAGAATACGGTGGTGCATATGATAATTCTAAATCCGGTAAATCAATTACAGTTAAATTCGCCTTCATTGCCGTTGCAATAACATCGATACGCTTATCTACCCCGTCACGTCCTAAAGCCTGTGCCCCATAAATTTTTCCACTCTCTTTATTAAAAATTAATTTTATTAGTACTGGCGTAGCATTTGGATAGTATCCAGCATGAGAATTGGCCTGTACATGTACTACCTCATAGGGTATATTTAATCGTTTTAATATTTTTTCATTTACTCCAGTCGAAGCAACTGTTAAATCAAAAACTTTAGCCACTGAAGTTCCCATCGTACCTTTATATAAAGAATCCGTATGACCATGAATAATATCTGCTAACATGCGGCCTTGACGATTAGCCGGCCACGCTAAAGGAATCATTGTTTCTGTTTCTGTAACAAAATCTTTCACCTCAATCGCATCACCAATTGCATATATATGTTGGTCCGATGTTTGAAATTTCTCATTTACTTTTATCGTTCCTCTAACTCCTAGCTCTAATCCTGCATCCTTCGCTAAACTACTCTCTGGTTGTACACCAATTGCTAAAATAAGCATATCTGTCTTTATAATTGACCCACTCTTTAGACGTACAATACTCCCATTCTCCTCTAATGCATCTACACCGTCTTCAAAAATAAGCTCAACATTGTGCTTTTTCATATGCTCGTATACATATGCCGCCATTTCATAATCAATCGGTGGCATCACTTGATTGGCCATCTCTACGAGGGTAACATCAATTCCTCGTTCTCTTAAGTTTTCAACCATTTCTACTCCAATAAATCCACCACCAATAACCGTCGCATGATGTGGTTTCTTCTCATCAATGTACGCTTTAATACGATCTGTATCAGGTACATTTCGTAACGTAAACAACGCCTTCGCTTCTTCAATACCCGGAATAGGTGGAACAATTGGTTTCGCCCCTGGTGAAAGAATTAAAACATCATATTCCTCGTTATATGTTTCATTTGTAGTTACATTCTTTATAATAATTGTTTTCTCTTCTTTATTAATTTTTACTACTTCACTCAATACACGTATATCTAAATTAAAGCGCTTTGACATCTTTTCAACTGTCTGCACTAATAGTTTTTGTCTTTCTGTAATTACACCGCCAATATAGTATGGTAATCCACAGTTTGCAAATGAAATATATTCACCGCGTTCAACCATAATAATTTCATCTTCTTCACTTAAGCGACGAAGCCTTGCAGCTACTGATGCTCCACCAGCAACTCCACCTACTACAACAATTTTTCTAGACATATTTTAAACCTCCATGTTGTTTATTATTTAATTTCTCCATGTATTACAAACAAAAAACTCATACCCGTATGGGTATATAATAAAATATACAAAAATCATTTTCAATATATATATCTTTTGTTCACAAATTCGAAACAAAAAAGAACCTAGATATCTCCAGGTTCCTTTCTGTATGATTAAATCCATGCCTAAAGGCGGCGTAGTATAGAGTAATACTTCTTTTTGACGGCTGAATTCATTTCCGAATGAAGTAATTTGTCATACTTCCTATAAACTCTTTGTAAAACTATAATCCATTTCTCCACCTAACGCTTCAGGTGTATCACCAGTTTCTCTAAAATCATGTGTATAAATTTGTTCAAATGAACCGAAATCTACTTGCTTATAAAATTCGAAACAAGGGAATCCATCATGTTCTCCTTGAATATCAATACTACCATCCTTTTTCACACATACAGTTAATAAATAGTCCACAGGAGGGGCATACATATTTAACGGATTACTAGCGCTTGCACTCATTTTGAATTGCACACCGTCAGAATTCCATGAAATATCCGTACACACAGTATTTTCAGTACTCGCTTTTCCTGTTCTTTTATTCACAGAACCATCTGGATTTGTGACCTTCTCTGTCGTAATACCCGTGTTTGCATATGAAAACACTTCTTCTTTATAAAAGTCCACTACTACCTCTTGCTCAACTCTAGAGCGCATAGTATTTACCGCATGTGGTGTAAATTCACGTGAATCACCTTCGAATTGGATTACTTTTCCGGTTTGTACATCCTTCTGTGGTTCTGTCCAAGACATTGGAATAAATACACTGGCTCTAATTTTAACGATATTCGTCATAAGAAACACCCCTGTAATTCTAATTTTATATACTGCATACTATTGAATAAAATAGACCACAATTTCAATCCTAGAACCAATAGCTTTCTCTTTTACGTTTGCTACTTCCTTCTAAAAAATAGCGCCATATTTATATCTAGATTTTCGTTTTAAAGCTATATTCCATTTCTCCAGCTAGTGCTGCTGGGGTATCATCCGTTTTCCTGAAATCATGTGTATATATTAATTCAAATGAACCAAAGTCGATTTGTTTATAAAATTCATAGCAAGGAAAACCATCATGTAAACCTTCAACATGCACAGTACCACTTTCATTAACTCGTATAGTCAAAAAATAATCAGCTGCAGGTGCTGCCGCGTTTAACGGATTACTTGCACTTGCTCTCATTTCAAAGGAAACTTCATCTTCACTCCATACAATATTTGTACATGCAATGTTTTCTGTACTTGTTTCTCCTTTTTGATACTCAATTGAGCCATCTGGATTTGTAATTTTCACAGTAACGATACAAGCATCTTCATATGTGAAAATTTCTCTTTTATAAAAATCAACAACCACTTCTTGTTCTAATCTTGAACGCTTTGTGTTCACAGCGTATGGTGTAAATTCACGTGCATCTCCGGCATATTCAAACACTCTTCCCGTCTCAGGATCCTGAATAGGTTTCAGCAAAGCATACGGTGCAAATACACTCCCTCTAATTTTAACGATATTAACCATGTGAAACCTCCATAATTCATTGATTTTATTTAGATAAATCATTATTTGCTCTATCACTAACATATAGTCAATTTGATTGACTATATCCTATATAGTACAATAGGTTCCACCTATAGTCAACTTAATTGACTATGATCACGGAGGTTATATATATGGATCATCAAACACTTAACGAACTAGATCTTACATCACTTTTATCACTATCTTTCAGCACATTAATTACTGAACTACATGACAAATTAAGTGAATTAGGATTTGAAGATATTAGGCCAGCGCATGGTTTTATGTTCAAACGCATCCTTCCTAATGGAGCAACCGGTATAGAACTAGCTGAATATTTAGGGGTTTCAAAACAAGCCATAAGTAAAATGGTAGATTCTCTTGAGAACAGTGGTTATGTCACGCGCCAAACGCATCCTACTGATAAAAGAGGTAAAATTATTGTTTTAACCGAGCGTGGTTTAGCAGTAATAAAAGCAAAAGAAGAAATAGTAGCTGAAATAGAACAGCGATGGATTACAAACATAGGTGCAGAACGAATGCAAATGCTTAAAGAGGATTTAACAACATTCGTTACTAAAGAAAATACAGGAAAATTATCCTCGAGCATACGACCTGTTTGGTAAACAAAAACTCCATATAATAAAAAAGAACGGACAAGAAATTCTATGTCCGTTCTTTTCATCACACATACTTCCGATGCACCATCTTCCCATCATAAGAAAACACAACGCCCTTACTCTCCACAATCGATTCCATATGCACTGTTCTTCCCCATAGCTGATGAAGATACGGTAATACTTTTTCTAAGTATTTTAAATCTAACTCAATTCCTTCATAGCTATGTTTAATGTACAATTCCCCATTCTTTAAGTAGTCTCCATCTTCTACTACTAAGTACGGGAAACCTCCATTTGTGCGCATATTTACGAGTTGATCGCGTACATGCTCCCATTCTTTATCAATTACTTTATATTCTTTTCCTTGGCGCTGGAATAAGTACATATCTTCTCTCATTACAAGTTTTTTATTTAAATAGTTTCTTAGGAACGATACATCCCATTCAATTTCCCGTACTTCAAAGATTTTGTCACGACCAGAACCAGGTTTCACACCGCGTCGTTTCATTTCTTCTGTCGGGTTGTTATAGCGCTCTTCAATATCTTCGAACATTTTAATACCGAGGTAGTATGGATTAATACTTGTTTTTGATGGCTGTACGACACCTGCATTTAATTTCGCAAATTCAATTGCTTCACCAGATGTTAAGTCCATTTCACGAAGTATGCGTTGATGCCAGAAGGAAGCCCAACCTTCATTCATAATCTTCGTTTCAAGCTGTGGCCAGAAGTATAACATTTCTTCACGCATCATCGTTAATATGTCGCGCTGCCACTCTTCTAGCTCACGGCTATATTCTTCAATAAAGAGGAGTAAATCTTTTTCTGGCTGCGGTGGGATTTTCTTCTTTTTATGCATATTAGGTCGTTCTCTCTTTTTGTTTCGATCATCTAAATTCCATAAATCATCGTACTGTGATATCTTTTTCTTTTCTACATCCTCTTCTAAATCTTCAATACTCCATGCAAGTTTCGGACGCATAAGCGATGGATCAATATGTTCTTGAATGGCAAGTACGGCATCTAAAAATGTTTCTACCTCTTCTCTTCCATACTTATGTTCATACGCCTTCACACGATCTGCTGTCGCTGCCATACTCTCCACCATATCGCGCTTCGTATTAGAAAAACGAATATTATTTTTGAAGAAATCACAATGTGCTAAAACGTGCGCCACGATTAATTTATTTTGAATTAAAGAATTCGTATCTAATAAAAAGGCGTAACATGGATTAGAGTTAATAACGAGTTCATAAATTTTACTAAGTCCTAAATCGTATTGTAATTTCATTCTGAAAAATTGCTTTCCAAAACTCCAATGCGAAAACCTCGTCGGCATCCCATATGCACCAAATGTATAGATAATTTCCGCTGGACATACTTCATAGCGCATCGGATAAAAATCAAGACCAAATCCAGTCGCAATTTCCGTAATTTCAGCAATCGCATATTGTAGTGCTTTATCATCACTTGCTCTCATTATTTTCCCTCCTTACACTTTCCCTTAAGAAAGTGTATGATGAGGAACAAGCTTTCATGAGGATTGATTGCATAATAAAAAGACACCCTCTAAAAAAACGAGAATGCCTCTTTCTAATTAACCTTCAATGATCTCCATCTTCTCCGTAATCGGTGTACGAGCTTTTCCTTCTGGTGCTTTATCGAAATAGCCGATATGAAGAATTCCAATGATGCGTTGACCTCTTGTTAAACCAATTCCTTCTATAAATAGTGGATTGTAGTTTAATCCACCTGATTTCCAAACGCACCCTAAGCCGCGTTCCCAAGCAAGTAATTGGAAGTTTTGCATAAATGCACATGTTGCAGCGTAATCTTCGTCACGTTGAATTTGACGCGGATCTTCATTAATGTAAACAACGATTTGTGCAGGTGTGCTTAAGAAACGATCAGATAAAATCTTGCCGCGTTTCGCTCTTTCTTCTTCTGTGAAAGAGTTTAATACTGCATCTACTAATTTCTGACGGCCTTCTCCAATGTATAATTTACAATTCCATGGTTCACGGTGTTTATGATTCGGTGCCCATGTTGCGTCGTTTAATAGTTCAATTAATAGCTCTTTTTCTACTGCTTTATTTGTAAATGTACGAACAGAACGTCTTTCTTTAATAACGTTTGCGATGGAAGTATATGTAGTCATATTTTTCTCTCCCTTATTTTTATCTATATGTATAAATCCGTCATTGATATTGATTTTCAATTTCGATTATAACCTAGTTTTTCACTATTAATCAATGTTTTATGTTGGAAAACCATGAAAAACTTCTTTTTATACTGTGAATAAAAAAACTTAACTTGTTCACAAGTTTTTCACATTTTATGGAAATGATATGTGTAAGTTTTACACATTACCCATCTAGGAGGAGTTTATATGTACAAGAAAATCGCAGTAAGTATGACTATGGCAGCATTATTGTGCGGAATATCTGTCTTTCCTACTTCCGCTGCCACGCCAAAAGAAGTAACAATGCACCATCATAAGCCTATTTCAGAAGAAGAAATGCAGTCGCTCGAAAAACTCGGCTATAATAAACATGAAATTTGGAAAGCTTCCCACATTGCAAGAATAAGTAAAAAAGAAATTAAGGACGTTTTAGCTTACTATAAGCAAAATAAATCTTGGGAGAAAACAGCCGAGCATTTCGGTGTAGACCCAAGTAAATTGAAAAAGCATCATATGAATAAAGAAACGAAAAAAGCACTACTGCAAGAATTAGCAAATATGCAAAAGTCCACACCAGATGGACTGAAACAAAAAATGAAAGAATATAACATCGGATTACGCCAACTTACCGTGTTAACAATCATCTCTCAAAAAAGTAATACCCCTCTTGACGATGTACTAAAAATGAAAAAAGATGGGATGGATATTAAACAAATTGCGGAAAAATTAAATGTTAAAAAAGAAGATATACGGGCAGAAATGATTAAATTAGTGAAGTCTATTAAAGAAAAGAAAACAAATTAGCCTGTCAAAAAGGAAGAGATATTCAATACTCTTCCTTTTCTTTATCCCGCTATTTGTGGGTAGTAACACTCCCACCTCAAAATTCGGCTGGAGCAAAGAAGTTAGGTTGGGAGTCGGGCTGCCCGTAAAAGCCCGATTGGTGAAGGCTAATAATCAGTGGGGAATGAACAACCCCCCACTGATTAAAGTTTCACTTTATGAACTTTCAATTTTCAAGTATAAATTCCCGTCTTTCCCAAAAACTAACACAAGTAAATGATATATGGGTAAGGGGTGAAAAAATGTTCGGTTTATCATCTGAAAAATCCAAAAAGACTACAACAAAACCAATTTGTTCTATTCCAGAATTTATAAAAACCATGAAAGAATCTAGCGATTTTGTTTCTTACAACGTACTTGAAGATGAAACGTTATGCTTGTTTTATTATAAATCTGTCGTGGAAGCACTTATTATTAAACAGTTTATTTTAACTCCTATGAAAAAGGAATCAGAACATATTCAAAATATCTCTGACCTATGTAATATTGTCTCCATTGAAGATATTATTACCTCTCCCTCTATTGATGATATTCGTGAGAAATTATTAGGTGGATATATTTTAGTACGCTTAAAAAGCAATTCGAATCCCGATCAATATGCTTTAATTCGTGCCGAAAGTACTGTTTTAGGAACACGATTATATAACGATACAGAAAATGAGTATAGCGTAATCGGACCTAAAATCGGTTTCGTTGAAAACCTTGATACAAATATACACTTATTGCGCCGAAATATTGTAACGGAGCAACTCATTTTCAAAGAAGTTATCGTTGGATCTATGTCAAAAACGAAAGTAGCAGTTGCTTATATTGAAGGGGTTACAAATGAACAATTTATCAACACTGCAATACAACGACTAGAAGACATTGACTTTGATGTTCCATTCGATTCGACTATGATTGAGCAATTTATTAGTGATAATAGCAATTCACCATTCCCTGTTCTATTACCTACAGAACGATTAGATCGAGCAGTATTTGCATTAATTAACGGGGAAGTTTTAATTTTAACAGATGGCTCTCCATATGCTTTATTAGGACCGACAACGTTACTAGATTTTTTCATTTCACCAGAAGATTATTATTTACCGTGGATGATTGGATCGTTCTTTCGCGTTATCCGTTTTTTCGGAGCTATATTTTCTCTTTTTTCCTCCGCTATTTATACAGCGGCTTTAACATATCATTATCAAATGATTCCTGCTGATTTACTAGGACCTATTATTTTCTCGAGAGCGAACGTACCTTTCCCGCCTATTCTAGAAGCACTCTTTCTAGAGATTACAATCGAATTGCTTCGTGAAGCGGGAGCACGTTTACCGACGAAAGTCGGACAAACAATTGGTATTGTTGGCGGGATTGTAATTGGGCAAGCATCTGTTGAAGCCGCTTTAACGAGTACGATTTTATTAATTGCAGTTGCTTTATCCGCTCTTGCATCTTTCACAACGCCGACTGTAAAAATGTCTTCTACTATTCGGTTGTTACGATTTCCGCTTATTCTTTTAGCTGGTGCATTTGGTGGATTAGGTCTTATTGTCGGGTTTGTGTTTATTTTAGCTCATTTAATTAAATTAAAATCACTTGGATCACCTTATTTATTACCTTTATATCCATTTCGTGGTTTAGGTACAGCGGAAGGGTTTTTCCGTTTACCGTTTAGCCAAACTGCACAAAGGCCTTCTTTCCTTAGACCAAGATCTAAATGGCGCTATAATCCAAACAAAGCGAAGCAAAAACGTGATGGTGATAATGAATGAAAAAACTCTTATTGTTCCTTATTATAACCCTTTTTGTTCTACAAACTGGCTGTACACAAACGTATATAGTGGATACACAGCGTATTATTCATATTGCTGGATTTGACATCACAAAAAACAAAAGATTCCAAGGAACGATCTTATTTCCAGAGTATACACATGGTGTAAAATCGAAACCAGAAACTCAATCAACATCTGCCCGTTCACTTGAAACAATCGCTTCACGATTAAATGCAAAATCCCCTCACAATGTTGTTGTAGGTCAAATGCGTGTCGTTCTATTTGGAAAAGATCTAGGAGAACAAGGAATGGGGGAAATTATTACTAACTTACAACGTGACCCAAATATCGGGCGTGATATACAACTAGCAATTGTAGATGGATCGGCTGAAGAGCTTTTAAATTATGGAAAAAAAAATGGTTCGTTATACATTGCTGATTTACTTGAACAAAATATACGAAACGAGAACATTCCACAAACCACATTAAACATTTTTTTATATAATTACTACTCTTCTGTATGTGATGCGTATGTTCCTTATATTAAAATGGACGATAATCATTCCGTGGCTGTCAAAGGACTTGCTTTTTTAAAAGGTGATAAAGTCGTTATGTATACAGATAAAAGACATTCTGTTTTAGCAAAATTACTTATTAACCCTACGAAAAATGGACGTTACGAAGCAGCGATAAAGAAGAACAAACATAAAGGTATGGTTGTCATACAAAACTTAGCTGGGGAAAGCAAGTATGATATTGATCAAACTGGTGACATACCAAAAGTAAAAATCCATTTAAAACTAAATGGACTAATTAAAAACTCCCCTACTTGGATTGATTTAAGAAAAAAAACAAATATCAATTATATAAAAAAACAAATTGAACGAAACGTTGAACAAGATTGTGAAGAATTAATAAAACAATTTCAACAAAAGAGAATTGATCCTTTAGGAATACGCGATGAAATTAGAAGCCATACGAGAAAATGGAATATAAACCAAATTCGAAATATGTACCCGAATATAGCTGTGGATATAAATTTAGATATTAACATTGTACAATCTGGAATTGGGGAATAGCGAGGTGAAATAAGCAATGCATACAATGAATAAAACAAAGACTGTCTCTCCATATTTTGCATTTGTTTTGTTACATTCTCTTCAAATTGGAATAGGAATTCTAGGATATCAACGGGTAATTTTAAAAAATGCTGGTTATGACGCTTGGATATCTCTAATCATAGCAGGTATTGCAACTCATATTGTACTGTTTTGCATGCTAAAAATGTTAGAAAAAGATGGCGATTTAATTAGCATTCATACAACGAGCTTTGGAAAATGGATCGGTTCTATATTTTCTGTAATTTTTACTCTTTATTGCTTATTATTTTGCCTTACTGTTCTTCGTACATATATGGAAGTAATACAAGTTTGGATTTTCCCTACCATTAAATTATGGAAACTAACCCTTATGTTTTTATTAGTGACTTACTATATTATAAAGGGAGGATTTCGCTCTGTGACGGGAATATGTTTTTGGGGAGTCGTTCTTCCTATTTTCGTTGTATTCTTTTTAATTTATCCAATGAAATATGCACATTTCCGCAATATTTTACCAATTTTTACACATTCACCTTTTGACATGCTTATATCTGCAAAACACTCTGCGTTAGAGTTTCTTGGTTTTGAGACAATCTTAATCTTCTATCCATTTATTGAAAAAGGAAAATCCTTAAAAAGATGGGCTCATGCAGGTATTGCTTTTAGTACCTTAATTTATGTAGTTTTAGCCATCTTATCTTTTATGTATTATAGCGAGGGCCAATTAAATCACACGATTTGGCCTACTTTAACAATGTTAAAAATCATTAAAGTCCCTTTCATTCAACGCTTTGAATATATTATTATTTTCGTTTGGTTTTTAATTATTTTGCCAAACCTTTGTTTAACCATTTGGTCATCATGTCAAACGATGAAGCGTTCATTCCATATTCCCTTTAAATTCACATTACCATTTTTTATTTTCATGGTCTTTACAACTTCCTTATTTTTCACAAATCGTGAAAGTATCAACACATTAAATACAGTACTATCTAAAGCGGGTTTATATATTGTATACGCTTATATCCCAATTTTATTTCTATTCCATTCAGTGCGATGGCGCTTCAAAAATCCGTCGAAAAAATCTTCACCCGACACACCATGATATTTGATACAATTTGGTTAATACATTTGTAAAGGGGACAAGCGAATGAAAAAGTATGTATTTTCTTTACTTGTAGTACTAAGCTTAATTCTTGCTGGATGCGGGAGTACTGGTACAAATGAAAAAAAATCTTCTGAATCAAAAGAAGAGCATGACCACGCATCACATACTCAGCAAGCTGATATTCAAGAAAAGACAAAAGGAGTCGACACACTCCCTACCTTCCTAGACAAGCTTGATCCGCAAATGAAAGATATCTACACTGTCGCTGGACAAAATGCAGAGCTATTAGATTGGATTCCATGTTACTGCGGTTGCGGTGAGAGTGTAGGACATAAAAACAATAAAAACTGCTTTATTCGTGAAATTAAAAAGAATGGTGAAGTTGTTTGGGATTCCCACGCAACAACTTGTGTCAACTGCCTAGAAATCGCGGTTGAATCGGCTTCCATGAAACAAAAAGGAAAATCAACGCTCGAAATTCGTAACTATATCGACAATAAATACAAAGAAGGGTATGGCAAGCCAACACCTACGCCAATGCCAAAAGCATAAAAACGAGGAAATCCCTCGTTTTTCTCTTTTCATTCACCTTTTTTCTTAACAAATTCTTTCAAGTGTATTTCTCCTTACTTGTCACACACTATATATAACTCCTCGGTAAGGAGGGTACACAGTGCAAACATATAACGACTATGATAAAGCTCTCTATTACACGTATTGCTGTAATTGGGATAAATTACTCGTTCTCATGGTTCAAACGAACGATCAATTATTTTCTAAGCGTATTGAGCATTTTTTACACGCTTATCAATACAGTAAAGAACTACCAGAAGTTGATAAACAATTGCAGCTCCTATTTCAATATATTGACCACGCATCCCAAAAGTCACATGTAGAAGAAGTAGAGCAAATTCAAATGTAAAATATAGCGCTATTCTCTTTATGAGAATAGCGCTTTTTTAAAATGTTTATATCAATAAAAGTTTCTCCTTATAAAACTTTTATTGATAAACATATTTTTTCTTTCTTTTCCCTACCACTTCATACTATAATTTAGTATGTAACTATTATAAGTGAGGTATAAAATATGGGACGAGAAAAAAAGCAAGAGTATGCTTTATTTGCTGCATGGGGAGCTTCCTTTATTGCTACATTAGGAAGTCTATACTTTTCCGAAATTATGAAATTTGAGCCTTGTGTCCTTTGTTGGTATCAACGTATTTTTATGTATCCATTTGTTTTATGGCTCGGTATCGCTGTAGTAAAGAAAGACTATCGCATTGCAAGTTATTCTTTACCAATCGCAAGTATTGGTGCTTGTATTTCTTTATATCACTATGCAATTCAAAAAATCGCAGCATTTTCAGCTGCTGGGGCAGCTTGCGGCCGCGTACCTTGTACGGGAGAATACATAAACTGGTTCGGCTTTGTGACAATCCCGTTTTTAGCACTTATCGGCTTTATCACAATCGCTGTTTGTAGCTTCATCGTAATTAAAAACAAATAAGGAGATGAAAGAATGAAAAAAATGCTTATATTTGGCGGTATTATTATCGCCTTGTTTGCAGCAATTTTCGCTGTAACACAAATGGAAGAAAAAAATGCTTCAACAAGCCAAAAAATTGATAATGCTACTAGTCAAACAGATGGTTCTGACTACTACACAAATAAAATCTCTCTTTCAGATCTCCAAAAGAATTTAAAAGAGAAAAAAGAAGAAACAGTATACTTTTATCAAACATCTTGCGTTCATTGCCAAAAATTATCTCCTATCGTAGTACCAATGGCTAAAGACTTGAATGTTGATATGAAAGTTATGGATATTGAAAAATTAGATGCTCCTTGGGATGAATATAAAATTAAAGGAACTCCAACAATCATTCATTTTAAAGATGGTAAAGAAGTGAGCCGTATTAGCGGCGAACAACCGGAGGACAAATTAAAAGAGTGGCTTGAGCAAACGAAAAAATAATAAGAAAAGGAAACTCCTTCTATACATGAAATGGGCGTAAAATCCCACACTAATGTATGAGGAGGGGGTTTTATGCCAGAAGTGAAATGCTCTGTTTCCAATTGCTCATTTTGGGGACAAGGTAACCTTTGTCAAGCAAGTGCAATCGTTGTTCAACCTGATGCACAAGAAGCAGGTCAAATTGAAAACAGTTCATATACAAACGCTACTTTAACAAACGAGACGCTTGAAAGTTCTGTAACAACGAGTGTAGAAACGTGTTGTCATACATTTAAACCGAAATATTAAACGTAAAAGCATACGATTAGTCGTATGCTTTTTTACATTCCTCTCCAAACATCATGCATCATAAAAAAGTACAAAATAACGAGAAGGACCGTCCCGCATAAAGTAATGCGCCGATATACACTCTTCTCCCCTTCCCTCGCTTTAACAAATGCCCAAATAAATCCAACGAACAATATTAAATCAATATATGGAACATAAAAGGAGAAGACGAGTAACGCATATAAATACACGATAAATAAACAAGTCGTGATTAAGAAAATTTTAAATGCAAATTCACTTTTCATAATGTGACCGCCCCCCAGTCTGTACTGTATTATATTCAGCAAAACATAATAGTTGCTGTTTCAATTTTTTTATCTCACTATTTACAGGCGCGCGATTGGTATGAAATCATTAAAACCAACTAAACTTCATCACAAATAAGCTACCGCCTATACACGGTAGCTATTATGGAACATTATATTTCCTTTTATATATGTTACTTAAAATCGAATAAGGTAATTGCTCATAACGAATTTTCTCTCCTGTTTCATCTACAATATACAAATTGTTTCCTATATAATAGGTTCCATCTTTTCGTTTGGAATACACTGTGTATCTTTCGTTTGGCAATACTGTTTTTACTTTCGTCAATTGTCCATTTGGTTCTTGCCAATATATATCGGCGCGATCTACTAACGTAAGCATTCCAATTTGTTCTTCTTCTACTTTACGACCATTCCAACTCACAACCCGATAACCAAGCTTATACGCTTCATATTCGGGACTCGTATGAAAACGAGAAATAATTACTTTCGTCTGTAATTGTACCCGGTCGTATAACCATTGTATGTCCCGATCGTGCATGCGAATACAACCATTCGACTCCCTGCTTCCAATCGTCCATTCCCGATTTGTTCCATGAATTGCATATTCCTTTTTATCTAGACCTAACCACCTCGTACCGAGAGGGTTATTCGGAGCACCCCCAGCTATTTTTTTACGATGGTATTCTTTATTTTTATATTTAGTTATAATACAAAAATTACCCTCAGGCGTCGGGGTCCTGTCTTTTCCTGTCGTTATCGGAAATGTCTTAGTATAGTTTCCATCTTCAAAAAAAGACAGCTGATTCGTCGTAAGGTTAACTAATATTAAATGATCTGTATTAGCAAAAACGCTAGCTGGCAGGCAGAAAAATAGGATTACGATAAACCATACTTTCTTCATCTAAATCCTCCCTAGCACTAACATCATAATAAAGTGAAACTTTACTCGTCGTGGGATTTTGTCCATCCCCACTGAGAATTAGCCTTCACCAATCGAGCATTTACGGACATTTATCTCCCACCTAACTTCCTTGTATTCACCGAATTGTTAGGTAGGGGTCTTACTGCCCGCAAATAGCGGGATAAAGTGAAACTTTAATCAGTGGGGGTTTTGTTCATCCCCCACTGAGGATTAGCCTTCACCAATCGGGCATTTACGGGCAGTTAATCTCCCACCTAACTTCTGTGCTCCACCTGAATTTTGAGGTGGAATTTTACTGCCCGCAAATAGCGGGATAAATACAATTAACTTTACTTTGCTCTTATAAATGAAAACTATCCATTCACAATTACTCCACCATTTACATGCATCATCTGTCCCGTCACATATGCCGAATCACTAGACGCTAAATATACATATGCAGGCGCTAATTCATACGGCTGACCAGGCCTTTGCATAGGAACATTACTCCCAAACTGTGATACTTTTTTCTCATCAAAACTGGATGGAATAAGCGGTGTCCAAATTGGGCCTGGTGCAACACCATTTACACGAATTCCCTTTTGTACTAACGACTGAGAGAGCGATCTTGTAAAAGCGACAATCGCTCCTTTCGTTGCAGAATAGTCGATCAACGTTTCATTTCCTTCATACGCAACGATAGATGCCGTGTTTATAATTACATCCCCTTGCTTTAAATGAGAGAGGGCTGCTTTTGTAACATGAAAATAAGAAAAAATATTAATACGGAACGTTTTTTCTAGCTGTTCCGCTGTAATATACTCTAGTCCTTGCTGCGGATATTGCTGTGCGACGTTATTCACAAGAACATTTAGTCCCCCTAGCTGCTGGGCGGTCTCTTCTACAATCTCTTTACAATGTTGTTCATTACTCAAATCTCCCGGCAATAATACACAATTCACGCCTTCTTTTTCCACAAGTTGTTTCGTCTCAGTTGCATCTTCGTCCTCATCTAAATAAGCAATCGCAATATTTGCTCCCTCTTTTGCAAAAGCGATGGACACAGCTCTCCCAATCCCGCTATCTCCTCCTGTAATTAATACATTCTTTCCTTTTAACTTTTCACTTCCTTTATAATTAGGATCTTCAAACTTTGGAAGAGGATTCATTAACGATTCAATACCAGGTTGTTTATTTTGATGTTGTGCTGGCATTGTTAAAAAGTTTTTTTGCTGCGGCATAACTTCCTTCAACTCCTTTCCCCTTATAATGCGCACAATAAAAAAAACTACTTACAAATTAAAGAACCGCAATTCACACACAGTTTTACGATTAATATTCGAATTTACGACATAAAATATAAGTTGTTCTAAAGTTTTTATGCAAAACTATTGCAAAATAGTTAAAAAACGAATATTATATATAACTGTTGTGAAAATTATTCGTAAAAAGAAAGGATGTTTATATGTTTAACCTTTCAAAACATAAAACTTCTATTAAAACTGAAATTATGGCAGGTATTATTACCTTTTTAACAATGGCATATATCATTGTCGTAAACCCTGTCATCCTTGGGGATGCAGGTGTTCCGTTTGAACAAGCATTTACAGCTACAATTATCGCTGCTGTTGTCGGAACATTATTTATGGCGATCTTTACTAATTTACCAATCGCAATCGCACCAGGTATGGGATTAAATGCTTACTTCTCTTATTCTGTTGTAAAAGCCCATGAAGGCATGACTTTCGCAATTGCATTCTCTGCTGTATTCGTAGCAGGTATGATTTTAATTTTGTTATCATTCACATCTTTCCGTACGAAATTAATGGAAGTAATTCCTGAGAACTTAAAACATGCACTTACTGCTGGTATCGGTCTTTTTATTGCTTTTATCGGTTTGCGCTTAACGGGAATTGTTACAAAAAATGATGCAAACTTAGTTGGGCTTGGCGATCTTCACTCTGCTCCAGTTCTACTAGCATTAGCTGGCCTTGGAATTACAATTATCCTTATGTCTTTAAATATAAACGGGGCACTATTTATCGGAATGTTATTAACTGGTATTATCGCTTACTTCACAGGTCAATTAACATTCTCAAGCGGCGTTACATCGATGCCTGGATTACCAGAAGGAATTATCGTTTCAAATCCAATTACTGCTGTATCTGATGTAATTAACTACGGATTATACGGCGTTGTGTTCTCATTCTTCCTTGTTACACTATTTGATACAACAGGTACACTACTTGGCGTTGCACAACAAGGTGGATTTATGAAAGATGGAAAGCTTCCAAAAGCAGGACGAGCTCTTCTATCTGACTCATTCTCAGCAACAATTGGAGCTATGTTCGGAACAACACCATCAACAGCTTACATTGAATCATCTGCTGGTGTTGCAGCTGGTGGTCGTACTGGTTTAACAACTGTTACAGTAGCTGTTCTATTTGCATTAGCAGCATTCTTCGGACCGTTAGTGAGCGCTGTTTCTGGCGTTTCAGCTATTACAGCACCATCACTAATTATCGTTGGTAGTCTTATGATGGGCTCAGTTCGCCACATCGATTGGGATACATTCGATGAAGCATTCCCAGCATTTTTAGTAATCTTAAGCATGCCACTTACATCAAGTATCTCAACAGGTATTGCACTTGGATTTATTTCATACCCACTTATGAAAGTGGCAAAAGGACAATTCCGTGCTGTTCACCCACTTGTGTATTTATTCGGGATCTTGTTCGCTTATCAATTAGTTTTCTTACCACATTAAAATCCCTCATAAAGAGGGATTTTTTCATAAATAAAAAAGGCTGCAGAGAACTCCTTCTCCACAGCCTAATTATTATTTTTGCAAAAACGTCTGCAAATCTGCAAATTGTCTCTTTGCATCTTCATAGCCTTGCTCATATAAACTTTGTAATTTAGCCGTATCCTTTTCCATACGATCTACTTGAAGCGGCACTTCTGGGCGAATAACAAATAAATTACCTGCTTGCTCTTCTTTTTCAATGTAGTGAAGTGTTTCATTATACACTTCATAACGATTCAGCATCGTATTTACAAGGTTTGGATACTTCTTATAAGCCTTTGCTGCAATCCAACCAAATTTTGATTTTTTCTTCGCGTAACCATGATTTCTCGTCAAAATAACGACTGATTTTTTAAATCCATCTTCCTGTGCTTTACGAACTGGAATCGGATCTGAAATCCCGCCATCTAACAATTGCTTACCTCGGTAGTTTACTGCCGGTGCAATGAAAGGTAATGAACTAGATGCTTGCAATAAATTTAGTGCATCATCATTCGTTCCCTCTTTTTCAAAATAAACAGACTGTCCTGTTTCACAATCAGTTGTTCCTACAAGGAAACGCTCTGGACTATTAAAGTATGTTTCAAAATCAAACGGTACATGCTTTTCTGGAATTTCATGAAAAATGAATTCCATATCAAATAGCTGACGTTTTTTCCACAAGTTTTTATACGATAAATACTGCGGATGTGATGCGTAATCAATATTTACTGTTTTATTTCTATTTCTTTGTCTGGAAAGATACGACGCTGCATGACAAGCACCAGCTGATACACCAATTACATATGGAAAATATAAATCTTGTTCCATAAAATATTCTAATATCCCGCCCGTATATACACCACGCATACCGCCGCCTTCTAATACTAACCCCGTATTTTCAAGCATGTTATTCTCTCCTCTTTATATACATTGACTCTTTAATTATTCACTATGTTAAGTATCTTTTTCTATTATATATGAGTTCTTTCAGAAATTATATTCAAAAGGCTTGAAAAAAAGAAAAATAGAGACTCCTCAACAACCCGGTCTCTATTTTAAGCTCTTTGATCAGCAACGATATGAATATCAATATACTTCGTTTGTCTCATAATTTCATTTACAATAGAACCTTTTCGTATTTCTTCCCACCGTGTTCTCGCCGATTGCCCGAGTAAAACTTGTGTCACCTGTAGTCTTTTTGCAACTTCAATAATAACATCAGCGGGCTTTCTTCCCTTTGCTTCTTCTAATACAAAGCTCGCATCAAATTGATTCGTTAGCGATTTCCATTCTTCAATCGTTTGCTTTTTGCCTGCTGAAATAGAATCTATATTTTCTCTTTCAACGTTTAACACATACAATTCAGCATTTAGCCGATCAGCCATGCGCCAACCTCTCCGTATTAATTTCTCTGCTGTTGAACTGTATTGTACACAAACGAGAATTTTTTCTTTCACACCGATCGGTTCTATTACTGTTTGGCTAATTTTCTCATCCATATCATCTGCAACTTCTCGAAGTGATAACTCTCTTAATGCCCCTAAATTATTTATCGTAAAGAAGTTTTGTAAGCTTTGCTCTATTTTTTCTTCCTTATATATCTTTCCATCTATTAATCTCTTCCGTAGTACCTCAGGTGTTGCATCAACAAGCTGAATTTCATTTGCTTTTTGTAAAATAAAGTCTGGAATACGCTCTCGTACTTTGACATTCGTAATTTGAGCTACAATATCATGAACGCTTTCTAAATGTTGAATATTAAACGCTGATAATACAGATATACCGGCATCTAACAATTCCTGCACATCCATGTAACGTTTCTTATTTTTCGACCCGGGAATATTACTATGCGCAAGTTCATCCACAACAACAATTTGTGGTGCCCGCTTTATAATTCCTTCTACATCAAGTTCATAAAATACTTTCCCTTTATAATCTATTTCTTTTAAAGGAACTTTTTCTAAATCAGCAATTGCTTCTTCCGTCTCTTTTCTACCGTGTGTTTCAATTAAACCAACTACAATATCAATACCGTCTTTTTTCATCTCTCTTGCATCAAATAGCATTTTATAACTTTTCCCAACTCCAGGTGCAGCCCCTACGTATAGCTTTAGCTTTCCGCGATTTTGCTGCCGAATATATTCTAAATACTCTTCTGGCGTTCGCCTTTGAAACGTCGGTTTATAGTCATCCGCATACAAAAAACTCACAACCTTTCTTTCGAAACAACGCTACCTCAATCCGTTAGATTGAGGTAGCACTGTTACTATTTCATTAATTTCTGCAATTCTAAATTTAGCTTTAAGACGTTTACACGATCCTCTCCAAATAAACCGAGTGCAGCTCCTTCTGTTTGATCCTTAATCAATTGATCTAGCTTTTCTTTCGGAATATTCGTTAATTTTGAGATGCGATCTACCTGCACAGAAGCCGCCTTCGGACTAATGTCAGGATCAAGCCCTGAACCTGAATTCGTCACTAAATCTATCGGTACTTCTGTAACTGGAACGGCCCGGTTTTGTTCCTTCCACTCTGCAATACTTTTCTCAACTCGTTTTGCTAAATCTGGATTAGACGGTGCATAGTTATTTGAACCAGATGCTTCTGCTTTATATTCTATACTAGAGACACGTCCATGAAAATAACGTGGATCTGTGAAATTTTGACCGATTAGTTTTGAACCAACTACTTCATCCTTTTCATTATATATAAGACTTCCATCCGCATTATCCTTCATTACCGCTTGAGCAATACCAGTTACAATAAGCGGGTATACAAGGCCGCACAAGACTAAGAACGTAAAAGTAATACGAATAATTGGTGAAAGTATACTTTGTTTTTCCGCCATCTTTTTTCCCCTCTTCCTTATATGAACAAGCCAACAATCATATCAATTACTTTAATTCCAATGAATGGAACGATCACTCCGCCAAGCCCATAAATGAGTAAGTTTCTGCTAAGCAATGCATTAGAACTCATCGGTTTATATGCGATACCTTTCATCGCTAGCGGAATAAGTAACGGAATAATAACCGCATTAAATATTAATGCTGATAAGATTGCTGAAAGCGGTGATGTTAATTTCATAATGTTTAATGCTTCCATTTGCGGAATCGCAAGTGTAAACATTGCTGGAATGATTGCAAAGTATTTTGCAATATCGTTCGCAATACTAAACGTCGTTAACGCACCACGTGTCATTAACAATTGCTTACCGATTCCTACAACCTCAATAATTTTCGTTGGATTCGAATCTAAATCAATCATATTTGCTGCTTCTTTCGCAGCTGTCGTCCCACTATTCATTGCTAATCCAACGTCAGCCTGTGCTAATGCCGGAGCATCATTTGTACCATCACCTGTCATCGCTACAAGTTTCCCTTTATCTTGCTCTGCTTTAATAACTGCAATTTTATCTTCTGGTTTACACTCAGCAACGAATTCATCTACCCCTGCTTCTTTTGCAATTGTTGCTGCTGTTAATGGGTTATCCCCTGTACACATAACCGTTTTAATCCCCATTTGGCGCAATTGTTCAAAACGCTCACGCATACCAGGTTTTACTGTATCCTTTAAATAAATTAAACCGTAAATACGATCATCCACTGCAACTAAAAGTGGTGTTCCGCCTTCTTTTGAAATTAAATCTGCTTTTTGATTCACATCTTTCGGAATCGTTCCGCCTTGTGATTGAACCCATTCAATAACGGCACCGACAGCACCTTTTCTCACTTTCGTTCCATCCTGTAAATCAACACCGCTCATTCTTGTTTCTGCTTTAAATGGAACAAATTCACCTTGTTCTGCAATTTCTCTATTATATGATATAGATTTCGTTTGTACATATTCTATAACAGATCGACCTTCTGGTGTTTCATCTAAAACTGAGCTAATCGCAGCCCATTTTCCTACTTGCTCAATCGTTTCATTTCCTACTGGTAGCAGTGTATGTGCCATCCGGTTCCCGAAAGTAATCGTACCTGTTTTATCTAAAATAATTGTATTAATATCACCCGCAGCTTCTACTGCTTTCCCTGACATCGCTAATACATTAAACTTTGTTACGCGGTCCATCCCAGCAATACCAATTGCTGATAATAACCCACCAATTGTCGTTGGAATTAAACAAACTAACAATGCTACAAGTACAGCTGTATCAATTTGAAACCCTAAATAGTTTGTAAAAATCGGCAACGTCACAACGACGATTAAGAAAATTAGAGTTAAACTCGTTAATACTGTATTTAAGGCAATTTCATTCGGCGTTTTTTGACGCGCAGCTCCTTCTACTAAAGAAATCATTTTATCAATAAATGATTCGCCAGGATTACTCGTAATTACAATCGTAATCTCATCACTTACGACCATCGTACCGCCTGTCACTGAACAAAAATCGCCACCCGCCTCTTTTATTACAGGAGCTGATTCCCCTGTAATTGCAGATTCATCGACAGACGCTAAACCTTTAATCACTTCACCATCATTTGGAATCATTTCTCCTTGTTTTACAATAACAACGTCACCTTTTCTCAGATCAGTTGCTGAAACTTGAATAATATCTCCATTTTCTTTTACAACATTTGCAAACACATCTTTCTTCGATTGTTTTAAAGAATCGGCTTGCGCTTTACCACGCCCTTCAGCTAAAGCTTCTGCAAAGTTAGCAAATAAAACTGTAAATAATAGAATGAGAGAAACTGTTATATTAAACCACCCTGGTACACTACTAGAACTACTTGGAAGAAAGGATAAAATTAACGTAATGATAAATCCAATTTCCACAACGAACATAATCGGATTCTTTATCATTACTTTCGGATTCAATTTCGCAAAGGATTGTTTCATTGCATGTGTCACGATATCACGATCCATCGTTTTTGCTTGTCTAACCTCATCTTCTACAGCATGTATTTGTGATTCATTTACTCTTTTTTCTTTTACTACTACCGGTCTCATCATTTACCCTCCATTACTTCAATGTAAGAAATTCTGCAATTGGGCCAAGTACTAACATCGGGAAGAATGTTAACGCACCAACAATTACAATTGTTCCGATAAAGATCCCTCCAAATAAACCATTATCCGTACGGAATGTCCCGACTGTTTCTGGTACTACCGTCTTCTCTTTCAGTGAAGCTGCAACAGCTAGCATCGTAATTAAACTGAAATAGCGTCCTAAAAACATAACTAAACCAGTCGTAATATTCCAAAACGGTGTATTGTCTGCTAAACCTTCAAATCCAGATCCGTTATTCGCAGCTGACGATGTGTACTCATATACAACTTGCGTTAAACCGTGGAAACCTGAATGAGAAATTACATCCGTTCCTAAGCTTGTTGAAAGAGCTAATGCTGAAAACCCTAAAATAAGCAATGGATGAAATAAAATCGTTACCGCAATCAATTTCATTTCCTTACCTTCAATTTTCTTACCTAAAAACTCCGGTGTCCGTCCAACCATTAAACCAGATATAAAGACTGCAATAATTGCATACATAATAATGTTCACAAAACCTGCTCCAACACCGCCGTATACTGTATTTAACATCATATTTACGAGTGGAACTAGACCACCAATTGGTGTTAACGTATCATGCATCGTATTAACGGCCCCTGTTTCCGCAGCTGTCGTTACTGTCGCATAAAGGGAAGAAAATACTGTTCCAAATCGGACTTCTTTTCCTTCTGTACTTCCTTGTACATGTTCGATACCCATTCCATTTAACGCTGGATTTCCATGTAATTCAGATGTCGTAATCGTTATAAATCCTAGTAAAAACACCATGAATAGTGACACGAAAAGGATGCGACCTTGTTTTTTATTTCCTACCATTCGTCCGTACGTAAATGGAAGTGCTGTTGGCAATAACATCATAAGCATCATTTGCAAAATATTACTCATTTGCCCTGGATTTTCGAAAGGATGTGTAGAGTTTGCTCCGAAAAATCCACCGCCGTTATTTCCGAGTTCCTTAATGGACACGAATGATGCAACAGGCCCACGTAATATACTTTGCTTTGCCCCATCGATTGTTTGTGCTGTAACTGCCCCGTCTAACGTTTGTGGTACACCAAGTGCGACAAAGATTAGCGCTGCAACAAACGCAATAGGAAGAAATACTCTCGTTAAAGCTCTCGTAAAATCAACGAAAAAGTTACCAAGTTCTTTTCCAGCGAGTCCTCTTATAAATGCCATAACGAGCGCTAACGTCGTTGCTGGTGCTGCAAACATTAAAAATGTAATCCCGATTAATTGTGATAAATAAGACAAACCATTTTCACCGCTATAATGCTGTAAATTTGTATCAGCCATAAAACTAATTGCTGTATTAAAAGCAAGCGTAGGCTCCATTCCCTCGATATGCGCTGGATTTAGCGGCAGCACACCTTGTAATCTGAAAATGAAATATACAACAGCAATCATAAATCCGTTGAGTAAAACGAGTGATAATGCGTACTGTTTCCACGTTTGATTGTATTCTTTTACACCCGTAATTTTAAAAATAAGTTTTTCAAAAGGCCCGAATACTTTCTCTAGCGTTTTGCTACCTTGAAAAGCTTTTTCTAAATAAATCCCCGTTGGCTTTGCTACTAGAATAAACAAGAGCATTGTAATAACGACTGCAACCCAAATCATAATGAATGATTCCCCCTAATTAAAACTTTTCTGGATTTAATAATGCGTACACTAAGTACACCGTAATCGCTGCAACAATAACCGATAAGACAATCATCATGATTGCTTCCCTTCTTTCACAACTTTATCTGACCAACTTGCAAGACTTGCCATCGATGCGACTAACCCAACAAAAATACCGATCATTACAACATCTAACATAACTACCCCTCACTTTTGTTAAAATTTACCATCTAGTTATCAAAAAAAGAACACTAAGCTCTACTTAGTGTTCGAAACGAACAACACAAAGTAAACCTCCTCTCTAAACGCTTACGAGGTTAGCTGTCGGATTCGGGCCTAAAGAGTAGCCCTACTTTCAAAATTGAAAGATTCACCCCAAGTGACAATGCACAAAATTGGTTCCCCCGCTCCATTTCTGGAACTCAGCGATTTTAGGTTTTTTTTGGAAATTTTATGAATGATTTATGAGAGTAAATATACTCCTCTAAATTTAACTTGTAAAGGGGTAAATTACTGAAAATAAGAAAATATCCATCTATTTAAGCGTTTACATTAGTTGTTATTAATATTTTTTCATCTGTTTTCTCGTCTTTCCTTTCTTTTTCACAGAAATGATCTTTTAAATACGAAATAAAAAGAGCGAATTACATGAAGTGCATAGCTTGTTGCACTCAGCATTCGCTCTTTTTTCATTCAACCTTTATTCTCCACGCAAAAAAGCACGCAAATTTCTCCCTCGAATATAAACTTGTGATAATTCCGCATGTAACTGCTCATATTCGGTAATATCCGCCTCTAAATACAAAACATCTTTTGATGGTAATATAATATATGGACCTGGAAAAAGAGGATCGAGCACTACCAATTCGTGAACTCTCTCTACCGATATCGCCCAACGATTCGCTATATCTCCTAGTAACAACACTTTCATCTTCATTTCCCCCGCCCTATTCAAAAAATAAAAAAGAAATATTATCACAGTTCGTAAACACTACAAATTTAGCTCCAATTGTTTCATAGAGCCTGGCCGGATAGCGTTTATTCTTTGTAACAACAGTAATAGGCGCTTGAAAAGAAAAACGAATGTGTTCTGTGAAGAAACTAACTATCGGAAGCTCATCCCCTAGTAAAATCACCTTCTTAATACGTGTGCAAATACTAGTAAAATCCTTCTCCTTATTACAGCTATAAGCTGATTCAAACCCATACTCTCTAACTTCATCCGCTATCTCTTCATTGGCTGTAAAAATAATTAACTCATGCTGAAATGCTACTAGCTCTCTTAAACTCTTTACCTTGTTTTTTTCTCCAACACAAATAAGTGTTAGTTCCATGTACCTCATCCTCCTTAGCATAAAAGAACTCAAACATAGATTGATATTCTCCTATACTAATCAGACCGATGAAGTGATGTATCCATCATGGCACCGTCCTCTCTCAAGAAGCTTACGAAGTTAGCTGTCGGATTCGGACTTTGAGAGTAGCCCTACTTTCAACATTGAAAGATTCACCCCTAGTGACGACGCACAAATTGGTTCCTCCGCTCCATACATTTGGACTCAGCGTATTACAAAAAATGTATTCTGGCTGATATATTACTCCTGTATTTTGAAAAAGTAAACACAAAAAAAGCCAGTTAACAAACTGGCTTCTCGTATCTTTATACATGCGTCTTATTCAATTTATATGCAAAATGATTCGTCGGCCCATGACCACTTCCAATATTCAATGGCTCTTCAATTGCTATACTAATAAATCGTTTTGCTTCTTGAACTGCCTCTTCCATCAAGTAGCCTTTCGCAAGTCCTGCTGTAACCGCTGAAGCAAATGTACACCCACTTCCGTGCGTTTGCTTCGAAGGAATTCGTTCACTTCTAAATTCAATAAACTGCTCACCATCAAAGAGTAAATCAATTACTTCATTACCTTGATATTCTGCATGTCCGCCCTTCATAAGCACATATTTAGCTCCTAATTCATGCAATACTTTTGCAGCTTCCTTACTATCTTCTATATTTTGAATCTCCATTCCAGTTAACACTTCTGCTTCCGGAACATTCGGTGTGACAACCGTTGCTACTGGCAATAAATATTCTTTTAATGCTTGTACTGCTTCTTGTTGTAATAATGACGCACCACCTTTAGCAATCATAACAGGATCTAGCACAATATTATTCCAGCCAAATTTCTTAATATGCTCTGCCACAATTTGAATAATTTCACTACTAAATAACATTCCCAGTTTTACAGCATCTGGCGTTAAATCCGTGCCAATTGAATGCAGCTGTTCCGTAATTCCTTCTAAAGAAACAGGATACACCCCTTGAACGCCAAGCGTATTTTGAGCAGTAATTGCTGTAATAGCCGTCATTCCATACACACCAAGCTCTTGGAATGTTTTTAAATCCGCCTGAATCCCAGCGCCGCCTCCGCTATCAGACCCTGCAATCGTTAAAGCTTTATTCACTTTCATTCCACTCATCCTTTTCTACCCAAAATAGCGATGATAAATTGTTTTCGCTTCGCTTATATCTTTCGTTCCATGTACAAGGACACGGCCATCTTTAAAAGCAACTAATCTCTTTTCTTCAACCGAAAATGATAATAAATATGGATTTACATTTAAATCAGTCACACGATCATTCAACAATCTTTTATATTGTTCAAAATCCATTTCCTCTTTATAAGGTGGTCTAATTTGAACTGTATTTCTCCCGCATAACACTGCTGTTTTTGAAGTGTTTTCCTTATTTAAATACGGATATAGTGCTTGCTCACCACACGATAGACAATTATGTTTACGAAGCTTTTGCACATTCATACATGAATACTCATTTTTCCATACATCAAATGACACAAGCCCATCTCGAAGCGAGTCATAATCTTCTACTAACAGTTTAAGCGTTTCCGTTACTTGATGAGAAACGACGAGAGATACAGCAGGTGATATAATCCCCGCTGTGTCACATGTCGCTCCGCCAAGTGGAATCGATTGTAATAAACAAGATAAACATGGCGTTTTTCCTGGAATAATAGTATAAGAAAGACCGTAACTCCCTACACATGCCCCATAAACCCATGGAATAGAATATTTTTGCGATATATCATTCACAATGAAACGTGTTTCGAAATTGTCAGTCGCATCGATGATTACATCAACATTTGTAACGAGTTCTTCCAACTCTTCAGCCGTTACATCCTGAACGAGAGCTTCTACTCTTACTTCACTATTAACCTCTTCTAGACGTTTTTTTGCCGCTACAGCCTTCGGAAGATTATTCTCTACATCACTCTCTGCATACAATTGTTGTCTTTGCAAATTACTCCAATCGACATAATCACGGTCAACAATTGTTACTTGACCAACGCCTGCTCTTACAAACATCTCTGCATTTGCACTACCTAATGCACCTGCACCGATAATAAGTACATGCTTTTCTCCTAGCTTTTGTTGCCCTTCTTCCCCAATTGGAGAAAATAGTTCTTGGCGAGAATATCGATTATTCAACTACGCTCATTCCTTCTAAAGGACTACTTGCTGTTGCACAACGTTTACGTGCAATACGACCTGCTTCAAACCCTAATCGTCCTGCCTCAATACTTAATTTCATTGCGTATGCCATTTTAATAGGATCGTTCGCTCCAGATACTGCAGTATTCAATAACACACCATCCGCTCCTAATTCCATCGCAAATGCCGCATCAGCTGGGCTACCAATACCTGCGTCAACGATAACTGGTACTGTCGCTTGTTCAATAATGAAACTTAAATTTAATGGATTTACAATACCAAGCCCTGAACCAATCGGTGATGCTCCTGGCATAATCGCGTGTACACCAAGTTCTTGTAATTTACGAGCTAATACAACATCATCAGATGTGTATGGTAGAACGATAAATCCTTCTTCTAGTAACATTTCAGATGCCTTTAACGTTTCTACTGGATCAGGTAATAACGTTCTATCATCACCAATAACTTCTACTTTTATCATGTCACAAAGTCCAGAAGCTTTTGCTAATTTTGCAATACGAACAGCTTCTTCAGCATTTTTTGCTCCTGCTGTATTCGGTAATAACGTATATTTTTTCACATCAAGTTTCTCTAATAAATTAGGCTGCTTCGCATCAAATATATCCATACGACGTACTGCGAATGTTAAAATCTCAGCCTCAGAAACATCAATTGCCTTTTGCTGCACATCAAAATCAGGGAATTTCCCTGTTCCTAATAAAAGTCTAGAATGAAATGAAAATTGTCCAATGTTTAACATAATCAACCGCCTCCTACGAAAGTTACAATCTCAATTTGGTCCCCATCAAAAACAGATGTATCGTTATGATCATCTTTTTGTAAAATATCTTTATTACGTTCTACTACAACAATTCTGTTATCTAACTCTAAA
This sequence comes from Bacillus sp. FSL R9-9530, assembly GCF_038008145.1. Lineage (NCBI taxonomy): Bacteria > Bacillati > Bacillota > Bacilli > Caryophanales > Bacillaceae > Bacillus > Bacillus sp. FSL R9-9530. The sequence continues at coordinate 3,195,493 of NZ_JBBOYO010000001.1, forward strand.
TGTGTAAGTAGCCCAGCTACTGTTTTCACACTCTCTGGTACTTCAATTTGGTTACCATTAATTTTTAAATTCAAACTTCCATCCCCTTTCTAAACCGTTTTAGAAAGCAATGAATCTAGCAAGTGATTCTCCTGCTTCCCTTCTATTAAATCAGCCATATACTGACCAGAAACAGGACTTAATAAAATGCCGTTTCGATAATGGCCCGTACAAGCATATAAACCTTTTATTTCTTCATGCTCTCCCATATAAGGAGCTTCATGATTAGACTGCGGTCTTAACCCAGCCCACGTACTTTCCCATTCTGCTTCTTTTAAGGCAGGCAATATTGTGTAGGCACGCTCTAATATGGAAGTAATACTTTCTGGTTGTACAGACTTATTAAACGTATGAGGCTTCATTGTTGCCCCAATTACGTAACGGCCACCACGTTTCGGTGTAATATAAAAACGTTCTTGGAAAATAGGAGCTTTCAAGAGCGGTTTCTTGCTTCTTACTGCAACAACTTCACCCTTCACAGGATACGTGCCCCAATCACTATGGAAATAATGTAGTAATTTCGTACTCCATGAGCCTCCAGCGATAACGACTTTTTCACATGTGATTACACCTTCACTCGTAACAATTCCAGTCACTTTATTATTTTCAATACGAATATCAAACACTTCTGTTTGTTCATATATATCAGCACCGGAAATTGCTGCAGAATGTGCGAATGCTTTCGTAAGCTCTGGTGCAATAACTTGACCATCTTTCGGATAATATACCGCCCCTATAATTGACTCGGAAAGAAACGGCTCTTTTTCCCGTAAATGGTCCCCCGTTAGAAATCGGGAATCTTCACCTGTTTTCTGCTGCCAATCCATAATATGAAGAATTCTTTTCTTCTCATCTTCATTTTGAGCGATGCGATAAATGCCCTTTTCTTCATACCCAATATCGATGCCTGTTTTTTCACGTAAAACTGCTGCAAGTTGTGGAAATATAGCACGGCTTTCTCTAGCAAGCTCAAACAACGGATCATATGCATCCCATTCTGCCTGAACACCGAGCAAACCAGCAGCTGCTTTCGAAGCTTCAGATGCGATTCTTTGCTTCTCTACAATCGCTACTTTATGCCCTCTTTCTGCTAGAAAGTGTGCAACTGAACTACCAATTACACCTCCGCCAATAATCGCTACATCATACTTCTTACACATGTTTTTCCGCCCACTTTCTTATTGATTCCTTATAAGATTTCGCCTTGCTATACGGATTACTACTGCTTATAATCCCGGACATAACAGCAATGCCACTTACACCATTTGCAAGAACATCACCTGTATTTTCAGGGGTAATCCCACCAATTGCAGTTATTGGTATGGATAAACAACTTGCCATATGAGCAATTTCTTCTAATCCTCTCGCTGGCACACCTTTTTTACAATCTGTCGGAAATACATGACCATAAACGAGTGAATCTGCTCCATTTTTAAATGCTACTATCGCCTCATCTAGCGAATGTACTGAATAACCGACATGCAAATAAGAAAACTTTTCTTTTACTAACCTTACATCTGCGCTTCGATATCCTAGCTGAACACGCGGAATATTTAATAGAATAGCAATATCAATTCGATCATTTATCACTATCTTCGATGCTGGAAAGCCTTTCCCCAAAAGACTTTCCACACCTTCATACAATTCCTTCGTACTTTTCTCACGCTCACGAATATGCAAATAATCGATCTCACTCTCAATTTGCATCGCTACATTCACTAACTCTTCGAATGGCATATGGCCATTTGAGATTACATGGAGCTCATTTTTCATATTCATTCGCCTACTTTAAAATGTTTTCAAATAATTCATCGGCTGGAACGATTTCTTTCGTCATTCCTTTGTCTTTCAACCATTTGTTTTGTTTCTCCCATGACTCTTTTGAATCCGATAAGAATGGCTCATCTTTCGTTTCCATCTTCTCTAATAAAATTTTCATACTTTCTTTTTCAACTTCTGGTACAAGCGGGAAGTTTTCTTTTTCTTGATGATCTAATAAAATATTTAATGCTTCATCGGGTTTTTTCTTCATAAAGTCATACCCTTTTTGTGCCCCACGTAAAAAGGCTTGCAATGCTTCTTTATCTTTTTTCAACGTTTTATCACCCGTTACAAACACAAGCTCATGATAGTTCGGTACACCATAATCTGCTGGATTAAAGTATGCTGGTTCATGACCTTCATGACGTATAACAGGTACTTCATGGTTAATGTATGCCCCTGTTACCGCATCCACTTTTTTCGTAATTAATGCTGGTACTAAATCAAAGCCAACATCGACTACTTTCACTGTATCTGGATTACCACCAGCTTCTTTTACCATCGTTTTTAAATACATCTCACTTAAAGGTGTTCCAGAATATCCAACTGTTTTCCCCTCTAAATCTTTTGGCGATTGAATGCCTGCTGACTTCAGTGATACAACATGATTTAATGGTGAACGTACGACAGCTCCAATTGATTTCACTGGAATTTGTTCATTTGCTTTTGCCATGACAACATCTGGTTGATAATACAAACCAACTGTCACTTTCCCTGCTGCCGCTAGCGTTAATGGATCAGTCGGATTAGAAGGGAATTTAATATTCACCTTGACTCCTTCTTCTTTAAAGTATCCTTTTTCAATTGCCGTATAAATAAAGCTATGTACCGCATTCGGGTACCAATCAAGCATTACTGTTATTTCTTTTTCTGATTTATTCTTATCTGATGCCGAGTTACTCGAACATCCTGCAATCATTGCAACTAATAATGTAAACACAAAGATGCGTTTTAATAATTTCATGAATGTTTCCTCCAACTAATAAATTTCTTTTCTAATATCGAAACAAGTATGACGAAGAAAATAGCTAATAATGATAACAATACAATTGGTGCAAATACACCAGCTCCGTCTAACTGCGTCATCATTCTTTTACTGAAATATCCAAGCCCAGCTTGTGCACCGAGCCATTCACCAATCGCTGCCCCAATAACGCTAAGTGGTATCGCAATTTTTAACGCTGAAAAAAAATAAGGAAGAGCAGATGGCAACTTTAGCTTTAGAAAAACATCTTTTTTCGTTGCACCATATGTAACTAATAGCTCCTCCCATTCTTTTTTCGTACTGCGCAGTCCATCATACGTATTGACCGCAATTGGGAAAAAAGTAATTAAAACGGTAACAACAACCTTACTCCAGATGGTATATCCAAACCATAAAACGAAGAGCGGTGCAAGCGCAGTGATCGGGATTGTTTGTGAAGCAACTAATAACGGATAAAATGCTCTTTCCATCCACGTACTCGCATTCATTAACATTGCTAGCCCTACGCCCAGTACGATAGAAATAACAACGCCTATTAAAACGACGTATAACGTTGCAGGTAAATGAACCGTAAATAATATATCTTTCAGCGCCCATATCTTCATTACAATTGCAGAAGGTGATGGCAAAATGTACATCTCATCTACAATTCTTGCTCCTACTTCCCACAGAGCAAGTAAAATTCCACTTAATATAAGGGCAGGTAATAACTCCTTCAAGCGATTCATCATACGAGTACCTGCCTTTGTAACATACTAAGGAGCTCTTCTTTAAGCGCTAACACTTCAGGCTTATATAAATCTTTTCTTGTTCGGTTACGATCAAGCGGCACAATTCGCTCAGTTAAAGTTGCTATCGGTTGATTTTCTACAACCAAAATTCGATTAGAAAGAAACAATGCTTCTTCAACATCATGAGTGATAAATAAAATTGTTTTTTCCCACTCTTTCCATTGTTCAAACAACCATTCTTGCAAAGATGCCTTCGTTAAAGCGTCCAATGCGCTAAACGGTTCATCTAACAATAATATCTCCCCTCCTGTTAATAAAGTTCGGATAAAAGATACGCGTTGCCTCATACCACCAGATAAATCTTTCGGATATTTTTTCTCGTACCCTTGTAAACCAAATTTATGTAACAGTTCTTTCGCTTTTACTTGCGCTTCTTTCTTCTGCACACCTTGGCACTCTAGCGGCAGGGCCGCATTCTCAATAATCGTCCTCCACGGCAAGAGCATATCTTTTTGGGGCATATACCCTACAGAATGACTCTTCTTTGTTTCTGTCAGCTCTATCTGTCCAGTACTTGCCTCTTCTAAGCCTATAATAAGGCGAAATAAAGTACTTTTCCCGCATCCACTCGGTCCGATAATACTTACAAACTCTTTATCTTGTATAGAAGCATTTAATTCATTGATGATTGGTTTTTCATCATAATGAAAGGAAACATTATGAAACTGTAGTATGTTCTTGCTCCTCAAAACCCCACATCTCCTTACGATAAGCCATATCCCAGAATAAATATTCAAATCGGCTGGAATATAAGAAAATCTCCTCTAATCGGTCTAGCTCTTTCTCTGACTTTCCAACTGCCATTTCATTTAATAAATCTATTAACCAAATACAAAGGTTACCGTATTCTTCAGAACTATATCCTTGAATCCACTCTCCAAAGAACTCATGATCTCTTGCTCCAGGAATATCATTTAAACGCTTTCCGATCTCCCAATAGCTCCACATACATGGAAGTAAAGCTGATATTAATTCTGCAAGTGTGCCATTTTGAGATACAGACATCATGTAATTTGTATAGGCTAAATTTTTAGCAGATGGTTTCGCAGATTCTATCTCCTCTACAGTAATGCCAAGTTTGTTTGCATACTGTTTATGGATCGTCATTTCTCCATTTAAAATCCCATCAATTTGCTCTGCAAATTTTGCCATAACTTGTGGATTCGTTGCCTTTACAACCCCAATTGCATATAGCTTTGCATAATCTAACAAATATAAATAATCTTGAATAATATAGTACTGGAATTTGTCTTTTTCCAACGTACCATCCCCCATACCTACTACAAACGGATGATTATGACTTTTCTCCCAAACAGGCTGCACCGTATCAAATAATCTTTCACAAAATTTCATTAATAATTCCCCTTCCTATATATCTATTTATCTCAATAAAAAAACCACTTCTGTATATAAGAAGTGGTTACAGCAAATAAAATTATAATTTATTCGTTGTTCCACTTCCCTTCGCTAGTATTATCTAGATCAGGTGTTGTAAGGGTTAAGGATTATTCCTCTCTCAGCACGAAAAGCACCCCTAGTGGTGTTAATATGAAATTTTCAAATAAAAAAGCCCCGTTTCTATACGCAAAGAAACGGGGACTCATTGTTAATGTCCGAATTGCTTCCCTACGCTAGCATAATCTAGATCAGGTAATAAAAAGGATCAAAGGCTTATGGCCCTACTCTCAGCTGGCAACACCAGCCCTCCTAGCAAACTATAAAATTATCACTGTCAGTATAACATCGCCATAAGACATCATCAACTGTTTTAATTTTCTTAATTGCGAATTAAATCTTAACGTGTTAAACAAATATAAATGCGACCTCACAAATGATATATACAATATTTATATACGAATCTCTCTTCTGACATTATTTTTATTGATTTCATATTACATTTATGTGAATACGACCAATATATTATATCTTTATACTATAATAAAATTACAACTATACAACTAGAGGAGGTCTTTATTACATGAATATGAAAGCCACAGCTTTAACAGCAACTACTATCGCAATTGCTTCTTTACTTCCTTCTATGGGAGAATCCGATATACAAACAGCGGCTGCTAAGCAACCATCTACAGTAAAAACTGGATATGTAAAAATTGACAACGTTGCACTACATCAAAATAGCCATACAGACAGTGCAATAGTTGATACCATTCGATTTAATAGCCCGGTTACTATTCTTGAAACAGTTCAAGATTGGTATAAAGTATCTGTTAACAACAAAACAGGCTATATGAAAAAAGATGCAATTCTATTCAAAAAAAATGTTCAACCAAAGTCTCAATATATCGTAAATGCAAACGCATTAAACGTTCGTTCTGAACCTAATACAGAGTCTTCTATTCTAGATATATTACCAAATGGTCAATTCATTACCATTCAAGGTGAACAAGGAGATTGGTACAAAATATTACATAACGGTCAAATTGGTTACGTACAAAAAACATTTGTATCTAATGGATCCACACCTCTAGTAAAAGGTGTAACAGTACAAGGTTCTCCTTCTTATACTGTTGCAACACCAAAATTAAATGTACGTAGCAATGCTAGCACAAGTGGCACTCTACTTGGCTCATTACAAAATGGTACACAAGTACAAGTAGTAGAAACGGTAGGTACTTGGTATAAAATTCGTTTTGGCACAGGATACGGATATGTAGCAAAACACTATGTAGTGCAAAATCAAAATCAAGCACAAGCTAAAACAGCTCAACCTGCATCAATTCCAGCAGTTTTCAAATTCCCTACTCAAGGGAAAATCAGCTCCACTTTTGATATGCGCTGGGAGCAAATGCATTATGGTATAGATATAGCAGCACAAGGAAATGTCTCTATTCAAGCTGCTGCTGCAGGTAAGGTTGTGAAATCTTATTATTCGGCTAGCTACGGCAATGTCGTGTTCATCGCCCATCAAATAAATGGGAAATTATATACAACAGTTTATGCTCATATGAAGGATCGCACTGTACAAGCTGGTGATCAAGTACAAACTGGACAATTAGTAGGTCATATGGGAAACACAGGTCATTCATACGGGCAACATCTCCATTTTGAATTACATAATGGGGAATGGAATTTTGAAAAAACAAATGCAGTAAACCCACTGCCATATTTAGTTAGGTAAATTATATGCCACGCAATATACCTCTCTTTATTGAATACCTGGCCTTTTTAGGTTTAATCTGTTGTTTAATCATTTATAATACGAACACTGTATTTTTATCTATTATTATTGCTTTTGTTGCTTTAGAAATCATTATGGAAGCATTACAAATGCGGCTAAAACAAAAAATTGCCCATATTTATAATGTAATTTTTCTTTTAAGTGCTCTTATAACAAATATAATTAGTAATGGTTTTTATTTATCTACCGTACTTCCTGTATTCTTTATAGGTGTTTTATTATTCATAGCTAGATACGTTCATGTTCCTAATAACCAAAAACATGAACAAGAAGCTTAGAAAGAGGAGACACTGTGTACCAATCTTTCAAAGATAATCCAATGAAATATATATTGAATTTATATGAAAAAATGAATACTTTTTTTGGTATACAAGGAAGTTATACTGCACAATTTCTCCTTTATGGAATGTTATTTCTTATCTTAGTTACTTTCTCCTTGCTTTACTAACAAAAAAAGGATCTCACATAAACTTGAGATCCTTTTTAATTTATATTAATTTTTAATATGTAAAATATGGTTTATCCACAAGCATATTTTTCATAAATGAAACTAAGATTATATTTTTTCTCTAAGCTCATTCTTTGTTCATCGTCGCACCAATAGAAAAGAATATCATGAATCGTTGCATAACGCTTATTTTTAAGAAATAGTTTAAAGAATGATGGTAAACAATCATGTAATTGTATAAATATATAATTGCGTAGTATTTCTTCTTTGTATTCAATTCCCTTACAAATATACAGTAATTCTTCACAGTAATATGCATGCTGTGGAACTTGGATCATTTCGAAAAATGGTACATATGATAGTAGCTTTCCAATAAAATGACCATACCGATCCATTACCCCTATCGTCATATGCTCCATCATTTCTTTCATCACATATAAATAATCATCTACATGAGTTGTCTTTAAAGGGTCTAATCGATCGGAAATTTGTGAAAGTACAGCTCTTTGACAAGCTAAAACCGCTTGACTAGGTCCATAATATGATAGGAAGTCTGTACACTTACGATACTTTCGTAATAAGTCATGTGTATATAAATCATACACAAAAGTATTACAATACATTGCCAGACTCATCATATCAATATTTAATTGCTCTTTTGACAGTAGCTTAGCTCGCTTACACATATAAAAGAATGTAAATTCCAATACTTCTTTATGAGATAATAGATGTTTGCAATCTGTTATACATTTCTCATTAAATTTAACTCGATCCCAAATTTCTACATCCTCAGCTGTTAATTCACCAATACGATATTTAATAATTAAATAGTTTAAAGCAACTGCCTTCGTCAAAAGATCCCATGTTTCATACTCCAATGAAGTTCGGACAAATTCATCTAGCCCTTGGGTTATCATAAAAGCATTTGCCTCTTCATACCAACCAATCTCTTGACATAAACGAAGAATACGTACTAGAGTTGGAATTTCATCTTTATGAAACTGCGGTAAATTCTTTACTTTATTCATGCCATATACGATAAATGGCGCTAAATTTTCTTCTTTATAAAATTCTTTTTCTTTCCATACTAATATAGTTCGCTCTTTCCCTTCACCTTTTGGATGACAAGGTACAAGCAAAGAAAATAACTCAGCGAAATCATTTGGTTCTATATATGTATCTGTAACCAAATTCCAATTTGGATCGCCCTGTACAGCCCTCATATAATTCCCCTTCCCTTTTTATCCCGCTATTTGCGGGCAGTAAGACTCCCACCTCAAAATTCTGCGAATGCGAGGAAGTTAGGTAGGAGATAAAACTGCCCATAAAAGCCCGATTGGTTCAACTAATAATTATTTTGGGATGGACACCCCCCAATAATTAAAGTTTCACTTTATCTATGTAGGAAATATTAATTCATTATTACATCATTAACAATGAATATTGTTATATTCAAAATCTATCATAATACTTATATCTCTCAGTATATCATTTTTTCTCTTATTAAAAATCAGGAATGACAAATTTAAAAAAACTTTCAAAAATATTGACGCTATACTTATTATATAATGTCTCAGATACATCACGCTAACATATTAGTTTAATCCGTATATACTAGAATAATGTATCTGATCTTTATAAATAGTTTATTCCGTATGCTCTGAGATTTCACTTAAAGCAAACCCTGCTTGATCATCTGCTGATTTTCTTATAGCTAAATCACCTAGTGCTAGCATCCCAACAAGTTGACCGCCCTCAACAACCGGTAACCGTCTAATTTGATATTGTGCCATTAATTCTGTAGCTTTTTCAATAGAATCATCTGGAGAAACTGAAACAATGTTTGTTGTCATTACATTTGTAATTTGATTAGATCCAGGATGTTTTTCAGCAATCCCACGAACAACTAAGTCTCGATCAGTAACAAGCCCAACAACTTGTTTATTTTCAATAACAGGAATCAATCCAACCGATTCTTCCTTCATTTTTACAGCTGCCTCATATACATTGTCTAATGGTGTACAATGTACGATATGAGTACTCATAAGTTCTCTAACTTGCGTCATTTTTCATCTCCTCCTTTTAATACATACCATAGCTTTTCCTAAATCCCTTTATTTATTTCAGGAAAATAAGGTGATAAAAAGAGGCTTATACATAATAAAAAAGAGTCAGCAATATGCTGACTCTTTTTTTATGACCCGTACGGGATTCGAACCCGTGTTACCGCCGTGAAAGGGCGGTGTCTTAACCACTTGACCAACGGGCCATGGCTCCGCAGGTAGGACTCGAACCTACGACCGATCGGTTAACAGCCGATAGCTCTACCACTGAGCTACTGCGGAATATATATGGTGGGCCTAAATGGACTCGAACCATCGACCTCACGCTTATCAGGCGTGCGCTCTAACCAGCTGAGCTATAGGCCCATATACTTTACAGGGGCAGTAGGAATTGAACCCACACTGGAGGTTTTGGAGACCTCAGTTCTACCTTTAAACTATGCCCCTAAATGGTGCCGGCTAGAGGACTTGAACCCCCAACCTACTGATTACAAGTCAGTTGCTCTACCAATTGAGCTAAGCCGGCATAAAAAAAAACAAAAAAATGGTGGCTCGGGACGGAATCGAACCGCCGACACGAGGATTTTCAGTCCTCTGCTCTACCGACTGAGCTACCGAGCCAACATAAAATGGCGGTCCCGACCGGGGTCGAACCGGCGATCTCCTGCGTGACAGGCAGGCATGTTAACCACTACACCACGGGACCATTGGTTGCGGGGACAGGATTTGAACCTGCGACCTTCGGATTATGAGCCCGACGAGCTACCGTACTGCTCCACCCCGCGACGATATTATGTTTTAAAAATAAATGGAGGAGGTAGAGGGATTCGAACCCCCGCGCGACTCTCGCCGCCTGTCGGTTTTCAAGACCGATCCCTTCAGCCGAACTTGGGTATACCTCCATGAAGGAAAAATTAATATCTTATTCATTTTTATATGTAACTAAACCACTTTTAAAAAAAATGGAGGAGGTAGAGGGATTCGAACCCCCGCGCGACTCTCGCCGCCTGTCGGTTTTCAAGACCGATCCCTTCAGCCGAACTTGGGTATACCTCCGACATATAAAAAATAAAGTGGAGCCTAGCGGGATCGAACCGCTGACCTCCTGCGTGCAAGGCAGGCGCTCTCCCAGCTGAGCTAAGGCCCCATGTTTTTGGGAAAATCGGGAAGACAGGATTTGAACCTGCGACCCCCTGGTCCCAAACCAGGTGCTCTACCAAGCTGAGCCACTTCCCGTTAATAAAAGCGCGCCCGAGAGGAGTCGAACCCCTAACCTCTTGATCCGTAGTCAAACGCTCTATCCAATTGAGCTACGGGCGCATATGGTGCCGAGGGCGGGGGTCGAACCCGCACGGTGGTCACCCACCGCAGGATTTTAAGTCCTGTGCGTCTGCCTGTTCCGCCACCCCGGCATGTCATACTGAAAATTGGAGCGGAAGACGGGATTCGAACCCGCGACCCCAACCTTGGCAAGGTTGTATTCTACCACTGAACTACTTCCGCAAGACATGTTTGAGTTATTTTATTAAAAGTGCGGGTGAAGGGAGTCGAACCCCCACGCCAAAGGCGCTAGATCCTAAGTCTAGTGCGTCTGCCAATTCCGCCACACCCGCATATTTTTAAAGAAAATGGTGAGCCATGAAGGATTCGAACCTTCGACCCTCTGATTAAAAGTCAGATGCTCTACCAACTGAGCTAATGGCTCTTAATGGCTGGGCTAGCTGGATTCGAACCAGCGCATGACGGAGTCAAAGTCCGTTGCCTTACCGCTTGGCTATAGCCCAATAATTAAGAAATGGTGGAGGGGGGCAGATTCGAACTGCCGAACCCGAAGGAGCGGATTTACAGTCCGCCGCGTTTAGCCACTTCGCTACCCCTCCGACATATATGGTGGAGGATGACGGGATCGAACCGCCGACCCCCTGCTTGTAAGGCAGGTGCTCTCCCAGCTGAGCTAATCCTCCATTTTGCCTGGCAACGTCCTACTCTCGCAGGGACAAGGTCCCAACTACCATTGGCGCTAGAGAGCTTAACTTCCGTGTTCGGTATGGGAACGGGTGTGACCTCTCTGCCATCATTACCAGACTATATTCGATTGAGACAAACATTATTATACTTGATTCACTTAGAAAGTCAATAAGTTTTTTATATTCTCTCAAAACTAGATAACGTTGCTTCATATTATATGGTTAAGTCCTCGATCTATTAGTATTCGTCAGCTCCACATGTCACCATGCTTCCACCTCGAACCTATCAACCTGATCATCTTTCAGGGATCTTACTAGCTTACGCTATGGGAAATCTCATCTTGAGGGGGGCTTCATGCTTAGATGCTTTCAGCACTTATCCCTTCCGCACATAGCTACCCAGCTATGCCCTTGGCAGAACAACTGGTACACCAGCGGTGCGTCCATCCCGGTCCTCTCGTACTAAGGACAGCTCCTCTCAAATTTCCTGCGCCCACGACGGATAGGGACCGAACTGTCTCACGACGTTCTGAACCCAGCTCGCGTACCGCTTTAATGGGCGAACAGCCCAACCCTTGGGACCGACTACAGCCCCAGGATGCGATGAGCCGACATCGAGGTGCCAAACCTCCCCGTCGATGTGGACTCTTGGGGGAGATAAGCCTGTTATCCCCGGGGTAGCTTTTATCCGTTGAGCGATGGCCCTTCCATGCGGAACCACCGGATCACTAAGCCCGACTTTCGTCCCTGCTCGACTTGTAGGTCTCGCAGTCAAGCTCCCTTATGCCTTTGCACTCTACGAATGATTTCCAACCATTCTGAGGGAACCTTTGGGCGCCTCCGTTACACTTTAGGAGGCGACCGCCCCAGTCAAACTGCCCACCTGACACTGTCTCCCGGGTCGATGAGACCCGTAGGTTAGAATTTCAATACAGTCAGGGCGGTATCCCACCAGCGCCTCCACCGAAGCTAGCGCTCCGGTTTCAATGGCTCCCGCCTATCCTGTACAAACTGTACCAAAATTCAATATCAGGCTACAGTAAAGCTCCACGGGGTCTTTCCGTCCTGTCGCGGGTAACCTGCATCTTCACAGGTACTATAATTTCACCGAGTCTCTGGTTGAGACAGTGCCCAAATCGTTACACCTTTCGTGCGGGTCGGAACTTACCCGACAAGGAATTTCGCTACCTTAGGACCGTTATAGTTACGGCCGCCGTTTACTGGGGCTTCAGTTCAGAGCTTCGCTTACGCTAACCCCTCTCCTTAACCTTCCAGCACCGGGCAGGTGTCAGCCCCTATACTTCGCCTTACGGCTTCGCAGAGACCTGTGTTTTTGCTAAACAGTCGCTTGGGCCTATTCACTGCGGCTTTCCGTTAAGAAAGCACCCCTTCTCCCGAAGTTACGGGGTCATTTTGCCGAGTTCCTTAACCAGAGTTCTCTCGCACACCTTAGGATTCTCTCCTCGCCTACCTGTGTCGGTTTGCGGTACAGGCACCTTTTATCTCGCTAGAAGCTTTTCTTGGCAGCGGGGAATCAAAGACTTCGCTCCATAAGGAGCTTCCCCATCACAGCTCAGCCTTCACGATAAGCGGATTTGCCTACTTATCAGCCTAACTGCTTGGACGTGCACAACCAATCGCACGCTTCTTCTATCCTTCTGCGTCCCTCCATTGCTCAAACGATAAAGAGGTGGTACAGGAATATCAACCTGTTGTCCATCGCCTACGCCTGTCGGCCTCGGCTTAGGTCCTGACTAACCCTGAGCGGACGAGCCTTCCTCAGGAAACCTTAGGCATTCGGTGGACGGGATTCTCACCCGTCTTTCGCTACTCATACCGGCATTCTCACTTCTAAGCGCTCCACCAGTCCTTCCGGTCTGACTTCACTGCACTTAGAACGCTCCCCTACCACTGATACCATTGGTATCAATTCGCAGCTTCGGTGGTGTATTTAGCCCCGGTACATTTTCGGCGCAGAGTCACTCGACTAGTGAGCTATTACGCACTCTTTAAATGGTGGCTGCTTCTGAGCCAACATCCTAGTTGTCTAAGCAACTCCACATCCTTTTCCACTTAATACACACTTTGGGACCTTAGCTGGCGATCTGGGCTGTTTCCCTCTTGACTACGGATCTTATCACTCGCAGTCTGACTCCTAAGGATAAGTCATTGGCATTCGGAGTTTGACTGAATTCGGTAATCCGATGAGGACCCCTAGTTCAATCAGTGCTCTACCTCCAAGACTCTTACACTTAAGGCTAGCCCTAAAGCTATTTCGGGGAGAACCAGCTATCTCCAGGTTCGATTGGAATTTCTCCGCTACCCACACCTCATCCCCGCACTTTTCAACGTGCGTGGGTTCGGGCCTCCATTCAGTGTTACCTGAACTTCACCCTGGACATGGGTAGATCACCTGGTTTCGGGTCTACGACCACGTACTAAACGCCCTATTCAGACTCGCTTTCGCTGCGGCTCCGCCTCTTCAGCTTAACCTCGCACGGGATCGTAACTCGCCGGTTCATTCTACAAAAGGCACGCCATCACCCATTAACGGGCTCTGACTATTTGTAGGCACACGGTTTCAGGATCTCTTTCACTCCCCTTCCGGGGTGCTTTTCACCTTTCCCTCACGGTACTGGTTCACTATCGATCACTAGGGAGTATTTAGCCTTGGGAGATGGTCCTCCCAGATTCCGACGGAATTTCACGTGTTCCGCCGTACTCAGGATACATTCAAGAGAGAACGAAGTTTCGACTACGGGGTTATTACCCTCTGTGACGGACCTTTCCAGGTCGCTTCGTCTACCTCGTTCCTTTGTAACTCCGTATAGAATGTCCTACAACCCCAAGAGGCAAGCCTCTTGGTTTGGGCTAGATTCCGTTTCGCTCGCCGCTACTCAGGAAATCGCATTTGCTTTCTCTTCCTCCAGGTACTTAGATGTTTCAGTTCCCTGGGTCTGTCTTCCATACCCTATGTATTCAGGTAAGGATACCATACCATTACGTATAGTGGGTTTCCCCATTCGGAAATCTTCGGATCAAAGCTTACTTACAGCTCCCCGAAGCATATCGGCGTTAGTCCCGTCCTTCATCGACTCCTAGTGTCAAGGCATCCACCGTGCGCCCTTTCTAACTTAACCAAACTAAAATTAAAAAAATATGAGCTACACTGTTATCTAGTTTTCAAAGAACATACATTTAAACTTGAGAGATAGTTCTCTCAAAACTGAACGAAACAAAACAAGTCAACGTTTATTGATGAACTGCGTTCATCAATTCTCCATAGAAAGGAGGTGATCCAGCCGCACCTTCCGATACGGCTACCTTGTTACGACTTCACCCCAATCATCTGTCCCACCTTAGGCGGCTGGCTCCATAAAGGTTACCCCACCGACTTCGGGTGTTACAAACTCTCGTGGTGTGACGGGCGGTGTGTACAAGGCCCGGGAACGTATTCACCGCGGCATGCTGATCCGCGATTACTAGCGATTCCAGCTTCATGTAGGCGAGTTGCAGCCTACAATCCGAACTGAGAACGGTTTTATGAGATTAGCTCCACCTCGCGGTCTTGCAGCTCTTTGTACCGTCCATTGTAGCACGTGTGTAGCCCAGGTCATAAGGGGCATGATGATTTGACGTCATCCCCACCTTCCTCCGGTTTGTCACCGGCAGTCACCTTAGAGTGCCCAACTTAATGATGGCAACTAAGATCAAGGGTTGCGCTCGTTGCGGGACTTAACCCAACATCTCACGACACGAGCTGACGACAACCATGCACCACCTGTCACTCTGCTCCCGAAGGAGAAGCTCTATCTCTAGAGTTTTCAGAGGATGTCAAGACCTGGTAAGGTTCTTCGCGTTGCTTCGAATTAAACCACATGCTCCACCGCTTGTGCGGGCCCCCGTCAATTCCTTTGAGTTTCAGCCTTGCGGCCGTACTCCCCAGGCGGAGTGCTTAATGCGTTAACTTCAGCACTAAAGGGCGGAAACCCTCTAACACTTAGCACTCATCGTTTACGGCGTGGACTACCAGGGTATCTAATCCTGTTTGCTCCCCACGCTTTCGCGCCTCAGTGTCAGTTACAGACCAGAAAGTCGCCTTCGCCACTGGTGTTCCTCCATATCTCTACGCATTTCACCGCTACACATGGAATTCCACTTTCCTCTTCTGCACTCAAGTCTCCCAGTTTCCAATGACCCTCCACGGTTGAGCCGTGGGCTTTCACATCAGACTTAAGAAACCACCTGCGCGCGCTTTACGCCCAATAATTCCGGATAACGCTTGCCACCTACGTATTACCGCGGCTGCTGGCACGTAGTTAGCCGTGGCTTTCTGGTTAGGTACCGTCAAGGTGCCAGCTTATTCAACTAGCACTTGTTCTTCCCTAACAACAGAGTTTTACGACCCGAAAGCCTTCATCACTCACGCGGCGTTGCTCCGTCAGACTTTCGTCCATTGCGGAAGATTCCCTACTGCTGCCTCCCGTAGGAGTCTGGGCCGTGTCTCAGTCCCAGTGTGGCCGATCACCCTCTCAGGTCGGCTACGCATCGTCGCCTTGGTGAGCCGTTACCTCACCAACTAGCTAATGCGACGCGGGTCCATCCATAAGTGACAGCCGAAGCCGCCTTTCAATTTCGAACTATGCAGTTCAAAATATTATCCGGTATTAGCCCCGGTTTCCCGGAGTTATCCCAGTCTTATGGGTAGGTTACCCACGTGTTACTCACCCGTCCGCCGCTAACTTCATAAGAGCAAGCTCTTAATCCATTCGCTCGACTTGCATGTATTAGGCACGCCGCCAGCGTTCATCCTGAGCCAGGATCAAACTCTCCAATAAAGTTAGTTTGTCTAGCATCTAAAAATAAAAATTGACGTTCACGTTGTTTGTTTCGTTCAGTTTTCAAAGAACTTGTCTGCCGCTTCAAAAGCGACTTCATCATATTAACATCTTCATTTTTCGATGTCAACTATGTTTTTGAATTTTTTTTGTCGTTTTCTGCGTTTCCGCATCAGCGACGTTTATTAATATACCATCATGGTTTTTAAATAACAAGTATTTTTTATAAAAAAATACAAAAAGTTATCTATCCTACTTTCTTCTATAGAAAGAACCCTTATCCTTTCTACTAAAAACATTCATTTTGATTGTATACAAGTTACTATACACTATCATCAACCAGGCAGTATTTCACAATAACTCCCTAACCTATAGTCTTCTCCTTTTTTAATTTTATAATTACTATAGTTCTGCTTAAGAAGGACAAATAATCATTTAAATGTAGAGTAACAAAAAACGAGGCCACTATACTAGAACAAAACTTTAATTCCTGATTTTTCTCTCCAATCAGGAATTTTGCTTCCACAAATAACAAACTTCCCCTCGAAATATTAAATTAAGATTATTGTTAGAATTTTTTTACATTTAATTAATGAAAGATATCCAATTTTTGTTATATAGTAAGAAAGTGCCCACAAAACTATAAATAAACTAATGGAGGAATTATTTTATGGATAGGTTAACAAAATTTTCATTAAAAAACCGAGCCGCTATTATTATCATGGTTTTTCTCATTTCCATACTCGGTGTTTATTCCGGCTCTAAATTACCTATGGAATTTTTACCAAGCATCGATAACCCTGCAATAACTGTTACGACATTATCTCAAGGGCTCGATGCTGAAACGATGACCAAGGACGTAACTGATCCCCTTGAAAAACAATTTCGTAATTTAGAACATATCGATGGCATCACTTCTTCCACACATGAAGGATTATCACGCATCGACATTGCATATACATCCAAGGCAAATATGAAAGACGCGGCACGCGAAGTCGAAAAAACAATTAATACGATTAAGTTACCTAAAGATGTAACTAAACCTGTTGTTAGTCAATTAAACACTTCTATGATTCCACTCGCTCAAATTACCATCCAGAAGCAAAACGGATTTTCAAAAGCTGACGAAAAACAAATTGAGAAAGAAATCGTACCACAACTCGAAAGCATTGATGGTGTTGCCAATGTTATGTTTTTCGGAAAATCAACTTCCGAATTATCCATCGTACTTGATCCTAACCAACTAAAAGATAAAAATGTAACATCACAGCAAGTATTAACAGTTTTACAAGGAAAAGAAACTTCCACTCCAGCCGGAGCAATTACCGTTAATAAGGCAGAATACAATCTTCGTGTCATCGGGGATATAAAAAATGTAAATGACATAAAAAATATCACCGTTACACCTCAAGTAAAATTACAAGATGTTGCTCAAATTGAATTAAAACAACATTACGATACAATCTCGCACATAAACGGGGAAGAAGGAACAGGATTAATCATCATGAAAGAGCCGAGTAAAAATGCGGTTGCAATCGGAAAAGAGATTGATAAAAAGATTAAAGATATAAGCAAGCAATATAAAGATCAATTCTCTATTAAACTTTTAGCTTCAACTCATGAGCAAGTTGAAAATGCTGTTACTAGTATGGGAAAAGAAGTAATCCTTGGGGCAATTGCTGCAACTCTCATTATCTTAATCTTTTTACGCAGCTTCCGAACAACACTCATCGCTGTCATTAGTATTCCATTATCTATTTTATTAACACTATTTTTACTCCATCAATCTAACATCACACTTAACATTCTAACTCTTGGTGGCTTAGCCGTTGCAGTTGGACGTCTCGTCGATGACAGTATCGTTGTCATCGAGAATATTTTCCGTCGTTTACAAAAAGAATCTTTCTCTAAAGATATTATTCTCGATGCAACAAAAGAGGTCGCCGTCGCAATTACCTCTTCTACTTTAACGACAGTCGCCGTTTTTTTACCTATCGGTCTCGTATCGGGAGTAATCGGAAAACTAATGTTACCTATGGTGTTAGCAGTTGTGTATTCTATACTGTCTTCCTTAATTGTGGCATTAACAGTCGTTCCACTTATGGCTTTTTTACTGCTCAAAAAAACAAAACGTCGCAATTCACATTCTTCACCGCGATATGTCGCTACATTAAAGTGGGCTCTTTCTCATAAGTTTATCATTCTACTCACTTCTTTTTTATTATTTGCAGGATCAATTGCAGCCTACATACTACTTCCGAAAGCTAACATAAAGTCTGAGGACGATACAATGCTTTCCGTTAACATGACATTTCCAGGTGATTATGATTCTGAAGCTAAAAAACAAAAAGCCTTTGATTTCGAAAAGAAACTCCTCTCTAACTCTGATGTAACAGATGTTATTTTGCGAATGGGATCTAGCGCAGAAGATGCACAATGGGGACAGACAACTCAAAACAATCTTGCAACTATATTTGTAGTCTTTAAAAAAGGATCTGACATCGACCAATATATTAAAGAATTAAAAAAGGATCATACAGCTTTCGAACCAGCTGAACTTGATTATATAAAGACGAGTTACTCTGATTCCGGAGGCGGAAACAACTTACAATTTAACGTAACCGCTACTAACGAAACAAATTTAAAAAAGGCCGCTAACATCGTCGAAACAAAACTAAAAGGTATGGACGATCTCTCTAAAGTAAAAACAAATATAGAAGAATCTAAAAAAGAATGGCAAATTCATATCGATCAAACAAAGGCTGAGCAACTAGGTTTAACACCAGAATTAGCAGCACAACAAGTATCATTCCTTATGAAGAAATCTCCTATTGGGGAAATCTCAATCAATAATGAAAAAACAACTATTATGATAGAACATAAAAAGGCATCCGTTAACAAACAAGAAGATATTTTAAACACAAACATACTATCACCTATTAACGGACCAATTCCTTTAAAAGACATTGCAACTATTTCAGAAAAACAACTTCAAACGGAAATCTTCCATAAAGACGGGAAAGAAACGATTCAAATTACTGCAGAAGCTTCAAGTGAAGATTTAAGTAAAGTAAGCGCAGAAGTAAACAAAGCTATAGCCGACTTAGATTTACCTACCGGAGCAAAAGTAAATATCGCAGGTGCTACTGAATCTATGCAAGAGAACTTCACAGATTTATTCAAAATTATGGGGATCGCAATCGGGATTGTATATTTAATTATGGTTATCACATTCGGGCAAGCACGCGCTCCTTTCGCAATTTTATTCTCTTTACCATTAGCTGCTGTCGGCGGTATTTTAGGATTAATCATTTCCAGAACACCTGTTGACGTAAATTCATTAATCGGCGCATTAATGTTAATCGGGATTGTCGTTACAAATGCTATTGTATTAATAGAAAGAGTGCAACAAAATCGGGAAAACGGTATGGAAACTAGAGAAGCCTTACTAGAAGCAGGATCTACTAGATTACGCCCAATTATTATGACAGCTATAACAACAATCGTCGCTATGCTACCACTCCTCTTCGGGCAATCTCAAGCAGGAAGTATGGTATCGAAAAGTCTGGCCGTCGTTGTAATCGGTGGTTTGGCAGTCTCAACCGTTCTTACATTAGTAGTCGTTCCCGTTATGTATGAACTATTAGATAAAATCGGGAGAAAAAGACGCTCCCGCAGAAAAATAAGCACTTCTACAGAAACACCTGATATTTAAACCAAAAGGCGTTATCTTCAATTATGAAGATAACGCCTTTTTTATCCCTCTATCTATCCATAATATAATCCATCACTTTTTTACCATACTTCTCTAGCGGCTCTCCAGAATCCACAATAAGATATTCACCATGTAAAGGCCTTTTACTGCCAGCCAGACATTTTTTAAATGCTACCTCTGATTCTACTTTTGTAATTTGACTTATCTTACGTTCACGCGTTTGTAACCTACGATTAATTTCTTCTATATTATTAAGATAACATTCAATATATTTATATGTAGCACCATGTTTCTGACATAAATCTATTCCTTTTTTAACCATCCCTTCATAGAGACATGGACTATCTAATATCACACTGTGCTCTTGCTCCAACAAAAAATCGATCAGTTCCCACTCAATATCATAGGAGATCCCCCCCCAACCACTGTTGGTTCAACACCTTTTGCCTTTAATGATTTTAATAAAGCTGATTTCACGACGTCATGATCTACAATAACAGCACCTGTTAACTTAGCGATATACTTAGAAAGAGTTGACTTCCCTGATCCAGGAAATCCCGACATTTGCAGAAAAAACACCTTCAAACCCCTCCCTATTTTCATCCGAATATCCACATATCAAATTACCTATTCAACAACTCTCCTTCTTTTCCTTCCAGCAACAAAATGACCGTAAAAAAACTCCCTGTTTTATAAACAGAGAGTTTTCATCTTCAACTTATGCCGCCTTTACCTTCTTCGTCGTTTTACGACTTTTTTTCGCTCCTGTAAAACGCTTGTGTAATACAGATGCTACGAAACGAGAAATGATATTAAAGAGTAATACCATAATAATTAATACAGCTGCAGATTTTGTTGCAATTAACTTCGCATCCGGGATAATCCCTTCAGAGTTTAATTTCCAAATGTGAACAGCTAACGTTTCAGCTGGTCTAAATGGATTTAAAGGATGCGAGGGGCTCGAGAAGTCCGCTGCTGAATTTAAAATAGGTGATGTTAAACCCGCTGTATAAATTAACGCCGCAGCTTCACCGAATATACGGCCTGCCGCTAAAATAATACCTGTAATGATTTGTGGTAACGAAGACGGGATAATGATGCGGGCAATTGTTTGCCATTTCGTTGCACCTAGTCCAAGACTCGCCTCTTTTACATTATGAGGAACTTCAGAAATCGCATTTTCACAAACACGTGTTAAACCAGGCAAATTCAAAATAGTTAAAGCAAGAGCTCCACCCATTACTGTATATCCCCAGCCTGTCATGGTAACAAATACTAATAAGCCAAATAGTCCAACAACAATAGAAGGTAAAGACGCCATTGTTTCAATACATAAACGAACAAAACTTAAAAAACGACCTTGTTTTGCATACTCCGCTAAATATATTCCAGCCCCTAGTCCAAGAGGAATAGATATAATAAGTGTTATAACAAGCATGTAGAAAGAGTTGAATAACTGTGGACCAATTCCCCCACCAGCTCTTGTATTGCTTGGTTCTCCGAATAAGAAACTAGGATCCCAAAATCCCCATCCCTTTTGCAGAATTTCATACATTAAAAAAGCTAGCAAAGCTACAACTAAAGCTGCAACCCCATAAAAGATACCTGTCCAAACTTTATTTACCGTTCTTGCATTCATTATTATCGCTCACCTCTTTGACCAATCGCTCGAATTACTAAAATAAACAGGAATGAAATAACAAGTAAAATCATTGCTAACGTCCATAGCGCATTGTTCCAAGCTGTTCCGTTCAATGTATTCGTCATATCCATTGTCAGAATACCTGTTAACGTTGCTGTTGGACTATATATTCCTTCCGGTAATTTAATCGTGTTCCCGATTACCATTTGAACCGCTAACGCTTCACCAAAAGCACGCGCTAACCCTAAAACTATACCTGTTAAAATTCCTTGTTTTGCAGCAGGAACAATAACTCGGCTAATCGCTTGCCATTTCGTCGATCCTAGACCGTAAGAAGCTTCCAAGTAATCAAACGGAACAGAGCGTATTGCATCAGAGGCAATACTAGCAATAGTAGGTAAAATCATAATACTCAGGACAATAATACCCGCAATTAAACTAAATCCCACTCCACCGAACGAATCCCGTAATAGAGGAACCAAGATCGTAACCCCTAATAATCCGTATACAACTGATGGAATACCAACTAATAATTCTAAAACAGGCTTTAATACTTTATTCCCAAACTTCGGCGAAATTAAATTCATGAATATAGCAAGAGCTATAGCAATTGGTGCACTAATGACAACAGCACCTAACGACACAAGCGTCGAACCGACAATAAAGATGACAGCACCATACGTACCTTGATCAGCATTTGGATTCCATTTCATCGAAGTTAACACCTCAGAAAATGAGATACCACTTTGCGTGAAAGATTGAATGCCTTTGCCGCAAATAAACGCAATAATAGCTAATGTAATAAAAACAATAAAGATACCGCAAAACGTAACAAGTGATCTACCTATATATTCACTCTTTACGTAATTAATTTGTTTTTTCCCCTTCATCACAGGACAGACCCCACTTCATAGATTGCATTGAACAGGACTGGCCTTGCAGCCAGCCCCATAAAATTTTATTACTTATCTAATTTAGACATTGGGATGTAACCCATATCTTCTACTTGTTTTTCGAAATCTTTACCTTTTACATAATCAATGTAAGCTTTTGTCGCTTCTTTTGCCTCACCTTTAGTTACCATGTACTCGTAAGACCAGAATGGATATTTACCAGCAGAGATGTTTTCAACTTTCGGTTCAGATCCATCAATTTTAACCGTTTGTAACGCACCTTTTTTCTCACCAACCATGTAAGACATTGCTAAGTAACTAACTGAACCTGGAGTAGAGTTAATCGCTTGCTCTACAGCACCATTAGAATCTTGTGTTGTACCAGTTCCATCATTAATCTTCGCGTCTTTCATCACTGTCTTTTCAAAAGTAGCACGTGTACCAGATGAAGCCGGTCGGTTAATTACATTGATTTTTTCATCTTTTCCGCCTACTTCTTTCCAGTTCGTTACTTTTCCAGTGAAGATATCTTGCACTTGTTTTACTGTTAAGTTATCAACTTTTACATCTTTATTTACGACAAGTGCGAATGCGATACCCGCAACTTTGTTATCTACTAATTCTTTTGCTTTTTCAGCATCTTTTATTTTATCTCCAGCTGGAACATCTGAGTTACCAATTTGTACCGCACCAGATGCTACTTGGTTAATTCCAGTTCCACTACCGCCACCTTGAACTTGAATAGAAACTTTTGAATTTTTCTCCATGAATTTCTTTCCAGCTTCCTCCGCAAGAGGTTGAAGAGCTGTAGAGCCAGCCGCTGCAATCGTACCTGATAATTCTTGTTTTGCATCGCTACCTTTAGCAGCTTCCTTATTATCCGTACTTTCTGCTTTTCCACATCCAACTAATGCACCTGCAACAACTAAAGCCGCTAAAGAAAATTTAATACCCTTTTTCATAACCATGTCTTGTACCCCCATTTGGATTATCACTTTTCGAATTCATCTTCTTTCGAACACAAATTCATTGTAGGACAACAATATTATGTGAGTGTTAAGCAATTTTTAAGTTTAAGTAAATAGAGATAACATCCCCTAAAAGCTAGACATTCCAACATTTACAGTTGAAAAAGCCAACAAAACCCACACTAAACACGTAGTATTGTAAATTTAATCTTAACAATGTAAATTCAATGTAAATGATTTTCTGTATTTTTCCCTTTAGGTTAAAACTACATTTACAATTCCCCTATATTTTTAAGCTTTTACACTCTTACTTTAAGAAGAATTCCAGTAATATTTTTCGGTACAACTAAATAAATTGGAACAATTCTAAAAATATTTGAATATTTTTAAAGTACTAATTGACAGCATCATTAAATGTAGTCTACTATATTAGTATCAAAAAGTTTACCTAAGGAAACTTTTTAAACTAAAACTAAAAATATAGAGATGAGGTAACTTTTATGGTATCGGCTAATACTAAACCCCTTTCCGAATTCAGAACAGGGGAATTTGTACAAATTGAGAAGATACAATTAGAAGGAACTATGAAACGACGTTTATTAGATTTAGGCTTTTTTCCTGGAGCGACAATTAAAGTATTACAACGCAGCCCACTTGGAGACCCAGTCGCTTATCAAGTAAGCAACACAACTATTGCACTGCGTAGTGAAGAAAGCTCCCTTATTTTCGGGGTATTAATAGGAGATGATTTCAGATGAGTAACCATCGCATTGCGTTAGCTGGTAACCCGAATACCGGGAAAAGTACATTATTTAATACTTTAACAGGCTTAAAACAACATACTGGAAACTGGACGGGGAAAACTGTTTTAAAGGCTGAAGGGGAATATAAGCATGGCGGAAATATATATACAATAATAGATTTACCTGGAACTTACTCACTGTATTCAAATTCGGCAGATGAAGAAGTAGCACGAGATTATATTATATTTGAAAAACCAGAAGTAACTGTAGTTGTTATAGATGCAACTGCAATGGAAAGAAATTTAAATTTAGCACTCCAAGTGATGGAAATGACAAACGATGTGGTCATTTGTATTAACTTAATTGATGAAGCGGAGAAAAAAGGAATCATTATTGACGAAAAGAAATTAGCAAAATCACTCGGTGTACCTGTAGTGAAGATTTCTGCTCGCAACCGAGTAGGCATTGGTCATTTGCTAAATGTCATCGCTAAAGTAGCAAATAAAAAACTCATTCCAACACCAATTAAAATTACTTATAATGAAAAAATCGAAAATATGATTCAAGAATTAGAACCACAAATTTATAAAGTGTTCGGCAATACGTATCCAGCACGTTGGATTGCGTTACGTATTTTAGATGGAGATAAAAATTTCTTAACTGCACTTCAAAAACATCATAACGAACCACTTGTAAGGGAGGTCGTAATAAATGGAATCTCACTCAGCCAGTAAAGCTCTTCCGCTGGACTATATTGTTCAACATGCACAAACACTTTCAAAAGAAGATATACGAGATGATATTGTCGGAGATATTTATCGAACCTCCGCAAGTATATGTAAAGAAGCTGTCCAATATACAAATACCGATAAATTGTATCGTTCTGAAAAACTAGATAAAATTTTCACATCTCCAATCTGGGGATTCCCAATTATGCTCGGTATTTTATCTATTGTTTTTTATCTTACAATTGCAGGCGCTAACGTACCTTCTGATATGATCGCTAAGTTCTTTGGCTGGGTAGAAGGATATTTAACATCTTGGTTCCAAGCAGCGCATGCACCTGAATGGTTACATGGCATTTTAATACTTGGTTTATTCCGCGGTACCAGTGCTGTTATAAGCGTTATGTTACCACCTATGGCAATCTTTTTCCCTATGTTCGCACTATTAGAAAACTACGGATATTTACCACGTGTCGCATTTAACATGGACCGCTTATTCAAACGATCTGGTGCACATGGCAAGCAATCTTTAACAATGGCAATGGGATTCGGTTGTAATGCAGCTGCCATTATGTCAACACGTATTATTGAATCACCACGTGAACGTATGCTTGCAATCTTAACAAACAACTTCGTTCCATGTAATGGGCGCTGGCCTATGTTGATTTTAATGGCTTCACTATTTATGGCTGCTGGTTATACAGGTAGTATGCAAACACTTGTTACTGCTGGCGTTGTAGTTGGAATGGTTGTAATTGGTGTCATTATGACATTAACCGTTTCTTGGGTACTATCAAAAACAGCTTTAAAAGGTGTTCCGACTCACTACACACTTGAGTTACCACCGTACCGTAAGCCAAAAGTTTGGAATACAATTGTACGCGCAACACTCGATAAATCAATATATGTTTTAAAACGAGCTATAGTTGTAGCTGCCCCTGCAGCTGCATTAACTTGGTTACTTGCTAATATTTTCATCGGTGACACAAGCTTACTTATGTATTTTGTAAACTTCCTAGATCCATTCGCTAAAATGTTAGGACTTGACGGCTTTATTCTAGCTGCATTCATTCTTGGACTACCAGCGAATGAAATTGTTATCCCGATTTTATTAATGTCTTATTTATCAACTGGCGCTTTAACTGAAATAGATGATTTTAATCAAATTAAAAATCTATTCTTAGAAAATGGTTGGACTTGGTTAACAGCTTTAAACACAATGTTGTTCTCACTCCTTCATTTCCCGTGTGGAACAACACTAGTTAACATATATAAAGAAACAAAAAGTGCAAAATGGACATTCTTATCGTTCGCAATCCCTACTGTTATCGCAATTGTTGTTACATTCCTCTCTACACAATTGGTACATTGGTTAGAACTTGTATAAAAAACAAAGCATACATAGAAGGTATCCCCCTTCACATATGCTTTGCACGAAAGAAACCTGAAATTATTCAGGTTTCTTTTTTTCTTTCCACGGCTGAGCTCCATACGTTGTGATTTTTTTATGAATGGAGTATATGGCTCCCGGAAGAATCGCCATTAATATCGTGCAACTAATTCCTAGTCCAGTAAACAACTTAAATCACCTTATTTCACTCTCTTCGGTAAAGCTGAACCTGAATGCTCAATTGTCGGATGAACATGAACAGTAACCTCAGCATTACTAAAATAATTTTCACCTTGATCCCAATTTTTATCTATCTTCTTCCATTCTTTATAATTATGCCGCTTATATACTTCTCCTAACGCTAATACATCTACCTTATATTTTGTTTGAACAAGCTTAATCGATTTTTGGATACGCTTCTCCATTTCCTCCGCAATGGTTTTCTTTAATCGCTTTTCATTCATAATTTGTTTATGATCACTAAAATGCAACTCTGCTAAGGTCCCTTCCAAAGATAAATGGATATCAAACTTCGGTTTTTTAGCATTTTCCGTAGATACTTTAATCTTTCGGTGCATCTTATGAATTTCGTATGTAACAAGCTGACCTTGTTTACGGATAGTATAGAACCCTCCAATTTTTTTACCTATTACATAATTCATTCCTAATGTTTCTTCTCCATTCAAACTGCCTACACACTTATTATCTTTTCCACGAAACAACGCTGCCCCGTTCATTTGTACCCCCTGCTTTGTTAGTTCGAGAATAGGTAATACGAAACTTTGGTTAGCAATCATTTTTTGCTGTACCTCACCAATTCTTGCAGCTTCAATCATTTGAGCATTTTTCGGAGGATGCTCAGCTAACATATCAATATACTGTGCCGGTAAGTTCTCAGGCTTGGCACTCTGCTTTAAAATAGCTTCTGCATTTTTCTTAGAAACGAACAAACGAATATTTCTTCTCATCTCGTGATCACGAATATATACATCTAACGTATTTTGTAAAACATATGGATTCGCTAGTAAATCTTTAGAAAAAATTATCACTTGTATATGTGGAAAGAATAGTGAGCGACTAATTTTTTTAGCAATAATTCGTATTTGCTCAAAGACACTATCTGCTTTCGCACTAACATTAATATAATTTTCACTATCTCCACCGCCTTGGCCACCTTGTTGCGCTAACTTACTGGGAAGTACCATCTGATACGTCCCTTTCATAATTGGATTCGATTTCTTTTCCTTCACAATATCGTAAGCTGCGCCTACTACAAATCCTCTTTCTTCTATTTCTTCTAGCTCAGAGCACCCACTTATAGATCCAGCTAAAACCATAACCATTATAATTTTAAGAAGGTGTTTCATTTCTACCATTCCTTCTTTTTATTTTATATACAATAAAAACTAACAAAGGCGCTAGCACGACAAACCCCATATCTATCCAAGCTAAATAAGTCCCATAAATTGACAAATTTTTCAAATTACTAGGTATCATATTCGCCATAAAAATAATCGGGGCACTTACAAAAATGAAAATATGTTTCTTCACTTTCGGAAACATAGCACAAAATAATAAAGATGCGACGTCATAATACATTGCTGTAGTGTTATAAATAGTAATAATCCAAGTAGTAAAAAAAATGGCATCAAATCTTTCTAAAAAACCTCCACCAATTTCAATTTCTTTACCCAATTCAATTGTTGGATACGTCAATCCACGGGTTGTCATATACGAAAAAACGCTAATACAAGTTACATAAATTAAAATGTATGACAGCACATTTACCATCACTGCTTTTGCAACTGCCATTGGCGCTTTTTTCGCTGTCTTATCGTTCAACATCACAGCATAAAACAGAGCTACCTCAAATCCGATAAATGTGAAAATAGAATTTTTAACTCCTACAGCATATTGACTTGCGTTCGTTTGAAAAGCTGGTAGTAAATTGTTTATTTCCATTAAATTCACATTCAATAAAGAAAGCAACACTATCGCAATGAACACGATAGGTAAGAATAGAACATTTAACCTTACTAAAGCCGCTCTCGATCCTGCTACTCCATAAATAACAACTAATAAGAAGAAGAAAGACAATAGCTGTATTGGTGTATCACTAAATAAATATGTTTGTGAAATAACCGCAATCATTCGCGATTCATATGCTGTCAAAGCTGCAAATGTTAATACTAAAATGCTACTAATTGTGTATGCAACAGGCTTCGTCAAATGTGCACTTGTATATTGAACAAAGTTTTGTTTTGGGAATAAAATAGCTATCCTCGTTACAAACCAACCTAAAACCGCACATATCAATCCACCCAAAAGCAAAATAATCCAACCATCCGAAAATAAAGTTTGGTCAGCAATATCTCGAGGCATAGATAATGCACCTATACCGATAATTGTTGACGATACCGCAAAACCAAGTTCCCGAGATCCAATTTCTTCATCCCCATATTCAAATGGTTTCAATTACTCTCGCTCCTTTGGACGTAGTGTAGAGTCTTTCGTTTGTAAATATTCTGGTCTCTCTTTTAACATTGATTTTGGTAGGCGAACCAATTCTTCTTCCCAATCTTTATAAAAAGCAGGAGCAATAGGTGTTGTATACGGTACCCCAACACTCTTTAAATTTGTAATATGGATCGCCAGTGCAATAAGAGCTAAAATGATTCCGTATAACCCAAAAGCAGTTGCAGCTAACACGAAGACGAAAAGTAAAATTCGAAATGTAATCGTAATACTATATACAGGAAGTGAAAATGTAGCAATTGCGGTAACCGCAATAATAATTACTAAAAACGGATTTACAATCCCCGCATTTACTGCCGCTTCTCCAATTACAAGACCGCCTACGATGCCAATTGTTTGTCCCATCGGTTTCGGAAGCCTAATCCCGGCTTCTCGTATTAATTCCATCGTTAATGCCATCATTAACGTTTCTATATAAGCAGGAAACGGTACCCCTTCTCTCGCTCCCGCAATGGAATAAGCTAGTTTAGATGGAATAAGCCCTTGATGATACGATACAAGCGCTACGTACATGGCAGGTAATAAAACAGCAGCGATACCTGATCCCATACGTAATATTCTTAATAACGTTCCAATTACCCAACGCTCATAATGATCTTCTACAGATTGAAAAATATCAACAAACACTAGTGGAGCTATAAGAGCAAATGGTGACCCATCTACTAAAATGGCCGCTTTCCCTTTCGCCAATGCAGCCACTATATTATCTGGTCTTTCTGTATTTAAAAACTGCGGAAACGGCGATAAATTATTATCTTGAATTAATTGTTCAATCGTTCCTGTCTCAAAAATGACATCTGTCACTATTGATTGAAGACGCCGATCTAGCTCGTTTACGATGTAAGGGTTAATAATATCCTCTATATATACTAGGGTTACTTCTTTCTGCGATCGCTTCCCCATAATATAAGATTGAAACCGTAACTTCGGATCACGTAAACCACGACGAATTAACATTTTGTTCACATTAATATCTTCATTTAATCCAACTCTCGGTCCACGTATTAAATCTTCTGTCACTGGAGGCTCTAGACTTCTTTTTTCCCAAGCTCTACTATTAACAACAATAGCCGTTTGAATATTATCAATTAATATGACTGTATCTCCTGCTAAAACCGCATTTATAATATCTGGAAAAGTCGTCTTCATACCGACTTCTGCAATAGAAATAAAACGATCCAATAATATCTGAACCACAGCTGCTTCATTTGGTATTTCTTCATATTGAAGTGTACGAACTACATATTTATAAACATTATCCTTATCTGTCAATCCACATAAGAAAACAACCGCACAACGTGTAAAACTACCAGCAAGAGCAACTTCTCTAATTGTTAAATCATTAGGTGAACCTAACTCATCTCTAATTTCCTTCATAACTTCAAACAAGTTACCTTTTAGCTCTAACAATTTCCCCACCTAACTTCCTTTTCAACAAGTTTTTAGTTAGATTCCGCTAATAGAAGAAAATATATACAAAAAAGAGCTATCTCTTTTCGAAGATAGCTCTAACATACGAATTACTTTTCTACTATTATATTGTCGGTCTTTACAGATACATTTCTTGTGAATCCACTAACGATAAACATCACAATCATATTCATTAACAATGCGACTATACCTACATTTAAATCTTTTATATATTGCGGAAAACTTGGAAACATCGTAGCTATAGTTGAACCAGATAAGGTAATATATGCGACAATTAACAACCCAATCCCCATTCTTGCAATCGCTCCTTGCTTCGTAATAATTTGACGTGGAAACAAACTACATACAAGTGCAGGGAAAAGTTGCGTAACTATACTGTATCCCATTAAAAGAAGAGCACCTATCGTTTCTCCCCCTTTAAATGTAAACAATACTGCAACAAGCGTTACAACAGGTACAAATAACTTAGCTACTTTTGCAACTTGTCTATCTGAAGCAGATGGCACCATTGTTCGGTAAATATTTTTTGCTAATAATGTAGAAGCGGCCATAACAAGCATGGAACCGGGAACTAGTGCTGTTAATACCCCCGCACTACCAATAATCCCAATAAACCATGGATCAAAAGTTTGAAGAGCAAGACGGAATAATGAAAGGTCTACATCCGCTCCCTTTAACCCTGGAACTTGCAATATAGCAGCAAAACCTGCAAAGAACACAAAAAGCAAAACTAAAGAATAGAGAGGCATAATTGCTGCATTTTTCCTAAATACTTTTTCACTTTTCGCTGAGAAAGCTGAGGCAAATGTATGAGGCCACATATAAAAACCGAGAGCCGTTAATATAATAGTAGAAACAAACCAAGAAATACTCATTCCCTTTTCAGGTAAAGATAAAAAACCTGGTTTTGCAGCTTCTACAGCTTCAAACATCGGTTGAAATCCTCCGTAATAGTGATACGGTAAATATATACCTAAAAACATAACGATAAATAGTATCATAATGTCCTTCAAAGCAGCTGTCCAAGCCGATCCATGTATACCTGAAACCATTACATAAATGGTTATAACAATAGCACCAATCCATACCGCAATAACAGGTGTCACTCTTCCATAGGAAGCTTCCGAAACGATAATTCCTAATCCCTTTAATTGCAAAACAAGATACGGGATAATCGAAATAACACCAATAATTGAAACAATTACCCCAAGCGTCTTACTCCTATATTTCTTCGCAAAGAAATCTGATTGTGAAATGAGGTTATGTTCTTTTGCATACTTCCAAATTGGAGGCAATAAGAAATACGATAAAATATAAGCTAATGCACCATACCCTAAAATATAAAATGTAGGGGCTCCTTTACTATAAGCCCAGCCACTTCCTCCTAAAAATGTGAACGTCGTATAAATTTCCCCTGCCATAAGGAGAAAAACGAAAATGGTTCCAAATCCTCTTCCTCCAACTGACCATTGTTCTAAATTCATATCTTTTCCATGTTGTGCCCGAATTCCTAAAAATAGTGCGAGAAACAAAAATATAATAATGATAAATAATGCAGTCATTTTACGTCCCCCTTATTAGCAGGATCGAATACGTACACAAGCCCCATACAAAGAGACGTAATGAGCACTGATAATAGTACCCAAAATAATAAAAATGGCATCCCCCATACGTAAGGAGTGACCGAATTTGCAAATACTGGTCCAACTACTAAACAAAGAACTGGAATAAGTGCTAGCACGTGTATTTTTTTCATCTCATTCTCCTTTACTTATAAAATTCATAATAGATGATACAAAGACTTCCACTCCAATTGGTAATGCGTCTTCGTCAATTGTAAAACGAGGGTGATGATGCGGATATATAATTCCCTTCTCTTCATTTCCTGCCCCTATAAAAAAGAACGTCCCTGGTGCCTTTTGTAAAAATGCTGAAAAATCTTCCCCTGCCATCGTTGGCTGTAAACGAACAACTCTTTCTCTTCCATACAGCTGTAATGCTGTATGTTCAATAAGCTCTGTAACTTCATAATCGTTCACAACTGGGCGATATCCATATTCATAAGAAAATGTATACTTAGCATCGTAGGATTCTGTAATATGTTTTACAATCCTTTCAAGCTTCTTCTTTGTTTCTTCTCTTAATTCATGCCTTAAACTTCTCACTGTCCCTTCAATCTCCGCTTGTTCCGGGATAACATTATGAGTTGTCCCAGAATGAAATTGCGTAACAGATACTACGAGAGAATCTAACGGATTCGTGAGGCGAGATACAATTTGCTGAATTTGCGAAACTACTTGCGCACCAATGGCGATACTATCAACTGTTTCATGCGGAATTCCAGCATGCCCACCTTTTCCCTCTATCGTAATTTTAAAAACGTCCGGCGCCGCCATCGCAGGACCATAAATTACACCTACTTTTCCAACCTCTAATGACGCCCAAAGATGAGCACCAATAATGTAATCCACACCAGTCATCACTCCCGCTGCGACCATTTCCTCTGCACCGCCCGGAAAGTTTTCTTCTGCATGTTGAAATAAAAAGCGAATCTCTCCTTTAACTTTCTCTCTTTCCTCTACCAACTTATGTACTACACCAAGCAATATTGCCATGTGACCGTCGTGACCACACGCATGCATCACACCTGGATATATAGAAATAAAATCAAACTTATTTTCTTCATGAATAGGAAGAGCATCCATATCAGCACGAACCGCGATAGTTTTACCAGGCTGCCTACCAATTAACCTTGCCATTACACTATATTTAGTAGGCCTTGAGACTTCTAAATATGGGATTTCCCGAAGTATGTCGAATACAAATTGAGATGTTTTTTCCTCTTGAAAAGATAACTCTGGATACTTATGAAAATGCCTTCTCCACTCAATCAACTGATTCTTTGATAAAACAAGTTCCTTTGCGACATCCATTTCTCTTCTCCCCTTCTTTACCAAGTTAAATGTTATTATAGCGTGAATCGTTAACTTCTGAAAGAATTTTCAGAATTTTCTATAATGAATATTCAAAAAGAAAAAGCCATCTCAAGATGACTTTTCATTTTATAAAATAGTAATTGCTTGTTTCCCCATTTGCTCCCATGCCTTTTCAAATTCAGCACGAGGAACAGCTTTTCGTGGATTGTTTGCAAGAGGATCATTTACGTATACAAAGTTTTGATCATATCCAATTACTACAACACTATGCTCATAATATGTAATTTTCACTTTACCTGAACTCGTATTCCATGTTTCAAAACTACTTTCGGCTAATGGTTTAAACGTTGTATTAATAATTACCCATACTGGAGAACCAGAACTAATTACTTTATATAGATCTTGCACGTCTCTACCTGTTAAATTAATTACTTTTTCAGGAACATACTTTTCTGCTAAATTAAAAATCGGTTGATTATATACACCGTATCCCGGCTCAGCTTTCGTGTAAATATTTCCAACGAATCCCTCATACGGATTTCCATGCAAACCATCTTGTTTAAATGGAACGCGATGAATTTCACTAGCAAGTTGCATCTTATCTACTTGTACACCTTTATGTTGTAGTAGCATAGTTAAACTTGTCACTTCACAACCTCTAGGTAATTCAGGTAACTGTCTAATAAACGGAACCTCTGTAATCATTGCACTTTCTTTCATCTCAGAGAACAGGTCTAACCGAAATTCTTGTGCCTTTTTCATAATTTTATCTTTCTCGAAAAAGAACACGACAGCAAATATAATACCGAAAATAAAAATATATTTTAACTTTTTCATCATAAACCAAACTCCATTATATCAATTATTTTAAAGGCACAACTCCTATCATTGTACCTTTCTTCTTACTAGTTTGCTAGAAAGATTCTGTGAATTATTATTCACAAATACCTTTTTTAAAATTCCGATTGTTTGAAATAGAAAGAAAAAATTATAATTTTTCGGAACTTTTTACTAAAAAACAAAATTATTAACCCAGTGAAAAAACCACGTTTCCTTCA
This sequence comes from Bacillus sp. FSL R9-9530, assembly GCF_038008145.1. NCBI lineage: Bacteria > Bacillati > Bacillota > Bacilli > Caryophanales > Bacillaceae > Bacillus > Bacillus sp. FSL R9-9530. The sequence goes on from NZ_JBBOYO010000001.1 coordinate 3,229,680, forward strand.
CTAGGTTAATAAACATTCTAAGGTATTTAGTCATAGTTAGTTTTTCCTTTACATACTCAGTTCACAACAAAATAAACCAAGTATGTTTTTCACCCCCACTAATGATTAAAAGCACCGAATAAAATCTAGTTAAAACATACAAAAAAATATGGGGGGAGGGACATATGAATCAACAAGTAGAACAAGCAGAATTAAAATACCGCACACCACTTTATCCAATAGTTCCAATCGTAGCTTTCTCACTCAATTTCCTTACATTTGTTAGTTTAGCTTTCATTCCAGATCAGAGAATTGCTCTTTATTGCTGGGTTCCATTTATGATCATTTATTACATTTTATACCGAGTTAAAGTTTCGGAAAGTTGTCACATTTGAGCAAAAAAGAAATATAACCCAGGTAACAAACTGAATATATTAAAAATTCAGTATTTTTCCTTATGATAAGATAATTTTTTTCTATTTATTGGGTATGTTGGTATAACTTTATTTATCTTAAAATTCCCACAATCACGTTTTTATCTGGAAAATAGTTTACAATGTTATCAAGTTACAAATGATATTCACCTTAAAAAGCGTGCATTTGTGTCTATTTTTTAACAATATAACAAAAACTATTGCCATCTATAAATTAATAGGTTTATATTGTTTTATTGGCATAGTTTCAATCCAAGGAGAAAGGAGATTTTCAATCGTGCAACTAAAGAAAGCATTTTGGAAGTTGGCTTCGCTTCTTCCGTTATCATTACTTCTGTTCCTCGGTGGCTGTGATAAAAAACTCGCAGTATTAAATCCGCAAGGACCTGTTGCAAAAGCACAGTATGATTTAATTGTTTGGTCATTCTTGCTTATGTCATTAATTATCGCAATTGTATTCATCTTGTTTACAGTCATCTTGATTCGTTATCGTGAAAAACCAGAGAATATGGACTATGAGCCACCTGATCAACATGGTAACACATTATTAGAAATCATTTGGACAATTATTCCTGTTATTATCGTTATCGCATTATCGATTCCAACAGTTAAAGCAACTTATGCTTCGGAAGAGGTTCCGCAAGAGTCCAAACATATTAAACCAGTTGAAATTTATGTTACATCTGCAAACTGGAAATGGTTATTTAGTTACCCGGAGGAAAAAATTGAAACCGTTAACTATTTAAACATCCCAGCTGGTGTACCAATTCAATTTAAACTGACTTCTGTAGGTCCAATGAATGCTTTCTGGGTACCAGAACTTGGTGGTATGAAGTATACAATGGATGGCATGATCATGGACTTATATTTACAAGCTGACAAACCAGGTTCTTACCTAGGTCGTAGCTCGAACTTCTCTGGTGAAGGATTTACTCACATGGAATTCGAAGTTGAGGCAAAAACTAAAGAGAAATATGATAAGTGGGTAAAAGAAGTACAAGAAACTGCCCCTAAATTATCAGAAAAGAAATATAACGAAATTATTAAACCTGGTGTAGTGGGGCGTATGACGTTCTCTAGTCACCACTTAAGTTATGTAGATCCAAAATCACTTGAATATTGTGATTACAACTACTACAAAAACAAAAAATAATAGCTATTATTCCAACAGATTGGAGTGAACACAGTGAAGCTTGATGAATTTTTTGTCACAGGTGACCCGATTATTTACGGAGCTGACGCTTCTATCGTTCTTGTGACATTAGCGATTCTTTTCGTACTAACAAAGTACAAAAAATGGAGATGGCTTTGGGATGAGTGGTTGACAACTGTTGACCATAAAAAAATAGGGACCATGTATATTATCTCTGCCGTTATAATGTTATTCCGTGGTGGTATGGATGGTTTAATGATTCGTGCCCAGTTAACATTCCCGGAAACAACTTATTTAAACGCTGAACACTATAACGGAATCTTTACAACACATGGTACGGTAATGATTCTTTTCATGGCAATGCCATTCGTTATGGGATTAATGAACCTTGTAGTACCATTACAAATTGGTGCTCGTGACGTTGCATATCCGTTCTTAAATGCTTTAAGTTTCTGGTTATTCTTTGTCGGAGCAATGTTATTCAACATCGCTTTCGTAATCGGTGGTTCTCCAGACGCTGGGTGGACTTCTTACTTCCCAATGGCAGGTACAGAGTTTACTTCTGGTGTAGGAAATAACTACTACGCAATTGCATTACAGATTTCAGGTCTCGGTACGCTGATGACGGGTATTAACTTCCTTGTTACTATCTTAAAAATGCGTACACCTGGTATGAAATTAATGAGAATGCCAATGTTTACTTGGTCAATCTTAATTACAACAATTATCATTATTTTCGCTTTCCCAGTATTAACAGTTGCTCTTGCATTAATGACATTTGACCGTCTATTCGATGCTCACTTCTTTACGATGGCGAGCGGCGGTATGCCAATGTTATGGGCCAACCTATTCTGGGTATGGGGTCACCCTGAAGTATATATTGTTATTTTACCGGCATTCGGTATTTTCTCTGAAATCATTAGTACATTCTCACGTAAACGTCTATTCGGTTACAGTGCGATGGTGTACTCGATGGTTGCAATTTCTTTACTAAGTTTCGTCGTATGGCTTCACCATTTCTTCACTATGGGTGCAGGTCCAGCGGTTAACTCATTCTTCTCGATTTCGACAATGGCGATTTCGATTCCAACCGGTGTTAAGATCTTTAACTGGTTGTTTACACTGTATAAAGGACGTATCCGTTTTACAGTTCCAATGCTTTGGTCATTGGCATTTATTCCAAACTTCGTAGTTGGTGGAGTTACAGGGGTTATGCTTGGAATGGCAGCAGCTGATTATCAATACCATAACAGCTACTTCCTAATTGCTCACTTCCACTACGTATTAATCGCAGGTACAGTATTCGCTATGCTTGCTGGATTCACATACTGGTATCCAAAAATGACAGGTCATATGTTAAATGAACGCCTAGGTAAATGGACATTCTGGATCTTTATGAGCGGATTTAACATCTGTTTCTTCCCAATGTACTTCTTAGGTTTAGACGGTATGACTCGTCGTATGTACACTTACTCTGAAAGTCTTGGATGGGGCTGGCTAAACCAAATCGCATCTGTTGGTGCTGTAATGATGGCTATCGGCTTCCTAATCCTTTGCTATAACGTAATTTGGAGTGCACGTCACGGTGAGCGTGACACAACTGGAGATCCATGGGACGGCCGTACACTTGAATGGGCAACTCAATCTCCTGTACAACATTACAACTTCGCGAAACTTCCTGAAATTAAAGAAGCTGATGCTTTCTGGTTCATGAAAAAACGTGGAGAAACAATTACACCAACAGCAGATGAATTAAAACCAATTCACATGCCAAGTAATTCTGGTGTGCCTATTATTGCGTCTTTATTCTTCGGTCTTGCAGGTTTTGCATTAGTATTTAGCTGGTTCTGGATTGCAGCAATCGGTGGTATTGGTATTTTAGGTTGCTTAATCTATCGTTCATTCGATTATGATGATGGCTACTACGTAAGCGTTGATGAAATTAAAGAAACAGAACATATAGCATGAGAGGTGAAATGACATGGCGGCTTTAGATAAAAGCTTACCTTTGGAATATCAATCCGAGCAAAGCAGATTGAATATCCTAGGATTCTGGATTTTTCTTGGGGCTGAAATTATGCTGTTCGCAACACTTTTCGCCTCTTATCTAGTCCTTGCTGGTCGTACGGCTGATGGCCCAACACCAGCGCAATTGTTTGAAGTTAAAACACTTTTAATTCAAACACTGTTACTTTTAACAAGTAGCTTTACATGTGGGATCGCAATTCACGAAATGCGTAAACACAATCAAAAAGGAATGTTAGCTTGGTTTATCCTGACTTTACTTTTAGGTGCAGGCTTCCTATTCTTTGAAATTGAAGAATTCATTTTGTACGTTGGTGAAGGTGCAACGATTCAAACAAGTGCTTTCTTATCGGCATTCTTCGTTCTTCTTGGAACGCATGGTGCCCACGTAACAGGTGGTATCATCTGGGCAACTTGTGTTATTATCCAAATTTTAAAACGAGGTTTAACACCAGTTACAGCTCGTAAAGTATTTATTATCAGCTTATACTGGCATTTCCTTGATCTTGTTTGGGTCTTTATTTACACACTAGTTTACTTGAACGGGATGGTGGCGTAAATGGGTCAAAATAACAACCAAGCAAACGGGCATGGGCATAGCGGATTCCCATGGTCACACGTTTTCGGATTTATTTTATCGCTTGCACTAACGTTTCTAGCGTTATACGTGGCACTTTACACAAACCTGCCACTTTCAACGATATTAACAACTATCATCATAATGGCAGTTGCGCAAGCGTTATTACAATTAATTATGTTCATGCACTTAAAAGAAGGAGAAGGAAGAATTCAAGTTCTTACAATGATATACAGTTTCTTCGTTGCAACTGCAACAGTTGGTCTTACTGTATGGATCTTCTTCTCAATGTAATTTGCATGAAAAAGACTGCTGGGATTCCTCAGCAGTCTTTTTTTATCCCCTATTAACGAGCAGTAAGACCCCCACTGATTAAAGTTTCACTTTATCCCCTCCCCTATTACATCCACATTACGGAATTAACAACAAAATCATGAAAAATATACTTATTATGACAAATGTTAAGAAAACTCTTTCTTTATGAAATCGAAACCATATCCGTTGCTTTTCTTCCTATTATATGGCTAAATAGTTACTATATTTATTTGAAGGGAGAGAACGCAATGGAACATCATTCTTCTGTTCTATCACTTATGGTTGTCGTCGCAATCGCGTTTTTCGTTCCCCTTTTGTTACAGCGCTTTAAATTAAACGCACTTCCTGTCGTTGTTGCAGAAATTATCGCAGGAATCTTTGTAGGTAAAAGTGGATTTAACATCATTGAGCCAGACATGTGGCTTCAAGTCTTATCAACACTAGGGTTTATCTTCCTAATGTTTTTAAGTGGTTTAGAAATTGACTTTTCGATCTTTAAACAAAAAGGGAAAAAGAATACGACAAACGAACCGAACACATTCCAAGCAGCAAGCATTATCTTCTTGTTTATTTTCATTTTATCTTATGCCCTATCATTACTATTCGTATGGCTAGGATTCGTAGACAATGCAATGTTCATGACTTTAATTATTTCAACTATTTCTTTAGGTGTTGTCGTACCAACATTGAAAGAAAATAACTTAGGAAAAACCGCAATCGGGCAAATCATTTTATTAGTCGCTGTTATTGCAGACTTAGTTACAATGATTTTACTCGCTGTATTCGTCGGATTAAATTCCGAAAGTGGCCAAAGCATGTGGCTTCTACTTCTTCTATTCGGTGCTGGTATTGTAATTTACTTTGTCGCAAGACGGTTTAAAAATATTCCATACCTAGAAAGCTTAAAAGCCGGTAGTGTACAAATTGATACACGAGCTGTTTTTGCACTCATCTTAATATTAGTTGGATTATCTGAATCTGTTGGGGCAGAAAATATTTTGGGAGCCTTTTTAGCAGGTGTACTCGTATCTTTATTATCACCAAATGAAGATATGGTTGAAAAACTTGATTCCATCGGATATGGCTTCTTCATTCCTATTTTCTTCGTAATGGTTGGTGTAAATCTAGAAGTATGGTCTATTTTTAACGAGCCTTCTAGTATGCTAATGATCCCAATTCTAATTGTGGGACTCTTTATTTCAAAACTGTTGCCATCACTCGTCTTACGAAAATGGTACCCACGCAATATCGTACTCGGAAGTGCTATTTTGTTAACATCAACACTTTCTTTAGTTATTGCGGCTGCACAAATCGGTGAAAAGCTAGGCATCATTAGCCCAAGTTTATCAGCATCTCTTATTTTAAGTGCAGTTATTACTTGTATTTTTGCACCTATATTATTTAAAAAGATGTTTCCAAAAGTGGAAACACCAAAACCGAAAGTATCTATTATTGGTGCAAGCAGAATTACCCTTCCGTTATCACTTGATTTAAAACGTGAGGATTATGACGTAACACTATATATGATACGTCAAAATAAAATAAATGATGAGGAAGCGAAATCTCATGACTTCCCTATTGTAAAATTAGATGAGATTACTATTCAATCTTTAATGGAGCAACAAGCTTTCGAAGCAGACCGTGTTGTTGTTGCGACAAGTGATGATGAACAAAACTTATTATTAGCAGAACACGCAAAAGAATTAGGTGTTGAACACGTCATTGCAAGTGTAGAAGATCCCCTTCTACAAGAAAAAGCGACTCAAGAACATATCGCTGTATTCTCGACTATTAACTCTACACGTATTTTATTACGTGCACTTATTGATAAACCGAGTCTCGTTCGCTTGATTACAACAGCAAATGAAACGGTGCGTGAGGTTGAACTACGAAGTAATAAATATAACGGCTTAGCACTTCGTCGCCTTCCGTTTCTAGGTGATGTACTTGTCATTCAAATTTACCGTGGTAATAAAGCATTAATACCACATGGTGATACGAAGTTACAGCATGGCGATACTTTACTTGTAACGGGTTCAAAAGAACATATTGATACAATGAAAAACATATTAGAATAGAAAATGCCCCTCACATAAATGAGGGGCATTTTTTCAATTTCATATGGTAAAATGTTACTATCACATATTATGGGGATGAATCACATTATGTCTATTTCAACTTTAGCTCTCTTATTATTAGCAGAAGTACTCGTCGCCATTATTCTCATCGGTATTAGCATTGAAATTTGTAGTTATGGATGGAAAAAATCGAATGGAATTAAGTACTTTTGTCTCTTAATTTCACTCCTTCTCGGAACAGCTAGCATACTAGGACTTCTCGTTGCACCCGCATATTTCTTCTTACAACTTATAGAAAAAGGCTTATAAGAAAGGATGATATTATGATTACAGTGAAACATATTGATGCATCTGAAACATACTTATTACGTCAAAAGGTTTTGCGTCCCAATCAATCATTAGAAGATTGTAAATACGATTCAGATTACGAAACAGACGCCTTTCATTTAGGTGCATTTTTATATGATGAACTTGTTAGTATCGCCTCTTTCTCTAAAGAAATACATCCTGATTTACAAGCTGGTACCCACTATCGTCTACGAGGAATGGCAACATTACCTAATTTCCGAAACCAGCATGCTGGCAGCTCCTTAATCCGTAAAGCTGAACAAGTCCTCCAAGAACGCGAAGCAAATATTCTATGGTGTAATGCCCGAATTACCGTAGTGGATTATTACAAACGATTAGGCTTCCATGAGCATGGTGAAATCTTCGAGATTGATCCAATAGGACTACATAAAGTAATGTATAAAGAAATATAAGAAAAGCTTTCTGCAATATGCAGAAAGCTTTTCTTATATTTCATTTTCACTTTTTATTTTTTTCATATATATGTATATAAACAAACTAGGAATTAAAAAGCAAACAAACATAATAACTCCTATTATACCAATTTCCTTTATCGAAATATCCGGTGTTACAATGATACAAATAGCTAACAGTCCAATAACAATCCCTACTGGAATTAATAATAGTTTCATGAAATAACTACGAGATACTCCCCCTGTATGCTCATACACTTCCACCGAATTTTTTAAGTTTAAAAAGTTAATAACTATTATCCCGCCCATAAATACCATTAATAAATCCGAAACACTTTCATACCCTGCCCCTTGCAAGACGTAACGGTAAAAAACAATGCCTAGTATGACGACATTTTGTAAGATGAAAGCCAATCTAATATGTTTTAATCCCTCAATCATTAAACGTTCATCTTTCACGATTTTCACCCTATCACTCCTTTTCCTCCCAAAACAAATCATTCAATGTTTTATCTACTGCATAACAAATTTTCAAACATAAATCTAAAGATGGATTGTATTTCCCCTTCTCAATTAAACTAATTGTTTGCCTTGTGACGCCTACTTTTTCTGCTAATTGTTGTTGTGTTAAATCTAACTGAACACGTGCGACTTTTATTTTACTTACAGCCATTCATGTTCCTCCTCTGCCTTTATTGTAACATATATATTCCATTAAGCAATTTATATTTTACGTAATTGATTTGTTTTTTTCACTTTATTATACACAAAAAAGGAGCCTCTCATAAGAAGCCCCCTTTCCTATCTCTATACTATAAGAATAAATGACATCCAAATAAAATTGTAAATAAATATAGTAACGGATGTACTTCCATCCCTTTCCCCTTCACAATTTTTAATACTGGATACACTAAAAATCCAATTGCAATTCCATTTGCAATACTAGACGTTAACGGAATACCAACGAAAATTAAAAATGCTGGTAATGCATCTTCAAATTCATTCCAATTAATATCACGAATGCTTTGTGCCATTAAACTACCTACAATAATTAATGAAGGAGCTGTAATAGCAGCTACACTTGATAAAGACGCGATAACAGGGCTGAAAAATGCCGTTATAATCGTTAGACCAACAACTACAATACCTGTTAATCCAGTTTTACCACCTGCAGCAATGCCAGCTGACGATTCAATCGTTGCTGCTGTTGGGCTTGTTCCGAAGATAGAACCTGTCGTTCCGCCAATCGCATCTGCAATAAACGCTTTGCCAAAACGTTTCTCTGTATTATCTGTAATTAAACCAGCTTGTTTAATTAAACCGAGTAATGCACCTGTCGTATCAAATAAAAGTACAAGTAAAAATGAAAATACAACACCATATAATCCATACTGAATTACATCTGAAAAAGCATTGATTGGATTTGAAACGATAATACCCTCTGGTAAATGAGGCATCGCTACAATTTTATCCTCAAACTTCAGTTGCCCCGTAAAGAAGGCGATAATTCCTGTCACAATCATACTAATAAATAATGCACCACTCACACGTAATACCATTAATACTGCCGCTAAAATTAAACCAATTAAAGTTAAAATAACGGCTGGAGAATGAAAATCACCAATCGTAACTAAGTTAGATGGATGATCCACGATAATTCCAGATAGACGTAATCCAATAAAAGCAATAAATAGTCCAATTCCACCTGCAATTGCATGTTTTAAACTGTCAGGAATTGCGATAATTAGCTTTTGCCTAAATGAAGTGAAAGATAATAAAAGAAAAATAATGCCTGTTACAAAGACTGCTGAAAACGCAATGACATATGTAATCCCCTCTGCCTGTTGAACAACAGAATAAGCAAAATATGCATTCATTCCCATAGCTGGAGCAATAACAATTGGATAGTTAGCTAAAAACGCCATACATAGCGTCCCAATAACTGTCGCAATAATAGTTGCCGTAAACGCTTGATCAAATGGTACACCTGCATCAGATAATATTTTCGGATTGATGACAAGAATATACGCAAATGTAAAAAAAGTTGTGATGCCCGCTAAAAGCTCTTGCTTCACAGAAGTGTTATATTTTTGTAATTGAAACATGGCTATGTACCCTTCCTACACCTGAATTATTATTACACATTCTTTTCTTACTAGTATGTGAGAAAATATAATACTTAATCTTAACAATCAATAAAAAGAAGAGTCAATATATTCTCTAATAGTGAGAATTTTAAGTTTAAGTCTGACAAGTTCAGATGTAGTACAGTTCATTTTGATTATTTTTGTAGCATAACAGATAGAAATGTTTTATAATTTGAAATAGTTAAATATTTAGGTAGCTCATTCTACAAGGGGGATTCTTCTTATGCAGCACACAAACAAATCTGGAACTTTAAATCGAGGTTTAAAAGAACGACATATTACTTTAATGTCACTCGGTTCGGCTATTGGCGTTGGGCTATTTTTAGGATCTGCTTCTGCTATTAAACTAGCTGGTCCTTCCATCTTACTAGGTTATATGATCGCTGGACTCGTTATTTTTTTCATTATGCGAGCGCTCGGAGAAATGGCAATTGAACAACCGGTTGCCGGTTCTTTTAGTAAATATGCTAATGATTATATCGGTCCACTTGCTGGCTATATTACTGGTTGGAACTACTGGTTCTTATGGGTTGTTACTTGTATGGCTGAAATTACGGCGGCTGGAATTTACATGCAGTACTGGTTCCCAGATATCCCGCGCTGGACTTGGGCACTACTCGCTCTATTATTAATGAGCGCTTTCAACTTCTTATCAGTAAAAGTATTTGGAGAACTTGAGTTTTGGTTTGCTCTCATCAAAATTGTCACAATTATCTGTATGATAGTAATTGGCTTTGGTATTATTCTATTCGGATTTGGAAATGGCGGCGTTGCAACTGGTATTTCAAATCTTTGGGAACATGGGGGCTGGTTCCCAAATGGCTTCTCTGGATTATTGCTTTCCTTACAAATGGTATTATTCGCTTATTTAGGCGTTGAACTAATTGGTGTTACAGCTGGTGAAGCTCAAAACCCGAAGAAAACACTCGCAAAAGCTATCGATAACGTATTTTGGAGAATCCTAATCTTTTACGTCGGGGCATTATTCGTTATGATGGCAATTTATCCTTGGAACGAATTTGGTGAGAAAGGAAGTCCCTTCGTACTAACGTTCCAGCAAATCGGTATTGCAAAGGCAGCAGGTATTATTAACTTTGTCGTTTTAACAGCGGCTCTTTCATCTTGTAACGGTGGTTTATTTAGTACAGGCCGTATGCTATTTACACTAGCAAAACAAAAGAAAGCACCTGAACGATTTGGACGTTTAAATAAAAATGGCATTCCAAGTCAAGGTATTGTAGCAACTGCGATTGTTTTACTCGTTGGCGTTATATTAAACTATCTCGTTCCTGCAAAAGTGTTTACATGGCTAACTAGTATTTCAACTTTCGGGGCAATTTGGACTTGGGGTATAATATTAGTCGCTCAAATTAAATTCCGTAAAGGATTGCCAACTGAGAAAAAAGACAAGCTAACGTATAAAATGCCTTTACATCCATTAAGCTCTTACTTCTCACTTGGCTTCCTTGCACTTGTACTAGGTATTATGGCGTATTCAGAAGATACACGAATTGCATTAATCATTGGCCCAATTTGGCTTATCGGCTTAGCTATCGTGTATTACATGAAAGGGTTTCATAAGATTGATGAAACACCTAATTCAAAGATTAGTTAAACAAGCTATCCCTTCCTTATTAATTGGAAGGGATTTTTTATTGTCTATATAAATATTTCTCAACAAAATTCACTTTATTTTTACAATTTTTTAATATTTTTTACGTTTTCTGTCTTTATTTTTTCAGAAAAATAAATTACATTATTAAAGCACATATATTTATTATTAGGGGGATTCTTCTATGAAGAATAAAAAATGGATTACATTTTCTTTAGCAACAGCAATTACACTTAGTATGGGGAGTTCGTTCATACCGTCTACTTATGCCGAAAGCTCTGTAGACCCAGCTCCTGAAATTGCTGCAAAGGTTGTAAATCAAAACAATGGGAAGAAAGTATTATTTGATAATACGCACGGTCAAACGGCCGGGACAGCTGATTGGGTTATTGATGGCGGTTTTTCTGATTTCGGAAACGGCATTGCCCAAAACGGATATCATGTAAAAGAACTGCGTAAATCAACACCTATTACATACGACGATTTAAAAAATTACAACGTGTTTATCGTTCCAGAGGCAAATATTCCTTACAAAAAATCTGAACAAGACGCAATGTTACAATACGTGAAAAATGGCGGCAGTATTTTCTTCATTGCCGATCATTATAATGCAGATCGTAATAAAAACCGCTGGGACTCCTCAGAAGTGTTCAATGGATATAGACGCGGGGCATGGGATAATCCAGCAAAGGGAATGTCTAATGAAGAAACAACTTCACAAGCTATGCAAGGAGTAGAAAGCTCTGATTGGCTATCCGATAATTTCGGTATTCGCTTCCGTTACAATGCACTTGGTGATGTTTCAGCTAAAAATATTGTCTCACCTGCGCAATCATTCGGAATTACAACTGGCGTTTCATCTGTAGCAATGCATGCCGGCTCTACCCTTGCGATTACAAATCCAAAACTAGCGAAAGGCCTTGTATATCTTCCAGAAAATCCATCAAAATGGAATAACGCTGTTGATAGCGGCGTTTATAACGGTGGTGGCGTTGCCGAGGGGCCTTATGCTGCTATTTCGAAAGTTGGTCTTGGAAAAGCTGCCTTTATTGGTGATTCTTCTCCTGTTGAAGATGCTACACCAAAATATGTTCGCGAAGACTCAGGTCAAACAAAGAAAACTTATGATGGTTATAAAGAAGAAAACGATGCTGTTCTATTAGAAAACATCGTGAATTGGTTAGCGAAACAAGAAACATTTACAAGCTTAGATCAAGTGAGTGGTTTACAGCTTGATGCACCTACAGCTCTACAAACATTTGAACAACCAAGTTTATCAACAGAACCACAACCAGAACCTTGGAGCGCACCAACTCAAGGTTACCAGTGGTTCAATACAAATACTTTCAAACCAGGTTCATACGGCTATAACGGTGCAGTGACAACGAGTGATTACGTAATTACGCACCCTAGCATTCTACCAAACAATGAAGTGTTCCAAATGAAGATTCAAGTAAATAACTTATTACCAAATACAACATACAATAATTATTCGTTAGGTATTTTCACAACTGGCGGAACACAAGTAGCAAAAGTTCAAAATACAAATGGTACTTGGCCATCTTCTTTCGGATATAGCAGTACATTCTCTTTCATAACAAATAACCAAGGATCTGCTGAAAAAATTGTGAACGTACAACTTGATCCAAATACAACTGGACAAGCAACACTTCGCCTAAGACAAAACACAACAGCTAAATATAATGAGGCTGTAACGATTGGTAAGAAGTAAAGTAAAAGAAAAGGCAATCCGTAAAGGGATTGCCTTCTTCTCACTTCTCTTCTTTTGAGAAAAACATTCTTGAAATAACGATACCGATACTGCCAATGATTAAGAATAACACCGCTCTAATCATCATCGACACCTCTGGTAGGTCGAGAAGGAATAACTTCCCTACTGTTACTACTAATACGACTAATCCAGCATATAATATTTCGTTCATCTGTCTATAACGGCCAAACCAAACTGCAAATAAAGCATATACCATCCATAATAATGATACAGATACGCTAATTATACTTCCATCTGTAGAAAGAACTTCACCGATCCTAGTAATTGTAATAAATACAATAACCATTAACGAGTAGAGCGCTATAGAATAAACATATTTACCTAAACTCGCTAACACTTCTTTTGCTTGTATCATGCAATAATAGAACGTTCCTATTAAAATAATATGAGCGACAAACCCTGCTGAAATGAACTCATCAAACGGGCTAAAAATCGTCTGTACCATTCCAATCGCATAAATCGTTGCACCTACATACAACTTAATGTTTTGCTTTACTTTAATAGCAGTAACCATACCGAGGAAACCTTGTAACAATAATACGATCGCTGCATTCACCAAACTATACTCGTATAAAATCGCTAAACTAAATGATCCCATTGCAAAGCCAAATATTAGATTTGAAAATACCGAATGTTTATTCTTCCTATATTCAAGTACAAACATAACAGCATGCACAAATGAACTTATAACTAATCCCCACGTTGTAAATTCAGGAATTTGAGAAATGGCTAAAATAAAGAAAACTGCATTCGCACTAAATATCGCCAATCGTGCTTCTTGTATAAACCTTCTCTCCGAAAACATATGCCAAAATAATAGTAAATGAATTGCACCGTATACAACTGTTAACTGTACTTGCACATTCTCTACTAATATTGACATAACAACAAAGAAGACAAATAGGACAATTGCCGCAACAACATAAGAAATCATATACAAGTACTTATAAAGGTTTCTCAATGCATACCATAATAGGCTAATTGTTAATATCGTCTCATAACTAAAGAAAATATACGTATTAGGAGTCGTACTATTTAACAAGAAAGGAACAAAAAATGCTCCCACCGCCACGAAAATAGCGAGATATTCCGATCTATATCTTTTCGCTAAATAAATCCCTAAAATAACCCATACAATATTACAGATAAACGCAATACTTGCAGGAATAAACTCATATAAATAATGTGCCGCAAACGTTGTTAAAACAATTCCCGTAATACTTCCTCCAGCTAATACTAACCCTAACGCTTGCCGCTCTCTTTTAATTTGTATATCTCCTACGTAATACAAACCGGCAGATAGTACTATACCAAACACAACCCGTATCGCTGGTGTCAATAATCCGGCATCTACCCCTGCTTTGAATAACCAAATAACGCCAAGTAGCATAATACCGACAAATATGCGTGGTAACCACGTTTGACAAAACTTTATAATATTAAATGGTTCTGGTTTAAATGCAGATATATCTACTTGTTTCACCTCTGGCTCTTGCATGGACTTCCTCGTCTTAACTACATCTTCTTGTAACTTTTCATTACTTACCGCTTCAATATATTCTTTCTTTTCCTTATTAACATTTTGTTGAACTTTATCTACTTCTATTTTTCTTTGTTTCGCTTTCAATTCATAAAGTGCCTCTTGCATCGTTTCAATTGCCGTTTCGAGTGCTTCTATTTTCTTATTCAAATCCTCCTTCATACGCTCCCCCCTCATCATTCATGTAAAACCTATATATTACCAATTACCTTTATCATACTCTTAGTCTATTCATTTTCAATACTATTTTTCCAAAAAAGAAAGGTGTTTTCCGAAATAGGAAAACACCTCTTACTTATTTATTCTTATTTATAGCAATACTAACAATTACACCGAGGCAGACACCTACAAATGCCGGAACGATCCAACCTACACCTTCTGAATAAAACGGAAGCATTTTTAGTAGTGGTGTCCATTTATTCATCAGTACACTTTTGTTTAAAATATCAATCGCACTAAATACCGCTACGAGTCCAATCGTTACCGAATATACGTATACATACTTTCCAATATACTTATGGAATAACCCTAAAATAATAAGCGTTAGTGCAACTGGATAAATAAATCCAAGAATCGGTACCGATACTTTTAAAATTTGCGTTAATCCTAAATTAGCTAAAACCATACTAACAAAACTTAATATAAATGCCCAAACTTTATAAGATACTTTCGGAAATACACTTGTGAAAAATTGACTACAAGACGTAACAAGTCCGATGGAAACGCATAGACAAGCGACAGTAAAAATAAGACCTAATAAAACTAACCCACCTTGTCCAAATAATGTCGTCATAACTTGTGCTAACACTTTCGCACCGTTATCAAATGTACCCAATGAACCACTAATTGAGCCAACATATCCAAGAATGACATAAATAATAGATAATAAAAGCCCTGCTCCAATACCAGCAATACTCATATATTTCGCTAAACCTTTATCATCCGCTACACCCTTTGCACGCAGAGCATTTGCAATAACAATCCCAAATATTAAAGCTGCTAACGCATCCATCGTTAAATATCCATCTAAAAATCCTTGGAACATAGGAGCTTGTCCATAATTTCCTGCAGGCTCTTTCACACTGCCTACTGATGTAAACACACTTTTTATAAATATAATAGCAATCATACATAATAATAAAGGCGTTAACACCTTTCCAAACAAGCCCATTAATTTAGACGGTGATAAACTTAACCAGTAAACAATACTAAAGAAAATAGCCGTGTACAATAACAAAACTACGCTACCCGCTTCTGGGAACAACTGGCCTGGCCCCATTTCAAAAGCTAAACTTCCTGCACGTGGTATACCAAGACCTGGTCCAATAAATAAGTACACAATACACGGAAAAATAATTGCAAATGAAGAATGAACCCTGCCCGCTAACGTTTGAAAACTCCCTGCTTTCGCAATAGCGATAACACCTAATATAGGAAGCCCTGTTGCTGATATAATAAAACCTAACAATGCAATCCATACATGTTCTCCTGCTTCATATCCAAGGAAAGGTGGAAATATAAGATTTCCGGCCCCAAAGAACATAGAGAATAACATAAGACTAATAAGCAAAATTTCTTTTTTCTGTAACAATTTCATTTCTTTCTCCTTCTTCAATTTCACCTTACATGAAATCAATTCCACAAATAAAAAAATGCGGTAATCCGCTTCCTTACAAAGAAAACATAGTCCATAGTCTATCACAAAAGAAACACCCATTCTATAGCTATTTCCCTTTTCAAATTTCTTCTGAAAAATCAACCTTTATTGACTTATAATAGTTAATAAGGTAAAATATTAATCATACAATACTATTAACTTTGTTTTTTGCTTGTGTCAGGAGGAAAATATTATGGAATCAGCGATACAACTAGAAAGAGAACAACAAAGAAAAAAGAAACATCCTCCAGGTTTATACTTACTCTTCTTTACAGAAATGTGGGAAAGATTTAGTTACTATGGATTACGAGGATTATTAACATTATATTTAACAACAGCTTTAGTAAGTGGTGGTCTTGGGTTTAGTCCCGCTTGGGCACTCTCTATTTACGGATTTTATACTGGTGCTTGTTATTTCACACCATTGATCGGTGGATACTTAACGGACCGTTTTCTAGGCAAACGAAAAGCCATCACAATTGGTGGTATAACAATGGCAATCGGTAACCTTACACTATTCGCCTTGCAAAACCAAGTCGGTCTATACCTCGGATTAGCGCTTATTATTATCGGTAATGGATTCTTCAAACCGAATATCTCTACACTTGTTGGAGAATTATACGAAGAAAATGATCCAAAACGTGATAGTGCATTTACAATTTTCTATATGGGTATTAACGTCGGTTCATTTTTAGCTCCACTCGTTTGCGGGTTTTTATCAGAAAATTTATTCAAAACAACAATAGATGGCGTTGCTCATTTCGGATTCCGTTACGGTTTCTTAGCCGCTTCAATCGGAATGATCATTGGACAAATTTTATTTACAACACTATCAAATCGCTTCCTTGGTGATATCGGTAAAAAACCAACTCGCGATTTGCAAACGGATGCTGGACAACAAACAATAGGAAATACACCGTTAACAAAAAAAGAAAAACAACGTACAACAGTTATCGTCATTTTAACATGCTTTGTTGTCTTCTTCTGGGCTGGATTTGAACAAGCTGGTAGTTCGTTAACATTATATACAAACAAATTTGTAGACCGCTCTGTGTTCGGATGGGAAGTTCCAACATCTTGGTTCCAATCGGTCAATCCGTTATTTATTATTTTACTTGCACCAGCTATTTCAGCATTATGGGCGAAACTGGCAACTAGAAAAAATGGTGACATGAAAATCCCAACAAAAATGGGACTTGGTATGATCTTACTCGGTATCGGTTATATTGTTCTTGTTATCGCTACATTAAAAACAGGCAGTGACGAACATAACATTACAGAAAAAGCAAACTTACTATTTATCGTCTTTACGTATCTTTTCCATACGTTAGGTGAGCTATTCTTATCACCTGTCGGGCTATCAATGGTTAGTGCTCTCGCTCCAGTAAAACTAGCCTCTTTATTAATGGGCGTATGGTTAGCAAGCTCAGGTATTGCTAATATTTTAGGCGGACAGCTTGCAAGCTTCACAACTTCACTTGGATATGCTGAAGTATTCACAGTTATTGGCGCTGTGGCGATTGTTTTAGGTTGTGTTTTATTATCAATTTCTAAGAAATTAGTGAAATGGATGGATTAAAAAAAGATGAGGAAAATTCCTCATCTTTTTTTACGCTTTCTTTCCCTTTTCTATTGCTTGTTCATACAAGCCTTTATGTTCTTTATATTCACTTGGCACGAAACTCTTATAGAAGAACGAAAGCCAGCTGTCTCCTTTTTTATATCCTTCTTCTCGAATTTCCGCTGCCTTTTTATTTGATTTAAATCCTTCAGTAAACCATTTCTTTAATGTTTCATTCTTTTCATACTTAGCAGGAACTTTTAAGTCGTAGTTTTCAAATGCATATGTATATCCAGCTTTTTCCGCTGCCTTTTTAGCAGCCTTATATCCCTTTTCATACGCGGTTTCATATACTTTCACATATGTATCCTTTTCAGTATTTCCAGGTTTCTTTTCAGCTAATTCTTTACCAGCCTTTTCACCAAGTTCCGCTTGTTCTTTTTCAATCTTTTCGGTTCTCTCTTTATTACCTACTTGGAAACCTTCTGCAAAGTTCACCTTAAACTCAGGAGTAATTTGACTATCGTCCATTGCTTCTTGTGTTAACCCTTGCTCTTTACCTTTTTCAAAATGTGCTTTTTTCTGTTCTTCTAAAGACCATGCCGCAGCATACGCAGTTGTAAATGCTTGTTTATATGCGTCTGACTTTCCAGCTACATGTCCTTCTGCATTATTCTTTCCTGCTTTAAAATCTGTCTCTCCACTTTTTTGACCTTCAAGCTGCCCTTTTTCCATGTCAGCTTGACGCTGGGCTTCCTCTTGCTTACGTGCCTCTTCTGCTTTTCTTTGCTCTTCGGCTACACGTTGTCTCTCTTCTTCAGCTTTGCGTTGTTCTTCTGCAGCACGCTGTCTCTCTTCCTCTGCTTTACGCTGTGCTTCTGCAGCACGTTGTTTTTCAGCCTCAGCATTGCGCTGCGCTTCTGCTTGTCTTTCAGCTTCTACAGCACCATTATTATTTTGACTAGGCGCAGAGCTTGTTGTTCCGCCGCTAGAAGCTGGTTTATTGTGATAATGATATTCCCCGTACTGCAATCCCCATTTTTCACAATTTGTACGACACGTATGTCCACCATTAGCATCTGTACGTCCTGGATGTGCATAAGCAGAAATTGGCGCTACCAATAACGCTACACTTGTTGTTAAAAGAAGTCTTTTTACTTGCTGTTTCACTTTTGTTCCTCCCAAAATCTAGAATCATTACTTTATTATATAAAAATAGAAAAATATTTAAATACCAACTGAAATATTCTTTTATTTCTCAACATTGGATAAAAAAAGAAGGTTCACTCTTTAAAGAGTGAACCTTCTTTTTTCTTTATTTCTTAGCCTTTGTTCCTACTAAATCACCAGTAATAACAAAACGCTTAGAATTATCCTTAACAGATACACATGTAATAAGTGTTATCTCATCTTTCCCATGATCCTCTACAACTTCCCATTTATCAGGAGTCACTTCAGATACACCGGTAACAGTATACTCATACTCATTTGCATTGTCATACAAATAAATTTTATCGTTCTTCTTTAAAGTTGATACATCACTAAATAAAACACCTTTTTTTGACATATTATGCCCTGCAAGTGCATAATTCCCTTGTCCCATTACTTGATTTTCTCTTACAGTTGCCGCACCTGATAATAAATTCTTTTCAGTCGACGCTTTTAAAACAGGAAGTTCTAATGAGATGCTCGGAATTGAAATACGACCGATTACTTGTTTTTTATCTAACGATGCACTCGCTACTTCTGCCAAGTCTGGTTGATTAATTTTTGAAGCATCTACAAATTCTGTATCATGCTTTTCATATTCCATCTTTTGAACAGCTTGTACATTCGCTGTCTGCTTCTTCTCTGCATTATATCCATCATAAAATGGCTTTCCGATTAATACACCACCTACAACAAATAGAAGGATTGCTACTATACTATAAATTCTTTGCTTATTCATATACAATTCCTTTCCGTTACAAAATCTTACTCTATATAAAATGATAAGACAATATTGCTATATGTACAAGTGTAAGCTAAAAAAGAAACCTTCTTGCACATCAGCAAGAAGGTTTTTTTTAGACTAATTTATTTCTGTACAGGGATACGTAAAAGACTGTCATTTGAATAAAAAGCATGAAAAATAAAATATATAATGGATATCCAGGAATATATAAATTAGCTACAGGAGAAAGTGTTAAAAATCCAATAGCAATAACTATTCCATACCAAAATGAAATAAATGTTGTCCGGCATGCCTTTTGTGTAATTGCTTTTTCCCGCTCGTCTTCTTGTGGAAATAATAACGGGTACATCCAATAAGAAAGAGCTTTATGTTTCTTCTTTTGAACTTTATAAAAAATCGTCGTTATAATAGCTACAATTGTTAACACTCCTAATGGCATCATGTTGATTGTTACTTCAAACGGTAATTTCTCAGTTTCAATAATATTTGCCAGCTCTATCCAAGCATAATAGAGCTCAATAAACGCCCAAAAAGCTATCACAAATCTCAGCACATTTAAGATATAAGAAACCCCAATTCTATTCATCCTCTTCCCCCTCCTTATTTAAAACAAATACATCTTCCATCTTTAACTCGAATACATCACAAATCGTCAATGCTAGTAATAATGAAGGAACGTAATCCCCTTTTTCAATTGCAGCGATCGTTTGTCTCGTCACCCCAACCTTTTCTGCTAATACACTTTGCGTAAAATTAAAGCGAGCTCTTAATTCCTTCACCTTATTGCAAATGGTCAAATTTACCACCTCTTACCATCATTGTATGCTGTCCTTAACAAAATGTAAACTCAACTTAACATTATTTTTACAAAAAAATCCAACTTTACGTTTTGTAAAGTTGGATTACGTTTTAGTTTAAAATTGTAACTTTAACATTTTTTCTGCCCCAATTACTAGACGAGGCTTTATCCGGCATTAAAACATCGATTTTGTGACCTTTAATCGCGCCACCAGTATCTGCTGCAATTGCAATTCCATAGCCTTCAACATTTACAGTAGATCCTAATGGAATAACAGATGGATCCACCGCAATTAATTTCATTCCTGGGTTTGCAGTTAAGTTATAAGGCTTACCACCCGGTCCCCATGCAGAATATACTTGTTGACCTGCTGCATAACCATTTTCAGATGGATCTGCTGTATAAGCTGTTGCGTGTACATACATTTCTTTTCCGCCAGCAGTTACTTTAGGCTGTTCAGGCTCTACTTTCGAACTATTATTAGCAACTGGTTCAGCTGGTTTATTAGCAACTGGTTCAGCTGGTTTATTAGCTTTTTCTTGCTTTTGCTTTTCAGCAAATTCCGCTTGCGCTTTCGCTAAAGCTTCTTGCTCAGCCTTTGCAGCTGCTTCAGCTTTTGCGCGCTCTTCTGCTGCAATTCTTGCTGCTTCTTGTTCACGAGCAATTGTTTCTTGTACTGCTTTCATATTTGCTTCAACTTTTGCTTTCTCTTCCGCTGCTAAATTAAGTTGGCTTGCAACCTGATTATATTTAGCTTGAACTGTTTGTAAGTTATCTTGACGTTTTTTCAAGTTATCTTGCAAATCAGCTTGTGCTTTTGCTAATTTTTGTTTATCTACTACTAAAGATGCTTCTTTTTCATCAATCTCTTTTTTATCTTCTTCAATTTGACGAAGATCTTGTTCTTGTAGACGTAAAATTTCTTTATCTGCTTCTAGAATAGTCGTAACTGCGTTCATACGTTGTATGAAATCTGCAAAGTTTTTTGATTCTACAACAACTTCTACTACTAAACTCGTATTTGAGCTATTTTGAACAGAAACCATACGTTTTTTCATAATATCCTTACGAGCAAGGACTTTATCTTCTAAAACGACAATTTCGTTCTTTTTTTGTTCAATCTGCTTATGTGTTTCATCGATTTTACGTTGAATAGCAGCTTGATCCTCTTTATTTTTTGCAATTGTATTATTTAAATTATGTAGTTCATTTTCGATACCTTGAATTTCTTTACTAACAGCTTGCTTCTCTTGCTCTTTCTTCTGCATATCTGCATCGTTTTGCTGCAATTGCTGTTGCATGTTGTTAAGTTTCTCGTCGTTTGACTCTGCTTTTACAGCGACTGTACTAGAAAGAACAATCATTCCTGCTAATACTAGACTACTGATTCGCTTAAAATAGTTCATAATCCGACTCCCTTCTTATACAGTTATACATGATTTATTTTACAGTTTGTTTACAGAACCATTAAATACAGTTTATTTTTCATGACAAAAAAAGAGAATTGTGAACAAAATGTAATAGATTCTTAAATATTTAACAATTCCTATATTTAAAAATTATAAAAGATGCTAAAATCCAAATATAGAGAAATTAAAAATCCTAAAGGCGGTTGAATTAAATAAAATGTTTACTCAAAAGAAATCACTCCAACATAAAATTGATCAACTAGAAGCTCATATACATGAACTAGAAGCAGAATTAAAACAAAAAGATGTGGAAAAACAAGAAATTATATCTTCTATCCATAATCGTGTAAAAAGCGTTATGCAAGAGCACGAACTTGTAAATAGCCAACATCATACACTCCAAAACTTAATTCAACAATTGAACGCATGCTTTGAAAATGTTTCTACGCGTACTACACATTCCAACGAATTAAATAACGAAATGCTACAAAAAGAGCAAAACTTAATTCAATCTATTGAAGAAATTATCGATTGCTCTAATGAAGGAAAAGAATCCGTTCATCGCTTACTCATTGTAATTAATAGATTAGGTGAACAATCTCAACGTACTTCTAATAGTATGAATCATTTAAGCGAACGCTCTAAAGAAATTGAACAAATTGTAGAAGTGATTCAAAACATTGCAGCACAAACAAATTTACTAGCGTTGAATGCAAGTATTGAAGCTGCACGTGCTGGAGAACACGGTAAAGGATTTGCTGTTGTTGCTAATGAAGTAAGAAAACTAGCTGAAAGTACAGCTGAAAGTACAAAAAACATCGGTAACTTAACGAAAAAAATTCAAGAAGAAATTGAAAAAGCATATGAAAATACAAAAGATAATTTACATTTAGTTGATGAAGGTGTAGAAATGAGCGCTGATACTAACGCTAGAATTGAAAATATTTTAATGATGATTCAAACATTACAAAGCGGTGCTACAAATGTTATTAAAGCTATCGAAAACCAAAAATCTTGTAACGATGATATATTACGAGAATTTGCAAACACACAACAAATGTTCCAAAAGTTAAATACTACTATTATGAATCATATTCATGATGCTGAGAAAGTCGATGTTCAATTAACGAAAAGTCTTGAAGAAACAGTAGTTTCTCATTAATAATAAAAATCCCTTATACTGTTATAAGGGATTTTTATTATATTTTGAATATTTATTTCTTCTCAATATTCATCCGTATTCTTGTTATAATGGACAAGTTGTTTCTTTCGACTAATAAACAAGGAGGTTATTATGGAACAATTTTATTACATTTTAAAATATTTAATTCTTGGTCTATTCCAAGGACTAACAGAACCAATTCCAATTTCTTCAAGCGGTCACCTCGTTTTAGCACAGCATTTGCTAGGACTAAAAATAGAAGGGTTTAGCTTTGAGCTACTTGTTAATTCAGCTTCATTATTAGCTGTATTACTTATTTATAGAAATGACTTAATTCGTCTAACAAAGAATGGTCTATCTTATATATTCACAAGAGCAGAAGATGCAAAATCAGATTTCTTCTTTATTATTTACCTTGTTATTGCAACCATTCCAGCAGGTGTAATTGGAGTTTTATTTAAAGATTATATCGACCACTATTTAAAAGGTGTTAAAATGGTTGGGATTTCCCTTCTTATTACTGCTATCGGCCTTTGGATTATTCGAAACTTGCGTGGGCGTAAAAATGATGGCGACCTTTCTATGAAAGATGCAATCATTATTGGTCTAGCACAAGCTTGCGCACTAATTCCTGGTATAAGCAGATCAGGTGCTACAATTGTGGCAGCAATGTTACTTGGTATGAAGCAAGAAACAGCTCTTCGCTTCTCATTCTTACTATACATTCCTGTTAGCTTAGGTGGTTTATTGTTAAGTATTACAGACATTGCAAACGATCCAAATTTAGATACATTATTTGTACCTTATATTGTTGCTTTCATCGCAACATTTGTCATGACATATATTTCATTAAAATGGTTTATGAACATTATGGCAAAAGGAAATTTAAAATACTTCTCTTTCTACTGTATTATCGTAGGTGTGCTAACTATCATTTTCTTATAAAATGAAACTTTAATCAGTGGGGGGGTTTTGTTCACCCCCCCTGCTGCCCACAAATAGCGGGATAAAAAACCACTTACTGCCCTCATACAGTAAGTGGTTTTTCCTTATGCATAAACTTTCTTTTCCTGACAATACAAGCGAATAACATGTGTATTTTTTTGAAATAAATCATGTGTTAAGCGAATAATAATAAAATTTCGTTTTGTATTATCATCATGAACAAAAATCTGTTCCCCCTCTTGAAAACGCCATGTGCTTTCAAAAGTTGTAATATGATCCCCGCTTACCGAAAAAAGCTCATATTGCATATCATGTACCCTCTTTCAACTTGTATAATCATAATATCTTTATATTAAACTTATTATAACTTAATCTATTTTAAATTTGTAATTTTTTCTATTTCGAGCTATTTCAACTTTGTTTTACATTCTTTTAAGCGCTATAATGATAAACGAAATTTCATTGAAAGGAGCTTCATTTTGACTGCATATTTATTTCCAGTAAAAACAGCTTTTATTTTATTTCCTATTTTAGCAATGTTTCTATTAATTCCTTTTTTAATATTTAATTATCGAAAATACGGTTATTTAAATAAATGGCGCTCATTTATTTTATACTCATTATTACTTTACTTATTAAATGCCTATTTTCTTGTTATTTTGCCGTTACCACAAACGTATGATACTTGTAGCCTACAACCCGCTAATACACAGCATATGCAACTCTCACCATTTTATTTCATACAAGAGATTAGTAGTCATACATCGGCAATTTTAACGAAACCTACTACTTATTTCTTGTTATTAAAAGAATCTGCATTTTTACAAGTTGCTTTTAACGTTCTATTAACCGTTCCATTCGGTATTTACTTACGTTATTATTTCCGACGTAGTTTCTTCCAGACAGTGTGCATTTCTTTTTGCCTTTCACTGTTCTTTGAATTAACACAAGTAACTGGATTATATGGTATTTATAATTGTGCATATCGCTTATTCGATATCGACGATCTGTTTTTAAACACGCTAGGCGGCGTAATCGGTTTTATCATTGCACCAATATTTACGTACTTCCTGCCAAAAACAAGCGAATTAGATAGTCATATTGATTTGGAAACGAAACCAGTCGGATTCGTTCGTCGTCTCATCGCTATGCAAATTGATTGGATCTTCTTATCTATCGTTGTACCTTTCATTAAAAACAAAGGAAACTCACTATTTATTTCTAACATCCAATCTTATACAAATGTATACGAACTCCTTTTCATCGCATGTTCAATCTTAATTTACTTTATTATCATCCCATACTTTACAAATGGAAGAACAATAGGGAAAGCGTTGCTTCGTATTTACATTAAAGGACAAGCAGAGCGTATTACACTAAAAGAATTATTCATTCGTTACGGTATATTCTATTTCATTTTAGGTGGAATCAATTACATTCTTTCTAGTAGCTCTATTTTAAATCATACAGAGCCTTTAGTATTACTAGTTATACTGTTATTCCAATTTGTAATTAACGGGCTATTTATTATTCATGTTTTATTACATTTATTTAGTAGTGATAAATTACTATTTTACGAGCGTATTAGTCATACAAGAAATGCAATTACACTTAAAAAAGCTGACAAATACTAATTTGTCAGCTTTTTTTCATAATCGTAAATAACTTTTCTGTATAAGGGCTTAAAAATATTCCTGTTTCATCTAGTGACTTCCTCACTTTTAGAAACGAATGCAATTCTGGATATATATTTTGCAATTTTTCGTACGTTAACGTATGCATTTTCCCCCAATGTGGGCGCCCTTCATACTTTAGAAAAATTTTCTCCACTTCACCAAAATAAGCGGCATACTTCATACCTTTATACATATGAACAGCTATATACGCTGAATCTCTTCCATATGCTGGACTGAGCCATATATCATCACCTCTCACGTAGCGGCATTCAATCGGGAAGTGCACCTTATACTTTTTCTTTTCAATAAGATTTGAAATTTCTTCTACAACAGCCCTCATATACTTTGAAGGGACACTGTACTCCATTTCATAAAATGGAACTGTACGTGATGTAGCGAATACTTCATAGCTTGGTCCAATTATTTTCGTGTTCGGTACAGCCTTAGCTGATAATCGGCTTACTCCTTTACTTATAGAAGGAAACCATTTACACCCTTTAGATAATAAAGAGAACATCCTATTTTCAAGTAACTCCACCTTTAGTTTATGCCATTTCAAATCACTTTCTTTACTCGTTGTTTCGTTTGTAAATTTCACTTGCACTTCATCTGAATAAGGAAAAACGAAAAATTCAAAATGACGATTCTTCTTATATTCTTCTAGTTTGTTCATTACAGTAGACAATGATTGTTTTTCACTTTCATAAACAAGCGAATACGCTGGGATAACTTTCAATTTTATCTTTACAATGATACCTAGCATTCCAAGCGACAACTGAAATGCTTTCCAATATTCGGCGTTCTCGGTTTCTGAACAAACTATACTCTCACCTGTTGATAAAACTGCCGTGATCTCTATAACTTGTGTTGATAAACTCCCAAATGTAACACCCGTCCCATGAGTCCCCGTACTAATCGCTCCTGCAATAGATTGTGAATCAATATCTCCTAAATTTTCTTGCGCATAACCTTTTTCCTGAAGTAACTTCCCTAAATCATGTAACTTTGTTCCCGCCCATACTTCGGCAACCATCTTCTCTGCATCAATATTCACAATGCCCTTCAATTCATCTAAAGAAACTAAAATTTCTTCCGTTTGCACAAGAGGTGTAAACGAATGACCTGAACCGACAACACGAATTTTCTTTCCTTTTTTTCGTGCAAGCCCCACAACTTCTACTACATCTTGTATACTTTTTGGATACATCGTATAATGCGGCGTTCCTTCTACATTCCCTGTCCAATTTCTCCATTTTTGTCCCTTTATAGAAAGCATTGTCCATCCCCCCGATATGTTGAATACTCTCCAACAATTTCCCCTTGTTTAATGCGATATAAAATAGGAAAACGCTCACATAACTCCCCAGCTTTACTATGGCGAAACAAGATAGAATCTCCTATATCCACTCGTTCCTCGCCGTTATAAAAAATTGGTGTTTGCACTTCACCAGCACCTTCTAAAGCTAATAGTTTTGCACCATGCGGCATCCAAACCTCAGGCTCTTTATCTTTACCAACTGCACCTGAGGCAATATATCCGCCACCTAGGCAAGTATAAATAAAAGGATCCGGTTTACGTACAACTGGTAAAGCAAATCCGGCAGCTGGCTGAAATTTTACTTCTTTATAATAGTCAAACAGTTTAGGAGAGTAAAAGGCGGATCCTACAGTAATCTCTGAAACTGAGTTATCTTGCTCAGTTGTTTTTATACTTCCTGTTCCTCCCCCATTTACAAATCTTAGTTCAATACCAAGGTTTTGTATTTCTTTTACGATACGTTCTCTTCTTTCTTTAACCTCTAACACTGATTTCTTCTTTAAATACGAAACAGCTTTACTTTTCATCCATTGATTCGGTATATGATCCCCCACCCCGGCAATTTGAGCTTCATATCCCATTACACCATCTAGTATTAAATATGATGAGCCCTTCACCTTTTCTACTATTTTCAAAGCGCTCTGCACATCTTTTACGGGGGATCTTTTTACACCAAAATGAAATTTCAAAAAACGACTACTCATATCAATATCCAAACAAACGCGAAAACACCCTTTAGACTTCTCAGCAATCTTTTCTAAATAAGTAATATGGTCTTCACAATCCACCATACAAGTTATAATGTGCCCTTGCTTTGTTAGCAAACTAATTTCATGTAAAGCTCTTTCATCATAAACAGGATATCCGAGCAATAAATCATTAAATCCTTGTTCAATTAAAAACAAAGCTTCTCTAGGAGAAAAACACATAATACCTTGAAAGCGATTATTTGCAGCCAAAATCTTTTTCATAATTGGAACAGAGCGTAATGATTTACTCGCTATACGAATCTTCTTATCTCCACTTAACTCTATAATCGATTGAATGTTCCTCTCTAAAGCCACTTCATCTAAAAATGCACACGGTAATGGAACTTCCTTAAAAATTCCTCTATCCACAGTTTTCTCTCCTCTTCTATATATGTCTTATACATATTGGAAAGAAAGAATGATTTTCCTGTTTTCAAATAAAAAAAGTTTCTTCTTTACGAAGAAACTTTTTCAAGGCTACTCTACTTCATAGAAATAGTCGCCTCTACTGGATAATGATCCGAGTAATCATTATATGTATATTCTTTGAGCCATGACGTAACAGTCCATTGTGGCGATTTCGACTGTAACACCTTATTCTCTATATACGATGGATTAGCATGGTCCTTACTTGTAATAATATAATCTAAATACTCGGCAGGGCTATCGGGGAAGTTATATTTCGCAATACTGTTTGTCGTCGCATCCCAAGTTGCTGTATGTCCTGTATAAGATGGAACAGACGCATGTAATGTTTTAAACATCGATGCATACTCTGAATTGCTATTATTCTCAGCATTTATTTTATTTACATTCATATCACCACCAATTAACACATACTCGTTATTTGGTATATTTTTATTTTTAATAAACTCTTGAATTTCTTGTAGCTGTTTTGTACGTACAGATGCTGGCGAAGTATTTCCACACATACTATCTTCAGCTTGTAAATGAGTCCCAATCACATGTACAAAACGATCATTTTTCTGAACTTTTGTGTATACAAATCCTTTATTTGATAAGTTATCTGGTCCACAGCCTTTTTCGAATACATATTGAACCTTTTCAACAATTGGCCATTTACTCACAATCGCTACACCTCCATCTTCAGGGGTCGAAGATGAATAGTTACCTAATGTTTTATCCCATTCGTTTCCGTTACTACGACCTAATACTGCCGTTTGATTTGGATATTCTTTCTTCAAATTTCCTAATAAGCGATTTGAAGCGTTATTATCAAATACTTCATTTAATATAACAACATCTTGATTTTTCATATAATCCGCTGCCCCAATTAAATCAGCACGCTCATTTTGTCCCCAGTTCGGATATAAGTTCGTTGATAGCATGTACACATTATGCGTCATCACTTTTAATGTATTATTTTGATTTATAGACATTTCTGCTTGAGCTGAAGATCCACTATATAAAGCTCCTAAACCAATACCAAAGCTAAGTACACCTTTTAGCAATTTACCTTTCACGTTTCATACCTCCATGTACTGTGTAGTGATAAAAAGGCCAAATACTCTATTCTGAGATTTGACCTTTTTCAAATATTTAACGATTTCCGTACGTATCAAACCAAAGCTGTATGTATCCAGCAGTAACACGTTGTGCATCCATTAATCGCGTACCTGTCATTGGTGTAACTTCAGCGCGCCATTTATCTGCATATTCTTGTGATACAGCTGCTTTCACGAACCAATCTTTCGTATTATCATTTACAATGCCAGAGTAATCTTGTTTCGCAGCTACTGCCGCTCCATGAATCCAATCTTCTGGATTTGTACCTTTCCAGTTCCAATATCCATTTCCATCCGTTACTTTATAATTATCTTTTATCGTATCTACAAAGTTTTCATATTTAGAATGGAACCCTTGTGGATACGAAAGATTTGTAAAGTTTGCCGCATGCATCGGTTGATTTACATCCCCTAAATAATGAAGAGATAACCCCAAATAGAAGAATGCTTGTTTCATATCTTTATTTTTGTATGACTCACCTGCTAATTTAAAATATTTAGCTCCAGTTTCCTTTGCCTGCTTTGCAAATGGAATATAAGTTTTTCCATTGTCAGGGTCATAGAAGTGTGAAGCAAATGTGCTATTATCATAATAAGGATTTTCATAGTCAGCAGCATAAATACCGTTCTCTAACTCCGTACGCCATTCATTTAATAGTGCAACCTGATCTTGTTTTACAAGTGTTGTATTACGAGACATAATATCCATTGCACGGTTCACAATCCATAAATGAGAGTTTACGCCTTCTTTATGCTTATCTTCAGCAGACCAGCGGTGAACTATATTTATTCTACTTCCCCCATCATTTTCATGAGCAAATGCAACACTTTGTAACGGAGCTACTAATGTAATAGCCGCTGCTAAAGCAAGTACTTTCTTTTTCATATAAAATCCTCCATTTTTTAATTGAATTATTGTAAACTTTTTGTTAGGATCCTATGATATCGTCTGGTTAACCTATGACTAGAATATCCCACCTTTCATGAAATTTCTATCAATAAATTAAAATATGCAAATGTTCATATCATTATAACTTTATACATAGTGAATATAATGAATGAATACACTTACATTGTAATAAAGTATTGTTAAGCTACTGCAAATGATTGTCTAAACTAATGTAAAAAAAGAGTAAAGCATCCACATGCTTTACTCTTTTTTTCTTTTCGATAATATACTTGGCAGCTGTACATTAACTGCCAACTTATGAATAAATCCAAACACTAATCCAATCCCGATAAATATGTATAAGATCGTAAATACCTTTCCAAAATCAGTTTGCGGACTAAAATTCCCATCACCGACAGTCGTCAACGTGACCACACTAAAATATAGGGCGTCAAGAGGACGTAATCCTTCAACTGTACTATAAAAAATCGTACCTGATGTTAATGTTAAAAATGTTAATACGAATAATACTTGAAATTCTTTATCTTTCCACGCTCGTAAACAAGCTTTTAGCATCCGTTTCAATGTCAACATAAATGAAAGCATTAGACTTCCCCTTCCAAACAAAATACCTGTAGTTAAAGGAAAGTCTATCACCTTTCTGTATAGAAAAAAAGTAGCCCTCTTCTATTTCTAGAAAAGGGCTACTTTTTACTATTCTCTATTATTTAGGTGAAACAAGAATTTTCACTTGTGTTTTATCTTTTACAAGTGCTTCAAATCCTTCTTCAACAACTTGATCTACTGTGATTTTTTTCGTAATTAATTTCTCTGCTTGAATTTGGCCAGAGCTAATTAATTTAATAACAGCTGGGAAGATATGACGGTATCCAAGAATACCAATAACTTCTTTTTCTTTTAGTACAAGATTGTTTGGCGTAATTGTCGCATCTTTTTCCCACACACTAACAATTACAGTTTGTCCTTCAAAGCTTGTACTTTCAATCGCTTGACGAAGTACTACTTCGACACCTGTTACTTCAAAGCTCACATTTACACCTAAACCATTTGTTAAGTTACGAATTTCTGCTAGTACATCTTGAGTTGCTGGGTTCAATACATAATCAGCACCTGCTAATTTAGCTAGCTCTTGACGTTCTTTAGAAAGTTCCACTGCGATAACAGGAGTTGCTCCTGCTGCTTTTGCTGCTTGGATTACAAGAAGCCCAATCGGACCACAACCAAATACCGCTACAGCTTCTCCCTCTTTTAATTTACTTTGACGTACTGCATGAACTGCTACTGCTGCTGGTTCTACAAGTGCACCTTGTTCATACGTCATTTCATCAGGAATATGGTGGACCATATCTTCTGGTACTACTGTATATTCAGAGAAACCGCCGCCTTCTCCGCCAAGACCGTGGAAAACAAGTTGTTCACAAACATTGTAATGTCCGTGTTTACAAGCTTCACATTTACCACAAGAATAAATTGGTTCTACAACGACGCGATCTCCCACTTTATGAGAAGTAACGCCTTCACCGATTTCAACTACCTCACCACTAAACTCATGACCTAAAATAACCGGTGCTTTTACGTGTGTTAATGGGTGCTCTTCTGTTGGAATAAAAATAGGTCCTGCTAAATATTCATGCAAGTCTGTTCCGCAGATACCACACCATTTAACTTTAATCTTAACTGCTCCTGGTCTTACAGTTGGTTCTGGTACTTCTTCTACTCGTACATCACGTTGATTATGCCAAAGTAGTGCTTTCATTTTATACATCCCTCTCTACGTATATACTTAACCTGGTGAAGTTTACAAATCTATTATAATACTTCCATCCATATATTTCAAAAAAACAATCTCATTCCCACTAAATTTTAACAAATAACGTTCAATATTTTGTCACTTTGTACTTTTTTCCACATCTGTTAATGCTAATTTCATTGCGGTTGAAATTAGCATTATGCCATAATAGCAGAGGAGAGGTGAATATCGCTTGAAATATTTTATTTACTTTATTGTTATCGTAGCGTTTTTAGATACATTTTCACAATTACCTATTATGAGTACTTTCGCTCAAGGTCTTGGAGGAACCCCTCTTGTTATCGGGCTAGTTATCGGTATGTACTCATTCGCTAATATGATCGGTAATATTATCGCTGGAGCCGCTGTCGATAAATTTGGTGCAAAAAAAATCCTTTATATAAGCATGGGAATTACGAGTTTCATAGTCTTGTTATACACCGTTGTTCAAAGTGGTGAACAACTATTAGTTGTGCGCTTTATGCACGGTTTTAGTGACGGATTTTTAATTCCTGCTGCCTTTACGTTTTTATCAAAGCAAACGAATTCAGCAAGGCAAGGTAAAGCAATGGCTCTATCTGGTGCCGCTGTTGGAACAGCTGCAATCGTAGGACCTGCTTTCAGCGGCATTATGAAAGCAACAGCTGGTATAGAGTGGGTGTTCATTACTATTTCTATTTTAATGGTCCTTGGTACAATCGTATCTCTATTCTTCTTACCAAATAACGTATCAAGAAAAGATACATCAAGAACACAAATGATGAACAAAGAAGATATGATTGAACTATTGAAATCAGAACCGTTATTACAAGCATATATTGGTGCTTTCACACTAATGTTTTCACAAGGGATTGTCACTTATATGTTACCAGTAAAAGTTGAGGCATTAGCACTTAAAGCATCTACAACAGGCATGATGTTAAGTGTATTCGGAATTACCGCTATCCTCTTCTTCTTACTGCCAACAAATCGCATTTACGATCGATTTAATCGTTCCAAACTAATGCTAATCGGGATTGCAGTAATGGCACTAGCGTTATCTTTACTCGGATTATTTGCAACAAAAGGCATGCTCTTTATCGTTATGATGATTTATGGAATTGGATTCGCTATCCTCTTCCCAGCAATTAATGCTTTACTTGTTGAAAATACAACAGATAGTAACCGAGGGAAAGCATTCGGATTGTTTTATGCTTTCTTCTCATTAGGAGTTGTTGCTGGCTCCTTTACAGTTGGAGCAATCGGGGCATCGCCTAGCGTCAGCTTCGTTATCGGAACTGCATTCTTGTTAACATTTGCTGGAATGATTTTTGTAAGAAGCAAAGTAAAAAAGACAATGATGGGTTAATTCCATCATTGTCTTTTTTAAAATGCATATTGATATAACCCGTAATATAATGGCAGCGTTGGGATAATACCAATTAATTTGAATATAAAAGGTAGCGGGTCATCCTTCTCTTCATATAAACGTAAAACAAAAACTGCAGTTAAAGTCCAAATGATGCTAAATACGAAGATGCATTGCCAAACGATCGGCGTCAATATTTGTACATCAAAAACAAATCCAAATAGTCCTATCCATGTAATAATAGACACTACAAAATCAAACTTTTGAATCGGTGTTTGAAACATCCCTCTCACTAGCGAAGTAATAGCTAATATCGCTACAATTACCAAATAAATTTTCCACAACATAATGATAATCTCCTATTCAATTCAACTTTCAACTTTTAACTTTCAATAAACCATATTTAATGAATAATATGGCATTATATTTTTCATAGAAATAATACAACGGATAACAAAATAAGAAGAAAATAAGTACGGTTGGTACATTGTCTATAATAGAAAAATGTTTTACTAGCAATTCTTTAATACTCTCTCCAATAATAATAAACAGTGGGATAACACAGATTGCCGCTAATATTAAACATGGTGTTATCCTCATTTCTTTCAGCTTCACCTTACAATGCGGACACCTTAATGAAAAAGGATGTGGGATGTCGATAATATGTTGTGCAGTAATATTCTCTTCACATTGTGGACATGCAATTGTTTCTTTCATTTGTCCCCCTCCTTTCTACTCATCAAAAAAGAGTTCTATTAAATAGAACTCTTTTTATTGCCTAATATATATTACTTTTGTATATAACCAAATATCAATGTAAATAAACTTACATATAAAAGCAATACTACATTCTTCCTTTAAAAAAGAAAGTCTATAAATACCGACGATACTTCGACAATTTCCTCGGAAATATTTCCTTTACCCACATAATTTGATACACTACATATGAACAGACAATTGTATTACATAAGCTAAAATAATAACTTAATGTACAAATTAAAAAGCACACTCTTCATATGAAGAATGTGCTTTTATGTTATTAACGTTTAATCCAAACAGCACCTGCAGACTTATCATCTGCCTGTCCAACAACTTGGAATTTAAGTCCAAGGTTTGGAACTTTTCTTCCCGCGTCTGCAATTTGTTTGTTACTATATACTTTTGAATCATCAAAAGTTGTAACACCTTGTAATCCAGAATAGTTAAACTGTCCACGTGTTAATGAATTTGCACTCCATGCGGGTGTTTGATCAAATGAAAAGGCAGCGTCTGCAATTTGCATGCCTGTATTACCATACGCTGGTTTCCCGTTTAAATTACCAACAAACGCTTCTGGATGAGAGTCTACAACACCAAGGAAGCCTTCACCTGGATGTACCCCAACCCAGTTATCTTTGAAACTATCATCTGCATACCAAACGACAAGACCAGTATTATACACCGGACCTTTTCCTGCTTTTAATCCATTATCTGACCCAGCATAGTTTCTCCACTCTAAATAATAATAATGTTGTTTCTTCTCTGTCCCATCAGAAACAACGAATCCATTTAACTGCATTTTAGATGTTCCTTCTGCATCATCAGAAAATACTACTTGTCCATCAACTGTTACATTTACATTATCCATCGCGAAACCTTTATATGTTACAGCTGGATCTGTAATATAGTCGAATTGTAGTTTCACTTTCTTCCCTTTAAATTGACTTAAATCGTATGATTTATCAATCCATTTTCCATCTGTCGTGTCTTTATCTCCTTGTACTACTTTTTCTCCAACTCTATCAATTAACGTCTTCGTTCCATCTTCTGTTACAGCATGTACTTCGATGAAATCACACTCTGCTTCTAACTCATAATTTGCTTTATAATCGAATTTTGCATTTGTTCCTTTTGTTAAATCAAAGAATGGTGTTTCTAATGTTGTATGCATATCATCTCCTCTTGTACTATAATATGCATGCTTTCCAAACTCCGGTTTAATTGTTTCAACACTTTTACCTGGTAAGTTAACACGTACAACGCCTGGACGATTGGATTTCGTAACACTTTGATCAATATATGTAGGAACTCCTACACCACGCTTAATTTTATCGTAATCTACTTCTAAAATTTTTGCCCAGTTACCACCCATATTTTTTTGTAAGAAATCTTTATTTTGTGGTGAGAAACTAGTTGGCTCTGTTCCTGCGATTTTTCCTGTCCAGCTACCTCCACTCATTAATGACCACGCTTCAACAGGTGAACCAGTTCCAGTATATTTCGTGTCATATTCATCCGGTAAGCCAAGGTCATGTCCAAATTCATGCGCAAATACACCTACTGCTCCATCTTCTGGTTCAATTGTGTAATCATGCGCTGCTACTTTTCCACCAAAGTAATCTACATTTGATTTTGTACCTTCAATCGCTACTGGATCTATTGCTAATTTTGAACGATGTGACCAAATTGCATCATCACCTAATTTACCGCCACCAGCTTCTTGACCAACACCAGCATGGATTACCATTAAATGATCAATTACACCATCAGGTTCATTTGGATTTCCATCACCATTTGTATCATATCTATCAAATTGATCAAATTGAGATAAATCTAACCCTTTCTCAGCAGCTGCATGTAAAGCTTCTTTCACTAAATCACGTGCGCCTTTTGGTCCTTTATTATCGTGACCGCTACTACCATCAGCACCATAATCAGCGGCTTTACCTGGAACAGTTAACCACTCTGTTACATATCCATCCGTCGTATAACTACCGCCAGACTGTTCTTCATAATATTGCTTAAATGTTTTTACTTTCGAACCATCAAATAATGTGTAAGGCTCATTACCAAATAACATTTTTTGATAATGTTCTCTACTAAAGTCTTTCGAATACATATAACCTGGTGTTTGCTCAATATTATTATGTTTATAATCACTAAATTCAACGAGTAACACTAACACTTTATCATTGCGGACAGGTCCACTATATGGAGCTTGTTTCGCCTTAGAAGTTGGAACTTTCCCATCTAATTGCTTTTTATTTGGCTCTGGCTTTTGCTCAGGGCTAACATTTTTTTCAGCTTTCTTTACTTTTTCCTTTTCTTCCATCTTCTTCTCTTTTACCTTTTTCACGAAATCAGATGCTTCTTGATTCGCATCGGGAAGAATTTCTTTATTCGCCTGATCCCCTTGTTTCTTTTCAATATATTGCTCTACGGCCTTTTTTGTCTCTTCTTTAGACGATGCTGGATTAATTGTTCCTCTTTCTTTCAGCGCTTCCGCTAAACGATCTTCTTGAATTAAGTTATGATCAATTGGCGTTGTAGACACACCTTCTTTTGCTGACGTTTCTGCATATGCTAACGGAGCACTCATTACAGCTGAGCAACCGATGAGTGTTGCGATCGTTAATGATGACAACACTTTAAATGGCGCTTTTTTTCTCATTTTAATCATCCCCTTGTATCAATCTTAAACTTCAGATAAAAATATGTAATCTATCCTCCCTTGTATAATAAAAGACATGATTCTATAAGAAATAAGCTTTCTGTTATAGAATCATGCCCTCCAGTTTTCTGGTCAGACCCTCTATCTTTTTATGTCGAAATGTGAAAAATAAAGAGTGATTTGTATATATTAAATAGCTTATATTAAAAATTTAAAAGACAATATGCACAATTGCATGAAAATTCTTTCAAACAAAAAAAGAACCCAAGTTAATTAAACTTGGGTTCTCCATTTCGTATTATTTCTCTTGTGTTTTTTCCCAATCAGCTAAGAATTTCTCAATTCCTTGATCTGTTAATGGGTGCTTCACTAATGAAGCGATTACGTTTGCTGGGATTGTTGCAATATGTGAACCGTTTAATGCTGCTTCTGTTACGTGAACACTATGACGTACAGATGCTGCAATGATTTCTGTTTCAATGCCGTGAATTGCAAAGATTTCTGCGATTTGGCGAATTAAGTCCATACCGTTATGACCGATATCATCTAGGCGACCTAAGAACGGTGAAACGTATGTCGCACCAGCGCGAGCTGCAAGTAATGCTTGCACTGCTGAGAATACTAATGTAACGTTTGTACGAATTCCTAAATCTGAGAATGCTTTTACTGCTTTTAAGCCTTCTGTTGTCATTGGAACTTTTACAACAACATTTGGAGCGATTTTTGCTAACTCTTTTCCTTCTTCAATCATTTTGTCAGCTTCTAAGCTAATTACTTCTGCGCTTACAGGTCCTTCAATAAAGCTGCAAATTTCACGAATACGCTCATGGAAATCTACGCCTTCTTTTGCTACAAGTGATGGGTTTGTCGTTACTCCAGCTACTACGCCTAATGCATTTGCCTCTTTAATTTCGTTAATGTTTGCTGTATCAATAAAAAATTTCATTTGTTATTCTTCCTTCCTAATTTTCATTTTATATTTATTTATTTTTTCTTAATAAGCTCTAATTCAATCGGAATAAATTTGTCCACTTTTTTACCTTGTGTTATCTCTTTTGCTGTTTCCATCGCCTTCTCTCCGATTAATTCCGGTTTTTGAGCGACTGTTGCTGCCATACGCCCATCTTTAACCGCTTTTACAGCATCATCCGTTGCATCAAATCCAACAACGACTACATCCGTTTTACCAGCAGATTTTAATGCCTCAATTGCGCCTAATGCCATTTCATCATTATGAGCAAATACCGCTTTAATATCGCTATTTGCTTGCAAAATATTTTCCATAACGGATAACCCTTTTGCACGATCGAAATCAGCTGCTTGTTTTGCTACTACTTTTAAAGACTTATCAGCTACGTTATGGAATCCTTTCCCACGCTCACGAGCAGCAGACGATCCAGGTATTCCTTCTAACTCAGCGACATTTGTTCCCACGCCAACTACTTCCCGAATGTAATCACTAGCCATTTGACCACCTTCTACATTGTTGGAAGCTATGTGAGAAACAACTTTACCTGAATTTGCAACTCTGTCTACTGTAATAACAGGAACATTGGCTGCATTGGCTGCACTTACCGCTGAAGCAACAGCATCTGAGTCGGTTGGATTAATAACAATTACATCGACACCTTTTTGAATTAAATCTTCAACATCGTTTGTTTGCTTCGCTGCATCATTTTGTGCATCAACAGCAATTAATTCAATGCCGCTATCTTTTGCTTTCTTTTCTGCACCTTTTTTCAACGTGACGAAAAATGGATTATTTAAAGTTGAAACAGAAAATCCAACTTTAATAGTTTTATTTCGACCTTTATCGCTAGAATCCTTTGCCCATTCTGGTGGTTCCATTGAACAACCAGCAGTAACTACCATGATGCATGCAACGAGTATCAGTAACCATTTTTTCATGAATTGCCCCTCCATTACGCTTCTTTTCGACGATCAATTAGTACAGCTAGTAAGATTACAAGTCCTTTTACAACTTGTTGGAAGAAAGAAGATACACCTAATAAATTTAAACCGTTATTTAGTACACCAATAATAAGCACACCGATGAATGTACCAACAATCCATCCTCTTCCACCTGAAAGACTCGTTCCTCCTAACACAACTGCAGCAATTGCATCCAATTCGTAAGAAGTACCAGCAGTCGGCTGTGCAGAATCTAACCTTGATGTTAAGACAATACCTGCAAGCGCTGCCAAAATTCCGGAAAGACCGTAAATCATTACTTTAATTCTCGTAACATTAATACCTGATAAAGCTGCCGCTTCTTCATTTCCACCAATCGCAAACGTACGGCGACCAAACGTTGTTTTCTTTAAAATAAAGTACAGTACTGCAAAAGCGATCATCATTGTAACGGCTGGCACAGGAATACCAAGGAAATAACCACGGCCAAACATTTGGAACATTAAATGATCACCAAGACCAGTGATCGGACGTCCGTCCATATAAACAAGCGTCAACCCGCGAAAAATAGTCATTGTTGCTAAAGTTGCAATAAACGGAGCTACTTTTCCCTTCGCAATAATGATACCGTTTACAATCCCCATTGCAAGACCTGCTAATAATCCAACTACCATTGCAAGGAACGGATCCATGCCACTTGCCATCATTCCGGCAACAAGTGCACTTGATAATGCTAAAATAGAACCTACCGATAAGTCAATACCCCCTGTTAAAATAACGAAGGTCATTCCAAATGCAATGAGTGCATTAATCGATACTTGGCGCAGTATATTAAATAAATTTGGAATTTCAATAAATGCTGGATTTAAAGCTGTAATTACTACGATAATTAATACTAATCCAATTAAAGAACCAAGTTGTTGTAATACATTCCCCTTCTTAGCCATATCTTACTCTCCCCCTGTAGCTAGTGCCATAATAGACTCTTGCGATGCCTGATCTTTCTCTAAAATACCACCGATTTTCCCTTCATGAATGACGAGAACTCGATCACTCATTCCTAAAACTTCTGGAAGCTCAGACGATACCATAATAACGGCATCTCCTTGCTCGGTAAGCTTATTCATAATAGAGTAAATTTCTTTTTTAGCCCCAACATCTACACCTCTCGTTGGTTCATCTAAAATGAGTAACTGCGGATGAATACCTAACCATTTTGCAATTACAATCTTTTGCTGATTTCCACCAGAAAGAGATTTTACAGCTTGCTCTCCGTTTGCTGCTTTCACATTAAGAAGCTTCATCATATCCTCAGTAAATTGCTGTTCTAAACCTTTATTAACAACGCTTCCCTTTGAAAGACTTTCTAAATTTGGTAAAGCTAAATTTTCACGAATCGAAAAATCTAACACAAGCCCTTCAGATTTTCTATCCTCTGTAATAAAGGCAATTCGTTGTCTAATCGCATCAATTGGACTATCAATTTTTACTTCTTGTCCATTCATGAAAATTTTTCCTGAATCGAGCGGTTCATATCCAAATATTGCTTTCATAATATCCGTGCGACCAGCTCCCATCAAGCCCGCAACACCAAGGATTTCACCTTTTCTAACTTGAAACGAAACATTTTCAAATTTCCCCTTTTTCGTTCCGTTTCGCATTTCAAAAATCACTTCGCCAATTTGACTATTTCGTTCTGGATAACGTTCACCAATACTGCGCCCCACCATCATGCTAACTACTTCATCAAATGATGTTTCTGGAATTAATCTCTTCCCTACATATTCTCCATCACGCAAAATCGTAATAGCATCACATATTGAAAAAATTTCTTCCATCCGGTGTGAAATATAAACGAATGAAACGCCCTCTTTACGTAATTTATTAATAACAATAAACAGCGTTTCAATTTCGCGATCTGTTAATGCTGCTGTAGGTTCATCCATAATAATAACGCTCGCCTTTGTCATTAATGCTTTAGCAATTTCAATAATTTGCTGTTGTCCAACTGATAATTCACCTGCTAGCATAGCACCTCTCACATGTAGGCCAAGATCTGCTAATTGTTGCTGGGCAATCGCATTCATTTGACGCGTACGTAAAATGCCCGTTTTCCCATACATTAACTCTTTTCCAAGAAACATATTTTCAGCTACCGTTAAATTCGGTAATATGTTCAACTCTTGATGGATAAATGCAATACCATACTCTTCAGCTTCTTTCGCATTTTTAAAAGTTCGTTCTTTCCCATCAATCATGACTGTTCCACTGTCTTTTTTATATACACCTGTTAAAATCTTCATGAGCGTCGATTTCCCCGCTCCATTTTCCCCCATCAATGCATGAACTTCTCCTGTTTCAATCATAAACTGTGCGTTTTTTAGAACAGGATTACCACTGAACGCTTTTGAAATGTTCTTCATTTCAATATGCATTCTCATCACATCCCTTT
The DNA here is from genome assembly GCF_038008145.1 of Bacillus sp. FSL R9-9530. NCBI lineage: Bacteria > Bacillati > Bacillota > Bacilli > Caryophanales > Bacillaceae > Bacillus > Bacillus sp. FSL R9-9530. Next base: position 3,270,689 of record NZ_JBBOYO010000001.1, read on the forward strand.
ATTAAAAAATCACGCCTGCATGTAAAATAACATTCGCATAAGGCGTTGCTTCTCCTGTACGAATAATCGCCTTCGCTCTCTTTGTATGCTCTTTAAATTCCTTATGAGACACATATTCAAATGCTGGCTCTATTAATCGCATCTCAACTTCTTTATTTACCTCTGCATTATTTATAATAACTTCTTCTGCTAACATCACTTTTTCAATTGCCATATCATCAGCAACTACTTGTAATACGTCTAAAAAACTAGGTTTTCCGATTTCAACTGCTAAATCAATTCGTTTTACTCCATCAGGAATAGGTAACCCGCAATCAGCAATTACAATCGTATCTGTATGTCCAAGTGAAGCAAGGACCGCCGCAATTTCACTATTTAATACACCGTGTTTCTTCATCCGACAATCACCTGCACTTCACGTACTCTATCTCTTGTTGGCATACCGCCCTGTGCCCCAAGTTTCGTTACAGAAAGACCACCAGCAATGTTCGCAAAACGAATTGCTTTTTGAAGTATTTCTCCTTCAGAAAGTACAACTGCTAGCGCGCCGTTAAATGTATCACCAGCTCCAGTCGTATCCACTACGTCTACAGCAATACTTGGAACTTGAACAACTTCCGTTCCGTTATGGAAACGAACACCGTTAGACCCTTCCGTCATCAATAGCTTATTTGGATATTTCGCAAGTAACTCTTCAATTGGTGATGTGAAATCATTTAATACGATGCGACATTCATGTTCATTCGGCGTAATATAAGTCGCTTTTTCTAAAATATCTTCTGATAAGATTTGTGCTGGAGCCGGATTCAACATAACTGGAATGTTATGCTCCTCACAAATAGCCAGAACGTATTTTACTGTTTCAAGCGGAATCTCTAGTTGAAGAACAACCATATCTGCTTTTACAAGAAGGTCTTTTGAACGATCTACAATCGACTCATTTACAAGAGCATTTGCTCCTTGTACGACAACAATACTGTTATCCTCTTCTGCTAAAACGATATGAGCGATTCCTGTCGTCCTATCTGTAACCGGTACCACATAGTCGATAAAAATGCGTTCGTTCTCCAAATTTTTTCTAACTACTGTTCCGTAATCATCATTTCCTACTGCACCAACCATCGCTACATTTGCTCCTAATCTAGCTGCAGCAACTGCTTGGTTGGCCCCTTTTCCTCCTGGTATCGTATGAAACGCTTCACCAATTACTGTTTCTCCTGCTTTCGGCCGTATTTTTGAAACAGCCACTAAGTCCATTGAAATGCTACCTACTACTGCAATATTTGGCATCTGTCTCATCTCCTTACTTCGTTGTATTTCGTTCTATAATTTCAATCGGTAAACGATAGTGTTTTTCTTCTAATGGATTTCCTTCCATCTGCTCTAACAACAATTCTGTTGCAATTTTCCCCATTTCATAAATTGGCTGTGCAACAGTCGTAATAGATGGATACATCATTTCAGTTAAAGAAATTCCATCGAATCCAATAATTTGTAAATCGTTTGGAATAGAAATTCCCTTTTGAAGTGCAGCCTTTACAATACCAATTGCAATTAAATCATTCCCAGCAACAATTCCATCAATATGCGGATATTCTTCTAATAATTCCACCGCTACCTGTTCACTATTAGCTGGATCGAATGTACTCTCTGCAATCATATAAGAAAGATTATTTTGCGTAATAACGTCTACAAAACCTTCAAAACGTTCATTAGCTGTGCTCACATCACGCGGTCCACGAATATGTGCAATATGTTTACACCCTTTGTCTATTAATAACTTTGTCGCCGCCTGGCTCCCTGCATAGTTATCTGCATATACAGTAGGAATGCGCTCATTAAACATACGGTCAATCGCAACAACTGGAGTAGACAAATTCATGTAATTAACACTATTTTGTGGATTCGTTGCTACAATAAATCCGTCCACATTATTTTGTCTAAGCACATCAATGTATTGCTTCTCTTTTTCTAAATTTTCATCAGAGTTACAAAGTACAACTGTGTATCCTTGCTTATGTGCTACATCTTCTACAGCACGTGCAACTTCCGGAAAGAATGGATTCACGATATTTGGAACAACTAAGCCAATTAAACGAGACTTTTTATTATATAAAGAACGCGCTACTGTACTAGGCTTATAATCTAGCATTTCAATTGCTCGCTCTACTTTCTTTAATGTATCCTCATGGACATATCCATTTTTATTTAACACTCTGGAAACGGTCGCAACAGATACCCCTGCTAATTTTGCAACGTCTTTAATCGTACTCATTCTCTTTTCTCCTCATTTCATGTAACCGTTTACAGAAAATAATATAACGCATTTATAAAAATACGTCAATCATTTCTAACTAAAAAGCTTTTAAGGTTATACTCAAAAAAAGCATCGCCATAAGGCGATGCTTTTTTATTACGAATATGATACAGTTTTTTCCTTTTCTTCTACAGCAGGCTCTTCAGCATCTTTTTTACGATCAGACAGTTTAATTTTCTGTAAGAAAATCGTAAAGATAGCACCTACTACGATAAATACCAATCCTGTTAAGAATACAGTATGAAGTGAGTCCACTAAAGAGCTTTTCAAAATTGGTACGATGCTATTAGAAAATGCTTCTGGCATTTGTTTTAATGCCTCTGGACTAAATAGCATAGAATATAAACTTTGTGGATCTGTATGAATCATATCTTTAAATTTTGTTACCATTTGTCCCGCTTCTTTTGGGAATGTGTCTAATACAGGTACTAATTTATTTGTTAACGTTGTGCCTGAAGTGTTATTCATAATTGATCCTAAAATTGTAATCCCAAACGTTCCACCGATTTGACGGAAGAATTGACTTGATGATGTTACAACGCCAAGATCTTTTTTCGGGAAGCTTTCTTGTAATGCTAATGTTAATATCGGCATAACAAGACCCATTCCTAAACCGATAACCATCATATAAGAAGTAGCGGTAAGCTTAGTTGTATGCATATCCATCGTTGTTAATAACCAGAAACCACTAGCCATAATAAGCATCCCTGTAATAATTTGTGGTTTCACACCAATTTTTAATACAAGCTGACCACCGATAATACTCATAACGATCATTGTAATCATCATCGGTGTCATAATCGTTCCTGATTCAGCAGCACTTACGCCTACAATTCCTTGCATAAAGAACGGTACGAACATAATTGCTCCAAACATTCCGATACTCATAAAGAAACCGATCGCATTCAGTAGTGTAAATGTACGGTTTTTAAAGAAGTGCATCGGTAAAATTGGTTCTTCAGCCTTCGTTTCAACGATAACAAAGCTAACAATACCAATGGCAGCTAGTGCAAATAACCCGATAATTTGCCAAGAACCCCATGCATAATCTTTCCCGCCAAACGTTAACGCAAGTAATAAACTTACAACACCGAGAATCATCGTGAAGATTCCAGCGATATCAATTTTAATTGGTCCTGTTTGTTTATGTGCTTTTAATCCCATTGCAATGAAGATTGTCGCTAAAATACCAACTGGTAAGTTAATATAGAATACCCATCTCCAGTTCACTGCGTCTACAATCCAACCACCAACTTGTGGTCCAATTACAGAGGCAAGACCGTATAGAGCTCCAAAAATACCTTGCCATTTAGCACGTTCTTTTCCCGTGAACATATCTCCGATAATAATCATAGCCATTGGCATCATAATACCGCCACCAAGACCTTGAATACCACGGAAAATAATTAATTCTGTCATACCGTTTGCCATACCACATAACGCTGAACCAACCATAAAGATAATTAATCCTGCTATATATACGTTACGACGTCCAAGTAAATCCGCTAATTTACCTGCAATCGGTACAACCGTTGTTGATGTTAACATGTACGCTGTTGTTAACCATGTCATTAAACTTAATCCACCTAGTTCACCGACGATACGCGGCATTGCTGTACCAACGATTGTTCCGTCCAATGCAGCAAATAGCATTGCGATTACTAAACCGATTAACAACAACTTTCTATTCTGATTTTCTTGTTGCTCCATGTAATCTCCTCAATTCCTCTTAGTTTTTCTCTTTTTTCTCTTTTTTCTCTGGTTTCCCACAAATAATTGTTTCTAGCTTTTCAAAGAGGCGCAACAAATCTTCCCTCTCTTGTAATTCTAAGTGTGAGAAGTATTTTGCAATATGCTCATTACGAGCCGCCATCGCTTCTTCTACTGTAGTTTTCCCCTTCTTCGTTAGCTCAATGACAACAACGCGGCGATCATTATCGTCGTGATAGCGCTCTACTAACCCATGATCAATTAAACGATCAGTCATTACTGTAATCGCGCTCGGTTTCACGTACATTTTCTCCGCCAATTGTGTCGCTCTTGAAGCTCCGTAATGATCTAAAATCTTTAAAATATAAAACTGCGGTGGTGTAAGTCCTGATGCTTGCATTTGTTCTAATAGCTCTGTTTGCATTTTCTTTCCTATAGCGAATGTAAGAGCTTGAATCTTATCAATATGAGTCATATCATTTGGCATGTTATCCACCTCTTATTTAAGCAATAAAATATTTAACGTATTTAAATATTAATCCCACAAACAAAATACGTCAACAACTTTCTTTATAAAAACGTTTACATTCTTGTCACAAAGTTGTATAATTTTCGTCGAAGTTAATATTGACAGTCACGGAGAATCGGAGTATATGGCTATGAATCATAAAAAAGGGAACTTTTTTATATTTCATAGCCTTTTTGTATTCTCTCTGTCTTAAAACGCTTCCAATTAATTAGGGGAGGATTTTCATTTTATGTTTTTCACACAATTATTTAAACCTGCGCCCCACGCAGAACGCTTACCAGCTGATCGCACTGATAGCGAATACCGCAAATTGCGTTTGCAAGTATTCTTAGGCATCTTCATCGGTTATGCGGGTTACTACTTTGTTCGAAAAAACTTTTCACTCGCAATGCCATACTTAATCGAACAAGGCTTTAGTAAAGGGGAACTTGGGGTTATCCTTTCAGCAGTATCTATCGCTTACGGATTAAGTAAATTTCTTATGGGTATCGTATCCGATCGTTGTAATCCTCGCTACTTTTTAGCAGCTGGGCTATTTTTATCCGGTATCATTAATATTATTTTCGGCTCATTTTCTTTCATTACAACGAGCATTATACTTATGTTTGTACTTCAGTTTTTAAATGGATGGGTACAAGGTATGGGATGGCCTCCTTGTGGTCGTACGATGGTTCACTGGTTCTCCGTTAGTGAACGTGGTACAAAAATGTCTATTTGGAACGTCGCTCATAATGTCGGCGGCGCGCTTATGCCTTCTCTCGTTACATTAGGCTTATATTTCTTTGCAAATGACTGGAAAAGTATATTTTACTTCCCAGGTATTCTTTCAATTTTAGTGGGGATTTATGTATTAATTACGATGAGAGATACACCTCAATCTTGCGGATTACCTTCTATTGAAGAACATACTGGGGAATATCCATCAGATGAAAAAGTAGCGGACCGTGAACGCGAACTTTCGGTAAAGGAAATTTTATTTAAATACGTATTAAACAATAAGTTTTTATGGTACATCGCTATCGCTAACGTTTTTGTTTATTTCGTTCGTTACGGCGTTGTAGACTGGGCTCCTACTTATTTAGTTGAAGAAAAAAGCTTTACTCATAGTAGCTCACGTACAGCTTATGCTCTATATGAATGGGCTGGTATTCCAGGTACGCTTCTTTGCGGATGGATGAGTGATAAACTATTTAAAGGACGCCGTGCACCTGCTGGTATTTTATTTATGGTCGGTGTATTTATCGCAGTTCTTGTTTACTGGCTAAACCCTCCTGGTAATCCAATGGTTGATAGCATCGCACTTGTCGCAATTGGATTTTTAATTTACGGACCTGTTATGTTAATTGGCCTACACGCTCTTGACTTAGCACCAAAGAAAGCTGCTGGAACTGCCGCTGGGTTAACTGGGTTCTTCGGTTACCTAGGGGGAGCTACTTTTGCTAGCGCAGCTATGGGCTTTATTGTAGATGGATTCGGATGGGACGGCGGATTCATTTTGCTCCTTGCTTCTTGTGTCCTTGCAATGTTCTTCCTTGCTCTTACTTTAAATACAGGATCTACAAAACAAAAACAAGCTTAAACAATAATATTATACTTACAAAAAAAAGAGAGACAGTTCTTTCCAGAACACCTCTCTTTTTTCTACATATAGTACTTTTTTATTACAAATAATTTATCAATCCACCCCATAATTGTGAGCGTTTTAAAAGGGTTTTTATCCTTATATTACTGCATCTCATCTCTATATAAAAAGATTTTTGAATATTTACTCTTGTCAAACATTATCGCTTTATATTAAAATAGCAACAACATACTAAATATTTAGTCTTTTCAGAAAAGATGGAGGGATAACCATGAAGAATCCACTTCTTCGCATTGAAAACTTACAGACTTCCTTTCGCATACAAGATCAATATCATGCAGCAGTTGATAACGTTTCGTTAACTGTCCATGAAAATGAAATTGTCGCGATAGTTGGTGAATCCGGTTGCGGAAAAAGTGCACTTGCCCTTTCCATTATGCGACTGCATAATGAAGCAAATACAAAATTACAAGGGCAACTTAACTATAGAGATAAGGATTTACTTACTATGTCGACCGCAGAGATGAATAAAGTACGCGGATCAAACATCGGTATGATTTTCCAGGAACCTCTTACAGCACTCGATCCTCTTATGACAGTTGGAAAACAAATCGAAGAAAACTTAGACTACCACACAAACCTTTCGAAAGCAGAAAAGAAAGAACGCACCTTAGAACTACTCCATCAAGTTGGTATTCCAAAACCAGAACTTACATATAAACAATACCCTCACGAATTATCTGGCGGAATGAGACAAAGAATTGTTATCGCGATTGCGATTGCTTGTAACCCAGCACTCATTATTGCGGATGAGCCAACAACGGCTCTTGACGTAACCATCCAAGCACAAATTTTAGACTTACTAAAATCTATTCAAGAACAAACGAAAATGGGCATCATTTTAATTACACATGATTTAAGCGTTGTTGCCGAAACAGCTGATCGTATTGTCGTTATGTATGCAGGACAAGTTGTAGAAACAGGAACAGTAGAAGAGATTTTTAATAACCCGCTTCACCCATATACTCGTTCTCTATTAAACTCCATTCCATCTGCGTATGGTGAAAAAGAAAAATTGCATGTAATTCAAGGCGTGGTTCCTTCGTTAGCGAAGCTTCCTCGCACTGGATGTCGATTCCAAGCCCGAATCCCTTGGGTTAGACCAGATCAACATGAGGAAAATCCTGTTTTACATGAAGTAAAACCAGACCATTGGGTACGTTGTACTTGCTATAAGCACTTCAACTTCCAACATAAGAAAGGAGATGGCGTAACTCATGGCACTGCTTAAAGTAGAAGATTTAAAAGTACACTTTCCAATTAAAGGCGGTTTCTTCGGACGTACATTAGATTATGTACGAGCTGTCGATGGCGTAAGCTTTGAATTACAACCTGGTGAAACATATGGAATCGTTGGTGAATCAGGTAGCGGCAAATCAACAACGGGTAAAGCAATTATGCACTTAACGAAAGCGACAGGCGGTAGCATTCATTTTAATAATAGGGATTTAACGAAATTAAGTCGCTCTGAGTTAAGAGAACAACGAAAAGATATCCAAATGATTTTCCAAGATCCGTATTCATCATTGAATCCAAAAAAACGTGTTATCGATATTATTGCCGAACCACTTCGGAATTTTGAAAAGCTCTCACCCGATGAAGAGCGTCGAGCAGTTCAAGAATACCTTGATAAAGTTGGGTTAAATCCAGAGTCTATTTATAAATACCCACATGAATTTTCCGGTGGACAAAGACAGCGAATTGGTATTGCACGCGCTCTTACATTAAAACCAAAACTTATTATCGCCGATGAACCAGTATCTGCACTTGACGTGTCGGTACAAGCGCAAGTTTTAAACTTCTTACAAGATTTACAATCTGAACTTGGATTAACGTACCTATTCATAAGTCACGATTTAGGCGTAATTCGTCATATGTGTGACCGCATCGGTGTAATGTATCGCGGGCGCATTGTCGAAGAAGCAACTAGTGCAGAAATTTATAATAATCCACAGCACATCTATACGAAACGCCTAATATCAGCTATTCCTGATATTCGTCCAGAAAACCGCGAACAACAACGTAAATTACGTCAACAAGTAAGTTCTGAGTACGAAAAATCATACGAAAAGTATTTCAATGAAAACGGTCGTGCTTACGATTTAAAACCAATCTCGCCAACTCACCGGGTGGCATTACCTTAAGGGAGTGATAAAACATGTGGAAATTTATATTACGGAGATTTTTAGTGATGATCCCGCAATTATTCGTGTTAAGTATACTAGTCTTTCTACTAGCTAAAGCAATGCCAGGCGATGCCTTAACCGGTAGAACAATGAATAACCCAAAAGCAGATCCAAAAGTGATTGAAGAACAGCGAGAAAAGCTTGGATTAAATGACCCAGTTACAACACAATATGTTCGCTGGATTAAAAATGCAGCCCAAGGTGACTTTGGTATTTCCTATGCACATAAAATGAAAGTAACCGATTTAATTGGAGAACGACTTGGAAACACAGTATCTTTAGCACTTGTCATTCTTATTCTTACTTATTTAATTGCCATACCACTCGGAGTTATAAGTGGGCGTTGGAATGATACCTGGGCTGATCGACTCATTACCCTTTACAACTATCTAGGTTTTGCTACACCGCTATTTATATTTGCACTAATTATGCTCTTCCTTTTCGGATTTAAGTTTGCTCTGTTTCCGACTGGCGGTAGCGTAGATCCTCAAGTTGCAACAGGTACATTTGCTTACTATTTAAGCAAATTCAATCACATGCTATTACCAGCTTTATCCGGCGCATTAATTGCGACAGTTGGTACTGTTCAATATTTACGAAGCGAAATTATCGATACGAAACATAAAGATTTTGTACGTACAGTAAGAGCAAAGGGTGTTCCAGAATCAAAAGTCTATTCTAGACATATTTTACGAAATTCATTCTTACCAATTGCAGCCTTCTTAGGTTATGAAATTACAGGATTAGTTGGTGGTGCCATCTTCTTGGAAAGTATCTTTAGTTATCCAGGGATTGGACAACTATTTATACAATCTATCTCTCAACGCGATTTTAGTGTAATAACTGCACTCGTTATGTTTACTGGATTTGCAACGCTACTTGGAACTCTCCTTTCAGATATTATTCTAAGCATCGTTGATCCACGTATTCGTATTGATTAAAGAAAGGAGGGTTTTTAATGTTAGCAAACCCTAAAAAACAAACTGAAGTTATTCATTACGAAAAAAGTCCTTCTGGTTTCTCTATTATGTGGCGAGAACTTCGCAAAGATAAATTAGCAATGTTTTCACTTTTTTTCCTAGCAATCTTATTACTAGCGGTATACGCAGCATCTTTTATTATGAAACAAGAAGATATTGTACGAGTTGATTTATTCGCCATTTATGCCCCTCCCTCTGCTGAACATTGGTTAGGAACAGATTACGGAGGACGCGATATTTTCGGCCAACTTATTATTGGTACACGTAACTCATTTACAATTGGACTAGCTATTACTATTCTTTCTTGTTTGATTGGTCTTTCAATTGGATTAATTGCCGGTTATTTTGGAGGAACTATTGATAATATCATTATGCGCGTTATCGATTTTGTCATGGTTTTACCATTTTTAATGCTTGTAATTGTTTTTATTACACTTGTTCCTACATTCAACATTTTTACTTTCATTTTAATTATGACCGTTTTCTTATGGACAGGAAAGGCAAGATTAATTCGCTCAAAAGTATTAACTGAAAAAGAACTCGATTATGTCTCTGCATCAAAAACATTAGGAACACCAAACTGGAAAATCATTCTTTTTCAAGTACTACCTAACTTAAGCTCAATTATCATTGTCAGTGTTACATTAAATCTTGCTGGAAACATCGGTATTGAATCTGGTCTAACTTTCTTAGGATTTGGTCTACCAGAAAGTACACCAAGCCTTGGTACACTTGTTAGTTATGCTAGAAATCCAGATGTATTACAAGAGAAATGGTGGATTTGGTTACCCGCATCAATCATGATTTTAGCATTGATGCTGTGTATAAATTTTATTGGTCAAGCGCTACGTCGTTCGGCCGACGCAAGACAAAGAAAAGGATAAGGGGTGGAAGAAATGACAAATAAGCCAAAATTTTTCAAAGTATTAAGTACACTTGCGGTTTCAACATTACTACTTTCAGCATGTGGGGGCAGTGGTGGTAGTGAAAAAACGAGCAGCACAAAAAAAGTAGATACAAATAAATTTAGTGCATCTGTTAAAAATGATAAAAAGGAAATTAAAGATGGTTCATTAACATATGGTCTTGTTTCTAACACACCATTTGAAGGACTTTTGAACTTCGCTGTATATGAAGGAGATCCTGATAACCAGGTCATTACAATTTTCGATGAATCTTTATTATCAAATGACGAAAACTGGGAATACACGAATGATGGTGCTGCTACATATGAAATTTCTAAAGATAAAAAGACAATTACCCTTAAAATTAAAGATAATGTAAAATGGCATGATGGAAACCCTGTTACTGCTGAGGATTTAGAATACTCTTATCTAGTGATTGGTAACAAACAATATGCCGGTTCTCGCTATGACACTCAAATGCAAATGATTGAAGGTATGGAAGATTACCATAATGGAAAAGCCGAAAAAATTTCAGGTATAAAGGTAACGGATCCAAAAACAATTTCGATTACGTTTAAAGAACCGAATCCTTCAGTGAAAACTGGGCTTTGGACATACCCTCTTCATAAGAAATACTTAGGAGATGTACCAATCGATAAATTAGCAGAATCTGATAAAATCCGTAAAAACCCAATTGGTTTCGGACCTTTTAAAGTGAAGAAAATTACGCCAGGTGAAGCTGTTGAATTTGAACGTTTTGATGATTATTATGGCGGAAAACCAAAACTAAAAAGTATGGTTTTAAAAGTTGTTAACCCTTCCGTTGTTAACGCGTCCTTAAAAAATGGTGATATTGACATTGCTGAAGTAAGTGCAGATCAGTATCCAAATGTAAGTACATTAAAAAATGCACAATTAGTCGGTAAAACTGATTTATACTATAGCTATATCGGTTTTAAATTAGGCCATATGGATAAAGAAAAAGAAGAAGTAGTAATGGATAAGGAGAAATTCAAAGATGTTCGTGTACGTCAAGCAATGGCGTATGCTATTGATCGAAAAGAAATTGGTGAAAAATTATATCATGGCCTACGTTATCCGGCTAACTCACCAATCCCACCATCTCTACCAAAATATCACAACAATAAAGTTGGTTCTTACGATAAAGATGTAGAGAAAGCTAAAAAGTTATTAGATGAAGCTGGCTATAAAGATACGAACGGAGATGGATTCCGTGAAGATCCGAATGGTAAAGAATTTAAAGCTAATTTCTTATCAATGAGTGGTAGCGATGTAAGTGAACCACTCGCAAAATTCTTTATTCAATCTTGGAAAGACATCGGCCTAAAAGTAGAGCTTCTTGATGGTCGCTTACATGAATTTAACTCATTCTACGATATGATTAAAAAGGATGATCCAAAAGTTGATATTTTCTCTGGAGCTTGGGGAACTGCATCTGACCCAGACCCTTCTGGTATTTGGGCTAAAAATGCATCGTTCAATTACACGCGTTGGTCTAATGACAAAAATAATGAATTATTAAAACAGGGTATTTCTCCAGCGGCTGCTGATGAAAAGTATCGTAAAGACGTCTACGATAAATGGCAAAAATTAATTCATGATGAAGTACCATTAATTCCACTTCATTATAAATTCGATTTAAAAGGTGTAAACAACCGCGTAAAAGACTATAAATATACACCAGAAGATCAATATAAATGGGGTAACGTTAGCGTAACAAGCGATAAAGCAGAAACAGAGAAATAAAATAAAAATAGCTCCTAGCCTATACTTTCTTTCGCTAGGAGCTATTTTTTATTTATCTCTAAAGTATAAATTTTGTAGTTTATAATGACCATTTCCCTTCTTCTTATACAATACGATTAAAACATTTGCTGAAACATCTTTATTAAAACAGCTAACATAACAGATCCAGCAAATCCACCTAAACAAATTAAACTTACCCCTTGGCTATAAGACAAATTTTGAAATGATTTCATACCTTCCATCCTCCCTATATCCCCTTTGATATTCTTATTGTATCAATGGGAAAAATTTCATAACATCGATTTCGCTGACAACTAACTTACAAATTTGTAAGTTAACAACTTCCCTCTAAACTTATATCTAGTATTTCCATAATCTCCCCCTCTATACATCAAAAAAGACCTCGAATTATATCAAGGTCCTGCTTACACTACATAATATCTCACTCAACTCATTTTACCCCGCTATTCGCCGGGCAGTAAGACCCCCACCTCAAAATTCAGTGAAAGCAAAGAAGTTAGGTGGGGGATCAACTGCCCGTAAAAGCCCGATTGGTGAAGGCTAATAATCAGTGGGGGATGAACAAAACCCCCACTGATTAAAGTTTCACTTTATAATCATAACCGGGCATTTCACACGCTTTGCTATTTTATGACTTACACTACCAAGCACCATCTCTTGCAGTGTATTTAGCCCTCTACTCCCAGCAATAATAAGATCTATATCTCCTGTATTTACATATTGAACAATCGTATCTCCTGGATCGCCATGTAGAATCGTAATTTTGTAGGAAATGTTCTCTTTCTTTAATAAACCCTCAATCTCTTTTAATTTATCTTTTCGACTAGCTGATATTGTTTCTAAATCCGTTTGTCCTTGTATAATATCTGACTTTGCCGTTCTATTATCTACTACGTACACAACTTCAACATGTGTTTCTTCGTTAAATTTCGCAATATATGTTGCATGCTCGGCTGCTCGAAGTGCATGTTCAGAACCATCGCATGCTAATAAAATTTGTTTGTACATATGCTGAATCCCCTTTTCGTTATCCTACCCGTATTATATAATAAAGCCCCCTAAAAAGGAGGCTTCTAACTAGCAATTCTCTTATTATAAGTAGCTAAATTCGCAACGAGCTTCGAGCTACGTTCATTTAACCCTGTGATCCTTACTTTCACACCGTTCTGTTCATATTTCATGATAACTTTATCAATTGCCGCTACTGCTGAATCATCCCATACGTGTGCGTTAGTAAAGTTCATCTCAATTTCTTTCACATCTTCATTGTATGAAAAAGCATTTATAAAATCTGCCGTAGATGCGAAGAATAGTTGGCCGTGAATTTCGTATATTTTCTTATTTTCAATATACAAATGTTTCACGTGAATCTTTGCCATATTGAATGCAAATAAAACTGCACTAATTATCGTTCCGATAATTACACCTAATCCTAAATTATGTGTAATTAGGACAATCACAACTGTTACGATCATAACAAATGCGTTTCCTTTTGGTACTTTATGAATCGTCGCTACAGAGTTCCAATCAAACGTCCCAATCGAAACCATAATCATAACTGCAACTAAAGCTGCCATCGGAATATGAACAACGTAATCACCTAAAACAAATAGCAATACGATTAAAAAACCACCGGCTACAAACGTCGATAATCTCCCGCGACCACCTGATTTAATGTTAATAACAGATTGTCCAATCATTGCACATCCTGCCATTCCTCCGAAGAAACCAGCAACAACGTTCGCAATCCCTTGTCCACGTGCCTCTTTATGCTTATTACTTTCCGTATGTGTCATATCGTCTAAAACCGACGCCGTTAATAATGACTCTAGTAAACCTATAACCGCTAGCATAACTGAATACGGTAAAATAATTGCTAATGTCTCAAGTGTAAATGGAACATCAGGAATACTAAAGAACGGTAATTCTTTCGGTAAGCTTCCCATATCCCCTACTGTTTTCAACTGTAATCCGCTCATAAGTGCAATGCTTGTCACAATAATAATTGAAATAAGTGTAGACGGAACAGCCGTCGTAATACGTGGAAATAAATATATAATTGCAAGTCCTAATGCGACAAGTGCATACATTTGCCAAGTTGCATTTTTAAAATGCGGCAATTGCGCTGTAAAAACTAAAATTCCAAGTGAATTTAAAAAACCACTCATAACAGATTTAGGAACAAACTTCATAAATGAGCTCAGCTTGAACACTCCGAAAATAATTTGAACAATACCTGTTACTATTGTCGTAGCAAATAAATATTGCAAACCGTGATCCTTCACAAGAGTGACCATTAATAATGCCATCGCACCCGTTGCCGCCGAGATCATCCCTGGTCTTCCGCCGACAAACGAAATTGTAACCGCAATACAAAAAGCGGCGTATAACCCAACGGTCGGATCTACACCTGCAATAACAGAAAAAGCAATCGCTTCAGGAATTAACGCTAAAGCAACAACAACCCCTGATAGCACATCCCCTCTCATATTTGAGAACCATTCATTTTTTATAGTTTGAAACAAAGTAACACTCCTCCACTCTTTTATCATTTGATTTTCTCCATAAGAAAATCAAGGCCGACTGCACGAAGGCTATTATATAACGAGCAAAGGATGTTGTGCTATGTAAAAGTTTCCTAAAGAAAAGACGCTACCTTAGCAGCGTCTTTTCTCATTTCATTAATGTCCACCGTGACCTTGACCACTTTCCTGAACAATCTCTAACCTCTCATCTAATATCCCTTGTGTTTCAAATGAGATATCACTAGTACTTCCTAATAGGAAACCATGGTTATACGGTCCAAGTGTTGGGTCATCCTTAAACTTCGGCTGAATAGTAGCAAGGAAGTCATAAACTGGTTGTGAAGCTTTTCCTTCCTCAAGCAAAACAACAGGGGCATGTTTACCCATATGTGAAAACGGTGCTCCCGCAATTGCTAAGTCTGGTGTTTTGCTTGAAACAAATGACAAACCGTGACCTGGTTTTGTGAATCCCCAGCCAAATTTCGTTTTTTCATCTTTAAATTTCGCAAATGCAACCGAATTTTCTGTTGGAGTCTCCCCACTAATACGCGTTACTTTCCCGTATTTACTTAACTCTTTTTCTACTTCTTTCGAAACGATTTTTTCTGGTCCTAACACATATATATTCGCTTTATCTTTTCTCGTCTTTAATGCCTCTATTGTCGCTTCTGGCACTTTATTTTTTTCAGTATATAGAAGAGGTTCTGGCATATGAGAAATCCAATTTACAGCTGGTGTTGTATATAAACGTCCTTCTTCTTCAGACGAACCGATAATAACGCTATTTGGATAATTTCCTGTTATATCGGCATATTCTTTATCAACATCTTTAGCAAATTTAGCTGGGTCCGTTTCTTTTATTTGCTTTACTTTATATTCTTTTAATTGCTCTAGGCTAGATGCCCCTATATCCCCCATCACCATAATTTGCGTTCCATCTTTCGTTCCGAGCGGATTTAATCGTTTTATTTCTTTTAACGTCATTTCGGGTACCTTTTCTTTTTCTATAAATAAAATCGGTCCGTTATTCGGATGATGAATAAGATCCGCACTTGCAATACCTAATTGCCACTCGCTTACTGGCACTAAAATAATAGCGCCTGGCTGATTCTCTTTATGCGTTGCTGGCCATATCGTTTGCGAAGTTAATACTGCCATTTGCAGAGGATCATTTGTATTTAATCTCGTTACATTTTTTAAACTTGTCGTTAATAAATCATTCGATGCACCTTGATTCATTTCTTTCGGCGCAGTTACCTCCTGATTCATTTTCATTTCCTTTTGCTCTGTTTTCTTCTCTTCTGTAGATTCATGATTTTTATGATCTGTACTCGTTTGTCCGCATGCCGCAAGACCGACTGCTGCAATTATTGTTATCCCCAAAATTCGGGTCATCTTTTTCACTATATCGCCTCCGTATTATTCGTTTTCGAGCCAATATTATTACCTAAAATGGAATTTCAACTTTACAATAACAAGCAATTCTGAAGAAATTATGCAGATGCATTATAATCTGCATAATTTCTTCATGATTTTGCCTTACAATTTAAGTAATAACTACAAATGCGGAGGTACTCTATGATCGATATACTACTCGTAGATGATGAACCGAGAATGCTTGAATTATTAACGCTTTATCTTACTCCAATCGGATATAACTGCGTATGTGCAGCATCCGGAGAAGAAGCTATTTCACATATAGAAAATCGAAACTTCAAATTTATTTTACTCGATATTATGATGCCAAAGATGGATGGGTGGGAAACTTGCAAAAGAATTCGATCATTTAGTAACGTTCCTATCATTATGGTAACTGCTCGTGATCAAACGGTAGATGTCGTTCAAGGGTTAAAACTTGGAGCAGATGATTACGTGACGAAACCATTCCACGAAGAGGAGCTCTTCGCAAGAATTGAAGCTGTTTTACGCCGAACCAATCAACATGCACAAATCCAATATCACGGCATTTTATGGGATGAGGCCAAGCATTTCATTTCTGTCCATAATGAAGAACTTCTTCTCACCCCAA
This sequence comes from Bacillus sp. FSL R9-9530, assembly GCF_038008145.1. NCBI lineage: Bacteria > Bacillati > Bacillota > Bacilli > Caryophanales > Bacillaceae > Bacillus > Bacillus sp. FSL R9-9530. The sequence goes on from NZ_JBBOYO010000001.1 coordinate 3,287,300, forward strand.
TCGAATTCTCTTTACTCGGATTATTTTTACGTCATGTGAACTACGTATTAAGCCGTGATCAGCTCATTGAACGAATTTGGGGATTAAATACAAATACAGAAGATAGAACAGTCGATTCACATATTCGTAATTTACGTGATAAATTACGAAAAGTAAATTTCCCCATTGATCACCATTTAAAAACTGTTTACGGAGTAGGATATCGATGGATTGATATTGAAAACTAAGGAGCAAAACGATGAAGCGAATTTCTATTCAACTCGGATTTTATTTTCTAATTGTTACACTTTTAATCGAAAGTGTTCTATTTGTCTTGCTCTATTATAGCCTTGTAAACAATAGAGTGAATGAAGAAATGACTGCTTTATTAAAGCGTGGAAATAGTCACCGAGATGTCCTTGAAAAATATTTTGACAGGCAAACAATCTCCCATGTTGCTTTAATGGAATCCGAAGCTGAAACAACTGTTATTATTACAAATGCAAATAAGGAAATACTAGCTAAATCCAATGAAATAAATACTACTATAAAAAAACATATTGAAGGAATGCAAACACGAACAGATCATGATGGAGCAATTATAGAGAATCATTGGAAAACATCTAATTATATATGTACAGTTAGCCCAATTGTAGTGGCAGGAAAAACGGAAGGCTATGTATATATGTTTCTCGGGACGGAATCAATCGAAGAAATGGTTAACGGGCTCACACGGCAATTCATTATCGCTGGAGTCATTACTTTCCTATTAACAGCCATCACCATTTTTCTATTATCACGTTTGTTAACAAAACCATTGTTACACATGAAACAAGCGACTGAAAAAATGAGTAAGGGCGATCTATCCGTTTCATTAACAACTACTCGAAATGACGAAATTGGTGAACTAGCACAATCTATCCAAACTCTCGCAAATGATTTACATTACATGAAAACAGAGCGAAGTGAATTTCTAGCAAGTGTTGCTCACGAATTACGAACACCATTAACGTACGTAAGAGGTTATGCTGACATTGCATTAAAAGAAAACACACCCCCAGAGCAACGTTTACGATACTTATCCATTATAAAAGACGAGTCTGATTATATTACAAACTTAGTTCAAGATTTATTTTCACTCGCTCAAATGGAAAAGCATAACTTTTTCATTCAAGTACAGGAAGTGCATTTACACACCTTCCTTACTCGCATCACTGAAAAAATAAATGTGATGTACGGAGAAAAACAAATTAAAGTTGTTTTCACATGTCCTTCCTCACTCTTAGTAAAGCTAGATGAGCAACGCTTTGAACAAGTTATGGCTAACATTTTAAATAACGCGTATAGACATTCAAAAGAACATTCTCATATTAATATTTCTGTTACAGAAGAACATAAACATATTTCCATCAAAATTAAGGACAAGGGAGAAGGTATTCCGCCTGAAGACCTCCCTCACATTTTCGATCGCTTTTACCGTGTTGATAAAGCGCGCTCTAGAGCTACAGGAGGCACTGGTTTAGGGCTCTCCATCGTAAAAGAAATCGTAGAACTACACGGCGGGAATATTACTGTCACAAGTGAAATTGATCACGGATCTTGCTTTACAATTTCATTGCCATCTATATAGAAACACGACTATCATCAATAGTCGTGTTTTCTTATCCTTTAGGACTTTACTTTATAATATAAATTTACGAATTGGCCAAAACGTTTCGTATCCGTTAAAGTTAAATGAATTTCCGGGTTCTTTTCTTTAAATAACGGAACTCCAGAACCTAATATGTGAGGTGTAATCGTAACAACATATTCATCAATTAAATTATTCTTAAAGAACTCTCTCAGTAGACTCCCTCCACCGACCATCCATATTTTAGATCCTTCCTGCTCTTTCAACCTTTTTGTAAACTCTAATACATCTTCATTTACAAACTCTACATGTTCGTTTGAACCTTTTTCTGAATTAGAAAAAACATAACATTTTTTATCTAGGTACGGGAATGTTTCCGTATGCTCTACCACATAATCGTACGTTCTCTTTCCCATAATTATCGTATCAATTGTTTCGTACATTTCTGTATAACCGTTGTCTCCCTCACCTTCTGTTTCCATTAACCACTCTAAATCATCATCTTCTTTCGCGATAAATCCATCTAAGCTCGCTGCAATAAATAAAACAATTTCACGTGACATATCTTTTCCTCCTTACAGCTTCTATTGATAAAATCATCTTATAAGCACTATACTAACCATAAAACATGACAACTTATGTCATGTTAAAAAAGAAAAAGGTGATATCCTTGTCAAAAGCAAAACGTTTACTAGACATTCTTATATTTGCTTCTGCAAAAAAAACATTTACAGCTCAAGAAATAGCTGATGAATTTAATATTTCCGTTCGTACGGTCCATAGATATATTTTAGATTTAAGTGATATGGGATTACCCATTTACGCTGAACAAGGTCGTAATGGAGGATATAAAGTATTAACAAGCAGCATGCTTCCCCCCATTTTATTTACCGAAGAAGAAGCGGTCTCCATCTTTTTTGCTTTCCAATCTTTAGGCTACTATCGTAACTTGCCTTTTAATACAGAAATCAATTCTGTTACTCATAAACTGTATAGCTCTCTACAAAATGATGCGAAAGCTAAAGTTGATAAAATACGTTCTTATATCGCTTTTTGGAATCCGAAGAGAACAATTGAGACAACTTTTTTAAACGAAGTATTAACAGCGGCTATTGAAAATAAAAACTTACACTTTCAATACGAGTCTAAATCGGGGATTAAAACAAAACATGTTCATCCTATCGGTGTATATGCCCACGATGGTTTATGGTACTTGCCATCCTATGACTATAGTCGAAACAAAGTATTACTGTATCGCGTGGATCGTATTCTTTCCATATTATCGACCGAAGAAAATAAAGATAAGTTTATGAATTTAGAAGAATGGTTCGCCTCTAACTCTAACGTAATAAACATTCCTACTCAGTTACATGTTTTACTAACGACAGAGGGTGTGCGCCAATGCAAAAGCGTTCCTTACCTTGAAGAATTCGTTGTAGTAGACGAAGATGGGACAGGATATATAAATTCAACAATTGATAAAGGTGAAATTAATTTTATTACGCCTCTATTTTATCGGCTTGGAAAAGATGCACAAGTTTTAGAACCGAGAGAATTAATAGATGGTTTACGCATACGTGCGAAAGAAATTTTAAATATGTATGGAGACTAAAAAGGCGTAAGAAAACTCCTCTTACGCCTTGTCGCTATGTATTATTTGCGCTATCGCTTCTTTTAACAAATTCTGTGTCACTTCAAAATTATAATTCTTCTTTTCTCCCGACTGTACCGTATAAAACTCAGCAAACGAACGCTCTTTATATCTCGGCACAACATGCATGTGATAATGAGTTAACTCGTTAAAGATTCCACCATTTTGACAAATTGTAACTCCGTCTGGTTTATATAATAACTTAATAGCCTTTGAAATAAGCTTAGAAGCATCCATAATCGCTTTTGCTACACAATCATCTAATTCGTCCACTTCTACAACATGCTGCTTTGGAACGATTAAAGTATGCCCTGTATAGAAAGGCGCATGATCTAAAAAACAAGTTACATAATCATCTTCATACACTTTATATATAATTTCTTCTTCATTTGCTAATTTACAACCTAAACATTCCATCATGCTTCCCCCTCTGCCAAAAACATAAAAACGTGAGCGCCCTATTCTCACGCTTTTATATTTCACTTTACTAATTCAATTGTTTCTGTAACTTTTATACTATCCTTTACAGATTGAACAATTGTGCAATTTTTCACTGCAAGTTGCAGCGCCTTGTCTAATTGTTCTTCTGTAATGTTTTGCGCTTTAATTTTATAGTGCAAATGAACACTTTCAACTGGTTTTGATAAAGCTTCACTTCTACCAATTTCAGTTTCAATTGTAAACGTATCGTATGTAATACGTTTCTTTTCTAAAATTGTTTGAAAGACAATTGCACTACATCCTGCGATAGAAGAAACGAGTAATTGTAACGGTGAATACCCATTTTCTTCTCCAATCGCTAATGGACCATACGATAAATCTGCCTCTATATCATCATGCTTAATTTTTATTTTCATACTTTGCTTCCATCTCCACTTTCATCGGTTTCTTCCGTTTCTTACTCATATAATAATATATGTAGCAGAAAATGATAAATGGAATACCACAATATAAAGCCATTCTTTGTTCTGGAATAAACGCTAAACTAATAACAACGATGCTATTTGTAATTAAAGCTAAAATTGGAACAAGCGGGTATAGTGGTGTTCTATACTTTAAGTCCTCTAATTTTCCTCCGCCTTTTAAATACTGACTTCTAAAGCGAAGTTGTGATAAAGCAATAATGATCCAACTTGAAACAGCCGATAAACCAGCTATAGATAATAAGTACATATATACTGTATCTTCTGCAAGGAAGCTTGTTAATAAAGATAACGCCGCTACAGCAATCGTTACGACTAACGCTGTAATCGGAATACCACGTTTATTTACTTTCTTGAAAGAAGTTGGTGCCATTCCTTCATTTGCAAGTGACCATAGTATACGCGTTGCTGCATATAACCCTGAGTTCGCTACAGATAGAAGAGCTGTAATAATAACGAAGTTCATAATATCAGCTGCATATGGAATACCGATTTTATCAAATACAACTACGAATGGGCTTTCAATTATCCCTGCTTCTTTCCAAGAAATTAACCCTACTAAAATTGTCATTGTTAAAATGAAGAATAACATAATGCGCCATACTGTATTACGAATCGCACGTGGAATTGTTTTTTCAGGATTCTGACTCTCTCCTGCTGCAATCCCGATTAACTCTGTTCCTTGGAAGGAAAAGTTAACTGTAATCATCGTAAGAAGCACTGCAGCTAGTCCATTTGGGAATAGCCCACCATCACTTACAAAGTTAGAGAAAAGAGGCGCTGCTTCTTTTCCATCGTATGGTAAGAATCCTAGTAATGCGCTACCACCAAGTAGAATGAATGCAATAATTGTAACTACTTTAATACTAGAGAACCAAAACTCTAATTCAGCATAACTCTTCGCTGATATTGCATTTGAAGCATATAAAATAACTCCGAATACGAGACACCATACCCAAACATCAACATTCGGAAACCATCTTTTCATCATTAAACCGATCGATGTTAATTCTAATCCTACTGTTACTGCCCATCCAATCCAGTATAGCCAACCAATCATAAATCCAGTTCCTGGTCCAATAAACTTCGTCGCATACTTTTGGAAAGATCCTGAAACTGGCATTGCTACCGTTAGCTCTCCAAGACAAAGCATTGTTAAATACATAATAAATCCGCCCACTAAATATGAAAGGATGGCTCCCCCTGGTCCAGCCTGATTAATGGTGTAACCTGAACCTAGAAAAAAACCAGTTCCGATTACACCACCTAGTGCGATCATAAATAAATGTCTACTCTTCATCGTACGATGTAATTGCTCATTCGTTGTTTGCTGCATCTTAATCCTCCCCCTACAAGTACCCCTATCTCTTTTTAAAATTTTCTGATAATAAAAATATACACGAAAGCGATTACAATTTCTATATAAAATTAAAACTTTTCTGATAAAACAATATAAAAATTCAACTATTAAGAGCTCACGATACTAATTTGAGGCAAAAAAGGATTTATAAGGAAAAAACTCTTACATTTTTTGTAAGAGTTAACGCATTTCTAATCTTCTAGATAAAATTGATAAACCGTAGTTTACAACAAAATACATACAAGCTACTACTATAAACGTTGGAATCATATAATTTACATTCTGCCCGCTAATAATTTGAGCATTATGCATAAGCTCTGGCAGTGATATACCAACTGCTAATGATGTATCTTTCAGCAATGAAATAAACTGACTGACAAGCGGCGGGACCATTCTTCTTAATGCTTGTGGTAAAATGATATGCCACAGTGCTTGAACATACGTTAATCCTGAAGATCTTGCGGCCTCAATCTGTCCTTTTTCAATCGATAATAGACCACTTCGAACAATTTCAGATATCATTGCTGCTTCAAATATTGTTAAAGCAACAATTACAGCTGTTATAATCTCTAATTTCAAGCCTACTTCTGGAAGCGCAAAATATGTGAAAAATATAATTAAAAGTAGTGGTAAGTTTCGAATCACTTCAACGATAATTCCTAATACTTGTGAGACGACAGGTATTTTCATGTAGCGCAATATCCCTATTACACTACCAATAATAAAGCTAAGTACAATTGCTACGAGCGCTACCTCTAACGTTATGAGTAATCCTTTTAATAAAAAGAGGATATGATCACCTGTTATCGCTCCTTTAAAATCCATTTATACCGCCTCCTTTGCCAAGCGTTTTTCTAAATAACGCACTAGCATACTTAGCGGTATTGTTAATATTAAATAAAACATCCCGACAAATATATATACATCAAACGTAACGAACGTCTTCGTTGAAATTAAGTCCCCTTGATACATTAAATCCGTTCCAGCAATAATTCCGAGTATTGAAGAGTTTTTTACTAAATTGAGAAATTGATTTCCTAGAGGAGGAATGACGATTTTCATCGCTTGAGGTAAGACGACATGATACATCGCTTGCGTATAAGTTAATCCTGAAGAACGTGCTGCTTCCATTTGACCTTTCGCGACTGATAAAATACCAGCACGAATTACTTCCGCAATAAAAGCCGCTGTATAAACTGTAAGCGCAACTGTCCCTGCTACAAAACCGTTGAAAGTAATTCCTATTACAGGCAAAGCAAAATAGAAAATGAATGCAATTAATACGAGTGGAATATTTCTAACAAACTCTACATAGGCAGAGCCAATCCAATTCAAAATACGAATAGGTGAAATTCGCATCACTGCCATAACAATTCCTAAAACAAAACTTCCTATTAGCGCAACTACACTAGACATAACCGTATATTTAAATCCTTCTAAATACATATCAATGTTATTCGTTAATATAGAAAAATCAGGCACATATTCTCCCCTCTTTCTTTACAAGAAGAGGATGAGTACTCTCATCCTCTCACTCTTACTATTTATCACGAGAAATAAAGTTTCATTTTACTTCTCTTGTTTTTGACCAATCCATTTTTCATACAATTTATCGTATTCTCCATTCGCTTTCATATCTTTTAATAAACTATTAATCTCTTTCGTTAAATCGTCTGCACCTTTTTGTACTGCAATTCCATACGGTTCATCCGTGAAAATTTTCCCTACAACTTCATAATTAGAATCTTGTTTTGCCATTCCGTAAAGAATCGCATTATCTGTAGTTAAAACATCGCCTTTACCTGCTTTTAACGCTGTAAATGCCTCACTGTAATTTTCAAATTCTAATACAGTCGATTCTGGTGATTTTTGACGAATATTATTTGTAGACGTTGAACCTTTTACCGCTAACACTTTCACACCCTTTTTCACATCATCAATACTTTTAATATCGCTTCCTTTTTTCACAAGTAACGATTGCCCTGCTTTAAAATATACATCTGAAAAATCTACTTCTTTTTTACGTTCTTCCGTAATTGTCATTGTCGCGATAATTGCATCAATATCACCATTTTTCAGTAGTGGAATACGCGTTTTAGACGTTACTTCTTTTAATTCTAATTTCTTTTCATCTCCAAGGATTTTTTTCGCAAGCGCCTTTGCGATATCAACATCAAACCCTTCTACCTGTCCTGTCGAAGGATTTTTCAAGCCAAATAAGTTCGTATCATTCTTCACCCCAACTACTAGTTTCCCGCGCTTTTTAATTTGCTCAACAGCCCCGCCTTGTTTCGTATTCGTTTCTTTCGTCTCATCTTTTTTACTTCCGCATCCAGCAACGACAAGTACGAATAAACATGAAAATACGATTAACGTAAACAACTTTTTCATTTTAAGCATAAAACTCCCCCTTTAATGATTTAACACTCTTCTTAAAAATAGACGAGCTCTTTCTTGTTCAGGACTTGCAAAAAATTGCGCCGGTGTTGTATCTTCGATAATTTGACCGTCATCCATAAATAAAATTCTATCTGCTACCTCACGTGCAAATCCCATCTCATGTGTGACGACGACCATCGTCATTCCTTCTTTAGCCAGCGCTTTCATAACATCAAGCACCTCTCCGATCATCTCTGGATCAAGAGCGGACGTAGGCTCATCAAATAGCATAATTTCCGGCTGCATTGCGAGCCCCCTAGCGATCGCTACCCTTTGCTGTTGACCTCCGGATAATTGATGAGGATATACACCTGCCTTCTCCGGGATTCCTACTTTCTCTAAATAAACCATCGCTGTTTTTTCTGCTTCTTCTTTTGAAGTTTTATTTACTTTAATTGGTGCTAGTGTAATATTTTGCAGAACTGTTTTATGTGGGTATAAGTAAAAATGCTGGAAGACCATACCAATATTTCGGCGTAATTCATTCATATCTGTTTTTTTATTGTGTACGTCTGTATTTTGTACGATTAATTCTCCATCGGTAATCGCCTCTAACTGATTTATACACCGAAGCAATGTACTTTTTCCTGATCCTGAAGGACCAACAACTACTACCACTTCACCTTTTTTCACTTGCACATTAATATTTTTCAAAACTTGGAAGTTACCATAATATTTATTTACATTACGAAACTCTATCACCATACTCCCCCCTCCCCTAAACAAAGCATGTACATTCTTTTTATATTCAAAAATAGGCAAAAAAATAACTTTCATCTTCATTTTGTCCATAAAAAAGAGCAAAGGGATTTCCCTTTGCTCCTTCATTTCTATTCTCTTAAGATACTTCTTCTTTCTTGTCTTTCCCGTATTCATGCTCCCAGAAATCAGCATTTTTAATTCCTAGTTTCTGCGGATCGAACACTGGATCTTTTCCTTCTTTTTTCTGCTTTTCATAATCCTTTAATGCGATCAATGCCGGTTTTTGTAATAATAGAATCGCAATAATGTTAACCCATGCCATAATTCCTACACCAATATCGCCTAAAGCCCATGCTGTTTCTGCTGTTTTTACACAACCGTAGAATACAACTCCTAAGAATACAAACTTTAGTACGATAGACATCCAAGGACGGTCTTTATCACGATTTAAGTAAGCAATATTCGTTTCTGCAATGTAGTAATAAGCCATAATTGTTGTAAATGCGAAGAATAGTAGAGAGATTGCCACGAAACCGTTTCCAAATCCAGGGAAAACAGATTCTACTGCTGCCTGTGTATAACCAGGACCTGGCTGTGCACCATTTAATTTATTGACGATAAAGTTTTTTCCGCTTGCATCAAATACGTTATACATGCCTGTAATAATCATCATAAATGCTGTTGCTGAACAAACAAATAATGTATCAATGTAAACGGAAAATGCTTGTACTAACCCTTGTTTAGCTGGATGCGATACTTCAGCAGCTGCTGCTGCATGGGCCCCAGTTCCTTGCCCTGCTTCGTTTGAATAAATACCACGCTTTACACCCCAAGAAATTGCTAAACCAATAATCCCGCCAAAAGCTGCTTCTAATGCAAATGCACTTTTTAAAATTAACATGAAAGCGTCTGGTAATTTTTCAATATTCATACCTACAATTACACAAGCTACTAAAATATAGCCAAGCGCCATAAACGGTACTACAACTTGCGCTACGTTAACAATTCGCTTAACTCCACCAAAAATAATAAGTGCTAATGCCGCTACTAATACCGCCCCTGATACAGAAGTATTAATACCAAAAGCTGTTTCTAGACTTACAGCAATACTATTCGCTTGAACACCTGGAAGCAGCATTCCTGTTGCAAGAATTGTCGCTGCGACGAACACTAATGCGTACCATTTAACACCTAGTCCTTTTTCAATGTAATAAGCAGGACCACCGCGGAATTGCCCTTGATGCTTCGTCTTATATATTTGTGCAAGCGTCGATTCTACATATGCAGAACCAGCTCCTAGAAAGGCTACCGCCCACATCCAAAATACAGCGCCTGGACCACCAAAGGCAACAGCCGTTGCAACACCGGCAATATTTCCGGTTCCAACGCGCCCTGATAACGAAAGTGCTAACGCTTGGAACGAAGAAACACCCGCATCAGACTTTTCTCCCTTAAATGTAAGCTTCACCATTTCCCCTACATGTCTTACTTGTAAAAACCTTGTTCGAATGGAAAAATATAGACCTACTCCTAAACATAAATAGACAAGTGCTGGACTCCAAACAATATTATTTATCCAACTTACGATAGCTTCCAACTTTCCCCCCCCTCCTTTATAAAGAATATTCAGAATATATATAAAATTATAAGTGTATACCGAATCTATAACAATATTATTTTAATAAAGTAAACATATTTTTGTATAAAAAAACAAAGTATATATTTATTTTATATACTTTGTTCCCTTATATCTGTATTATATATTCACTATTGCCTCTTGCTTTATAATTCTTTCATACAACTCATCTGATAACTTTTGAAAATCCTTTGGCATATCTTTCCCTTTAAACTTCTTTTGAAGCGTACCGTATAAACCAATATCACGTAGACGCAAAAATAACGGTAACGATTCATACCAACTATCCGCCAGTCTGTGCTCATATTCATAACCTTTTCGTAACACTTGTAACTGTTTACGAGCAAATTCAGTCTTTTTCTCCAATGTCCACGGTGTAAAAAGAACAGAGTAATAAAGAACCATTGCTAAATCATGAATGAAGTAATTATAGGCAGCGTCATCAAAATCAAAGATTGTTAGCTCTTTACCATCATAATGAAAGTTACCTGGATGAATATCACCATGCATAAGACCAAACGTTTCTCTTTCAATTGGAAGAGCCTTTATTTCATCCATTAATACAGAAGCAATCTCTTTCACCTTCGCATCTTCTAATCCGCTAACAATGCTACTTTCATCCTCTTCCCACGTATCACGGTAGTCTGTTTTAGGATAATCCATTGTAAGGCGGTGCAGTTGTCCAATCGCTTTTCCCCACGTTTCAAAGTAAGCATCTCCCCAATAAGGCGATTCTTCTCCTTTTACTTGCTCACCTTTTGCATATGTAAATAAAGACGCGAAAAAGAAAGTGCCATCTTCCGCTCCAATTTCTTCTACAAGATTTTGAGATATTGAATTAAGAGGTCCCGCCACTTTCGCCCCATGCTCCGCAACATACCGTGAAAAATCTAGTTCGGCCTCTACCTCTTTTTTAGAACGATGAGAAGAATGAGTTAAGCGTAATACGTAATCTTCATTATTTTTACCCTTCGCCTTAAAAATATAATTTTCAAAATCACCAAGTGGCTTTTCTTCCACCGTTACATGATATGCCTTTGCTGCTCTTGCTAAAATTTCATTCGTAAAAACACGTTCTACCGCTATTTCCATTTGTATCCCTCCTATATATCTTCTTAATTCGACATAAATGTAAGAAGTACTGCTATGAAATTAAATAGTGCGTGTGCAATCATAGCCGATAAAATAGAATTTGTTTTTTCATATAACCACGCGAATACTACACCGCTTAAAAAATTCACCGGTAATGTGTTATATGTTGGAATATGAACAACGGTAAATATTATTGAACTTATAATCACCCCGCCCAATATGCCATATCTATCACGAAAAAACGTATAAAAAACACCTCGATATAAAATTTCTTCATAGATTGGTGATATAACTGCTGCTCCAATTACCGCGATACAGAACGCATATATTGATTTATCATTTTGGATCGTCTCCGTTTTACTATTTTCGAAAGAAATCCCCAGTTTTTCCATTATCATTAATACTCCAACACTCACTACAATCAAAGAAATAACCGCTACAAATGTCCACAATAAATCTTTCCATGAAAGCTTCCGAATTCCAATATCTTTCCACGACAGTTTATATCTTTTTATGCAAAAAAGATAAACTACAAACGTAAATATCACTGCCATTATAAGTCCCATTAATACTCCAGCATATAATGAGTTCCCTAGTATTTTTAAAGCATAATCATAAAAAAGAGATTCAATCATTACTGGTACAATCAGAAATACGAAAACAAATAAATATAAAATTTCTTTCCATCCCCACATACATTTTAAAGTCATCTACACCATCCCCCTATATCCTATTTTCTTTAGTATAAAAGATGACGTAACGTAACTTTCAAGCTACTTTTTTTCAAATAATCTAAGCATAATTTTCTCACAAAATAAAAAAAGGTTGATTCACTCAATCAACCTTTACACTATTAAAAATTCTATTCTTCAATTCCTCATCAATTCATTCTCATATATAATATTTATCTTTATTTCTCTTCACCTTTTGTCTGCATTGAGTTGAAGGTCCAATTTAACTTCAATGAATCTCCTTGAAATACATTTTGCTCTTCATCGTTATCTACAAATGTGAACATTACGTAGAAAGTATCATCATCACCAGGAGCAAGTCCATTTCCTTCTCGGTCTACAACACCTTTTTGTACAAGATCAGGAATACTTCCGTTTTGCGTAGCTACCTTTAATTCAGATAATGTAGTAGACCAAATTGGAACCTCATTTTTATCCAAATTCCACAAGAAATCAACACGGATATGATCACCAAAATCAGCATTTCCATTATCTCCTTTAGCATCGATTACACTGTAATCTGTCAGAAGTTTCACATCCCCTATTGCTAAGGTTCCTTTGTTTACTAATTGAAAACCACGTTCCATTTCATCACCTGGTTTAATATTGTCGACATTAATAACAACTTCAGGATTAACACTCAAATCTAAAGTACCCGCTGCAAACGTGTTTTGTGATACTTCCTTATCACTAAAATACGCATATGTTCCCCCGCTAATTAAAGATAAGCCAAGCGCTGCAGTTACAACACCCATACCAAGTTTTTTCTTAATACTCATTTCACAAGTCCCCCTATTTTTAAAGTTTAAACTACAAACCTTATTTCCATCCCACAAACAATAATAATTAAGCAACTACCTTGTCCCACAACGAAAGCGAACTAACTTTAAACTAGTTACTTCATGTACCCAAGCGATTATTACCTTTAAAATAACCAGTAATGTTACCGTAAATCATTACCGGTTATTTGTTAGCCAATCTCATTTAATTTTATATTCATTGTCCTATTGCTTTATTTACTCTAGAAGTTTGTCCACTTATTTTTTTGGTTCTAAACCAATAGAGCGTAAGATTTTATCTAACGTCACTGGCCCTACATTTTCTTTCGGCTTCTGATTTTCTTTAGCATCTCGACCCTTTTTCAAGAAATTCTTCTCGATAAAACGAATATCTGTTTCATTTACAACACCATCTTGATTGACATCTCCATCTTTTGTAGCCACTTTTCCTTTTTCATATGAAAGAGCTGCTATTCTAGCATCTTGAATATCCACCATTTTATCGCCGTTTACATCACCTGCAAGGTTGTCATCCATATCGGCTCTAAAGTTTTGTCCCACTAATTCTCCATCTTGCATTTTCCCTATTTTTGTAGTTAATTTACTATTTAAATGACCCGGCATTTCTACGAAAATATCATATTCTTTATCGCTTACAGGAACACTATGAATTTCAAATTGCCCATTATCATTAATCGTTCCTGTATATTTCTTTCCATCCTTGCCAACTGCGTACACTTTTGCTCCTAGTTTTGTGTAATCATTCTTACCTAAATACCCCTCTTCATTCAAGAAAGCTTCCGGACCAATATATCCTGTAACTGTTGAATGTTTCGAAACAATAGCAAAAGACTTATCTTTAAACACAGGAATCTCAATGCCGTCTGATGCACCAGCTTTTGTATAAGAAAACTTATCCGCTCCAAATGCAATTAAATCATTAAAATATTCATCGCTAGTCATTTCGAATGTAACATCTAAAAATGGTGTATCTCCATCTAATCCTTTAAATTCTTTTCCTTCCAATGATGCGCCAACTTTCACCTTGTTTTCCCAAGATCCTTCTTCACTTATCTTCGGATCTTCTAATTTAAGGTTCAGTCCATGTTGTTTTACATATTCCGTAAGTGCTGGATTGGGTTTCACATCTGTAAATTTAAATAGCTGCTTGTAATAAGGAATTTCAAATGTACCTGACATAAGTTGTTTTACATTATTGAGATTTAAAGTTAACGTAATTTTTTCTCCTAATTTTATTTTATCTTTGTCATAACTTGGAACAGCGTATTCTGTCCCTTCTTTTACAAAGACGTAATCTTTATATCCAGTTGCCATATTCCCTGCAGTTGCGAGGTCATATCCAAATAATTTTAAATTTAACGGTTCATTTATTTCTTCTGGAAGTACTCCAAATTTAAAGTCACCATTGGCCTGAATTGTATTCAGCCAACCTGATGGAAAGGCCGAGTTCTGATAATATACAATTTGATTAGCTTTTTGGTCATACTGCAGGCCTTTTGCCTTTAATGCATCCACTGTAGAATCATAAACATTACCATGCACCCATAATGCCCGCTGGCCATCTTCTTCTTTGAACATAGAATCATTTACTTCATGAATACCAGGTTGTACATCCGTAAATTTCATTTCAGGTATGACATTATCAATGATAATGCTATCGCCTTTTGTATAAGATTTCCCTTCTTTATCATATCCAACGAAGTTCAATTCGTAATCTCCATCAGGCAACATAACAGGTTTATCCCCAATTGGATGGGCAGGATCTCCTGTGAACGGAAATACATATCCTCCCATACCAGAAAACATCATATATTCAACATTCGGTGTTAGACTACTTGCATTAAGTGTACCAACGATTCCTAATGCCTTTCCTGTTTTTCGATCCTTCACAACCGCATCAATAGTTTCAAGAGGGCTATTCAATTTAAATGCCAACGGCGAACTTGGTCTTTCCATAAATGGATGGAATTTTGATGCATCTGTTGCCATTGCGTCTCTCAGCAAATCTACAGACTCAATCCCTTTTTCTGTGAATTTAACTGCAAACGGTACTTGATATACTTCTTTTTCATTGTTTTTATTTGAAATATGAATATACCCCTCATACCTACCGAATTCTGCGTTTTCTGGAATGATAATTTCAGGGCTAATTTCCCCTGATGTACCAGAAGCCACTTTAATAGAATCTTGTACGTTCAGCTTCACACCATTCTTTACTGCATCCTGCACACCTACACTTGTTGTTGAAAACTCTACTTCTAATTTGAACTCTTTTCCATCTGTTTTACTGTTGTTCTTAATTAAGACTTTTCGACTATCTTTAATTGGTCCATTTCCTAATTGGTTTTTATACCCGAATGCAATTGAACCTGTTTTTTCTTCGATTTCTACTTCTTCATCATTTACAACGTTTGATGTTTTATCGATAACCTCGATAGATGCGTCTGCATGAACTGCACGATACGCATCAATTCGGCCTGATCCCACCTCAAATACAGAGCGCTCTTCTTTTAAGTCAACTGCAGTATTCATAAGCGCTTCTTTTACTTCAAACGGACTATAGTTTGGATGTTCTTGCAAAATGAGTGCTGCCACCCCCGCTGTATGAGGAGTTGCCATAGATGTACCTGACATACGTCCATACGCTACCGGATAATTTTCTCCATCCTTTGGATCGTTAATATATTCAGGAACAGTAGAGAAAATAGACACACCTGGCGCTACAATGTCCGGCTTAATATCATCTGTTTTAGTTGCAGGACCACGAGAGCTAAAATCGGCTAAATGATCTCCCTCTGTTTTTATATTACTAATTTCTCCAAACGCTAAAGACACATCTCCTTGTGCAGCTTTTACTTGTAATTTCTCACCATCTACTTTCGCTAAGCGGAACGATGGAATAGATGACGTACTTTCTCCAAGATAACTTGTGATTTCACCATCAACATTGTTATATACAATTACGGCCTTTGCACCTGCTTCTTTCGCATTCTTAATCTTTTCATCAAATGTAATCTCACCGCGTTGGATGAGCGCTAATTTTCCTTTTACGTCTTTCCCCTTAAAATCATCTAATTTCCCAAGTCCTGCATATACAACCGATAAGGATTGACCTTTTAAGTCTTCAAGCTTATCAGTAAAGCTCTTTCCAAGTAGCATCATCTTATCGACATGTAAATCACCTGCATCGGCAGAAAATGTCGGGATAGACATCGCAGCGTCACTTGCTCCAACTGTAATTGGAAGTGCCGCCGCACTAGGTGATCCAATAGTACCTTCTCCAGGACCACTATTACCTGCCGCTACTACTGTAACAACACCAGCTAACATGGCATTGTTCACTGCCACAGAAGTTGGATATAAAGGATCATTAATAGCTGCACCTAATGATAAATTGATAACATCCATATCGTCTTTCACTGCTTTATCAATCGCAGCAAGAATACCGCTTGTTTGTCCACTTCCATATGGTCCTAATACACGATATGAATATAAATCTACATCTGGAGCGACTCCCTTAACCGCATAATCCACATTATTCTTTTTGTCTGCAGCAATTGTCCCAGCTACATGAGTGCCATGGGATGTATAATATGCACTTCCATCATAAATTTCAGGATATCCTCCAGAATTTTGCCAATCCTTATACGTTGTCTCCATTGGATCAGCATCATTATTAACAAAGTCCCATCCTTTTATTGAGTTCGGATCTATTTTGCTTGGATCTTCACCTTGCTTTGCACGATATCCTTTATATGCATCTTTCAAATCCGGGTGGTTGTAATCAATACCTGTGTCCAGTACACCTACCTTAATTCCTTTACCTGTTATTTTTTCATCATGCAGCTTGTCCACACCAATTTGCGGTACACTATCTGCCATTTTGGGTTCAGCAGCAGTCTTAGCTGTTTCTTTCGGCAAATCAATTTTGACCTCACTATCTTCCCATACGCGCTTAACAATACCAGTGCGAACTAAGTCTTCAATCATATTCGCAGGTAACGAAATCGCTACACCATTAAAAGCATTCTTATATTCTCTTGTTATTTTGGCAGATTTAAAATTCGTCCCTTTATCTTTATTCTTTTGAAGCTGTTCAAACTCTGATTTAAATTCTTTATGAGATGCTTCTACCTTTTGTTCCGCAGTTGAAAGAGCTATTTTTTTCCCTTTAGCTGCTTGTTTTAACATCTCGATTTTGCTAGGTGCTTGCTTAAACTCTACAATCACATTCACATTATCAGGACTTGCTGTATTGATGCCTGGTGAAATAACAAAACCTGGTTTTGTATTTAACGTTTTTAAGGCATTACGTTGTTCCTTTGTAAGACCTTTCAATATAGCGTTTGCATCATCAATCCCAGTTAAAGTAGTTGTATTTACCTCTTCTGCCAATACGTTATATGGAATTCCTTGAGACATTAACATACCAACAGTTAGCGTTCCAATAAGTATTTTTCCGAATTTCCCCTTCTTCATAGCGCATCTCCTTATTATTAAATTTATTTTTCTAAAATAAATCCTCTGAGCTCCTATTTAGCATTGGCAATTCTATCAACCTTGAATCTATTTAAAATAATCGAGAATCTCCAACACTACTACCGCCATCCCCACACTTCTAATCTTCTTTCTATAAAAGCCCCCATAAATTGTTTCCAACTACAATGATTTACAACATGAATTATTAGTAGCGTTAAGCAATAATTCTATTTTTATTATTTCACATTTTGATTTTTCTGAATATTGAACAAAAGGAGTAATTTTTTTCTAATGATTCTATGCCCAAATAGTACAAAAGAACTACCTTGCCCTTTATTCTTTGTAATATAGAATAAAGAAACACGATAGTTCTTTTAAACATCTCTTATTTAATCCAACGGAACCAATTGATTTCGAACAGCATAAATCACCGCTTGCGATCGACTTTTTACATTTAGTTTTTTAAAAATTTTATTGATGTGAATTTTAACTGTTTTATCACTAATATATAGAGCTTCAGCAATTTCTTTATTACTAAGTCCTTTTACTAATTCAAAGAGAATTTCCTTTTCACGTTCCGTCAGTTCATTTTCATTTGATTCTAATTTCATTTTTTGCTGATGATATGTAATTAATTTTTTAGTCATACGCGGATGAATAACTGAATCGCCTCGATATAACATTCGAATTGCTGCTATTACCTGCTCCGATGATGAATCCTTCAATAAATAACCATCAGCACCAGCTTGGAGTGCATCCATTAAGTACTCATCATGCTCATACATTGTAAACACAAGTACTCGGCAATTTGGATAATTTTTTTTTACTAACTCTGTGGCTTCAATCCCATTTTTCCCTGGAAGATTAATATCCATCAAAATACAATCTGGTCTGCATTCTTCTACTTTTCCCAATACTCCGTCCCCAGAGCTAGCTTCTCCAACCACTTTCATATCAGATTCATCCTCTAGTATGTTCCGAATTGCGTCTCGTAAAAAAGCATGATCATCCACTACTAATATTTTAATCATTTTACGCACCCCTTGTTTGTGAATCTGGAATTAATAGTGTAATTTCTGTCCCTTTCCCTACAGAACTATCAATCTGTAAAGTAGCCCCTAATTGTTCAGCTTGTTCATTCATATGTAATATACCATAATGTGGCTCATTCTTCGTTTTAACCATAGACTCAAATAGTGAAAAGCCAACTCCATTATCCTTAACCCTTAAAAGCACGTGCTCACTTTGATAGCTAAGTAAAACATCAGTATTTTCTGCTTGTGCATGTTTTACAATGTTTTGCAAACTCTCTTGTAATGTATCAAAAATAACTCTTTCTTTTGAAAAGCTAAGCGCACGTGCATGACCTCTTTCATGATATGTAATATCTAGTTCATATTCTTGTTTTAAAGATTTTATTTTACTTGCTATCGCCTGCTTAAGCCCTAATTGTTGTGTCGGATATGGTTTTAAAGCATAAATAGAATAACGAACTTCTCCTAGGTTTCCTCTTAAATCTTTTATACTTTTCTCTACTATTTGCTGCATATCTATTGGTTTATCACGGTATTTTTTTTGCGCGGATTCTAGTTGGTATATCACCCCGGCCAATGTTTGTGCAATACCATCGTGAATTTCGCGTGCGATTCTATTTCTTTCTTCTAAAATCATTCTTTTTTCCTGTTCAGAAATCAATATCCTTGTTTTAACTACGTTAGCTAATTGGTTTGAAAACGTAGCTAACGACTGTACATCTTCCGGAAAAAAACCCGCAGTTCTACTTTTCCCTGCAACAAACATTCCGACTAGTTCATCATTTACAATAAGAGGAAAATATACAAGCGAGCGTATGATGCTATCAAATATTTCATCTCCAGGAGCCGTACCATTTTTCCAATCATTAAACACAAGATTTTTAGAGATTCCCTCAAACGCCTCTGATATTTCTGAATGATCAGAAATATCAAGACGAACTTTCCCATCTTTTAATAGAAGATTCCAGTTCCCATCATCTTTTGTCCATATTACATATGCTTGTATGCCAAAAAAGCCTTTAAGTGCTTGTTTAATATGTTTCAAGTTTCCTCCGGTTAGTCCACGACTAATTTCTGTCGTAATAAGAAACAGCTCATATAATCGTTCCTTCTCCATCCTTATCCGTACAGAAAAAGAACTAATAACTGAAATTGCTACAAGTGGAAAAAAGAAAAACAGTACTGTAATCTCGTTTATTTCCACACTATATGTACTAATTAATACATGCATCAGGGCCGCATAAGAGAAACCAAAAGTTTCGCAAAGAAATACCGTTACAGTTTTTTTATACCACTGATAGATTGAATATGGCTGCGGAAGAATTATCATTAACAAATCGTAAAAGCGGTTGTTGAAGAAACCAAAAAACACGCAAAATAACAACAAAGATATTAAATTTTCATATAGAACTGACATATCTATCTTGTTAATTAATAAAGACATACATTTATTTGAAAACCATTCGGCCAAGATCAAACTAAGCGCATGCTGAGTACTATTAAATAACATTCTTTGTATCGGTGAACGACGATGCAGGTGAATAATTAGCGTTACGAGTACAATAGCAATAATAGTTATATGGATTCCAAACTGCCAACTCATAGCGTAAATTATCGGAAAGGTAAGCGAGCTAGTTCCTCTCCAAAATCGTACAGGAAAATACTCTGCAATCCCCATAAATATTAATAACAATATTAGTATTGTTGGATGAGAAGGGATTTTAATTTCAAGTAAAGATATAGTTATAGTAATCAAACCAAGAAAAGAAATAAAATAAAGATAAAAACTAGCAATCTTTTCTCTCATAAAGATAGAATTTACTTCTTTCAAAACAACCCCTTCTTTCTTTATTAAACTTCATTTTCTCTATTATCCAATAAAAAACCGGCACTGGCAAAATGGAAGAACCTCCACTAGCCAATCACCGGCTGTGTACTACACCTAAAAAGGCAAGACACAATACTTGTAGTATAAATCGCTTTTCTTAAATTTCCTATTCATCGAATGATGTAATTATGCATACAGCTAGGCTTACCCTCCTATAGTACAAAAGATATATATTAATATCGCCAATCTAACTATACGCTTTCTTTCGATTCCCCTAATTTTCATTTTCTTTAAGTATAGAAGATAATGTAACAGAACTTTCAAGCTACTTTTTCAAATAATCCAAGCATAAATTCCTTATAAAAAACAAAAATTAACAGAAGGAATTTTATTCTAAAAGAGGTGGAATTTATGACACAACACGAAGAACAGCAAGAAAGCAAGAACCAAAAGCATATGTTTCCATCACTTCCGGAAAATATTAATTACATTGAAAATAAGCTCTGCCATTCTGATGATATAAAAAAATTAGATGTTCCTTTTCAAAATGGAAAAGGAACAATCTTATATATCGAATCTTTAGCAGACCCAAATTTAATTCATCAATTAGCTCTTGAACCATTATTAACTCGATCTGATTTGTCTTTAGAAAAAGCTTTTTCTACATTGAATATGAAAAAAGAAACAAATTTAAATTATGGTGTGCAACTTTTATTACAGGGTAAATCATTGTATTTCCATGAACATGTCGAAAGCTTTTGTACTTTTGAAACAGCTTTATCTTTAAAAAGGGATATAAAAGAGCCTGACAATGAAGGTGTTGTACGCGGACCACATTCTGGTTTTGTAGAAGATTTAGCTACTAATTTAGCCTCCGTACGGAAACTAATTAAGAGTCCAAATTTAGTCGTTAAATATTTTATCCTTGGTGAAGAGATGCACACGAAAGTAGCAATTGTTTATATGCAAAATATAGCTAATGATGATCTCGTCACAGAAGTAAAAAGAAGATTAGAAACGATTAAGACCGATGCACTAATGCCACCAGGATACATACAAGAATTTATAGAAGACACGTCTTTCTCACCATTTCCACAACAATTAAATACAGAGCGTCCAGATAGAACTGTTGCTAATTTAATGGAGGGACGAGTTGCTATTTTATCTGACGGAGATCCAACAGCGCTCATCGTACCTGTTACGTTATTCGCTTTCTATCAATCGCCAGATGATTATAATAACCGCTGGATTGTCGGTTCTTTCGTCCGAATGATTCGTTTAGTAAGTTTTTTAATTGCCTTTCTCTTACCAGCTTTATATATTGCAACTGTCGCTTTTCATCCTGATGTGCTGCCGCTCGAACTTGTGTATACAATTAAAGCTTCATTAGAGAAAGTGCCACTTCCTCCTATTTTTGAAGCTCTCTTAATGGAGTTAATTTTCGAATTATTACGGGAAGCTGGTATTCGTCTGCCGAGCCGCGTTGGACAAACAATCGGTATTGTAGGTGGTTTAGTAATTGGTGATGCAATTGTAAAAGCCGGACTCGTTTCTTACACAATGATTATCGTTGTAGCTTTAACTGCAATCTCATCTTTTCTCGTTCCATCAAACGATATGAGTTCAGCAGTTCGAATTCTTCGTTTTCCATTAATGATTCTTGCTGCTATATTCGGGTACGTAGGAATATCATTTGGTCTAATTATAACTTTCGTTCATTTATGCCAGCTACATTCATTTCATACACCATATCTTTCTCCTATTGCACCGATGCGAATAAAAGATATGAAAGATTCTTTTGTAAGACTTCCAATTTGGTCGTTTTGGGAACGACCTCATGATCCAAAGCCGAAAAAAATGCAACGACAACATGTAACGAGAGAGGATGAGAACGGTGACAAACACGCAAAGTAAAATTTCACTTGTTCAATTTACCTTTTTCGTTATTCAATGCCAAATCGGGGTTGGTATACTTTCTCTACCAAACCGTCTTCACCCAATAGCGAAAGGTGGTGGGTGGATTTCTGCTCTCATCGCTGGGCTTGCGATTCAACTTATTATTTTACTTATGTGGCTTTTCTTAAAACGATTTCCTGATGCTGATATGTATGAAAGTGTTTGTATGCTATTTGGTAATAAGTTTGGAAAACTACTAGGTTTTGCTTATGTTTTTTATTTTACCCTTATCGGTATGACGGTTATGTTAAATGCTTGTAATGTCATTAAAGTATGGGTCTTACAAGCCACCCCTTGGTCTGCAATTCTCATACTATTTACAATAGCTTGTTGCTACGTAGCCTATAATACATTTAAAGTGATTGTACGATTTTATGTCATGGCTTCTATTCTTATTATCCCAATGGCACTTTTAATTGCACTTGGGCTCACACGAGCTGATTTTTCTTATATTTTTCCACTTACAGAAGCCGGATGGTGGAATATAATTCAAGCATCCAAGGAAACAATTACAGCCATGTATGGTTTTGAAATTATTCTTATCGCTTTTCCAAAAGTAAATGGCAGTTCTGTGGCAAAACTGAAGGCCATTTCTATCGCTAATGGATTTGTAACGCTTTTTTATACTTTTACTGTTTGGATTTGCTTTATCGTATTCAGTCCAAAACAAGTTGAACTTATTCCAGAGCCAGTTGCTTACTTATTACGCTCCTTGCATATCGGGATTATAGACCGAACTGATTTACTATTCATACCAATATGGATGATAACAGTTGTCGCTTCTATTGCTAGTTATTACTGTGCTGCCTCAATAGGAATTGGACATATATTCAACCTTGCTAATCATAAAAAGGCCGTTCCAATCGTTGGTATTATTGCTTTTAGTGTAGCCTTATTTATAGATACACCTGAAGAATTAAAAGTAATTTCAACTTTCACTGATAAGTTCACCTATATTTTCATCGTTGTTCTCCCTCTTTTATTTCTACTTTATTCAGTAATAAGAAATAAGAAAGGAGAACAGTATGTTCAAAAAAAGAGTTAAACTACTTTTTATATTATGTGCTAGTTCATTCCTTTCTGGCTGTTGGGATCAAGAACCATTAAGAGAAGCCAGATTAGCTTATAGCATTGGATCTGATATTACGGAAGAGAATAAACTCCAGCAAACAGTCGAGCTCGTAAAAAGTTCAAGCGGAGAGCAATCTTCATTCGAGAATGAAATACATTCATCAACCGGGCATAACATAAGGGATACAAGCGATGCCCTAAAAAAAAATGTGACTGGGAATATTCGCTATTTCAAATATGGTGTTCAATTACTAGGAACCAAAATTCTAAAAAAAGGTATACTACCCTATTTAGATGTTAGCTTTCGGGATCCAACAAACCCAACTGCTTTAGTAAAACTTATTGCAGTAGATGGTGAAACATCCGAGATACTCGAAAAAAAGAAAGTAGGAAATTTACTAATTGGAGATTTTCTAAAGAAAAAAGTGAAAAGCTTAGAAGATATGAGTGTATTTCCAAAAGAAACTTTAGAAACAGCCGCTACAAAAATGTTAGATCCCGGTAAAGACTTTACTCTCCCTTCTATAAAAATAAAAGGAAAAGAAGTAATTACAAACGGGTTAGCTTTATTTAACAACGATAAATTAACTGGGCATTTACCTTTGAAACAATCTGTTCTATTCGTGTTATTAACCGGAAAAATGGGAACAAGTGCCCGTATAACCCAAAAACTTACTAGCGATGAATCAGAGAAGACATCTGATTATTTAACAATGGAAGTGAGCAATCGGAAACTAAAAAGAGACTTGAATATAACGACTGACAAAAAAGGAAATGTTTACGCTCATCTAAAACTAAAGCTACAAGTAATCGCTCTTGAAGCACCGAGAGATAATCTTTATAAAATGGGAGAAAGAAAAAAACTAAACAAAGAATTATCTAAGCAGCTCACAAAAGAAGCAAAACAAATAACGAAAAAGCTACAAAAAGCAAATTGTGACGCTTTCGGTATAGGTAGAAATCTTATCGCTTATCATCCAGAGTTATGGAAGAAAAAGAATTGGAATAAAGATTATGCAAAGGTAAAATTTAAACCGGAAGTAGAAGTAAAGATTTTATATAGTGGCGTCTTAAAATAAAAAGGTTGGACGCCCGCCGGCATCCAACCTTTTATTTCATATAACGATATACAATTGACTCATACGGTCTTAAGTTAAGATTGGTAATATCTTTACTTGAATCTTTGTAATTTGATAATAATACTTCTTGTTTCATACCATCCAATTGAACATGAACTGGTACAGAATACGTTATTTCTTCTCCGTAGAAGTTATTTATAACAAGTAATACTTCATTATTTACAGTACGTGTATACGCCCAAATGCTAGGATGATTTCCATCTAAAATAGCATATTTCCCTTCTGTAAGGACATCGTATTTTTTTCTAAATTCAATTAGCTTTTTATAATGATAAAATACAGATTCTCTATCTTCTAATGCCTTCTCTACGTTTATTTCTTTAAAGTTTTCAGCCACAGAAATCCAAGGTGTACTCGTTGTAAAACCACTATTCACCTCTTCATTCCACTGCATCGGAGTACGGGAATTGTCACGAGATTTTTGTTTTAAAATCCCGATAATCTCTTTTTTTGATAATCCTTCTTCTAGCTTTATATCATATATATTTAATGATTCTACATCACGATATTGCTCGATGGACTCGAATTTAGGATTCGTCATACCGATTTCTTCACCTTGGTAAATGTAAGGTGTTCCTTGCAACATATGCATAGCTGTCGCTAACATTTTCGCAGATTCATTTCGGTACTTCTCATCATCACCAAACCGTGAAACGATACGAGGCTGGTCATGATTACACCAAAATAACGCATTCCATCCTCCGCCCTTTTGCATTTCAATTTGCCAATTAGACATAATTTCTTTTAATTTAATGAAATCAAAATCAGCTTTCGTCCACTTATCACCATTCGGATAATCTACTTTTAAATGATGGAAACTAAACGTCATGCTTAGTTCATTGCGCTCAGGATTCGAATATTTAATACAATTATCAATTGTCGTAGATGACATTTCTCCAACTGTAATTACATCTTTCCCTTCAAAAACATTTTGGCTCATCTCTTGTAAATATTCATGGACGCGTGGACCATCTGTGTAATATTTACGCCCATCACTTGTAGCAGTGGTGCCTTCATCACTTAAAAATCTTTGATCTTTTGAAATTAAGTTAATAACATCAAGGCGGAATCCTTTTACACCTTTCTCCAACCAAAAGCGCATCATATCGTACACTTCTTCACGAAGCTTTTCATTTTCCCAGTTTAAATCAGCTTGCGTCTCATCAAATAGATGTAAAAAATATTGCTCTGTTTTCTCATCATATTTCCAAGCAGATCCTCCAAATTTAGACTGCCAATTATTCTTTTCATCACGCCAAATATAATAATTTCGATACGGACTATTCTTATCTTCTTTTGCTTCTTTAAACCACTTATGCTCCGTTGAACTATGATTTACAACGATATCAAGCATGATTTCAATGTCACGTACTTTCGCTTCTTTTAAAAGCTCTTCAAACTCTTCCATCGTCCCGTAAGATGGATCAATGCTGTAATAATCACTTACATCGTATCCATTGTCATTTTGTGGTGATCGGTATATCGGTGTTAACCAAATATAATCCACTCCAAGTTCCTTTAAATAATCTAATTTCTCTGTAACTCCCTTTATATCACCGGTTTCTTTATTATAGTAACTATTAAAGCTCTTCGGATAAATTTGATAGACTACACTTTTATGCCAATCTTTCATGCTTAATTTCCTCCTACTTCTGTTTTACTCGTTTCGCAAATAACCATGTTAATGTAAATGGAATTACTACTGCGATTATCATCCCTACAATAAACATCGGAATCGATTTCGGAATGATAGAAATAAATGCTGGCAATCCGCCAATTCCGATTGCTGGTGCTAATACACCATTTAATGTAATAAATATCGCTGCTATAGCAGACCCAATAATCGCTGCATAGAACGGGAATTTATTTCTTAAATTCACACCGAACATCGCTGGCTCTGTAATACCGAAGTACGCTGAGATTGCTGATGTTGATGCCATACTTTTATCATTTTGATTTTTAGAAATCCAGAACATCGCTAGTGCCGCACTACCTTGTGCAATGTTAGAAAGAGCAATCATCGGCCAAATAAATGTACCGCCGTGCTGTGCAATTAGCTGTAAATCAATTGCAATAAACATATGATGCATTCCTGTAATTACGAGCGGTGCATATAATGCTCCAAATAATACTGCTCCAAGTACTGGTACCGTTTCATATACGCCAACTAATCCAGCCGTTAATAAATCGCCAATATGACGTGTAACTGGACCGATAATTCCTAACGCTAACACACCCGTTACAACGATTGTTGTAATTGGTACAACTAATAATTGAATTGCGTTTGGCACATGTTTCTTTAAGAAGATTTCAACTTTACTTAATACGAATGCTGCTACTAAAATGGGTAAAATTTGGCCTTGATATCCTACCTTTTCAATTTGGAATAGCCCTAAAATATCGAAGTACTCAATCTTTTGTCCCTCTAAACCAGTCGCTGCTTTTCCATAATCCCACGCGTTTAATAAGGCCGGATGCACAAGCATTAATCCCATAACAATCCCTAGTATTGGACTACCACCAAAGCGCTTCGTTGCTGACCAACCAACAAGTGCCGGTAAGAATACGAATGCTGTATTGGCCATCATATTAATTAAATCCCAAAGCCCACCTAAGTTCGGGTATACTTCTAATAAATTTTTCCCATCAAAAAATAAGTCCTTTGCCCCTAACAGGTTATTAATCCCCATTAGTAAACCTGCCGTAATAATTGCTGGCAAAATCGGCATAAATACATCTGAAAATACTTTTACAAACTTTTGAACTGGATTTAATTTTTTATCCCCTGAACCTTTTACGTCAGCTACTGTCGATTCTTCCATACCTGCAAGCGTTATCAATTCAGCGTATACTCGATCGACATCACCTGGACCAATTACAATTTGAAATACCCCAGCGTTATGAAACGCTCCCTTTACTAATGAAACAGACTGTAATTTATCATTATCTATTTTATTTTCATCTTTTAAAGCGATACGTAGCCTCGTTACACAGTGCGCAGCTTGTTCAATATTGTCTTTCCCACCAATATACTGCAACACTTCTTTTGCTGTTTTACGATAGTCTTTCCCCATATTCCCGTCCCTCTTTTCTTTTTTTGATACCGTTTACACTTACATATTAACTCGTATATATAAGTTAGTCAACACTCGTATATATAAGTTGGTGATTTTTTTATAAAGTGAAACTTTAATCAGTGGGGGTTTTGTTCATCCCCCACTGATTATTAGCCTTCACCAATCGGGCATTTACAGGCAGTTGATCTCCCACCTAACTTCTTTGCTCCAGCTGAATTTTGAGGTGGGAGTTTTACTGCCCACAAATAGCGGGATAAATAAAGAGATGGAACGATTATTTCGCTCCATCTCTTTATTTTCTTCGCGCCACATCCGAAAAGTGAAAAATATCTAAACGGTGACGTGATTCCGTATATTCGAACTGACTCCCATCGTATAAATGAGTAAAGTTTTTTACAACGACAACATAGTCTGTTCCATTTAAATCCAAATACTTTCGGTCATCCTCTGTACATGGTTGCACTTCAATTACCCGCTGTGAATAGCTAATATGTAGCCCTAATTCTTTCTCAATGTATTTATAAATCGATGCAGTTGCAATTTCTCTCGTTAATCCTGGAATATATTCCGATACAAAATGGTTTATATCTAAAATTACTTTTTCTCCATCAATATTTCGTACACGTTTAATATGATTTATTTCCGTTTTTTCTTTCACGTTTAATAGCTTTGCTATATCTTGTGTCGCTTTCATTTTCTCTATTTCCACGACTTCTGTAATACAATGACGTCCTAAACGTTCATTTTCTTCTTGAAAACTTACAATACCACCAAAGTTAAATTCAATGTTTTTGCGCTTTAATACAAAAACACCTTTTCCGTGTATTTTTTGAACATATCCACGCTCTTGCAATAAATCTACAGCTTTTCTTACAGTACCCCTACTTGCCTCATACTGCTTCATTAATTCCGTTTCTGATGGGATTTTACATCCTTCTTTTAATTGTTTATTATCAATAGACTTGCTGATTTCTGTATAAATTTGTTCATACTTACTCATCATCTACAATAGCCCCTTGTCACCTTCTAGTTCTATATATATTATACCACGCTATACTCTTCTGCCAATCTCTCACTTATTTTCCAGTACAAGAAAACTATAGGTAAATATTTAGTCTCTAAAACGTATTTTTATAAATTTTTCTTTTCATTCAAAAAAACATGTAGTATACTAACTTCAAAATCAGAGGAGAAAGGGAGCAAGGAACTATGCTTACTTATACAACTGTAGTTACATTTGCACAAAAACATCATCATCATACTTAACCCTTGAAACCTAGCGGAAAAATTACGCGTAGGTACAAGGGTTATTCCCGTTGTACCTACGCTTTGGCAAAGAGCCATGTAGGTATTTTTTATCTACATGGCTCTTTTTTTATTGCCAAAAATGCTAGTAAAAAATGATGTTTAAGCAAAACTTACTACAAAGGAGTTAACAAAAATGGAAACGAAAAAATGGGGATTATGGATTTTAACAGCTTTTGTTATCGGGAATATGGTTGGCGGTGGCGTATTTATGCTCCCAGCAAATTTAGCACACGTATCAGGTCCAATGGGATCTACACTGGCATGGAGTATTACAGGACTTGGTGTATTTATGATTGCACTCGTATTTGGAAATTTAGCAATTCGTAAACCAGAATTAAAAGCAGGACCACAAAGTTACGCCCAAGCAATGTTTACTTCTCAAAAGACAGGTAAAGTTGCAGGATATAGTATGGCTTGGGGATACTGGGCTGCTAACTGGGCTGCTACAGCATCTGTAATTATTTCCTTTGCAGGATATTTATCAACATTCTTCCCAGTTTTACAAAGTAAGCAAATTCTCTTTTCAACAAACGGATTTTCATTAGAACTTGGAAAAGCTTTAACCTTCATAGTATGTAGTATGATGCTATGGGGAATTCAATATATTCTTTCTCAAAATATTGATAGAGCCGGAAATATGAACCTTCTGGCAACAATCGCTAAAATCATTGGATTTACAATGTTTATTGTAATCACATTATTCATTTTCAATGCCTCTAATTTCGGGGACGGTCAAACATTTATGAATGAAGCTGGACAACCTATTTCGTTGGGTGGACAAATAAATTCCGCTGCTATTGCAACACTTTGGGCGTTTATCGGTATTGAGTCAGCAGTTATGCTCTCTAACCGTGCAAAATCTCAGCACGATGTTAAGAAAGCTACGATTTTCGGATTAATCATCGCTCTTCTTATTTACATGGCAATTACTCTACTAACAATGGGCGCTCTTCCACAAGACGCTTTAAAAGAGTCTCAAAAACCATTAGTAGATGCATTAAATTTAGCAATTGGTACTAAAGGTGCTTATATAATGGCCTTACTTGCACTCGTATCTTTATTCGGCTCTACTGTAGGATGGATCGTTGTTAGCTCAGAAGTACCTTACCAGGCTGCTAAAAATGGCCTTTTCCCTAAGTTTTTCAGTAAAACAAATAAAAAAGGTAGTCCTTCAAAATCATTATTTATTACAAATGTGATGACGCAAATTTTCTTATTCTCAACGATTTCTGGTACTGTTTCAGAAGCATATAATTTCGCTATTGTTGTAGCGACATTAGCATATTTAATCCCGTACCTTGTTTCTACCTTGTATCAGTTAAAATTAGTTATTACGGGGGAAACGTATGATATAATGCCGGGATCTCGAATAAAAGACGGAATCATTACTGCATTAGCATTTTTATATTCTATATGGGTTATTAAAACGGGAACTGCTGATTTAAAAACATTCTTCTTAGGCATTGGTTTGTTTGTATTAGGTCTTATTCTTTATCCAGTTTTAATGAAAGATTCACAAAAAAAACAATAAAAAAGAGAAGCTTTTCGCTTCTCTTTTTTTATTAAAAATCAGTTAATAACTTTTCTTTTAGTTCCCCTATATCTAACGGTTTCGCATAATAAAAACCTTGTACAAAGTCGCAACTCATTGATTTTAATAAACTTTCTTGTTCTACCGTTTCTACCCCTTCAGCAACCACTAATAAATTTAAACTATGGGCGATTTCAATAACCGATTTTACAATCGTTCGCTCTGGTTGTGCATGATCATAATGAAACTCACGAATAAAATTACGATCAATTTTCACAATATCAAGTGGTAGTTGTTTTAAATAATATAATGAGGAATACCCTGTTCCGAAATCGTCTAAAGCGATTAAAATTCCCATACTTCTTAATTCTTGTAATGTAGCAATAATATAATCAAAATGACGTACAGCTATACTTTCTGTTATTTCTAATATTAAACGATTTGGCGGAAACCCTGTTCGCTTCAATATACTACGAACAGATAAAATAAATCGCTTTTGCATCAATTGTTGTATTGATAAATTAACAGATAACTTCAGTCCCTCTTGATAATCTGGTAAAGTTTTAAACAGTCGACATGACTTTTCTAGTACCCAGTCTCCTAGTTTTATAATAAGTCCACACTCTTCAGCTACAGGGATAAATTCACTTGGTGAAATAGGACCTTCTTCTGTCTTACATCGTACTAAAGCCTCAATACCAGTACATTTCTTTGTTTTCAAATCAATAATGGGTTGTAATGCCACTTTTAATTCTTCGTCACGAATCGCTTTTTGCAAAGCAAATTCTATTTTCATTCTACGGTTTATTTTCGCACGTAATTCATCTGTAAAGAAGCACGCCGCATTTCTTCCTTGCTCTTTCGCACTATACATGGCTAAATCCGAATTTTTTAATAACGTTTCAACGTCTTTTCCATCTTGCGGATAGGAACAAAGTCCTAGACTAGCTGAAATATATACTTCATGACCTTCAAGCATAAATGGCGCTTGAAAGCATGATAACACGGATGTCGCTAACTGCCTCATCTCATCATGTGTATGAGTTTTTGTTAACAGCACAAATTCGTCGCCACCAAGCCTAGCCAGAACATCTTTCTCTCCTAGCACATAATGCAACCGTGAAGCAACTTCGCTTAAAAGTAAATCTCCTATCATATGACCTAACGTATCATTCACTAATTTAAAACGATCTAAATCAAAGTAAATCATGCCAAACTCTATTTTCTCTGCAATCATCTTATTTACAGTCGTAATTAACTGTAAACGGTTCGGTAAACTTGTTAACGCATCATGATAAGCAAGTTCCCTATAACGACTTTCGCTTAATCGTAATCTTTGTTCTGCTTCTTTCCTACTACTTATATCATTTCGAATTGCAATAAATTGATAAGGTTCTCCCTTTTCATTTAAAAATGGAACAATTGTTGTTTTAACCCAATAATACGTACCATCTTTTGCTTGATTTCGAATTTCCCCTGTCCAGACTTTTCCACTCAAAATACGCTTCCATAGGATTTGAAAAAATGCTTTCGGATGATATCCGGAATTTAAAATACGGTGATCTTTTCCTATTAACTCTTCTCTTTTATATTTTGAGATTTTACAAAATTTATCATTCACATATGTAATAAGACCATTTCGGTCTGTAATAGCAACAATTGAAGACTCATCTAATGCTAATTTTAAATCTTGCAATGAAGAGTCATATAATGCATGACCTCTTTGTTCTAGCATGCGCACCTCTCCTTGCTTCCTATCTGACTAAAACACAACTCGTTTCTCTTCATAGAAATAGAGATATTTCATTTTCTAACAATACGCTTTTACATAAAATGAAACTTTAATCAGTGGGGGGGGATTGTCCATCCCCCACTGATTATTAGCCTTCACCAATCGGGCTTTTATCTCCCACCTAACTTCCTCACATTCACCGAATTTTGAGGTGGGAGTCTTACTGCCCGTTAATGCGGGATAAATCACAATTTTTTTCTAAATAGGCCGATTAAAATAACATAATATTATTTATAAAAAAAAGCAATATGGTGCTGTTTTAATTATAGTAGAAGCTTCTCATCTCTCTACTTATCTAAGCTTATTATACAGTATTCTCTTACATTCTTTGAATTTGTAAAGTGACAATTTCATCACTATTAGCCTCTGCTCCCTACTAATACGACCTCACACCTAACCTCTTTTATTTCATTAAATGTTAAGATGTAAATCTAACTGCCGATACATAATGAAATAGAGATTAATATACAAAATGCAACGATTCACGAATAATAATATAAAGTGAAACTTTAATCAGTGGGGGGTTTGTTCATCCCAACTGATCACCAATCGGGCTTTTACGGGTAGCAGGGCTTCCACCTAACTTCTTTGTTCCAGCTGAATTTTGAGGTGGGGGTTTTACTGCCCACAAATAGCGGGATAAAGCCAAAATTTGCATTTAACATATTGAATTATAATAACAAAATATTAACATATTTTCACCTTGTTTTTGGAAATATTTTATAAATAAATTATTAAACTAAAAAAGAGGATATCCTCTTTTTTAGTTTAATACTGATATGGTATTTGCTGATAACCCGGGTATGGCATTGGATATGGTGCTGGGTATGTTACTGGGTACGGTGCTGGATAGTAGCCTCCACCTGCCGCACCCGTTAATGCGCCAGCTGTAAGCCCACCTAACATGCCTCCAGCAAAACTTCCTGGGAAAAATCCTCCGCCCCACGAGCCGCCACCCCAGCCCCATCCACCACCGTGATGATGATGATGATCATAATGATTGTGTCCTCCATGGTGATTATGCCCTCCCCCACCATGATGATTACGATAATATCCTCCGTGATTTAGCATATAGTTCATTTTTCTTCCTCTCCTTTTCAATTTCCCTACTTTAATATGTGTTGTATGAATAGTAAGGATACTGTTAATAATCCGTATAGTATGGATAGCAATATCCGCCATAACCAAACGCAGGACTAAGTAAAGCCCCTTCTAGGAAAGAATCCTCCTCCTAAAAATGGAGAATGTACAAATCCACCAAATGGAAGATCGTACATTTTATTCATCCCCTTTTCTATATAAAAATGTAATAATATACTGTATGTAGGACAAATGCGGAAAGCATGGGGAAAATGTCTATATTTTGTAAAAAAAACAAAACACTTTATAATAAGAATGTCAGATTACACCTTTTATATAAGAAGTCTATATTTAAGAAAGATTTGAGGAATTTTATAGAAATGAAGAAACCTATCGTTCAATTATTATTAATATTTACAATCGTATCTATCGTTCTTTTTCTATTAAATACATCGGTTATTTCGTTATATACGTTTGTTGGTGCTCTATGGTCCATCACAATCGTAGGAATTTCATTCGTTATTTTTATCGAAAATAGATCACCCCAAAGTACCTTAGCGTGGTTTTTAGTATTAGCACTTCTTCCTGTTGTAGGTGTACTTTTATACTCTATTTTCGGGCGTAGCCGTTGGAGAAGAAAAAAACATCTTCATCGTTCAGAAGAACAAAGAAAGTTATTCCGCGAAATATTAGAAGGAAGACGACTAGAATTATCACTCACAGTCCCATTACATGAACGTTCTATACATTTAACAGAAGTCGTACAAAAATTCGGAGGCGGGCCTGCCGCAGATAGAACGACAACAAAACTTTTAACAAACGGTGATCAAACCTTTTCAGAAATTTTGAACGCAATCGAGAATGCAAAACATCACATACATATTCAATACTATATTTATAAATCTGATGAGATTGGTACAAAAGTACGAGATGCTTTAATACAAAAAGCAAAAGATGGTGTTATTGTACGCTTCCTTTATGATGGACTCGGAAGTAATACGTTAAGACGACGATTTTTACAACCTATGAAAAAAGCTGGAATTGAAATTGTCGAATTTGACCCTATTTTTTCAGCTTGGTTACTCGAGACCGTTAATTATCGTAATCACCGTAAAATCGTCATTGTAGATGGAGAAATTGGTTTTACCGGAGGGCTCAACGTCGGTGATGAATATCTTGGTCGCTCAAAAAAATTCCCTGTTTGGCGTGATAGTCATTTAAAAATAGAAGGAAAAGCATTGTATAAATTACAAGCCATCTTTCTAGAAGATTGGCTTTATGCGTCTAGTGGATTGAATACTTATTCTTGGGATCAATTTATGAATAGACACTACTTCCCAGGAAAAGAAATTCCGGATGCAGAAGGTGCGGTGCAAATTGTAGCAAGTGGACCAAGCTCAGATGATAAAAGTATTCGTAATACATTACTAGCTGTTATGGGCTCAGCCAAAAAATCTATTTGGATCGCTACACCATACTTTATTCCGGATCAAGAAACTTTAACATTATTACGCTTAAGTGCAATATCTGGCATAGATGTACGCATTTTATATCCTGGTAAGAGTGATAGTATTATTAGCGATCAAGCATCTCAATCCTATTTCACTCCACTTTTAAAAGCTGGTGCTTCTATTTACAGTTATAAAGATGGATTTATGCACGCAAAGATTGTACTCGTTGACGATAAAATTGCAAC
Organism: Bacillus sp. FSL R9-9530; assembly: GCF_038008145.1. NCBI lineage: Bacteria > Bacillati > Bacillota > Bacilli > Caryophanales > Bacillaceae > Bacillus > Bacillus sp. FSL R9-9530. Next base: position 3,322,234 of record NZ_JBBOYO010000001.1, read on the forward strand.
AATCGGAACAGCAAATATGGATGTACGTAGCTTTGAATTGAATTATGAAATTATTAGCGTACTATATGAATCAGAAACCGTTCATGATATTAAACGCGATTTTGAAGAAGACTTTAAACACTCCACTGAAATTAAATGGAACTCGTTCCAAAAAAGAAGTATCAAAAAACGAATATTAGAGTCCTTTATGCGACTCATTTCTCCTTTACTATAAGCAATCAATGTGATATTGATTGCTTTTTCTTTTATATTTCCCCCTTCTCCTTTTCTTTGCATACCATATTAAAACAAGTTATCATAAGATGTATTACTTTATGAAAATAATGTTAGGTGGGAAATACATGTTAGAACAATTTCATATACATTCTGATTTAAAACAGCAGCTTTCTACAATTCATGAAAAGAATAAACAAGAAGCTGGTGAAAATGCACATTTAATTGGCAAGAAAATATATAAAGCATCTGATAACAGCATTATTGAAGATGCCATTACAGCACTTTTACTTGGTAAAAACATTCTATTAAAAGGACCAACTGGTAGTGGTAAAACAGTACTAGCGGAAACTCTTTCTTCTTTATTCCAAAAACCAATGCATAGCATTAACTGTTCTGTCGACTTAGATGTAGAAGGTATTTTAGGATACAACACATTACAAACGAAAGACGGCGCATCTGAAGTTACGTTCGTTAACGGTCCTCTTATGAAGGCAATGAAAAACGGTCATTTCCTTTATATCGATGAAATCAATATGGCAAAACCTGAAACGTTACCACTTCTTCATGGTGCGTTAGATTACCGTAAAATGATTACAAACCCATTTACACAAGAAGTTGTATACGGTGATGACGAATATCGCGTAATTGCTGCGATTAACGAAGGTTATGTTGGTACAAGTGAACTAAACGAAGCGTTAAAAAACCGTTTCGTTATTATTGAAGTTCCTTACATTCAAGGTGATACATTAAAAGAACTATTACTATCTGAATCAAAATTAAATGATGTTGCAACAATTGAAAAGTTCGTTGCATTCGCAAGCGATCTTATGCCTTTAGCTCGTGATGGGCGCGTAAGTGAAGAAGCAGCTAGTATTCGTGGCATTATCGATGCATGTGATTTAGGTGTATATATTCCTGTTATGCGTGCAATTGAACGTAGTATTATCGCAAAATTAAACGATGAAACAGAACAAATGACTGTCCGTGAATTAGCAGAAAGTTATTTCTTTGAGGGATAATTCATGAGACAAATTTTTAGTGACAAAAAAATTGATGCGTCGCTGTTTCTACAAATGGAAAACTTAATGTATGCTCTTCTAAAAGAAGACGATGCCTATCTTGAGTATGGCTATAAAGCATACTACGACGAAATTGAAAAAAAGGTTGTCATTAGTCACTTTTGGGATGATCGAAAAGAAGAGGATACAGTAATCGGATTAAAAAGCGAAGTGTTCTTAAAGGCACTTGGTAATAAACATTACTCGGACATGACTTTAATTCGTTCTTATGCGATTGAGTTACAAGAATCGCCTCTAAAAAAGTTTTTAACACAATTATTTGTTCTATTAGAAGATTTACGTGTTGAGGAAATCGTCAAAAATTTACGTCCTGGCACAAAACATATTTTTAAACGCCGAAAAGAAATGTATCGCAATTACTTTGGCTCACAAAATGAAATCAATCGTGTTCGTAACTATCACGGTGATCGTCTATTTTGTCTATGCTATCTTTCATTAACGAGTGATAAATATGAAATGTTTAATAATGAATATTTCGAGCAAATTGAATCAATTTTGCATGAAACATTCCAAGCTCGTAATACGGACGATATTATGTATATTGTTGAGAAAATTCGCTATCGTTTAGAAGGACTTCTTGAAAGTGATATGCTTAATAATTATTTCGGACATGCACCGCTTTATTTATCTGTGATTGCAGATGAGAAAGACAGTCGCGCTGAAAAATTAGCAAATGATGATACGCAGCTCCTAGATGACGATGATAACAAAAACAAAATGGATGAAAGCTTCTCGACATGGCACCGTGAAAATAAAAACAATGAAAACGAGAACTTTTTACGCTTTGATTTAGAAAGCGGAACAAAAACAAATATGATGGGTGATACTGCTCGTGAATCAGAAGATGGTGACCAAGCACTTGGTTCTGTACAAGGTACTTCCCAAAAAAGTACACAATCTAACTTTGATGGTGCTGATACAGAGGAAGCAAGAGCGTCTCATGCTTCTAGCCAAAACGACGGTGCATACGGCAAGTATAATGTGGGAGCTTCTCATACATTTAAAGAAGCTCGCAAATCGAATCCTGATGAGAAAAAAGATTACCAAGCTATCAAATCAGTCGTTAATAAAGATGTAAAAGAATTAAAGAAAATTATCGAAAAAACAATTGAAAACAAAACGAATGCAAACAGTGATAAATATTACGGAAGGCTTCGTAAGAAATTCCTTCGTATTTATACTGAAAAGCAGCCGCGTATGTTTTATAAAAAAGGACAAGAATCACAAGAGCTCGACGTTGCATTCCAACTATTAGTGGATTGCTCTGGTTCTATGTATAACAAAATGGAAGAAACGAAGAAGAGTGTGGTCCTATTCCATGAAGCTTTAAAATCTTTAAAAATTCCGCACGCTATTAGTGGATTTTGGGAAGATGCTTCTAGTGCTAAACCTGAAGATAAACCGAACGTTATCCATGAAGTTGTTACGTATAAAAACTCAACGTTACAAAACGTCGGTCCAGAAATTATGCAACTTCGCGAAGAAGAAGATAACCGCGACGGGTATATTATTCGTATCGTTTCCGAAAAGCTTGCGAAAAGACCAGAAAAACATAAATTCTTACTTGTCTTTACAGACGGTGAACCTTCTGCACTAGACTATCAACAAGACGGAATTTTAGATACGCACGAAGCAGTCAAACTTGCTCGTAAAAGTGGTATGGAAGTAATCGGAATCTTTATCGAAGAAGGCGAAGCGAAAGAAGCGACTTATCAACTAATGAAAAACATTTATAACCATCACTTCTTAGTTGCAAATCATGCTGAAGATTTACGCCTGAAGATTAAACCATTGTTGAAGAAACTATTACTGAAGACGATTGAATAGAAAAACAGGAGCCCCGAGGCTCCTGTTTTTCTTCGTTAACTTACTTTGTTTCTGGTTGAAACTTGTATGGAATGGAAACTTCTAATAATAATTCGAACCCTCCATCGTAGTATGGGAATCGCTCATTCGCAATTTTTCTATCTACCCACTCGATTGCGGAAATTTCTTCTTCATCTTCTGCACCAAGTTCACCTGTTACAACATTTGCTCGGAATGTAAAAAATAACGCATGATTCCCTAGTTCTTCAAAGAATTTTTCATTGATCGCAACAAGTCCACCTGCCGCAGCAGTTAAACCTGTCTCTTCTTTCACTTCTCTTACTAGTGCTTCCTCTAATATTTCACCTTTTTCAACAGCCCCGCCTGGCAATGACCAAACGTTTTGTTCTATATTATGTACCATTAATATTTTATCTTTTTCGCTATCGTGTATTAATGCATATACAACATCAACTCTTTGCATGTTGCTTTTCTCCCTTCCTAAAATAATTAAGAGCCAATTCCTAAGAATCGGCTCTTCTTATTAATTCATTACTAACTCAGATGCGAGCTTTTTTTTTAACTTAGCCAGCATATCAGTTGTCATTTTGTCTAAATCATATTCTGCTTTAAAGCCCCACTCTTTCATTGCTGCTGTTGCATCAATAGAGTTCGGCCAGCTATCAGCGATTGTTTGACGAGCTGGATCTACTGCGTAATCCATTGTAAAGTTCGGAATGTGTTTACGGATTGATGCTGCAATTTGCTCTGGTTCAAAGCTCATTGCTGTAATGTTAAACGCATTTCTATGAACTAGTTTATTTGGATCAGCTTCCATTAATGAGATGATTGCTTGTAAAGCATCTGGCATATACATCATGTCCATGTATGTTCCTTCTGCAATGTATGAGGTGTATGTACCTTTTTTAATCGCCTCATAATAAATTTCAACTGCATAGTCAGTTGTTCCGCCTCCTGGAGGAGCTACGTAAGAAATTAAGCCTGGGAAACGTACACCGCGCGTATCAACGCCAAACTTTTGATGATAATAATCACATAGTAATTCTCCTGCTACTTTGTTTACCCCATACATCGTAGTAGGACGCTGAATTGTATCTTGTGGTGTATTATCTTTTGGCGTTGATGGACCAAATGCACCGATAGAACTTGGCGTGAAAAACTTACAGTTTAATTCACGTGCTGCTTCTAATGCATTTACAAGTCCGCCCATATTTAAATTCCAAGCAAATAACGGATTTTTTTCTGCAGTTGCTGAAAGTAAAGCCGCTAAATGAATAATTGTATCTACTTCATTACGCTTTGCAATATCATGTAATTTTTGTCCATCCGTTACATCTAACGTTTCAAATGGACCAGACGTTACTACTTCACTGTCTGTTTCACGAATATCTGTTGCAATAACATTTGATGCGCCGTATACATCACGAAGTTTCATTACTAGTTCAGAACCAATTTGCCCTAAAGAACCGGTTACTAGAATTTTTTTCATTTTTCCCACTCCCCATTTGCAAGCTATTCAAAAGATGTCGTTACTTAAATGATACCCATTTCTTTCCCTACTTTTTCATACTTACGAATTGCTTCATCTAGCATTTCTTTCGTATGAGCTGCTGTAGGCATATTACGAACGCGTCCCATTCCTTTTGCTACGGTTGGGAATACGATAGATTTTGCGTATACGCCTTCTTCATTTAGACGTTTACTAAATTCTTGTGTTAATACTTCATCACCAATAATACAAGGCGTAATTGGTGTCTCACTTTCTCCAATGTTAAAGCCAAGTTCTTTTAACCCTTGTTTTAAATAGCGACCATTTTCCCATAAACGATCGTGTAACTCTGTGCTTTCCATTAGAATTTCAATTGATCTCATACAAGCAGCTGCATCAGCTGGTGTTAAAGCTGTTGAGAATAAGAATGGACGTGAACGCACTTTTAACCAATCGATTAAGTTTTGTTTCCCAGCTACATATCCACCAATTACCCCAATTGCTTTTGATAATGTACCAATTTGGAAATCAACTTTATCAGAAAGGCCGAAATGTTTTACAGTACCTGCACCTTTGCCAAGTACACCTGAACCGTGTGCATCATCTACATATGTCATTAAATCCAGCTCTTCTGCAATTTCAACAATCTCTGGTAATTTTGCAATATCTCCATCCATTGAGAAAACACCGTCTGTAATAACCATTAATTTATTATAAAGACCTGATTCTTTTGCCTCGATTGCTTTTTTGCGTAAATCTTCCATATCAGAATGCTTATAAACGATGATTTTCGCTCTTGATAGACGACTACCATCAATAATAGATGCATGGTTTAATTCATCTGAAAGAATCGCATCATTTTTATCCATAACAGCTGAAATCGCTGCCATATTACAGTTAAATCCTGATTGATAAGCAATTGCTGCTTCTGTATGTTTAAACTTTGCAATTGTTTCTTCTAATTTAATATGCAAATCTAAAGTACCGTTAATTGTACGAACAGCTCCTGCTCCAACGCCGTACTTATGAATTGCACCAATTGCTGCTTCTTGTAAGCGATTATCAGTCGCTAATCCAAGGTAGTTGTTTGAAGATAAGTTAATATATTCTTTTCCGCTAATTGTAATAATCGGCCCATTTGGACTTTCAAGCGGATCAATTACGTTATAAAGCCCCTTTGATTTTAAATCCTCTAAATTTTCTTCTAAAAAATTTGCAAGTGTTTTACTAGACATCGTGAAGCCTCCCATCGTTCATGTAAGCGGATTATTATCTTAATAGTTCTAATAATCCCTCTACTAGCTTAACACGTTTTCAGAATTTATTATAGAAAAATAGTTTAAAGAAACCGCTTACAATTCTAGATTATAAATGATTCATTACAAGAAATCTATCATTTACTTTTCATATTTGATAGAATTAAAAAAATATTTAGGAGGCTTTTAAAATGGCGTTTACTGAATCTGATGTATATAATAACGAATCGTTTTTAGAGCAATATATGCAGCGAAGATATCGAGAAAATAGTCCAAACGAATCCCTTGAAAAACCAGCATTCTTTCAGCTCATTGGCAATGTAACTGGAAAACAAATCCTCGATTTAGGTTGTGGTGATGCTAAATTCGGCGAAGAATTATTAGAACATGGATGCCACTCTTACACTGGTATTGAAGGCTCCGAGCTTATGTATGAAAAAGCTAAAAAACAACTAGAAAATAAAAATGGCACCGTTCATTTTTTAAACCTCAAAGACTACACATACCCTCCTTCTACTTTTGATTTAGTAACATCTAGACTCGCCTTACATTATATTGAACACCTTGATATCATTTTTCAAAATGTGTTTCAAACTTTAAAAACAAACGGAACCTTCACCTTTAGCGTTCAACATCCCGTTGTTACCTCTTCATTTGAAAGCTTGCAAACGAGTGGTAAAAGAACTAGTTGGCTCGTCGATGATTATTTCGAAACAGGAAAACGAGTTGAGCCATGGATTGATCAAGAAGTTATTAAATATCACCGGACTACGGAAGAATATTTTACATTATTACAACAAGCCGGATTTACGATTACAAGCTTAAAAGAAGCTACACCAAATCGAAACTGTTTTCAAGATGAAGGAGAATATGAACGACGTTTACGTATTCCCCTTTTTCTATTATTTTCTTGCCGAAAATAAAAAAGACGATGAATCCTCATCGTCTTTTTTCGTTATCTCATCGCCTGAACAGCCTCTTTAAATACACGTCTTCCTCTTCCATGCGGGATACAGAGCGGTGTCCCAAATAACGGATCAGCGCTTATTTGACACTCCATACGGAATACATCCCGAACTAACTTCTGGTCAATAACTTCTTCTGGTTTACCTTGCGCATATATTTGTTTATCTTGAATAGCGACAATGTTGTCTGCATAACGACATGCCAAATTTAAATCGTGCAATACCATAACAATCGTTCTTTTCTCTGTTTCATTTAATTCGAATAATAAATCTAACACTTCAATTTGGTGCGTCATATCTAAATATGTAGTCGGCTCATCAAGCAAAATAATATCTGTATCTTGTGCAAGGGTCATTGCAATCCAAGCACGTTGACGTTGTCCACCTGAAAGGGCATGAACATCACGCTCAGCAAATTCTGTCATACCCGTTGCAGCAAGCGCTTTTTGTACCATTTCCTCATCTTTTTCGGACCATTGCTTCAGCCATGTTTGATATGGATAACGTCCTTGCTTTACAAGTTGTAATACCGTAAGTCCTTCCGGTGCTTGTGGCCCTTGCGGTAAAATCGCCATTTGACGAGCGATTTGCTTCGTTTGCATACTTTGAATTGCTTGATTATCTAACAAAATGTCACCGGTTGTTGGCTTTAATAATCTAGCTAGTGAACGTAATAAAGTTGATTTCCCACAACCGTTAGAACCGATGAAGATTGTAATTTCCCCTTTTGGAATTTCTAAATTCAGCTCATCAATAATAATCGTTTCACCATACGACAGCGTCAAGCGTTTCGTCTCCAATGCTTTTTGCATATTCATCTCCCTTTATGAATTCCGACTTTTATAAAGTAAATAAATAAAATAAGGTGCACCAATTGCTGATGTAAATACCCCTGCTGGAATTTCAAGTGGTGTGAAAACTGTACGCCCAATTAAATCTGCAGCGAGTACTAGAATTGCACCGATAATCGCCGCAACTGGGAGCAATGCACCGTAGAAAGAGCCAACTAATCTTCGCGAAATATGAGGTGCCATTAAACCAACAAATCCAATTCCTCCTGCAAAGGCAACTGCCCCGCCAATTAAAGCTGTACTAAGTAACAACATAAATACACGCGACTTCGTTAAAGGAACACCAAGTCCCACTGCTATATCATCCCCTAGCTCTTGTGCATTTAAATGTCTCGCAGCGATAAATGATATTGTCGTTAAAATGAGAACCCACGGCGCAAGTACCATAACATTTTGCCACGAAGAGCCATAAACAGTACCTGTGATCCATACATTCGCTTGACTTGCTTGATAAATTGGTGCTAACAACATAAATAAAGTTGTTGCTGCTTTCGTTAATGCCCAAAATCCAACACCAATTAAAACAAGACTAATCGGTGATAATCCATCATTTTTCCAGGCAAATAAATATACAAAAAACGCTACAATTGTTGCCCCAGCAAAAGCTGCTAGCGGCATATAATGAATGCTTACTGTTAACGCATTGTTTTTATCACTAAATATAGCTAAAAAGAGTACAACTGCAACACTTGCCCCGCCCGTAATTCCGATGATATCAGGAGAAGCAAGTGGGTTTCGAACGAGCCCTTGTAAAATACAGCCCGCTACCGCAAGCGCAATTCCTACGAGGATAGCAATTAAAATACGCGGCATACGAAATTTATTTACAACCATATTTGACATCGCATCACCATTTCCGGTAATCGCTTGCCATACGTCATAAGGAGCAATTTTCATATCCCCCATACCTGCACTCGCAAAAAATAATCCTATTAAAACAACTAGTAAACTCAATAAGACGAGACAAGCTCGTTTATACATTAAAAACGAGAGCTCGCCTTTTCCAATACGAAACGGAATATACTTCTTCATTTGCTAAGCCCTCTCTTACGTGCAATATAAATAAAGAATGGGGCCCCGATAAATGCTGTCATAACCCCTACTGGTACTTCTTGTGGCATAATGACATATCTTGCTGCTATATCAGCCAAGATTAATAGTATTGCACCTAACAATCCGCTATAGGGTACTCTCCATCTGTGATCTACCCCAACAAGAGCTCTTGCGAAATGAGGAGTAACGATGCCAATAAATCCAATTGGACCAGCAACCGCAACTGAACCACCAGACAACAGTACAATAATAAGTAACACGAATGATTTCATTAAAATCGTTCGTTGTCCGAGCCCCTTTGCAACATCTTCCCCCATCATTAATGTATTTACTTTCCCTGCCATCATAAAAGATGCAATCCAGCCTATTAATAAATACGGGAATACTGATTGTAAAATCTCTAACTTTCTTCCTTGCACAGATCCGGCAAGCCAAAATAACACTTCTTCAAATGCTTTTTCATTTAATACAAGTAACCCTTGTGTTAATGATGAAAATAAAGCGCTTATCGCTACACCTGCTAATGTTAACTTAAGAGGCGTTGTCCCTTCTTTTCCTAAAGAACTAGAGGCAAATACAAGTACTGCTGCAACTGCCGCTCCTAAAAAGGCAATCCATGTGAAAGCTGATAATGATGTCACGGAAAAGAGTACAATTGCTACAACTATAAAGAACGCAGCGCCTGAATTTAATCCAATAAAATCTGGAGAAGCAAGCGGATTCTTTGTTAAAGTTTGCATTAAACAACCTGCAATGGCTAAACTAGCACCAACACTTGCTGCAATTAACGCCCTTGGTAGACGCACATTTTGAATAATAATATGCTCATTTGAACCATTAAAATGGAAAAAAGCATCTAAAGCTAATTTCCAGCTCGTATTTGTATATCCGAAAATAATGCTTCCCCAAATACAAATAACGACTGCAATGATTCCAACAAGTAATCCAATCCATTTTGCTTGATTTGTTTTTAATAACATGCAGCGTTTCCCCTTCAATGTATAATGATACGTTGTAAGTGTATTTCAACTTAATTCTCATTGTCAACGATAATGAGAACTATTTTCAGTAATATATATTGACAATCCAAAGATAAAGGCTTAACATCATGCTTGCTATTGAAAAATATTCTCAACATGTAGGGGGTACATAATGAATTTCATGCAAAAGAAATCGTTTACAGTATTTGTATTTTTACTAGCTTTTTCACTTCTTTTAAGTGCTTGTGGAAAATCAAATAACAAAGAAGAATCAACAAAAGAAGATAATAAAAAAGAAATGATTACGGTTGAGCACGCAATGGGTAAAACAGAAGTTCCTGCCAATCCAAAACGTGTAGTTATTTTAACTAATGAAGGAACTGAAGCTTTACTCGAATTAGGTGTAAAACCAGTTGGGGCTGTAAAGTCTTGGACGGGTGACCCATGGTATCCGCATATTAAGGATAAAATGAAAGATGTAAAAGTTGTTGGCGATGAAGGACAAGTTAACGTTGAAACTATCGCTTCTTTAAAACCAGACTTAATTATCGGTAACAAAATGCGCCACGAAAAAGTGTATGAGCAATTAAAAGCTATTGCACCTACTGTTTTCTCGGAAACATTACGTGGTGAATGGAAAGATAACTTCAAATTTTATGCAAAAGCTTTAAATAAGGAAAAAGAAGGTCAAAAAGTTTTAGCTGATTACGGAAAACGTATGGAAGATTTAAAAGGCAAACTTGGTGATACAGTAAATCAAGAAATTTCTATGGTACGCTTTATGCCTGGTGATGTTCGTATTTATCATGGCGATACATTCTCTGGTGTTATTTTAAAAGAACTTGGATTTAAACGTCCTGGAGATCAAAACAAAGATGATTTCGCAGAACGTAACGTATCTAAAGAGCGTATTTCGGCAATGGATGGCGATGTATTATTCTACTTCACATTCGATAAAGGCAATGAGAAAAAAGGTTCTGAACTAGAAAAAGAATATATAAACGATCCTCTCTTTAAAAACTTAAATGCAGTAAAGAACGGAAAAGCATACAAAGTTGACGACGTTATTTGGAATACAGCTGGCGGTGTAATGGCTGCTAACTTACTACTAGACGACATTGAAAAACGCTTTGTTAAATAATTTCATTGTAACCAGCTCCCTCTTTTATGGAGCTGTTTTTTTTCATTTCACTGAAGTGTCACATTATTTCATTTTGTATTTTTATTCCCGATATGTTATATTATAAAAGTAAATATAGAATATTTTCTCTATATCAGAATAAATATTCTAATCTAAATTTTCTGATTTATCACTATTTTACTTCATTTTAGAATTCAATTACTACATTTGAAAACGCTTATTATCTTGTTTTCAGGGAAAAATACAATAACGGTTGAAGAAAAATAGATTTTTTCAGAAATTTTCTTGCTATTTCCATATAATTCTATTGACTTCTAAATATTTTGTGAATTAAAATAATTACATAAATATCCGTTATACAGGATTAGGGGGAAACAAACATGGATGCAGCTTTAAAATTAGACAAAGCTGGAGAGCAACAATCACCAAAAAAACATCCACCAGGATTATATTTGTTGTTCTTTACAGAAGCATGGGAAAGATTTAGTTATTACGGAATGCGTGGCTTATTAGTTCTTTATTTAACAACGAGCTTAGTAAGTGGCGGTTTAGGATTTGATAAAGCAGTTGCAGTTCAAATTTACGGTATTTTCACAATGCTTGTATATTTCACACCGATTATTGGTGGCTGGTTAACTGACCATTTCATTACGAAACGACATGCCATTACCATCGGCGGTATCATTATGGCGATTGGTAACTTCGTACTATTTTCAATGAACACGAAAACTGGACTATTTTTAGGATTAGGATTATTAGTTATCGGTAACGGATTCTTCAAACCAAATATCTCGACTTTACTAGGTCAATTATATAGCGACAACGATTCTCGTCGTGATAGTGCCTTCACTATCTTCTACATGGGAATTAACTTAGGAGCTCTTATCGCTCCATTCATTTGTGGTTACTTCACAGATTATAGATACGGTTTCTTAACAGCTTGTATCGGTATGATTATTGGACAGATTGCCTTTAATTTCTTAGCACCTCGTTACTTAGGGTCTATCGGAACAACTGTTGTCGGTAAAAAATCTAAAGAACAAAATGCAAAACCTATTGAGAAAAAACCTTTAACAACACAAGAGAAAAAGCGTACAACTGCAATTTTAATTTTAACTTGTTTCGTTGTATTCTTCTGGGCAGGATTTGAACAAGCTGGTAGTTCTTTAACACTTTACACAGATAAGTTCGTGGATCGTACAATTGGTGGATTTACAATTCCAACACCTTGGTTCCAATCTGTAAACCCACTATTCATTATCTTACTAGCATTACCAGTTTCTGCATTATGGATTAAACTTTCAAAAACAAAAAATGGTGATTTAAAAATCCCTACAAAAATGGCTTTTGGTATGATTTTACTAGGAATCGGGTACTTAGTTTTAACTTTAGCCGTTCTAAAAACTGGTAGCGATGAAGGTAACATTACAATGAAAGCAAACTTACTATTCATTGTATTCACTTACATGTTCCACACAATCGGTGAATTATTCTTATCACCAATTGGATTATCTATGGTAAGTGCAATCGCACCTCTTAAATTAGCATCTTTATTAATGGGTGTATGGTTAGCTGGTACTGGCTTTGCAAACTTATTAGCAGGACAATTAGCTGCTTTCACTCAATCTTTAGGATATTTAGAAGTATTCGCAAGCATCGGTGTTATCGTAATCGTGCTAGGATTAGTACTTCTTATGTTCTCTAAGAAAATTGCACATATGATGGAATAGTAAATAAAAAAGACGCTTCTACAATTAGAAGCGTCTTTTCTATTACATCTCTTCTAAAGCCGTGACATCCACGTGAACGCTCTCTCCTGGGTTGGATACGTCATACACTTGAGCACTACCCTTCTGCTCATCACAACTCTCAATCCATACGGGGACTCCCTCGTATGTAACATCAATTCTACTTGAAGAAGATAATATCTGTTTCACACGTTTTACATCCATTATATTATTCCTCCTTTAGCTTACAACACTCCTTTCTATCTTTTCATATCCCTTCAGAATATATTCCGTCAATTTAGCACTTCAACCGATAGTTTGTTTCTTTCTAACGCGCTAATATATACGCTCTCAAATCTTCCTATTATTAGATCCTTTCCAAATAAAAAAAGACGTATATTTCACACGTCTTCTTTCCATAATATTCAAAAATTAAGAAAATAATGTTTTTACTACTTCACTTACTTTATCGTTATGAATTTGATAGTACACTTCTAACCCGCGTCTCTCAAAGCGTACTACTTTATTTTGTTTTAATTTCGTTAAATGCTGCGAAACAGTTGATTGCGGAATTTCTAATACCTCTTGTAATTGTGTTACATTACATGTTCCACGCTGCATCAGTTCCATTACTAAACGTAGACGAAGTGGATGAGCTAATGCTCTTAACATCTGTACGTCTTCTTCTGAAATACGACAGTCAAATTGGTTTTGGTTCATAAAATTCCCCTCATTTTCATTTTTTATTTTCTCTTTATTTATTTATATATCTGTTCTTATATTTCCTGTTACGACATAACTTTATCAACCTATAATGCTGAGAAAATTTTCCGACTTTTATCAGCACACAGTTCAAGAAAAAATCCCACCTGATTTTGAATATTATACTATATGATACAATAAAAAAGCAAAACAAAGGGCTAGCAATACTTTGCTTACAAACGTTGTTTTATCAGGCTTTTTGTTATATTTTCACCTTACTGAAATGTACAGTAATGATATTGTAAAATATCGTCCATAATTGATAACCTATCGTAAAGTAATTTGACCATATTTAACCACTTTGTTACGATAAAAAGGAAATTTAAGTAAGGAGGAGGATGTAATATTAAAAAATGGTTTATTTTTGCGTTAATTAGCATTGCGGTTGGCTGGACTATTATCAATCACTTCCTATTAGACAAAAAAGAAGATATAGCTTCAAAATCAAACATCCCCATTGGAACTGAAGTTGGCAATGCTGCACTCGATTTCCTTCTGGAAACAACCACTGGTCAAGAAGTTCGCCTTACAGACTATAAAGGAAAAAAAGTAATATTGAATTTTTGGGCAAGCTGGTGTGGTCCATGCAAAATAGAAATGCCTGATATGGAAAAGTTTTATCACGATACTAAAGATATGGGGATTGAAATTGTCGCTATAAATGCGACAGCTACTGAAAAAGACCCGAATAATGTAAAACAATTTCTTGAAGAAAACAAATATACCTTCCCCGTCCTATTAGATCAGAAAGGCCAGGCAAGTGCCGCATATCAAATCATCAGCATTCCAACATCTTTTGTCATCGATACAAACGGTGTCATTCAATATAAGCATGTAGGACCAATGACATATGAAAAAATGAAAGAATATGTAAATAATTTATAGAAGCGTAATCAAATCAATTTGATTACGCTTTTTGTCTACTTTATGAACAAAATGTTACTTTTAATACTATTATGGAATAATTATACTTTTTCACGTTGACAATAGTGTTGAAGGAGAATATACTAAGCATGTAAGTTGATTGTGAATAGTTTCACAAATAATGTGAATTTCTTCACATATAATAGATAGGAGTTGTCATTATTATGAGTACTTGGACACAAATTTATGACCCATTAAACAATATTTGGTTATCTGCACTAATCGCAGCACTCCCAATTTTTTGCTTCATTATTTGTTTAGTGGGATTCAAAATGAAAGGTTACATGGCTGGGCTTTATAGTGTGATCGTCGCTATTATTCTTGCTATATTTGTTTATAAAATGCCCGCAACTGTGGCTGTAGCATCTGCCGGATTCGGTGTTTTATCTGGATTTTATCCAATTTGTACTATCGTTATCGCAGCTATCTTCCTTTACAAATTAACTGTTAAAACAGAACAATTCAATGTCATTCGTGATAGCATTTCAAGTATTACAAATGATCAGCGTTTACAAGTATTATTAATCGCTTATTCTTTCGGTGCTTTCTTAGAAGGTGCAGCTGGTTTCGGTGTTCCAGTTGCTATTACAGCTGCATTACTTGTAGGTATGGGCTTTAATCCATTAAAAGCAGCAGGTATTTGCTTAGTAGCTAATATCGCTGGTGGTGCTATGGGTGCTATGGGTATTCCAGTTACAGTACCTGCACAATTAACTGGGCTAGATGCATTAACTGTCGGTCGTCAAGCTGTTTACATTTTGCCATTCATTAGCATTGTTTTACCGTTCTTACTTGTTTCAATGGTAGATGGATTTAAAGGCATTAAAGAAACTTGGCAAGGTATTCTTGTAAGTGGTGTTTCTTTCGCAATTACTCAGTTCCTTGTGACTTACTTCTTAGGCGCTGAACTTACTAATATTTTCGCAGCAGTCGTAAGTATGGTCGCTCTTACATTATTCTTACGTGTTTGGCAACCAAAATCTTCTGCTAAAGAAGAAAAACAAGAAGAAAAAGAATCTCATACATTCAATCAAATTTTATATGCTTGGTCCCCATTCGTATTCTTAACTGCATTTGTAACAATCTTTAATTTAAAACCAATTAAAGCTTTATTTGCTCCGGATGGTCCATTGGCAAACTTAGTATTTAACATTCAATTCCCTGGTCTTCATAATGCGGTTATGAAAACTGCACCAATTACAAAGGCTGATACACCTTTCGCAGCGATTTTCAAACTAGATGTATTCTCTTCTACAACTACTGCAATTGTATTAGCAATCATCGTTTCACTTATCGTCTACCGTGTAAACGGCAAAATGATTAAAGAATTAATGATCGAAACAATAAAAGAACTAAAAGTTCCAGTATATACAATTTGTAGCGTTATCGCTTTAGCTTACGTAGAAAACTACTCTGGTATGTCATCTACACTTGGACTTGCATTCTCTTCTACAGGAAATGCATTCCCAGTTCTTTCTCCAATCTTAGGATGGATTGGCGTATTCATTACAGGTTCGGTCGTATCAAGTGGTTCATTATTCGCACCACTTCAAGCAGTAACTGCCGATCAGTTAAACATCGTACCATCTACTCTCGTTTCATTAAACGTAGTTGGTGGTACAATCGCAAAAATGGTTTCACCACAATCTGTAGCAGTTGCTTGTGCAGCAGTTGGACTAGTTGGTCAAGAATCTGCTCTATTTAAAATAGTAATGAAATATAGTTTAATCTTCTTAGCTATTATTAGCTTACTTCAACTTAACTCTGTATTTAATATCTTCTAAAAAAAAGCACCGATCCAAATGGATCGGTGCTTTTTACATTACATTTTTTTAGTCTTTAATAAAGAAGCACCAGCAATTTCAGGATGCGTCATTTCGTATGGATCCAAAATAATATCAAGCTCTTCTGCTGTAAGTACACCATGTTCTAAACATAGCTCCCTAACAGATTTTCCTGTCGCAATTGCTTCACGTGCAATGCGAGAAGCTGCTTCATAACCAATATGAGGATTCACTGCTGTAATAACTCCAACACTTTTTTCAACATATTGCTTAAGCAACTCTTCATTCGCTGTAATTCCCTTTATACAGTATTCACGGAATACACGGAAACCGTTATTCATAATACTGATGGATTGAATTAAATTAAATACTAATACCGGCTCCATTACATTTAACTCTAATTGTCCAGCTTCTGACGCTAAGCAAATTGTATGGTCATTTCCAATTACTTGGAAAGCAACTTGGTTAATTACTTCCGCCATAACTGGATTTACTTTACCCGGCATAATAGATGAACCTGGTTGACGAGCTGGTAATTGAATTTCCGCCAACCCAACACGTGGACCAGACGCCATAATACGAAGGTCATTTGCAATTTTAGACATATTCATCATACATACTTTTAGTGCTGCAGATACTTCTGTATATGCATCTGTGTTTTGCGTCGCATCAACTAAGTGCTCTGCACCAACAAGAGGGAAACCACTAAAAGTTCGTAAATGCTTCACAACTTGTTCTATATAAGTAGGGTTTGCATTTAATCCCGTACCGACAGCTGTCGCACCCATATTAACTTCGTATAAATGTTGACGAGACTGTTTAATTCTTTTTATATCACGCTCTAGCACTCTGCTATATGCTTCAAATTCTTGCCCAAGGCGAATTGGAACTGCATCTTGCAAATGCGTACGCCCCATTTTAATAACGTGATCAAACTCTTTTGCTTTATCATGAAAAGCAGAGTGAAGTTCTTCCATTGTAACAAGAAGTTCTTCCAGCATCATAAGAGTTGCTATATGAATCCCAGTTGGGAACGCATCATTTGTTGATTGAGCCATGTTCACATGAGTGTTTGGGCTAATTTTCGCATATTCACCTTTTTCGTATCCCATACGTTCCAAGGCTCTATTTGCAATTACTTCATTAGTATTCATATTAATTGAAGTACCTGCTCCGCCTTGAATCGGGTCTACGATAAATTGATCATGGAACTTTCCATCAACAATCTCTTGTGCCGCTTCTGCAATTTCTTGTCCGATATCTTTAGCTAAGTAACCTGTATCTATATTCGCAAGCGCTGCCGCTTTTTTTACAATTGCCATTGCCGTAATGAGTGACGGATGAATGCGGTATCCTGTAATAGGAAAGTTTTCTACGGCACGTAATGTTTGTACACCATAATAAGCTACACTCGGTACTTCCTTTTCACCTAAAAAATCTTTTTCTATACGTATATCCTTCGTTGCTATCATTTTTCATCACCTATACTTTTCATTCTAAATCCTTATCTAAAGAATTCGCCCTATAAAATACGAGTATCATTAAATGAATTCTTCAGTATCCACTTTCACTATATAGCACCTTTTTTGAAAGCGCAAACATTTATTTTTCTATATATACTTTTTATTAAAGTTTATATAATAGAAAATCCATTCATTCTTCTACTTTCTTTATTTCAACTCGCTTAATTTGATGCATATCCTTTTCAAGAACTTTAAAAGAAAAGCCGTGTTTTTCAATAATATCTCCTTCAGCAACGATTTGCTTTTGTACCATAATCCAACCACCAATTGTATCTACATCATCAGCGATTAAGTGTATGCCAAATAAATCATTTACTTCACTAATAAGCACTTTTCCCTCTACGATTTTACACCCTTCACTTATATGCTCTATAGGCGGGTGTTCATCTTCATCGTATTCATCTCGGATTTCTCCAACAATTTCTTCTAAAATATCTTCTAGTGTAACGATCCCCGCTGTACCACCATATTCATCATATAATACAGCTAATGGAATTCGTTTTCTTTGCATTTGTAATAGCAAATCATGAATAGGGATATTTTCTAACACTTCAATAACTGGTCTTGTATATGGCGTAATCGAGCACCCCTCGTCTCGATTACCATCCATATAACGAATAAATAAATCCTTTACATTAACCATCCCAATAATTTCATCTTTATCTTCACCAAATACGGGATATCTCGTGTACTTTTCTTGTGCGATTATTTTAATATGTGTTTCAAATGGTTCGTCCTCATATAAACCTACAACTTCCGTACGAGGTACCATAATTTCCTTTGCGACTCTATTATCGAATTCAAAAATATTATTTACATATTTAAATTCCCTTTGATTAATCTCTCCACTCTCATAACTCTCAGATAAGATTAATCGTAATTCTTCCTCCGAATGAGCTACTTCATGCTCAGAAGCCGGATGTAATCCGAATAACCCTGTTACAAGCCTTGCAGAACCATTTAAAGCCCAAATAAACGGATACATTACTCGGTAAAAGTAAATAATTGGCTTCGATAATAATAAGCTAACTTGCTCTGCCCTTTGTATAGCGAGCGTCTTCGGAGCAAGTTCACCAATGACAACATGTAAAAACGTAATAACTGCAAAGGCAATAATAAATGAAACTGTACTTGCAATTGCAGGAGATAGGTGTAGTTTTAAAAACAACGGCTCGAGTATATGTTTTATAGTGGGCTCTCCTAACCACCCAAGCCCTAAAGCAGTAATTGTAATACCTAACTGACATGCTGATAAATACTCATCTAAATTCGAAGTTACTTTTTTAGCTGCCAATGCTCCTCGTCGTTTTTCACTAACGAGTTGATCAATACGACTGCTACGCACCTTAATAATTGCAAACTCAACAGCCACAAAAAATGCTGTTAACGCAATAAGGATGGCTACCATCAGTAATTTTAAAATATCCACATATGTCCTTTAGCTTTCTTAGCTAAAGTTACACCTCCTTTAAAAAAGAAGTTTCACTTTAGTTTCTTCATTTATTTGAAAGCAACCCTATATAAAATTCACCAATTTCAAGCCTCATACAATTCTAAAGGCAAGCCATCAGGATCTTGGAAAAAGACAAATTTTTTATCCGTAATTTCATCCATACGTATCGCTTCAGTCTCCACACCGCATTGTTTTAAATGGTTTACAGCTTCTTCTATATTTGTAACAGCAAATGCTAAATGTCTAAGTCCAGCTGCTTCTGGAAAACTTGGGCGCTCAGGTGGACTAGGAAATGAAAATAATTCAATTTGATACTCTTCCCCTACACATAAATCTAACTTATAAGAATCTCGTTCTTTTCTATATACTTCATTTATCGCTTTAAAACCTAATATCCGAGTATAAAAATCCTTTGACAGTTCATAATTCGAACAAATAATTGCAACGTGGTGCACTCTACATATATTCATGCTCTCTCTATTCCTTTCTTTACCAAAGATGCATATTCTCCCTTGAAATGAAAAACATATATAGCAGAATATCTCTTTTAGGGGGCTTACTATGAAATTTATTACTTTTTTCGTGGGACTTATCGTTGTTTTCTTCCTTGCTTATATTGCTAGCAACAATAAAAAACATATTAAATTTAAACCAATTTTCATCATGCTTATTATACAATTAATTTTAACCTATTTATTATTAAATACAGAAATTGGTCTCATACTTATTACGGTAATTTCTGGCCTGTTTACGAGGCTACTTGAGTATGCTGCCAGTGGTATAAACTTTGTATTTGGCGGTCTTGCAAATAAAGGGGAAATGCCATTTTTCCTTAACGTATTATTACCGATTGTCTTTATCTCCGTCTTAATTGGTATATTACAACATTTCAAAATACTACCATTCTTTATTCGTTGGATTGGTTTCTTTCTTAGTAAAATAAACGGTCTTGGGAAATTAGAATCTTACAACGCCATCGCTTCCGCTATTGTCGGCCAATCAGAAGTTTTTATTACGGTTAAAAAACAATTAGCCCAAATTCCAAAACATCGACTATATACACTTTGCGCCTCTGCTATGTCAACAGTATCTATGTCCATTGTCGGTGCCTATATGACAATGATTGAACCAAAATATGTAGTAACCGCACTCGTTCTCAATTTATTTAGTGGTTTTATTATCGTACTCATTATTAACCCTTACGACGTTAACGATGATGAAGACATTTTGGTAATAAAAGGGGAAAAACAAAGTTTCTTTGAAATGCTTGGAGAATACATTCTTGATGGTTTTCGTGTAGCAATTGTCGTCGGTGCTATGCTCATTGGATTCGTCGCATTAATGAGTTGCATTAATGACCTATTCCTCATTATATTCGGCATTACTTTCCAACAATTAATAGGCTATGTATTCGCCCCTATTGCATTTCTTATCGGCGTACCAAGTTCTGAGATTGTCACAGCTGGTAGCATTATGGCAACAAAGCTTGTAACAAATGAGTTTGTAGCAATGATGGATCTTAGCAAAATTTCCAGCACTCTCTCTATCCGTACAGTTGGTATTATTTCTGTCTTCCTCGTTTCTTTTGCCAACTTTTCTTCCATTGGAATTATTTCCGGTGCGGTAAAAGGGTTAAACGAAGAACAAGGAAATGTTGTTGCCCGCTTCGGCCTAAAATTACTATACGGCGCTACTCTTGTTAGTATTTTATCTGCGATTATTGTAAGTATTATGCTTTAATTAGGTAAAATTTTATCATTTTCTTATCCCTGTCTTTTGTATACAATAACGAATAGATGTCTTATAAAGTGAAACTTTAATCAGAGGGGGCTATCCCCCACTGATTATTAGCCCTCACCAATCGGGCATTTACGGGCAGTTATCTCCCACCTAACTTCCTTGCATTCGCTGGACTTTGAGGTGGGAGTTTTACTGCCCGTTAATGCGGGATAAATAATCAATACATCTATTTTTTATGCATGTACAATACCTTTTATTTAGCGTAAAATATTTTTTATGTGTTTTAATACGCTTCTAGATGTATACACTTTGATTGTTTTAAAGGAGAAAAAATGATGAAATCCGACATTAACAACGAAACTCGAGCCAAAAAAGGACGCTCAAAGAAAAAGCGCCTACTTTGGTTCATTCTTATTCCATTACTTATTGTA
Organism: Bacillus sp. FSL R9-9530; assembly: GCF_038008145.1. NCBI lineage: Bacteria > Bacillati > Bacillota > Bacilli > Caryophanales > Bacillaceae > Bacillus > Bacillus sp. FSL R9-9530. Next base: position 3,343,435 of record NZ_JBBOYO010000001.1, read on the forward strand.
GCAATGGGAGCAGGAGGATATTCCTTCCATATATACAGTAAAGCAAAATCCGTCTTAAGCAACGCTTATTCTGAACTCGGCCGAGGAGATAAATCCAGCAAACGTGAAAAAGCTGTTAAACCTATGACTGATAATATTTCTGTCCTGATCATGGGTGTTGATGAAAGTGATATCAGGGAAAAAGGTTACGGAAAAGCGACTCGTACAGATGCATTACTACTTGCAACAATTAATAAAAATGATAAATCTGTTAAACTAGTCAGCATTCCACGTGATTCACGCGTCTTCATTAAATCACGTGATAAATATGATAAAATTACACATGCACATGTATTTGGTGGTGTAGACAGCACAATTGATACAGTAGAAAAATTTTTAGATGTACCAGTTGATTACTATGTAAAATTTAATTTCAAATCCTTTATCAAGATTGTTGATTCTCTAGGTGGTATAACTGTCGACGTTCCAGTTGAGTTCACAGAACAAAATAGTAGCGACGAAGCAGATGCAATTCACCTAAAAAAAGGGCGTCAACATTTAAATGGAGAAGAAGCACTTGCACTAGCTAGAACTCGCCATATTGACAGTGATTATATGCGCGGTCAACGACAACAACTTGTTTTAGAAGCTATTGCTGAAAAAGCCCTATCTCTCAATTCCATTAATAAAATCGGAAGCCTATTAGATGCTGTCGATACAGACTTAAAAACAAATTTAACTTTTGATGATATGATGACTATTGCAAAAAATTCAATGGATTCAAATTTAAAAATGGATAAATTGCAAGTGGAAGGTACTGATAAATATATAGGTGGTATTTATTATTACGTTCCAAACGAAAAGAGTGTTAATGATATATCGACAACACTTCAAGAACATCTCGGTGTTACGAATAAAAATGAGCATAAAAAATTATAATAAAAAGGCTGCTAGATTTTTCTAAGCAGCCTTTTTATTATAATTTTCAACATATTTCTCATGCATATTGTGACAAAAAGAGACAATTATTACAGCAGTGTAACATTTTTTATGAAAACATTACACACGTAGTGAAAATAATAGTATACTAGGACGTACATAATGTTATTTTCATCATTTTTATACAAAAAATGTAATACATATATTTATACAAATTTTTCTGGGGGGAAATAAATGAAGCTAAGCAAAATACTGATTGGTTCCGCTATTGCTGGTGGCATATTACTTTGTGTTGGTGGTATTGGTGGATATCAATATGTATCCAAATTAAATAATCAACTAAATACAACTGCACTACCAAACACTACATTTGAAGGTATTTCTCTTGATGGAAAAAATAAAGCAGATATTCAAGCCCTTGTTAATCAAAAGATGAATGAATTAAATCAAAAATCTCTTAACTACGTATTCCAAAATGATAAGCAAAATTACACGTGGAAAGATTTAGGAGTAGATTATAAAGAGAAGGATATTGTCGACAATATCTTTAAAGAACAAGAAGGGAACGTAATGAATCGTTACAACATGCGTAAGCAAGCTGAAAACGGTGAAGTAAAACGTGACTATAAATTAACACCACAATTAAATACAACAACTTATGAAACCTTTATAAAGGATAAATATAATGAAACATTAAAGAATCCTGTCAACGCCGAATTAAGTGTTGAAGGCTCTACAGTAAATATTAGCCAAAGTCAAAATGGAGAAAAAATTGATAAAGGAAAATTAACCGATTTAACAAGCGCAGCTATTACTTCTGGCACACCCGATGTTGTATTACCAGTTACACTAATAAAACCTGAACGTTCTACAGAAGATATACAACAAATGGGGATTAAAGAAGTGATTGCTGAATACTCTACCCCAATGGCTGGCCGTAATGGAAATCAATCCTATAACGTAAATAAGTCAGCTAATACTTTAAGTGGAGTTATTGTAGCACCTGATGAAACGTTTAGTTTTAATGGCCGTGTTGGCGTAACTGATGCTGCACATGGTTATAAATCCGCAGCAGTATATTCACAAGGTAAAGTTATACAAAGTGCAGGCGGAGGCGTTTGCCAAGTAAGTAGTACTTTATACAGCGCAGCTTTAAGGGCAGATTTAGGAATTGTTTCTCGAAGCAATCATTCTATGCCCGTAAATTATTTACCACTTGGGCAGGATGCAGCAGTGGCAGATTATGGTCCGGATTTAAAATTTAAAAACAATACAGGTAAGCATATTTACATTCAAGCATTTTCAAATGGCGGTAGTATTACTACACGTATTTTCGGTACAAATACTGATAAAAATGTTGAAGTTTCTTCTCAAGTAATTAGTAATACTGGTGATAAAATAACAGCGGTTACGTATAAAAAAGTAACACAAAACGGTGAAGTACTCTCAAATGGACAAATTTCAAAAAGCGTATATAAAAGTGCCCCAAAACAATGAGATAATATCAAACGGACAAATTTCAAAAAGCGTATACAAAAAGGCGTGATCTACTCACGCCTTTTTCTTTTGCAATAATAGTAAAAAAATCCCCAGATGATCTTTCGTTTCTTCTAAAGACCACACACGATTGCCTTGCTTCGCAGCTAATACGCACGCTTCTTCCCACGCGTTCTTTTTCTTCATATTTACTAATTCATCGCGTAATTTCAAAACAATCTCTTCGTCCTCTTGCTCTATAAACTCTTCCATCACGCTTACTATTTCATCCTCATGAATACTTAACGTACAGTACGATTTAAGAAAGTATTGTAATGTTGGATACATATATACTCCCCCCTTTATTTATCTGATGGATAAGAAGTAATAATCTTAAATCCTAGATTTCCTGATTTATCTCTCGCTAAAACAGTAACAGTCTTTACTAGTTTGTCTTTTACATTCATATTTTTCTTTATTACTGTTTTTCCAACTGGGAATGAATGAGTTGTATTCAATACAAGACGAGCCTCTTTAGAGTTTTTCAACCAATCCTGAATTTCTTTATCATGTTGTTTTAAACTATCTTTCACAGCCTTTGTCGCTGTTTCCTTATCATAGTATGTACTTGCCGCTGAAACTTTATCTGTCTTCAAACGATTCTTCAAATCCTCTTCTGATTTACCTACATGCCTTTCAATCGTATGACCATTTTTAGGTGGCCCTTCCATTTCATCTAAAATATTATCACTAATTTTTTCTACTGATGTAGAATGATCCTCTTTTGGTTTTTCTGTTTTTTGTTCTTTTCCTGCACATCCACTTAAAATCAGCATTAGTGCCAATAAACTACTCAAGAAAAGACTACTTAATCGTTTCATCGTATCACCTCTTCCATGATTATTATCGTAACTCCACTAAAAGTCAATTTCACAAAGAAAAAATGTATACAGTTTTAAAATCCTCATTCATTTTGCTATATTTTCCACCCCCCTTTCATCAAATCACTGTTTTTCGCCCTTTATAAAATATACCCCCATGTTTTTATAATTATTTCCCAGATGAAAACACCAATCGAAACACTCCACAAACCCTTTAAATACAGGATTTATGGAGTGTTTTTTAAACAAACTAAATATACCCCTACTTTCATATACCCAATACCTATATGAGGTATACAAACCCCTTTCTATCAACAGTTTCCTACATTATGTAAATTTGCACTTGCCTACACAATAGAAATATGGTGTAATGCAAAAAAAGATAAAGGATTTTAAACAATGGCTGAAACAATTCAAAACTTCTTAACAGACTATTATTCAATCGCAATTCCACTTAGTATCTTAATTAACATCATCATCAGTCTTTTAGGTTTTATCCCTAGTATTTTTTTGACCGCTATTAACATACAACTCTTCGGTGTAACAAACGGAACCATTATTTCGATCGCAGGTGAGGCATTAGGGGCTATTATCTCGTTTTATATTTATCGTATAGGCCTTCAGAAATTCACTCACAACAAAGTAAATAAGTATCCAAAGGTAGAACGCCTACTTTATGTAGAAGGTAGAGAGGCCTTTCTACTCGTTCTATCGTTTCGATTCATACCTTTCATCCCATCAAGTATCGTTACTTTATTTGCAGCTCTAGGCAAAATGTCATTACTCTCTTTCAGTATTGCCAGCACAATAGGGAAAATACCGGCTTTATTGATTGAAGTATATTCTGCATATCATGTCATTAACGGAACAAATGAAGCGAAATGGATTATTACAATCGCAGGTTGTGTTGGATTATTTTATTTGTGGAAAAAATGGAGAAAAAAATAAAGAAGGAGCCTATGCTCCTTCTTTATTTTTGAGGTATTTTATTAATAACTATCCCTTAAAGCCTTAGTTTACACCAACAGCACTAAATGATTGCTTAACTGCTGCTACTTCTGCAGAGCTAGCACCATATAAATCAGCTGCAGCTTGTACTGCACCAGCACGTGCTTGACTAAATGTAGTAGATTGCGTGAAATACTGTGTATTTGCACGGTAGTAAATCGCACCTAATTTATCTTTACCGATACCAGTTACAGTTACACCAGAATGCGTACCACCATTTGCTAATAAATAAGCTTGTTTGTTAATAATACCACTGTTTGTATGAACGCCACCGTTATCACTTGAACCAGTGTAACGCTTAGAATAATGGTCTGGGTCACCATATTTCGCTGGATCACTCATAGAACGAAGTGCATCTCCCGCCTTACTAGGTGTATAAATATCTTCACCAATCTCCCAATCTGGGTTACGGTTATCATAGAATTCTACTAAAGTACCAAAAATATCAGAAATTGCTTCATTTAACGCTCCTGATTCATTTTGATAAATTAAATCCGAGCTATTTTCCGTAACAGCATGTGTTAATTCATGGCCAATTACATCAATGCCACCAGATAATGAAGTGAATGTTACACCATCACCATCTCCGTATACCATTTGTGAGCCGTTCCAGAATGCATTATTATACTTACTTCCGTAATGAACTGTTGATTTTAATGGTGCTCCTGCATCATTAATAGAGTTTCTGTTAAATGTAGCTTTATAGTAATCATATGTTTTACCTGCATAGTAATGAGCATCTACTGCCGCTGCATCATACGCTGCATTGAAAACATTATCTGCATCTGCCCATAATGTTCCTGGTAATGTTGAGCGGTTTTTCGCATCATATGTGAAAATTGTTGCTCCGCGCGTATTATCTTGTAAATAGTAAGATGATCCAGATAACGTTGTATTAAGCGATTTCGTATCTCCTAATACACCTTTACCAGTTCCAACTTTATTCGTCCCTGTTACAGGCTTTACAACCGCTTTCGCTTCCTGTTTAGGAGCATCTTGCTTAACTGGTGACTTATCATCATTCGTTACATGATCAAGTTTATTATATTTATTTAACACTTTACCGCTTTCCGCTTCAATGAAATAGTAATAGTTTCCTGGATTTGGCTCTAAGAAGTTTAAATTCACAACGTATGCATATGTCGTTTCTTCACCATTTTGATATACATATAAATCCGCTTTTGGATCTACTTCGTATTTAGGTGTTACTCCTAAATCTTGTTGCGCAATTTCAATTGCTTTTGCGCCTTCAATCTTATTTTTGTTTTTTAACTTTTCCTTCTTGTCTAAATCAGGCGCAACTGTTCCAGACAATACTTTTAAAGAACCATCTTTACTTACGTGAGCTACTTGAGTAGACCCCCATACAGGTACTCCCTCGTAAACTTGTTGCATACGTACTACTGTTGAATCAGTTACAGCATCTTTTTTCACTTGTTTCACTTTGAAAGAATCTTGTGCACTCTTTTCCCCTAGCTTATAATCACCTTTTGCTGCGTTTAAGTAATCAAACACCACAGATTCCGCTTTCTTACCAGTCGCTCCAGTTAGATCACCAGAAATAAACTCAGGTGACTGTACCGTCTCATTGTACTTCTTAGTAGAGAGTACATTTTTAGAATCCGCAAATGCAGAGCCTGTCCCTCCGAACGTAGTAACTGCCATTCCTGCCGCTAACACTAACGCTAAACTCTTCTTTTTCATCTAACATTCCCCCTAATAAAAAATTTTTGAAAAAGAGTAGTTTCATATTATCATTATGTTTCCACTATTAATATACTAAAAATTCAATTAATTTCTTTCTCAAGTGTTGTAGAATTTTGAGGAACAAATATTGAAAAATAAAAACCCCCTTTCCGTTTGGAAAGGGGGTTTTTATTAAGAGTTTACCACTTCAACTACATTCTCTCCTTGACCATAGATATCCGATGTCCAAGCATACTGAGGTTCCAATACCACTAATACAGCTACCAAAGCCAAAGCACCAATAATTATTTTCTTCATATTATTTTCCTCCCTTTTCTTCCAATAAATTAATTGCTAATTTATAATAGTTATTACTTTCTCGAAACTCTAATAATTCTTCATGATACGCTGCTAGTTCTAAATACACCATTTTTAATTCCTTTTTATTCTCTTCACTTCTATAAAATGGGATCGCCTCAACTTCTAAAAATTTTTTATAAACATCTTTAGTTTCAAAGTATTTATGCTTAAGCACTAAAAGTATATATAGCATACTTTTATACTTTTCATCCCTCTTCGCGACATCTACCCCTTTACTGATCCACTCTTTTGCTTCTTCAAATTCTTTTAATTCTATACACTGTAAAGCAATCTCATATACTGCATCAATATAATTTAAATCCTCTTCCTTCTTATACTTTAAGCATTGCAAATAATAATCTTTAGCCTTTGCATAATCTTTTAAGTTATAGTACAAAAATCCTAAGTTATTTAAAGCAATAGCTGTTATGCTTTCTTTATCAGCAAAAGAATTCGCCTCTCTCAAAATATTATTATAAATAGAAAGCGCTTCATCATATTGCCTTTTCTGTATGTAACTCAACGCAATAAGCAATTGACAATTTATTACATACCGAAACTTATATTCATTCTTAAATCCCTCCATTGCTACATTAGCAAAATGTAAAGTCATATGTTCAACTTCTAATTCATTGTAAACAAGAGCTAAATTAAAGTATATTCCATTTTCGTGATACCCTTGCTCCTTCGCCATTACTTCTGTTCGAGCCAAGTACTCCAATGCCGTCTTATATTTATGTTGTAAGAAATAATATAATCCCTTGCTATACGTATATAATAATTTCTGGAATGGTGAATACTTTTTATACATCTTCTTTAAGCTCTCTAACTCTTCTTCGACAGCAGGAAAATCCCTTTTCATAATTAAATAACGTGTATACAGCAGTTTATAATAATTTATAATTTCAAAATCCAACACATGCTTCATTTCACCTTGCAACTCTTCGTATATGCGCTCTACTTGTTGCTTGTCCAAATGAACTAATGCATTCAACCACTCGTCCAACTTCACTTTCACATCTTCTTCTACATCTCTCAAATCCGTCACAGCAATTTCTAGTCTTGTGCAGAGCAATTGTAGAATTTCTTCTGATGCTTCAATCTTTCCATTTTCGATCTTACTTAAGTATGAGACAGAACAAATGCCCTGACATAATTCTTCTTGTGTCATTTTTTGCTGTAGCCGTTTATAAAAAACTTGCTTGCCTATTTTTTCTAATGTTTGTTGCATTGTCCTCCTCCATTCTCATTACCCCCACTACTCTAATAATACATAAAATCTAGAGAAATATAAATTGATAAATGTAAATTTTCTAAAAAATATGCATTATTTCATTTTTTTCTCTCTTGACTTCAATCCCCTATTACTTCTTTGCTACGAAAGGGGAAAAATTGGTATACTATAACCAAATTACGGAGGTGTTTTCGCAATGAATCATTATAAAGACGATAGTTACGCCTTACATACAGATTTATATCAAATCAACATGGCTTATACATATTGGAAAGATGGTATTCATACTCGCCGTTCTGTTTTTGATCTATACTTTCGAAAGCTTCCATTCGAAAACGGCTATGCTGTTTTTGCTGGTCTTGAAAAAATTGTAGAGTACATAGAAAATTTCAGCTTTACCGAAAGTGACATCGCTTATTTAGCAGAGCTGCAATTTGAAGAAGACTTCCTTCATTATTTACAAAACATGAAATTTACTGGCACGATTCGTAGTATGCAAGAAGGCGAAGTTGTTTTTAATAACGAACCATTATTACGTGTTGATGCACCGCTTGGCGAGGCACAAATAATTGAAACCGCCCTCTTAAATATTGTAAATTACCAAACATTAATTGCTACAAAAGCTGCACGTATGAAGCACGCTGCAAATAATGATGAGCTTTTAGAGTTCGGTACAAGACGCGCTCATGAGTTTGATGCTGCCCTTTGGGGAACACGAGCTGCCTTTATTGGTGGTTTTTCATCTACAAGTAACGTTCGCGCAGGGAAACGATTTGGCATCCCTGTAGCTGGCACACATGCCCATTCTTTCGTTCAAGCATATCGCGATGAATATGTTGCATTTAAAAAATATGCTGAAACACATAAAAAATGTGTATTTCTTGTCGATACATACGACACATTAAAATCTGGTGTTCCAAATGCGATTCGTGTTGCAAAAGAGTTCGGGGATCGTATCGATTTTTATGGCATTCGCCTTGATAGTGGTGATATGGCATATTTATCAAAGGAGGCCAGAAAACAACTTGATGCAGCTGGATTTACAAACACAAAAATTATCGCTTCTAGCGATTTAGATGAATATACGATTATGCACTTGAAATCTCAAGGGGCAAAAATTGATGTATGGGGTGTTGGTACAAAGCTGATTACATCCTTTGAGCAGCCAGCATTAGGGGCTGTTTATAAACTAGTCGCTATTGAAGATACTGACGGAAAATTAAATGATACGATTAAGATTTCATCTAATCCTGAAAAAATTACAACCCCAGGACTTAAACGAGTTTATCGTATTATTAACCGTGTTAACGATCATGCAGAGGGCGATTATATTGCTTTAGAGTCAGAAGAACCCGGAAAAGAAGAGCGTTTAAAAATGTTTCATCCAGTTCATACATATATAAGTAAATTCGTAACAAGCTTTGAAGCACGCGAACTACATCAAGATATTTTCATTAACGGTAAAAGAGCGTATGAATTACCTAATATATTAGATATTCAAAAGTATAATGAACGCAGCCTCTCACTATTTTGGGAAGAGTATATGCGAACTTTAAACCCAGAAGAGTACCCTGTCGATTTAAGCCAAGAATGTTGGGATCATAAAATGAATTATATTCAAACTGTTCGAGAACAGGTTGAAAAAAATATACAAAAATAAAGTGAAGCTTTAATCAGTGGGGTTTTGTCCCTCCCCCACTTCTCCATTTTTCAATACTATATAGATATTTTTAAAAAATATATTAAAATAATAAGAAGAATATTATATTTTTGTAAATTTATATATTAAATTATTTAAAAACAAAATAATATTTGATATTATTTTCTTGAGTCACTTTCAACAAAATAACCAATAAAAAAGAGGACGCAATTGCGTCCTCTTTTTTATAAATCTTTTACTCGTAGTACACGCATTGCATTTAATACTGCAAGTAACGTCACACCAACATCTGAGAAGACTGCTTCCCACATTGTTGCAATACCAAAGGCGCCGAGTAATAACACTAACCCTTTTACCCCTAATGCAAATATAATATTTTGCCATACGATGCTACGTGTACGTTTTGCAATTTTTACTGCTGTCACAATTTTTGAAGGCTCATCAGTCATAATAACGATGTCAGCAGCTTCAATTGCTGCATCTGACCCTAAGCCTCCCATCGCAATACCAACGTCTGCCCTTGCTAGTACTGGCGTATCATTAATACCATCACCGACGAATGCAATCTTTTCTTTACCGCGTTTTGCTGCATCAATTTTTTCGATTGCTTCTACTTTTTGGTGTGGTAATAATTCGGCATGAACTTCATCTAAACCTAATTCTTTACCAACAGCTTCCCCGACTGATTTTGCATCACCAGTTAACATGACTGTCTTCTTAATACCTAGTTCTTTTAACTTTTGAATTGCTTGTTTTGAATCCTCTTTTACCTCATCAGAGATAACAATATAACCTGCATATTTACCATCTACAGCAACATGAACTAGTGTACCTACTGTATTTGGTTGCTTAAATGTAATGTTTTCTTTGCTCATTAATTTAGCATTACCTGCGAAAATTTCTTTTCCTTGTACTTTTACAACCGTACCATGACCAGAAATTTCACTATAGTCTTCAATAGCATTTTCATCGATTGATTTTCCATATGCATTTCGAATAGATTGTGCAATCGGATGATTTGAATATACTTCTGCAAATGCTGCATATTCTAATAGCTCTTCAGCTGTGATACCTTCACTAGGCTCCATCTTCGTAACTTTAAAGACACCTTTTGTTAATGTTCCTGTTTTATCAAAAACGATATATTTCACATCATTCAATGCTTCTAAATAGTTACTTCCTTTTACTAAAATACCACTTTTAGATGCCCCACCAATACCGCCAAAGAATCCAAGAGGAATCGATACAACGAGCGCACATGGACAAGAGATTACTAAGAACACTAAAGCTCTATAAATCCAATCGGAGAATGTAGCACCCTCTAAAATAAGTGGTGGAATAAATGCCATTATTGCTGCTGTTATAACTACAACAGGAGTATAATAACGTGCAAACTTTGTAATAAAGTTTTCTGTTGGCGCCTTTTTGCTACTTGCATTTTGTACTAAGTCTAAAATTTTCGATACCGTGGATTCACCGAACTCTTTTGTAACTTCGACAATTAATACACCATTTTGGTTTACAAAACCACTTAATACGTCATTACCAACTTCTACTTCCCTCGGTACAGACTCACCTGTTAACGCTGAAGTATCCATCATTGATGTTCCCTCAACTACTTTCCCGTCTAACGGTACTTTTTCACCTGGTTTTACGATAATATACTCACCAATTTGCACATCTTCTGGTGATACTTGTTTCGTTTCGTTTCCAACTTTCACATTCGCATAGTCAGGACGAATATCCATTAATGACGTAATTGATTTTCGAGAACGATTTACTGCAATACTTTGGAACAGTTCCCCTACTTGGTAAAATAGCATAACTGCTACCGCTTCTGGATATTGTTGAATCGCGAAAGCTCCTAAAGTTGCAATTGCCATTAAAAAGTTTTCATCGAACACTTGGCCGCGAGTTATGTTTCTTACCGCTCTCCAAACGATATCTCCACCTATTAATAAATAAGCAAGGACGAATAATGGAATTGTTATCATTTGCGGTAATCCGGCTAACGCAGCAATTCCTGTCAAAATTCCACCGACTACTAATCTTCCTATCATCTTTTTCACATTTCCATCACCATGATCATGGTCGTGTCCTTTTTCCTCTTCACGAACAACTTTTACATCAGGCTCTAACTTTTGAACAACATTTTTTATATTTTGTACAGTCGATTCAAGTTCTCGTTTATTTGCAACTTCTACTCGTAATTTCTTTGATACGAAATCAACAGTCGCTTCTGAAATTGTTGGCATTTCCTTTACCTTATTTTCAATCTTCATTGCACAATTTGCACAGTCTAAGCCTTCTAGTACAAATACTTCTTTTACTGATTTTGTTTTTTGCTCTTCTTGCACTTTAATATGTGGCTCTAATTTTGTAACAAGTTGCCTCGCTTCCGTAACAACTTGATTTTCTTTATTTTGCGGTGTTTCTAAAAGCATCGTTTTTGTTGCAAAGTTTACGGAACAAGATGTTACCCCTTCTATATTCCCAACACCTTTTTCAATTTTCATTGCACAATTTGCACAATCTAAACCTTCTAGCATAAGTTTCTTTTTCACTAATGCTTCTGCCATCGTTCTCCCTCCTCGCTTTTTTATTCTTCCTCGTTTACGTGTTCAAACGCTTGCTCGAAGATATGAATTACGTGTTGATCAGCTAATGAGTAATAAACTACCTTTCCTTCTTTACGGTTCTTTACAAGCTTCGCTTGCTTTAATACACGAAGCTGATGTGAGATTGAAGATTGCGTCATTCCTAATAAATAAGCTAAATCACAAACACACATTTCAGCTTCAAATAATGCATGTAATATTCTCGTACGTGTACGGTCACCTAATACTTTAAATAATTCTGCTACTTTACTTAAACTTTCATCAGTCGGAATTGTTTGTTTTACTTGATCCACGATTTCCTCGTGAATTACCGTTTGAGAACATGCTTCCTGTTGCGTTTCTACTTTATTTTCAGCCATCACAGCTCACCTCTTTATTTGAACATATGAACAACTATTCATATGTCTTATATCTTTATTATATGAGCGTCCATTCATATGTGTCAATGAATTCTCATACATTTTTTAAAACATTTCGTTTATATTTCAAAATAAATATATAAATATTCTCCGCATCTATCATGCCCTTCATACAAAAAGGATGCACGAAAACTACCGTGCATCCCTTCTTATTTATCCCGCATTAACGGGCAGTAAGACTCCCACCTCAAAATGCAGCTGGAACAAAGAAGTTAGGTGGGAGATTAACTGCCCGTAAAAGCCCGATTGGTGAGGGCTAATAATCAGTGGGGGATGAAGCCCCCACTGATTAAAGTTTCACTTTATTAACTTTTACTGCATCCACAATTAACGAAGCAAATCCTAATTTACCATCTTGATTTCTATGATCAAAACGTTTCGATCGATAAATAAATCCACCGTTCTCTTCCCAATCACTATAATGAAACTGGCCATTCTCATCACAGTATTCTAAAAGCTTTACTTGAAAACCTACTGCTTCAAACATAGATATAATCGTTTTGTAGTTATGTACAATTTTATGACTTGCAGCTGGATGATCTAACGGGCCAGGTCCTCCCACTTGCACACCACGCTGATATTCTTCATTGGGGAAAAATGCATCCGGCACTGCACAACGAATATAACCATCATCTTGTAAAAACTCAAAGCATATTTTAGCTGCTTCTATACCTTCTTCATACGATAAATGCTCCCATACATGTTCAGCTAAAATTACCGATAAAGAATTAGGCTGAAATTTATTAAGCCACGTTTCTCTTTTTAATAAATTTAATTCATCCTCATTTGTATGTAACCAACCTGGGTTATTATTATATCCCTCTGCTCCAACGACAACTTTCGTCTCCATCTTTCCACCCCTTCTTATATTCCGACATAAAAATTCGACAACATAACATTGGTCTCCTTTATTTCCCCAAAAGAAAAAGCCTTGCGCGCTCCCTAGACGCACAAGGCTTACTAACTTTATATCCCTTTAATTAGCTTTTTCTAAACTATCTTGCGAACTTCCATCGTCTTTTAAATGACTATGTTTTTTCGAATAAACAAAGTATACAACCACTCCGATTGCTAACCAAACACCGAAGTATATCCATGTTTTTAACGGTAGATTTACCATTAAGAATAGACAGCTTGCAACTGAAATAATCGGTAAGATTGGTACAAGTGGTACCATAAATCCACGTTGTAATTTCGGGTGCGTTTTACGAAGAATGATGACAGTTACACCAACCATCGCAAATGTTAATAACGCTCCAATATTCGCTAAATTCGACAATTCTTTTAAATCGATAAATCCGGCAATTAAAGCACTACCAATTCCTGTTAACCAAACTGAAAATGTTGGTGCTTCTGTCTTCTTGTTAATTTTCGCAAAAGATTTTGGCAATAAACCGTCACGGCTCATAGCGAAGAATACACGTGTCGTAGCGTAGATGTATGCGAAAATTACAGCCATAATACCAATTACAGCTCCAATAGCGATTACACCAGCCACTTTATCTTGTCCTACAACTTCTAATACATAGGCCATCGCTTCAGGTACATCTAATTCCTTATAAGAAACCATACCTGTCATAACGAGACAAACTACAACATAAATGATTGTACAAATGACTAATGAAGCAATAATACCAATCGGCAAATCACGTTGCGGATTTTTTACTTCTTCAGCAGAAGTTGCTAATGCATCAAATCCTAAGAAAGCGAAGAATACTGCTGCTCCTCCGGCAAAGACTCCACTTAAGCCGTACGGTGCAAATGGTATCCAGTTTTCTGGTTTCACGTAGAATACACCAACTGCAATGAATAAAACAACAATACCAATTTTAATTAATACCATTATGTTATTCACACGCTTACTTTCTTTTGTACCTCGTGATAATAACCAAGTTATCACCAACGTAACGATAACTGCGGGTAAGTTCACCATACCACCTTGCGATGGAATCGTTAACAACGCTTTTGGAATTTCAAGTCCCAATCCACTCACTAAATTATTGAAATAACCTGTCCATCCACCAGCTACTGCGGCAGTCGTTACGACATATACGGATAGCAATGTCCATCCCATTAAATGGGCAACAAACTCACCAATTGTTGCATATGAATATGTGTACACACTACCTGAAACAGGAAGTGCAGATGCAACCTCTGCATAACATAAAGCTGCAAATCCACAAACAATTGCTGCAATCATAAATGAAAAAATAACTGCTGGACCAGCATCTCTTGCTGCTACTAATCCAGTTAATACTAGAACTCCTGTACCAATTATCGCACCAATCCCTAGCATTGTTAGGTCAAATGCCCCTAGCGTTTTCGTCAAAGTTTTACTTTTACTTTCCCCTAACAATTGCGTAACGGATTTCTTTTTAAATAGGTTGGCCACGATGAATGCCCCCTTTTACCAAGAAGAGCTAAGAGGTATTATCTCTTAGCTCTTATCATGTTGTTTTATATATTGTTCGATTTTGTTTTGTATAATGCTTCTATTAGCAAGATACTGTTTCTGCTTCTAATAATTCTTTAGCACCTTTGTACTCTACACCGTGAGCTTCTGCAACTGCTTCGAATGTTACATAGCCTTCTAATGTATTAATACCTTTTAATAATGCAGTGTTGCCTAGGCAAGCTTCTTTGTAGCCTTTGTTAGCAATTTGTACTGCATATGGTACTGTTACGTTTGTTAATGCAAGAGTTGATGTACGTGGAACCGCACCTGGCATGTTTGCAACTGCATAGTGAACAACGCCGTGTTTTTCATAAGTTGGGTTATCATGAGTTGTAATACGGTCAGTTGTTTCGAAAATACCACCTTGGTCAATCGCGATATCTACAACAACAGAACCTTGTTCCATTGATTTAATCATTTCTTCTGTTACAAGTTTTGGCGCTTTTGCACCTGGGATTAATACTGCACCGATTACAAGATCAGACTCTTTTACAGCTTCTGCAATATTGTAAGGATTAGACATTAAAGTTTTTACTTGGTTTCCGAAAATGTCATCTAATTGACGAAGACGTTCTGCACTTAAGTCGATGATTGTTACATCCGCACCTAGTCCAACTGCAATTTTAGCAGCATTTGTACCAGCTTGTCCACCACCGATAATTGTTACTTTACCACGTTTAACTCCTGGAACACCTGCAAGTAAGATACCTTTACCGCCTTTGTTTTTCTCAAGGAATTGCGCACCGATTTGTGCAGCCATACGACCAGCTACTTCACTCATAGGTGCAAGTAATGGTAAAGAACGGTTTTCTAATTGTACTGTTTCATATGCGATAGCAACAACTTTCTTCTCGATTAACGCTTTTGTTAATTCTGGTTCTGGAGCTAAGTGTAAGTATGTGAATAAGATTAAACCTTCGCTGAAGTGTTTGTATTCGCTTTCAACTGGTTCCTTAACTTTCATAACCATTTCCATGTTCCAAGCTTCTTCAGCTGTATCAACAATTTTTGCTCCCGCTTCAACATACTGAGCATCTGTGAAACCAGATCCTACACCTGCATCCTTTTGAATGAATACTTCGTGATTGTTACGAACTAAATGTACAACACCTGCTGGTGTCATTGCCACACGGTTTTCGTTGTTTTTAATTTCTGCTGGTACCCCAATACGCATAATGAAATGCCCCCTTATAATTAACAGAAAAAAGGAATTCTTTTTTCTTTTTGTAATAATTAATAACTTATGTCCTTATTCTAGCATAACTTAAAAATTATGAAAACGCTAACATACCATTTTTTTAAAGTTTATATATTTAGAATAGTGTAAATATACGAAACATTGATTCTATTGGGTTACTTGTACCATCTCATTATCTATCACTCTATTTACATTATATCCATTCAAAACGCATAGTAATTATTTATTATTTGACAATAATGTAACAATGCAAAAAAACTAAGTAGTTACGTATACATATACACTTATTACTTTGTACAATACTTTAGAAATATATTCTTTCCATAAAAAAAACAGCTACTAGCATTTAGCCAGCAGCTGGATAGATCATAAATAACTTTGAAAATAGATCTTCTGTCGTCTCGGTAATTTTATCAAACATATCACTTTCACGATCTTCTTGCTCTTTTAACATCTTAATTGTTTCACGTGCGTCTTCAGGATAATCGGTAATGATACCATCCACGTTTAACTTATAATATGCCTTTAAACTTTCCATATCATTTACTGTCCATACGTAAATTGGCTTGTTTAGCTTCCTTGCTTCTTTTACTAATTTCTTATTTAACATGTATTCTTCTGCTACATAAAAATCAGCCTTCACATTCTTTAAGTTAGCTCTACTCGCATACAGTATGTATCCTACTTTTATATTTGGATTTGCACGTTTAAACTCTTTAATAAGCGGATAGTGTAACGTTTGAATGACACATTGCTTCTCAAATTCATTATCTTTAATCGCTTTTAATACTTTGTTTACGAAATCTTTTTCGCCACCATGGAGCTTCACTTCAATATTAAGTTTGATTTTTCCTTTTGCCAGCTTAATGATCTCATCAAGTGTACTTATTTGTCCTGAAAACCCATCTTGACTAAGGGTAAGCTCTCTTAACTCCTCCATCGTTAAATCTGACACGTGAACATTAGCATTCGCAAGACGTTTTAGCTTCAAATCATGTATAACTGCTAGTTCACCGTCTTTTGTTTGCAGTACATCAATTTCAGCGTAGTCTGCTTTGGCATCAATAGCCCCCTGCAGAGCTTCTTTCGTATTCTCTACACCTTTTGAAATATAACCACGATGAGCCATAATAATTGGTTCTTTATATGAATTTGAAATAAACGTTACAATGAAGGCAACGACCATTCCGGCAGTAATAATTCCTACAATATATACACCAATAAATTTCCAACGATGTTTTTGGAAGAAACATTTATCTGCTTTTGTTTTCGAATAATCTAATCCTTCTTCTAATAAAACATCTTCAACCGGAACCTTTTGTAAATACAATCGTGTTATTGCCATAACATAAAATGGCGTCACGATAAAACTAAATAAATACAATGTACTCGTTAAAAATACAGACATTGTTGATTCTGCTAATAATGCAAATGTTCCCTGTGGATTTGTAAATTCATACATGCCCCATAGACACAATAAATACATTCCAAAAAATACACCGTACACAATCCCTATTGAAATAAAAAATCCTACTAAAAAGAATAGTACTTTAAAAAAACTTTCTTTTACTAACGTTGCACTTTTACGTGCTGCTGTGCGAAACGGCTTTTGCTCTAAAACAACAATAGGTAGAACAAAAATCCAGCGAAGGTTCAAATACGCAACTACAGCAAAGAACGTGTAATAACCAACTTGTCCCATCGTTGTCTTAAACAGTTCTCCTGTAATAAAGTTAGGAATTTGAATTTGCGGAATTAATGCCGTTTCATATCCAAGATTTAAAAGCGGTAACAATACGACAGCATATAAAATAAATCCCGGTAAGCAATATGTGAAAAGAGTAGGTAAATACGTTACGGTTTTATATAAAATCGGACGTAATTTCACCTTTTGTCTTTTATGAGCGAAGTACGAAATGATAATAAGCACCGCAAATTCCGTAAAGATAAGAAACAGTGCTAACAATGATAAA
Organism: Bacillus sp. FSL R9-9530; assembly: GCF_038008145.1. Classification (NCBI taxonomy): domain Bacteria; kingdom Bacillati; phylum Bacillota; class Bacilli; order Caryophanales; family Bacillaceae; genus Bacillus; species Bacillus sp. FSL R9-9530. The sequence goes on from NZ_JBBOYO010000001.1 coordinate 3,361,321, forward strand.
ATTACGATTGCCAAAATGCCGTATGGTGTCTTTAAAAACGCTAATAATTCATCATTCGTCGCATTTGCATAACCACCAAAATACAATAACTTATTAAAAATGATCCCAAATAGCGGGACAAATACAATCGCTGCTAATAATTTATAAGCAAGTTGAAAGGTTAATACATTCCAAAAAGCAAATCTAACTGTTTGAAAGGAATGTCCCATTACCCCTGGTATAGATAGTCTTTTACGGTGTTGCATATATTCCTCCACATTCTAAAACGATATTTGAGATGGATTCCATATTTCCATTTCCAACCCATCTTTTTAATAATAATATATTCCGCTTAACATGAACACTCTTATACATACAATGAAAAAGTGATGGCTACTTGCCATCACTTTTTCATTTACTCTATTTTTTCTCTAACCCTTGACCAAATGCTTTCAAGAAGCTAAAACCGAATGTAATTGCTCTATTGATATCTGGATCTTTTAACACTTTAAAGAAATCCATCACTTTTGTTTTTTTACCACTATTTAATTCCTCTGTTGCAAATTGTAATCCAGTGACTAAACTAGATGTTATTTGTTTCGTTATTTCTGGGTCCACTGAAGATAATGCCTCTCCTGCCCCCATCATATTGTTTAATGCGTTTTTTACTGGTTCACGATTCAATTGTTCAACAGCTATTTTGGAAACATCTTCTTTTGCAGCAAGTAAACTAATTGCTGCATCTAAAATTCCTGCTTTTTGCAACTGCGCTAATAGCTGCATCGTCTCTTCTACTGCTTCTCTATTCTCAGCTAGATCATTTAACAACTCATCTGTTACTTGCTGTTTTTTTTCTTCTTCTGTTACAATCTTCTTTTTAATTAAAGTAATCTCTTTTGCCATTATCTCCGCCCCCTAATTCTGGTCCACAAGTGATACGTATTGTTTTCTTTGCCACTTTCGCTCGATTTCAACACCATTTTGCGGATGACGTTTTTTATCTCTCGGGTTTGAAGATGGTAACGGACGATTTCCTTTTTCACGTAATACGCGCAGTTTCACCATTGTTTGTTTATAAGCTGGTGTACACGTATAAATGTCTGTTGCTGTTCCTGTTAAAATATTGATTGCCTCTTCATTTACTGTCGCATGCATCGGCAAATACAACTCATTTCCAGTTACACGATCTGTAACAAGCGCTTGTACTTTGATTTTTCCAAATGGTGATGCTAACTCTACAAGACCACCATCTTTCACATTGCGTTCTTTAGCAAGTTCAGGTGAAATTTCAACAAATACTTCAGACACTTTAGATAAAATACCAGCCGACTTATTCGTCATATTCCCTTCATGGAAATGCTCTAGCATACGGCCATTATTTAATAGTAAATCATACTCATCTGGTGCTATAACTGGCGGAACCCATTCATCTAGTGATAAACGTGCTAGTTTGTCTGGGAAGTTAAATCCATCTACATATAATAATGGTGTATCACTACCATCATGGCTACCCCAACATAAACTATTCCAGCCTTCTAGACGGTCATACGTCGCTTGAGAGTATAACGGTGCAAGCGATGCAATTTCGTCCATAATTTCACTTGGACTTCCATAATTCCAGTCTCCGCCCAGTGCACGAGCTACTTTTTGTAAAATCCACCAATCTGGTTTTGAATCACCAAGCGGTTTCAATACTTCGTATAATCTTTGAATACGGCGCTCTGTATTCGTAAACGTTCCTTCTTTTTCTAAGCTTGGTGCTGCTGGTAAAATAACATCGGCGAAACGAGCTGTTTTCGATAAGAACATATCTTGAACAACAAGGAAGTCTAAATTCGCTAAAATATGTTGTACATGGTTGGCATTTGAATCTACTAAAGCCATTTCTTCTCCCATAACATACATACCACGTAGTTTTCCTTCTTCGGCCGCAAGTAACATTGCGATATTATTTAATCCCGGTTCTTTCGGAATGGTAGTACCGTATGCTTTTTCAAATTTCGCACGATGCACATCATCTGAAACAGCTTGGTAACCCGGAAGCCAGTTCGGTAATGTCGCCATATCACAAGCACCTTGTACGTTATTATGCCCGCGTAACGGATACGCACCGGCACCAGGACGACGGTAGTTACCTGTAACGAGAAGTAAATTTGAAATTGCTGCTGACGTTGTACTTCCTCCTGTATTTTGAGTTACACCCATTCCCCAAAGTACACAAGTACCATCTGCTTCATATACCATACGAGCCATTTCTTTTAACTGAGCTTTAGAAATCCCTGTAATTCCCTCAGTATAATCAAGCGTATATTTTTCTAGCATTTTGCTATATTCATCAAAATTCTTTACATTTTCAGCTATGAACTTTTTATCGTGCCAATCTTGATCAATAATGTATTTCGTTATCCCAGCAAGCCATACATAATCCGTCCCTTGACTCGGGTGAACAAATATATCAGCACGCTCCGCCATTTCATGTTTACGAAGGTCTGCGACAATTAGTTTTTGTTCATGTAATTTATGAGCACGCTTCACTCTAGTTGCAAGTACAGGATGTCCTTCTGTTGGATTTGCCCCAACAATAATAACAAGACCTGCCTCAGCAATATCTTTCACTGTTCCAGCATCTCCGCCCATACCGACAGTTTTAAATAAACCGTCTGTTGCTGGAGATTGGCAATAACGGGAACAGTTATCTACATTATTTGTTCCATATATTTGACGAGCTAGTTTTTGCATAAGATAGTTTTCTTCATTTGTTACTTTCGAAGAAGAAATAAACCCAAACGCATCGCTACCATACTCTGATTTAATATGTTGCATATTAGATGCAACAACTTCAAGAGCCTCTTCCCATGAAGCCTCAACAAACATATCCCCTTGGCGAATTAACGGCTTTGTAATACGCTCTTCACTGTTCACAAAGTCCCATCCGAATTTTCCTTTTACACATGTGGAAATACCATTAACCGGTGCATCTGAAACAGGTTGCACTTTTAAAATTTGACGATCTTTCGTCCATACTTCAAATGAACAACCTACACCACAAAATGTACAAACTGTTTTTGTCTTATTAATTTTCGTCTTACGCATCGCGGACTCTACTTCTGAAACTGCTAAAATACTGCTATATCCAGGCTCTACATCTTTTACAAAATCAATCATTGGATTAAGCACATCTGGTTTTAAACCAGTCATAAATCCAGCTTCTCCTAGCATCGTTTTTTCCATTAATGCATTACAAGGACAAACTGTTACACATTGCCCACAGCTAACACAAGACGAGTCATTTATACTCACACCATTGTCCCAAATAACACGTGGACGGTCTAAACTCCAATCAATCGATAAAGTTTCATTCACTTGTAAATTTTGGCATACTTCTACACACTGCCCACAAGCAATACATTGATTTGGATCGTATCGATAGAATGGATGCGACGTATCCACTTCGCATGCACTTACTTTCGGTTCATATGGATATTTCTGTTCTTCAATCTCCATCATATGTACTGTATTATGGACTTTACAGTTACCATTATTGTTATCACATACTGTACAATACAATAAATGATTCTCTAATATTCGATCCATCGCTTCAGTTTGTGCTTCCTTTGCACGTTCCGATTGCCTCTCAATATGCATGCCATCTTCCAACTTTGTCGAACAGGCACGTAGTAAACTTCCATTCACTTCTACAATACATGTATCACAAGTTTGAATAGGATCTACCTCTGGTACATGACAAATTTGAGGATGTTCTAAATTACTTTCGTTAAACAATTGGAGTATCGTCTTTTCACCTGATACGAAAAATTCTTTACCATCAACGGTTACACGGACTGTCTGTTCTGTCATAGTTTCCCCTCTCCTTACAACTAACTGTACAACACAATTATGAATCCGTTTTCATAATTGTGTTGTACATATTTTTGAAGCGCCCTGTTGAAATACTTTCCTTTGGAAGTCGATTCTAGATGTTATAAGGTATAACTACGAAAGCTTGAAAATGTCGCTATTCTACAAATCTATTATATCGTACATATACAATAATAACCAAAATAATCTGCCATCTTCTTGTTAGTAGATGCTTTTGTTTTTTCGATGTTTTATGATAAATATGGAGAAAAATACATATAAAGGGGAATTTAATATGGGGCCTATTCAAGAAACATATACAATTGTACGTTATCACTCTGGTACATTTTCAAAACAAACCGATGAGGTTGTTACGGAATCTCCCATTACAATTAAATTAAATAGCGAAGAATATGTAACAGTTGTATGCACTCCTAATTACATTGAAGATATGGTAACCGGTTTTTTAATTTCTGAAGGAATTATTTCTTCTTATAAAGATATTGAAGAATTATGGATCCAAAAAGAAAACGGAATTGTCCATGTAAAATCATCAAAAATTAATCCGCTCTATCAAACTTTATATAATAAACGGTACGTAACTTCTTGTTGTGGGAAAAGTAGACAAGGTTTTGTTTTCGTCAACGATGCAGCAAAAGCAAAAAAGTTACATGATATACATATAACTATTACTCCGGAAGAATGTTTTCACCTAATGACTTCCTTACAACAATCTTCAACTACATTTCGCCAAACGGGTGGTGTGCATAATACCGCTTTATGTGATCGAAATAACATTCTTTTATCAAGAATGGATATCGGAAGACATAATGCGCTAGATAAAATATACGGTCATTGTTTACGAAACAATATCTCTGTTCAAGGGAAAATCATTGCGTTTAGCGGACGCATCTCATCTGAAATTTTGTTAAAGGTTTCAAAAATAGGTTGCGAAATTGTTCTATCTAAATCAGCTCCAACTAAACTAGCCCTGCAACTCGCCCACGATTTAGGTATTACCGTAGTAGGATTTATTCGAAATGGATCTTGCAATATTTATACACATCCGGAACGAATCGATGGCTACAAAATAAACGATTGAATACGTAAAAGAAAGTGAAAATTTAATCAGTGGAGGGTTTTTCCCTCCTCACTGATTATTAGCTCAACCAATCGGGCTTTTACGGGCAATCCGACTCCCACGAATATTCGGATAAAAATGACTCCTTTACAAAGCGGGAATTTTAGTTATATAAATGTAACATATTAAAACCTTGAATAGTTAATAAAGTTAATATATAATTTCATTACATAAAGTGAAACTATAATCAGTGGGAGGTGTTCATCCCCCACTGATTATTAACCTTCACCAATCGGGCTTTTACGGGCAGCAGGGCTCCCACCTAACTTCTTTGCTCCAGCCGAATTTTGAGGTAGGAGTTTTACTGCCCACAAATAGCGGGATAAATAAAATGAAAACATAGTAGCATAATCTTTTCATTCTTTTACAAATTAAGAAAGAATAGTCACAGAATACATTTAACTAAACTTAATCTTACAAAGTTAATGAATTAAATTTGAATCAATCTAGGAGGTTACAACTATGGAAATTCGCTTATTAACAACAGAGGATGCAGAAATTTATTTGAAAGTGTGTATGGAAGGTTTAATGAAAAACCCTGAGGCTTTTAGCTCTTCTTATGAAGATGTTCTTAAACAGGAAAACCCTGTCGCTGCTATGGCAAAGCGATTAAGCAATCCGGATAAGTATACTCTAGGTGTCTTCAAAGATAATGATTTAATCGGTATTGCTACTCTAGAAACAAAGCCATTTATTAAGCAAGAGCATAAGGCAAAAATCGGCTCAGTTTTTGTTTCTCCAAAAGCGCGTGGCCTCGGTGCAGGACGAGCTTTAATTAAAGCGATTATTGAAAATGCCGATAAATTACATGTAGAACAGCTTATGCTTGATGTTGTCGCTGATAACACTGCTGCAAAAAAATTATATGAGTCCCTCGGCTTCCAAACTTACGGTGTGCAAGAACGTTCCTTAAAACATAATGGCCAATATTGGGACGAAGAGCATATGGTTTTATTCTTAAATAATTAACATTTTAATATAATTTTTCAAAAGCATCTTCTTATTAATTAAGATGCTTTTTTCATTACAACAATGTAATCTTCATGTCACCTTTATCGATCGTTCCAATCCTTTCCATTCGTTATACTAAAAATATAAAGTGAAACTTCACTCAGCGAGGAGGATCCGTCTCCCGCTAATTATTAAATGAACGTATAGCATGCAATTGATATGTAGAGGAGAATGTAACATGAAACAAAAAAAACAAGCTATCTTTTTAATATTTGCTACAGCAATTGTAACTTCTGGACTGGCAATTCTACCCTGGTTTATTATATAGAACACATTAAAAAAGCTTATTGCTTCTTAAGAAGCAATAAGCTTTTTTTCTATTATAAAATCCCGAAAAATTTATTTACACAACTTATCATAATAAGCATAGATACCGCAACACACATTACAATCGCATTACGATCTTGCTTTTCTTTTTGTAAACGTTCTACTTTTTTACTCATGTGTACAATCCCCTTTATATTAAAAAAAGTGTGAGATAGGAAATTTTTCTTATCCGATGCGAGGTGAATACGAAAACCCTCTCTATCTCACATACACAATAGAATGGAATTGTCATTTTATAAATAAAATGACATGACGTTATGTCGCAACATAGGGTATTTGTGTCGCTACGTTTTCTATTATAAAAAATAGTTGTGCAAAACTAGTGCATTTTTTATGTCAATTGCCCTGATTGAAAAAATCAGCCATCCATTCAATCACATAAAAAGAGTTTTTTATTATTTTCATGTAAACTATACAAGTAGAATGAATAGTTTGGGGTGCACAAGATTATGGTGAAAATTTTATTAGTAGACGATGAAGAACGTATGTTACGATTGTTAGATCTGTTCTTAAGCCCTCGTGGCTATTTTTGTATGAAAGCTACTTCTGGCCTTGAAGCGCTAGAATTAATCGAACAAAAGGACTTCGATATTATTTTATTAGATGTTATGATGCCGAATATGGATGGGTGGGATACTTGCTATCAAATCCGTCAAATTTCCAACGTTCCAATTATTATGCTAACAGCTCGCAACCAAAATTATGATATGGTCAAAGGTCTGACTATGGGAGCAGATGACTACATTACAAAACCATTCGATGAGCATGTATTAGTCGCGCGAATCGAGGCTATATTACGCCGTACGAAGAAAGATGGCTTTGTTAGCTTCAATGGTATTGAGTGGGATAAAACGAAACATACTGTTACAGTTTATGGTGAAAGAATCTCACTAACTCCTATTGAATTCTCGTTACTTGGACTCTTTTTACAAAATACAAACCGTGCTTACAGCCGTGATGATTTAATTGAAAAAATTTGGGGCTATCAAACAGACATCGAATACAGAACTATCGATTCACATATTCGTAATATCCGTGATAAATTACGCAAAAAAGAATTTCCAGTTGAAGATTACTTAGAAACCGTCTATAAAGTCGGATATAAATGGAAAAGTGAATAATTACTTTAATCAGTGGGGATGGATAAATCCCCACTGATTAAAGTTTCACTCTATATAAAATAAGGTATGGTGAGAAAATGAGCAAACTTTCCCTTAAAGTTGGGACATACTTTTTAATATTAGCTTTATGTATTGAAACAATTGCCTTCGTATCTTTTTATAAGAACCTTTCAAACATACGCATTGAAGAGGAAACTCTTGCTCTTTTAGAGAAAGGAAATCGCTATAGTAAAATGATTAAAAACCGCGCGAAGTGGGGTGCATATTCTAAAGAAAGGCAACTCACAGAAAGCGCTGAACACAGTAAACGACCTAAACGTGCTGTGTACCCCGAGTTTGATATCAACACTGAGGCTGAACACTTAGTTGAATCAGAATTAATTGCTAACTCTGATATAGCTATCATTATAACAGACAATAACGGCAAAATTATTTCTACCTCAGAACCCGTAACGAAAGAAATGCAAAAACAACTTACTTGTAAAACTGAGACTATCCCAGAAGGTGGATTAATCGTTGAAAAAAACTGGAAAAAATCAAAATTCATCTCAACAGTAAGCCCGCTGGAAATTCAAGGATTTCAAGGTAAGTTATATATGTTATTAAAGACATCTTTCTTAGAAAATATGTTACTTAAACTCATGAATCAATTTCTTATCATTAGTGTTTTGACAATTATTTTAACTACTATTTCTGTCTTTGTTTTTTCTCGTGTTATTACAGAACCGCTTATAAAAATGAAGCGGGCGACAGAAAAAATGTCAAAATTAAATAAGCCGATTCAATTAGGAATTAAACGAAATGATGAACTTGGAAGCTTAGCAAAAACGATTGAAGATTTATCTAGTGAACTTACGTATATGAAAAAAGAACGAAACGAATTTCTCGCTAGTGTAGCGCATGAATTACTAACTCCATTAACGTATATGAAAGGTTATGCAAAGGTAGCAAAAAGAGATTCTCTAACGAAAGAAGAACGTGAAGAATACCTACAAATCATTGAAGACGAAACGGATAGTGTAACCGATCTCGTACAAGATTTATTTATGCTTGTACAATTAGAGCAACACCAGTTTGTTATAAAAAAACAAAAAGTAATTCTTAAACCATTTTTAGAACGAATGGTTGAAAAAACAAAAACAACATTAACAAACAAACAAATGCAACTCCATGTACATTGCAAAGATGATTTAGAAGTTTGCATAGACGAAAGACGTATGGAACAAGTTATGTTAAATTTATTACACAATGCTTATCAACATTCACCAGAAAACACTTCTATAATAATACGTGTACTAACCAGTGCGAATACTTTTACAATAAGTGTACAAGATGAAGGTGAAGGTATTCCAAAAGAAGATATCCCACATGTTTTTGATCGCTTTTACCGTGTCGATAAATCCAGAACACGAGCTACAGGTGGAAAAGGTATCGGACTGGCTGTTGCAAAAGAAATTGTAGAACTTCATAATGGTTCTATTGAAGTTAAAAGCGAATTAGAAGTCGGAACAGAATTTATAATTGAATTACCATTTGTATAATATATGCGTGAAATCACCAGTAGTAGTCAACACTACTGGTGCTATTTTATTTATAAAACCAACTATTATAAGCTAAGCTTTTGAAATTATTCTTATTTCAATATAAAATATAGGTATAACTGTCAAAGATTTGGAGGGTGATACAATTGGATATCCATGTATTAACAAAAGACGAAGCAGAAATTTACTTAGAACTTCGAGTAGAAGGATTAAAACAAAATCCGGAAGCTTTCAGCTCTTCTTATGAAGATATTATTAATAAAGAGTGTGCTATTGAATATAAAGCCCAAAAATTAGCACAAGATGAGAACTATACACTAGGTGCATTTAAAGATGGCACTTTAATCGGAGTTGCAACACTGGAAACGAAACCATATGTAAAACAAGAACATAAAGCAAAAATCGGTTCAGTATACGTGTCTCCAAAAGCACGCGGACTTGGAGCGGGAAAAGCACTTATTAAAGAATGTCTTGAGCTTGCTAAATCTTTAGAAGTAGAGCAAGTTATGCTTGATGTTGTTGTCGGAAACGATGGTGCAAAAAAACTTTATGAGTCATTAGGCTTTAAAACATTTGGCGTGCAAGAACGTTCATTAAAATATAACGGACAATATTGGGATGAAGAGCATATGGTTCTTTTCCTAGATGAAGAAAAATAATAAAAAAACATCCTCCATTTATGAGGATGTTTTTTTACTTTCTTGTAAACCATGCTGTATATAATAATTGAATGGCCTCTTCAATTTCTTCCTCTAATAAAGTCGCAAATCCAAGCAATACTGTACTTTTGGGAGAAGTCCCTTCCTTATAATATATCGAAGCAGGATACACTTTAATACTCCTTTCAGCTGCAGCTTCCATTAATTCTTTCTCTTCCATCCCATTATGCACTTTTAATAAAATATGTAGGCCGGAATCTTCCCCTATTACTTCAATGCGATTAGAAAAATATTTTTCTAATACCGAAACAAGACGGTCTCTCTTCTTTCGGTACACAACACGCATTTTATGAATATGTTTTTCCCAATGCCCGTCATTTAAAAATTTCCTAATGATCTCTTGATCCATTCTTGAAACGCTTTGTGTGTAAAATAAATATTGCTCTTGATACTGCTTAATAAGGGATTTTGGCAACACCATATAACTCATCCGTAATGATGGCAATAGCGCTTTAGAGAGCGTCCCCATATAAATAACTTTCCCGTCTGTATCTAACCCTTGCAGTGCCGGTATAGGTTTTCCCGAATAACGAAATTCACTATCGTAATCATCTTCAACAATATACCTACCTTCTTCTTTCTTCGCCCATTGTAAAAGCTGCATCCTTCTCGTGATAGGCATAATCATCCCATATGGAAACTGATGAGAAGGTGTAACAAACACAATATTAGCTGAACTATTTTCTAACTCTGAAATACAAATACCATCTTTATCTAAAGATAACATTTGGACATTTTGTTCCCCTTGCTCAAAAACAACCATTTTCCGGTGGTAGCCTGGATTTTCAACTGCATAACCACTTCCTTTTAACAATTGAAATAACAACTTCACTAATATTTGCGTACCAGCTCCGATTACAATTTGACTAGCCGAACATCGCACACCTCTAGATTCATACAAATAGCTCGCGATTGCTTCTCGTAAACTTACCTCCCCTTGCGGATGTCCAATAAAAAGTAAATCTTTATTTTCAAATTGCCATACCTCGTTCGTAATTTTTCGATATACATGAAACGGAAAAGTACTAGTATCCACACCCGTTTGAGTGAAGTCAAATTTATACACCTGCTCTTGAAAAGGTACTTCCTCTATTACCTCTTCGCTACCTTCCGCATGAATCATTTGCTCGATTTCACATACAAAATAACCTTTTCTAGAAATCGACTCAATATATCCTTCGGCAAGAAGTTGCTCATAAGCCGCCTCTACTGTATTTTTACTTACTTGTAAATATGTTGCTAGCTTCCTCTTAGCCGGTAATTTCGTAAAAGATAGAATCGTTCCATCTTTAATTTCTTTTTTTATATACTCATACAACTGCACATACAATGCCTTCTTACTATTCATATTTAAATTAGGCGTTAATTCTAACATAATATCTGACCCCTTAATAAAACTAAAATCTGATACTTTTTACAGTACCAGATTTTATATATAATTCCTTTTATCATGTCACACATAAAAAATCAAATACTAAAGAGGAGATGCATGATCATGAACAAAAGTAGACGTATCGGACTCATTATGATTATTACAGGAGCCACATTATGGGGATTATCTGGACCGATGATTCAATGGCTATTTCAACATACGAACGTATCATCAATTGATTTTTTAACAATTCGCTTGTTGCTTGCAGGAGTATTTATTTTGTCTTTCTTACTAATAAAGAAACAAAACATATTTCAAATTTGGAGACACCCTAGACATTCTATACAGCTTATTATTTTCTCTATTCTTGGCATGCTTGGTGCGCAGTACGCTTTTATCGAAACAGTTCATATTAGTAATGCCGTAACGGCAACGCTATTTCAATTTCTAGGCCCTGTTCTTATTACCATTTACGTTGCGTTTGAGCAAAAGAAATTCCCTGCTTCTATGCAAATACTCGCAATTATAACTGCTCTAACAGGAACATACTTTATTATTACAAATGGCTCAATCGAAAATATTGTTTTATCTAAAGCAGCTATTACTTTCGGCCTATTAACAGCGATTGGTTTTGCGTTTTATACCCTTCATCCGGCTTCCCTTATTAAAGAATGCGGAACAACTATAGTAATTGGCTGGGGGATGTTAATTGGAGGGATTGCACTGCTTATTTGTAATCGTTCTTTTGGATGGAATCAGATTTCGCAAACTTTCACACTTCAAACTTTTTCTATGCTTATTCTTATCATTATAAGTGGCACTCTTTCTTTCCTTCTTTATATCGGGAGTCTTAAATATTTGGCAGCAACAGAAACAAGTATTTTATCTAGCATTGAACCACTTGTAGCTGCCATCGTTTCAATCGCTTGGCTTAATGAATCTTTTGGAGCATATCAATTATTAGGCGGAGTATGTATCGTCCTTTCTGTTATTTTCTTAACAATGCCTCAAAAAGAGAGAGAACCAACCTTTTCAACTGAACAAATATAAAGTGAAACTTTAATCAGTGAGGGGTTCCATCCCCCACTGATTATTAGCCCTCACCAATTGGGATAGAAAATGTCAAAAGAGGTCGTACAAAACTTACGACCTCTTTTTATGATTTAAAGGAATTGTCTCGTCTTCTAGCAAATACAATTACACTAACAATAAAAATTAGGAGTGTGGCACCATGAAAAAAATCGGAACTATGCTACTTTTCTCCTTCCTCATTACTGGCTGCGCGCAATCGCAACCCGATTCAACAGCACCTAAAAAAGAAGTAATAGAAACGTCATCCTCTCAAATTAACGCACCTTCCTTTTTTCACCTTAGTGTCTTAAAAGATGTAAATTGGGAAGAAGCACCATCATTCGTAGAAGGAAAAATACCGTTAAAAGGCATTGAAAGAAAAATTGCAATGGCTGATAGCTCTATTATCGTAAATGAGCAAAATGAAATAATGTGGTTCTTCCTGGATCCTGAAATGCCAACTGGAAAACTATCTATTATCGCGTTAAAACAAGGAACTACAACTCCAACACCAGTACTCTTTCAAAAAGAAACCTCCAAACAAACTTGGACTACTTCAAATACAGTCGATACAACCGTAAAGGAACTCCCTCTCGTAATGTCACTACCTTCATCTGGATTATGGGTATTAAACATATATGTGAATGAAAGATATTATGATCAATTTGTAATCAATGCCGAATAAAGTGACAAAACTGAAACACTTCCTTACAACAATGTAATTTCTACGTCACGTACTTCGATAGGTGGATTATCTCTCTTCTCTTATACTTAAAGTAAGAAATGACGCGAGGAGAGATGAGAGATGAAAAAAATGATAGAAGTGATCGTAGCAGTAACTGAGGTTTTAATAAATGGTAAACAAGTTGCAATGGAGTTAAATAAATAATGAAAGGGGCTTGAATAAATTTACACTTCTTCATTATTTTGATTTCTTATCTCAAAAAAAGCAGTGCCTTTTTAAGGCGCTGCTTTTGACTATTTATAACTTGGCATTTTCGTAATCTGTGCCACACCTGAATCAATGGCTGCTTTCGCTACTACTTCTGCAACACTTGGAACAACTCTTTTATCTAATGGATTTGGAATTACATAATTCGCATTACGCTCTTCGTCCGTAATTATATTAGCGATCCCATATGCTGCTGCTAATTTCATCTCTTCTGTAATATCAGTCGCGCGTACGTCTAATGCACCACGGAATATACCAGGGAACGCTAATACATTATTTACTTGATTTGAATAATCAGAACGACCAGTTCCAACTACAGCAGCTCCAGCTTCTAATGCATCTTCTGGGAATATTTCTGGAATTGGATTCGCCATTGCAAACACAATCGCTTTCTCATTCATCGTCTGTACAAGTTCTTTCGTTAATACGTTAGGCGCCGATACACCAATGAAAATATCAGCCTGATGAATTGCTTCCTTTAATGTTCCACGTACGTATTCTCGATTTGTCTTCTTTGAAACTTCGATTTGTGCTCCATTCATCCATGTTTCACCTTCACAAACAATACCTTCTAAGCTAACTAACGTAATGTGCTTTGCACCAGCTTTTAATAACAATTTTCCAATTGCAATTCCTGCCGAGCCCGCACCGTTAATAACAATTTTCACATCATTCATTTGTTTACTTACAACTTTTAGTGCATTAATAACAGCTGCTAAAACGACAATAGCCGTCCCATGCTGATCATCATGAAATACAGGAATATTCGTTTCTTCTTTTAATCGTCTTTCAATTTCAAAGCAACGTGGTGCTGCAATATCTTCTAAATTAATTCCTGCAAATGTAGGCTCTAGATTTTTCACAAGGGTAACGATTTCATCCACATCAGTCGTACCTAAACATAGCGGGAAAGCATCTACATTCGCAAAATTCTTAAATAAAATACTTTTCCCTTCCATAACAGGCATAGCTGCTTTCGGTCCAATGTTCCCTAAACCAAGTACTGCAGTTCCATCTGAAACAACTGCAACCATATTACCACGTGCTGTATAGTCATAGGCTGTTTCCTCATCTGCCGCAATTGCTTTACAAGACTCTGCTACCCCCGGTGTATAAGTCAAACTTAAATCGTCCGCTGTATTCACTTCTACTTTACTTGTAATTTCAATTTTCCCTACTAATTCTTTATGCAATAACAATGATCTTTCATTAATTTGTTTTTCTAACATACTTATAATCTCCCCTTAATTTGACAAGCTAGCTATATGAATATAGCTAGCTTGTTTGATCATGAAAACATTTTTAATAAAATTGTCGCTGTTACGACCATTGCTGCCCCGCCTAAACGCGTTGAAATTTGTGCGAACGGCATTAATTCCATACGATTTGAAGCTGATAAAATAGCAACATCTCCAGTTCCACCTAAACCACTATGACATCCAGTTACAATCGCTGATTCAACTGGATACATTTTCATCACTTTCCCTACAAGAAAACCTGACGCTACCATTGTAAGAACAACCGATGCGCATACAACAACATATCCTACCGAAAGAACTGCTGCTACGTCTTTTAAAGGAATATATAGCAATCCTAAACCGACCATTAATGGCCATGTTAAATTCTTTGAAATGAATTTATATAAATGGAATGCTCCTTGCTCCATTTTTGCTGGCATTAGATTAAAGTACTTCACAATTGCCGCTGAAAAAATCATAATGATTGCTCCTGGAATACCGATAAACTTAGAAGCGAATCCTCCGAAAATAAAGAATGTACATGCAATCAATAATCCTGCTCCCATTAATGAGAAATCAATTGGTTTTTCTGTATTTTGCTCCTTTAATAAATCTGCTTGATTGTCTGTTTTTACTAATACACCATTCCCACTAAGCTCCGGTTTCTTCTCACCTAAACGCTTCATATACCCTGCACTCACGATTGCAAACATATTTCCAATAATAGCTGCCGGAATAAGCTGTGATACAAATGTTGCTGATGATTCATTTAAAATATCACTATAAGCTAGCGACAATGGTAAAATCCCTTCTCCGATACCACCACTCACAATTGGTACGATGATAAAGAAGAATGTCTGCTTCATTTCAAATCCAAATAGTGAACCGACTAATAAGCCTACTGCTACAGAAGCTAACGTCCCTACTACTAAAGGAATAAACATACGAACGAAACCTTGTACTAATACTTTACGGTTCATTCCTAAAATACTTCCAACTACTAAACAAGAAATATATAAATATAAAAAGTTCGATTTTTTCATTAACATGGTCGCAGCTTCCATTGAAGCTGGATTCATCCAGTTAAAAAATACAAGTAACGATGGAATAAATAATGAGAGAATTGCTGGACCACCGATATTTTTTAATATTGGAATTCTCATTCCAATATCACCTAAGAAAATACCCATAATCATAATAACTGCAAAACCACCAATCATATCTGCTGGTAATTTATTATATACAGATGCTCCATAAATAATAGCAGCCAATACTACATATAACGGTAAAGGTATAACACCGATTTTAACGTTCATAATTTTAGAAGCGAAAGATTCACTTTTCAATTCATTGCCTTCAGAAAATGATACCGCTTCCACATTCTTTTGAATTCCCATATGGCACCCCCTTGTTTTCTTAATAACAATATTAAAACGCTTTCAATAGTAAAAATAGTTTTTGTAAGTTTTGTAACTACTTTTGTAATTAAAAAAAGTATAAGCGACCTATAATAAGTCGCTTATACGTAAAAGTCTATTTTATTTTGGTCAATACACCTTAATTTACTCACCGGTCTTCCCACATTTTGATACACCATTTCATTCTCTAATACTCCGATTTCATTCAAAAACATTACATACTTTCGAATAGAAACTCTCGAAACCCCTACTAATTGTGCCATTTCATCAGTTGTAAATGCTTGTCCATTAAGTGATTCGATTTTCTTCCAAATTAATTGCAATGTTTGCTTTGTTAATCCTTTCGGAAGCTCTTTATAGTCAAAGGACTCTCTTTTTTCTTTTTGTAAAATTAACGAATCTAATTCCGATTGACTAATTTTTTGTTGTTCTTTCATGAAAGTAAATTTTTCTCGATACACCGTTAATGCTTCCTTAAAGCGTTCAAATGTAAATGGTTTAATTAGATAGTCTACAACTCCATATTGTAATGCTTTTTTAATACTTCCCATATCATGTACAGCTGAAATCATCATAATATCAATTTCTTTTTCTTGATTTCGAATATACATTAAAAGCTCAAATCCAGTCTCCTCAGGCATAAAAATATCAAGTAATATGAAGTCTACTCGTGACCTCTCTATCACTTCTATCGCTTCTTTAACTGAGTTAACTGCATGGACAAGTTCAAACCCTCCCACTTGCTCTAAATAATGCTTATTTAACATCGCAACCATCGGATCATCTTCTACAATCAAAACTTTGATCATCTTATCTCTCATCCCTACTTTTAGGTATTTCAATCGTTATTGTCGTTCCGGTTCCTAACGATGAATGAACATAAATCTCCCCATCTATTCGCTGTATGCTTTCCTTTACAAGATGCAAACCATACCCCCGATTATCACCCTTTGTAGAATAACCTTTTATAAATAATGCATCAATTTTATCTTCTTGTATGCCTTTCCCCGTATCTTGTACTGTAATTATTAATGTATCCCCATATTGTATTCCAACTTCAACCTGCTTCTTCTCACAATTCGTCACTGCGTCTAATGCATTATTAATTAAATTTCCGACAATGGTAATCAGTTCATGAATGATACGTTCATCATATATTTCTGGTAAGTAAGAATCCTCTTTTATAACTAACTTTATATTTTTCTCTCTAGCATAACTAAGTTTACCTAGTAAAAATCCAGCAAATACTGGGCTTTGAATTTTTTTCATAATCCCGCCAATTTCATATTGATGCTCTGATACCATACTACTTACATATTTCTGCAATTCTTCATACTGTTTCATATGTGTTAGCCCTAATACGACATGCATTTTATTCATAAATTCATGAGATTGTGCCCGTAACGCTTCCGCATATAGCCTAATACCAGTTAGTTCTTCTGCTAATTTTCTAATTTCTGTTTTATCACGAAATGTTGCGATCGCGCCAACTATTTCTCCTTTTACATATAAAGGAACACGATTTGTGACAATCGTAATTCCGTAAATATTTTGTTCTTCGTTTAATTGTACCTCGCCTGTTTGCAACACTTCTTTTATACGTGAATTTGGCATATACAACTCAACATCTTTACCAATAAAATCTTCTTCCAGTCCACTTTTTTTAAATAGCCGTTTCGCTTCATTATTAATTAACGTTACTCTCGCCTCTTTATCTACAGCAATAATGCCTTCTTTTACAGATTGTAACATCGTATTTCTTTCTTCAAGAATTTTCGCTATCCTGTGCGGCTCAAGACCGAATAAACTTTTCTTTATATGTCTAGCTAGCAATATTGCTCCTATAAGTCCGACTAGTACTCCAACTCCGACACCGATATAAATAATATGTCTACTTTCCTTAACTCTCTCTTTTACATTATCTGCCGAGATACCAACGGCCACCGCGCCAAGTTGTTCACCTGTTTCAGAAAATATAGGTACAAACACTCGCATTGAAATACCTAAAGTTCCTTCTGCTAGCGATACATGTTCCTTTCCTTTCAATGCAGGCCCTTCATCTCCCCCAATAAAATGATGACCTATTTTTTGAGGATCTGGATGTGATTTTCTTATTCCATTCATGTCCATAACTACAATAAATTGAACACCTGTGTTTTTTAATATTCTATTTGTATACATTTGAATTGCAGAAGTACCTGCTTTCCCAATCAAACCATCAATTACAATCGAATCATTCGCCACAATATGTGCAATTGTTTTCGCTTTCTCTGCCTGGCTATCCTCCGTTGTCCGCTCTACATTATGACTAATTAATATATCTGTAACAAGTAAAGAAAAAATTACAACTGTACAAACTAACAATGTAATCGTTTTCCATAAATTCCATAGTCTTTTTCTTTTTTTCATCCCGTTAATGACTCCCCTAATTACTGAATATAAAAATAAGTAAGGTGATATTATTTTCACCTTACTTATTTGCTGTTATTATACTTTAAATTTACTAGTCATTGCTTGTAGTTCTTCGGCCATCTCAGCTAAGTTTTGCGAAGCCGAACTAATTTCTTCCATCGAATTTACTTGTTCTTCTGTTGAAGCTGCAACACTTTGCATACTAGCTGTATTTTCTTCTGCAGCCGCTGCAATTTCATCAATAGCGTTTGTCACTTCATTTGCATCTCCAGCGATTCTCTTCGTTGTTTCTACCATTTGATTAACTTGAGAAACAATATGAGTAGTAGAACTTAAAATTTCTGTAAAACTTACTTTCGTTTTTGTTACAACATCTAAGCCTTGTTGAACTTCCCCACTCACATTACCCATTGCCTTAACAGTATGTTCAATATCAGCCTTAATTTCTGCAATTAAATTTGCAATCTCTCCAGATGATTCTCCTGATTGCTCTGCTAATTTTCTAACTTCATCAGCTACAATAGCAAATCCTCTTCCCTGCTCACCTGCTCTTGCCGCTTCAATAGCTGCATTTAAAGCTAATAAGTTCGTTTGAGTAGCAATGTTTTGAATTGCTTCAGAAATAGCTCCTACCTGCTTTGATTTCTCATCAAGAAGTTTAATAATAGCATCTGACTCGGATACCGATTTAGAAATAGACTGCATTTGTTTTGCGGTTTGTTCAACTAAATCTTCTCCCTCTTCAGCTCTTTCTCGCGCATGTAATGAGGAAATAGAAATTGACTCTGCGCTTCCAGTTACATCTTGAATTGCTGTATTTACTTGTTGTAATGTAGCCGCACCTTCTTCAACACCTTGACTTTGTGATTCAGCCCCACCTGATACTTGTTCCATTGCAATTGTAATTTGATCTGTCGCATCATTTGCTTGCTGTACGCTCGCTGTTAACTCTTCAGCCGATGCAGCGACATGTTCTGCTGAAAAACTAATTTGAGTAATCACATCTTGTAAAGAGGCAGACATTTCATTAAATGAATTCCCTAATTTCCCTATATCATCCTTGGAATGGATTGTAATTTTCTCTGTCAAATCTCCCTTACTAATTTTATGTGCCGAGTCAGCTATTTTTCTTAATGGTCTTGTAATAGACTTTGTAATGAAATAAATTAATACACTACCAAATACAATAGCGATAGCAATGACAATCAAAGTCTTATAAAACACTGGATTCGCAGCTTGGGTAATTTCTTCGTCGAACATAACTCCAACTACTTTCCATCCTGTTTTCTCATTTGTTGCAAAGATTAAATTCTTTTTATCACCTTGTTCTGTATAAGACACATTTCCTTGTTTTTCTTCATAAATTGGTTTAATCCACGGATCAGTAACTTTTGCACCTGGTTTTCTAGATGGATGACTAACAATTTGCTTATTTTGATCTAGAATAACTGCATAACCTTTTTCACCAATGTTAATCATTTTGGAAATTTTTAAGATGTTATCTAAATTTAAGTTAATTCCTATAACACCTTTACCATCTTTTACTTCTTTAGCAATTGTCACTACCATATTTTTAGTAGATGCTGATTGATATGGTGCAGTAACAATTACCTTTCCTTTATTTTCATGCGCTTCTTTATACCAAGATCTATCTGTTGGGTTATAGCCATCAGACATTTGAATAAATGGTTCTCTTATAAACTTCCCCGTCTGCGTTCCAATATAAATACCTTCTACTTCTGGATGAAGCTTTATATATTGTGCTAACTTCGTTCTTACTATTTCTTCTTGTCCGTTTGGATATGTATCCTCTGTTAAAATGTCTGCAAAGTACGCCGCATCAACAAATTTCTCTTCTATATTTTGAGAAATAACAGTATTTAAAACTGAAATATTTTCCTTTGCTTTACCTGTAATTTGTTGTTCAAAATTTGTTTTGGCAGTTTGATATGAAACACCACCGATAATAAGTCCTGGTATAGTTAAAATAATAAAAAATGAAATGATTAATTTTTTATTGATACTCATACATTTAACCCAGTTAAATATTTTTTGCATAATAATCCTCCTTTATGTAATAGAACACTTGTGTAATTTTATACAATCAACATGTATAAAACAATATATAATGATAACATGTAATTTTTTCGTCAATTATGCATTTTTACATATCCACTTCTCCTAAACATTTTAATCCTAAAAAACAAGAGAACTTTAGCATATATAATAAGCTAAAGTTCTCTTGTTTTTTAACAGCTTCTCTTCAAAAAAATCTGCAAAACTTCTCTTACAATTCCTTAAATCTTTATCCTTCACCTTATAGTTATATAGTTCATGCTCTTCTTCCTAATTTATTTGGAGTTATTTACATAGCTAATTGCCTGACTCCCCATCTGCACCCATGCCTGTTCAAATTTTCCTCTTGGCACTTTTACATCTAAGCTATCATCGAGGGGATCTCGAATATATACAGATTCCTTATCGTACCCAACAAGTACAACACAATGTTCATTATACGTAATAGAAACATCCCCACTATTTGTTTCCCATGTAGTAAATTCATCTTCATCTAAAGGAGCATATGTTGCATTCGTAATCATGACTACCGGGTGCCCTGCTTTTACACTCTTATAAATTTCTTCTATACTCTTCCCTGTTAAGTCCACAGCTTTATTCGGTAAATATTTTTTTGCTAATTGAAAAAGTGGTCCGTGATATACACCGTATCCGGATTCAGAAAAGGTATAAATATTCCCTACAAATCCTTCATTCGGATTCCCACGTACACCATCTTCCATAAAATTAACTTTTTTTATTTCATTTGCTAATTTCATCTTATCTACAGAAACACCTGCGTATTGTAACATCATCGCTAAACTTGTTACTTCGCAGCCTCTATCTAACTCTGGTAATTGCTGAATTAAAGGCACATTTGATAACATGACTTTTTCATCGTTATTACTAAACTCTATTCGTTTTTGACTTTGTACACTTGAAAATAGTAACCCCTTTACTTTCTCCACATACTTTGTAATTCCATTTGTATATGCACCCCATACCCCTATACATAGTAAGGCCATACATATATACCACTTCCATTTTCGTATCACTCTCACGCCCTTTTTAATTCGTTAAATACGAATAAAACGCATTAGCATCTGTTTGAACCATAGGAACAAACTTAAGCTCTTTTCCCTTTTCAGGTTGTTCAAGATTTATCTTCTCCGCTAAATCTTGAATCTTCAAATTCGTTCTATCCATACCTAGCTCATCTGCTATTTCTATTACCTTTTGCTCATTTATTTCTCTTAATACTTGATATATATCTTTGCCATATAAATCAATATGATATTTTTTTGCTTCTTCCTGTACTTTTTGTTCGTACACTTCCCCTGCTAACTCTTCCATCTCTTTTCCTTGTTGAGCAATACCTAGCTTTTCTGCTTCTTCTCTAACTTTCGTTCCGTAGATTTCTTCCTCAATCTCTTCTATTTCTTTTCCTTCAGTTGAAACACCAAGCTTTTCTGCTTCATTATTAATTTTAATCTTATTAATTTGATCAATTAAACTTACAATCGACGTATTCTCTATAGATATTCCTAGTTTCAACGCTTCTTTCCTCACTTTTGTTTCATAAATTTCTTCTGAAAGAATTCCAACATCTTTTCCTTCTGCCGAGATACCTAATTGATTAGCTTCTCTTCCTACTTCCGTCTCATGAATTTCTTTTTCTAACGTAATTTGTTCTTTCCCATCCGTTTCAATGCCTAACTTTTCCGCTTTTTCTTCCGTATGCATTGCATGTATTTTCCCATCATTTAATTGTTCTTTACTACGCTGCGTGTAATCTGTCTTTCCTTTTGTCATTCCAGAAGGGGAGGCACCCCCTAATATACTTAAACTCATTACTCCAATAGTGAATACCGTCATCATTTTCTTTTTCAAGACTTCTTCCTCCCTCTCACGCTTTCTTTTTCCAGCTTTCCCATAATTTTTTTTATACTATACATAAACTTCATCTCTGTTAGAAATAACCTTATGATTTATCCAGTTCATTCAAAAAAACCTTACATCTTTTTTTTCCATCACAAGTTTCCATTATGTAATACATGCTACAAGTTATTCCTTAACTTTCCCTTAAAAAAGACGACCTTGTAAAAACAAGGTCGTCTTCTCACTTATAATCTTTGATTTTTTGGGAAAATCACTTCAAAACAAGTTCCTTCTCCCCATTTGCTCTCTACCGATATTTTTCCATAATGCTTTTCTACAATCCAATTAGCGATTGAAAGACCTAACCCAGCTCCTTCTGACATACTTCTTGCTTTGTCTCCTTGATAAAAACGATCAAATAAATTTGGAATATCTTCTTCTTTAACTCCTATCCCATTATCTTTCACCCGTATACAAATTGAATTACTCGTTTGTGTGCAATCAATTTGAATATGCCCATCTTCATTCGTATACTTCATCGCATTATCTAACAATATGACCATCATTTGATGGATTCTCTCTCTATCACCCATAAACGTTATATCACGTTCTACTTTTAATATCATCGCTTTTTCTTGATAAGAGGCAATTTCTTTATATGGATTTATAATTTCTTCTAACAACTTATCCAGTTCAAATGTTTTCTTATCCATCTCAATTTGATTAGAATCCGAACGTGCTAACAACAATAAATTGCTAACGAGTTTCGATAGCCGCCTACATTCTTTTGAAATTGTAGAGATATCCACGGCTTTTTCTTCTATCGTAGCGGATGGCGACTGGAATAATACATCCGTTTTTGATTGAATAACTGCAAGCGGTGTTCTTAATTCATGTGATGCATCGGAAACGAATTGCTGCTGTTTCTCCCATGAATTTTGAATAGGTATGAGTGCCCTGCCAGCTAGGAAAAAACCGATACCTATTGCACATAGACTGCCTATGCTACAACCTATTATGAGAATTAAAAATAAAGTATTTAGCATCTCTTCTTCAGCTGTTGTATCACGTACAATTTGAACTATTTTTCCATCTTCTTGAAACGCAAACGTTCTAAAATATCGTCCTTGCACTTCAATATCTTGCAAATCCCCTACCTTTTTTGGAGAAAACTTTTCCAAATCCCCTTCAAAGTTAGAGCGAAATTTATGGTTATCGCCTTCTATCTCCACTATTTTTCCATTCCAAGTTATTATAGTTATCCGTGGGTCTCGAATTTTGATATTCTCTATACGTTTTCTTGGTGGTGGCATTTTAACATCAAATTTTTCTCTATACTGAGTTATCATTTTTATAGATTGATCCACTTCATTATAAGTACGCTTGTATGTGTACGAATAAATAATACTACCTAATACACCTATTAATAGGATAAATACTAACGAATTCAATATAGTTAGACGAATACGTGTCTTTTGAAACATGCTTCCCTTTCTCATTGTTCTTTTAATATATATCCAATACCACGAACGGTTTGAATATCTTTCTGATAACCGAATGGTTCTAATTTTTTACGTAAATGATGTACATACACTTCTACAATTGCTACTGTCGTATCTGAATCAAATCCCCAAACACGATCGAAAATTTGTTCACGCATTAAAATCTTCCCGCTATTTTGAATGAGATACTCTAGTAGCTCGTATTGTTTTAATGTCAGTTTAATACCTTGTCCATCTACTTGAATGTCTTTATCTTTTCCGAACAATTCAATTCCTTTATAGCGAATGGTCTGCTGTGTTGTTAAACTACCACTTCTGCGTAGTAATGCACGAATTCTCGCTTTTAATTCAGGGGCCTGAAACGGTTTAACAATATAATCATCTCCACCAAAGTCCAATCCTTTCACTCGATCTTCTAAAGAATCTCTCGCTGTCAAAAACAGGACTGGCGTTTCAATCTTTTCATCACGTATTTTTTGAATCACTTCAAATCCGTCCATTTCTGGCATCATCACATCAAGCAAAATTGCATCATAAATGTTTTGCAGCGCCAAAAACAAGCCGTCTTCCCCATTCATTGCCGTATCCACTTCAAATTCATCACGTAAAATTTGTACGATAGACTCTAATAACGAGGCATTATCTTCTACTACAAGTAAGCGCATATTCTCACCTTCCACAATCTATTTCAACTCTCTTTATTATTGCATCTCTTCTCTTCATAACGAAATAATGTAATCATATTATGTAATTTCATTTTCAACTATTTCCTTCTAAAGTTTTGCTCGATATAAAATTTTGAACCTTTATTATAAAGGCTCTTTCTTAAATTTTGCTTAATAAAAAATTGAAAGAAATAAGATTACCCTTATCTCTTTCAATTTTTTACTACATACACCTTTTTACTCGGCAATTCTAAACAATTTAACTGACCACCATAAACCGCACCGCCATCAATTCCAATAATACGATTACTACCAAAATACACTCCGCAATTCTCACTACCATGAAGCGTTTTTGTTTCCGTATGGCCAAATACAACAACCTTTTCGCCGCTATATCCATTATGAAATTCATTACGGATCCACATTAACGTATATGGTTCAGATTCAGAAACTCGGTTCATCGGCTCAACACCAGCATGTACAAAGATATACTCTTCTGTTTCAATGTAATGATCTAATTCTTGAATAAACGTTACATGTTCCTCTAATATATGAGATTGTAAAATCGGTTTTTGGAAGTTTTCCTCATTAACCGCAATGTCTTCTTCTACAAATCCATAGCTATATAACGTTTTATCTCCACCATTCCTTTTTACCCAATGGTTCCATGAACGTTCCTCATCAGTCGTTAACGCCTTGATCATCATATCTTCATGATTGCCCTTTAGAACGAGGGCTCCCGCTTCTTTTAACTCTTTTACCTTTTCAATTACTGCACGCGCATTTGGACCACGATCTACATAATCCCCTAATAAAATCAATTGATCCTGTCTTGCATCGTATTGAGCTTCTTCCAATAACTGTTCGAACTTTTCTATTTCTCCATGAATATCACTAATAACAAGTATTCTCTTCATTTCTTCCCCTTCTTTCTAAACCATTCTCTTTCTAATTATAGATTAAAACGACAGAAATTTCTGAATCACAATCCGAAATAGCATTTATTACAAATAAAACTATTATCCTTACAACAATGTAAGTCTCTTGTCATCCAATTCGATGGTTGCAATTACTGCATTTCCTTATACTAAAAGTAAGAAATGAAACAAAAAACAAGGAGAGATGAGATATGAAAAAAGTGATGGAAGTTGTAGTAGCGGTGGCAGCGGTTTTTGTAAATGGGAAACAAGTTGCAATGGAGTTAAACAAATAATGAAAAAGACAAAATTCATTCTAGACCCTTTACTCATATAAACGAGATAAGACTTCATCATTTCTTTGATCCCTTATCTCCCAATAAAGAAAGCCGCATCCTGAAAAAGGATGCGGCTTTCTCTTATTTTTGACTCGTACGAGCTGAAATACTAATTGCTCTATCTGTTGCTTTTGCAGCTTCATCTAAAGCTTCTTTACTATTCTTTCCGTCATACATTGCTTCTAATGCTTTTACAACTGCATCTCTTGATTCTGGGAATACACTAATTAATGCCCCTTGAGTTGCTGGAGATTGCTTCGTTGCTTGTAATTGCTCTACCGTTACTTTTAACTGCGGATACTTTTCATACTGCTCTTTTACTAACGGCTCATTATATGCATCTGGATTAATTGAGAAATATCCTGTTGCAGTATGCCATTTTGCTTGTACATCTGGCTTCGTTAAATATTTCATAAAGTCCCAAGCACCTTGCTGCGTTTCTTCTGAAACCATATTCGTCATCCATAATGATGCACCGCCAATAACAACACCATTTTGTTTCGAATCTTCTGGATACGGAATATACGAAACGCCTACATTAAACTTAGATGCATCAATTAAATCACGAACACCAGCTGAAGAATCTAAATACATAGCAACTTGTCCAGACTGGAACGCAGCACGAATATCATCCCAACTTGCTCCATACTTTCCAAGTGCACCAGCTTTATTTAATTCATCTAACATCCCAAATACTTTTTGACCTTCTTTTCCGTTAAATACCGCTTTCTTTGCAGCATCTTTACGGCCGTTTTCGTTGTCTACATATAAAGCACCTTGTGTCGCTAACAACTCTTCAAAGAACCAACCATAATTCAGCATTGAAAATCCATACTGCTTTACATTTCCGCCTTCTTTAATCGTTAACTTTTTCGCCGCTTCTTTTAACTCATCATATGTTTGCGGAGCTTTCTCTGGATCTAATCCAGCCTTCGCGAAAGCATCCTTATTATAAATTAATACTGGTGTAGATGAATTAAACGGCATAGAATACATTTTTTCATCAACTGAATAATAGTTCGTAATTGCTTTTTCTAATTTTGATGTATCGTACTTATCTTTTTTAATCCAGCTATCGATAGGCGTAATCTTTTTGCTATCAATCATATACTTCGTTGTAATTTCACTCGATTGAACAAGAGCTGGCGCTTCTTTCGTTGCAGACATCGTTTTAAATTTCGTTAAAGACTCTTCGTATGTTCCTTGGAACTCTGCCTTTATCTCGTATTTATTCTGCGACTTATTATAGTCTGCAACAAGCCCATCTAGTACACCTTGTGTTTTTCCACCCATTGCATGCCAGAAACGAATTACAGTTTTATCACCATTCTTTTCAACTGGAGCTACTTTTGCCTGTGCTTCAGGTTTCCCCTCTGTTTTACTATTTGAACAAGCTGCGCCGGTTAATGCCATTGTGGCTGCCATTAAAAGAGCAGCACTTTTTTTCAATAAACTCATCTCAATCCCACCTTTTCCTATGTATGCTTATTTAATTGCACCTTTTGTTAATCCTTTTTGTAATTGCTTTTGCCCTAAAAATAGTAAAATCAACGTTGGAATGACGATAACCGTAACACCGGCCATTACACTGCCCCAATCAGTTGCAACTTCTTGAGATTGAAGCTGCTTTACACTAATTTGAACCGTTCTTACTTTTTCATCAGTGGTTACTAAGAGCGGCCACAAATACATATTCCACGTTGTTAAAAAGCTATATACTCCAAGCGTAATAAAACTCGTTTTACAATACGGAATTACAACACTGAATAAAAACCTTACATTTCCAATCCCTTCAATAAAAGCAGCTTCTTTCAGTTCATTCGGAAGTGTCATAAAATGTTGACGTAGTAAGAAAATACCGAAAGCTGTTGCAAAAAATGGCACCGTCATCCCAGCAAAACTATTAATCCATCCGAAGTTTTGAATCGTTAAAAAGTTCGGTACCATCGTTGCTTCCCACGGAATAAGCATTGTTGAAATAAACAAGAAGAAAATTAAGTTTCTGCCTTTAAACTGAAGAAAAACAAAAGCATAAGCTGCTAAACTGGATACGATAAGTTGTCCAAGCATAACAACTGTCGATACAATTAAACTGTTATATAAGTATGTAAAAAGAGGTACTTTTTGAAAAATATTAATGAAATTATCAAAAGTAAATTGAGTTGGAAATAACCTTCTCATTTGAATATCGTCTGGTGTCATAAAGCTTATTAAAAACGCATACAGTACAGGAAAAAACACCATTACTGCACTAATAATGAGCAGCATGTATAATAGGAAATTTTGTTTCCACTGTTTAACGATCATTTATAATGCACCTTTCTCTCAGCAAACTTAAATTGAATCAATGTAGCAATAAAAATGAAAATAAATAATACCATCGCTTGTGCACTTGCTGTTCCAAATTGATGATTCACAAATGCCTCTTTATAAATCGAGTACACAATTAAATTCGTTGCATCATTCGGTCCACCGTGCGTTAAAATATCAATTTGTCCAAAGCTTTGGAATGCACTAATTAACGTTACTGTCACGATAAAAAATAAAGTTGGTGATAGCATCGGTAATGTAACGCGGCGAAGCTTATATAAATAACTAGCACCATCTATAGATGCACTCTCATATAAAGACGTATCAATATTTTGTAAACCACCTAATATAACTAAAAATGCAAATCCTGTATTCACCCAAACCGTTGTAACCGATACAGAAAACAGTGCCCATTCTGGACTCGTTAACCATGCGATTGCAGAAAGATTCATAGAGGCTAATATATTATTAAATAACCCTACACTTGGATGAAATAAAAATAGCCAAATCACTGCACTAGCAGCTACTGATATTCCCATCGTTGAAGAAAATAGTACTCGGAATAACCCGATCCCTCTTACTTTTTCATTTGCAATTAATGCAAGAAATAAGGCGAATACAATGCTAGTAGGAACTGTATATAAAACAAATAATAAAGTTGACTTTATACTTTTGTAGAAAGCAGGATCCGAAAATAAATATTGATAATTTTCTAAGCCAACGAAAAGATTAGCTTCTCCGTGTATATCTGTTAAATAAAAGCTATAGTAGATCGTCCTAAACAATGGATAGAAAAGAAAAATTGAAAATAACAAAATAGATGGCGCCAAAAACAATAATCCTATTCTTAAATCTTTCGTTCTGCCCCATAAACTCTTCTTTTTTGACACTGTTGTTTGAACTGGTAACTTACCTACTTCAATCATTATTTCGCCACCACTTTCAACTCTTCTTCAGCCACCACTTTTAATCGTTCATTCTTATTTTGATGAAAGAAGCATAGTTTTTCTTGCGAGAATAATAATTTTACTTTGTCACCTTTGTTCAGGAGTAACTGTCCGATGACTTTCGCACTCCAAGTTGTTCCATTTACCGCAAAGTTTAATATAGATTCATTCCCTAATACTTCTACAGATTGCAGCGTCACTTCTTGTCCTTCCTCAGACAGTGCAATATGCTCAGGACGCATACCTATTCGAATAGTTCCTTCTGGTAATTGCTTTAGCTGTCCAATAGATAATGGGATTTGCAATTGCCCTATATGTAATATGCCTTTTTCTTTATCCACTTCCCCATCATTTATATTCATAGAAGGAGAACCTATAAAACTTGCAACAAATTCGTTTGCTGGTTCGTTATATATATCAAGCGGTGTTCCAACTTGTTGTATACTTCCTTTATTTAAAACCATAATACGATCTCCCATAGTCATTGCTTCTATTTGATCGTGAGTAACGTAAATCATCGTAATTCCTAATCGTTGCTGAATTTCTCTAATTTCAATCCTCATCTGTGCACGTAATTTCGCATCTAAATTCGAAAGTGGTTCATCCATTAAACAAATCGGTGCTTGACTGACGATGGCCCTAGCAAGTGCAACACGCTGTCTTTGCCCGCCTGATAATTGGCCCGGTTTCATTTTCACATACTCTTTCAGTCCTACCATTTCAATAGCTTCCATTAATCGCTTTTGTCGCTCTTCTTTTTGTACCTTCCTTACCTTAAGTCCAAATAAAATATTTTCTTCTACAGTTAGGTGTGGATATAATGCATAATTTTGAAATACCATTGATAGATTACGGTCTTTCGGCTCTAAATCATTTGCAACATGTTCATTAATAATTAAATCTCCCGAAGAAATTTCTTCTAAACCAGCCAGCATTCGTAATAATGTACTTTTTCCACATCCAGAAGGTCCAACTAAAACAAAAAATTCTCCTCTTTTAATATGAACTGATACGTCTTTAACTGCTGTCTCTTCCGCATTTTTATATACCTTTGAAACATTTTTCAATTCAATCACAAGGTTGCACTCCTTTTTTCTTCTTGTATCCACACTTCATAATGACTCGTTGAAATTGCACTTGCTCCTGCACGAATTGCGATTTCTGCATCCTCTCGCGTTTGAATCAGCCCACCTGCAATAATAGGGAATTTTATTTCCTCCGCTAGCTGTTTAATAATAGAAGGCATAATGCCAGGCATAATCTCTACTGCATTCGGTTTAGTCGTTTTACAATTTTCAATTGATTTTGTAAGAGATAAAGTATCAACAATAAAAATGCGTTGAATCGTTTTCAATCCAATTTTATTGGCATTTCGAATTGTCGATCCCTTTGTCGAAATAATACCTTGTGCTCCGATAACATCTTGAATATATAAAAGTGCTTCCTCTGTGTTCGTATTTAAGCCTTGTATAAAATCACAATGAAGAAATACATCGTGTCCATGTTTCTGTAGTTCATATACACGCTCTGGTAACTCCAGCATTGAACCAGTCATAAGAAAAACTGTTTTCGGTAATTTTTTGTATGTTTTGTACCCTTCCCAATCCTTTATCATCGCAATATAAGGTTCTTTAAACATTCATTCCACCTAGCTTTTCTATTTTTATCCAAACTAAAAACACCTACTTACATAGAACACCTTTCTCCTTATTTGAACTCTAGGGAATAGAGCACACTTAAGAAAGCGGCACGTTATATGTAAGCGGGTGTTCTCAAATGTTCTCTACCCTAGTTATTTTGTTATCTTTACTATATTACGCATTTATTAAGTCAGTTTTGATAAATTGTTAATTAGATGTTAATCGAATGTTAATATTCACCATATCACTTTTACAATAATCTAGATATACGAATAAACCCCAACAGAACACAACAATGTTTAAAATTCAATCAATGTGTAAATTCATTCCATAGTTAATGAGTTTTAGTTTTCTCGCCACTGCTTGCGAAGCAAAGTTATCCCAAGAAGTACTATAAAGCGGAATGCGCTTTTCCTCTTGTATTGATAGTGCCCAGGCTGTAACGACATCAGCACCATATCCATTCCCTTGAAACTCCACTAAAGTTTCCACACTTGCCTCAGCAGCTACGGGCGTACTTCTGGCACTGCAACATATAGAAACTACCTTTTCATTTTTTACAATTGCAAAATAAGGTCGCCTCCATTCCATCTGTTCTATTAGATTAGAAAAATTTTCTCGCAAAAGCTCTTTATTCTTCTCTGTTATTTGTATTGTTCTAGTTGGCTTATGTAAATTATTAGGGAACATGAAAGCAGGACCCACCCAAATATTCTCCACCGTTCTCTCTTCATTTAATACTTTAATAATCTTTGCTATCTCAATGTGATTTGAGCATTCTCGAATTAATTTCTCAATCTTACTTATCATTTCACCATGCAGTTTATAATGATACCTCGTTATATTCCCTTCACGAGTTCTGCTAAGAAAAAAACGTGGTGCTTTCAGATTTCCATTTTCATTTACACACTTTATTCTTCCTACTTGATTATGAACAAATAAAACTTCTGCCTGAATTGCTATTAACTCAAGTTCTGAAAATCGCATTTATACCCTCCTTAACTACTATTTGTAGCCTTCTCGATATAGCATCCATCCATTTTTTCAAAACAAAAATCCCATTTAAATACACATTACTGAATCCATCATACTAAAATGACTTCTTCATTCTGTCTATCTAAATGGGATTATCTCGTGCTTTTTATTTCTTCAGCTTGTTATTCTGCCAGTTGTGGTTGCGGCTGTACTACTTCATTCGCTCCAGCTATCCTCAACATATTCGCAATATCTTTAAAACCTCTTTTTTCAGCATATTGCAGCGGCGTAATATTTTCCTTATTGGCCATATTTACATCTGCCCCGTGGTCAATAAGCATTTGAATTACTTTCTTATGACTTTCACTACCATTTCCTAATACAATTGCTTCTAATAAAGCTGTTCCACCACGTTCATTCTTATAATTCACATCAATATCTGTATGCTCTAATAATTCTTTAACAACCTCTACATGGCCACGCTCAGATGCAGAAATAAGTGCTGTTCCACCTGACTTAGTCGTTTCCTTCGTATTAACTCCTGCATTAATTAATACTTTTACAATATCCGTATATCCTTCTCTACTTGCATAAAGAAATGGATTACTTTGTTTTTCGTCTTGAATTTCAATATCAGCACCCGCATCAATTAATGCTTTAACTGTCTCTACATGATTTTGATACGTTGCTGCAAGGACAGGCGTTTCTCCGTTGTCACCTTCTACATTGATATTCGCTCCATCTTGGATCAGCTTCATAGCTGTTTCTGTGTCTCCAAGCGTCGCAGAAAGTAGCAACTGTTTGTCCATTAAATTTATACTTTTTTCTTCTTTAGATTCTTCCTGTTCTTTATGCTTTTCTTTTTTCTTTTCGTTTTTCACATGAACCGGTTTTGATTCTGGCTCCTCTTGCTTATCGCAAGCCACTACCGTCATTAAAAGTCCTAATAACATACATAATAAAATTTTTTGTTTTCTCACAACTACAGCTCCTATGAAAGATAATGTTTTCTTAACCATTCCTCCATCACATACAATAACACTTCTTGAGTACATTTATCCATAAGCCCTTTAGATTCCTTCTTTAATCGGATTATCTTAAACTTATACTATGTTTCTCAACCTATTGGAATGATACGCCTGATGGCCTCATCATTAACATTATGAAGCAATTAGTTTAGCACGTTTTTACCGCATTTGTATATATTTCTAAAAAGTACATAAATGATTGCTTTAGGTTACTATATTCCATTGTAACCGTTCTTCTAAAATTTTTACACCTTTTCTATATTTGCACCTGAGTAATAATAGAAAAAGACAACTATATAGTTGTCTTTTTCTATTATTAATGATGCCCACCGTGATTCCCTGTTTTCGGTTTCCCCATCATCTCTTTATTCATTTCCCATTTATGCTCTGATAGCTCTTTATACGAAAGAACTTTCCCCTTATAGTTAGATACAAAACTCTCTGCATCTTTTTTATTTTTAAATGAAATGACATTATAAGCCATCGGTGTCGTTATTGTTTTATCATATACGTAAGTAGCATCTTCTAACGAAACCCAATCTTTCGAATCATAATCTCGAACAAATTTTTCTTTCGTCTTTTCACCTGAATTGATCTCCATCCATTTATACATACAACCGATATCATCAAACTTTAACGCTTTTCCACTTTCTAAAATGATTTCTGTTGCAAATTGATTATCCATTACCCCGATTTGGCAAATATCACATTTATCATGTTTCTCATTAATTGCCACAGCTTTTATTTCCTGTTTTCCACATCCTACTGCCATAAAGATGAAACATACACATATAACAAGTACGACATATTTTACCCTCATTAATATTCCTCCCTAAAAACCGTATACTCCACGAAAAGAATAGCAGAAGGTTGTGTGAGATTTGTGAAAAAACAATGTTCTTTTTGTAATATATGGAACAAAAAAGAGATGTGCAGTTACTTCTACACATCCCTCATCATTCACAACCAGTAATTAATAAATCATCTTCCAGCTTAACTAATAATGTATCCGTATCAATTTCCTGTCCAACTTCTACATTTACTAATCTTATATTTCCACTGATCCCTATCCCGATTTTCTCAAGCTCACCATCGTGCTTTCGGATCATCATTAATTTCTCCCATTCATATACGTAAGAGGATTCATTAATAAAAATCTCCTCTACTTTTCCTTTACATGAACTATAAATTTCTTCTATTCTTGTTTGCATTCAAAATCTACTCCCTACTTCACGCTTCGCTATTTCCATCTTATTCTATCATTCTTGTACGAAGGCATTTATCTTTTTAAAAATTCAAAATTACCCTGTGAACAAAATGATCAAAATAAAGATTATGCTTCTAATGATGTTATTTTTCAAATTATTTACCATTCCAATTGAACCTTTTATTATAAACAAAAAACCTTTTATCTGAATTTTTATTTTATTTTGAAAGCGTAATCATTTTTTGAGGGGGAGATTACATGGTAGCATTACTTGGATTTGCAATGGTATTCGTCTTTATGTTTTTGATTATGACTAAACGTATGTCAGCCTTAGTAGCATTAATATTAATTCCAATTACTTTCGCATTAATTGGTGGCTTTTATGCCAATATGGGCCCGATGATGTTAGAAGGAATTCAAAAGCTAGCACCTACTGGTATTATGCTTATGTTCGCCATTTTATATTTCGGAATTATGATTGATAGCGGTTTATTCGATCCTGTTATTAGTAAAATTTTAAAATTTGTAAAAGGTGATCCTTTAAAAATTGTTGTTGGTACAGCTATTCTTACTATTATCGTTTCATTAGATGGTGACGGAACAACAACATATATGATTACAGTTTCCGCAATGTATCCACTATATAAACGTCTTGGAATGAATCCACTTATATTAGCTGGGGTTGTTATGTTAGGGGCAGGTGTTACAAATCTTACACCTTGGGGTGGACCAACTGCTCGGGTTATGAGTGCTCTTGGACTTGATGCATCAGAGCTCTTCACACCACTTATACCAGGAATGATTGCTGGTGCAATTTGGGTAGTTTTCGTTGCCTATTATCTTGGAAAAAAAGAAAGAAAACGTTTAGGAATTATGGATGTACAATATTTAAAACAAATGCAAACAATGGATGAGCAAGCTGCGACTGTTGAAGCTGCCGTGCATAAACGCCCTAAACTGCTATGGATTAACTTTTTATTGACCGCTACATTACTTGTCTGTCTCATACTAGAAGTTATGCCGCTACCTGTTCTATTTACAGTCGCTTTTGCTATTGCCGTTATGATTAACTATCCAAACTTAGAGCAACAAAAAGAGCGTATTGCGTCTCACGCTGGAAACGTATTAGCGGTTGTTTCTCTCGTCTTTGCTGCTGGAATTTTCACAGGTATTCTATCTGGAACAAAAATGGTAGATGCGATGGCTCAAAGTGTTGTTACTCTTATACCAGATGCACTTGGCCCACAGCTTCCAATTATTACAGCTTTACTAAGTATGCCGTTCACATTTTTCATGTCTAATGATGCTTTTTACTTCGGCGTATTACCTATTTTAACGAAAGCTGCTGCCGCTTACGGAATTAGTGCAGCAGAAATGGGACGTGCTTCGTTACTCGGTCAACCTGTTCACTTACTGAGTCCCCTCGTTGCTTCCACTTATTTATTAGTCGGAATGGCCAAGGTTGATTTTGGTGAACACCAACGATTCACTTTACTTTGGGCCGTTGGAACGACAATGGTTATGTTGATTACTGGAATTGTAATTGGAATTATTCCAATATAAGATGAAACTAGAAAAAACAGTAGAGGAAATGTAATAATCCTCTACTGTTTTTATTGTTGTAAAAATCCCCTATGAAGAAACGCGGAAGTACCTTCTTTCTGGCCTTCCCACACTTCCATATATAAGCTCCGCATGCACTTTCTTTCCAGAGATCAAATACTCTAAATAGCGCCTAGCAGTTGATCGGCTTACACCTACCATTGAACTTAGTATCTCTGCAGTAATTCCCTCTTCATTAATAGTTAGCATATGCTTTTTTATTTTTGCTAACGTTAAAGGGTCGATTCCTTTTGGCGCATATTCTATTTGATTTGCCTGCACCCCTCTTTGGGACCATAGATGTTCAATCTGTTCTGAAGATAATTGAATATTTTTCTTTAACTTCGTAATCTTCTTTTGATAACTTTCTAAACTTGTTTTAAACCGATCAAATGTAAGTGGCTTTACAATATAATCTGTTACTCCGCCTCGTAAAGCATGCCACACTACATTCGTCTCTGATGCGGCTGTAATCATAATAATATCTGTATCATGCAAATTATGCCTAATATATGTGACGAGTTCAGTCCCTTGCATGTCAGGTAAATATACATCTAATAAAACGAGTTGTGGCTTTACAAACTCTAACCATTCTTTCGCCTGTTCCCCAGTCGTTGCTGTTCCAATTACTTTAAACCCTTCAATTTTTTCAGTAAAACGACGATGAATTTCCGCAATCCGAATATCATCTTCTACAATCAATACTTCAATCCCCTCATTCATTACAATTCGCCTCTCTCTTTCGGTAATGCAATGATAAATAAAGCACCACCTAAATCCCCTTTTTCAATCGCAATACTTCCATTTAAGTCTTCCACTAACTCTTTCACTTTCGCTAATCCATATCCACGTTTTTCGCCCACTTTCGTCGAAAAACCTTTATAGAATATACTTGTAATTATTTCATCATGAACACCTTGTCCTGAATCTTCTACTTCAATTAATATTTCTTCCCCCATGTCTGTTACAAACATTCTTACTTTCTTATCATGATCTTGATTTCTTTCAATTGCTTCAAATGCATTCGTGATCAAATTCCCTAAAATAGAAACAACGTAATTACCCTCAATATGCGGACTTAACTCTTCTAAACTACTTTCCCGATCTAACATAAAATCAATCTTCAACTCTCGCGCCCTATTATAAAATCCAATTAAAATCCCACCTAACCATGGATTTTGAATTCGTTTCATAATAAATTGAACGAACTCTTGATATACTGCTGTTTCCTTATGAATAAGCTCTAAAGCATCTTCATACGACTCTAATTGGATAAGACCCGAAAGCGTATACAATAAATTGTTATATTCATGCGTTTGTGCCCGCAGTGCCTCTGTATATTGCCGCGTTTGAGACAATTCTGCTGTTAATTGATCCATCTCAGATTTCAAGCGTAAACTGGATACTACACCAGTTACTTTATGATTAACTTTAATAGGTAGACGATTAGCAATAACATCCTGCCCCTTTATATTTAATTGGCGATCAAATTGTTCTTCTCCGGTTTGAAGTACATCCAGTATCGATGAATTAGGAATAACATCTAAAATAAATTTCCCTATTATATTTTGTTGTTTATCTAAAGAAAGGATATCGTATGCCGCTTGATTTACTAAACTAACCATACCATTTTTATCGATTACTACAATTCCTTCACGTACAGATTGAATAACTGTACTATGCTCCTCGTATAAAGATGAAATTTCTTCTGGCTCCATTCCAAACATCATCCGCTTAATACTTTTAGCTAAATATACAGAGCCAATTATCCCAATTAACAGACCTGTTATTGTAATCCAAAACACACGCTTTCCATACACTTCTATCGCTCCATGAATATCATCCATGGAAAAACCAACAGATACTACACCAATAATTTCATTATCCTGATTACGAATTGGGACTTTTCCACGTAATGAAGGCCCTAATGATCCCGTTGCTTTCGAAACGTAAGATTTCCCTTCTAATAGAACCCCTTTGTTATCTCCGCCCACCATAGCTTCTCCTATTTTATCTCGCTTAGGATGTGCATAACGAATACCATCTTTATTTCCAACTACAATAAAGTCAGCATCTGTTTCGATTCGAATTTTTTCTGCAATTGGCTGAATAATAGAAGCTGGATTTTCTTTTTGAAAAGCTTCCCCAATTTCCGGTATAGCAGCAACTGTTTTCGCAACATGCAACGCCCTTTTTCCAATTTGTTCTTCTACTGTTTCAGATAATATGTAGTAAAATAAATAACTCGTTAACAGAAGCACAGCAAGAATAAGTGTACTAATAGTTAATGTAATTCTCGGTTGTAGTTTCAATTTCTTCAATTTCAAAATCATTCCCCTAACATGGCTAAAGATAGAATTTAAAGAAAATACAGTTTTTTTAAATATCACCTTTTATCATAACACGGTTACTATATATTTCTTTATCTTTATCTTCATAAAGTGAAACTTTAATCAGTGGGGGTTTTGTTCATCCCTCACTGATCATTAGCCTTCACCAATCGGGCATCTACGGGCCGCCCGACTCCCACCTAACTTCTTTGCTCCAGCCGAATTATGAGGTGGGAGTTTTACTGCCCACAAATAGCGGGATAAAAAAAGAAACGAGGTAAAATTACTACCTCGTTTCTTAATGCTTGTTATTACACTTTAAATTTACCAATCATCTCTTGTAATTCTTCAGCCATTCGCGATAAGTGAACTGCTGCTGAATTTATTTCTTCTACTGAAGCTACTTGTTCTTCAGAGGAGCCAGCAATATTTTGAACGCTTGCTGCATTTTCTTCAATCGTTGCTGCAATTTCATTAATAGATGCACTTACTTGTTTTGTATCTATCGTCATTCGCTTCGCTACATCTACCATACTATCAATTTGTACAACTGTATCATTTGTAGATTTCAATATTTCTACAAAGCTTTGCTTCGCCTCATTTGCAACTACAAGCCCTGATTGTACCTCTGTCCCAACTTGATTCATAGAACTTACAGTTTCTTTTATATCAAATTGTATCTCTTTCACTAACTTTCCAATTTCCGTAGAAGACTGTCCCGATTGTTCCGCTAGTTTACGTACTTCATCTGCTACAATTGCAAAACCTCTTCCTTGCTCTCCAGCTCTTGCAGCCTCAATTGCAGCATTTAATGCTAATAAGTTTGTCTGCTGTGCAATATGTTGAATCACTTCTAAAATAGCTCCAATTTGCTTCGACTTATCATCTAATAAAGAAATGACTTCGTCTGACTGTGACACAGACTCATGAATTAATTGCATTTGATTCACAGTTTGTTCAACTAACTTTCCACCATCTTCAGCTTTTTGCTTCGTATACATAGAGGCTGTGGATACTAATGAAGAGCTATCCGCAACACGCTGAATTCCTTCTGTAACTTCTTCTAACAGAGTCGCTCCTTCTTCAACTTCCCGCGTTTGTATTTCTGCCCCACTCGATACTTGTTCCATCGCCCTTGTAATTTGTTCCGTCGCTTCACTTGCTTGCTTCATACTAGCCGTTAATTCTTCCGAAGAAGCTGCTACATGACCAGCTGAAGTATTAATATTTGAAATTACATCATGTAATGATGCCGCCATCTCATTAAAACTTTCACCTAACTGTCCAATTTCATCCCTCGAACGAACAGCAATTGATTCCGTTAAGTCACCTTCGCTAATTTTCCTCGCTGATATAACAAGTTGCTTTAACGGTTTAATAATAGAAGCGATTATGAAGTAAATTATAATTCCACCAATTATTAACGAGATACCAATAACAGTTAATGTTTTATAGAAAATAGGTTCAGCCGCTTCAATTATTTCTTTTGAAGGCATAATTCCTGCTATTTTCCATCCAGTTTGCTTATTTGTTTTAAAGGTAATATTACGATCCTCACCATCTAATGAGAATTTAAAATCACCTATTTCCTGCTTGTACAGCTCTTTTTCAAGTTTCTCTTCTACCTTCTCCCCCGGCTTTAACGCTGGATGTGCTACTACATTTTTATCTTGATCAAAAATTGCAACATACCCTTCTTTACCGATATTAACCATTTTTGAAGTATTTACAATATCATTAATAATTAAATCAATACCGAGAACGCCACTTTTATCTTCATTTTGTTTTGCTATTGTAACAACAATATTTCCTGTCGTTTTTGATTTATATGGAGCTGTGATAATTACTTCACCACTTTTTTTCACTGCCTCTTTATACCAATCTCTTTCTGTAGGATTATACCCTTCTGGCATTTGAAGTACCGGTGATTGAATAAATTGTCCATTACTAGATCCAGTATAGATTGCTTCCATTTCTGGATGTAATTTATTATATTCTTCTAATTTATTTTGCACGTTTTGAAGCTGATCTGCTTGATAGCTCGCTCCAGTGAATAATTTTGTAAAATATGCTGCGTCTACTTTCTTACTATCTAACTCTTTATTAATTACATTATTTAAAACCTTCACGTTATCTTTTGCTGATTGCAAAATTGTTTCATTAAAATTTGTCTTCGCCTGCTGATAAGACGTCCAACCAATTACAATACTTGGAAGAATTAAAATAATAATAAATGATACAAGTAACTTTGTTTTTAAGCTTCTACTCCTTAATTTTCCTTGAAACATATTCCTACCCCTCCATACCGTTTTAAATGCAATTACTTTACATTTAATCTTTTTATACAAATCATACGATTTAAATGTATTGATGAGACCCTCTTTCTCTTTTCCCTCATCTTTCTCTACATTTAAAGTATTGTTACATACCTTTTTCATTCTATAGAATTTAAATAATTAAAACAATATATAAAAATGTACATTATTCGAAATACTACATTTCACGAAAGAACCTCTAGTATCCCATTTACTAGAGGTTCTTTTCATCTTGCTATTCTTTATCTTTGTTTATTTCTTTCTTCTCATCTTCTACTACTGATACTACAGGTTTATCATTTGATAGTTGTTGCACGGCACCTTTTCCAGCGAATCCTTCTAGTAATTCTTTTAAATCAATGCCAGAAGAAGCTTTTAACGTTTCTTGCATTGTTGCCATTAAATCAGTCGCATAGCCTGCAACCTTACCGGCACCGCTATTCTTACCACCGCCGCCTGTATCAACAACTGTAATTTTATCAATATTGCTAAGTGGACTCGCAATTTCTTTCGCATAACTTGGAAGCATTTTAAGAACCATATCCATAATCGCGGCTTGCCCATATAATTCAAATGCTTCTGCAATTTTTTGTTTCGCTTCTGCTTCTGCTAAACCTTTTAACCTAATAACATCTGCTTCCGCTGTACCTTGCGCTTTTTGTACTTCCGCTTTCGCTTGACCTTGCGCTTTTTCAATTTCTGCTTTTGCTAAACCTTCTACACGAACTTCTTCTGCACGTGCTCTTGCTTCTGCTTCAATTTTATATTGATCCGCATCTGCTTTTTTCATTTGTTTTACTTTTTCCGCTTCGGCTGATTGTTCAACAGCATAGCGATCTGCATCTGCCTTTTTCTTTACTTCTGCATCGTATTGCTTTTCACGACGCGCAATCTCTTTTTCTTCTAACTCAATTTGCTTTTCACGCTCAATGATTTTAACTCGCATTTGCTCTTCTGTAACACCTTGTTGCGCTTTCGCTTGTTGTAATTCATAAGAAAGATCTGCATCTGCGCGAGCTTGTTCTTGGTCTCTCTTATAAGATTGTACTTTTAATTCCTTATGCTTTTCAGCTTCAGCAATTTGTGCATCACGTTGATATTCTGCTTCTTTTGCTTCTTTCTCAGCACGAGCTTTTTCAATTCGTGCTTCTTTTTCACGCTCTGCATTTGCAACTGTTGCATCACGCTTAACCATTGCAATTTGCGGCTGACCAAGTGCATCTAAGTAGCCGTTTTTATCCATTATTTCTTTAATTGTAAAGGAAACGATGCGAAGTCCCATCTTCTTCAAATCAGTAGAGGCCACTTCATGCACCTTTTGTGCGAATTGCTCTCTATTACTATAAGCATCTTCTACTGTCATAGAAGATAAAATAGCACGTAGATGCCCTTCTAAAACTTCTTTTGCTTCTACTTTTAACTCTTCCGTTTCTTTTCCTAAATATTGTTCAGCTGCTGTAGAAACTTCTTCAATTGTCGATCCTACTTTAATAATAGAAACACCGTTTACTGTAATCGGAACACCTTGTTTCGTATACGTATCACGTGTTCCAACTTCTAATTTGTAGTTTAATAAACTAAGAAGTTCTGCCCGTTGCATAATTGGAACAACGAAAGTACCACCACCGCGGATAATCTTAATCTTCTTTCCATCATCAGTGATAACAACATTCTTTCCACCACCAAGCCAGTTCCCTGTTACAATTAATGCTTCATCTGGACCAACTGTACGATACTTCGTAATAAATACTAAAATGAGTAGAAGTAAAATTGCGAGTAAAACTCCACCGATAATTAATGGAATCGTCATGTAAATTCCCCCTTATAATTTTGGTTTCTTTAAAGAATAAGCGATGTTTTGTACAAGCAAAACACCATCTTGAACTCCTTCAATAATGACCTCGGTTCCTTGTGAAATATCTTTTTTCCCAATTGTTTTCGCTGGTATTGCATTACTTCCAAATTGGGATGAGATTAATACTTCTCCAAATCCTTCTTTCGGAATCGATATAATTACTTCTCCTTTTCGTCCAATAAATTCATCCATGCGGTGCATTGTATTTTGCTCTGCCTCTGCAATCGGTTTTAAAATTAATATTTTCATTATGAAAACACCGATAAAGGATATAGCAAATGAGCCACCAAAAATAATAATGCTATTAAAGGAAAATAAATATTCTCCTATATAACTAAATCCACATAACATTGCAAAAAAACTAAGTAATAAAGTTACAATGGATACAGATCCTCCACCAAAGCTAAATATTGATTCAAATATATCTCCAAAGAAGATATAAATGACAGTAAGTATAGTTGCAATTATAAATCCGTATAAATAAATTGTTTCAAGTGGATAACCAAACAAGACCATTTCTTATCCCCCTTTCTTAAACAATCCCTTTTTTGTTATGTGTATGCCCCACCTCTTTCAAAAATCATTAATCTTAATTTTCAGTTATTTACTTTTTAAAGAAAAACCTGTAAGACAGGTCTCTAAAAAAGAACAGGAGAAACCTATTGTGACAGGCTCCTCCTAGTAAATAACCGATATATTGTATATCTATATAATATACTATTTTCCACAAAAAGTAAAGTTAAACATACATTGGAAAAGCACTTATTTTACTGATAATGCGTATGTTCCATCGCCATTATCATATTTATATACATACAAGTAGTACTTACCTGGTTTTGCATTAAATTTTGCTTCTATATGATTTCCATTAGCTTGACCGTAAGCTGCGTAATTTTGCATATCTGATTCATAGTGAAGTACCCATGTCATCCCGATTCCATACTCATTTAAAACAGAAATATCGATATCTTTCGCTGATGCGACATTAAATGTATAAACATCGGTGTGATCCCCGCCGATAAGGCTACCTTTTATAGTAGTGTTTAACCCAATACGATTTGCTTCTTCTGGACGATTATTTGGTTCTGATTCTGTTACACTTCCATCTTTAATTGTAACAGTTGTTTCGCTTCTACTCTCTTTTCCTTTATCGTCTTTTACTACTAACGCTACTTTATAAGTTCCTTCTCTTTCATATGCATGTACTGGATTAACTTCTGTACTTGTACTTCCATCCCCGAAGTCCCATAAATAAGAAACGATTTTTCCATCTTCATCGTTTGACCCATCACTTTTGAATTGAATTCCTTCTTTTACAAGCCCGTTATAAGGTCCGTTTACATTAACCGTCGGGGCTTTATTTTCTCCGTCATCTTTTGCGATACCGTGGAAGACTACATCATATTCAAATTGATTAGAGCTATTCACACGGTAATTGACGAAATATGCTGTAACCGTTTTGTAGCCACTCCATTCTTTTTGCGTCAATTGTTCTAAAGCCTCATTTACTCTTTTACTCATTGCTTTCCAGTCTTCTGACTCACCTTTTGTTACACTACCTGTAAACGTGCCTTCTAATGTAAATGTATTAAAGAATTGAGATGTATGCTTTGTCATTTTTGTATCTTTCATAGACAACGTTTCACTAATTTCTTTCTTCACTTCTGTTAGTGCTTTTGGTGCATGTTCAGCTAAATAATCATCTGCTACTTCCGGCACATTGTACTTATCTTGATTATCAATTAACTGCTGCATATACTCTTGATACTCTTTATTTAACTTAGAATCTTTACTTAAAGTCTCACGATACGTATCATAATTTCCCACATCATTCGCACGAATTAAA
This sequence comes from Bacillus sp. FSL R9-9530, assembly GCF_038008145.1. Classification (NCBI taxonomy): domain Bacteria; kingdom Bacillati; phylum Bacillota; class Bacilli; order Caryophanales; family Bacillaceae; genus Bacillus; species Bacillus sp. FSL R9-9530. Next base: position 3,404,891 of record NZ_JBBOYO010000001.1, read on the forward strand.
TCTTGAATTTTATCAAACGTTTCAAATTGATGAGTATATAAGTAAGACTGCAATGCGAACGAGTAGTTATAGAAATCCCAAGAACCATATTTAGCAAATAGTGTACGCTCTGCTGTATAACGGCTTGCAGGATCAGATGATAATCCACTAATGATGCTCTTTCTTGGTACAACGTTATTTGTACGAGTAGCTCCTGCGAAAAATTCTGCATTCCCTTCTTGGAACCAAGTTAATCTTTCATTTTGATACATATCTCCTCTTCCAAATAAACCGGGAACTTCATATCTCCCTTGAAGATAATGAGTAAACTCATGACGGAATAACTCTTCTAAACTATAAATACTTTGCTCTGGCGTACGCTCATATGTAAAGAATGTCCCTGTCTCTTCAATATAAATTCCACCGTTGTTTGTTTCATATCCATACAATTGTCTATTTAACTGGTATTCGTCTGGAGTATTATAGATTACTATCGTTAATACGTCGTCTGCATTACCTTGTTCTAAAGCTTTGTCATTTCCGATCACACGGTGATATTGCGCTTTTACTTCCTTCGCAGCCCAATATAATCTCTTGATTTTTTCTTCTGACACTTTATCCCCAGTTTTAAATACAATAGATCCATCATCGAATGTATACGTTTTTGGTAAGTATTGCTCTTTTCCTTCTTTACGTATCTTCTCTAAATCTACCGTATTCCCGCTATAATCTTTCCCATTATAGTTTGTTGTAATTTGTTCTACTGCAACAAAATACGGCTCACTTAAACGCGGGTACATATGCATTGCCTGTGTAACAACCTCTAATCCTTTATTTGGATTACTATGAAACTTACCTAAACGACTAGCAAAATAAATTCCATTATTAACGAGCCATTTATTTTCTGGCGTTACTTCATTTAGAAGAGCAATACGATTTATTTCATTAATAAACCCATCTACTTTTCCATACCACATCGTTTCATTCGCTTCTTTACGAGCCTCATTTAAGTAAGACTGTATATCATAATCAATGCCTTGCATCATATCGTATACAGCTTGTCCTTTCATACGATCGTCTACATATGCATTAAAATTATCATTATATTGTTTTAAAATATTCGATGCGTATTGCACCGTTTCAACATCACTTGATGCATTACTAATTAATTTTCCGTATGCAGATACGACTGTATCTTGCTCATTTGTTCCAAGCTTAAAGTTGGGATTTTTCGCAATAGCTTTTAACGCTGGTAAACATTTGTCCTGGAAGCTTCTTTCATTTAAGTCGCTTAATTCATTATTATAAAATGCAAGATAAAAAGCTGAACGTAACACTTCAGTAAACGTTTGAATTCCTTTTGAATCATCTTTCGTAAATGTACTACCTCTATGAGCTAATTCGTCTATAATTACTTGCATTTTTCCGTTATCTTTATAAAAGGCTTTTGCATCTTCATTAAACTGGAATAAGTCTGTAATTTGGTGCCACTTAATACTGCCTAACGTTTCAATTAATTCTTGATCATTCATTTTGTTTAAATCAGCCATTGAATAGCTTTCTTTAGCTTGCTTTACTGCCGAGTTCTTCGTAATAGATGCTGGTCGCTGTGAAAAATCTCCTACTTTTAAACGTTCTTGAAACGATAATGTTTCATCAACTTTCGAAATATGCCCAACTTCATCTACTGGTTTTTCAATTCCAACCGGCTTCGTTTTCAACACATTATACGGTACTTTTTCTTCCGCTGATGCATGAGTTTGAAGTGCCCCTAACGATAGAGCCATTGTACTAATACTAAGCATAACTTTATTAATCTTTGATTTCTTGTTCATATCCTTGTCCCCCTATTTAAATATTCCATCCAAGAATTTAACATAAAATCTAGATACAGAGATATAAAATGCAATATTTCATATTATTTCTTCCTACATTTTGTACATATCGTGAACGCCCTTGCCTTTATCTAACCTCCAATGATTATGAATCTATAGCGATTAAACTGTCCTTTTACACACGATAAAAAAACGAATTTTTTGACAATTAAACCTTTAATTGTTATGATTAATATAATTGTTAACTTTATTAAATAAAGGTGGGATTCTATGATAAAAAAAGAGAACAGTGTATTCTATATCTCCATCTTGCTAACAACATTATTCATCATATGGGGAATTACCCCGGCAAGTTGGATACAAGGCTATGATTTACAAAGCGTTACATCTTCTTTAAACTCATTCATTCTCAATAAATTTGGATGGTTTTACTCTCTACTTATGACCTCAATGCTTATTTTAGCTACTTATTTAGCATTTTCTAAGTATGGATCTATTCGTCTTAGTAAAGATGGAGAAAAACCAAAGTATAGTTATCCATCTTGGCTATCCATGTTGTTTGGGGCAGGAATGGGAATTGGACTCCTCTTTTACGGAATTACTGAACCGATTTCACATTTTACAGATCCATTAACAGGAAAAGCAGGCACAGAAGAAAGCGCCAAGCTCGCTATGCAATATTCATTTTTCCACTGGGGACTCTTTCCGTGGTCACTATACGCGATGGTTGCTTTAACAATTGCATATTTCACGTTCCGCAAACAAAAAGGTAGCACAATTGGTGCTACAGTTACTCCATTATTTAATCGATCGAAAAATTCTCCTATCGGAAAAACAGTCGATATTTTAGCTGTTTTAGCCACAGTATTCGGTATTGTGCCATCTGTTGGGATCGGTGCTCAACAAATCGCCGGAGGATTAAGCTATTTATTCCCTTCTATTCATAACACTTTACTTACACAGCTCGTACTTATCGCCATCTTCGCTGTTTTATATTTAACAAGTGCACAAACTGGCTTAGATCGTGGGATTAAATATTTGAGTAACTTAAATTTCTCTCTTGCAGGTATTTTACTCGTCTCCTTTTTACTTTTAGGACCAACTGTATTTATTATGAAATATTTCACATCTACACTCGGTTCTTATATTGGGGCTTTACCTAGTATGGGATTAAATTTAGGAGCATTTAATGAAAAATCTTCTTCTTGGATTGAAAACTGGACTATTTTTTATTGGGGATGGTGGATTTCTTGGTCTCCATTCGTTGGCACATTCATCGCCCGTATTTCTAAAGGGCGCACAATAAAAGAATTTATTTTTGGAGTTGTATTAGTTCCAACTCTTATCTGTACATTTTGGTTTGCAGTATTTGGCGGTACCGCTATCCATATGGAAATGTTCCAATCGCTTGGAATAGCTGATGAAATCGCAAAAAATGGTACAGAGATTGGATTATTTGCTGTTATTTCACACCTACCATTCTCTACATTTTTAACAATTATCGGGTTAATTTTAGTAGCCACATTTTTCGTTACTTCTGCCGACTCGGCAACATTTGTTGTTTCAATGCAAACGAGTAACGGAAGCTTATCACCGAAAAACAGTTTAAAACTTATATGGGGATTAACAATCGCGATAATTGCAGCTATTTTATTACAAGCAGGAGGACTAAATGCACTACAAATTGCAGCTATAATCGCAGCTCTACCATTTTCTATCGTAGTCGTCCTTATGGTTACTTCGCTCTTTAAAGAGCTGAGAAAGGAAGATGTTAATTCGCAAACAAAAGAAGTTCCGCAAAAGATAAAAAAGGTTATGTAACAATTAGCACCTCTTCTAAATGGGGGTATTCGCTCCTCAGATTAGTCCTGAATCCGTTATTACTGAGAGCGGCAAAGTAAATTAAATAAAACCCATTCGTATGAAATATAATTTTCATACGAATGGGTTTTTACTCTATTATATAGTGCTGTAAACATGCTTTCTCCTCAAAACCTACTTTCTTGTACAACTTCATCGCACGAACATTATTCGTATTCAAACATAGTTCTATCTCTCTCATCCCTTGAAAGGAGAAAATATACTGAATTGCACCTTGTAATAACCGCTCTCCAACACCTTTTCTTCTACTATTTTCAGTGGTTGCAATAAATTCTATATTCGCTTCTTGAAACTCCGGATTTACTTCAATATATACATAACCTTCTAACTTATCATTCTTCATACTTACAAATAATTTATTCGTATCACTTAAACGTTTGATAATTTCATTTCCTTCATAATATGTATTAGGGAAAACATTATTGTGTAAAGTAATAAACTGCTCAAATACTTTTGGTAAAGCTTCTTCTACATTACATATAATACGTTGTCCCGCAATATTATTTAAAATGAGAATACTATGTCGATCTTGTTCTTTAGCATGTAAATCCTTCATTAAGCGGGCACAATTATTATTTTCCACATGATAAAAACCATAAAATTTCTCAATATGAAAAGGCACCTTTTCTATAAGTTCCTTCCACATATGTAAAGTAACTTCTTCCCAATTCTCTGCAATAATAAAAGGCCCCCATATTTCTGCACATTTTTTTACTTCATCCACATCAAATCCTAATACACCTATTATTTTATTATTTTCATAAGTAATAACAAAAGATTGTTCCCAGCCTATATCAGAAAAATCATGGGTAATTGTCTGTAATAACTCCTCTTTCTCATCTCCACAATAACCAACATGATGCGTAGCATCTTTATTTACAGTTGCAATAAATGATGCCACTTCTTCGATTTTCAAAATAGAACTAACATGCATAACCTCTCCTCCTTCTCTAATACATTTACACTTTCCTCATTTATATCCTTCTAAAAAAAGACATCATCATAAGCATATTTCAAAATGAAATCGCCATGATAATGTCTTCTCAAAAACTCGTATAATCACTTTACATTATAATAAGATAAAACGTTTTTATTTCTTAAATAATCTCTTTCTAAATACAAACATACTCAGTGCTGAAAGAACTAATGCTACGCCTGAAAGTAACGTTGATGTATTCGCTTGTCCACCTGTTGCTCCTAGCGACTTCTTACTTTCTTCTTGTTTATTAACAACTGGTTTATTTTCTTTCATGCTTTGATTCTCTACTACTTTTTCTGTCACAACCTGATTATTCACGTTTTGTTCTTGAACTACTGTGGCTTGATTTATTTCTTCTTTCGATTTTTCAATCTCTCGTGCTACTTCTTTTTCTTTCGCCCCTTCAACTTCTGTTGTTGGCTCTTTCACTTCTTGCGAGCCTTCAGCTTCTTTTGCTGGTTCTTTTGATTCTTCAACTTCTTTTGCAGGCTCTTTTACTTCTTCTTTTGGTCCTTCAACTTCTTTTGCAGGCTCTTTTACTTCTTCTTTTGATCCTTCAACTTCTTTTGCTGGTTCTTTTACTTCTTCTTTTGATCCTTCAACTTCTTTTGTCGGTTCTTTCACTTCTTCTTTCGTTTCTTCAACTTCTTTTGCTGGCTCTTTTACTTCTTCTTTCGTTTCTTCAACTTCTTTTTCCGGTTCTTTCACTTCTTCTTTCGCTTCCTCAACTTCTTTTTCCGGTTCTTTCACTTCTTCTTTTTCAACTATATTCTGGATAACTGTTCCGTTAAAGCTTATACTAGTTTCATCCGACTCTAAATCAAATTTATATACCTTTTCACCTGGAGTACTCCATTTCATTACTCCGTTATTAAACGTTCCACCCTCACTTGTTAGTTTAATATTCTCAATAGTTTCTCCTTCTAAGTCATATACCGGAACTTGAATTTCTTCATTTACTTTCGCTTCATTTAAAATGATTTTTTGTCTTCCGGCATCAATTGAAAACCATTGACCTAATTGTATTAACGGCCTTACATCACGAATCTCATTTCCAGCTAATTTTAAACTGAGTAGGTCTAACATTGAACCAAGAACTGATACATCTTTAATATGATTATCCGCAAGGTTTAACCACTGTAAATTTTCCAGTGAAGATAACGGCGTTATATCTTCAATTTTATTATGAGATACATTCACGTCTTTCAATTGTTTCAAGTTTGAAATGAACTCAATATTTTTCAACCCTACTCCTTCTAAAGTGAGGTTTTCTAAGTTCGTCATATATTCTAAACCAGTTAGATCTTTTATCTCTTTTCCTTTTTCTTTAAGTATCTCTAATGTTTTAATCTGTAATAAATCTTCTTTTGTTATAGGGGCATTTAGATTCTCTCTACCAAAATTCTTTTTATTAATATGTTGTTGTAAATTTTTATCAAGAATTACATTTTTATTTTCTGTTTGTTTTTCAACTATACTTTGTATAACCGTCCCATTAAATCTTATTTTACTTTCAGCAGAATTCGTATCTAGTTTAAATTCATATATTTTTTCTCCAGGACTATTCCATTTTATAAATCCGTTATTCAGAGTAGCCTCTTCACTTTTTACATTAATATTTTGAAGTGTTTCTCCTTTAAGATTGTATATTGGAATTTTTATTTCTTCATCCACACTTGCTTCATCTAAAAAGATTTTTTGTCTTTGAATATCGATATACATTCTTTTTCCTAATTCTTGGACAGGTCTAACATCACGAATTTCATTCGAACCCAGCTTTAAATCATATAAACCTGTTAATTGACTAAGTGGTGTTATATCTGAAATATAGTTTTCCTCTAAATTAAGTGATTGTACAGTAGATAATCTTAATAAAGATTCGATGTTTTTTAATTCATTTTTAGAAAGGTCTAACTCCACTAACTTTTTCATTGAGGTAATATGCTCGATATTAGTAAGTCCATTGTTACTTAAAGATAAATTCTTCACATTTTTCAATTGCTCAATCCCAGCAAGATTAGCATTACTAATTTGATTATTTGCTACAGTCAAAGTCCTTAAAGTCGTTACTGTAAATAATGGTTTAATATCTTTTATATAATTGCTATTTAAATCTAACATTTTAATCTTCTTCATTTGACTCAATGGGCTTAAATCTGAAATTTTATTGTTTCTCAAACTTAAAATCTCAACATGCTCTAACTCAGCCAAAGGTCCAATATCTTCGAGTTCACCATAAGTTATACTTAATGATTTTAATTGTCTCAACTTCGAGATAAATTGTATATTTTCTAACTTAACTTCTTCCAACGTTAAGTTTTCTAAGTTCGTCATATATTCTAGACCGCTTACGTCTTTTATTCCTTTACTTTTTGCCTCAACGACTATTAAAGATTTAACTTTTAATAAATCTTCCTTAGTTATTGGCGTATTTAGATTCTCTCTATTCAAGTTATATTTATTAATATGCATTTGCAATTGCTTATCTACTATTACATTTCCATCTTGTTGATCCACTTTATCCTCTTTATTTTCCTTTTGATCTTTTGGAACATTGTTTTCTAGATTTAACGCATTTACTTCAAACTGCACCTGGTACTTATTATCATAGGCCATTGTCGGAATATAAATATGCATTTGCATATTATATCTTTTTCCTAATTCTCCAACTTCAAATTGAATAACCTTCGTCCCATTTTTCTTTTTATCCTCTGATATGACTTTTACATCATGGAATACACCAGGAGTATCAATATCCTCTGTTTTCAAGTATTCGAAGAAATCACTATCACTTAACGTTGCCGTTACAATTTTCTTCCCATTCTCAATTGTTAATTTAGGATCTTTTATATAAACAGCTGCCATAGACTCTTCATTCGTTTTATCTTTATACGCTTTAATAACAGCATCATATGTACCATCTTCTAAAGCCTGTCCAGTTTTGTTCGCCTCAATTGCTACAGCTGCTAAAGCAGGCGTTGAATACGTAGCAAATGGAAGTGATAACGCCGCAGCGATAATCATCGCATTTATATGTTTTCTTTTAGTTTTTTTCAACTTTACATCTCCTCCAAAATATATAAATCAAAATATAATCATTTCTCGAATAAATGATAATGATTTTCATTATCATTGTCAACTAAAAAAATAAAAAGTTTACAAAAAATAACCCCTTTACAAGGGGTTATGCCATTCTTTCTCCTGATTCTTCTTTAAAAAAGCTCTTCATCGCATGAAATACATCTGCTTTTTGCTTTAAAATATAATATCTGAAATTCTCGTCTTTAATATTTTTATATGCTGACATAAGCGTACTGTGGCGGTTGTACTGATTCACTTCCCCATACCCAAACATATTACACTTCTTCATCAACTCTTCCACAAGCTTTACGCATCTAGCATTATCCGAAGTTAAATTATCACCGTCTGAAAAATGGAATGGATAAATATTATAACGGTCTGGTGAATATTTATTATCGATTAACTCAAGTGCTTTTTTGTATACAGAAGAACAGATCGTTCCGCCACTTTCCCCTTTTGAGAAAAACTCTTCTTCTGTGACGACCTTCGCTTCCGTATGGTGAGCAATAAACTCAATGTCTACGGTTTCATACTTTGTGCGTAAAAATCTTGTCATCCAGAAAAAGAAGCTACGTGCCATATACTTCTCCCATATTCCCATCGATCCACTCGTATCCATCATCGCTAATACAACAGCTTTTGAATCTGGCTTTAACACTTCATTCCAAGTACGGAACTTTAAATCTTCTTGGTGAATTGGATGGAAAGATGCTTTACCACGCATTGCATTTCGTTTATATGCAGATATCATCGTCCGTTTCTTATCAATATTTCCCCATAATCCTGTTTTTCTAATATCATTAAATTCAATATGTTCAATCCGGTTTTCATCTATTTCTTTTCTCTTTAAATTAGGCAGCTCTAACTCTTTGAAAAACGCTTGCTCCAATTCTAAAATTGAGACTTCTGCTTCATAATAATCTTCTCCAGCTGCATCTCCTGCCCCTTGCCCTTTTCCTGGTCCCTTCTGCTTTTGACCACCTGATCCATCTCTTGCAACAACATCACCAACTTTACTGTCACCGTTTCCTTGCCCAACGTGTTTGTTTTTATCATAATTGTATCTAATCTTATATTCATCTAAAGAACGAATCGGTATTTTCACAACATCCTTGCCATTAGACATAACTATACTTTCTTCTGTTACAAGGTCTGGTAAATTATTTTTGATTGCCTCCTGCACTTTTTCTTGATGGCGTTGTTGGTCGTCATATCCTTTGCGATGGAGGGACCAGTTTTCCTGTGAAATCGTGTAATTTGGTTGGTTTTCTTCGCTCATTCCTTTCCCTCCTTACTGTAATTGTCTTCCCCTATGAACAGCAATCTATAATTTTGTTTTCTAGTGTGCGTAACTAGAATATTTGAAAAATAACTGTTCATCGAAAATCATCCCATAAACATATATAGCGTTTTTCATACAATACTCCGAGCATCCTAAACAAAATTTTGCCACTCACATAATAGAAAGAAACATTCAGCCGTTGATAAGAAAGAAACACAATGCATTGTTGCACACATTTTCGTTTTGCAACATATTGTATTGTGTTGGCTTTTTTGTATGAATGGTTGGTTACTCTATCATATGCATATTGTAAAAATAATTGACAAGAAATTCATAAAATCGCATCTTAATTTATTATATTCGGACAAGCTATGACATTTTTTACAAATATCAATAGATAACAAAACGCCGTCCCAAGAATAAGAGACAGCGTTTTGTTATCAAACTATCGATTTAACAAACTACCTACATATCGTAACAATTCATTCGCAGATGAAGAATTATAGCCATGCTCATCAATTAAGCGTGCAACAACATCATTGATTTTCTTAAGCTGATTTTCGTCTGGTGTTTTCGTTGATGTTGTAATTTTCACTATATCTTTTAAATCGGCAAATAGTTTTTTCTGAATCGCTTCACGAAGACGTTCGTGTGAATTATAATCAAAGCGTTTTCCTTTACGTGCATAAGCAGAAATGCGAATTAAAATTTCTTCACGGAATGCCTTTTTAGCATTTTCTGAAATTCCAATTTGCTCTTCAATCGAACGCATAAGTTTTTCATCTGGGCTCATTTCTTCACCAGTTAACGGATCACGTAATTTTGATTTATTGCAGTATGCTTCGACGTTATCTAAGTAATTATCCATAAGTGTCTTAGCTGATTCTTCGTATGAATAAACAAATGCTTTTTGTACTTCTTTCTTAGCAATTTCATCGTATTCTTTTCTCGCTAATGAGATGAAATTCATATAGCGCTCTCGGTCCTCACTACTAATTGACGGGTGCTGATCCAATCCGTCTTTTAACGATCTCAGTACATCTAGTGCATTAATAGATGGTACCTCTTTTCGAATAATTGTAGAAGAAATTCGGTTAATGACATAACGAGGGTCAATCCCCTTCATACCTTCATCTTGATATTCGCGTTGCAGTTCCTCTACATCAATCGTATTATATCCTTCTACCGTTTCTCCATCATATAAACGCATCTTTTTAATTAAATCAATATCTGGACGCTTCGGATCTTTTAAACGAGTTAAAATAGTGAACATTGCTGCAACGCGAAGTGTATGCGGTGCAATATGAACATTGGACACATCACTTTCACGAATCATTTTTTCATAAATATGTTCTTCTTCACTAACCCGTAAATTATATGGAACCGGCATTACAATAATTCGTGAATGCAATGCTTCATTTTTCTTATTTGCTATGAAGGAACGATACTCTGTTTCATTTGTATGCGCTACAATTAATTCATCTGCTGAAATAAGCGCAAATCTTCCTGCTTTAAAATTCCCTTCTTGTGTAAGCGATAGTAAATGCCATAAAAATTTCTCATCACATTTTAACATCTCTTGGAATTCCATCATGCCGCGGTTCGCCTTATTTAATTCTCCATCAAATCGATATGCACGAGGATCTGATTCCGAACCGTATTCTGCAATTGTAGAAAAGTCTAGACTACCTGTTAAATCGGCAATATCTTGTGATTTTGGATCAGAAGGACTAAATGTACCAATTCCTGTACGGCGATCTTCAGAGAAGAAAATACGCTCTACAACTACATCCTCAATTCTTGACCCATATTCTTGCTCTAGACGCATAACATTTAATGGTGATAAATTCCCTTCAATCCTTACTCCATATTCATCAAAGAAATCATTCCGTAAATGTTGCGGAATTAAATGAAGTGGATCTTCATGCATTGGGCATCCTTTTATTGCAAAAATCGCTCCACGATCTGTTCGTGAATATGTTTCTAATCCTCGTTTCAACATCGTAACTAATGTTGATTTCCCCCCACTAACAGGCCCCATTAATAACAAAATACGTTTCCTAACATCTAATCGTTTTGCAGATGGATGAAAATATTCTTCCACAAGGCGTTCTAAAGCATCCTCTAATCCAAATAGCTGATTACTAAAGAAGTTATATTTTCTTCTACCATCAACTTCTTCAATTCCAGCATCTTTTATCATATTGTAAATGCGAGAGTGTGCTGTTTGAGCCACCCATGGTCTTTCTTTCACAAGCTCCAAATACTCCGCAAACGTACCTTCCCATTGTAAACGTTCCTCTGCTTCCCGATATTGTTCAATTTTCTTTAGAATATCCATTATAGCTCCTCCCCCATCTCCTTGTTCAATCGGATTATTATAAAAGGTATGCTAGGATGTCCTTAAACATTCTTTAAATCAAAACGAAATATATAATAGCGCGATAAAATTCTCTCCAAAATTCAAAGAAAATTCTGTATAATAAAGATATTAAAGTTTTCACGCTGCTATTCATTGTAAATAAATTCTTTTCTTCTGGGAACCTTACATACATTTCGATTCACAAATAGGATTCGTAAACCGAAAAAGTAAGGGGGAAATTAGTATGAAGTTATTATTAATTTTAGGTGTATCACTCACATTTCTTACAGCTATTTTCACATCTGGTTATAACGATAAACCAGGTACACAAAAAAAGTGATGTGCTTTTCAGCACATCACTTTTTTTCTTGTTTTTTATACACTATTTAAAATAAATATTTTCCACATCGTATATCGATAAAGGGCGATTATAAAAATAACCTTGTACGATTTTCACATTCTTTTCCTTTAAGAACTGTATTTGTTCCGCCTTTTCTACTCCTTCTGCAATTACATTTAACCCTAGAGTATGTGCTAAATGAATAATTGCAGCCGTAATATTCGTATCTCTTTCATCTTTATATATACCTTCCATAAAAGAACGATCAATTTTTAACGTATCAATCGGATATGTTTTTAAATAACTTAAAGATGAATATCCCGTTCCAAAGTCATCTAAATGAATCTTTAAATTTTGTTCTTTTAACTGCAATAACACTCTTTTTGATACATCTTTATGTATAAGAGCCCCTTCTGTAACTTCTATTGCTAATAAATGAGGGGGAACGTTGTACTTATTTAAAGCACGTGTAATCATCTCTATTAATGTAATAGAACGAAAATGTCTAGCTGAAATATTAACTGCGATTGGTACAACCTCATATCCTTTATTTAACCATTCACGTATCTGTTCACAAACTTGATGTACTACCCATTCATCAAGTTTAATAATAAACCCTGTTCTTTCAGCAAGTGGGATAAATTGATTTGGCGAGACAAAACCTAGCTCCTTATTCTCCCACCTTATTAAGGCTTCCATACTGGCCATCTTTCCCGTTTCAATATTAATTTGAGGTTGATAATAGAGGGAAAATTCATTTTTCTCTATAGCACGATGTAACTGATTTTCTATTATAAACCTTTGTTCACGTTCACAATCTAATCCACTACAATAAAAATGATAATACCCTTTTCCTTTTTCCTTTGCTTTTTCCAAAGCTGCGTCGACTCTTTGGAAAAGCATTTTTTCATCCATTCCATCTTCTGGGGCCATTACAATCCCAATTGATGCACTCAAATAAACATCCTCTTCTTCTATTACAAAATGCCCACTAATTTTCTTTAATATTGTTTGTGCAACTTCCTCTACGTATTCTCTCGTTATATTTTCTATTAACATAACAAATTGATCATCATGTTCTCTAAATAAATGCATATCTTCTATTTTTAGGTCTCGTAAGCATTCAGTAACTTTTTTTAAGACTTGATCCCCTTCTTTATGACCAAATGTATCATTAATAAGGTGAAATTCATCCAAATCTATAAAAACCAATGCGAATTCTTTATTCTCAGCTAAAAATTCATTTAGCTTATTTGTACATGATATTCTATTCATTAACCCCGTTAACTGATCAAAGTAAGCCAAATATTCTGTTTTCATCTCATTTAATACTTGCCTCGTAACATCCCTCGTAACAATGTACACCCCGACGATTTCACTATTCACAATAATGGGGATTGTCCTCACGGAAATATAAAGTTCATATCCTTCTTTATGAATATATTTCTTTGCAACAATTTGTTTTGCTCTTCCCTGTAAAGCATTTTTAAATATAATTTGAAAAGTTTTTTCATATTCTTTATTTATAAACTGAAAAATAAATTGGTCCTTTAACTCTTCATATCGATACCCAAAAATTTCATAAGTCGCTGGATTTGCATATGTAATTCTTCCAATAGAATCTACAGATATAATGGAATCATTATTATATTCTAGTAATGACTTAAATAACATTTGTTTTTCTTCTATTTCCACTTTTTTCTTAACCTGTGCTGTAATATCTCTAGTAATACAAATAATAAACTGACATGTTCCATTTACATCGCATACTGGATTAAGTGAAGATTCATAATGTATATCACCAGTTGGCAAACTAATTACATCACAAAATGTAATTGCTCTCTCTTCTCTCATTACTTTTGCATAGTGTCCTTGCAATAACCTTGCCGTATCTTCTGGTAATACTTCTGCAAAAGTTTTCCCATAACATTCTTTCCCTAGCCTGGCGTGATTCATTCCTATTTTATTCACATAAATATATTTAAAAGTTTCATCATCAATAACTTTCACAATAAACACTAAATCTTGAATAGCATGTAACAATCCCTGTCTTACTAAATCCATATCTATCATACTTAAAAAGGTATTTTGATTATTATATTGTTCCTTCATATTTATCTCAACCCGTCTTATCTATTTTTATTCATATATCTCATTCTATATGAATATGTACCTTTTTTAAAATGTATGATTACATATTTTTTTAAAAAATAAAAAAGCCGCCAAATGGCGACTTTTAATACACGATTTCTAAATCTAATCCTGGATAATTTTGTTGACGGAACGCTTCATAAATTAAAATTGCTGCTGTATTAGATAAATTTAATGAACGTACTTTATCCGTCATTGGAATACGTAAACAATGATCGAAGTTTTCTTCAATTACATTAGCTGGTAATCCATTTGTTTCTCTTCCAAATACGAAATAGTAATCCTTCTCACGTTTGCTATAATCAAATGCTGTATGAGCTTTCTCGCCATACTTTGTTAAATAAAAGAATTCACCATCTTTATTTTTCTCATAAAATTCTTCGATTGAATCATAATACGTAACTTTTACGTGCTGCCAATAATCTAATCCTGCACGCTTTAACATTTTGTCATCCGTTGAAAATCCAAGCGGTCTAATCAAATGTAATTCTGTTCCAGTTGCTGCACAAGTACGTGCAATATTTCCTGTATTTGCTGGAATTTCTGGTTGATATAAAACAACATGTACTCCCACGCGATATTCACCTCTATTTTTTATCTACTACGTATTATACCACTTGAACGAAAAATCTCTACCCATTAATAATATGAAAGAATTTATATTTCATTTGTGGTGTATATTTACTAGAATCTTCATAGTTCCAATAACGCCTGCGGCTATTCGCTGAATGTGCATTTACAAGCGGCATACCATCTGCGTCTTTTGCTACTACAATTGTCGTATGATTCCACCTACCATCATCCTCAAAATCATACGCAATTACATCGCCAAGAATAAGGTCTTCTGGCCTTTCTACTGCTTCTGCTCGAAGCCCTGTTGTGGCACCTGACAAATACCAATAAAAAGAGTGTGCTACAGCCCAGCTCCAACTCCACTGGTTTCCCCTTTGCCACCACCCTTTACGAATATTAGGATGTCCATTCATTGGTACTTCTCCAGTGTGCAGACATTGTGAAATGAAATTTGTACAATTATCCGGAAAATTACGGTATGCAGAATTGCGATCATCCCACCAACGCTCTGCATATTTCACTGCCTCTAAACGATTATATTGATATGAACCGTATTTTTCTTTCGTGACTTCCCGTTCTAACGTTTCACCTATTCCTATTTCTTCTGACACTTCGAGAGCATAATCATCTATTATACAACTATTTTTTAAACAAACTCGTCGTTTTAATTGTTCCTCTTCGATATAAAATAATTCTTTATGCTTAATTAAATATTTCAAGTGTATTTGATAATCAATTTCTTGATGCTCATTACTATTTAATTGTCTAACGAAAGAAATATCTGCAGTTGCTTTCACTATATGTGCACTACGCTTTTGAAACAATTGTTTCTTTCTCTGTACCATTTGTAACAAATCTACTGCAATACCATCTACATCTGTTCGTTTCTCTGTTATATATGCTAAAAACTGTTGCACTTGCTTTTCAATATTCGCTTTTACAACCATTTCGTCTCCCTCCCATATTACAATATGAAAAAGGGAGATATTATCTACTCTTTTTTCTGTGCTAACAATTCAAGTCCACGATTCATTTCATGAAGAACCTCTTCATCTTTCTCACGTTCCATCGCTTTTTCAATCGCTTCTCCTACTCCATCTCCACCAATTTTCCCAAGTGCCCATGCTGCTGTTCCCCGAAGGACTGGTCTTGGATCATCTTTCATAACACCGATTAAATCAGGAATTGCTGCTGTTTCTTTAAAATGCGCAAGTGCTAAAATAGCATTTCGTTGCAATGGTTTTTTACCTCTCCATGAACCAGACATAATTCCATACTTCTCTTTAAAATCACGATTACTAATTGTTAAAAGTGGTGTTAATAACGGTTTAACTAACTCAGGGTCAGGCTCCATTTCAGGATGGTTATGAAAATCCATTCCTTTATTTTTCGGACAAACAGTCTGACACGTATCACATCCATATATACGGTTTCCTATTTTATCGCGATATTCTTCAGGCAGAAACCCTTTTGTCTGTGTTAAAAATGCAATACATTTCTTCGAGTCCAACTGCCCGCCTTGTACTAAAGCACCTGTAGGACAAATATCAATACATTTCGTACAACTTCCACATTGATCTTCTATTGGCCGATCAGGAGGGAATGGAACATTCGTAATCATTTCTCCTAAGTATACATACGAACCAAATTCCGGCGTAATAATAGCGCAGTTCTTACCACTCCATCCAATACCGGCACGCTCTGAAACAGCTCGATCACTTAGCTCCCCTGTATCAACCATTGATTTCACTTCTATATCCGGCAGCTTTTCGATTAAATATGCCTCTAACTTTTGCAAACGATCTCGTAGAACAAGGTGATAATCTTGGCCCCAAGAAGCACGGCAAAAAATCCCACGTCGTTCCCCTCGTTTACTTAATGGTGCATTTTTTAATTTTGAAGGGTATGCTAAAGCAATCGCAATAATTGATCTCGCACCAGGTAGCAATAGCTGTGGATTCGTTCTCTTCTCTATATCAGGCTCTTCGAATCCAGACTGATAATTCAATTGTTGTTGCTGGATTAGGCGCTGCTTTAATTCCTCAAATGGTGAAGCACTGGCAAAACCTATTTTATCTATACCAATCGTTTTACTATACGCAATTACATCTTGCTTTAATTGTTCAAAGTCCATTTTCAATCGCCTCCACCGATGAATCCATCCCTTATGTAACGACTATACTGGTTATCAATTCACTTTTGGAATAATATTCTTCACTTCTATTTTCGCATACAATTATGATTTTCAAACATTAAAAAACGCAATGCTTCGTTTATCTTAGAAACGAAACACTGCGTTGATCACAATTTATTAGAAAAACATTAAATAAAATTTGGAGCGGGTGAAGAGAATCGAACTCTCGACCAGAGCTTGGAAGGCTCTTGTTTTACCACTAAACTACACCCGCAAATATGAAAAAAATATAAGATATTGAAATAACTTATGTAAAGTAGTATAGCATGTAAAAAAAATCGAAGCAAGAAATTTATCGAAAAAAGTCGAAAAAGTGATGAGATACCTCATCACTTTTTCAATTCTTTATCAATCGCCTTCTTCATACTATCGAAATCAGGGTTTGCAAGATTCCCATTTATATATACTGAAGGAGCACCTTGAACTTTTAATTTTTGAGCACGATCTGAATCTTTACGTACTTTGTCTTTCATTTCTTTACTGTGTAAATCTTTTTTAAACTGTTCTACATTAATTTTCGGAAGCTTTTCTTTCACAATATTAAGAAGTAATTCTTCTGTAATCCATTCTTCCGTATCTTTCTTTTGATTTTGATAAATCTCATCATAGAAAATCCAGAATGAATCTTGATCTTGTTTATAAATTGCTTCACCGGCAGCTGCACCTAAATCAGAGTCTTTTCCGATAAACGGGAAGTTAATAAAATATAACTGCACTTTACCTTTATCAATATACTCTTCTTTTAATCGTGGTAATACTGTTACATCCCAAGTACGACAAGCTGGACATTTAAAGTCTCCAAATTCAACTACCTTAACTGGAGCATCATCTTTTCCTAAAGATTGTTGCGTAGAATAAGCAAACATCTCATTCCCTTTATCTTTCTTGTCATTTATGATGCTATACACAATCGTCCCGATTACAATCAATACTGCGATAGAAAAAACTATACCAAGAGCCATGAGTTTGTTTGATGATTTCATATACATTCCTCTTTAATTTCATATTCTGTATACATCATTGTACACAATACACATAATATCAATACTTACATAGGTCACGCAATGAACACGCTCACATAAATTACAAAAATACAACGTTTGTGACAATATTGTGTCGCCTTTTGTCACAAATTATTAAAAAAAGAAGCTCCTATGTAGGAACTTCTTTTAACTTACTGCTTTTTCACGGGCATTTTTTAACATGGATTGCTCTGTTTTTATATCATGGCGAATTACTAATTTCTCACTAACTGCTTGCACATATTCATCATGATTTATATACCCTTCTTTCTCCATTAGCCTTAAAACTACATTCCGTCTCTCAACTGCTTTATCATAATTTTGTGCAGGTGAGTAATAAGCCGGTGCTTTTACTATAGCAGCCATCATTGCACTTTCAGCCAGTGTTAATTGATCCACTTTTTTACCGAAGTAAAGGTTTGCTGCTTTTTCAATCCCCCATGCGCCTTCTCCGTAGTAAATATTACTTACATACAATTTTAATATCTCATCCTTTGTGAATGTACGTTCAATCTTTTTCGTATAAAAAATTTCTTTCCACTTACGGGAAAATGTACGTTCATTAGATAAGAAAGCATTTTTAGATAACTGCTGTGTAATCGTGCTTCCTCCTTGCACAACACCACCAGCTTTTATATTCTCAATAGACGCCCTGATAATCGCTATATAGTCTAAACCGTTATGATGATAAAATCTTTTATCTTCCGTCGCAATAAATGCGTGTGTTAATGATTCTGGCACCTCTAAATTAGCAGGTACATGTAATTTACCAATATCACTTCGCTCAATCATTACATTTCCAACGAATAATAATGCAAAACTTAACAATAATAATAATATAATGGCTTTATAAAGAAATTTAGTTAATGGATTTAATGCAACTTTTTGATGATAGTTCACTCTAGATAATACTCGTTCTTTCATCTCGAACACCTCTTTTCCACACAGCATTTAACTCTTAATTTAAGAATACCTTGTTATAAAAGAATATCCCATCGATTTCTCTTACACCTACCTTACAACATTGTAAGGTGTAAAAATGTATTGTATCACAGTCCCTTTTTATCTACTATTCATATGAAATATTGAATATACATTTATTTATCACACTATTCATAGGAAGTAGGACTCTCCTTAATTTCACTTTATTCTTTTATTATATCAGTTTATACATTTATGCTTTTAAACATCTAGCAATCTAATTATATACGATATATCACCATTATACAGAACGAACGTTCTATAAATCAATACTAGCTTTCGGATTATCTCGCTATTTGTGTGCAGTAAGAATTCTCCCTCAAAACTTGGCTAAAACTAGGAAATTAGGTGGTAGTCCTGCTTCCTCCACCAATTATTAGCCTACACTTTATTATTGTGACCTTTTTCTGAAACAGTATACATAAAGAAAAGGTTAGCAATTTGAGCTGTCCTCAAATAACTAACCTTTTCTTTACAACCTTCCTATAAGATTATATGGCTGAACTTCCCATGTTTCGTATGGAATAAAATGCATTGCTTTCATCGCATCAAGTGTCCTTGATTTCATATGAGGACGCGTTATATACTCATCAATGTTCTCTTCGTTTAAAGCAACAAATTTAGCCTCTTGTATTTCTTCAGATTGAATTTTTATTTCACCACTAACATATGCTACTTTAAAAACAACAGCTACAATATGCATAGAAGCATTATAATAAATCCCTGTAACTCCGATAGGCTTCACAGTTAATCCTGTTTCCTCCATTATTTCTCTGCAAACAGCTTGATCGAGCGCTTCCCCTTCTTCTACCTGTCCTCCAGGCATTTCCCACGTATCTGCTCGCCAGTGCACTTTCGTTAAAAGCACCTCATTCTTTTCATTTGTTAAATAACCTGCTACGGCAACAATATGCTTTGGTGTTTTATGCTCCACAGAAATACCTCCTAGAAATATGATTATTTAAAATACAAACCTATAACCATATTCCCTAGCAGCTACAAAATACCTTTAATACTTTACCACCTTAATTAACTCCATAAAAAAAGACCCTATCCGTTAAAGGAAAGGGTCTTCTATCTTATATTATTCCCCTAAGTCTACGTTGTGGTAAACTTGCTGTACATCTTCTAAATCTTCTAATGCATCAACCATTTTTTCAAATTGCACTTGAGCATCTTCAGGAAGTTCTACATCACTTTGTGCAAGCATTGTTAATTCTGCAACTGTAAATTCTTCAACACCAGCACCTTTAAGTGCAGATTGTACTGAATGGAACTGATCAGGTTCAGCATAAACGATAACAGAATCTTCTTCTTCTAGAATGTCACGTGCATCTACATCTGCTTCCATTAAGATTTCAAGAACTTCATCTGATGTTTTACCTTCAAGACCGATAACAGCTGTCGCATCAAACATGTAAGCGACAGAACCGTTTACACCCATGTTACCACTGTTTTTGCTAAATGCAGCTCGTACATCTGCTGCAGTACGGTTTACGTTATTTGTCAGTGTATCTACAATTACCATAGATCCGTTTGGTCCAAAGCCTTCATAACGAAGCTCGTCATAGTTTTCTTCTGAACCGCCTTTTGCCTTTTCAATCGCACGGTCAATAATTGTTCTTGGCACGTTGTATGTTTTCGCACGTTCTAATACAACTCTTAACGTTTGGTTTGATTCTGGATCTGGCTCGCCTTGTTTTGCTGCCACATAAATTTCACGTCCAAATTTCGCGTATATACGGCTTGTATTTGCATCTTTTGATGCTTTTTTTTCTTTAATATTGTTCCATTTACGGCCCATACTTTCCACTCTCTTTCCCATTTTAAATCTACATAAAAATATTAATATGAAATATAATGTGTATTCAACACATTTTTAAAAGAAATATAAAAAGTTCATTTTTGATTCATATTACAGACATAATATAAATCACTATCATTTTGTTCTTTCGACAAGTTATATTATACATGAATTCCTAAGTTTATTACGAATTTTAGAATCACATAGCATAATTTAACAAAAAAAAACCTAACATTTCTGTTAGGGTCTTTTTAGGTGACATTTATATAGAGTGCTACCCTTAAAATCCTTTATTTTAAAGCATTTTAAAAATTTTGAGCTTCTTTAAACATGATAAATTAAAATGAAACGGAGCCAAAATGGAATCATATTAAATAACTGACACCTTTTACTTTCATTTCTCTCCCTTGATTAAATTTATCATATTTCATTTATTACTGTGATGATTTATTTTATTATTTCTCGCTAAACAATAAGAAACAGGGCAAAGCTGCCATGTCCTTTTAAAGATTTGTTATGTAGTATGTTATGAACTATTCATTATCAAACTAAAGTTATTCCTTTTCATTCCTCTACTAATCCCATAATATTTCCTTAATTACTTTCTATTGCTGTATAATTAAAATAGGAAAAAATTTGAAGGAAAGATAGGGGGAGAATTATGACACATTCAAATGAGAAAAAATCACATGGTTTTAAAGGAATAGGAGAGAAGTTAAACCCAACTATCTATCAAGTGAGATTCATAAAATTGGATGGTCCAATTCACTTTGATTCGTTCCCTAAATTAAAGGAATTAGGGGACTGGTTGAGTACTTCAACACAAATATGGTCGTGTCACTCAACTATGTACAAGTACAACAGAGAAGAGTTTGAAAAGAAGTTTTTCGAAATTACGAAATTACCAGCTGATAATGTGGTAATTTCAACTGGTGGTATCGGATTTAACTTCATGTCACCAGGGTGGAGAGATTCTCTCTAGAGTGCTCGAAAAAATTCTTGTATATGTAATATTCTACTGAAATTTTATCCTTTTAATACTTCATAGTTTTTTCCAACTGTATCTAAAGTTCTTCACTTACTCACCGCACACTACCCCAACGCACTATTAGTGCTTATTTTGTAGTGTGAAAAAAACACAAAAAAACTCTACACAATTAGTGTAGAGCCTTGATGTTACGCCGTTCGTGATACCGATGGTCGGGGTCGAACCGACACTCCCGAAGGAACACGATTTTGAGTCGTGCGCGTCTGCCAATTCCGCCACATCGGCATAAAAGAAAGGCGGCAACCGGATTTGAACCGGTGGTAAAGGTTTTGCAGACCTCTGCCTTACCACTTGGCTATGCCGCCATATGAAGTTAAAATGGAGCGGAAGACGGGATTCGAACCCGCGACCCCAACCTTGGCAAGGTTGTATTCTACCACTGAACTACTTCCGCAAAAATGGCTGGGCTAGCTGGATTCGAACCAGCGCATGACGGAGTCAAAGTCCGTTGCCTTACCGCTTGGCTATAGCCCACCGAAGTTTTACTTAATTATATGTAAGTATCCATTAATTTATTTGTAATTTTTTAAAAAATAAAAATGGGGCGACTGATGGGAATTGAACCCACGAATGCCGGAGCCACAATCCGGTGCGTTAACCACTTCGCCACAACCGCCATGTTGTGTTTATATATTTGGCAGGGGCAGTAGGAATTGAACCCACACTGGAGGTTTTGGAGACCTCAGTTCTACCTTTAAACTATGCCCCTATGTAAAATGGTGGAGGGGGGCAGATTCGAACTGCCGAACCCGAAGGAGCGGATTTACAGTCCGCCGCGTTTAGCCACTTCGCTACCCCTCCGAAACTTACATGGTGCCGGCTAGAGGACTTGAACCCCCAACCTACTGATTACAAGTCAGTTGCTCTACCAATTGAGCTAAGCCGGCATATTTTATTAAAATGGTGGCTCGGGACGGAATCGAACCGCCGACACGAGGATTTTCAGTCCTCTGCTCTACCGACTGAGCTACCGAGCCTTATTAAAATGGCGGTCCCGACCGGGGTCGAACCGGCGATCTCCTGCGTGACAGGCAGGCATGTTAACCACTACACCACGGGACCATTTGGTTGCGGGGACAGGATTTGAACCTGCGACCTTCGGGTTATGAGCCCGACGAGCTACCGTACTGCTCCACCCCGCGATAATATTATTTATATAGTTATATGATAAGTGTTATCAACCACATTACGAGAATGTTTGGTTGCGGGGACAGGATTTGAACCTGCGACCTTCGGGTTATGAGCCCGACGAGCTACCGTACTGCTCCACCCCGCGATAATATTATTCATATAATTTATATGGTGGAGGATGACGGGATCGAACCGCCGACCCCCTGCTTGTAAGGCAGGTGCTCTCCCAGCTGAGCTAATCCTCCAAAAGTGGTGACCCGTACGGGATTCGAACCCGTGTTACCGCCGTGAAAGGGCGGTGTCTTAACCACTTGACCAACGGGCCAAATATTATAAATTCCTTATGGCGGAGAGCAAGGGATTCGAACCCTTGATACGCTTGTGACGTATACACGATTTCCAATCGTGCTCCTTCGGCCAACTCGGACAGCTCTCCAATGGCTCCGCAGGTAGGAATCGAACCTACGACCGATCGGTTAACAGCCGATAGCTCTACCGCTGAGCTACTGCGGAATAATATTGCCTGGCAACGTCCTACTCTCACAGGGACAAGGTCCCAACTACCATCGGCGCTAGAGAGCTTAACTTCCGTGTTCGGTATGGGAACGGGTGTGACCTCTCTGCCATCATTACCAGACATTATTCTTTTGAGACAATCATTATTATAACTTATTCACTCTGAAAGTCAATAAGTTTTTTATATTCTCTCAAAACTAGATAACGTTGCTTCATATTATATGGTTAAGTCCTCGATCTATTAGTATTCGTCAGCTCCACATGTCACCATGCTTCCACCTCGAACCTATCAACCTGATCATCTTTCAGGGATCTTACTAGCTTACGCTATGGGAAATCTCATCTTGAGGGGGGCTTCATGCTTAGATGCTTTCAGCACTTATCCCTTCCGCACATAGCTACCCAGCTATGCCCTTGGCAGAACAACTGGTACACCAGCGGTGCGTCCATCCCGGTCCTCTCGTACTAAGGACAGCTCCTCTCAAATTTCCTGCGCCCACGACGGATAGGGACCGAACTGTCTCACGACGTTCTGAACCCAGCTCGCGTACCGCTTTAATGGGCGAACAGCCCAACCCTTGGGACCGACTACAGCCCCAGGATGCGATGAGCCGACATCGAGGTGCCAAACCTCCCCGTCGATGTGGACTCTTGGGGGAGATAAGCCTGTTATCCCCGGGGTAGCTTTTATCCGTTGAGCGATGGCCCTTCCATGCGGAACCACCGGATCACTAAGCCCGACTTTCGTCCCTGCTCGACTTGTAGGTCTCGCAGTCAAGCTCCCTTATGCCTTTGCACTCTACGAATGATTTCCAACCATTCTGAGGGAACCTTTGGGCGCCTCCGTTACACTTTAGGAGGCGACCGCCCCAGTCAAACTGCCCACCTGACACTGTCTCCCGGGTCGATGAGACCCGTAGGTTAGAATTTCAATACAGTCAGGGCGGTATCCCACCAGCGCCTCCACCGAAGCTAGCGCTCCGGTTTCAATGGCTCCCGCCTATCCTGTACAAACTGTACCAAAATTCAATATCAGGCTACAGTAAAGCTCCACGGGGTCTTTCCGTCCTGTCGCGGGTAACCTGCATCTTCACAGGTACTATAATTTCACCGAGTCTCTGGTTGAGACAGTGCCCAAATCGTTACACCTTTCGTGCGGGTCGGAACTTACCCGACAAGGAATTTCGCTACCTTAGGACCGTTATAGTTACGGCCGCCGTTTACTGGGGCTTCAGTTCAGAGCTTCGCTTACGCTAACCCCTCTCCTTAACCTTCCAGCACCGGGCAGGTGTCAGCCCCTATACTTCGCCTTACGGCTTCGCAGAGACCTGTGTTTTTGCTAAACAGTCGCTTGGGCCTATTCACTGCGGCTTTCCGTTAAGAAAGCACCCCTTCTCCCGAAGTTACGGGGTCATTTTGCCGAGTTCCTTAACCAGAGTTCTCTCGCACACCTTAGGATTCTCTCCTCGCCTACCTGTGTCGGTTTGCGGTACAGGCACCTTTTATCTCGCTAGAAGCTTTTCTTGGCAGCGGGGAATCAAAGACTTCGCTCCATAAGGAGCTTCCCCATCACAGCTCAGCCTTCACGATAAGCGGATTTGCCTACTTATCAGCCTAACTGCTTGGACGTGCACAACCAATCGCACGCTTCTTCTATCCTTCTGCGTCCCTCCATTGCTCAAACGATAAAGAGGTGGTACAGGAATATCAACCTGTTGTCCATCGCCTACGCCTGTCGGCCTCGGCTTAGGTCCTGACTAACCCTGAGCGGACGAGCCTTCCTCAGGAAACCTTAGGCATTCGGTGGACGGGATTCTCACCCGTCTTTCGCTACTCATACCGGCATTCTCACTTCTAAGCGCTCCACCAGTCCTTCCGGTCTGACTTCACTGCACTTAGAACGCTCCCCTACCACTGATACCATTGGTATCAATTCGCAGCTTCGGTGGTGTATTTAGCCCCGGTACATTTTCGGCGCAGAGTCACTCGACTAGTGAGCTATTACGCACTCTTTAAATGGTGGCTGCTTCTGAGCCAACATCCTAGTTGTCTAAGCAACTCCACATCCTTTTCCACTTAATACACACTTTGGGACCTTAGCTGGCGATCTGGGCTGTTTCCCTCTTGACTACGGATCTTATCACTCGCAGTCTGACTCCTAAGGATAAGTCATTGGCATTCGGAGTTTGACTGAATTCGGTAATCCGATGAGGACCCCTAGTTCAATCAGTGCTCTACCTCCAAGACTCTTACACTTAAGGCTAGCCCTAAAGCTATTTCGGGGAGAACCAGCTATCTCCAGGTTCGATTGGAATTTCTCCGCTACCCACACCTCATCCCCGCACTTTTCAACGTGCGTGGGTTCGGGCCTCCATTCAGTGTTACCTGAACTTCACCCTGGACATGGGTAGATCACCTGGTTTCGGGTCTACGACCACGTACTAAACGCCCTATTCAGACTCGCTTTCGCTGCGGCTCCGCCTCTTCAGCTTAACCTCGCACGGGATCGTAACTCGCCGGTTCATTCTACAAAAGGCACGCCATCACCCATTAACGGGCTCTGACTATTTGTAGGCACACGGTTTCAGGATCTCTTTCACTCCCCTTCCGGGGTGCTTTTCACCTTTCCCTCACGGTACTGGTTCACTATCGATCACTAGGGAGTATTTAGCCTTGGGAGATGGTCCTCCCAGATTCCGACGGAATTTCACGTGTTCCGCCGTACTCAGGATACATTCAAGAGAGAACGAAGTTTCGACTACGGGGTTATTACCCTCTGTGACGGACCTTTCCAGGTCGCTTCGTCTACCTCGTTCCTTTGTAACTCCGTATAGAATGTCCTACAACCCCAAGAGGCAAGCCTCTTGGTTTGGGCTAGATTCCGTTTCGCTCGCCGCTACTCAGGAAATCGCATTTGCTTTCTCTTCCTCCAGGTACTTAGATGTTTCAGTTCCCTGGGTCTGTCTTCCATACCCTATGTATTCAGGTAAGGATACCATACCATTACGTATAGTGGGTTTCCCCATTCGGAAATCTTCGGATCAAAGCTTACTTACAGCTCCCCGAAGCATATCGGCGTTAGTCCCGTCCTTCATCGACTCCTAGTGTCAAGGCATCCACCGTGCGCCCTTTCTAACTTAACCAAACTAAAATTAAAAAAATATGAGCTACACTGTTATCTAGTTTTCAAAGAACATACATTTAAACTTGAGAGATAGTTCTCTCAAAACTGAACGAAACAAAACAAGTCAACGTTTATTGATGAACTGCGTTCATCAATTCTCCATAGAAAGGAGGTGATCCAGCCGCACCTTCCGATACGGCTACCTTGTTACGACTTCACCCCAATCATCTGTCCCACCTTAGGCGGCTGGCTCCATAAAGGTTACCCCACCGACTTCGGGTGTTACAAACTCTCGTGGTGTGACGGGCGGTGTGTACAAGGCCCGGGAACGTATTCACCGCGGCATGCTGATCCGCGATTACTAGCGATTCCAGCTTCATGTAGGCGAGTTGCAGCCTACAATCCGAACTGAGAACGGTTTTATGAGATTAGCTCCACCTCGCGGTCTTGCAGCTCTTTGTACCGTCCATTGTAGCACGTGTGTAGCCCAGGTCATAAGGGGCATGATGATTTGACGTCATCCCCACCTTCCTCCGGTTTGTCACCGGCAGTCACCTTAGAGTGCCCAACTTAATGATGGCAACTAAGATCAAGGGTTGCGCTCGTTGCGGGACTTAACCCAACATCTCACGACACGAGCTGACGACAACCATGCACCACCTGTCACTCTGCTCCCGAAGGAGAAGCTCTATCTCTAGAGTTTTCAGAGGATGTCAAGACCTGGTAAGGTTCTTCGCGTTGCTTCGAATTAAACCACATGCTCCACCGCTTGTGCGGGCCCCCGTCAATTCCTTTGAGTTTCAGCCTTGCGGCCGTACTCCCCAGGCGGAGTGCTTAATGCGTTAACTTCAGCACTAAAGGGCGGAAACCCTCTAACACTTAGCACTCATCGTTTACGGCGTGGACTACCAGGGTATCTAATCCTGTTTGCTCCCCACGCTTTCGCGCCTCAGTGTCAGTTACAGACCAGAAAGTCGCCTTCGCCACTGGTGTTCCTCCATATCTCTACGCATTTCACCGCTACACATGGAATTCCACTTTCCTCTTCTGCACTCAAGTCTCCCAGTTTCCAATGACCCTCCACGGTTGAGCCGTGGGCTTTCACATCAGACTTAAGAAACCACCTGCGCGCGCTTTACGCCCAATAATTCCGGATAACGCTTGCCACCTACGTATTACCGCGGCTGCTGGCACGTAGTTAGCCGTGGCTTTCTGGTTAGGTACCGTCAAGGTGCCAGCTTATTCAACTAGCACTTGTTCTTCCCTAACAACAGAGTTTTACGACCCGAAAGCCTTCATCACTCACGCGGCGTTGCTCCGTCAGACTTTCGTCCATTGCGGAAGATTCCCTACTGCTGCCTCCCGTAGGAGTCTGGGCCGTGTCTCAGTCCCAGTGTGGCCGATCACCCTCTCAGGTCGGCTACGCATCGTCGCCTTGGTGAGCCGTTACCTCACCAACTAGCTAATGCGACGCGGGTCCATCCATAAGTGACAGCCGAAGCCGCCTTTCAATTTCGAACTATGCAGTTCAAAATATTATCCGGTATTAGCCCCGGTTTCCCGGAGTTATCCCAGTCTTATGGGTAGGTTACCCACGTGTTACTCACCCGTCCGCCGCTAACTTCATAAGAGCAAGCTCTTAATCCATTCGCTCGACTTGCATGTATTAGGCACGCCGCCAGCGTTCATCCTGAGCCAGGATCAAACTCTCCAATAAAGTTAGTTTGTCTAGCATCTAAAAATAAAAATTGACGTTCACGTTGTTTGTTTCGTTCAGTTTTCAAAGAACTACTTCGCCGCTCAATTGCGACTTCCTTATGTTAACATCTTCGTTTTTCGATGTCAACTAAGTTTTTCAAATTTCTTTTTTGTCGTTTACTGCGTTTCCGCATCAGCGACGTTTATTAATATATCATGCAGTATATGTAGGGTCAATACTTTTTATAAAAAAATTTCACGTCCCGTTAAAAGCTTAAAAAATCATATCTCCTTATCATTTTACTAAGTTTACACACGAGTGAAAATTCTAAATTTTATGTTATATTATTATTATAGGAGCGTGGTGAGAATGAGCATTAAATATTCGAACAAAATCAATAAAATCCGAACCTTTGCATTGAGTTTAGTATTTATCGGCCTCTTCATTGCATACTTAGGTGTCTTTTTTCGCGAAAACATCATTATTATGACAACCTTTATGATGGTTGGTTTTTTAGCTGTCATCGCTAGCACTGTTGTTTACTTTTGGATTGGTATGTTATCTACAAAAACGATACAAATTATTTGTCCAAGCTGCGATAAACCAACAAAAATGCTCGGTCGTGTCGACGCATGTATGCATTGCAATCAACCTTTAACACTTGATCGAAATCTAGAAGGAAAAGAATTTGATGAGAAATATAATAAGAAGAGTTATAAATCATAGGTATATGGAGCTTACAAAACTAAAGAAGTTTCATCTCATTAAAAAGGTGATTTCTTAACTAAGAAATCACCTCTTGTATTTGTTCTTATTAAATTTGATTCTTCACTTAACATTTTAAATCCTCATGAGTCTAACACGATTCCCATATATAATAAAGAAAGAGGTCGACGTATAGCCGTCAGCCTCTTTCTTTTTATTATATATTACGCCTTATGACACTCTGGACAAACGCCATAAATTTCTAAGCGATGACTATTAATAACGAAGCCTGTCGTTTTTGCAGCTTCCTCTTCAAGCTGTTCCAATCCTCCATAAGGAAAATCAACAATCTTACCACATTTTTCGCAAATCACATGATAATGTTGACTTGTAACATAATCAAATCTACTTGAAGCATCCCCATAAGTTAATTCCTTTACAAGTCCAACTTCTTTAAACACACGTAAGTTATTATAGACAGTTGCAACACTCATATTTGGAAACTTACCTTCTAATGCTTTATAAATGTCATCCGCTGTTGGGTGCGTCATAGATTCCACAAGGTACTCTAAAATAGCATGACGCTGTGGAGTAATGCGTACACCCGTATTTTTCAGCATTTCTAGCGCTTCTTTTAATTCTTCTTTGACCACCGTCATGCACCCCGATTCTATACGGATTATTATTTTATAATTCTTATAAAGAGTGTACTCTTTTTCTTATAAATCGTCAATATTTCTACTATAAGTATGTGGTTTATTTTCGTATATAGCCTTATTCTTATGTATCTTCCCCCATTCCCTATACATTTACATAGAAAAAAGTGCGACATAATCGCACTTGGAATACTATCATCTGAGGAGGTATGCCCTACACTTTCACTTTATGTATCGCAAGAAAATATGTATAGACGCATGCCTTACATATGTATTTTTTCTCCTCATTAATATAGATTTATTTTATATAAGAAAGAACATCCTCAATATGCCCTTTCACTTTCACTTTACGCCACTCATTTACAAGCTCACCGTCTTTATTAATAAGGAATGTAGAACGCTCAATTCCCATGTACTCTTTTCCGAAGTTCTTTTTCAGCTTCCAAACATCGTACAATTCTGCTACTTTATGATCTTCATCTACTAAAAGTACAAATGGAAGCTCATGCTTCTCGATGAATTTCATATGTCTGTTCACCGAATCAGGACTTACACCAAGGATGACCGTGTCCTTCTCTTGGAATAATCCATATGCATCACGAAAATCACATGCTTCGGTTGTACACCCTGGAGTCATATCTTTCGGGTAAAAATATAAAACTACATTTTTACCTCGGAAGTCAGCTAAGCGAATTTGTTCTCCGGTACTTCCCTCTAATGTGAATTCCGGTGCTATTTCTCCTACTGTGATCATTGTTATCACTCCTTTTCTTTTCTATTACTATAACAAATGCTACCTTATTTTTCATTGTCCATTACAGTCCTTACCACAAAAGCAAACGGTAATGTATATCCAATTAGTGCTTCTCCAATTGCAATCCATCTTCCGATTCCAATCGGAGCTATATCACCATATCCAACGGACAATAAAGTAACCGCGCTAAAATATAAACATATTTCAACGAGTTGAAAGGAATGAGCACTTAGCCTATCCCCATCTTCTTTTAAAACCGCAAAACCCATTTCCTCTAGCACAACATAGCTTAATCCAAACGCAATCAGTACCGTTGTATAAATTAAAAACAACGTAGCTAAATTGTACAGCGAAAAGAAACGATTGGAATTTGAATATGAACTCCATAATAATTGGACACTTCTCAAAATAGCGATTGCCGCAATTAATAGAATAAATCCCCATAACATGTCCTCCACCTCAGTTTATATGTATGAGGACTATAGCTGATTTATCCCTTAGAAACGAACAAGCTTCTATAATTAATTCCCCGCACCACGATATCGTTTAACCCCTTGATTCCAGAGGGTAATTGCAATAGTAAAACAGATAACACCGACAATTGGCGTTGCGAAAGCATAGCTATTCCACTCTGTTTTTCTTAAAAAGTATGCTGCTGGATATACCCCAACAAATGCAAACGGTAAAACAAACGTTAAAACAAAGCCAATAACACGGTTATAAATATCAACAGGGTAGCGTCCATAATTCCCTATGTTATACATAAGCGGCATAATGGAACTTTTCGCATCCGACCAAAAGCCAAGACTTGCAAGCGTAACAAATATCCCGCCGTACACAAGTGCCCCTCCCCCTACCATAAGTAGGAATAAGAAGAAATCATACCAGTAAAAAGATAATTGCAGCTCCATTGCTGCATAACCCATCACAATAATCCCCGTAATGGCTCCAATTAAAGATTCAAGTTCCATTCTTTCTAATATAATTTGAAATAAACTATGAATCGGTCTCGTTAATATACGATCCATTTCTCCTTTAATAATGTAACGATCATTAAAATCCCATATATTAAAGAAAGCTGAAAAAATGGCAAACGGTACTAAAAAGAAACCATAAATAAAGATTACTTCTTCTCGGCTCCACCCTTTTAGTGCTTGGGTATGCCCAAACACAACGAGAATGAAGATTAAATTAACAGCTTGTAGTGATAAATCTGAAAGTAATCCGACGATAAAATCGCCACGATACTCCAATTTTGTTTTTATATATTGACTTGCATATTGCAAAAATAATTTTATATATATCATCTCGTCATCCCCCTTGTACGATTAGACGTTTTCTCGCCGTTTTCCACATCAGTACAATTGGAATAATAAGTATAATTGCCCAAATCACTTGAAATAATAAAGCTTCATATAACTTATTTCCTTGTATACCTTCAGAGAAAATCATACTCGGAATATAACTAATTGCTTGAAACGGTAAAAACACCATTGCTTTTTGGGCCCATAACGGATAAAAACTAATCGGTAATAATAAACCAGAAAATAAATCGATAACAACACGTTTCGCATACATAATTCCACTATTATTAAATAAGAAGAATGTAAGCATTCCTGTCATTAAATTTATTTGTGTATTAATGATAAAACTAAATATTAAAGATAAGAAGAAATATAACCACGTTTGAAAATTTGTTGTAATTTGTAATGAAAATAATAACGTAACAATAACCATACCCGGAATTGAAAAGAAAGCAAAACGAAATATCCCTTCTCCAAGCCCTTGCATAACTTTCATACCTAAATAGTTATATGGACGAATTAGCTCTACCGCCACACGTCCTTCTTGAATTTCCATCGCAATTTCTCTATCTATATTATTGAAATAAAAAGCGCGTGCCATCCATGCGATCGCAATATACGTAGTCATTTGCGAAATAGATAAACTTTCAATATTCTCTTTCCCGCTATAAATTGCTTGCCATAAAAAATAATACGCACCAATGTTAATCGTATAAATTAAAATCCCGCTGTAATAATTTGTACGATAAGCAAGCATCATTAAAAAGCGAATCCGAATCATTTCAATATACTTACCCATGCATAATACCTTCTTCATAAATGTTACGAATAATTTCCTCTGTAGACACTTCGTTAATTTTCAAATCTTTAATTTGAAAGGCTTGTACTACTTTAGAAATCAACATAGAAATGATAACTTCTTCATTCGGTATTTTTGCAACCCATGCGTTTTCTTCTTTCGCTTTTAACCAAACAACATGGCTATCTGGCATAACCATTGATAACTCCTGGTATGAAACTGGGGCAACAAACTGAAAATGTATTTCCTTCTCTACTCCCCACTGCGTACGAAGATTATCTAAAGATCCGTCATACATAATATTTCCTTCATCAAGCATGATGACGCGTTCACATAAAGCTTCAATATCAGTAATATCATGTGTCGTTAATAAAATTGTTGTTTTATAACGTTCATTCATCTCTTTTAAGAATTCTCGTATTTTCAATTTCACAAGAACATCTAGTCCAATTGTTGGCTCATCTAAAAATAATAACGGCGGATTATGAATTAACGCCGCTGCCAATTCACAACGCATTCTTTGACCAAGAGATAATTTCCGTACCGGTTTATCTAACAAAGGACCGATATCTAACGTTTCAATAACATGTTCCATATGTTCCTTATACTGAGCGTCTGATACACCGTACACTTTCTTCAATAAACGAAATGATTCTTGTACAGCAATGTCCCACCAAAGCTGGGAACGCTGACCAAACACAACGCCGATTGTTCTTACAAATTCTTCTCTCTGTTTGTGTGGATTCATTCCATTCACTGTAATTTGTCCTGATGTCGGAGTCAAAATCCCTGTAAGCATTTTAATCGTCGTTGATTTACCAGCACCATTCTCACCAATATAACCAACCATTTCACCTTGCTTTACAGTAAAAGAAACATCATTTACTGCTGGTACTATTTTATAATTACGATTTAATAAATCGCGAAATGCACCCTTTAATCCCGGACGACTTGAATAAGCTGTAAACTCTTTACGTAACCCTTGTACCTCAATTACCGATTTCATAATCGGACCCCCTTCCTAAATGTCACAACGAATAGTTTACCCAACTGCTCCTTCTATCACAAACAATACGTCTTTTCAAAAAACATGTTAGAATAATACATAGATTTTTGTAAGGAGATGAATTGTAGTGAATTTCACAAAATCAGAAGCGTTACATAAAGAAGCTTTAGAACATATCGTTGGTGGTGTTAATAGTCCTTCCCGTTCTTTTAAAGCAGTTGGAGGCGGTTCTCCTGTTGCAATGGAACGCGGAAAAGGTGCTTATTTCTGGGATGTAGATGGAAATAAATATATCGATTATTTAGCAGCGTATGGCCCTATTATTACTGGACATGCTCACCCACACGTGACAGAAGCAATTAAAACAGCGGCTGAAAACGGCGTACTATACGGTACACCAACAGCATTAGAAGTAAAATTCGCAAAAATGTTAAAAGAAGCAATGCCCGCTTTAGATAAAGTCCGCTTCGTGAACTCTGGTACAGAATCCGTTATGACAACCATTCGTGTTGCTCGTGCTTACACTGGCCGCACAAAAATTATGAAATTCGCTGGTTGTTACCACGGTCATTCCGATTTAGTACTTGTAGCAGCTGGCTCGGGTCCTTCTACTCTTGGAATTCCTGATTCAGCGGGTGTGCCACAAAGTATCGCTCAAGAAGTTATTACTGTTCCATTTAATAATGTAGAAACTTTAAAAGAAGCGTTAGATAAATGGGGACATGAAGTAGCAGCTATCCTTGTAGAGCCAATCGTTGGAAACTTCGGTATTGTTGAGCCAAAACCTGGCTTCCTTGAAAAAGTTAACGAACTTGTTCACGAAGCTGGTGCACTAGTAATTTATGATGAAGTTATTACTGCTTTCCGCTTTATGTATGGCGGCGCTCAAGACTTACTTGGCGTAACCCCAGATTTAACAGCACTTGGTAAAGTTATCGGCGGTGGACTTCCAATTGGTGCTTACGGTGGTAAGAAAGAAATTATGGAACAAGTTGCACCGCTCGGTCCTGCATACCAAGCTGGTACAATGGCTGGGAACCCTGCTTCTATGGCATCAGGGATTGCCTGCCTAGAAGTACTTCAACAAGAAGGCGTATACGAGAAATTAGATGCACTTGGCGCAATGCTTGAAAAAGGAATTTTAGATCAAGCTACAAAACATAACATCGATATTACAGTAAACCGTCTAAAGGGTGCATTAACTGTATACTTCACAACAAATACAATTGAAGATTACGATGCAGCCAAAAATACAGATGGTGAAATGTTCGGTAGATTCTTCAAGCTGATGCTTCAAGAAGGTATTAATTTAGCACCTTCTAAATATGAAGCATGGTTCTTAACGACAGAACATACAAAAGAAGATATTGAATATACAATTGAAGCTGTTGGCAGAGCATTTTCTACCCTAGCGAACAATAAATAATCTCTTCATTACAAAAGGAAAAAAGAAAGCCCATCTTTCTTTTTTCCTTTTTTCTATTTCATAAATCCCTCATTAATAGTATAATTATTCATAATTATCTGTTTTATATTCTTTTATATCCTTACTATCCATGTATACAAGGCAGTTCATGCCTTAAATAGTAAGATTATTCAAAAATCATTTTCCAGAGGGGGGATTGACGGATGCTCAACAAAAAAAATAAATGGACACCGTCTTTATTTCGGAATTATAAAAATGCAGAACACGATGCGTGTGGAATCGTTTCCGTTATGGAAAAACGAAGAATTCCTACAAAAGAAAACATCGATCTTTGTATACAATCGCTAGTCAAAATGAATCATAGAGCTGGTTTCATTAATGGCGAAGGAGATGGTATCGGAATTCATATCGACATGCCAAAAGCACTTTGGAATGAAAAACTGAAAAGTAGCGGATATAATCCAACGATTGTGGATCATCCCCACTTTATCGTTGGACATTTTTTTCTAAACAAAAAAGAAAACATTGCTGAGTTAAAAGATTACATTCGTACGCAACTAAACAATGAAAGCTTTACAATTGTTCTCGAAAATGATGATGTAATAAACTCAGATGCACTCGGTCCTCTTGGTAAACAAGAAGAACCTTTATTTTGGCAAATTGCCCTTATCGCCGAAAGTGAAGTTAAAAATATTGAACAAACATTATTTTCTGTAACAATAAAAATCGAAGAAAATGAAGCAATTCATGTTGCCTCATTAAGTCATGAACATGTTGTATATAAAGTTCTCGGTGCTGGCGATACACTCGTTGCTTATTACAATGATTTACAACACCCACTTATCGCTTCAACTATGACACTAGGACATAATCGCTATTCTACTAATACGTTATCTAATTTTTTTCGTGTACAACCATTTAGCATTCTCGGGCATAATGGCGAAATTAACACGATTGCAAAATTACGCGATCAAGCTGAAATGATTAATGTACCACTTACTGCCGGGGGCAGTGATTCCCAAGATTTAAACCGCACCTTAGAAACCCTTCTCGTTCAGTATAACTACAGTTTATTTGAAGCAATGGATATATTATTTCCACCAATTATTAATGAAATAAAACTTTACGAAACAAACTTACAAAACTTATACACTTATATACGTGAGGCTTGGGGGCATTTCGCACAAGGTCCAGCTGGTATTATTTCACGTTATAAAGATGAAGCTGTTTTCAGTGTCGATTCCCTTGGATTACGCCCAGTTTGGAAAGTAGAGACAGAGAGCTCCTATATTTTCTCTTCTGAACCTGGAGTTGTATCACCAACTGAATATGTAGCAGAGCCGAAACCACTCGCTCCTGGAGAAAAAGTTGGATTAAAATGGAATCAACAAGATGAGCTCGTTCTCTATGAATACGACAATTATCAAATTGAAGTATATAACCGTTTTAAGAAACGAATCGATGTTACCAATTATCATGTAAACTTATCTATCCCTGAAACGAAAGAAACTGAGGGATTATGTGCTTCGGTTCAAGTTGAAACGAATCAATACGTCGCTTTTGGCTGGGATCGAGAACATATTCAGCTCCTTGAACAAATGGCGACAAAAGGCGTCGAACCAATTCGGTCACTTGGGCATGACTCACCACTTGCCGCACTTGATACAGATAGACGAAATATTGCTGATTTCATTAAGGAAAGTGTAGCCGTTGTTACAAATCCAGCAATCGATCGCGATCGAGAAGTTGAACACTTCTCCACACGTACTGTACTCGGAGAGCGTCCGGGTTTATTAGATAACTCTAAACAACCATTTGTAATCGAGATGCTTTCACCCATTATTTTAGAAGGGAATTTAGCTCAATCTATCGCGGCAGACTTACACACGATTACGTACGAACAACTTATACAGCTATTCATTACTCATAGCTCTGTCTCTACAATTTCTATTACATTTAGTCCATCAGAAACTCTACAAATCGCATTAAATCGAATTAGTTCCGAAGCGATAGCAGCCGTTAAAAATGGTGCTTCCCTACTATTATTAGATGACGCTAAATCTCATCAAAATGAACTGTTATGGATTGACCCACATTTAGTTACTGCTAAAGTACATCAAGCATTAACTGAAAATAAATTACGCCGGAAATGCTCTCTCGTTATACGTTCCGGTGCCCTTCGCTCCTTACACGATATCGTCACGCTATACGGATTAGGGGCAGATAGTATTAATCCATATTTATTGTTCGCAACGGTAAATGATGAAACAAAAGTACCAATTACTAATTTGTATACCGCACTTAATAAAGGACTAGAGAAAGTAATTTCAACGATTGGAATTCATGAATTACGCGGTTACGGTCGCCTCTTCTCCTCTATTGGATTACATGAGGAAGTCGCAAATATATTACAAATTACAAACTTCTGCGGTTCAAATAATTTAGCTTTTTCACTTGAATCACTTGCTGAAGATGCAAAAATTCGAGCTGAGGATTTTAACAATCCAAAAGTTAGAATGCGAAAATCATTTCATATATTCCCGCGGATTTGGAAAGCAATTGGTGATGTTGCAAAAGGAAACTCTTATGATGATTACCGCGACAAGTTAAGTGAATTAGAAGAAAACACTCCCATCGCAATCAGGCACCTTGTTCAAACAAAACAAGCACAGCATGTAGTTCCGACTGAAGAAGTGTCCATCGGCATTCACAATCATGATTTACCATTTATTATTAGTTCCATGTCATTTGGTTCTCAAAATGAAATTGCCTTTCGCGCGTATGCAGAAGCTGCCGATCAGCTAAATATGATTAGTTTGAACGGTGAAGGCGGCGAAATTAAAGATATGATTGGTAAGTACCCACATACACGCGGACAACAAGTTGCATCTGGCCGATTTGGAGTAAACGCCGAACTACTAAATTCATCAAATTTAATTGAAATTAAAATAGGTCAAGGAGCAAAGCCTGGTGAAGGTGGACATTTGCCTGGTTCAAAAGTGACTGCCAAAATTGCGGAAGCACGTAATGCTACAATTGGTTCGGATTTAATTTCACCTTCCAACAACCATGATATTTATTCAATTGAAGACTTGGCTCAAATGATTACAGAAATTAAAACGGCTAATCATCTTGCAAAAGTAGCTGTAAAAGTTCCTGTCGTTCCTAACATAGGAACAATTGCTGTCGGTATCGCAAAAGCTGGCGCTGACTTTATTAACATTAGTGGATTTGATGGCGGAACAGGTGCTGCGCGTATTCACGCATTGCAACATGTTGGTCTTCCTGTAGAGATTGGTGTTAAAGCTGCTCACAATGCGTTACTAGAAGCAAATATGAGACATAAAGTAGAGATTTGGGCAGATGGTGGTATTCGAAGTGTAAATGACGCCTTAAAAATCATGCTCCTCGGAGCAAACCGGATCGGATTTGGCACATTATCAATGATTGCAATTGGCTGTACAACTTGCCGTGGTTGTCATCTTGATACGTGCCACGTCGGAATTGCAACACAAATTGAATCTGAAGCTCAAGCGAAAGAACATGGACTGCGCCGTTTCGTTCCACGTGAATTAGAAAGCGCAGTTACAGGGCTATTAAGCCTATTCACTACTTTCGGTACAGAATTGAAACGTTTAACAGGGCAGCTTGGTTACACAAACTTACAAGATATTATCGGACGATCGGATTTATTAGAACAAACTCGAGGCAAGGACTTATTAGACTTACGTAATTTAATACAAACGATAGAAGATTCATCTGTGAAAATAACGGCATCTGTACAAGAAAAACAATTTGAAACAACAAATTCTCTCCAGTCAAAAGAATTAGTAAGCGTCGGCGTAGAGCAACGCGTAATGGGCGGTCTAGAATCCTGTTATCGTATTCGTAGCAAATTATATGAAAACACTCATCTTGAACCACTTACATTAAAGTATACAAACGGATCTGTTCCCGGAAACGGATTAGGCGCGTACAATAGCGAGAACTTATTTATACACGTAAATGGTGGCGCGCAAGATGGAATTGGAAAAACTTCATTTGGCGGTGGCATTTATATAACGAAAGCAAAAGGAACAGATGGAACATATTATAACGGTTCTGTCGGAAAAGGATTTGGATACGGTGCTCAAAAAGGTGCATTATACGTGCAAGGTAACGCTGATGCTCGTGCTGGCATTCGCCTTTCTGGAGCAGATATGATAATTGGAGGCAGAATTACAAAACCACTCCGCGAAAAAGAACAAGGAAATATCGGAGTATATTCTAATATAAAAGGATTTGCTTTTGAATATATGACAAATGGTCGCGCTCTTGTTTTAGGAGATCCTGGTCCATGGATTTGTGCCGGCATGACTGGTGGTGTTGTTTATTTACATCATGAGCCAAACTTAGGTTTAACAGAGCACGCTTTAAAAAGAAGAATTGCTAAAGGTGCAAATGTAACATTGCAGCCAATTAGTAAAAATGGTTTGCAAGATGTGAATGAATTATTATTAGACTACATTCGTGTATTAAATGAGCACGAACAATATGAAGAAGTCGCTTTGTTAACACCATTATTAGATGATATCCAGCTTCACTTCTATGAAATTATCCCGAAAAAAGAACAGGCGGATCCATCTATTTCAACTGAATGATATGTACAATATTTATTTTCATAAAAAAATTGACGAAGCGAGCATCGCATAGTAATCTAGAATAACAATTTGAAACCTGCTGAAATTCAGCAGGTTTTTTTATTAAAGAATAGATGTTTAAAGAGAATTTGGAGAAATTATAAATTGATTGTAATTTATTTATTAAACTTTTTAACGTCACTAAAATATCACTTGCTAACATATTGTAATGAATGTATAGTATCATGTTGTACATTCATTATGACAAGAGAAAGGATATCAATAAGGGTATGAAACTTGGTGCTCGCATTTTAAAAACGGGTATTGCCATTACATTAGCTTTATTTGCTTGTATTTTACTTCAATTACCGAGTCCTGTATTTGCGGGAATCTCAGCTATCTTTGCTGTTCAACCGTCTGTATACCGCTCGTATTTAACTGCTCTTGAGCAAATTCAAGCAAACGTAATTGGTGCTGTATTCGCTATCGTATTTGCTACTGCTTTTGGACATAATCCTTTTATTATTGGATTAACGTGTATATTAGTAATTGCTCTTACTTTACAATTACGCTTAGAAAAAACAATATCACTCGCTTTAGTAACAGTTATCGCCATTATGGAGTATCAAGGCGAAGATTTCTTTAATTTTGCCTTACTTCGATTCGCGACGATTATGATTGGAATTATTGCGGCTTCGCTTGTGAATTTAGTATTTATGCCGCCAAAATATGAAACAAAACTTTACCATCGCATCGTTGATAATACAGAGGAAATTGTTAAATGGATTCGTATGAACAGTAGGCAAGCTTCTGATTTTACAACGCTAAAAACCGATATTGATCGCATGAAAGAAAAAATGATTAAACTAAATCATTACTATTTGCTGTATAAAGAAGAAAGAAGCTATACGAAAAAAATACAATTCGCGAAAATTCGTAAGCTCGTTTTATTCAGACAAATGTTAGCGACAACAAGCCGCGCTTTAAGCACGTTAAAATCATTACATCGCACCGAAAATGAACTGCGCTATATGCCAGAAGAGTTTCAGGAATCTATTCAAAACGAACTTGATTCATTAACGCATTATCACGAACAAGTGTTATTAAAATTTATTGGTAAAGCAAAGAAACAACAATCCGTTGAGATGCTTGATGAAGTTGAAACCGGTAAACAAGAATTGATTGATATCTTTATGGATTATCAAAATAAAGACGATGAGGAAGCATATAAAATATGGTTACACCTCTTCCCTCTTATTTCTTCAATTATTAACTACAGTGAGGAAGTAGAGCATTTAGATTT
Organism: Bacillus sp. FSL R9-9530; assembly: GCF_038008145.1. Taxonomy (NCBI): domain Bacteria; kingdom Bacillati; phylum Bacillota; class Bacilli; order Caryophanales; family Bacillaceae; genus Bacillus; species Bacillus sp. FSL R9-9530. The sequence goes on from NZ_JBBOYO010000001.1 coordinate 3,445,445, forward strand.
ACTTGTGGATAGCTTCTACACATACCATAAACCAGAAAGCGAACTCCAAATCGAAGATAAAAAAGAAGACGAATAAAAAACAGCTCCTTTTACGCTAAAGGAGCTGTTTCTGTTATATGCTGAAGTTGATATAGATTGTAATAAAATCCCCTCTTTTTCATTAACTCTTCATGAGAACCCTTTTCTTTTATTTCACCATCTTCAACATAAATAATTGTATCAACATGCGTAATCGTCGCTAATCGATGTGCAATAATAATTGTTGTCCGATCTGCAGCTAACGTTTGCAGTGCCTCTTGAATATATCGTTCATTTTCTAAATCTAAAGCGGAAGTTGCTTCATCTAATATAAGTAAAGACGGATTCTTTAGAAAAACCCGTGCGATTGCTACACGCTGTCTTTGTCCACCAGATAATTTCACACCACGTTCCCCAACGACAGTATCATAGCCCTCTGGCAACTCTGTAATAAAATTATGAATTTGTGCAGCTTTGGCAGCTGAAATCACTTCCGCCTCTGTAGCTTTCGGATTGCCATATAAAATATTAGCCCCGATTGTATCGCTAAATAATAAATTATCTTGTAGCACAATTCCAATATGACTACGTAAATTTCTCATATTATACTTTCTTACATCTATCCCGTCTATATAAACTGCACCTTCAGAAACATCGTAAAAACGCGGAATTAAACTAGCAAGAGATGACTTTCCTCCTCCGCTTGCCCCTACAAGCGCAACCTTCTCTCCCGGGCGCATAGTTAATGACAGATTATGCAATATTTCTTTTTCATCCGCATTATAACGAAAAGAAACATTATCAAATATAACTTCCCCATCTAGCCTTTTCGTTTGCACCGCATTTGGCACATTAACAATATCGTATTTTTCATCCAACAATTCAAACACTCGATCCATCGAGGCGAAAGACTGTGTTAATGTTGTAGATGAATTAACAAGGCGACGAAGCGGACTATATAAACTATCCATATATCCAACAAAAGCAACCATCGTACCCAGTGTTAACGACCCTTGAATTACCTCATATGCCGCAAAACCAATAACAAGTAACGGCCCTAAATCCGTTAACGTATTCACTACCGAAAACGTTCTCGCCGTCCAACTCGTATGAGTTAGTGCTTTCGTTAAAAATTCATTATTTCTCTTTTCAAACTGTCCTCTTTCATACTCTTCTAATGCAAAACTACGTGTCACTTGCATCCCTTGAATACGTTCATGTAAATACCCTTGCATAGTTGCTAGCGCTTGCGAGCGCTCTTTCGTCAATTTTCGAAGGCGCCCGAAAAAATATTTCACTGCAACTACATAAATAGGTAAGATTAATAAAGCAACAAAGGTTAATTTTATATTCATAGAAAACATAACGATAATGGCAATAACAATTGTTGCAGTATCTAACCAGACATTCATAAGACCAGTAATTACAAAGTCCTTCGTTTGTTCTACATCATGGATTACACGTGAAATAAGCTCCCCTGTTTTTGTGTTCGAATAATAACGTAAGCTTAATTTTTGCAAGTGCCCAAAAATGTATTTTCGTAAATCGTATAGTATTGTATTGGCAATGCGCTGCGCGAAATATTGACGATAATATTCTATCGGCGGTCTTACTACTGCAAAAATAAAAAAAGCAATCCCAATTGCGGTTATTAATTGAGACGTTTTTTCTTGAAGCGATCCCGTGCCTTGAATAACATCATCAATAATATACTTTAATAACCATGGCATAATAAGCGGGATACCGAACTTCACAAGACCAATAATAATTGTAATAGCAATAAGCCATCGATATGGTTTAACAAATTGTAAATATCTTTTTATACCTTGCACATAATCCCCCCTCTAATAGGACAAACCTGCCGGGAAATTCCCTGCAGGTTTGTTTTAATTTCTGTACATTAAATATCTTTCGTACCACATATCTACGAAATCCGGTGCGAATGGACCTTTTCTTTGATGAATCCACTGTGTTAAATGTGCTACATTTCGTTTTAAAATTGTATCAATAACAGGTGGATACTGCATGATTTGACTATGCTTTTCATACTCATCTTCATCCAAAAGTGTATATGTCATATCTGGGTACACTTTAATGTCTAAGTCGTAATCAATATACTTTAATGCTTCAGAGTCATATGCAAAAGGAGAACTTAAATTACAATAATAATATACTCCTTCTTCTCTCAGCATTCCAATTACATTAAACCAATAATTAGCATGGAAGTAACAAATCGCAGGTTCGCGAGTAACCCATGTTCGACCATCTGATTCCGTAACTACTGTACGATCATTTGCTCCGATCACAAGGCTCTGCGTCCCTTTTAAAATTGTTGTCTCTTCCCACATTCTATGAATGGAGCCATTATGTTTATAACTATGTATTTGTACCTTTTCTCCTTCTTTGGGAAATCCCATATATGCTCCCTTCTTTCAACCGCAAATGCTTTTCTTAAGTTGTCTTAACTACCCCTTGAACTGCATTCACTTTTTTTCTATTATAACTTTTTTGTCAAAATTTTAAAACTAAAGCGATAGGACACTTGTTTTCATGAGGAATATAATGAAGTTTGTATTATTGAATACCCCATCACTAACCCTTTTAACGAAGGAACATTTCCTATGAATTAGCAATACGTATTTTAGAAGATTAAACGAAGATATAACAAAAAGAAAAGCCCCCTCACCTCTGTTTAAGAAAGGACTTTTCACCTAAAATCAACAACATATCTCACCCTTAATTTGAAATTATTTTTTCGGTTTCAAAAGATTGAATCACATTATTCGTTTGCTGTTCAAATTTTTCATGCAAAAGTTTTAATGCTATTTCTGTTCTGTATATTTCTTGACGGATAAAATGCAATTCTTTTTTATCGCACGTATCCCTTCCACTCATTTCAATTTGCTGATACTTCTCTAAATGTGATTGTAACTTTAAAAGCTCATCCATCGTTTCCAACTGCTCTCCTACCAACTTATCAAAATCGTTCATCACTTACCCCCTTTTTAATTCATTCGCCATTTATAATTCCTATTACATATTTTCTAATCGTGAACTTCTTTCTCCTTTGACTATATTTGTTGACTTATTAGAAGTTATGTCGTTCCCTTTATTTTCATTACAGTGACACGCACACAAAGAAAACACTTCTCTCGAATTGGAGAAGTGTTTTTCTTTCATTACTCGTTTGAACTAGAAGATTGTGATTGTTTTGCAGCTGATTGTGCATTTTGTTTTTTCACTGCATGCACATCTGTTTCAGTTGCAAACTCTGTACCATAACTAGCATTTGCACTTTGAGCAGCAGAAGCTTGTGCTTTCTGTGCCTCTGATTGTGCGTTCGCTTGTTTTACTGCTTGTACATTCGTTTCAGTTGCAAACTCTGTACCATAGCTAGCATTTGTACTTTGAATGCTAGCACCAGAAGTTGCCTTATTATAACCTTGTTGTTTTTTACTCATCTTTCTCACCTCCACAATCAATAATGTAACCAATTCACTTAGAAGTTATCCCTAATTTTCTTTTTAAAAATTCACGTATATATCTCTTATCACTCATTCAAACTACATATGATGGAGGTGGGAATATGTATACTGGACGTGATATGACTGAGCTAACTATGATTTCCAAAAATGAATGGAAAGAGGATGAATTAGCTTATTTTCATCATTCATTTCAGCAAATTATGCCTTATCTAAATGTAGAGGGACAAACGATTTATAAAGAAGTTGTGAAAGAAATCGAGTCACGGGGCGGATTATAAACGCGTGGATTTTCAACCTCAAAATACAAATTTATTTTCAATATAAAAAAACGTGTTCCAAAGTTCTGGAACACGTTTTTTATTATTTATCCCGCTATTTGCCGGGCAGTAAGACCCCACCTCAAAATGCAGCGAAAGCAAAGAAGTTAGGTTGGGGTCGGGCTGCCCATAAAAGCCCGATTGGTGAGGGCTAATAATCAGTGGGGGATGAAGAAAACCCCCACTGATTAAAGTTTCACTTTACTGCATTGTAATTTTCTCAACACACTTTTCGTAAATTGTACGATGTGATTTCGAGAAAGGTAACTGTTCAAACGCTTCTTTCGATACAAACTTTAATGTATCCGTTTCGACAATATTACCTGTTACTTTTCCGTAAAATATGAAGATATCCCAAGTACGATGTGTAAAAGTATGTTGTACATTCATCGCGTATTCATCAATAGAAACAGAGAGATCAAAGCTCTCCTTCATATAATCCGTAAGCTGTTGTTTTTGATTACGAATACCTTCACTTAGTTCAATATTCGGGAACTCCCACATATTAGCCAGTAATCCCGTACTTGGGCGTTTATTAATTACGTAACGGCCATCTTCAGTTTGAAGTACTCCCGCAACGAGCGGTACCATTGTAGGTGCTTTCGCTTTACTCTTCACTGGTAGTTCTTTTTGAACACCTTCAGCATACCCTCTGCAATGTTCACGTACAGGACAAAGTAAACAAGATGGATTTTTCGGTATACAAATTAATGCCCCTAATTCCATCAAACCTTGGTTAAAATAAGATGGATTTTCTATAGAAATAATTTCACGCACAATCTCTTCAAAAACTTTTCTCGTTTTCGGTTTTGCAATATCATCCCACACTGATAAAATACGAGATAATACGCGCATAACATTTCCATCAACCGCTGGCTCTGGTATGCCATATGCAATACTTAAAATGGCACCTTTTGTATATGGTCCCACTCCTTTTAATTTTTCAATTTTCTTTACATCGCTCGGTACTGTCCCGCCGTATACTTCTTTTACCTCTTTTACTGCAGCATGTAAATTTCGTGCTCTAGAATAATAACCTAAGCCTTCCCATGCTTTTAATACTTCTTCATCATCGGCAGTTGCTAGCGCTTCAAGCGTAGGAAACTTCCCCATAAAATTTGCGTAATATGGTTTTACAGCCTCTACCCTTGTTTGCTGTAACATAATTTCTGAAACCCAAACACGGTATGGATCTTTATTTTTTCGCCACGGTAAATCACGTTGTTCTTTTTCAAACCAACCAATTAAATCATTTTGAAACTGTTCTATGTTAAACTCATTTAATATTTCAAGTGTCAAACTTGATCCCCCTCATTTTTTTGCATATACGTACTATTATAAAGATTTTAGGAAAAAATTTAAGTAAGATGACATAGGAAATAGAAGGCAAAGGACTTGAGGTATCGAATAAAAAGAGTTACATTAATAAAAAACGGAGGTGGATTTCTATGGACACAGCCACTCACCTTGTTATGGGCGTTACTCTAGGCAGTTTGGCCACATTAGATCCAGCTATAGCACAAAGTGATATTGGGCCACAAGCAGTGATGCTTGCAACAATTGCCGGTTCCAATATTCCTGACATCGATACAGTTTTAAAATTGCGTAATAACGCTAAATATATAAGAAATCATCGCGGGATTACTCATTCCATCCCTGCAGTGATCCTTTGGTCACTCCTTATAAGTGGCATCTCTTTCGCCTTCTTTTCAGACGCTCCCTATCTGCATCTACTACTTTGGTCATTTATTGCCGTCTTTCTTCATGTCTTTGTGGATATTTTCAATGCCTATGGTACACAGGCATTAAGGCCCTTCACAAAAAAATGGGTAGCGCTCGGCATAATTAATACGTTTGATACTGTCATTTTCTTTATCCATATACTTGCTATCGCCTGTATGCTTGTCGGAGCACATAAAGGCTATACTGCTTTAGCAGCGTATATATTAATGTTTGTTTACTATATCGGCCGCATTATGATGCATCGAAATATTAAAAGTGTAGTATACAAACGTTTCAAAAATGTAGAGAAAGTAATTATTTCTCCTTCTTACAAATTTTATCATTATCATTTAGCCGTCGTTACAACTGAACATTACTACGTCGCAAGATGGCACCGCGGTAACATCCTTGTATACGATAAATTCGATCGCGTACTGTTCCCGAATACCGCCATTATGCAAGCCGCTGTGCGAGATGAAAATATATCTGCTTTCTTATCTTTCTCGCCTGTATATCGCTGGGATATTTTCGATTATGATAACTATTATGAAGTTCGATTTATTGATTTGCGGTATCGAAGTAAAGATTATTATCCATTCGTCGCAATCGTTCAGCTCGATCAAAATTTAAATATTATTAGTTCATATACAGGATGGATTTTCAGCGAAGAGAAACTTCGAAAGAAACTGGAATTGCTTCCACATTAAAAAAAGCGACCTACGTCGCTTTTTTTAATGTTTCAAATGATCTTCTTGATTGATTAAATGGCTATACTTCGGATTATTTGTACGCATTTCATGAAGGCGCCCTCCATGATTATTAACCCATGTTCGTACCACTTGTTCAGTCATTTCCTCACCTTGGTAACGACCTGATTTAGCATAAGTTGTTCGGAAGTCTTCCCACAATAATTCAACCCATGCACGAGCTTGTGCGTAAGAAAGGTTGTCATTTTTATCTAATAATTCTTTCGTTAATGTTTCATAAATATCATTCATGTTCTATTCTCCTTTTACCTATTTATTCCCTTAATTTCTAAAGGATAGTTTCTTCTATTTTGCACATTCTATAAGTGATACTTCTTAAAGGGGTATCGACTGATAGTGAGGGGGCGTTCTTAATGGGTAGACAAGCCGAATTTTGGTCTGAGTCAAAAAACAACAGCAAAATCGACGGTCAACCGAAAGCGAAATCACGCTTCGCTTCGAAACGACCTAACGGCACAATTAACACGCACCCACAAGAGCGTATGCGTGCTGCAAATCAGCAGGAAGAGTAGTACAAATTAAATTCCTACACGAGGTGATAAAGATGAGCTACCGTGACCATTTAGATCGTCGTTCTGAATTATTTAACCATACGTGGACTCGTCCAAAACATGCGAAAGCGCAAGTTAATGGACAGACGCAACAAACCCAGTCTCTCATTATACTGGCAAACGAATGTAAAAAACGCCAATTTTAGAATCTCCTATCTCCTTTAACGCCTACCAAAGATGAAAACCAGAGAGATATTCACTCTCTGGTTTTTATTTTTCCTGCAGCAAGGAAATTGGTATTCCAATCTCTTCATTATCATTTTGCTTATATCCCCAAGCAAATACCCCATTGAAATACGTAATTTTAAATACCACACCAGGTTCTTCTACTAATTCATATGTCTCACCAATATGGAATTTATTTATATCTATCATATAAGCACGAGCCATAGCCATTTTTCTCATTAATACATCGAATTCATTTACAATTCCAAGTTGCTCAGCCTTTACTGCTTGCTCCTTCAAAACCCCAATTTCTTCCCTTAACTCATGTGGTGTCATTTCACTGTAGCGTTTTGGCGTACCCATCTTATTTCCTCATCCCTCTTCACGTTTCATTTGTAAAAATATATCTATCTCATCAATAGAGAATCCTTTTCGATATAACGCTTGCTTCACCTTATTTTCGAATGTCCAACCATCATACTTCTTATATTTCTCATAATACTTATTCCCATGATAGTGTAACGCTTCTTGTTGCTGTTCGTCATCTTTTTCGTCTTTCAATTCTTCCAAGCAAATTTGAATCACATCTCTAGAATATCCTTTACGAACAAGCATTTCATCTAACTTTAGCTTCATTTGTAAAAATGAATGCTTTTGATAAGATTTTTTCTTCTTTTCTATAAGAAACAAAGCATTCTCCATTTGCTTCTCCTTTGGATACTCTTGTAAACTATGTGTAATGATTAAATCCTGAACACCTTTACTTAATAGCCCTCTCCTAATAACAGTTGGACCTTTTTGATTCACATTACTTTGCGTTCGCACGTATGAAATAGCGTACTCTTTATCATTAATATATCGATCATGTAATAATTTCGAAACGACTTCAGAGATGATGGCCTGTCCCACTTCTTTTTTTCGTAAGAAATCTTCTATTTCTTGTTTTGTTCTCATTTGATAGGATAAATAGGAAATCGCTTGTAAATATGCTTTTTGTACCTCTTCATTGTACAAAATATTCCCTAACGCTACTTCATCAATTTCTAAGCCTTTTTGTAACCCATGTTTCATTAAGATTGATTGATTCACACTAAACCCGTACTCTTCGCCTTGACCTTTATCAATATAAATATTAAATCGTTCTTTCGATCGTTTTTGCACTTCTATTTTTGTAATGACAGTCATACTCTCACCTCTCTATTATTTTAACATAGTCAAGGAACGTTTTTTCTTTTCAAGAATATATATAATGAGGAGGAAATAATTGTGAAAATCGCAATTTCTGGTGGCTCTGGCTTTATAGGCAAATCCCTTTCTAGTTTTTTTATTCAAAAGGGATTTACTGTTTACATTCTTACTCGAAAAAAAATTGCTGAAACTTCACAAACTAACCTTCAATACGTACAGTGGACACCGGATTTACAGACCTTCCCTCTCTCCTCTATCGATGTAGTTATTAATCTAGCTGGAGAATCTATTAATAGTAGATGGACAAAAAAACAAAAAGAATCAATTTTAAACAGTAGAATTCAAACAACAAAAGGACTCATTAAACAATTACAAACTCTTGAAACAAAGCCACACACATTTATTAATGCAAGTGCCATTGGATACTATGGGACATCTGAAACCGAATCTTTTACAGAACAGCAAGAGACTCCAGGAGATGACTTTTTAGCAAACACAGTATATTTGTGGGAGCAAGAAGCATCTAAAGCCCGCTCCATTGGAATAAGAACTGTCTACACAAGATTTGGAGTCGTATTGGGCGCAGATGGAGGAGCTCTTCCCAAAATGCTACTTCCCTATCAATTATATATCGGCGGTACACTTGGATTTGGAAACCAATGGTTATCATGGATTCATATAGACGATGTCGTTCGCATGATTGATTTCATCATTCACAAAAAAGAAATTGACGGACCTTTTAATATTACAGCGCCAACGCCAATACGGATGAAAGAGTTCGGTGAAATTATTGCCACTATAACTAGGCGACCTCATTGGCTACCTGTTCCTTCATTTGTACTTCGCGCTTTACTCGGTGAGATGAGTATACTTGTATTAGAAGGGCAACATGTATTACCCAATAAAGCTATTAAACATGGATATCAATACACATTTCCAACAGTTAACCATGCATTACAAAATATCCTCTTGCATACAATGTAGTACTTTTAAAATACAGTTTTACGGGTAGTCTATCTCCTCCAAGACTTCTTACTTTTTAAACACCGGAGCATTACTACACGAAAAACCTTTCAGTTACTTTGTCTAAACCTATTCTACACATTACAAGGTGACGGAAATGAGGTCTCTATGAAAATATTGCTCAAACAAGCCATTGTATATCCTATTACATCCCAAAAGTTTCAAGGAGATGTACTCGTTATAGGAGAACGCATTGCCGCGGTCAAACCTCATATTGATACTACTCAGGATATGACCGTTATAGATGCACGAGCTCTTCATCTCTTGCCTGGATTTATTGATGTTCATACTCACCTTGGCCTCTACGATGAAGGTACTGGTTGGGCTGGTAATGATGCAAATGAAACATCCGAAGTTTCAACACCACATATCCGTTCTTTAGACGGGATTCATCCTTTTGATATTGCATTTCAAGACGCTGTACAAAATGGTGTTACGACTGTTCACGTGATGCCCGGAAGCCAAAACATTATCGGCGGTACTACTTGCGTAATAAAAACTGCTGGAACTTGTATTGATCATATGATTATTCAGGAACCTGCTGGTTTAAAAATTGCCTTTGGAGAAAATCCTAAAAAGTTCCATAGCAACGGTACAAAAGAATCAATAACACGTATGGGAATTATGGGGTTACTTCGTGAATCATTCTATGACGCACAACACTACGGGCATGAAGCTGATTTTCGAATGCTACCTATTTTAAAAGCACTCCGCCGAGAAATACCGGTACGTATCCACGCTCACCGCGCAGATGATATCACTTCAGCCTTACGCTTTGCGACAGAATTCAATCTTGATTTACGTATTGAACATTGTACAGAAGGACACTTTATTGTTGAAGAGCTTTCGAAACACAATTTAAAAGTTTCAGTTGGACCTACTCTTACGCGACGTTCGAAAATCGAACTTAAAAACAAAACGTGGGATACTTATCATATTTTATCGAAAAATGGAGTAGAAGTTTCTATTACAACCGACCACCCTTATACACCCATTCAATATTTAAATGTTTGCGCTGCCATTGCAGTAAGAGAAGGATTAGATGAGAAAACAGCGTTGGAAGGAATCACTATTTTCCCAGCTCGAAATTTACGTTTGGAGGATAGAATTGGAAGCATTGATGTTGGAAAAGATGCTGACCTCGTGTTATGGACACATCATCCTTTCCATTATTTAGCCAAGCCTGTACTCACTATGATTGACGGAAAAATAATTTACAAAAAAAATAAAAAAAACTAGTTTATTTTTTTGACTAGATACAGTATTATACGATTATAAACTGAATGAAACCATAATCAATTTGTGTCGTGATTATCATTTTCAAATTGATGAATGGGGAAGGCAAATGGTGCGCCACCAGCGTTAGAAACTGGTTCTAGTGGGTTCGATTCCCACCCCGAAATTTTTTAAAGATTGATATAAAAATTTCGAGGGTGGGTGCTTTTTCGTCATGCTACCCTCGTGTGAGGAGGAGTTAGTGTGTTGAAAAAACGCGACTTACACGACAGCCACGTTCTATACGAATTAATGGTGGATCCTGCTGTCTTCCCTTTTGTGCGTCAAAAGGCCTATTCTTATGAAGAATATTTATTTTTAACGAAACAAACAATCGAAGCCGAAGAGCGTGGAGAATTAATCTCACGCACAATTTTAGATGAATGGGGTAACCCCATCGGCACAATTACTTTATTTGATGTGCAAGAAAAAGCTGGATTCCTCGGAACTTGGCTTGGCAAACCATATCATGGTAAAGGATATAATAAATTGGCGAAAGATTCATTTTTTAGCGAACTTTTCTATGAATTAGATATTGAAACGATTTTTATGCGTATTCGTAAAATAAATATTCGGTCTATTAAAGCTGCCGAAAAACTACAATATGTAAATCTAGCAAACGAAACAAGAAAAGCCGTTTATGATGAAATTAACGCGCATGAAGAAGTATATAATTTATATGAAATTCCAAAAGATCAGTATACACTTGCAACAATGCGAGATACAACATTCCAAGAAGCACACCAATTAAAAGAAGCGTAATCTAAAAATTCAGAAATGATAATTAATCATTACTAGTTTGACATATATGTATATCACCCCATGTCTTTGGAAACGATAGATAGTGACTTTAGGACACGAGGTGATTTGTAATGGATAAAAGGAAACGTGATAAAGCAAAAAACACATTATCTAGTACACAAGAAGTTCTCTATCAGCGAGAATTTCGAAAAGCAGATCGTGCAGCGGGCTATCGCTCAAAAAGTATTTAAAGTGAAACTGAATAATTAGAAGGTTTCCCCCCTAATTATTCAGTTTCATTACATAAGATTTTCCAATGAATTAGTAAAAAAGGTTCCTTATTTATAAGGAACCTTTTTTGTGGACAACCTTATCCACAAAAAACGTAGAATTGTGCATAAATTACAAAAGTATTTTACGAATTCATTTATTTAAATGAATTCGTAACGTGAGAATTGTGGATAATTTTCTAAAAATTGTGGATTATGTGGATATAGCTGTTAATATTCCGATTTTACTGTCCAATGAAGGCGTAATCCCTTGTGGATAAAGTGAAACTTTAATCAGTCGGAGTTTTGTTTATCCCCACTGATTATTAGCCCTCACCAATCGGGCTTTTGCGGGATAAGTTAATAATTCACGTTTATTTTTTTACAACAATAAAAAAAACCCTCTTTAAATGCTTAAAAGAGGGTTTCATATTAAGTAAAAGATTCGGCAAGAACTGGTGATTTAATAGGTATATGATTCGGCTCTGCATGATTTTCTGCCAAAATTGTATCCACAATATGACCAGCTGGCTCAGGACGATAAATACTTTTCATTGCTTCTTTCATCTGAAGAAGCTTCATATCATCTTGTAATAACGCCTCTGTTTTTGCAAAAACTTCACTATCATCACGAATTACAACTGCAGCCCCTTTTTTTTCAAAATACAACGCATTTTCATTCTCTTGTCCTGGGACAGGTTTATATAAAATGACGGGTACTTGTAATGCTGCTGCTTCGCTTAATGTAATACCACCTGGCTTCGTAATCATACAAGAAGTAACACGGAACAATTCATCAATGTTTTCAACATAACCAAATACTTTTAAAGCATCAGAACTTTGTTCCTGTAGTTCCATTAAATCCTGCTTTAAAGCTTCGTTTTTCCCACAAACGACAACTACTTGTAATTTTGGTACTGACATAAATGACTGGCATAGCTCTTTTACACTCCCTAGCACACCATGAGCACCTGCTACAATTAGTAACATCTTTTTATCCTTACATAACTGATATTTATTATATATAATTGCTGGATTTATCTTTAGCTCAAAACTGCTACGAATCGGAATCCCTGTTTCAACAATTTGTTCTGCAGGTACACCGATATCAACCATCACTTTTTTCACATGATCGGTTGCTACAAAATAACGATCTACTTCTCGATGGATCCATATTTTATGCACGCAAAAATCCGTTAATACGTTATAAACAGGAATAGAAATACCTATTTGCTTTTTCAATTCTGGTACAGCGATGATTGGAAAGGTATTAATAACAATATCCGGTTTCTCCACCTGTAATAGCGTCTTCAAACGCTTTCTCCCAAAATTCGCATACCAAGATGCTATTTTTTTATCATAAATTTTCTCTACACCATAATAAAACAAACGATATAATTCTTTTCCTACCGTATAGCTTTTTAAATATAAATATTTTGTAATATCGGTTATAACTGGATGTGATTCTCCAAACAAGTCGCATACAATTACATCTTCGATTCCTTTTTGGCGAAATGTTTGTTCTAATGTTTTTGCCACTTGCACATGACCGTTACCGTAATGTGCAGTTAATATTAAAACCTTGGGGTTTTTTATCAAACAAATCCACTCCTAGCTTTTTGTTTCTCCATATTGCATATACGACAATAGGAAAAACATTTTCCTTAAAAACTACATACTCGGATTCTAATACTTTCCTGTTAGCTATGTATCTGTCGTGGATATGCAAAGCATATAAGATTGACCCCTTAATCCTATCTGTGCTCATATCTTTACATTATACTTTCCTATAAGAGCTTTCGCAATAACTTACAAATGTTCTATATTCCATAATACTCACTCTTTTACTTCTTAATTCTTTTTACTATTTTGATTTCCCTTTACAATTATGTAAATTTCTCCGCTTATTCTTTACAAAAATATGGATATTCCCTTTTCAGTATACTCTTTTCTAAATATATACTCTAGATTTTATTATGAAGAAACAAAAAGCCTAACCAAATGTTTAGGTTAGACTGCTTGTAAAATATGTTTTGCATGTTCAACATTTTCTTCTGTCGGTGGATTCACATCCGCAAGTGGATACTTATGTCCAAGTGCCTCCCATTTATAAACACCGAGCTTATGATATGGCAGCACTTCCACTTTCTTAACATTAGATAGACTTTGAATAAAGTTTGATAATTTTTGCAAATCCTCTTCACCATCGGTAACACCGGGAACCAATACATGTCTTACCCAAATTGGTTTCTTTATATCCGATAAATAACGAGCAAATTGTAAAATGTGTTCATTTGGTTTCCCTGTTAATTTACGATGTTTCTTTGAATCAATATGCTTCAAATCCAATAAAACTAAATCTGTATACTCCATTAAAATATCTAGCTTATTTTGGAATTCTGGTTCTTCAGAATAACAACCGCCAGAAGAATCGATTGTTGTATGGATACCAGCTTCTTTGCACTTTTTAAACAACTGGGTTAAGAAGTCTAGCTGTAATAGTGGCTCTCCACCGCTAACTGTTATACCGCCTCCAGAAGCTTCAATAAATGGAAGGTAACATGTCACATCCTGCATCACTTCTTCAACTGTTATTTCTTTACCTTTACCGATTTCCCATGTATCAGCATTATGACAATATTGACAACGTAATAAACACCCTTGTGTAAATATGACATAACGAATCCCTGGGCCATCAACAGTACCACAAGACTCTACAGAATGTATTCTTCCTTTTACCATGTTACTTCCTCCTTTATTGAAACAGCCTCCCTCCGCTATATATTAAAAGCAGAGGGACATTTTTTTCACTTACATGCTTTCATGCATTGTACGGTTTATTACATCAATTTGTTGTTCACGAGTTAATTTAATAAAGTTAACAGCGTAACCAGATACACGAATTGTTAATTGTGGATATTTTTCAGGATGCTCCATTGCATCCATTAATGTTTCACGGTTAAATACGTTAATATTTAAGTGGTGTCCTTCTTTTATTGCATATCCATCAAGCATAGATACTAAGTTTCGTACTTGTACATCATCTTCTTTACCAAGTGCTTTTGGAATAATAGAGAATGTATTTGAAATACCATCTTGTGCATCTTCATATGGTAATTTAGCTACAGATAATAATGATGCTAATGCACCTTTTGTATCACGGCCATGCATTGGGTTTGCGCCCGGTGCAAATGGTTCTCCAGTACGACGTCCATCTGGAGTGTTACCAGTTTTCTTACCGTATACAACGTTAGATGTGATTGTTAAGATTGACATTGTATGAACAGAATTACGGTATGTTTTATGTTTGCGAATCTTGTTCATAAATGTTTTCACAAGATTTACTGCGATTTCATCTACACGATCATCATTGTTACCGTATTTAGGGAAATCTCCCTCAATTTCGAAATCAACTGCAATACCATTTTCATCACGAATTGGTTTTACTTGTGCATATTTAATTGCACTTAAAGAGTCTGCTACTACAGATAATCCAGCGATACCTGTTGCCATTGTACGAAGAACATTTGTATCGTGAAGTGCCATTTCAATACGTTCATAGCTATATTTATCGTGCATATAGTGAATTACATTTAATGTATTTAAGTATAGACCAGCTAACCATTCCATTGTCATATCGAATTTACGCATAACTTCTTCATAATCTAATACTTCAGAAGTAATTGGTGCGTATTCAGGACCAACTTGTGCTTTTGACTTTTCATCTTTACCACCGTTAACCGCATATAGTAATGCTTTCGCTAAGTTTGCACGTGCTCCGAAGAACTGCATTTGTTTACCAATTCTCATTGCTGATACACAACAAGCAATACCGTAGTCATCACCGTAGTCAGCACGCATAATGTCATCATTTTCGTATTGAATTGCTGATGTTTTAATAGACATTTTTGCACAGTATTTTTTAAAGTTCTCTGGTAATTGTTTAGACCAAAGAACTGTTAAGTTTGGTTCTGGTGCTGGTCCTAAATTATCTAATGTATGCAAGAAACGGAATGAGTTTTTTGTTACTAACGGACGACCGTCTAACGCCATACCACCGATAGATTCAGTTACCCAAGTTGGGTCTCCAGAGAATAGTTCATTATAATCAGGTGTTCTTGCAAATTTCACAAGACGTAATTTCATAATGAAATGGTCAACAATTTCTTGTGCTTTTTCTTCTGTTAAAGTACCATTTGCTAAATCTCTTTCAATGTAAACATCTAAGAATGTAGAGGTACGTCCAAGGCTCATTGCTGCCCCGTTTTGCTCTTTAATTGCTGCAAGATAA
Source organism: Bacillus sp. FSL R9-9530 (assembly GCF_038008145.1). NCBI lineage: Bacteria > Bacillati > Bacillota > Bacilli > Caryophanales > Bacillaceae > Bacillus > Bacillus sp. FSL R9-9530. The sequence goes on from NZ_JBBOYO010000001.1 coordinate 3,461,257, forward strand.
GCAAAGTATAACCATTGGAAGGCCTCTTGTGCATTTGTAGCTGGCTTAGAAATATCGAATCCATGAGAAGCAGCCATCTGTTTTAACTCTTGAAGTGCACGCATTTGCTCAGATAATTCTTCACGTAAACGCATTGTATCTTCGCTCATTACACCGCCAGTTAAATTATAATCCGCTTTTTTCGCTTCAATTAAATGATCTATACCATATAGCGCTACGCGGCGATAGTCACCGATAATACGTCCACGTCCATACGCATCTGGAAGACCAGTAATAACACCTGATTTACGAGCCGCTTTCATTTCTGGTGTGTATGCATCAAATACACCTTGATTATGAGTTTTACGCCAGTCTCTGAAAATCTTGCTAAGTTCTTTATCCATTTCATATCCATACGCTTCACAAGCTTGTTCTGCCATACGAATACCACCATATGGTTGTAAAGAACGTTTAAATGGTTTATCAGTTTGGAAACCGACCACTTTTTCAATATCTTTATTTAAATATCCTGGTTCATGTGATGTAATAGAAGAAACAATTTTTGTATCCATATCAAGAACGCCACCGTTTTCACGTTCCTTTGTTGTTAAATCCATTACTTGATCCCAAAGTTGTTTCGTTGCTTCAGTTGCTTCCGCTAAGAAAGAGTCTTCTCCCTCGTAAACGTTTACATTATTTAAAATGAAATCGCGAACATCAATCTCTGCTTTCCATTTTTCACCTTTAAAGTTTTCCCACGCGCTTTTTACATTTTCTAATACTTGAGTCATCCTAATCTCCTCCATTTTTGATTAGTACAGGACTACGTTTTTTTATATAACAGCTTACACACTTAGAATACTACTTTTTTTCGGAAGTGGACGAAATAGTTGTGACATGTTTGTGAAATGTTGAGCAAACTACTACATACATAGTGTTAACCTCACATAAAACTCTTTAGAATTAACCCTTTCTTTAATTGTATTTTTTTGGTATTCTTATATACGAGTCCTATTTTGTAATATAAGAACGATACCCATTGTAGAGCTGTAATACTCTTATCTCCTAATCTGTTATAGTTTTTATAACAGAGCAAAAAAGTGTACATACGTTGTACACTTTTTTTGTTACCACTATAAAACATCTCTTTGTCTATTTCCATCGTAAAATCCACCACGACTGTTTGTTAATGCAATTAATTGCTCTAATCCTTCTATATGATCACCAATAATTCGAAGGACAGCTGGAGGATGACCTATTTTTGCGAAATGTTCACTGGGACGAATACGGTTCATCTTATCAACATCGACACGACTTACACAAGCGATTTCAAAACCTGAAAGTACAGCTTTCACTTGTGCTACACAAGGTGACAATAATGATTTATACCCTATTTCCTTCAAACAAGTACGACTAAACGCATTAGGTACAGCAATAAGAGAGCCTACTCCTAAATCTTTTCTATCACAAGCTAAATTTAATGCATATTTAAATGCTGTTACAAGATGAAGTGGTACTCTCAAATCTAAATAATGATTTAAATCATTTAATGCGACATCCGTTCCATCTGCAATAGCTTTTGCAAAGGGATATAGCTCACTAGCTGGAATAACAAAATCACCGTCTATAAATAAAACAATTTCTCCTTTTGCAAAATAAGTTCCAAGCGAACGCCCCACATCGTTTCCAAGTGCTTCTTTATACACAATTGTTGTTGCTCCCTTGTCTTTTGCAATTGTTGCCGTTTTATCGGACGAACCATTTACAACAACGATGATTTCAAAAGGTTCAATTTTGCGAAGCTCTTCTATAACGTTTCCAATTGTTTTCTCTTCATTTTGCACAGGAATAATTACCGATAATTGCTCTCCTTTATACAAATTAGATGTAACGCCCCATCCTTGATAAAAATCTTCAAAATTTAGAGTATGATAGACACTCTCTCTTTTCCTATTTCCATCATAATATCCTCCGCGCCCATCGCTGCCTAATATCCGCTCTGCTACAGCTTCTATATGATCACCTATCATTCGTTTTTCAGATTGAGAAAGATCCGTGCCATATGCAGCATGCTCGAATGGACGAAATTTATTTGGCGTAATAACGTCAATTGCACAATGACGACTAATTCTCCATTTACTTTGTGCTAGGCGTAGATGAGCCACAATAGGATTAACAAAACATTCGTCTCCAATACTTTGCACAACTTCCTTCGTCAGCGCATGAGGTACAGATAATAAAGAATCAATTTTTAATTCTTCACGCTCTAACATTGCATTTAATATTTGGCGCCATACTGTCACGGAGTGCGGTTTTTGTTTCTTTAAAAATAATGCGTCCAAATTATTTAAAACGATGTCCGCCTGATCATGTAAAATCGGATTAAGGAATAATTGTAATTTTGAAGTTTGAATAGCAAAATCTCCATCTACAAACAGTAATACATCACCTATCGCATGTTTTGCACCAACTGCGCGTCCAACGTCGTTACCAAGTGACTCTTTATGCTGGATTACTGTACATCCTAAGCTCTCAGCAATCGCTTCTGTACCATCATTACAACCATTTGCTACTACAATAATCTCTACTGGATTCAATGGTTTTACCGATTGAACCACATCTGAAATCGTATCCACTTCATTACATACGGGAATAATAACTGATAACGACTTAGCCATTGTTTTCTTCACGAAACCATTTAATAGTTTCTTTCAATCCTTGTTCCCACGTTACTTTCGCTTGAAACTGAACGAGTTCTCTTAATTTCGTTACGTCTGGTCTTCTATTTGGAATCTCTTCAAATCCATGTGGATATACTTCCTCAAATGGAACGTGCACAATTTTGGAAATAGACTTCGTTAATTTTTTTATATCTTCCGCTACTATCTTTATATTTTTTTCATTCTCAGAACCTATATTAATAATTTCACCATTTACCTTCTCATCCATTGCACGAATTGTTGCCTCGACCGCATCACTTACATACGTAAAGCAGCGTGTCTGCTTTCCATCTCCATACACGAGAATATCGTCACCTTGCAAAGCCGCACGAATAAATCGTGGAATTACTCCTGCGTACGGACCATCTTTCGCTCTTGGACCATAAATATTAAAATAACGAACAATCGTTACAGGTAAACCTTCTAATGCGTACCCTAAACATAATGTTTCCTCTAACGTTTTACAAATTGCATAACTCCAACGTATTTTGGAAGTTGCACCGTATAAACGATCTCCTTCTTCAGAGAATGGCGGCTCTCCCTTTCCATATACTTCAGAAGTAGATGCAAATACTACTTTCTTCTTCCCTTTTAACGCTGCTTGTAAAATATTTCTCGTTCCATCGAAATTTGTTTCAATAAGCTCTACACTTTTTTCCATTGTAGTTTTGACTCCCAAAATTGCAGCTAAATGAAACACCACATCATGTTGATTCACTAATTCATAAATTGAATTTTTATCTAAAACGCTTATTGGAATAACCCGGAGCTCTTTCATTAACTCATTATGATATTTATTTTTTCCTTTATAGAAGTTATCCACAATAGTAACTTCATAACCTCTTTTCACCAACTCTTCAGCTAAATGCGAACCAATAAATCCTGCTCCACCTGTAATTAAACATTTTTCACTCATACACTCACCTTCTTTACGATTCCACGTGTATCTATTAATCGCTCAATCCCTTTAAAAAGATTCCAATCGATGCTAGAGTGATCCGTTACAATTAAAATACAATTTGCTTGTTTAATTCTTTGTTCATCTAATGGAACAGATTGATATAGTGTATCTCCAATTTTCGCTGTAGAAATATACGGATCATGATATTCTATCTTGTATCCTTCTTTTATTAATAATTGAATAATTGGCAACGCCGGTGATTCTCTCAAATCATTTACATCTTTCTTATATGCAATCCCTACTATTAAAACCGTTGCGGGTGATTGCACCACACCTTTTACTTTCCCGATTATTTTCGCTGGCATTTCTTCATTAATTACATGTGCTGCCTCAATTAATTGACTAATTGCTCCAGCCTTTCTTATTCTCCATTGAAAATATAAAGGATCTACCGGAATACAGTGTCCTCCTATTCCTGGTCCTGGCCAATACGGAGTAAATCCAAACGGTTTTGTAGATGCCGCTTCAAGCACCTCATAAAAATTAATATTCAAACTTTCACAAAGTATATTTAACTCATTTACTAATGAAATATTAACTAAGCGCTGAATGTTTTCAAATAGCTTACACATCTCCGCTACTTTCGGAGAACTAACTGGAACAACTACATCAAATATAGTGCTATACAAATCCTGTACTTTTTGTTTACACTGCTCGGTTTGTCCACTAATAACTTTTGGAATTGTTTCAACTGAATACTGGCTATTCGCTGGATCAATTCGCTCTGGAGAATACCCAATATAATAATCTTCTCCTACCTTTTTACCTGTTTGAGAAATAATAGGAATGATAACTTCCTCCAGTGTACCTGGATATGTGGAGCTTTCAAAAATGAAGGTTTGTCCTTCTTGAAGGTGTTGTTGTATATAATGGGAGGCTGAAACGAGTGCACTTAAATCGGGTTCTTTATTCTCATTAATTGGCGTAGGCACAGTCACAATAACATACTCACTATTTTGGAACTCCGCAAAACCTTTATCTGGTGTATTTACTATTAATTTTCTCTCGTTCAATAAATTTTGTAATACGTTAGAAGAAACATCAGGAATATAACTTTCTCCTTTAATTATTGATTCTATCTTCCTATTATCTTTATCTAATCCAAGTACAGCATGTCCTCTTTCTGCAAAAAGGACCGCTAAAGGAAGGCCAACATATCCTAATCCAATAATGGTTACTTTACTACTAGCATTCATCTATATTCTCTTCTTTCCTTCTCAATTGTAGTATTATATCTCTATCCCTTTCTCCGTCTGTAAAACTCCCGCGCCCATTCGTATGTTGTAATAAATAAGCAATCGACTCAAGCTGATCACCGAAAATACGATCGAATGCAGGAATTCTTCCATTTACAAACCCATGTTGCTCTGGACGTACTCGATTTGTTTTTATAACATCTACAAATTCCACTGCTGTAATAGAGCATTCTTCTAAAATAGCTTTCATTTGAGCTAATGGTGGAATGATAAGGGAATCATATCCAATTTTCTCTATTACCTTTTTATGCATAGCATGTGGCACTGCCGTTAATGAGTTGTTCCATAAATCTGGTCGTTTCGCTACCAAATTCACGAAATATTTCCCCATACTAATTGGATCTGCCGGGTGAAACATATCTAACAAACATTGCAAATCATTTAACGCCACATCGTTTCCGTCTTCAATAGCATGCAAAAATGGAATTAGCTTTTTTGCCGGAATAGCAAAATCACCATCAACAAATAAACAAATATCTGCCGTAGCATGCATAGCCCCTATCGCTCGTGCTACATTATGTCCAAGTGCCTTCGCGAATTCAACTACAATAACATTCTCTAGCTTTGCTTGTTTAATTGTCTCGGTATCTGCTCCATTCGCAACAACTATAATTTCATCTACACCTGCCTTTTTCACTTCCTGTATGACAGATCTTATAGTCATTTTTTCTTCTGATACGGGTATAATAGCACTGTATTTCGCTTTTTCCTTTTGTAATAAAACTGGTTTATACTTCCCTATAAACTCTCTATCCCTGTTTCCCTCCGAAAAACCGCCACGTTTACCATATGTTTCGATTACGTATTGCAAAGCACACAAATGATCACCCATAATACGACTAGTCGCCTTCGGATAAGGAGAACCAGGTGATGTACCCGTATGCACAGGACGAACCTTATTCGTGTGAATTACATCGACCGAAGCCATATCGGCAATATCTACTCCTCTAGACATCGCCATCGCTTGAAATAGTGCTGGATCTGCTAAATTCCACCACCCAAGATTCTCAATAACATCTCGATTCATCGCATGTGGAATTGCGATTAAAGAACCAACAACAAGCTCTTTTTTATTCAAATAACGATTCAACATGAATTTTCCAACTGTCGTATAGTGTGGTCTCATCTTTAAATAAACAGACCATGTTAAATTATTCACAACAATTTGATGCCCTTGCTGAACTCCTTTCACGAAACGTTGTAGCTCTTTACTCTCAATAACGATGTCACCATCTAAAAACAATACAATTTCACCTTTTGCTTCTCTAGCTCCAATTGCCCTTCCTACATCATTACCAAGAGAATGTTTATAATAAATTACATGGCAACTATGCTGTAATGCGACTTCATTCGTTCCATCTGTCGATCCATTATCTACTACAATAATTTCATACGGCTTCAGCTTCTCCACTTCTACTAAAACTTGTGATAAAGTACTTGCTTCATTATGCGCTGGAATAACAACTGATATTCTCATACTTGTATCACTCTTACCCTTCCAAGCGAACATAAGCAATAATAGGAATACGCACAAGTACATCTTCAGGTGGTCCATAAGAAGGAGATGTACGAACACTTACTGCCCCGTCCGTCACAGATAAAAGAATACCTGCAACAATTTCGGCCGCTGTCACAACTTGCACTAATTCACCAACATGGTTACGCAATTCATCAGTAAATAACATATATAAGTCTCCTTTCTTACACTTCTTTCATTGATATAATACTTGTAAATGGTAATAAAACTTCAGTTCCTATTCCTTCTTGCAGCGTTAAGAAATCGTCACCAACTGCTACAATAACACCTATTAACTGTCCAACTGTCACAGTAATTTCTACGTTTTTACCTAAATATTGCTTTGCAATTTCCTTAAAAGGTGATGTATTGCATTCTTTTAAAATGTTACAAATAATAGATTGAAATTGACTTGATTCTATAAACTCTTCCGTAGCTTGCTTAGAATTTCTTTGAATAAATCTCGCAAAGTTTTGTGAAAATAAAAGTCGTTCCACAGCAGGCAGTAACTTGTCATCTAAAAAATAGCCTAATTGTCTATTAAACAGTCTGGATAATTTATGCCAATATTTTCTGAACAGACACATATGCTTCTCCTCCTATTATTTTTAAAGTATAAAATTTACATCCATACATCTTAATGTATACAAAACGGCTTTTTTTGTGATAGGTAAGACATACATTTTATAGAACATATTCATTATTTTTGTATTACATTAAGTAATAATTGTAGATATATTTCCTGAGCATGAAAAAAGACTATCCAAAAGGATAGCCTCTTACACTTCAATATTCCGCAACATCGTATAAATGTCGTTATTCACTTTACCAAATGATTTAATGTTATTTTGAATGTTAGATAATAAAACCACATATACACTACCATTTTTACTAAAACCATTTAAGCAATTCCAACCTGGCATTACACCGTGATTTGAATAGCTTCCTGGATCTACATACCAGCCAAATCCATAATCCTTTTTCACGGCTGTAAACATTTGATTATAACTCTCTTTTGAAATTAATTTTCCAGAAAAGAGTGCTTCATTAAATAAATATAAATCATGCGCGCTCGTATATATATCACCACAACCATATAGTTGTGACATGCTTGGAATATTAGGTGTTGTCATATTGTTATTCACTATTTTATAACCCGTTGATGGGAATCTTGTTTGTTCCAACGCTGTACCGAAACCAGAATGTTTCATACCCGCAGTCGCAAAAATATGTTGTTTTATATATTCTTCGAGCGACTGTCCACTTACCTTCTCAGCAATGTAAGCAAGTATAGAGTAGTTCGAATCGGAATACTTCCATTTCTCTCCTGGACTCCCGATACGCTTTTGATTTCCTATCCGCTTTATCAGTTCTTCATGAGAAATATCCTCTTTTCCCTGCTCATATTCCGGAATGCCTGATGTATGTGTTAATAGATGTTTTAACTGAATGCTATTACCTTGAGGAAAGTCTGGAATATACTTTGCAACTGTATCCTCTACTTGTAACTTATTTTGATCTTTGAGTTGCATAATAGCAGTCGCCACAAATGCTTTTGAAATAGAACCAATATAAAAGGTCGTCTCTGAATTATTCGGCACTTGCTTCTCTTTATTAGCCATGCCGTATCCTTTATTCACAAGAACTTTCCCATTCTTCACAATAACAGCTGTCCCACTAAATCCCATGCTCTGTAAATATTGATCCAATTGAGCGTTTTCATTAATTTCTTGAGGCGGTCCCTCAGCAGGTTTCTCTATAACTTGCGCCTGTTTTATCTGTTCTTCCTGTTCTTTTTGTTTTCTTTGTTTTTCAGCTTCTTGCCTTTTCACTTCTTCTATCTTTTTTATCTCTTCTTGCTTCTTCATTTCTGCTGCTGCTTTTAAAGTTTCCTCTTTTTTATTATGCGCAACAATTTTTGTATACATGAAATATACAAGTGACAGTAGTAGGGCTAGAATGATTGTTCTTTTTATGTATACAATCGACCGATTTGCTTTCCCATTAACAGTATTTTTTTCCTGATCCATGATTACCTTTTTCCCCTTATTTACCGATAATTTAATTCATCTACACAAGACTTATTTCAAATCATTTCCGCAGATTATGGACACTCCATTTTATGTCATCACTACTGTATCACGCACCGAACATATTACCAACCTATATGTTCAAAAAAGAAAAAGAAAATTTATAAAAGTAAGATTCCCTTTAAAAAATTAACAAAAAAGAGGATATCCTGTAAAAGACTGTTGTTATCAATCTTTTTGGATATCCTCTTATCTAACTATTTACACGTGTTTTTTCATATCATCGGCAACAGATTCAACATTTGTACCTACGATAACTTGTACACTTGTGTTACTTAATTTCATAACGCCTTTTGCACCTGCGCGTTTTAATGCTGGTTCATTTACTAAACCTGCATCTTTCACTTGTAAGCGTAAACGCGTTGCACAGTTATCAATAACTGTTAAGTTTTCTTTTCCGCCTAAAGCTGCTACGTAAGTTTCACCAATTGAACCTGCAACTGGTGCATCACCCTCTTCAGCTAACTCATCTTCATCTTCATCTTCACGACCAGGAGTTTTCAAGTCGAACTTCTTAATTAAGAAGTAGAATACTACAAAGTAAATTGCTGCGTAAATTAAACCGATTCCTGCTAGTAACACTGGTTTTGTTGCAATACCAAAGTTTAAGAAGTAATCAATTGCACCGGCACTAAATGTGAAACCATCGTGAATGCCAAGGGATGTTGTTACGAATAAAGATATACCTGTTAACACGGCATGAATACCATATAATAATGGTGATAAGAACATGAATGAGAATTCAATAGGTTCTGTAATACCAGTTAAGAATGAAGTTAATGCTAGGCCACCTAACATACCTGTAACCATTTTACGTTTTTCTGGTTTAGCAGCTGCAATCATTGCGAAACATGCTGCTGGTAAACCGAACATCATAACTGGGAAGAAACCAGTCATAAACATACCTGCTGTTTTGTCCCCTGCAAGGAAACGAGCGATATCACCATTTACAACATTACCTGCTGCATTTGTAAAGTCACCAAATACGAACCAGAAGTATGTGTTCATTACGTGGTGTAAACCAATTGGGATTAATAGACGGTTTAATAGACCGAATAGACCTGAACCAACTGCACCTAAATTAACAATTCCATGAGCTAATGCATCGATACCATTTTGAATTGCTGGCCAAATTTGTGCGAATAGAATTCCTAATATTAGCATTACAACCGATGTAACAATCGGAACGAAACGTTTTCCAGCAAAGAAACCTAACCATTCTGGAAGTTTAATTTTATGGAATTTATTATAAAGGAATCCTGCTATAACACCGACAATAATACCACCTAAAACTTTCATATCCACTTTAGTCGATAATTCGGCTGCCTTAGATACTTGTGTCATTGTATCTGCAAGCTTAGATGGATCTACATTTGCGCTATTTCCTATTAAATCTTGGACTTTACCTAATTTATCTTGTAATTCTGCAGTAGAATATCCCTTACTAAGTGCATCAATACTGTTTTTCATAACCAGATAACCAATTGCACCTGCAAGACCTGCTGCACCACTACCATCAACTGAAAGACCGATTGCAATACCAATTGCAAAAATAAGTGCTAAATTATCAAAAACCGCTGCGCCGGCCTGTGCCATAACAGGAATATTAAATACATCTGGTTGCCCTAAACGAAGCAATAATCCTGCTGCTGGTAGTACGGCGATTGGAAGCATTAACGCTTTACCAATACGTTGTAAAAACTGCAACATCTTAATTCCCCCTATCAAATTTATGAAATCGTTATCATTATAAGTACGCTTTAGAAAACGCTTTCTATTACATAACCATAATAACATATAGTTGTATAGATGTGTAGTTTTTATTTCCGAACTTTTTATGGATAAATCTCCTATTTCCAAACTGTTATATAAAAGGAAAATTTTCCTTTTATAACACGGAATAATCGAAACTGAAGACTCACTATAGAACATTCAACTTTCGTTTTATCATTCCACTTTTTCATGTTATTATTTATTTCCGAGCATATCGGGAAAAGTAAACTTAGCTAATTCGAAATAGGAGCGTTGGTACTATGCAGTGCATTGAAACAAACAACTTACAGCAGTTGTTAGAACAAGTAAAACCATATACGAAAAAAGGAAAACTTGCTACTTATATCCCCGAACTAGGAAATGCAAATCCAAATGATCTAGGGATTGCCATTTTCCATAAAGAAACAGAATATATCCATGCTGGTAACTCACAAACACTATTTACTCTTCAAAGTATTTCTAAAGTAATTACACTTGCTCTTGCCCTTTTAGACCGTGGTGAAGAATATGTATTTTCTAAAGTTGGAATGGAACCAACTGGTGACCCATTTAATTCTATTATTAAGCTTGAAACAACAAGTTCTTCCAAGCCTCTTAATCCAATGATTAATGCGGGTGCATTAGCTATTACAAGTATGCTAGCTGGTAATGATAACGAGGAGAAGATGGAACGCATTCTTCAATTTGTGCGTGATATAACAGACAATCCTACTATTAGTTATTCTTCTAAAGTTGCCACTTCTGAATTAGAAACAGCTTACTTAAACCGTTCTCTTTGTTACTATATGAAACAAAATGGCATCATCGATAACGATATTGAAGAACTTATGGATTTATATACGCGTCAATGTGCAATTGAGGTTAACTGTATCGACCTAGCACGTATTGGTTTAATCTTTGCAATGGATGGATATGATCCTTATAAAAAGAAACAGATCATCCCTAAACATATTACGAAAATTTGTAAAACATTTATGGTTACTTGCGGGATGTATAATGAATCTGGTGAATTTGCAATTCGTGTTGGAATCCCTGCAAAAAGTGGTGTAGCGGGCGGCATTTTCGGCTGCGTAAAAGGCGAAATGGGAATCGGTATTTTCGGACCAGCTTTAGATGCAAACGGAAATAGTATCGCTGGTTTTAAAATTCTTGAATTACTTTCTGCCCAAGAAGGTTGGAGTATGTTTTAATTTAGAAGTTATCCTGCTATATTGGCAGGATTTTTTTATTTCACAAAAAATCCGTTCTACTAGGCATCAACACAATTCAAAAAAACAGTAATAAAAGTTCTCTTTATTATGCATATTTGCTCCCCCCTCCTGAATAATATAGTACAACCTAGCGCTGTATGTGGAGGTGTAAAAGATGAAACTCATATTTCAAATGGAGAAACAACCTGTTCTCGAAAAAACAATTCTTCTTTTTATATTGAGTATTGTAGAAAGTTTGAAACTAAAAGTTGTTTCACTCGATGAATCTCACCGATACATATTCAATTTAGAAGTGCTTGAACTATTAATGGATCGGAACATCGATGATCAAGTATTAGAACTTATTCATTTCGGAATGGGACTTGAAGACATTTACCATGTACTTCCCGAAGAACTTGAGCATAGTATTGAAGAACTGAAATGGCTTTGTATTCAAGTTTTAAGTGAGTACAGTATGCATGATGAAGAATGTGCACAACTAATTGAAGATATACGCTAAAAAGCACCTATACAGGTGCTTTTACTTTTTTAAACCTTTTTACACCAAAAATTTGTATAATACTTACAATCTTTCATTACCGTGAAAAGATTTCACGTCGATATATGCAATTTTTCAGTGTATTTCCAAGGAAATACTCGAATACTGTTTTCCCTATCCTTCTTACAACAATTGATCAATTCCAATAAGAATTAATAACACACCTGCAATTATAGTTGCCCATTTCCCTAAGTATTCAGCTAAAAATCTTTTACCAACATACGTAAAACCACTAATACAAATAAAACTAAAAACTCCAGAAATACATGCCGTAAGCCAAAGATTTAAATTTGTTACTCCAGCATCAAATCCACCTGCAATATTGTTTATGGACAATGCAACTCCTAAAACAATTGCTTCAGAAAAACTAATTGTTTTAGAACCATCAAAATCTGCTTTTTCTGGATTACGTAAAACCCCCATAAGTACACTACTATCTTTAGATTCTACGGTATCTTTTTGACTCAAGAAAGGCTGACATAAAATAAACACCCCGATTATTCCTAAAACGACTGCTCCAATAATGTTTGCTGTGAACTCTGAAATAAATAATGCGATCCAATTCCCAAAAAATCCAGCTAGTAAAGTAAATAAAAATCCAAAAAATGCGATGATAAAATTGTTAAGCCACGAAATTCGAATTTTACGAATGCCATATGCAATCCCAACACCTGCATTATCTAAATTAGACGCAATCCCGATTAAAAAAATTGAAAATAAACCTGCCGTACTCATCGTACAGTCACCCCTTTTCTCACTTTTCGTTGCATATTATGAAAATGTTGAGCAACTGTGCCTGTCTGTTTCATATACTTGTAATAAATGCTCAACATTTTTTCAACGATAGACAATAGAAAAGGAGTGCCTACATTATGCCCAATGGAAATCCAAATGAGCGGCTCGGTAAATTAATAAAGAAACTGTTAAAGGAGCGCGCTCTATCTATGCGCCAACTAGGAACACTTACAAATATTGATCCTGCAACAATTTCAAGAATAATTAATGGCAAACAACAACCGAAGCAAAACCATTTACAAAAATTCGCAAACTGTCTACAAGTTCCACCGCAATTATTACTTGATGAAATGTACCCTAACTCTCCACACATAAATAAGGAAAAAGCAGATATGTACACATCTCTCGATACAATTCAACAAACATTACAATCCTCTAACCTATTCGACTTCGAATACACAACAACTCGTGTAAAACAAGAACTTGAAAATTACGAGCGCTATGCTCAAACTACTGAAGGCGAAAAACGTATTCACGAGAGTTTCAAAAGTAAAATAGAACAAATTGATAGTGCTGGTCCTTTCATTGAGCAATTAACAAATATGTACCAACAATTTTGTACAGAAACCATTTCAACCGAAGAGCGTGCAATTATTGGGGGTGCCTTACTATATTTCATTTTATCAACAGACATTATCCCCGATTATCTTTTTCCAATCGGCTATTTAGATGATGCGATTGCCGTTGAATTAGCTAAAGAGAAATTAATTGAAATAAAACGAAAAACATAGAAAAATAAAGAACTATTTCAGTTGTTTATGTTCAACTCTGAAATAGTTCACTAAAAAAGCGTACAAGTACATACCTGTACAATTTCAATATACTAATCTATTTTTTTGTATGACACCATTCATATATGAACGCTGTTATTACTTTTGTAAATTCAATTAACTGCTCAACTTCAACTTTCTCATTTATTGAATGAGCTTCTTCTAATGTACCTGGTCCGTAAATAACAGCTGGAATGTTAAACTCACTAAACCATCCGCCATCAGTTACCGTTGCTGACATATCTAAAATTGCATTTTTAGATAAAATAGATTCATGTACTGAACTTAGCGTTTTGACAGCAACATGTTCGCTATCTACTTCTAAAGAAGGAAAAATTTCGCCACGCTCCACAATCATTGATTCTCCGCCCCACTTAAATTGTGGTGGGTTCTCTCTTAACCATGGATCTGCTGCTGCCACTTTTCCTAAATACTCTTCTATTTCTTCTATTATTTGTTCATGCGTTTCATTTGGATAAAAATGTACGGTTATCCACAATCGGCACTCATCCGCAATAAATGCCGCATGACGTCCTCCTTCAATAACAGCTGGATTAATTGTTGTTGTTCCAGATGGATAGCCTTCATATGTTTTCATGACTGCCCAATGACGCTCTAATTCTTGTAAGCTTTGGACAATCTTCATCATTTTCTCAATCGCACTCGCTCCAAATAGACGTCCTCCAGCATGGATCATTTGTCTACGTGTTGCATCATGAAACGTTTGCGGGCTTTTCACTGTAATCCATCCAGTAATTACGCCGCCCTGCCCTTGCATATGTAAATTACTTGTATCAACTACTACTGCAAAATCAGCATCATAACCACGCTTACAACATTGAAGTGTCCCTGCTTCTCCTACTTCTTCGCCAATTACCGATTGAAAAATTAAATCTCCAGGTAATTCAATCCCCACTTCTTCTAAAAGCTGAATAGCAAATAAGGCTCCAGCTAGTCCACCTTTCATATCTGCCGCGCCTCTCCCAACTAACCAACCATCTTTTATAAACGGCTCAAACGGCTTTGTTTCCCACGGTTCGTCCTTTGATACTTCTGCAACATCTATATGTCCATTAATAATGAGACTTTTATGTGACTCACTTGCTGTCCCCTTTTTCACTCCAACAACATTCGGATCATTTGGATATACATCCCACTTATCAATACTAAAATCTCGTTTTTTTAGAAACTCCGCAACAAATTCTTGCGCCTCATTTGTATTTCTTGCTGGCGGTGCTGGTGTTTCAAAACGAATTAAAGTTTTTGTAAGTTCTAGTAGCTCCTCTTTTCGTAAATCAATCTGTTCTAATAGCTGTGAAACTTCTTGATTCATTGCTAATTCCCCTTTGCATACGTAGTATGTTTCCAAATTTATTTTCACAAAAAAAGAGACTGTTTACAATCTTACAGTCTCCAAATTAATCACTATTATAAACTTTCTAATTCGGTTGTATTTGTCTTTTCAATATGTTCTACTTTACTTCTCTTATTTCTAGTAGCACGATAAAACAGTAAACAAACAATCATAAATGGAATACCACAATATAATGCCATTCTTTGTTCTGGAATAAAAGCCATAGCTACAATTACTGTTAAATTTAATACTAAAGCAAGAATTGGAACAAATGGATACAGTGGTGTTTTAAATTTTAAGTCCTTAATATCCCCGCCTTGCTTCAAATATGTCCTTCTAGCCAATAAATTTGAAAGAGCAATAGATGCCCAAACTAATATTGCTCCGAACCCTGCAATTGAAAGAAGCCATAAATAAACTGTATCTTCCGCATAAATACCTGATAGTAATGAGAGACACCCTACAAACGTACTTACAATCAATGCATAAATAGGAACACCGTTTTTAGATAACTTACCAAAAATCGGGCTAATCATTCCTTGATTAGACATAGACCATAGCATACGGGAAGTTGCATATAATCCTGAATTCGCAACTGATAGTACAGCTGTAATAATAACAAAATTTATAATATCAGCCGCATAAGGAATACCAATTTTATCAAATACAACTACGAATGGACTTTCTATCACGCCTGCTTGCTGCCAAGGAAATAGTCCCGCAAGAATAAAAATAGATAGTACAAAGAAAATAAGTATGCGCCAAACTGTATTATTAATTGCCTTCGGGATAGTTTTCTCTGGATTTTCACTCTCACCAGCTGCAATACCAACTAGTTCTGTTCCTTGGAAGGAAAAATTAACTGCAATCATCGTAATTAAAATGGCTGATAACCCATTTGGGAACAATCCACCATAATCAGTAAAGCTAGAAAACATCGGCGCTGGTTCATTTCCTTTCATATCTAGAAAACCAAACATTGCTGCCCCGCCCAAAATGATAAATGCAATGATTGTAATTACTTTAATACTTGCAAACCAGAATTCAACCTCCGCAAAACTTCTTGAAGATAACGCATTAATAACAAAGAGCAATACGGCAAACACTACGCACCAAATCCATGATGATACATCTGGAAACCAACGTTTCATTAATATACTAACTGCAATTAATTCAATGCCTATCGTAGCCGTCCAGTTTAGCCACGACATCCATCCCACTACATAACCCGCTGCAGGTGAAATATGTTTTGTAGCATATGTTTGATACGATCCTGCATCAGGCATCGCAACCGCTAACTCTCCAAGACAGAGCATCGTTAAATACATAACAAATCCACCGACAAGATACGCTACAATCGCTCCTCCAGGTCCAGCTTCATGAATTGTATAACTGGATCCTAAAAAAAGCCCAGTACCAATAACCCCTCCGAGTGCAATCATAAATATGTGCCGACTTTTCAATTCTCTTTTTAATCCCTGGTTTTGATCCATCATATAAATCCCCCCTTTTCACTTTGCAAACCCATTTAATGTAAGCGTTTTTAAAATTCTTCATAGTAAAAATAATTATTTAAAAGAGCAAAATACATATTACTACTATTAATCACTACCTGTTATTAAAAGGTCATCCCTCACTGTTATTAATAGTTTTTGATCAGCGATAGCTTGTCCTTCTACCACTTCTAATGATTCGATATAACCACTGATTCCCACTTTAATTTCCACCTGCTGCTTATCTATTGTTTCAATTAACGCTAATTTTTCCCACTCATATACGTAAGAACTTTCAGTAACAAATAATTTCTCTACTTTCCCGTAACAAGGACTATACACGCCTTCTATAACCGTCTTCACTTTATAAATTCCTCCCTCTTATTAATTGAAACTGAAACGTTGCATACACTATAAAGATTCATAATCCCCCTACTCTTTAAATTTAGAGATCTTAACTACTATTCATGCAAAATACGTACCAACCTCAATACCTATGTAAAATTAGGATTTCTTAAGAAAAAAATCTGCATAACCGCAAAAATTTTCTATCATTTGAAAATTTTTAAGAGAAAATAGCAAAAAAATTTTGCGATTTTATAAGAATTTTAATAAAATTATAAAAAGTCAGTCTTCATAGGGTATAACGAGGAGAAGATAATACATGCATACAGAAGAAATCAATTTTAAAAAGATTATTGAAATGAATGTGCTATACGAAACTTTACTCAATGAACTAGATATTGGGATCCATATTATTAATGAGGAAAGTAAAACGATTATCTATAACCGTAAAATGATGGAAATTGAATCAATGGATCGCTTAGATGTGCTAGATAAAAATCCTTTAGAAGTATTTGCATTTGAAGAAAATAAAAATAGTACTCTTATAGAGGCTTTAAAACTTGGAAAAACAAACAAAAATATAAAACAAACGTATTTTAACAATAAAGGACAAGAGATTACGACGATTAACGATACTTTTCCTATAATAGAAAATGGAAAAATTAAAGGCGCTATTGAAATTTCAAAAGAGATTAGTCATTTAAAACAAACAATGAAAACGAACCTTTCTCGAAAACAAAATACTAAGTTTACCTTTGATCACATAATTGGTGATTCTAGAGCTATTCAATCGGTCATTACAGAAGCAAAGAGAGTAATACGTACGCCATCCTCCATACTTATAATCGGGGAAACAGGGACCGGTAAAGAACTATTTGCGCAAAGCATCCATAATGAAAGCCAGCGTTCAACAAAACCATTTATTTCGCAAAACTGTGCCGCTATACCAGAAACCTTAATGGAAAGTTTACTATTTGGTACAAATCGAGGTGCTTTTACAGGGGCAATAGATAAACCTGGTTTATTTGAAGAGGCAAATGGGGGAACTTTGTTATTAGATGAAATCAACTCATTAAGCCCAGCACTTCAAGCTAAATTGCTGCGGGCTATACAAGAAAAAACAATACGAAGAATCGGAGGCACACAAGAAAAAGAAATTGATATTCGTATTATAGCAACTATTAATGAAGATCCTCTTGAAGCCATAGGACACAATCGATTAAGACAAGACTTATATTACCGATTAAGCGTTGTTACTTTATGTCTTCCACCTTTACGGGAACGAAAAGAAGATATTGCATATCTTGTTCAACACTTTATTGAAAAATACAATATCCAATTTGATCTTAGCGTAAAAGATGTAGATTTAAACGTAAATAACTTCTTCTATAAATACGATTGGCCTGGTAATGTGAGAGAACTAGAACATATAATTGAAGGCTCCATGAACTTAATAGAAGATGAAGATATCATTACAGCGTTCCATATGCCAACGCACTTTCGCGAACTAGCAAAAAAGGAACTGAATATGCAGACTCTGCTAACTAGTCACAATACTGATACGCCACAAACTTTAAAACGTATAATCGAAGAAATGGAAAAGAAATATATCCATCAAATTCTTAAAGAAAATAAAGGTAATATCTCACAAGCCGCAAAATTTTTAGGATTGAGTAGACAAAACTTACAATATCGAATTAAAAAATTGCACTTGCACATATGAAATGAATCTTTCTCCAAGCGTAAAGGAACTGGTAAAATATGTTATAATAAACGTATAATATGCTAGAAAGGGGCAATGTATATGAGTAATGATAAGAAGTTGAAGTTATTACACTACTTAGGTCTTTTCCCTACCATTCTATGTATAATGCTATTCATTGATATGAGCAGCTTTCCTCATGCAAAGCTCTTAGGCACAATTAGCGG
Source organism: Bacillus sp. FSL R9-9530 (assembly GCF_038008145.1). Lineage (NCBI taxonomy): Bacteria > Bacillati > Bacillota > Bacilli > Caryophanales > Bacillaceae > Bacillus > Bacillus sp. FSL R9-9530. The sequence goes on from NZ_JBBOYO010000001.1 coordinate 3,479,987, forward strand.
CTCCTTTGCAGCTATTATGCTTGCTGCTTTTTGGAATTTGAAGCTACGTATGAAGAAAGAGAAATCTTCTTAATTTCAGAGTGCAAAAAAATCGAGCCTTATCAGCTCGATTTTTTACTTATTATTAAAATTCAACATTCTCCAAATACAATCCACTCGCCTCAGCAAGACAATTAATTTGATTACGTTGTTTTTCCTCTAAAATGTTTGGAATTGCGTCCGCCTCTAATTGCCCTAATCCAACTTCAATTAATGCTCCAACAATTTTCCGCACCATGTTATGAAGGAATCCGTTACCACTTACTCTAATTTGTACAAATCCTGATTCTTCGGAAACATCAAGTGTATACACTTCTCGAACCATAGATTTTTTCTTAGACTTTGCATTTGAAAAGGCAGTGAAGTCATGTGAACCAACTAAATGTTTCGCAGCTTCTTTCATGCTTTTCACATTTAATTGTTTATTCACGTGCATGCTGTATTTACGCATAAATGGGTTCGTATGCTCTTCATTCCAAATTTTATAAAGATATGTTTTTGCTTTAGAATTGTAACGAGCATGGAAACGATCTGGTACTTCTTCTACACTCGTAATACTAATATCATTTGGTAAATATTGATTTAAATACTTTTTTACTTTATGTTCTACTAACTTCTCATCACTTTGAAAGTTAGCTACTTGATTCAAAGCGTGTACACCAGCATCCGTTCTACTACAGCCGATAATTTCAATTTCTTTTCCGACCATTTCAGATATTATACTTTCGATTTTCCCCTGAATCGTATTGTCATTATTACCAAGACGTTGCCACCCTTTATAACGCGCACCATCATATTGAATCGTCAATTTATAATTGTTCATTATATTCTCCTTACTTCCATTCGCTAAATAAAATATACCCTCACATAGCTCCTGCTTTGTGAGGGACATATCCTTATTGAATGTTACTTTCTAACAAGTTTCACTACATTTTCTACATGCGCAGTATGCGGGAACATATCAACTGGTTGTACATACTCCACTTCATAGCTCTCCATTAATGTTTCCACATCACGTGCTAATGAGGACGGGTTACAAGACACGTAAACAACTTGTTTCGGTTTCACTTTTAAAATCGTTTCAAGTAATTTATCATCACAACCTGTACGCGGTGGGTCGACAACAATGACATCTGGACGCCAGCCTTCTTTTACCCACTTTGGTAACCATTGTTCCGCTTTACCAGCTTCATACTTTGCATTTGTGAATCCGTGGCGTTTTGCATTTTTCTTTGCATCTTCAATCGCTTCTGGAATTACATCCATACCACGTACTTCCGCTGCATCATTCGCAAGCCAAAGTCCAATCGTACCGACACCACAATACGCATCCACAATCTTCTCGTTTCCTGTTAAAGCAGCTGCTTTTTTCGCTTCATCGTATAAAACAACTGTTTGTTCTGGATTTAATTGGAAGAATGCGCGTGCTGATAATTCAAATGATAAATCACCTAGTGTTTCTTGAATTACTTCTTTTCCAGCTAATTTAAATGTTTTATCACCGAAAATAACAGATGTTTTACGCCAGTTTACGTTTTGCATAATTGATTTAACACTTGGCATTTGTTTTTGCACTTCTGCGATAAATTGATCTTTATTTGGTAATTCTTCTTTTGTTGTAATAAGTGTGACTTGCACTTCCCCTGTTTGAACTGCAGTACGTGTCACAATTGTGCGTACTAAACCTTTTTGTTTTTTCTCATTGTAAATAGAAACATTTAATTTTTCTAATATACGTCTTACAACTTTTGTCGCTTCATTCGTTGCTTTATGCTGAATCATGCAATGAGAAATATCAATTAACTGATGTGAGTTTTGCTTATATAACCCTGTAATAACCTTTTCGTCTTTACGCCCCACTTGCAATTGACTTTTATTACGATAATGCCATGGATTTTCCATACCAAGCGTCGGACGAATTTTCTCTTCCAGACTGTTATTCATGTACTTCTCAAATGCTTGTACAACGATATCACGCTTTTGATTTAATTGTTCTTTATAATCTAAATGCTGCAATTGACAGCCACCACACTCCTCATATACTGAACATGGTGCTTTCACACGATGTGGTGAGGATTTACGAACTTTTTTCACTTTCGCTTCAGCGAAGCCACGCTGAATTTTCGTTGCTTCAGCAACAACTTCTTCTCCTGGTAATGCCCCTGGAATGAAAACAACTTGTCTCTTAAAATAACCAACGCCTTCTCCGTTAATCCCAAGACGTTTAATTGTCACAGGAAACGTTTGACCAACTTCCAACTTACTCTCTTGTTGCTTTTGTATCATTATTACACCTCTACTCTATACTTTTCCATAAATATAACGCTGCATAACTGCAATATGGTTCACACTCTTGTTTCACTTTTTCTAAAAATGCATCATCAGGCTTATTATCTAATTGAAATACACCTTGCACTGCGCGCTGAATTCCAATGTCTGCTTTTGGAAACATATTTTTCCGACCAAGCCCAAACATTAAAAAGTTTTGCACTGTCCATGCTCCAATACCCCTTATTGGTAACAATTGTGCCGATACTTCTTCTTCTGTTTCGTTTTGTATCCTTGCTAAATCTAATTTACCGCCTACAATATGTTTTGCTAATCCTACTATATATTCGGCTTTTCGCTGACTAAACTTCTGCTCTCTCAATTCTTCTATTGAAATGTTTGCTACTCTTTCTGGTGTTGGGAAAAAGAAAACGCCGTTCTTCTCTGTCCCATATCGTTTTACAAATTGATCTGTTAGCACAGTAGCAAATTTCAAATTTATTTGTTGATGAATAATACAGCGAAGAAGACAAGCGAAATAATCAAATTCTAAAATAATTGGAGTATAAGCATATGTTTCAAATAGTGGACGTAATGATGTGTTTAAAAAATGATTTTGTATATTTTGAAACGGTTCATTCCAGTGAAAAATGGATCTCATTCGTTTCATTACTTTCTCTTGATCTCCTGCCTGACTAGAGATCCAAAACTGTGGATTTTGAACAGTACCAATCCCTTGCAAACGAACAACAATCTGTTCTTCGTCTATAAAAACCGGGACATAAATTACTTTCTCGTCTAATTGAATAACGTTTAACGGGTCGAAAGATAAACGCTTTAGTACTTCCTCAAAATGGTACGGATATTCTAACGTAACATGTTCGCTCCACATACGTTTCCCCATCCTTTTTACACATCATTATAGCATGAGAAAACCGCAAGCATACATGCTTACGGTTGATTGCTTTTTACTAAATCATCTAGGCTTTTAAAATGATACCCTTTCTCGCGCAAATCATCAATGATTTTCGCAAGTGCTTCTGCATTATCTTTTGATATTGCATGAAGTAACAAAACAGATCCTGGATGAATCATAGTCATTACATTATTATGAGCGTATTGCCATCCTCTTTGCTGATCTACTTTCCAATCAAGAAATGCAAGCGACCAAAACACGTTATAATATCCCATGTCTTTCGTAAGCGCTAGCGTTCTTTCACTAAACACGCCTCGTGGAGGGCGTACATATTTCACTTCTTTTTGCCCAGTAACTTTTTTAATCTCTTCCGTTACGCTCGTTAATTCTTCACGAAGTTTTGCATCATTTACTGTTGTAAAATCTGGATGACTCCAAGAATGATTACCAATAATATGTCCTTCATTTTTCATTCTTAATAATAAATCTTTTTGTGTTTTTATATAATGTCCCGTCACAAAGAAAGTTGCTGGTACTTTTTTCTCCTTCAGTACATCTAAAATCTTTCCTGTATATCCATTTTCGTATCCATTATCAAATGTTAAATAAATATCTTTTTTCTTCGTATCTCCTAAATAAAACCCACCATTTTTTTGTAGTAATTCTGTATATAGTTTCCCTGCATCTGGCACCGTTTCATTTTTAGGACGTGGGATTCCCCAGTTATGTGGTGTATTCGTATAAGCAAATGTTGAAACTGGAACAAGTGCCATCATAATTGAAAAAATGAGACCTATATATAACCATTTATATTTCATAAATAGTCTCCTTTCCATATATAATCGTACCTGTAGTTTCTGTTTCCCTGCTTTCTTTCATGCTGAACATGTTTTTCTATATATACCAAAAAAATGCACCTCGAATAATTCGAGATGCACTTCTCTTTACTTAAATACAGGTTCTTTAAAGCTCGCCAATTTTTCAAGTGATGTTTTATCAACATCAGCATGTAGACTTTTACCATGAGAATCCATCGTTACAACTGCTTTAAAACCATCGATACGTAAATGCCACATTGCCTCTGGGATACCGAATTGTAAGAAATCAACATCTTTCACTTCTTTAATACATTCAGCATAATATTGCGCTGCACCACCAATTGCATTTAAGTACACACCACCGTGTTCTTCTAAAGCTGCTAATGTTTTAGCACCCATACCACCTTTACCAATTACAGCACGAATACCGAACTTTTTCATAATATCGCCTTGATATGGCTCTTCACGAATACTTGTCGTTGGACCTGCCGCTTTAATTTGCCAATTATCATTTTCATCTTTCACTACAACTGGACCACAATGATAAATAATTTGTCCCTTTAAATCTACTGGACAATCGTTATCCATTAAATGTTTATGAATCGCATCACGTCCTGTATACATCATGCCGTTAATTGTAACAACATCACCAACACGAAGTTCACGAATTTGCTCTTCTGTAATTGGAGCTTGTAATACGATTTCACGCTGCTCTGCTTGTTCTTGCGCAGCATCTTGCTGAAGTGTATCTTCACCTTCCTGGTACAACCAATCCATAATTTCACCTGTTTCAGGATGAATTGTTACACCAAGACGACGATATGCCCAACAATTATACGCAACAGATACGTAGAAGCTCGCTGGCAAACGATTATATACTCCAACTTTGCAACCTAATAAAGTTGTTTCTCCGCCAAATCCCATCGTACCAATGCCAAGCTTATTCGCATTCTCTAACACGTACTCTTCAAGTTTGTGTAATTCTGGAACTGGATTTACATCATCTAATGTACGGAATAATTGATTTTTTGCTAATTCGTAACCTGATGTGCGGTCTCCCCCGATACCGACGCCGATTACTCCTGCGCTACACCCTTGACCTTGCGCTTGATATACTGCATGAAGAAGGCATTTACGAATTCCTTCTAAATCACGCCCAGCTCGTCCAAGTCCTTCTATTTCACAAGGCAGGCTATATTGAATATTTTTATTCTCACAACCGCCGCCCTTTAAAATTAAACGTGCATCAATGTAATCTTTTTCCCATTGTTCAAACTTAATAACAGGTGTACCTGGTCCTAAATTGTTTCCGCTATTGTCTCCAAAAAGAGAATCAACAGAGTTTGGACGAAGTTTACCATCTTTTGTCGCCCGCTCAAGCGCACTATAGATAGCTTCCTTCAGTTTTAATTGATTCACACCAACTGGTGTATAAATTTTAAACGTTGGCATCCCTGTATCTTGGCAAATTGGCGAGATATTATCATCTGCCATTTTAATGTTATTCGTAATTGTGCCAAGTGCCATCGCCGAACGAGTTCCTGCATTTTCTCGTTCTTTCGCTTGTTGAATTGCGCGACGAACATCTTTCGGTAAGTTCGTTGACGTTTCAACAATTAGTTGATACATGCTTTCTTGAAGCTTTTCCATTGTTACTTCCCCCTCAATTGTGAACGCTACCAAAACGTTATGAAATGAAAATTCCATTGTTATACTCTTCAGCTGTTTATTTATTTCACGCCATTAAAGGTTAAATGAAATTTTTCACAACTTGATTATACCTTTTTTTCTATATTCCTTCTATTATCCGTACAGAAAAAGGCTGCCAATTTTGTAGTGGCAGCCTTTTTAATATATTATTCGTCTTTTTTAAATTGCTCACATTTCAGTTCTAATTCATCTAACATTGCAAGAAGACGATCTACATCCTCTAATTCTACCTCTTCTGGTTCAATCGTATCAATTACTTCAATGAACATATTTAAACGTTCTTTCAAATATACTAGTTGTGAATCTTTACCTTGAATTGCTTTTCCCATGAAGGCACTCTCCTTTTAATTCGAGTTGCTTTTATTATACCGCAAAAATGATTGCTATGGGCATGTAATTTCATCAATTTCGTCACAGTAATTCATTATAATGTAAGCCCTCTCTCTTTTTTTACAAAAAAGTTTCACTTTATAAAAAGCACATATTCTTCTATTATAGAGAATGGACAAATTGTTATTTCAATAGTCAAAGGAGTATTTCATATGACGATATCACAAATAATGAAGCCGATTACTCCTTCTTACGATCCATGGGAAGCGTATATGGACCTTGAAGAGTACGGCAAACTACTATTAACAAACGTTGAGTTTACAACGACGACGTTATGCAATATGCGTTGCGAGCATTGCGCTGTTGGTTACACATTACAGCCGAAAGATCCAAACCCGCTTCCGATGGAGCTTTTATTAAAACGATTAGATGAGATTCCTCATTTACGTTCTTTAAGTATTACAGGCGGAGAACCTATGCTTTCAAAAAAATCCGTCGACAACTATGTAACACCGCTCTTAAAATACGCCCATGAACGAGGCGTTCGCACTCAAATTAACTCAAACTTAACTATAGATTTAGCACGTTACGAACAAATTATTCCCTACTTAGATGTATTGCACATTTCACATAACTGGGGAACAATCGATGACTTCGTTGAAGGCGGATTTGCAATGATGGAGCGTAAGCCTACTTATGAACAGCGCGCTAAATTATTTGAAAGAATGATTACAAATAGTAAAGCCCTATCAGAGGCAGGTGTACTCGTATCAGCCGAAACTATGTTAAACAAACGAACTCTACCACATATTGAACATATTCACCGTCAAATCGTTGAAGAAATGGGCTGTAAACGTCATGAAGTTCACCCGATGTATCCGAGTGACTTCGCTAGCACACTTGAAATTTTAACAAAAGAAGAAATTCGAAATGCAGTTGAACATTTATTAGAGATCCGTGATGAAAATGTGTGGATGTTATTCGGAACATTACCTTTCTATGCATGTAGTGATAATGAACACGATTTAGCTACACTAAAGAAATTACATGAAAGTAAAAATGTAACTGTCCGCAATGATCCAGATGGTCGTTCTCGTTTGAACGTAAATATTTTTGATGGAAATATTATCGTGACCGACTTCGGTGATGTCCCGCTTCTAGGTAATGTACAAACAAATACACTACAAGAAGCTTACGACAAATGGTGTGACTCAAAAACAGCAAAATCATTAAGTTGCCATTGTCCTGCCGTGAAATGCCTTGGACCAAATGTTCTTGTAAAAAATAGCTACTATCCAAAAGAAGATTTCTTATCAAAAACATCAAACATTATGTTATAAAGTGAAACTTTAATCAGTGGGGGTTTTGTTCATCCCCCACTGATTGTTAGCCCACACCAATCGGGAGTTTACGGGCATCAGGGCCTCCCACCTAACTTCTTTGCTCCAGCCGAATTTTGAGGTGGGAGTTTTACTGCCCGCAAATAGCGGGATAAATAAAAAACGTCAGCTTATAGGCTGACGTTTTTTATTTCATTGTGCATGCGATGAAGAAACAAATTTAAAAAATAAATGATCATGAATTGGAATAGCGGCTCCGATTCCTTGTGATGTAATATTTTTCACGACAAGCTTTTTTTGATTCCCTTTTAACACAAGGTAGACTTCTCCAAATGTTACTTTTCCTTTTTCATTTACTGCTGGTGTATACGCATATAAATATCCAAGTTGACTTGGACTAATATTATAAACACGCTCATGTCCGGTACCATAACCAATGGTTGTTTTAAATGAAAGTGGCAATTGTACTTTTTCAAGCGCTTTTAGAAGCATCATTTTTTTCACATCTGTAGTATCTTTCATATCTGCTGTTAAATCACCTTCGATTGTCTTTTGGGTTTCTTGCTTATAGCGAAGTGGGTATAAGCGATCCCCTCCGCGATTATCATATACATTTCGATTTACTTGCTTATATTCCCAATTAATCGATGTGTCTATTGACTCATAATTTAATGCCCATTGCCCTAAATAAATTTTCGCTCGGTACCCTACTGCAAGCGGTGCATTCGAAATTGTCGTTTCATTAAACATTCGAATTAAATCTGGGTTTTCAATTTTGATATTTGCTGTTTTCAATAGTTCTTGCGCAAACTTACTTGGCTGTAAACGCGGTAAATCTTGTGCATCATTTGGAAATGTATTATCCTTTGAAATATTTAAAACAGATGAAGGCATTTTTACTTCTACCGTTGTCTTTGCAAAACTACTGTTAGGAAATAATAAAATAAACGAGACCATGGTTGAAAGACATATGCTGTATACTCGTTTCACCTGTCTGGCTCCTTCCTATGTAAAGGTATATAAATTACTGTATTTAGTGTTTTCCCTCTGAAGCATTGTTATCCCTATTTTTCATAATAAATAAAAACCAATTCCCATAATGACATACGCAGCTAATAAAGTGCCTCCTTCAAACCAGTTTGTATCCCCATCATTTGAAATAGCAATAGTTAAGAAAACAGCTGTAATCATGGAAACAAGCTCTGGTATTGTAAATACTAACGGCATCTTTTGTGCAAAAAACATCGAAAGAAGTACTAAAACAGGAGCAACAAACATGGCGATTTGTAATGTAGAACCTACTGCAATTTCTACTGCGATATTTACTTTATTTTTATATGCCATAATAATCGCAGATGCATGTTCTGCTGCATTACCAACAATTGCAACGATAATAACCCCTATAAATAACTCTGACCAGCCAAACGACTTTGCGACCGTTTCAAAAGTATGTACGAGTGCCTCTGACACATAAGCAACTGCAAGTGTTGCTATCGCTAAAACGAGTAGCGCTTTACCTTTCGACCACTCAGGCTCCTCCTCATGTACTTCTTCATCGCTCTTATGTTGATATACACCGCGGTGCGTAACTAACTTAAATAGCAATGCAGCAAGGTACATAATGATCATGATAATAGAAACACCAATACTTAATTGATACGTCTTTCCAGCATCCATCTTCATTGAAAAAATCTCTGGAATAACAAAGGCTACGACAACAGCAAATATTAATAAAGCTGAATTATGTCTTGCATCATAAACATTGAAACTTTGTCTTTTATACTTAAGGCCACCTATAAAGAAGGATAACCCTCCTACCAGTAATAAGTTTCCAAGTACAGAACCAGTTAAGGAAGCTAAAACAACTTCTGTTAATCCTGCCTGGAGTGCAAAAATTGAAATGATAAGTTCCACGGCATTACCGAAAGTTGCATTTAATAAACCACCTATCCGAGGCCCAGAAACAATTGCTAAACTTTCTGTCGCCCTCCCCATAAAACCAGCTAATGCAATAATAGTAATGCAGTATACAGCAAACATAATAGTTTGTGGCCAATGAAGTGTTTTTCCGATTACAGAAAGTGGTACACCTATAAGCGCTACTATGAGAAATATTTTATTAAACATGCTTTTCATCCTTCCATCGTATGTATTTCTCCTCGATATTATTATTATTCATCTCCTAACTTGTCCGATTTCATCACAATTACGTTTAAAAAATCGGATTGAAGAAAACAGTATGAAAGATATTTAAATTATCTTGTCCAGACAGAAAAAATTATGAATTATGAAAAGAGGCTAAAAATATGCACTTAAAAGAAAAAATCGCAACTATTATTCAAGGTCAACGCACTGGTGTATTATCTACTGTACGTCACGATAAGCCACATAGCGCCTTTATGATGTTTTTCCACGAAGATTTTGTACTATATGTTGCAACAGATCGAAATTCAAAAAAGATAACAGATATTGAAAAAAACCCCAATGTACATGTACTACTTGGACGTGAAGGAAAGAAATTAGATGAGGATTACATTGAAGTTGAAGGCATAGCTTCCATCGAAGAAGATCAAACATTAAAAAACAAATTTTGGACTAATAGCTTAAAACGCTGGTTACTCGGTGCGGAAGACCCTAATTACGTACTAATAAAAATCAATCCCGATACAATTTATTACATCGATAGTGCTGGTACGACCGAGCCCGAGTTTTTACGACTATAAAATAAAAACAAGCCCCCCTTAGGTGGGCTTGTTTTGTCGAAAAGTTCTTCTGAAAAAAACAATAAAATAGGTGGAACTTTCTAAAGATTCTGTTATATAATAGCAGTAACTTAAATAAACTGTATTAAAACAGATTGAGGGGAGAAATTAAAATTGATGAAAAGAGAAGAACGAAAAAACATGATTGAGTTTATTGAAAAGAAAAAAGGGATTGAACGTGACGAATTATTATTTATGACGGATGATGAAGTAGAGCATATTTATAATGTAACGTACTTTTTATATGAAGAAATAGCAGAGTAGTATAATAAACCCCCACCTTATTAAAAATATAGGGCGGGGGTTTATTTCGTTTTTATACATGAGAATGATTTTCATGTATAATAATGTAAGATTGGAGGAGTTTCACTATGAGTTCATGGCTATTATTCGCACTATTATCAGCAATTGCCGCTGCCCTCGTATCTATTTTCGGAAAGATTGGCTTAGATGGAATCGATGCCAACGTCGCAACAACGGTTCGCTCTATTATTATGGCATTATTTATGGTAGGAGTTATTATTATACAAGGTAAATTTCAAAATATCGGTGATGTCCTCCTAAATAAAAAAGCACTGCTATTTATCACATTAAGTGGAATCGCTGGTGCTTCGTCATGGCTATTTTATTTTCTTGCGTTAAAAACAGGAAAAGTTTCACAAGTAGCACCTATCGATAAATTAAGTGTAGTATTTTCCATTATTCTCGCGATGATTATATTAGGTGAAAAGTTAAACTTTATGACCGGTATTGGTGTAGTCTTTATTACAGCTGGTGTATTATTTATCGCTTTCAGCTAAAAAAACCGCTATTATTAGCGGTTTTTTCTTTTCCTTATGTAAATCCACACAATCAATATTACAATTGCCGAAACTAATAAAATCCATATTCCATAATGATGTAAACTATATTCAACAAAGCGCCACTTCTCTCCCAGTTTCCAACCTAAGCCAATAAAAACACTTATCCAAATTAGTGCACCACCGTAAGCATACAAACAAAATCGCCACAATGTTAAATTTGAAACTCCAGCAAAATATGCTGTTAAATGACGTACTCCCGGTATAAAGTAGCCAATCATTAAAAGAAATGGACCGTATTTTTCAAATAAAATATGTGTTTTTTCAATATGATGTTCCTTAATTCTAACTTTCGGACCATATTTTTTTAAAACAGGGAGCCCAAGTTTTAAACCTAATATGTAACTTAATGTAATGCCCAGCATTGCACCTGCCATTCCACTTAAAAAAGCAGCTGTTCCTGACATAACTCCTTTTGAAATGTTATATCCAATAAAAGTCAATAAAAACTCATCCGGTATAGGTAATCCAACAATCCCGCCAGCTAAAGCTATAATAATTCCAAAATATCCATAATGTGCGATTAACTCGCCAATATGTTGTTCCATTCGGAAGACACATCCTATACACGATCGTTATCCCATATTGTGCCCATTCTATCTTTAAGACAAACATGGTATACATATTCACTATACATTGTTTTTATAATGAACTCTACTTCTATTCCATTCCTTAAATAGAGATTTAATCAGTGGTTTTTTATCCATTCCCACTGATTATTAGCCTGAACCAATCGGGATTTTACGGGCAGCAGGGCTCCCACTTAACTTCCTTGCATTCGCTCAATTTTGGAGTAGGAGTCTTACTTCCTATAAATAGCGAGATAAAAAAATAAAAATTCATAGGCTTATTTTTTTGTTACAATAAAGGGAAGTTACTTTTTGCAACGGTTTAACTCTCAAGAAAAATGATATATCTAGCAAAAACATAGTTTGGTCTATATAATGCAACTTCTACCTATTAGAGTAACATGCACCCTTTTACATACAACATCATTTTTCTAAATTATACAGGGGGAACGAACATGACCATTGAAAAACAATTTATCCAAAAGATTTACTATAAAACATTTTTAACAGAAGACTCTTCCATTCCGGTAGCGGAAGTACTCGGTGAAGCATATATAAATGAATCAAAGAATGAATTCTCCAATATATCTAATGTTCGCTTTGCACAAGGTGAAGTTTATTTTCAAACTAACGACTTTGAAGCTGCTATATTCAAATGGGAGAAAGTAAATAATGAACTTGCTCTCTGGGCTATGAAGAATATTGCAGATGCTTATTTCGAATTAGATTTCTTGCCAAAAGCAGAAGAAATTTATACATCTATCCAAACAGAAGATACAACTCTTACAATGGAAGTCTCCCTACAACTTCTTTCTCTTTATATAGAGCAAAATCGTTTAGGACTAGCATTTAAGACGATTAGCGAGGCTGTTGCATTTCAACCAGACTATCCAAATATTACTGCAATCGCTCGATCGTTCTATGAAAAACAAGAAGATTGGAATAATGCTATTGAACTCGCTGTTCAAGAAGGAATTCGAACAAAATCATTACACTGGTTCGATACTTTAATCAATTATGTGAACAGAGGCTTTACTAAAAAAATTAAACCTGAGTATTTCTATGAATCTTTAAAAGCCTTATATACAATTGATCAAGTTCAATTTAAAGAGCTTGTTATCTCACTTTGGAACAGCTATGAAAATGAATCATTCCATCTACCTTGGATTCAAACAATAAATCACCTATTCTTACATGTTGAAGTAGATGCTCATGACGATTGGAATGAAATTTCTACTCGCTATCAAGAGACGTACTTCGAATTGATTACTGGACAACATTTCATGCACGAATTACAAGGACTTGTACCAGATTTATTAACAAATTGGTTTAGTTTAATGAGAGCGGAAGATTCTTTACTTGTCTCCGCAGCAGTATTAGCATGGAATGAAGTTTCACCGACAACTCTAGAATCATTACTCGTAAAAAGCGCAGGTGCCTTACTTTCAAATGCATCAGCTTATGCAAATGTTGATATGGCAGACGTATCAGCATTATTTGAAACGATTGCTGTATGGGCTGAGAAGAATGATGTAGATTTAGGTCATCAATTCACACTACTTGTTCGTGAGTTATACGATTTAACTGTTACACAACTTCTAGTAGCAGGAGCTAGCGATTATGATAAATCAGCCTTTATTAACTCTATACTAGGAGAAAATATATTAAATGAGGCTATAACAACTTCAATTACATTTAAAGATGATAGTCAAACTGAAATAACTGAGCTTACAGAACTAGATATACGAAATATACCAAACTTTGACGAACTTCATAACATACTAGCCGTACCTTCTCAGTCAAAACTAGAAAGAAAATGTATTGAAGTTAAATTACCAAGTAGATTTTTACGAAAAAATAAGTTTTCATTCCTTGTCACACCTACTGTGCATGGACAACTTGACAAAAACAGCTCTCACTTTGAATACTTACAGGCAGCAGATAGTCTCATCTATGTCCTAAATTCAGCTTCACCATTACATGATGAAGAGCTCGATACATTATTATATATTCGTGAGCAAGTACCAAATTTACAAATTAAATTCGTCTTACAAACAATTGATACGAATACTAGTGAAAATATCACGAACAGCATTAAAAAGAAAATACTCGTACATTTCCCAGAAGCACACTTTTTCCCTTACTCTCCTTCACAAGAGAGTAGTGAACAGCTAGGTAACGTAACAGACTCTATTCTTTCTAACCTTACTAAGCGTAGCGTGGAAAAAGAACGCATTGAAAAATTATTATGGTTTATCCAAAAAACAATTGCATACCTTGTAAATGAACGTGTGGAATTAGAAAATACGTTAGTGAAATCCGTTCGCTGGAATAAACATATTTTAGTAAAACTTGATGGTTTTATTAATAATCTTACTGCCATTCAAAAAGATAAAATTCGTTCTATTACAGAATCTTATCTCTTAACGAAAGAAGAGATTACGCAGGATATACATTCTCAAATTCCTGAATTGTTGCAGAGTTGCTCTGACCTCGTTCAAGAAGATAGTGATTTCAAACTGGTCCATGAAGAACTAAATGTAGCAATGAATGAAAGAATTCAAAAACATGTACAGCAAGTGCTTCTTCCTAAATTTACTGGGTCTATTCAAGAATGGATTGAAACTGCTCATAATGAATTCATTCAAGCTCAGGCTTATTTAGATGAAATGAGCGATACCTTTAATAAGCTCTATGAGGAAGAGCGTATTAAACTTCCTTGTGATTTCAAATTACTAGATGACTGGGATAGAGATGTTGCAAGAATGACGAATAGAATTACAGTAGCTAACATCAATATTTTATTACGCTTTACACCGACACAATTTTTCTTAAAGAGTGCAGGGAAATTATTCGGTAATATGCAAAAAAATCAATCTATGCTATCAAATAAATATAAACAATATATTGAAACAGAAGATTATACAGAAGTTGCTCAGATGATTTCAAAACAATTCTTCCTTCAATTTGAAGTATTTGAAGGTGCGCTAGAACGGGATATCATGATGTTCTTTAAAGACCCTCTTAGCATATTGAAACAAACCGTAGAAGCGGCCCAACTTGAAATACAAGAAGATGAGCAAACATTAACAAAGCTAAGAACAAACCCAGAAACTTATCATGATCCTTTAACACTCTTTAAATTGCAATTGTTACAACGAAAATTCATGTTAAATATCGACCAAAATAATGAACATATTGCTTCACAAGCAACAATAAATAAAACACCGACTGTTTAAATAAGAAAAACCAAGCAACTAATTCGCTTGGTTTTTCTTATTTTTAATCTACAATTTTCACATGTTCAAATGGATAATATATCGCCATGAACTTTCCTAATACTTCTGTTCTATCAATGAGCCCTAAGCCGTTCCTACTATCCCTACTAACTAAACGATTATCTCCCATCACAAAAATTTTATTTTTAGGAATTGTAATCGGTCCAAAATCTTCAGTTAAATTGATAAGTAATTTTTCTGCCTGTTTTTTATTATTCTTTAAATATTCTTCATTTTTCACTTGATGATTAACATATAATTGATCATTCTTCATCTCAATTACATCTCCTGGTAATCCAATAACTCTCTTCACATAGAAATTATCTGTCTTCACGACAATAATATCCTCTCTCTCATAACTTTCAAATCTCTTTGCAAGTTTATTAATTATTACTTTATCTCCATCTTGTAACGTCGGCCTCATCGATGCTCCTTTTACAGTCGTAGGGAAAAACAAAAAGATTTTTGCCAAAAACACTAATAAACATGCAATTGCAATTATTTCAAAGAATTCACGCAAACGTTTTTTCTTTTGCATCATTCCACCATCTCATCATCTTTTTATTTTTATTATAAGTACTCCGACTGGTTAATTTCCACAAAATTCTGAATTATAACATTAGAATATTACAAATATAAAAATAATAATCCCTATAAATTCACTATTTTTATATACTATGTTTTCCATCTATCAAACAGGACTTTTCCTATGAAATTTATGCTTAGAAAGTATAAGATACTGCACAAATTAAACAAACAAATATAATAGCATAGCAATAAAAAAGATACTCTCAAAATAGTCTATCAACTATTTTTGAGAGTATCTTTTTATAATCCTACATATACAATACACATCTGCGCTGCGACATATGTAAACCAAATCCAAAGCGGTTCATACTTCAGTTTGCGCCCTCCGATATCTGTCACGCCGATAATAAAATCAGAAATCACAAACAGTAAACCACCAAGTGCTGGTATCCACCATATTCCTATATTCTCGTAATATAAGGCGAATGCAAAACATGCCATTCCTCCAACCCACAAACCGTAAATTAGAGCGCCTATTGTAAAAAGTTTGTCTTGTTTTTCATTTCGAATAAAGAAAAACCACCCTATAATTAGAAAGAGTCCGTATACGAATAAACCGATCCAAAAACCATTCCATGAAATACCTGTTTGTAAAAATGCTTTCACATAGAAACAATGTGCAAGAGCGAAAGTAACCATTCCTCCAATTAATCGATGACCAATTGGAATTAATCCTGCCATAAATAAATCCCCTACAGTTGATAAAGTCATACCGAGTGCAACCCACGTACTGTACTCAGCCGATGGATCTTGTAACCATATCCAAATTGCACTTCCTGTTAAAGAAAAACTAAGAATAAGACGAACTGCTAAAGGTAACGGCATATTATTTCTCGTTCTCTTCGTCTGTCCTATTGCATAAATTGCTCCCATTAAAAAAAGAATAATTTGCCCGACTAACACAATGTAAAGTACATTCATAATATGTTCTCCTCAATAAATGCTTTATTCTATCTTTTTTCGTTACATATAT
Organism: Bacillus sp. FSL R9-9530; assembly: GCF_038008145.1. Taxonomy (NCBI): domain Bacteria; kingdom Bacillati; phylum Bacillota; class Bacilli; order Caryophanales; family Bacillaceae; genus Bacillus; species Bacillus sp. FSL R9-9530. Next base: position 3,496,438 of record NZ_JBBOYO010000001.1, read on the forward strand.
CACGTTCTCCTTTTTCTATGTAAAAAAAGAAGAACAATACTGTTCTTCCATTTTAATCGTTTTTCTGTTCTCTATGCTACTTGTTTTTCTTGCTCAACTTTCTTTTTAACCGGGTTACGATTTACTACAATAATTCCCGCTGCGACACATGCTAAACCAAATAGTACAAAGGAATGGATTGCTTCCCCTAAAATTAGACTTGATAGTAGCACACCAAACACTGGTATAAAGAACATATACATCGAGACTTTCCCTACTTTGTTATACTTCATAATTGTATTCCATATACAGAATCCGGCCGCTGATAAGAACGATAAATATATGAGCATAAGTATTGCATGTAGATTAAATGTGAATGGCATCATTCCAACTTGAAATGCACCTATACATAGTAACCCAATTGATCCGAAAATCATCTGATATGCTGTCATATACCCAATATCTAATGTCTTACTACCTTCTTTCGCTAATATGTTTCCATACGAATACATCATGGCTGCCCCAAGAAGTAATAAGCTACCTATTCCAAAATGAAATGATAAACTTCCATCACTCGGTACATTCACTAAAATCACACCGCAAAAACCGATAGCTACTCCAATTACTTTTCGCCTATTTAGAGCATCATCTTTATATAAAAAGTGTGCGAGTAAAATTTGAAAGAATGATGATGTTCCTGAAATAATCGCTCCTTCAATTCCTGAGCTGTAACTCATTCCAATATAAAAACATATATATTGAAGAAAAGTTTGAAACAAGCCAATTTGAACTAACTGCTTTCCTGTTCCTTTTTTGAACTTCATATCTTTTCCTAACGCTTTAAAAAATAATAAGAGCATTACACCAGATAAGAAAAAGCGATAGCCAGCAAATAATATTTGTTCCCCGACTTCTTGCGGCTGAATTCCAAGTTCAGCATAGCTTAATTTAATAAAGGGAAATGCGCTTCCCCATAAAAATGTTGCTACTATTGCAGCAATAAACACGCCAATCGGATGGGTAAAAAATTTCTCTGTCTTCAACTTGATGTCTTCCTTTCCGACCTTTTTATGAACAATATTCATATATACCAAAGGAAATGCGAAAACACAAGTTTTCAGTTTATCCCGCTATTCGCCGGGCAGTAAAACTCCCACCTCCAAATTCGGCTGGGGCAAAGAAATTAGGTGGGAGCCCTGTTGCCCGTAAAATCCCGATTGACGAGGGCTAATAATCAGCGTGGGATGAACAAAACCACCACTAATTAAAGTTTCACCTTATACTAAAACAAAAACATATCATCTAAGAAAAACATATGCTATACTATAGAATAATTACAACATAATAACTATTAAAATCAGATTCAACAGAAATGCTGCTATCCATTATGGATGGCAGCTTTCGTCGTTTTATAGGGGTTTCGATTTTGATTCTTTTTCTCAATAAGAATTCGGAAGGAGCGAGTATTAATGAACGCAGAAGTAAAAACATTACAAGCACAAAAAGATATTTCTAATCCCTCTTTATGGGATACATTAAAGAAACATTATGAACTTATATTTGCAATCGCATCTGGTATTTTTATTTTAGCTGGTTGGTTATTCACAAAAAATGATGTAATAAGTGCAGGTATTACTTTATATATCCTTGCTTATGTAATTGGAGGATTTGCAAAAGCGAAAGAAGGTATTGAAGACACAATTGAAGAGAAAGAGCTAAATGTTGAAATGCTCATGATTTTTGCAGCTATCGGTGCCGCAGTTATTGGTTACTGGGCAGAGGGTGCTATTTTAATCTTCATCTTTGCATTAAGCGGAGCAATGGAATCTTATACATTAAGTAAAAGCCAAAAAGAAATTTCAGCGCTTCTTAATCTACAACCTGAAGAAGCATTACGTATTTCAAACGGAACTCCGGAACGTGTTCCAGTTGAACAATTACAAATTAACGATATTATTTTAATTAAGCCAGGTGAGCGTGTTCCTGCTGATGGCACAATTCATACTGGTGAAACAAATATTGATGAAGCTGCTATTACAGGAGAACCCATTCCGAATGAAAAAAAATTCGGCGATGAAGTATTTGCCGGCACTGTAAATTTACGTGGTGCTATTGAAGTTAAAATTACGAAGCCGAGCGATCAAACATTATTCCAAAAGATTATTCGTCTCGTTCAAAGTGCACAAAGCGAAAAATCCCCATCACAACTATTCATCGAAAAATTTGAAGGAACATACGTAAAAGGTGTACTACTTGTTGTTGCGCTTATGATGTTTGTTCCTCATTTCTTACTTGATTGGAGTTGGAATGAAACGTTTTATCGCGCGATGATTTTACTTGTAGTCGCTTCTCCTTGTGCGCTAGTTGCAGCCATTACACCGGCAACTTTATCAGCAATTTCAAACGGAGCGAGAAACGGTATTCTCTTTAAAGGTGGTATTCATTTAGAACGTCTAGCTTCAGTAAAGGCGATTGCCTTTGATAAAACAGGAACATTAACACAAGGAAAACCTACTGTAACAGATGTATATGTTCGAGAAGGCATAGCAGAAAGTGAAGTACTTTCTATTACAGCAGCGATTGAAAGTCACTCTACACATCCTTTAGCAGAAGCGATTGTTAAATATGCAAAACATGCTTACGACATTACGATAAAAAAACCAGAAAACGTTGAAGATGTAACTGGTTTTGGATTAAAAGGAATATTAGAAAACAAATCTTATAAAATTGGTAAAGCTGATTTTATTGGAGAAGAAACAAAGACATTTCATAATGGCATTTCTGCTTCACTTGAAAAAGAGGGGAAAACTGTCGTTTATATTAGTGATGAGGATGGTATTCTTGGACTAATCGCTTTAAAAGATACCCTTCGCCAAGAAACGATAGCGGCTATTCGTGATTTGCAAAGCATTGGTGTCGAAGCAATCATGATTACTGGTGATAATGAAGAAACAGCAAAAGCAATTGCCAATGAAAGTAATATAAAAGAATATTACGCATCATGTTTACCGGAAACAAAAGTTGAAACGATAAAGCAGTTAAAAGAAAAGTACGGCATAGTCGCCATGGTTGGAGATGGTATAAACGATGCACCTGCACTCGCTACTTCTAGTATTGGTGTTGCAATGGGTGAAGGAACAGACGTAGCATTAGAGACTGCAGACGTTGTTCTTATGAAAAACGAATTATCTCGTCTCTCTCAAGCAATCCGTTTATCAAAACGAATGAACCGTATTGTGAAGCAAAACGTTATCTTCTCTTTAGCCGTCATTGCAATGCTGATTTGTTCTAATTTCTTGCAGTTTTTAGCTCTTCCATTCGGTGTTATTGGACATGAAGGAAGTACCATTCTTGTAATCTTGAATGGCTTACGATTATTAAAAGGAAATAAGTAACGGGTCCCTGATAAAGGACCCGTTTTTTTTAATGGTAGCTATTGTGACCGTTCGCACTACTGCTCGTTTTATGCTTTGGATGCGAACTGCTCTTTTGTTTATTATTACTTTTATTATTGTGGTTCTTTTTATTATTACTCATGAAATATCCCCCCTGTTCCCTTTTATTATGGAACAAGAGCTCATTTTTCATTACGGGAATTATTGTCACCCGTTCTATAATGATGGAGTAAACCATTAATTTCACCGCCAAGTAAAATTACCCACGCAGTTAAGTAAAACCATAACATTAAAATAATGATACCACCGAGACCACCATATGTATTAGCGTAATTTGCAAATTTATCTACATAATAGGCAAATGAGTACGATACCACAATCCATCCTACAGTAGCAAATATTGCTCCCGATATGACTTCTCTTCGCTTTAATTTCCGATCAGGCGCAAATGTATATAAAAAGCTAAACAAAGCGATTAAGACAAAGAAACTTGCTACTAAACGCGTAATACTCCAAACATAAGAAAAACTATCCGATAAACCAATTGCTTTAAACACGGCTGCCCCAATCACTTGTCCAAATACTGGGACAATTAGTGCAAACACAATCATAAAAATTATCGCTAACGTGAACACGATAGATAAAGCTCTTGTTTTAATAAAGGAACGGGTTTCTGTTACATCATAAGCGCGGTTAAAAGCGTTCATAACCGCATTCACCCCGTTTGAAGCAAACCATAACATCGATAGTAAACCGAATGATAATAAACCACCATTTTGTTCGTTTACAACTTTATCTACGTTTACTTCAATTAAGTTCATCGCATCTTCTGGTACGTACGGTTCTAATAAATTGAGCACACTTTCTGTTTGAAGGTCAATAAAGCCAAGAAGCGTAATTAAGAAAACAAGCCCAGGGAAAATCGCAAGCAAGAAGAAATAAGCGAGCTGTGCTGCTAAGCCCGCTACATCATCGCGCATCGTCCGGTCATATAAATCTTTCCCAAACGAAAAGGTGCGATTTCTTTTTGCTTTTTCTAGAAATTTCCTCATATTTTTTAGACGCTTTTCTTCTCTTCTTTATTTTGCTTTAGCTCAATGTATGCTTCAGTTTTTTTTTCCTCTGCATTTGAGTCCTTCATAAATAATTCACGCGCTTCTTTCATACCACCATCTTCAACTACTACTGGCTCTTCTTCTGCTTTAAGCTCATCTACCTTTGGAGATACAGCTTGAATTTCAATCGTTTCCGGCTTTTCTACTGGCACAACTTTTCTCTTACTAAAAATTTCTTTCGTCTCTTTTAACGTTTCTACAACAGACGGCGTCAATTTTTTGATTTCTGCTACTTTCGCTTTTACTACATTGAAATCAGCAAGTTCGCGTCCTTTATCTGTAACAGTTTGCACTTTTTCTTTTATCTTCGAATTTTCACCAATTTCAATCATCTTTGTTTTTGCTTTTTCTGCCGTGTTTTTTACTTTTTCACGGTTTTCTTTCTTTAACATAGATACAGCTACACCTGCAGCTACACCAATCGCAATGTTTCGAGCAATATTATTTTTCTTTGCCATATTCCTTCACCCTTTCATTTCTTATATTAGAAAGTATTACTTTCTAAGCTTCCTCATATTCCTTGTTCATTTCGAATGAAAGCTACTAGCTTTGCACACCCTTCTGTTACAAGGTCATACACTTCTTGGAAGTTCCCTGTAAAGTAAGGGTCAGGAACGTCTGTCCAGCCACCGTCTGGAACAAAATCGGACAGTCTACCAATATAGCCTTCAGTTTTACCAAAACTTTTTAAATCCGCTATATTCTTGTTGTCCATGGCAATAATATAATCAAACTTTGTTAAGTCTTCTTTTTCTACTTGCCGTGCTTTAATTCCTTCAAAAGAGACTTCATTTTCTTTTAAAATTTTTTTTGTTCCTTTATGTGGCGGATGACCAATATGCCAATCTCCAGTTCCTGCAGAATCAATGACAATTTTCTCTTCGAGTCCCTCTTTTACGACAAGATCCCGAAAAATTGCTTCTGCCATTGGAGAACGACAAATGTTCCCAAGACAAACAAACAATACTCGGACCATATTTTTGTTTCTTCCCTTCTTGGTGCATTTCTTACTATATACTTATATAGTATAAACAACCAATTATTAATTATAAAGGAAATCCCTACTAATTTAATAGGATTGAAAAGTTTCATTAACGAAAATGATAAAAAAATGTTAAGATAACCTTATGTTATTTTAAAGGGGGACACTTCGGTGGATTTATCCGTAAAATCAGAAGCAAACGTTGAATATATGGTAGAAGCTATTAAAGAAAAATTACGCATGGTTAATGCTGGAGCAATGAGAGCTGCTAGTTTTAACGAAGAAATGTACGAGGACTTACGTGACATTTATGAGCACGTTATGAAACGTGAAACATTCAGTATTAGTGAAATGCAAGCTATTACTGAGGAATTAGGTACATTAATTAAAAAATGACAAAGAGCCTCAAGTATTCGAGGCTCTTTTAATTTCAACAAATTCATGACAACTCTTCTCTTTTCCTCCTCACATTCTAAATTACTGTACAATGAAAGTAGAACCTCACCTTAGATTTTTTCTCCATACATACTACTCTCAAAAAATTGCCACACTACCATTGCTAACTGTTTTTACTGGAGGTGCTTACTTATGAGCAATTGGTACAGTAAGACGAAAAATCAAACATTAATCGACCTAGAAACAAATGAACAACACGGTTTAACAGATAAAATCGTAAATGAACGTTTAAAGCAATATGGTTCTAATGAATTAGCTACCAAACAAAAACGTACTTTATGGCAGCGCGTTTTCGCCCAAATTAATGACGTCCTCGTATATGTCCTTATTATCGCGTCCCTTATTTCCGCCTTTGTAGGTGAATGGGCTGATGCAAGTATTATCGCGCTCGTTGTAGTTTTAAATGCTGTTATCGGTGTAATCCAAGAATCGAAAGCGGAACAGGCTTTAGAAGCATTGAAAAAGATGGCAACACCTAAAGCTATCGTAAAGCGAGATGGTGAACTAAAAGAGATTCCATCTGAGCACGTCGTTCCAGGTGATATCGTCATGCTTGATGCCGGGCGGTATATCCCCTGCGATTTACGACTTATCGAAACTGCGAATTTAAAAATTGAAGAATCTGCTCTAACTGGTGAATCTGTCCCTGTAGATAAAGATGCAGTCTACCACCCTTCCATGCAAAATGATGAGCAAGTACCATTAGGTGATCAAAAAAACATGGCCTTTATGTCGACGTTAGTAACATACGGACGTGGCATCGGTGTTGCTGTTGAAACTGGGATGCATTCACAAATTGGCAAGATCGCTACCCTTTTACATGAAGCAGACGATGATATGACACCACTTCAAAAAAGCTTAGCACAAGTAGGAAAATATTTAGGATTTGTCGCTGTAGCTATTTGCACTACTATGTTTCTCATCGGTTTTTTACAGGGCCGGGATACGTTAGAAATGTTTATGACCGCAATTAGTTTAGCTGTTGCAGCCATTCCAGAAGGCTTACCAGCTATCGTTTCCATCGTTCTTGCAATTGGTGTTCAGCGTATGATTAAACAAAACGTTATCATTCGTAAACTACCAGCTGTTGAAGCTCTCGGTTCTGTCACAATTATTTGTTCAGATAAAACAGGTACATTAACTCAAAATAAAATGACCGTTACTCACTTTTATAGTGATCGCACATACGACCAGCTAGAAAATTTGAATGTAAATAATGATGCACACCGTCTATTATTAGAAAATATGGTTTTATGTAACGATGCCTCTTACGGTGCCGACTCACAAACAGGGGATCCTACAGAAATTGCCCTTCTTGTTGCCGGAAGCTCTTTTAACATTCAAAAAGATCATTTAGAAAATAAACATGAACGTGTTAACGAATTGCCTTTCGATTCTGATCGTAAAATGATGTCAACTGTACATACGTACGATGAAGGCTACTATAGCATGACGAAAGGTGCTATTGATAAACTTTTACCTCACTGTACCCATATCTTTATAAATAATAAACTTGAGGTCCTAAAAGATTCTGATAAAAATCAAATATTAGAAGCTGCCGGGTCAATGTCGCAAGAAGCATTAAGAGTACTTTCATTCGCATATAAACGATACGACTTAAACGATATGGATATAAATCATCTCGAAGAAAATCTCATCTTTATCGGTCTTGTTGGTATGATTGATCCACCACGTACAGAAGTAAAAGATTCAATTACAGAATGTAAAAAGGCTGGTATTCGCACAGTTATGATTACGGGTGATCATAAGGATACCGCCTTTGCAATTGCCAAAGAACTTGGCATTGCTGAAGAAATATCTGAAATCATGATTGGAACTGAATTAGATAACATTCCAGATACAGAACTAGCAAGTAAAATTAATCACTTAAATGTATTCGCTAGGGTCTCTCCAGAACATAAAGTGAAGATTATAAAAGCATTACGTGCTAAAGGAAATATCGTTTCCATGACTGGTGACGGTGTAAATGATGCTCCATCTTTAAAACAAGCAGATGTTGGAGTAGCAATGGGAATTACAGGAACAGATGTCGCAAAAGGTGCAGCAGATGTAGTTTTAACAGATGATAACTTCTCATCTATTGTGAAAGCTGTTGAAGAAGGAAGAAATATTTATCGTAATATTAAAAAGTCTATTCTCTTCCTACTCTCTTGTAACTTCGGCGAAATTATAGCTCTCTTTTTAGCTATTTTACTCGGCTGGGCAACACCACTACGCCCTATTCACATTTTGTGGGTAAATTTAATTACAGATACACTGCCTGCATTATCACTCGGTGTTGATCCTGAAGATCCAGATGTGATGAAGGAAAAACCACGACATGCGAAAGAAAGCTTATTTAGCGGCAGCGTTCCTTTTCTTATTTTCAATGGGGTTGTAATTGGACTTCTTACTTTAACAGCCTTTATCGTTGGGGCAAAGCTCTATACAGGAGATACAAATTTATTTCCTCTCTTCCCAGGGCAAATTGATGAAGACGCGCTATTACACGCTCAAACGATGGCATTTGTCGTTCTTAGTTTCTCTCAACTCGTTCATTCATTTAACTTACGTTCAAGAACAAAATCAATTTTTGCAATTGGGATATTTACAAATAAATATTTAGTCTTCTCACTTCTAATCGGTGTTCTTATGCAAGTGTGTATTATCTCCATCCCACCTCTTGCCAATATATTCGGTGTGCATGCATTAACAATGCGAGATTGGGGATTTGTTCTCTTGTTAAGTATCATTCCGCTTGTTGTGAATGAAATCATTAAATTAGTTAAGAGAAACTAAAAGGCAATGAGGACTGTTCCTCATTGCCTTTTCTTTATCCTTGTAATTCTTTTTTGATATTCTCTGTTAATGTAGCCATACGCTTGCGACTTTCTTCACGCTCACGTTTATTTTGCTCTTCAATTTGTTGTGTTTCTTGCATACCTCTTGAAATAATGTTCCAAGTTTCCTCAAGTGTTTCCATCTTAATACTAGAAGAACCTGATAATCTCGCTACTTCCACACTTTGAGTTGCGATATTTTGTGCATTTTTCTTAAGTAATTCATTTGTACGGCGATCAAGTTCAGCCATAGAGTCCGCAACAAGCTTTTGACGTTTCGCATTTACCGCTTGAATGATACCATTTTTAAAGATAGGAATCGTTGTAATAAATGCCGTATTGATTTTACCGATTAATTTATTGTTACCGCGTTGAATCATACGAATTTGTGGTGCTGTTAATAGAGCAACCATACGTGCTTTTTCTAAATCATCAATACGCTGTTCTAAAATTTCAACAGAGTTTTTAAGCGATTCTAATTCAATACCCGCTAACTGATCATTATTACGTATGCGCTCTTCGTACATCGGAACTAACTCTGTATTTAAACGCTCTAATAACATTTCCCCTGCTACTACGTATTTTTCTAAGTCTAAATAATACTTTAAGTTTTGCTCATATAAACCATCTAACGTACCAATTGATTTTTTCATTTCATCTTGATACTTCGTAATTTCTACGTATACTTTATCCATTTCGCGACCCATCGTCTGATACTTACTAAAGATTTGTTCAATCATTTTATCTGCTTTTTTGAACATACGTGAGAAGAAACCACTTTTCTCTTCCGCAAAGTCTTTACTATCAAATCTGTCCATAATTTTACCAAGCTGCTTTAATAATTCACCAGAGTCTTCTACTTTCGATAAAGACATTGTATGTAAAATTTGATCAGCGAAACGTGAAATTTCCATAGAAGGTTCTTTTCCGAGTTCAATTAATTCTAATTGATCTTTAATGTCTACTGCGTTATAAATACGTTGCACTTCTGCATCTTGTCTAAGTTGCAAGCGAACATCTTGTGCGGTTTGCTCATTCAATTCTGTTTTCGAATCTAGTACGACTGGGTTATTCATATGGTATTCTCCCTTTCCTTATAAAAATGGACGAAATAGTCCTTTTATTGTTTGTGATAAATTTTTATAGGCTGATGAACCATGAAATTCAAGATCGAAATTAACTTCTTCAAGCCAATGTGAATCAAATGCTCCTGATTCAATATACGGTTCAATATCGTTTCTCCCCGTTGGATTAAAGTGGAATACATCTACTCCAATTTGATTTAAAAATAGTAATAACACAGCATCAGAACGACTTAATTCTCCGCTCTTCTCATTATTAAATATAACAATTTTCGGTACTTCTTGCGAATAATCAAATTTCTCAAGCTGCTCTAAAATGTTCGGTGGTATTTGAGAGAGTTGTGCGAAAACATACAGCGCTACATCTTGTTTCGTCTCTTTCGCAATTGGTTTACACATTTCACTTTCACACGTATGGATCATTGCTTCTGCAATACCATGTTGTAATCCTTCTGGTAAACGCTTATGCGGCCACCAATGGCTGTTCATAATTAAATCCGGATGTAACTTCCCCCCGCGGTCCAATGCATCTCGATAATGATATTGGAAATTCGCTTTTTGTTCTTTCGTAAACGGGAATGTATTAATTAATAAACTGTTATCAAATGATGTAACAGCCTTTAGTCGCTGAAAATATTCTTTATCATTCTTTGAAACACCTGATATTTTTGCAAATAAAGAAGGAATATAAATATGCTTATTTTCAACAAAGAATGTTGGGCGTACAAATGCCTTTTCTTTCGTAATTAAAAAGAGTTCATCGTACGTTGTTTTGAGCGTACGGGCTACAGGTGTATACGAACGGAATTGCCACGGTTTGTATAATAATGAATTATCGTGGTGAAGTACTTGCTCGATTTCTTTTGAAGCTTGATAAGCTACCGTTGCGACGCGTTCACGACGCCGATCAGGAAATGGTTCCAATGAAATACGGCCTGAATGAGATACGACAAATGTCTTTCCTTCCTCATCTACACTCTCAAATCCATCTTTTCCTTCTGGGTGATAATAAAGCACATCACAGCCGAGCATAATAAGAAAGTATAAGAAATATATACGACTCTCCGTCGCATCACCGTACCAAACGATACGTGGCATTTGTTTCTTATAATTAATCGTAGAGAACCACTTCGCTACGTAATTTTCACTTAATTTAATCATATCGATTAAGAAACGCCGGAATCCTTCTGTTTTTAAAGATTGATTATGTTGTTTCTCATACAATTTCAATACAGAAATAAACGTCGTATGTATATAATGCTGTAAATCAGGATTGTCTACTTGCGGTAATAGTTGTTTTCCAGACAGATGGGCGACAAGCCTATTTACTGTAAGGCCATTCGGTGCTTCTTGATGTAATGTAAAAACCTCTTGAATATGGCGCAGTTTTTCGGGATCAATCACCTTATTTAAATTTTGTTCATGCAAAACCACGATCCCTTTCACTTCGCTATAATCAAATAGCTCATTGAAATATTCATCTACATCATTAGGAACACCAAGAATACGAGTTGCTATATAACTAAACTTCATCTCATTCTCTGTCAGTTCATATTGTGGGCGTTTTTCTAAAAGCGCTTCAAATTGCTTTAAATCTGATTCGTCTTTTAATGCACATGGTTGAAGTGTAAAACGTGAAAACACAACAGTTCACCTCCAAAAACATTTACTTTTTTTATAAAGTCTCTCTTCTATTATAAACTATTTTTAGTTATAAAAAATGGGCGCTCGCATAACGAGCAAACCCATTTCAATTATTTATGATTATTTTTAGTAGCTGCAACTTCTTCTTTAGCTTGTCCAGAATTCTTCATGTAGTGAAGTATAAACGTTGCTCCAAATGCTACAACTAAAATAATAAAGAATAGCGTATGGCTTACTTCAATATGAATAACAGACAGTAACATTTTTGCTGCAATAATTAAGATTAAAATATATGCTGTCGTTTCAAGTTCTGGAATACGCTCTAACAATTTTAAGAATACGCCAGCGATACCGCGCATCATTAAAATACCAAGCATTCCACCTAATAATAGAATCCAAACTTGATTTGATACACCAAATGCAGCAAGTACGCTATCTACAGAGAACGCGATATCCATTAATTCAACCATCGCAACTGTTCCCCAGAAGACACCAAACATTCTGAAGAGAATACTGTTTTGGTTCATACCATGAGCTTCCTCTTCTTCTGCATTACCTTTTCTTTTATCAATGAAGTATTTAACTGAAAGCCAAGCTAAGTAAAGTGCACCTAACACTTTTACCCATGCTAATTTAATTAAGAACATTCCAATTCCAATCGCAATAAAACGGAATACATAAGCTCCAATCAGTCCATAGAATAATGCTTTTTTTCGTTTTTCTTCTGGAAGATGTTTTACCATTACCGCTAGCACAAGTGCATTGTCAGCAGATAATAACCCTTCAAGTACAACAAGTGTACCTATTAACCCCCAAGATACTGGATCTTGTAACACTTTAATCCACATGTCCAAGTCGAAAAACTGAGCATACGTATCAAGGATTCCTTGCAAAATACTCATCTTACCTTTATCCCCTATTCTTTGCTAGATTTATAGAAAGGTCAAAAAAAGGAAACGAATGTCGTTTCCCTTCTTATGCATCCAAGCCATACGCTTTTACAAGCGCACCTAATCCACCTTGGAATCCGCTTCCTACTGCACTAAACTTCCACTGTCCATTATGACGATATAATTCACAAAAGACAACTGCTGTTTCAATGGAGAAATCTTCCCCTAAATCAAAACGAAGAACTTCTTCGTTTGTTTCTTCATTTGCTAAACGAACGAATGCATTTGCAACCTGTCCAAAGTTTTGATTACGGCCTTCACCATCATAAATTGTAACTGTAATAGCAATTTTATGAACATCTGCTGGAACCTTTTTCAAATCGACAACAAGTTGCTCATCATCACCGTCACCTGCACCTGTACGGTTATCTCCTGTATGTAAAACTGATTCACAAGGAGACTGTAAATTATTATAGAAAATAAAATCAGTTTCCTTCGTACATTTCCCGTTCGCATCTAATAAAAAGGCAGATGCATCTAAATCGAAATCAGATCCACCATCATAAGATTTAATATCCCATCCAAGACCAATTACTGCTCTTGATAAACCTGGGCTTGTTTTAGCTAAATCAATTTTCTGTCCTTTTTGCAATTGAATAACCATATATATTCACCTCTATATTTTAATTTTTAAAAATATATCCATCAGTAATTACGCGTTTCACTGATGGATATATAAATCTATTACTCTACATCTAAACCAAAGTTATTACATAGAGAACCTAATCCACCTTGGAATCCACTTCCGATTGCATTGAATTTCCATTCACCTGCGTGACGGTATAATTCGCTCACTACTACAGCTGTTTCAATAGAGAAATCTTCTCCTAAATCGTAACGAATTAATTCTGCATTCTTTTCTTCATCCATAATACGTACGAAAGAATTAGAAACTTGTCCGAAGTTTTGGCTGCGGCCTTCTCCATCATAAATTGTAATTGTGAAACAAATACGCTCAATGTTAGCAGGAACATTTTTTAAGTCTATTTTAATTGTTTCATCGTCGCCTTCACCTTCACCTGTACGGTTATCTCCTAAATGCTCTACAGCACCATTCGCACCTTTTGGATTATTATAGAAGACGAAATCCTCTGCACCTGAAACTTTACCGTTAGCACCTACTAAGAAGATACTAACATCTAAATCGAAATCATTTTGTCCGTCATAACGATTCGTATCCCAACCAAGTCCTACAAGAACTTTCGAAAGACCTGGATTTGTTTTTGTTAAGTCTACCTTTTGTCCTTTTTTCAATGAAATAGATGCCATATTATACTATTCCTCCTTGGTTTATTTTATTGGTAACGTGATACAATCTCACTTAAGTTTTTATCTTGTGTTCCTTCTCCCACTGCTGAAAACTTCCATTCGTTTCCGTCTCGGTACATTTCACCTGCAATTAAAGTCATTTTGCCAGCATAATTATCTGACAAGTTATAACGCGCTAATTCTTCACCTGTTTGTGGGTTTTGAATACGAATATATGCATTGCGAATCATCCCAAAGTCTTGACGACGATTTACACAGTCATAAATATTTACAACGAATACTAAACGATTAATACGGCTCGGAACTTTATGTAATTCTACGAAAATTGTTTCGTCGTCACCAGCGCCTTCACCTGTTAAATTATCTCCTGAATGAATAATACTACCACAAGTAGAAAGTTTGTTGCCGAAGTAAACTAGATCATTTTTGTTTAAAAAACGATCCCCTTCTAACATAACGACAGATGCATCACAATCTACACTTGGTTTACTTCCAAATAAAGAAGACAGAAACCCACCTGATTGCCCAATTGGATCCCAGCCTAAGCCAACCTGTAGTTTCGCTACTCTCGGTTGTCCTTTCGTTAAATCAATCTTTTGTCCTTTTTCTAAAATAATAGGCATGAAGTTTCTTCCTTTCTACAAAGCATTTTCCAACTCGGAAAACATTGTATTCTTCTCTTATATTGTAGCATTATTTATCTAATGAGAAAAAGGATAAATTCTCAATTATATGAAAACAGATACTATATTTATTTATACTGATGTAATAAGTGGTAAATAGAGCCAATCATTCCTGCACAATTACCGCTTTGCGCAAGTTTAATCTCACAATTACTATAAATCTCTTGATTTAAGTATGTTCCTATCTCTTCCTTCACTTCATTTAAGAAATCATCTCCTCTTTCAGTAATTCCCCCACCAATAATAATCATTTTCGGATTAAAAATATAAGCAAGATTGCTAATACCAATCGCCAAATGTTTAAAGAAAATCTTCACGGCTTGAGTAACACCGCTATCACCCTTATCATATAATTCGAAAATTGTTTTACCATCCCACTCCTTTTTACCTTTATATCTTCGTACGAGATGAATTAATCCTGAAATTGAGGCAACCTCCTCAAAAGTTTTCCCTTCTATTAACATGTTCCCCCATTCCCCAGCGCCAAACGAATGTCCACGGTATAACTCTCCATTTATAACAATTGCTCCACCAATGCCCGTTCCAAGCGTAAGCATAATAAAATCGCTTTCTCCCCTCCCTGTACCTTTCCATTTCTCACCTAAGGCTGCACAATTAACATCATTTTCAATAGATACAGGAACTTTTAATACTTCTTGTAATCTCTCAACAATAGAAATATTAGCATAACGTGGAATATGATCCACACCTCCCGTTATAACTCCTTTATCAATATCAACAATTCCCGCTGTACTAATACCAATTCCGGAAATAGTATGTTCAGTCATTAACTTTTTTGATAAACATATAAGTTTTTGAACAATTTGTTCCCCGCCCAAGTGAATTTCTGTTGGGACCTTTTTATGTATTAGTACTACCCCTATTTCTGAAACAATTCCATATTTAATTTGCGTACCACCAATATCAAATGCAATATATTCTTTCATCCGTTGCCACTTCCTCTACTGTTATGAGTGTAAATTCTCCATCACTCTACTATTTGCAAGGAATTTACATTAACTCTTTTCTCCCTTTAGAAATACACCACCTTTTTCTATATATGGTTTTTTTTGCATAAAACTCTTTTTCCTATGAAATATTACAAAGGGGTGTATTTTAGATGGAACAATAATTTTTTCTTCAGGAGGAAAACAATGACAAAAATCTTCATTCTAGCATCAACACTTTCTTTATCCTTTTTTAGCGGCTTAAATATTGGTAATGCTGCAACTGAAAACTTCCATCCAATAACAAACGCTATTGTACAAAATAACGATACTTTAGCAGAAGGTAATTCAAAAGATAATAATAAACCTCCAGGAAACAATGGTTCTCAGGACGATAGTGGTTCTGGTGGCAGTGGTTCTGACGGCAATGGTTCTGACGGCAACGGTTCTGGCGGCAGTGGTTCTGGCGGCAGTGGTTCTGGCGGCAATGGTTCTGGCGGCAGTGGTTCTGGCGGCAATGGTTCTGACGGCAACGGTTCTGGTGGCAATGGTTCTGGTGACAATGGCTCTGGTGGCAACGGTTCTGGTGGCAACGGTTCTGGTGGCAACGGCTCTGGTGGCAGTGGTTCTGGCGGTAACGGTTCTGGTAGCAGTGGTTCTGGTGGCAATGGCTCCGGTGGCAACGGTTCTGGTGGCAGTGGTTCTGGTGACAATGGCTCTGGTGGCAACGGTTCTGGTGGCAGTGGTTCTGGTGGCAATGGCTCTGGCGGTAACGGCTCTGGTGGCAATGGTTCTGGTGGCAGTGGTTCTGGTGGCAGTGGTTCTGGTGGCAGTGGTTCTGGTGGCAGTGGTTCTGGTGGCAGTGGCTCTCAGGGCGGCAACCGTGTTAAAGGCGACAGCAGTTCTCAAGGTGGTAATGGCTCTCAGGGCGGCAACCGTGTTAAAGGCGATAGCGGCTCTCAAAGCGGTAACGCAAAAGATAATGCAACAAAACAAGGCAATAAATTGCCTAATACTGCAACGCATTATCCTGCATCTATTTTAATTGGTCTTTCGACATTCCTAATTGGTGTGTTACTATTTATTCGTCGTAAAAACGCAAAATAAAAAAGTCATCCTTCCATCTAAAAATACATGAAACAGATTATAAAGTGAAACTTTAATCAGTGGGGATTTTGTTCATCCCCCACTGATTATTAGCCTTCACCAATCGGGCTTTTACGGGCAGCAGGGCCCCCACCTAACTTCTTAGCTCCAGCCGAATTTTGAAGTGGGAGTTTTACTACCTGGCAAATAGCGGGATAAAACTAAAAAGACTTTGATTGCATTTTATTATGCAATCAAAGTCCTTTTTGTCATCTAGTAGAAAGAGTATTAATACGCTTTTCCCCAATACACCATCTGCTTCGCTTTTTTACTACAGCAAATACATTCGTCAGCTAAACTTTCTTGTTCGAACGGAATACAACGTGAAGATACTCCAATTTCTTCTTTTAGTTTTTCTTCACAAGCTAGTTCTCCGCACCACATTGCTTTAATAAACCCTTGTTTTTCATCAACTATTTTTTTCATCTCTCCGAAATTCGTCACACTATACGTATTCTCATCGCGAAATACTTTTGCTTTGCTAAATAAGGAATGGTGAATTTCCTCAAGTAGTGCTGGAATGCGTTCTTCTAATTGATCCATTGATATAAACTCTTTTTCTTTCGTATCTCGCCTTACAAGTACAACTTGATTCTTTTCAATATCCTTTGGACCAACTTCTAATCTAATTGGAACACCCTTCATTTCATACTCATTAAATTTCCAGCCAGGTGTTTTATTGCTAGCATCTATTTTTACACGTGCAACCTTCTGAATACGTCCTTGCAACTCTGTTGCTTTTTCTAACACACCTTCTTTGTGCTGAGCAATAGGAACGATAACAACTTGTACTGGAGCGACTTTCGGTGGCATTACAAGTCCGTTATTATCGCTATGAACCATAATAAGTCCACCTATCATTCTTGTTGATACACCCCAAGATGTTTGATGTACATATTGCCATTTACCGTTACGGTCTAAAAACTTAATATCAAATGCTTCAGAGAAATTCGTTCCAAAGTTATGAGATGTTCCTGTTTGAAGTGCTTTTCCATCATGCATTAAACTTTCAATCGTATAAGTTGCCTTCGCTCCTGCAAACTTTTCTTTTTCTGTTTTTTGCCCTTTAATAACGGGAATCGCTAAATACTCTTCACAAAAAGCAGCATATAGATTTAAAATATTTAATGTTTCAATTTGAGATTCTTCTGCCGTTTCATGAATCGTATGACCTTCTTGCCATAAAAATTCAGTTGTACGAAGGAATGGTCTCGTCGTCTTCTCCCAACGAACTACTGAACACCACTGGTTATATAACTTTGGTAAATCATTATATGATTGAACAATTTTTGAAAAATGCTCACAGAATAGAGTTTCAGATGTAGGACGTATACAAAGTCTTTCCGCCAATTTCTCAGCTCCGCCATGAGTAACCCATGCTACTTCAGGAGCAAATCCTTCAACATGATCTTTCTCTTTTTGTAATAAACTCTCTGGAATAAACATTGGCATGTACACATTTTCATGACCAGATTCTTTTAATTTTTCATCCATCACTTTCTGCATATTTTCCCATAATGCATAACCGTATGGACGTAAAATCATACAACCTTTCACACTTGAATAATCAACAAGCTCCGCTTTTTTTACAATATCGGTATACCACTGAGCAAAGTCTTCTTCCATTTTCGCAATGGCTTGTACTTGTTCTTTTACCATAGTTATTCTTCCTCCTTTAGAAAATAGAAAAAGCCCGCGTCCCCAAATAGGGACCGAGCTTTGTCGGCGTTACCACCCTGATTCATACACAAAAAAATTGAGTATGCTCTCTTTTTGATAACGGGAATTTCCCGCTGCATATGCAGAACTCAAAGGTTGGTTCCATATCGCCTCTTTAAGAATCTTCCAGCCAAAAGGATTCTCTCTCTGCAAAAAGGTAAGACATGTACTATTCCTTTTTCATCGTTATAACAAAATAAATTTGTTGAATATCATAATATAAATTTTATTTCAAAACAAGAGCCAATTTTCTTATTTTTATACATTATTTTCAATTATCACTGTTTTATACGTAACTTTTCCGAACTATTTTTACAAGTTGATGAGCAACCATACCAATTAGTGTACCAATTAAAACGAAGAAACAAATAAATCCGTATCCCATTCCTTCCCAACCACCAATAGCGATCATTGTTACAGGAAAGAAAGCTAAACAAAGAAGTACTAAACTAAGTGCAAATATAATATCAAACTGTTTATCTGGAAAACGTTTCTTTAGTAAATATGACATAAAAAATACAAGGAGAACGGTGACTCCACCAATGATGTAAAAGATACCAAATCCATCTAGCCAATCCATAGTATTCCCTCCTTCCATTCATTCCCTTATACTTATTATATGTTTAATTTTTCTGAAAATAAATAACGAAATTTTATTCAAAAATATATTTTTATTACCAGGTATTAATAGTAATATATAAGAATAGGTTTTATATAATCAGGAGGGAAACTTTATGGATAAAGCATTAACAAATCGCGTCATTATTTTATCTTTCGACTGCTTATCAGCTTTAGATTTTCCTATATTACAAAAACTACCTAATTTCCAAACTTTAATAAAAAAGGGCGCGATTGCGAAAAAAGTGGAGCCAATTTATCCTTCTGTAACATATCCAAGCCACTCAACAATCGTAACCGGTAATTATCCTAATAAGCATGGCGTTGTCAGCAATACATTACTTCAACCAGGACGTGATTCACCAGATTGGCATTGGTACCGAAAGTCCATTAAAGGAACAACTTTATATGATGAAGCACGCAAAGCAAATTTAACGACAGCAGCCCTTCTATGGCCTGTTACTGGAAGAGCAAATATCGATTACAATTTACCAGAAATTTTTCCAAATAGACCGTGGCAAAATCAAATTTTAGTTTCATTATTTAGCGGTAGCCCGCTATATCAATTAGATTTAAATCATCGTTTCGGCCATATACGAAATGGATTGTCACAACCTGAGCTTGATAATTTCGTCCTTGCTTCTGCCCTACATACAATTCAGACAAAAAAGCCTAATGTTATGTTTGTACATTTTACTGATTTAGATACTCAAAGACATTACCATGGCTTCGAGTCTGAGGAAACAGTAGCTGCAATCCACAGACACGACGAACGCCTAGGAAAAATTATCCATACATTAAAAGAAAGTGGTATATACGAAGAAAGTACAATTATTGCACTTGGTGACCATAGCGCTTTAAGTGAAAACAAGGCAATCCAATTAAATGTCCTATTCTGTCAAAAAGGGCTTATATCCGTAAATAAACGTGGAAAAATACACGATTGGAAAGCTTATTGCCAAAGCTGTGATGGATCTGCCTACGTACATGTAAAGGATAAAAATGATACTGAAACGATTAAAGAGATTCAACTTCTTCTTGAAGAGCTTCTTCAGGATAAACAAAATGGAATTGAATTTATTCTGCACGATGAAGATGCAAAAGAACGTGGCGCTGATGGTAATTGCTTATTTATGCTAGAGGCCATGGAAGGTTATTACTTCATTGAAAATTATACAGGTGATTTCATAAAAGAAATTAATAAAGAAGATGTTAATTCTAGTAAGAAATATACATTTGGAACGCATGGATATTCCCCAACAAAACCTAACTATGAAACAATTTTTATGGCTGCTGGGAAAGGCATTCAAAGCGGCGTTACAATTCCGTATATGAGACTGATTGATGAAGGTCCGACTATCGCTAGGTTACTCGGTTTGCACTTAGGTGAAACAGACGGCGCAATTGTAGAGGATTTACTTCAATTGTAAAGAACTGTGTATATATGTAAAAGTTATGTAAAAATCATCACTGTTTCTCTTTTTATAATTTTTATTTTTGTACACTGTTAGTAGAACAAATTTAAGGGGGAACATTATATGAAAAAAATGTCCAGACAAGAAAAAAGCTGGATATTGTACGATTGGGCGAACTCAGTATATTCGCTCGTCATTACAACTGCATTATTCCCAATTTACTTTAAAGCAGCTGCAAAAGAAGCTGGACTATCTGGCGCAACTTCAACAGCCTATTGGGGATATGCAAACTCGTTCGCTACACTTTTAATTTCTATACTCGCTCCTATTCTCGGCACAGTTGCTGATTATAA
This sequence comes from Bacillus sp. FSL R9-9530, assembly GCF_038008145.1. Taxonomy (NCBI): domain Bacteria; kingdom Bacillati; phylum Bacillota; class Bacilli; order Caryophanales; family Bacillaceae; genus Bacillus; species Bacillus sp. FSL R9-9530. The sequence continues at coordinate 3,517,031 of NZ_JBBOYO010000001.1, forward strand.
GGGATTTAAAAAACGATTTTTCACATTCTTCTTTGGACTCGGTATCGTATTTACAAGTATGCTAGCAATTGTTCCAACATCTCAGTGGTACTTATTACTAGGATGCTATATGCTCGCATTAGTTGGCTTTGCTGGAGCAAATATTTTTTATGATGCATTTCTAGTAGATGTTACCTCTGGAGATAGAATGGACCGAATTTCTACGCGAGGTTTTGCATTAGGTTACATTGGGAGCACAATTCCTTTTATCGGTTGTATTGCTCTTATTATTCTTGCTCAAAAAGGAACTATCCCCTTATCAGTCGGAATTGCTAGTCAAATTTCCTTTGCAATAACTGCTCTTTGGTGGGGACTATTTACGATACCAATGCTAAAAAATGTAGAGCAAACACACTATATTGAACGTCATCCAAGACCAATTGCAATGAGCTTCAAGCGCCTTGCTAATACGTTTAAAAATATTAAAGAATATAAAACTGTATTTATGTTCCTAATAGCTTACTTTTTCTACATTGATGGGGTAGATACAATTATCACTATGTCTACTGCTTACGGAACAGATCTCGGTATTAGTGCAACCAATCTATTAATCATCTTATTTGTAACACAAATTGTCGCTTGTCCATTTGCTTTATTATATGGAAAACTATCGGAAACATTTACCGGTAAAAAAATGCTATATGTCGGCATTATCATTTATATCATTATTTGCACATATGCTTATTTCTTAAAAACGACGTTTGATTTCTGGATTTTAGCAATGTTAGTTGCTACTTCTCAGGGCGGAATTCAAGCACTTAGCCGTTCTTATTTCGCAAAACTAGTACCGAAAGAATCTGCAAATGAATTCTTCGGATTTTATAATATCTTTGGTAAATTCGCGGCAATTATGGGTCCGGTATTAGTTGGTGTCACAACCCAATTAACAGGAAAAACAAACGCTGGTGTCCTTAGTATTATTGTCTTATTTATTATCGGTGGATTCTTATTAACTAGAGTACCCGAAAATAATACGTCCGTTACACCACCTAATCCGAAAACTAAAACAATATAAGAGAAAGATCCCCTTCACACAAGAAGGGGATCTTTCTCTTATATTTTTAACGATAACGCCCCACAATTAAAAACTCTAAAGCTTGTACAAAAATAGTTTATCGACAGTTGTTCCTAATACTTCTGCTAACCGGAATGCTAGTGCTAAGCTTGGATCATATTTATTATTCTCAATTGCATTTATCGTCTGTCTTGATACGTTACACTTATCCGCTAATGCACCTTGTGAAATATTATTTGCAGTGCGCAATTCATAGATTTGATTTTTCACACCGTTTCTCCTAACCTGTAAAATCGTTTTTACATCATCAGTATATAGTTGGTACATGTCATTGTCAAAAGATTGCCACAAGAAAAGGGAGCAATTCTGCTCCCTTACAATAGCTATTTCGAAACTAATCAATTCGTCATTTCCTCTCGATTCACAATATCTTCTTTCTTTATTTGCATACGTAAAACCGGACCTATCGCAAATAAAATAAGTGCCATTGCTATACAAAATACAGTAACTAGTGAGGTCATCTCCTTCAATCCTCCAGCTAGTGAAGTTCCAATTAACATTGCCCCCATGAACAGTGGTAAAATCGTTCCATTTACTCTGCCAATCATATTTTCTGGTACAAGTTGAATCATAAGCGTACCGACAACGATATTGACACAGGCTAAACAAATACCTGTTCCAAATCTCATGAAACTAGTAATCCAAAATGATGTAGATAACCCTTCTACTAAAAATGACATCGCTAATATGCTCATACCGAATACAAACATCTTTTTCGGATTCACTTTTGAAGCGAAAACTGCAGCAACAATACCACCAATTAACATACCGATTCCATCAGCTGCGGCTAAATATTGAACGGCTTCCTTTTCCATTCCAAGCCGTTCTATTACAAGAAACACTTCTAATGGATTCGTTAGTCCAACAGCTAAGCCCATAATGGTGAAAGTGATCGTAATCATACGTAAATTTTTCGTATGAAGAACGTATTTCCAACCTTCTTTTATATCATTTTTTAATGAACCTCTCGCCACTTGCTCTTGTTCCACCCATTTTGGTAAAAATGAAAGAGCGATAGCAGATAACAAAAATAAAATAATTAAGCTATATAGTGACGTAAATAAACCAAGTTGTGTGTACACAAGCGATCCTACCACTGGTCCAAAAATCATAAATAGCGACTGTAATGTTTGATTAAATGCAATCGCATTTGCTACCTGTTCTTCTTTTACATAGCGTTTAAATATACGCGAAGATGATGGCTGTGAAAACTGACCTACAATCGCGGAAATGAGTGTTGCAAAAAATATAGCCTGCCAATAATCCAGCTTTAGCAACAAGACAATTCCTACAATAGACAGTACGCTTAATACATCTCCAGCGACCATCGTTCTTTTCGGATTCCAGCGATCAGCTAGCGCCCCACCGATAAACGAGAAAATAAAAATAGGTGCATATTCCATAACCGATAACAAAGAAACTGAAACTGGATCATTATTCGTTCGCTCCATTATGAAATACAAAAGAGCCATATTTCTGATCCAAATTGCAAATTGTTGTAAAATATCAGATGCCATAACGAGCATAAATGCTCGGTTTTTAAATAAAGCGTTCATTTTCATTCCCCTTTCATAAACCGACCGTTCGGTCTAATTTATTTTGTAAGAAAAGCAACTGACCTATTATTCAGCTGCCATTCCTTTTAACAATACATCTATTGCCTTTTTATAAATACGTTTCAGCTCTTTATAATCTAACTCGTAGTAAAGTACTCCAAGCCCCGATAATAATCCATTCACAATATACATAAGATCACGCGTATCATCTTCTTGAAACTCTCCAGACTGTATACCTGCTTCAATTAATTTCTCAACCATAACATATGATTCTCTAGTTAAAGCTAACAGTTCATCCAGAATTTCTTTACTTACAACTTGGCTCATAGAGAATTCCTCTATTGCATTTGAAATGGGTTGCTGTATGTCCTCTACATAATATTCCGCGAGACCATATAGTTTTTCAGTACTAGTACTATACAACTTCTCTTTTTCATTCCATTTTTCAAGCCAATCATACGTATGCTGTTTCACTACAAATAAAAATAATTCTTCTTTACTTTTAAAGTGATAATAAATGCTTCCTTTACTTCTCTCTGTAATTTCACAAATCTCTTCCATAGATGTAGCTGCATAGCCCTTCTGTGAAAACAGACTTTCTGCTTTATAGGCAATTTCTTTCTTTATCTCTTCTGCGCTTCTTCTCATATTCACACCTCTTTAAACCGACCGTTCAGTCTAATAATAACAAATAAAAAACCTCTATCGCAAGAGGCTATACTCCTTATTTAAGAAAACGTACTTTCAAACCACATTCGAATCATATGTATTATTCCAAATTTAAATCCTAATTTAGTAAGAAATACGGTTCCCTTTTCATTTCCCCTAGCATGTTAAAAATATTTAATCAAACGTTTGTTTAACTGTTTTTATGCATGTGGAAGCCAACTAATCAAACGTTTGTTTAAAAAGAAATACGCCCCCTATAGGGCGTATTCTCATCAATCACCGCCGCCTCCACCACCGCAGCTACCTCCACTATCTCCACCAAAAGAACCTCCGCAATCATGTGAACCTCCATCGTGCGAGCTATCATTATCCGATCCAGCAAAGAAAAATAATGGTGATGAGCTGTTGGATGAATTATGAATGTTATTTTGTTTTGTAAGATTTACCTTCTTTTTGTTTGATCGAACTGCTGTTGCGATCGTTCCAACTACAACAAATAATAGTATGACAATAATAAATTCCATATAAAAGCCTCCCTTAATCTTCGAATAATTGAATGGTTCTCTCTAAATTTTCAAGTGAAATGAAGCGCGATTCACGAAGGATCTCTTTTCCAGTATAAAATAATAAAACTGTTGGCCCTGTAAATACTGCATATCGCCCCGCAATCTCTTGCATGTCTTGTAGTAATATTTCTACTTTCTCTACGTAATCATAATTCTCTAATACGCAATTTACTTTTCTTAACATAACATCACAAACACCACAATTTTCCGTTTTAATAAACAGCAGTACCAATTGTTGTCCTTCAATATATGTCGCTAATTCTTCTATCGTTTCAAATGTATTCATCTTATCCCTCTTAGCGTAATTTACGAAATACTTTATCCTGATACATACGAAAAGCCGAACTATCTTTAATCTTTCTCTTTTCCATTACCTGCTGAAAACGCAGCGTTTTTGCTGTTAACTCTTCTTGTAATTCTTTTCTCTCTACTTCATCATAACAGCACGCAATTAAGTCTTCTATTTTTAATATATCTTTTTGTAGTTCCATTTCTGGTGGAATCATACCTGCATTTTTCAAGATTTTATAACTCATTCTAAGTTCTGGAGGTACCATTGAAAGGTCTTCTAATTGTAGTGGTTTTCCTTTCCCCGGAATATGATCGAGATCACCATTCCGTATTGCTTGTCGAATTTTTTCTTCAGCAATGTTCAAAAAGACATCCACACCATTCGCTCCTTTACATATTTTTACTATTATTTTACATGATATTTTCTCATCTTGCTACGCTATTACAAATTGACTTTATACAATTTTTTCTCAAATTTAATTACAAGGAGCCTTTTCCTCCCTAATCAATATTTTATTTTCATGTGTAGTCTGTATTAGAGCCATTTAATATTGAGAAAATCTTTGCGAATCAAATAAAGCGTTTACACCAAATCTTGCATTTGCTACGATTTAATCACCCCCAGCTCCCTTGTATAGACTTCGTGATGTCTGATCATTTTTATCTAGACGTTTCATACGTCTAGATTCACTTTGGTTTATTGGCGCATGCCTTTAAATATATCTTTTATTTTGAAAGGAGAAATGACTATGAGATCAAAAAAATTCACGCTACTATTACTATCCCTACTACTTTTCTTACCTCTTTTTCTCACAAACTTTATTACTCCAAATTTCGCATTAGCAGATTCACCAAAGCAAGGTCAAAAAATTGTTGGGTATTTTCCTTCATGGGGCGTTTACGGACGTAATTATCAAGTTGCAGACATTGATGCATCAAAGCTAACTCATTTAAACTATGCTTTCGCTGATATTTGCTGGAATGGAAAACATGGAAACCCTTCTACTCACCCCGATAATCCAAATAAACAAACGTGGAACTGTAAAGAATCTGGTGTACCACTGCAAAATAAAGAGGTCCCTAATGGCACTCTCGTACTCGGTGAACCATGGGCTGATGTCACAAAATCTTATCCGGGATCGGGTACAACTTGGGAAGATTGTGATAAATATGCCCGCTGTGGAAATTTCGGAGAACTGAAACGATTAAAAGCTAAGTATCCTCACTTAAAAACAATTATTTCAGTTGGTGGCTGGACTTGGTCTAACCGCTTTTCTGATATGGCCGCTGATGAAAAAACAAGAAAAGTATTCGCTGAATCTACAGTAGCTTTTCTTCGCGAATATGGATTTGACGGCGTTGATTTAGACTGGGAATACCCGGGTGTTGAAACGATTCCTGGTGGTAGTTATCGTCCTGAAGATAAACAAAACTTCACCCTTCTGCTTCAAGATGTTCGAAATGCATTAACGAAAGCTGGTGCAGAAGATGGTAAACAATATTTACTAACAATCGCGTCAGGTGCAAGCCAACGTTATGCGGATCATACAGAGCTAAAGAAGATTTCTCAAATACTGGATTGGATTAATATTATGACATACGATTTCCACGGTGGGTGGGAAGCTACTTCTAACCATAATGCTGCACTATACAAAGATCCAAATGACCCCGCAGCGGATACGAAATTTTACGTAGATGGTGCGATAGACATTTATACAAATGAAGGGGTTCCAGCGGATAAACTCGTATTAGGTGTACCTTTTTACGGACGTGGATGGAAAAGTTGCGGAAAAGAAAATAATGGGCAATACCAACCTTGTAAACCAGGTAGTGACGGAAAGCTCGCTTCTAAAGGCACTTGGGATGATTATTCTACCGGTGACACAGGTGTGTACGATTATGGTGATTTAGCATCTAATTATGTGAATAAAAATGGTTTTGTTCGCGGATGGAACGATGTAGCGAAAGTACCTTATTTATATAATGCGACTACAGGAACCTTTATTAGCTATGATGACAATGAATCTATGAAATATAAAACAGACTATATAAAGACAAAGGGTTTAAGTGGCGCAATGTTTTGGGAACTAAGCGGGGATTGCCGTACAAGTCCAAAATATAGTTGTAGTGGATCAAAATTACTTGATACGCTAGTAAAAGAATTACTTGGTGGACCTATTACTCAAAAAGATACTGAACCACCAACAAACGTAAAAAATATTGCTGTTACAAATAAAAATTCAAACTCAGTTCAATTAAACTGGACTGCATCTACTGATAACGTAGGCGTTACTGAATATGAAATTACTGCCGGAGAAGAGAAATGGAGTACAACAACAAATAGCATTACAATTAAAAACTTGAAATCTAATACAGAATACACATTTTCAGTATTAGCAAAAGATGCTGCTGGTAACAAATCACAACCTACTTCTATTCTTATAAAAACAGATGATGCTAACACAACACCTCCCGGTGGAAATGGCAATGCTACCTTTTCAGTCACTTCAAATTGGGGAAGTGGTTACAACTTCTCAATTATAATTAAAAATAGCGGAACGACCCCTATTAAAAACTGGAAATTAGAATTTGATTATAACGGCAATTTAACACAAGTTTGGGATTCTAAAATTAGTAGTAAAATAAATAATCATTACGTAATTACGAATGCAGGATGGAATGGTGAAATTCCTCCTGGTGGATCAGTTACAATCGGAGGGGCAGGAACAGGCAATCCCGCCGAACTTGTAAATGCATCCATTAATGAAAACTAAACGTAACCTCCATTAATTATTTCACTAAAGTTTGAATTTAGGTTTGAGTGCTCTATCCTAAATTCAAACTTTTAATTTTATGAAAAATCACAATTTATATTATAATAACCTATTATAATTATATTTAGTTTCTAGTATGAAGTTCGCGTGAAGTTCATCTGAATTTTACATGAATTTCCTTTAAGTTCTATTGTCTTCCCATACTAATCACATTATCCTTTACATATAGGAATCATTTCCATTCCATTTCAAACTATCTATATATATAAAAAAGATAGTAGCCTATTAGGGAAAGGCATCTAGTATTATTATAAATATAACCAAAGAAAAAGAACTCTTATGGTGCGCTTATAAGCGCACCATAAGAGTTCTTTTTCTTACAATTCTCATTTGAGAGTTCTCGAAAATCATGTTAATCACAAAGAAAAGGCATTAGCTCATAAAAGCTAACGCCTTTTCTTTGTGATTATTGTTAAACGTTCCATTTTTCGATATTCCATATTTTCGTTATCCATGCTTCATAGAAAGAGGGCTCATGTGAAACAATTAAAACTGTACCTTTATATTGTTTTAACGCTTCCTGTAAATCCGTCTTAGTCTCTGTATCCAAATGGTTAGTTGGTTCATCTAAAATTAAAACATTGCTTTTAGTTACGATAAGTTCGCATAATCGTACTTTTGTTTGTTCTCCTCCACTTAATAACTGGATAGGTTTTAATACATGTTCTTCTTTCAATCCGCACTTTGCTAATGCTTGTCGGATTTCTTTTCTTGTCATATCTGGTCTCCCTGCCCATACTCTTTCTAGTGCAGTTATTTCTGAGGAAAATTCCTCTTGTGCAAAATAAGCGGGTTTTACTCGTTCCCCAACAGAAACTGAGCCGCCTAACGGTTTTATTTGTCCTAGTAATGTTTTTAACATTGTTGTTTTTCCAATCCCATTATGACCAATAATCGCAATCTTTTCCCCTTTTTTCACTTGAAAATCCAATTCTGGAAATAACGGTTCACCATAACCAATTTTCAGTTTCTCTACCTGTAATATACGACTCACTGGCTCAGTATAAACATTAAAATCAAAACGGGCGCGAGGTACATCGTTAACCTTTTCAACCTTTTTCATTTTCTCTAATACTTTTTCACGACTTTTCGCTTGTTTCGCTTTACGAATTTTATTTTTTTGAATAAAACCCTCTAAATGTGCAATTTCTTTTTGTTGTTTCGCATACGCCGCTTGTAATTGTTTCCTTTGTAATTGATAACTTTGCAAAAAGGTTTCATAATCTCCCGCATAGCGCTTAACCTTTCGTTCTTCTAGATGATAAATAACATTCGTAATATTGTTCAAAAATATTTCATCATGCGAAATGATAATATAAGCTTTTTCATACATTTGTAAATATGATTGCAACCATTCTATATGTGCTGTATCTAAATAGTTAGTTGGCTCATCTAATAATAAAACATCCGCTTTTTCTAAAAGGAGTTTCCCAAGTAACAACTTTGTCCGCTGACCACCACTTAACTTTGAAACATCCTTTTCCAATCCTATTTCAAACAAGCCTAAGCCTGTTGCTACTTCCTCAATTTCTGTATGAATTTGATAAAAATTAGAATTCTCCAATATAGTTTGTAACTCTCCATACCTTACTAACAATTTCGCTACTTCTCCTGCTCCAGCCATCTCTTCTGTAAGTTTTAACATGTCACGTTCCAACTCATACAGGTTAGAAAACGCACTTTGCAAGTATTCTTCAATTGTTATGCCTTCTTGTAAATCTATATGCTGTTGCAAAAAGCCAATCTTCACATGTGGAAACCATTCAATGTTTCCATCATCATGTATAAGTTCTCCTGTTAACAAGCGTAATAATGTGGATTTTCCAATTCCATTTTTCCCTACTAGCCCAACATGTTCGCCCTTTAATAATCGAAAGCACGCATTATATAAAATGGTTTTCTCACCATATGAATGACTTACATTTTCTACTGTTAATATACTCATCTTTTTTCTCTCCTTTTCTTATGATCCATAAGCTAAATAGAGAGAACAACAGTATAAAGCCTTATTTAGTTATACATATAAAAATGGGTAAGGTGAATACACCTTACCCATTACATATTATCGTAAGAAAGGATTAAGGTTCTTTACCTGCTGTCTTCAATTTAGCTTATTTGTTAAAAATGGGCAGACTTCTCCCGTATCAAGCTAAAACCATTTGAAGAACAGTTGATAAAGTCATTTTATCCTTTCACTCCTTTAACATTTGTTATATTAAGAGTATAAACCACTCTGTTATATTCTATTCTCTACTTTTTCTTTTGTTCCTTCTTCCAATTTATCCGATATTAATGAACCCACTATTTCCCCTATAGATTTCATCTTTCTCCTTCAATAGAAAAAAGCCTCTTAACAGCAATTATACAAAAAACTGTTAAAAGACTTTTTTCTATTTTTTCATGTAAGGAGCCAATACTCTTAAAATTTCTTCCTTATCCTTCTTTAACTCAAGAGATGTTAACATATCCATCGTTCGCGGCCTAGGTAATTCCACTTGGACCTCGCCAACTATTGATGCTGGTCTTTGAGATAAAATAAATACGCGATCAGAAAGTAAAATTGCCTCATCTAAGTCATGTGTAACCATAACAATTGTTTGCTTTTCTTGATGCCAAGAATTTAAAAGCCAACTGTGTACTTCCATTTTTGTAAATGCATCTAATTTTCCAAAAGGCTCATCCAGCAGCATAATTGGCTTTTCACATAAATACGTACGAAGGAAACTAATTCTTTGACGCATTCCACCTGATAATTCATCTGGATAATGATTTGCATATTCATCTAGCTCAAATTGCTTTAATGCTTCCATTCCTTCTGTCAGCCTTTGTTTTTTAGGCTTCCCTTCGATTTCCAATGGAAGAACGATATTTTGCAAAGCCGATCGCCACGGTAGTAATAAATCTTGTTGTGGCATATAACTAACAACATCTTGTTTTTTTACATACTCCTCGTTATAAAACACTTCTCCGCTCGTTGGCTCTTCAACACTTGCAATCATATTTAATAATGTACTTTTTCCACAACCACTCGGACCTACAAAAGAGACAAACTCTCCCTCTTGTATAGACGCACTAATATTTGCTAATACATTCTTTCCATCGAAAGCTTTTACAATATCTTTTATTTGTAATCCACTCATTTTTCACTTGGAAGGAATTCATTTGTAAAGGCATCTTTTACATCGATTTTCTTTTTAATAACTTTGTTGTCATATAAGAAATTCATGTAATTTGTCCAAATCTCTTCCTTCTGTACTCCCCACGCTTTTGCATCATCTTGATACTTTGTACTTAACCACTTTTGGCTTTCTTGTACTAATTCTTTATTCACATCTGGAACAGCTTTAATTAAAATATCCGCAGCTTCTTTCGGTTCTTTAATTGCAAAATCATAACCTTCCGTCGTTGCCGTCATAAATTTTTTCACAAAATCTTTATCTTGCTTCGTATGTTTTTCACTTGTAATAATAACAGGACTATAGAAATCAAGCGCTGGATCTAAGTCTTTTACCATAATTGTATTTAACTCTTTTCCTTGACGCTTCGCTTCAATTCCATCCCATCCATAATAAATCCATTCAAAGTCTGCATCACGACCGATTGATTTAAAGAAATCTGTTTGTCCAAGAATAATTTTTTCAACTTTATTAAAATCAGCTTGATGTTTCTCCATAATCGTCTTTAACGTCGCTTCTTCTGCTGGTCCCCCCCAGCCGCCATAACGTTTACCTTCAAAATCTTTCGGTGACGTCATATTATCTTTTTTTAGAGATGCAAAAGCAGAGGTATTATGCTGAATAATTGCACCAACAGAAACAACTGGGATTCCTTCAACACGAGCTAATGTTACATTTTCTTGTGCGCTTATCGCAAAGTCTGCTTTCCCAGAAGCAATCATCTGCTCTGCCGTTACATTATCACCAGGCTGGATAATTTCTACATCAAGCCCTTGCTTTTTGTAATAATCTTTCGTTTGCGCTACATATAAGCCAGTATGATTCGTATTTGGAAACCAATCTAAAACGACTTTTACTTTTTTATCTTTACTTGAACTTTCTTCTTTCTTCGCCGGATTACATCCGGCAACAGTTACTGCTAATAATGCAGCTAACATAATTTTTAAACCTTTTTTCATTTTCTGCCGCCCTTTCTGTATATCCATGGTGCTGTTATTCTTGCCATAAATTCAACAATAAAGTACAGACATAATGTCACCATGACGATAATCGCTGCAACACCAAATACTCGAGCCGTTAAAAAGGATTTTGTTGCTCTTGTAAGCATAACTCCTAATCCTTCACTGGCACCAAGCCATTCCCCAATAATCGCCCCCATCACACTATATGTAACAGCAATTTTTAAACCTGAGAAAAAGTATGGGAGTACTGCTGGAAACTTTACTTTCTGGTAAACTTGCCATTTCGTTGCCTTCATTGTTTGTAACAGTTTCAGCATATTTTTATCTACCGTTTGGAAACCTTCTAAAATGCTAAGCGCAATTGGGAAGAAACAAACAAGAATAACAACCATTACTTTTGGCAACATTCCGTATCCAAACCAAATAATAAATAATGGTGCGAGCACAACGATTGGAATTGTTTGCGAAATAACGAGCAATGGATTCATTAAAATCCGAAATAAAGGGATGACATCCATAATGATAGCAATACTCGTCCCAAGTAAAATTGCAAAAAACAACCCAATTATTACTTCCTGTAACGTTTGCACTGTATTCGGTAATAGTAAATCTTTCATTCCAATTAACTCTTGCACAATTGCAGACGGCTTCGGTAAAATCCACGGCTCAATTTTAAATAATGAAACAGATCCTTCCCATATAGCAATGAGAAGGATAAGCCAAATTGTTGTGATTATTTTAGATCGCTTCTGGTTTTGCATATTCATCACGGTACTTCCAAACTTTTTCGTCAATCGTTACGCCTGTACTTGGACGATAGTGAATTTTAATAGAAGTAATTACTTCTTCTGCTCCAGCATCGACGCAAGCTTGTTGCGCGCGTTTAATGACGTCAAGAAGTACATCTAATTCTCCTTCCAACGTTGTTTCCATTGCCCCTACTTCATAACGAACTCCCGACTGTTGTACAACTTCAATTGCTTTATCAACAACGGAATACACATCTTTGTTCTTCGCTTGTGGTACTACTGAAAATGAAATTGTAACTTGTTGTGACATAATAAAATCCCCCTTACAAAATATGGTTTCAAAAAAAGAAAAGGCTTTCCTACCATGTAGGAAAGCCTTGTATACAAGTTATTCTATAATAACTTATGCTACATCACTTTAAAGTAACTCCCTACGCTGGCATTATCCAGATCAGGTTGAGGGTCGATGTATACTTACATCCTCTCAGCCAATTGGCTCCCCGGTTCTTAATTCGTTTTCATTGTAGCATGATTTATTTTATTGAACAAACAAAAGCGTACATATCATTTCATTATTTTTGGAAAATATCCAACTTCTTCACCATGAGCTAATAATTGCTGAATAAATTCTTTATTAATCGCTGGCACTACCAGTTCTTTTTTCTTAATCCATTCATTCGTTCTACGAGTACCCATTACAATTTCAGATTGCTGTGCTCCATCTCCTGCAACTTGAGAAGCAATTAGCTCTGCTATTACTTCATTTCCCTTCGCTAATTCAAGCCCGGTATTTACATATTCCGAAAGTGGAACCATTTCAAGGTTGTATCCACATCCCTCAATTAGCTTTATAAAATGTTCAAATTCAACTTGACATGGGTGACAGATGTGTAACATTTCTCCAGCTATTTGTGAATCTTGTACATATGTTACAATCGATTTACTAGCAAAATCAATTGGTGTAAAATCAATTTTCCACTTTACATTCGGAGCTTGTCCAATAAGTAACATCGCTTTAATCAGACGATAAAATGCATTTCCTTCAATATTTTGTTGGAACCTTCCTGTTTCTGAATGACAAGCTAAGTTACCCGCACGATAAATATTTCCTCGTACACCATCTTTTATCGCTTCACGAACAAGGTTTTCTGCCTGTAGTTTACTATTAGAATACACATTCTCCAACACCACATCGTAGTTAAAATCACCTGTTTTTTCATATATATCCCATTGATCCATCGCTAATTCTATCGGAATACCAATTGTTGAAACAAAGTGGAATGTCGCTCCTTCTTCAGTTAACGCTAGCATACGACCCGTTCCTTGCACATTCACATTTTCAAACTGAGCCACATCTCCAAAATGTCTTACATCTGCACCACAATGAATTACAGTATCAACCTTGGAACGAATGACTTTAAATTCTTCCTCACTCATACCAAGATTCTCTGCCCCGAGATCACCAGGTACTGCTGTTATGCGTTGTAGCCATTCTTTTTTTATATTTTTAAAGTAATTTGTTAATGTATTAACAATTCTTTGTTGTATATCTTGCGTTGGTCTTACTAAGCAATAAATATGTGCTGTTGTATCTTTTAGTAATTCATGCAATATGTGAGAACCTAAATAACCAGTAGCTCCTGTTAAAAAGATATTTGAAACTTTACCGCTTTTCACTTCTTTTATATGTGAAATTGTTGCTGGCTCATGAATTACTTTATATTCACGGAATATGTCTTCTTCCTCTACTTTTAATTCCCTTTGAATTTGCGATAACCTATATATTGTGCGTTCCTGGAAAAAGTCTTGAATTGTTAAATGCGGGAAATCCTCTTTCAATAGAGTTAAAACTCGTAATACCTTTAACGAATGCCCACCAACTGTAAAGAAGTCGTCATGGACACTAACTTTCGAGACGCCTAATACATCAATCCAAGCTTTTGCTATTTTTGCTTCCGCTTCAGTAGATGGTGCGATATATTCTTGTGAACGAACTGGCTCATACTCTTCTTCCAGTTGTGCTAATCGCTTCACATCAACCTTTTTATTTGGTGTAAGTGGCAGTTCATTAATATAAATTAACTTAGATGGCACCATATAATCTGGTAATTGTTCTCTTAAATCGTGTATTAAGGTTTCCATAGCAACTTCATTAACAGTTGTATAGAAAGCGACTAAATAATGACTACCTTCTTCACTTTTCTTCGTAAATACAACCGCATCTTTTATCATTTCATATTTTGCAATTGTATTTTGGATTTCACCTAGTTCAATTCGGTGTCCTCTAATTTTCACTTGATTGTCTTTACGGTGTAGAAATTCAATATTTCCATCTTCCAATACTTTAACAATATCACCTGTTTTGTATATCCTACTATCATGTTTTAAAGGGTGTGGAATAAACACTTCTTCTGTTTTCTCTGGCTTATTAAAGTAACCTTTCGCGATACCTACTGACTCTATATATAATTCTCCTGGAATACCAATTGGACAAACTTTCATATTGTCATTTAATATCCAAACTTTATAATTATCCGCTGGCTTCCCAATTGGAATACTAGCAAATTTATCATTTAACTCCTCTGGAATTGGATAAGTAGTTGTTGTAATTGTACATTCCGTCGGACCATATGCATTATTCAATTGAACATGAGTACCAATTCTCTGTCGCCATAATTTCACTACTTCAGCAGTAAGCATTTCTCCACCAACTGCAATTCTCTTTAATGAATCCAACTTATATTTACTTTCATCTGGAAGGTATGTTGCTACTTGTTGTAAGAAAATTGTAGCTAATCCTAAAATAGATGTTGCCTTTTCTTTATAAATTGCATTTGCAAAAGCATCGACTGAAAGTCTTTGCTCATCTAATAAAACATATACATTTCCACCACAGAACAATGAAGCAAATAACTCCCAAATAGACGCATCGAAACTAAATGATGGGAACTGTGCAAAAATATCTTCTTCTGTTAATTCATAATGTCTTTGCATCCATGTACATAAATTAACTACCCCGCGGTGCGCAAGCATTGTTCCTTTCGGGTTTCCTGTAGAACCTGATGTGTAGATCATATATGCAATATCATCAAGATGAATTGACAATTTCACATCTGCATCTGAAAATTTTTCAATATCATAAAGAGACAACTCGCGAATGCCTTCATACGGAATTTTTGTTTCTTTTGTTAGCACTAATTTCGATTGGCTATCCTCAATAATATACTGCACCCGATTGGCAGGATAATCTGGATCGATTGGAATATACGCAGCGCCTGCTTTTAAAACCGCTAATAAACTTACTACCGTATCAATACTTCGCTTCATAAAGATACCAACATAATCGCCTTGTTTCACTCCATTATGTAATAACATATGAGCGATTTGGTTACTCCTCTTATTTAGTTGTTCATATGTTAATGTTCCTTCTAAAGAAGATAAAGCTATACGATTTGAAAACTTCCTTACTGTTTCATAAAACATATCGGAAATACTCTTATTCGGATATGGTACTTCTGTATGATTTATCTCTTTATATATTGCTAACTCTTCTTCTGGAATAATATCCATAGCTACAATACATTGCTTCTCGTTTGTAATTCCTTGCTGTAATACATACTCAATTTGCTCTATATAACGAGTCGCTGTTTTTTCTTCCAATTGCATTTTATTATAAGAAACCTCAAAGTAATTATTCTTTAATTCAATAAAGTTCAACTGACTATTTCTATTCTCTTTTCCTACTGTAACTGCAGGTTTCCCCCATTTTCCTTCATCATATTGTAATAATACTTTTTGTACTTCTTCCATGTTTTCTAACTGCACAATTTGATCATTAATTTCTACTTTTAGCTCTTCATAAGAAAGTTCCTCTGAAATCGTAATACATAACGGATAACTACTCTGTTCCATATAATGAGGAATCACTATACATTTTTCATTACTAACATGATGCAACCATACAAAAGTAGCGACTATTATATCTAACTTACTATGTTCGATCGCTTGTATATCCTCAATTTTCATCTGCTTATATTCGTTTACTTGAAAATCCTTCGGTATCATAAGTGGTTCATAATTTTGTTGCAAAAATTGTTCATATCTCTCCACATATGAACGTTTTAAGAAAATACTCATACTGAATCCTCTCGCTCTCCATAAAATAAAGTGAAACTTTAATCAGTGGGGGTGTTCATCCCCTACTGATTAAAGTTTTACCTCTAACATCCTTAAATTTAGATATTAGACTATTAATTAAAGAAATAAAGGTGCAGATTATATCTACACCTTATATTTTTTATTAACTTTTAAATTCTCCAATCAACTCTTGTAACTCCTGTGAAAGCCAACTTAAAGATGTAGCTAATTCTGCAATATCTTGTACTGATATTTCTTGCTCCTTCATACTTTCTTCAACATTACTACTGCTATTCGCATAAGTATTCGCGATATGTGATAATTCATTTACGACTTGAACGATATTCTGGCTATTTTGTAAAATATCACCTGAGTTGCTAGAAACAGCCCTAACTTGATCTGTAACAGACTGTGCTGACTTTGAAATTTTCTCGAAGAACGCACCACTACTTTGAACAAGAGTAATTCCAGATTCTACTTCTTTTGAACCTTTCTGCATTGAAACTACAGCCTCTTCTGTTTCAGTCTGCGTTTCACTAATTAATTTCGCTATATCTTTCGCTGACGTTTCAGTTTGTTCTGCTAATTTGCGCACTTCATCAGCAACAACTGCAAACCCTCTTCCAGCTGCTCCAGCACGTGAAGCTTCAATAGAAGCGTTTAAGGCTAATAAATTTGTTTGATTTGAAATACCTGTAATTACAGTTACAATATCACTAATTTCTTTTGACCTTGTTTCTAACGAATAGATGATAGAAGATAAATCTTGTACTGCATTTTGGATTAAACTCATTTGATTAATGATTTGTCCAATGACTTCATTACCTTCAATTGAATGTTGCTCCATACCTTCTGAAGCAACTGCAACTTGTTTCGCAGCCCCAGTTATCTCTTCTACCTTATTTTCCATTCCATGTACAATTCCTAGGCATTGTTGTACTGAAGTTTCTTGAGATTGCGCTCCTACTCTTAAACCTTCAATAGAACTTGCAATCTCTTGAACTGCCATACTGTTTTCCTCTGTACTTGCCGACAATTCTTGTGAAGAAGAAGAAACTTGCTCAGCAGTCTGTCTTACTTTATCTATAATCCCTTTAAATTTATCAATCGTGTTATTGAAATATATATTAATAATTCCAATATCATCTGGTCTTTCTTTTAATTTAATACTTAAATCACCTTCACCAATCTTACGTAATCCCTCTCGTAAATCTTTTAATGGAGCTAACGAGTGACGTACGATAAAGAATTGAGTAATAGTTGCCATTGCTAATGAAATAATAATAAAGAGTATACCCTGTATCACAAAATTCTTCTTTGTACTAGGAACGATAGAAGCATCTAAGTCAGCCGCAACAATTGCAACAATATTGTTTTCTCCATCTGTAATTGGCTCTAATATTGTCACCCACGAACCTAATTCATCTTCATATACTTCTGTCATCTGAGCCTTTTTCGTATCCATCACTTTATCGTATGCATTCATCCAATGAGCGGGTTGTTCATAATAATCTCCCGGCTTTACAGGGACTGCATTTGTTAACTCTGTAGTCAAACCAACGAGTTGTAACTCTCGCTTTTCATTCGCTTTTGCTCCTGTAACATACGTTTGTCCAACACTTTTCAATTCTTTTGACACTTCATCTAATTGCCCTGTTAACTTTTCTTTTTTCACTCTTTCGGCTGTAGGATCTTTCGTCATGTCTCTAACTAATTCTACATCCAGTTTTTTTAGCACTATCTCTCCCGTTTCAATAGACTGTCTTTCAAATAAAGACATCATACTATTTTGAAACATGTTGAAGCTTAATGCACCCATACTTCCAACAAGCGTCAAAATAACTAAGACAGTTAATAAGACGTTCTTTTGAAGAAATGATAACTTATGCCAATACTTTTTCACTAATATTCACCTTCCTTAATTATCAAAATTAAAAACAAAAAAACAAAATATACGAATATTTTGTTTAGAAATGATTCTCAATATGTTCGAGAATAAAAAAAGACCAATGTAAAAGCATTGGCCAAGACCAACCCTATCCGTCCGGTAACTGGCTAGCATAGCCTTTCGACCTTAGCTCCTGTAGTTTTGCGTCCTCATGTTTCCATCAGTTTGCCTTTCTCGCTGAACGAGTTGAACGATATGGGAGTTCTATGAGAATTACAATATTCTCTTTCAAAGATTACAACATAAAAATTAAAATGTCCACCCATTTATACATATAAATATAAAGTTTTAACGGATTATTTTTTTGAAATAATTTAACAAAGTACGTGAATGTTACATTTCTTGTGTTATATAATAAAAAATGTATATAATACAAGGATTATTTCGGATCATTACTTATTTTTCATTCAAATCAAACTATTCGAATATATCTTAACTTACGAATTTCGGAGGTAGTTTATCATGTTTTGGCTACAATTTCTTACGTTACTAATCTGCATTTTTATTGGTGCACGCCTGGGCGGAGTTGGTCTAGGAGTAATGGGTGGCGTTGGTATGGCAATACTTGTTTTCGTCTTCCACTTACAACCTACAGCTCCTCCTATTGATGTAATGCTTATGATTTTAGCAGTAATTACAGCTGCCGGTGCTTTGCAAGCTGCTGGAGGAATGGATTACCTTGTCTACCTTGCTGAGAAAGCATTACGAAAAAATCCAAAGCGTATTACATTTTTTGCTCCTATTGTTACTTATTTATTCACGCTATGCGCGGGAACTGGTCATGTCGCTTATTCTGTACTTCCCGTTATCGCCGAAGTATCTCGCGAATCAGGAATTAGACCTGAACGACCAATGTCAATTGCCGTTATCGCTTCCCAGCAGGCAATTACAGCTAGTCCAATATCGGCTGCAACAGTTGCACTTTTAGCAATGTTAGCCGACTATAAAATCACCTTGTTAGATATTTTAAAAGTCAGTATCCCTTCTACTTTTATTGCTTGTATGGTAGCTGCATTCGTTGCTAGTAAAATGGGAAAAGAATTAAATGAAGACCCTGAATACTTGAAGCGATTAAAAGAGGGAATGATCCCTAAACTTGAAGAGAAAAAAGAATTTGCGGGTGTAAAAGGCGCTAAATTATCAGTTATCCTTTTCCTAGTAGGAACTTTCCTTGTCGTACTTCTTGGTTCATTTGAAGCCCTTCGTCCGGGATGGATGGTTGACGGGAAGTTAGCTCGTCTTTCCATGCCAAACACAATTGAAATGGTCATGTTAACCATTGCTGCTC
Organism: Bacillus sp. FSL R9-9530; assembly: GCF_038008145.1. NCBI lineage: Bacteria > Bacillati > Bacillota > Bacilli > Caryophanales > Bacillaceae > Bacillus > Bacillus sp. FSL R9-9530. Next base: position 3,536,321 of record NZ_JBBOYO010000001.1, read on the forward strand.
TCATTATTATTTTCTGTAAACCAAATGTGGAAAGCATTGTAACTGGTAACGTCTTTAAAGCAGGCGCAACAGCAGTTGTTGCTATTTTTGGTATCGCTTGGATGGGAGATACTTTCTTCAACGGAAACTTAAATATAATTCAAGGATCAATTCAACACTTAGTGACAAGTGCACCATGGCTATTTGCTATTGCACTATTCATTCTATCTATTTTACTGTATAGCCAAGCAGCAACAGTTCGTGCTTTAGTGCCACTTGGACTATCACTTGGTATTCCGCCGGCATTACTTATTGCGATGTTCCCTGCAGTAAATGGATATTTCTTCATTCCAAACTACGGGACAATCGTTGCTGCAATTAACTTTGACCGTACTGGTACAACAGGAATTGGTAAATATGTTTTAAATCATAGCTTTATGATTCCGGGCCTGATCGCAACCTTTACTTCTATTGGAATTGGAATGCTCTTAATTTCAATTATGTTTTAAAGAAAAAGCACAAACCTTTATTTAAAAAGGTTTGTGCTTTTTTAATCAAACGTTTGTTTAAACTTTTTTGGCAGTCTATTCCTCCATATAGCATTTAAAATATTACATAGGCTTTTTCTACAAACTCTTATTTACTTCCTCAACTAATTTCTTCGTACCTTCATACGCAGATTCCGCTAAGCTAATCGCTGAAATAACTGAAACACCATCCGCACCCGCTTCTATAACAGAAGCTGTATTTTCAATCGTAATCCCACCAATCCCAACGATCGGTATTGTAATCTCTTGTTCCCTAAAATACTTTAGACCTTTCGTTCCTTGAACCGCTTTTGTATCTTTTTTCGTACTCGTCGGAAAAATTGGACCAACTCCTAAATAATCGGCTCCATTTTCAATCGCCCAGCGTGCTTCTTCAATTGTATGTGTAGATACTCCAATAATTTTATCACCCATTTTTTCACGAACAGAAGTAATTCCTTCATCATCTTGTCCAACATGCACGCCATCTGCATCTAACTCGAGGGCTAGTTCCACATCATCATTTACGATGAATGGTACATCGTACTCCTTGCAAAGCGCTTGCAGTTCTTTCGCAAAATCAATACGTTTCTCTCCCGTTAAAGCCCCTTCTCCCTTTTCACGAAATTGAAAAATTGTTATACCGCCTTCTAGTGCATCCCTCAATACTTGTAGTGGCTCCTTCGTACAATTGTTACTTCCCATAATAAAATATACTGGTAATAACCTAGACATTTCATCCATTGTAATGCGCGACATCTAGTTCCCCTCCTTACTATATAAGCTCAATCTTCCCATACTTCTCAATATCATCTGAAGTTGTATTTGCTAACTGATTTAAAAATTCAATTTGGAAACTACCAGGTCCCTTCTCCACTGTCTTAGCAGCTGCCAGTTCCGCAGCTACACCATAAAACGTTAATGCCGCTACTGCTGCCTTTACATAATCCTTTTCTACCGCTACAAATGCTCCTATTACAGAAGTTAGTAAACAACCTGTTCCAGTAACTTTCGTTAAAATAGGATGGCCATTTCGAATAAGAATAGTTCGCTCTCCATCTGTAACAACATCTTCTTCTCCAGTAATTACCGCAACTGTATTTAAGTCATCCGCTGCCTGTTTTGCAATATTTACAACATTACCGTTGCCAGTACCAGCATCTACACCTTTAATTTCCCATTTCTCGTTAATAACGTTAGCTATTTCAGCTACATTTCCGCGAATAACAGCTAAATCGATTTCAGCTGGAATATATCTCGCAACTTCTGTTCGATAAGAAGTTGCTCCTGCCCCAACTGGATCAAACAATACTGGTACATCATTCGTATTTGCTGATTTACCAGCAAGTAACATCGCTTCTACCTCTTCAGGACGAAGTGTACCCATATTTAAAACAAGGGCTCCCGCAATGCTAGCCATTTCTGCTACTTCTTCTTTTGCATACGCCATTACAGGTGATGCTCCTAATGCTAACAAACCGTTTGCTGTAAAATTTGTTACAACAACATTTGTAATATTATGCACGAGTGGATTAGACTCTCTCACCAAATCCACTACTTTACTAATTTCTTTCATATTCATCCTTTTCATCTCCTAACTATAGTAATGGGAGATACACAAAAAGGCACTTTGCGCGTACGCAAAGTGCCTGAACATGTGCTTTTACACTCTCCCTACGCTGGCATTATCCAACAGGTTCAAATGGTCAATGACGGACTAGTCATACTCTCAGTTTGCATCCACAAACTCCCATGTGTTTATTATTCATCTACTTCAAAGTCTACTCTTATTCTAGTAAAATAACAAGTTCTTTACTTTTATAGAATGATAGAGATCAGAACTCTCCTGGTTCAACCATTCTTCGCCTTTATATAAGTAAAACTCTCACACGTATATTTCACCACAAATAACTCAAACCGTCAGCAAGACTGAATAGAACAAAGATGTATGCTATATTTAACGTATGGAAATTTGAAAGGATGTTTTTAAATATGGCAAAAAGTATTGTAATTGCTGAAAAACCTTCTGTTGCACGTGATATCGCACGTGTACTGAAATGTGATAAAAAAGGGAACGGCTATCTTGAAGGTAGTAAATATATTGTTACTTGGGCTTTAGGTCATCTCGTTACATTAGCTGATCCAGAAAGCTATGATGTGAAATATAAACAGTGGAATTTAGAAGATTTACCAATGCTACCGGAGCGTTTAAAACTAACCGTTATTAAACAAACAGGGAAGCAGTTTAACGCTGTAAAAAGTCAGCTTCTTAGAAAAGATGTAAATGAAATCATTATAGCTACTGACGCCGGTCGTGAGGGAGAGTTGGTCGCACGCTGGATTATCGATAAAGTTAAAATGCAGAAACCGATTAAACGTCTATGGATTTCATCTGTTACCGATAAAGCAATTAAAGATGGCTTCGCAAATTTAAAACCAGGAAAAGCATATGACAATCTATACGCTTCAGCTGTCGCACGTTCAGAGGCTGACTGGTATATCGGACTTAATGCGACTCGAGCATTAACTACTCGCTTTAATGCCCAACTAAATTGTGGTCGTGTTCAAACACCTACTGTAGCCATGATTGCAAGCCGTGAAGATGAAATCAAACATTTCAAAGCTCAAACTTACTATGGTATCGAAGCTCAAACAGCTGAGAGATTAAAGCTAACTTGGCAAGATACAAAAGGAAATAGCCGTAGCTTTAATAAAGAAAAAACTGATGCAATCGTGAACAAAATTAGTAAACAAAATGCTACTGTTGTAGACATTGATAAAAAACAAAAGAAATCGTTCGCTCCTGGTCTTTACGATTTAACTGAGCTACAACGTGATGCGAATAAAATATTTGGTTACTCTGCGAAAGAAACATTAAACATTATGCAAAAATTATATGAACAGCATAAAGTTTTAACGTACCCTCGTACAGATTCACGCTATATTTCATCTGATATTGTCGGAACACTTCCAGAGCGTCTGAAGGCTTGCGGAGTTGGAGAATACCGTCCTTTAGCACATAAAGTATTGCAGAAACCTGTAAAATCTAATAAATCATTTGTTGATGATAGTAAAGTAAGTGATCATCACGCAATTATTCCAACAGAGAGCTATGTAAACTTCTCAGCTTTCACAGATAAAGAACGTAAAATTTATGACTTAGTTGTAAAACGTTTCTTAGCTGTTTTATTCCCGGCCTTTGAATATGAACAACTAACATTGCGCACGAAAATTGGTGACGAAACGTTCATCGCACGCGGAAAAACGATTTTACATGCTGGTTGGAAAGAGGTTTATGAAAATCGATTTGAAGATGATGATGCAAGCGATGATGTAAAAGAACAAATCTTACCTCGCATCGAAAAAGGCGATACATTAAACATAAAACTAATTGTCCAAACATCAGGTCAAACGAAAGCACCTGCACGTTTTAATGAAGCAACATTACTTTCAGCGATGGAAAACCCAACAAAATACATGGATACGCAAAACAAACAACTTGCTGACACGTTAAAGTCAACTGGTGGATTAGGTACTGTAGCTACACGAGCTGATATTATCGACAAGTTATTCAATTCGTTCTTGCTTGAAAAACGTGGTAAAGATATTCACATTACTTCAAAAGGCCGTCAGTTACTTGATTTAGTGCCAGAAGAACTGAAATCTCCTACACTAACTGGTGAATGGGAGCAAAAGTTAGAAGCTATCGCTAAAGGAAAATTAAAGAAAGAAGTATTCATTTCAGAAATGAAGAACTATACGAAAGAAATTGTTGCTGAAATTAAATCGAGTGATAAGAAATATAAACACGACAACATTTCAACGAAGTCTTGTCCAGACTGTGGTAAACCAATGTTAGAAGTAAACGGTAAAAAAGGTAAAATGCTTGTATGCCAAGATCGCGAATGTGGTCACCGTAAAAATGTATCCCGCACTACAAATGCACGCTGTCCTCAGTGTAAAAAGAAACTAGAACTTCGTGGTGAAGGAGCAGGCCAAATTTTCGCATGTAAATGTGGCTATCGTGAGAAACTTTCTACATTCCAAGAGAGACGTAAAAAAGAATCCGGCAGCAAAGCTGATAAACGCGACGTTCAAAAATATATGAAACAGCAGAACAAAGAAGAAGAACCATTAAACAATCCATTCGCAGAAGCATTAAAGAAATTAAAATTTGATTAAACAAAAAGGTTCCTACCACTATCGGTAGGAACCTTTTATTTTTAATGAATAATTTTACTTCCTTTTGCGTTCTCAACAAACTTTTCACTTGATTTGTTAATTGGTGTTTTCAGTAATAATGCAGCCACAACCATGATTACTACGAAAGCACTTAACACAAGTAAATCTCTAGTTACTATATCCCAAAGCATTCCACCTACTGTTTCACGAATTGCACTAATAGCATATGTGAATGGCAAGAACGGATAAATCGCTTGGAAGAATGGTGGTGTCATTTGAATTGGGAACGTACCGCCCGATCCTGCTACTTGTAGTACAAGTAAAATAATCGCCATCGATTTCCCAACGTTTCCGAAAATAGAAACGAGTGAGTACACGATACAAACAAATACTCCCCCAATAAATAAACTAAATAACACAAACCAGAACTTATCGACTACGTACGTACCGAGTAAGAATATATCTCCCATTGATACGATAAACGCTTGTGAAAGACCTATCGTTAAGAATGTTAATAAACGTCCGAAGTAAACTTCATGGCTCTTATAATTCGCGCCCTCTTCGTGTACTTCTACCGTTAATAATGAAACCATTAATAATGCGCCTACCCATAATGCAAGCACTGTATAGAATGGTGACATTGCTGAACCGTAGTTCGGCATTGCAAATAATTTATTCTCTTTTAAATTTACTGGATTTGCAAAGTAGTCACTTTGCTTTTCAACATCATTCTTTAATAAGCGTATGATGTCTTTTATATCCTCTTCAGATTCAAAATCACGAATTTTATCTGCTAATTCTTTAATCTTTTTCTCAGTCTCCGGCATTTCAGCTTTAATGTCTGCTAATTTCTTTCTACCGTCTACTAAGCCTTTTGATGAATCTTCTAGTAATTTTTTAACATCTGGAAGCTTTTTGTCCGCATCATTTAAAATTTGAGTTGTATTTTTCGACATCTCTTTTGTACGAGCAATTGCTGTATTGAAGCCTGGTACAATTTCTGCATCATACGTCGATAATACATCTGCTAATTGAGCTGCTCCGCCTTTCGCAGCATTGTTAATACTTTCAATTACATCTTTTGTCGGTTTCTGGCCATTGTTAAGAAGTGTAATACCCTTATTCGTTGCCTCTACACCTTTTTGTAAACTGCTTTTCGCTTTATTTAATTTTGCAATTCCATTATTAAGGTTTTTATCACTATTTACATCTGCTAAAACCTTATTTGTGCTTTCTAGAACGGGAATCATATCATCAATTAAACCGATTCCAGATTGGAATTGACCATTTAAGCTATTTAAAGCTACTTTTGTTGAATCTAAACCATTAACACCTTTATTTTGTATATCTTCTTTTGCTTTTTGTAAATCTGCTTTAGCACCTTCAAGGCCATTTTTCGCTTTATCGTAATCTGCTTTTGCATTATCATATGCTGCATTTGCATCAGCTTTAGCTTGATCTACTGTACTAACTGCTTTTTGATAATCTGCTACAAATGTTTCATTATAATCTTTTTCAGCTCGATCGATTAAAGCATTTGTTTCATTTAGTTTCTGATTGATTCCATCTCGCACATCTTGTTTTACTTCTTGACCTGTGCTAATCAAATCATTTAAACGTTTAAATCGATTATTTAAATCTTGTTGTCCATCTTTAATAGCTGTTAAATGCTCTTTTCTTGTTTTAAAGAAATTTTGCCCAAACTCAGTTTGAGCTCCTTGCTCTAAACGAGCCATAACATCAATTACATAAGAGAGATTGTCAATATGCGTTTGAAGATTATTAGATATAGTTGAAATATTTTTCTTAGCTATCTCTGGGTCAACGCTCCCATTTTGCAATCCATCCATAACACTTTGTGCATAAGCTGTTCCTGCACGGGATGAACTTAAAACATTATTGACTGTTTGATTAATATTTTGCGCTATATTTTTATAACCATCACTATTCAACTTAGAAAGGTCCGGTCTCGCTGGAAATTCAGGCAATCCATTCATTCCAGACAAATCAGGAATAGCTAAATCCACACCCGGATTCATTAAAAAGTCAGTAAATGCAGCTGCGCTATCCATAACACCTTTGGCTGCTACTAAATCATTTCTTATCGTCCCTGGAGCATTTTTCAATGTTTGATCTTGATTCGCAAAGAACTTATCTAAGTTTGCCAATGCTTCCTGCCCATCATTTATTACACTCTCTACAACAGGTAGATCTTTTTGTGCTACTTTCACGATATCTTCCGCTCGAGTCGCATCATCTAACGCCTTATCCATAAGTGTATTCATTTCTGGGAACTGCGCTTCTAATTTAAATACAAGATCTTTTACTTTTTCGATGCTTGGTAAGTTTGTTTCTAAATCGATTCCAAGGTCATTGAAGATTTTAAAAATCTCACCGTTTGCTGTTTTAACAAAGTTTTTACTAACCTCTTCTGTAAGACCCGATGCACCTTTAGCTGTAATTTTCGGTGCAATCGCATTTACTTTTTCATTTACATAGTAATCAAGTTCTGGTTTCTGTGGATTTTCATTCAAGACCGTTGCAATCTTTTCAGAAAAATCTTTTGGAATAGTAATACTTGCGGAATAATCTCCACGCTCTACTCCATAAATTGCTTGCTTTTCATCAACAAACTTCCACCCGAAATTTTTGTCCTTCTTAAGTGAATCTACAATTTCTTCCCCGATGTTAATATCTTTCCCTCTTAAATTTGATCCAACATCTTGGTTAGAAACTGCAATTTGGATTCCTTTCGTATTTCCGTAAGGATCCCAAGAAGCTTTAATGTTAAACCATGCATATAACGATGGTAAAATCATTAACCCTAAAACAATAACAATTGCAGCCCAATGTTTGGCTACATTCCGTAAATCTGTCTTATAAATACGCCAAATTTGTTTCATAAAAGTTATCACCTAATTATATATTTTTCCTTCTTTAGAAAATGATACATACATTTTGTAATTATATCACTTTCTACATCGTGGATTAAACGAAAACATACTATTTTCCCCATTAAATATTTCACTTACTTCATTATATAACGAAGTAAAAAAAGTATGCATACAAAATGACCAAATTAGTTTTACATTCAATAATAACAAATATATAGGAAATGTCATAAAAAATACAAGTATTTTCTCTTGGGAATACTTGTATTTATCAAAAAAACCTCACAGCTTTTCATTATCTGTGAGGATTTCTTCTATTATATATCTAATTGTACTTCTACACCGAAATGGTCAGAAATTACATTTCGATTTGCTCCATTAAAAATGACTTTTGAAGAATTAACTGTTTTACTTTGATTGCTTAATATTAGGTCGATTCGTAAGTTTTGTTTATTTTCATCCCAACCAGCAATCTCTCCTTGGACAGTTGTTCCTTCATCCTTCTCTATCGCTAGTTCATATGTGTCATATAAACCTTTTTGCATCATATACTCATAACCCTCTCCTTCCAAACGAGCATTGTTATTAAAATCACCCATTAAGAAGGAAAGTTCATTGCTATTTACACGCTCCATTAAACGATCAACTTGGTCTTTGAATGATTCTTCTTCATCATTCCACCAACCGAGATGGCAAGAATAAAACGTTATATTCTTATCATTATAAGCAATTGTTGCACTTACAATTTTGCGTGTTTTCCAATACGTTGTATCCTTATTTTCTGAGACAAAGAACGTATCTTCCTTTACAATGTTGTGCTTTGTTATAATTGCTAATCCTTCTTCGTACACATTATATCCAATATGAGAGAAATCCCAAATAATATTGTATTCTTTTACATTTAATGCTCTTAACTCTTCTAGCAGTAAAAGTCCAAAATTATCTTTTTTCTTGTTACCGCATACATTTTCAGCTTGTATAGACTGACTTACTTCTTGCAATGCGATCACATCATAATCTTCTTCTTGAATTGCTTTAGCAAGATACTTTATTTTTTCAATTTGATTCTCTTCTTGCCAAGAGTGACAATTTAAAGTTAGCAATTTCATATTATTACGCACCTAACATATCTTGAATATCTGACTTTAATACGTCAGCTTTCGGGCCATATACTGCTTGTACACCTTTATCTTTTACAATAAGTCCTAAAGCACCATTTTGTTTCCATTTTGCTTCTGGTGCAACGGCATCTAAATCTTTTACTGTTACACGTAAACGTGTCATACAAGCATCTACGTCAGCAATATTATCTTTTCCGCCCAATAAATCAATAACTTTTGTTGCTAATGAACCATCTTGTACATTTCCTGTTCCTTCTGTTGACTCATCTTCATTATCAATATAGTTACCTGCACGCCCTGGCGTTGGTAAATTGAATTTTTTAATTAAGAAGTTGAATAACGTAAAGTTAAGGCCGAAGAACACTAATGAAACAATGACAAAGTTGATTAAATCTCTCGTTAAACCTGCATTGATCATCATTGGTGTACGTGTAATTAACTCAATAAATCCAAATGCATGAACACGTAAATTAATTAAATCCGCTAATGCGAATGCAAGTCCTGTTGTAATTGCATACACAACATATAATACTGGTGCAATAAACATGAACATGAATTCAATTGGTTCTGTTACACCTGTTAAGAATACTGCTAATGCAGCTGATAAGAACATTGGTTTATATTTTGCACGTTTTTCTTTATCAACATTACGGAACATCGCAAACGCAATCCCCATTAACGCTGCCGTTGAGCCGATAACTTGTCCAGCTTTGAAACGAGCTGGTACAACGTTATTTAATAAATCGTTATATGCTTTCGTATCTCCATTTGCTAATAAGTTATTTAAATCTGTAATCCATGCAAGCCATAACGGATCTTGTCCCGCTACAATTTGTCCAACCTTTGAGCCAGTTAACATCGTATATGTTCCGCCTAGCTCTGTGTAGTTCATCGGAATTGTTAACATATGATGTAATCCAAATGGTAATAATAAACGTTCTAACGTTCCATATACAAACGGTGCAATAACTGGTGCACTATCTTTAGATGCTGCAATCCAGCGACCAAATTCATTTAATCCACTTTGGATAAATGGCCATACAAGTGATAATACAATCGCAGTGACTGTAGACCAAACAATTACAACGAATGGTACGAATCGTTTTCCATTAAAGAATGCTAATGCCTGTGGCAGTTTATTATAATTGTAGTATTTGTTATATAAAGTAGCTCCTAAGAAACCTGTGATAATCCCTACGAAAACTCCCATGTTTAATGCTGGTGCACCAAGTACAGAAGTAAAGTAATCTTTTACAAGTAAATCTCCTGCTAAAAATGAAGAAACTGTCGCTTTTGAATCCGTTAACATTTGAGCGTTTACGCCAAATATAGCTCCTGTAATTCTGTTTGTTAAGACGAATGCTAATAGTGCTGCAAATGCACCACCTGCTCGATCCTTCGCCCAAGATCCCCCAATTGCTACTGCGAATAAGATGTGTAGATTTGTAATAATTGCCCAACCGATGTCTTCCATTACTCGAGCAATGGTATGAACTGCGTTAACATCCCCAGCAGACATCCCAATTAACTTACCGATGGAAATCATTAAACCAGCTGCTGGCATTACAGCTACAACAACTAGTAACGCTTTCCCGAACTTTTGCCAAAAATCAAAAGACGTAATTTTCATCTGTTTTTCCTCCCCTTTATTTATAACAACATAATGATTTAAATTATAATTTCTGTTTCTCTTATGAAAACGATTCCTTATGTTTCTTTTTCTCTTTACGCAACCGTTTTCATAAATCTATTTTAATAAAAGCGTTTTCACATTGCAATAGAAATTTATTTTTTTTCATAAAAAAAGATGCTCAAGGAGCATCCTTTTTCATTATGAAATGCGATAAACCCTTGTTTCATAAGGTTTCAACGTGATTGTAATTATTTGTTCATGTTCCGCAACTTCATAGTTATTTAAAAGCAAACGTTTGCGTTCTAATGCGAATAAACTCTCATTATACACAGCTTCCTCTTTTGAGATATTACTAATTACAATGACTTTTTCATCCTGTAGCGTACGTGTATATGCATAAATTTGTGGATCGTCTTCTAAAAGTAAATCGTACGTACCGTAGTTCAGTACATCGTGCTCTTTTTTCAAGGCAATCATTTTCTTATAGAAATTGAAAATAGACTTTTCTTCATTTTTTTGCTTTTCAACATTAATTTCTTTGTAATTTGGATTCATGCTAAACCAAGGTGTACTTGTTGTGAAGCCAGCATTCATTTCATCGTTCCACTGCATAGGTGTACGTGAATTATCGCGGCAAGAAGCCCATATAATTTCCATCATATCTTGATGTGATACGCCCTCTGCAATTTTCTCACGATATAAATTTTTAATTGCTACATCATCGTAATCTTCAATATTCGGGAACTGAACATTTGTCATACCAATTTCTTGTCCTTGATAAATAAACGGTGTGCCGTGCATAAAGAAATACATCGCTCCTAAAGCCGTTGCACTTTCACGCCAATATTCTTTATCATTTCCCCAAGTAGACACAATACGTGGCTTATCATGATTTTCAATATATAAAGCATTCCATCCCTTATTTTCTAAACCTTTTTGCCACTTTGTTAATACTTTTTTCAACTCAACAACATCAAGATCTTTCTTCTTTTCTGCATCCCATAAGCTTAAATGCTCAAATTGGAATACCATATTGAATTTACCATTCTCTTCTCCAACCCAAAGATCAGCATCTTCAACTTTCACACCATTTGCTTCTCCAACAGTCATAATATCGTATTTAGCAAATGTATTTTCTTTTAATTCTTCTAGTAATGGCTGAATACCATTTACATTCATATGTTTGTCAAAAGAAGGCACATACTTTAACCCTTTTGGATTTGGCATATCCTTGAGGCCATCTTCTTTTTTTATATGACTAATCGCATCGACGCGGAAACCATCAATACCTTTATCAAGCCACCAATTAACAGTATCATATAAAACTTCACGAACTTCTTTATTCTCCCAGTTCAAATCTGGTTGTTTACGCGAGAATAAATGTAAATAATATTGCTCTGTCACTTCATCATATTCCCATGCAGAACCATTAAAGATACTTTCCCAATTGTTTGGTTCCGCGCCGTCTTTACCATCCTGCCAAATATACCAATCACGCTTTGGATTTTCTTTAGAAGAACTTGATTCAATAAACCATGGATGTTCATCACTTGTATGATTAATAACTAAATCAATAATAAGCTTCATGTCACGCTTATGAACTTCATCTAGTAGCATATCAAAATCTTCCATCGTACCAAATTCATCCATAATATCTTGATAGTCACTAATATCATAACCATTATCGTCATTAGGTGATTTATACATTGGACAAATCCAAATTACATCTATACCTAAATCTTTTAAATAATCCAGCTTTGCAATAATCCCCTGTAAATCTCCAATACCATCACCATTTGAATCCATAAAGCTACGTGGATAAATTTGATAAGCGACAGCTTCTTTCCACCATGTCTTATTCATACTAATTCTCTCCTTTTGCATCCCATCGGATTTTTTATGCAAACGTTTTCGTAACACTATCATAACAAAATATGAATAGTTTGCAACTGTTTTCATTGAACTCTATGTAGTTTCCTTATTCTTATGCCTTATTTATTTCTCACAAAGATAAAGTGAAACTTTAATCGTTAAGGAGGTGTCCATTCCCCGCTGATTATTAGCCCTTACCAATCGAGATTTTACGAGCAGCCCTATCTTCTTTTTTTCAGCCGGATTGTCTTACCGCTCGCAAATAACGGGATAAATCTAACCCTTCTCTTCTTCTCGTCCATGCGTGTTAAATACACTCTTCATATACTAATACAAGCTCATATTATTTCAGAAAGGAGATATAAATTGAAACAAACAAAATTAACTGGTCGTATCGTCGTTCCCTCGGATCCTGGGTATGACATAGCCCGAATAAATTTAAATTTAAGCATTCCAAAATTTCCTTGTATTATTGTTTTTTGTCAAAATAAAAATGATGTGTGTAACGCCTTAAAATGGGCACGTGAGCGTCATATACCATTTCGCTTAAGAAGTGGACGACATAGCTACGAAAATTTCTCTCTTTTAAATGGCGGGCTTATTATTGATGTGAGTGAAATGAAGCAAATTACGGTTAGTACAGGAAAATTAACAGCAACAATTGAAGCGGGTGCAAATCTTGGCACTGTGTACAAAGAACTTTGGAAATATGGTGTTACAATACCAGCTGGCACAAGTGCAAGTGTCGGAATTGTGGGGTTAACACTCGGCGGTGGCATTGGCATGCTTTCACGCTTATTTGGACTAACATGTGATCAATTAGTAGAAGTCGAAATGGTACAAGCGTGCGGGAAATTTGGTGCAAAAATCATTCGTGCAAATGAACAAGAAAACCCTAACCTATTTTGGGCATGCCGTGGCGGTGGAAATTTCGGGATTATTACTTCCTTAACCTTTCGAGTCCACCCTATTAAAAACGTATCAATTTTCTCACTTACATGGGAATGGAAAGACTTTATTGCTGCATTTCAAGCTTGGCAAAACTGGGCACCTTATATAGATGAACGTCTCAATTCATCAATTGAATTATTCTCTAAACAACGAAATAAAATCGAGGTGAAAGGTGAATTTGTCGGCTCTCCTTCTGAACTCTATCATCTATTATCTCCTCTTCTTGAAACTGGTAATCCTTCTCTCTTTATAGATGAAGTCCCGTATATAAAGGCTGTTCAATTCTTTAATAGCGGCAATATTCCTGAAAAATTCAAACGCTCTGGTTCCTACGTATATAAACCTATCCCTCTTAAAGGTATTCAAATCTTACAATATTTTCTTTCTCATGCACCAAATAAAGATGCGAGTATTTGGCACCAATCACTCGTAGGTGCTGTAGAAAACATTTCGCCTAATGAAACAGCTTATTTCCACCGCAAGGCAATCATTGCTCAAGAATATATTACTTCTTGGAAATGCAACGATGAAGAAAATCGAAATATACGCTGGGTTAAAGATTTACGGGAAAGCTTAGATCCTTACACACTAGGAGACTATGTCAATTGGCCCGATATCGACATAAAAAATTGGCAAACTAGTTATTATGGCTCTAATTTTCAAAGGTTGCGTAAAGTGAAGACAGCATATGACCCTTGTAATGTTTTTCGTTTTCAACAAAGCATTCCTCCTTTTTACATTGAAAATCGTTCAATGGTTTGTTTCAAGTCCGCTGCTTGCTTCTCTAAATCCTTTAATAATTGATCGATTACTACCATATTTTTAGATTGTTGCAACGTCACACGTGCCACTTCTTGTGAACCAGCTGATGTTTCCTCAGCAATTGCTGCTACAGCCTTCGTCTGTGCTCCTGTTTGATGAATGTGACTCACTTGTTCGTTCATATAGCTACTAATTTGCTTAGTTGCATCGGCAACTTCCATAATACTCGATGACATTTCTTTTAAAATTAATTCAGTAGCTTCTCCTCGTTTTGCCTCTTCTTTAGCTGTTTTCACTTGCTCCGTCATTTTCAATGCGACTTGTTGCACTTCCTCTTGCATATTTCGTAATAACTGCGATATATTTCTTGCAGAATGATCGCTTTCATCAGCAAGTTTACGTACTTCTTCAGCTACAACTGCAAAGCCCCTTCCATGCTCTCCAGCACGAGCTGCCTCAATAGAAGCATTTAATGCTAATAAATTCGTTTGACTAGCAATCTCACTCACAACAGAAACAATATGTTCTACTTGTCTCATTCGTTCTTCTAACTTCTGTACATTTTGCATCGAATCTTCATTCTCTTTTGCCAATGTTTGAATGCCTTGAATTAAAGAAGTAAAGACACGTGTACTTTGTCCTAAAGCTTGAACCATTTCTAAAGACAATTCGTCGGACTTTTTTGCTTTTTCTTCTACTTCACTCGCAATAGAGGTTGTTGTATCGACAGTTGAAACAATCGCCTGAATGGAAGCTGCTGATTGCTCGGCGCCAGAAGAAATCTCTGCAAGAGTTTCAGACACACCGCGTGCTTGCTTTGTCGCTTCCCCTGTTTGTCTTCTAATTTGCTGAACTTGATTATTTGTATACGAAAATGTAGTATCAATATTTTTTACCATACCTCTTAAGTTCTCGAGCATCATATTAAATGCAACACTTAAAGATTTAATCTCATCATCTACTTTTGGCAATGGGACATCTTCACGAATATCACCATCAGCCGCTTTCCTTGCTGCTTCTTCCAACTTTCGAAGTGGTTTAATTAAAAATATTGCTGCCCCATACGCTAAAATTCCAGACCATACTACACCTAATAACATAACGATAATATTATAAACAGTTTGACTTACATAACTTTGAAAATAATCATATATAACGTAAATAAAAAATAAACTTGTTGAATATGTAATTAAGGCTAAAACTGTAGTGAATAGCATAAGTTGTGTACGTAAGCCAAAGGAAAATGTCTTCCTTTCTTTTTCCATCTCTTCTTTCCCCCTTCTTATAAGCAATATAAGTGCTACCTATCTATTATTATCCATATTTTCGTTATAGAAAGATATAGAGATTTTAAAAATCATAATTCCCTTGAATATCAAATTCCGTCAAAAAAATAAAGGATTCTGACAATTTATGACTAATAACAGAAATAAGGGGAAACATTTGTAAAATATATTTTTGACTGGGGGTTTTGTATGATCCAAGTTCGAAATCTAGTAAAATCATTCGGCTCGCTTGATGTTTTAAAAGGAATTGATTTAGAAGTAAAAGAAAAAGAAGTTGTTGTTTTAATTGGTGCCAGTGGTTCCGGTAAAAGTACATTACTTCGCTGTCTTAACTTTTTAGAAATGTACGATGAAGGTGAAATTCACTTACAAGGTGAACGAATTGATCCGAAGCATTCAAATTTAAACAAAGTCCGTGAAAATGTCGGTATGGTTTTTCAACACTTTAACCTCTTTCCTCATATGACCTCACTAGAAAACATCATAGAAGCACCTATTCACGTAAAAAAATTGGAGACAGCAGACGCGAAGGATGTTGGGAATCAACTCCTACAAAAAGTCGGCCTGCAAGATAAGGCGGATGTAACTCCTCACCTACTTTCAGGTGGTCAAAAGCAACGCGTTGCGATTGCACGAGCTCTTGCTATGAATCCTAAAATTATGCTATTTGATGAACCTACCTCAGCCTTAGACCCTGAACTTGTTGGAGAAGTATTGCAAGTTATGAAAGAACTTGCTGAAGAAGGAATGACCATGATTATTGTTACTCATGAAATGAATTTCGCAAGAGATGTAGCTGATCGCGTCATATTTATGGATGACGGAAAGATTGTAGAGGACGCTCCGCCAGCACAATTCTTTTCAGCTCCATCACATGAACGAGCAAAACAATTTTTACGTAACGTTTTATAATATAACTTCTGTTTCAAATGAAAAGAAATACATCCATACGGTGCACAACTAATTGTCCAAATAAAATATCTCAGTAACATACTTAAAACCATCCGTATGATCAATATATAGGAGGGGTTTTATGAAAAGAAAACTATTAACCATTGTTGCGAGTATTACATTATGTACATCCTTCATACTAGGAGCCTGTAGTAAGGAAAGTGCTACTACTTCTTCAAATGGTGAAAAAGAATTTCGTTATGCGATGAGTGGCTTATATAAACCTTTTAACTATAAAGAAAATGACGGAAAGCTTGCCGGTTTTGATGTGGAAATTGGTGAGGCACTTGCGAAAAAAATGAATATGAAACCCACTCCTATTACAAATCCATGGGAAACGCTAATTCAAGGTCTACAATCGAAAAAATATGATGCTATATTGGGCAGTATGGCAATTACAGAAGAACGCTTAAAAGCTGTTAGTTTCTCCAATCCTTATTATCGTTCTGGTGCCCAAATTTTTGTGGCTAAAAAGAATACATCTATCTCTTCTCCAGAAGATTTGAAAGGTAAAAAAATTGGTGTTGTAAAAGCTAGTACCTTTAAAGACCTTGTTGCAAAACATACAGATCAAATCACAGAATATGATAGCGATATTACTGCACTTATGGACTTAGAGCCTGGACGTATTGATGCAGTAATCACTGATCAAATGGTCGGTTTACGTATGATCAAAGAAGGTAAATCAAATATAAAAGAAGCTGGAAAACCATTAAATCTTGATGAAATGGGAATTGCTATTCGTAAAGATGATAAAGAAATGGTTGAGAAAGTAAATAAAGCTTTAGATGAAATCATTAAAGATGGTACGTATGAAAAGATCAGTAAAAAATGGTTTGGGCGTAATATTCTCGGTGAAGAGGAAAAAACGAAGTAAATTAGCTAGTCAAATGTTTCATACATTATGCCCCACTTTTTATGTGGGGTATTTCATTCCCTACTAAAATCCATACAATATGAGGTGACACATATGTTTGAAATTTTTATGTCTACTTATCCCACACTCTTAAAGGCTACTATTGTCACATTACAATTAACATTAACATCCCTATTACTCGGTTCACTAATTGGATTACTATTCGCTTTTTTTCGAATCTCTAACAATAAGATTTTAAATAGTATTGCTCATGTATATATCGCCATTATTCGTGGTACACCTTTAATTGTTCAAATTGCCATTCTCTATTTCGGTATTACATCGATTATTGTCTTCACTCCTTTTTGGGCAGGAGCAATTGCTTTAGCAATCCATAACGGTGCATATATTACTGAAATTTTCCGCGGATCCATTCAGTCCGTTGACCGTGGACAATTGGAAGCTGCTCGCTCTTTAGGTATGCCTTACCCTTTAGCTATGCGCCGAATTATATTACCACAAGCATTTCGTCTGTCTCTTCCCCCTCTAGGGAACCAATTTATTATTGGATTAAAGGATTCTTCACTTGTCGCTTATGTAGGAATGTCCGAATTATGGGGATCCGGTTTATCAATTGCCGCAGGTAACTTCCAGCAATTAGATACATATATCATTGTTGGTGTATACTATCTCGCACTAGTTCTTCTATTTACTTATCTTGTTAGTCTTCTAGAAAAACGACTACAACGAAAAGAAAATAACTCTGTCCAGGTCAAGACGAAGAACAAGAAAGAAGTCTCTTTATAACAAAAAGCAAGCTCTAAGAGAGCTTGCTTTTTCATCGTAAAATATGTCTATTATTGATTTACTTTTTTTATAGTCTCTTTTTCCTCTATATGTTCCTCACGATATGAAATATTATGAGGATCCAATCCATTTCCTAAAGAACCATAGAAATGCTCCCTATGCGGATCAACTAATTCACTTCCGTGATAATACACACGTGGTGTATTCCAAAGTGCTGCCAAAGCTTTTGTCATCGGCATTTCGTGATAGCGTTCCGGCCACATTTCTTTAATTTTATCTTTTACTAATGGATAGTATTTAGAACTCATAGCAGGAAACAGATGATGTTCTGTATGGTATGAGAAATTGAAATGTAAAACGTCTACCCAGCGCGGTACTGTTACTGATAAACAGTTTGCTAAAGGATCATTTACTGGAACAATAGGATTTAAGCGGTGATTTGTTGCGATATACGCCATTACAATAAAGTTAGCAATTAACAACGGAATCACGTATGCAAAGAACCACTTTGTAGGTCCCATAATAAACAATAAACTAATCCAAACTGTCCAGGGCAAAAGAAGTTGAAGCCATACAGATTTTTGATTGGATGACTTAAATTCTTTTATAAAATGAAAGAACATTCGAGTCGAATGTAACGTAAATTGAATTGTTAGTGACAGGAAACTAAAGAATGAACGTACATGAAGAGGCATGCGATATACCCAACTCAAAAACTTACTCTTTTTCAGTTTCTCAAATGTCGGCCATGCATCTGGATCATTCTCTTCATGCTGTGTGTGAACATGATGCGTTGCATTATGCCACTTTCTCCAAAGTTTTGGGCCAGTTGATAATGGCATAAATGCTATCGCACCTAAAAAATCACGAAGCCATGCCTTTCTTACAACTGTTCCATGTAAAATTTCATGTCCTAAAAATCCAAGTGAAGCAAAACATAATCCAAGAACAATTGCAATTCCTAGATTTGCCCACACATTCAATTCAAATACACCGATCGTTATTAAACCAGCCAATGCCACAAGTAAATAAGCCAGTCCACCAAATAATCGATTAGGAACTGGTTTAAATGCTTTTTTCGGCAAATGTGGTGCTACACGTGCTGCATACCACCCAAACGTATGAAGCTCCTTCATCCTTTTGCCCCTTTCTTATGCCGCGCCCCGCGCAACTTGCATATATCAATTCTTGCTTCCAGATTGATTTTACTACGTGATCCAAAAAGCATTTATCATAAGGAAAATATACTCACTCTATCGTCACTTAATTTTCGCTTTTATTATCAATGAAAAACATTTCTCTTTTTACTCTCTATCAACCTTTCCACATGATGAATCATAACAATAGAATTTCTATATTGTCAACAACTTTTATGACCTAGTAATAAAAGTTGGTTATACTTTTATAATCATACTTTATTTCACTAAAGAAAAAGTATAGATTTCATAGGGGTTTATCCACTATATATATACATATACTTAAACACCATGGACTATATCTCATTCAAGAACTCTCTATGTAATCAACAAACGGAATCACTTAAATTTAGCTTTATATAAATCCTACTTCTTCATAATGCCCCATCAAATTAATTATATTAAAATAATTTAATTCCTCTTTTAATAAAAATAGACTCCTTCTAAAACAACACACATGAATTTCATATAATATGGAAATATTAAAAGGAAAATGGTTCTAAATCAGGAGGTTTCCGTAATGACAAGTGATACATTTCCACAATTGCCACTATCTTATTGGATTGAATCTACTCAGTTTCCTACTTTCCCTCGTTTATCTGAAAATATAAAGACGAAAGTTGCTGTTATCGGTGCTGGTATTACAGGTATTACTACTGCCTATTTACTTGCAAAAGAAGGCATCGACGTTGTTTTAATTGATTCTGGTCTTATTTTAAACGGAACAACTGGGCATACAACAGCGAAAGTAACAGCACAACATGATCTTATTTACGACGAATTAATAAATCATTTCGGTGTGGAAAAGGCCAGGCTTTACTATGAATCAAATAATCATGCTCTACAATTCATAAATGAAACTGTTCAAACATATAAAATCGACTGTAATTTCTCAAATGAAGATTCCTATTTATATACAACTACCGATAACGGATTAAGAAATTTATCGAAAGAATATGAAGCTTATCAAAAATTAAATATACCTTGTGACTATGTTCAATCTCTATCGATTCCTATTCCAATACAATCTGCACTTGTAATGAAAAATCAAGCACAATTCCATCCCCTCCTTTATTTGAAAACACTTTTAGAAAAGTTTGTGGAGATGGGTGGCAAAGTTTATGAACAAACAACAGCTATGGATGTGGAAAAAGGAGATTATCCACAAGTAATTACAAAGGAGGGGCATCGCATCACTTGTGAATATGTCGTCTCTTGTTCTCATTTTCCTTTTTATGATGCGAATAGCTTTTTCTTTACGAGAATGTACGCAGAACGCTCCTATGCTCTTGCAATAAAAGCAAAAACAGATTATCCAGGTGGCATGTATTTAAGTATCGATGATCCAAAACGCTCCATACGTTATACGACAAGCAATGGAGAAAAGTTGATATTGATTGGCGGAGAGAGCCATAAAACAGGCCAAGGAATTAATACGATGCTTCATTATGATGCACTATATTCCTTTGCTGAATCTACTTTTGGAGTAGATGAAATTCCTTATAGATGGTCAGCGCAAGATTTAATCACGCTAGATAAACTCCCTTATATCGGACATATTAACGAAAGGAATCCAAATATATTTGTGGCAACTGGATATCGTAAATGGGGAATGACGACTGGAACTGCAGCAGCTCATTTACTGAAGGACTCCATTCTAAAAGTCCACAGCCCATATAAAGAGCTGTTTGCACCATCACGCTTTCATGCAAACCCAGATATAAAGACATTCCTCTCTCAGAACATTGATGTTGCTAAACATTTAATTGAAGGGAAAATTGAAACCGCATTACGTAAACCAGAAGATCTTGAAGTTGGCGAGGGATCTGTTGTACATGTTAACGGTAAACGAGCAGGTGCCTATAAAGATAAAGAAGGAAAATTACATATCGTCGACACGACTTGTACACACCTCGGCTGTGAAGTTGAATGGAATAACGGTGATTGCACTTGGGATTGTCCTTGCCATGGTTCCCGTTTTTCAATTGATGGGGATGTTATGGAAGGTCCAGCAGATCAACCATTAAAGCTAGTTGATAACGAATAAAAAAACAAAGAAGTTCAACGGGAATCCTGTTGAACTTTTTTATTTTTCATGACACCTTTTCATATAAATTTCGACATACGCAGGGAAATATTAACATTAAATAAAATAAAATAATATATTCATCTACAAATAAAAGGAGTGAATACTATGCAACCTTCTGCTCCACCTCATCTAGAATCTACAGAAACTATCTTTTCAAGTTCTATTACAAAACTTGTTGTTTTTATTTGTTGGCTAGCCATTCTAGCTGACGGATATGATTTAGGTATTTACGGCGCCGTTCTGCCAAAGCTCCTAGAAGACAAAAGCTGGGCACTATCACCAGCCCACGCTGGAACAATTGCCAGCTATGCTTTATTTGGGATGTTTATTGGTGCTATTCTAGTTGGAACCATTACAGATCTAATTGGACGAAAATGGACACTTATATGCTGTTTAGCCCTTTTTTCTATCACAATGGGCTTAGCTGCAATTGCTCCTTCTCCTGAATTATTTGGGTTATCTCGATTTATCGGAGGAATCGGATTAGGCGGTGTTATCCCAACGGCTTCAGCACTTACTGTTGAATATTCACCAAAAAAACGGCAATCTTTTATTTATGCTCTTATGTTTACTGGCTATCCTTTAGGTATCGTGTTAGGCGCTATTTTATCCATGTTTATGCTAGAAGATTTCGGATGGAGAATTATGTTTGGCATCGGAATGATTCCGCTACTCCTCATTCCTTTCATTATTCGTTATTTACCTGAGTCCATTCAATTTTTATTATCACGAAATCGACAAGAAGAAGTGAATAAAATTCTTAATCGCTTTCAAATTGAATTCCATGTAAAAGATGAAATTCCTGAAACACCATCTAATATACAAAAGAAAAATGGATTTCTTACGTTATTCTCAAAAGATTACATAAAAGCAACACTACTTTTTTGGCTCACTTATATAATGGGAATGTTTTTAATATACGGTTTAAATACTTGGCTACCACAGATGATGCGCCAGGCAGGATACCCTCTTGGATCTAGTTTATCATTTCTACTTATACTAAATATTACTGCAGCTATCGGTGCAGTATTTGCTGGGGCGATTGCCGATCGTATAGGAGCAAAAATTATTATTAGTATCTCCTATCTTATGGCAGCCATATGTATTGGACTATTAACAATTAAACCATCTGTTACAATCATTTATCTTTTAATTGGTCTTGCTGGAATTGGATCAGTCGGTATTACTCAAATATTAAATGCTTATGTAACACAATACTTCCCATCACATATACGAGCTACCTCCTTAGGCTGGGGACTTGGACTTGGCCGAGTTGGTGCAATTGCTGGCCCTATTCTTGTCGGTATTATTATGACAATGCAATATGACTTGGCGTGGAATTTTTACTTATTCTCCTTTGCAGGTCTTATCGCAGCTATATCTGTTTTCTTTATTCCTACAAAATAAAGTGAAACTTTAATCAGCCCTCACCAATCGGGCGTTTACGGGCAGTTGACCTCCCACCTGACTTCTTCGCTCCAGCCGAACCTTGAGGTGGGAGTCTTACTGCCCGTTAATGCGGGATAAAAAAGAGCACAAACTCACTTGTGCTCTTTTTCATATACTTCAAACAACATATTTCGAAATAATGTATTCAAACTCTCAATATCAATCCCTAATCCCTTTTCAATCCCTTTCACGTATTGCTGATAATAATCAATTTGTTCTTCTAAAAATTGATTTAACGCCTGAACTTTCAATCCAACATCTAATTCCGTACCTGCTTTTTTCTTTACTAACAACTTCTCAATCTCATTCAATACACTACGTTCTATAGATAGTTCTATAAGTAATCGGTCAAATTCTACTGGAGGTAATGTCCCTTTCTCTTCTAGCCACTGACAAGCTAAAATAGGACGTAATACATAAAAGTACTTTTTCAACTTTACATTCTCGCCTTGCAAAAATTCACGATAATTTTTTGAAGCCATATGTAAGTAATGATATATCGTTGCCTTTGGATCAAAATTCTTTTCACTCATTTGCTGAAGCTGCTCTGGAAAGTTAGAGTTTTTCGAATAAAAAATTGGTGATCGAATCCACTCAAGTAAAGCTGGATTTGACTTCGCGAATAGTTGCAATGCCTTTTTAATATCCCAACCACTTATGTCTAAATCATCACTAATTGGATATTCGATTACATCACGCTTATCATGGATTGATAAATACCATTCTACAGGGTGTATATAAACAAACCTAACATCATAATCGCTATCTTTCGATGGAAATCCCCAAGCACGACTCCCTGATTCCACTGCAAATAAAATTTTCACATCATTCTCTTTTTCAATTCTTTCTAACTCTAATTCAATTTTCCCTCTCATTTCATACCATCCCCATTTTTTGATTATTTCCTTGGAAATTCGACAAATATACGACTAATTTTACTATATACCAAAACAGCTGTCAGACAATTTCTGACAGCTCAATAAAGCACCTATTTTTTCTTTTCAATTACAGTAGCAGTAATTCGTTCAAACTCTTTTTGAATTTCCTCTTTATATGCATCCACTTTTGAAAAATCCATAGCAGCAATATAAATTCGTTCTAATTTATCACGAACTGATTTTGCTTTTGCTAAGAAAGACATCGCCTCATTCATTTTTGCTTTATATTGAATGGAAACGTCACGAATTTCTGTAGCATACTTCTCATCCGTCCCTGGTTTAACAATAAGAGCATACATATCTATAATCTCATCACCTTCGCGACTTGGAAAATATTCATGTGGTGCGGTACTATCAAAAATTGCAAATCCTAATTCTCTTACGATAACCATATCAAGACTATTCGGGTCAAATCCGCAATGATATACTTCAACGTCAAAACCTTTTTCTTCTGCTGCCTTCGATAACTTTTTAAGCATTGTTGATTTTCCAGAACCCGGGCGTCCTTTTATAAAATAACGATGTGGTAATCCTTCTGTTAAATTAGGAACAAAATCAACTGCTCCTTTCGGTGTAGCAGCTCCTAAAAAACGATGTTTCACAATCGATTGTTTTCCCTTTTTATCTGCAAATAATTTCTGAATTAGCTGTTCTGTTAGTTCATTTGCTTTATTAAAATCAATGTTATTAATATATATTTTCTCCCACTCATCATGTATAACTAACGCCTCTTTAAAACATCCGTAAGCAGATTTGAAAGCCTTGCCCGCTTCTAATACAAACCGTTCAATTTCTAACTTCTGCTTTCTTAATTTATCTGAGTCCCAAGCAACTCCTAAATTTATATACTCTTCAATAACTCCTGGCATTTTCGGCTCAATAACATGCGGTGATGTTCCATCAACAATTCCTACTTTTAATTTCGGAATAATCACTCCATCAACTGACTTATTATCAGAAGAACAATGCAAAAGTTCAATATCATATCCTTTTTCAACCCATTCACGACCTATTGCCTTAATTAAAGAAGATTTTCCCGTTCCTGGACCACCCTTTAAAATAAACAACCTATCTAGCCCTTTTAAATTCTCTTCGTATAAATTATGAAATCCTCTAGCTGTATTGCCACCAGCATAATAATTTAATACATTCCCTGTCACTGCACTCACTCCTTCGCAACAGTCTACTTACATAAGCTACAATATGCGAGCAACTTTATTTGGGTGAACACCTAATTTGTATTGCATGAAAAAAGGAAATGAATTACAATTTAAATATCACAAATATTCCGAATTTAAAACCGAATAAACCTTTATCAAGAGAGGCAGAGGGACCGGTCCTTTGAAGCCCAGCAACCTCAGTTTATGCAAACTGAATAGGTGCTAATTCCTGCAAAATGCATTGCATTTTGGAAGATAAAACTCAACTAGTATGTAAAGCTCATCTTTCTTGATTATGAAGGATGGGCTTTTTATTATTTGAAAAAAATATATTGGAGGTATGTAAAATGAAAGTAATTGATCTATCACAAACGTTTGAAAATAATATGTCTCAATTTCCTGGAACACCAAAAATCCAACTAGAAGCCATTACAAGCGTTGAAGAAACAGGTTATCAAGTTACGAATTTTCATTCTGTCGTTCATGTTGGTACGCATTGTGATGCGCCTGCTCATTTCATTTCAGGCGCAACCACTATTGATCAATTACCCCTAAATCAATTTGTAGGCGAAGCTGTTCTTATCGATGTGACTCATGTTCAAGAGCGAAAATTACCTAAGGAAGTATTACATACTGTCGACATAAAAGAAGGCGATATTGTCATTTTCCATTCCAATCTATCTAATAAATGGAATACCGAAGCTTATGAGAAAGAAGCGTTTTATCTTTCCGAAGAATTAGCTGAAGAACTAGTTCAATTAAAAGTAAAATCTGTCGGTTTAGATTTTATTTCTCCTGATGAGGTAACGACAGAAACATCACCGATTCATCACATACTGTTAGGAAATAATATTTACTTAATTGAAAACTTAACAAACTTAGATGCCATTAAAGCGAAACGATTCTTTTTCTCAGCAGCACCTTTAAAAATTAAAAATAGTGACGGTGCTTTCGCAAGGGCATTCGCTGTTATTTTTTAAACATGGTCTACAAAAAAAGCAAAGATCACTTTTGACCTTTGCTTTTATATTTTTTATTTAAGTTAAAAAAGAATTGCTCCACCCTTGGGCGTATCCACGCTAAATAATCTTTATCTTTCTTCTTTGTACAAGCTATCTCTTCTCCATCTACCATTTCGACAAGTTCTAGCTCTAACAGTTGCCTCGTAAATGCTACCATATTTACTTCTTCTGCTGGATATTCTTCTTTTAATTTCTCCTCAATTTCTCCCAATAAAAAACCGTCACGCATCATTGCTAGTGCATCAATCCAAAGTGGCGGCATTTCATATGTCTCTCCTGTAATCGTATCTTTTACAATATAGTTCTTTTGCTCTTTTCGAAATTGAATCGTGTGTAAACATACAGTCGAATTTAATGTTAATTCCATCATACCACCCCTTTCATCATATCCGCATAGAAAAAAGGATGCGCGTGCACCCCTTCTTTTCTTTTCATAACACTACTGAACCGTTACATGAGCTAAAAGCTCTATGTCGATATTTTCCTCCATTATAAACGAAGTTTTTTATAAAAAAAACCCTTCTTGAAACATTTTATAAAATGTTTATATTTACACAACAAGAACACTTTTCTGAAAAGTAATTTCGTCTAATGCACTACACTGTTGGTAAATAAATTTCCACTTTCGTTCCTATCCCCATACTACTTTCAATCGCGATACTCCCTTGATGTTCTTCAATAATTTTATATGTAATCATTAATCCAAGACCTGTACCATTCTCTTTTGTTGTATAAAAAGCTTTTCCGATCTTTTCTATTTTCTCATTTTCTATCCCAAGACCTTGATCTTCAACAGAAATACACAAGTTCTCTCCAGCTTTTTCATATGCCAGAATCTGAATATTCCCGCCTCCTGGCATCGATTCAATTCCATTTTTGATGATGTTTAACAACACTTGTTTTAATTGCTTATCATCACCATTTATAACGGGTAAATTTCCATCTACTTGCAAATTAAATTTCACTTTATATTGAGTTGCATAGCTTTCCATTAACTGTACAACATATAAAAGGATTTCCCCTATATTACACCATTCATAATTTGTTGGTTTCGGTTTTCCTAATAACATCAATTCACTAACAAACCCATTAATTCTCTCAATTTCTTGCAGCATAATCTCATAGCTCATCGTATCTTCAGGATTTCTTTCTTTTTGAATTTGTGTAAATCCTTTTAAAGCTGTTAATGGATTTCGAATTTCATGAGCGATTGTTGTAGACATAGTCCCAATAACCGCTAAATTTTCTGTCTCTTTCATACTGTTCATCATCTCAACAACTGTCCTTACATAAGATTGAAATCTCTTTAATAAAGAATGCGAAATGATGAAAAAGAATATACATAATACAAGCGGAATCACAACTTTTACATCTTGTAATATCAAAGTAAAAAATACATATTTTCCAATTACACTACAGGAAACGAAATAAAAATATTTTCTGTTCACGAAAATGGGTGCAAATAGAATTAAAAATATTTCAACCATATTTCCATTTTCAAAAACACGATCACTGTGTAAATAAATCATTAAGTTATTAATAAGATCAATAAGCATATACCCAATTAAAAATAAGTATTTCACAAAATATACATAACCTTGTTTTTGAAGATATATTGAAATAGTAAATAAAGATATTACTAATATATATACACCTATTCCCATACCACCTTCTGGCCACCCTACCCTTGCTTCATTAATATTCATAGCGGGATAAACAAAATAATAGATAACGTCATATAAAAAGAATATAATATAGAATAATAATATAAATACTTTTAAAGCTTCTCTTTCTTCATAAATCAAGCTCTTGTATTTGTTCATATAAAAACTCCTCTTGATCAATACAAAAAAACATTTCAAGTGTTATCTCTTTAAATTATAATTATGAAATTGCTTTCAGGGCAACATGTAACCTTCTAATACTAAAAGGAAGGAGATACAGCTCCTTCCTTTTCAGTTACAATTTATATCCATCTTACCCTATCATTTAGCAATCCATCTGTAAAATTATTATGTCCTACTACAAAATCCTTCATATATAAATTTAAATATTCCCCATACTTACTTTCAGTATTTAATAATAATTCTTCTACATAATAAGCGCCTTGTCCAAAAGTATCTAACAGTAAACTACATAAGCCAGCATAAATTCCACACCCTACTTGGAAGTACGTCGCATTTGTTTTATATTTTTGAAAAACTTGGCTACTATTCATTACATTATACATGTATGTCTCATTATGTTCATAAACGAGCAACACACCGACTAAATCTTCTCCTATAATATCATCTTCTGCTGGATTAAATACTTTACGATTCCAATTCCATAAATCTTCCACTTTATCTAAGTTCTGTCTAATTAAGTTTGTTGTATACTCATTGATCCGATAAAGAAAACCCACTTCCATATTAAAAGATTTCCCTAAAATTAAAACTTCTTCATGTGGCATTAAGCAACCATAAAATTCTTTTTCACCTAACTTTACTTTATACTCTGAAGCATATACATCCTCATAAAAGTAAAGTGGACGATGATGACTCATATACATAGGATAACTCCATATCGCTTCATCCAGAAAACGCTCAACTGCCCACGATGCATAAAGTGTATGAGGTTTTATAAGCTCTTTATCATTCAAAAATGAAGTATCATGTTCTACAATATAGCATGCTCGCGGCTTTTCATTTGGACGTTCTTTCATAAGCTCAACAACCATCCATTGAACAACACCAGGATTCATACCTGAGCCTATAATCGCTCTTGTATTTGTAAATGTTTCTTTCTCCTTCCCAAACCTCGTATACCTTTCCGTAAGCTGAAAACCAAGTAAACTATCGTCTTGATCTACTGCCTCATTTTCCAAAGCCGAATTAATATAACAAATGCCAAGGTCATTACAACAACTCAGTACCCTAATTGTATCTGCACCTGAAACATCAATAACAACCTTCGTTCTTTTTTCCTTTAAATGATGTTTAAATTTGACTACATCTTGAAGGTTTATTTCATATAAAAAAAATTGCTCTTTCAAATTTGGAAACAACTCATCATAATAACTTTTATCTTTTTGTTTTATATCCACCAAATGGAAGTTCACATTCTTTATCACTTCATAAATTGGATCTTTTTCATTTACTACCGCTTGATTCAAAATTGCTAACACTGCTTTTGCTGCTCCACCAGCACTGCCAAGTAATGTAATCGAAAACGAATCTGGAAACTGCTCCACAAACAAAACCCCTTTAATAAAGTAGTTGAGCAGCACTTCCTCAAAAGTGAGTTGAATACACAAAAAGGTAGCTCGTACACCTTTAGTACAAGATTGCCCCTTCAAAGATCACACTAACATACCTATATGATATTCAATTCATTTCCCCCTCATATCCAAATCGAATTAAACAAATAGGCTCGACCTTTTCTTCCCTATATATAAAAGAAAAAGCCAGCCCTTTCAACTAGCCTACGGACAATGGACAGATTTCACATGTTGAATATTCACGTACATTTTTGCGTCACGTGCTTTTAATATTTCAATATGCCCTTCATCAATTTTCGTCATCTTTCCGATTTTATTAGATTCCTCGCCTAAATCAAACACCATAATTTTCCCTGACATTTTAATAAGCTGTTCTTCAAAAGTTCTAGCTAGAGTAATATTTAATGGATTTACGGGGAGTTCATTTTTATTGAGGGAATAAGGCACTTGGTTCTCTTTATAAGGAATTAACCACTTCAAATGCTTTAAAGATATATATACAGTTTTGTAAACAGGGCTATAAAAAACAATATAATCGTTCATCACACTTGTAACATAACCGTGTATCGGAACATTTCCTGCCACATAAATTTCTGTAAAAATCCCTTTAGATGTGATTAATACTTTTCTCAAAGAAATTGAAGGTGATTCCCTCTTAATTACAGAGTCCACACCAGGCTTTAATATTTCTTCATCATGCTCTCTTAAAAATTTATAATACTGGATATGGTATAAAGATATATATACATAGTCTTGTCCATTGTAAAGAACTACAATATCATTTCCTACATCAATTAATACACCTTTAAATCTTTTTTCACCGATTAATTTAACGTATATATTTTCTCCAATATTTTTGTTTAACTCATTCATCTATATCCTCCTTTCTATAAAATACTACTTTTCCTGCCTTCCATTTCTAAAAAAAATAATCAGGGCAATGTTCTGTCTTTTAATAGTAAGAGATCCTTTTCATATATCGTTCATAATTGTAGCGAACTATGAAATCGTTCTTTACTTCCAATCATAATGCCCCTCTTATTTATTAAACATTATTCATCTTCATTCTTTTTACATTTCACTACTTGACTCACACTCTTAATATGATAATTAATTATATAAATAACTTCATCACAGTTTACTAGTATAATACATTCTTCATGCACTTCACTTAATAAACCTTCTACACACTCTGGTCCACCGCGATTAATCTTTATCCACTTATACTTCAGGTCTTTTAATACATCAAAAAAAGTATCTTCATCAGAATAGAAACATGAACCATAGTAATCGTCACATTTTGTTTCTTTCACTTTCTTGACTAGACTCTTCACATGTTTCAGCTGATAATACACTACTTCTCCATGGGGTAATTGTAGTGTAAGGTAATCTTTTCCTAACGATAAGAGTACACCTACTCGACTTTCTGGTCCGCGCAGATTTACTTTTACATTCTCACCGACTAAACCTTTAATTTGATCACAGCATAATACGCTCTCCAAGTTCGTATCCTCCTTCCTTATTATCTTCCTCTACTTGATTGTCTTTGTGCACGAGTTCGACCTGAATTATTGCTTTCACTATTGCTTTCACTGTTGCTTTCACTGTTACTTTCTTCGCTCTCTCCGCACACTACTGGGCTATAACTAACACTCTTAATATGAGTTATTGAAATTAATATAACTTCTTCTTTTACAATTAATGTCACATAATCACAAGAAACATCTTGTAAAATACCTTCAATTTTTTCTGGGCCACCCCGATTAATTTTCACCCAGCGATATTTGAAGCTTTGAAGTAGCTTTTCAAAGTCATCTTCATATTCCAACCATCCATAATCATCTGCTTCACAATCTTTCGTATTTTTTGTAACACTTTTTAGATGGCGAAGCTGATAGTAAGAAAGCTCTCCTTTTTCACTCTTTAATACAAAGTAATCCGAACATACTGCGACTATTATTCCTTTTTGAGATTCTGGACCACCTCTGTTTACTCTCACGTAAGATCCAATTAAGTCTTTCAAAAAATCACAATGAAATAAACTCACGAGAAAACCCCTTCCATTAATTTATAAGCTTTTGCACTGATAGTATATGTATCTGTACAGGTTATGTTCGCTATGTTTGTCCCCGCTATGAAAAAATATGCTTTTAACTAATAATACTAATCCCCATAAAATCTTCTTTCCCTTAAAGTAACTCTAGGATTTCGGATGACTTTTTCATCCCTTAATATAAAAAGCCCCCGTATTAAGATACATTTCTGCATATCTTAATACGGGGGCTTTTTATAAATTTAATCTTCGTCTTTAACATCCATATCTTCTGGAATTGGTTCATTTAATATTTCTTCCACTAACTGCTTATATTTCTCCATTTGTTCTAAATGTGTATTAAACTGTTCCTTATTTATTAAATATTGCTCTCCATCAAACAATGCACGAACTTTCTTTTGCTGAATTAAGTCTTCAACATACGATTTTGGTAATTTCAAATACTCCGCAGCCTCTTCTATCGTTATATACAATGTGTTCATTCCTTTATTATTTTTTCATATACATAATGTATCTTACTTTATTTTTGTAAACAAATAAAAAAGATTTTGTAAATACAAATTAAAAAGCAGGTAGATGCATTCCATATATTGTATAATAGTATAGTAAGTATTTTTTTAAATATAGAATGGTATTACCCATTTACACAAAGGAGAGTTAACATATGGCTACTCGTCACATCATTACAATGTTAGAAAAAACATTACGAGTTGAAACAGAAAACACAATTTCTCATCTATCTAAGTCTTTATCCGATCGTATTCTTTCACAAAGTGCAGCAGTACATGAAAATAATTGTTATCATACGATTGGTGAATGGTACAAAAATCATTTCTTATTCCAACAAGATGATTTCCTTTGGGCTAAATACGTTTTCTATGATGCATATTGTGAAGCTATAAAAAAACAAGGCAATCTTACAAAACGCGTTCGTCAAATATTAGAATCATTAGCTCGACAACATGGAAAACAATATATTGTTTCTATACAAAATATCCCATTTCCTAATGAACAGGAAAAAGGGACAGCATAATTTAATAATGGTCCGCACAAACCAACTATAGATTCATTGTTTCCTAG
This sequence comes from Bacillus sp. FSL R9-9530, assembly GCF_038008145.1. Lineage (NCBI taxonomy): Bacteria > Bacillati > Bacillota > Bacilli > Caryophanales > Bacillaceae > Bacillus > Bacillus sp. FSL R9-9530. Next base: position 3,568,385 of record NZ_JBBOYO010000001.1, read on the forward strand.
AAATATTTACAAATAAAATGTTCAAGTCTTTGTGTTCCCTTTTTATAGAAATACATTCATATGACATGAACTAATGAAAACGGTGTTATGAAAATGATTGAAAATATAGTAAACAGGAAAAACCCCATTTGTATCTCTCGTCCATAGAAATAGAGATGTAAATGGGGGTATACTTGTTCCTTTATTATTTCATCATCTGCTTAATCAATTCTCGATTTCTCTTCTTAAATACTTCATTATGGGAAGAAACCATTCCGTACTCACTTGCATCAGGTTGAATAAATTGTTTCGCTTTATTCACAGCATTTCCAGCATCTTGGAATGCCCCTGCAATTAAATGCAATTTCCCGTCATGCTTTAAAATATCTCCAGCGGCATATAATCCGTCTACCGAGGACTCACTATTTGCATTCCCTGCAATATAATAATTATCAACAATAGCAACATCTAGCTCACTATTTTCTAATAATGTTATATCGCGTTCATATCCATGATTAATAATAACTTCATCGATAGATAAATGAGAAACTTCTCCAGTTTCATGATTTGTTAATTCTACATATTCAATCGCTTCATGGTTATCACCAGCAATTAATTTTGTAATCGATGTATTAAAGAAACATTCTGCTGAACTGTTCATAAGTTGTTTTACTTGTGCTTCATGACCAGATAATTCTTCTTTTCTATATGTTAAATAAACTTTTTTCGCGATTGGTTCTAATTCGTTCGCCCAATCAATTGCGGAGTTCCCTCCGCCTGAAATAATTACCGTTTTATCTTTGAAACGTTTTAACGATTTAACTGTATAATTTAAATTTGAGACTTCGAATCTCTCAGCACCTTCAATTGATAACTTTTGTGGATTCAATATACCACTCCCAGTTGCGACGATCACTGTTTTTGAAAAATGTTCTTCCCCAGAGCTTGTTTTCAACGTAAAAATACCCTCTTCATTACGAATAATTGATTCTATTTTTGTATTCAATACAACTTCAGGCTGAAATGTTAATCCTTGTTGTACAAGTTGCTCAATTAATTTCTCACCAGTGACCGGTAATAATCCGCCAATATCCCAAATCATTTTCTCCGGATAAACATGTATTTTTCCACCTAACTGTGGTTGAAATTCTATTATTTTCGTTTTCATCTCTCTTAGTCCACTATAAAAAGCTGAATAAAGCCCTGCAGGTCCTCCGCCTATCACAGTTACATCAAACAATTCTTCTTGATTCATTCGTGTCACTCCTCAGCTACTAATAATTGATTATCATTCTCAATAAAATATAACTTGTTTTTATAAATTTTACAATCAAAATCACTATTGACAATACACCTATATAAAATTATAGTATTTAAAGAATCAATAGTGATAATCATTATCAACTTGTTAATTATTAGCAACTGTGAGGTTACATCTTCTTCTATTACTATGGTGAATACTACATGGTAAAATCTCAAGTTCAAGATTGTTAATAAGACTTTTGTATTACCACTAACTTTTCAAAAGATCAAAGCTAAACAATTTATTGTATATCACATATCATCTATCTAAAGGAGAAAGACGATGAAAAAATTATTTATTTCACTAACAGTTCTGTTCGTCCTTGTTATGAGTGCTTGTAGCAACGGTTCAACAGACAAGAAGAACGACGCAAAAGGTAAGAAATCAGAAACAATTACATACCAATCTGAAAATGGTAAAGTAGAAGTTCCAGCAAATCCACAACGTGTTGTTGTCCTATCATCATTCGCTGGTAACGTAATGTCATTAGGTGTAAATCTTGTTGGGGTAGATTCATGGTCTAAACAAAACCCACGTTTCGATAGCAAACTGAAAAATGTCGCTGAAGTATCAGATGAGAATGTTGAAAAGATTGCTGAATTAAATCCAGATTTAATCATTGGTTTATCAAATATTAAAAATGTTGATAAGTTAAAGAAAATCGCTCCTACTGTAACATACACTTACGGAAAAGTTGATTACTTAACACAACACTTAGAAATCGGTAAATTATTAAATAAAGAAAAAGAAGCAAAAACTTGGGTTGATGATTTCAAGAAACGTGCACAAACAGCTGGAAAAGACATTAAAGCGAAGATTGGTGAAGATGCAACCGTTTCTGTTGTTGAAAACTTCAACAAACAGCTTTACGTATACGGCGAAAACTGGGGCCGTGGAACAGAAATTCTTTACCAAGAAATGAAATTAAAAATGCCTGAAAAAGTAAAAGAAAAAGCTTTAAAAGAAGGATACTACGCATTATCTACTGAGGTATTACCTGAGTTTGCTGGTGATTACTTAATCGTAAGTAAAAACAAAGATACTGATAACTCATTCCAAGAGACAGAATCATATAAAAACATTCCAGCAGTAAAAAATAATCGTGTATATGAAGCAAACATGATGGAATTCTATTTCAATGATCCACTTACATTAGATTTCCAACTAGACTTCTTCAAGAAGAGCTTTCTTGGTCAATAATACAAACATGAGGAATTCTTAATTTAAGAATTCCTCTTCCTTTATTCTATGAAAAGAAAAGATGTGAAACGAATGAAAAAAGAGCAAGACAACCTACGTTCCAACGCTTTTACATACAAATTAATTTTGAGTATCATTGCATTCTTTCTTATTTTTATGTTTGCAATGGTGTTAGGCGCTGCAGATACTTCTATAAAAGACGTATGGTTAGCACTTACTTCCTCTGCTAAAGGAGATAAGCTATCCATCCTTCGTGAAATACGTTTACCACGTGAAGTTGCTGCTATTTTTGTAGGAGCTGGACTCGCTGTTTCTGGTGCAATTATGCAAGGATTAACGCGAAACCCACTTGCCGATCCTGGATTACTTGGCCTAACTGGTGGCGCAAATGCTGCACTTGCACTAACACTTGCCTTCAATCCTTCTATAAGCTACCTTTACTTAACACTAGCTTGCTTTATCGGTGCTGCAATTGGCGCTATTATGGTATTTGGAATTGGCATGGTGAAAAAGGGCGGACTTTCCCCTCTTCGAATTGTATTAGCTGGTGCTGCTGTTTCAGCATTTCTACTTGCAATCTCAGAAGGTGTTGGCATTTACTTTAAAATTTCACAAGATGTATCAATGTGGACTGCTGGGGGAGTAATTGGAACTACTTGGAGCCAATTAAAAATTATTATTCCGGTTATTTCAATAAGTATATTTCTCGCTATCTTACTTGCGAGAAAATTGACAGTCCTTAGTTTCAGTGAAGAAGTTGCTGTTGGACTCGGCCAAAAAATTATCGTCATTAAAACAATTTTATTTATCATTATTATCTTGCTTGCAGGTGCTTCTGTAGCGCTTGTCGGAAACATGGCATTTATCGGCCTTATGGTACCCCATATGGTTCGTCCAATCGTTGGACCAGATTACCGTTTTGTTATACCGATGTCAGCGATCGCTGGTGCTTCCTTTATGCTGCTCGCAGATACAATCGGACGTACAATTAACGCTCCGTATGAAACACCAGTTGCTGCAATCGTCGCAATTGTAGGATTACCATTCTTCCTATTTATTGTACGTAAAGGAGGAAGATCTTTCTCATGATGCAATCTATTCTAAAGAAACAACGCCTTATCATACTTGCATTACTCATACTTACCATCACAACAATTGTAATTGGAATGGGGCTCGGTTCTGCCGCTCTCTCCTATGACAGATTAATCCCAACACTTATGGGACAAGGTTCATTTAAAGAAGAATTCGTTTTATATTCTTTAAGGCTACCTAGAATCGTCATTACATTATTAGCTGGTATGGCACTCGCTTTATCAGGTGCTGTATTACAAGGTATTACCCGAAACGATTTAGCTGAACCTGGTATTCTCGGCATTAACGCTGGTGCTGGTGTTGCAGTTGCTTTTTTCTTTCTATACTTCCCGATAGACGTAGGTTCATTCCTTTACCTACTACCAGTCGTTGGATTTATCGGTGCGTTTCTAACAGCTGTTCTAATTTACGTATTTTCATATAGCAAATCCACAGGCCTTCAGCCAATAAGATTAACATTAACCGGCATCGGTTTTTCCTTTGCACTATCTGGCGCGATGATTGTACTTATTTCATCTGCAGATCGTATGAAAGTAGACTTTATCGCTAAATGGATTGCCGGAAACATTTGGGGAGATGACTGGACATTTGTTTTAGCAATGCTTCCTTGGCTAATCGTATTAATCCCATTTGTTTTCTATAAGGCAAATAGATTAAATATACTAGCATTAAACGAGCCAGTAGCAATCGGTGTTGGAATTGAAATTGAAAAAGAACGAAGATACTTATTAATCGCAGCCGTTGCACTTGCTGCCGCTGCTGTTTCCGTAACAGGAGGCATTAGCTTTATCGGACTTATGGCTCCTCACATCGCCAAATCTTTAGTAGGTCCAAGGCATCAAATATTCATCCCTATCGCCGTTTTAATCGGCGGATGGTTATTACTACTAGCGGATACAATTGGACGAAATATCGTCGAACCTAGCGGTATTCCAGCTGGTATTGTCGTTGCTTTAATTGGTGCACCTTACTTTATGTATTTGTTGCTTAAGAAAGTGTAAGAAACACCCTCAAGATTTTTTCTTGAGGGTGTTTTCATTTCATTTTACTGCTGTCCATACCCTTCAAACTTCTTCGACAAATTCTCCATCTCGTCTTCTGGCAATAATTTTGGTTCCCCAACACTTTTCGTTTGGTAATAGATTTGAGCACAAAACTCAATTTCTTCTGCAATAGTAAACGCCATTTTTATATTATTCGCTCCGGCCATTAAACCATGGTTCGCAAGTAAAACTGCACGGCGATCAATCATGCCCTCGAAAGCTGCCTCTGCTAATTGCTTCGTACCAAATGTTTCATATGGTGCACAGCGTACATTCGGGCCTGCGAAAGCAATTAAATATGATACAGCAGGAAGTTCCCATCCTAATGATGCGATTGTCTTCGCATAAGGAGAATGTGTATGTACAAGCGCATTTATATCTTCACGATTTCTATAATAGATAAGGTGCATATCTAATTCGCTTGATGGTTTTCTCTCTCCTTCTATCACTTCACCATCTAAATTCAATATAACTACATCTTCAGGCGTCGTTTCATAATAATCTAGACCACTTGGGCTAATTGCAACAAGACCTTGTTCACGATTAAAAATACTAATATTACCGCCAGTCCCCTTTGTTAAACCACTAGAAATCATTTTCTTTCCGTACGCTACAACTTCTTCTCTTTCTTTTTGCAGTAACATATACATCCCCCTAGTAAGAAACTTATGATGACTATTTTTCTAAAAACTATCTACTTATTGAAATAGCTTTTTTAAATTCTCCATAAACGGTGCTCTCACAATTCCCTTTTCCGTAATAATCGCTGTTACATTTTCATATGGCGTGACATCGAATGCCGGATTGTATACTTTACTTTCTTGAGGAGCAGAGTATTGTCCGAAACGATTGATCACTTCAGAAGCATCCCTTTCTTCAATTGGAATTTCTTTTCCTGTCAGTGTTTTCAAATCAATTGTCGGCGTTGGTGCTGCTACATAAAACGGAATGTTATAATATTTAGCCAAAATCGAAACACCTAATGTTCCAATTTTATTTGCTACATCCCCGTTTGCTGCTACACGATCACATCCAACGATTACTGCATCGATTTTCCCTTGTGACATGACCATTGCCGCCATATTATCTGTAATGACCGTTACATCAATTCCCGCTCGCTGCAGTTCTAATGCCGTTAACGTTGAACCTTGTAATCTAGGGCGTGTTTCATCGGAATAGATTTTTAAGTCCCATCCTTTTTCTTTCGCTAAGTACATTGGAGCTGTCGCAGTGCCATACTTAGTCGTTGCTAACGCACCTGCATTACAATGCGTTAATACCCCCATGCCATCATGGAATAATGTTAATGCATGTTCTCCAATTTGACGGTTAATTTCTTCATCTTCTCTATGAATCTCTTTTGCTTCTTCTAATAATCTATCTTTCAACTGCGCAATTGATAAGTGAGCATTCTCTTTCGCGACACTTTCCATTCTTTCAAGCGCCCAAAATAAATTTACTGCCGTCGGTCTTGATGTCGCTAAGTATGCACATACCTTTTTTACTTCCGCTATGAATTCTTCCGCCGAACTTTCCGCAACTTCCTTTACTCCTAAATACACACCGTAGGCTGCTGAAACACCTATTGCCGGCGCTCCTCGTACTTTCATTACTTGAATCGCATCCCACACACCTTCAGCCGTTTTAAAAGATTCATAGACTACTTCGTTCGGTAATACCGTTTGATCCAATAACACTAAAGCATCATCTTTCCACTGAATTGGTATTAATTGCTCTGCCATCATCTTCTCCCCTTATTTCGCACTTATGCATTGACTGTTTTTTTAACGTTTCTACAAAGCTGCTACCTGTTTTATATTGATTCGCTTGTAAAATAAACTTCTTCGCTGTCTGAAGACAAATTCGCTCCGCTCTAGCACGCGCCTCTTCATTCTCAATACAAGTCATATCCTTTACCTTCGCTAGACCAACAATACGACGAATTAACTCAAGACCCGTCACTGCAGCTGTATCCTCTAATACAGATTGTAAATAAACTCGGTTAAAGCCTTCTTCCTTCGCCATAATCTCTGTCACATGAATATCCCAAGCATCTAAAAACTTCTTCTTAAATAAATCAATTACATCTATCATGGTAGATTCTATCCAGTTCATATATGTATCTTTCTCAATACCAGATTGCATCACTGCATCTGCATTCACCCATGCAAACATTAAATTCGCCATTATATTCCCAACGTCATATCCCATAGGTCCATAAAAAGAAAATTCAGGATCAATAACCTTTGTAGAATCACTTTTTACAAAAACAGAACCAGTATGTAAATCACCGTGAAGCAGCGCTTGTGCATTCGTCATAAAAGAAAACTTAAGTTTTGCTACTTCCATACGAAGCTCTTTATCACTATAAATATGCCCTCTAATCCATCCTTCGTTTAATTGAAACAATTCGTTGCGTTTATTATGATTTGTAAATGGCTCTGAATATACGAGGTCCTCTGTAATCTCACATAACTCAGGATTTATATAATTTTTCACGAGTTCCTTCTTTTCTTTATGATTCATTACAACATCTGATGTTAATAGAAGAGTGTTTACCATAAAAGTAGTTAAATCATCAGCAAGCCTCGGAAACATTTGATGATTTATGAGTGCTGTACGCAATATTGTGTGATCTGATAAATCTTCCATCACGCAACAATTCATCACACTATCAAACAAATATACATTTGGCACGAGTCCAGATGCTAACTCTCCTTCTAATCGCAAAACATCTGATTCTATACGGATTCGATTCGTCGACAACTTAAACTCATCTGAAATACGCGCTGTATCCCCAGCTTGCTTTACAATGACAGAAATGTTCTTCTGTTCATCCCAAACGCGGAACACATAATTTAAATTACCATCACCTATTTCTTTACACTTTAGCCCCTTTGCATGCTCGAACTTAGGTAATTTCTCTTGCACATATGCAATCACATCTTTAGCTTCCATTAAAAAATACTTCGTGAACTTAGACATGGTTTCCCCTCCACACTAAATGTAAACGTTTTCTAAAAGCCGTAAAAAATAATAGACTGAAACTTTTTCAATCTATACTATATCTTCTCTATTGCAATACATATCTCGCTTTTATTATATCTTGTTAGAAATGAGCGTCAATGTTTCTATTTCTCATTGCAATATACTCCTTATTATATATATTTAAGATGACAATAATTGTTCACAAAGATTCCGATACATTTTGTTTTATTTATTGCACAATTCTTTGTAAAATAGAAGTAAGCAGTTCCTTTTCAAATCCACAACTTCTAAGAAATATTTCCTTCCTAAGAACTTATACTTACACCATGTCCTAACATACACACTACTCTTTCAAACACTCATTGAAAATTTATGACTTGAAAATTACCTTTTAATTCCCTAGCAGCCTTAATTGAGAATAAATATTAATTAAATTGGTATAAAGTTGGTTTATTCTCTTGACAAAATAACCACTTCTATATGATAATTAATATCGAATTAGAATTATTATAGTTAATTAAAAAATATATTTTATGAGCAAACTAATTTCCGATGCTCAAAACCAACCTTTAGGAGGAATTTTAATATGTTATTAATCGGCACAGAAGTAAAACCGTTTAAAGCTAATGCTTACCATAATGGAGAATTTATCCAAGTTACTGACGAAAGTTTAAAAGGAAAATGGAGCGTAGTTTGTTTCTACCCAGCAGACTTCACATTCGTTTGTCCAACTGAACTTGAAGACTTACAAAACCAATACGCAACTCTAAAAGACTTAGGCGTTGAAGTATACTCTGTATCTACAGACACTCACTTCACTCACAAAGCATGGCACGATAGCTCAGAAACTATCGGCAAAATCGAATACATTATGATTGGTGACCCAACTCGCACAATCACTACAAACTTCAACGTTTTAATGGAAGAAGAAGGTCTTGCTGCTCGTGGTACATTCATCATCGATCCAGACGGCGTTATCCAATCTATGGAAATCAATGCTGACGGTATCGGCCGTGACGCAAGCATCCTTGTTAACAAAATTAAAGCAGCTCAATACGTACGTAACAACCCAGGTGAAGTTTGCCCAGCTAAATGGCAAGAGGGTTCTGCAACACTTAAACCAAGCCTTGACCTTGTAGGCAAAATCTAAGGAGTTCGATCAAAATGATACTAGATGCAGATATAAAAACACAACTATCCCAATACCTTCAGTTAATGGAGAACGATATTTTACTTAAAGTAAGCGCAGGAGACGATAACGTATCTAAAGATATGTTATCTCTAGTAGATGAATTAGCTACTATGTCATCTAAGATTACAGTAGAAAAAGTTGAACTAGAGAGAACACCAAGCTTTAGCGTAAATCGCCCTGGTGAAGAAACTGGTGTCGTATTCGCTGGTATTCCATTAGGACACGAATTTACTTCATTAGTGTTAGCTTTACTACAAGTTAGTGGACGTGCTCCAAAAGTTGAACAAAAATTAATCGATCAAATCAAAAACATTCAAGGCGAATATCATTTTGAATCTTATATCAGCCTAAGTTGTCATAACTGTCCTGATGTTGTACAAGCTCTTAACGTAATGAGCGTTCTAAACTCTGGTATTACACATACTATGATTGATGGCGCTGCATTTAAAGAGGAAGTAGAAAGTAAAGACATCATGGCAGTACCAACTGTTTACCTAAATGGCGAATCTTTCGGAAGCGGTCGTATGACACTTGAAGAAATTTTAGCTAAAATGGGTAACGGTCCAGATGCATCAGAGCTTTCTGATAAAGATCCATACGATGTTCTTGTTGTTGGTGGCGGCCCAGCTGGTGCAAGTGCAGCAATTTATGCAGCACGTAAAGGCATCCGCACTGGTATCGTTGCTGAGCGCTTCGGTGGTCAAGTAATGGATACTATGGGTATTGAGAACTTCATCAGCGTAAAACGCACTGAAGGTCCTAAGCTAGTAGCAAGTCTTGAAGAGCACGTAAAAGAATACAACATCGATGTAATGAATCTACAACGTGCGAAACGTTTAGAGAAAAAAGAACTTATTGAAGTGGAACTTGAAAACGGCGCTATTCTGAAAAGTAAGAGCGTAATCGTTTCAACAGGTGCTCGCTGGCGTAATGTTGGTGTACCGGGTGAAGCTGAGTTCAAAAACAAAGGTGTAGCATACTGCCCACACTGTGACGGTCCATTATTCATCGGAAAAGATGTAGCGGTTATCGGCGGTGGTAACTCTGGTATTGAAGCAGCTATTGACTTAGCAGGTATTGTTAAGCACGTAACTGTTCTTGAATTCATGCCAGAATTAAAAGCTGATGCTGTATTACAAGAACGTCTTAACAGCTTACCTAACGTAACTGTTCTGAAAAACGTTCAAACGAAAGAAATTACTGGTACTGACAAAGTAAACGGTATTTCTTACATCGATCGTGAAACTGAAGAAGTACACCATGTTGAATTACAAGGTGTATTCGTTCAAATCGGTCTTGTGCCAAACACAGACTGGTTAGGCGAAACAGTTGAACGCGTTCGCGGTGAAATCGTAACAGACAAGCACGGCGCTACAAACGTACCAGGAGTGTTTGGTGCAGGTGACTGTACAAATAATCCGTACAAACAAATCATCATCTCTATGGGTTCAGGTGCGAATGCAGCTTTAGGTGCATTTGATTACTTAATCCGTAACTAATTATATAAACGTGAGTTTTAAAAAAGCAGGTGCCAAGGCACCTGCTTTTTTTATAATCCTAATGTATAAACTAAAAATCTCTCATTCCCATTCTTCTCATAAGCACCCGGTAATCTTATTTCCTTCTTCAATTCAAATGCAGTCTGATTCTCCAAGAAGAAAATATAATCTTCAGAAGGGTAGTATAAAATAATATCAATTTCTCTCTCCACCGCTTCTACTGAAAGCAAAATGTTATTTACTACGTTCATAAACACTTGTACAGAAAATGGATTGAAGAAATAAAACCGGTTATCACGCGGATCAATCTCATATTCCTGCGCTAAACAACATTCAAACCGAATTTTATCTTTACTGTTTCTCACTTTTCGCGCATAACGATCACGATTATCCATTGCTTCTTTATAAAACTCTTCATTCATTTCAATCCCAACGGCCGAAGCACCACACTTATGGTGCATGTAAAAATTCAATCTCCCTTTTCCGCACCCAAAGTCTACAATTCGATCGCTACTTGTTATTTCATATTGATTCAATAACTCATCTAATCCGCTATATGGCGTCGGTTCATAACGGTGATAATGCATAGACTTATTAAATCCTTTTTGCTCACCGACAGTTTTTATATTTAATACAGCATCGTAATATTGTTCGTTCATTCGTTTGCTCCTATTAAGAAATATTACTATTATTATACACCACGTACTGAATGCTCATTTTAATCAAATTAATTGGTACGTGAAATTATATTATCGCGAAATCAAATATATCGACTTAACAACAAATTCCTACCAAAAAAACAGGAGCTTTCTAGCCCCTGTCTTCTAATACTTTCAATACAGTTTGTTTCAATATTTCTACTCCATCCATTATACAGCTATGATCAAACTTCATATACGGATGGTGTAATCCAGGTTGTAAGTTCGCCCCTAGTCCAAGCATGACAGCTTTTAAATGCGGTCTCTTCACGGTATAGTAATGGAAATCGTCGCTTCCTGTCGTATACAGTGGTCCAGTACATCCATCTTCCCCGTACACTTCAAGAATGCCTTTCCGCATGAAACGCTCAGCTTCTTCTGACACTTCAGCTCCTGGTGCGAGATCAATCCACTCATAAGAAAGTTTAGATCCCATCGATTCAGCTGACTGAATTACTTGCTCTATTTTTCGCTTCAATTCATCTAGTAATATATTATTTTCTGCTCTTACATCTAAACTAAAGTGCCCGTTACCTGGAATAATATTTAGATTATCACCACCAGCTTGGCATCTCGTCATCTTAACAGAATAAGACGTCTGCGGCGGTAACCATATATTTTTCAATCCAATATTGATCATCGAAATGATATCAATTGCATTTATGCCTTGATGTGGGCGTGCACCGTGTGCATCATCTCCATGAATCATCCCTTCTAAAAATGCTGCAGCTCCGTGACGAATAGATGGGGCTGCTTGTTTCAAAGGCAGTTCTTCAATCGGCCTTAAATGAACACCAAATAAGAAATCAGCATCATCCACGGCGCCCTTCTCTACCATCTTTAAGGAACCATTTCCTTTTTCCTCTGCCGGCTGAAAAATAAATCTAACAGTACCGCTATCCCATCTCATATTTTTCAATTGTAAAATAAGGCCCATCACAATTGTCATATGAGCATCGTGGCCGCACGAGTGATTCGCTTTAAATTCTCCGTCTACTTCTTGCCATAGTGCATCCATATCAGCACGAATCGCGATAACTGGATTCCCTCTTCCGATTTCAGCAATCACGCCAGGGCAATCATCAAATATTTTATATGAAATTCCTTCTTCTTTTAGAAAGTTAGTAATATAAGCTGTCGTTTCATATTCCTTCCAGCTTACTTCAGGGTTTTCATGTAAATGCTGAAAAATTTCAGTTAAACGCTCTTGTAGTTCTAATGTTTTCAAAGCTTCATTCTCCTTCCCCTAATTACAAACCATTTAGATTAATTATACTTATGAAAAACAGATGTTTTTATGAACATATTGAATTTTAAGAAAAAAGTCAATTGTTTATTTTTAAATACCGTTAATACCCGATTTCAACTCATCTTATAAAGATATCCATACAAATAGAAGATTCGATATTTTCTGTTTTTATATTGACGCTTACATCTATTTTTAGTTATTATAACTTAATAACGTCTATTTTGCGACAATTCTAAAAATACAAACATACATAATGAGGAGGCAGTTTATGAAAAGAGAAATACCTTTTGGCATAGCAATAATCCCTATTATCATTACAGTTGCAGTTATGATGGTTACAATTGTTGTATTAGAACAAAGCCCTCACGTCCCACTTATTATCGGTACAACCGTTGCTTCGATCGTCGCTTGGCGATACGGTTACAAATGGAATGACATTGAAGAATCGATGTATAAAGGAATTCGCCTTGCATTACCCGCTATCGTTATCATTATTCTTGTAGGTTTAACGATCGGTGCTTGGATTGGCGGCGGAATCGTCGCTACTATGATTTATTACGGCTTAAAACTTTTAACTCCATCACTATTTTTAGTTTCAATTACAATTATTTGTTCTATCGTTGCATTAGCAATCGGTAGCTCTTGGTCTACAATGGGAACAATCGGTGTTGCTGGAATGGGAATTGGCCTAAGTATGGGAATCCCAGCTCCAATGGTTGCTGGCGCTATAATTTCCGGTTCTTATTTTGGCGATAAAATGTCACCGCTTTCAGACACGACAAACTTAGCAGCGGGATTAACAAATACAGATTTATTCACACATATTCGTCATATGTTATTTACTACAATTCCAGGTTTAATTATTACTCTTATCGTCTATGCTTTCTTAGGAAGAAGCTTCGGCGATAACAATATCGATGCAAAAAGCATCGATCAAACGTTACAAGTATTGCAACAAAACTTTGTTATTTCGCCTTTCCTATTAATTATACCCGTAGTCGTTATGGTATTGGTCGCTAAAAAAGTCCCTGCTATACCAGCTATTCTCGTAGGTGTTATTTTAGGATTCTTATCACAAGTCTTTATTCAAGGTGGCTCTGTCTCATCAGCTGTCGGTGCACTCCAAAGTGGATTTGTCATAGACACTGGAAACAAGCTAGTAGATGAACTATTTAACCGTGGTGGCTTAAGCTCTATGATGAATACAGTTTCTATGACAATTGTCGCTATGACTTTCGGCGGAGTACTAGAACATACTGGCATTCTTCGCTCAATTGTAAATCAAATTTTAAAATTAGCGACATCATCAAAAGGACTTATCGCTTCTACCATCGCATCTTGCTTTGCAACGAATCTTACTTGCTCTGAACAATATATTTCGATTGTTGTTCCTTCAAGAATGTATGCAAATGCGTACACAGAAAAAGGACTACATTCTAAAAATTTATCCAGAGCATTAGAAGATGGTGGAACATTAACTTCTGTTTTCGTACCTTGGAATACATGTGGTGTATTTATACTCGCAACACTTGGAGTCGGTGCATTCGAATATGCTCCTTATGCTATATTGAATTTCATCGTACCTATTATCTCAATCATTTATGGTATAACTGGCTTCACAATTACGAAGCTATCTGATATTGAAAAAGCAGACCTACTGAAAAAACAAAAAGCACAACTAGAAGCTTAAAATTTTTGAAACGAATACAACGGTAAATTTAGCTCATATATTGCACGAGGGCGCCCTTGTTGATAGGGCATTTCCTCGCCGCAAATATTGGCATATCTGTAATCAACTAATTTCTTTAACAGCCTTTCCGTCGATCGCCGAGTCACTTGTAAGTACTCAGAAAGATCCGCCGCTGTAAATTTCAATGATGGATGCGATTGACTAAACTGAATAATTTTTGACAAGTTTGCAGGACTAAGCTTCGTTTCCTTCGCTATTTTCATTAATTCAGGATTATCGTTTTTTAAACTTTGTACTCTCTGTTCTTTCGGGAACGGACCAAATAATTCTTTATCACTTGTTAGTATATAAAAGCAGCTTTCTATCGGATTATTCTTTGCGAAACCTCGAGCGATTTTTGCATTTTGTTCCGCTTCATTTACTGTTTTTCCGTAACCAAATCCAATAGATACTGCGCCTTCTATATTCATAAATAAACGATCTATCGTATTTGTTTTTATACTCAATTCAATATCACCACGAGTTGTATACAAAATAAAAGTCATTTCATCAACTTGTTTAAATGAACCACGTAATTCTTTTGAAATTACATTTAATTGTTCAAGCGAGCTTTCTTGTAACTCTATAAAGGATATAATACAAGCACCAACAGTAGCTGAATGGCTTTTTGCTAACTCAGCTTTTATTTTTGCATCTTTTAACCCATGTATAATTGATTGCGTTGGATCTATCATACGCTCTGAAGGAATCCCTATTTTTTGAAGTTCATCGTAGACAGCGTGAATACTAGTTAAAGCTAAATCAACCTCTCCAGATTGATATTTAGCTAAATGAAAATCAATGATTCTCTTAATTTCATCATTACTCCATAACATATTTTCATAATCCATCACTTGCGGCGTTTCTTTCAGACCGATGTCATGGAACACATTTGTAATAAACGAACGATCTACTAAATCAATTGAAATTTTATGAGGTTGAATACTTTGATGGTATATTATAGAAAGGAGTGAAGATGCGACAGTTGTCTCGTCTTGCTGCAAATATACACTTGGAATTGGTAATTGTTCTCTTATTTCTTTTGCCATATAATAAGGTAGGGCACCTGAGAAAAAGATAGCATCACAAGGTTTTAAACGCTTTAATAGTTCAGAAGATTCTGCCGGATGAAGGTAAATATATGGATCAATCTCTATTTCTTCTAGTTTATGAGCAATAGGTAAAAGATTCTCCATAAACTCTTTTGAACCGACAACTGCAATTTTTATCATCATTTTCTCTAACTCCTTATCATTAATTAACGACTATTTAACGTCAACTATATCAAATGTACAAAACCATTGTAAACAGGAAGGGGTCTTTATTCAATGAAAATTACAGCTATTCATCTTTACGCAATTCGTTTACCACTTCGCGATCCGTTTGTTATTAGTTATGGTTCTTATTCTGATATGCCTTCTATTATCGTCAAAATGGAAACAGATGAAGGCATTATCGGTTACGGTGAAGGCGTTGCTGATGATCACGTTACAGGTGAATCATGGGAAAGTACTTTCCATGTTTTAAAACATACACTAGCTCCTGCTCTAATTGGGAAAAATCCAATGAATATCGAGAAAATACACGATATGATGGACAATACGATTTACAGTGTTCCTACAGCGAAAGCTGCGATTGATATCGCTTGTTTTGATATAATGGGCAAAAAATTAAATCAACCTGTATATCAATTAATTGGCGGACGCTATCATGAAGAGTTTCCTGTCACTCACGTCTTAAGTATTGCAGATCCAGAAGACATGGCTGAAGAAGCTGCCTCTATGATTCTAAAAGGTTACCAATCTTTCAAAATGAAAGTCGGTACAAATGTAAAAGAAGATGTAAAACGAATTGAAGCTGTACGTGAACGTGTAGGAAATGATATCGCGATTCGTGTTGATGTAAACCAAGGATGGAAAAATAGCGCAAACACATTAACAGCACTTCGTTCATTAGGTCATTTAAACATCGACTGGATTGAACAACCTGTTGTAGCGGATGATATTGATGCAATGGCTCATATTCGTTCGAAAACAGATCTTCCGCTTATGATTGATGAAGGACTAAAAGGCTCTCGTGAAATGCGCCAAATTATTAAATTAGACGCAGCTGATAAAGTGAATATAAAACTAATGAAATGCGGCGGCATATATCCAGCTGTAAAACTCGCTCATCAAGCTGAAATGGCAGGCATTGAATGCCAAGTTGGATCCATGGTCGAATCATCTGTTGCCTCTTCCGCAGGATTCCATGTCGCTTTCTCAAAAAAAATCATTACTAGCGTCGAGCTAACGGGACCATTAAAATTCACGAAAGACATCGGAAACTTACATTACGACGTACCATTTATTCGCTTAAACGAAAAGCCGGGACTCGGCATTGAAATAAACGAAAATACATTACAAGAATTAACCGTCTTTCAAGACGTTGTACGCTAAAGGAGGACTAACACATGACGACTCTTTACGAAGGAAAATTAAAACAAAACAACGATCCATTTCACGTTACATTACTATCTTTAGAACATATGAAACAAATTTTATCATTACAAAACGTTGTAGTTGAAGCGCTAGAAGATAAAGGTCGTTTACAACCACTCTCGCTAGAAGAATTTCAATACATTCTAGAAGGAAACGGCATGATGATCGGGGCGTTTATACAAAACGAGCTCATCGCATTTCGTGCCCTACTAGTCCCTCCTATCGACGATGAACATTTAGGGCTTGATATTGGTCTACCAGAAAGTCAGCTACACCGCGTCATCTATCAAGAAATCTCAAACGTTCATCCAAACTGTCGAGGAAATGGCATGCAAAAAATATTAGCCACAGTCATCATGGATGAATTACAAAAAGAAGACAGCCAGTACGACTATGTTTGCTGCACCGTTGCACCTTTTAACATTCCTAGTTTAAAGGATAAGTTCGCGCAAGGTATGGAAATTGCTGCGCTGAAGGAGAAGTACGGCGGGAGTATGCGGTATGTTTTTGTGAAGGAGTTGCGTGGGGATAAGGAAAGAGATTGGTCCGATGTTAAGAGCGTTCCGATGAGTGATGCTGGTGGACAGCAGGCGTTGCTTTCGGAGGGGTATCGTGGGTATGCGATGGAGAGAATAGACGATACTTTCACTGTGAAGTTTGGACGATAATCTATGTACAAAGAGAACCCTAATTCATTAGGGTTCTACTTTATTTCATTCCACAATCTAAAGTAATAACTAAACCGTCATCTTCCAACTAGATAACGCTAACCAGTTTTCCATTTCCTTATAATCAGGCATTATCTTCCCAACAAGACGCCAAAAAGAACGATCATGATTTAAATGAACCATATGACACATTTCATGAACAACTACATAATCAATTACCCTCTGAGGTGCCATTGCTAGCTTCCAATTAAACGTTAACTGTAGATTTGAATCACAAGTTCCCCACGTACGACTACTATCTGTAATACGAATAGAACGTGGTTTTGTTTTAAAATTACTTTGATGCGCTTTAATACTCTTCTCTACTAATGCCTTGCACTGCTTATAGTAAAATCGTTTTAAAGCCTGCTGGATTTTCTCATCCTTAAGCTCATTCACGTAAATATGTAGCTTATTCCCTTCAAATACTGCATTATCTTGTTCAATACTTGCATCTTGAGAAATCTGTATCGGATACGTATTCCCTAAATAGAGAAAACCCTCTCCTTGATCATAACCCTTTTCCTGTGGTCCAAGCGCTCGCTCCTGCATTTCCTTACGTGTTTTCTGAATCCAATCCCATTTCTCCTCTAACAATTTGACTAAGTATTCAACAGGCGTTCCTTTTGGAGCTTGCACTTCCACATTTCCGTACGAATCTACAAAAAGACGCACCGACTTTTTCTTCTTATAAGTTATATGAAAATTAATTGTCTCACCTAAATATGTATGTACCATTTCATCACCTAGTGTATTATTTTACAAATAAAAAAGAATAGGACACAAACGCCCTACTCTATCTATTATATCATTTACTGTTTCACCGAACTTATTATCCTCTGTACTTTACACCTAATCCCTTAATGAAATTCCTTGCGTATCTATCGCCGCACTCTTTGTAATGCTTATGGCCTTTCTTTCTTAATAAAGCGCCTAACTCTCCTTTTGTTACGATGACGCCCACGCTGTCTAATATATCAAGCACATCTTCACTCGTTAAAGATAGTGCTATTTTCATTTTCTTTAAAAGAAGGTTATTGGCACTCTCCTTGCTCCGTACAGGTGCCGGTTGCCCTGGTTTCGGATCTTGCTTCCCTCTTTTTAAAGTAATAAATCCATTTAAAAATGCCTCTAGCATCATCATGTTGCATGTTAATACGTACTCATCTTCGATTACATCATCATCTTCCGCTTCATGTTGTGGACTTCTCTTTACTTTTGTAAGCATATCAAGTACGTCCTCTTTCGTTACTTCCATCCCGCCAAGTTCAAAGATTTCTACCATATCTATATCTCTTATATCTAAAGCGTATCTTACTCTTTTTAATATATCGTTGTTGCTCATTGCCATTGTATTTCCTCCTGAAATGTTGATTATAGTAATGCTTTTAGCATGTATAAATTAATATCGTTAAGTTACTACTTTAACATTTTAGAGGTAGGTTTTGTAGTCTTAGGTGGATTAATGCTTTTGGGGATGATTTTAAAACAGCAAAAAGGATGGGATAATCGTGCAAAATTACGGATGGGGATTTACTATTAATTAACACACTTGAAAATGGACTAACCTAATATAGGTTAGTCCATTTCTTTTTATGCAACTCAAACATGAATGTTACGCAAAATTCAGGTGAAATATATTGATTGTGTTTACTTAGGTTTTTCTTTTTATTTGTGGTACGGTTCACCGTAACTAATCTAAATGAGGTTATTGTTCATTATTTTCATAATTAAATTTAACAAAAAAGGTAGTGCCTTCCGAGCCTGTTTGAATTTCTATTTTCGCATTATGCCGGGCAGCAATGGCATAACATATGCCTAATCCCAATCCAGTTCCATTATCTTTGGTCGTGTAAAATGGAGTACCCAGTTTCTCTAACACTTCAGGCCTGATACCTTTTCCTTGATCCCGCACTGCAAGCACCACACAATTTTGACATTCCTTGTAGGTGCTAATGGTTAGAACTTTCCCTGTGCTCATCGCTTCTAAGCCATTACGGTATAGGTTTATTAATAATTGTCGTATCTCATTACGATTTAAAAATAATTCCGGAATGTCATTTGTATCGACTTGAATATATTTATTTTGATTATACGTATCAATCTTTATTAAAGGAATAATATCGTGGATAATTGAATTTAAATCTAACATCTGCAAATCCGATTTCCTTGTATTACCGATTGAGAGAAATTCAGTAATAATAGAATTGGCACGATCAAGTTCTTCAATCATTAAATTAAAGTACTTATTATGTTTCTCATAGGTGCGCTCTTCTTTTAATAACTGCAAAAATCCTCTTACTGTTGTCATTGGATTTCTAATCTCATGGCTGATACCTGCTGCCATTTGCCCTATTAAATCTATGTTGGATAACCTTTTCAATTCCTGCTCATATTGCTTTTTTTCCGTTATGTTTTTAAAAATACAACAAATACCATCATCATACGGATATGCAATAACTTCGTGCCAATATTCATCAGAGATAGAAAAAAATTCGAAATGAACTGTAATTCGCTCTGACATTGCACGATGAAATTCCTTATACATAACTGCGTCGACGCTACTCGGGAAGACCTCCCATATATTCTTACCTAATACATCTTTTGCTGTTTTTCTTTGTGGAAAATATTGATGCTTATTTACGTACGTGAATTCCCATTTATTATTCAAAGTAAAGAATCCATCCGTAATAATTTCAATCACACTTGTAACTTTTTCATTAGCAGCAGCTAGTTCTCTCGTTCGCTCTTCCACCATGCTTTCAAGTTGATCCATATATAACAAGTTTGAAAACGTAGGAGCTGTGGCATCAACGATAGATTTTGCCAGTTGAATTTGGGAATTATCGTAATTGTGAGCTTTTCCCTCTTTGCCAACGACGATTACCCCTAATACTTCTCCCATTGAAACCAATGGAATCATCAGTAGACCCTTACTATCTATATTTTTTGTTTGAATAACCTCTTGGATCTTGGCTTCATAGCTTTTCTCCATCCAATCCGCTTCTGTCCAATCACAGTCCTTGCTTAACTTCGTTGTTTTAATCGTTGTTTTGTCTAGCGGGTCTAAAAGGTGGGCAGCCATGTTTTTACTCTCTAAAATCTGTCCTAAGTAAAAAAAACATTTATCAAAACTCTCCTGTATCGAGGAACACATTGATAAATCACGGGTAACATCTAGTAACAGCTGCTTCTCGGCAATAAGGTTTTCCTTTTGTGTTAAATTATTTGCGTTTTGAATTGCGACCGCAGCCATATTTACATAAGCTTCAACACTTTGAATCTCTGAATCTGTTAAGTTCATTGGAACTCCATAATCAAATAAAAAAACCAGACCAAATAACTCTTGTCCAAATGAGATAGGCAGGGCTAATAAGGACTTAATTTTGAACGCATCAACTGGTCTTGGATCCGGCCGATGATCCTTTGAGGTATCAGGGATATAGATGGTTTTTTTTGTTTCAATAACTTCTTTTGCCAGTAAGTCTATTTCAGGATCAATTACCTGAGTATCGAGCGTTACGCCATTTATGGTCTCTGGTTTCCCTGCAAACCCTCTAAATGTTCCATCTTCCTGGGGTAAATAAATTCCAACAGCGTTGCACCTAACAATCTCCTCTGATATCGCCATTGTTACACGCTGTAATACTTCACGTAGTTCTAATTTTGTATTTATTATTTTTGTTATATTCGCGAGCCTAGAATATCTCGTCTGATCACTTAACATTCACATAGCCTCCAAGTTATAGGCATAATAAAATAAACATGATAATATCAGTGAAAATCAAGACCAACCTGCCATTTTCAATTTTCTCCTGTATTCTTTTCTTACCCTTGTTTTACATAGAATACCTCACTTACTTATGATACGGTTCACCTTAATTAAAATGAAACAAACACTCATAAAATCGCTACACCCTATCCCCTCTAACTTTCAAAAGTTACACTGTTTCACTATCTCCATCCTTATCAACACTCGCCTCAAACTTATCAAGCAACGCACGCACTTCATCAGTTGATTTCGTGTTCATCAATTGATTTCTTAGTTCAGCAGCTCCAGGGAATCCTTTTACATAAATTTTGAAAAAGCGATGAAGCCCTGTGATTGAGCGTGGTAGTACTTCTGCATATTGATCTTGAAGATCAAGCTGTAGTCTTAGAAGATCAAGGTGTTCTTTACTGCTATGTTCTCTTGGCTCTTTTTCAAAAGCAAATGGATTTTTAAAGATACCTCGTCCAATCATAACGCCATCAATACCGTATTTTTCAGCAAGTTCCATTCCAGTTTGACGATCAGGAATGTCTCCATTGATTGTTATTAGCGTATTTGGTGCGATACGGTCACGTAATTTTTTAATTTCCGGAATTAGTTCCCAGTGCGCATCTACTTGACTCATTTCTTCTCTTGTACGTAAGTGAATAGAAAGGTTCGCAATATCTTGTTTGAAAATGTGCGTTAGCCAATCTTCCCATTCGCTTAATTCTTTAAAGCCCAGTCGTGTTTTTACGCTGACAGGTAGTCCGCCCGCTTTTGCTGCTTGAATAAGTTCTGCCGCAACGTCTGGACGTAGAATAAGGCCACTACCTTTTCCTCTTGATGCTACATTCGGTACAGGGCAGCCCATATTAATATCAATACCTTTAAATCCTAGCTCTGCCATACCAATACTCATTTGGCGGAAATATTCAGGAGTATCTCCCCAAATATGCGCGACTATCGGCTGTTCATCTTCTGTAAAAATTAAACGGCCACGTACACTTTTCATACCTTCTGGATGACAATAGCTATCCGAGTTTGTAAACTCTGTGAAAAATACATCTGGGCAACCAGCTTCACTTACTACGTGACGAAAAACAACATCTGTCACATCTTCCATTGGTGCAAGTACAAAAAACGGTCGTGGTAAATCATTCCAAAAATTATCTATCATTTCAAATTCAAATCCTCTCAATATGAATACAATTTCAAACTCTCAATTTAAAAATATAAAGCCAAATAGCAAAAGTACATTTGGACATTTATATTTTGTGAAAATCAGCAATACTCATTTTAACTAAAATCGTTGCTGAATGGTATTTTTATAAACCAAAAAGCAGATGGTATAGATTTTTCTATATCAACTGCTTTTTTATTATACCAACTTAAGCCAAGCCACACACTCCACATGAGTCGTATGCGGGAACATATCAACAGGCTGTACTTCCTGTGTTTTATATCCGCCTTCTTCTAGTACTTTTAAGTCACGTGCTAATGTTGCTGGGTTACATGATACGTATACGACGCGCTTTGGCTTCATGTCGATGATTGTGTTTAGTAGTGCTTCGTCACAGCCTTTACGCGGTGGGTCTACGACCATTGTGTCGGCGATTACGCCTTCTTTGTACCATTTTGGAATGACTACTTCTGCTTCTCCTACGCCAAATTCAGCGTTTGTCATGTTGTTTAGTGCTGCGTTTCGGTTTGCGTCTTCGATTGCTTCTGGGACGATTTCAACGCCGTACACTTTTTTCGCTTTTTGTGCTAGGAATAAGGAGATTGATCCAATTCCGCAATAGGCATCAATTACTGTTTCGTTACCATTTAATTTTGCGTATTCTAACGTTTTATCGTATAGTACTTTCGTTTGTTCTGGGTTTACTTGATAGAATGAACGTGCTGAAATCGCAAATTTAATGTCACCGATAAAGTCATAAATATATTCTGATCCGTACAGTACTGTCGTTTTGTCTCCGAAAATAACGTTTGTACGTTTCGTGTTTACGTTTTGAACGATTGATTTTACTTCTGGGAATTTCGCTGCGATTTCTTCAATGATTGCTTCTTTATTTGGCAATTCAGCTGTACGTGTAATGAAGACAAGCATAATTTCTCCTGTTACTTGTCCGTAGCGAGCCATTACGTGGCGAAGTGTTCCTTTGTTACGCTCTTCATTGTAAGCCGAAATACCGTGCTTTTCACAAATACGTTTTACTTCTTGAATTAATGTATCGTTTTCTTCCGCCTGAATTAAGCATGATTCCATATTAATGATGTCATGCGTTCCTTGACGATAGAAACCAGCTACAAGTCCACCTTCACGTTCTCCAATCGGCACTTGTGCTTTATTGCGGTATACCCACGGGGTTTTCATGCCAAGTACAGGATGAACAGGAACATCACTTAATCCACCGATGCGCTGCATAACGTCACGCACTTGTTTTTCTTTCGCTTTTAATTGTCCTTCATATGTTAAGTGCTGAAGTTGACAACCTCCGCACTCGTTGTACACGGGGCATTCTGCATCTTTACGATATGGACTTTCTTGATGAAGCTTCATTAAACGACCGAACGCGAAGTTTTTCTTCACTTTAATAATTTTAATTTGCGCTTCCTCACCTGGTAATCCGTTTTTTACGAAAATAGGATATCCCTTCACTTTCGCAACACCGGCACCATCATGTGTTAAATCTTCAAACACTACATCTATAAACTCGTTTTTTTCAACTGGTGGCGTCATTTTTATACTCATTTTCCGACCTCTCTTTTTCATAACACTGCGTTACATTTTATCATACTTATATGGTCTATTTCTATTGGAAGAAAAAAAGCTATTGACGATAGTTCTCTAGTAATGTTACGCTACTACTAATTTAATACGGATGATGTTACCTCATATATAGTCGATAATATGGATCGAGAGTTTCTACCCGGCAACCTTAAATTGCTGGACTATGGGGAAAACTAATGAATATTAGCCTATGTATAAAAAAGACTCCTATTGATTAGCTTTCTCTCATAGATGAAAGTGAATCCATAGGGGTCTTTTTTTTATTTTTCAAAAAGGTCAGACATCTTACGTATGACATGAAACTTCCATTACTTTATTTTTAGTAATATAACGAGCGTTTTATGTAAAAACTTTATACGAACTTCTGAAAGGGGCAACTACATGCAATATGTAATGAGCATTATCGGTATTCTTGTCGTTTTAGGTTTATGCTTTGCTTTGTCAAACAATAGAAGTAAAATCAACTTCCGTGCAATTGCTATTATGATTAGTTTCCAAATTTTAATCGGTTGGTTTATGTTTGGCACAAAGATCGGACAGCAAATTATCATCTTCATTAGTAAAGTTTTCAACAAACTAATTAAACTTGGTACGACAGGTGTCGATTTTCTCTTTAATGGAATTCAAAGAGATTTTGTTTTTTTCTTAAACGTATTACTAATTATCGTATTTTTCTCAGCACTACTTTCTATCTTTAGTTATTTAGGTGTTTTACCATTCATCGTTCGTATTGTCGGCGGTGCACTTTCAAAAATTACTGGTTTACCACGCGTTGAATCATTCCACGCAGTAAATTCTGTATTCTTTGGTTCAAGTGAAGCATTAATCGTTATTAAAAATGATTTACAACATTTTAATAAAAACCGTATGTTTATCATTTGTTGTTCTGCAATGAGCTCAGTTTCTGCCTCTGTAACAGCATCATACGTTATGATGTTAGATGCGAAATATGTATTAGCGGCTCTTCCGCTAAACTTATTCTCAAGCTTAATCGTTTGTTCATTATTAACACCAGTTGATACGAAAAAAGAAGACGAAGTGGTTCAAAAATTTGATAGAAACCTATTCGGAGATAGCCTTATCGGCGCTATGATTAACGGTGCGCTTGATGGTTTAAAAGTAGCTGGTATCGTTGCTGCGTTAATGATTGCCTTCATTGGTGTTATGGAAGTTGTAAACTACGTAATTAGCGCTGCTTCAGGTGCAATGGGATATGCTGTTACTTTACAACAAATCTTCGGTTATATACTTTCTCCATTCGCATTCTTAATGGGTATTCCAACTCAAGATATTATCCCAGCTGGTGGTATTATGGGTACGAAGATTGTATTAAACGAGTTTGTAGCAATCCTTGATTTAAAAGGCGCTACTGCAACATTAGCTCCACGTACAGTTGGAATCGTTACAGTATTCTTAATTAGCTTCGCAAGTATTAGCCAAATTGGTGCGATTGTTGGTACAATCCGTGCCCTTTCTGAAAAACAAGGAAGCATCGTATCAAAATTCGGTTGGAAAATGCTATTTGCATCAACACTTGCTTCTATTTTATCTGCAACAATCGCTGGATTGTTTATTTAATAAAAAATCACCTTACGCTTTTAAGTAAGGTGATTTTTTTGATTCCTTATGAAATAGAACGGAATTCAATTACTTCCTCTTTACTAATAAGTTTTCCTTCGTGTATACCTTTTACTGAAATATCAATAATGGTTTTATCCTCTCCTTCAAGCTTACCCAAAGAAAATATATAAATTAAATTTTCTTCTTTTAGCATCCATTGCTTGCCATGCCAGGGCCCCGTTATCTTTTGTTCCAAAGATGTTTTTTCTTCTCCAACATACTGACATTCTCCAAACGAAGTTTTTACTATATTTTTCTCCGTATCAATTACTATATTTCGAAATAGCTCTAAGTTTTTGCTTGAAACAATTTCTATCTCATGGTTACTTTTTTGTTTAAATTGCAGTTTTCCATCACTTGTATTAGATAAACTACTATTCTCAACGGCGTTCCTAAAAAAGTTATATTCTTCTTCTGTAATACCAAAATTAGGATGATATGGCTTCACCTGTTTATCTATATGCCCCGATATGTAGTTTACATACCACTCTTTATCATTTTTCACATGATCACTCATTTTTTTAGCAATAACCTCTACTTTTTTTAAGGTATCACGATCCATTTCAATCGTCATAATATCCGCCGTTACTTCCGCATTCATAAGGTGCGGTGGAATATACTCCTCCACACTATTCGCTTTACTCACTTCACTTTGACAACCGACTATGAATAGCGATATGAAAAGGATATATACTAGTTTTTTATATTTCATTTCTGTTCTCCACTCCGTACATCATTCTTACTTACATTTATAGCGGTTCTTATTATAGTCCAAGATCCTGATATTTTAATAGAAACTACTCTACATATGCAAAATTGCATATTAATAAACCTTTCTCTTACTTTAAAATTAACTTAAATCATTTACCAAAATATACAAATTACAAATGAAAAATGTTATAATTTGCAAAAAATATATTGGAGGATATTATGAAAGCCCACGCCCTTTTCGACTTCTTACACTTACTAGTTTTAAGCATGAAAAGCTATTATGTATGGGGAATGCCAATCTATGTATTCATTATCCCTCTTATTTTTGTAGTAGGTTATATCATTATCAAATCAAATAAGAAACGCAAGAATACCTCTATTCAAAGTCACTAACCTACCATTCACCTAAAAATGATATGATGAACAAGGGTATATCCCCACCTCTCTTATAGCGGTGGGGATTTTAATGTAAGCATGCAACATAATACACAATAGAAGGTGATTTTATGAGAAAATACGCAGCGATTGCTTTATGTACATCTGCCATTCTAGCAGGATGTAATACTAGCAATGTAGAGCCTAAAAAAGAAAAAAAGGTTCAAGAGGTTAAGAAACAAGAAGAGATGGTGCGGGAACAAGGTAAAATTTCTTATAATCCAATTACGCACGAATCTACAAACGCAAATATTCATATTACAGACATAAAAGATTCTTTAACCGAAGTACAATATAAAATTTGGCGCACTGCTGATGGAAAGGAAAGTGCTAAATCTTTTTCTTCTAAAGAGAAAGATCAACAATTTACACTTCCCTTTGATATAAAAGAATTTGAAGGAAAACGCGGTGAATACCAAATTGAAGCAACAGGAACAACAGAGGGTGGAAAAGCTATTCCACTTACGAAATCTACTATTACTTTCGAGCAAAAAGTTCCCGTTCTTATGTACCACGCAATTGATGATTATCATGGACAAGGTATTAAAGATTTATTCGTATCGCCTGCTAACTTTGAAGCACAAATGAAGTATTTAAAAGAAAATGGTTATACTTTGTTAACGTTTGAACGCTGGGGCGATATAAATAAAGTAAACAAGCCGATTTTCGTTACATTTGATGACGGTATGAAAAATAATATGAATGCATTTCATGTTTTACAAAAACTAAAAGACGATACATTTAAACCAGCGGCAACAGAATATATGATTGTTGATAACGTTGATGTAGAAGGAGCTCTTTCTACATCTGAAATAAAAGAAATGGTTGATTCAGGTATTTTTTCTGTACAATCTCACACAGCAACACACGCAGACTTGCCGAAAATTACAAACTATGATGAAGAGTTAAAAGGATCAAAAGAAAAGCTAGAGAAAATAACAGGTAAGCCTGTTATCGCAATTGCTTATCCTTTCGGTCATGTAGATGATAAAGTTGTCGCAGAAACAAAGAAACACTATCAATTTGCAACGACAACAAAGCCTGGACAGTTCATTACGAAAGGTGAACCGGATGAATTGTTAAAGATGAAACGCGTTCGTATACACCATACAACTACAGTTGAACAGTTTGCCTCTTCAATTAAGTAACTATGAGAGCTCAATACATTTTGAGCTCTCTTTTTACTTTATATTTATATATATTTTTAGAATTTTCTTGTATTATATATAGTAAGAAATCTTTCAAAATAAAGGAGATTATACATATGTCATTTGAACAAACGTTAGAGAAATATGCTGCCCTTGCAGTCAATGTTGGTGTTAATATTCAACCCGGACAAACTTTATCAATCAGTGCACCTCTTGAGGCTGTACAGTTTGTACGCCTAGTTACAGAAAAAGCATATAAATCTGGTGCAAAACACGTATATGTTGATTGGAATGATGAGACGTTAACACGCTTAAAGTTCGATCTAGCTCCTGAAGAAGCTTTCTCTGAATTCCCTTCTTGGAAAGCAAATGCTCGTGAAGAATTAGCAAAAGAAGGCGCTGCATTTATGTCCATCTATGCAGAGAATCCTGATCTATTAAAAGGTGTAGAACCAAAGAAAATTGCAACAGCTCATAAAGTAGCTGGAGAAGCGATGAAAGTATACCGTGATTATGTACAAGCAGATAAAGTAAGCTGGTGCGTAATTTCTGTTCCTACGAAAGAATGGGCTGCAAAAGTATTCCCTGACGTAGCGCCAGAAGAACAGGAAACAAAACTATGGGATGCTATCTTCAAAGCTACTCGTGCTGATTTAGAAAATCCTGTGGAAGCATGGAAAGAACATGATGAAACACTACATACAAAAGTAGATTACTTAAACGAAAAACATTATAAAGCTCTTCACTATACAGGCCCTGGAACAGACTTAACAATCGAACTTCCAGAGAAGCATGTATGGGCTGGTGCTGGTAGCTTAAATGAAAAGAACGTACCATTTATGGCTAACATTCCAACTGAAGAGGTATTTACAATGCCTCTTAAAACAGGTGTGAACGGCCAAGTATCTAGCACAAAACCGTTAGCATTTGCAGGTAATATTATCGATAACTTTACATTAACATTCGAAAACGGACGTATCGTAGACTATAAAGCTGAATCTGGTGAAGAGGCTTTAAAACATTTAGTAGAAACAGATGAAGGTTCTCACTTCTTAGGCGAAGTAGCTTTAGTACCTCATGATTCACCAATTTCAAACACAAATATTTTATTCTACAATACGCTATTTGATGAAAATGCATCTTGCCACCTTGCAATCGGAAATGCTTATGCATTTAACTTAGTTGGCGGAAAAACAATGTCTAAAGAAGAACTTGCTGAAAATGGCGCAAACGCTAGTATTACACACGAAGACTTCATGATTGGATCAGCTGAGCTTGATATCGACGGCATTACAGCTGATGGAAGACATGAGCCGATCTTCCGTAAAGGTAACTGGGCGTTTTAATAAAAATAAAAGGCTATCTTCCACGCCGGAAGATAGCCTTTTATGATGCCGATGACACTTTCAGTCCAATTACTCCTAAAACAATAAAGAGAATACAAAATGCTTGGAATAAATTAATATGCTCTTTAAAAAAGTACACACTAATGATTGTAATAAGTAGCGTTCCCACACCAGACCAAATTGCATAAGCAATGCTTAAATTAATCTTTTTAACAACGATAGCAAACACGCTGAAACAAATTCCATAGAATACGAAAATAAGTACACTTGGAACAAGCTTTGTTAAACCGTTCGATAACTTCATCGCAATCGTTCCAGCTACTTCAAAAATAATTGTTACGAGTAATAATAGCCAATATACCATACTAGAATCTCCTTCTCTGTTACCTTATAGAGATTCTAGTATACTACTTATAGTCCTAACGAAATATATTTAATTTCTAAATATTCCTCGATACCGAAATGGCCTCCTTCACGGCCGATACCACTTTCTTTAAAGCCTCCAAATGGTGCTTGTGCAACTGATGGAAGGCCATCGTTTAAGCCGATAATTCCGTACTCTAACGCTTCACTAATTTGGAATGCTTGGCTAATATCTTTTGTGAAAATATAAGCAGCCAAGCCATATGGTGTATTATTTGCTCGTTCGATTACTTCTTCAACTGTTTTAAATTTCGCAACTGGTGCAACCGGTCCAAATGTTTCTTCATTCATACAAAGCATCTTGTCATTTGCCAATCCAATTACTGTTGGCTGAATGAAATAACCATCTAACTCTGCAAATTTATGGCCACCGTATAAAACTTCTCCGCCCTTTTGAATTGCATCTTCAATATGTTCTTGTACTTTCGAAACTGCATTCGCATCAATAAGTGGACCTACAGTTGTTCCTTCGCCGAATCCATCTCCGACTTTCAGCTGCTCTACAGCTGTTGTGAACTTCCCTGCAAATTCTTCATACACTTCTTCTTGAACAAAGATGCGGTTTGTACATATACACGTTTGTCCTGCGTTACGGAATTTCGAACCAATTACCGCTTCTACCGCCTTATCTAAATCAGCATCATTCATAACAATAAATGGAGCGTGACCACCTAATTCAAGCGAAACCTTTTTCATCGTTTGCGCAGCGCTAGCCATTAATTCTTTTCCAATTTCAGTTGATCCTGTAAAGGAAACTTTTCGAACGCGCTCATCTTCCATCCACGTATCAGCAATTGCTTTTGCACTACCTGTTACAATATTTATTACACCTTTTGGAATATCTGCTTCATGTGCTAATTCAACTAACTTCAATGCAGTTAATGGCGTTTGACTCGCTGGTTTCACAACTGCCGTACAGCCTGCTGCAAGTGCTGGAGCTACCTTTCTCGTAATCATAGCAGCCGGGAAATTCCAAGGCGTAATAGCTGCCATAACCCCAACTGGTTGCTTCATAACTAAAATACGCTTATTCGGATGAGAAGCAGGAATCATTTCACCGTATATTCTCTTTCCTTCTTCTGCGTACCATTCAACAAAACTATTTGCATAATTCACTTCACCAAGTGCTTCTGCAAACGGTTTCCCTTGCTCTCTCGTCATGATTGCTGCAATTTCTTCTTTATTTTCATCAATGAGCGTGAACCATTTTTTTAACTTTACTGCGCGATCCGCTGCCGTTAATTTTGACCATAATTTAAAAGCCTCATGTGCAGCATCAACTGCTTGCTTTGCCTCTGTAATCCCGCCCTTTGGTACAGTTGCAAATACTTCCTTTGTCGCTGGATTATTCACTTCGATTTGTTCTTGCAGTGTAATCCACTCACCATTTATATACATCGCTTTTTTCTCTAAGTTTACGAACGTCGCTTTTTTATCCAATGTTTTCTTCCTCCTCTATGAACTTCTTAATCTTCCTAGTGGCAGCAGATTGACTTATTTGTAAAAACTCAGCCACTTTATAACTTGATCCATACGTTTTATACGCTTTAAGAATAATATTTCTCTCTACCTCTTCCAGCATTCTATAAAGACTTTGTCCGGATTGTTCAACTGTGGCCTCTTGCATAGATAGTGGCAAATCTTCTACCGTTACAAAATCATCAGCAGTGATAACAATTCGTTCAATTACATTTTCAATCTCTCTATTATTTCCTTCCCAAGGGTACCCTACAAACATTTGTAACGTACTAGGTGCTAACTTCACATCACGTCCGTACTTTTTATTAAAATGCTGTAAATAATGATAGATGAGCGGCAAAATGTCTTCTGTTCTCTCCCGAAGTGGCGGAATTGAAATTGGAATGACATTCAGACGATAGTATAAATCTTTCCGGAATGTTCCTTGTTTCACCATCGTACTTAAATCTCTATTTGTTGCCGCTACAATTCTAACGTCCACCTTTTTTAATTCTCTTCCGCCTATAGGACGAAACGTTTTTTCTTGCAATACTTGCAAAAGCTTCGCTTGAATTTCAAGCGGCATTTCACCAATTTCATCTAAGAAAAGAGTTCCTTTATGCGCTGATTCTAATAGCCCCTTTTTCCCTTCACGATTTGCACCTGTAAAAGACCCACCTGAATATCCAAAAAGCTCAGATTCGATTAAATTCGTCGGCAATGCCGCACAATTAATTTCATAGAAACTTTCATTCTTCCGGTGACTCACTTCATGCAAATGGCGTACTAATCGGCTTTTCCCCACTCCAGTCTCACCTAATACGAGAACAGTACTATCTACTACTGATACTTTTTTTATTGTTTCGATTATTTTTTGCATAGCGATACTTTTAAAAATAAGTCCTTCGTGTTCATATGTTTCTCTTAATTCTTTTTTATATGTTTTTAACTGATTATCCATTTCCTCTACCTTTTGACGTAATTGATAGAGTTCTGTAAGATCACGAGAATAACTAATCACTCTTCTTAAATTTCCCTCATCATCAAAAACAGGCCTTGTACGGACATGCAAATACTCTCCTGATTTCGTTGTTTGAACAAGTTCCACTGGCCTTTTCTTTTCAATTACTTCTAACGTTGCAGACGGATAAAAAATCCCTTCTTTTTGTAGTTCTTTTACATGCTTTCCTACTAATTCCTTAGCAGAGAGCTGGTAATGTCTTTCACACATGCTATTTACACGTACAACGATTCCTTTATCATCCGTAACAAAAATTTCGTCAAATGCATATTCAAATACATCTTGTAAATCCATCAACACTCGTTCCTTTTCTGCAACCATCCTAGCCACCCCTTACTTTAAATCCATCGATTCACTTCACTATCTTTATTATAAAGTGAATTTTCTGCATTTTATATAGAGTAAGCTAGATTGTTTTCAATTTGTTATTTATACAAATCTATTTATATTTTTCAACACATAATTCGCTGCCTTGAAAAATACAGAATGCCATCGCAACCACACCCTCACTTTGTTTTAGCTTGGCATGGGGCAGGAAAAGGGGCTGACCGATTCTATGCATGGCCAGATGCTCTCTTTCGCCTAAAAAGAAAAGCTTTATGCCCTTTTTTAAGTTATCCCAATTCTTTATACACGAGCGATATTTGCTTGCTCATAACAAGCTTGCAATGATTCTTCAATTATTGTTAAACCTTCCTCAAGTTGCTCATCTGTAATCACTAATGGCATTAAAACACGAATAACATTTCCATATGTTCCTGCTGATAGTAGAAGTAATCCATGCTTATTTGCTTCTGCACATAAATTAGACGCTAATGTTTTATCAGGCACTTTCGTCTTGCGATCTTGAACTAGCTCGAATGCACACATTGCCCCTAAGCCGCGCACATCACCGATGCAATTATATTTGTTTTTCATCTCTTGGAATCGGTTCATTACGACTTTCCCTACTTCTATCGCTCTATCATTTAATTTCTCTTTTTCTATTACATCAAGCACAGCTAATGCAGCCGCACATCCTAGTGGGCTTCCTGCATATGTTCCGCCCAGTTCTCCCGGTGCAGACTCATTCATAATTTCTTTACGTCCAATCACGCCACTTATCGGTACACCAGCACCTAATGATTTAGATACAGTAATTAAGTCTGGAACGACATCATAATGATCAATTGCAAAGTACTTTCCGGTACGACTAAAGCCTGTTTGAATTTCATCAGCTACAAATAAAATACCGTGCTCTGAACAAATGCTGCGTACTTCTTGAACGAATTTCTTACTTGGAACGATAAATCCGCCTTCCCCTTGAACAGGTTCCATTACAACTGCTGCAATTGTTTCTGGTGCTACTTCTGATATGAAGAAGTTCTTAAACTCTTCAATGATAAAGTCATCATACTGCTCTTCTGTTAAACCTTCTGGGCGACGGTATTCATATGGGAATGGCGCTTTATATACTTCTGGAGCAAATGGGCCAAATCCAAATTTATATGGTTTTACTTTACTTGTCATCGTCATTGTCATTAATGTACGCCCATGAAATCCTTTAGAAAATGCGATAATTCCAGGTCTCTTCGTATATTTACGAGCAATCTTCACTGCATTTTCAACCGCTTCTGCCCCACTATTTAAAAACAGCACTTGTTTATCGAAATTACCTGGTGCTACTGCGGCAAGCTTTTCCGCTAATTCAATATATGGCTCATACATCATCACATTAAATCCAGTATGAATATATTGATCTACT
Source organism: Bacillus sp. FSL R9-9530 (assembly GCF_038008145.1). Lineage (NCBI taxonomy): Bacteria > Bacillati > Bacillota > Bacilli > Caryophanales > Bacillaceae > Bacillus > Bacillus sp. FSL R9-9530. The sequence continues at coordinate 3,601,998 of NZ_JBBOYO010000001.1, forward strand.
TGTTTATGAAGCGCTTCTTTAACGGCTGGATGACAGTGTCCCACATTAATTGTCCCAATTGCTCCTGCGAAATCAATGTACTGATTTCCATCCACATCTGTTACGAGTGCACCATTTGCAGACTGTACAAATGTTGGAATACCATTACTTACTCCTTTTGGTACTATATTTTGGCGGCGTTCTAATAAAGACGCTGCTTTCGGTCCTGGAATTTGTTCATTTACTTTAGCAAATTTTTTTGTGTTCACTGTGTACCCCATCCTTTTCTATACAATGTTTTCTCTTTATATTGCAAGATGTATGCCAACTTCCTCTTTCTAGTATTCATCCCATTCTCTTACTATCTCGGCATAAAAAATAAGTCTATAAAGACTCATATAGAGTCCTTATAGACTTATTCATTTATACATTAGACTTTCCTTGTTCCCAAATAAACTCACCTGAATGAGAAATTAAATCTTCAACAGATTGTAATACTAAATCTGCAAGTGGTTCTAGCGTTTGACGATCACCCGTACCAGATAGTACGCCAATCGCATAACAGTCGCCACCATTTTTCGCTAAATGTAAATCCGTCGGTGTATCCCCGATGACTGCTACTTCACATGTCTCTAAATTAAATCTCTCACAAAACGATTCTACAATTTTTTTATCTGGCTTCTGTGCTGGAAATGTATCTGAAGCTATAACACAATCAAAAAAAGCTTCCAATTGATATTGCTTTAAAAATAATTCTGTCGGCGCGAAATCATCAGCTGTAACGACACCTAGAATAAACCCTCTATCCTTTAACGCTTGTAAAACTTTCGGTAAATCTGCCGTCATTCTCATATGTGAACGATGCTCGTACATAAGAGCAAACAACTTTTCACTCACCCATTGATGCATCTCTTCTTCTCTAGATGATGCAATATACTTACAAATCCCCTTGGCCACATCAAGACTCGTTCCAGCAGCGAGCGCACTACGCGGATGAACAAATGCTCCATCTACGCCAATCTCTTTTAATAAAGTCTGCTGCATTGATTCTGGTAATTGATATAAATTTATACATTCTGCAACAAGCTCTTCAGCTACTTTTATCCAAATTGAATGAAAATCCATTAATGTCCCATCTTTATCAAATAGTATTGCTTTTACCTTCTCCATAGCACCCTACCTCTCATTTCTTATCTCTTCCAGTGTATCAATAAAATATGGATATAAAATAAACGGATTGTAAAAATACCATAAAAATCAAACTAACTTACAATTTACAATTCATCTGCACATAGAGAAACTTTAATCAGTGGGGGAATCTTATTGCTCGCAAATAGTGAGGTGAAAGCAAAAAAAAGATGCCTTTACAGGGCATCCTCTTGATGTTCAGGAACAAATAGTTCCAGACAATGATATATATTTTCAAATTCCATTGGTGCATCTCCGCCATATTCACCATCTAAGTTGATCATTAATTTATCAGGTGAATGCACTTTAATACGATTCGCTTGTGTATATAGTACTTTCGGATTGTTAATATGTTCCCCACGCTGCGCTTGTGTTGCTGCTTTAATTAAATCAGCGATAGAACCTTTTTTCAGTACTAATAAATCAAATAATCCATCGTTAATAGATGCATATGGTGCTACTTTTTCGAATCCACCAACTGAACGAGTATTCGTAATTAAAAACATCGTAATTTCTTCTTGTAGCAACTTCCCATCATACTCAATTTCAACATATGTTGGATGTAATGATGGTAACATTTCGATTCCTTTTAAATAGTAAGCAAGTTGGCCTAATACCGTTTTTAGCTTGCTTGGTACTTCATATGTTAATTCTGTAATACGGCCGCCACCAGCGATATTAATGAAATATGTATCATTTGCTCTACCAAGATCTAACGGTACCGTTGTTCCTTCACAAATAATATCCGCAGCCTCTTCAATAACACGAGGTACACCGATCGCACGCGCAAAATCATTTGTCGTTCCAACTGGAATAATTCCAAACTTTGGACGATGCTCATGTCCTACTAAACCGTTCACTACTTCATTTAACGTACCATCACCACCAGCTGCGATAACAACATCAAACTTACGATCCGCAGCTTGCCTCGCTGCCACAGTCGCATCTCCAGGACCAGTTGTCGCATGACAAGACGCTTCATATCCAGCTTGTTCTAATTTTTGTAATACTTCTGGTAAGCTCTTCTTAAATAGCTCGCGCCCAGAAGTAGGATTATAAATAATTCTTGCTCGCTTCATCATTTATTAGCACAGGAAATTCCTTATTCATTGAAAAACGAATACACCGAACCCTTATTCAGTATCCCTATGCTTACCTCCTCTCATCTTCCTATCCTTCTTTAATTCCGCTCAAACAGGCAGTAAGAACCCGATTCGTGTAGCCCATCAAAAGTAACTATTCACTCCTGATAGTTTTGCTTTATTTAACCAAGAAATTTATCCCGCTATTTGCAGGCAGTAAAACTCCCACTGATTAAAGTTTCACTTTATGTCTATCCATTCTCTCACATCAATTTACATATAATGAATAATAATTATCTATTATTTCATGAGATGAAAAAACTCTCTATGTCTAGATTTATCATTATTCCCACCTTTTTGCAACTATCATACCATAGTTGCTATACAAACATTTTTTCACTTTTGACAGTTAATCAAACGTTTGTTTAAATTATTTTTCACCATTTAAACAAACGTTTGATTAACTCAGAAAAAACACCCAAATACGGGTGTTTTTTCTGTTTAATCTTTAAGAATCTATACTATTTTAGCGTTCAAAAATAAGAATTCTTCTCTTTTTTTAGCGCTTATTAATCTCTTCAAGTAAGATTTTATTAACAAGCGGTGGATTTGCTTGTCCTTTTGTAGCTTTCATAATTTGACCAACTAAGAAGCCAATTGCACGGTCTTTACCGTTTTTAAAGTCTTCAATAGATTGCTCATTATTATCAAGAATTTCTGTTACAACCTTACGAAGTGTTCCTTCGTCAGAAATTTGAACCAGACCTTTCGCTTTAACGATTTCTTCTGGGTCTCCACCTTTTTCAATTAATTCATTAAATACTTTCTTCGCGATTTTAGAAGAAATTGTACCTTTTTCAATTAATTGAACCATTTTAGCTAAGCCAGCTGGCGTTAATGCAACGTCTTTTAATTCTTTTTGTTGTTTGTTTAAGTATGCAAGTACTTCACCCATTAACCAGTTTGATGTTAATTTCGCATCAGCACCGTCTGCAACTGTTGCTTCAAAGAAATCAGACATCTCTTTCGTTAATGTCAATACATGCGCATCATAAGCTGGTAAGCCAACTTCTTCAACATAGCGAGCTTTACGTGCATCTGGAAGTTCTGGAATAGAAGCACGAATTTCTTCTTTCCACTCATCGTCGATGTAAAGTTCAACTAAGTCTGGCTCTGGGAAGTAACGGTAATCGTCAGATCCTTCTTTTATACGCATTAAGATTGTTTTCTTCGTTGCTTCATCATAACGACGTGTTTCTTGTTGGATGATACCACCAGATAATAATTCTTTTTCTTGGCGCACTTGCTCATGCTCAAGACCTTTTTGCACGTAAGTGAAAGAGTTTAAGTTTTTCAGTTCTGCTTTTGTACCGAACTTCTCTTGTCCAACTGGACGAAGTGAAATATTCGCATCACAACGAAGAGAACCTTCTTCCATCTTACAATCAGATACACCTGTATATTGAATGATTGATTTTAACTTCTCTAAGTACGCATATGCTTCTTCTGGAGTACGCATATCTGGCTCAGATACGATCTCGATTAAAGGCATACCTTGACGGTTGTAGTCTACTAATGAACCGTCAGCTGCATGCGTTGATTTACCAGCATCTTCTTCTAAATGAAGACGTGTAATACCGATACGTTTCTTTTTACCGTCTACTTCGATTTCAATCCAACCATTTTCACCAATTGGCTTATCAAATTGAGAGATTTGGTAAGCTTTCGGATTATCTGGGTAGAAATAGTTTTTACGGTCGAACTTCGTTTCCGTTGCGATTTCACAGTTTAATGCCATTGCGGCTTTCATTGCAAAGTTAACTGCTTCCTTATTTAAAGTAGGAAGTACCCCTGGGTATCCTAAGTCAATTACACTTGTTTGTGTATTTGGCTCCGCTCCGAATTCTGTTGGACTCGCAGAGAAAATTTTCGAATTTGTTTTTAACTCAACGTGAACCTCTAAACCAATAATTGTTTCTAAATTCATCTATGCTCGCCTCCTTACAGACTTGCTTTTTTTGTATGATAGTCTGTTGCTTGCTCAAACGCATGTGCAACGCGGTAAATCGTCGTTTCATCGAAGTGTTTACCAATGATTTGTAGACCAAGTGGCATGTTGTTAGCACCGAATCCACATGGAACAGAAATCGCTGGAACACCCGCTAAGTTTACTGGAATTGTTAAAATGTCATTTGCATACATTGTCATTGGATCGTCCACTTTTTCGCCCACTTTAAATGCTGGAGTTGGCGTTGTTGGTCCAATAATAACATCGTAGTTAGCAAATACATTTTCAAAGTCATTTTTAATTAATGTACGTACTTGTTGTGCTTTTTTGTAATATGCATCATAGTAACCAGAGCTAAGAGCAAATGTACCAAGCATAATACGACGTTTTACTTCATCACCGAAACCTTCGCTACGTGTGTTTTTGTAAAGATCTAATAAGTTATTTACATTATCAGAACGAACACCGTAACGTACGCCATCAAAGCGTGAAAGGTTCGCAGATGCTTCAGAAGAAGATAATAAGTAATACGTTGCTAGAGCGTATTTAGAGTGCGGAAGAGATACTTCCTCCCAAGTTGCGCCCATACCTTCTAATACTTTTAAAGCAGCTAGTACTGACTCACGAGCTTCTTCGCCAACACCTTCGCCTAAGTATTCTTTCGGTACAGCAATACGTAAACCTTTAACATCACCTGTTAAACCAGCTAAGTAGTTTCCTACTTCAACGTTTGCAGAAGTTGCATCCATACGGTCAATACCTGAAATAGCTTGTAATAAGTATGCATTGTCTTCTACTGTACGTGTAATCGGTCCGATTTGGTCAAGTGAAGATGCGAATGCTACTAATCCGTAACGAGATACGCGTCCGTAAGTTGGTTTTAAACCTACAACGCCACAATATGCAGCTGGCTGACGGATAGAACCACCCGTATCAGAACCTAGAGAGAATAATACTTCTCCTGCTGCTACTGCTGCTGCAGAACCACCACTAGATCCGCCTGGAACGTAATCTAAGTTCCATGGATTTTTTGTAGCGTAGAAGCCTGAGTTTTCATTTGAAGAACCCATTGCGAACTCGTCCATATTTAATTTACCGATTGTAACTGTGTCAGCAGCTTTTAGCTTTTGTACAACTGTCGCATCGTAAATTGGATCGAAGTTTGCTAATATTTTGCTCGCACAAGTTGTACGAAGACCGTTAGTTACAATGTTATCTTTTACACCAATTGGCATACCGAATAATAAACCATTATCCTCAGCACCAATCTTTGCATCTAATTCTTTCGCTTTCGCGCGTGCATTTTCTTCATCTAATGTAAGAAAAGCTTTTACGTTATCTTCAACATCCGAAATACGTTTGTAAGATTCTTCTACTAAATCCGTAACGGAAATTTCTTTGTTGTTTAACTTCTTATGTAACTCTGATACAGAATGATCAAATAATGACATCGAAATTCCCTCCTCTATTCTAATACTGCTGGAACACGGATTTGATTATCTTTGTGATCCGGTGCATTTTTTAATACTTCTTCTACTGGTAAACCTTTTTCTGGCACATCTTCACGCATAACATTTTTCATAGTTAATACATGAGTTGTTGGTTTTACATCAGTTGTATCTAATTCATTTAACTGTTCTGCAAATGTAACAATTGCATCTAGTTGTTTTTGAAATTTTTCTGCTTCTTGATCAGTAATTGCAAGACGTGCTAAATGTGCTACGTGCTTTACATTCTCAACGGAAATTCTTGACACGGCTAGGCCACCTCCATAATATATCGTTCAATCTACAATACTATTGATGATACCAAATTTCCAGTACTTCAAGCAAGTCAACACACGGCACTTACGGTATTTTTACATAAAAAAAGAAAGGCAAATGCCTTTCTTTACAATTTACTCTTTATCTAACGATTTATTTTTCGGAAATCTCTCGTTATCTTCTTCATTATCACGAATTGTTTTTTGTAATACAAAACAAGACATCGTTAAAAATAATGTTCCAATTAAATAGTATCCTTTTACACTAAGCGTTTCATCTAGCGTATAAATCCCAATTAGCATTCCTGAAAGCGCACAAACAAATGAAGTCCATGCTAAAAACGTGAACGCTTGCGTATTTCGTCTTCTCATCGTTCTCCCCCTCGTTAGCTGTACACCTATTATAGATAAATATATTTATCACAATGGGTTTTTATGTAAAATCATTTTTCTATTTATTAATCTATCACAAAAAATTTCTATTTTGAAGATAATTTTCTTTCAAATCTGAAAAAACAGTTAAAAACATTGACATTTATTTCAATTCCACATAAAATAAAAACAAATATTACGAACCTCGAAATATACGGGAGTGGAAATAATTGTTACAATATGAACATTTTTTAGACTTACTGCTAGATAACGCCAAGAAACTTTTCTATCCAGAAGAATGGGTAAGCCTTGATTTAACACTTTCCAAGACAGAAGTATTTTGTTTACTTTGGATGGAGCGAAATACGGATATTACAATGACAAAAATTGCTGATCTTCTTGATATACCGATGAGTACAACAACGGGCGTTGTAAATCGCCTTGTAAAAAAGGGATATATTGAACGCTACCGGAATGAAAGCGATCGACGCATTGTATTAATTCGTTTAACAGAAAACGGCATAATGCTCGTTCAAGAAGTAAAACAAAATGCGGCCCATTACTTTAGCCTAGTGACAGATGCATTGTCAGAAGAAGAAAAAGCATTCTTACTACAAATATTCCAAAAGATCATGAATCACATTGCTACGTCACAGCAAAAAACAGAAGAAAAGATTTCTACACCTAAAATGAAAAACATTCCGATTGAATAAAGTGAAACTTTAATCAGTGGGGGTTTTTCTCATCCCTCACTGATTATTAGTTGAACCAATCGGGCATTTACGGACAGTTGACCTCCCACCTAATTTGTTTGCTCCAGTCGAATTTTTGGGCGGGAGTCTTACTGCCCGTTAATGCGGGATAAGACCCTAGTTGGGTTTTTATTCAATTAAATATTTCGACACTCGTAATATTCGACATTCGAAACAAAGGGGATATTAATGATGAGAATTATTCTGTATACAGGTAAAGGCGGCGTAGGAAAAACTAGCATTTCAGCAGCAACAGCAATCCAAAGTGCAAAACAAGGATTAAAAACATTAGTAATGAGTACAGATCCTGCTCATAGTTTAGGGGATTCATTTGGCATAAAACTATCTTCTGAGCCACTAGAAATTCGTGAAAACTTGTGGGCACAAGAAATTAACACTATTTATGAAATGGAAAAAGGCTGGGGGAAATTGCAGAAATACATTACACTACTCTTCACTTCAAAAGCAGCTGATGATATTACAACAGAAGAATTAACGATGTTCCCTGGTATGGAAGATTTAATTAGCTTACTTCGAGTACTCGATTACTATAAACACAACACTTACGACGTCATCATTATTGATTGCGCACCGACTGGAGAAACTTTAGCAATGCTTAGCTTTCCAGACATGCTCGGCTGGTGGATGGAAAAACTCTTTCCTATTAAAAGGAAGATTTTAAAAGTTGTTCGTCCTGTAGCTCAACCACTTCTTGGTGTCCCCCTTCCAACTGATGATATTATGGACGAATTAACGAATACGCTTGAACAGCTCGGAGAAATGAGAGATATTTTATCAAACCGAGAGGTAACAAGTATCCGCATCGTTGTAAATCCTGAAAAAATGGTCATTAAAGAAGCTCAGCGCAGCTTTACGTATTTAAACTTATACGATTATAACGTTGATGCCATTATGATTAACCGCGTCATCCCTAACACTGTTACCGACCCTTACTTTCAGGCATGGAAAGATACACAAAAGAAATATAAGGCGTTAATTAAAGATAGTTTTCAGCCACTTCCTATTTACGAAGCTCCCATGTTTGAACAAGAAGTTGTTGGTTTACCTATGTTAGAGCGTGTAGGAAATGCTTTATTTAAATCAGACCCTTCTCCTACTGAAGTGAAATTTAATGGCCGCACACAATATGTAAAAAAAGATGGCGATGAGTATATTTTCGTTCTGTCCATTCCCTTCTCAAACAAAAGTGAACTTTCATTAAATCAAAAAGGTGATGAACTTATTATTCGAGCCGGCTCTATGAAGCGAAATATCACCTTACCAAAAACATTAACACACCTTTCTATTCAAGGAGCTAAGTTTGAAGATGATGTACTAAACATTCGGTTTGGAGGTGTAGTACATGCATGATGAATTACTAAGAAAGGTAATTCGTACAAAAATAAAAATCGGTATGCGTATATTAGAAGAGCTACCGAATCCGATTCAGCAATCAGCTAAGCACGCACTAAATATTTTGCAAGAGGAGCTCTCCTCCTATGCTGAAGAACAACCGCAACCTGAGAGTAATTTAAAAAGCATCATAATTGAATAACTATACCCTTGTAGAAAGCCTTTTCTTATAGGCTTTCTATCCCTTTATTGGAGCTGATATAAGTTGATAAAAACATCTTCAACAAGACATTTCACCACTAATACAATCTGGCTAATCCCCCTTCTATTCTTTTTTCATAACCTTGAAGAAGCTTTCCAAATGCCACAATATATCGCTAATCGATTTTCGATCCATTTTATAACTAACAAACAATTTTTCATTGCAATTTCCATATTAACAACCTTCGTCTTACTCATAGTCATTCTATATCAATTAAGCATCATATCTTCTATTTATTTGATCATTTTTATACAGGGCTGTATCTTCTTTAACGCCGTTCAGCATATTATCTTGTATTTCATTTATCGTTCTTATAATCCAGGAGTAATCTCGGCATCTATCATTATCCTATTTTCTCTTTTCTTATTTTCATCAAAGACACTATTAATCCCTAAAAAAAAATTAGCAAGTACACTCATTTTTAGTTTAATCTCTTACCCAATCATAATTTGGATTTCCTTATTATTAGCCAGCTACTTTAATTAAAAAAAGACCAGGAAAACTCCTGGTCCATCACTCTACTTAACAAACATTGGATTCTATGTTATACAAAATTAGAAGGTACAGAATTAGGGTTTTGTTTGTTAAGTAGATTATATGTTGAACGAGCTAACAGCGGAGGGGTTCCTACTGTTAGTCGTTAAACTCAATAATTATTTTACGATTTTTTCAAGCTCATCAAGTGAAAGATCTACTGAAATTGAACCATCATTTGTTTCTTTCTTAATTGCATCTGTTACTTCTTTTGAATGGTATAACTCAATTACTTTTTTCAGTGTTGGATCATTTTTATCTTTCGTACGAGCTGCGAAAATATTAATATAGGCCTTTGCATTTTCATTATTTGGATCTTCTAAGAAAATTGGATCCTTCGCTGGGTCTAATCCAGCTTGACCAGCAACACCGTTATTAATAACTGAAGCCGCTACATCTTTTAACACACGAGGTGTTTGCTGTGCGATAACCGGTGTAACTTTTAGCTTCTTCGGATTTTCAGCGATACCGCTTGGATCCCCAAATAGACCAAAATCTTTCTTAAGCTTTAATAATCCAGCTGCATCAAGAAGTTTTAATGCACGTGCTTGGTTCGTTGGATCATTCGGAATAGCAATTTCCGAACCATCTGGGATTTCATTTGCTTTCTTATATTTTTCAGAGTATAAGCCCATCGGTGCAATTTGCGTTGTACCAACAGCTGTAATATCTAACTTATGCTCCTTTTTAAATTGCTCTAAGAAAGCAATGTGCTGGAATGAGTTTAGTTCAATATCTCCATCAGCTAACGCTTTGTTGGGTGTTGTGTAATCAGAGAACTCAACCAGTTTAATTTTAATCCCTTCTTTTTCAGCTTTTTTCTTTAAAATTTCCCAAACGTCTCCATCTGTTCCAGTTACACCTACGCGAACTACTTTCTCTTTCGCTCCTGCACCTGTGTCTCCACCTGAGCAGCCGCTTAATGCTGTAATTCCTACGATCGCTGATAATGCAAATGCTAAAATTTTCTTCATTTTCTTTTCCCCTCTTCCTTTTTATGATCTGCGTAAAAAGACTTTCGCAAAGTAGTTCCCTAAATTTTGAGCCACCTGTACAAGAATAATAAGTAAAACGACCGTTACAAACATAACTGACGTATCAAAGCGTTGATAACCATATGTCATTGCTAAGTCACCAAGACCCCCACCACCGACAAGTCCTGCGACTGCAGAAAATTCAATTAAACCGACCGTCATAAACGTGACACCTAGGATCAATGGTGCTAAAGCTTCTGGTACGAGGATTTCAAAAACAATTCTAAGTGGTGAAGCGCCCATTGCTTGTGCTGCTTCAATTACTCCTTTCGGAACAGAAACAAGATTGGTTTCAACCATTCTAGCAATACCAATTGATGCAACTAACGTCATTGGGAAGATTGCTGCAGCCGTTCCAATCGTCGTTCCAATAACACTTCTTGTTAGTGGGCTTAAAGCTACTAAAAAGATAATGAATGGAACCGGACGAATTGTATTAATTATGATATTAAGAATAGAAAAGACCCATTTATTTTCTAAAAAATTTCCTTTTCTCGTCACATACAATAGTAAACCTAGAGGTATACCGAGAATTGTAGCGAATATAAGGGTTACAATTACCATTAAGAGGGTATCCCCCGTCGCATCTAATATGCGAGGCCAAAATATACTCCAATCAACTCGCATGAGCTTCTACCTCCTTCAGCTGCACTTGCAGTCTTAGATGTTGTAATGCTTTTTGAATTTCTTTCTGTTCACCTTGTAGTTCTACAAGAAGATTTCCAAATAGCACATTTTGGAGTTCAATAATATTTCCATAAAGAACATTTACATCGACGTTATAGTTTTTCGCAATATATGATAGTACAGGCTGCCCTGTCTCTTCCCCAGTAAAAGTCAGGCGATAAATCTGACCTCCGTTTTGAATTTTCGCTAGAACACTTTCTGGTAAGTGATCATTAATAACAGAGCGTACAAAATTTTGAGTTGTCTTTGTTTTTGGTTGTGTGAAAACGTCAAACAGTTTTCCTTCTTCAATTACTTTTCCTTTTTCCATAACGGCTACACGGTGACAAATTTCTTTCACAACGTGCATTTCATGTGTAATAAGTAGAATCGTTAAATTGTACTCTCTATTTACTTTCTTTAATAAATTTAAGATTTCTGTTGTTGTTTCCGGATCTAAAGCTGATGTTGCCTCATCACATATGAGAATATCGGGTGATGTCGCAAGTGCTCTTGCAATCCCAACACGCTGCTTTTGCCCACCTGATAACTGTTCTGGATAATAGTTCGCTTTATCTTCTAAACCAACAAATTTTAGTAGTTCATTCACTCTTTCTTTTATCTCATTCTTCGGCAATTTCGCTAACCTTAATGGATAAGCAATGTTCCCAAACACCGTTCTTGAATTAAATAGATTGAAACTTTGGAAAATCATCCCAATTCTTTGTCTTAGTGTCCGTAATTCTTTCGCCGATAATGATGTAATATCTTTATCATCTATTGAAATTGTTCCTGCAGTTGGTCTTTCTAACATATTTACTAAACGTAATAGCGTACTCTTTCCAGCACCACTAAATCCGATAATGCCAAAAATTTCGCCCTTTTCAACTGACAGCGTTACATCCTCAACCGCATGAACAGATTGCCCACCTGATTCATATACTTTACTTACATTGTTAAAAGAAATCATTTTCTTCCCTCCTATATGCTGTAAAACTTGAAGTAGAGCTTTCGAGGTAAAATAAAAAGTGCTCTCCTTCTTATCAGTAATAAAAGATAAGAAGGAGAGCACTTTTATATGTACTCATTCACATCTTCTCATCTTCCAAGCCTTTATAGGCTTGCTGGAGTTAGCACGGTATTAAAAAACCCGTTGCTGAGGTATCGTAGGGCCAGTCCCTCCACCTCTCTGGATAAGAGTGTATCGATTTAATTGTCGTTTAATTAAGCCTTATTATAGAACTCAGAATAATGAGAGTCAATACATTTTTCGGAAAAATATTAATTATTTCTCTATTTTAATTTTAAAATAAGAAGTAACAATACAATAGTGATTTTTAAAGTTATGTAAAATCCTTCTCACTCATACTTTTAAAAAGGAGAATCTTCTCTACTCATTGAATAACATTATTTGAATATGAAATCGGAGGAAGATAGATATATGAAAACAGCTCTTTTGCTCGTCGACATTCAAAATGATTATTTTCCAAGCGGAATGATGGAATTACGTAATCCAGTAGAAGCAAGTGAATATGCTAGTCAGCTACTACAACATTTTAGAATAAGAAACGAACCTATTTTTCATATCCAACATGTAGCTATAAAAGATAGCGCTACTTTTTTTCTACCCAATACAGAAGGTGTCCATATTCACGAAAATGTCCGTCCACTTAGAGAGGAAGCCGTTATCCTTAAACATTATCCAAATAGCTTCCGAGAAACTGATCTTCTAGAACAATTACAACGTTCAGGAATTGAGCACGTCGTAATATGCGGGATGATGACCCATATGTGTATTGATGCTACAGTAAGAGCTGCTTTTGATTTTGGCCTTCACTGTACCGTAATACACGATGCTTGTGCTACAAAAGATCTTTCATTTAAGAATGCTACTATACCAGCTGTTTATATTCATAATACAATTTTGGCGAGTTTAAATGGAGTATACGCAAATATAATGAGTACAGAAGAGTTTTTAGCGACCTAAAAAAAACACTCCTTTCAGTTAGCAAAGCCGAAAGGAGTGTTCTCTTGTCTAACCATAGATTTTCTTTCAAATTGTATTATACAGGAAATCCTCAAAATGAATACTAAAAAATATGACTAATAAGTCAATTTTTCTCGCTGTTTTGTTTCTATTTTCATGTTTATCCCGATATTAATAGGTTTTAACTAATTCAAAAGAACAAATAGTAATATTTGGCAACCTTTTCTTGATTGAAATTAAATAGCTTCTATAAAATCGATTACTTCTGCTATAGGGAGTTTCTCAAAAAGAAAAGATCTTCACAGTCTGTGAAGATCTTTTCTACTATTTCTTATAAAGTTTCAGAAGTAGTTTTTGCTTGCATGTGAAGTGCTAAGTAGTCAGGGCCACCAGCTTTAGAGTCTGTACCAGACATGTTAAAGCCACCGAATGGTTGGTAACCTACGATTGCACCAGTACATCCACGGTTGAAGTATAAGTTACCAACGTGGAAGTCTTCACGTGCTTTTTCAATATGGTCACGGTTGTTAGTAACAACTGCTCCTGTTAAACCGTATTCTGTATTGTTTGCAATTGCAAGTGCATGATCAAAGTCTTTTGCTTTACAGAATGCTACTACTGGTCCGAAGATTTCTTCTTTCATTAAGCGAGCATCTTCTGCAACGTCAGCAACGATTGTTGGTTGGATGAACCAGCCTTTAGAATCGTCTCCTTCGCCACCTGATACGATTTTACCTTCTTCTTTACCAATTGCAACATAGCTCATTACTTTATCGAATGCAGCTTGGTCATTAACAGGTCCCATGTTGATATCTTTTGCATCTGGGTTACCTACTGTTAATTCTTTTGTTAATTCAACAGCACGATTTAATACATGATCGTATACATCTTCATGGATTACTGCACGAGAACATGCAGAACATTTTTGTCCTGAGAATCCGAATGCTGATGCAACGATAGATTTAGCTGCTAATTCAAGATCTGCCTCTTTATCAACAACGATTGTATCTTTACCGCCCATTTCAGCGATAACACGTTTTAACCAAATTTGTCCTGGGTTTACTTTTGCTGCACGTTCGTAAATACGAATACCTACATCGCGAGATCCAGTGAAGCTAACGAAACGTGTACGAGGGTGATCTACTAAATAGTCACCAACTTCAGAACCATTACCTGGAACGAAGTTTACTACGCCAGCTGGTAAACCAGCTTCTTCTAATACTTCCATAAATTTCGCTGCTACTACAGGAGTTGTACTAGCTGGTTTTAGTAATACTGTGTTACCAGAAACTACAGCAGCTGTTGTCATACCTGCCATAATTGCGAATGGGAAATTCCAAGGAGAAATGATAACACCTACTCCTAATGGAATGTAAGAGAAACGATTATATTCAATTGGACGGCTTTCTACTGGAATACCGTCTTTTAATTTCAACATTTGACGAGCATAATATTCCATAAAATCGATTGCTTCTGCTGTATCAGCATCTGCCTCATTCCATGGTTTACCTGCTTCTTTTACAAGAATAGCAGAGAACTCATGTTTTCTACGACGAACGATTGCTGCAGCACGGAATAAAATATCTGCACGCATTTCTGGTTTTGACTTTCTCCAAGTTTGGAATGTTGCATCCGCTACTTGCATTGCTTTTTCAGCTAATTCACGGCTTGCTTTTGAAACACGACCAACAAGTTCCTCTTTATTTGCAGGGTTTACAGAAACAATTTTGTCTTCTGTAGTGATTTTTTCTCCCCCGATAATTAATGGATAGTCTTGTCCAAGATAAGATTCTACTTTCTTTAAACCCTCTTCAAACGCTAATTTGTTAGCCTCTACTGAAAAATCTGTAAATGGCTCATGTTTGTATGCTACTACCATCTTTTTAGCCTCCCCTTAGAAAAACGTTTACATTTTACAACATTATTCTACACGATAATTTAGATTTATTCAAATATTCCTAGACTTATATTTTAAAAATTAATAAATTTTTAAAATATAATAAAAAAAAGAGATTCATACATACGTATGAATCTACAAAATATGAGTATATTCCAAAACATTTTTCCCGATTAATAAAATAGTAACTAATAAAAATAAAGTCCTTACATATCCAACACCTTTTTGAACCGCAAACTTCGATCCAAAATAAGCACCTAAAATCATTGATAAGCCCATAATTATACCGTATTCAAAATGAATCACATCTAAAAATAAAAAAGTAATTAAAGATACGATATTACTAACGAAGTTCAAAAGTTTTCCAGATGCTGCCGCTTGAATAAAATCCAAACCAATTAATAAAAATGCAAAAATTAAAAAGGATCCTGTCCCTGGTCCAAAAAATCCATCATAAAATCCTATCATTAAAATAACAAAGAAAAACATTAATGTTTTTCCTTTTGTCATCTTTTTATAGGTAGATGCACTTCCCCAATCTTTTTTCGCAATAATATAAATGGCAATAAAAACCAACATTACGAGCACTAGTGGACGCAAAATATCAGGCGGAATAAACTTTACTACTAAAGCCCCTGCGACCGCTCCAATAATAGTTAACGGGATTAACTTTCCTACAATCCGAAAATTCACCTTACCTGATCGAATAAAATAAATTGTGCTCGTAAGCGTCCCCATCGTTGCAGCTAATTTATTCGTTGCGATTGCCGAAGCTGGTGATAAACCAACAAACATAAGTGCAGGAAGCGAAATTAACCCTCCTCCTCCAACAACTGAATCAATAAAAGCAGCTAAAAACCCGAATGCAATTAATAAAATAATGACTTGAAAGCTTAGTTCTTCCATGACTTTGCCCCTTACCCCTTTATTTGTAACATTTAAAATTATAACAAAATTTTTCAAGAAAAAAAGCTGTTCCTTTATGGAACAGCTCTCATCTTTAATCTAAAATTTTCACAAATGGTTCATCTTGCTTCGCTTCACGTATAATAATTGCTTCTGGACGTTCTACAGATTTAATTGTTACTTGTACTTTCATATAATTCGGGAAGTATTCCATAACAAGTCCAGCTACATATTGTGTAAAACCAATTACTTCAGCTTTCCCATTGAATTGGACAGGAATATCGAGCTTCATTTCTCTTAATTCATCATCTCTATACATTCCAGTACCGATAACAGCTGTATAATCGCCTTGGAAATACTCACTTAACTTCGCTTTAAAGTTTGACACCCTTGCAAGGTCTTCACGTTTATTATCCGCTTTTGCCTGTTCTGACGGGAACAAATAATATTTCTCATTGATTGGTTTCCAATCCTCAACCGTTTCACTACCTTTTTCTACCTTAGCATAAGAAACAAAATTCCCTGGTACAAGCGAAGACTTTGGACCTTGACGATAAATCGCAAATGTAACCGGAATATTTTTTATTTCAGGTTTTTTTTGCTGCATTACTTTCAAGATTTCTTGGGCCATCCTTTTCCCTTCAGCTAACATTTTTACATCTGGAATTGCAGCCTCACGCGGATAACCATGCTCTTCCTCATAATATTGAACAGAATTCATCGCTAATCCAACTACAATGCCACCACGTTCAACATCGTTCTCACCTTTTCTTACATAATAATCATGCTCTAAAATATTTGAGATATACATTGGACTTTTTTTATTCTTTACTTCTAGCGATTCTGATCCTTCACTTAAGGCTGGATTCAACCCTACATTCGGAAATTTAACTGCATCTTTTTTCAACTTGTCCTCTAGCTCTTTTTGTTCAGTGTCTGTACGCTTTCTTTTTACAAGCATTTGAACACTTTGAGTATCTAAAACGTCTCCGCCTTTAAAGAAATAATCTTTCGTGCTAAATGATTCTTTGGCAATACGCATTAATCCTGTTTCAAATTCATCTACATCTAGACGACTATTTAAACCTTGCACAACTAAACCACGTGCAGATCCTGCATTAAATGGAACTGTTGTCTTATAATATTCATCCGAAATCGAGTATTTCGGGATAACAGCTTGCTCTTTCGCTTTCCCCGATTTCTCAACTGTTTTTTCATCTTTATTAGAACCAATGCTACACCCACTTACAAGTAGGCTAAGACTTAATACTGCTAACGCTATTTTTTTCATCGTAAGTTTGCACCTCTTACTTATTCAGCTCTTGTAAGAACCTCTCTTCATTCCAAACTTCAACATTGTGCTTCTCTGCTTGCGCTAATTTCGAGCCTGCAGCTTCACCAGCAACAAGTAAATCCGTACTTTTACTAACACTTCCTGTTACTTTTCCACCTAATGCCTCAATTTTCTTCTTCGCTTCACTGCGGCCCATAACTTCTAATTTCCCTGTTAAGACGACAGTTTTTCCTGCGAAGTACGATTCAACATTTTGTAAATCAGCAATTTTTATACCTTTGTATGCCATGTTCACGCCATACTCTTTAAATTGTTGTAATAGCTCTAATACGTCTTCATTATCGAAATACGTTACAACGGATTGAGCCATTTTTTCACCAATCTCATTAATTGTTTTTAATTCTTCTTCCGTCGCTTTCACAAGCTCATCCATCGTTTCGAAATGCTCAGCAAATGTACGTGCCGCTTTCGCACCGACATGACGAATACCAAGACCGAATAATAATCGCTCTAATGAGTTTTCCTTAGAATTCTCAATTGCTTGGACTAAATTTGTTGCTGATTTTTCACCGAAACGTTCTAGTTCTAATAATTGCTCTTTCGTCAATGAATATAAATCAGCAAACGTACGAATATAATCCGCATCAAAGAGTTGTGTAATTACACGTTCTCCAAGTCCATCAATATTCATTGCATTTCTTGAAACGAAATGGATTAATCCTTCACGAATTTGAGCTGGGCAAGTCGGATTTATACATCGAAGTGCTACTTCTTCTTCTAAACGAACAAGTTCACTCTCACATGCTGGACAATGCGTTGGCATATGATATTCTTCTTCCTCACCAGTACGCTTATCAAAGATAACGTTCACAACTTCAGGAATGATATCTCCAGCCTTTTTCACAACAACGTAGTCACCAATTCGAATATCCTTTTCACGAATTAAATCTTCGTTATGTAAAGAAGCACGACGAACGATAGTACCAGCCACTCTAACTGGCTCGAGCTCTGCAGTTGGTGTTACAACTCCTGTGCGGCCGACACTTAATTCAATCCCTGTTAATCTCGTCACAACTTCTTCAGCTGGGAATTTATAAGCTATTGCCCATCTTGGACTCTTTGCTGTAGTTCCTAAGCTTTCTTGAATAGCAACATCGTCTACTTTTATAACGATTCCGTCAATCTCATAATCAAGATGCGGGCGTTTTTCTTGCCACTCTTCTACATAGGCTATTACGTCTTCAATTGTTTCACATGTACGACGATTTGGATTCGTCTTAAATCCAAGCTCACCTAAGAAATCCAGTGATTCACTGTGGGATGGAATTGTTTTTTCTTCTACATTAGCAAGACCATACACAAACATAGATAAGTTACGCTTCGCTGCAATTTTCGGATCAAGTTGGCGTATCGATCCTGCTGCCGCATTACGTGGATTCGCAAATACATCCTCACCATTTTGTTCTTTCTCTTCATTCAATTTAACGAATGAACGCTTCGGCATATAAGCCTCGCCTCGTGCTTCTAACGTTACTTCTTCATTTAAACGCAGCGGGATAGCTTTAATCGTTTTTAAGTTTTGGGTAATATCTTCACCCGTTATACCATCACCACGTGTTGCTCCTTGAATGAAGCGTCCTTTTTCATAATGAAGTGAAACAGCAAGTCCGTCAATTTTTAATTCGCATATATATCTTACATTCGCATCATCAATTCCCTGATGTACTCTTCGATCAAAATCACGCAAATCTCCTTCATTAAACGCGTTTCCTAAACTTAACATTGGTGATTTATGCGTTACCTTTTCAAATATATCAAGAACAGTCCCCCCAACGCGAATGGAGGGAGAGTCTTCACTCATAAACTCTGGGTTCTCTGCTTCTAATTTTATAAGCTCCTGCATATCACGGTCATATTCCGCATCAGAAACAGAAGGATTGTCTAATACGTGATATTGATAGTTAAATGTATTTAACAAATCACGCAATTCTTCTATACGTTTTTTGGCTATCTCTTTTGACATATCCTCAGTCCTTTCCTATTGTTTCGTCACAGGTGCAAATTTTGCTAATAAACGTTTAATACCAATTGGGCTTGGGAACGCAATATCTAATTCTTTTGAATCTCCTTCACCCTTTACACTTACAACTGTACCGACTCCCCACTTCTGGTGAGCAGCTTTATCGCCTATTCCCCAGCCAATTTGCTCGCCACCTGTCGTCTTAACAGCCGGACGCGCGAAAGCTGAACGAGAACGTGTTGTAGTTGCGCTTGTCGTTCTTCCTTTTGCACCAAACGAAGTTTCACGCTTCGGTGCTGTTTCGTTTAATGGTTCTACTAATTCTGCCGGAATTTCTGTAATAAATCGAGATGCTGCATTCATACTTGTTCTACCAAATAAAGTACGCATTTGAGCATTGGATAAGTATAGCTCTTCTTCTGCACGAGTAATACCTACATAGGCAAGACGACGCTCTTCTTGCATTTCATCCTCTTCCATAAGAGAACGAGTATGCGGGAATATCCCTTCCTCTAAGCCAACAATAAAGACAACTGGGAACTCTAATCCTTTTGCAGAGTGCATCGTCATTAAAATAACTTCTTCACCAGCAGTTGGATCTTCATCTACACGATCAATATCCGCAACAAGAGCTAAGTCTGTTAAGAATGCAACAAGGCTCTTATCTTCGCTTTGGGATTCAAATGTTTGTGTAACAGATAAAAACTCGTCTAAGTTTTCTAAACGACCTTCTGCTTCTAAAGAACGCTCATTTTTCAACATATCGCGATAGCCTGTCTTCTCAATAACTTCTTCTACTAATTCTGTAACAGATAAATACTCTTGCATATTTACCCAGTTGTGTAATAAACTTGCGAATTCTTTTACTGCTTTTGTTATTTTTGCACTTACACCAACATGCTCAATCTCATCAAATACAGCAGTTAATGAGATTCCGTTTTGCACACCATAATTAATAATTTTATCGATAGAAGTCGCACCAATCCCGCGCTTTGGCATGTTAATAATACGTGCAAAACTAATCTCATCATCTGGATTCCCAATTAAACGTAAGTACGCCAAAATGTCTTTAATCTCTTTACGATCATAGAACTTAGTACCGCCGACAATTTTGTAAGGGATATTAGATTTTAGGAAAATCTCCTCAATCATACGAGACTGGGCATTTGTACGATATAACACTGCAAAATCAGTATATTTTCGGTTCCCCATTTGAATATCGTCACGAATTTTTTTCGCAACAAAATACGCTTCGTCCTTTTCGGTTGCAGCACGATAATACGAGATTTTGCTTCCAATTTGATTTTCTGTCCATAATTTCTTCGGTTTACGGTTTGAATTTTTTTCAATTACAGCATTAGCTGCATTTAAAATATTTTGTGATGAACGATAGTTTTGTTCTAACAGAATAACTTGTGCATTCTCATAGTCTTTTTCGAATGACAAAATGTTAGAAATGTCAGCCCCGCGCCAGCGGTAAATAGACTGATCCGAATCACCAACAACACAAAGATTTTTAAAACGTGATGCCAAATGTTTAACAAGAAGGTACTGAGCTTTGTTCGTATCTTGATACTCATCAACGTGAATATATTGGAATTTACGCTGATAAAACTCTAGTACTTCTGGAACACGTTCAAATAGCTGAATCGTCGTCATAATTAAATCATCAAAGTCTAATGAGTTATTTTTCAAAAGACGTTTTTGATATTCTGTATATACATCGCTCGTTAATTTTTCATATGGATCAGCGGTTGTAATTTTTTTTGCATATTTATCTGCAGATAACAGTTCATTTTTCGCATTGCTAATACCCGCTAAAATAGAGCGCGGCTCAAACTTCTTCGGGTCAATATTGCGCTCCTTCATAATTTTTTTTACTACAGTTAACTGATCACCTGAATCTAAGATTGTAAAGTTACGATTAATACCAATGCGGTCAATATCACGTCGTAAAATACGTACGCACATAGAGTGGAACGTAGAAATCCAAATATCTTCTGCTTCTGGTCCAACAAGTTTATCAATACGCTCACGCATTTCACGAGCAGCTTTATTTGTAAAGGTAATTGCTAGTACATTCCATGGCGCCACACCTTTTTCACCAAGTAAATATGCAATACGGTGTGTTAACACACGTGTTTTCCCACTACCTGCGCCTGCCATTAATAGAAGTGCTCCATTTGTTGTTTGTACTGCTTTTTGTTGCTGCGGATTTAAACCATTTAATAACTTATCTGTCGTACTCATATGTGCCTGCACCTACTCTCCTTTTACTGCTTTAACTGTTTTTAATGCCGATTTTATATCATCATAAATAATATTTCCAACAACTACTGTATCAGCATACTGTGCCATTTCTTTCGCTTGTTCTGCATTAGAAATACCACCGCCATAATATAGCTTAGCTTGTTTCAATTCTGCTTTTACATTTTTAACAAGCTCAATGTCTCCATACGTCCCGCTATATTCTAAATAGAATATAGGTAAATGTAATAGCTTGTCTGCTAAACGCGCATATGCAATAACATCATCTTCTGTTAAATCACATTTTGCATCTGTAAGCTGGGCTACTTTCGCTTCTGGGTTTAAAACACAATACCCTTCCATGTAAATTTCGTCCCAGTCCATAATATCCCCAAATTCTTTCAATGCCTCATGATGAACACCTGTTACCCATTCTACTTTTCGGCTATTTAAAACACTTGGGATGTAATAAAAATCAAATCCTGGTGTAATTGCCTCCACATCAGAAACCTCTAACACACAAGGCACTGCATATCTACGAATGCTAACTAGCATGTGTAATACGTTATCAATTGTTATACCGTCACTTCCGCCTACAATAACAGCATCCGTTCCAGATTCACAAATCATTTCTAAATGTTCGTCACTTAACTCCTTATTTGGATCAAGCTTAAATACATGTTTCCATTTGGAAATATCGTACATGAAAACACCCTTTCTTTTCTCTAGTTATATAATTTCTGTTCAAAATAACAGTTAATTTTTATCAAGATTTTTTACATTCCTTGCTATATCTTTACCAGACTGGCGTATGCAACGATGAAATGCGACAGCTATCTTTACCGGACTTTTTGAACTTCCTTTTACGCATTCTTTCATTATAACAAAAAAAACTACCTACACACACGCCCAATCCAACATCTTTTTCAACGTCAAATGTTGGATTACATATCAAAAAACTTATACGGAATACTAACAAATGAAATAGTATTTTCTATTTCGAAGTTAATTAAAAAGGAGTGTTTTTCTAATGAAGCAAAACATCGGCACAATTAGTGCTCTAATTCGAATTACACTCGGACTCATCCTCTTCGGTTGTAGTACAGCTAAACTCGTACGTAAACCTTGGTGCACTTGGTCTAAAGTTTTGCTATGGATTGGTGCCATGAAAATTGCGGAGGGGATCGTTCGTTTCTGCCCTATTGTTGAAGCCTGTAAGTTTGGAAAATATATGAATATGAGCGCATTTAAAATGCCTAGCATGAATTTCACTGAAAAAGGACATAATAAAGAAGAAGTTAATTCAGCTTCCAGTCATGACAAGCCAAAGGCAAAGTCAGATGGAAGTTATGACACTTCTGACAAAGAGATTGAGTCAGCGATTGAAGAATTAATCCTGGCAAAACCGCTTTGAATCATTTGTCACGATGCAAGATGCTCTCAAAGGGACTTAGCTGCTGCAGTGGGCAGCTAAGTCTTCTTTATTTTACCACGAAACAGAACGTACATTCTTGTTTTTACCCTTAAAACGTACATAAAAGATATCAAACAATAAAATTCAGAAAATTAGGTGTAACCCTCTTGCATGTAATGATATAAAAGTGATATCATTTTTATATCAAGGAGGCGATCATATGAAAGAAAAACAAGTATTTTATGTTAATGGATTTCTCGGCGTTATTGGAATTTTAGTTTTAGCCGCTATCGGTGTATTTTGCCTTGTACAAGAAATGTTTGTAATAGCTATTTTAGCTCTCATATTAGCATCTGTTTTAGCTACAGGTATCGGTATCGTTCAACCGAATCAAGCGAAAGTTATTACGTTCTTCGGTAGTTATTTAGGAACAATTCGTCAAAATGGTTTATTTTTAACAATTCCATTCGCTTTTCGTCAAACTGTATCTTTACGTGTTGAAAACTTTAACAGTAAGAAATTAAAAGTAAACGATGTTGAGGGCAATCCAATTGAAATTGCAGCCGTTATCGTATATAAAGTTGTTGATTCCGCAAAAGCAATGTTTGGTGTTGAGCATTACGATCGATTCGTAGAAATTCAAAGTGAAACAGCAATCCGCCACGTTGCTACAAAATATCCTTATGATAATTTCCAAGATGAAACTTGCATCACGTTACGAGGAAATACTGAAGAGATCTCTGAAGAATTAAAGCGTGAGTTAGAAGCACGACTTGAAATCGCTGGCGTAGAAGTATTAGAAACTCGTTTAACACATTTAGCTTACGCAACAGAAATTGCCCATGCAATGCTCCAGCGTCAACAAGCAAAAGCAGTATTAGCTGCTAGAAAAGAGATTGTTGAAGGTGCTGTGAAGATGGCGAAAGATTCAATCCATATGTTAGATGAAGAAGGCGTACTGGAACTCGATGACGAGCGTAAAGCAAATATGGTGAACAATTTATTAGTTGCCATCGTTTCAGATAAAGGTGCGCAACCAGTTATTAATACAGGAAGCCTATACTAAAGGTTGTAAGTGATTATGGCCAAAAAGAAAAGCTTTCCATTACGTATTGATCCTGAATTACACGCAGTCATCGAAAAATGGGCGAATGATGAGTTTCGTAGCGTCAATGCACACATCGAGTATTTACTTCGAGAAATGGCAAAGCAAAAAGGGAAATTAAAAAAAGATAAAGATGCATAAAAAATCCCGCTGAGAAATCAGCGGGATTTTTTATACATTAGCTTTTCATCATCTCATGCCCAATTGCACGATATCCTATATCACTTCGGTAAAATAAACCATCACTCTCAATTTTACCGATTTCTTTATATACTTTATCTTTCGCTTCTTGTAAACTATTCGCCTTGCAAGCAACAAATAATACACGGCCACCGTTTGTTACAAAGTCACCATGTTTCATCGCTGTACCCGCAT
Source organism: Bacillus sp. FSL R9-9530 (assembly GCF_038008145.1). Classification (NCBI taxonomy): domain Bacteria; kingdom Bacillati; phylum Bacillota; class Bacilli; order Caryophanales; family Bacillaceae; genus Bacillus; species Bacillus sp. FSL R9-9530. The sequence goes on from NZ_JBBOYO010000001.1 coordinate 3,626,235, forward strand.
GGAAAACTATTACATCTTGCAGTGCATCTAATCCGTTAATAATTCCACCTTTTTTATACGCTTCTGGATATCCTTTAGAAGCAAGTACAACACCAATAACTGCTTCCTTTGACCATTGTAACGTTAATTCACTTTCATCTAATACAGCGTTACATACATCAACTAAATCATTTTCTAAGCGTGGTAATACAACTTCCGTTTCAGGATCGCCAAAGCGTGCATTGAACTCAATTACCTTTGGACCATCATTCGTTAAAATAAGCCCCGCATATAAAATTCCTGTAAACGAACGATTTTCTTGAATCATCGCTTTAGCAGTTGGATGTAATACTGTTTGAATCGCTTCTTGAACCGCTGATTCCGGAATTTGTGGTACTGGGGAATATGCACCCATTCCGCCTGTATTAGGACCTTTATCAGCATCAAAAGCTCGTTTATGATCTTGAGCAATTACCATTGGATGCACAGTTGTTCCATTTACAAATGCCATTAATGAAAATTCTTGTCCATCTAAAAACTCTTCAATAACGACCTTCTTGCTTGCTGCGCCGAATTTCACATCTTGTAGCATTTCTTTCACAGCTTGTAATGCCTCTTCAAGCGTCATTGCTACTGTTACACCTTTACCAGCAGCTAACCCATCTGCCTTAATTACGATCGGTGCACCAACTTTCTGAATGTACTTTACTGCCTCTTCATAGTCTGTAAAAGTTTCATATGCCGCAGTTGGAATATCATACTTTTTCATCAATTCTTTTGTAAAAGCTTTACTACCTTCAATAACCGCAGCCGCTTTATTAGGTCCAAATACACGAAGTCCCTCTTCCTTAAAGCGATCAACGATTCCATTCATAAGTGGAATTTCTGGTCCAACGAAAGTTAAGCCTACATTGTTTTCTTTTGCGAATAAGACTAATGCATCAAAATCATTCTCATCAATATCAACTGGTGTTGCAACATCTCGCATACCTTCATTACCTGGCGCTACATATACTTTTTCTACCTTTTCAGATTGTGCAAATTTCCAAGCTAAAGCATGCTCACGTCCACCACGGCCGATTACTAAAACATTCATATTTCATCCCCCAATAATTAAATAAGTACAAACTAGAAGCTATGCTCCTAGTTTGTTTTCATATCAATAAAAGTTTAAAAAGGAGGATCAAGAGAACCGAGCAGGTCAAGGCGCATTTGCCAGGAGGACACGGAGTGTAGCTTTCCTAAATGAGTACCGCACTGGCATTGCAACGACGACATGGGACAGTTATCTTGACCGGACTTTTTTAACATCCTCTATTAGTGTTTGAAATGACGTACGCCAGTGAACACCATAGTAATCCCATACGCATCTGCCATTTTAATAGAATCTTCATCACGAATCGATCCGCCTGGTTGGATGATTGCTGTAATTCCAGCTTTTGCTGCTTCTTCTACTGTATCTGGCATTGGGAAGAAAGCATCAGATGCAAGTGCGCTACCTTGTGCTTTTTCGCCAGCTTGTGTAATTGCGATTTTTGCAGAACCTACACGGTTCATCTGTCCCGCACCTACACCAACTGTCATGTTATCATTCGCTAAAACAATTGCATTTGATTTCACATGTTTTACAACTTTCCAAGCTAGTTTTAAATCTTTCCACTCTTGCTCTGATGGTTCACGTTTCGTTGGAATTGAAATTGTACTTTCATCTAATGATAACGTATCTTCCTCTTGAACAAGAAGTCCACCTTGTACAGAAGTTAGCTTTTTACTTGCGCTTGTTGCTTTTTCAATATTTACAGTTAGTAAACGTAAATTTTTCTTACTTTGCAATACTTCTAAAGCTTCTTGTGAGAAAGAAGGTGCGATAACAATTTCTAAGAAAATTTCGTGTAACTTTTCTGCTGTAGCTTTATCAATTTCACGATTCGCTGCAATAATGCCTCCGAAGATTGATACTGGATCTGCTTCATAAGCGCGTGTGTATGCTTCATGAATATCCGTACCCACTCCAACACCACATGGATTCATATGTTTTACCGCTACTACTGCTGGTTCTGTAAATTCTTTTACGATACTAAGCGCTGCATCTGCATCGTTAATATTGTTATAAGATAATTCTTTACCGTGTAATTGTTCTGCATATGCAACAGAAGAAGTTGCAGCAAATGGTGCTTTATAGAATGTCGCTTTTTGATGCGGATTTTCTCCATAGCGTAAATCTTGTTTTTTCTCAAATGTCACCGTTAACGTTTCTGGGCTTTCTTCGCCCATTTGCTTTGTTAAGTAGTTAGAAATTAACGCATCATATGCCGCTGTATGACGGAATACTTTCGCTGCTAATTTACGTTTCGTTTCCTCTGTTACTTCACCGTTCTCTTTCAGTTCTGCTAATACAACATCATAATCTACTGGATCTACAACTACCGATACAAATTTATGATTTTTCGCAGCAGAGCGAATCATTGTTGGGCCACCGATATCAATATTTTCAATTGCATCAGCAAATGTTACATCAGGCTTAGCGATTGTTTCTTTAAATGGGTATAAGTTAACAACAACAAAGTCAATTGGCTCCATACCTAATTCATTCATTTGCGCTATATGCATTTCATTATCACGAACTGCTAATAGACCACCATGAATATTTGGATGTAATGTTTTTACACGACCATCCATAATTTCTGGGAAACCAGTTACTTCAGAAATACCAATTACTTGTAAACCATTTTCTTCTAGTAATTTTTTCGTACCACCTGTTGAAATAACTTCAATCCCTTGTTCTAGTAAACCTTTAACAAATTCTACTACTCCTGTTTTATCTGAAACACTTACTAATGCACGCTTTTTCATTTATCCTTCACCCCTGGTTGTATGTTAGTTAACAGTTGTTTCTTTCGCAGACTGAACAATTTGATTCACTGTATTTACGTATAATTTATGTTCAACTTGTTGAATTTTCTTTTGTAAGCTTTCTCTCGTATCCCCTTCAGAAACAACTACTGCTTCTTGCGCAATAATTGGACCTGTATCCATACCTGCATCTACATAATGAATTGTTACTCCAGTTACTTTCACACCTGCTTCTAACGCTTGACCGACAGCATCTTTCCCTGGAAAACTCGGTAGTATTGATGGATGAATATTAATAATTTTCCCGCCGTACGCTTCTAGTAAAGTCGTTCCAATTAAACGCATATATCCAGCTAAAATAACATAATCAATTTCATACTCTTCTAGCTTTTTTAATATCTCTTTTTCAAATGCTTCTTTTGACTCATATGCTTTCGCTGAAAAGGAAAAACACGGAATATGGTGATAGTGTGCCCGTCCAATAGCGCGTGCCTCTGGTTTATCACATACTAATAAACTAATATCTGCATCCAATATTTTGTCTTCTACCGCATTAATGAGAGATTGAAAGTTAGAGCCGCTCCCAGAAGCAAAAACTGCTAATCTACTCATACTTCTGTTCCCTCAATAAAGGTAACACCAGACCCTTGTACAGTGTGTCCAATAATATGAGCTTTCTCGCCTTGTTCCTCAAGAAGACGAACAATATCTTTTGCCTCTTCTTCCTTTACTGCTACTACCATACCAATACCCATGTTAAAAATATTGAACATTTCTTTCTCTTCTAGTTTTCCAACTTCTTGAAGTAAACTAAAAATCGGTTGAACTTGCCAAGATCCTAATTCAATTTCCGCACCGATTCCTTCTGGCAACATACGTGGAATATTTTCAATGAATCCACCACCTGTAATATGTGCCATACCGTATACTTCATGTTTCTTCAATAGTTCTAAAATAGGTTTGACATAAATTTTCGTTGGTTTTAATAATTCTTCACCAAGAGGTAGTTCTAAGCGTCCGTAAATACGATCTAAAGATAGTTCTCCATCTTCTAGTAGCACTTTTCTTACTAAAGAATAACCGTTACTATGAATACCGCTAGATGCTAAGCCAATTAATACGTGACCAGCTTCAATTTTTTCACCTGTTACAATTTTCTTTTTATCAACAATTCCAACTGTAAAACCAGCTAAATCGTATTCTTCCGTAGAATACATTCCTGGCATTTCAGCTGTTTCTCCACCAATTAATGCACAACCAGCTTGGCGACAGCCCTCTGATATACCTTTGACGATGTTTTCAATTTTACTAGGTTCAGCTTTACCACAAGCAATATAATCAAGGAAGAAAAGCGGCTCTGCTCCTTGGACAACAATATCATTTACACACATTGCTACTGCATCAATACCAATTGTGTCATGTTTATCTGCCATAAAAGCGAGCATCAATTTCGTTCCCACGCCATCTGTTCCAGATACTAATACAGGTTCTTCTAATGCAAATTTTGATAGATCAAACATACCTCCAAAACCGCCTAAACCGCCTAGCACTTCTTTTCTCATTGTTGTTTGTACGTGTTTTTTCATGCGAGATACCGCTTCATATCCAGCTTCAATATCTACTCCTGCTTGCTTATATGCATTCGCCATCGTTATTTACACCTCGTCTTTTAATTTCTCCCCATCCAGGGCGGCCGTTTTAAGAAAGAAGCTAGCTTCTACATCAAAAGAAGTAGAAGCTTTTTTCTTCTTATTTCATACTTTCTAAAAGCTCTTGCTCATAATCATAAAGAGCTGTTGGATAGTCTCCATTGAAGTAAGCCATACATAGACCACCGTATTTTCCTTCATATGGGCGTCCAATTGCATCTACTAATCCATCTTCACTTAAAAATGTTAGTGAATCTGCTCCGATGATTTGACGGATTTCTTCTATTGAATTATTTGCTGCGATTAATTCTTTTCTCGTTTGAATATCAATGCCATAGAAGCATGGATACTTAAGAGGTGGTGAAGCAATTCTTACATGGACTTCTGTCGCTCCAGCCTCGCGAAGCATACGAACAATTCGTTTACTTGTCGTTCCTCTTACGATAGAATCGTCAATCATAACAACTCGTTTTCCTTCAACTACGCCTCTTACTGCTGAAAGCTTCATCTTAACCCCTTGCTCACGCAGTTCTTGAGAAGGTTGAATAAACGTACGTCCAACGTAACGATTTTTAATTAACCCTAACTCATACGGAATCCCTGTCGCCTCCGCATAACCAATTGCTGCTGAAATACTAGAGTCTGGTACACCAGTAACAACATCAGCTTCAATAGGAGCTTCCGCCGCTAAACGTTTCCCCATGTTTTTACGTGCTGCATGAACATTAATACCAGCTATATTAGAATCTGGACGTGCAAAGTAAATGTATTCCATACTGCAAATCGCGTGGTCTACTTCATTTGTAAAACGATCTACGTGAATTCCTTCATCATTGATAATAAGCAATTCACCAGGTTCTACATCACGAATGTATGTTGCACCAACTACATCGAAAGCACATGTTTCCGATGCTACAACGTAAGCATCCCCCATCTTTCCAATTGAAAGAGGACGGAATCCATTTGGATCTAGCGCAACGATCATTTCATTTCCAGTTAGTAAAAGATATGCAAACGCACCTTTCACTTTATTTAGAGCCTCTTTTACACTATCAATTAAAGAATCTTTTGTACTACGCTTAATGAGGTGTAAAAGTACTTCTGTATCTGAACTTGTTTGAAAAATACTTCCCTCTGCCTCTAATTCACGACGAAGCATTTTTGCATTAATTAAATTTCCGTTATGAGCTAACGCCATGCTATGATCGGAAAAACGGAATAATAATGGTTGAACGTTAGCAACTTCACTTCCACCAGCTGTTGCATATCGTACGTGTCCAATTGCTGATTTCCCGTTTAATCCCTCTAGCTCACCTCTTGAAAACACTTCTGATATTAAACCTAACCCCTTGTGACCGATGATTTTTTCCCCATTATTTACAACAATGCCTGCGCCCTCTTGCCCACGGTGCTGCAAACTGTGCAATCCGTAGTACGAAACTTGTGCTGCATTTTCATGCCCCCAAATTCCAAAAACGCCACATTCTTCATTTAACCCCTTTATTTCAGCAAGCATGGGATTGCCCCTTTCCAAGCCTTTCTCATTTCATCTACATTTGCTGTAAGTAATACTTCATTTTCTTCATTATGAATTGTTACTTCATTTGTATTTGTCACTTCTCCAACTTGAATTGCTTCAACCACTTTCTCAAATGCTTCTTTATTTTCACGTTTTACGGTTATAACGAAGCGCGATTGTGATTCTGCAAATAATACTGCTGTTGCTTCTCCGTCTAATTTCACAGTAGCACCTAAACCGTTAGCACCAATTGCACTTTCAGTAATTGCAACTGCTAAACCACCTTCTGCAACATCATGTGCAGATTGAACAAGGCCAGCTTGAATTGCTGCTAGTACTTGTTTTTGGCGTTTTGATTCTACATCTAGATCGATGCTTGGTGATTGACCGAAAATTTTTCCGTAGATCATTTTCTGTAATTCACTTCCACCAAACTCAGCTTTCGTCTCTCCAATTACATAAACTAAATCGCCAGCTTGTTTAAATTCTTGTGTTGTTACGTGTTTTAAATCGTGTACAAGTCCAACCATCCCAACAGTTGGTGTTGGATATACAGCTTCACCACTACGCTCGTTATACATTGATACATTCCCGCCGATAACTGGCGTTTGTAACTTGCGGCAAGCTTCACTCATACCGTCTACTGATTTCTCAATTTGCCAGAAGATCTCTGGTTTTTCTGGATTACCGAAGTTTAAGCAATCTGTAATTGCAAGTGGCTCCCCGCCAGAACATACGATATTACGTGCTGCCTCTGCTACTGCAATTTTACCGCCCACTTCTGGATCTAAATAAATGTAGCGAGAGTTACAATCTGTCGTCATTGCTAATCCTTTTTCTGTGCCGCGTACACGTATAACCGCTGCATCTGAACCTGGTGTAACGATTGTGCTAGTGCGCACTTGATAATCATATTGATCATATACCCACTCTTTACTTGCAATCGTTGGTTGTTGTAATAGAGCTAATAACGTTTCTTTATAATCTTCTACTTTTGGTGTTTCCATTTTCATCTGCTGAAACTCAGCAAAGTATGCTGCTTCTTTTGACGGTTTATGATAAATTGGTGCTTCTTCTGCAAGAGCATCCGCTGGTACTTCAGCTACCATTTCATCTTTATGGAATAATCGAAGCATTTTATCTTCAGTTACTTTCCCCATCGTAACTGCTGCAAGACCATACTTCTCAAATAAATCTACTATTTCTTGCTCTCTACCTTTTTTCACAACGATTAACATACGCTCTTGTGATTCAGATAACATCATTTCATATGGAGTCATTCCAGTTTCACGCTGCGGTACATCATCTAAGTACATTTCAATACCCATACCTGCTTTACTTGCCATTTCTGCAGAAGATGATGTTAAACCAGCAGCTCCCATATCTTGAATTCCAACAAGTGCATCAGACTGAATAAGTTCTAAACATGCTTCAATAAGAAGTTTCTCCATAAATGGATCCCCTACTTGAACTGCCGGACGCTTCGCTTCTGAGCTTTCAGATAACTCTTCAGATGCGAATGTTGCACCGTGAATACCATCACGACCAGTTGATGCTCCTACGTACATTACTGTATTACCAGCACCATGTGCTTGCCCTTTTTTTATATCTTCATGATTAATTAGACCTACACACATTGCATTTACAAGTGGATTTCCTTCATAACATGGATCAAACTGTACTTCGCCGCCAACAGTAGGAATACCAATGCAGTTACCGTATCCTGCGATTCCTGCTACTACTTCTTCGAATAAATATTTCACACGTGGTGATTGTAATTCACCGAAGCGAAGTGAGTTTAATAGAGCTACCGGACGTGCTCCCATAGAGAATACATCGCGAATAATACCACCGACACCTGTCGCTGCCCCTTGATATGGCTCAATTGCAGAAGGATGGTTATGACTTTCCATTTTAAATACAACCGCTTGATTATCACCGATATCTACAATTCCAGCGCCTTCTCCAGGTCCTTGTAAGACACGCTCACCTGTCGTTGGAAACTTACGAAGAACTGGCTTTGAATTTTTATAACTACAATGTTCAGACCACATAACAGAGAATAGTCCCGTTTCTGTATAATTCGGCAAACGGCCTAAAATCTTTTCAACCATGGCAAACTCTTCGTCTGTTAGCCCCATTTCCGCATATATACGCTCTTCTTTAATTTGTGTTGGATTTGGCTCAAGCATTAACGACATATGTTTCCCTCCACTGTTTTAAGATAGATTGAAAGACTTTTAACCCTTCAGCACCGCCAAGTAATTCATCTACAGCACGCTCTGGGTGTGGCATCATACCAAGAACATTTCCTTTTTCATTTACAATACCTGCAATATCTGAAACGCTTCCATTCGGATTTTCTACGTAACGGAATGCGATTTGATTATTCTCTTCTAATTGTTTAAGAGTTGCTTCATCACAATAGTAATTCCCCTCACCATGTGCAATTGGAATATTGATTACTTCATTTTTTTCATATTGTGATGTAAACATAGTTTCATTATTTTCAACACGTAACTGAACCGTACGGCACATAAACTTTAAGTTTTCGTTTCTCATTAATGCTCCTGGTAGTAATCCTGATTCAACAAGAATCTGGAATCCATTACACACTCCTAAAATTGGCTTTCCTTGCTCAGCAGCTTTTTGCACTGCTTTCATTGCGTTAGCAAAGCGAGAGATAGCACCACAACGTAAATAGTCACCGTAAGAGAATCCACCTGGTAGTAAAATTGCATCATATTCATCTAAATTCTCTCTATCGTGCCAAACGTAATCTACTTCTTCACCAAGCTCATCTTTAATTGCATGGAACATATCGACATCACAGTTCGAACCTGGGAATACTATGACTGCAAATTTCACTGTGCGACAACCTCCTCAACTTCATAACGGAAGTCTTCCATTACAACGTTTGCTAATAATTTTTCACACATTTCTTTTACCTTGCTATCCAGATCAGATACTGATTTATCAATTGTTAATTCCATATATTTTCCGATTCGAACGTCTTGTACTTCTGTAAATGAAAGACTATGAAGTGCTCCCTTTACCGCAGTTCCTTGTGGATCTAATACACTTTCTCTTAACGTTACATATACCTTAACTTTATACATGTGAAGCTCCCCCTAAACGTTTTAAAATTTCTTCATATGCTTCTGTTAAATTCCCAAGATCACGACGGAATACATCTTTATCAAATTTTTCATTGCTCGTTTCATCCCATAAACGGCAAGTATCTGGTGAAATTTCATCTGCTAATATGATTTCCCCTTCTTCTGTTACGCCAAACTCTAATTTAAAATCTACTAATCTTACACGACAGCTTGCGAAATGCTCAATCATCACTTGATTGATTTGTAGAGCTGCATCTCGTAATACGCTTACTTGCTCTGGTGTTGCAACATTTAACAAACGAATATGATCTTCCGTTACAAGTGGATCTCCTAAATCATCATCTTTGTAGTAAAATTCTACGATTGGTGTTGTAAGAGCAGTTCCTTCTTCCATTCCTAGTCTTTTTGAAAGACTACCTGCAATTACGTTTCTTGTGACAACTTCTAATGGAATAATACTCACCTTTTTGACAAGTTGTTCTGTATCAGATAACTTCTCCACAAAGTGTGTTTTAATTCCAACTTCTTGTAACTTTCTGAACAATAAAGTTGTAATCTCATTGTTCAAACGACCTTTTCCTGTAATTGTCGCTTTTTTCTCCCCATTGAAAGCAGTCGCACTATCTTTGTACTCTACCCAAACCATATCTGCTGCTTCTGTACGATAAATTCTTTTTGCCTTACCTTCATACAGCAATTCTAGCTTTTGCATTTCGCAAGCCCCCTGTAGTTTGAAAAATGTGAATAATATTTTTATAAAGAATGGCACAGAATGACTCTATTCTGTGCCATATGAAATTTTACGCTTCGTTTAATCCAAGGCGTTCAAAGATTGTATCAACGTGTTGCATATGATGTTCATAATTGAAACATTCGTTAATTTCTTCTTGCGTTAACTTACTTGTAATACGCTCGTCAGATTCTACAAGCTCTTTAAATTGTACTTGTGTTTCCCAAGCTTCCATTGCTTTAGGCTGTACGATATCATAAGCTTCTTCACGTACCAGACCTTTGTCAATTAGTGTAAGCATTACGCGCTGAGAGTAAATTAAGCCGTATGTTCTTGTCATATTGCGTTTCATATTCTCTGGGAATACAGTTAAGTTTTTAACGATATTACCAAAGCGATTTAACATGTAATTTAACGCGATTGTAGCATCTGGTAAAATTACGCGTTCTGCAGAAGAGTGAGAGATATCACGCTCATGCCATAACGGAACATTCTCGTAAGCTGTCATCATATAACCGCGGATAACACGAGCTAAACCAGTCATATTTTCAGATCCAATTGGATTACGTTTATGCGGCATTGCAGAAGAACCTTTTTGACCTTTTGCGAAAGCCTCTTCAACTTCACGTGTTTCACTCTTTTGTAAACCACGAATCTCAACTGCCATCTTTTCAACAGATGTTGCGATTAGTGCAAGTGTTGACATGTAATGTGCATGACGATCACGTTGCAATGTTTGTGTTGAAATTGGTGCTGCTTCTAATCCTAAGTTTTCACAAACATACTTTTCTACGAATGGATCAATATTTGCATATGTACCAACCGCACCAGATAATTTACCAACGCGAACTGTATCAGCAGCTTGTTTGAAACGCTCTACGTTACGTTTCATTTCTTCATACCAAAGACCAAGTTTTAAACCAAATGTTGTTGGCTCTGCATGTACACCGTGTGTTCTTCCCATCATGATCGTGTATTTATGCTCTTTCGCTTTATTAGCTAAAATACTAACAAAGTTTTCTAAGTCTTTTAACAAGATTTCATTTGCTTGTTTTAAGATATAAGATAACGCTGTATCTACTACGTCTGTAGATGTTAAACCGTAATGAACCCATTTACGTTCCTCGCCTAATGTTGGTGTTTCTGATACAGCACGAGTGAAAGCAACTACGTCATGACGTGTTTCTTTTTCAATTTCATAAATACGATCAATATCAAATGATGCATGTTCACGAATTTTTTTCACATCTTCTTTTGGAATATCGCCAAGCTCAGCCCATGCTTCACACGCTAAAATCTCAACTTCTAACCACGCTTTAAATTTGTTCTCTTCCGTCCAAATCGCACCCATTTCAGGGCGTGTATAACGATTAATCATCTTTTTCCCTCCAACAGTTGTTCTTGATGGTCCCAAATATGCAAACTCTTCGCTTTTTCTAGAGCGACTTCAATATTATCATTTAAAATATTAACATGCCCCATTTTTCGCTGTGCTTTTGCTTCTTCTTTTCCATACAAGTGTAAATAGCACCCGGTTAGTCTATTCACTTGTCCTAGGACCCCTTCTATATGTTCGCCTAAAATGTTAACCATGACAACTGGTTTTAACAAATTTGTTTCTCCAAGAGGTAAATTACAGATTGCTCGAATATGTTGACCAAATTGACTCGTTTCACATGCATCCTGTGTATAGTGTCCTGAATTGTGAGGTCTTGGTGCTAATTCATTAATGTAAATCTCACCGTCAGCTGTAGCAAACATCTCTACCGCTAGTGTTCCCACAAGTTCTAGTTCATCCGCAAGTACCTTTGCGTAAGCAATTGCTTTTTGAGAAAGTTCTTCTGTAATGCGGGCTGGAACGATAGATTCATGCAAAATGTTATTTACATGAATATTTTCCGCTACCGGAAATACTTTCGTTTCACCACTTACACTACGAATTACAATAACTGATACTTCTTTTTCAAAGGGCACCCATTTTTCTAGAATGCACTCTGCTTTATTAGTAAGTTCTTTTGCTCTCACAACATCAGCTTCACTCTTTAAAACCACTTGCCCTTTACCATCGTATCCACCTGTCGTTGTTTTTAAGACAGAAGGGAAAGATAACTCTTTAATTGCTTCTGTAAGTTGATCTTGATTTTGAACCAATCTATACGATGCTACTGGTAACCCAGCTTTTTCAATTGCATTCTTTTCTGTAAAACGATTTTGCGTTTTATTTAACAACTGACTACCTTGTGGTAAGTAAGCATGTTTTTCAAGCCATTGTAAACATCTATAATCAATATTCTCAAATTCATATGTGACAACGTCGCTTATCTCTGCTAAATGCTGAATTGCTTTTAAATCGTCATATGGTGCAACGACTTCAACATCAGCAACTTGTGCACATGGTGAATGCTTTGTAGGATCTAAAACAGCAATTTTATAACCCATTTCCTTAGCTGCCAACGCCATCATTCTTCCAAGCTGGCCGCCTCCAATAATGCCGATTGTTTTTCCAGGTAAGATGATTCTCGTCATACTAGCTCACTACCTTCACGCACAGTTTTCTCAATAGCTTCTCGTCTCAACTCTAATGCATCATGTATGTCATCATGAAATGATCCAAGTATTTGTGCAGCAAGCAATCCAGCATTTGTTGAACCAGCCTTACCAATTGCAACAGTTGCAACTGGAACCCCTCCTGGCATTTGGACAATGGATAATAACGAATCTAGGCCGTTTAACGCCTTTGATTGAACTGGAACACCAATTACAGGAAGATTTGTCTTCGCTGCAACCATTCCTGGTAAATGCGCTGCTCCACCAGCTCCAGCAATAATAACTTTTACTCCACGTTCACGAGCTGTTTCTGCATATTCAAACATATAATCCGGAGTCCGATGAGCGGATACAACTTTTTTCTCATACGGTATATTTAATTCATCTAAAATGTCACAAGCATATTTCATTGTTTCCCAGTCTGACGTGCTTCCCATTATGACTCCAACTAGTGATTTCATATTAGAATCCCCCCGATTCAAATAAAAAAAGCCTGAAATAGAACAGTTTCTCTTTTACTATGAGAGAAAGTGCTCTACTCAGGCATACGTATCCCTTGTGAATAGAAAAATACCGAGTGACTTTCCCTCATAGTCTAACGAATAACGGTCGTTAGGTAGAGACTTGCAGGCCATATCCCCGCGATTATATGAGGTCTTATATATTATTGTTTCTATGGCTATATTAACAATATTTCATAAACAATGTCAATAAATAATCGAATGTTTTTTTATTAGTCATCGATAACGTTCGTGTTTTAGTTATATTCAAAAGAAGAATTGCAACTATATGCAAGAAGGAAAGGGAATTAGAATATATATTTCTAGAGATCTATTTTACGTATAACTATTTATATAATACTTCAGTATGTTTTACTCTATATACATACTCTCTTGTGTTCTATACATCGATAGAACCTATATTATAACGATTTAATTTCAAAGGAGGAATAACCGTGAAAAAAAATAACTGTGCTATTATCCTATTTATTTTTCTCTATCGAAGTAATTGCTGTAATTATTGAATGCTTATTTATATCATCCCATTTTTTCTACTCTCATTATTATGATAGAAATAATCTTTCCTATTCTTAGGGATTATTTTAGGAGCATTCGAAAAATCCGGAGCACAAAAAATCATTGCCATTATTTTAAACTGCCTCTATTTCATTCTTTTTTCGTCTTTAGGATTATTAAATTTATGGATTTTAACCTTCGGTAAATAAAAATAAACACAAAAAAACCTAAGTCGAAACGACTTAGGTTTTTGCTTGGCGACGTCCTACTCTCACAGGGACAAGGTCCCAACTACCATCGGCGCTAGAGAGCTTAACTTCCGTGTTCGGTATGGGAACGGGTGTGACCTCTCTGCCATCATCACCAAACTGATGAAGGTATATTCCTTCAAAACTAGATAACATTTGCTTCATATTATATGGTTAAGTCCTCGATCTATTAGTATTCGTCAGCTCCACATGTCACCATGCTTCCACCTCGAACCTATCAACCTGATCATCTTTCAGGGATCTTACTAGCTTACGCTATGGGAAATCTCATCTTGAGGGGGGCTTCATGCTTAGATGCTTTCAGCACTTATCCCTTCCGCACATAGCTACCCAGCTATGCCCTTGGCAGAACAACTGGTACACCAGCGGTGCGTCCATCCCGGTCCTCTCGTACTAAGGACAGCTCCTCTCAAATTTCCTGCGCCCACGACGGATAGGGACCGAACTGTCTCACGACGTTCTGAACCCAGCTCGCGTACCGCTTTAATGGGCGAACAGCCCAACCCTTGGGACCGACTACAGCCCCAGGATGCGATGAGCCGACATCGAGGTGCCAAACCTCCCCGTCGATGTGGACTCTTGGGGGAGATAAGCCTGTTATCCCCGGGGTAGCTTTTATCCGTTGAGCGATGGCCCTTCCATGCGGAACCACCGGATCACTAAGCCCGACTTTCGTCCCTGCTCGACTTGTAGGTCTCGCAGTCAAGCTCCCTTATGCCTTTGCACTCTACGAATGATTTCCAACCATTCTGAGGGAACCTTTGGGCGCCTCCGTTACACTTTAGGAGGCGACCGCCCCAGTCAAACTGCCCACCTGACACTGTCTCCCGGGTCGATGAGACCCGTAGGTTAGAATTTCAATACAGTCAGGGCGGTATCCCACCAGCGCCTCCACCGAAGCTAGCGCTCCGGTTTCAATGGCTCCCGCCTATCCTGTACAAACTGTACCAAAATTCAATATCAGGCTACAGTAAAGCTCCACGGGGTCTTTCCGTCCTGTCGCGGGTAACCTGCATCTTCACAGGTACTATAATTTCACCGAGTCTCTGGTTGAGACAGTGCCCAAATCGTTACACCTTTCGTGCGGGTCGGAACTTACCCGACAAGGAATTTCGCTACCTTAGGACCGTTATAGTTACGGCCGCCGTTTACTGGGGCTTCAGTTCAGAGCTTCGCTTACGCTAACCCCTCTCCTTAACCTTCCAGCACCGGGCAGGTGTCAGCCCCTATACTTCGCCTTACGGCTTCGCAGAGACCTGTGTTTTTGCTAAACAGTCGCTTGGGCCTATTCACTGCGGCTTTCCGTTAAGAAAGCACCCCTTCTCCCGAAGTTACGGGGTCATTTTGCCGAGTTCCTTAACCAGAGTTCTCTCGCACACCTTAGGATTCTCTCCTCGCCTACCTGTGTCGGTTTGCGGTACAGGCACCTTTTATCTCGCTAGAAGCTTTTCTTGGCAGCGGGGAATCAAAGACTTCGCTCCATAAGGAGCTTCCCCATCACAGCTCAGCCTTCACGATAAGCGGATTTGCCTACTTATCAGCCTAACTGCTTGGACGTGCACAACCAATCGCACGCTTCTTCTATCCTTCTGCGTCCCTCCATTGCTCAAACGATAAAGAGGTGGTACAGGAATATCAACCTGTTGTCCATCGCCTACGCCTGTCGGCCTCGGCTTAGGTCCTGACTAACCCTGAGCGGACGAGCCTTCCTCAGGAAACCTTAGGCATTCGGTGGACGGGATTCTCACCCGTCTTTCGCTACTCATACCGGCATTCTCACTTCTAAGCGCTCCACCAGTCCTTCCGGTCTGACTTCACTGCACTTAGAACGCTCCCCTACCACTGATACCATTGGTATCAATTCGCAGCTTCGGTGGTGTATTTAGCCCCGGTACATTTTCGGCGCAGAGTCACTCGACTAGTGAGCTATTACGCACTCTTTAAATGGTGGCTGCTTCTGAGCCAACATCCTAGTTGTCTAAGCAACTCCACATCCTTTTCCACTTAATACACACTTTGGGACCTTAGCTGGCGATCTGGGCTGTTTCCCTCTTGACTACGGATCTTATCACTCGCAGTCTGACTCCTAAGGATAAGTCATTGGCATTCGGAGTTTGACTGAATTCGGTAATCCGATGAGGACCCCTAGTTCAATCAGTGCTCTACCTCCAAGACTCTTACACTTAAGGCTAGCCCTAAAGCTATTTCGGGGAGAACCAGCTATCTCCAGGTTCGATTGGAATTTCTCCGCTACCCACACCTCATCCCCGCACTTTTCAACGTGCGTGGGTTCGGGCCTCCATTCAGTGTTACCTGAACTTCACCCTGGACATGGGTAGATCACCTGGTTTCGGGTCTACGACCACGTACTAAACGCCCTATTCAGACTCGCTTTCGCTGCGGCTCCGCCTCTTCAGCTTAACCTCGCACGGGATCGTAACTCGCCGGTTCATTCTACAAAAGGCACGCCATCACCCATTAACGGGCTCTGACTATTTGTAGGCACACGGTTTCAGGATCTCTTTCACTCCCCTTCCGGGGTGCTTTTCACCTTTCCCTCACGGTACTGGTTCACTATCGATCACTAGGGAGTATTTAGCCTTGGGAGATGGTCCTCCCAGATTCCGACGGAATTTCACGTGTTCCGCCGTACTCAGGATACATTCAAGAGAGAACGAAGTTTCGACTACGGGGTTATTACCCTCTGTGACGGACCTTTCCAGGTCGCTTCGTCTACCTCGTTCCTTTGTAACTCCGTATAGAATGTCCTACAACCCCAAGAGGCAAGCCTCTTGGTTTGGGCTAGATTCCGTTTCGCTCGCCGCTACTCAGGAAATCGCATTTGCTTTCTCTTCCTCCAGGTACTTAGATGTTTCAGTTCCCTGGGTCTGTCTTCCATACCCTATGTATTCAGGTAAGGATACCATACCATTACGTATAGTGGGTTTCCCCATTCGGAAATCTTCGGATCAAAGCTTACTTACAGCTCCCCGAAGCATATCGGCGTTAGTCCCGTCCTTCATCGACTCCTAGTGTCAAGGCATCCACCGTGCGCCCTTTCTAACTTAACCAAACTAAAATTAAAAAAATATGAGCTACACTGTTATCTAGTTTTCAAAGAACATACATTTAAACTTGAGAGATAGTTCTCTCAAAACTGAACGAAACAAAACAAGTCAACGTTTATTGATGAACTGCGTTCATCAATTCTCCATAGAAAGGAGGTGATCCAGCCGCACCTTCCGATACGGCTACCTTGTTACGACTTCACCCCAATCATCTGTCCCACCTTAGGCGGCTGGCTCCATAAAGGTTACCCCACCGACTTCGGGTGTTACAAACTCTCGTGGTGTGACGGGCGGTGTGTACAAGGCCCGGGAACGTATTCACCGCGGCATGCTGATCCGCGATTACTAGCGATTCCAGCTTCATGTAGGCGAGTTGCAGCCTACAATCCGAACTGAGAACGGTTTTATGAGATTAGCTCCACCTCGCGGTCTTGCAGCTCTTTGTACCGTCCATTGTAGCACGTGTGTAGCCCAGGTCATAAGGGGCATGATGATTTGACGTCATCCCCACCTTCCTCCGGTTTGTCACCGGCAGTCACCTTAGAGTGCCCAACTTAATGATGGCAACTAAGATCAAGGGTTGCGCTCGTTGCGGGACTTAACCCAACATCTCACGACACGAGCTGACGACAACCATGCACCACCTGTCACTCTGCTCCCGAAGGAGAAGCTCTATCTCTAGAGTTTTCAGAGGATGTCAAGACCTGGTAAGGTTCTTCGCGTTGCTTCGAATTAAACCACATGCTCCACCGCTTGTGCGGGCCCCCGTCAATTCCTTTGAGTTTCAGCCTTGCGGCCGTACTCCCCAGGCGGAGTGCTTAATGCGTTAACTTCAGCACTAAAGGGCGGAAACCCTCTAACACTTAGCACTCATCGTTTACGGCGTGGACTACCAGGGTATCTAATCCTGTTTGCTCCCCACGCTTTCGCGCCTCAGTGTCAGTTACAGACCAGAAAGTCGCCTTCGCCACTGGTGTTCCTCCATATCTCTACGCATTTCACCGCTACACATGGAATTCCACTTTCCTCTTCTGCACTCAAGTCTCCCAGTTTCCAATGACCCTCCACGGTTGAGCCGTGGGCTTTCACATCAGACTTAAGAAACCACCTGCGCGCGCTTTACGCCCAATAATTCCGGATAACGCTTGCCACCTACGTATTACCGCGGCTGCTGGCACGTAGTTAGCCGTGGCTTTCTGGTTAGGTACCGTCAAGGTGCCAGCTTATTCAACTAGCACTTGTTCTTCCCTAACAACAGAGTTTTACGACCCGAAAGCCTTCATCACTCACGCGGCGTTGCTCCGTCAGACTTTCGTCCATTGCGGAAGATTCCCTACTGCTGCCTCCCGTAGGAGTCTGGGCCGTGTCTCAGTCCCAGTGTGGCCGATCACCCTCTCAGGTCGGCTACGCATCGTCGCCTTGGTGAGCCGTTACCTCACCAACTAGCTAATGCGACGCGGGTCCATCCATAAGTGACAGCCGAAGCCGCCTTTCAATTTCGAACTATGCAGTTCAAAATATTATCCGGTATTAGCCCCGGTTTCCCGGAGTTATCCCAGTCTTATGGGTAGGTTACCCACGTGTTACTCACCCGTCCGCCGCTAACTTCATAAGAGCAAGCTCTTAATCCATTCGCTCGACTTGCATGTATTAGGCACGCCGCCAGCGTTCATCCTGAGCCAGGATCAAACTCTCCAATAAAGTTAGTTTGTCTAGCATCTAAAAATAAAAATTGACGTTCACGTTGTTTGTTTCGTTCAGTTTTCAAAGAACTTGTTTGCCGCTCATTTGCGACTCCCTTATGTTAACATTTTCATATTTCAATGTCAACTAAGTTTTTTTATTTCTTTTGTCGCTTTCTGCGTTGTTGCTATCGGCGACTTGTTTTATATTACACCTCTATATAATAATAGTCAACATTTCTTTTTCATTTTCTACAAAAAAATTCCACACACTCATACCTCATCTTTATTTTACATATATATGTAATCAAGATACATGAAAGGAGTGCATCAATTGTTGGATCCTTCCTTATTACACATCATTAGTACTAATGCAAGAAGCCCACACTATCATAGAAACTTTCCTCTCATTCTATTTTGGAGTCAAAAAAGTGGTTGTACTTCCCTTGCTAAGTGGTTTTTTTACCAGATTGATTTATTACAAGCAGCTTTAAACTATCACCCCTTCATCCATAATTTCGAATATGAAATATACAAAAGTACACCAGCCTATAATATACGGCTGAGTGTAGCACTACGAGATAAACAAAAGGAAACTTTCAAACTGGTTCGCAATCCGTTTAGAAGAGCAGTCAGTTCTTTCGTGTCCTTAATTGCACCTCCTTATGTAGAAAATGAAGAATGGAAACCCATTCGAAAGTTTTTATATCAAAATGAAAATTCTCCTAAAGGAATCTCATTCAAACAATTTTTATACTACCTATTTACTAAAGGTGCTCATGCAAATGATATTAACGCTCACTTTACACAACAATATATAGCAGGTGAAGAAGAGTATGTAACCAATTATATATACTTAGAAAATTTCGATCAGGAAATGAAAGAATTAGAAAAACGTTTCGAATTAAAACCTGCACCGATAAATGAGTTTTCAACATCATGGCATCATCAAACCCCTGCCATGATTTATAAAGGGAATTTCAGCGATGCCGATATTACTGATCCTTTATTCCCTCGTCACCCGACTTTTGAAAGCTTTTATGATGATGAATGTATACAGCTCGTCAAAACAATATTTCAAAAAGATTTCGATACATATAGATATAACAAAGAATATCCCTACTAATTTAAGTCCATTATCTTCGCTAAATATAAAAAGATACCTTATACATATATATGAGGTATCTTTTTAACATTTAAACTATATAAAACATACAATTTAACAGTCCCTACTATCCATTTTATTACCCTTTAATAGATTACGTAACTTTTGCTTATCCGCCCATCCTACTCCAATTAAAACTAGACTCCCTCCCATTATTATCTTCCATGTCAGAGATTCATTTAATAGGATAATTGAAGTAATGATACTTATTAACGGCAATCCATTTAAGTACAGTCCACTTATTGATGCTGAGACCGTCTCTAGCGCTTTATTCCAGAACCAATATGCTAAAATTGTTGCCCCAATAACAAGGTATACTACACTAAATCCAATCTTCCATGTTTCGATTTTTGGGAAACCGTAGTAAAAAATTTCTATCATTGCAAATGGCAACACAATAGCTGCACCTATCATTAGTGTTACTGTAGTGAAAACTTTATTAGATAAACGTCGTTCTTGTTTTGGCCGTTTTAACAAAACTGTGTAGAACGCAAATAAAAAGGTACTTAATAAAATAAGTATATCTCCTATTAAAGACACCTCTTGATTAGTATCGCTAGATGGAATTGTAATAAAGAGCACTCCTATAGCACCCAACATAATCCCGATCCAATAATCCATCTGAATTTTCTCTTTCAGAAAGAACGCTGAAAAAAGAATTGTAACTAATGGCAATGCAGCATCAATAATACTAACATGTAATCCACTTGTTAAAGAAATACCATAGGATGTGAACATAAAGTACCCAGCTACACCAGTAAAAGACAGTAAACTCATTCTTTTCCACGGAATATGTTTATGTATAACTGCTTTTTGTAGTTCGTTAAATGAGAAAAACATACAAATCCCACCCGCAAAGAAAAGACGAATAAATAACAAAGTAAACGGTTGAATGGATTCTAATGCCCATTTCGTTGGTGCAATGGCTGTCCCCCATAATATAACAGCCACTAATAACATGCATATTTCTTTCATAATCCCCCACACCCATCAAAAAATATATGTTAACTACCTTAATTATAGATTTTTTCTTATGTAAAATCCCTTAAAAATACAAAAAGATTAAGTGAAAAAGAACTGGATAGCTATTTTTCACTTAATCTTTTCATATAAAATCAAAAACATTATTGTTCATTCGACAACTAAATTAACAAAAAAAGGTAATTCTTACCTTCTATTTATATTTAAACGTATTACTTTATCATCCGAATTTTATTTTATACCATTTCTATTTCATTTTTTTTTCATCTTTAGGGTTATTAAATTTATGGATTTTAACCTTCGGTAAATAAAAATAAACACAAAAAAACCTAAGTCGAAACGACTTAGGTTTTTGCTTGGCGACGTCCTACTCTCACAGGGACAAGGTCCCAACTACCATCGGCGCTAGAGAGCTTAACTTCCGTGTTCGGTATGGGAACGGGTGTGACCTCTCTGCCATCATCACCAAACTGATGAAGGTATATTCCTTCAAAACTAGATAACATTTGCTTCATATTATATGGTTAAGTCCTCGATCTATTAGTATTCGTCAGCTCCACATGTCACCATGCTTCCACCTCGAACCTATCAACCTGATCATCTTTCAGGGATCTTACTAGCTTACGCTATGGGAAATCTCATCTTGAGGGGGGCTTCATGCTTAGATGCTTTCAGCACTTATCCCTTCCGCACATAGCTACCCAGCTATGCCCTTGGCAGAACAACTGGTACACCAGCGGTGCGTCCATCCCGGTCCTCTCGTACTAAGGACAGCTCCTCTCAAATTTCCTGCGCCCACGACGGATAGGGACCGAACTGTCTCACGACGTTCTGAACCCAGCTCGCGTACCGCTTTAATGGGCGAACAGCCCAACCCTTGGGACCGACTACAGCCCCAGGATGCGATGAGCCGACATCGAGGTGCCAAACCTCCCCGTCGATGTGGACTCTTGGGGGAGATAAGCCTGTTATCCCCGGGGTAGCTTTTATCCGTTGAGCGATGGCCCTTCCATGCGGAACCACCGGATCACTAAGCCCGACTTTCGTCCCTGCTCGACTTGTAGGTCTCGCAGTCAAGCTCCCTTATGCCTTTGCACTCTACGAATGATTTCCAACCATTCTGAGGGAACCTTTGGGCGCCTCCGTTACACTTTAGGAGGCGACCGCCCCAGTCAAACTGCCCACCTGACACTGTCTCCCGGGTCGATGAGACCCGTAGGTTAGAATTTCAATACAGTCAGGGCGGTATCCCACCAGCGCCTCCACCGAAGCTAGCGCTCCGGTTTCAATGGCTCCCGCCTATCCTGTACAAACTGTACCAAAATTCAATATCAGGCTACAGTAAAGCTCCACGGGGTCTTTCCGTCCTGTCGCGGGTAACCTGCATCTTCACAGGTACTATAATTTCACCGAGTCTCTGGTTGAGACAGTGCCCAAATCGTTACACCTTTCGTGCGGGTCGGAACTTACCCGACAAGGAATTTCGCTACCTTAGGACCGTTATAGTTACGGCCGCCGTTTACTGGGGCTTCAGTTCAGAGCTTCGCTTACGCTAACCCCTCTCCTTAACCTTCCAGCACCGGGCAGGTGTCAGCCCCTATACTTCGCCTTACGGCTTCGCAGAGACCTGTGTTTTTGCTAAACAGTCGCTTGGGCCTATTCACTGCGGCTTTCCGTTAAGAAAGCACCCCTTCTCCCGAAGTTACGGGGTCATTTTGCCGAGTTCCTTAACCAGAGTTCTCTCGCACACCTTAGGATTCTCTCCTCGCCTACCTGTGTCGGTTTGCGGTACAGGCACCTTTTATCTCGCTAGAAGCTTTTCTTGGCAGCGGGGAATCAAAGACTTCGCTCCATAAGGAGCTTCCCCATCACAGCTCAGCCTTCACGATAAGCGGATTTGCCTACTTATCAGCCTAACTGCTTGGACGTGCACAACCAATCGCACGCTTCTTCTATCCTTCTGCGTCCCTCCATTGCTCAAACGATAAAGAGGTGGTACAGGAATATCAACCTGTTGTCCATCGCCTACGCCTGTCGGCCTCGGCTTAGGTCCTGACTAACCCTGAGCGGACGAGCCTTCCTCAGGAAACCTTAGGCATTCGGTGGACGGGATTCTCACCCGTCTTTCGCTACTCATACCGGCATTCTCACTTCTAAGCGCTCCACCAGTCCTTCCGGTCTGACTTCACTGCACTTAGAACGCTCCCCTACCACTGATACCATTGGTATCAATTCGCAGCTTCGGTGGTGTATTTAGCCCCGGTACATTTTCGGCGCAGAGTCACTCGACTAGTGAGCTATTACGCACTCTTTAAATGGTGGCTGCTTCTGAGCCAACATCCTAGTTGTCTAAGCAACTCCACATCCTTTTCCACTTAATACACACTTTGGGACCTTAGCTGGCGATCTGGGCTGTTTCCCTCTTGACTACGGATCTTATCACTCGCAGTCTGACTCCTAAGGATAAGTCATTGGCATTCGGAGTTTGACTGAATTCGGTAATCCGATGAGGACCCCTAGTTCAATCAGTGCTCTACCTCCAAGACTCTTACACTTAAGGCTAGCCCTAAAGCTATTTCGGGGAGAACCAGCTATCTCCAGGTTCGATTGGAATTTCTCCGCTACCCACACCTCATCCCCGCACTTTTCAACGTGCGTGGGTTCGGGCCTCCATTCAGTGTTACCTGAACTTCACCCTGGACATGGGTAGATCACCTGGTTTCGGGTCTACGACCACGTACTAAACGCCCTATTCAGACTCGCTTTCGCTGCGGCTCCGCCTCTTCAGCTTAACCTCGCACGGGATCGTAACTCGCCGGTTCATTCTACAAAAGGCACGCCATCACCCATTAACGGGCTCTGACTATTTGTAGGCACACGGTTTCAGGATCTCTTTCACTCCCCTTCCGGGGTGCTTTTCACCTTTCCCTCACGGTACTGGTTCACTATCGATCACTAGGGAGTATTTAGCCTTGGGAGATGGTCCTCCCAGATTCCGACGGAATTTCACGTGTTCCGCCGTACTCAGGATACATTCAAGAGAGAACGAAGTTTCGACTACGGGGTTATTACCCTCTGTGACGGACCTTTCCAGGTCGCTTCGTCTACCTCGTTCCTTTGTAACTCCGTATAGAATGTCCTACAACCCCAAGAGGCAAGCCTCTTGGTTTGGGCTAGATTCCGTTTCGCTCGCCGCTACTCAGGAAATCGCATTTGCTTTCTCTTCCTCCAGGTACTTAGATGTTTCAGTTCCCTGGGTCTGTCTTCCATACCCTATGTATTCAGGTAAGGATACCATACCATTACGTATAGTGGGTTTCCCCATTCGGAAATCTTCGGATCAAAGCTTACTTACAGCTCCCCGAAGCATATCGGCGTTAGTCCCGTCCTTCATCGACTCCTAGTGTCAAGGCATCCACCGTGCGCCCTTTCTAACTTAACCAAACTAAAATTAAAAAAATATGAGCTACACTGTTATCTAGTTTTCAAAGAACATACATTTAAACTTGAGAGATAGTTCTCTCAAAACTGAACGAAACAAAACAAGTCAACGTTTATTGATGAACTGCGTTCATCAATTCTCCATAGAAAGGAGGTGATCCAGCCGCACCTTCCGATACGGCTACCTTGTTACGACTTCACCCCAATCATCTGTCCCACCTTAGGCGGCTGGCTCCATAAAGGTTACCCCACCGACTTCGGGTGTTACAAACTCTCGTGGTGTGACGGGCGGTGTGTACAAGGCCCGGGAACGTATTCACCGCGGCATGCTGATCCGCGATTACTAGCGATTCCAGCTTCATGTAGGCGAGTTGCAGCCTACAATCCGAACTGAGAACGGTTTTATGAGATTAGCTCCACCTCGCGGTCTTGCAGCTCTTTGTACCGTCCATTGTAGCACGTGTGTAGCCCAGGTCATAAGGGGCATGATGATTTGACGTCATCCCCACCTTCCTCCGGTTTGTCACCGGCAGTCACCTTAGAGTGCCCAACTTAATGATGGCAACTAAGATCAAGGGTTGCGCTCGTTGCGGGACTTAACCCAACATCTCACGACACGAGCTGACGACAACCATGCACCACCTGTCACTCTGCTCCCGAAGGAGAAGCTCTATCTCTAGAGTTTTCAGAGGATGTCAAGACCTGGTAAGGTTCTTCGCGTTGCTTCGAATTAAACCACATGCTCCACCGCTTGTGCGGGCCCCCGTCAATTCCTTTGAGTTTCAGCCTTGCGGCCGTACTCCCCAGGCGGAGTGCTTAATGCGTTAACTTCAGCACTAAAGGGCGGAAACCCTCTAACACTTAGCACTCATCGTTTACGGCGTGGACTACCAGGGTATCTAATCCTGTTTGCTCCCCACGCTTTCGCGCCTCAGTGTCAGTTACAGACCAGAAAGTCGCCTTCGCCACTGGTGTTCCTCCATATCTCTACGCATTTCACCGCTACACATGGAATTCCACTTTCCTCTTCTGCACTCAAGTCTCCCAGTTTCCAATGACCCTCCACGGTTGAGCCGTGGGCTTTCACATCAGACTTAAGAAACCACCTGCGCGCGCTTTACGCCCAATAATTCCGGATAACGCTTGCCACCTACGTATTACCGCGGCTGCTGGCACGTAGTTAGCCGTGGCTTTCTGGTTAGGTACCGTCAAGGTGCCAGCTTATTCAACTAGCACTTGTTCTTCCCTAACAACAGAGTTTTACGACCCGAAAGCCTTCATCACTCACGCGGCGTTGCTCCGTCAGACTTTCGTCCATTGCGGAAGATTCCCTACTGCTGCCTCCCGTAGGAGTCTGGGCCGTGTCTCAGTCCCAGTGTGGCCGATCACCCTCTCAGGTCGGCTACGCATCGTCGCCTTGGTGAGCCGTTACCTCACCAACTAGCTAATGCGACGCGGGTCCATCCATAAGTGACAGCCGAAGCCGCCTTTCAATTTCGAACTATGCAGTTCAAAATATTATCCGGTATTAGCCCCGGTTTCCCGGAGTTATCCCAGTCTTATGGGTAGGTTACCCACGTGTTACTCACCCGTCCGCCGCTAACTTCATAAGAGCAAGCTCTTAATCCATTCGCTCGACTTGCATGTATTAGGCACGCCGCCAGCGTTCATCCTGAGCCAGGATCAAACTCTCCAATAAAGTTAGTTTGTCTAGCATCTAAAAATAAAAATTGACGTTCACGTTGTTTGTTTCGTTCAGTTTTCAAAGAACTTGTTTGCCGCTCATTTGCGACTCCCTTATGTTAACATTTTCATATTTCAATGTCAACTAAGTTTTTTTATTTCTTTTGTCGCTTTCTGCGTTGTTGCTATCGGCGACTTGTCCTATATTACACCCCTATATACTAATCGTCAATACCTTTTTACAAAGAAATTTAATTTAGTACCTTTGCACTCTTTAACTCTAGATAAGGACCTACAAAGATCTCATTAAAATAGAAACCATCGTCTACTTTTCTTTACCAATCTATTCTTCTAAATACTATTCAATTTAGGCACTTCTCTATTTCAAAGGACTCGCTTCCCCCATCTTACCGAACTCATACAATTGTTTCTTTTCAGCTAAACTAGCAACCTTATTTTAACAATTAATAGTATATACTTAGAAAGTTGCTTTATTTTTTATTACCGCTCCCTATCCCCCTTTGTTTATCAAGTTGTAATATCAATAACATTCTATTAGAAACAGGTGACGATATGAAAGATATACGTATTCTTATAGCAGATGACGATAAAGAAATTCGAGACTTATTAAAAAGATATTTAGAACGAGAATTATATATGGTAGATACTGCAATTAATGGAGAAGAAGCTTTGTGCTTATTTAACCAAAATAACTACAACCTCGTTATATTAGATCTTATGATGCCGAAAGTAGATGGTATCGAAGTGTGTAGAAAACTTAGAGATACAACCAACATCCCTATATTAATGCTAACTGCTAAAGATCACGAAGTTGATAAAATTTTGGGCTTAAGCATAGGTGCTGATGATTATATTACGAAACCTTTCAGTATTCACGAAGTGGTTGCAAGAGTAAAAGCTCTTATGCGACGTTTTTTAGTTCTTGGAAGTAACACTAACGTACAAGAGAAAACAGCTTTAACATTTAAAGGACTAACTATCGATTTTAAAAAATACACAGTCCATACGAACGGAAAAGAAATCAACTTAACTGGAAAAGAACTTGAACTATTAAAATTCTTCGCTTCAAACCCAGAGCAAGTATTTACGAAAACACAACTCTTTCGGAATGTATGGGACGATAATTATATAGAAGATGATAATACAGTTATGGTGCATATTAGAAAGCTTAGAAAGAAAATAGAAATCGATTCTTCCAATCCAAAATTCATTCAGACTGTATGGGGAATCGGTTATAAGTTTGTAGGTGAACAGGTTGAAAAATGATAAGGTCCTCTTTCTTATTTCATTACAACTTATCATTTGCGGACTTTTAAATATAGATATGGGATACCCTGTAAAAATATCTTTATTTATTGCTCTTATCATAATCACAATATATCTTTTCTTTTCAAGAGTTCACTTTATTCAAAGCAACGAATCGATGGTTACTAAATTAAGCCGTGCACTTAAAGGGAATTTACAAACGAGGCTATTCACAAATAACGACCGTTCACTAAATAGTATCGTGTTTTCAATAAACGACTTAATAACTGCATTAGAAAAGGGTCAGATCGAAGCAAGGAAATCCCAAGAAGCTAGAAAACAACTTTTATCTAATATCTCACATGATATCCGGACACCACTTACTTCTATTATTGGATATATTGATGCTTTAAAAGATGATGTCGCTGCTTCTGAAGTAGAAAAGCAAGAATATCTTGAAATACTTTATAAGAAATCGAATGACTTAAAACATCTGGTCGATGAAATCTTTAATATGGCCAAGCTAGATGCTGATGAGTTTCCATTAAAAGAAGAAGAACTCGATTTTTCTGAGGTTACTAGAGAAGTATTAATTGAATTTTTACCCGAGCTATCAAAACATAACATTGAACTACAAGTTCTCATACCAGAATCTACTTCCCCTATTATTGCAGATCACCTTAGCCTTATACGAATTATAGGTAATCTAATAAAAAACGCTATCCATCACGGAAAAGCTGGGAAAATAGTAGGAGTCGAACTACTAGAAACCAATACAGAATATGAGATTCTTATTTGGGACAAGGGACCCGGTATTCCAAAACATGATTTACAAAACGTATTTAAGCGGATGTACCGCAGCGAACAATCAAGAAATCCTTCTTACGGTGGTAGTGGCCTCGGACTTTCTATTTCTAAAGCCCTCGTTGAAAAAAATGGTGGGCGTATATGGGTTGACAGTATTCCCTGGGAACGAACTACTTTTGGTTTTTCCGTCCCAAAACACACTACTTTTAAGAAATAGTTAAGAAATGATTAATATGCAGTTAAACCTTCCTTTTTATTATGTAATTAAGAACTTATAGAAAGTAGGTGCCCCCTATAAATACAATTATAAAAACGACAAACCTTACTAAAGTTTATGGGAACCAAAAGTCAGTAGATAATCTAAATATAAATGTACAACAAGGAGAGATTTATGGATTCATAGGGCGTAACGGTGCTGGTAAAACAACCACAATCCGTATGCTGCTTAGTCTTATAAAACCTACAAGTGGAAATATAGAAATATTCGGTGAGGATTTACTTCGGAATCCAAAAGACATTTTAAGAAGAATTGGTTCTATCGTTGAAGTCCCAGGATTTTATGAAAACTTAACTGCAAGAGAGAACTTATTAATTAATGCAAAGATAATTGGAGTTCACAAAAGGAATGCAATTGAAGAAGCATTAGAAATTGTAGGCTTGCAGCACGAAACAAAAAAATTAGTAGGAAAATACTCTTTAGGAATGAAGCAACGCTTAGGAATTGCACGTGCTCTTCTCCATTATCCTGAACTACTCATACTAGATGAACCAACTAACGGACTAGATCCAATCGGTATTAAAGAAATGCGAAAACTCATTAAATCTTTAGCTCAAGACAGAAATATAACGATACTCATTTCTAGTCATATATTAGCTGAGGTGGAACAACTAGTCGATCGTATGGGAATTATTCATGAAGGAAGGTTATTAGAAGAAGTTTCTCTTGATACACTGCGTAAAGCCAATCGTAAGTACATAGAATTCCAGGTAAATAATGATAATAAAGCTGCGATGCTATTAGAAAAGCATTTTCAAATTTTTGATTATGAGGTACATGATGAAGGAAATATTCGCGTTTATTCTCACTTTGGACAGCAAGGACACATTAATAGAACGTTAGTTCGTAATGGTGTTGAAGTATTAAAAATTGTGATGAGCGAAGATAGACTAGAAGATTATTTCACCAAACTAGTTGGGGGTGGCGCAATTGGTTAATCTTCTTTATACAGAACTATTAAAATTGAAACGATCCAATATGTTTTTGATTAGTATTATCGGAGCAGGTGTCGCGCCATTTTTAGTGGTTGTAGCTTCTTATATACACCTGAAGACAAAGCAGCCTACTCCAACTATTTTATTTGGTCAACTGTTCACTGAAGTTAACCTATACACTACTTTAATTATAGGATTCCCCTTATATGGAGTTGTAATCGCTTATCTATTTACCCGTGAATACACGGAAGATACATTAAAAAACTTGCTAACTATCCCAGTATCACGTATTAACTTTATTATAAGTAAGTTTATCCTTCTATTCCTTTGGATCATGATGCTAACTTTAGTTGCTTGGGCGCTAACTTTATTATTAGGGCTAGTAGGTAGCTTCCCTGGGTTTAGTATCACCTTACTTTTAGGCTCTCTCGTAAAATTTTTAATATGTGGTGGACTTCTCTTTCTTTTGTCTTCACCTATTGTACTACTAACTCTTGTAATGAAGACCTATGTACCGCCTATTATATTAACAATCATTATTACAATGACTAACCTTATGATCGTAAATTCAAAACATAAAGACCTATTCCCATGGACCGCTACTCTAGATATAGCAAATAACGAATTACAACCAACTTATCCACCAGAGTATTCTTATATCATCATTGCAGTAACAGCGATTTTCGGATTTATTACAACACTATTCTATTTTAAAAGAGTGGATATTCATTAATTTATAGGAGTGAAACTATGAGCGATCTTATCATTGCCTTCATACTTGGTATTGTAGAAGGGTTAGCTGAATTTTTACCCATCTCTTCTACTGGCCATCTTATATTAGTCGGACATTTATTAGGTTTTGAAGGAGAAAGGGCAAAAACGTTTGAAATTGTCATACAGTTAGGGGCAATTTTAGCTATCGCGATTTTATATCATAAACGCCTTGTTTCTTTATGTAATATTAAACCCCTTCTACGGAAAGAGAAAAAATTCAATGCATTACATGTTTTTCTCGGTGTATTCCCAGCAGTAGTTGTTGGCTTATTATTACATGATGTTATTAAAGCATACTTATTCCAGCCGTATACTGTCGTAATCGGACTTGTAGCAGGAGCATTTCTTATGATTTTTGCAGAAGCAAAAAAAGCAGAGGTAACCGCTTTTTCACTAGATGATTTAACATACCGTCAAGCATTAACAATTGGATTATTTCAATGCTTAGCAGTATATCCTGGATTCTCAAGGGCTGGCTCTACTATTTCTGGAGGTCTATTAGCGAAAGTAAATTATAAGGCTGCATCTGAGTTCTCTTTTCTCATTGCTCTTCCTGTAATGGTTGGAGCTACAGGCTTAGACTTATTAAAAAGTTGGAAGTATTTAAGTGCGGCTGATATTCCTATGTTTGCTATAGGATTCATTACCTCTTTTATAGTAGCAATGCTAGCGGTAGTAACCTTCCTGAAGCTTTTAGAAAAGATAGGTTTAAAACCTTTTGCATATTATCGTATTTTGTTAGCTATTGTATTTACACTTTTCGTATTGCTATAGCTTCATATAAGTCACATATTATTAAACCGATATTCAAGGAATATCGGTTTTTATCTATTTCACCTCTAGTATTACTCACTTCAATATGGCATAGTGGATAATAGATCAATATTAATAATTAGAATATTCTTTATTTATAATCAACACTTCATTAAAATATGTAACGTTAAAAGCTATATTTGAAATCCGAACCTAGTAATAGCATTTCTTCTTTATACACATATACTGAAGTAAAAATAAGCACCTCAATTGATTGAGTCTACCCATTACACCACGATAGAACTAATGTTCTCACCCCTTTGCTATACATCACTTCTTCCTTGTTTCTATATTTATGGAAGAGAAGTACGTGTAGGTGATCGGGCATTGACCCTAACTTTATTGCAGCCCAAATCACAAATAGACTACATAACAACTATATCCATTACCATACGAAACAATTCGAAAATCAAACATCCCGTCTATTAATATGGGCGTCTACGGGGAAAATGGTCATAAATGGACAGAACAAGTTTATAAACCATATTCCTTCAGCGTATTACTTGTATTAATCCGTAATACAACAACCCAGATTTTATATGACTACAAAACTATTACAAATAAGCAAGTTGCTCAAGGCTTATAAAAAAATTAAAGTGAGGTAAATATACAAATGAATCCATTAGCACAATCATATTGGGATACTTATTGGAGAAACAATAAAAAACCAGAATCTGTTACAGCTTGGCAATTTGGTGATTCTCCTGATTATCTCGCTCAATTAGTCATTGATGGTGTGAAAACCGCAACATGCTCGGGCCATATTTTTTATGAATTAGAAAATGAACCACTACCAACAACTAACGATTATAGTATTGTACTCAATAGTCAGGATGAACCTGTAGCTATTATTAAGACAATAGAAGTAACTATAATGCCAATGAATGAAGTGACTGAAGAATTCGCTATCGCTGAAGGCGAAGGCGATCGTACCTATAGTTACTGGAGAGATACCCATATTCAGTTTTTTACAAAGGAACTAAGCGAACTTGGTCTTAGTTTTTCTGAAGATATGCTGCTCGTTTGCGAACGTTTTAAGCTTATCGATGTAAAAAACAAAGTGAAGCTATGATAAATAACGATTTTACCGGAAACCCATACTAGATAAATACATTTATCTTTAAACAAATAAGCTTGTTATCAATGGATTTCTTGAGCCATTAATAACAAGCTTATTTCATTAAACACAAAAAAGACGAGTCATTCTGACTCGTCTTAAAGTTGCTTGGCGACGTCCTACTCTCACAGGGACAAGGTCCCAACTACCATCGGCGCTAGAGAGCTTAACTTCCGTGTTCGGTATGGGAACGGGTGTGACCTCTCTGCCATCATCACCAAACTGATGAAGGTATATTCCTTCAAAACTAGATAACATTTGCTTCATATTATATGGTTAAGTCCTCGATCTATTAGTATTCGTCAGCTCCACATGTCACCATGCTTCCACCTCGAACCTATCAACCTGATCATCTTTCAGGGATCTTACTAGCTTACGCTATGGGAAATCTCATCTTGAGGGGGGCTTCATGCTTAGATGCTTTCAGCACTTATCCCTTCCGCACATAGCTACCCAGCTATGCCCTTGGCAGAACAACTGGTACACCAGCGGTGCGTCCATCCCGGTCCTCTCGTACTAAGGACAGCTCCTCTCAAATTTCCTGCGCCCACGACGGATAGGGACCGAACTGTCTCACGACGTTCTGAACCCAGCTCGCGTACCGCTTTAATGGGCGAACAGCCCAACCCTTGGGACCGACTACAGCCCCAGGATGCGATGAGCCGACATCGAGGTGCCAAACCTCCCCGTCGATGTGGACTCTTGGGGGAGATAAGCCTGTTATCCCCGGGGTAGCTTTTATCCGTTGAGCGATGGCCCTTCCATGCGGAACCACCGGATCACTAAGCCCGACTTTCGTCCCTGCTCGACTTGTAGGTCTCGCAGTCAAGCTCCCTTATGCCTTTGCACTCTACGAATGATTTCCAACCATTCTGAGGGAACCTTTGGGCGCCTCCGTTACACTTTAGGAGGCGACCGCCCCAGTCAAACTGCCCACCTGACACTGTCTCCCGGGTCGATGAGACCCGTAGGTTAGAATTTCAATACAGTCAGGGCGGTATCCCACCAGCGCCTCCACCGAAGCTAGCGCTCCGGTTTCAATGGCTCCCGCCTATCCTGTACAAACTGTACCAAAATTCAATATCAGGCTACAGTAAAGCTCCACGGGGTCTTTCCGTCCTGTCGCGGGTAACCTGCATCTTCACAGGTACTATAATTTCACCGAGTCTCTGGTTGAGACAGTGCCCAAATCGTTACACCTTTCGTGCGGGTCGGAACTTACCCGACAAGGAATTTCGCTACCTTAGGACCGTTATAGTTACGGCCGCCGTTTACTGGGGCTTCAGTTCAGAGCTTCGCTTACGCTAACCCCTCTCCTTAACCTTCCAGCACCGGGCAGGTGTCAGCCCCTATACTTCGCCTTACGGCTTCGCAGAGACCTGTGTTTTTGCTAAACAGTCGCTTGGGCCTATTCACTGCGGCTTTCCGTTAAGAAAGCACCCCTTCTCCCGAAGTTACGGGGTCATTTTGCCGAGTTCCTTAACCAGAGTTCTCTCGCACACCTTAGGATTCTCTCCTCGCCTACCTGTGTCGGTTTGCGGTACAGGCACCTTTTATCTCGCTAGAAGCTTTTCTTGGCAGCGGGGAATCAAAGACTTCGCTCCATAAGGAGCTTCCCCATCACAGCTCAGCCTTCACGATAAGCGGATTTGCCTACTTATCAGCCTAACTGCTTGGACGTGCACAACCAATCGCACGCTTCTTCTATCCTTCTGCGTCCCTCCATTGCTCAAACGATAAAGAGGTGGTACAGGAATATCAACCTGTTGTCCATCGCCTACGCCTGTCGGCCTCGGCTTAGGTCCTGACTAACCCTGAGCGGACGAGCCTTCCTCAGGAAACCTTAGGCATTCGGTGGACGGGATTCTCACCCGTCTTTCGCTACTCATACCGGCATTCTCACTTCTAAGCGCTCCACCAGTCCTTCCGGTCTGACTTCACTGCACTTAGAACGCTCCCCTACCACTGATACCATTGGTATCAATTCGCAGCTTCGGTGGTGTATTTAGCCCCGGTACATTTTCGGCGCAGAGTCACTCGACTAGTGAGCTATTACGCACTCTTTAAATGGTGGCTGCTTCTGAGCCAACATCCTAGTTGTCTAAGCAACTCCACATCCTTTTCCACTTAATACACACTTTGGGACCTTAGCTGGCGATCTGGGCTGTTTCCCTCTTGACTACGGATCTTATCACTCGCAGTCTGACTCCTAAGGATAAGTCATTGGCATTCGGAGTTTGACTGAATTCGGTAATCCGATGAGGACCCCTAGTTCAATCAGTGCTCTACCTCCAAGACTCTTACACTTAAGGCTAGCCCTAAAGCTATTTCGGGGAGAACCAGCTATCTCCAGGTTCGATTGGAATTTCTCCGCTACCCACACCTCATCCCCGCACTTTTCAACGTGCGTGGGTTCGGGCCTCCATTCAGTGTTACCTGAACTTCACCCTGGACATGGGTAGATCACCTGGTTTCGGGTCTACGACCACGTACTAAACGCCCTATTCAGACTCGCTTTCGCTGCGGCTCCGCCTCTTCAGCTTAACCTCGCACGGGATCGTAACTCGCCGGTTCATTCTACAAAAGGCACGCCATCACCCATTAACGGGCTCTGACTATTTGTAGGCACACGGTTTCAGGATCTCTTTCACTCCCCTTCCGGGGTGCTTTTCACCTTTCCCTCACGGTACTGGTTCACTATCGATCACTAGGGAGTATTTAGCCTTGGGAGATGGTCCTCCCAGATTCCGACGGAATTTCACGTGTTCCGCCGTACTCAGGATACATTCAAGAGAGAACGAAGTTTCGACTACGGGGTTATTACCCTCTGTGACGGACCTTTCCAGGTCGCTTCGTCTACCTCGTTCCTTTGTAACTCCGTATAGAATGTCCTACAACCCCAAGAGGCAAGCCTCTTGGTTTGGGCTAGATTCCGTTTCGCTCGCCGCTACTCAGGAAATCGCATTTGCTTTCTCTTCCTCCAGGTACTTAGATGTTTCAGTTCCCTGGGTCTGTCTTCCATACCCTATGTATTCAGGTAAGGATACCATACCATTACGTATAGTGGGTTTCCCCATTCGGAAATCTTCGGATCAAAGCTTACTTACAGCTCCCCGAAGCATATCGGCGTTAGTCCCGTCCTTCATCGACTCCTAGTGTCAAGGCATCCACCGTGCGCCCTTTCTAACTTAACCAAACTAAAATTAAAAAAATATGAGCTACACTGTTATCTAGTTTTCAAAGAACATACATTTAAACTTGAGAGATAGTTCTCTCAAAACTGAACGAAACAAAACAAGTCAACGTTTATTGATGAACTGCGTTCATCAATTCTCCATAGAAAGGAGGTGATCCAGCCGCACCTTCCGATACGGCTACCTTGTTACGACTTCACCCCAATCATCTGTCCCACCTTAGGCGGCTGGCTCCATAAAGGTTACCCCACCGACTTCGGGTGTTACAAACTCTCGTGGTGTGACGGGCGGTGTGTACAAGGCCCGGGAACGTATTCACCGCGGCATGCTGATCCGCGATTACTAGCGATTCCAGCTTCATGTAGGCGAGTTGCAGCCTACAATCC
Organism: Bacillus sp. FSL R9-9530; assembly: GCF_038008145.1. NCBI lineage: Bacteria > Bacillati > Bacillota > Bacilli > Caryophanales > Bacillaceae > Bacillus > Bacillus sp. FSL R9-9530. The sequence continues at coordinate 3,661,505 of NZ_JBBOYO010000001.1, forward strand.
GAACTGAGAACGGTTTTATGAGATTAGCTCCACCTCGCGGTCTTGCAGCTCTTTGTACCGTCCATTGTAGCACGTGTGTAGCCCAGGTCATAAGGGGCATGATGATTTGACGTCATCCCCACCTTCCTCCGGTTTGTCACCGGCAGTCACCTTAGAGTGCCCAACTTAATGATGGCAACTAAGATCAAGGGTTGCGCTCGTTGCGGGACTTAACCCAACATCTCACGACACGAGCTGACGACAACCATGCACCACCTGTCACTCTGCTCCCGAAGGAGAAGCTCTATCTCTAGAGTTTTCAGAGGATGTCAAGACCTGGTAAGGTTCTTCGCGTTGCTTCGAATTAAACCACATGCTCCACCGCTTGTGCGGGCCCCCGTCAATTCCTTTGAGTTTCAGCCTTGCGGCCGTACTCCCCAGGCGGAGTGCTTAATGCGTTAACTTCAGCACTAAAGGGCGGAAACCCTCTAACACTTAGCACTCATCGTTTACGGCGTGGACTACCAGGGTATCTAATCCTGTTTGCTCCCCACGCTTTCGCGCCTCAGTGTCAGTTACAGACCAGAAAGTCGCCTTCGCCACTGGTGTTCCTCCATATCTCTACGCATTTCACCGCTACACATGGAATTCCACTTTCCTCTTCTGCACTCAAGTCTCCCAGTTTCCAATGACCCTCCACGGTTGAGCCGTGGGCTTTCACATCAGACTTAAGAAACCACCTGCGCGCGCTTTACGCCCAATAATTCCGGATAACGCTTGCCACCTACGTATTACCGCGGCTGCTGGCACGTAGTTAGCCGTGGCTTTCTGGTTAGGTACCGTCAAGGTGCCAGCTTATTCAACTAGCACTTGTTCTTCCCTAACAACAGAGTTTTACGACCCGAAAGCCTTCATCACTCACGCGGCGTTGCTCCGTCAGACTTTCGTCCATTGCGGAAGATTCCCTACTGCTGCCTCCCGTAGGAGTCTGGGCCGTGTCTCAGTCCCAGTGTGGCCGATCACCCTCTCAGGTCGGCTACGCATCGTCGCCTTGGTGAGCCGTTACCTCACCAACTAGCTAATGCGACGCGGGTCCATCCATAAGTGACAGCCGAAGCCGCCTTTCAATTTCGAACTATGCAGTTCAAAATATTATCCGGTATTAGCCCCGGTTTCCCGGAGTTATCCCAGTCTTATGGGTAGGTTACCCACGTGTTACTCACCCGTCCGCCGCTAACTTCATAAGAGCAAGCTCTTAATCCATTCGCTCGACTTGCATGTATTAGGCACGCCGCCAGCGTTCATCCTGAGCCAGGATCAAACTCTCCAATAAAGTTAGTTTGTCTAGCATCTAAAAATAAAAATTGACGTTCACGTTGTTTGTTTCGTTCAGTTTTCAAAGAACTTGTTTGCCGCTCATTTGCGACTCCCTTATGTTAACATTTTCATATTTCAATGTCAACCAAGTTTTTTTATTTCTTTTGTCGCTTTCTGCGTTGTTGCTATCGGCGACTTGTTTTATATTACACCTCTATAAGCTAATCGTCAACACCTTTTTATAAAGATATTTAATTTAATATGTTCACACCATTTTATCCCGCTATTTGCGGACAGTAAGACTCCCACCTCAAAGTTCGACTGAAGCAAAGAAGTTAGTAGTGAGCCTGACGATCATAAATTCCCGATTAGTAAAGGTTACATAAGAATCCACAAAAATTTTACTAAATAGCAATCATTATCTACCTCTATCTACTAATCTCCCCTAACAAACCTCTCTATTTCAAGAGGATTATTCCCCGTACATTACTGGGTTCCACAAGAAATTCTTTTCTAGCAACTTCATTTACTCTCCTTATCTTAATTACAATATCTCTTTCTAACAGTACACACACTCTCCTGAACCATTCATAATAGAATGAACCGACTATAGACTAGATTCAATTAATATTAAAAATTATGATGAGTAAAGGACCATTCGTAGATTATTTCATAAAACCAGTTGGAGATAGAATAATTGGTTCGTTTACAGATTTCACGATACTTTCACAGAAAACACTTATTGTTTTGATACACGCCAACTATAGACAAGAAAAAGACGCTAAAACATATGAACATGCAAAACGGTCATAGCAGCGTAGCTCGCGAACCTATACGGTCTATAGTGAGAGTGGTGATGGCACACTACAATCTTGCACGTCAGCGATACCAAAAATGGACTTCGCCTTTGGTAGCAAGAATCACACTGATGTTAATCAGGTTGCCCCTTTAGCAGTGGGAGTGTCAATAAATCCAATATTAATAATTGAAATATACTTTACTGAAGAACCACTTCACTAAAGCATGTAAAGTTACAAGCTATACTGGAAATCCGAACCTAGTATGGCAGCTCTTCTTTAAACACATATGTCCAATAGAAAATAAGCGCCTCAATTGATTGAGCATGTCCATTACACCATTCGAGAACGAATGTTCTATTCTCTTATTATACACCACTACTTCCTTGCATTTAAGTAATCACACTATAATTTTTCACTTACACTTATCTTCTATATAAAAGCTACAAAATTATAAAATTTAAAGAGTTGTACCCTATATCTATAAGTTTTTCCGTTAGAAGGGCAAATAGCATCGCTAACAAAGCATATAGTTTCATTATTTCCAACCAAATTACAAATAGAGTATATAACTACCTACATTTATTCCCGATGAACCCATTCTTCCTCCAACTTATTTATATCAACGTGATAATAAAGACAAATATGCTGTTCAAATAGCAACCAGTGGCCAACTATACTTTAGTTATCTTATTTATAAGGCTACAAAAAAAGATTCTTATCCAACTACTAGAGGAAACAAGTAGAACTTATAAAGAAGCTGAACACTATGTACAAGAGCAGTTCCAATATTACTACTCATAACTGATCTTCCCGCCCGAAAATTTTCTTGGGAATTTCGTGTAACAAACTATCCAAACTATAAAAAAGATTATAGAGTCTAAACATTAATCCACACATCTTTATCCAAAATGTTATATGCGAAAGTAATACATAAGATTTTCAAGAACTATATTTTGAAATTATCGCCGCTCTTCAAAAGCCAGATTCAGAAAAAAAGAACACGCGCTATTATCTTTTTAACTCCACCACTTTCACCAGATAACTATTTAAAACAAATAAAGTGAAACTTTAATCAGTGGGGGTTGTTGATCCCCTACTGATTATTAGCCTTCACCAATCGGGCGTTTACAGGCAGCCAAACTCCCACCTAACTTCTTTGCTCCAGCTGAATTTTGAGGTGGGAGTTTTATTGCCCGCAAATAGCGGGATAAATGAAACAAATAGCCTGTTACAATGAACTTTTTTCTTCAAACTTTTTTCATGTACCACTATTTAGGTTCACTTCAATTTAACATGTGGTAGCTTCTTTGCTATTCACGAATTAAAGCCATTATCATACAGTATCATCTCATTTCTGTAATTATTCAGTTAATTAGTTCAATTATATATCAATAGAGTGTAGGAGACTGATAAAATCATAGTTAAGAGCATCTCATAAGACTTGTCTCAAAAATGAGGTGATATTTTGCGGAAAATCGGTTATATACGCGTCAGTTCAACTAGCCAGAATCCTTCAAGGCAATTTCAGCAACTGAACGAAATCGGAATGGATATTATTTTTGAAAAAAAAGTTTCCGGAGCAACAAAAGATCGTGAGCAACTTCAAAAAATGTTAGAGGATATACAAGAAGGTGACATCATTTATGTTACGGACTTAACTCGGATTACTCGTAGTACACAAGATTTATTTGAATTAATCGATAACATACGGAGTAAAAAGGCAAATTTAAAATCCTTAAAAGATACATGGCTAGATTTATCAGAAGATAATCCCTACAGCCAATTCTTAATTACGGTTATGGCGGGTGTAAACCAATTAGAACGTGATCTTATCCGTATGCGGCAGCGTGAAGGAATTGAACTGGCTAAGAAAGAAGGAAAGTTTAAAGGTCGGTTAAAGAAGTACCATAAAAATCATGCAGGAATGAATTATGCAGTAAAGCTTTATAAAGAGGGAGATATGACTGTAAATCAAATTTGTGAAATTACAAATGTGTCTAGGGCCTCATTTATATAAATACGCTTACCTTTAAACAAATAAGCTTGTTATCAATGGATTTCTTGAGCCATTAATAACAAGCTTATTTCATTAAACACAAAAAAGACGAGTCATTCTGACTCGTCTTAAAGTTGCTTGGCGACGTCCTACTCTCACAGGGACAAGGTCCCAACTACCATCGGCGCTAGAGAGCTTAACTTCCGTGTTCGGTATGGGAACGGGTGTGACCTCTCTGCCATCATCACCAAACTGATGAAGGTATATTCCTTCAAAACTAGATAACATTAGCTTCATATTATATGGTTAAGTCCTCGATCTATTAGTATTCGTCAGCTCCACATGTCACCATGCTTCCACCTCGAACCTATCAACCTGATCATCTTTCAGGGATCTTACTAGCTTACGCTATGGGAAATCTCATCTTGAGGGGGGCTTCATGCTTAGATGCTTTCAGCACTTATCCCTTCCGCACATAGCTACCCAGCTATGCCCTTGGCAGAACAACTGGTACACCAGCGGTGCGTCCATCCCGGTCCTCTCGTACTAAGGACAGCTCCTCTCAAATTTCCTGCGCCCACGACGGATAGGGACCGAACTGTCTCACGACGTTCTGAACCCAGCTCGCGTACCGCTTTAATGGGCGAACAGCCCAACCCTTGGGACCGACTACAGCCCCAGGATGCGATGAGCCGACATCGAGGTGCCAAACCTCCCCGTCGATGTGGACTCTTGGGGGAGATAAGCCTGTTATCCCCGGGGTAGCTTTTATCCGTTGAGCGATGGCCCTTCCATGCGGAACCACCGGATCACTAAGCCCGACTTTCGTCCCTGCTCGACTTGTAGGTCTCGCAGTCAAGCTCCCTTATGCCTTTGCACTCTACGAATGATTTCCAACCATTCTGAGGGAACCTTTGGGCGCCTCCGTTACACTTTAGGAGGCGACCGCCCCAGTCAAACTGCCCACCTGACACTGTCTCCCGGGTCGATGAGACCCGTAGGTTAGAATTTCAATACAGTCAGGGCGGTATCCCACCAGCGCCTCCACCGAAGCTAGCGCTCCGGTTTCAATGGCTCCCGCCTATCCTGTACAAACTGTACCAAAATTCAATATCAGGCTACAGTAAAGCTCCACGGGGTCTTTCCGTCCTGTCGCGGGTAACCTGCATCTTCACAGGTACTATAATTTCACCGAGTCTCTGGTTGAGACAGTGCCCAAATCGTTACACCTTTCGTGCGGGTCGGAACTTACCCGACAAGGAATTTCGCTACCTTAGGACCGTTATAGTTACGGCCGCCGTTTACTGGGGCTTCAGTTCAGAGCTTCGCTTACGCTAACCCCTCTCCTTAACCTTCCAGCACCGGGCAGGTGTCAGCCCCTATACTTCGCCTTACGGCTTCGCAGAGACCTGTGTTTTTGCTAAACAGTCGCTTGGGCCTATTCACTGCGGCTTTCCGTTAAGAAAGCACCCCTTCTCCCGAAGTTACGGGGTCATTTTGCCGAGTTCCTTAACCAGAGTTCTCTCGCACACCTTAGGATTCTCTCCTCGCCTACCTGTGTCGGTTTGCGGTACAGGCACCTTTTATCTCGCTAGAAGCTTTTCTTGGCAGCGGGGAATCAAAGACTTCGCTCCATAAGGAGCTTCCCCATCACAGCTCAGCCTTCACGATAAGCGGATTTGCCTACTTATCAGCCTAACTGCTTGGACGTGCACAACCAATCGCACGCTTCTTCTATCCTTCTGCGTCCCTCCATTGCTCAAACGATAAAGAGGTGGTACAGGAATATCAACCTGTTGTCCATCGCCTACGCCTGTCGGCCTCGGCTTAGGTCCTGACTAACCCTGAGCGGACGAGCCTTCCTCAGGAAACCTTAGGCATTCGGTGGACGGGATTCTCACCCGTCTTTCGCTACTCATACCGGCATTCTCACTTCTAAGCGCTCCACCAGTCCTTCCGGTCTGACTTCACTGCACTTAGAACGCTCCCCTACCACTGATACCATTGGTATCAATTCGCAGCTTCGGTGGTGTATTTAGCCCCGGTACATTTTCGGCGCAGAGTCACTCGACTAGTGAGCTATTACGCACTCTTTAAATGGTGGCTGCTTCTGAGCCAACATCCTAGTTGTCTAAGCAACTCCACATCCTTTTCCACTTAATACACACTTTGGGACCTTAGCTGGCGATCTGGGCTGTTTCCCTCTTGACTACGGATCTTATCACTCGCAGTCTGACTCCTAAGGATAAGTCATTGGCATTCGGAGTTTGACTGAATTCGGTAATCCGATGAGGACCCCTAGTTCAATCAGTGCTCTACCTCCAAGACTCTTACACTTAAGGCTAGCCCTAAAGCTATTTCGGGGAGAACCAGCTATCTCCAGGTTCGATTGGAATTTCTCCGCTACCCACACCTCATCCCCGCACTTTTCAACGTGCGTGGGTTCGGGCCTCCATTCAGTGTTACCTGAACTTCACCCTGGACATGGGTAGATCACCTGGTTTCGGGTCTACGACCACGTACTAAACGCCCTATTCAGACTCGCTTTCGCTGCGGCTCCGCCTCTTCAGCTTAACCTCGCACGGGATCGTAACTCGCCGGTTCATTCTACAAAAGGCACGCCATCACCCATTAACGGGCTCTGACTATTTGTAGGCACACGGTTTCAGGATCTCTTTCACTCCCCTTCCGGGGTGCTTTTCACCTTTCCCTCACGGTACTGGTTCACTATCGATCACTAGGGAGTATTTAGCCTTGGGAGATGGTCCTCCCAGATTCCGACGGAATTTCACGTGTTCCGCCGTACTCAGGATACATTCAAGAGAGAACGAAGTTTCGACTACGGGGTTATTACCCTCTGTGACGGACCTTTCCAGGTCGCTTCGTCTACCTCGTTCCTTTGTAACTCCGTATAGAATGTCCTACAACCCCAAGAGGCAAGCCTCTTGGTTTGGGCTAGATTCCGTTTCGCTCGCCGCTACTCAGGAAATCGCATTTGCTTTCTCTTCCTCCAGGTACTTAGATGTTTCAGTTCCCTGGGTCTGTCTTCCATACCCTATGTATTCAGGTAAGGATACCATACCATTACGTATAGTGGGTTTCCCCATTCGGAAATCTTCGGATCAAAGCTTACTTACAGCTCCCCGAAGCATATCGGCGTTAGTCCCGTCCTTCATCGACTCCTAGTGTCAAGGCATCCACCGTGCGCCCTTTCTAACTTAACCAAACTAAAATTAAAAAAATATGAGCTACACTGTTATCTAGTTTTCAAAGAACATACATTTAAACTTGAGAGATAGTTCTCTCAAAACTGAACGAAACAAAACAAGTCAACGTTTATTGATGAACTGCGTTCATCAATTCTCCATAGAAAGGAGGTGATCCAGCCGCACCTTCCGATACGGCTACCTTGTTACGACTTCACCCCAATCATCTGTCCCACCTTAGGCGGCTGGCTCCATAAAGGTTACCCCACCGACTTCGGGTGTTACAAACTCTCGTGGTGTGACGGGCGGTGTGTACAAGGCCCGGGAACGTATTCACCGCGGCATGCTGATCCGCGATTACTAGCGATTCCAGCTTCATGTAGGCGAGTTGCAGCCTACAATCCGAACTGAGAACGGTTTTATGAGATTAGCTCCACCTCGCGGTCTTGCAGCTCTTTGTACCGTCCATTGTAGCACGTGTGTAGCCCAGGTCATAAGGGGCATGATGATTTGACGTCATCCCCACCTTCCTCCGGTTTGTCACCGGCAGTCACCTTAGAGTGCCCAACTTAATGATGGCAACTAAGATCAAGGGTTGCGCTCGTTGCGGGACTTAACCCAACATCTCACGACACGAGCTGACGACAACCATGCACCACCTGTCACTCTGCTCCCGAAGGAGAAGCTCTATCTCTAGAGTTTTCAGAGGATGTCAAGACCTGGTAAGGTTCTTCGCGTTGCTTCGAATTAAACCACATGCTCCACCGCTTGTGCGGGCCCCCGTCAATTCCTTTGAGTTTCAGCCTTGCGGCCGTACTCCCCAGGCGGAGTGCTTAATGCGTTAACTTCAGCACTAAAGGGCGGAAACCCTCTAACACTTAGCACTCATCGTTTACGGCGTGGACTACCAGGGTATCTAATCCTGTTTGCTCCCCACGCTTTCGCGCCTCAGTGTCAGTTACAGACCAGAAAGTCGCCTTCGCCACTGGTGTTCCTCCATATCTCTACGCATTTCACCGCTACACATGGAATTCCACTTTCCTCTTCTGCACTCAAGTCTCCCAGTTTCCAATGACCCTCCACGGTTGAGCCGTGGGCTTTCACATCAGACTTAAGAAACCACCTGCGCGCGCTTTACGCCCAATAATTCCGGATAACGCTTGCCACCTACGTATTACCGCGGCTGCTGGCACGTAGTTAGCCGTGGCTTTCTGGTTAGGTACCGTCAAGGTGCCAGCTTATTCAACTAGCACTTGTTCTTCCCTAACAACAGAGTTTTACGACCCGAAAGCCTTCATCACTCACGCGGCGTTGCTCCGTCAGACTTTCGTCCATTGCGGAAGATTCCCTACTGCTGCCTCCCGTAGGAGTCTGGGCCGTGTCTCAGTCCCAGTGTGGCCGATCACCCTCTCAGGTCGGCTACGCATCGTCGCCTTGGTGAGCCGTTACCTCACCAACTAGCTAATGCGACGCGGGTCCATCCATAAGTGACAGCCGAAGCCGCCTTTCAATTTCGAACTATGCAGTTCAAAATATTATCCGGTATTAGCCCCGGTTTCCCGGAGTTATCCCAGTCTTATGGGTAGGTTACCCACGTGTTACTCACCCGTCCGCCGCTAACTTCATAAGAGCAAGCTCTTAATCCATTCGCTCGACTTGCATGTATTAGGCACGCCGCCAGCGTTCATCCTGAGCCAGGATCAAACTCTCCAATAAAGTTAGTTTGTCTAGCATCTAAAAATAAAAATTGACGTTCACGTTGTTTGTTTCGTTCAGTTTTCAAAGAACTTGTTTGCCGCTCATTTGCGACTCCCTTATGTTAACATTTTCATATTTCAATGTCAACCAAGTTTTTTTATTTCTTTTGTCGCTTTCTGCGTTGTTGCTATCGGCGACTTGTTCTATATTACACCTCTAACCTACAATCGTCAATATGTTTTTATAAAAAACTTCATTTTTTTATAAATCCTATTTACGTTATTAATTTATCTATTTATATACCTCTTCTATAAGAATAGAATAGCAACCCACGAAACACTCTATGGGTTGCTATTCCATCATAAAAACTATTGTTCTTTTGAAGGTACAGAACAACTTTCATCCGTACAAGACATATCGCTTCCACCCTCTGAAGAAAGCTCTTGTAACTTAGGTGCAGGATTCTCTTCTTCCCAAACTTGCTGAAGTGCACCAACAAAAGTTTCAAGTGGTTGCGCACCTGAAATAGCATACTTTTGATTAATAATAAAATAAGGAACTCCCGAAATTTGATATTGCTGAGCAATCGCTTCATCAATTCTAACATCATTTGCATATGCGCTTTTATCATTAATAACATGTAGAGCTTCTTGCTTATCTAAACCTGAAGCTTCAGCAATAGTAGCAAGCGTATCCACATCACTTAAATTTTTCGATTCAGTGAAATATGCACAAAGTAGATTTTCCGTAATCTCTTTTTCTTTCCCTTGATCCTTTGCAAATTTGGCAAGACGATGCGCATCAAAAGTGTTCGTCGGCTTCATCTCTTCAAAATTAAAACTTAACCCCATACTAGCTGCATGATTGCCTAGTTGTATATTATTACGCTTAGCTTCTTCAATACTAATCCCATACTTTGATGCAAGTACTTCATTAATACTTGTTCCAGAATAGATTGGAGCATTTTGGTCTAATTCAAAACTTTTAAACTCAACTTCAACATCTTTCTTATGCGGAAATTGCTCTAAAGCCATTTCTAATCTACGTTTCCCAATATAACAAAATGGGCATACAAAATCTGACCATACTTCAATTTTCATAGAAACACCTCATTAACATGTAGTTTTCAATTATTGTAGCACTGGCAATAAGGAATTCAAAAATTTATGCTTCAAACCTTATATACTACAAACTAAAATGAGTTTTTAAATAGAAAAAACGATAATCAAAAGTATAAAAACATTTCCTTCTGATTATCGTATATACAAAATACAAATCTAAAACAATCTAATTACGCTGGAATGTATCTCCCCACGAACTCCCATATGGTATTCCAATATTTATTCGAATCTACCTTCTCGGCTTCTCCATGTCCAGCACCTGGAACAATTAATTTCTCTTTTTCTACTTTTGCAGCATTATATACTTCATCTAACATTTCATAAGGAACGAATGTATCAGCGTCCCCATGAATAAATAGCATCGGTGTTTTACTTTTCGCTACTTGTTTTACAGCTGAAGCTTCTTCTAAATCATATCCAGCTCTTAATTTTGTAACTGTATTTGCCGCATTCATAACAGGAAACTTCGGCAAGTGGAATAAATCGTTTAATTGATAAGTAAATTCATCAATAACAGTTGAGTATCCACAATCTTCAATAATAACTTTAACGTTAGAGGGTAACTCTTCACCTGAAGTCATCATTACAGTTGCTCCCCCCATTGAAACTCCAAAGAGTGCTATTTCAGCATTAGGGTCTTTCTTTACAATTTGTTGAATCCAAATCAAAATATCTTTACGATCGTGCCAGCCCATCCCTATATAATCACCTTCACTATTTCCATGCCCACGAAGATCTGGCGCTATGACGTTATATCCTTCTTCATAAAAATTCCGGATATATTTCGTCATTTTCGATGCCCTACTATCATATCCATGAACTACAATTGCCCATTTATGGCTAGATTGTTCATTCATATATTCATAACCTGTTAATTTCAACTTATCGAAAGAATTTATGTTTCGTATATTAGGTTTATGATTTGATACAAAGTTCGCATCCTTTTCTTCATTTGTAGCAAACACACCTCCCGATGCATTCACAGTTTCTACTAAGTGCGGATTATCCTCTAAAAACTCTTTCTCTTGTTTCGCATTCAACGCATAATTATAAAAATAATTCCCGACTAACATATAAGTAATTGCTAGAAGGACTAAAACCACTATAGTAATTACACCTATCTTCTTCATATTATCTCCTTAAAAAATTTAAATCTTCCTATATTAAAGTACCTCGAAAAACAACTGTACTATTTTAACACACCGATAGATTGCTTCTACAAAAAATAGAATAGAAAATCTTAAACTACACATCAAAAATGATGAAAGAAAATAAATATGAGAGGATCAAAATAATAAGGATTACTTACTTGAGGCTGATAAGAAGTTTAAAACACAAAAAAGACGAGTCATTCTGACTCGTCTTAAAGTTGCTTGGCGACGTCCTACTCTCACAGGGACAAGGTCCCAACTACCATCGGCGCTAGAGAGCTTAACTTCCGTGTTCGGTATGGGAACGGGTGTGACCTCTCTGCCATCATCACCAAACTGATGAAGGTATATTCCTTCAAAACTAGATAACATTAGCTTCATATTATATGGTTAAGTCCTCGATCTATTAGTATTCGTCAGCTCCACATGTCACCATGCTTCCACCTCGAACCTATCAACCTGATCATCTTTCAGGGATCTTACTAGCTTACGCTATGGGAAATCTCATCTTGAGGGGGGCTTCATGCTTAGATGCTTTCAGCACTTATCCCTTCCGCACATAGCTACCCAGCTATGCCCTTGGCAGAACAACTGGTACACCAGCGGTGCGTCCATCCCGGTCCTCTCGTACTAAGGACAGCTCCTCTCAAATTTCCTGCGCCCACGACGGATAGGGACCGAACTGTCTCACGACGTTCTGAACCCAGCTCGCGTACCGCTTTAATGGGCGAACAGCCCAACCCTTGGGACCGACTACAGCCCCAGGATGCGATGAGCCGACATCGAGGTGCCAAACCTCCCCGTCGATGTGGACTCTTGGGGGAGATAAGCCTGTTATCCCCGGGGTAGCTTTTATCCGTTGAGCGATGGCCCTTCCATGCGGAACCACCGGATCACTAAGCCCGACTTTCGTCCCTGCTCGACTTGTAGGTCTCGCAGTCAAGCTCCCTTATGCCTTTGCACTCTACGAATGATTTCCAACCATTCTGAGGGAACCTTTGGGCGCCTCCGTTACACTTTAGGAGGCGACCGCCCCAGTCAAACTGCCCACCTGACACTGTCTCCCGGGTCGATGAGACCCGTAGGTTAGAATTTCAATACAGTCAGGGCGGTATCCCACCAGCGCCTCCACCGAAGCTAGCGCTCCGGTTTCAATGGCTCCCGCCTATCCTGTACAAACTGTACCAAAATTCAATATCAGGCTACAGTAAAGCTCCACGGGGTCTTTCCGTCCTGTCGCGGGTAACCTGCATCTTCACAGGTACTATAATTTCACCGAGTCTCTGGTTGAGACAGTGCCCAAATCGTTACACCTTTCGTGCGGGTCGGAACTTACCCGACAAGGAATTTCGCTACCTTAGGACCGTTATAGTTACGGCCGCCGTTTACTGGGGCTTCAGTTCAGAGCTTCGCTTACGCTAACCCCTCTCCTTAACCTTCCAGCACCGGGCAGGTGTCAGCCCCTATACTTCGCCTTACGGCTTCGCAGAGACCTGTGTTTTTGCTAAACAGTCGCTTGGGCCTATTCACTGCGGCTTTCCGTTAAGAAAGCACCCCTTCTCCCGAAGTTACGGGGTCATTTTGCCGAGTTCCTTAACCAGAGTTCTCTCGCACACCTTAGGATTCTCTCCTCGCCTACCTGTGTCGGTTTGCGGTACAGGCACCTTTTATCTCGCTAGAAGCTTTTCTTGGCAGCGGGGAATCAAAGACTTCGCTCCATAAGGAGCTTCCCCATCACAGCTCAGCCTTCACGATAAGCGGATTTGCCTACTTATCAGCCTAACTGCTTGGACGTGCACAACCAATCGCACGCTTCTTCTATCCTTCTGCGTCCCTCCATTGCTCAAACGATAAAGAGGTGGTACAGGAATATCAACCTGTTGTCCATCGCCTACGCCTGTCGGCCTCGGCTTAGGTCCTGACTAACCCTGAGCGGACGAGCCTTCCTCAGGAAACCTTAGGCATTCGGTGGACGGGATTCTCACCCGTCTTTCGCTACTCATACCGGCATTCTCACTTCTAAGCGCTCCACCAGTCCTTCCGGTCTGACTTCACTGCACTTAGAACGCTCCCCTACCACTGATACCATTGGTATCAATTCGCAGCTTCGGTGGTGTATTTAGCCCCGGTACATTTTCGGCGCAGAGTCACTCGACTAGTGAGCTATTACGCACTCTTTAAATGGTGGCTGCTTCTGAGCCAACATCCTAGTTGTCTAAGCAACTCCACATCCTTTTCCACTTAATACACACTTTGGGACCTTAGCTGGCGATCTGGGCTGTTTCCCTCTTGACTACGGATCTTATCACTCGCAGTCTGACTCCTAAGGATAAGTCATTGGCATTCGGAGTTTGACTGAATTCGGTAATCCGATGAGGACCCCTAGTTCAATCAGTGCTCTACCTCCAAGACTCTTACACTTAAGGCTAGCCCTAAAGCTATTTCGGGGAGAACCAGCTATCTCCAGGTTCGATTGGAATTTCTCCGCTACCCACACCTCATCCCCGCACTTTTCAACGTGCGTGGGTTCGGGCCTCCATTCAGTGTTACCTGAACTTCACCCTGGACATGGGTAGATCACCTGGTTTCGGGTCTACGACCACGTACTAAACGCCCTATTCAGACTCGCTTTCGCTGCGGCTCCGCCTCTTCAGCTTAACCTCGCACGGGATCGTAACTCGCCGGTTCATTCTACAAAAGGCACGCCATCACCCATTAACGGGCTCTGACTATTTGTAGGCACACGGTTTCAGGATCTCTTTCACTCCCCTTCCGGGGTGCTTTTCACCTTTCCCTCACGGTACTGGTTCACTATCGATCACTAGGGAGTATTTAGCCTTGGGAGATGGTCCTCCCAGATTCCGACGGAATTTCACGTGTTCCGCCGTACTCAGGATACATTCAAGAGAGAACGAAGTTTCGACTACGGGGTTATTACCCTCTGTGACGGACCTTTCCAGGTCGCTTCGTCTACCTCGTTCCTTTGTAACTCCGTATAGAATGTCCTACAACCCCAAGAGGCAAGCCTCTTGGTTTGGGCTAGATTCCGTTTCGCTCGCCGCTACTCAGGAAATCGCATTTGCTTTCTCTTCCTCCAGGTACTTAGATGTTTCAGTTCCCTGGGTCTGTCTTCCATACCCTATGTATTCAGGTAAGGATACCATACCATTACGTATAGTGGGTTTCCCCATTCGGAAATCTTCGGATCAAAGCTTACTTACAGCTCCCCGAAGCATATCGGCGTTAGTCCCGTCCTTCATCGACTCCTAGTGTCAAGGCATCCACCGTGCGCCCTTTCTAACTTAACCAAACTAAAATTAAAAAAATATGAGCTACACTGTTATCTAGTTTTCAAAGAACATACATTTAAACTTGAGAGATAGTTCTCTCAAAACTGAACGAAACAAAACAAGTCAACGTTTATTGATGAACTGCGTTCATCAATTCTCCATAGAAAGGAGGTGATCCAGCCGCACCTTCCGATACGGCTACCTTGTTACGACTTCACCCCAATCATCTGTCCCACCTTAGGCGGCTGGCTCCATAAAGGTTACCCCACCGACTTCGGGTGTTACAAACTCTCGTGGTGTGACGGGCGGTGTGTACAAGGCCCGGGAACGTATTCACCGCGGCATGCTGATCCGCGATTACTAGCGATTCCAGCTTCATGTAGGCGAGTTGCAGCCTACAATCCGAACTGAGAACGGTTTTATGAGATTAGCTCCACCTCGCGGTCTTGCAGCTCTTTGTACCGTCCATTGTAGCACGTGTGTAGCCCAGGTCATAAGGGGCATGATGATTTGACGTCATCCCCACCTTCCTCCGGTTTGTCACCGGCAGTCACCTTAGAGTGCCCAACTTAATGATGGCAACTAAGATCAAGGGTTGCGCTCGTTGCGGGACTTAACCCAACATCTCACGACACGAGCTGACGACAACCATGCACCACCTGTCACTCTGCTCCCGAAGGAGAAGCTCTATCTCTAGAGTTTTCAGAGGATGTCAAGACCTGGTAAGGTTCTTCGCGTTGCTTCGAATTAAACCACATGCTCCACCGCTTGTGCGGGCCCCCGTCAATTCCTTTGAGTTTCAGCCTTGCGGCCGTACTCCCCAGGCGGAGTGCTTAATGCGTTAACTTCAGCACTAAAGGGCGGAAACCCTCTAACACTTAGCACTCATCGTTTACGGCGTGGACTACCAGGGTATCTAATCCTGTTTGCTCCCCACGCTTTCGCGCCTCAGTGTCAGTTACAGACCAGAAAGTCGCCTTCGCCACTGGTGTTCCTCCATATCTCTACGCATTTCACCGCTACACATGGAATTCCACTTTCCTCTTCTGCACTCAAGTCTCCCAGTTTCCAATGACCCTCCACGGTTGAGCCGTGGGCTTTCACATCAGACTTAAGAAACCACCTGCGCGCGCTTTACGCCCAATAATTCCGGATAACGCTTGCCACCTACGTATTACCGCGGCTGCTGGCACGTAGTTAGCCGTGGCTTTCTGGTTAGGTACCGTCAAGGTGCCAGCTTATTCAACTAGCACTTGTTCTTCCCTAACAACAGAGTTTTACGACCCGAAAGCCTTCATCACTCACGCGGCGTTGCTCCGTCAGACTTTCGTCCATTGCGGAAGATTCCCTACTGCTGCCTCCCGTAGGAGTCTGGGCCGTGTCTCAGTCCCAGTGTGGCCGATCACCCTCTCAGGTCGGCTACGCATCGTCGCCTTGGTGAGCCGTTACCTCACCAACTAGCTAATGCGACGCGGGTCCATCCATAAGTGACAGCCGAAGCCGCCTTTCAATTTCGAACTATGCAGTTCAAAATATTATCCGGTATTAGCCCCGGTTTCCCGGAGTTATCCCAGTCTTATGGGTAGGTTACCCACGTGTTACTCACCCGTCCGCCGCTAACTTCATAAGAGCAAGCTCTTAATCCATTCGCTCGACTTGCATGTATTAGGCACGCCGCCAGCGTTCATCCTGAGCCAGGATCAAACTCTCCAATAAAGTTAGTTTGTCTAGCATCTAAAAATAAAAATTGACGTTCACGTTGTTTGTTTCGTTCAGTTTTCAAAGAACTTGTTTGTCGCTCATTTGCGACTCCCTTATGTTAACATCTTCGTTAGTTAATGTCAACTAAGTTTTTTATTTCGTTTGTCGCTTTCTGCGTTGTTGCTATCGGCGACTTGTTTTATATTACACCTCTAAACTCTAATCGTCAATATATTTTTCTAAAAAAATATAAAAAGGCTTATTCCTTTTAAAATAAGCCTTTTTATCCTATAACATTCTATTCATTTATTATTTTTCTATAATTGGTAATGAAACGATGAACTGAACGATCCCGTCCTCATACTCAGCTCGAATACTACCACCTTGCAACTCAACAATACTTTTCGCAATAGCTAATCCGAGCCCCGAACCTTCTGTTACTCTACTTCTTGATTGATCTTTCTTATAAAACCGTTCAAACAAGTTCCCTAACTCTTCTCTCGTAAACTCTTCACTATGATTCGCAATAACAATTTGTATATTCCTGCGCTGCCTTTGAAGAGAAACTTTTATCTCTCCGTCATCTTTACTATACTTAATTGCATTCATTAGTAAGTTGTCGAATACACGAACCATCTTTTCCGAATCAATCATCGCATATGCACGTTCCTCAGGAAACTTCTTAACAAACATAAGCCCATGCTCTTCCGCTTGTGGTACTAACTCTTCTATTAATTGATCAAGTAACTCATTTACACACACTTCCTGTTTTTCTAATACAACTTGTTCATTCGTTAACTTCGTATACTCAAATAAATCTTCTATTAAATTCTTTAACTGCTCCGACTTTGCAAAAGCAATTCTCGTATACTCATCATGTTGTTCTTTATTTTCATATTTAGAATCTCGAAGTAATCGCAAGTAACCCATTATAGAAGTCAGTGGTGTACGTAAATCGTGTGATACATTCGTAATAAGCTCATTCTTTTGCTTCTCTAATTTACGTTCCTTTTCTATATTATTCATAAGCTCTTCCGCCATATTATTAATATTCTCAGTTAAAGACGCAATCTCATCTTCACCTTTTTTCTCAATACGGTACGCTAAGTTTCCTTTTTCTATTTCCTTTACACCTTGTGCCATCGCTTCAATTTGCTTCATCTTTCTCTTTGTTATATAGAAGAAAGAGAAAATAAATACAAGTACACCTATGAAAAACGGAAACGGTCCTTCTTGCGTATCATATATTACTTCACCTTCTGGAATCCCACTAACAAACATGTATAAATTCTTATCTTCTATTGTAATAGGTGCAAAAGCTATAAATTCTTTTCTCGTACTTTCAAATTCTTTTCTACCATTCATATAATTAATCGCAAACGACGATGCATTACGAATTGTATTATGCAAATCAATTTGCTCTTCTTGCGCCTGCTTCGTTTTATATAAAACTTTACCGCTCTCGTCAGTGACCAACACTTTTAAAGCTCTAGAGTTTTGTTCTAAATTTTGATTCTCTATTTCAATCATAGTTGATATAGCTTCTAATTTATTTTCATGAACTGAACTATTTGCCACGCTTTGAGCTTGTTGATTAATTTGTTCCATACCAACCCGATAATCGATCGTCGCCTCTCGATTCGCATTCTCAAAAAACGGTGCTGCTGCCTTCGCTGACAAAATCCCTAACAACGCACAAGCAGTAAACGCAGTAATAAGTTGAATTCGTATACTCCGTTTCACACTCTTCACTATCTTTCCAATTAATTCTCGAATTTTCCTAACATAAGTAAATGGATTAAATATCTTTTTCAATCTTATACCCCACTCCCCATACTGTTTTTATATATATTGGCTTCCTTGGATTCTCCTCAATCTTTTCACGCACTTTCCGAATATGAACCATTACCGTGTTATCCGACTGGAAAGATCTTTCGTTCCAAACCTTTTCATAAATTTGTTCCGCACTAAAGACCATCCCCGGATTACGGACTAGTAATTCTAAAATTGAAAATTCCCTCGGGGTCAGTTTCACTTCTTCTCCATCCACAATGACTGTATGAGTGGAGATGTTTATTTTCATCTCTCCAATTTCTAACTCGTCCTCATTTTGAATAGCAAAGCCATTCATTTTCATATAACGACGTAGCTGCGATTTAATTCTTGCGATTAACTCTAACGGATTAAACGGTTTTGCTACATAATCATCTGCACCTGTTGTTAATCCTAAAATTTTATCCATATCTTGCGTTTTTGCCGAAAGCATAATAATCGGCATTTCCTTCGCTTCCCTTACTTTCATACACATATGAATACCATCTACTTTCGGCATCATAATATCTAATACGACTAAGTGCACTTCATTTTCTTCTAATATACGTAACCCTTCTTCTCCATCCCCTGCTTGCAGTACTTTATATCCTTCGTTCTTTAAATAAATTGTAATAAGGTTCCTAATTTCTTTTTCATCATCTACGACAAGTATTGTTTCCCCAGCCATACTATCTCCCCCATCACTTTTTTAATCCCTAACTTCTATTATAAGAAAACTTCTGAAGAAAAACGCTCGGAAATCCTTAAGATTTTCTGAAGACGCAAAAAAGGTCTAGACTCCCCTCAAGTCTAGACCTTTCAAAAAACCCCTTTTATTTACGAACGTAGATGAAATATAGTACGAATAAAACTCCCATAACATACATAATTGGATGAATCTCTTTACGACGACCACTCACAACCATTGTAATTGGATAGAAGATAAACCCGATTGCAATTCCTGTTGCGATACTATACGTAAGTGGCATTGAAATGATAGTAAAGAATGCTGGTACTGCAATCTCGAATTTCTTCCAATCAATTTCGCCTAAAGATGAAACCATCAAGATCCCTACAATAATTAATGCTGGCGCTGTTACAGCTGGTGTCACAACACTTAATAGTGGTGAGAAGAATAGCGCTAGCAAGAAGAACCCTGCTGTTACAACTGCTGTAAATCCAGAACGTCCACCCGCTGCTACCCCTGCAGAAGATTCAATATAAGACGTTGTTGTTGATGTACCTAGAATTGCACCAATTACAGTTGCAATCGCATCTGCAAATAATGCTTTTCCTGCACGTGGTAATTTATTGTTCTTCATTAATCCCGCTTGATTTGCAACGGCTACAAGCGTACCCGCTGTATCAAAGAAATCGATAAAGAAGAACGTTATAATAACAATCGCCATTTGAACAGTAAAAATGTCTCCAAAGTGAGTTAACGCCATACCGAACGTCGGTTCTAGACTCGGTATTGCTCCCACCACAGCTTTCGGAGTATCAATTAATCCTGTTGCTACTCCTAAAATTGCCGTAAGAATCATGCCGTAGAAAACAGCACCATTTATTTTCTTAATCATGAAGATGATTGTAATAACAACTCCGAAAATTGCTAATAACGTTGTGCCCTTCGTTAAATCCCCCAATCCAACAAGGACAGCATCATTCTTTACGATAATTCCGGCATTTTGGAATCCAAGGAAGGCAATGAATAATCCGATACCCGCCGCTACTGCAAACTTTAACTCTACTGGAATTGCATTAATGATTTTTTCCCGAATACCTGAAGCAGTAAGAATAATAAAGATAATACCTGACATTAATGTTCCAGCAATTGCCGTTTGCCACGGAATTCCCATCGTTAACACCGCTGTATAAGCAAAGAACGCGTTTATTCCCATACCTGGCGCTAAAGCAATCGGATACTTCGCAAATATCCCCATGATTAACGAACCAATCGCCGCTGCTAATGCTGTAGCAACGAATACTGCACCTGGATCCATTCCTGTACCTGCCGGTAATCCTTTAACATTTCCAAGTGACAGCGTAGCAGGATTGACAAATAGTACGTAAGCCATAGATAGAAATGTCGTTAAACCTGCTATGAACTCTGTTTTATAATTTGTGCCGAGTTCATCAAACTGAAAATAGCGTTTCATCTTACGTTTCCCCCGTTATATGATTACTCGCCGTATTTCACCCTAGCCCTCTTTTATTTATAAAAATAAAAAAGGCTTCCATTGCATATACATGGAAGCGTTCTATGAATAAAGACAAGTTTCCCCTCATCTTTATCAAAACGCCTCGTAGTCAAGCCATTTACGGTAGCTAGGTAGAAACTTTCGGGCCATATCCCCGATATTATACGACGGCATAATATTCACTTTTCGTTTGAATTACATACTCATATTAACTCGAGGAGGTGGTTTTGTCAATTTAAAAACGAACATTTTTATAAATTTTTATATTTTCGTTCGTATTAAGGGTAAAAACAAAAAGATCCATCTATACATGAACGATAGATGGATCTTTTTTATTACAATACTATTCCCACTCAATAGTTGCTGGTGGCTTACTCGTTATATCATACACGATACGGTTAACGTGTTTTACTTCGTTTACGATACGTACAGAGATTTTCTCTAATACGTCCCAAGGGATACGTGCCCAGTCAGCTGTCATACCATCGATAGATGTTACTGCACGGATACCTACTGTGTAATCGTAAGTACGCTCGTCACCCATAACACCTACGCTACGCATACCAGGAAGCGCAGTGAAGTATTGCCAAACTTCGCGGTCTAATCCTGCTTTTATAATTTCTTCACGTAAAATTGCATCAGATTCACGAACGATTTCTAATTTCTCTTCTGTAATTTCACCTAATACACGAATACCAAGTCCTGGACCTGGGAACGGTTGACGCCATACGATTTCATCAGGAATTCCTAGTTCTGATCCTAATACACGTACTTCGTCTTTAAATAAAGTATTTAAAGGCTCAATTAATTTGAACTGCATGTCTTCTGGAAGTCCACCAACGTTATGGTGAGATTTAATTGTTTGTGCAGTTGCTGTACCACTTTCAACGATGTCCGTGTAAAGTGTACCTTGCGCTAGGAAGTCCATTCCTTGTAATTTAGAAGCTTCATCATCAAATACGTAAATGAATTCATTACCGATGATTTTACGTTTTTGCTCTGGATCTTCTACACCTTTTAACTTGTTCATGAAGCGCTCTTGTGCATCCACTTTAATAACGTTCATATGGAAGCCTTCGCTAAATGTTTTCATAACACCTTCTGCTTCATCTTTACGAAGTAAACCGTGGTCCACGAAAATACATGTTAATTGGTCACCAATCGCTTTATGAATTAATACTGCTACAACAGAAGAGTCTACACCGCCACTAAGTGCGCATAATACTTTTTTGTCTCCAACAGTTTCACGGATCTTCTCTAATTCTACTTCGATAAAGTTCTCCATGTTCCATCCTTCAGAACAACCACATACGCCGAATACGAAGTTTTTAATTAAATCGTTTCCGTGCTCAGAGTGACGTACTTCTGGGTGGAATTGTACACCGTATAAGTTTTCCCCTTCATTGCTCATACCAGCAATTGGACAAGACTCACTTGTTGCATCTACTACGAATCCTTCAGGTAAACCAGTTACTAAGTCACCATGGCTCATCCATACAACTTGCTCTTCTGGAAGGTTCGCATATAATTTTGATTCGTTCTCTACTTTAAGAACAGCTTTTCCATACTCACGGTGGTTTGCACGTTCTACTTTACCACCGAAGTGTTGTGTCATAAGCTGCATACCGTAACAAATACCGAAGATCGGTAATCCTAGTTCAAAGATTTTCTCATCACAATGTAATGCGCCTTCACCGTATACACTATTTGGTCCACCAGAGAAGATAATCCCTTTTGGATTCATTGCTTTAATTTCTTCTGCAGTAATTGTATGTGGATGAAGTTCACTGTATACACCGAACTCACGAATTCGACGTGCTATTAACTGATTGTACTGACTCCCAAAATCTAAAACGATAATTGTATCATGCTGCTTCTTCAAAATAATCACCCCAACGTTAGTTCTCGTATATAAATATTTTCACCAATTTGGCGAAAAGCATTACTAATATAATAAAAAAAGCCAGTCCTCCGCCTCTAGTCTCATGACAAAGAAAAGGCAGGGGTCTGGCTTTATAAAGAAAGATAGTCTTCCGCTCTTTATAAATATAAGACGCACTGCCTTCATAGTCAGGTTGTTTACGGTAACCCGGTAGAGACTCTCAAACCATATCATCGAGGATATATGAAGGATTGTTTTATATTATCTTCCTAGATTCTAACAATGAAGTATCGATATGGTCAAGAGAGAAAGCGACAAAATTCTACAGAAATTATTTTCCTGCGCTCAAAAACATAAAAAAACATCCACTTCTATATAGAAGTGGATGTTTTTCGGGAGAACGGAATTACATCATTCCGCCCATACCACCCATGCCCATGCCGCCCATGTCAGGCATTGCTGGTGCATTTGGTTCTGGCTTGTCAGCAACTACAGCTTCAGTTGTTAAGAACATAGCTGCAACAGATGCTGCGTTTTGAAGTGCAGAACGAGTTACTTTAGCTGGATCTACGATACCAGACTCAAGCATGTTAACCCATTCGCCAGTAGCTGCGTTGAAACCAACGCCTACTTTTTCGCCTTTTAGACGCTCTACAACTACAGATCCTTCTAGACCAGCGTTGATTGCGATTTGACGAACTGGCTCTTCTAGTGCACGAAGTACGATGTTGATACCTGTTGCTTCGTCGCCTTCAGCTACGATAGAAGCTACTTTTGTGTATACGTTCATAAGTGAAGTACCACCACCTGCAACGATACCTTCTTCTACTGCTGCACGAGTTGAGTTAAGTGCATCTTCAATGCGAAGTTTGCGCTCTTTTAACTCAGTTTCAGTTGCTGCACCTACTTTAATTACTGCTACACCGCCCGCAAGTTTAGCAAGACGCTCTTGTAATTTTTCACGATCGAATTCAGAAGTAGTTTCTTCTAATTGCGCGCGGATTTGACCGATGCGAGCTTCGATTTGTTGTGAATTTCCAATACCTTCAACTACAGTTGTGTTTTCTTTCGTTACAACAATTTTACCAGCACGTCCTAAAGATTCAACTGTAGCAGATTTTAAGTCACGTCCTAATTCTTCAGTGATTACTTCGCCACCAGTTAAGATTGCGATATCTTCTAGCATTGCTTTACGACGGTCACCAAATCCAGGAGCTTTAACAGCAACTACATTGAATGTACCACGAAGTTTGTTCACTACTAATGTAGCTAACGCTTCGCCTTCTACATCTTCAGCAATGATAAGAAGTGGTTTACCTTGTTGTACCACTTGCTCTAATACTGGTAAGATTTCTTGGATGTTAGAAATCTTTTTGTCAGTAATTAAAATGTATGGGTTATCAAGAACTGCTTCCATTTTGTCAGAATCAGTAATCATGTAAGGAGATGCATATCCACGATCAAATTGCATACCTTCTACTACGTCTAATTCTGTTGTGAATCCTTTAGATTCTTCTAAAGTAATAACGCCGTCGTTACCAACGCGCTCCATTGCTTCAGCGATTAATTGACCTACTTCTTCGTCAGCCGAAGAAATAGCAGCTACTTGTGCGATAGAAGATTTACCTTCGATTGGTTTAGAAATCGCTTTTAATTCTTCAATTGCAGCAGTAACAGCTTTTTCGATACCTTTACGAAGACCCATTGGGTTTGCACCAGCTGTTACGTTTTTAAGACCTTCACGAATCATAGCTTGCGCTAATACAGTTGCAGTTGTCGTTCCGTCACCAGCTACATCGTTTGTTTTGCTAGCAACTTCTGCTACTAATTTCGCACCCATGTTTTCGAATGCATCTTCTAATTCGATTTCTTTTGCGATTGTTACACCGTCATTTGTAATAAGTGGTGAACCGAATTTTTTCTCAAGTACAACGTTACGACCTTTTGGTCCAAGCGTTACTTTTACTGCGTTTGCAAGAGTGTCGACACCGCGAAGCATCGAACGACGTGCTTCTTCACTAAATTTAATATCTTTTGCCATAATAATTGACCCCCTTGGATTTTTAAAATGTATATAATTAACCGATAATTGCTAAAATGTCACTTTCACGTAAAATCAAGTAGTCTGTACCTTCGTATTTCACTTCAGTACCTGCATATTTTGAGAAGATGATAAGATCACCTGCTGCTACCTCTAAAGCAACACGCTCACCGTTTTCAAGCACTCGGCCTGTACCTACTGCAATAACTTTACCCTCTTGTGGTTTTTCTTTTGCAGTTTCTGGTAATACAATACCACTTGCTGTTTTTTCTTCTGCTTGAACAAGTTCAATTACAACGCGATCACCTAATGGCTTTAGCATGAACAATAACCTCCTCATTTTGTTATGTAATTTTTATTTATTAGCACTCAAGTCACACGAGTGCTAACACACTTCTAATAATAAATAATCTCAATTTCTTTTGCAAGTAAAAAAATCATAATTTTTTCGCAAATTACTTTATGCACTTTCCTATATATCATTACTTCTTCTACTGCCTTTACTATATGAATCGTTGTTCCCACTTCTTGTATGTTACAATATGAAAGACACCCTAAGTTGTTTTCGCTAAACGTACAACTTTTTCCTGTCTCCTATTTTATTTTCAAATACTTATTTACAAAAAAAATATAATTCAAATGAAAGTTTATATCGTAGGTAGCATATTTACATGTTATCCTACCTTATCTCATACACTAGAGTTAGAAAGGATGGTTAAACCATTTGAAGAAACAATATTGGTGGATTATCGTTACATACATTTTAATGCAGTTATCTGGAATTGTTGGCTTACCACTACTCCTAAAAACAGGGCTCTATGATAATAGAGGATTTACCATGGAGGAAAAAGGTCAAATCATAACGGGACATTGGGCAATCATTAGCTTCTTTGTTGCATTATGTATCGTGCTTTGGTTACTTAGAATAGATATTCGTGACAGGCATTTAGATAAAATGCGTGTTACGATCCCAGCTACAGTTGGTTGGATTATAATCGGTATTCTCTTAGCTTTCTCTTCCCAAATAATTGCCGGTATGATCGAAATGCGTCTACTAGGAATTAAACAAGGTTCGGAAAATACAATGAAGCTGATGGAAATTGCAAGAACGACACCTTGGTTCCTCATTGTTGTATCTATAATCGGACCTATCTTAGAGGAAATCGTATTTAGAAAAATTTTATTTGGCACACTTTATAAGAGATTTAATTTCTTTGTTGCTGCTATCATTAGTTCACTTGTATTCGCGGCGATTCATTTTGATTTTACTCACTTATTGGTATACACTTCTATGGGGCTCGTATTCGCCTTTTTATATGTACAAACGAAACGCATTATCGTTCCTATAGCAGCCCATGTGGCAATGAATACATTAGTCGCTATTGGACAAATTTTTATGAGCAATGAGCAAATTCAAGAAATGATTAAAGAAGCTGAAAAAATGCAAGGCTTTATCGGAGGATTTTTAGTATGAGAAACTCACCATTGTTCATGGCTGCATTGTACTTTCTTCTTGGATGTATCTTTACACGCTTCGCCATTACGAACGTAACAGATACAATCTGGAATATGTGGACAATACTATTTGCAGTTATGGCAACAATTGATTTTAATTTGGCACTTCGCCTTATCTTAGTTAAATTCACAAAGAAAAAACAATAATAAAACGCAGAGGTCATCTCCTCTGCGTTTTATTGTGGATAATTCTTCAAAAAATAAACAAGAGTTTGTAACTCTACAGCTAAATCAATGTGATGAATCCTTATATTCTCTGACACATTTAAGCGTGCTGGTGTGAAATTTAAAATACCATGCACGTTCGTTTCTGCCAATCTATCTGCCACAGATTGCGCTACTGTAGCGGGTACCGTTAATATTGCCACTTGTATATCAGTTGATAAACGTTCTTCTAGTTCATCCAAATGATATACAGGAATGCCTCCGATTTCTGTCCCAACTTTCTCTTCACTAACATCAAACGCCATTTCAATTTTTGTATTATTGTTTTTCGTGAAATTATAATGTAAGAAAGCGGTCCCTAAATTACCTACTCCAATAAGTGCCACGCGTGTTATATCATCTTGGTCGAGTGTTTCACGGAAAAATGATAATAAATAATTTACGTTATATCCATATCCTTTTTTCCCTAACGCTCCAAAATATGAAAAATCTCTTCGAATAGTTGCGGAATCAACCTTTACCGCTTCACTCAATTCGGCTGATGAAACACGTTGCTTACCAGAAAGAGATAAGTTTTGGATAAATCGATAGTATAGAGGCAATCGTTTGGCAGTGGCCTGTGGAATTTTTTGCTGATCCATATAACCTCTCCTCTCTTCCTATCTTTATTCTTATACTTGAATCAAATACAGAAGTTTAGTACTCATGAATTTCCTTGTATAATAAAGAGAAGAAGTATTCTCTCTTTATTTTAAACTATACACTATTTTTAGTATGATTGAGAAATATAAACATGGCAAAGTTAAGAAATTATTTGAGGTGAAAACATTGATATTATTACAAGTGAATGGGCTTTCGAAATTATACGGTGCAGAAACGATTCTTGCAAACATAAAATTGGAAGTACAAACAAAAGATCGTATCGCATTAGTCGGACGAAATGGAGCTGGAAAATCTACATTATTAAAAATAATAGCTGGCGAGTTATCTCATGATGGTGGTGAAATTATAAAACCGAAAGATGTCTCAATGGGGTATTTAGCTCAAAATACCGGATTAGAAACGTCTTTAACAATTTGGGATG
Organism: Bacillus sp. FSL R9-9530; assembly: GCF_038008145.1. Taxonomy (NCBI): domain Bacteria; kingdom Bacillati; phylum Bacillota; class Bacilli; order Caryophanales; family Bacillaceae; genus Bacillus; species Bacillus sp. FSL R9-9530. The sequence continues at coordinate 3,688,464 of NZ_JBBOYO010000001.1, forward strand.
AAATGTTAACCGTCTTTACACACTTGCAGCAGATGGAGACAAAACTTCGAAGGCTAGAGCAAGAGATGGGAAAAGAAGAAAACTTTTCAAATGCGGCTATATATGAGAAATTATTAGCTGATTATGACCAATTACAATTAGATTATAAAGATCAAGGCGGCTATCAGTACGAAGCGGATATACGCTCAATTTTAAGCGGTCTTGGCTTCCCAGTTGAAACGCATCAGACGAAAATTTCCACATTAAGTGGTGGACAAAAGACTCGATTAGCTCTCGGGAAATTATTATTAACTAGACCAGACTTACTTATTTTAGACGAACCTACAAACCATTTGGATATTGAGACACTAACATGGCTTGAACAATATTTACAAGGCTATCCTGGCGCGATTTTAATCGTTTCCCATGACCGTTATTTCTTAGATAAACTTGTTACACAAGTATACGAAATTTCTAATAAGGAAAGCCGACGATTTGTTGGTAACTACAGTAAATATTTAGACTCAAAATCAGCTCTATACGAGCAAGAAATGAAGCGTTATGAAAAACAACAAGATGAAATTTCTAAACTGGAAGACTTTGTACAAAAAAATATAGCTCGTGCATCTACGACAAAACGCGCTCAAAGTCGCCGTAAACAATTAGACAGAATGGAAGTATTAACTAGACCATTAGGCGATTCTAAATCAGCTTCCTTCCACTTCGATATTGAAAAACAAAGTGGAAATGATGTTTTACAAGTGAAAGATGCAACTATTGGCTATTATCAGGAACCGATTATTGAACATGTAAATATGCGCTTAACTCGCGGTGACAGTGTTGCCTTAGTTGGGCCAAACGGAATTGGAAAATCTACATTATTAAAATCCATTGTGAATAAGTTACAGCTATTACATGGAAACGTTGCTTTCGGCTCAAGTGTATCTGTTGGTTATTATGATCAAGAACAAGCCAACTTAACATCTTCGAAGCGAGTTTTAAATGAATTATGGGATGAATATCCCCTGCAACCTGAAAAAGAAATTCGCACTATACTAGGCAACTTTTTATTCACAGGGGATGATGTACTCAAACCAGTATCTTCTCTTAGTGGTGGACAAAAGGCTCGACTAGCTCTTGCAAAACTTATGATGCAAAAATCCAATTTATTAATTCTCGATGAGCCAACAAACCATCTTGATTTAAATAGTAAAGAGATTTTGGAGAATGCTTTAATTGATTACCCAGGTACTCTTCTATTCGTCTCTCATGACCGCTATTTTATTAATCGCGTAACGACAACCGTTGTTGAGTTATCAACAGAAGGTGCACAAGAATATTTAGGTGATTACGATTATTACGTTGAAAAGAAAAATGAAATGATTGAACGTGCGGAACTAGAGCAAGAAGATGAAGTACCTGTTCAAAAAGTGGTAGCACAAGAAAAATTAAATTATCTCGAAGAAAAAGAACGTAAACAGCTAGAGCGTCAACGTACTCGAAAAATTGAAGAACTGGAACAAAATATCGTAGGCTTAGAAGAAGAAATTGCTACGTTAGAAGATCAGCTTTGCTTACCAGAAATATATGCAGATTATGAAAAGGCTAGTGAAATTACAACTAAAAAGCAAACACTGCAAGAACAGCTTGAAGCTTGTATGGCAGAATGGGAAGAACTGCATATATAAGAGAATTTAAAAGAGGAGGATGTCTCATAAGTCGGGCTTTTTGACGAGATGACCTCCTTTTTATTTTCTTTTTTGGAATCAATACCATAGTAAATAAAATTATATAACCGATTCGACAAGGATTGACAATAGTAGCACCTTATATAATAAGTGGAGGATGTTTCAAAATTTTTTTTGGCATCTCCTTGTTTTTTATTTCCCAAAAAAGAATTTCTTCAAAGGTCAGACTTCCTCTATGTTATCCACAAGGTTATGCACATATCCACCTTTATAATATAAACTTCCAAATAACTTTTCCACATTATCCACAACTAGATAAAAAGTTATACACATTTTATGTACACAAAAAAACCCATATTATCAACAGATAATACGGGTTTTATCCACAGGCTGTGGTTAATTTTGTGTATAACTATGCTTCAATATCTAATCCTGGATTTGCATTCAAAGCTAATGTAGCGCGTTTTCCTTGTTCGTATGCAATTGTACCTGCAGCTGCAATCATCGCTGCATTATCTGTGCATAAAGATAGAGGAGGAATAATTAGCTCTATATTTTCTTTTTGTGCAAATTCTGCTGCTAAACGTGCACGAAGCCCTTTATTAGCAGCTACTCCACCAGCAAGAAGCACTTGTTTTACATTATAAGCATCTGCTGCACGAGACGCTTTCGTTACAAGTACATCTATTACACTTTCTTGGAAACTTGCTGCTAAATCTTCTGGTGCAATTTCTATACCGCGCTGTTTTGCGTTATGCACAGTGTTGATAACTGCTGATTTCAATCCACTAAAGCTGAAATCATACGAATCAGGTTCTAGCCACGCACGAGGCAAATCAATTGTTGGTTTTCCTTCATGCGCAAGGCGATCAATATGAGGACCACCTGGATAAGGCATTGATAATGTACGAGCTACTTTATCGTAAGCTTCTCCTGCCGCATCATCTCGCGTTTCACCAATCACTTCAAATGAACCATGTTCTTTCATATAAACAAGCTCCGTATGTCCACCGGATACAACAAGCGATAGTAACGGGAATTGTACTTCTTTTACTAAATGATTCGCATAAATATGACCAGCAATATGATGAACACCAACTAGAGGGATATCATGAGCAAAAGCCACAGCTTTCGCTGCATTTACACCTATTAAAAGTGCTCCGACTAAACCTGGGCCTTCTGTTACAGCAATTGCATCAATATCCTCAAAAGTGATATTCGCTTCTTTTAAAGCTTCTTCTAACACAACTGTGATTTCTTCTACATGATGACGGGATGCAATCTCTGGTACTACTCCGCCAAAACGCTTATGACTTTCAATTTGCGATGCAACGACATTCGCAATGATTTCCGTTCCATTTTTAACAACTGCTACAGCTGTTTCATCACAGCTTGTTTCAATACCAAGTATAATTATATTTTTTTCCATTATATATTCACCCACATTACAAGACCATCTTCCTGATTGTCTGCATAGTATCGTTTACGAATCCCACCATTTTGAAATCCGTATTTTCTGTATAACTGCTTTGCTACTTCATTTGACATGCGTACTTCAAGTGTCATTGTTTTTACTCCTAACCCTTTCGCTTCGGAAATGACTTCTTTCAATAAGGCATCCCCTAGCTTTTGACCTCTGTATTCCGGCAGGATAGCTATATTTGTTACATGTGATTCATCAATAATTATCCACAATCCACAATATCCAATTACGAGACCATCTTTTTCTAGCACGACATAATGTGCATGTTCATTCACCTCTAATTCACGGTGAAAGGCATCTGCAGTCCAAGGGGTTGAAAAAGATGCTTCTTCAATAGCTACAATTTGAGCAATATCATCGAGTGCCATCTTTCTAAATATCATATCCATCTTCTGTAGGCCCCTATTGTTTTTGACTTTCTAACCATTTTGTTTCAGCTTCAGCTAAACGAAGATAGCTAGGAACAAACGTATGCACGTCTTGTTCTTCTTTTTGTAATCCTAAACATGCTAATTCACTTGGTCTCGGGTTATTCTTAGTGAACGGAGCAAATACAGCTTGATCACCTAAATATTCTACAATTGTTTCTTTATGCAATTTAACATCGTTACCAATAAATAAAACAGGCTGTTCTTTATCTTTTAACATTTGCAACCAGTCAACAATAAGAATAATTCGGTCTTCTTCTATTGAAGTTATACGCTCTCCTTCATATGTATATAACCCCGTGTAAATTTGACCACGTCGGCCATCAAATAAAGGACAAATTAGTCCATTAAAATTAGTACCATTTGCAGCCACCACTTCCAAACTTGATACACCTACAATTGGTATTTGAAGTGACCAAGCTAATGTTTTTGCCGCTGTCACACCTATACGAACACCTGTATATGATCCCGGTCCAGCTGCTACAACAATTTTAGTCAATTCTTTCGGTTTTACACCACATTCTTTTAACAGTTTCTCTACAGCTGGCATAAGACGTACAGAATGGTTTTTTGTTAAATTTGTAATGATTTCCCCAATCACGTTCCCTTCCTCAATAAGGGATACACCCATTACGTAATTTGAAGTATCAATTGCTAGTACTTTCATCTTGTAATAGCTCCTCACATAATCTAATATAGCGATCTCCAATTGGCTCAAGTACAATTTTTCTTGTATCATCTCCAGCATGGAATAAACTAATTTGCAACTTCTCATTCGGTAAATATGCTTCTATTAAATGAGCCCATTCTACTACTGTGATCCCTTCACCATAGAAATACTCATCAAATCCTAAATCTTCTTCACTTTCCGCTAAACGATACACATCCATATGATATAGCGGTAATCTTCCTTTATATTCTTTAATAATATTGAAGGTAGGACTATTTACGACTCTTTTCACTCCAAGACCTTTTGCTAGTCCTTTCGTAAAAGTCGTTTTGCCAGCTCCAAGATCACCTTCTAAAATAATTACATCTTTTTCTTTTACAAGTCTCCCTAATTTTTCTGATAATCGCTGGGTTTCTTCGGAAGATTTTGTTGTTATTTCATATTTACTCACAGACTTCACCTACTTTACTCACAATGTTCTCTGCTCTTTATTATACAGGTTTTAAATATATAAAAAAGTCCTTAGGAGTTTTCCTAAGGATAGTTTGACTGTCTTTATTAGTTTTTTGTTAAAACAAATAAAAAAATACGAAACAACTTGTTTCGTTCTTTTCTTTATATAAGATGGCGGTCCCGACCGGGGTCGAACCGGCGATCTCCTGCGTGACAGGCAGGCATGTTAACCACTACACCACGGGACCATTTGGTTGCGGGGACAGGATTTGAACCTGCGACCTTCGGGTTATGAGCCCGACGAGCTACCGTACTGCTCCACCCCGCGATGATATAAATAGCCTGGCAACGTCCTACTCTCACAGGGACAAGGTCCCAACTACCATCGGCGCTAGAGAGCTTAACTTCCGTGTTCGGTATGGGAACGGGTGTGACCTCTCTGCCATCATTACCAGACTATATTCATTTAAGACAAGAATTATCATAACTCATTCGACATTTAAAGTCAATAAGTTTTTTATATTCTCTCAAAACTAGATAACATTAGCTTCATATTATATGGTTAAGTCCTCGATCTATTAGTATTCGTCAGCTCCACATGTCACCATGCTTCCACCTCGAACCTATCAACCTGATCATCTTTCAGGGATCTTACTAGCTTACGCTATGGGAAATCTCATCTTGAGGGGGGCTTCATGCTTAGATGCTTTCAGCACTTATCCCTTCCGCACATAGCTACCCAGCTATGCCCTTGGCAGAACAACTGGTACACCAGCGGTGCGTCCATCCCGGTCCTCTCGTACTAAGGACAGCTCCTCTCAAATTTCCTGCGCCCACGACGGATAGGGACCGAACTGTCTCACGACGTTCTGAACCCAGCTCGCGTACCGCTTTAATGGGCGAACAGCCCAACCCTTGGGACCGACTACAGCCCCAGGATGCGATGAGCCGACATCGAGGTGCCAAACCTCCCCGTCGATGTGGACTCTTGGGGGAGATAAGCCTGTTATCCCCGGGGTAGCTTTTATCCGTTGAGCGATGGCCCTTCCATGCGGAACCACCGGATCACTAAGCCCGACTTTCGTCCCTGCTCGACTTGTAGGTCTCGCAGTCAAGCTCCCTTATGCCTTTGCACTCTACGAATGATTTCCAACCATTCTGAGGGAACCTTTGGGCGCCTCCGTTACACTTTAGGAGGCGACCGCCCCAGTCAAACTGCCCACCTGACACTGTCTCCCGGGTCGATGAGACCCGTAGGTTAGAATTTCAATACAGTCAGGGCGGTATCCCACCAGCGCCTCCACCGAAGCTAGCGCTCCGGTTTCAATGGCTCCCGCCTATCCTGTACAAACTGTACCAAAATTCAATATCAGGCTACAGTAAAGCTCCACGGGGTCTTTCCGTCCTGTCGCGGGTAACCTGCATCTTCACAGGTACTATAATTTCACCGAGTCTCTGGTTGAGACAGTGCCCAAATCGTTACACCTTTCGTGCGGGTCGGAACTTACCCGACAAGGAATTTCGCTACCTTAGGACCGTTATAGTTACGGCCGCCGTTTACTGGGGCTTCAGTTCAGAGCTTCGCTTACGCTAACCCCTCTCCTTAACCTTCCAGCACCGGGCAGGTGTCAGCCCCTATACTTCGCCTTACGGCTTCGCAGAGACCTGTGTTTTTGCTAAACAGTCGCTTGGGCCTATTCACTGCGGCTTTCCGTTAAGAAAGCACCCCTTCTCCCGAAGTTACGGGGTCATTTTGCCGAGTTCCTTAACCAGAGTTCTCTCGCACACCTTAGGATTCTCTCCTCGCCTACCTGTGTCGGTTTGCGGTACAGGCAC